>CBDFLW010000001.1:0-21218 GCA_965249355.1 Dehalococcoidia bacterium
ACGCGACAGGTCCTCGCGCAGATGCTTTACGACGTAGTTGTCCTCGGGTGCCTCGTCCAGCGACGCTACCAACTCGATGCCCTGGTCCAGCAGGTTGATCAGGTTGGGGAAGGCATCGCGGAAGAATCCGCTGATCCGCACTGTGACGTCGATGCGCGGGCGGCCTAACTCCGCCAGTGAAATGGCCTCAATCCCCAGCACGCGGCGGCTTTCGGCCTGCCACTTGGGCCGGACGCCGAGAAGGTGCAGGATCTGAGCGATGTCGTCGCCGTGGGTTCGCATGGCAGACGTTCCCCAAACCACCAAACCCACCATCTCCGGGTACGCGCCCTCCTCCTCGAGATACTTGTCCAGCAGCGACTGGGCCAGCTGCTTGCCGGTCTCCCATGCGGCGGGCGAAGGGATGCTCTTCGGGTCGACCGAGTAGAAGTTGCGCCCGGTGGGCAGTATGTTGGCCATGCCCCGGGTAGGCGCTCCGCTGGGGCCGGGCGGGACGAACTTGCCTTCCAGCCCCCGCAGCAGGTTTCCTATCTCGTCGGGCGTCCGCAACAGAGCGGGGTAGATGGTATCCGCCACGTACTCCAAGACGCGCTGGGTTTGCGCGTCGGGCGTCCCCAGCACATTGCGGACTACCGACGCGGAATCGGCGGCCTGGAATCCTCGCTCCAGCATCTCCCGGTACATGTGCCGGCACAGCAGTTCGATGCGTTCCAGCACGTCACCGTTGGTACGGACCAAGCTTTCTGCGTCAAGTTTCGTGATGACCGCCGGGATGTCGCTGGCGGGCGCCTCGCCGAGATCGTCGGTGAGCCGTGCATAGTCGAAGCCCAGGGCCTCCGCGACCGACCGGCGCAGGCTGGGGATCCCGCTGATGTCCAGCCGGGTCAGGGCGCAGAGCAGCCCGACCAGCTGCTCGCCCTTGGGAACGTCGCCGAGGATGTGCAGGCCGTCCTTGATCTGCGCGTCCTTCAATTCGCAGAGGTAGCCGTCGATTTCCAGGATGAACCCGCCGAAATCCTCCGGCTGGGAATCGATACCCAGGTCCCGGTGTAACTCGGCCTGCTGCACAACCTCCCAGATCTGGGCTTCCAGCAGGGGCAGCTTGGACGGGTCGAGGGTCTGGCACTGGTAGTGTTCGTCCATGAGCTGCTCGACGCGGGCGATATCGCCATAGCTGTCGGCTGTGGTCATCGCCGGGATCAGGTGGTCGACGATGGTGGCGTGGGCGCGGCGTTTGGCCTGCGATCCTTCACCTGGGTCGTTGATGATGAACGGGTAGAACAGCGGCACGTCGTCCATCGCCACCTCGGGGTAGCAGGAGGAAGACAGCCCGATGCCCTTGCCCGGCAGCCACTCCAGAGTGCCGTGCTTGCCTAGGTGCAGGATGGCGTCGGCACCGAATACGTCGCGCACCCAGCGGTAGTAGGCGATGTAGTGATGGGTCGGCGCCATGTCCGGGCTGTGGTAGATGGCGATGGGATTCTCGCCAAAGCCGCGCGGGGGCTGCAGGCCCACAAACACGTTGCCCAGGTCGATGCCCGCGATGGCAAGGCTGCCGTTGGTGCGGTACACCTGCCCCGGTGGCTCTCCCCAGTCGCGGGACAGTTCCTCGGCGACATCGCGGGGGAATGTGGCGAACCAGTCCCTGTACTGCCCGGACGTAACATGTCCCGTGGCCAGCCGCAGCTGCTCCTCGGTCAGGGAATCGCGGTCGTTGCTGCACCGTTCGATTATGCGGTGCACCAGTTCGTCGCCGGTCTCCGGGATGTCGGTGACCCTGTATCCGGCGTCCTTGAGCGCGTTAAGCACCAGCACCGCCGACGCCGGTGTGTCCAGGCCCACCGCATTTCCGATTCGGGCGTCCTTGGTGGGGTAGTTGCTGAGGATGAGCGCGATTTTCTTCTCGGAGTTGGGCTTCAGCGCTAGGTTGGCCTGATTGATGGCCAGGCGGGCGACCAACTCCACCCGGTCTTCTCTCGGGACGTATCGTTGCAGCCTGCCCGACAGCCCGCCGGAGCCGTCGGCGGGTGCTTCCTCCTTGAATGATATGGGCACAGAGATCAGGCGACCGTCGAACTCGGGCAGGGCTACGCTCATTGCGGTATCGATGGGACCCAGTCCCAGGTTGCTCTCCAGCCATTCGTCCTGGGTGCCGGTGCTGATAATGGCCTGCACCATGGGTACGTTCAGATTGTTCAGGTAATCCACCGACCAGCCGGTGGCGATGGCCGGGCCCTCGGTGCTCAGTTCGCCCATGGACATGCCCATGGTGTTGATGATGCACTGCACGCGTGGCGTTCCGTCCGGCGACGCCATGTACTCGGTGAAGGCGCGGTTGGCCACCCCGTCGCCCTCGGGGCTGTGTTTCAGGCTGAAGGCATACACGGGCAGGACGTTGGCGCCCTTGGTCTCCAGGCTTCGAATCAGCGCATCTATGGGCAGCAGGTTGTCGCTCATCCAGTGAGCGCGGTAGAACAGGATGCCGATGGACGGGCGCCCCGGCTGGAAGCGCTGTACAACGTAGGATTCAATCTCCGTTCCGTCAGCCACCTCGGGATGGTAGATGCCCTCCCAGGGCAGCGGCGCAGGGGCCTCGTGGCCGTAGTCCGTGCCGAAGTAGGAGTCGCTCAGGAACAGAAACAGGTTCTGGAAGTTCTGCACGCCGCCCTGCATCAGGTAGGCGAAAACCGTCTCGACCTCGGCCACCGGAGCGGTGCAGGCGGTGATCAGGTCCTCGTCCCATTCCTGGTGCCCTGGGCAGGCGATGAGGGGAATGCCCTCGCTGCGGCACTGGCGCACCAAAGCATCGAAGGTATCGGGCATTGCCCGCTTGCCGCCCAGCAGGCGCAAGACCACAACGCCGGCCTCGGAGGCGCGGGACAATATATCGTCGGCCGCTTGCCCGCCTTCGGCGCCTGCGCTCCTGGCCATGGAAGACGGGTTCACGGCGACCACCCGGGGAAAGCCCGTGGGCTGTGACGCAAGGGCTCGGTCGGCCGTCAGGATGTCCGTGTCGGCGGTGGTGATGAACAGGATGGACTTCTGCTGCATAGCTCAGCCAGCCGGAACGGCTACTCTCCTTCGTGTCCGGGAGCATTGCCGCTCAGGAACACCATGATGGACAGGTCGCTGAATTCTTCCGAAATTTCACTGCACTCCTGCAGCTGGCCCTGCCAACACTGCTCATCCTCGAAGGTGAGCCGCTGGTACACCCGCAATGGCAGGTCGCTTCTCACCCCCTGTTCCAGCAGGCCGGCGGCGATCCCAGCGGGCATCAGGTCGTAGGGCCGGGGCAGCAGTATCACGTGCCTACGCCCCTCGTTGATGTAGTGAACCAACTCCTCGAGTTCGCTGGTAGAATCGGCGCGCTTGTGCAGCGTGATGAATACCGAGTCCTCCAGGAAGATCCCGGTCCTCGCCATCGCCATCTGCACCGAGCTGATGCCGGGAACCAGGTCGACGCTGTTGGCGCGCTGCCGGACTCGCTCCAGCAGTTCCCTGGCAGAAACGTTCAGGTCGCCCCAGCAGCAGACAACGCACTTTCTGCCCTTCCTGACCTGGCTCTCCGCGTACTCCAGCACCTGCTCCTGGTCGCGATAGGTCATTGGACAGACCTCGGCGTTTTCCAGCCAGGGCCTGACCACGTTCAGCACGGTGTTGAATCCAAGCACCAGATCGGCGTCCCGCAGGGCTTCGCGCCCCCGCAACGTCAGCATTTCCGGGTTGCCGGGGCCCACGGCGAGGAACGTTATCCGCGTACCGGTTTTCCCAATAGAGTCAGTAATGGAACAGGCCTCTCAGATGGGCACAAAGGCCCAAAAATAAAAAGTCCCCGGCTCTACAACTGCCGGGGACATTCCCTTTCGGGACAGGCGACATCTTTCGAGGGCCTTTCTGTTTAGCGCAGAAGTAGAGCACCTCCACCCGGGCAGGTTTCCTGACTTACCGGTATCCCGATGGTATCGGGAGCCGTATCACAGTGGCGCAACCGTGGCGGAATCACACCGCCTTCCCCTGGAACTTCGAGGCAAATTCACCGGGCGGAAAATTCGATTTTTAAAAGCGCGTCCCGGGAAATGCCGGAGCCGGAACGCAGACGAAAGTGTAGATTGACGCCACAACGATGTCAATAGAGTCAGTTGACCATTGCCGACGGACCGCACGACGGAGGGACGGGACAAGGGCGTTGACAACCCGCAAGACGGCTGGTAGCATCCCGAAAGTTACACAAATCGGTCAGCCTGGCGCGCCCGATAAACGGGCGCACAAGGGAAAGCGGTGAGAATCCGCTGCGGAGGCGCCACTGTAACCGGGTAGCCAACCGCTGAAGCCACTGTCCGCATCGCGGATGGGAAGGCGCGGTAGAGGCGATGATCCGGGAGCCAGGAGACCTGCCGGGCTGAGCTGAGCAGTCGCTCTTCGTCCACGGAGTGCTCAGGTCTAGGCAGTGCCCATCACTTGGGCCGCAGGTCAGATCGAGCAGTCCCTGTCGTTACGAAGGCGACAGGGATTTTGTTTTGCACACTGCAAAATCCGGGGCGCCGAACCTGCGCTCCGACGAGAAAAGGCAGTTTTTCGGCAGGCAGATTGCGCGGCTCTACCTGAGTTGGGTCAAACGCTCACCGGCCCTTGGCTCGTCTCCCGTACTGGTGAGGCTGGCTGCGGGTGCCACGCCACTACTGCTCCTCGGGCTGGCCCTGGTGGTCACCGCGGTGGCTCTGGGTCCCTACACGATCCCGCTCTCTCACACTGTCGACATCCTGCTGGCCCAGGTCGGCGTGGGAGATGCCACCGCTCCGCAGACCGAACAGGCGATTGTTGCTTCTGTCCGCCTCCCCCGGATTGCCCTGTCACTGATCGTGGGGGCGGCCCTCGGCGTTGCCGGTGCGGTGATGCAGGGCTTGTTCCGCAATCCCATGGCAGACCCCGGCATTATCGGCGTTTCCACCGGGGGCGCACTGGGCGCGGTGGTCGCCATCTCAACCGGAGCGCAGGCGGCATTCGCGCTGGCCCTGCCCGGAATGTCCTTCCTCGGCGCGGCCGGCGCCCTCACGCTGGTGTACCTGGTGGCGTCAGTGGGCGGGCGCTTCTCCATGTCCGCTCTTCTGCTTTCGGGCATTGCGGTGGGCGCGTTCCTCGCCGCCATCATCTCAGCCTTCATCCTTTTCACTGAGAACCTGGAAGCCCAGCGGGACATGCTTTTCTGGCTGGCCGGTGGGCTGGATGCCTCACGATGGAGTGAGGTGCACCTGGCATTGCCCTTCGTCGCCTTGGGCCTGGCGGTGGCCGTATTCATGGCCCGCGACCTGAACCTGCTTATGGTGAGCGATGACGAGGCCCGCTCTCTGGGGGTGCGAGTAGGGCTGACGAGGAACTCCCTGCTGCTGGCCGCCTCCCTGATTACAGGGACAGCAGTGGCCTTTTCGGGGACTATCGCCTTCGTCGGTCTGATCGTGCCACACGCTCTGCGCCTGATGACCGGGGCCGACCACCGGGTGCTGGTACCTCTCAGCGCCCTGGGAGGCGCCGTGTTCCTGCTGGCAGCCGATACGCTGGCCCGGCTGGTGATTTCCCCTGCCGAGGTCAGCGTGGGAATCATCACGGCGCTGGTGGGCGCGCCATTCTTCCTGATGCTGCTGGCCCGCAACAAGGCGCGGGCTTCGATGCTCTAGACCCAAATTCATCAGAGGCACGGCACTTGCCCAGAGGAACTGCATTTGCCGAGTCATCCTGGAGGACCAAGAGATGAAACCTAATTTGGGCGGTACATATGTTTCCTGGGCGCTGGCACTGTTGACAGTGCTCGCCATCGCGCTCATTGCGTGCGGAGGCGCGGCTCAATCTACGGAGGCCCCTGCGCCCGCCAACACACCGGTGTCGGCCACACTGGCACCGACCAATACACCGGTTCCACAGCCGACGGCCGAGACCGCGGCAGCGGCCAGCGTTTCGCCTACGGCCCGGCCCGCTCCGACGACCTCGCCGACAGCGGCACCCAGGCCCACCAACACACCTGAGCCCACCCCCGCTCCCACAGAGGTTCCCTACCTAGTGGTGCCCGGCATCGTAGACCCGTCGAACCGCGGATGGCCGCGGGAGGTCGAAACGTCCGAAGGCCGTATCACGCTGGAAGGGCCACCGCAGCGCATACTGACTTACTCCCTCGGGCACGACGAAATGGTAATAGCTCTTGTGGCTCCCGAGAGAATCGCCGCAATCGGCAAGTTCGCCACTAACGATTCCTATTCCAACATAACCGAACAGGCCTCAGAGTTGCCTATTTTCGAGAAGGGCGCGGAGAATGTTCTGGCGGCCAACCCGGACCTGTTTATTGTGTCCAAATTCACCAAGCAGGACATCGTCGATCTGGTGAAGGAGGCTGGGGTTCCCGTGGTTCGACCGGCCCTGGAAAACTCGGCAGAGGGGAATATCCCCAACATTCTGTTGATGGGCTATATGTTCGGAACGGAAGAGCGGGCCCTCGAACTGGTCGCTGAAATCAGAAACAGGCTGGCACTGGTTGCCGAACGCGTTCCCCCGCCAGGCGATGAGAGCAGGCCGGCAGTGATTTCAATTTCCCGATACTCGGATTCCATCAGCGTATCCGCCGGCGGCACCACAGGGAGCGCAATCGTCGAGACGGCCGGTGGTGTGGATGCAGCAGCCCGCGATGGCCTTGACGGATTCCAGACAATCAGTGTTGAGTCCATTGCCGCAATGAACCCCGACTTCATCATTATTCCCCAGGCAGGTGATGGCGCCGTTACCCTGCGGGACGACTTGCTGAAGGACCCGGTGCTGGCCTCGGTCCCCGCCATAGCTAACGGAGAGGTTCACATTGTGGATGCTCCCAGCTTCATCACCCTTTCCCACTGGAACGTGCGGGGAATCGAGAGAACCGCGGAGATAATGTTCCCTGACCGTTTCGCCGATGTCACGTTCACCGACTTCGAGCCGTACGGCGGAGAATAACCGGATGGTTGCTGGAGTCAGCAGCCCCGCAATTGCAGCGCGGGATGTGTCGGTGAGCCTCGGCGGCAACCCGGTACTCAGGGGCGTGTCCTTCGAGGCTCGCCCAGGCGAAATCGCGGGACTCATAGGACCCAACGGCGCCGGCAAAAGCACGCTGCTGCGGGTGTTGGCCGGGCTGATTCGCCCGGACTCCGGTGCGGTGCACCTGGCAGACACGCCCCTGAAGGGATTGAACGCGGCCCAGCGGGCGCGGCGCATCGCCTTCATGCCACAGCACGATGCCATGCACCCATTCACTGCCTTGGAAACGGTGCTGATGGGGCGGTACGCTCACCTGGGAAGGTTCGAATTGGAAGGCAGGGAAGACCGGGACATTGCCCGGGACGCAATGACACGGACCGACACGGTACAGTTCGAGCGCCGCCAACTGGACCGGCTATCGGGCGGTGAACGCCAGCGAGTCATACTGGCTCGCTCCCTGGCACAGCAGGCCGGGATAGTTCTGCTGGACGAACCGTCGGCCAGCCTGGACCTGCGACACCGGCTCTCGACCATGGAGACGCTGCGGGCCGAGGCGGTCAGCCGCAACGTGGCGGTCGTCGTGGCACTGCACGACGTGTCTCTGGCGGGCCGCTACTGCGACCGGCTGACGCTGATGTCGGAGGGAGTGATCTCAGCGGAGGGAACACCCTCCGACGTGCTTACCCCCGGAAACCTGAGGAGCGTATTCGGTGTAGAGACAACGGTCCAGATGGACCCGGCAACCGGTTGCCCCCAGGTATGGCTCATCGGGCCATCGGCATAGCCCAGCAAGGTCAGAATCAGGGTTAGGAGAAATTTCTGCCATGTCTGCAAACTCGGTCACCCTTCCCCAGGCCCTCGAGCGAATAGAGCGGGCGGATTCTGCCGCCATGGCCCGCGCTGAAGAAAGGCAGGGAAACCTGACCAAGCCTCCCGGCAGCCTGGGACGCCTGGAGCAGATCTCGATAAAGCTGGCGGGAATTTTCAGAACGGAAAGGCCGTTCATCGGCGGTAAGGCCGTAATTGTCGCTGCGGGCGACCACGGCGTGGTGGCCCAGGGCGTGACGGGCTACCCGCAGGAAGTGACAGCGCAGATGGTGCTCAACTTCCTGGCCGGTGGCGCGGCCATCAGCGTGATTAGCCGCCACCTGGGGATACGACAGGTGATAGTGGACGCGGGCGTGGCCTCCGACCTGCCGGACCATCCCGACCTCCGCTCCGTCAGGATCGGCAGGGGCACCGGCGACATCAGTCAGGGCCCGGCGATGTCGCGGCAGCAGGCCGTGGCGTGCCTGGAGGCCGGGATCAACCTGGCTGCGGAGGTGATCGATTCGGGCGCTGACCTGCTGGCAACGGGCGACATGGGCATTGGCAACACCACTGCCTCCAGCGCCGTCACCGCCGCTGTTACGGGCCTCGATCCGGAGGAGACCACGGGCGAAGGCACCGGCCGCAATGCCGAGGAACTGCGGCACAAGGCCGGGGTGGTGCGCACTGCCCTGGCAGTCAACTCGCCTGACGCCTCGGATGGCATCGACCTGCTGATGAAGGTGGGCGGGTTCGAGATCGGGGTGCTGGCCGGCGTGATTCTCGGCGCGGCGATGATGCGCCGGCCGGTGGTCGTTGACGGATTCATCTCCGGGGCCGCGGCCCTGGTGGCCAGCGCTGTCTGCCCCGCCACCCGCGACTACATGATCGGTTCTCACGTTTCGGCGGAGAGGGGCCACCGGGCGGCGCTCGCTTCGCTCGAGCTCGACCCGCTCTTCGACCTGGGCATGCGGCTTGGCGAGGGCACCGGAGCTGCTCTGGCGATGCCCATAGTCGAGGCCGCCGCGGCCACTCTGTCTGAAATGGCAACCTTCGCGGAAGCGGGTGTGTCCGACAGGGAGCCGGGGGACGAGACGGCCGCGTGAACGGACTTCGCTCGGCCCTCGGGTTTCTGACGATACTGCCGGTGGCTCCCCGGGATGCCGGCGGCCTTGCCGCTGCCCGGGGCTGGTTTCCCGCAGCGGGACTGCTCCTGGGTCTCGCCCTGGCAAGCCTGGACCTGCTGATGCACCGGGGGTACCCTCTCCTCACCGACGAGTACCGGCAATTTCCCCCGTTGCTGTCTGCAGCCATCCTTGTCGCGGCGATGGTCGTCCTGACCCGCGCCATACACCTCGACGGTTTCATGGACTGCTGCGATGCGCTGCTGGGTGGTTTCGACCGCGAGAGGCGCCTGGCGATCCTGCGCGATTCCCACGTGGGCGCCTTCGCCGTCGTCGGGGTGGTGGCCCTGCTGCTGCTCAAGGTTGCTGCTATTACAGCGCTGCCCCCGGCGGGGCGGTTCTGGCTGCTCATCCTGTTTCCCAGCCTGTCGCGATGGGGAATGCTGCTGGTGCTGGAGTTCTTTCCGTATGCCAGGCCACAGGGCATCGGCGTCCCGTTCCAGCCTTCCGGCGGGCGCTGGCAATTGCTGGCGGGCCTTGTCGTCGTACTGGTCGCAACCGTCGCGCTCGCCGGACCCGGCGGGCTGGCGCTGTTCGCCGCAGCGACCGCGGTGGCCCTGGGTCTCGGTGCCTGGGCGTCCAAGTTGCTGGGGGGTGTTACCGGCGATGTCTACGGCGCCGTGAACGAGGTGGCCGAGGCGACGGTGCTGGTGCTCGCCGCAATCCTGGCCTTCGGGATATCCGGCACCTTCTTTGAGCCAATCCATCGCTGGTCTTGGTGAGGGGCACGGCGTATCGAAATGGAATGGCGCTTGTTTCCCGGAGAGTGGTACCTTGACGCAGGAGCGTTGTTGCTGGCGCTGGCGCTGGACCTCGCGTTGCGGGAAATGCCAACGCCTCTGCACCCCGTGGTATGGATGGGCAGGCTGGTCTCGTGGCTGGAGGGCCTGGGGCCGTCGCCCGAATCCAAGTGGGCGGCCCTCGCCTGGGGAGGCGGAATGGCGTTGGCGGTACCAGCGTTCTTTGGCGGCATGGCTTGGCTCGCGGCCAACGGCCTGCGGGAACTTGGGCCAGTCCCGTATCTAGTGGGCGTTGCCCTGCTGCTCAATACCACCTTTGCGGTCAAGGGGCTGGCACAGACCGCCAACGGCGTCCGGCACGCCATGGACGATGGCAGCATGGGCGATGCGCGCCATGGACTGCGCAGCCTGGTGAGCCGCGACGCCACTTCGCTGGACCAGTCCCTGGCTTCAGCGGCTGCCATCGAGTCTGTGGCAGAAAATACGACCGACAGCTACATCGGGCCCTGGCTGGCCTTCGCATTGCTGGGTCTGCCCGGGGCATTCGCCTACCGGGCAGTGAATACGCTGGACAGCATGGTAGGTTATCGCGGAAAGTACGAATATTTGGGCAAGGCGTCGGCCCGGCTGGACGACCTGATCAACCTGGTCCCGGCGCGCCTGAGTGCGGGCCTGATCGTGGCGGCCGGCGTTCTGTGCCGTCTGCCTGCGCGGCAGGGACTGCGCTGGCTGTGGGCAGGCCGGCGGTTAACGGCGAGTCCCAACGCCGGCTGGACCATCGGCGCAATGTCGGGCCTGCTGGGTGTGGCCCTAGAGAAGGCGGGACATTACCGCATCGGCGACGGGCTGAACGCACCTGCTCCACGGCACATCGGCGTGTCCGTGCGGGTGGCGCTGCTGGTGGCCTCCATAGGGGCGCCCCTTTCGGTAGGAGTCCTGGCCCTTCGGGCACTGGCGGCGGGGTGAGCAGCGTGGAGACCGGAGACAGGCACAAAAGGCCGGTGCACGGCGGCCTCAACTTCGCCGAGTTGGAGTCCCTCGGACTGCGCCCTGAGGAAGTGATCGACTTCAGCGCCAGCATCAACCCGCTCGGTCCGTCTCGTTTGGCGCTGGACGCCGCGCGGAGGGTGAACATGGCGGCCTACCCCGACCCGGAGTGTCTCGAGCTCCGGAGAGCCATCGGGGCGTCCCTGGGCGTCGGTCCCGGCAACGTCCTGCCGGGAAACGGCTCAACCGAACTGATCCACCTGCTGGCCAGGGCTTTTCTTGGGCCCGACGATGCGGCGGCAATTTTCGCACCGACCTTTGGCGAATATGCAGCTGCCTGCCGTACCGAGGGCGCCGAGCCGGCGGCCATCGTGCCCCCGGACGGCGGGGCTGGCGATGGGGAATTCGGGTGGGACCTGTCGCGGGCCATTGATCATATTGCCGAGCTTTCCCCATCCCTTGTTTTTCTCTGCAACCCGAACAATCCAACGGGCGTTTACCTGCGGGAAAGCGAGGTCAGAAGCATCGCCGAGGCTCTGCGTGGAATCGGGCTGCTGGTGTTGGATGAGGCATACGTCTCTTTCGTTGATGAGTCCTGGGACTCGACCCGGCTACTGTCGATGGGAAATGCTGTACTGTTGCGGTCGATGACCAAGGACTACGCACTTACCGGCCTGCGCCTGGGCTACCTGCTGGCGCCGGAGGACATCGTGGCTCGTATCAGGCGGTTCCAGTACAGCTGGAGCGTCAACGCACCCGCGCAGGCCGCCGGCATCGCCGCCCTGTCCGATCCGGCACACGTGGCAAGAGGGCGGGAGGTCGTTCGCGAGGGCAAGGAGTTCCTTGCCGGAGCAGCGAGGAGCCTGGGGATTGAGTGCGCCCCGGCATCGGCCAATTTCCTGTTGCTGAGGGTGGGCTTTGCCCAGCATATCCGGAGCACACTCCTCAAGGAGCACCGCATCTGTGTCCGGGACTGCGCCTCCTTCGGTCTGCCGGAGTACATCCGCGTCGGTGTCCGTACAATGCCGGATAACCGGAAATTGGCGCAGGCGCTGCGGCTGGTGATGGCCGGGAGGGATAGCCTTGCCTAAGCAATTGATCTTTGTCCTCGGCGGCGCCCGGTCGGGTAAGAGCGCTTTCGCCGAACGCCTGGCCGCACAGGGGGGGCGTGTCATGTACGTCGCCACCGCGGAGGCCCTGGACGACGACATGCGGCGCCGCATCGCTGCACACCGCAGCCAGCGTCCCGCGGAGTGGGGCACGGTGGAAGAACCGCTGCACCTGGCACCGGTGCTCCCGGCCGCCCTCGATGGCTACGATACATGCCTGCTGGACTGCGTCACCCTGTGGGTAAGCAACCTCCTGCTCAGCAAGGAGGGAAACCCCGCCGCCGAGCACGAAATCCTGGAGGCCGCAAGGTCGCTGATGGAGGTCTACGAACGGTCGCACGCCACCTGGATAGTGGTCAGCAACGAGGTCGGCCTCGGAGTGGTGCCGCCGTCGGCACTCGGCGCCAGATACCGGGACGCCCTCGGGCGGGTGAACCAACTCCTGGCGGCGCGGGCGGACCGGGTGTACCTGATGGTCGCCGGTCTCGCCCTGGAACTGAAGAGCCTGGGCGCGGTGCCTCTAGCCAGCGCCGAGCTGCCCCTGCCGTAATGCCAGTCCCAGCGAATGTTCGAAGGGCCGCGGCTTCGGCACCTGGTACCTGCGGCGAACTCGCACAGGGAATGCTGGACGGCATCGTCTGCATGGTGACCTGCCCCATTGACCTGTACAGCACTGTGGTCGTCGAGCTCTCGCCGGGGCATGGGGAAATAAATGGGCCAGCCGACTCTCCCAAAGCGAGCAGGGCGGTGCGGGCAACGCTGGAGTTTCTGGGAGAAAGCGGCACCGACGCGCTTCTGCGGCTGGACTCGCCTCTGCCCCGCGGGAAGGGCATGGCGAGCAGCACCGCCGACGTATCAGCGGCGATCGTTGCCACGGCATCAGCATGCGGCAAGGAGCTTTCGCCGGCGGAGATTGCGGAAATCGCTTTGAGCATCGAACCCAGCGACGGCGTGATGTTCCCCGGCGTCTCCGTATTCGATCACCGGGAAGGGAGGGTGGCCCGCACTTTGGGCCAGCCGCCGCCCATGTACGTGGTGGTACTGGACTTCGCGGGCAGCGTGGACACGCTGGAGTTTAACCGCGTGGACAGGGCTTCGGAGTTGAAACGACTGGCCCCCGAAATGGGCAAGGCAGTTTCCCTTATAGAGGATGGTATTCGCTGCCGCGACCCCATTCTGATCGGGCGTGGGGCTACCCTGAGCGCCGTCGCCAACCAGCAATTGCTGCCCAACGACCACTTCGACGCGGTGGTGAAACTCTCGAAGGAAGCAGATGCAGTCGGGGTGAACATTGCCCATAGCGGCACTGTAATTGGGATGCTGTTTGCGTATGAACAGCGGCTGGCTGAGAAGGCCGCAGACATAGCGAGGCAACTTCTTTGCGGGCTGGAGTCGGTGCGGTGCTGCCGCATTGTTGGTGGAGGGGTCAGGTTCGGCTGACGCCCGGTGTGATTAATCGAAGATTTCGGGGGTCAGCGTCAATCACCCTTGATCGCCGGCTGCTGGACGCCGCCTTCTCGCTGGAATTCCTCTCAAAGCACGAGCATGTGCTACTGGTAGGTCCGGCGGGAGTGGGCAAGAGTTTTCCTGGCCCAGGCCCTGGGCTACCCCGCCGTCAGGTCTGGACACACTGTCCGCTTCATCCATGCCGACGACTACTTCAGGACAATGGTCCAAGCCAGAATAGGCGACCTGGGCCTGCACCGGTTCACCGCCCAGCAGTCCGCCGATCTCCATGATCTCATACTCCACCGGCACAGGGTGTCCAGCTTCGTCATCACCAGCAACCGGGCCGTTGACGAGTGGCTGGATCTCTTCGAGGACCCCATCCAGGGCACAGCGCCCTGGATGGGCTGGCCAACGCCAGAGGACCCGCAGTGCACCTGCAGCACACAGGGCAGAACCGGTGCAGGCATCCGGCCAGCCTTTCACCGACCAGGAGCCACACACGAGAACCCTGACAGGTACCCCGACGCGGCCGTCACTGTCAGCAGCAACAACTTCCCCCCGACCGCCAGGTCCTGGGTCCAATCCGATACGGCCGCTCGTTCCGAAGCGCCCGCTGGTTGGTCAAGGGGTGGCTGGAAACAGCCCTGTTTACAGCCATGGCTGTAAATTCATCCCGCCCGTAGCCCAACCTGCCATTCGACGAATGGACCGAGGTCTTCGGCCCGTAGCGCCTCACCGGGATCTGGAGCTCATTTGGAATGGTGTGGTAGACACCTCGGGCGGTCGCCGATAATACGACTACGGAACTTTATTTGCCTCTTGAGATTTATGCGCTCTCAGGATGTCGTGGATGCAGCTGCTGATGCTTTCCTGTCCCTTTGGCAAAGATTGCAGCCATTCGATGATGTCTTCACTCAGCAGGATTGTTACCTCTCGTTCCGCGGGTTGGGGCTCGGTTCGCCGTCTGATATTTTTCCAGTCCAAGATCACGGGTATGTCGGTCGTGTCTATTTCTCGGTCCGGCATCCGTCTGAGTTCTTCCAGTTCTTTCCATTGCTCTTCAGTAAGCCCAGCGTCGCTTTTCTTCATACAAATCTCTTTCGTCGGTTACTGTTTTTCTGGCGCTGATGATTCGCCCGTTCCTCTCTCCTGTAAACGGCGGAGTTAAAGTGGGCCGCATGGGCGGAAGATTGCTGAGTATCGGCGACTAAATACTGTACCGCCCGCCATCATTTATAGGGTTATCGCCGACCCCATGGATGGTGCGACGGATGTACAAGGTGGACGTATATCTGCGGGTTCGCCGGGCGGTGTCGGTTGCTGGCTTGGTCCAAGACCGTCGGCAGAGGTTTTCGCCGTAGTCCTTGCTCCAGCCCTCCAAGGTTGGTTCCTTTAGCCTGAGGCGCCGTCCGACGAACCTGTGCGCTCGTCCGCCCATGTGCCGCTCGTAGTTGGAGTCCACGATGGTCTGGTCAAAAGCGTATTCCTTCTCCATGTTTCTGTCGCTTGGCCGGTTGCATTGCACGTCGTCCGGTTTGGCTGTTCACTCGGGCTGTTCATTCAGGAATTCGCGGAGCACCCGCTTCGCCGATGCCTTTCTTTCTTCCGGATTCACCCGCTTCGAGTCCTCCCTTCCCTGTTGGTTCAGCAACATAGTGCACAGGAACTTCAATGCCTCGTCGGGGGTGCTGAACCGGAATACCACGCCATCGAGGCCATCGTCGCTTATTTCAGCTGGGCTGGTGGTAAACGTGTAGGGGCGTTGGACGTCCCAGTCCAGGCTGATGCCGATCCAGCCCACCTGGTTACGGTGGGTGACCTTCACCACTGCGTCGTTGACGGGATCCAGCATGAACTCCGCCTCGCCGTTGTTGTAGTGTCTTTTCTCCATCATGTCGGGCGGCCTCGCTGGCCTGGGTGAATGAACATTGAGCAGGGTATCGATCCAGTCTATTTGACCGTGCCCTGGCCCATCAAGGGCCGGATGTCAGTGGGCAGGGTTGCGATTCAGGTGTTCCGGCTGCCCGCGGGTTTCGAGGACGTGAAGCGCGGTTTCCGCCTCTGCTACCGACGGAATATCGCTGAAAACCAGCCTGCCAGCAGCCAGGAACCTCCTTCACAGCCCCTACAACAGGGACCGCAGATGGCAGACCATCGGAATTTTGACAATACCGCGCGGCCACCGGAGAAGCAGGGGCGACTGGTTCCTCGCTGGAGTGGTCGACATCGCCGAAGACATCGACTTCATCCACATCACCGAGGCCGTCGGCATCATTGCGGGCGGCAATGGCCTCAGCCCCTTCTGCTTCAGCATCCGGTCAACCGCCTCTCGATTACTTCGGCTCACCGTAAGGGACCTTGTGCGAGATTGAATGGAGCCGACACATCCACGCCAGTGTTCGCCCTCACCGGGCAGACGCTGGCCAACCGGGTACACGCCGCGGCCAGCGCCGCCGGCCTCGGCGAAGGCTTCAGCGGACACAGCGGCCGCATCGGCATGGCCCGGAGGATGGTGGCAGCAGGGACGCCGAACGCTGCGGTCCAGCACCAAGGGCGGTGGCGACACGGGGACATGGTGGCTGGGTACACCCGGGGCGAGTCGGCGGGCGAGGCCCTTCAAGTGGTTGACCTGAACGCGGCCTACGACCGCAGGGAAATGCCTGGACAGACCGCCCGAACCCGCCCCATAGGACGGGAGGATGCGCCGGTTCTCACCGAAGGAGCAGCGGGAAGTTCCAGCCGGAGATTATCGTCGAGAGGCCACCCCAAGAGCTGCGCCAGGGCGTAACCGGAATAGCGCCGGTCCCCGGTCTCGAAGAGCGGTTTGACCCAGCCCTCCCGAACTCGCTCATTCAGGACATAAGTCGTAATGCCCAGGATTGCGGCAGCCTCACCGGCGTTGTAAGCCCGGCCAATGTCCAAAGTAGGGGAAATGACCGCGGGCGATGGTAATATGGAGTCGCCTTCCATAGGAAACCTCCACGTTCCTGTGGTAGATGGCATTCGGAGTGACAGCTCCGTAATGCAGCGACGGGGGCCTTTTGGCCCCCGTTTGTTTAATAAGAACATATGTATTATACACTGGCGTGAGATAGGACCGGTCAAGCGCCAACTGTCAGAAAATCTCGCGCCCGCCATCCGGTCCGGGGCGGTGCGATCAAGGGCCGGAGGGACCAATCAAAAGCGGCCCAAACCGGCAGCCCACCTTGCCCACATTTTGCCCACAACAGCTGCCAAACGCAGGCAGGAAGAGGCAACTCCAGAGGCGGTTCCATAGTGAGCAAACCCCTGTAGCCAGGGCTGTCAGCCTCAAACAGCCTGTAAAAAGGGGTTGGGGAATACAGGGTTACTCCCAGCAGCGACCAACAGGGTAGCCGCAGTGTCGGGTCCTATGCCGAAAACGCCGACCAAGTCAGGCGAAGCTGCACGGGTGAGCCGAGACAGCTCGCCCTCCAAGTCGTGGATCTCCTGACTCAGCTGACGATAGCGGCGGGCGAGGGACCGAAGGGCGTACTTGGCCGCTGTAGCGGGGTCGTCCGGACGGCCTGGACGGAATCTGGCGCATCGTGTGGCAAGGGCAGCTATGGAGATCCCATCCAGGGCCTCGCGGAGCTCGGCCGGGGCCGTTACAACCAGGGCCTTCATCTGATTGGAGGCCTGGGTGCGAGCCTTGACGGCCGAGTCCTTGGCGCTCTTGAGCATACGGATCATTTCGACTTCGCCATCGCCTGACTTGGGAGTGGCATCGGCCACTCCGGCAAGCACGGCCCGGGCTGCCATCTCTGCGTCGGTGGGATCACTCTTTCCTTTCCGGTAGCGGGCTGAACGGTCAGGACGGTTGACCTCGACGACGGTATAGCCCCGGCCAGTCAGAAAGCGGGCGATTCCAGCACCATACGAACCCGTGCCCTCGATCCCGAATGCGGTAATCTCTCCCTTGTCCTGGGGCCACCGTTGCAGTTCCCAATAGCCGTGCGTATTCGCTGGTGCGCGGCACTCGCCGAGACGGACACCCTGCCGGTCAATAGCCACCGCCACGTGCTCATCTTGGTGAGTGTCGACTCCGATAACCACCTGAACAGCGGGACTGCCGCCCAGATCGACGGTTACTGTCATGACTGCCCCCTCAGGGATTGCGCGAAGTTGGCGCGCCGGCCAGGTGAGCGGTCAAGACTGCGATGGGGCTGGAGGCCACGCTCCTATAAGGACACTGCTCGCCAAAGCCGTTGACACCCGATGGGCCATCTCGAGACCGGGCCGACAGATCATTTTGAAGGCACTTCGGCCGGTCATCCCTAGGGTCAGACCCGAGCCGTGATGGCCCGGACACATCATCGCAGTCATCCTTATGAGGGATATAAGGTTGAATCAGCAGGAACAGGCAAAGATTCAGGTTCTCAACAGCGTTCTGGAATACCAGCTTCCCATCGCCCAGGCAGCCGAGATCATGGGAGTGAGCGAGCGCCACACCAAGCGTCTCCTCGCGGCTTACCGCAAGGTCGGTCCTGCCGCATTGGCCCACGGGAACCGGGGCCGCCGGCCCCACAATGCTATCCCTGAGGTCGCTGTAGCTGCGGTAGTACGGCTGGCCAGCAACGGCTAGGCGGGCGCCAACCATACTCATCTCACTGAGCTGCTGCGGGAACGCGAGGGCATCGATCTGAGCCGTCCCACGTTGCGCCGCATCCTGACCAAGGCAGGCATCGGCAGTCCCTCGCCGCCGCCCGCTCCCAGCAACACCGGTTCCGGCGCCGGCGCATGCCCCAGGAGGGCATGCTGGTGCAGATCGACGGCAGCCACCATCCCTGGCTGGAGGACCGGGGACCGAAGCTGACGCTGCTTATAGCCGTGGACGACGCCACCGGCACCGTGGCTCAGGCCGTCTTCCGCACCAGCGAGGACACCCGCGGCTACCTGGTGCTCCTGGAGGGCCTGATCCGTCAGTGGGGAATCCCCCTGGCCCTCTACAGCGACCGCCACTCGGCTTTCAAGTACAACGCCCGTCAAAAGCCGGTGCCTGTTGAAACCACCCAGTTCGCCAGGGTGATGCGGGAGCTGGGCATGCAGCAGATATTCGCACTATCTCCCCAAGCCAAGGGACGGGTGGAGCGGATGCTGGAAACCTTCCAGGACCGGCTGGTCACCGAGCTGCGCCTGGCCGGCGCCAGCACCATCGACCAGGCCCACGAAGTTCTCCAGGAGTTTCTGCCCAAGTTCAACGCCCGGTTCGCCGTAGCGGCGGAGCAGCCGGAGACGGCCTACCGCCCGGTGCCGGCCGAGCTGTCTCTGACCGAGACCATCTGCATCAAAGACACCCGGAAGGTGGCCCGGGACAACACGGTGAAGTACCACTGGCGGGTCCTGCAGCTGCCGCCAGGGGCGGAACGGCCCAGCTACGCCGGACTCAGGGTGGACGTCCTGGAACGGGCCGACGGGGAGCTGATGATCAGGTACCAGGGAGAGGCCGTGGATTATCAGGAGGGGCCGCCGCCCTCATCAGGGCTGTGGGGCGCAGCCAGCGCCTGCTCCCCCGGCCCGGAACAGCAGGGGGTCGCTGACGGTGGGGTCAACAGCCATCTGAACGAGGCTCAACGGGAACGCCTGGCCGCCCTTGAATCGTCAGAATCGTCCGATGAGGACGAGGCCAACGACGAAGACGTAGCCACCAAGGGCAGAGGTGGAAAGACAAAGCCAGTTCGCCACCAGTTGCGCCGGACGCCCACGGAGACCCAGCAGGCTCGCTGGGAGGCGGTCCAACAGGCCAGGGAGCAGGGGCTTTCCCTCCGGGCCATCGCCCGGAAGCTGGGCATGGCGCGCGACACCGTCGGAAAGTACGCCAAGGCAGAGAGCCCGCCCACCAAGAAGCTCAGCGCCAGAGATCGAACCAAGGCCGAGGCCCTGGCCGCATCACTGACCGCCACCGACTAAACCTGGTGACATATTCGCTTTTCATTTAAGGGGACACAATCGCTGGACAACAACACATTCCTCATTCCTATGGCCGGAAGTTCCTGATTATTGACACTGGCCGCCGGACCAGCCGCACACTCCGGCCGGAGGGAGGGAGTCCCTTCGTCAGACGACAGCCTGTTGCTCGTCTTGCCGACCTGGGCCGGTTCGAAAGAACTGGCGTTGAGCCGGAGAGCAAGCAGGCCCGCGCCGTCAACAGAAGATACACTAACTACCCTGTAACCCAGGGTAAAAAAGTGACACATTCTCAACGAATTTGCTTCAGAAACAGCGCGCACATAGAATGAGCCGGCAGACTTGCCGGTATGAGAAAAAAAGGGAAAGGCGAAGAGCCGCTGACAGACGAAGCCCACACTTGCCGTCTGGGTAGGAGACTAAGATGCCGACCGAAGCAGTCACAGACCATATCGAGTTGGCCCGGAAATTCCTAGAAAGGAGCAAGGCATACCTCAGAGACAATGACCTACACCAAGCGTCAGAAAAAGGTTGGGGAGCAGCAGCCCACATAGTCAAGGCAGTCGCTGCCGCGAACAACTGGAAGTATGAGTCTCACGATGAATTCGAAAGCATCATAGTGAATGCCCGCCAGAAATACCGGCAACCAGGTCTTCTGCGAATGGCCCACGCCGCCGAAGCGCTGCACAGAAACTATTACAGACGGGGCCTGTTGTTGAATTCCGAGGCGATTGAAGAAGAGATCCAAGAGGTGGAAACGATGATCAAGGCCCTAGAGACCTTCATCGAGTAAGCCATGGTTGACTGGCACAGGGCCGACCAACGCGGGTCAGGGTTGACTGGGAGGACCGGAAACCGCAAGCTGAAGTAGTAGATACCGGCTATAAACATAGAACAAAATTTATAATTGCTGCATGCAATACATACCCTCAAGGCAAGCTGCTAAAATACTCGGCCTCCACCCGCACACCCTCCGAAGATACGCCGACGCCAGAATAATCCCATCAATCAAAACCCAGAGCGGACAACGCCGTTATGACGTCCAAACCTACCTCGGCAAATCCAAAACCAGCACCACCGTCTGCTACTGCCGAGTCTCCAGCAACAAGCAGACCGGAGACCTCAAACGACAGGTCGCCTTCATGCAGGAACACTTCCCAGACGCAGAAGTCATCGCCGACGTCGCATCAGGACTCAATTACCGCCGGAAAGGACTTGCAACCATACTGGAGCGAATTCACCAAGGCGATAAGCTCACGCTTGTGGTTGCCTGTCGAGACAGACTCGCCCGGTTCGGAACCGAACTCATCGAGCAATTCCTCCAGCAAAACGGTGGCGAACTCCTGGTTCTCAACCAGCGAGATCTCAGCCCCCCAGAGGAACTCACCCAGGATCTACTCGCCATCCTTACTGTCTTCTCAGCCAGAGCCAATGGACTCCGCAGGTACCGGAAGAAAATCCAAGAGGATGAGAATCTACCCAGACCGCTACCAGAGGGCCAAGCTTAAACTCTGGTTCGACGGTAGCCGGTTCACCTACAACAGGACCATAGAGTTCCTCACCGCCGACGGCGCCCCCAATACCTCCTGGATGAAAATTGTCAAGGGCGTCGACAAAACATACCAGTGGGGCGAAGCAAAAGTGCACCACCAGAGAGGTCATTGGCCAGCGTAAATGTCCGCGCCAGTTGTTCGGGAGAAGTGTCACAGAGGCAGGCTGGCAGCAGGCTGGGCAGGTGAGTGAGTGAGGACGGCTTCTGGCACGACTTACGGGTTGTCTGATTCGTCCGGGGCTTGTGCTGCAGCGTTCTCCCGGCTGCGCTTGAGGCGGTAGCTCTCGCCGTTCATCTCCAGGATGTGCACGTGGTGGGTGAGCCGGTCCAGCAGGGCTCCGGTGAGGCGTTCCGAGCCGAAGACCTCGGTCCACTCATCGAATGGGAGGTTGGTGGTGACCAGGATGGAGCCCCGCTCGTAGCGCTGGCTGAATACCTCGAAGAGCAGTTCAGCCCCGGTGCGGGAGAGCGG
>CBDFLW010000002.1:0-15589 GCA_965249355.1 Dehalococcoidia bacterium
GTCCTGGAGCAGCAACTGGCCCAGCAGTTCCGCCGCGGCCACAATCCGCTGCCGCTCATCGCTGTCCTCGGGCAATTCCCCCTGCGCCTGCCGAGACAACTCCAACAGCCGGTCCGCGTCAGCCACAATCCCAGCCAGCAGCGCCGCCCGCGCCTGCCGGTCGGACCAGTCGATGGCCGCCTCGCCCTTCACGCTGGAGCCCAGGTATCTCTCATATCCCCGGGCCTGGGCCAATTCGCTGACCGGAGCTTGCTCCACCGCCGCCAGCGCCCGCAACAATTTGACGATCCCGTCGGCCAATAGATTGTAGGTGTCCCTCACCGCGCCCCGCCCCAGGATGTTGGTCGTGTCCAATGCCACCCGCATCCCGCGCCCTTTCAGGCAGCCCGACTCCCGGGCCAGTCTCAGACTGGACTCGAATACCTCCCGCACCTTGTCGTGCAGGATCAGCTGGGCGCGAAACACCTGCAGCGTACTCTTGGCGAAGGGCCGGTCCTCCGCCTCAATCCCCAACGCCACTTTCCACCGGAGGTCAAAGTCAGCCCGGGCCTTCGCCTCGGCGTCGCTGACCTTGTCGTGGGACTGGAGCAGCAGCGCCGTCGCCAGCAGGCTGGGCGGCACGCTGTCCCGGCCGTTGTCGGGGCAGTAGAACTCGGCGAATTCGGCGTCTCGGAACAGCCGGCCCCGCAGCGATGCCAGGAGACCGTAGAAGCTTTCCCGCCCCACGTGGTCCAGGTACAGCCGGTCCGCTTCCCAAAGTCCCCTCTGGTCCGATCGCTCTCCCAGCATTCTCAGCCCTCGCTATGCTTGTTGACTCCAAGTATAGCCACTGGCCCGGCTGCCGCCACTTTCCGGCCAGATTTCTAGGAGTCCGCGATGTACGAAGATGCTTTCGTAAATTGGGAGCCCTATGAAATTGATGATGACGATGGCGAAGAGCAGCATCGTCACAGGCTGTGTTTGGAACACTATTCCGGTTATATCGATGTAGGAGGAAACTCGCCAGGCTTTGTTGCCGTTTGCCGATATGACTCGGCCGCCGGTAGCAGCTGGAGGGTTGTCGTGGACCTAAGCGAATACGGGCCTACCAGAATGGACTGTTTGGGAAATATGTCGAGAGACGTGGTTGGAGATATTCGCTACACTCGCGCCTACCACCTTGGGTCTTTGAACTGGGGGGAATTTAAGCCAATTGCGGAGCAGCGCTACAAAGATCTCCTCGAAATGTACGAGAGATGGTGAAATCGGTTCGCACAACGTCCGATACGTAAAAAGCGTCCGTTTGTTGGGCAGTAGGCAGCCTAGATGACTACCTATTGGGTGCCGTTTGCTGTTGCAGGATGCCCTGGTCTTCAGCACTGCCGAATCCAACCGTCAGGGGGCACGAAATGTTGAGGGCCAAATTGATTCCTATGGTTCTACTCATGGTGGTGTCGCTGGTAATCGCGTGCGGAGTGCCGGCCAACGGCGATTCGGACACGCCGGCCGGGACTGACCCCAGCATGGTTAAGTAGGAGGCGGTCAGGTCGATTCTGGACAGCGAGGGCAAGGTCATTGACCACAACAGCCGGATGGCTTCGGCTGCCAACGATCATGAGGGCGGGTTCGGCGGCTGGTACTTCTCCGAGGACAAGGGCACCGTCTATGTTTTCATGATGGATACCACCAAGGTCAAGGCAGCGGGGGAGGCATTCCGAGCCGCGTATGCCGGGCAGTACGACTCCGCAAATATCGAGGTTGTAGAGGGGACGTATTCTCTCGATGACCTGGTGGACTGGACCAACCAGCTGGCCGTGGCCTTACTCGAAGCGGGTGTTCCCTGGAAGAGCATTGCCGTTTATCATGCTAACAACGTGATTAGCGTCGGCTTCGTCAGCGCTGATAGTTTCGAGACAGCAGGGCAAGTCCGGGAAAGATTGGGAATACCGGAGGGTGCGGTGCTGTTTACCGAGAGAGGGGAAAGCAGGCTCATGGACGACGGCAGGAGAAAACTGAAGGCCGCCCGAACGACAAGGGCCAGAGGACCATAACATGGGCGAGGGTAATTCTTTCCCCGACGCGTCTCTGCAACATAATGGGCCTTATGCGAGGTTGACCTCATGATCCCCGCCCACCTACGGCTACGCCCGGGTCAGCAAGCCCGACGATGCCACGCGGAGCCCTGAAACGCAGCTCCACCTGCTCCAAGAGTTCGGGATCCGCGAGGAGCACATCTTCACCGGCGGGATGACTGGCAGCGCCCTGTCCCGCCCCGGCTGGAATGATCTGATGACCCCAGTACAGCCCAACGACACCGTCGTCACCGTTCAGCGCACCTTCAATTTCCCCGGAACCAGAGGCATCAACGGCCGCAGAAGAGACTGACGGAAAACGACCTGCGTGCGTCAACACTGCCTGGTAGCAGCCCCCTTTCATCAGTGCGGCTTCCCGCAGTGGGGGCACGGCCGACGGCCTGTCCTACACCACTGGACGACGCCCTTGGTGGTGATTTCCTGCCGACAGTGCAAGCAAGGAGGGGTGGTAGCGCTGGAACTGCCCCGCCGGCGGACCAAGCCCTCCAGGAGCATCAGGTACCCGTGGGTGTCCTCAGTGGTATGGACAGGCGGCTTGAGTCACGGTGCCGGTAGCGTCGTCGACGGCGATGAGCAACGTCAGCTTCGGTCCCCGGTCCTCCAGCCAGGGGTGCTGACTGCCGTCGCTTGCACCAGCATCCCCTCCTGGTGCAAGCGCCTGCGACGCAACCGGTGCTGCTGGGATCGTCGTCGCCGGGAAGCTTGGGGGGGTGTGTATCATGAATCCCATGACGAACGACCTGGAACAGCTGCGTGGCGAGGTCGAACGGCTGGTCTACAGCTCGGAGGAGTCTGGATTCACCATCTGCCGCCTTGTGGTTCCGGGCAGAGGCGACCTGGTGACTGTCGTCGGAACCATGCCGGGAATTCAGCCGGGAGAGCGGTTGCACCTGCAAGGCAGGTGGATAAATCATCCCATCCATGGCTATCAGTTCCGGGCTGACAGCTACAGCTCCCAGTTGCCCGCCAGCGCCAATGCCGTGCGCCGCTACCTGGCCTCAAGCCTGGTGAAGGGCATCGGCCCGGTGCTTGCCGGAAGGCTGGTGGACTGCTTCGGCGACGAGACCCTACGGGTGATTGATGAGCAGCCGGAGCGTCTGGCCGAGGCGCCTGGGGTCGGCCCCCGCCGGGTGGAGAGCATCAAGCGGGCTTGGGTGGAGCAGCAGGAGATACGCAACGTGATGCTGTTCCTGCAGGGCCACGGGGTGAGTGCTGCCTACTCCACCCGCATCTACAAGACATACGGCCAGGACGCGGTGAAGGTCGTTCAGGAGAACCCCTACCGGCTGGCCCAGGACGTGCGGGGGATTGGTTTCATCACCGCCGACAAGATCGCCCGGCAGATGGGGATAGACGAGCATTCGCCCCACCGGGCCCAGGCCGCCCTGGAGCACCTGCTGTTGGAGCGGGCCAACGAGGGCCACGTCTTCATCCCCAATGCTGAGCTGGTTCAGATGTGTCGAAGCCGTTTCGACCTCCCCGAGGATCTGCTGACGGCGGCGGTGGGAAGTCTGCGGAAGGCGGGGCGGATCGTACTGGATGGAGAGGCTGTGTTCCTTCGGGGCCTCTATCTTGCTGAGCGAGCCGTGGCCGATTCCATCAGGGCTCTGATGGCCAGCCCTGGGCAGCGGCGCGAGTTCGACGCTCCGGCCGCCGTGGACTGGGCCAGCCGCCGGATGGGAGTGGAGCTGACCGGGGAGCAGAGGCAGGCGGTCCACGAAGCCGTGTCGCAAAAGGTCTTCGTTCTGACGGGCGGGCCTGGAACCGGCAAGACAACCATACTGGGCGCCGTGATATCGATCCTCGAGGCTCTTGGCCAGCGGGTGGCCCTGGCAGCTCCCACCGGGAGGGCGGCCAAGCGGCTCGGCGAGGCCGCTGGCCGGGAAGCTCAGACGCTGCACCGTCTGCTGGAGTTCAAGCCCGGGGAGGGCCGATTTGGACGAGACGCCGAGCGGCCCCTGGGCGCCGATGCCGTGGTGGTCGACGAGACCTCAATGCTGGACATCGTGCTGTGCCATCACCTGCTGCAGGCCGTGCCTCGCCACGCCTCGGTGCTATTCGTCGGAGATGCGAACCAACTGCCCTCCGTTGGGCCCGGCAAGTTCCTCGGAGATGTTCTTGAGTCCGGAGTTGTACCCTTCCTCCGTCTGGAGCGGATTTTCCGTCAAGGGGACCGGAGCGGCATCGTCGAGGCGGCCCACCGGGTCAACCAGGGCCGCCTGCCCTCTCTCGGCTCCAGCGGCTCCCAGGGGGACTTCTACTTCGTCGAAGCTGGAGAACCGGAGGCAGCAGCCAATGCCGTCGTCCGCATCTGCGCAGAGCGGATCCCGGCGCGGTTCGGATTGCGTCCCATTACGGACGTTCAGGTGCTGTGTCCCATGAACCGGGGAGACGTCGGCGTCCATCGGCTCAACGACAGGCTCCGGGAGGCCCTCAACCCGGTGGGAACCGAGGTCACACGCTTCGGACGGACTTTCCGGGTGGGGGACCGTGTGCTCCAGTCGGTCAACAACTACGACAAGGATGTGTTCAACGGCGATCTGGGCTGGGTAACCGGGGTGGACCACGCCGCCGGCCGGGTCGCGGTGAACTTCGAGGAAACCGGCGTGGACTACGATTTCTCGGAACTCGACGAACTGCAGCCCTCCTTCGCAATGACGGTACACCGGGCCCAGGGGAGCGAGTTTCCCGCGGTGGTGATTCCGCTTCTGACGCAACATTACCCGATGCTGCAGCGCAACCTGCTGTACACCGCGATCACCAGGGGGAGGAGGCTGGTCGTGGTTGTCGGAAGCCGACGGGCGCTGGCCATGGCGGTGCGAAACGGCCGTCCCGGGGAGCGCAACTCCATGCTCAGGGTCCGGCTTTCGGGGACGGAGACAGGAAGTAGGACGGCGTTTCCCGAAAGTGGCTGTGAGCGACTCGGCCTCCTGTAGGCCGCTGAAAGCCCTGGGCCGGTGATGCCACCCTGGACATTTCCCGGAGCAGGAGTTTGCGCTCCCTGACGCGCCACACGAGACGGGTGTAGCCGGAGGCCCGCCAGGCGGCCCAGGTTCAGCCGGCGGAGCCGATGCGGTACTTGCCTGTGCCGCACACAGAGCAGACAGCGCGCAGGGCGGGGCGTCCGTTCTTCAGGGTTACCTGTTCAACATCCCGTGAGCCGGTCTTGGCCCGGCACTTCAAGCAGTAGATTTCAACGGATTCGGGGGGTGTGGCCATAATCGAAGGCTCCTGTTCCGGAGGTTGCCAGGATTATAGCCAAAAGAAACCCTCCCGCCGGATGCGGCTACGGGATCGGCCAGACCGGCCGGTCATTGCACTCTGAAATTGCCTGAATTCTCCCGGGAGCTACGGGCCGGCGTGGATGGACTAGATAACCCTGTCTCCCCGGCCCGGCATGGACTGGCAGTCCGGCTCCCCAGCCGACCCGGGCAGCGGGGTCAACATCACGCGCCAATGGGGAGTTTCCTTGGACGCCTCAACCAGGAATTCGCCCATTGGAACATCGATGTCGATATCGTCGAATTCGAAGTTGAAGGCAGCCTTCACGTGGGCCGGGCAGACGAGGCCCGCCGTGGCCTTGTTCTCGCGTCCCACCCGACTCAGGTCCTCGCGTTCGGCGAGGGTCATCTTGAGCCGGCGGTGGCAGCCGGCAATGGCGCATTTGACCGGGACTTTTCTGGGCATTTCCCCAATTTTACAACGACAGCTCGAGGAGGGGGGCGGGCATGCGAGCAGGGTGTTCAGCGTCAACTTTTATCTTGGTTGCGTCGTGGGGAAATCCCTGCACCCAGGTAGTCCTGGGCAAAGACTCGCACACCGGAAACGGCCCCTTGAAAACTCTGAAAATGCGGTTCGCACAACCGGTCTTCTGACTGCCGGACGTAACCGGGGGACAGAACGGACCCCGTCTGCCAGCCGCTGACGACTGAAGGTAAACACGTTGCTTTCGAATGGTGATTACCCCCTGTCCTCTGGACTAGGGCCTAGGTTCTGTTGACATTTGCATTTGTAACCGATGTGCAGGCCCATTTCATGTCATTCCAAGTGCAGGAAAGCACTAATGGCCTTGAATCGGAGTGATAAGTCCAGGATTCTGCGTCGCTATTTCCCCGGAATGACCCGCAACAGCGAAATGTCAACAGAACCTAATAATATATGAAAACTATATCGCGCTTGCGCTAATTATCTTTGACCGTGTTCTCTTTGGCATCTATAATTGCGCTTTCATTTGGGGTCTGCTCTCAACCCGATTGCCGGCGCCCTGCAAATGATCAGCAATTTATGAGCCGGGGAGCGTCAAAATGCGGAAATATATTCTGCTTTTCATATTGGGTATCGCAAGCGTATTGCTGCTGGCTTGCGGGGGGGCCGCGACGGCTGTTCCGGCAACCGACACTCCGCCCACTGAGGTCCCGACAGAGGCGCCAACGGTAGCTGCGACCGTGGCACCGACCGAAGTAGAGGAATCTACTGATGAACCTGCTGCCATGGAGGACGAATACAGTCCCGAGCTTCTGGCCATCGCCGCTGAGCGGGCCAACAAGTCGGGCGCCATTTATGTGGGAGACCTCAGCATGCTGGTGGGTCCTGCCCCAACGCCTGCAGAAGGCGACGCCGACGGCAACGTCCCGCTGGACGCCTTGGAAAAACACCTGTATGTCTATGAGTCGGACTACTACCGGAGCGTTATAGAACGAGCCAAATTCACCGACCCGACTACGTTGACCTATAATGGGGAACCCTTTGTCATCCAGAACGCCTGCGTCAACAGGGCGATTGTTTTCTGCAAGATCGTTGATACGTTCCTCATTGATAGGCTGACAGAACGGACCAATGGCAAGCTATTGATCGAGTCTACGTCGTTTCCGGAGTTGGGCGTAGCCGGCCCCGACACCCTGAACCTGGTGCGGGACGGCACACTGGATATGGTCAACGTGCTGGGGCCTTACGTCGCTGGCGATCTGCCGCAGCTGGAGATTCAGTACCTGTTTGGCCTGTATACAGAGAGGTCGCAACAGTTCGATTCAACCGCCACCATGCTGCCGGACATTGAACAACTTTTGATCGACGACACAGGCGGGTATCCAATCAACGTCAACTGGCACAATGGGGATGACATCTTTCTGTTCACCAAGGAACCCCTGAACCTGCCCGAAGACGTGGTGGGAATGAAGACCCGGGCCTTTGGGACGTCCATATCTGACTGGATCGGTGGAATGGGTGGCGAGCCGCAATTCGTGGCCTTCGCCGAAGTGTATACGGCGCTGGAACGCGGCATTCTCGAGGCCGGTGTGACCGGTGGCGACGCCGGCCACAGCCAGCGCTGGTACGAGGTGATCAGCTACATCAACGGGCCGCTCACTTCGTGGCCCTCCAGCCACAACGTGGTCAATAAGGAAGTCTGGGAATCGATCCCGACTGACATTCAGGAGATATGGAAAGAAGAGTCCGCCAAGATGGAACTGGAAGCCCTCAGGCTTGGTTCCATTCAAAACGAACTGGGCCTTCAGAAAAATATCGACGCCGGGTTGACGTATATTGAGTTCGGCCCCGAAATGCGCGCCCTCAGCGACAACGCGGTTCTGACCCAAGTGCTGCCGAACTGGATCGACCGTGTGGGAGGACCCGACGCTCCGTTTGTCGAGGTGTTCAACAACGCTATCGCTCCCATCGTTGGAATTACCATTGAGGCAGACGGTACAATAAAAAAGAACTAAACCGCCCGCCCGCCCGCCCGCCCGTAGGCCGCAATACGGGAATCTTTTGAGAGCGCGGAGGGAGTCGCATTGATGATATTCTCCGCGCTCACTTCGTGTGTCATACGCAAGGGCGGTTCTCTGGGTAAGGTGCTGCTGCTTGGACTCTTCCTTTCCGCATTTACAGCGGCTTGCAGCGGTCAGAATGTTCCAACCTATACTCCCGTGCCGAGCCTTCAGCCTGATCCAACCAGGACTGCAGCACCGACTGCGCACACCGTGCCGACGCCCACAATTGCCCTCACGGCACCTCCAAGCTCCACCGTTGCCCCGGAGCCCACGTCTCCACAGCAGTTTGTCGGGTTCCGTCGCCCCGGACTTTGAGATTAAGTTGTTTCCTGGACTCCTCCCCACTAACTTAAGATGTCACGCCGTGACCGCTGGGGCGGACTCACCCAGTTAGTCGCCTCTGCACGGGCCGGGCACGGGCATAATTTTGCTCCTCACTAACCACAGTCCTTACGAGGCAATCGGCGCGCCAGGAGGTGCGTAGGTGGTGTGTTCCGGAGCAGCGGGCATGGGCACCAGCCGGTAGCCCAGTTGAGCCGCCCGACGTTGTGCCGCACGCAACGCCCGTTGCTGATATTGGCTCTCGTAGTATTCAGCGCCGGCATCCACGTATTCCTGGCCGTAGCGCAGCATGGAATAGATGAGCCTGGCCAGCTTGTGGGCCGTGGCGGTGATGGCCTTGGGCGCTCCCAGTTGCGCTTTCTTCCGGCGCAGGAAGGCGCCCTGGGCGCTGTCGGAGCGGTGCAGGGCGTTGGCCGCCAGACGCAAGGCCGCCGCCGCACGGTTGGCGCTGGGCTTGGTCTTTGAGCTCATGACCCTCCCACCGGTGATGCGGTTGTTGGGGCTCAGCCCCAACCAGGAGGCGAAGTGCTTGGCGCTGGGCCATTTCGTCATGTCGGTGCCAATCTCACTCACCACCTTGAGCGCGGTGTAGGCATCCACACCGTCGATCCGGGTCAGGTCAATCCCCGTCATCCGATACAGGTGCGTCCAAACGTCGAAGCGTGGCGCGTTTCCTTTGCTGCGTCTCCGGCCGGACTTCGCCGCTGGAGGATCACCGTTGCTGTGATCCTCGAAACGCTCCAACTGGGCTTCAATCTCCCGGTCGCACTCGGCAATCTTATCCTGATACACCCGGTATAGTCCCAGAGCCTGGGTCAGTTCGAAGATGTGCTCCTCCCTCCAATGGCCCTGCAACGACTTGGCGATGGTCGCCTCGTCGGCCTTGATCCTGGGGTCGCGCAATTGCGTCAGCTGCTGCGGGTCCCGTTGGCCACCCACGATTGCCTCCATGATGTCCATGCCGGTCTTGCCGGTGATGTCGCTGATGACGTGGTGGAGCTTCACGTTCATTTGGGTCAAGGCTTTCTGCATATGCTGGATATGTTGGGCCGCGTACTCCACCAGCATGGCCCGCTGCCGCAGGTAACTGCGTAGGCGTCGGATCTCCCCATCGGGACGGAAGGCCCCCGACAGCAGGCCGTAGGTGTGCAACTGCTGCAGCCACTGGCAGTCCAGCAGGTCGGTCTTGCGACCAGGCACGTTCTTGATGCGTCCGGGGTCCACCAGCATCACCTGGAAGTCCCGCTCTTCCAGCACCCCGAACAGCAGGACGATTGCAAAGTCTTTTTCTACCCGCTCATGGTGAGCCTGTCGAACCATCGGTGGCTAGTATGGGCATCCTTCGACAAGCTCAGGATGAGCAGAAACCGATAGGCGACGTTACTTTGCAATCGTCCTGCCCCGAACAGGGGTATCCAGTACACGCCGGTGGACTCCATGACCACGGTCTCCACACCGCACTGGGCCAACCAGTCCGCCAGACGGTACAGGTCCGCCGTGAAGGCCTCGAACTCTCGAACCGGCGGTTCCGCCCGGTCGGCGGGCACCGCCACGAAATGGCTGGTAGCGCCCACGTCAATGCCCGCCGCGTTCAGGTTCAGCTGGGACAGCCCTGCCGGTTTTGCGCTGCTCTGGCGTCTGCTGCTCATCATTCCTTCCACGCCTACAAGGTAGACGTGTCGCCGGAGGGAGCCACGGAACGTAGCCACTCTCCTCAACGGGATCGCCCCGATAGGGGCGTCACCAATGATGCCGTCGTAAGACTCCCGGACCATGCTACGGTTCGGGCAATAGGCACCAGTGTCCACTCGGTCTTGGTCCGGACGACGCGCCTTACCATGAGCATACATCCTTGGGCGGACTCACCAGTTAGTCGCCTCTGCACGGGCCGGATACGGGCATAACTCTGCTACGGACTAACTCCCTGACTTTGCAATCGTCCTGTAGGACAGGCAGGTGGAGTGGATGATCTGGGGGCCTCCAACTGGCAGGTATGACGGCTATTGCGAAGATTTCCTGCATCCGGCTAGCCACGCGTTGTATGATATGAATTATCGGGATGACCGTGCCCCTTAAGGGCCGCAAGCCCGGGGGCTCTGTTACGGCACTTTGGTTTTCGGATTTACCCGTAGCCCCACAGGCGGGAGGTTGTCTCATGACAACGACGGTGAAAGGGCACATCAGGGCAGGCTCATTGCAGCAACTCAAGGAACGCGGCTGCATGGTAGTCACGGGTGGAGGACACGCCATCGCCGTGTTCCACCACGACGGCGAGGTCTACGCCGTCGACAACCGCTGTCCCCACATGGGCTTTCCCCTCGATCGCGGCAGCGTCAAGGACGGTATCCTGACCTGCCACTGGCACCACGCCCGCTTCGACCTGTCCAGCGGCGGAACCTTCAATCCCTTCGCCGATGACGTGCGCAGCTTCCCGGTAAACGTGGTCGACGGCGAGGTCTGGATTGACCCGGAAGCCCTGCCCCGCGATGAGAGTCAGCACTGGCGCCGGCGGCTGGAGGAGGGACTGGAGCACAACATCCGCCTCGTGACCGCCAAGTCCGTGCTGGGGCTGCAGGCCAGCGGCGCGGACTACCGGGAGCCGCTGGGGATCGGCACACGGTTCGGCACGACCTATTCGGCCAGCGGCTGGGGTGCGGCCATGAGCATCCTGACCTGCACCGCCAACATGCTGCCCCACCTGCACGAGGACGACCGGCCCCGAGCGATGTACCAAGGCCTCCTGCACGTGGCCCGGGAGTGCGCGGGCAAAGCCCCGCGTTTCCAGGTCGAACCGCTTCCCACCGGGGAGACCCGCCCCGAGGTCTTCACCCGCTGGTTCCGGAACTTCATCGACGTGCGCGACGACGAAGGAGCCGAGCGGTGTCTCGTGACCGCCATCGAGTTGGGAATCTCCCAGCGGGACATCGCAGACATGATCTTTGCCGCCGCCACCGACCATATCTACCTGGATGCCGGGCACGTGGTGGACTTCGCCAACAAGGCATTCGAGCTCCTGGACCACCTGGGCTGGGAGATGGCCGGGCAGGTGCTGCCCAGCCTGGTGCACGGTATGGCACGGGCGCGCCGCAGCCAAGAGCTGAGCCAGTGGCGCCAGCCCATCGACCTGGCGTCCATGGTGTGGCAGGCGCGAGCGGATTTTCCGGCGCTGATTGAGCAGGGTCGCAGCCGCAACGGCACATGGGACGACGCCGGCTCCCTCTCGACGGCGATGCTGGGCGACTCGCCGGGCGAGATCCTCGATTCGATCAAACAGACCATCGCCAGCGGGGCCACCGCCGAACAACTGGGCTCCGCCGTGGCCCACGCCGCCTTCCTGCGCATGGCCCATTTCCACCTGTCGAACGAGTTTCGCGACTGGGACACGGTGCACAACACCCTGACCGCAGCCAACGCCCTGCACCAGGCCCTGCGGCGGGCGCCGACCCCGGAACTGCTGCGGGGTGTGTTCGACGTGGCCATGAGCATCTACCTGGACCGATTCCTGAACATGCCGCCCCAGCGGCTCCCTGACCCGAGTCCCTGCGGCGCCAGTGGCCCCGAACGGCTTGCCGGACTGCTCGATCTGGTCAACGTCCGCCAGCAGGTGGAGGAGTCGGCGCAGGCGGTGTCGGGGTACCTCGCGGCCGGGGTGCCGGCCGGCGATCTGCTGGCCACCATGGGGCGGATGATGCTGCGCGAGGATGCTGACTTTCACTCGTTCCAGATCGTCGACGCCGCCTTCAGACAGTTTGTGCTGCGCCAGGGCACCGAATCGGGCCGCCACGTGATGATCGGCCTCGCGCGATTCCTGGCAGCCCACTCCCCGACGCCAAGGGCCGAGGGCCAGACATACCAGATCGCCCTGCGCCTGCAGCGCGGAGAGGAGATTTTCCAGTAGCCGCGTCCAACATGACGCCTCGAGCAGGCGCCGACCGCTATTCCGGGGCAAAACTCTGCAAGGAGGCCCTCAACGACAACCGAAGGCCACTCTGTACACGTGGAATCTTCGCCCTCCTTGGCCATGCATCCCCTCGATCCCCTGAGCCCAGGGTCATTTAATTGGGATGGTGGGAGAATTTTACCCACGTAGCTGAAACTGTGCAAAATGCCGGGATGTTGATCGAGTATGGGGCATAAAAGGTGGAAGATGGCAACCATAGGACCATGGCGGTACTGGGGCAATCTGAAATTGGCAAATTCGTCTTGGTCTTTCGGGCCTGCTTTGGTGGACATTTCTGGGTACTCTTCGAGTTTGAAATTGCAGGATTCGGTTGCTGATTTCTAGGTTCTGTTGACATTTCGCTGTTGCGGGTCATTCCGGGGAAATAGCGACGAAGAATCCTGGACTTATCACTCCGATTCAAGGCCATTAGTGCTTTCCTGCACTCGGAATGACATGAAATGGGCCTGCACATCGGTTACAAATGCAAATGTCAACAGAACCTAGCACTTAGGCCCGGCCTTTTCGGGGGCCGGGCCTTGCATTTCTGGTAGAATCTCCGGCGTAGAAATCTCTACTTGGAGATGGGCTATGTTCGGGATGATTTACTCTAAACTAAAGCCAAGGTGGGATGTACATTTAAGTGGCGATGATGATCAGCTGGGTTATGCTGGTGAATCCCTCTCATCCGTACTTGGAGAATGACCCGGCTCCGTCGTTTGCCCCCACCATCTGCGCATTTCACCTTGGCTTTAGTTTAGGAAGCGCAACGACCCTTATGAGGTCTACCATACTGACCCGTCTTGCCACCACGCACAAAGGGTAATCTGCAAGGGCAATGACGGATGCGGCGAAGTGCCTTATCACTCTGCGGGCTTCACCGCTCCTAGCGGGCGGGAGTTGAGGTTTTGCTCGTTCTGCTAGGCTGGGGTGAAAGTGGTTAGATTGGTGAGAAAAACATCCTCCACCGGGCGCTATTCTCGACTATTCCCCTCCTTCCGACGGATATCTCGTAGATCGCCGCGATAATCAGGAATCCGTTTTCAAGGCCGATTTCCACTGCCCGCCTGCCCTCACTTTCGTTGCCTCTGAATACGATTTGCGGGCTGTCGTGATAAGGGCAATCTTCGGTTGCGCACGGCTCCCATTCGGTTACGCCTATGCTGTTGCCTGCCAAAATTGAGGCCATTTGCGGCATTTCCTGCGCTGAATATTTTGCCAACGGCGGCATCTTCGAGCCTCCTCTTTTCTGTGTGGAGGCAGTGGTTGTGGCCTTCCGGTTTGTCACCCCAGGTTAGGACGTGGATAAGATGGTGGAATGGTTGGCACTTTTCGTGTCTCTATTGGTGCTGTTGGCCATACAGGACCTTGGGGTCGTTTGGCGGCGTTTGAGGGTGATTGTCAAGGGCGTCGACAAAACATACCAGTGGGGCGGAGCAAAAGTGTACCACCAGAGAGGTCATTGGCCAGCGTAAATGTCCGCGCCAGTTGTTCGGGAGAAGTGTCACAGAGGCAGGCTGGCAGCAGGCTGGGCGGGTGAGTGAGTGAGTGAGTGAGGACGGCTTCTGGCACGGCTTATGGGTTGTCCAAGTCGTCCGGGGCTTGTGCTGTAGCGTTCTCCCTGCTGCGCTTGAGGCGGTAGCTCTCGCCGTTCATCTCCAGGATGTGGACGTGGTGGGTGAGCCGGTCCAGCAGCGCGCCGGTGAGGCGCTCCGAGCCGAAGACCTCGGTCCACTCGTCGAAGGGTAGGTTGGTGGTCACCATTATGGAGCCCCGCTCGTAGCGCTGGCTGAAGACCTCGAAGAGCAGTTCCGCCCCGGTCCGGGACAGTGGGACGAAGCCCAGTTCGTCGATGATCAGCAGATTCAGCCGTGACAGTTGCCGCTGCAGATTGAGCAGCCTTCTCTCGTCTCTGGCCTCCATCAACTCGTGCACCAGGGAGGCTGCCGTGGTGAAGCCCACTGACATCCCTCGCTGGCAGGCGGCCAAACCCAGTCCCAGGGCCACGTGGGTCTTGCCGGTGCCGCTGTTGCCGACGGCGATGACGTTCTCCCGGCACTGGATGTATTCGCAGCGGGCCAGTTCCATCACCAGTGCCTTGTTCAGCGACGGGATGGCTGGGAAGCCGAAGGTGTCCAGGCTTTTTACGGCGGGGAAGCGGGCGGCGCGGATCCGCCGCTCCACCATGCGCTGGTGCCGGTCTATGAGCTCAAGCTCGGCCAGTCTGAGCAGGTACTGGGGATGATCCACACCCTCGGCGGCGCACTGGGCCGCCATCTTCCCGTATTCCCGGAGAAAGCTGGGCAGCTTCAGTTCCTTCAGATGATGCTCCAATAGCAGCGTCGACCGGTGGTTCATGCCGCTCTCCCCGACAGCAAGGTCATGTAGTCCCCGGCGGACGTGGCGCTCACCCGGACTCGTGGCAGGTAGGGATAGAGCTCCAGATCCAGCCGGGGCGGCCGCCCCTCCAGCCGGCACAGCACCAGGTGTTTCACGGCGTCGAAGCTGATGGCCCCCAGCCGGAGGGCGTCCTTTGCCGCTACAGCCACCTCCTGCTGGGAGAAGGTCTCCAGCAGACGGAGCACCTGCACGTATTCCCGCTTACCCCGCCGTCCCATGCGGGACTCCAGCAGACGCCGCAGCGTCCCGAACTCCTCGGGTAGAGCCCAGCCCTGTAGCGGAGCGGCCTGATCCAAGGCTCCCGACTTACGCTCCAAGAGCGGCAGGTAGTGGATCGGGTCGTAGACAAAATCGTCCCGCTCATAGGAACGGATGTGTCTGGCGATGACCTCGGACCCGCAGCCGATGACCACCGCATCAACGTAGCCCCGAACCAGCACGTCCCGGTATCCGTAGGCCACCGGCACCGAGTAGTCGTTGGTCTTGTACCGGACCAGGGACAGCGAACTCACCCGGCCCGCCTGCTTCTCGCAGGCGTCGTATGCTGCTGGCGGCAGCGGCAACAGGGCGTCCAGGTCCCGCTCCATCCGCTGGCCGATGGTCTCCGTGTGGCCCCTGAGCCGGGCGTCCGTTCGTTCCAGGCATCGTCGCTCCAGGTAGGCATTGAGCGCATCGAAGCTCTCGAAGGACGGCACCGGCACCAAGAAGTTTCGGCGCGCGTACCCCACCAGGCCCTCCGCCTTGCCTTTGTCATTGCCCTTGCCGGGGCGGCCGAAACGGTCCTCGAACAGGTAGTGGGACTGCAGCTCGGTGAAGGCGCGGGTGCGTTGACGCCGGCCATCCCCCAGGATCTTCGCCACCGCCAGCTTGGTATTGTCGTAGAGGATGCTCCGGGGCACTCCGCCCAGAAAGGAGAACGCTGATACATGGCCGTCCAGGAAGGCCTCGGTGGTCTCCGCCGGGTAAGCCTTCACGAAGCAGCCGTCGCTGTGGGGCAGGTCGATGACGAAGCAGTGGGCCTTGCGCTCCACGCCGCCGATGACCACCAGGGCCTCCCCGAAGTCGCA
>CBDFLW010000003.1:0-49806 GCA_965249355.1 Dehalococcoidia bacterium
GGCTTACTTCGAAGTCCTGGCCAGCCTCGATGGGCCGCCCCATTCCGAGGGCTGCGCATGCCAGCCCTGCCAGGTCAAGCGGGCCTGCCTGCGGAAGGTGATGACCCTTCTGGCCAAGAGCTCGCCAGCGCTCTTCGAGCTGGTGGAGACCTGGGCCTTGGAGGACCATGACGACTGGCCAAGGCGAGCAACAAAGCCGAACACCTAGATCTGTCACCGCCCACCGTTAAAAGGGCTACCGGCTAACGATTATTATTGCGCATGGTTTTCGAGCAAATCGGCAAAACTGAACGGCAGGCCCCGATAGGCCTGCTCGAAAACGCCCGTTTGTTGTGCATTAGACAGAGGTGAAGGCTTTGTTGCTCACCCATTATTGTCGGAATAAGCAGGACTCCAATTTCCCCAAGACTTGCTTTAAGAAACCTGACCACGACGGACATAAACCTGGAGGTCTGTGGGTAGGGGATGAAGGGTCATGGCAAGGGTGGAAAGCACTTGTCCTAAAAATGCGTAGGGAATTCCCTAAAGATTGGGGAAATCAGTCAAAAGACGGAGACATCAAAGATGACCTAGGGAGTGTCGTCATATTAACCGTCATTCCCGCGAAAGCGGGAATCCAAAGGCCATTGGCAGCAAATGTGTACTTGCCAGCTACCGGATTCCGGGTTCCCGCTTTCGCGGGAATGACGGAAACAGACGCTTGGAGACCGATATTCTTGAATTGACGACACTCCCTAAGGTTTAGATATGATTTCCGGATAAGACCCGGCCAACGGGGCGGCATTTTGGAAATTCGGAACCCAACTGAACTAGCCAAGTTTTCCGAAGCCTATGGCGAAGCCAACCCTAGACCTTGTCTAGACAAATACAAATCAGGCTTCGGCTTTGGGCTCCATATTGACTGGAAAAAGGTAAGGGAAAACTTCAAGGGAATATTAGTCTCCCCGTTCTATCCGAATATCAAAGAACAAGAAAAGTATCACTGGTACACGTTCGACTGTGCCAGCGGGTGTTTCTGGAACACGTCCTGCCTCGAGTTAGTTAGCTGGGAGGAGACAGTTTGCGAAGAATGATGGCAGTCGGACCCAGCCTCCCCGACATAACGGGCCTTGTTCGAAGATGAGCCGCTTATCCCCGCCATTGAGAGGACCATGACAACCGGAGCTGAAATGGAGAGGTTCCCCGGGGAACGCCGGCGCTCCTTCAGACGTCTCCGGAGGGGGCGCCCACCTCATCGGTCGGCGTCAACGTCGCCGGCTGGAAGGACTTCACCCGCTGGTGTCCCGAGAACTGGTGGGCCGACCTGCCGGCAGCTCCTGCCGACGTCGTCCGTTATCTGGAGCACCTGGTGGAGACGGAGGGCAAGAAGATGGCCACCGCGCGCATGCGCCTGGCGATGATCACCGCGGCCCACCGCCTGGGCGGACATGAGGACCCGACCACGCGGCCTCTGGTGAAGGCCACCATGAAACGGCTGGCCAGGGAATACGGGAAACCCAGGAAGCGGACCAAGGGGCTGACCAGCGAGGTTCTGGCCTAGGAGACGTACACGGTTATGGCGTGCACTCCGGGGCGTCCATCCCCGATCTGAACAGCATGAACGGCCCCGGCAGTGGGAGGGGTAAGCTGGCCATCCCTCGAGCCTCTCCGGAAAACGCCGGAATTTTCCCGGGAGCTACAGGCCGGCGCGGGTGAACTAGATGACCCTGTCTCCCCGCCATGGCGTGGACTCGGTGTCCGGCTCACCTGCCGCTCCGGGCAGCGGGGTCAACATCACGCGCCAATGGGGGGTTTCCTTGGACGCCTCGACCAGGAGTTCCCCCAGCGGCACATCGATGTCAATATCGTCGAATTCGAAGTTGAAGGCGGCCTTCACATCAGCGGGGCAGACGATGCCCGCCGTCGCGTTGTTCTCCCGTCCCACCCGCCTCAGTTCCTCGCGTTCGGACAGAGTCATCTTGATCCGGCGGTGGCAGCCGGGAATGGCGCATTTGACCGGGACTTTGCTGGGCATTTCCCTAATATTACAACCGCAGCTCAAGGAAGGGGTTTCGGTCATGCGCGCCGAGTGGTCAGCCTCATTTAACTTTGCCCGCATGGTCATGCGGCCCAGCCGCATGATCGCCGGGTCTGCAAGACTGGAGGCAGTCGGTGCGGTATGAAGACCACAAGGCCCGCTTCGAACTTCTGTGAAGGGCACTGGAGTTACTGTCTGTTGCTGATGACGGCGTGTTCTATGAATCTGACTGGCCGCCCTAGACCGTGCGGCGGGTCATCGAGAGCGGTTCGCACAACCGGTCTTCTGGTGAGCCGACGTAACCCAGGGGATAGAACGGGCCCCATTGTCAATGGCGTCCACCCTCGCTTGAGGCTCCCTCCGTCATACCCGCAACATCTCACCTATGGCGTGGGCTGCTAGGCCGTTAGAACTCGATGCCTGGCTGGGCCTTGATGCCCTCGTGATAGGGGTGCTTGACTAGGGTCATCTCGGTGACCAGGTCGGCGAACTCCACCAGCTCCGGCGGGGCGTTGCGGCCCGTGATGATGACGTGCATCATTTCGGGTCGGTTGCGCAGGACCTCAATGGCGTCTTCCACCGGCACCCAGCCGTAGTGGAGAGCGTAGGTGAACTCGTCGAGAATCACGACGTCGTGCTCGCCCTTGGCGATGATCTCCTTGCAGTCCTCCCAGTGGGCCCGGGCCAGTTCTGCCGAGTTTTCGAGGTCCTTGGAGCGCCAGGTAAAGCCGTCGCCCATGGCCCGTACCTCGATGTCCATCTTCCTAGCGGCCCGCTGCTCACCGAAGTTGGCCGTGGTGTGCTTGATGAACTGGAGCATGATGACCTTCATGTCCCGACCCCAGGCCCGGAGCATCACGCCCATAGCGGCGGTGGTCTTGCCCTTGCCGGTGCCAGTGTTGACGATGACCAGACCCTTGTTGATGCGGGGGCCGGTTACCGACTGAGGAGCGGGTTCCATCCTTGTGCCGGTGGTGTCCTGGTTGCTTGCAGTCATTGTCAGTTCCCTCTACCTCGCCCTCTCCCCGGAGAGCGGGAAATCATTTGATCAGAACTTACTATGCGCGGCGCAGGTTTCAACGAATCGTGGGGCCAGTCCGGGACTGCTGCCTAAATGAACGTGAACCTATGTGGCCCAGAGGCTGCCGGCACGGAATCCGTCGGGGCGTCCGCCCTGGTTGACCACCCGGTAGACTGATTCATCTTCCTGCGGCGGCTTCTCTAGGGTGGACCAGTGGAACTCGTGTCCGGGAACCTGCTGCCCGTAGGCCAAGTGGGCCGTCGGAGAGCGCCTCCACCTCGCGGTATCCGAGGGACAGGCGAGACTGTAACATCGCCGCCGAACCCGGTCAGGGTGCGGCCAAGGTACATCAGCCCACCGCATTCGCCGTAGACCGGCACGCACCGTCCTGTGCCGCGAGCGATTCCCGCACTTCGTCCCACGTACCCGGCGCGGCCTGCCCTCCCCAGCCGTCGTAATGCACCAAGTCGGCCACCGGCAGGCGGTCGCGCCAGCCCGCCGACTGGAGCAGTGGCTCTGGGGCGAACTTCACGGGATACCCCAGGCATAGATAGGCCACTGGCACAACGTGTGGCGGAATGCCCAGAATACGGCGAAGCTGAGGCAACTTCAGGATGCTGACCCATCCCACGCCTACTCCCTCAGCTCGCGCCGCCAGCCATAGGTTCTGCACCGCGCAGCACGTGGAGTAAACGTCCGTTTCCGGCATCGAATTCCGACCCAGTACTTCCTCGCCCCTGGTCGGATCGCAGGTGACGCACAGGTTGACCGGTGCCTCCAAGATTCCTTCCAGCTTCAGGGACAGATACTGGGAACGTCGAGAATCGTCAAAGAATTCGGCGGCCGCCCGGCGTTCCCGATTGAACAGATCCTTCACTCGTCCCCGCTTTTCGACATCCCGAACAAGAATAAAGTCCCAGGGCTGCATGAACCCCACCGACGGCCCGTGGTGGGCGGCCTTGATTATGCGGGCCAGCGTTTCAGGTGGCACCGGGTCGCTTCGGAATTCGCGAATGTCCCTCCTCTCATGTATGGCCCGGTAGAGTCCCCGGCGTTGTTCCGCAGAAAATTCAACGTTTGACATGTTCTCCCTCCGGATGAGGCCAATGCCGAATAATGGAAATGCCCCCGACCTCTAGAAGGACGGGGGCAACAGTCGCGCAAAGACCTGCCCGCTCAATCCTCGAAGCGGCCGGACAATGCGCGGCAGGTCTCCTGACTGATGGATCTTCGTCCGCCGGCGCCTTCCCGCCTGTTAACAGGCAGTGGCTGGACTGCGCCTGGCCGGAGGACTCCCCAATTACAGTGGCGGGCCCGTGCCGGAATTTCACCGGCTTCCCTATTCTCCCCTGTCCCCTGACTCGCAGGGTGCAGAGGCACCGCACGCTATTCTGTTTCCGTTACCAACGGTAGGGCAGCCGGGGTCATCTGTCAATTTCGTCATAACCGTCCCTCGACGACGTTTGCGGCGGCAATCAAGATGGAAATACGGTACAGCCGTTGTACCGTGGTGTAGTCGTAGCACATCGGCCTTTGGATCTGAGATTCCTGGTTCGATCCCGGGCGGGGCAGCGACTGAATAGCTATCCTTACGGCAGCTTTATCCGCTCCAGCAGGCCCTGTATCTCGTCGGGCGTCAGGGGAGCCGACTCCGATGTGGTCATTTGCATCCGGATCGTGTCGGCCAAGGCATCCGAGTGCAGATCTTCCAGCTTGATGCAGGGCGCGCCCATCGCTTCGGCGACAGGTTCCGCCAAGCCCAGCCGCAGGAAATCCGTCTCGGTATCGATAACTACCGAGGATATCCGCTGCTCCTTAATGGCCGCGGCAACGGCCCGGGCTTCGGCCACTGCTGTCGCGGCCCCCGGTGGCTGGCTTGAACCTGCCGGCGATTCGTCGCTGCCCATCGCCACGTTTGCCCGCCCGTCGGAGAGCACCACCAGCAGCGGCAGCACGTTCCGGTCCTTCTGCCTTTCCGCCTCGATGACCTCCATCGCCAGAAGCAGGCCGCGGCTCAGGGGCGTGCGACCACCGGTTGGCATCTCGCTGAGCAGGGTATGGGCCAAGTCGACGCTGGATGTTGGCGGCAGCAACACCTGGGCGCCGGTTCCGCGGAAGGCGATCAAGCTGACGCGATCGCGCCTCTGGTATGCGTCCAGCAACAGGGACAGAATTGCCCCCTTGACAGCCACCATTCGCCGTTGTGCTCCCATGGAGCCGCTGGCGTCCACCACGAACAGGATCAGGCTGCCAGTCTTGGTCTCTCGCACCTTCTCTCGCACGTCCCACGGCTCGATGAGGAAAGCAGGCGAGGTTTCAGGTCCCGGCTCTTCCGGCGGATTGGCCCGCCGCTGTACCTGGTGGGGCGCGGCGGTACGCAGCGTGGCGTCGAGGGCGAGGTCGGAGACTTTGTCCCGCGGCACGTCGGCGCCGACGTAGCGGCCCGAAGGAGATCCACTGACTGTTCGGGCCCTGCGGCCGCCGGTTGGCCGGGCGCGGAGGTCGGGCTGCTTCACCTGCAGGGACCGTACGGGAAAGGGGTTGCCAACCTCAAAGTACTGGTCCTGGGGCCCTGAGTCTCCAGAAGGATCAGGCTGCTGCTCTTCCTGATCCGATGCGTCAGGGTCTCCGTCGTCCTGTTCCTCGGACTGCGAGTTGTTTTGTTCCTGCGGTTCCCGGTTCTGGGGCCGATTCTGGTACTCGTCGATCATCGAATCCAGTTGCTCAGTGGCCAGGTGCGGCTGTTGGAATGGCTGCCTGCGCTGCCGGTGAAGCAGGGCCATCTCGGCGGCCTCTCGCACGTCTTCGGCAATCACCTCGCCGCGACCCTCGTAGGCCGCGATGGTACTCGCGGCCTTGTACATCACGATGTCGGCGCGGAGGCCGTCCACCTGATACTCGTGGCAGATGCCGGTGATCAATTCGAGCATGTCGTCCGGTACGGTAACTCGGGCCAGCAGTTCCTGGCTGCGGAGAATCTTGTCTCTCTCGGCCGCTTCTGACTCCTGCCAATCGGCCATAAAGGCGAAGGGGTCTGACTCGTAGGTGATGCGGCGCCTGACGACCTCCTGCCGCTCCTCCGCCGTGAAGGCGCTGTCCACCTCGACGGCTAGACCGAATCGGTCGAGGAGCTGCGGGCGCAGATCCCCCTCCTCTGGGTTCATGGTGCCGACGAGGATGAACTCGGCGGCGTGGCTGACGGAAATGCCCTCGCGCTCCACGTAGTTCCGGCCCATGGCCGCGGCATCCAGCAGGACGTCGACCAAATGGTCGTTCAGCAGGTTGACCTCGTCGACGTAGAGAATCCCGCGGTGGGTGGCGGCGATGAGTCCGGGTTCGAAACTGCGGCTACCTGTCTTGATGGCTTGCTCGATGTCCAGCGACCCCACCAGCCGGTCCTCGGTGGCGCCCACCGGCAGGTCGACGATGCGAACCTGGCGGGTTACGGCGGGAGCGTCTTCTCCCTGCGGCTGGCACCACTGGCACAGGCCCTGGCGGTTCTCCGGCGGGCAGCTGTATGGGCAGCCTCGCAGCACAGTGACTTCGGGCAGCAACGCCGCCAGAGAGCGAACGGCAGTGGACTTTGCAGTGCCCTTCTTGCCGCGAATCAGCACGCCGCCTATACGGGTGTTGATGGCGTTCAGGATCAGGGCACGCTTCATCGCGGTCTGCCCGACGATGGCGGTGAAGGGGAAGCGCGGTTCGGTCTTTTCGGGCAAGGCTGTTCCTCCTGCTATTGGCTGGGTGTGTTGCGGTCGCGGCAATCTATCACTTCGGCACATTCCGGCCTGTCAAGTGTGGTGCCTGACCGTATCTTCCAGTGGTGCATGTTCGTTGAGATAGAAATTGAGCCAGAGCCGCCCCGTCAGCGGGTCCGTTCCGACCCTTGCTCCCACCCCAAAGACATCCTCAATCAAGCGAGGAAGCAGCACCTCGTCCGTGCGCCCCGACGCTACGATCTGTCCATTGTCGATCACGTGGATGAAGTCGCAATAGGTGGCAGCGATGTTCAGATCGTGGAGCGCGGCCAAGGTGGTTAGCCCCAATCCCTTTACCAGCTCCATGGTCTCCAGTTGGTAGCGTATATCTAGGTGGTTGGTCGGCTCATCCAGCACCAGAAAACTGGCCTGCTGCGTCAGAATCCGGGCGATCATGACCCTCTGTTTTTCGCCTCCGGACAGGGTGTTGAAGTTTCGATGGGAGAATCCGGCCAGGCCCACCCGCGCCAGTGCGTCCCTGATGATGCCCCGGTCTGTCGTGGTATCGCGGTCGAACATGCCCTTGTGCGGGTTGCGCCCCATGGAAACGATTTCACCAACGGTGAACTGGAAGTCCGACGGGTACTCCTGCAGCACCACGGCAATTCGTCGGGCTGTTTCCCGGTTGTCCATACGCCAAAGGTCGTCACCGCCCAGGGTTATGGTACCTGAGTCGGGGCGCAGAGCCCGGTAGATGCAGCGTAGGAGCGACGATTTTCCGCTGCCGTTGGGGCCGATGAGCCCCGTGATGGATCCCGGCTCTACGGCGATCGAAACGTCCTGTAGGATTTGCTTTCCGTCTACGCTCCAGTTGACCCGGTCCACCTGTAGCCGCATCAGATCTGCCCTCCGTACGCCTGCCTGCGCCATCGCAACAGCCACAGGAAGAAAGGCGCACCCACCAGCGCGGTGATCACGCTTACCGGAATTTCCTGCGGCTGCACCACGGTTCGGGCCGCTACATCCACCCAGATGAGGAAGATCGCCCCGGTGAGGGCGCTGGTCGGCAGGACTATCCGATGATCAGCTCCGACCGCCAGCCGGACGATATGCGGCATCATCAACCCGACGAATCCGATTGCGCCGGATACGGCCACCATCACGCCGGTGATCAGTGCAGTCAGCACCAGCAGTTGACGGCGCAGCCCCTGTGTGTCCACGCCGAGGGTGATCGCCGTCTCCTCACCCGCCAGCAACGCGTTCATGGCGCGGTATTTCAGAATCAGAATGGAGATGCCCAGCAGCAGGGCGGCCGCAGGGAGACCCAGGAAACTCCACTCGGCGCCAGACAGGGTGCCCAGCATCCAGAAAAGCACCGTCCGTACGGCGCGTTCGTCGCCCAGGAATAGGATCATGCTGGTTATGGCCGTGAGGACGTAGGCCGTGGCCACTCCGGCAAGTATCAGCCGGGTTGGTGAGACGCGGCCTCCGGTCTGGGAGACGGCAAAGACGATGGCGAAGGATCCCACCGCTCCAACGAAGGCGAGTATCGAAAGCGAATAAGGCGCAAGAAAATTGATCCCCAGCATAATGACCAGGACGGCCCCGACCGAGGCGCCGGAGGACGTTCCAAGCAGGTAGGGGTCGGCCAGGGGGTTGCGCACGGTGGCCTGCATAGCGACGCCGACGACAGCCAGCCCGGCGCCAACGACACCCGCCAGCAGGACCCTCGGCAGCCTGATAAGCCAGACTATGTGGTCCTGGCCGGCGGTCCAGTCCCCCGGGGAGGTGCCGAAGATGTGAGACAGGATTATCTGCCAGACGGTGATGGGCGAAATGTAGACCGGGCCGATGGTGATTGCCAGCGTGACGGATAGCACGACGGCCACGCCCAGAACCCCGAGAATCAGGCCAAGCCCCACCCGGCGAGTTTCTTCGGGCGACTCGCGTCTGTGGGAAGCCGGCCTTTCTGGAGTTAAACGGTCTTCCAAGCCGTTGTCAGGTACGGGACTGTCCGGCCCCTCCGGCGGGTCTGGGGCACGATCTCTCAGTGTCCGCATTTCGCACATGCTCATCTGGTCTACGGGCTCAGGGCCTCGGCCAGTTTCTTTATGGCGGCGGCGTTCCTGATCCCCGGTACCAGGGAACTGAATTGCAGAACCACGAATCGCTTTCCCTTTATCGCTGCAATATCCGCCAATGCGGGGTCGTTCAGCAGCAGGTCCATCTTCTCTTGGGAGGTGGACCAGTCGGCATCAGTCAGTGCGATCAGTTCGGGGTCCCGGTCAATCACTTCCTCCCAGCTGACAGTCTTCCAGCGGCCCGCAACGTCGTCGAATATGTTCTTTCCGCCGGCTGTTTCTACCATGTAGGTGAACATGGAACAGCATGCAGCGGTGTACGGGGCTTCGTCCCCCGAGTCAAACATGAAGACACGCAGGGGATCGCCTGAGGCATCAATGAGGGACGCTGCCTCGTCGACCTCCCGCTGAAGAGAGTCCACCAGGGCCTGGGCCCGGTCGGTTACGCCGAATATCGCCCCGAGGGTTCGTATGTCCGTGTAAACATCCTCCAGGGTATCGGGAGAACCGGTGTTGCAAATTGACCTGGCCAGATATGTCCCGATACCCAGCTCGTTGAGGTCCTCCTGAGATCCCGCCGCATCGTCTTCAAAGGCGGTGCGAAAGCCCCCGTAAATGAAGTCGGGATTCTGGGCCAGGATCACCTCTTTGGATGGGTATTCCTCGGCCAGCACCGGCACAGATTCATAGGCAGCCCGGTATTGAGGCAGTACCGCGTCATCCAGGTAAGCTGTGCCCACCATGTGGTCTTGCAATTCCAAGGCCAGCATTATCTCGGTAACGTGCTGGTTCAGGGTGATGGCCCTGGATGGCGGCTCGGAGTAGGTATAGCTCGCCGTCCCGGTTTGAATGTCTCCTTCACCGTCCGTTGCGGCAATGCAACTCTCGACGGTTACTGGGGTGTAAGCGGCCTGAGCCTGGGGTACATTGGCCTCCGGAGCATCGGTGGGCGTCGCGGGCGTGTTTGTAGAGACCGGCGCAGGAGGTTCGGTACTGGAGATGGGGTTGCCACCGCAAGCGGCGATGACCAGAACCACCGCAATTGCCGCAAACAGGGTGAACACGCGCTCTACAGACATTATTTTCAACTCCCGCAGGGCTTGGGTATGGGGGTTACAGACGGCGGGAGGGACTGGGGGACATACGAAGGCCGGAAGGCATGGGTGCTGACAGGCTCTCCTTTCTGAAAATGCTGTTCGATGATCTGCGACAGGACCGATTCGTCCAGCCCGCAATACCAGATGCCTTCCGGGTAGACCACCATGACCGGCCCGAGGTTGCAGGGGTACAGGCATCCGGTACGAGCGGCGAGGACGTGGCGCGGACCTTCATCCAGACCTGCGTCCTTCAGGCGGTTCCTGAAGAAAACTCCCAACTCCGCTGCTCCTGACGCCGCGCAACGGGGACCATTGCAGAACAGCACATGGTGGTTGTGCGGCGGAATGACCGACCAGTCCGGTTCCGGGGTCCCAGGCTTATGACCTGCGGACGCGAGCGGGGCTGCGGACTGCGCTGCCTCACGAACCAGCTCAACAGCGGTGTCGGCCACTGGTGCTTGCGCAGCAAGGGGTGCGGTTATGGCGACCTGTGCTGATGTGGCGGTGCGCTCCTGCCACCTGCGAGCCACGAACCCGAGCCAGTTTCGCGTGGCAGTCTCCGCCGGCATGAAAGCCGGGAGGACGATCACCTTCTCCACGCCGGCCTGGCCGCAGGCCTCAAGCGCTTCGGGTACTGAAGGCCCTCCCTGTTCCAACAGAGCTTCCGCCACCACCCAGCCGGCATCGAAGGAACGCAAATGGTCCGCCAGGGCGGCCAACTCCTCTCCAGGCTGGCGACTGTACAAGCTGCCACGCCCGACCACTACCACACCGATTTTGTGGAAGGGAGTTTCGCCACGCGGCCCGGATACTTTCGATGTTTCGTCCAGAACTAACCTCTTCTTCTCGCACCAGGAGGGCATTTCCGTTTGACCAGGGGAGAGAGCCTCACCTTCCCTCTGGCGGCGGGCCTCTCAATGGGTAACAAAAAAGCCCGGCTTCACGCCGGGCCCCAAAGTCGTAAGACTCACACCCTATCCGCGAAGTGTAGTTAAGTCAAAGCCGCAAGGCAGGTTTCCTGGCTTCCGGGGTTGTCATTCCTCTTGCCTTCCCGGTTCTCAGGCCAGTGGCTCTCATCCGAGGGTAGAGGAGACTACCGGTTACAGTGGCGGGACCACGCCGGAATCACACCGGCTTCCCTTTTAGCCCCGAGATAATTCGGGACCACCACGCAGCTTGCCCAATTTCAATTTTTAATCGAGCCCCATCCGGGGAGATCACGATCGGCTGCAGCCGCCCTTTCCCGTGGAGGAAATACAGGCCTGCGGGCCCTGTGGACTACGACTTGGATGGCGGCACGTAATGAACAAAGACTATGCCGTCCCTGCCAATATATCTGTCCCGCATATCGGTAAACGCTTCCAGCCGGTTAGCTTGCAGAGGGGTCGGCTCGTAGTTTTCGTCGAGGTACGGGTTGGGGAAGTAGCTGCGCAGCAACGTCTCCTCGCTGTGCCCCGAGAAGCGCACGTAGTAGCTGAGCCTATCCCCGTGGGTCTTGGCCTCAACGAACTGTATGCCGGCGACATCGTTGAAAGAGACGTGGAAGTGCCAGTTCTCAGCCTCCACCGTTACCGAGTTGTTGTGTCGTTCCGGCCTCCGGATGCCCTTGGAATTGTTCTCGCTGACCACGGGGCCGCCTCCGACGACCCAGATCATGGACTCGTCCTTGGTCAGTTCCTCGATGAGTTCCAACGCTATTTCCACTGTTCCGCTCCCAAGCCTTCTCTTCGAAAGTTCAATCGTCATGTAGACTCAGGGTGTGCCCTGACCTTGGGTGGTGCCGATGCCTTCCTGCCGGGCCTCCAGGTCGGTCTCAAGTTCCAGGTACATCTGCTGCAGTTTCTCGCGTATCTCCGGCGACGGGTCCTCCCACATGCCCCGTTCGATGGCCTCCAGCAACCGCTCGACGATGCCCTTCAGTGCCCAGGGGTTGCTCTGCTGGAAGAATTGCTGCATCTCCGTATCGAGGACGTAGCTCTCGGTAACGTCCTCGTACATCCAGTCTTCGATGACCTGCGCGGTGGCGTCGTAGCCGAACATGTAGTCGACCGTGGCGGCCAGCTCGAAGGCGCCCTTGTAGCCATGGCGCTTCATCGAGTCGATCCACTTGGGATTGACCACCCGGCTGCGGAACACCCGCCGCGCCTCGTCCTGTAGGTCCCGGTTCCTGGCCCGCGACGGGTCGGAGCTGTCGCCGAAGAACTGGCGCGGGCTGCGTCCGGTCAGGGCCCGCACGGTGGCGATCATGCCGCCGTGGTACTGCATGTAGTCGTCGCTGTCGAAGATATCGTGCTCACGGGTGTCCTGGTTCTTGGCGGCGACCACTATCTGGCTGAAGCGCTGTCGGAACTGGTCGCGAGCATGAACGCCGTGGTCCTGCTGGGTGTAGGCGTAGCCGCCCCACGCGGTGTACACCTCGGCCAGGTCCTGCACCGTCTCCCAGTTTCGCTCGTCCAGCACGGGCAGGATGCCCGCGCCGTAGGTGCCGGGCTTGCTGCCGAATATGCGGTAAAGGCTGCGCCTTTGGGGTGTGCCCGTAGCGTCCTGCGGTGCCTCGTCGGGGCGCGACAGGTCCTCGCGCAGATGCTTTACGACGTAGTTGTCCTCGGGTGCCTCGTCCAGCGACGCTACCAACTCGATGCCCTGGTCCAGCAGGTTGATCAGGTTGGGGAAGGCATCGCGGAAGAATCCGCTGATCCGCACTGTGACGTCGATGCGCGGGCGGCCTAACTCCGCCAGTGAAATGGCCTCAATCCCCAGCACGCGGCGGCTTTCGGCCTGCCACTTGGGCCGGACGCCGAGAAGGTGCAGGATCTGAGCGATGTCGTCGCCGTGGGTTCGCATGGCAGACGTTCCCCAAACCACCAAACCCACCATCTCCGGGTACGCGCCCTCCTCCTCGAGATACTTGTCCAGCAGCGACTGGGCCAGCTGCTTGCCGGTCTCCCATGCGGCGGGCGAAGGGATGCTCTTCGGGTCGACCGAGTAGAAGTTGCGCCCGGTGGGCAGTATGTTGGCCATGCCCCGGGTAGGCGCTCCGCTGGGGCCGGGCGGGACGAACTTGCCTTCCAGCCCCCGCAGCAGGTTTCCTATCTCGTCGGGCGTCCGCAACAGAGCGGGGTAGATGGTATCCGCCACGTACTCCAAGACGCGCTGGGTTTGCGCGTCGGGCGTCCCCAGCACATTGCGGACTACCGACGCGGAATCGGCGGCCTGGAATCCTCGCTCCAGCATCTCCCGGTACATGTGCCGGCACAGCAGTTCGATGCGTTCCAGCACGTCACCGTTGGTACGGACCAAGCTTTCTGCGTCAAGTTTCGTGATGACCGCCGGGATGTCGCTGGCGGGCGCCTCGCCGAGATCGTCGGTGAGCCGTGCATAGTCGAAGCCCAGGGCCTCCGCGACCGACCGGCGCAGGCTGGGGATCCCGCTGATGTCCAGCCGGGTCAGGGCGCAGAGCAGCCCGACCAGCTGCTCGCCCTTGGGAACGTCGCCGAGGATGTGCAGGCCGTCCTTGATCTGCGCGTCCTTCAATTCGCAGAGGTAGCCGTCGATTTCCAGGATGAACCCGCCGAAATCCTCCGGCTGGGAATCGATACCCAGGTCCCGGTGTAACTCGGCCTGCTGCACAACCTCCCAGATCTGGGCTTCCAGCAGGGGCAGCTTGGACGGGTCGAGGGTCTGGCACTGGTAGTGTTCGTCCATGAGCTGCTCGACGCGGGCGATATCGCCATAGCTGTCGGCTGTGGTCATCGCCGGGATCAGGTGGTCGACGATGGTGGCGTGGGCGCGGCGTTTGGCCTGCGATCCTTCACCTGGGTCGTTGATGATGAACGGGTAGAACAGCGGCACGTCGTCCATCGCCACCTCGGGGTAGCAGGAGGAAGACAGCCCGATGCCCTTGCCCGGCAGCCACTCCAGAGTGCCGTGCTTGCCCAGGTGCAGGATGGCGTCGGCACCGAATACGTCGCGCACCCAGCGGTAGTAGGCGATGTAGTGATGGGTCGGCGCCATGTCCGGGCTGTGGTAGATGGCGATGGGATTCTCGCCAAAGCCGCGCGGGGGCTGCAGGCCCACAAACACGTTGCCCAGGTCGATGCCGGCGATGGCAAGGCTGCCGTTGGTGCGGTACACCTGCCCCGGTGGCTCTCCCCAGTCGCGGGACAGTTCCTCGGCGACATCGCGGGGGAATGTGGCGAACCAGTCCCTGTACTGCGCGGACGTAACATGTCCCGTGGCCAGCCGCAGCTGCTCCTCGGTCAGGGAATCGCGGTCGTTGCTGCACCGTTCGATTATGCGGTGCACCAGTTCGTCGCCGGTCTCCGGGATGTCGGTGACCCTGTATCCGGCGTCCTTGAGCGCGTTAAGCACCAGCACCGCCGACGCCGGTGTGTCCAGGCCCACCGCATTTCCGATTCGGGCGTCCTTGGTGGGGTAGTTGCTGAGGATGAGCGCGATTTTCTTCTCGGAGTTGGGCTTCAGCGCAAGGTTGGCCTGATTGATGGCCAGGCGGGCGACCAACTCCACCCGGTCTTCTCTCGGGACGTATCGTTGCAGCCTGCCCGACAGCCCGCCGGAGCCGTCGGCGGGTGCTTCCTCCTTGAATGATATGGGCACAGAGATCAGGCGACCGTCGAACTCGGGCAGGGCTACGCTCATTGCGGTATCGATGGGACCCAGTCCCAGGTTGCTCTCCAGCCATTCGTCCTGGGTGCCGGTGCTGATAATGGCCTGCACCATGGGTACGTTCAGATTGTTCAGGTAATCCACCGACCAGCCGGTGGCGATGGCCGGGCCCTCGGTGCTCAGTTCGCCCATGGACATGCCCATGGTGTTGATGATGCACTGCACGCGTGGCGTTCCGTCCGGCGACGCCATGTACTCGGTGAAGGCGCGGTTGGCCACCCCGTCGCCTTCGGGGCTGTGTTTCAGGCTGAAGGCATACACGGGCAAGACGTTGGCGCCCTTGGTCTCCAGGCTTCGAATCAGCGCATCTATGGGCAGCAGGTTGTCGCTCATCCAGTGAGCGCGGTAGAACAGGATGCCGATGGACGGGCGCCCCGGCTGGAAGCGCTGTACAACGTAGGATTCAATCTCCGTTCCGTCAGCCACCTCGGGATGGTAGATGCCCTCCCAGGGCAGCGGCGCAGGGGCCTCGTGGCCGTAGTCCGTGCCGAAGTAGGAGTCGCTCAGGAACAGAAACAGGTTCTGGAAGTTCTGCACGCCGCCCTGCATCAGGTAGGCGAAAACCGTCTCGACCTCGGCCACCGGAGCGGTGCAGGCGGTGATCAGGTCCTCGTCCCATTCCTGGTGCCCTGGGCAGGCGATGAGGGGAATGCCCTCGCTGCGGCACTGGCGCACCAAAGCATCGAAGGTATCGGGCATTGCCCGCTTGCCGCCCAGCAGGCGCAAGACCACAACGCCGGCCTCGGAGGCGCGGGACAATATATCGTCGGCCGGTTGCCCGCCTTCGGCGCCTGCGCTCCTGGCCATGGAAGACGGGTTCACGGCGACCACCCGGGGAAAGCCCGTGGGCTGTGACGCAAGGGCTCGGTCGGCCGTCAGGATGTCCGTGTCGGCGGTGGTGATGAACAGGATGGACTTCTGCTGCATAGCTCAGCCAGCCGGAACGGCTACTCTCCTTCGTGTCCGGGAGCATTGCCGCTCAGGAACACCATGATGGACAGGTCGCTGAATTCTTCCGAAATTTCACTGCACTCCTGCAGCTGGCCCTGCCAACACTGCTCATCCTCGAAGGTGAGCCGCTGGTACACCCGCAATGGCAGGTCGCTTCTCACCCCCTGTTCCAGCAGGCCGGCGGCGATCCCAGCGGGCATCAGGTCGTAGGGCCGGGGCAGCAGTATCACGTGCCTACGCCCCTCGTTGATGTAGTGAACCAACTCCTCGAGTTCGCTGGTCGAATCGGCGCGCTTGTGCAGCGTGATGAATACCGAGTCCTCCAGGAAGATCCCGGTCCTCGCCATCGCCATCTGCACCGAGCTGATGCCGGGAACCAGGTCGACGCTGTTGGCGCGCCGCCGGACTCGCTCCAGCAGTTCCCTGGCAGAAACGTTCAGGTCGCCCCAGCAGCAGACAACGCACTTTCTGCCCTTCCTGACCTGGCTCTCCGCGTACTCCAGCACCTGCTCCTGGTCGCGATAGGTCATTGGACAGACCTCGGCGTTTTCCAGCCAGGGCCTGACCACGTTCAGCACGGTGTTGAATCCAAGCACCAGATCGGCGTCCCGCAGCGCTTCGCGCCCCCGCAACGTCAGCATTTCCGGGTTGCCGGGGCCCACGGCGAGGAACGTCATCCGCGTGCCGGTTTTCCCAATGGAGTCAGTAATGGAGCAGGCCTCTCAGATGGGCACAAAGGCCCAAAATAAAAAGTCCCCGGCTCTGCAACTGCCGGGGACATTCCCTTTCGGGACAGGCGACATCTTTCGAGGGCCTTTCTGTTTAGCGCAGAAGTAGAGCACCTCCACCCGGGCAGGTTTCCTGACTTACCGGTATCCCGATGGTATCGGGAGCCGTATCACAGTGGCGCAACCGTGGCGGAATCACACCGCCTTCCCCTGGAACTTCGAGGCAAATTCCCCGGGCGGAAAATTCGATTTTTAAAAGCGCGTCCCGGAAAATGCCGGAGCCAGAACGCAGACGAAAGTGTAGATTGACGCCACAGCGATGTCAATAGAGTCAGTTGACCATTGCCGACGGACCGCACGACGGAGGGACGGGACAAGGGCGTTGACAACCCGCAAGACGGCTGGTAGCATCCCGAAAGTTACACAAATCGGTCAGCCCGGCGCGCCCGATAAACGGGCGCACAAGGGAAAGCGGTGAGAATCCGCTGCGGAGGCGCCACTGTAACCGGGTAGCCAACCGCTGAAGCCACTGTCCGCATCGCGGATGGGAAGGCGCGGTAGAGGCGATGATCCGGGAGTCAGGAGACCTGCCGGGCTGAGTTGAGCAGTCGCTCTTCGTCCACGGAGTGCTCAGGTCCAGGCAGTGCCCATCACTTGGGCCGCAGGTCAGATCGAGCAGTCCCTGTCGTTACGAAGGCGACAGGGATTTTGTTTTGCACACTGCAAAATCCGGGGCGCCGAACCTGCGCTCCGACGAGAAAAGGCAGTTTTTCGGCAGGCAGATTGCGCGGCTCTACCTGAGTTGGGTCAAACGCTCACCGGCCCTTGGCTCGTCTCCCGTACTGGTGAGGCTGGCTGCGGGTGCCACGCCACTACTGCTCCTCGGGCTGGCCCTGGTGGTCACCGCGGTGGCTCTGGGTCCCTACACGATCCCGCTCTCTCACACTGTCGACATCCTGCTGGCCCAGGTCGGCGTTGGAGATGCCACCGCTCCGCAGACCGAACAGGCGATTGTTGCTTCTGTCCGCCTCCCCCGGATTGCCCTGTCACTGATCGTGGGGGCGGCCCTCGGCGTTGCCGGTGCGGTGATGCAGGGCTTGTTCCGCAATCCCATGGCAGACCCCGGCATTATCGGCGTTTCCACCGGGGGCGCACTGGGCGCGGTGGTCGCCATCTCAACCGGAGCGCAGGCGGCATTCGCGCTGGCCCTGCCCGGAATGTCCTTCCTCGGCGCGGCCGGCGCCCTCACGCTGGTGTACCTGGTGGCGTCAGTGGGCGGGCGCTTCTCCATGTCCGCTCTTCTGCTTTCGGGCATTGCGGTGGGCGCGTTCCTCGCCGCCATCATCTCAGCCTTCATCCTTTTCACTGAGAATCTGGAAGCCCAGCGGGACATGCTTTTCTGGCTGGCCGGTGGGCTGGATGCCTCACGATGGAGTGAGGTGCACCTGGCATTGCCCTTCGTCGCCTTGGGCCTGGCGGTGGCCGTATTCATGGCCCGCGACCTGAACCTGCTTATGGTGAGCGATGACGAGGCCCGCTCTCTGGGGGTGCGAGTAGGGCTGACGAGGAACTCCCTGCTGCTGGCTGCCTCCCTGATTACAGGGACAGCAGTGGCCTTTTCGGGGACTATCGCCTTCGTCGGTCTGATCGTGCCACACGCTCTACGCCTGATGACCGGGGCCGACCACCGGGTGCTGGTACCTCTCAGCGCCCTGGGAGGCGCCGTGTTCCTGCTGGCAGCCGATACGCTGGCCCGGCTGGTGATTTCCCCTGCCGAGGTCAGCGTGGGAATCATCACGGCGCTGGTGGGCGCGCCATTCTTCCTGATGCTGCTGGCCCGCAACAAGGCGCGGGCTTCGATGCTCTAGACCCAAATTCATCAGAGGCACGGCACTTGCCCAGAGGAACTGCATTTGCTGAGTCATCCTGGAGGACCAAGAGATGAAACCTAATTTGGGCGGTACATATGTTTCCTGGGCGCTGGCACTGTTGACAGTGCTCGCCATCGCGCTCATTGCGTGCGGAGGCGCGGCTCAATCTACGGAGGCCCCTGCGCCCGCCAACACACCGGTGTCGGCCACACTGGCACCGACCAATACACCGGTTCCACAGCCGATGGCCGAGACCGCGGCAGCGGCCAGCGTTTCGCCTACGGCCCGGCCCGCTCCGACGACCTCGCCGACAGCGGCACCCAGGCCCACCAACACACCTGAGCCCACCCCCGCTCCCACAGAGGTTCCCTACCTAGTGGTGCCCGGCATCGTAGACCCGTCGAACCGCGGATGGCCGCGGGAGGTCGAAACGTCCGAAGGACGTATCACGCTGGAAGGGCCGCCGCAGCGCATACTGACTTACTCCCTCGGGCACGACGAAATGGTAATAGCTCTTGTGGCTCCCGAGAGAATCGCCGCAATCGGCAAGTTCGCCACTAACGATTCCTATTCCAACATAACCGAACAGGCCTCAGAGTTGCCTATTTTCGAGAAGGGCGCAGAGAATGTTCTGGCGGCCAACCCGGACCTGTTTATTGTGTCCAAATTCACCAAGCAGGACATCGTCGATCTGGTGAAGGAGGCTGGGGTTCCCGTGGTTCGACCGGCCCTGGAAAACTCGGCAGAGGGGAATATCCCCAACATTCTGTTGATGGGCTATATGTTCGGAACGGAAGAGCGGGCCCTCGGGCTGGTCGCTGAAATCAGAAACAGGCTGGCACTGGTTGCCGAACGCGTTCCCCCGCCAGGCGATGAGAGCAGGCCGGCGGTGATTTCAATTTCCCGATACTCGGATTCCATCAGCGTATCCGCCGGCGGCACCACAGGGAGCGCAATCGTCGAGACGGCCGGTGGTGTGGATGCAGCAGCCCGCGATGGCCTTGACGGATTCCAGACAATCAGTGTTGAGTCCATTGCCGCAATGAACCCCGACTTCATCATTATTCCCCAGGCAGGTGATGGCGCCGTTACCCTGCGGGACGACTTGCTGAAGGACCCGGTGCTGGCCTCGGTCCCCGCCATAGCTAACGGAGAGGTTCACATTGTGGATGCTCCCAGCTTCATCACCCTTTCCCACTGGAACGTGCGGGGAATCGAGAGAACCGCGGAGATAATGTTCTCTGACCGTTTCGCCGATGTCACGTTCACCGACTTCGAGCCGTACGGCGGAGAATAACCGGATGGTTGCTGGAGTCAGCAGCCCCGCAATTGCAGCGCGGGATGTGTCGGTGAGCCTCGGCGGCAACCCGGTACTCAGGGGCGTGTCCTTCGAGGCTCGCCCAGGCGAAATCGCGGGACTCATAGGACCCAACGGCGCCGGCAAAAGCACGCTGCTGCGGGTGTTGGCCGGGCTGATTCGCCCGGACTCCGGTGCGGTGCACCTGGCGGACACGCCCCTGAAGGGATTGAACGCGGCCCAGCGGGCGCGGCGCATCGCCTTCATGCCGCAGCACGATGCCATGCACCCATTCACTGCCTTGGAAACGGTGCTGATGGGGCGGTACGCTCACCTGGGAAGGTTCGAATTGGAAGGCAGGGAAGACCGGGACATTGCCCGGGACGCAATGACACGGACCGACACGGTACAGTTCGAGCGCCGCCAACTGGACCGGCTATCGGGCGGTGAACGCCAGCGAGTCATACTGGCTCGCTCCCTGGCACAGCAGGCCGGGATAGTTCTGCTGGACGAACCGTCGGCCAGCCTGGACCTGCGACACCGGCTCTCGACCATGGAGACGCTGCGGGCCGAGGCGGTCAGCCGCAACGTGGCGGTCGTCGTGGCACTGCACGACGTGTCTCTGGCGGGCCGCTACTGCGACCGGCTGACGCTGATGTCGGAGGGAGTGATCTCAGCGGAGGGAACACCCTCCGACGTGCTTACCCCCGGAAACCTGAGGAGCGTATTCGGTGTAGAGACAACGGTCCAGACGGACCCGGCAACCGGTTGCCCCCAGGTATGGCTCATCGGGCCATCGGCATAGCCCAGCAAGATCAGAATCAGGGTTAGGAGAAATTTCTGCCATGTCTGCAAACTCGGTCACCCTTCCCCAGGCCCTCGAGCGAATAGAGCGGGCGGATTCTGCCGCCATGGCCCGCGCTGAAGAAAGGCAGGGAAACCTGACCAAGCCTCCCGGCAGCCTGGGACGCCTGGAGCAGATCTCGATAAAGCTGGCGGGAATTTTCAGAACGGAAAGGCCGTTCATCGGCGGTAAGGCCGTAATTGTCGCTGCGGGCGACCACGGCGTGGTGGCCCAGGGCGTGACGGGCTACCCGCAGGAAGTGACAGCGCAGATGGTGCTCAACTTCCTGGCCGGTGGCGCGGCCATCAGCGTGATTAGCCGCCACCTGGGGATACGACAGGTGATAGTGGACGCGGGCGTGGCCTCCGACCTGCCGGACCATCCCGACCTCCGCTCCGTCAGGATCGGCAGGGGCACCGGCGACATCAGTCAGGGCCCGGCGATGTCGCGGCAGCAGGCCGTGGCGTGCCTGGAGGCCGGGATCAACCTGGCTGCGGAGGTGATCGATTCGGGCGCTGACCTGCTGGCAACGGGCGACATGGGCATTGGCAATACCACTGCCTCCAGCGCCGTCACCGCCGCTGTTACGGGCCTCGATCCGGAGGAGACCACGGGCGAAGGCACCGGCCGCAATGCCGAGGAACTGCGGCACAAGGCCGGGGTGGTGCGCACTGCCTTGGCAGTCAACTCGCCTGACGCCTCGGATGGCATCGACCTGCTGATGAAGGTGGGCGGGTTCGAGATCGGGGTGCTGGCCGGCGTGATTCTCGGCGCGGCGATGATGCGCCGGCCGGTGGTCGTTGACGGATTCATCTCCGGGGCCGCGGCCCTGGTGGCCAGCGCTGTCTGCCCCGCCACCCGCGACTACATGATCGGTTCTCACGTTTCGGCGGAGAGGGGCCACCGGGCGGCGCTCGCTTCGCTCGAGCTCGACCCGCTCTTCGACCTGGGCATGCGGCTTGGCGAGGGCACCGGAGCTGCTCTGGCGATGCCCATAGTCGAGGCCGCCGCGGCCACTCTGTCTGAAATGGCAACCTTCGCGGAAGCGGGTGTGTCCGACAGAGAACCGGAGGACGAGACGGCCGCGTGAACGGACTTCGCTCGGCCCTCGGGTTTCTGACGATACTGCCGGTGGCTCCCCGGGATGCCGGCGGCCTTGCCGCTGCCCGGGGCTGGTTTCCCGCAGCGGGACTGCTCCTGGGTCTCGCCCTGGCAGGCCTGGACCTGCTGATGCACCGGGGGTACCCTCTCCTCACCGACGAGTACCGGCAATTTCCCCCGTTGCTGTCTGCAGCCATCCTTGTCGTGGCGATGGTCGTCCTGACCCGCGCCATACACCTCGACGGTTTCATGGACTGCTGCGATGCGCTGCTGGGTGGTTTCGACCGCGAGAGGCGCCTGGCGATCCTGCGCGATTCCCACGTGGGCGCCTTCGCCGTCGTCGGGGTGGTGGCCCTGCTGCTGCTCAAGGTTGCTGCTATTACAGCGCTGCCCCCGGCGGGGCGGTTCTGGCTGCTCATCCTGTTTCCCAGCCTGTCGCGATGGGGAATGCTGCTGGTGCTGGAGTTCTTTCCGTATGCCAGGCCACAGGGCATCGGCGTCCCGTTCCAGCCTTCCGGCGGGCGCTGGCAATTGCTGGCGGGCCTTGTCGTCGTACTGGTTGCAACCGTCGCGCTGGCCGGACCCGGCGGGCTGGCGCTGTTCGCCGCAGCGACCGCGGTGGCCCTGGGTCTCGGCGCCTGGGCGTCCAAGTTGCTGGGGGGTGTTACCGGCGATGTCTACGGCGCCGTGAACGAGGTGGCCGAGGCGACGGTGCTGGTGCTCGCCGCAATCCTGGCCTTCGGGATATCCGGCACCTTCCTTGAGCCAATCCATCGCTGGTCTTGGTGAGGGGCACGGCGTATCGAAATGGAATGGCGCTTGTTTCCCGGAGAGTGGTACCTTGACGCAGGAGCGTTGTTGCTGGCGCTGGCGCTGGACCTCGCGTTGCGGGAAATGCCAACGCCTCTGCACCCCGTGGTATGGATGGGCAGGCTGGTCTCGTGGCTGGAGGGCTTGGGGCCGTCGCCCGAATCCAAGTGGGCGGCCCTCGCCTGGGGAGGCGGAATGGCGTTGGCGGTACCAGCGTTCTTTGGCGGCTTGGCTTGGCTCGCGGCCAACGGCCTGCGGGAACTTGGGCCAGTCCCGTATCTAGTGGGCGTTGCCCTGCTGCTCAATACCACCTTTGCGGTCAAGGGGCTGGCACAGGCCGCCAACGGCGTCCGGCACGCCATGGACGATGGCAGCATGGGCGATGCGCGCCATGGACTGCGCAGCCTAGTGAGCCGCGACGCCACTTCGCTGGACCAGTCCCTGGCTTCAGCGGCTGCCATCGAGTCTGTGGCCGAAAATACGACCGACAGCTACATCGGGCCCTGGCTGGCCTTCGCATTGCTGGGTCTGCCCGGGGCATTCGCCTACCGGGCAGTGAATACGCTGGACAGCATGGTAGGTTATCGCGGAAAGTACGAATATTTGGGCAAGGCGTCGGCCCGGCTGGACGACCTGACCAACCTGGTCCCGGCGCGCCTGAGTGCGGGCCTGATCGTGGCGGCCGGCGTTCTGTGCCGTCTACCTGCGCGGCAGGGACTGCGCTGGCTGTGGGCAGGCCGGCGGTTAACGGCGAGTCCCAACGCCGGCTGGACCATCGGCGCAATGTCGGGCCTGCTGGGTGTGGCCCTAGAGAAGGCGGGGCATTACCGCATCGGCGACGGGCTGAACGCACCTGCTCCACGGCACATCGGCGTGTCCGTGCGGGTGGCGCTGCTGGTGGCCTCCATAGGGGCGCCCCTTTCGGTGGGAGTCCTGGCCCTTCGGGCACTGGCGGTGGGGTGAGCAGCGTGGAGACCGGAGACAGGCACAAAAGGCCGGTGCACGGCGGCCTCAACTTCGCCGAGTTGGAGTCCCTCGGACTGCGCCCTGAGGAAGTGATCGACTTCAGCGCCAGCATCAACCCGCTCGGTCCGTCTCGTTTGGCGCTGGACGCCGCGCGGAGGGTGAACATGGCGGCCTACCCCGACCCGGAGTGTCTCGAGCTTCGGAGAGCCATCGGGGCGTCCCTGGGCGTCGGTCCCGGCAACGTCCTGCCGGGAAACGGCTCAACCGAACTGATCCACCTGCTGGCCAGGGCTTTTCTTGGGCCCGACGATGCGGCGGCAATTTTCGCACCGACCTTTGGCGAATATGCAGCTGCCTGCCGTACCGAGGGCGTCGAGCCGGTGGCCATCGTGCCCCCGGACGGCGGGGCTGGCGATGGGGAATTCGGGTGGGACCTATCGCGGGCCATTGATCATATTGCCGAGCTTTCCCCATCCCTTGTTTTTCTCTGCAACCCGAACAATCCAACGGGCGTTTACCTGCGGGAAAGCGAGGTCAGAAGCATCGCCGAGGCTCTGCGTGGAATCGGGCTGCTGGTGTTGGATGAGGCATACGTCTCTTTCGTTGATGAGTCCTGGGACTCGACCCGGCTACTGTCGATGGGGAATGCTGTACTGTTGCGGTCGATGACCAAGGACTACGCACTTACCGGCCTGCGCCTGGGCTACCTGCTGGCGCCGGAGGACATCGTGGCTCGTATCAGGCGGTTCCAGTACAGTTGGAGCGTCAACGCACCCGCGCAGGCCGCCGGCATCGCCGCCCTGTCCGATCCGGCACACGTGGCAAGAGGGCGGGAGGTCGTTCGCGAGGGCAAGGAGTTCCTTGTCGGAGCGGCGAGGAGCCTGGGGATTGAGTGCGCCCCGGCATCGGCCAATTTCCTGTTGCTGAGGGTGGGCTTTGCCCAGCATATCCGGAGCACACTCCTCAAGGAGCACCGCATCTGTGTCCGGGACTGCGCCTCCTTCGGTCTGCCGGAGTACATCCGCGTCGGTGTCCGTACAATGCCGGATAACCGGAAATTGGCGCAGGCGCTGCGGCTGGTGATGGCCGGGAGGGATAGCCTTGCCTAAGCAATTGATCTTTGTCCTCGGCGGCGCCCGGTCGGGTAAGAGCGCTTTCGCCGAACGCCTGGCCGCACAGGGGGAGCGTGTCATGTACGTCGCCACCGCGGAGGCCCTGGACGACGACATGCGGCGCCGCATCGCTGCACACCGCAGCCAGCGTCCCGCGGAGTGGGGCACGGTGGAAGAATCGCTGCACCTGGCATCGGTGCTCCCGGCCGCCCTCGATGGCTACGATACATGCCTGCTGGACTGCGTCACCCTGTGGGTAAGCAATCTCCTGCTCAGCAAGGAGGGAAACCCCGCCGCCGAGCGCGAAATCCTGGAGGCTGCAAGGGCGCTGATGGAGGTCTACGAACGGTCGCACGCCACCTGGATAGTGGTCAGCAACGAGGTCGGCCTCGGAGTGGTGCCGCCGTCGGCACTCGGCGCCAGATACCGGGACGCCCTCGGGCGGGTGAACCAACTCCTGGCGGCGCGGGCGGACCGGGTGTACCTGATGGTCGCCGGTCTCGCCCTGGAACTGAAGAGCCTGGGCGCGGTGCCTCTAGCCAGCGCCGAGCTGCCCCTGCCGTAATGCCAGTCCCAGCGAATGTTCGAAGGGCCGCGGCTTCGGCACCTGGTACCTGCGGCGAACTCGCACAGGGAATGCTGGACGGCATCGTCTGCATGGTGACCTGCCCCATTGACCTGTACAGCACTGCGGTCGTCGAGCTCTCGCCGGGGCATGGGGAAATAAATGGGCCAGCCGACTCTCCCAAAGCGAGCAGGGCGGTGCGGGCAACGCTGGAGTTTCTGGGAGAAAGCGGCACCGACGCGCTTCTGCGGCTGGACTCGCCTCTGCCCCGCGGGAAGGGCATGGCGAGCAGCACCGCCGACGTATCAGCGGCGATCGTTGCCACGGCATCAGCATGCGGCAAGGAGCTTTCGCCGGCGGAGATTGCGGAAATCGCTTTGAGCATCGAACCCAGCGACGGCGTGATGTTCCCCGGCGTCTCCGTATTCGATCATCGGGAAGGGAGGGTGGCCCGCACTTTGGGCCAGCCGCCGCCCATGTACGTGGTGGTACTGGACTTCGCGGGCAGCGTGGACACGCTGGAGTTTAACCGCGTGGACAGGGCTTCGGAGTTGAAACGACTGGCCCCCGAAATGGGCAAGGCAGTTTCCCTTATAGAGGATGGTATTCGCTGCCGCGACCCCATTCTGATCGGGCGTGGGGCTACCCTGAGCGCCGTCGCCAACCAGCAATTGCTGCCCAACGACCACTTCGACGCGGTGGTGAAACTCTCGAAGGAAGCAGATGCAGTCGGGGTGAACATTGCCCATAGCGGCACTGTAATTGGGATGCTGTTTGCGTATGAACAGCGGCTGGCTGAGAAGGCCGCAGACATAGCGAGGCAACTTCTTTGCGGGCTGGAGTCGGTGCGGTGCTGCCGCATTGTTGGTGGAGGAGTCAGGTTCGGCTGACGCCCTGTGTGATTAATCGAAGATTTCGGGGGTCAGCGTCAATCACCCTTGATCGCCGGCTGCTGGACGCCGCCTTCTCGCTGGAATTCCTCTCAAAGCACGAGCATGTGCTACTGGTAGGTCCGGCGGGAGTGGGCAAGAGTTTTCCTGGCCCAGGCCCTGGGCTACCCTGCCGTCAGGTCTGGACACACTGTCCGCTTCATTCATGCCGACGACTACTTCAGGACAATGGCCCAAGCCAGAGTCGACAACTTCCTTAACCGGACCTGCAAGTCCTTCCTGTCCCCTGACCTGCTGATCCTAGGCGACCTGGGCCTGCACCGGTTCATCGCCCAGCAGTCCGCCGATCTTCATAATCTCATACTCCACCGGCACGGGGTGTCCAGCTTCGTCATCACCAGCAACCGGGCCGTTGACGAGTGGCTGGGTCTCTTCGAGGACCCCATCCAGAGCACAGCGCCCTGGATGGGCTGGCCAACGCCAGAGGACCCGCAGTGCACCTGCAGCACACAGGGCAGAACCGGTGCAGGCATCCGGCCAACCTTTCACCGACCAGGAGCCACACACGAGAACCCTGACAGGTACCCCGACGCGGCCGTCAGTGTCAGCAGCAACAACTCCCCCCCGACCGCCAGGTCCTGGGTCCAATCCGACACGGCCGTTCGTTCCAAAGCGCCCACTGGTTGACCAAGCGGTGGCTGGAAACTGAGGTGGACCCCATCGGTTGGACAGGATTAAGCCACAATTAAGTGGGACTCCTGCACTCCTCCGTATGATACCAAGACCGGTTGGTCCGGGCACCTCCTTTCCTTCAGTTCCTCTTCTACAGGCTCGCAGTGGAAGACCTCCGCCGGCGTACGGTAGCCCAGGGCCTGATGCGGCCTCCGGTGGTTGTAGAACCGGAAGTACTCTCGCAGCCCTCGGCGGGCCTCAAGGCCGTTAGCGTAGGCCTTCAGGTAGACCTCCTCGTACTTCACCGTCCTCCATAGCCGCTCGACAAGTATGTTGTCCTGGTACCTGCCCCTGCCATCCATGCTGATCTTCACCGAGTGATCCTGGAGTATCTGCGTGAACTCGCGGCTGGTGAACCGGCTTCCCTGGTCGGTGTTGAATACGTCGGGCCTTCCTTGGCCGAGGGCCTCGGTCAGGGCCTCGGCACAAAAGCCGGCCTCCAGAGTGTTGGACAATCCCCAGGCCACCACGTACCGGCTGTGCCAGTCCATGATGGCCACCAGGTACAGGAATCCCCGGGCCATGGGCAGGTAGGTGATGTCGGCCGCCCACACTTGGTTCGCCCGGGTGATCGTCAGATCCCTCAGCAGGTAGGGATAGACCCAGCGTCCCGCCGCTGGTTGGCTGGTGCGAGGCTGCCGGTAGATAGCCCGCAGTCCCATCAGTCTCATGAGCCGCTGCACCCGCTTCCGGCTTACCGGCAGGCCTTGCCGGTCCAGCAAAGCCTTCATCCGCCTGGAACCGTAGAAAGGGGTTTCCAGGTACTGGCGGTCCATGGCCTGCATCAGGGACAGGTCCCCCGGGGGTGTCCCCTTGGGACGGTAGTAGAGGCTGGAGCGGCTGACACCCATCAACTGGCACTGCCGCACTATGGACAGGTGCCGATGTTGCCGGTCGATCAGTTCACGCCGCTGTGCTGGGGTCATGGACCGGACCTTTCCTCCAAGAAATCCCGCTCCACCTTGAGCTGGCCGATCTGCTGGTACAGGCGAGCCACCAAGGCGTCGTTGTTCTTGTTCTTCTGCTCCTTGCCCTTATTGGTCCCATTGCCCTGGTCGAAGATGGCGGCCGCGCCATCCACTAAGGCCTTCTTCCAAGTCTGAATCTGGTTGGGGTGGACCTCGAACCGGACGGCCAACTCGGCCACCGTCTGCTCGCCCTTCATTGCCTCCAGTGCAACCTTGGCCTTGAAGGCCGGGCTGTGCTTTCTCCGCTCTCTGGACATTTCCCGCTCCTCCTCGACAGCCGTCGCTGTCCTCAGTTTAGGAGCAGGATTCCCACTTAACCAGCTGTCCAGTTTTCCGGGTCCACCTCAGTGCTCTCAATGAAACCGAGAGGAATGTGAGACCGAAAGCACCGAGTTAGCGTTAGTGCGGCTGTAGTACTAATGCAGGCGTCATTGTTCTATAATTTACGAATTATCTCCATAAATTAGATACAGTCCGCAATTTTGCGCGAGTTATTTACGATTGACAATCGTAAAAACGTTCACTTACAATTTGACGATGCCGTTTTCATAGGATCAGCGTATTTAGCGATCAAATATGAGATTCAGGCAAGTTCCAGAGTCAAACGCTGGATTTGAGACTCACGGAGGTTTCTGCCCAGGAGTCCAGTAAGGGATTGGGGTCAAATTTTCGGAGGGTCTTGATGAAGAGCATAATAGGATTGCCGTTGTTCCTTATCCTGTCCACTGTGTTGCTTCTGACGTTGGCCGCCTGCGGACAAGCCGCCGAGCCGCCGACGGAGGCCCCAGTGCCCACCGCAACCACCGCGCCAACCCAAGCGATGGCCGAACCTACGGCAACGCCAGCAGAGCAAATGGAAGAAGAGGCGATGTCCGGAGACGGGGATTTGGTAGCGGTGGCGGCCAAACTGGCCGGCGGCCCTGGCGCAATCTACGCTGGCGACCTGAGCCAGTTGGTCGGCCCGGCCCCAGGGGAGGGTTTGGGCAGCATTGAGGACAACAGCGTTCCATTGGACTCGCTGGAACGGCACGAGTGGATTTACGAGTCTGATTACTACCAAAAGATGCTGGAAAAGGCCAACCTGACTAATCCAACCCCTCTGACCACCTCTGGCGACAAGTACGAAGTCCAGTATTCCTGCGTGAATCGTTCTCTGTTGCCTTGTAAGCTCGTCGAGAGCTACTTCATTCCCAACCTGAAAGAACGTACCGATGGACAACTGATTGTCAATCTGACGTCGTATCCGGAGCTGGGCATTCCCGGCACCGACAACATGACCCTGATCGCCGATGGCGTCTTGGGCATGACCGAAATTTACACCGGCTTCGTAGCCGGTGAAGTGCCGGCCCTTGAAATCCAGAGCCTTTGGGGAATGTTCCCCGACCATATATCCCAATACGATGTCACAACCGCTTTAACTCCAGATCTGGAGCGAATGGTCATCGAAGAGAGTGGCGGTTCCTTCATCATCATGCATAACTGGTACGTGGGCATTGACCAGTTCTTCTTTTGTAATGAGCCGCTCAATTCGCTGGATGATTTTAAGGGCAAGAAGACCCGCAGCCACGGCGCGGCCATCTCCGACTGGATTGAAGGGATGGGGGCAGACGCCCAGTTTGTGACCTTTGCCGAGGTTTACACCGCTCTGGAGCGGGGCATTCTGGATTGCGGCGTTACTGGCGCCGACCCCGCCTACGGGCAGCGCTGGTACGAAGTAACTAAATACATGAATGGGCCCTTGATCAGTCTTTTCAATGACAACGTTGTCATCAACAAAGACATTTGGGCCGAACTGCCCAATGACCTACAGCAGATTTTCTTGGAAGAGGGAGCAAAGCAGGAGCTGGAAGCTCTCCGTCTGGCCGCTATTCAAAACGAGGTTGGCGTTCCCAAGAACGTCAACGAGGGCATGATCGTCGTCGAATTCTCCGACGAGTTGCAGGCACAGAGTGATAAGGCGGTTTTGGAAAACGTCCTCCCCGGCTGGATCAATCGCGTGGGCGACTTGGACCACCCCATTATCGACATCTTCAATGAAAAGGTCGCTCCCGTCGTCGGGATCCGCATTGAGGACGACGGCACGGTGGTCAAGACCAATTAGTACTACAGCAGCACTACTGTTGCCAGTAGCGATAGCCGCTTTTGGTAATGAGACTGCTGGGCTCTGGCCTGATGCCTCCGTCTCCATTGGGACCACGACAGAACAAAGTCAGCCGAGTGGTGTACCATCCATATCAACCGGGTGATCGGCCGGCGCACCTCGGGGACTGTCAGAGGAATCAGCCCTGCTTCACTGCCGGGGACGGCCCCTTTTCTCCGGAGCATCCTTGTGCCGACGCCTGATACCTGGTCACCGCCAGATAGGCGTAGGCCAGCATCGCCAAGGTAATGTGGCGATACCAGCCATCCCAAGGGCGTACCTCGTACTTGTCCAGTTCCACCTGTCCCTTGGCCTCCTCGAAGCATTCCTCTATGGCCCAGCGGCGGCCGACCACCCTCGCCAGTTCCGTCATTGCGGTACCGGACGGGCCGTAGCACACGTAGTAGGCCAGCTCATCAGGCTTGGCAATGCTGCGCCGGGCCAGCAGCCAGTGACCCTGCCCCGCTCCCCCAGGGGCCGTATCTCCACGGTGGCCCAGTCGTATAGCCGGGGACCCTTGGCTCCATCGCCCGCGCTGCACCTGACCCAGTCTGTTTCCTCGAGACTTGGGCTGTCAGCCGGTCCGCTCTCACCTGTTAGGGTCCCTTGTCCGTCAGAGCCCACAGTTTCTCGTTGCTCTTGATGGCCAGCACATGGGGAATCCCCTCCTGCTCCAGCCACAACCGCAGGTTGCGGTCGCTGCCGTAGACCTCATCCCCGGTAACCCAGCCGAAAGGGACTCCTGATTCCAGCGCCCGCTCCAGCATCCCTTGGGCCAGTTGGGGCTTGGTCCGGAATACGACATCCTCCGGTACCCCGGCCTCCCATCGCCGCTCCACATCACCGGCCCACACCTGGGGCAGGTACAGTTCCCGGTCCAGAAGGGCCCTGCCCTTGCCGCAGGCGTAGGCCAGGAATACCCCGATCTGACAGTTCTCAATCCGCCCTGCTGTGCCGCTGTACTGGCGCTGCACCTCTGCGGACTTTTCCCCTTCTTCAGGAATCCGGTCTCGTCCACCACCAGCACCCCATGGGCACCGGCCAGATGCTCCACCACATAGCTCTCCAAGTCCCAGCGAACCATGTCAGCATCCCCGCGGTAGCTGGAGAGCAGGCGCTGCACCCCGTCGGGGGTGGAGTCACCCGCCTGCTCGGCAAGTTGCCAGCCGTTCTTGCGCTCGACCGGGCTGAACAGCCTTTTCAGATAGTCCAATGCCCGCCGGCGCGGCTCCGGACGCCGGAACCAGCCCGTAATGCGTTCGTGTACCCGTTCGATCCCCTCAGACCACTGGACCATCTCCGCCACTTCATCCTCACGCGCCACCACCGCCACACCTCAACACCGCTGGAACGCCTCAATTCTACCCGCTCTTAATCTGCTGCTGTAGTATTAGGTTCTGTTGACATTTACATTTGTAACCGATGTGCAAGTCCATTTCATGTCATTCCAAGTGCAGGAAAGCACTAATGGCCTTGAATCGGAGTGATAAGTCCAGGATCCTTCGTCGCTATTTCCCCGGAATGACCCGCAACAGCGAAATGTCAACAGAACCTAGTACTGAGTCAAGGCTGAAGTGTCAGGATAGAGACGGCGGAGTTTGGCTCTGGCGTCTTTGGCGGTGAAACGCCAGTTGATGGTAGCTGCCGCCGCGTTGCGCTCCGCCTCGTAGACGCTGATGTTCCTCTGCAGCGCCTCCTCGTGGGGGTTTCGCCCTTTGAGGCAGGCCCGGGCCAGCACGCTGAACTCGATCTCCGCCATATTCAGCCAACTCCCGTGCTTGGGCGTGTGATGGAACTCCAGCCGCTTAGCAATACGCCTGGCCTCTGCCGGCGGGAAGCTCTCATACAGAGACGCCATTCTGTGGGTGTTCAAATTGTCCAAGACCACTCGGATCACGGGGACTTCGGGATAAGCCTCGTCCACCAGCCAGCGCATCTGGTGGGCAAAGTCCTGCATGGTGCGCCGCTGGGTTATCTCTACATGGCGCCAGCCCCGGCGGGGCTCGCAGGTGAGAAACAGGTTGCGGGTCCCATTCCTCAGGTATTCGTAGTCCTCCCCCTTGGGACGTCCCGGGGCTGGCGGAATGGATGGACGTACGTTGGCCAGCAACTGGGTGGAGGTCTCATCGAAACAGACCACCGGTCTCTGAGGGTCATAGGGCTCGGCGTAAAGTTCCAGCACATCCTCCATGTGGGCCACGAAGTCGGCGCTCACTTTCGGGATGCACCACTGCTTCCTGCGCCACGGCTTGAGAGCCTTTTTTTCAGCCGCAGCCGCACCGTCTCGTGGGACAACGACTCCACCAGACCCAGTTCAACCGTCTTGCCCGCCAAGGCGCGCAAAGTCCAGTGGTCGTGGCCTTCGGGAGCCGGGGTGCAGGCCAAGGCTATCAGGTGCGCCTCGGCCCGGTCATCCAGCTTCCGGTAACGGTTGACCTGGTTGCGGCGCCGCAGCACCTCGTCCAATCCCTCCTCGGCGTACCGCCGCTTGGCGCGGAACACCGTGCGCTCCGAGACGTCCAGAGCGGCGGCTACCTGGGCGGCGGTCCAGCCCTCGTCTATCTTGAGCAGAATGCGGGCCCGGGTGATCGCCTGGGCCGAACTCCTTCCCGACCGGATCATCCTGCGCAGCTGCCCCTTCTCCTGCGAGGACAGCTGAACCTCATACTTTTCCAAAACCATGACCGCCACACCTCACCCAACACAGTTTCCCTTCCAACGATAGCATCACCTTTTAACAAAATACCTGTCTGATATTACCAGTTTGACTCGGTACTAGTACCGTTTCCATTTGAATATGCCTTATACCGAATACCCGTTTCACCTGCCCGTCATTCCCGCTTGCGCGGGAATCCGGAGTTGGAGGTGACTTTCCAGTATCGACAAGACCATCTGGAAACGGTACTAGTACTCAGTCACGTTTGAAACGGCAGGATGATTTTCACGGGTGCCAGTCAGTGCCCTGAACACCTCGCTTCTCAGCAACTGTCATTCCTGGTGTCAAGGGTGTTGATGTCCAGCGAAAATGTCCGCCCAATTGGTCAGCGAAAATGTCCGATTAGGCGGTCGGCACGCGATCGGGCTGCTGTGCCAGGGTCGCGGTGGCTGTGCGCCTCACCGTCCGATCGGCGCGAAGAGCTGGCCGATTCGACGTCGGCCTGCTCATGCTGTTGATGAGGGAGATGGAGATGCTGATCAAATGCTGGCTGTGTCCAGTCCAGCTCGCCGATCGGGCGGCCTACCGCCGCCACCTGGAAGAGAAACACCCGGGCCCCTGCCCGCGTTGCCGACAGGTCCACACCGGCAAGTGCGAGGCGGCGGAACCCAAGCCCGTCAACTCGAAGATCACAACACACTGACAGCAAGGGGGAATCATGACCACCATCGAGGAGCTGAGCGTTGCCGTCCACTACGCCCCAGGCGACCGCCCACTGTGCGGCAATGATAGCTGGACGGCGATCATCACCGACGACCCGGCCCAGGTGTCCGGCTGCGACGACTGCCTGGAGCTCGTCGCCGAGGACCTGCACGACCACAACGATTACCGCGGCCACTGCCTCCACTGCCGGCAGGAGGTCAGCGCCACCGGTGGCGTGGAATGGCGGCGAGCGGTGCGGAGACCCTGCCCTCACTGCGGCAGGAGGGAATGGTAGACATGGGGCTGCGAGAGTCCCGGGCACACCGTCACCGGGCGAAAAAGGCATCGAAATTTCATGACACGATTCAGACACAATTTCGTACCTCCTCCTTTAGACAACCCCCCCTATAGGGGGGGTCAGCCGATTTTCCAGACTATCAGTACACCCCCTCAGATAGGCCGTCAGGAAGCAAAATGAGGGGCGATAGTTTAGGCGCAGTTCAAAATTCGAGTACACCCTTCCGTGAGTAAAAACCGCACCTGGGCGGGACTGGCCCCCCCTTACACGACACTTTGACCCTCCGCGGACCCCCTCGATTACGTCGGCTCACCGTACTGGGTCTTGTGCGAGGTTGACCTCATGATCCCCGCCACCTACGGCTGCGCCCGGGTCAGCAAGACCGACGAAATTACCCGGAACCTCGAGACGCAGCTCCGCATCCTCCAGGAGTACGGCATTCGGGAGGAGCACATATTCGCCGACGAGATGACCGGCAGCTCCATGTCCCGCCCCGCCTAGAACGAACTGATGGCCGGCGTGCGTCCCAACGACACCATCGTCGTCGCCTGGCTGGACCGGTTCAGCCGACACTTCGATGATGGGGTGCGGATCCAGGCGGAGCTCACTCAGCAGAAGATAGGCATCATCGCCATCAAGGAAGAAATCAATACCGCCGACGACAGCGCCGCGGCGAAGTACTTCCGGCGGATGATGATGGCCAACGGTGCTTACCAGGTGGACGCCACCAGCGAGCGAGTAAAAGCGGGGCTGGACCGCGCCAAAGCAGAGGGTAAGAGGCTTGGGCGCCCGCCCACCCTAACGCCCGGGCAGGTGCAGGAGTGCCGACGCATGTACGCGGAGACCCCTTCGATCCGCCGGGTGGCCCGGATATTGGGAGTGTCCCAAGGCACGGTGAAGAGAGCACTCGACCTCAAGGCAGACCCCATTGGCAGAGGGAAATAGATGCCGCATCTGGTCAACGTTAAGCTCGACCTCAAGGTGCCAGGAATCGGCGGTATCCAAGGGACATGGGAACCAGACGAATCCGAGATACGCGCGGCTTGGGAACTGTACGTGGAGATGGTGACTCGCACCCCGCTGGGTATGTTCTCAATCAAGGAAAGCCCAACTCGGGAATCCCTCAACTCCATCTACTCCCTGTTCGAAACTACGAGGGCAATCTTGCGGAGCTATGGTCCATCGGTCGCCAGACCCCGAGGGGGAAGGGAACTATCCTTCGGATACCTCGCCGTCTCGATGCTCAACTTGGTACTGCGTCCTCTTCTTACTGAATGGCACCCACGGCTGCAGGCCTGGGAACGAATGAACCCGGATGGACACGAGAAGGATTGGCCAGATCGGAGCAAATTCTTCGAAGCTCTCAACAACATCAGGCAGCAACTTGACCAGTACGCCGGCCTCTTCGCCGAGGTCGCAGGCGTGCCGGAACTGTTGACAGAGGGAACGGATGCAACGAACGCGTCGCCATAAGGTTTTCGTCAGCTATCATCACGAAAATGACCAGGGATATCGCAACCAGTTCGAAAAGCTGTTCGCCGACGTGTACAACATCATGGACTCCAGATCCGTAAAGCTGGGGGACATCCCGAAGGGTCTCGACACTGACGAAGTAGCCAGGCGGATCCGGGACGAATACCTGAGGGATTCAACTGTCACCGTGGTGCTCATAGGAAAGGACACCTGGCGAAGGAAGCACGTCGACTGGGAGATAGCTGCGACGGTCCGTCAAACTGAGGCCAATCATAGATCGGGGCTGCTGGGTATTTTTCTTCCAACACATCCCTCCTATGATCAGGATGACTACAACGAATACATCACACCCCCACGGCTCCACTACAACGTTGAATGCGGCTTTGCCGAGGTCTACCGCTGGAGTGAATCGCCCAGTGCCGTTGCCGGCTGGATAGACAGCGCATCTAGACGACGCAATGCAGTTATCCCAGACAACTCCTCCGTAAGGTTTTCCAAGAACTGGAAGGGGACCAGATGGTGTCCCCAGAAGCCGGCGGAGGGACGATAATCTGAGGGTTCCAGCGTCGATGGCCGATACGGTTCTGTTGTATTTTGTTGGGTACCTAATCGAACAAATCCATAATGGCAATTCGCCCGTCCATCGGATTGTCGGGCTTCTTGGTTGGCATCTCACCCTCCGCCCTAAGTGGAACTGTGTGAACTAACCGCACACGTTCCACTTTTCGCGATTCTCGTCGCGTGATATCACAGGCCCCTACCCAGCAAAATGCAACAGACGCCGTGTGCGGCGCCCGAATCCACATTGGGTTTAATTACTGTTATACACATTTAGCTACGGGACTGAGCGGGATTTTGCTTGTCGAAAAAGCCTTGCGGGTTGGCTTTTAGAGTGCACGATAAATATGAGGAGCGGGCCTACGAGAACCAGGACTTTGGAGAATGGGCTAGGATGCTGGATTTCGAGAACATGAGGAGAATGAGCGAGTAACGGCATGACGACGGCGAAGAATCGCTGCTCCTCGGCCCCGACGACGCGACCTTCGAGATACTGACCTGGTGTAGCGGTGGGCTGAAACATAAGTCCTCTGGACATTTAAGAGACACAGGAGGGGCGAGGATGGTAGCCATGCTCCGCCGTCCTCCAACATAGGGACCGTCCTAGGTACGAAAGCCCTATTCAACCGTGTCCATCACGCCGGCATCGTCAGCCGCGAGGCGTTCATAGATCGCCAGGGTTACTTGGGGATTCCGATGACCAAGCCACTGCGCGACTTGGTTGACCGGGACGCCCTGGGCGAGCCAATGGCGGGCGGCGCTGTGGCGCAGGGAATGGGCCGAGGCGGTTTTCCGCTTGGCCTAGCCGCGCGGCCTCTCACCACTTTCTGCGATGGCCTTGTGAATAGTCCTTTCCGCAGTCGAAGCGGAGAACTTGAACAGCTTTTCACTTGCGCCCAGGCCCACAGCGCCCAGCGCCGCGCCCAGCTCGCGGTGCAACGGGACGATCCGCCACCGGGACGGCCCACCTTTCGGGTTCCTCACCAAGACCTGCAACCGGCCTTCCTCGGTGCGGATGTCTTCACCGCGCACGGTCAGAGTCTCCGAGATGCGCATTCCGGTGCGCCACAGCCACAGAATCAGCAGGCGTCGGGGACCGGCTGGGGCGGCCACAATGATTTGGCGCACCTGTTCGGCGGTGAAGTAGAAGGGTTCGGCACTGACAGGCTGCATGGATGAAGTTCCATAAATGAGTCAAAAAGTCGGGGGATCGAAGGGGCGTTAGGTTGCGGCCTTCCCGCTTCGCAGGCTTGAAGATAGCAAATCTGACTGAAATGTGCCTCTTTTCAGGCAAAGTAGAGGGTCGGTTGCGCCGGCGTTGTCACCGGATACTGTTCGTCAATCGCAACTAGGCCCTGATTCCATTTTCCGATGCAGACTGTGAATTACCAGGATCTTTGACCCGGTAAACCGGAAAATTGACAAGGTCATTGACCCCTGATTGACAGGGTCTATGACCCACCCTGGGAGCCGGAGGGGCGACCATTGTTGCACTTGAGAGATTGAGGTGTGGCGATGGCGTACCGGGAGGTTACCAGAGTGGAGATACAGGAAATCATCCGGCGCTGGCAGGCCGGGGAAGGATACCGCCGGATCGCATCAGGCACCGGCCTGTCCCGGAACACGGTGCGCAAGTACCTGACTGCGGCGAAAGCCGAGGGCATTGCCAGGGACGGGCCCGTTCCCACCGATGATCAGCTCTGCCGGTTGGCGGTCATCGGCCAGCCCGGCCCGCGTCAGGCGGAGACGCCCAGCGAGGACCTGCTTGCCCCGTGGGCTGACCAGGTCTACCAGTGGCTCACCGGCGACCGGCTGCAGTTGACCCGCATTCACGAGTTGCTGTTGGGTCGCGGCTGCGCGGTGTCGTACCAGTCGCTGCGGCGCTTCATCCAGAAACGAAACTGGAGCAGGCGCAGCAGGACCACGGTGCGGATGGAGGACACCCCGCCTGGCGAGGTGGCGGAGGTGGACTTCGGCCGGCTGGGTCTGATCCACGACCCTGACACGGGACGCCGCCGCGCGGTGTGGGCGCTGATCGTGGTGCTGGGATACTCGCGGCACTGCTTCGTCTGGCCCACCTTTGGCCAGAAGCTGGAGGACGTCATCGCTGGCCTGGAATCGGCTTGGACCTTCTTCGGCGGCATCCCTCGCTACTTGGTCATCGACAATTTCCCGGCGGCGGTGGCGGGAGCGGACGCATTGCATCCCGTCTTCACCCGGGGATTCCTGGAATACTCCCAGCGCCGCGGCTTTATCGCCGACGCGGCCAGAGTGAGGCATCCCAAGGACAAGCCCAAGGTGGAGCGGGGCGTCCAGTACGTCCGGGAGCGCCTCTTCAAGGGCGGCAGTTTCAAGGGCCTGCCACACCTCCGATCAGAAGCGCAGCGCTGGTGCCGCGATGTCGCGGGGCTCCGCATTCACGGCACCACCCACAGGAAACCATTGCTGGTTTTCCAGGACGAGGAACGCCAAGCCCTGATCCCCTGGGACGGAGAGCCCTACGAGATCGCAGACTGGCGCAATGCCATGGTGCATCCCGATCATCACGTCCAATGCCTGCAGGCCCTGTACTCGGTGCCGTCCGCACTGTGCCCTCCCGGCCAGCGGGTGGAGATCCGAGTCGACAGCAAGCTGGTGCACATTTACCACCGGGGCAGGCTGATCAAGGCCCACGTCCGTCAGCCCAAGGGTGGCCGCGCCACCGATCCCGAGGATTATCCCGCTGAGCTTTCCCCCCAATCCACCGAAGGGATGAGGGTCGCGGCGTGGTGAAGGGGTAAGAAAGTGCTCCTTTGCATCTGGGATAATGGTTTTCGAGAAAGGAAACCGACCAGAAACAAGGAGCACCCAACAGATGCTACCACTTGAGCACCCCGACCGCATCCAAATAGCCTTCGACGACCACCGCCTAGTCAACAATGCTGGGCTGCTCCTTCCGGCCACTCTGGCCCAGCACGTGGGCCTGCGTGAACTCGTTGACCGTCACCTCGACCTCGGGGATGCGCCGGGGCGGGCGAACGCGGGAGACAAGATGCTGACGCTGGTGGCCTCGGCGCTGGCGGGCGGCGACTGCATTGACGACGCCGATGCGCTGCGTGCGGGGCGGACCTCCTCGGTGCTGGGGTGCACGGTCAAAGCGCCCTCCACTCTGGGGACGTTCCTGCGCAGCTTCCGGTGGGGCCATGTCCGCCAGCTGGACCGGGTGAGCCGGGAGCTGCTGGCCCGGGCCTGGGCCGCCGGTGCCGGACCCGGCAACGGGCCGCTGACCATCGACCTGGACTCCACCATCTGCGAGACCTACGGGCTGGCCAAGGAGGGGGCGCGACACCATGGCTACACTGGCAAGCGAGGCTATCACCCGCTGCTGGCCGTGGCCGCCGGAACCGGCGACGTGCTGATGTCCCGGCTGCGCGAGGGCCGCGCCAACACCGCTCGGGGCGCCGCCCACTTCCTGCGGGAGACCGTGGGACGGGTGCGCCATGCTGGGGCTAAGGGGCAACTCACGGTGCGGGCCGACAGCGGCTTCTACACCCACGCCGTGGTCGCCGTCTGTCGCAAGACGAAGGTCCGCTTCTCCATCACCATCCGCCAGCGTGCCAGCCTGCGCAATCTCATTGAAGCCATACCCGAGGCGGACTGGAGGCCCATCCCTTACTGGATGGACGGCGCCGCCGACGTGGCCGAGACCGCTTACACTCCCTTCAGGAGCAAGCCCGATGCCGCGCCGGTGCGGCTCATCGTCCGGCGGGTGAAGCCCACTCCCGGTTCCCAGCTGGCCCTATTCGCCAGCTACAGCTATCACGGCTTCATCACCGACCGGGACGGGGATACCCTGGAGCTGGAGGCCGACCATCGCCGCCACGCCGAGGTCGAGAATGCCATCCGAGACCTCAAGTACGGCGTGGGACTCAATCATCTCCCGTCAGGCCGTTTCGCCGCCAACGCCGCCTGGCTGGCCGTCCAGGTGCTGGCGCATAATCTGGCCCGTTGGGCAGCGCGCATCGGTCTGGGCGAGCAACTGGTGACCACCAAGACCCTGCGGCGACGCTTCTTCTCCCTGGCCGGACGGCTTACCCGCTCGGCGCGCAGACTCACTTTGCATCTTCCCCGGGGCTGGCCCTGGGCTGAGCAGGCCACTCTCGCCCTGGCCCGACTGCGAGCCATCCCACTCCCAGCCTGACGGCGCTATCCGCAACCGACCCAACGCCTCCAAACTCGCGTCCGCCCGGTCCGCGAGTGCATCCTGCTGCGTCCGGTCTCACTATCACGCGATTCCCAGCCTCCATAGACCGCTCTCCAGGGCCGGTGCGGCTACTGAAAACCCTCTGCCGTGTCACATCGGCCCCAATGGAGCCAAGGCTTTCTCCCTTGTAGGCTCCCTCATCCCAATTTGCCAGCCTTCACGCCTCCCATCGGTGGATTCGGGCTTCCGCCTACACCACCAGGGCGCCCGACCATATCAAGCGCCGCGCGGCCGAACTGGGACCGGCGGTGACTATCTTCGCCGAGCGGCTCTTCGACGGTCCACTGCCATGGGCCAAGGTCAGGCAGGGACACAAGCTGCTCCGTCTCGGGGAACGCTACACGGCGAAGCGTCTCGATGGCGCCTGTCGCCGATCCCTGGAGGTCGACCTCATAGACGTACGCCGGCTGGAACGCATCCTGGTCCAGGCCCTGGAGGAGGAGGCCATGCCCGAACCGCCTATGCCGCTGACCTCAGGCCGCTTCGCCCGGCCCGGCTCAGTCTTCGCCCATTCTGACAAATATCGCCGCCATACGGCATGAGGAGACTGCCATGACCCGCGCAAACGATCTCACACCTTTGCTCAAACGGCTCCAGCTGGGGCCCATGGCCGCCACCCTGCCCGAGCGCATCGCCCTGGCCCGCAGGGAGCAGCTGGACTACGCCTCCTTCCTGGAGATCATCCTCAGCGACGAGGTCAACCGCCGCGCTCACCGCCGCATCGAGATGCGGCTGCAGGGCGCCGGCTTCCAGGAGATCTGCCGATTGGAGGACTTCGACTGGTCGGTGTCCATCACCATGGACCGGCGGCTGCTGGACGCCGCCTTCTCCTTGGAATTCCTGGCAAGGCACGAGCATGTCTTGCTGGTGGGCCCGGCGGGTGTCGGCAAGAGCTTCCTGGCCCAAGCCCTGGGCTACTCCGCCGTCAGGGCGGGGCACACCGTCCGCTTCAGCCACGCCGACGACTACTTCAGGACCATGGCCCAAGCCAGAGTGGACAATTCGCTGGAGCGCACTTTCCGGTCCTATCTGACACCCGACCTGCTCATCCTCGACGACCTGGGCCTGCACCGGCTCACCGCCCAGCAGTCCGCCGATCTCTACGAGCTCATACTCCACCGGCACCGGGTGTCCAGCTTCGTCATCACCAGCAATCGTGCCGTGGACGAATGGCTGGGTCTCTTCGACGACCCCATCCTGGGCAACAGCGCCCTGGACCGGCTGGCCAATGCCAGCTACCAGATCGTCATCGAGGGCAGCAGCTACCGGGAACGCCAGTCGCCGCACCGTGCCCTGCTGGGCGCAGGCAGGGAAGGAGGTGATTGACCGGACCACCACAACCAGATAATACTCAGATCACCATGCCCCAGGGTGGGTCAATGACCGTGTAAATCGCTGGGTCAATGACTCTGGCAATCGACACAGACCCCCGAATTCGCAAGCGCCTGCTGTCATCAAATGTTCATCGGCGTTGCCACTGTTCATAATTATCGTGCACTCTAAAAGTCAACCCGCAGGGCTTTTTCGACAAGCAATTTATTGAGGAAAATGTTGGAGCCTTTCAATGTTGGAAACATTCAATGTACTGGCCCCAAGTGCAATGAGGTTGCGCCCGCTCAGTCCCGAAGTTAATCAGACGGCGCCGGATAGGACATTTCCTATTTTCTCTCGGCGACGGGGGCGGCATCAGGCTCGAGTGCCCTCTTCACCGTGCCCTGGGAGACCTTCATTATCCGGGCCACCCGGTGGATCGAAGGGGTCCCCGCGTACATGCGCCGGCACTCCTGCACCTGCTCGGGCGTTAGGGCGGGCGGGCGCCCGAGCCGTTTACCCTCTGCTTTGGCGCGGTCCAGCCCCGTTCGAACTCGCTCGCTGGTGGTGTCAATGGCGCCGAGTTCCCGCAGGCCCAGGTGCCGGGCGAGGATGGCCGGCAGGAGCAGGCCGGCATTGGCCACCAGGCGGTGGTCGTCAAAGGCGATGCGTATACGGTCGGGATTGTTCTGTGGCAGCATCTATTGAGTGCTCCTTGTTTCCGGGCGGTTTTCTGTTCCAAAACCATTATCCCAGATTCAGAGGAGCACCCTCTGGCTTCCTCAAGGGCTGTCCCCAAGGCCCTCCCTCGGTGGATTCGGGCTTAGGGATTGACCGAAATTGGACAGGACCGGCGCTGAACTGCTCTTCGAGGTCTTCAGCCAGCGCTACGAGCGGGGGTCCATCCTGGTGCCCACCAACCTTCCCTTCGATGAGTGGACCGAGGTCTTCGGCTCGGAGCGCCTCACCGGAGCGCTGCTGGACCGGCTCACCCACCACGTCCACATCCTGGAAATGAACAGCGAAAGCTACCGCCTCAAGCGCAGCAGAGACAGCGCAGGCTCACGGACTTCAGACGATCGCGAGGAAGAATAGCGCGCACCGTCAACGCTGTCTCCTCCTGCTCCTGTAACGTCCCCACTCCGACCAATTTACTGCTGACAGTCATCAGGCCGGTGGTACACAGTTACTCCGCTCCAGTGGCATGTTTTGGCGACACCGTGGAAGCACGTCGTCTTAATATCGCTTTGGCTTTGATCCGCGCCTGTTGTTTGCGCGTTTCACTGAAATAGTGTTGTTCGCGGAGCTATTCGCCGGTTCCGCTCGGACTTGTTGACGTTGGGGTTTCGGTTGCCGATAGCTGGCGCTGCCAGATGTTTTGCTGTCGGGTCGCGCCCATCCACCGGTCCACCGACAAAGTATGTCGTTCCATGTCGGGCACGCTTCCTTCGACCGCCAATTCGGCAAAACATTCATGCTTTGTCTTACAAGTATGACCGGCTATCGTTTGGAAGGTGTTCGACCCCCGTTTGTGCGTGGGCACGCGAACGGTTCCAGAGTTGATGGGAGATAGCGTTATCTCGGTTGCATGCTGTTCGACCAGCGAACGAGTGCAGACAGTGAGTACGTCGTGAGGCCTGTCCCGGTGTGATCTGGCCTGCAAAAATGATTTCAGCCGACTTTCGGTCGACCAGAAAAACACCTTTCCGTTCAACAGCTTGTACCATTCCGAAGGGTCCATGTCGGTCAGAGCGAGGCCCAATTTGCCCGGAGGCATTGGAGTCTGGTCTCGGATAGCCGCACAACCGTAGTCGCTGTGGCGGATGACTTCGCGGCTCCTGCGGTACCCGGACCCGATGGCGGATCGCTGTGGCTCGCTCACGTCGAACAGCCTTAGCAACGCCCTCGTACTGAGCAAGCCATGTCGCTGGATATTTTCCCATGCCCCCGCTTCAGCCATGTGATACAGCAGGGGATGCTGAGTTACTATTTTTTCTTGATCCGCCATGTTTTCCACCAATCAACTATCGGGTCAGCGTTGCCCAGTGCAACTGCTAATTTGTTTGAAAACCGGTTCCGGCACCATGACTACCCGGCCGGGGAACCTAAAATCTGTTCGGTACTCAGGTTCTTATCGCAAGGTGTTCTAGGAAACATAGGTCAGTCCTACTGAAGCTGTTCCGGCATGGTGCTGGGTGCCCCGGCAGGGTGAGGGACAAAGGCCCGGCTGGAACCAACCGGGAGTCTCCCCTGCTTGCAGCCGGTGAGTTCCGCTGGAAATTCCGGGTATTCACGAATCCGCACCGACCCAGGATGGCTGTCTCCAGCTAATTCCGGCCCACCCGGAATCCAGCCCAGATAATCCTCGGACGGGCTGCTAGTATTACAACGACGCTTCCTCAATTTGGGCAGAAATCGCTTCGCGGAACGCAAAACCACAAAGCTGTCAAGCGTATGGGCTGATAGCCATGAAGAGATGCTTAAGGTCCCTTTTGGCGAACCGTCGTTGTAATACTAGGTCCTTTGAAGAGGCTCATTCAAGGGTGTTTCAAAAAGCTCGAAATGACGCGACCACGGACTCAGCATAAGCATTTTGGCCTTGGAGATGAGATTCATGCGGTGCCGAGGGGCAGGCACGATAAAAAACGCCCTCGCACTCCCTCGGTGGTACAGCAACGCAAATGCATCACGCCCTAGCTTACTATTTATTTGGGTCATCCGCTCTCGAATTTGATCCCAGGCGGAGCCTTGTCTCCCTATGTGGTGGTAGATAACCAAACTCTGGTTCCTCTCCAGATAGGGTAACAATTCGTCAAAGAAGACATACTTGAGGCCGCGTCGCTGGTAAGGACCGACCTTTACCTCGAACCCATTGTCAGGATCGACGAAAACAACGTCGCAGCCAGAAGTAAATCTCAGAGCGTCGTTGAGCCACGCCCTTCTCCGGGCAACTCGGTGCTCCCGGGTAAAAGGGATCTGATCATCGGGGCGGTTAAAGGTCAATACCGCTTCGTAGAACCGAGTACCCAAAGGTAATACTTGGCAGTCCCGGATGCTGGATACATTCCTTCTATTGGACCGAACTATCTCTCGAAGGGTGTCGTAGAGGGTTGGGTCGCAATCTCGGTAGCGTTCTTGGTTATAGGCCGAAGGATCTAAGTAGCTAATATGTTTCCCGTCGCTGTTATGGGTTTCATCTGGTACCAGGTACCATACGACCCCAACGGTAAGGGATTGGTTGTAATTTGCTTCCTCAGGTGGCCAAAGAGGAATCGTCGAGCCTTCGTCGCTGGGGTTGTTTCCGTTATTGTCCACGACCGTAGGGCAGCCTAGCGATGGTGATAGAGTTTGATCCTCGGCCGTTTTCCCAGGCAAACATAACCATCTGAGCAAGCCGTACTTGCCGAAGTCTCCCAAATCTCCGACATATCGGTTTTGCATTGGGACCCTAGAAGGTTGACTATGAGTTGTCGTTAGCTTTAGCGGGGAGCCGATGATACCATAAACTCGATCTCAAAAGCAGGCAAGCAATAGGACCCAGGCATAAGCCACTAGAGGTCTTGACCGCTTGTGGGCTGAGCCGAATGGAATCGAAGGATGGTGGCTTTTGGGCGAGTTTATTCGGATGCAGCTTGGGTGCAGCTAACAGAATCTGAGTAGCCCAGAGCCGTCAGAAGGTATTTGCACTCGGTTGTGGGGTAGCGACGGTTCTGTAGGCATGTTCCCAGAGTTTCTATGAGTAGGGACCGGATGATAAGAATTCCCCAGGTGAGGCAGGGTGCTTCCTAAGGTTGGCACCGATAGCAATCATACTGAGCTAAGCCAGGATTCACAGCTCCAGTGGTGGTGCGTTTCCCTCCGCTAGGGTCAAGAAACATGGGCTTCGGAAAGGTCTCGGCTTGCAGGAAAAATAAGGGAATTATATCTGATTTTAACCATTTCCGCTTGACAAGCCAACCTGCAATGGTTAAAATAATCGCATAAATCCAGCACACACGGGGCGGGAAATGGCGAGTTCACGGCCGGGCAAGAGTTACCGAAAGGGCATTACCCTTATCGACGCAATCAAGAAGTTCGATACCGAGGAAAAGGCCGAGGCGTGGTTCGTTGAGCAACGCTGGCCAGATGGCCCGGTATGCCCCTACGATGGCTGTGAGAGCACCCGCATCTCCACAGTCGCCAACCGGAAGCCGCAACCCTACCGTTGCCGGGCTTGCCGCAAGTTCTTCTCCATCAAAACCGGAACCATGATGCACAGTTCCAACATCGAACTGAGCAAATGGGCCATCGCCTTCTACCTGCACGCTACCAGTCTGAAAGGCGTGAGTTCCATGAAACTCCACCGAGACCTGGGCATTGGGCAGAAGGCCGCTTGGTACATGGGCCACCGGATCCGGGGAATGTGGGGCCGCGCCGAGGACAAGTTCGCCGTTGCAGTGGAAGCCGACGAAACCTATATCGGCGGAAAAGAGGGGAACAAGCACGCGGACAAGAAGTTGAAGGCCGGACGTGGGCCAGTGGGGAAAACCCCGGTCGCCGGAGTCAGAGACAGGGCCACTGGCCGGGTCAGCACCGAGGTTGTGGAATCCACGGACAAGGACACGCTCCAGGGCTTTGTGATGCGCCACACCACGGGAGACGCGACGGTTTACACCGACGAAGCGACGGCCTACCAGGGTATCCCTCGCAAGCACGAAACGGTCAAGCACAGCGCGGGCGAGTACGTGCGGGAAATGGCCCACACCAACGGGTTGGAATCCCATTGGGCTATGTTCAAGCGGGCCATCGACGGAACTTTCCACCACATATCGGCCAAGCATCTGCCCAGGTACACCACCGAGTTTGAGGGTCGCCACAACGCAAGGCCGATGGACACGGCTGAGATCATGGGCCAGATTGCCCGAGATTCGGCGGGCAAACGCATGACCTACGAAACCCTGATAGGGCCAGAGCAACCCCGCAATGCGAGGACGTTCTGATGGTTGCAGAATCCGAGGTAGTGTCCAAGTCCGGGCGCAACTATGTCTCGCTGGTGTGCGAGGACAATCCGGAGTTCATGACAAAACTCCAGGACGGAACGATGAAACTGGTAGTCACGTCGCCGCCTTACAATTTGGGCAAGAATTACGAAGTCAAGACTTCACTAAGCGATTACCTGGAAAGCCAGGAACCTGTGATTCGGGAGTGTGTCCGGGTTCTCCATCCGCAAGAATCGCTCTGCTGGCAAGTCGGGAACTACGTCAACAACGGAGAGATCGTCCCTCTTGACGTTGTTCTTTGAAAGAACTTGAGCGAGATATGTCCTCCGGCGTCCCGTACTACGAGCGCGATTTGCTGAACGTGTTGCGCCAGGGGCGGGGAGTGCCAGCGGTCCCGCTGGTGTTGCTGGGTGTAGCACCTTAACAGGAGACAGCCATGGCAGAACAGAAAAAACGACGAGGCCGCCCACCAACAATGCCGTTGCCCCCCAGGGCGGACGCCACGCCGGAGGAGCTGGTACAGGCTTTCTTCCAAGGCAAGCCCGGCGATGAACTGGACTTCCCGATGGCCTACTACTGCGCCGAGTGCGGGGAACAGGTGTCCTTCCCCGAGGTCCTGTACAGAGATAAGCGGTGCAAGGATTGCACCGCCTATCCTGTCCAGAGGCCCTAGCCCTTCGGGTTGCTGGGCTTGCCCTTACCGCCATCGCGGGAATTCGTCCGAATGGGCTGAAAAGGCTTACCAGCTTTCATGTTCCGGAAAATCTCCCTATGAGACTTTAGGCCGATAGGAGTCTTCGGGCGCGGTTTTCTCCCTGGCATCAAAAACCTCCGTCCCGGAAAACCAGAACGGAGGCGTAATTGCTAGGGGAAGGCGACGCTGGTAAAATACCAGTGTGCACATCGGATGCCTTTGGTCCTCAAACCGTTCAGGTGTTCCGAGCAACGCCCTAGCTATTTGTCGTAGCTGGGGCGTTGTGTATTTAGTTTGGCGTGACTATACCACGCTTTTTGGCGGAATGGTTAAAACCAGATATAATTCCCTAAAATAATGACCAAAGTAGCTCAGACTGCTACTATGGAGCCGATGCTCGATTTACTTTAAGTTCAGCGTTGGCTCCGAGTTGATAGGTCTTCAAATTGGGATACCTTACGTCGCATGCTCAAGGCGGCCCATTTATGGATAGGCGCGTAATTTTGTTGTCTGGTCCTGTCGCTTCTGGGAAGTCCATGTTGGCCGGCAGATTGTCTGACCGGTTCAATATGAAACTGCTGAGAACCAGCGATTTACTGAGAGCAACGATGACCGGGTCAGACGAGTTTGGTCGGGCTGCTCTCCAAGACCTCGGAGATAAACTCGACCGACGTACCAAAGGGGCATGGGTACTGGACAGTTTGCGCCAATTGTTGCAAGGGGAAGCAACCAGTACCAATGTCGTTGTTGACTCGGTCAAGATTCAGGAACAGATCGATGCGATCAGAGATGCGTACGGGCCTTCGGTTACGCATATCCATATGACATCCCCATTGGAAGTTTTAGCTTCACGATACGAAAGCCGGGAAGGCTCCTCGTCCCAAGGGGAGCACCTGAGCTATCAAGATGTCCGGTCAAATCGAACTGAAAGCCTTGTGGACGGTCTCAGTGAGATCGCTGACGTCGTCATAGATTCAAACCGCTGTACAGAAGAAGACGTCCTCGTTCGAGTGGCTTCCCACCTACGCCTTTATGGCGAAGAAAGCGCTGGCTGGGTTGATGTGATAGTCGGCGGCCAGTATGGAAGCGAAGGGAAAGGACAAATAGCAGCCTATCTCGCTAGTGATTACGACCTGCTCGTCCGAGTAGGCGGTCCCAATGCAGGACACAAGGTATTTGAACGCCCGGTTCCGTATACTCATCATCAACTTCCATCGGGTACCAGGAGGACTGCCCGGCCTCGTCTGTTGATAGGAGCCGGCGCCGTGTTGAATGTCGGCACCCTGTTGAAAGAGATATCGGAATGCAATGTCGACTCCACGCGTCTGAAAATCGATCGCGGAGCAATGGTCATTATAGAAGAGGACATCTCGACCGAAAGTGACCTCGTAAAGGGTATAGGGTCAACGGGACAGGGTGTTGGTGCTGCTACCTCTCGGAGAATTATGCAGCGGAATCGGAGAACCAAGCTCGCAAAAGACGTTCCCGACCTCGAGCCCTTCATGTGTAACGCACTGGAAGTCTTGCAAGATACCTTCGCGGCCAACGGTCGGGTTTGTCTAGAAGGCACACAGGGTACAGGACTTAGCCTGTATCATGGCAGCTATCCCTATGTAACGTCGCGTGATACAACTGTCTCCGGTTGCCTCGCTGAAGCTGGCATCCCTCCCGGCAAAGTCAGACGAGTTGTGATGGTGTGTCGCACCTACCCCATTAGGGTCGAGAGCCCGGACGGCAGTACATCTGGACCCATGTCGCAAGAAATATCCCTCGAAGCGATCTCAGAACGGTCCGGGATTCCCCTGGAAGAACTAGAGCGTACCGAAAGGACTTCTACTACGGACCGAGAGCGGCGCATCGGCGAATTCGACTGGGGCCTCTTGCGAAAGGCGTCGTTGTTGAATCGTCCGACCGACATAGCCTTGACTTTTTCAGATTATTTGACGATCAAGAATCGAGACGCCAAACGATTCGAACAACTCCACCCAGACACCATAAATTTCATCCAAGAAATTGAGCGGGTGTCAGGTGCAAGGGTTTCCCTCATAGCTACTGGTTTTAACCCCAGGAGCATAATTGATCGACGTTCGTGGTGAATTACATTGGCGACTAAAGAGGAACTTATTTCCAAATACCCCCGACTTTTTCACATGGCTGAATGCGGCAGTTGGCAAAGCATCCAGAAGTATGGCCTGTTAAGCACGACTACATTGCTGAATCTGTTTGAAGTCCCGGAGCCTCAACGTTCGAAAATAGAGTCTGAGCAGCGCACGGACGGCGTTCCCATCTATGACATAAAGCTGTGCTTGCCCTCCAGCACGCAGCGTACTGGACTGTGCATCGCGTGGTCCGCCCTCAGTGCCTCAGCGGTCAGATGCAGATAAATCTCAGTCGTGGTAATGCTGGTGTGCCCTAGGAGTTTCTGGAGATGCGGCAGGCTGCCGCCACTGCTGATGTATTGAGTGGCGAAAGTGTGCCGGAGGATATGAGGCCCCATTTTCGGGCCATCCAGTCCTGCGCGCTGGAAAATTCTTCTTATAGTCATCTGCACAGCTGAGCGGCTCAAAGGACCTTTTCCGCTTCCGCTCACCCAAATATGTGCTGCGTCTCCCAAGCCCTTGAGCATCTCTCGAACTTCTGGCGTGACGGGGATGATCCTCGGCCCGGTCTTGCCATCGACCCGCAGGCAGTCCGGTCCCACGTCCTCCCAACGAATTCCGGTCAGTTCGCCTAACCGTATCCCCGTGTCTAGGAGCAGGGCAATCATCGCCTTTTCACGGGGGGTGGCGCAGGCACGCCAGAGCTCCGAGACCTCACTCGCCTTCAGGACCCGAGGCAAGGTCCTGGTCTTCGGCATCCGCTTGACCCCACGAAGCGGGTTGGGGCAGCCGTGGCGCTCCTCCGCCCAGGCCAGGAATGCCCGAATGGCTCTCTCCAGGTTCTCCCTAGACCTCCGGCCCAGAGCCGGATCGTCGAAGACGACGTTGACCTGGACCGCATCCGTTGGCATCGTAGGACAGCACTTGACTAGCTTGGTGGTGCCCCATTTGTAGAACTCCAGTGTCTTGGGCCTCAGCCCGCGGCTATAGCAATGATCCGAGAATTCTTGGGCCAGGGTGTATGTATTCATCGGCCCAGTGTATCCATTCATCCACCGAACCTGCTACCAGGCTACAACGCCGGGTTTAGCAACTTCTGGCCTCTCGCTCACGTATGTAGGACGCCTGACTCTGGATCAGGTAGCGGAGGTTCGAATCCTCCATCCCCAGCCACACCGCAATTTTTTGGCCCCTGTCTTGCGCCTCCACCGATTGCCC
>CBDFLW010000004.1:0-2925000 GCA_965249355.1 Dehalococcoidia bacterium
CCCCCCTAAGTGGCATCGTTGATTTCTGGTACACACCTTCCGATAGACCACTCGTAGCTGTGCCCCCCTAAGTGGCATCCGGGATGTTAGGTACAAACAACCCCGGACCCCGCGACACCGCCGATCCGCCAAAAAACCTGCCGGTGCGGCGCCGCACCCACCGCGCAGCGCGCCAACCCCAACTCGCAGACCGAGCCCAAGTGCATCCCATGCGCCGCCATCGACCGCCACCAGCTCGCAGCCCAGCCCGAGCGGACCGTCCCGATCCCGGCCCACCTGGTCGCCTCCGGGGCCGCCCGCATCCACCCCCTCGACACCGTCTGGCATCACCAGGGCAAGGCCCTCGACCTGGCCCGAGCCGGCGAGAATATCGTCGTCGCAACCCCGACCGCCTCGGGTAAAACACTCATCTTCCAGCTTCATACCTTCGACCTCCTGGCCGCCGACCCCGGGGCAAAAATACTGGTGTTCCACCCGGCCAAGGCACTGGCAAACGACCAGCTCCTGCGCTGGCGCCGCGCCGCCGAAACCACCGGCCTGCCGCCCTCCGCGATACAGCAGGTGACCGGCGACACCCCCATGCACCAGCGCGAAAAAATGCTCGCCCAGGCGTCCATATGCCTGATGACTCCGGACATCGCGCACGCCTAGCTGATCCGCACCGCGACCATCCCAACCCAGCGTGATTTCCTTCGAAAACTCCGGCTCATAATCACCGACGAGGCCCACTTCTACGAGGACGTTCTCGGCTCAAAAGCGGCCTTCATGTTCCGCCGTCTCGCCACCGCCGCACTCGCGCTTCCGACAACCCCAGATCCGTATAGTACATCGCCGCCGCGGCCACGATCAAGAGCCCCGAAAAGCACCTGGAAAACCTGACCGTCAGGCCCTTCGTCAAGGACGACAACGGCGCCCCTCGGCACCCCACCACACTCTACCATCTGCCCCCCGCAAACCCCGACGAAAACCTCGAGCAGGCAGCGGTCCGGCTCATCCTCTCCATCATCGACAACGACCCCCTGGCCCAGGTGATTCTCTTCCACGGTTCACGCCAGGGAGCCGCGCGAATCGCCGCCCATGCGGGACGCCCGGACTCCGTCGCGCCCTACGGCACCGGGCACCTCCCCGAGGGCCGCCGGGACATCGAGGACCGCCTCCGTTCCAACACCGTCTGGCCCTGGTCCGCACTCGAGGTCGGCATCGACATGTCCGGCCTGAACCACGGCATAAACCTCGGTCTCCCGCCGACCCGAAAGCATTTCCACCGGCGCGTCGGCCGCGTCGCCGGGCCCGCCCCGCGACCTTCACAATCTTCGGAGACCCCAGCCTCTTCCGACGCCGCAGCGACGAGGAGGGCGGCCTCCGAGCGGCGCCGACCGCAGTCCCGCAGCACCAGCACCAGGGCGATGTCCGCCACGCTCCGCCGGACAGCCCGCCCCGGGCTCTCCATGCCCGGACGATCCCGTTCCCTGGGACACCGGGCCGGCGCCAGGATGATCTCCATGGCGTTCATCGAGCAGCGCCGGGGCCGGAACGGCAGGCCGCCGGTTCTGGCGAGGCGGCGTCGGCCAGGGTCAGCCGGACGACCTCGGACTCGGCGGGCGAGTCCGCGTCCTGCGCGCCCCGATGGGCGACCCCGACTCCCCGCCCCACCAGGGCCGTGAGGTACCGGGCGACATCCACCGGTGCACCCGGCAGCCAGGGGACGCCGGCATCGCCATCCCAGGCCACGAACCGACGCCGGTACCCCCAGTAGCCCCTTTCGGGTCGCACCCGACCGGCTGTGTAAACGGCGGAGATAAAGTGGGCCATGCGGGCGGAAGATTGCTGAGTATCGGCGACCTAATAGTGTACCGCCTGCCATCATTCATAGGGTTGTAGCCGACCCCATGGATGGTGCGACGGATGTACAGAGTGGACGTATATCTGCGGGTCCGAAGGGCGGTGATGGTGGATGGGATGAGCATGCGGGAAGCAGCCCGGACGTTTGGCCTGCACCGGGACACCGTGCGCAAGATGCTCGCGTACTCCGTGCCGCCGGGGTACCGGAGACAGATCCCGCCCCGGCGTCCCAAGCTGGAGCCCTACACCGGCGTCATCGACCGGGTCCTGGAGGACGACCTCAGGCGTCCCAGGAAGCAGCGCCACACGGCCAAGCGCATCTTCGAGCGCCTCAGGGACGAGTACGGTTTCGACGGCGGATATACCACGGTCAAGGACTACGCAAGAGAGAATCGCCGTCAGACCAGGGAGATGTTCGTGCCACTGTCCCATGCGCCGGGACACGCCCAGTGCGACTTCGGCGAGGCCCTGGTGGTCATTGGCGGCGTGGAGCGCAAGGCCCACTGCTTCGTCATCGACCTGCCCCACAGCGACGGCTGCTTCGTAAAAACCTACCCCGCCGAGACCACCGAGGCTTTCCTGGACGGCCACGTCTCGGCGTTCGCCTTCCTAGGCGGAGTGCCCCGGAGCATCCTCTACGACAATACCAAGCTGGCTGTTGCCCGGATCCTGGGCGACGGCCGGCGCCAGCGCACCCGCGCCTTCACCGAGCTCCAGTCTCACTAACTGTTCGAGGACCGGTTCGGCCGCCCCGGCAAGGGCAACGACAAGGGTAAGGTGGAGGGACTGGTGGGATACATGCGCCGAAACTTTCTGGTTCCCATACCGTCCTTCGAGAGCTTCGATGCGCTCAATGCCTACCTGGAGCGACGTTGCCTGGAGCGAACGGACGCCCAGCTCAGGGGCCACACGGAGACCATCGGCCAGCGTATGGAGCGGGACCTGGACGCCCTGCTGCCGCTGCCGCCGGTGGCCTACGACGCCTGCGAGAAGCAGGCGGGCCGGGTGAGTTCCCTGTCTCTGGTAAGGTACAGGACCAACGACTACTCGGTGCCGGTGGCCTACGGATACCGGGACGTCATTGTCAGAGGCTACGTTGATGCGGTGGTCATCAGCTGTGGGTCCGAGGTAATCGCCAGGCACCCCCGCTCCTACGAGCGGGACGACTTCGTTTACGACCCGATCCACTACCTGCCGCTCTTGGAGCGTAAGTCGGGAGCCCTGGACCAGGCCGCGCCGTTGCAGGGCTGGGCCCTGCCCGATGAGTTCGGGACGCTGCGGCGTCTGCTGGAAGCCCGCATGGGACGGCGGGGTAAGCGGGAGTACGTGCAGGTGCTCAGGCTGCTGGAGACTTTCTCCCAGCAGGAGGTGGCTGCGGCGGCAAAGGACGCCATCCGGCTGGGAGCCATCAGCTTCGACGCCGTGAAACACCTGGTGCTGTGCCGGCTGGAGGGCCGGCCGCCCCGGCTGGATCTGGAGATCTATCCCTACCTGCCCCGGGTCCGGGTCAGCACCACGTCCGCCGGGGACTACCTGACCTTGCTGTCGGGGAGGGCGGCATGAACGACCGGCCGACCTTGCTGCTGGAACACCACCTGAAGGAGCTGAAACTGCCCAGTTTTCTGAGGGAATACGGGAAGATGGCCGCGCAGTGCGCCGCCGAGGGTGTGGATCACCCCCAGTACCTGCTCAGGCTGGCCGAACTGGAGCTCATCGACCGCCACCAGCGCATGGTGGAGCGGCGGATCCGGGCCGCCCGATTCCCTGCCGTCAAAAGCCTGGACACCTTCGACTTCCCAGCCATCCCGTCGCTGAACAAGGTACTGGTGCTGGAACTGGCCCGGTGTGAATCCATCCAGCGCCGGGAGAACGTCATCGCCGTCGGCAACAGCGGCATCGGCAAGACCCACATGGCCCTGGGGCTGGGCCTGGCCGCCTGCCAGCGGGGGATGTCGGTGGGCTTCACCACGGCCGCCGCCCTGGTCCACGAAATGATGGAGGCCAGGGACGAGAGAAGGCTGCTGAATCTGCAGCGGCAACTGTCCCGCCTGAACCTGCTGATCATCGACGAGTTGGGCTTCGTACCCTTGTCCCGCACTGGCACGGAACTGCTCTTCGAGGTCTTCAGCCAGCGCTACGAACGGGGCTCCACCATGGTGACCACCAACCTGCCATTCGACGAGTGGACCGAGGTCTTCGGCTCGGAACGCCTCACCGGCGCCCTGCTGGACCGGCTCACCCACCACGTCCACATCCTGGAAATGAACGGCGAAAGCTACAGGCTCAAGCGCAGCCGGGAGAACGCCGCCTCGCAAGCTCCAGAGAAGCCGGAAGAAGCATAACGCACCGTCAACGCTTGTTCAGCGTCAACTATTTCTGCCGGTTCCGTCGATTATTCTTGCCGGTTCACCTCCTGTTTCTGACCGCGCTGCTGGGCCACTCCGGTGCGGTAGCTGGGGACGTCGAATTCCAGGATGACCGAGTGGTGGACCACTCGGTCGATGGCCGCAGCCGTGGCCATTGGGTTGGCGAAGATGTGCTCCCACTGGGAGAAGACCAGGTTGGACGTGATGCCCATGGACCGGCGTTCGTAGCGTTCGGCGATGAGCGTGAAGAGCACCTCGGACTCTTCGGCTCCTTGGGGCAGGTACCCCAGGTCGTCCAGCAGCAGGAAATCGTAGTTGTCGAGCTTTCGTAGTTGTCGCGGTAGCGCCAGGTCGCGCTTGGCGGCGAGCAGGTCCTGCACCAGCCGGTAGGCCGGGGCGAAGAGCACCGAGCGTCCGGCTTCCACCAGCCGGTGGCCCAAGGCGCACAGTGCATGGGTCTTGCCGGTGCCGGGCAGTCCGAAGGCCAGCACGTTGACGCCGCGGTCGACGAAGCTGCCGTCAGACAGCTCGCCCAGTTGCTGCCGCAGAGCCAGGGGCACCCGGTCGTGCTCGAAGGTCTCCCAGGTCTTGCCGGCGGGCAGCCTGGATGCGGTGCGCAGCCTGCCGATGCGGCGCTGCCTCCGGTCCTCGGCCTCCTGCTCCAGCACTTCCAAGAGGGTCTCCAGGGCGTCGCCGTGCCCGGCGGCGGTGAATCGGGACACCGACTGCGCCCCCATGGTGGGCAGCCGGAATTGGTGGCACAGCTCCCCGATCCGGACCTCAATGGCGTTGGCGTCCAGCATCAGGCCACCCCCGCCAGCAGGGAGTCGTAGACCCTCAGGTCCGGCATCCCGGACAGGGTCAGCACCGGCGCCCGCGGCGGAGCCGGGTTCGCCAGATCCTTGACCGTGGCGTAGTCGAAGGGATCGCCGGCCTCCAGCAGCAGCGCCAGGGCGCTGTCCACCGTCGACTCCATAGTTGTTGCCGCAAGGTGCAGGATGCGCACGTACTCCACGTCGGCGCGTTCGCCTCGCCACCTCTTGAGGGCGTCGTAGGCCAAGCGGAAGGTCATGGTGGGAAACATCTGCTCCCGGAAGCGGTAGCGGGCGAAGGCCCCGGGCTTGCGCACCAGGGCCTGCCCTCGGCCACGACCGGGGGAGCCGATGACGTGGCGGTAATTGACGTTGGCCTCCCTTTCACCGCGCACCCGCTCCATGCGTTCCACCAAGTGGCCCTTGTAGTACACTTCCAGATGCTCGGCGTACAAGCGTATCTGCACCTCCTTCCCGATGAGGCGAGAGGGTACGGTGTAGGTCCGTCCGGCTGCCTGGATGGTGCTCCACTTGCGCACCCGAGCCTGGTGGTTGACGTACTCCGGCACCGGAGCTGGGGGCAGACACTGGAGACGTGGGCGTTCCTGCTCCAGCTTCCCTTGCACCAGGCGGTTGCGCCGCTCAACCACCTTCCTGACGAAGCCGGTGTACTCCTCAAGGAAGTTGAAGTCCCGGCTGCCCCGCAGCATCAGGGCCTGGTCCAAAGCGTCCTTCAACCGGTAATGAGCCTGCTCGGCCACGCCATTCTCGTGGGATTCCCCGGAATTGATCAGCGTGGCCTCGAGCCCGTAGTGGTCCAGGAGCTCGGCGTAGTTGTCGTTGAGGGCCCGGCCACGGCTGCGCTTTATTTCATGGGTGAGGGCCGAGGTGTTGTCGGAGCGTATGACCTGGGGCGCGCCGCCCAGTTCCCAGAGCGCGTTCTGCAGCCCCTGCTTCAGGGCCAGGAAGGTCTCGCCGGCAACCACCTCGGCGTAGCGCCACCCCGAATGGCTCAACACCAGCTGGAACAGCAGGTGGCGGTAGCGTCGGCCGCCGATGGTTACTCCCAGGGAGTTGCAGTGGGTGAAGTCGAGCTGCGCCTCCCGGCCAGGTGGATGCTCCTGGGGGAAGTAGACCTCCTGATCCGGACCGTTGAGTGCCCGCCAGTCCTGTAATCGTCGTTGCAGGGTGCGGAGCTGGGAGGCGCTGAACCGGCCGGGGAATTTCTCCTCCAGCCACTCGATAATTGTCGTTGCCCTGAGCCTGCCGGCGGCCTCTCCCCTGAGCAGGGGCAGGATTTCTTCCTCCCAGACGCCGTCAAAGGGATCGGGCCGGGTGCGCCACCGGCGCTCCTGCTTGGTCTCCGACGGCAACGGGCCACACTGCCACTTCCGCGCCGACCGCTCGCTCATCCCCGCCATGGCCGCCGCCGTCTGTTGTTTCTTTCCTTCCATCCGTCTTTGCCTCAGTAATGCGACTTGCTGATCCGTAACCAATCCGGCACCTCCTGTACCGGATGATTACCACGTTTGACCGGCAAAAATAGTCGTCGCCACCGGCAAAACTAATTGTCGTTGATCAACGCTGCCCCTTCCTGCTCATGTAGCGTCGCCGCTCTGCCTGATTTACTGCCGTCAGTCATCAGGTCAGTGGTACACGATTCCACCGCCCCAGTGGCCCAACTTCTCGGCGCCCTTGATGTTGATGGTCTACGATTTAGTCCGTAGTTAACTGTTCAGCGAAAATGTCCATCCATGAAGGATGTGACATTGAAACAGAGAGAATTAGCGAGACTCCACGTGCTCAACAACATCCTGGAATACCAGATCCCTATCGTCCAAGCCGCCGAGATTCTCGGGATGAGTGAGCGCCACACCAGGAGGCTCCTGAATGCCTACCGAAAGGACGGAGCCGCCGCCTTGGCTAGGCTTTACGCATAATTTAGAAAAAGAATAAAGACAGGGTAAGCTGGCCTGACCCGAATCTCACTAAAGGCCCAGCCATGCTCACCCTGCCCGATGCCATTGTAGTCGTTCTCCTTCCCTTCGCAACGCTGTTCACCAGCCCAACTTGGCAGAAAGCCCAACTGCTGCTGGTCGGCGCGGTCCTGACCCCGGGCCAGCGCACCGTGGCCGCGGCGCTGCGCGTCATGGGCCGCAGTGGCCACCGCGACTACGCTCGTTACCACGAGGTGCTCAATCGGGCGGTGTGGTCCTCCCGTGAGGTAGCCCGCGTCCTGCTGGTGCTGCTGCTCCAGCACCTCGATGGTGGCGACGGCCCCTTGATCTTCGGCATCGACGAAACCCTGGAACGGCGTCGGGGCGCCAAGATCAGGGCGCGGGCCATCTACCGGGACCCGGTGCGTTCCAGCCGCCATCAGCTGGTCAAAGCCAGCGGGTTGCGCTGGATCTCCCTGATGTGGTTGGGCCAGGTGCCCTGGGCCGGACGCCATTGGGCTTTGCCGGTGCTCACCGTGCTGGCGCCCTCGACGCGGTACTACCAGCAGCAGGGACGCCGCCACAAGAAACTCACCGACTGGGCGCGGCAGATGGTGATGCAGTTGCGTCGCTGGCTGCCCCAGCGCCCACTGGTGCTGGTGGGCGACAACAGCTACGCCGTGCTGGATCTGCTCCACTGCTGCCAGTCCCTCCGTGAACCCGTCACCCTCATCGCCAGATTGCGCCTGGACGCCGCTCTGTACGCACCAGCGCCAGCCCGTCAGCCGGGTCAGAATGGCCGGCCAGCCCTGAAAGGCCCGCGGCGGCCACCACTGAAAACCCTCCTTGATCACGCGAACGTAACTTGGGCCAGCTCCGAGGTGGCCTGGTACGACGGCACCACCCGCACGGTGGAACTCACTTCCCAGACGGCGGTCTGGTACCGCTCCGGCAAGCCGCCCGTCCTCATTCGCTGGGTGCTGATCCGAGACCCCCAGGGCACCTTCGACCCCCAAGCCTTGCTGTGCACCAACCCGGCAGCGGACCCGACCCAGATATTGGAATGGTTTGTCCTGCGCTGGCAACTGGAGGTCACCTTTCAGGAGGTGCGAACCCACCTGGGTGTGGAGACCCAACGCCAGTGGTCCGATCTCGCCATCGCCCGCACCACGCCCGCCCTGCTGGGGCTCTTCTCCTGGACCACCCTGGCCGCCCACGCGTTGCAAAAACGGCACCCCATGACCCAACGCAAGGCGGCCTGGTACGACAAGCCGTCGCCCACCTTCGTGGACGCCATCGCCCTGGTGCGACGCCACCTGTGGCTGGCGTCAGAGGGTTTTTCACTGTCCGCAGCCAGCCCCGACACGCAGGAACTCCCCAGCGCTCTATACCACCGACTTGTAGATTCCCTCGCTTACGCCGCTTGAAATGCGTAAAGCCCAGCTTGGGAACAAACCACACTCACCTCACCGAACTCCTGCGAGATCAAGAAGGTATTGATCTGAGCCGTCCCACCGTGCGCCGCATTCTGGTCAGGGCTGGCATCGGCAGCCCGCGCCGCCGCCGCCCTCAACAGCACAGGGTACGCCGCCGGCGTATGCCCCAAGAGGGGATGCTCTTGCAGATCGACGGCAGCCACCACCAGTGGCTGGGTGAGAAATGTCCCAGGTTTACGCTGCTGCTGACAGTGGACGATGCCACCGGTACCGTGCCCGGCGCCCGGTTCTCCAAAGAGGAGGATACCCGGAGCTACCTCCTGCTCATGAGCGGCCTGATCAGAGAACATGGAATACCCTTGGCCCTCTACAGCGACCGCCACCCGGTCTTCAAGTTCACCGGCGATCTCAGCGAATACCCAGCGGGTCCCACCCAGTTCGCCCGCGCCATGGAGGAACTGGGAATTCAGCAGATTTTCGCCAGATCACCCCAGGCCAAGGGCCGGGTCGAACGCGCCGCAGGCACCTTACAAGACCGTCTGGTAACCGAGCTCAGGCTGTCCGGGGCAGCCACCATCGATGAGGCCAATGAGGTCCTGCGCAGCTTTCTGTCCCGCTTCAATCAGAAATTCGGAGTGCCGGCAGAGGAATCGACTCCAGCCTATCGTCCCCTGGACCCGTCTCTGTCCTTGGAGCATGTCCTTTGCTTCAAGCACTCCCGCAAGGTGGCCAGAGACAACACCGTCAAGTACAACACGCGAACGCTCCAATTGCTGCCTGGTACGGATCGCCCCAGCTACGCCGGATTGCAGGTGGAAATACACGAGAACCTGGAAGGCCTGATATCCGTGCAATATTTGGGGCAGGCCATCGCCACCCAGGAGGCACCGCCGCGTCCGGGTCTGCTCAGGGCAGCTGCCCCTCGTGCGCAAGGAAGCGACGAGGGCCAATGGGGCATGGCAGTCAACGGCCGCTGGCAAGAGAGCCTGGCAACTCTGGAAACAGGAAATGTCGACCGGCCCCGGAGGACACGCAAATCCAGAGCGAAACTGGACAGACAGCCCACCCCTCGTCAGAGGACCATATGGAAATCCGTCCAAGAGGCTAAACTCAGGGGCCTGTCCCTTAGGGCAATCGCCCGGGAACTGGGCATCCATAGGGAGACCGCTAAAAAGTATGCCCTGGCCGACAGCCCGCCGGTGAGGCGCACAGCCACCGCGACCCTGGCACAGCAGCCCGATCGCGTGCCGACCGCCTGATCGGATATTTTCGCTGACCAATTGGGCGGACATTTTCGCTGGACATCAACACCCTTGACAGCGTGGACGAGTCTCAGTCGGAAATTTAGCCCAGGAGGTCACCAGGGGGATGCGGGGGGCAGCGTCCAGAGACTTCCGGGTCTGCAGGTAATAGAGAAGGCGCTGCCGGGGCATATGACGCACAGCGACACAGACAGACGAGTGAGGCGCATGCTTACCTGTTTGGTCTGCTGCGCCGCCATCCTCATGGCTTGATGTCGCTACGGCTTGAAGAACAGCGTAGTTGGTGGGCACATGTGTACCCTGCCGCGAGCGTTCGAGTTGGTAGTGGCACTACGAGTATCGGCTGCGGGATGTTCCTCAAGTGTCAGTCTTGACCGGATGGCTGCCAAGGCTCCTTACCAGTCCTATCTCCGGCTGCGTAGCACCACGATTGTGAGAACGACTCCGGCGACTACCCCAATCACTACCGCGACGATTGCCCACCAGGGAAATCCTCCGTCCCCGCCGTCCGCCTCGGACGGCGCTGGCTCCGTTGTGGGTGTGGGTGAGGGCGCTGGCTCGATGTTGTGGGTGTGGGTGAGGGCGCAGTCAATGTTGGATGTTGGAGTAAGCTCAGGCGCGGGTGTTTCCGTCGCCGTCGCGGTGGTAGTCGCCATGGTCATCGGTGTCGCCACCGGTTCGGGGAGTCTCTGGACCGGGTTGTTCAAGACGGCCTGCGCCTGCTTGCCTGAGCCCTCACTGTCAGCGTAAGTCACTGTGACCCGCAGATACTTGTCCGCGTCCAAGTCAACAGGGGTATAGTTGGAGAAAGACGCGCCGGCTATATCTTGCCAGTCCGTGCCATCCGAGGACCTCGCCCACTGCCAAGAGATATCAGACAGCGAGCCATCGGGATCGCTCAGGGAGACGACCAGCGCGGTCCCGACCTCCGGTTGTTCAAGGGACACCAACACCGTCCCAGCCTCATCGACGTTGCTGACGTCGATGCTCACTTCAACAAAATCGTCGACCTCAGTGTCGTCTTTGCCGTAGGCGTCTCCGCCGTCGTGGACGGAGACGATGACCGCGTATCTCGTAGGGCCAGTCTCGTAGTCGAGCAGGGTACCGGAGCCAACGGTGATCTGACCGGTGGCGCCATCTATGACGAAGAAAGCAGCGTCGTTCCCCCACATGGAGTAGGTCAGGATATCGCCGTCCGGATCTGTCGCGGTGATAGCGTCTCCCACCAGACCGCCCGGCGGTGTGTTCTCGTCGACAGACAGTGTGACGTCGCCATCGAAGGACGGGGCTCTCTGCGCGGTCTGGCTTTCCATGACGGCGTGTGCGGTCTTGCCAGGGCCATGTCCGTCCCTATAGGAGGCCGTCGCCCGGAGGTAGCTGCCCACATCGACCGCGACCGGGACGTAGGAGTCCGAGTTGGCCCCGGAAACGTCGCTCCAGTCGGAACCGTCCATGGACCTCGCCCACTGCCAGGAGATATCGGACAGCGAGCCGTCGGGATCGCTCAGGGAGACGACCAGCGCGGTCCCGATCTCCGGTTGTTCAAGGGACACCGACACCGTCCCAGCCTCATCGACGTTGCTGAGGTCGATACTCACTTCAATAAAATCGTCGACCATGGCGTCGTCGTTGCCGTAGGCGTCCCGGCCATCGTGGACGGAGACGATGACCTCAAACCTCGTAGGCCCTGACTCGTAGTCGAGAAGGGTCCCGGAGCCAACGGTGATCTGACCGGTGGAGCCGTCTATGACGAAGAAAGCAGTGTCGTTCCCCCACATGGAGTAGGTCAGGATATCGCTCTCCGGATCCGTTGCGGTGATAGCGTCTCCCACCAGACCGCTCGGTGGCGTGTTCTCGTCAACAGTCAGTGTGACGTCGCCTTCAAAGGACGGACCTCTTTGGGTGGTTGGCAGTCTAGTGACCACATGTGCGGATTTGCCGGAGCCGAATCGGTCAACGTAGGAGGCTGTTGCCCGGAGGTAGCTGCCCGCATCGTCTGCGACCGGAGTGTAGACACTGGAGTCTGCCCCGGAGATGTCGCTCCAGTCGGAACCGTCCGAGGACTTGGCCCACTGCCAGGAAATGTCGGAAACCAGGCCATCGGGATCGCTCAGGGAGACGACCAGCGGAGTCCCGACCTCTGGTTGTTCCAGGAACAGCGACACCGTACCGGCTTCATCCAAGTCGGATATTGTGATGGTCACATCGACGTCGACGCTGGCGTTGTTGTCGTCGCTGACCCGAATCGTTACCTCATAAACGGACTTGGTCTCATAGTCCAGCGGGTCCTTGAGGAACAATTGGCCAGTGCTACTGTCAATGCCGAAAGAAGACGCGTCGGTCCCTGAAAGCGAGTAGGTGAGGACATCACCGTCCGCGTCCGTGGCTGTAACGGCGCTGCCCACCAGCGTGCCCGGCGGCGTGTTCTCGTCGACGGTGAAAGCGAGGCTGCTGACACCTCTGAACGACGGAGGGCGGTTGGGGTCGCGGCGGCCACTGGACCGCGGCCGAGCCCGAACGCTGTCCGAACCCGGGCCCATACCGACATCGTCCACCGCCCGGACCTGGAAGGTGTACTCCACGCCGTTGGTCAAGCCCCCCACGGTGGCGGACGTGGTCTCTGCTCCGCTTGCCAAAAAGGCCCACATCGGGATGTTCGACACGTAGACCGAACCGAATTCATCGTCGTCCTGGGGCGCCCCGACCACGATGCTCTGGCCATCCAGGGCGACGGAGTTCCCGAACTCGTCGGACTTCTCTACGACCCCTTCCTTGATGGGTAAGGTGAGCTTGCGCGACTCCGTTCTGTAGTCTTCGTTCGGATCGTTGAGCCAGTCGACGTTGGCCAGCTTCGTGAAGAGGTAAGCCGCACCGGAACGAGGGTCGTCGTCGCAGTCGTCGCATTCGTTGATGTTGGCGGCGTACGCCCCGACCACGATGGTGCCATCCCTCGACTGGCAACGGAGGCTCCGAAAGAATCATTTGCGCCGCGGTCGGAAGCGGCGAGTCTGGCCGTCTCAGTGTTGTCGGCCCAGTCGTTTTCGGTGGGCTTGGTAAAGACGTAGGCTGAACCCCTGTATTGTCGTCTTCGTTGCAGGGCCCCGACCACGACGGTATCACCGTCCACCGCTACGGAATGCCCGAACTGGTCGTTATTATCGGCGTCGGAGGCGGTGAGCTTGGCCTTCTGTGGCCCCAGCCCACATTGTTTTCCGAATCCCAGGTGAAGACGTAGGCCGCACCGGGGGTGAGGGTATGCGTCCCCGCGCCCCAATCACGACGGTGTCGCGGTCCACCGCCACGGAGTGCCCGAAATAGTCGAACTGCTTCGCCGTCGGATGCGGTGAGCTTGGCCGTCTCTACCCTGTGGGTTTCCCCTGGGTCCGGATCGTTGCCCCACACACCGCCAACCTTGGTGAATACATAGGCCGCACCTTTCTTATCGTTGTCTCCGCGCGCCCCGACCACGATCGTATCCCCATCCACCGCAACGGAATGCCCGAACCAGTCGTTCGCCACGCCGTCGGAGGCGATGAGCTTGACCGGCTCGCTCCATACACCGGTAAGCGGGTCCCTGGTGAAGACGTAGGCCGCACCGGCATCGGCGAGGATGTTGTTGTCGTCGTCGGTAAGGTCGTGTTGGTATGCCCCGACCACGATCGTATCCCCATCCCCATCCACTGCTACGGAGTACCCGAACCAGTCGTTCGCCGCGCCGTCGGAGCCGGTGGTGAGCTCGATTGGATCGCTCCACGCACCGGAGTTCGGGTTTCTGGTGAAGACGTAGGCCGCACCGGCATCTGTGATGGCGTCGCCTCCGGAGTCCGTGCCGTCGTGCTTGGGCGCACCCACCACGGCGGTGCCATCGTCCACTGCTACCGATTCCCCGAATTCTCCTCCCGTCTCGCCGTCCGAGCCGGCGGTAAGTTTGATTTGCTCAGTAGGCTGCAGTACCTGGTAGCCGGTTAGAGACGAATCGCGCGGGTCATCCCAACTGAGCGTTACCCGCCGGTTTCCCGCTTTGGCGGACAGACCTTCGGTCTTCCCCGGCTTGGCAAGCATGGGCGTGGCGTGGCGAATCTCCCCAGTTGGCGTATTACCGCCGATGTTAACCGCGCGAACCCGGTACACGTACAGCTGATCGTTCGTCAGTCCGGTAACCCGCCGGGAGTAGTCTCGGCGGCCGCCGGCGTCGGGTTCGGACACCGACATGTCCCCCCTATCCAAATCTGTCCACTCCGCTACGTCTATCAAATAGGCTGATTCAACGCGGCTGGCATTGTTGTCGCCAGGCGACCCTACCAAAACAGTCTCTCCGGCCACTGCCACGGACCAACCAAAGTGGTTCCTGATACTGCCGTCGTAGGCGAGAAGGTCCAGCTCCTCGCGCCATACACCCGACTCCAGCGCGAAAACGTAAGCGCCACCTGCGTTCGTGACCGCGGTGCCGGTGTAGCCTTCGTCCTCCCCCCAAGACCCGACCACGATGGTGGCGCCGTCCACTGCAATGGAAGTCCCGAACTCGTCCCCAGCGGCACCGTCGGAAGCGGCGAGCTTGGCCGTCTCGCTGTTCACGCTGTCGGCCCAGTCGGCCCAACCATTGCTGGTAGTGGGCTTGACGAAGACGTAGGCCGAACCGACATCTGTTTCATCCGTGTCGTTGCTGTCGATGTCGATGTCATCCCCGGGCGCTCCGACCACGATGGTATCGCCGTGCACCGCAACGGAGGTCCCGAACTCGTCGCCCGTCGCGCCTTCAGACGCGGTGAGCTTGGCCGTCAGATTCCCGGTAGCCCAGCCGGTGCCGGGCCTGACGAAGACATAGGCCGAACCCTCATCGCTGTCATCCCCGGGCGCTCCGACCACGATGGTATCGCCTTCCACCGCGACGGAGGTTCCGAACTCGTCGTTCGCCGCGCCGTCGGAAGCGGTGAGCTTGGCTGTCTCGTTGCCTGAGGCGTCGGCCCAACCGTTGCTGGTAGTGGGCTTGACGAAGACGTAGACTATTCCCTTATCGGTGTCGTCTCCCCTCGCCCCGACCACCACGATGTTGCCTGACACGGCAACGGAAATCCCGAACTCGTCGTCCGCCGCGCCATCGGAAGCAGTGAGCTTGGCCGTCTCAGTGGTGGTTTCCCAACCGGATACGGGCTTGGTGAACACGTAGGCCGAACCCTTTTCATCCCCCGGTGCTCCGACCACGATGGTGTCGCCGTCGACCGCTACTGAAATGCCGAACTCGTCGTCGGTCGCGCCGTCGGAGGCGGTGAGCGTGCCCGCCTGCCTCCACACTCCTTGGGCGTCCTTAACGAAGACGGACACCACGCCAGCATCGGCGATGACATTGCCGGTGGTGTCCTCGGCGTCCCTCCCGGGAGCCCCCACCACCGCGGTGTCGCCATCTATAGCTACGGAAGCACCGAATTCATCGTCCGCCGCGCCGCCGTCGACCGTAAGCTTGGTCTCGGGTAGCTGCAACAGCTGGTACGCGGTCATCAGCGGATCGTTACGGTCCGTCCATCTGACCGTGACCTGGGTGTCGCCGGCGTCGGCATTCAGCGCGGACAGCGGATTGGGTTTAGCTACTAACGTGACAGTAACTTTGTCGGAGCTCTCGCTTGTGCCGATGGCGACGCCATTGCTGTCCAACGCATTGTTGACGGCCTGAACCACAAAGGAATATGTAGCCCCCTCGGTTAAACCTGATACGGTGTAAGAGACGGTGGCGGAATCGCTGTCGGATATGGCATCCCAATCGGAACCGCCGTTCTGGGTGTACTGATAACCCGTCACGGTCAGCGGATCTGTGGGAGCCTCCCACCTTAACTCCACCAGGCCCTCGCCGATCTGCACCGCTTTCAAGTTTTTGGGTGCGTCTGGCCTAGAGTCTTCCGATGCAGGCGTCGCCGTCTTAGCGTTGGACGGGAAGCCCAATCCCCCGGCATTGACCGCTCGTACCCGAAAGGCGTGTTCGATGCCGTTGGTCAGACCGGTCACAATGTGGGACCTCGTCCCCCATGTGCTTCCGGTGACGTCGGTCCAATCGTCGCCGAAGTCGCCCTCGGTCTTCTGCTGGTATTGGAAGCCGGTAATCGATGTTTGACCGCCGGAATAACTCCAACTCAGCTCTACCTGCTCGTCGCCGGCCTCAGCGTCCAGCGCGGGTGGCGAAAGCCGGGGCGTGCCACTGGAGTCGTCCGACGCCGCGCCTGGCCCCGCGTCGTTCACGCCACGAATCTGGAAAGTGTACTCCACGCCGTTGGTCAGGCCGGACACGTCGGAGGCGACTGTATTCGCTTCGCTATCCGTTACGATATCCGATACGTCGGTCCAATCCGAAACCCTCAAGAGGTAGGCCGAGCCGGTATCCGCGACGGTTCCGCCGCTATCATCGGTGGAGTTAAACGAAGGCGCGCCTACCAGGACTTTGTCGCCGCTTGCGCCCACCGAATGCCCGTAACGGTCGCCAGCCGCGCCGTCGGGGGCGGTGAACTTGGCCGTCTCAGTGCCGTCGCCCCAGCCGGTATCGGGCTTGACGAATACGTAAGCCGAACCGGAGTCATCGCCGTTGTCGTCGTCCTTGTTCGCGCCGACCACGATGGTGTCGCCGTCCACCGCCACGGAGATCCCGAACTCGTCGCTGGCCGCGCCGTCGGAGGCGGTCAACTTGGCCGTCTCAGTGCCGTTGGCCCAGCCGGAATCGGGCTTGACGAATACGTAAGCTGCGCCGTTCCTGGTGATGTCCTGGCGCGCGCCGACCACGATGGTGTCGTCGTCCACGGCCACGGAAATGCCGAACTCGTCGTCCTCCGCGCCGTCGAAGGCGGTCAACTTGGCCCGCTGACTCCACACGCCGGAAACCTTGGTGAACACATACGCCGAACCTACATCTGTCTCGTCCGTGTCATCACCGTCGATGTCGATGTCGTCCTTGTTCGCGCCAATCACAGCCGTGTCGCCGTCCACCGCCACGGAAATGCCGAACTCATCTCCAGCCGCGCCGTCTGCCGGAATGAGCTTGGTCGTCTCGTTACTGTCGGCCCAACCGGTGTAGGGTCTGGTGAAAAGATAGGCCGCGCCGGCGTCGGTGCCGTTGTGGTCGTCTTGATGTGCGCCAACCAGGATGGTGTCGCCGTCCACGGCCACGGAAATGCCGAACTCGTCACGGGCCACGCGACTGGAGGCAGTGAGCATTGCCGTCTCGTTGCCGTCGGCCCAGCCGGTGCCGGGCTTGACGAAGACGTAAGCCGCACCAGCATCGGCGGCGTTGGTGCCGTCGCCGGGGTCATGGTCGGCCAGGTGAGCTCCCACCACTATGGTGTCACCGTCCACGTCGACGGAATTCCCGAACTCATCGTGATCCGCGGGGTCGGAAGCGGTGAGATGGGCCACCTGCCTCCACCCGCCGGAGTTCGCTTGTCTGACGAACACGTAGGCCGAACCGGCATTTTCGAAGGAGTCTCCACCCGCGCCGGGCAGGTGGTCCTGATATACCCCGATCACGGCGGTGTCGCCGTCCACCGCCACCGAATATCCGAAATTGTCATCCTGGAGAACGTTGTCGTCGATCAGCTTGTTCGGCTCGAACTGCAACAGCTGGTACTTGGTTATCGACGCATCGCCGAGGGTCCAACTCAGGCTCACCTGCGTGTCGCCCGCATCAGTGCTGAACCCCGTGGGCGCCGCTGCCTGGGCGTCCAGGGTTGCTGGTCCGGCGTTGCCTGAGGAGGTGCCTACACTGGCACTGTTCTTGGCGAGGACGGCGAAGGTGTATGCGGTTCCGGAGACCAAGCCAATGGTGACGGTGTAGGACTTTGTTACCGAAATGATTCCGTTGTTGACAGTGTGGGACTTTGTTACCAATTTGCTTCCGTCGACGTTGGTCCAATTGATGCCGCCGTCTTGAGTATAGTCATAACCGGTGACATCCAGGGGGTCGGTGACGGTCCACTCCAATTCCACCTGGAGGACGCCGGTCTGCTCAGCGGTCGGGGTCCCGGGTATTACACCGAGGGCCCCTGTCGCCCCTCTCGGGGTTGCCGACGCGCTGTTCGACGCAGCGCCCGCTCCGGCAGCGGTCACCGCGCGGACCTGGAAGGTGTACTCGGGCCTATTGAGCAGACCGGTCGCAATGTGGGCCACGGTCGCCGCGCCGCTGCCGGATATGTCGGCCCACACTGTTCCGGTGCCGAACACGTAGGCCGAGCCGGAATTGGTTGGATCGTCCGTGTAGGGCGCCCCAACTAGGATGATGCCGTTGCCCGCCGCGACTGACAGGCCGAATTGGTCTCCTGACGCGCGATCGTAGGCCGTGAGCTTGTCGGTACCTGCTGCGTTAGTCCAGCCTGTCGCGGGCTTGGTGAAGACGTACGCTGAACCGCGGTTGCTGTCGTCCCCGTCCGCTCCAACCACGACGGTATCGCCGTCCACCGCGACGGAGATTCCGAACTGGTCGTTCGCCATTCCGGCGGAGGCGGTCAGCTTGGCCGTCAAATCGTCCTTGGCAAGGTCAGTCAAGGAGTTCCAGCCGCCCCAGCCGCCGGTGGGTTCGGTGAAGACGTAGCCCGAGCCGGAGTTGGTTGCATCATCGTCGTGGTAGGGCGCGCCAACCACGATGGTTTCGCCGTCCATGGCTACGGCCCGGCCGAAAAAGTCTCTTTCACCGCGGTCGGTAGCGGTCAGTTTGGACGCGGCATCAGTAGCGGTGTTTAGATCGATGTCGTTCCACACGCCGTCGGCGGGCTTGGTGAAGACGTACACCCTCCCTTTCTTCACTTCTGCTTCGGGTTCCCCCACTACTACAGTGTCGCCATACACCGCTACGGAACGGCCGAAGCGGCTTTTACCCGACGCCCTCTTCAACTCGGCCGTCTCCTCACTATCGGTCCAAGCATCGCCGGGCTTAGTGAAAATGTACGCTGAACCATCCCCACCTATGCCTCGCTCAGGAGCCCCGACCACGATGGTTTCGCCGTATACCGCCACCGAACTCCCGAACTCGTCGCCGTCGCCGGTGTTGGAGCCGATGAGCCTGGCCGTCTGAGTCATGTCGGCCCAGCCGGTGGCGGGCTTGGTGAAGACGTATGCAGCGCCGGAATCAATCTTGTTATTTATACTGTTGTCGGTATCGATGTAGTCCTCCTCGTACGCACCAACCACGATGGTGTCGCCGTGCACAGCGACTGAAGACCCAAATCCCGCATCATTCCTGCGAACTGAAGCGGTGAGCTTGCCCGCCTGGGTCCAGCCGCCTGCGACCCTCGTGAAGACGTAAGCCGCACCGACCCCACCGACAGGATTGGGATCGTCCCCGAGGGCCCCAATCACCAGGGTGTCACCGTCCACGGCGACGGACCAACCTAGCTCGTCGCCGCCCGCACGGTCGTCAGAGATCAGCTTGATGCTCTCAATTTCCTGCGACAACTGGAACTTGTTTACGGACGCATCGCCAAGGTCGTTCCAGGTCAGTCCCACCTGGGTGTCACCGGCCTCGGCGGCGAATGAGTCGGGCGCTGCCGGTTCGGCGATGATAGTCACGGGCTGGGAGTCGGACTCGGTTGAACCGGCGCTGTTGACGGCGCGGACCCGGAAGGTGTACGCGACTCCCTGGGTCAGGCCAGTGATGGTGTGGGAGACGGTGCTGTGGTCGCTGCCCAAGATGGTGGTCCAACCGGAACCGCCGTTTTGGGTGTACTGGTAACCGGTCACGGACAGGGGATCTGTACTCGTGTCCCACGTCAACTCCACCTGGCCGATGCCGGTCTGTCTGGCGGAAAAATTCGTGGGTTCGGCGGGAGCCGAACTCGCCGCCGCCGGGGTGGCAGTCAGCTCGTCGGATGGATCGCTCCCTCCCGCGGCGTTAACCGCCCGCACCCTGAAGGCGTAGGACATGCCATTGGCAAGGCCCGTTACGACGTGGAAGGTGGTACCCGCCCTGCTACCGGGTATGTCGGTCCAGTCACCAGTCCCCTGCTGGTATTGGTACCCGGTTATGGTGGAATCCAGGGGGCTTCTCCAGCCCAACCACACGTGCCCATCGCCTCCGACGGCGCTGAACGAGTCGGGCGCCGCCGACTTGTCGGGTATCGTTATGGACTGGGAGTCGGAAGAAGCGCCCATGCCGATGGCGTCGCCATCGGTGTCCAGCGCGTTGTTGACGGCGCGGACGGCGAAGGTGTAGTCCCCGGCGTCCAGACCGGTGATGGTGTAGGATTGTGTGCCGGAGTCGCTCCCGTCAATGTCGGTCCAATTGGTGCCGCCGTCCTGAGTGAACTGGTACCGGACCACTGTCAGCGGGTAGCGGTGCGCGTCCCACATCAACTCCACTTGGCCGACGCCGGTCTGCCGGGCGGAAAAGTTTAAAGCTCGGGCCGGAGCGTAGACAGCAGCCGTCGGGGTCTCTAACACGGCGGGATCGGACGGAACGCTTTCTCTCACCGTTCCTTCCACCGTGTTCACCGCTCGCACCCGGAAGGGGTAGGTGACATCGTTCGTGAGACCGGTCACGATATGGGAGGTGGTGGTCGCTCCACTCCTGGCGATGTCGTCCCAGGCGGCGATGTCGAACACGTAGGCAGCTTCTTCGTTTACCGCCCCAATGACGACAGTGTTGCCGTCTATCGCTACGGAATAGCCGAAATCGTCGTTGATATCGCGATCGACGCCGGGCGCGGTGAGCTGTTCTGCTTCAGTACCATCGACCCAGCCGGCGCCGGGCTTGGTGAAGACGTAAGCCGAACCCCTGCTGCTGTCATTCCCGTAGGCCCCAACCACCACGGTGTTGCCGTCGATCGCTACCGACAACCCGAACCTGTCACCGGACTCGCTGTCCGAGGCGGTGAGCTTGGCCGTCTCCTCTCTGTGGTCTCCTGAATCTGGAGTCTTCCCCCATACGTTGCCGGATTTGGTGAACACATAAGCCGCGCCGTTGTTGCTTCCGTCTCCGTAGGCCCCAGCCACGATGGTATCACCGTCCACCGCTACCGACCGGCCGAACAAGTCGCCGATAGCAGCATCAGACGCGGTGAGTTTGGCGGTCTCTACTCTGTGGATTCCCGACTCTGGAGGGTTGCCCCAGACCCCCGAGGATTTGGTGAACACGTACGCCGCACCCGTGTTGGTCTCGTGACCGCGGGCCCCAACCACGATGGTACTACCGTGCACCGCGGTACTACCGTGCACCGCTACCGCATCGCCGAAGTAGTCATTGTCTGTGCCGTCCGAAGCGGTGAGCTTAGCCGTCTCTTCTCTGTGGGTTCCTGACCCTGGAGTGTTGCCCCATTCGTTGCCGGATTTGGTGTATACGTACGCCGCACCCGCAGCATTATTGTGTGCGTAGGCCCCGACCACTATGGTATTACCGTGTACCGCTACCGCATCCGACCCGAATAGGTCATCGGCTACGGCGTCGGATGCGGTGAGCTTGGCCGTCTGGCTCCATGCATCATCGGAGAGATCCGGGGTACCCTTGTCATCCCAGATGAATACGTACGCCGCACCCTTGGCGGAGTCGTCCCCGGGTGCGCCAATCACTATCGTTTCGCCATCGAAACCTACGGAATGGCCAAATAGATCATCCTGGGCAGCGTCGTTCGCTCTGAGATCGGCTGCCTGGGTCCACGTCTCGGTACTCGGGTCCCTGGTGAACACGAAGACGGCGCCGGATTTCTCAATGGTGCCGCCGTCGAATTCCGGTGCTCCAACCACGGCAACTTTACCGACCACCGCCACGGAATTTCCGAAATGAACATCGTCTTCGGTGATGGTCAACTTCGCGCTCTGTGCAAGGTACCATAGCTGGTACCCGGTAATGGAAGAATCGGTGGGGTCGCCCCAGGAAAGTTCGACCTGCGTGTCGCCGGCCTCGGTGGAGAGCCCGGACGGCTTCCCCGGAGCGGTGTCATCCTGCGCGGACGTGGTCAATGGGGTGGTGGACCCGAGGAGCAGGGCCAAGACCAAGATAGTGACCATTGCCAATATGGCCGGTCCTGCCCCGATTCTCATAGCAGTCGGAATGTCAGCCTTGCGGGTCTTTGGACCCCATGGAAGCGACCGAGGTAAGGACCTTCGGAGCCAGGTTCCCCAAGGCGCCGTGGCGGCGTTCCCCGCTGTAGAGTCGGAGCCACCTCTCGATTTACTCACGGGCGTCCTTCAGATACAAAAACCGGCGCTCATCAAGAAATTCGGCACGAAACATAGCATTGAAGGCCTCGACCATGACGTTGTCGGCAGGCTTGCCTGGCGACCCGGGCCCACTGGCTCTGGAAATTTTTGGTGAACACATTAACTGTGCCATTGTAAGTATCTTCCCGCTGTGACACAACAATAGTGTTACCGTCCACCGCTACTGATGTGCCGAATAGGCTGTATGTCCCGGCGTTGGTGCCGGCATCCAATACGTTCTCCTGGCTCCATTGACCTGAATCCTGATTTTAGGAATCCCTGGTGAACACATGAACCTTGCCGCCAAAAGTGTCGCTATTGATCGAGACTCCAGGGGCCCCGGCAACGGCAATGCGGTTGTCTATAGCCACGGAAGATACGAAAAAGTCATTCCCATCATCCCCGGTCGCCAAGAACTCGCCGAATCATGTTTCCCAGATTTTATCGTAGACTGCTATGTAAACCGAACCTGGGTCTGTATTTTGGCTTTTGTAGAACGACGGCGCTCCGGTGGCGGGACTGTTGGCAGCCAGCGCCTCTTCTGACCTGACCCCCGAAAGCCGATCCGGAATCAATGGTAGGATTCCGGACAAAACGGGGGTTGAGACATGGCGGCAAAGGGGAGCATACGGCCGAGGAAATCATCAACAAGCTCAGGGAGGCGGAGGTGGTCATATCCTCCGGTAGTACGGTTGCAGATGCCGCCCGGCGCATCGGTGTGCCGGAGCAGACCTTCTACCGCTGGAGGGCCGAGTACGGTGGTCTCCGGGTCGATCAGGCGCGGCGCCTGAAGCAACTGGAGACCTAGAATAGCGGGCTGAAGCGGGCAGTGGCCGAACTGACCCTGGACAACCAGATTCTCAAGGAGGCAGCTGAGGGAAACTTCTGAGTCCCGCCCGCCGCCGCCTTTGTGTCGAACACGTCAGATCGGTTCAGAAGGTGTCGGAGCGGCGGGCCTACAGGGTGCTGGGGCAGTCCCGCTCGGCCCATCGTTAGGAACCGTTGGTCCGGGATGACGAGCAGGCACTCACCAACGACATCGTGGGGCTGGCCACCCGGTTCGGCCGGTACGGTTACCGGCGGATCACCGCCCTGCTCCGGCGTAGCGGCTGGGTGGTGAACCACAAACGGGTGGAGCGGATCTGGCTGCGGGAGGGGCTCAAGGTACCGGCCCGGCAACCCAGGAGAGGCCGGCTGTGGCTGAACGACGGGTCATGCGTCAGGCCGAGGTCCGAGAGGGGAAACCATGTGTGGGCCTATGACTTTGTCCAGATCAGGACCCGGGACGGCCGGGCGGTGCGGCTGCTGACCATCATCGACGAGTACACCAGGGAGTGCCTGGCCATTCAGGCAGGGCGCAGCATCCGGTCCTCGGATGTGATTGAATCCCTCGCCGGGCTGATGACAGCCAGGGGAGTGCCGGAGCACATCCGCCCGGACAACGGTCCCGAGTTCACTGCCAAGGCTGTACGTGAGTGGCTCGGGAAGGTGGGAGCAAAGACACTATACATCGAGCCGGGGTCGCCGTGGGAGAACGGATACGTGGAGAGCTTCAACGGCAAGCTGAGGGACGAGTTGCTGGACCGGGAGGTCTTCTATACGCTGCTGGAGGTGCGGGTGCTGACCGAACAGTACCGGCAGACTTACAATCGCATCAGGCCCCACAGCTCCTTGGGCTACAGGCCACCGGCGCCTGAAACATTCCTGCCCACGAACCTTGTCCCAGAGTTGGCCGTACTAACATAGAAAGTGGTACTACCACTGGGGGCAGGTCAGGGACACGTCGCCGACCCAAGGCAGGGGCCAGCGCCGGGTCTATGATTCCCTGCAGGACAGAGCCACTGCCGGCAAGGCCATCCACGTGGACCTGCCAGGATTCAATGGCCGTACTCCTGCCCCGCCTCTGACGCGTCGGCGGTTACTCGAAAAGCGTTCTGCCAGCGACGGGCGGGCAGCAGGAAATGAGACCGCCTGGAAAGGCGCAGGAGAAAAGCTAGGAACCAGCAAATTCAACCGGCCGGAGGCGGATAAATCCGCCTCAAAGCAGGATGAGAATCAAGAGACATACCGTCATAGGGGATTTGGGTATAAATCCCTAAGAGGGTGTGTGACATATTGGAATCAGGTTGGTTTTAGCCTTTTGAGCATCAGATGGACCATCGCTATATGAACCCAAGCCTCGCCGGTCTCCGGAAGTTCCTCATAGTCTTTGCTGAGACGACGGCAGCGGCTCAACCAGGCCAGGGTGCGCTCCACCACCCACCTGCGGGGCAGTACCTCGAAGCGGTGGCTGTCCGGGTTCCGGCGCACCACGCTCAGCAGCCAGCCTCCGGTGGCCAACGCCCAGGCTACCAAGCGGCCAGTGTAGGCCGCGTCAGCCCATATAACCTGCAGCCGCGGGAACCGGTTCAGCAGCTTGGCCAGCACCAGCTTGGCTCCGTCCCGGTCCTGGATGCTGGCGGCGTGAACCACCACGGCCAGGAGCAGACCCGTGGTATCCACTACGATGTGGCGTTTGCGCCCGGATACCTTTTTGCCAGCGTCATAGCCACGAGGCCCCCTTTTTCCGTGGTCTTCACGCTCTGGCTGTCGATGATGGCCGCGCTGGGGGTGGCATCCCGTCCCTCGCTCACCCGGACCATGGGGTGCAGCGCCTCCTCCACTCGCTCCCAAGTGCCATCGATCCGCCATTTTCGGAAGTACCACCAGACTGTGCCCCAAGGGGGCAAGTCGTGAGGCATCATGCGCCAGGGTACGCCGCCAAGCAACACGTACAGTATGCCGTTCACCACCTCCCGCAGGTCCACGGTGCGGGGATGCCCCCTAGGTGAATCAGGGGGTAACAGGGGCTTCAACAGGCCCCACTGGCCGCCAGTCAAATCAGTGGGATATGCTTTTCGATACATATCTCAAACATAGCGACAATACCGTCATTACACCAGGCTGCCACCATGCAGGTTTAGCCCATTGTCACACACCCTCTAAGAGAGACCCCCCACGCACCCTACTACCGAAAGGGCGCAATTCCAGGGACATAATCTCAGATAAGGCCCTGCTGTGAAATCCCGAAAAATCCAACCGAAATCCCGGGACATCCGGGAGAGTCCCGGGTCCTTGCCTAGACACGCGCGCGTGTAAGACCCCCCTGAAGGGTAAAAACAAGGGGGCGAGGCGGAAAAATCCGCCTGCCGCCCCCGGCAAGGATCCACGTTGCCCAGGAATCAGGAAGGCCGCTGACTTTCCCATAAGTCCGGCGTCATGTCCCCAAATCCTGGGATCCGCGTGCAGCAACACCCAGTTTTCGATCCCTTCGCACATCCTCCGGTCGAGGAACTCGGTGTAGGGGTACCCGCTCGAGTGCCCGCCGCGGCCGTGGATTCGGCCGTATAACCTCCGGGGAATTGAGGTGCCGACGGACGGTGTTGCGCTGATGCCCAAGTCCTCAGTATCCCTCTTCTGGAACGGCCTGCCCTTTTCTTCTCATAGATCTCTTTCGCTTGTCCCACCCTCAGCAATGTGTGTAGGGCATTTGCACGAAGACTTCGTGAATGATGCCCTCGCATTCCGGTGGGGCAGGTCCCTCCCACCGGTTCCGGCCAGTTTCTATCGGGGGCGACCACCCGCGATTCATTAAATTTTTCGCGCCCGATGACTTCAAACCCTGATGTCAATATGGCAGTTAACGTGGTCTGGAGAATCTAACGAGGGTTGTTACCAGGAGCCCTCAGGACCGTTGAAACGGACAACTATTCTAGAGCTCCACAGCCTCCAGATTACGGCAGCCATGGCCAAGCGAGCAAAACAGGAAACGCCCCCTATCGAACTCCGCAGATTGTTGGAGGAAGTCGGGCTGGCTGTGCGAGAATGCCTGCAACGAATACACCATGGCCAAGATGAAACGCAACCACCCACAGGTACAGATGGAGACGAAGATGAGAGCGGTTGGATATTTCCGGGTCGGTAATGAAGACCAGGTGAACGGCTATTCGCTCGACGCTCAGTGCCGGAACTTCTTCGAATTCTGCCAACGCAGGGGTTGGGAAGCCGGGAAGAACTATGCCGAGGAGGGACGGTCAGCATGGGCGGAGTCCATCGACAAGCGCCCTACATTCAGCAACATGCTCGATGATTCCCGATTGAACCAGTTCGATGTAGTCGTCGTGGACACATTCGATCGCTTCTCCAGGAACATGTTGACCACGATGGTGGCTTTCCAGATCCTGACAGAGAACCATGTCGCCTTCGCCTGTGTAAAGCAGGACATCGATTACTCAACGCCAGAAGGCCGGCTGTTCATGGTAACGTTAGGTGGCTTTGCCCAGTATTTTTCTGACAACCTTTCGACCCACACCAAAAAGGGAATGAAAGAGCGAGCCCAGCAAGGACTGTTCAACGGGGAGTCTCCGTGGGGATACGAAAGATGCGACGCCACCTGCATTGGAATCGACGAGGGGCATACCGGATGCCTTGGACCCAGACAAGGGGCCTATGGCCTTGGAGGTTTTCCAGAGGGCCTCAACAGGGGCAGAGTCGTGGTCTCGGTTAGCAGGCTGGCTAAACGACCTGGGATATCGAACCAACGGAAAGCGAAGAGCAGAAATGTTCGGAGAGTTGGTGGAGGTGGAGGCCCGACTTTTCACTCCTTGGAGCATCCGGGACATGCTCAAGAATCGCTTCTACCACGGAAAAGTGCGTCACAAGGACGAGCATTTTGACGGTGTCCACCGGCCCATAATTCCGTAGGAATTGTACGACAAAGTGGAGGAAGTGATGGAAGGGAGACGCTCCAGACGCTCTGGTTCTTCCCACCACAACGGCGAAACTCCCCATCTCTTGGCCGGGCTTTTCCGCTGCTATGAGTGTGGCACTCCTTTCTGGGCCCAGAATCAAGGGTCACTGAACGAGACCTATTACAAGTCCCCAAACAAGGGACTGGAAATATTCTGCAAGTACAGAGGAAAATCGTTCCTTGGCCGAGACATTGACTCGCAGATTGACCAACTGTTTAGCAGATTTGAACTTCGGGATGACTGGATTGACTGGATCGTGGAGAGGAACATCAAGGGATCAGACATTCAGGACGCTCTGAAAGGGAAACGACTCATCCAGGAAAAAATGAAGCGGGCCCGTCTCCTTTATCTTGATGGAGACATTGACAGGCCTCGATATCTGAAGATAAAGGACGATGCGGAGCAATCGCTCCTCAAGCTGTACGTACCAGAGTACGACGACGCGGTCGAGGCCGGCAAATTGGTGAGGGACTTCGGGACTCTATGGCAATCTTCTTCAGTTGCCCGTCGCAATGGCATGGCAAAGGCGATCCTGCTAGCCGTATACGAACCCTGAGGAGAAGAAGGTTGTGGGCCTTCTGCCCAAAGAAACGTTTTTGGCCCTTGTCCTGGCGATGACAGAACGAAACGACGTGGCCATAGTCGAAAATTGGAACAGGTGTTCAGGAAGGAATGGTGGAGACGGGGGAGGCCGCGCCGCTCGCTTCCCCAGTCATCCTGTTAAAGGTGGAGTTTTCACCTTCAGCGCCATCGATTCCAAATCTCAGTGTTAGTCTCAGGCCCAAAAGGCTGGAAATGGGTCTGACCTTGGCACAATTGGCGGAACGAATAGGTGTTCACCCGCTGACGCTTCGCTCTTGGGAATCGGGAAGTGTAGTTCCTCGGCTCAGGAGCCGGAAGCGACTCGCGGAATTATTTGGAGAAGGCTTCGATTAGAAATGGGTTTTCAGCAAAAAGATGGAGACGTGCCGCTCCTTCACCAAACCCCACTCCTGAACGAAACCTCAGCCTGCAACCGCTTCCGAAGATCAAAAAGATCCTTGGTTTCACATTCCCATACTGTAGTGACTTGCCAGCCCAGTTGTCTGAGTTGCTCATCCTTCAGCAAGTCCCTTTCGACATTCTTCTCGAACTTGGACTGCCAAAATTCTTGATTGCTCTTCGGGGTGTATGCGAATCGACATCCCTGATGACGATGCCAAAAGCAGCCGTTTACCAGAATTGCAGTCCGGTGCTTTGGCAGGACTATGTCCGGATTGCCCGGGAGATCCCGACGATGCAGGCGAAACCGGAAGCCCATGCGGTGCAACAACGATCGGACACGGAGTTCCGGCTTGGTGTTCTTTGCTCGGATACGCGACATGTTCCATGTTCGGCGTTCAGGCGTGATCGTGTCCATGAACCACCCTTGCCCTTTACCCCAGCAGGTCAGCTATTCTTTCAGCGATCTGATAAGACAGGAGAGACGGAACGGCATTGCCGACCTGCCCGAACTGGTCAGTCTGACTCCCCTCAAAGAAAAAATTGTCCGGGAATGTCTGCAGTCTCGCTGCCTCCCTGACGGAAAGGCTTCGGCACTGCGTAGGGTCATAATGGATGTAGTAGTGTCCGTCTTTCCGGATGTGGCTTACCACCGTTCGGGACGGGCCCACTATCCGTTGTACGCTGAACCGGTCACTGAAAGTGTTGTCCGCCAGAGATGCCTCCATATTCCTGTGGTCTGGTCTCAATCCGGGCGGAAAGTCCCTCAGGCGGAATGGATGGTTTCTTGCCTGCTGGGCACAAGCCGCGAACGTGTACCTCCAAAGGTCGTCCTCCCGATGGCCCCGGGCCTGGTGGTTCAGAGTCCCCTTGAGCCGAGGATCTACGAACCAGTCCGGCCTGAAATCGCAATCCGATTCCATGCCGAGAAACCGCGGCGCTCCGCGGCCGGCCGGCGGAACCTCAATCCCATCGAGCGCATCAAGAATCAACGACTGTACGGATGGTTCTATCTGGTTCCACCACGGTTGTCTGGAGATTGACTTGACCGCCTTCACCCATCCTTCGGGAGTATCCCCACGGGACAGACCGCTCCTCAAACGAGGCAGGCCATCGAGTACTTTGGCCGCATCAATCGCCTTCGTTTTCGGCAACAGCGGCACGGGGACTGCGGAGATGTCGTCGGACACCCACCAGTACCACACGGTGCCGCGCTTGGGGGATTCCGAAGCGCTCGGAATTGATTACGAAATCCGTTGGGTTGGCTGAATCTGCAAGATCATCCAGATAAGGCATTCTCGTAGCCAGGGTCTGATACCATCGCAGACTCGGCAAAGGACATTTATGCTGAACAATTAGGCGGACATTTATCCTGAACTTCGACAGCCGATTGTCGGCAGTCCTCCGCCCACATGGCCCAATTTAACTCCGCCGCTTACACACGGATCAGTACCAAGCGACTTTGCGCGGGGTGCAGTCAGGGCAATGTCTGATAAGGGTTGCGTCAGAAGGGCTTCGGACGCCAGTGTCTGAGAACCCAAAGGCGCCGAATCGTTTTCCAGTACCGCAATGCCGGCCAGGAACTCAGGGGGCCGATCCCCGAGGACCTGGCCAGGCCAGAAAACTGGTGGCCAGACTGCCGATGTCGCAGCAGGGGGCCAGCGCCAGTGTCTGATGCTGCTCCCACTTCCGCGGGGTGAGCGTACGCGAGTCAGGGTCGGCGATGATCATGGACACTGAGCGCCGGGTTTGGGAACGGCGGCAGGGAGGTCGGCTCCACTCCCACGTCGCGCTCTGGATGGTCCGCAGCTCCGGACCGGATTACTGCTCTCAGGTGGCGGGATGGAGGAAGTGCCGTCTCACGACCCCAGGGCTGGTCGAGCTTCAGAAATTCCCGATTACTTCACGTTGGTGCTGGTCGCCTGGCGGGAAACGCCCCTTTTCCGCCATTGGCGGAAATGCCGACAGCCCAGCCTTGCCAGGGGGTGGCGGAAAGGGTATCGCTGGTTCCGTTCGCCTGTAGCGTACTCGAAGGCGCGGACGATAGCAGGCATACGCTACAAGCAAACGGAATCCGGCCGACAAAACAGAGGTCTTAAATCACATCCCGCGCGGACGGTTTCGCGCCGATCGGCGCGGAAACCGGCAAAATCGGGGGTCTTCAGCCGCGAGTGCCGTTTTTACCTGGGCGGGTTCGGAGGGCATCCACGGGCCCCGTTCCCCGAGAAACGGTGGTCCCCAGCCGCCCCTCGGGACTGATGACAGTTGGTCCTTGCGACGGCGGCACAGCAGAGGCTATCGTGGAACTCTCACTCTTCCTCGAGGGCCTGGGCCATGGCCAGCGCCCTCAACCCCCACTTCCGCGGCCGGCGCAAGGAACTTCCTCCAGAACAACGGACACTTCCACGGCGACCAGGACCCACGGTCGGCAACACATCCGGTCAACAGCGCCTGTTCCGGTAGTCCCGAGACTAGCGTTACATTGTGTAACGATATGAGGAAGATCGCCGCCTGCTGGACCTGCGGCCGCAACTTCTGCTCCGGGAAGTGCCGCGTGCGACATCACCGCTCGGCCTTCAGGAAGCCCGGTCCCTCAACCTCGGGCAGAACACCCGCTGGCACGGGGTAGGTCAATCGCCGATGTCGGCGCTGGAGAGCATATCTAAGTCGGCACCGGGGAGCATCTTCAAGTCTCCATTGGAGAGGGCCTGGTACAGAGTCTGCTTGCCGGTGAGCATGTAGGGCAAGAAGACCTCTTCCACGGTGACCATCTCCGTCTCGATCAGTGCCATCTGGGACAGGATCCATTCCTTGATGATCCGCCAGGCGGTACGGTTGGCCTGTTGCATCCGCGCCGCGGGGTTCGTCTTCATCACCCGGTCCCGGGTCAGTATCTCGAAGACCGCATCAGCGTTGATGGGGAGCGAGAAGCCCAGAGTCCCGTTCGCCGTCTCCATGCGCCATTTCAGACCGGTGGCCATGCCTGCAGGACCATAGTGGGTGAGGATGTCGGTGGCGCCCTTCTTGACGAGGATGGACATGATCTCGACGGCAGTCTGCTCCGCCGGGACCTTTGTCGTGTAGTTCAGCAGAGGCATGGCGAGGCTGACCTCCTCGTACAGGGTATCCACCATGGTAACACCGGGGATAGCACCGGGCCGGTCGCCTCCTCGGGTCCCGACCAGCCACTTCCTGGACGTAAGGGAACAACTCAGTCCCTGATTCCAGTGTGAGATCCCCGGGAAAACCGTCCGAAGATCTGTCCTAAAACCACCTCTCCGACGTTGCCCTTAAGGTGCACGATAAATTACCCATATCGTGCATGCCGCCACACCACCGGAGACTCTCCATGAGCGACTTGGAACGCCCGGTTTCCGACTGCACCGAGCCGTGCTCCTGCTGAACTGCCGCCACCGCCTGGCCAGCTGGACATCACCGCAACATCCGGACGGGCACAGGTGCCAACGGGGATAAGGCCAGGGCCAGCTCTCGCCCCGGCGGGACACGCGGACCCGTCGCCCGCTCCTCCATACCGCACCTGAGGGCGCGCTTTGGCATCGGACCATTCTGAAATTCGCCCCTTGCCCGCCGGGAAAATGGATGATACGCTGGTACGTAATTCGTAACACGCGTCCACCACACAACCAAAAGCGAACCATCGGGACCGGACGGGTCGAAACTGGCGGGTTATTGGGTAAGGCAGGCAACTGCTGAGCGGGTTCGAGCCCCGCGGCCCTTCGGGGTCAGACCGCCGGTACACCTTATCCGTCCGGTTCCCAGCAGAACATCCGTAGAAGACCTATTGCGGTTCTGGATACAGGCTGGATGGGTCGATGCTGGCGGGTTACAGGCAAGGTCAGCAGGCGACTGCCCCTTGGCGGGTGAGAGTCCCGCAACCCTTCGGGGAAGACCCGCTGGCGCCCCTTATCCGTCCGGTCCTGGCTGACCGCACCCCTGCGGAACCCTCCTGAGACACCAAATGTTTCCCGCGGGTCGATGCCGATGGGTTATCTTCTTGAACAAGACCACCCCACCGGGGCAACTCATCTGCCCGGGACCAAAACGAACAAACAGGTGATTTCGCGATGATGACCGCCAGCGAAACCCCAAAGACAACCGGATACGGCCTGCGCAATCCCGCCAGCCATAAAGCTGGCGCGTATTGCGCTGCGCATATGCCGTGCATGCCAGCTTCACCGGGCTCCTCGGGTCGCCTGAATTTGCCCAAATCCCTCAAGGAGCCGTCACCGGCATAAGAACAACGGACATCCGTTGAACGCAAAGACCCTGGCGGGTCGATGCCGGTGGGTTATCAGGGGTAACCACCGGCGCCACCTCATTCGCCAGGGTCCTTTTTATTTCCACATAGAGGAGGAAGAATCCGGGATGACCTACCTGAACTGCGTCATAGAGTCCCGGACGCCGCAGTCCGAGCCGGTGGCGGACATGGTCCCCAACAGCGCCGGCGGTTACGCCTACCCGGTGGGCGACTTCGCCGGGCTGCACCGGTTCCTGGTCCTGGGGTCTGAGGGCGGCGTGCCGGGGCTGACGCCCCGCATGGCGGTGGCGCGGCGGGAGCCCAATCACTACCTGGCGGCCTTCGCCAGCAGGGCTGGCGCCAACTCCAGGAACCGGCGCGATGTCGAGATGGTGCCACTGGACATCACCGACCGGGACAGCATCCCCGATGCGGTGCGCAAGACCCAGGCGCTGCCCTTCGGCGGCACCGACTGCGCCCTGCCCATGCTGGACGCTTTGCAGAAGGGCATCCCGGTGGACTGCTTCGTGCTGCTCACCGACAGCGAGACCTGGGCTGGCGGCGAAGCGGGTGGTGGTGGCCATGGTGTCCAACGGGTTCAACATCGCCAATCCCGATGACGGCGGGATGCTGGACGTGGTGGGGTTCGATGCTGCTGCGCCGCAGCTCATCGCCGACTTCGCGGCCTCGTGACTTGTCGGGCAATCCGGCGGCACCCACCCAGCAACAGAGGTTCAAGCCTCACATATTCACAGGAGGTATAACTCAGTCATGTCGGAACTGGGCAATGAACACTTCATTCCGGCCCTGTCTCACAAGGATGCAGTGGTGCGTGGGTACGCCGCGCAGATGCTGGGCATCATCGGCGAGCCGGAAGTGCTGCCGTACCTCGTGGAGGCACTGAGATCGGACTCCCCGCCAGCCCGCCGGGCGGCCGCGGAAACACTGGGAAACCTGGGAGATGCCGCCGCTGTGCCGAGCCTGGTCGCCGCACTGTCGGACGCCGACGGAGATACCCGGGCCAGCGCCGCCCGCTCTCTTGGGAAAATGGGCGCCACAGCGGCGGTGCCGGAACTCAGGCTTGTCGTAGCTGACGACCATGAGGGCGCGCGAGCCGGTGCGGCCTGGGCCCTTGGTGAAATCGGAGACTCCGGCGCCGGTCCCGGGCTTATTCCATTGGTGGACGATGAAAGCGCGCTCGTGAGGCAGGAAGCGGTCTCCTCCCTGGGAAAGCTGAAGGGGGGTGGCGCGGTGCCGCAGTTGGTGAGAGCGCTGTCCGACCCTGACGAAACTGTACGTCTGCGATCAGGCTGGACACTCTGGGAGATGCGGTCTAGAGAGGCGGTGCCGGCCTTCACGGAGGCCCTCCACGACAGGGACAACCCCCTGCTGGAGGTGGCGGCGGAGGCCCTAGGAACTCTGGGAGATGAACACTCCGTGCCAGTGCTGATCAGGGCACTGGAGCGCCGGAACCCCTCGGTGCAAATGAAGGCCGCCCGGTCGCTGGGTCAGCTGAAGGATCTGAGGGCCGTCCCAGCCCTGGTCAAGGCCCTCAGGGATTTTAATGAAGTAGTGGGTCGTGAGGCTGCCAGGTCCTTGGGCGAACTGGGCGGAGAGGAGGCCGTGAATGGGCTGGTGTCGGCCCTCAACCACTACGACCTTAACCTTATGTCCCTAGCCGAGTCAGCACTGAGGAAGCTCAATGACCCCCGGGCCGTGCCTGGCCTGCTCGCAATTCTGGGCACAGGTGGCGAGAATGCGCACTTTGCGCAATCAACCTCCTGGGGGACCTGGGATCCCTGGAGGCTGAGCCCGACCTGATTCGGGCACTGAACGATCCCGACCCGCTCCTGCAGTCCTATGCGGCCGAGGCACTGGGACGGATGGGCGCTACCTAGGCCATCCCTCACCTGCTTGCCAAGCTGAGAGGTTCCTCCTTGACCGCCAAAGACCCGGCCCGGGCCCTGAGGCAACCGGGCAGCAGGCACGGTGTCCCGGACGAGCTGCGGGACCTGCGCGCTCCCGAGATATGGCGGAGGAGCAAGGCCGCCGAGGTGCTGGGGATATTGGGCGGCCGGGAGGCCCTGCCAGCCCTGCTGGAAGCACTGGGTGACGACGCATGGCATGTGCGGGCAGCGGTGGCCAAAGGGCTGGGAGAACTGGGCGCCAATGGCGAGGAACATGCCAGCCGGGAGGCCATACCGGCGCTGCTGCAGGCGCTGAATGACGACGGATGGATGGTGCGCTCGGCGGCCGCTGAAGCTCTGGGAACCCTGGGAGGCGAAGACGCGGAGGTGGCTCTCCTGGAAGTGCTGTCGGACGACGTTGGATCGGTGAGGCGGGCCGCTCTCCGGTCGCTGCGCCTGCTGGGATGCGAACTGGCTGAGTCGTATCTGATCAGGGCCCTGGACGATCCAGACCCATTCGTGCGTTCTGAGGCGCGTTTGTGGCACGGGATAGATGGATAGAGGGAATACGGAGGAGTTCAAGGCGCTACCCTGCAGCGCCCGGCCTGCCGTGCTTTGGATCGGAATAAGGCTGCCATGGGCAGCCGGCAATAGGGCGGCAGATCCAATTGCCGTTGATCACTACGCCGGCAAATGATTCCGCTCGGGACTCCAAGGCCTTTTTGACAGTTCCTTGAGACACCTTCATGATGCGCGCCACCCGCCGGATCTAGGGAGTCTCGGCGCACATCCGCCGGCATTCCTGCGCCTGCTCCGATGTGAGGGCCGGTGGTCGCCATGGTTTTCTCCCCTCGGCCCTGGCCCGTTGCAACCTTGCCTTTATCCGTTCGCTGGCGGACTCCACCTAAACTAAAGCCAAAGTGGGAGGTGCTTTTTCGTTGTAGCCGGAATTGGTCTGGGAGTATTGCAGAAGTCCTTCGGCTCTTGATTGCAGGACCGTCCGGCAGCGCCGTTTGACTTCGCCGCTCCGGCTGGCCAGGTGGGAGGAAATTGCCGACCCTCTGCTGTACCAGGGCTTTGCTTGCCAGGCACAGATTCCCGGTCGCCTCCTCTCTGACCCAGCCCCAGATCGCCTCGTCCGCGTTGAAGTCAGGGCTGTATCCCGGCAGAGCCTGCCCTCGTGAAAACGCGGGTTCACCAGCCTCAGATCCAGCGGTGTCCGGGCGTCCCGAAATATTCCCGCCCCGCTTCACCGCTCCTGAGCTTGCCGAAGGGGCGCTGGGGCATTGTCCCAGATCACGTTCATTGGCCCAGAATGACTCTCATGCAACTGTCTCAGGAAGTCGGCCGAAGTTCCGGCGTTGCTGTTCCCCTCCAGTTCCATCCATTCCACTTCGCCCGTCTCCAAGCACACCGCCGAGTAGTCCTGGCCTTCTCACCCCGGTGGGGGCTGGTCGACTCCACCAGCGCCGGTTCACCCTGCAGCACTTACTTGTCACTTAACTCCGTGCCCGCCCGGAAGTGGGCCCAGTCAGCAAAGAATTTCTTGCCACCAGACAGTTTTGCCCCTCGGCGACGGCACCGTACCCTACCACGAAGGCCTCCTGCTTGGCCTCATTTGTATGGCGTGCCCTGCGGCGGCGGTCATCACCAACCTGAGCAGCATGAACACGGCCCCGGCAAAGGGAGAAACAAGGTGGACATCCCTCGAGCTTCTCTGAACTTTCCTGAATTCCCCCGGGAGCTGCGGGCCAGCGTGGGTGAACTATATGACCCTGTTCCCCCGCCCTGGCGTGGACTGGCAGTCCGGCTCACCCGCCGCCCCGGGCAGCGGGGTCAACATCACGCGCCAACGGGGAGTTTCCTTGGACGCCTCGACCAGTAGTTCCCCCAGCGGGACATCGATATCAATGTGGTCGAATTCGAAGTTGAAGGCGGCCTTCACGTCGGTGGGGCAGATGATGCCCGCCGTAGCGTTGTTCTCCCGTCCCACCCGCCTCAGTTCCTCGCGTTCGGCGAGGGTCATCTTGATTCGGCGGTAGCAGCCGGGAATGGCGCATTTGACCGGGACTTTTCTGGGCATTTCCCCAATATTACAACGGCAGATCAAGGAGAGGGGTTCGGGCATGCGCGCAGGGTGAGGGACTGGCGTGGGATCATGGCCAAGCGGCTGGTCTACGCCGCATCTGCTGAACCGGCATCGGAACGGAGCAAGAGGGTGGAATTGCCTTGGTTGGGGTGGGAAATAGGAGCTGGAATTTCGGTAACCCTCTCGGGTGAGGCAACGGGACCGGCAAGACCTATTGCCGTTGATCAGTACGATTATAGCGCAAGGTGAAGGCAAGGCCCGTGGGCAGTTTCCGGGCCTCCTTGGAGCTCTCAGGGCAAAGGCCGGACCAGCTTGTCGACCAGGGATCTGCTGGAAGGGATCAGCGTACAATTGTACGCACGGGATTACTGGAAGAGCCTGTGTTGAGTGGAGAGAGCGGAGGGTCCGGGCCGCTCCGGCCGGGGGAGCCTCTTTCGCCGTCCGCCGTAGAAGGGATTGAGGGCCTTGGCCTCGATGTCAGCGGCGCACGAACTGCAGTAAGCGCCGGCGTCGGCGGCATGCTCGCAGGACCTGCACTTTACGTTCGCCATGACCGAAGCCCTCGTGGGAAGAGTGAGGATTTGACGATACCTTTTCCGGAGGTTGAGAGCGAATTTTACCCACGCCGGATCCCGCCCGGGCCTGTAGCACCGGAGGTGCGATTATTACCCATCTGAGCCGTCGCCCTTTTCGCATTGCTAAAAATACCCACGCAGGTGTCGGGAGCCAACAGGCCAGTGACGCTAACCCGTGCGAATTTTACCCACGCGCATAACCGGGGCAGGCGCTGACGATGTATCGCTTAGTCACCCTTTCTGCCCCTGTCTTGGCCATTTCCGAGTATGACATTTCATTACCCACGCCTCCCGGTAGGAGACCCGTTGAATCTCACGATATATCGCTTGGTTACCCATTGCGCCCTGTCGTGGCCATGTCTGGGTATGACGCTTTATTACCCATCCCTTCCGGGCAGGAACCTGTTGATTAAGGCGATTGCAGCAACCCATGCCCCTGCCATAGTCCCTGCGGGGCTGACCGGGACTGGCGGTGGTGAGGTGCGCGCCATCTGATGGTGGACGAGTTACAGATACGTCCAGAATCCCGATGCGCATACTGAGCAGGCTGACCGAAACCCACGGCACCGTCGTTGAGGTGAGCGACGACCACCAGTCCATCTACCGGTTCCGGGGCGCCAGCGTGGCCAACCTGCTCCGGTTCCCTGGGTGGTTTCCCCGGCTGCGGGATAGTGGAGTTCACCACCTACTACCATTGTCATCGGGATATCGTCGCGGCTGTAGGCCAACGGAGGGATACCGCCGCCGACTGGGACGATGAAGGGCAACCGTTCCGGTACGGCAAGGACATCGTGGCCCAAGGCCCCGGACACTCATCCGGACTATCCCGCGGTTATTTCCACGCAGGGAATAGACGCCCGCGACAAGGCCAGGCAGCTACGTGAGATGCTCCAGTTTCTGAGATCGAGTGGCGTCATAGCGGGCCATGATCAGGCGGTTCTGCTGCACAGGGTCAAGGACGATGTGAGCGGCACCTACCTGGACGGCCTGGAGTCCGTGGGCATACCGGCCCACTGCGAACCCAGCGGCCACGTCGGCATGCCCGCGGGCGATGAGCTGCTGGTGGCCACCATCCACCAGGCCAAGGGACGGGAGTGGGACGTGGTGGTGGGATCGCTGGTCGGGCCGGACCTGGAGACGGATCGTGTGGGCCACAACCTGGCGGAATACTGCGGCCCGTATCCCGGCGAACCGGTGGAGCGCATCGGAGACCTGGACCGGGCGCGCTGTCGATTGCCAGAGTCATTGACCCAGCGATTTACACGGTCATTGACCCACCCTGGGGCATGGTGATCTGAGTATTATCTGGTTGTGGTGGTCCGGTCAATCACCTCCTTCCCTGCCTGCGCCCAGCAGGGCACGGTGCGGCGACTGGCGTTCCCGGTAGCTGCTGCCCTCGATGACGATCTGGTAGCTGGCATTGGCCAGCCGGTCCAGGGCGCTGTTGCCCAGGATGGGGTCGTCGAAGAGACCCAGCCATTCGTCCACGGCACGATTGCTGGTGATGACGAAGCTGGACACCCGGTGCCGGTGGAGTATGAGCTCGTAGAGATCGGCGGACTGCTGGGCGGTGAGCCGGTGCAGGCCCAGGTCGTCGAGGATGAGCAGGTCGGGTGTCAGATAGGACCGGAAAGTGCGCTCCAGCGAATTGTCCACTCTGGCTTGGGCCATGGTCCTGAAGTAGTCGTCGGCGTGGCTGAAGCGGACGGTGTGCCCCGCCCTGACGGCGGAGTAGCCCAGGGCTTGGGCCAGGAAGCTCTTGCCGACACCCGCCGGGCCCACCAGCAAGACATGCTCGTGCCTTGCCAGGAATTCCAAGGAGAAGGCGGCGTCCAGCAGCCGCCGGTCCATGGTGATGGACACCGACCAGTCGAAGTCCTCCAATCGGCAGATCTCCTGGAAGCCGGCGCCCTGCAGCCGCATCTCGATGCGGCGGTGAGCGCGGCGGTTGACCTCGTCGCTGAGGATGATCTCCAGGAAGGAGGCGTAGTCCAGCTGCTCCCTGCGGGCCAGGGCGATGCGCTCGGGCAGGGTGGCGGCCATGGGCCCCAGCTGGAGCCGTTTGAGCAAAGGTGTGAGATCGTTTGCGCGGGTCATGGCAGTCTCCTCATGCCGTATGGCGGCGATATTTGTCAGAATGGGCGAAGACTGAGCCGGGCCGGGCGAAGCGGCCTGAGGTCAGCGGCATAGGCGGTTCGGGCATGGCCTCCTCCTCCAGGGCCTGGACCAGGATGCGTTCCAGCCGGCGTACGTCTATGAGGTCGACCTCCAGGGATCGGCGACAGGCGCCATCGAGACGCTTCGCCGTGTAGCGTTCCCCGAGACGGAGCAGCTTGTGTCCCTGCCTGACCTTGGCCCATGGCAGTGGACCGTCGAAGAGCCGCTCGGCGAAGATAGTCACCGCCGGTCCCAGTTCGGCCGCGCGGCGCTTGATATGGTCGGGCGCCCTGGTGGTGTAGGCGGAAAGCTCAGCGGGATAATCCTCGGGATCGGTGGCGCGGCCACCCTTGGGCTGACGGACGTGGGCCTTGATCAGCCTGCCCCGGTGGTAAATGTGCACCAGCTTGCTGTCGACTCGGATCTCCACCCGCTGGCCGGGAGGGCACAGTGCGGACGGCACCGAGTACAGGGCCTGCAGGCATTGGACGTGATGATCGGGATGCACCATGGCATTGCGCCAGTCTGCGATCTCGTAGGGCTCTCCGTCCCAGGGGATCAGGGCTTGGCGTTCCTCGTCCTGGAAAACCAGCAATGGTTTCCTGTGGGTGGTGCCGTGAATGCGGAGCCCCGCGACATCGCGGCACCAGCGCTGCGCTTCTGATCGGAGGTGTGGCAGGCCCTTGAAACTGCCGCCCTTGAAGAGGCGCTCCCGGACGTACTGGACGCCCCGCTCCACCTTGGGCTTGTCCTTGGGATGCCTCACTCTGGCCGCGTCGGCGATAAAGCCGCGGCGCTGGGAGTATTCCAGGAATCCCCGGGTGAAGACGGGATGCAATGCGTCCGCTCCCGCCACCGCCGCCGGGAAATTGTCGATGACCAAGTAGCGAGGGATGCCGCCGAAGAAGGTCCAAGCCGATTCCAGGCCAGCGATGACGTCCTCCAGCTTCTGGCCAAAGGTGGGCCAGACGAAGCAGTGCCGCGAGTATCCCAGCACCACGATCAGCGCCCACACCGCGCGGCGGCGTCCCGTGTCAGGGTCGTGGATCAGACCCAGCCGGCCGAAGTCCACCTCCGCCACCTCGCCAGGCGGGGTGTCCTCCATCCGCACCGTGGTCCTGCTGCGCCTGCTCCAGTTTCGTTTCTGGATGAAGCGCCGCAGCGACTGGTACGACACCGCGCAGCCGCGACCCAACAGCAACTCGTGAATGCGGGTCAACTGCAGCCGGTCGCCGGTGAGCCACTGGTAGACCTGGTCAGCCCACGGGGCAAGCAGGTCCTCGCTGGGCGTCTCCGCCTGACGCGGGCCGGGCTGGCCGATGACCGCCAACCGGCAGAGCTGATCATCGGTGGGAACGGGCCCGTCCCTGGCAATGCCCTCGGCTTTCGCCGCAGTCAGGTACTTGCGCACCGTGTTCCGGGACAGGCCGGTGCCTGATGCGATCCGGCGGTATCCTTCCCCGGCCTGCCAGCGCCGGATGATTTCCTGTATCTCCACTCTGGTAACCTCCCGGTACGCCATCGCCACACCTCAATCTCTCAAGTGCAACAATGGTCGCCCCTCCGGCTCCCAGGGTGGGTCATAGACCCTGTCAATCAGGGGTCAATGACCTTGTCAATTTTCCGGTTTACCGGGTCAAAGATCCTGGTAATTCACACGCGCCGGCACTACGTCGCCTTCACCCGGGCGCGCCACCTGCTGGTGCTCACCGCCAGCGGTGAGCCACAGGTCAGGTTCCAATCCATCTGGGAGGGATCTGCCCGCTGGCCGGGCGTGGACCGCGAATCCCTGGCGCATCAGCGGTTCGGTGTGGCGGGGGCGGCACCGCGACGGGTGGTGCGAGATCGACCACCTGGACCGGATGGAGGGCAGCCTGATCAAATCCAGACTGGAGACCTCCAAGTCCGCCACTGCGAGGAGTTCTGCAGGGCTACGGGTGTTTGACGTCAAACACCGTTGACGGCGGCAGATCCAATTGTCGCTGCTCGACGGGCTTCAGATCATCGCCCGCTGCCACGACCTTGTCGGCCATAGAACCGGCATCGACCGGATGATGGGCGAGGCCACCCGGACCGGGAGTATCGGCCCTTCGACTTAACAGCCGTCTGCAAGCTCCGCAATTCCGCATGGCCCCTCGACGAAACCGTGCTCTACCGGGACCGGTTCAGGCTGAACGGGGTGGCTCTCGTCTCGACTCTGGAAGGCTCGCCCCGAACGCCGGCCCCACCAGCAACCGGGTCCCTGACCCGGCAGGTGGCGACTTGCGCCGCCGGCCATGAAGCTGCTTACAGGAACCGCATCACTCCCCTGGCTCCGGCCGACGGCCTCTGCCCAGCCACTGACACATCGCAATACACGATACGAAGGAGCAACCCATGGCTTTCAGCGAAGAGGCCGCGGCACGGGTGGAGTCCCTCTACCGGGAACATCTCGAGGAGTCATTCCAAGGAACCATGAGGTTCGACCCCATCCGGGTCGAACTCACCCGGAACCAGTTCGACCGGGACGCCCTCCACGTCACCGTGGTCTACGACGGTGGCCACGGCCTGCTGGATCCCGCCAAGCTGAACAGGATCAGCTCCCTGATGGCCGACAGGGCGGCGGACCTGGGCATCGAAGACACCATCCTGGAGTCATACGTCCACCGCCTGGAATACACGGGGCAACGGGAATTCGTTGAAGACCCGCTGGAAAAGGTCGGGGACAACAGCAAGAGGTGGCAGGAGCTGCTCAACATCGCCAGAGAACCCCTGGGCAGACGGGACCCGCCCACCGGGACCGAACTCAACCTGGCAGTCGACCGCTGCTACTTCGCAGCATATCACGCCCTGTGCCACAGCAACGCCCAAGCCCTGGCGGGGGGACTCCGGACACGACGCCCCGGCGACTGGTCCAGAGTCTACATGGGCATGGACGAGGGCATCATCGTGGAACGGCTCCGGCAGTACCGGCACCAGGGATCCTGCCCGGTAAAGGACTTCGGTGCCACCCTCGCCATCCTTCAAGAACACCGGGACCGGGCCATGGAACGTCCGGGCTCGACCTTCCTGCCATCGGAAGTGGCCCGGCTCATCCGGCGGGCGGAGAGCGCCGTAATGGCGCTGGAGGCCCTGAATGCGGAAGAACGGCGTTCGCTGGCCATCAACCTGCTGGTCGGAAGGGTGCGTGGGAAGGGTCCCGGCGCCGGCGCTCACCGGATGCAGGCGCGGCTTCGACCGGATGACGGGCCTGGCCCCGTCCGGGACCCCTCGCACCTCGACCTCCGGGGAGACTACCCCCAGGAGCTTCCAGCCGCCCTCGGGGAGGCCGGCAGGAAGCAGGAACAGACGAAACAGGAACAGGCCTGGGAACTGCTCCGCATGGCCGTGAATCTCCTGAAGGAGATATTGAGTGGCTCCTCTTCCGCGACGCGGTGGACATCGTCCGGTAGAACCGCGCGCCGGACCCGATCCGAAGCGGCACAATGCAGCAGGAGGGATCGTCATGGTGACAACGCTGACTGTTCTTGCTCCACCGGCCGAAGTCCTTCCCCACCGCGATGAAAGGGCTGGCGACAACCATCATCCACCGGCTCCCATGTGACCCGTGTGATCGCCGGCCTGCCGATTCCTCTGCCCCCGCCGCTGGAGAGCGCGCGAAACCAGATTCAGGAGCGATATCGATGCAACCCAAAAACCTCCCTGTCCCCGGCAACAGTGAAAAGCATGGTGAGGACCGGGCCACCGCAGCCATCCTGGCCAGCGGCGGCGCCGGCAGCGTATCCGCCTTCGCCCTCCGCCACTGGCGCCCGGACGGCAATCCGACGGAGCCGGTGTTCATCACCTGGCTGCTGGGCATCGGCCGGTTCTGCCTGACGGTGAAGTACGGCCGCTACTCCCTGAAGGGGGCTGACTGGTACCTGGACAGCGGGTCGGGCCCGCGGGCCACGCCCTCGCCGCTGGACCCAGGCCCGGCTCGAGGCGCTGCAGTTGACCGGGGCCTTGCAGCGGCGGCTGAACCGGCGGGCGCCCGTGTCGCCGGCCCTGGCCTTCTTCGACATGGAGCGCAACCGGCGCCTCGAGCGCCTCGCCCGCCGGAGCGGTGTTCCCCTGCTCTGGGACCTGGAGGGCTACACCGGCAGGCTGGCTGACGCTCCAACTGATGTCGGCCTTCGCCAATCGCTGGAAAGGTCCCAGGTCCTGGAGGAAATATCCTCACTGGTCGAATACTCTCCTCCCGTCGGCGTGAGGTCATTCCGCGCTGGTGGGAGGCATTCCCAATCCACGTCGCCATCCTGGTACTGAAACCATTCAGGATTGGCGGGGATAGAGGCGACTGAGTTTGATCTTGGGGTCCTGGGCAGTGAACCGCCAGTCGATGGTGGCCCGCGCTGCGTTGCGCTCCGCCGCGTAGGCGCTGATGTTCTTTTGCAGGGCCTCCTCGTCGGCTTTGCGTCCGCGCAGGCAGGCCCGGGCCAGCACGCTGAACTCGATCTCCGCAATCCCTTCGGCAAGCTCAGGACAGGGTTCCGTTTGCTTATGGGGTATGGCCCCTGCTTGAGTTTAGCCAGCGGGATGATTCTCTATTTCTGCTATGGCTCGCCAAATACACCCTAACGGTGCAGACCAGCTTCTTGGCAGTGGGAATAATTCACGTCTCCCGCCACAAAAATGGGATTAATTACCTTCTCCAACACGAGTTAATTGAGTGGCACATCGCTTCCTCTGCCCGGACCCTGGGAATAATTGACCTCTCAGGGCATGATGAAAACCGGATTTTTTTGCGATTCCACCCAAAGGGTAATAAAGCGATAAATCCTCGACCAAGAGTCCCAGTCCTCGAACCCGGCGGCGACATTGCCGCCGTAGATGACTTTTTCAACCCTCCAGTTTGTGATCGACGACAATATTTGTCGCCGGTCTGTTGCCGCACCAAGGAATGCTGCCAACATTCCATCTACTTGTCCTTACTCCAAGGAGAACATGTTTCTCGGGGAGTTTCCTGGGACTGAGACGAGGACATCGCTGCCATCGTACACTGCGCCTCCCTGATGGGGCGAAACAGCGCCACCGGGTCGGCTCCGGCCTGGATTCGCGCAACTCCCTGCCACCTCGACGCTGGTTTCCCCATGCTTCAGGACCCTGTCGCAGAGCAGCGCCGGCGCACTGTAACGTCTGATGACACTTACCACGGCCCTGACCTTGCCCAGCCACTTGAAAGATGGCTGGATGTAGCTCACCTATAGCCGCACGGCTTTGTATCCGGTACAGACTGCCGCACGAGATCTCCGTCTCCGGGAGATCAGTTGCGCCAGGATAAGCCCTTGGCAGAAACAGGTCGAGGTCGTCATGAGCTCGCTCAAAATGGTGACGCCGGAGCAACAGGGCGTTCGCTGCTCCGGCATAGGGAGGGCATTTGTCCCGGGAGGCACATGCTATCGCACGGTGACGGGATCGTGGCGGCGGCTTCGACCATCGCGCTGCGGGCTCATGGCGGCTAAGCCCCAATCCACCGAAGGGATGAGGGTCGCGGCGTGGTGAAGGGGTAAGAAAGTGCTCCTTTGCATCTGGGATAATGGTTTTCGAGAAAGGAAACCGACCAGAAACAAGGAGCACCCAACAGATGCTACCACTTGAGCACCCCGACCGCATCCAAATAGCCTTCGACGACCACCGCCTAGTCAACAATGCTGGGCTGCTCCTTCCGGCCACTCTGGCCCAGCACGTGGGCCTGCGTGAACTCGTTGACCGTCACCTCGACCTCGGGGATGCGCCGGGGCGGGCGAACGCGGGAGACAAGATGCTGACGCTGGTGGCCTCGGCGCTGGCGGGCGGCGACTGCATTGACGACGCCGATGCGCTGCGTGCGGGGCGGACCTCCTCGGTGCTGGGGTGCACGGTCAAAGCGCCCTCCACTCTGGGGACGTTCCTGCGCAGCTTCCGGTGGGGCCATGTCCGCCAGCTGGACCGGGTGAGCCGGGAGCTGCTGGCCCGGGCCTGGGCCGCCGGTGCCGGACCCGGCAACGGGCCGCTGACCATCGACCTGGACTCCACCATCTGCGAGACCTACGGGCTGGCCAAGGAGGGGGCGCGACACCATGGCTACACTGGCAAGCGAGGCTATCACCCGCTGCTGGCCGTGGCCGCCGGAACCGGCGACGTGCTGATGTCCCGGCTGCGCGAGGGCCGCGCCAACACCGCTCGGGGCGCCGCCCACTTCCTGCGGGAGACCGTCGGGTGCGCCATGCTGGGGCTAAGGGGCAACTCACGGTGCGGGCCGACAGCGGCTTCTACACCCACGCCGTGGTCGCCGTCTGTCGCAAGACAGGTCCGCTTCTCCATCACCATCCGCCATGCCAGCCTGCGCAATCCATTGAAGCCATACCCGAGGCGGACTGGAGGCCCATCCCTTACTGGATTGGCCGAGGCTTACACTCCCTTCAGGAGCAAGCCCGATGCCGCGCCGGTGCGGCTCATCGTCGGGTGAAGCCCACTCCCGGTTCGTCATTCGCCAGAGCTCGCTCAAAATGGTGAGGTCGCCGGAGCAACAGGGCGTTCGCTGCCTCCGGCATAGGGAGGGCATCTTGTCCCGGCGAGGCACGGCATCGGCGCGCAGACTCATCTTCCCCGGGGCTGGCCCTGGGCTGAGCAGGCCACTCTCGCCCTGGCCCGACGGTGACGGGATCGTGGCGGCGGCTTCGACCATCGCGCTGCGGGCTCATGGCGGCTAAGACTTGCTCCAGTTCCTCCAGCGGGCCGGACTGCGCCGCTTGGTTCCCCACTGCGGTCTCTTCAGGTAACACCGGCTCGGATTGTTCGTCCTCCGTCCGAGAAGCCTCAAAAGACAAATGCCACCTGCCTCGGGCGAGTCTGAGGGGGCTTCGCCTTAACCTGGCCACCCCCGGACTGCGGTATCGGGCGAGTCTGATGGAGTTTCACCTCGACCTTGCCACTCCCGGACTGCGATGCGCCTGGCACTATGGGCCCGGGCGGCAGCAGGGGCCGCTGCTGGGGCCTCGCAGGAGCAGACACCGGGGCCGTCCTGTTCTTTTCGAGGGCCCAATCGCGCCTCTCCTGCGGCTCCCCACGCAGATCTGCCAGGGTCAATTTCCTGCCGGCGGCGCCGGCGAGGACGTCGCCCATCAGGGAGAGGTTGCGCCTTTTCTCGCCGTCGTAATTCCGGCTTTCCACCCTGTTGTGCAAATGGTTGATCCGCCACGCCGCCTCCAGCAAGTAACGGTCGAGATGGTACCTGCTGATGCCGTTGCGGATACGCAGGGTCCGGCGCACGAATCCCTGTTTCCCTTCAACCCGGTTCGTGGTTACCTCGATGACCTTATCAAGAATGCCACCCAGGTCGCTGTACTTCAGGAACTCGAAGTGCTTGTGAATTACAGAAGAATGCTTCCGCCCCATAACCTCAGGTTTCGGTATGGAAGCATCGCCGTCGGTCAGGATCGTGGAGCCCGGGACCGTTGTCTCGCGGATGAACTTCAGCATCTCACACATTTTCGCCTTGGGCTTTTTCCCTCCTTTCCGCTCCACGATTTTGAACCGTACCCTGTGGGTCGGTCGATTGTATGCGGTGAGGATTGAGACCAACCTGCCGCCCTGCAGCAGCAGCATCTCGTCAATTTCCGTTTCGCCTTCGAAACGACCAGATTCCTTTTCCCGCATGCACTCCCGCAGCCGGTGCATCAGCCTGAGCGCCGCGCCCTCTGACACATTCCTTCCCTCATCGTTGAGGAATCCGGCCACGTCCTGCGCTGATACTCCGCTCCGGAAATGGATCATGTAGCGAAGGGCAATGAGTATTTCCTGGCAGGAGAAGTGTGTGCCATGGAAAACGGTGCCGCTGGTGACCGACAGCTTGTACTCGCAGCAAAGGCATTTCCCATGCCGGAACTGTCCCTGCTTATCACGCACCTCCACGACGACCTCGTGAACATGGTCCTTGGTGCATGTCCATCCCTGTTCCCTCTTCTTCGGGCATTTGTAGCACTTGGGAAGGCCGCCATGGACCGCTTGTCGGCAGAAGTCTCTCGCACTGGCCTCATCAGCAATTACGGGTTTGAATTCCCGATCTCCCAGAGCTTCCTGCCGGCGCCGACGACGCTGGTCGACATTCTCTTCGTTCCGGTTCCTGGGTATCCATCCCTTCTGCGATCCGGGTGCCTTCTCCGCTTTTTTCGGTTTGGGAGACTGCGCGTCAGGGCCCGCAGACAGGACCAATTTGTTGATCTCCAACAGCACGGCATCAACCAAGACACGATGTTCATTAATTTCTCGAAAGTGGTTTGCGATCGTCCTTCCGACAGGCAGTTTCTTGACGTCGTCGACCCGATTGAGCTTGGCAAGATTGCTCTCCGGGTCCTCCAGCTCGCGGCGTAAAGTCGTCGGATTGGGGGGATTGTCGCTGCTGACCTCCTGCCGCAAGCGGGACCACAGGTGCAACGGGATGCTCAAGGAGATTCCTTTCCGACCGGGACCCCTTCTTCTTGGTCCTGCGACGGCATCTGTCAAGGGGGTCCGGTCTATATACTGGTACAGTATGTAGAAAAACGTGTCGGCATCGCAGTCTTGCAGCCCTAGCGAGGCTGCTGGTATATTAGAAATGTCCATTTTTGAAACTCTTGGCGGGGTTTTGAGGTGGAGTCTGGAACGCCGGAGGGTCGAATTTCCGGCGGTGCTGGGGCGGGCCGCCGGTCTAAAACCGGCGGTTTTGCTTTCAGGTCATCGGATATCGGTCTCCTGTCAAAATAGACTCTCTTAGTGTCGGCGCGCCCTTCTGGGCGCGCCACTCCAATTACATGGGGCGGTTTGGGTTAAGGTAAAGGCAGCGGCTCTACGCGTCGGAAGGAGTTTCGTGCGACCTTGTCGTAATACTCCGACCGCGATAGCACGGTCCCGATAACCGCAAGTGGTTGCTGGACCCCGAGGTCCAGGTCTCGCCGCTGCAGTTCGGCTAAAACGTCCTGCACGTTCACTACTAAATCTCCGGACGCGGCCTCCAGGACAGCTGCTGCTGCATCCAGAATCACCTGCGGACGGTCTGGCCCTCTCACGCTCTCGAACAACGCCAATTGAGGCGTGCTTCGTGCCCCGGACGCTTCAAGATGCTGCATGAGAGCGCTCACCGTGATTCGTTGGCCCTGGAGACCTCTGATCTCTTCAGTGATCTTTTCGAGCAGTATTTTTCCTCGGTCATAGCCAGCCTGGACTCCCTCCTGGTTCCATACCTCGGTAATTTCCTTGACGAAGTCCACCATCACATATCTCACTGCTGTCTATAGTGCACTGTCTGACTGCACTACTGTACACTGAGAGAATCCTGTAATGCAAAGGGAAAAACGATAAGTGGTACCTACTCTACGATTGGGCGAGCGGCCTTAGAGCTGGCAGTCTGTCCGAGAAACAGGGTTGGTGAGCCGTTGCGGGTATGATGGGGCGGAGCATCAGACGAGCTGAGCGGTCAATGAGCAAGACCTACCTTCCCTACGATCCAGACCAGCAGTTACTGCTGCCTGCAGCCCTCCAGGAATGGCTGCCACCGGACCACCTGACCTACTTCATCTCCGACGTGGTGGACCAGTTGGACCTCTCGGTCATCACCGCCCGATACGAGGAGGAAAGGCGCGGCGGCTCGCCCTTGAATCCGTGTTTTTGCAGGTCGTGCCGCAGTACTACTCCTTTGCATCCATGGTGCGCCGATTATCGGTGTTTGTGGAACACCATGGCCTTGCATGTCGCAACCACAGCTGCATGATCACCGGCGCTGCGCTATGGATCCCGCAGGGCTACTGCCAAGGCGGCGGATCCTGTTACTCCGCGCTCCTGGCATCTGCTGATGATTCTTGCCGATATTGGGGTAGCCACACGGATGCTGCTTCCTTGGGGTGGCAGGTCAATACGCACGAGCCAACAACGGTGGCAGGCTGGCGCGCAGCGTTTGCCTGCCTTACTGAAGGATTACCCAACATACTCTGAGATGCCCCTCCAAGGCCGCGATTTGGTTCCTCAAGTTCGTTTCGTGGAAAAATTTCGTAGTCGCACCTACTGCTGATTCAGGGAAATTATTCCCCGCCAACCCGTGCGCAATCCAGAGGTTGCAGCCGTTCATGGACCAGTGGATGTGGAATTTATTGCTTGCCGCAACCGTATGCAGCGTGAACTAATTTTTCCCGCGTTAGATAGGCGGGTATTTTTCGCTCTCATCCTCCCTTTTCCGTCCCTCTCCCTACAGGGCCTGACCGTCAGTGATTCCACGCACAACGCCGGTTCGCACAACCGGTCTTCTGACCGCCGGACGTAACCCGGGGACAGAACGGACCCGTCTGCCAGCCGTTGACGAGCAGGGGGAGCAACGTTACTTTCGAGGCACAACTACCTCCCGTCCGCTGGACTGTGGCTTGAGTCCTCTCCACCACGGCAGCATCCATTCGCTCAATTCAGCGCCCCACCAAACAACGTCGGCTCGCTCAGCTAAATCCAGCAGCCCGGCCTGTAAGCGGTTGGTCGCGGGTCACTGGCCCCGCGGTGGTGGTGGGCCATCGCCCGCTGCCACCTCATTCAGCAATCCGTTCCGCCCGGCCCAGACCACGATCTCCTGTTTCGAATGGACTCCCACTTTGTCCTGAATGCGGTAGACAGCGTTCCTGACGCCCACGGTCTTGGTCCCCCTGGGCTCGGTGATCTGGGCGTATGACCTGCCGCTGGCAAACATCGTCAGGATTTCCTGCTCTACCGCGGTCATCCCGTCCAAGGCCCGGTTGGCGGTGAGCCCCCGCTGGCTGCGAACCATGGCGAGGACCCGCCTGATGGACCTGTCCGGAATGCGCAGAAGGCCCTGGGCCACATCCCGGATCGCTTCCGCTAGCTCCTCAGGCCCCGAGTCCTTCTGCAGGTAGCCCGTCGCTCCGGCGGTGATTGCCTCGATGACCGCATCCTCTGTGGTGGAGGCCGTCAGCATCAGCACCCGCGTGTCCGGCCGCAGTTGCATGATCTCCCGGCAGGCGTCCACTCCGTCCTTGTGCGGCATCATCACGTCCATGACGATGACTTCGGGCGCAAGGCTCTGTACCATCCTCACCGCCTCAACCCCGTCTCGCGCCAGTCCGACAACCTCAAAGTCCCCCTCATCCTGCAGGGCGTCCCTCATGATGGGATGGTCGTCCGCCAGCATCACCCTGATTTGTTTCGTCAGCGACATCCCGGTCTCCCCTCAACAGCTACCTGTAGGGTGTCTCGCATTGGTTGTTCGCACATCTGCGCCGCAGGCCACACAACCGAGGTCGCGGACCTCTGGCGACCCGCCCTCGGATCCAGTCCTACGACGGGTCTTGGTCCTGCTCATGGCGCCGGTGTGTGTCCTCGATGGCGACGTCAAGCTCGTTCCACAGGCGCTCCACCATCGAGCGCATCCGCATGTTCTGGTAGGCGCCCCAGACTGTCATGGCGGGCGGCACCACCAAGATGGAGACGATCAGCGCGTACGCGATCGTGATCGCCGCCGTGATGCCGAAGTGCTCGAATGACTGCAGCGGCGACAGCGTCAGCACCGCGAACCCGAGCGCTGTCGTCAGCGCCGAGCCCAGCAGAGCCGAGCCGGTGGTGGCGAGCGTCCGGACCGCCGCCGCCTCCGGGTTGCGCCGCTTGGCGAACTCTTCCCGGTAGCGATGGATCACGTGGATCGTGTAGTCCACGCCGATCCCGATCGAGAGTGCCGTGGTGATCGAGGTGATGATGGTGTAAGGAATGCCCAGCAGCGCCATCGTGCCCAGTACCCAGATGAGGACGAGCACTATGGGTCCTACCGCGATGAACCCCAGCGCGGGCTGGCGCAGCGTTATCCAGAAGAAGATCGTGAGGATGCCGAGGGCTGCCGCGATCGTCGTGATGATCGCCTCTGTCTGGCGATCCCTTATCTCGTCCGAGGTGGCGAGTACGATGATGTCCTGCGAGGTCATCGCGATCGCGTTGTCGTCGCCGAACCACAGCCCGTTAATGTCCTGTCCCATCCCCTCGGTTCGCTCACGATTGCCCGAGAAGGCCCGGAACTGGAGCAGCGTGGTGTCGATGCCCTCCGGGTCCCCGACCAGAACCCGCGCCACGGCTTCGGGATCGGTGGCGGCGAGCGCATCAAGGAACTTCTGAATCAGCACCGGATCGAGATGCAGCCCCGTTGTCGCCTCCGCGAACAGCCGGTCGAGCTCGGGGTCGTACCTGTCACCTGGCGTGCCGTCGTCCGTGGTCCAGTCGAGCACGAGCAGAGGGAGCGAAGCCTCCATCCCGCCGTCCGCAGCCCGTGGCCGGCTTAGGTCGTCCTCAAACGCCTCCGTCATGGAGAACAGGTTCTGGAGCACGCGGGTCTCCGTCACCTCCGCCCTGACCAGGACGCTTACAACCTCCGTTGAGCCTCCGACGGCCGCATCGAGCGAATTCAGGTCCTCGATCAAGCTCCCGTCCTTGGACAGGACGTCGCGGATAGTGAAGTCCGTGGTGATCCCCGAGGCCGCGAACCCGAGCCCGACCGTCACCGCAACTACGAGAACCAGGTAGGCCACTGGCCTCTGCGTGATGGATGTCCCCAGCCTTTCCGCTAACCGGTCGACGCCGGGGATTGCATTTGCGATCAGACGGGGCGGAGGAAGCGGTCCGCGGGCCTCGCGACGCTGGTCGATGATCGTTCGCGCGGCTGGGATCAGCGTCAGCATCACGGTCAGGCTCAACCCGACGCCCAGTCCCGCGACCACGCCGAAGTCCCCGATCCCCGAGATCGGCGAGAGCAGGTTCGCCAGGAAGCTTACGGCCGTGGTGGCGGCGGCCAGCGCCAGAGGGATGATGACGTTCCGTAGCCCCGCGAGCACCGCTACCGCCACCGGCTCGCCGGCTATCCGTTGCTCCCGGTAGTGCGACACCGCCTGGATCGAATAGTCCACCGCGAGGCTTATCAGGATGATCGGCACCGTTGCCGTGAGCGCGTTCGGTGGGCCGATCAGATCCAAGGCGCCCGGACCGAGCCAGCTCTCCGCCCCGACGGTCCAGATCACTGCGAGTACGAGCCCCGTCAGCGTGAGCAGCAGGTCGGAGCGTGCGCATGAAGAGCAGCGTCAGCAACGCGACCACGAGCAGCGCCAGCCCCACCAGCGGCAGCACGCCGGTGCTCGTGGCCTCCTGATACTCCTCCTCAATCACGGCGAGCGACACGCTGCTCACGCTCAGCGGGCCCTCGTCCGTCTCCGCCAGGCTGTTGATCGCCAGCTGCGCGTCGTCAACCGCCTCGCCGCCGGTGTCGCGCAGCCGGACGGTGGCGACCGTGATCCGCGTGCCATCCGTGTCCGTTCCGGTCATCATGTCGAGCGCCGTTCGCGCCGGTTGGAACTCCGGGGTGGCCCGAATATGGTCGAGCGCCGTATCGATCTGCACCTGCGTGACCGAATCGAAGTCGGCTACCTGGAGCAGGGGTTTCATCAGCAAGGTAGGGGCGGTGACTGCATCGGCGGGCGGCAGGAGTTCCCCACGCCCGGGTCGCTAACGATGCGGACGAGCAAGCTGTCCATCTGGGCGAGTCCATCGGGCGTGAGCACTTCACCACGGAAGACGAGCGTAACCACGACGACATCGGAATCCCCGAATAGGGTCTCTATCTCCTCCAACGCCTTGGCGACGCCGCTATCCCGAGGGAGGAAGGCCTCGTTCTCTGCCACCGGCGCGCGCTGCGTAATCCCGGCGGCCAACACCAGTGTCACGATCGCGATGACGACAAGCGTGACCCACGGGCGCACCGTCACAAGCCAGCTCAGCCAGTTGAGCGCTCTGCTCATGGCTCATCACTCTCACTACGTCCATGGGGGGTGGCTAGCGATGCCGGAGAGACACCGGCTATGGCTGCTCCCCGAGCTTGGTTCCCGCTCGCTCCACGACACGGCGCAGTCGCAGGTTCTGGTACGACCCCCCGCACGATCATCGCCGCAGCACTACTAGCACTGCTGTAATCAGCGCGTACACGATCGTGATCGCCAGCACGCCAAACTGAGCCGATCAACGCCGAGCTCCGCCCGCCATCTCTTATTGCACGTAGGGGCCTGTCGAGCGCCAAGCGAGTATCCCTTGCTTTGGATCGGGGTGGTTACGCTGCATAGAGTCGCTGATCGATATTACAGTATTGTGGACGGTCCCCGTAGGGACATAGCCCTGCTCATCACGGACAAGCTTCTGCTCTATGGGGGCATCACTCCTAAACCAAAGCCAAAGTGGGATGTGCATTTGGGGTGTGCCCCGAATCGGGCTGCGAGTCTCGCAGGAGTGCTTCGGCCCTGGATTGCAGGACCGTCCGACAGCGCCGTTTGACTTCGCCGCTCCGGCTGGCCAGGCCGGAGAGGAGATTGTCGGCTCTCTGCTGTACCAGGGCCTTGCTTCCCAGACACGGATTCCCCGTCGCCTCCTCTCTCACCCAGCCCCAGACCGGCTCATCAGCGTCGAAGTCTGGGCTGTAGCCCGGCAGGTTTACCAGCCGCCGCAGGTTCAGGCCAGGGGTCTCCAGGTATGACCGCATCGCTGGACCACGATGCGCCGGCGCGTTGTCCCAGATCACGCCCAGCCGCCCGCCGTGCCTCTCCCGCAACCGTTCCAAGAAAGCCACAGAGCTTTCTCCGTTGCTGTTCCCCTCCAGTTCCATCCATTCCTCCTCGCCGGTCTCCAAGCACACCGCCGTGTAATAGCTGGCCTTATCGCCATGCCTCGGACTGCTGGAGTCCACCAAGGCCGACTCCCCTTTCAGCACCCACTTGCCCCGCAATTCCGCGTCAGCCCGGGTCAGACCCACCCGGTCGCCATGGCTGTAAATCCCCACTCCCCGTAGCTGAAGGGGTGGCTGGAAAACCCGGTTGCGGAACTTCTGGCAGAAAGCCATACTTCAGGTATTCCAGCCAGGGGTGTGGGGAGATGACGCTGTACGGCTATGCCAGGGTCTCGGTCAGAGAGCCGGAGGACAAGAACCTGGACCTGCAGGTGGAGCGGCTGGTCCGCGCCGGCTGCTCAATGGGCAATATTAGAGCCGAGGAGGCCAGCGGGGCCAAGAACGACCGCGGCGGCCTCCTGGAACTGCTGGACCTGGTGGCCGAGGGCGACACCCTGGTGGTCACCCACATCGACCGGCTCTCTCGGGGACTGACCTACGGGCTGCAAGTGATCGAAGGCCTGCACCATGCGGGAGTGGAGTTCCGGTCCCTGGCGGAAGACTTCGACACGTCCACGTCCACCGGCAAGCTCCAGCTCGTGATGGTGCTCGCCTTCAGCGAGTGGTGGCGGAACTCGATCAGGGAGCGCTCGGTCGCGGGCCAGGCGAAGGCGCGGGCCGAGGGCCGTTTCCCTGGCCGAAGACCCAGCCTGAGGGAGCGGCAACAGGAGTACATCCGGGTGGAGCGGTCGAAAGGAGTGAGCCAGCGGGAACTGGCCAAGCGCCTGGAGGTCAGCCGCTGGACCATCCAACAGGTGGACGGGTAGGGGCTGTGTGGAAATTGCAGCCTCTGCACGGAGCATGGCCATTTGCCGGACCGGAATAACTCAGCAACGCAGTCAGAAACAGGAGGTGAACCGGCAAGAATAATTGACGGAACCGGCAAAAGTAGTTGACGCTGAACAGTGGCGTCTTTTCTCAGTAGGCGGCATATCCACCCTGGTAGGCAATCTGATCGGTCTGGCCATCTACGATGTCGTGGCCGAAGGAGTACGCTTGGAACAGGAGGCATCGGGAATAATCCTTGGGCTCCGCGGCCGCTCGGAGCGTAATGTTGGTCCTGACCACGTCGCAACGCTAAGGGCATCAAAATGGGCCTAGCGAGCGCCTGCTCCTGGGCCGTGTAACGGTATTGTCCCGACCGACATCAGGGGGTAGAAGACACAAATCAAGACAAGACGGACTGGTACATTAGGCTTGATGCAAGGAGGTTCTGTGTCGACTGGCGACCTGCCCAAGTATGCTGCCAAGGGGGAAAGGCAGAAACTGGACCTTGATTGGATAAAATTGCTGCACCAAGAGGGACTGCCTCCTTTTTTGCCGGTAGCGTCCGATCCACCGGCCAAGTTTGGGCAAGCGATACGCGAGTTCAATCGAGCACAATACTGGCAATGTCACGAAACCCTGGAAGAACTTTGGCTGCCCGAAGGGTATCCCCTGCGCTTGTTTTACCATGGACTGATCAAGGCGGCGGTTGGCCTCCTGCACCTAGAGCGACATAACCGCCATGGAGGGACAGCTAAGCTCCGTGACGCCCAATATGCCCTGACCCCCTTTTCTCCCAAATTCATGGGCGTTGAAATCGGAAACTTGCTCAGCGATATCGGCAAGCGTTTGGCCTATTGCCAGGATGCAGAAGTAGCAGACTGGTACGCCATAGACCAACTTGCTCCAGTCTATTTACACTTTGAGAACCCCTATTAAAACCATGCTAGTAGAGCTCGGTGAACGCCAGCAGGAGGACCAGGGGAACCTATGGTAAATCGAGAAATTCAAGCCACCTGGTATTACCACAACGGCACCAAGCACCCCCGCGGGAATCTGATGGACCCTCGGCACTCCTTTGACCCGTCGAGCCAACCCCTGCTGTTCAAAATATACCCGGACCTGGATCCGATTCCGTTGCCGTTTGAGGCATCGCCATCGGTGGTGCCCGCGCTATCCGCGATCTCCATGGAGGTTATTCCCTCAGTCAGTGACGGAACACTGGATATCACCACCTTGAGCAGCATTCTGTACTTCTCAGCTGGGATTACCAAGAGGTTGAACTTCCCCTGGGGATCCATGCCGTTTCGTGCCGCGGCCTGTACCGGTGCTCTGTACCACATCGAGCTTTATGTGGTATGTGGAGACCTGCCTGGTTTAGCAGCCGGAGTCTACCACTATAATCCCGGAGGGCCGTCCCTAACCCGGCTACGGCCGGGCGACTATCGGGGAACCCTGGTGGCTGCCAGTGGCAACGAGCCGAGCTTGACCCATGCTCCCGCTATAATCCTCTATACCGATGTATTTTGGCGGAACGCCTGTAAGTACCAGGCCCGGGAATACCGCCACTCCTATTGGGACAGCGGAACCATTCTGGCGAACACTTTAGCCATAGCCGCGGCGCATGGCCTACCTGCTAAGGTGGTGGCCGGATTCGTGGACAGCTCGGTTAACCGCCTGCTGGATCTGGAGAACCGGCAGGAAGTAGCTCTCGTGTTGGTACCAGTTGGATTCGTTCCCGAGCCGTCAATCGGATCCTCCTCCGACTTAGAGCCACTTTCGCTGGATACTCAGCCGATTTCGGAGTACGAGGTAGAATTACCCGCCATTTGGGAGATGCACGGTGCCTCCTCTCTGACGGATGAAGCAGAGGTGGTTTCTTGGCGAGGCGAAGGCCCGGCAATGCTGATGCCCCATCCTTCGGGACGCCTCGTACCGTTAAATCGCTACTCTGACGGCGAGACGCCCCAGGACTCCATCGAGTCGGTCATCGTTCGGCGCGGGTCCGCACGCCGTTTCAGCCACGAATCGATAACCCTCCGGGAGCTGTCGACGGTGCTCGAAAAGGCCACGCAGGGCATACCGGCAGACTTTTTAGGACAACCTGGCGCTGCTCTCAATGATATTTATCTGATCGTGAACACTGTGGACGACCTCCCATCTGGCGCATATGTGTTCCACCGAGACCTGAAGGCTCTGGAGCTGCTGAAGGAAGGAGACTACCGTCGGCAAGCTGGTCATCTGGGGCTCGGACAGCCGCTTCCGGCCGATGCCAGCGTCGACTTTTTCTTCATGACTAATCTGAATCCGATACTGGAGCGTTTTGGTAACCGGGGTTACCGGTTGGCTCAGCTGGATGCCAGTATCACAGCGGGCAAAATCTACCTGGCTGCCTATGCCCAAAGACTGGGGGCCTCTGGCCTGACGTTTTACGACGACCAAGTATCCGGATTCTTCTCGCCCCACGCGGAAGGTAAAAGCGTGATGTTCCTGGTGGCGCTGGGGAAGCGAGCCAGGCGTAGGCTAGTCACCCTCGACACCAGTCGGCTGAGGCAACAGCCCAACTTGTAAAGGGCACGCCACTTAAGGAACTTGACCATCGCCGAGGAGTTGCCATACTTGGAGAGAGAACACACCTCTCCGAGACCAAGCGAGCAAATTTAGAAGTAGAGACTATCAAGGTCCCAAAACCGTCAAGCTAGAAACCGGAGTCGAGGAGTGCTTTGCATGAGAGTGTACTGGCGAAAGGTAAAAAGGGGAGAGAACCTGATCCTCAGTGACGAAAACGACGGCCATGAAGAGGAGCTTGGAGGGTTCCGAGACACCAAACGGGGCATCGACGCGTTGGCGAAGACTTTTAGCTACGATCCGAGCCACTCCCGGAAGGGGTTCCCATCTATCGAAGAGGCCAAGGATTTCGTGGAGTCCTTCAGACCTTGGGAGCTATTCGGTACCCAGGGCGTTACTGTCGACCCTGGGGTTAGGCCCGCCCTAGATTCGGCCACAACAGACACAGCGGCCACAACAGACACAGCGGGCACGCCAGACCAGCCGGCGTAGTCGATGGTGGCGGACCCTGCGATCAACGAGAGGATGGTGGCAGTTCTGGAAGAAGAGTTAGACGCTCCATGACCCTCCCGCCAGAGACCCGCGCCAGTAGATGCCACTTGGCTTTGGTTTAGTTTCCCATGCTCGCACGGGCAGATATTAAGCTGTTCCAATCGCCAAAGGGACTTCCTTTCGATGGGCGGACGCGGCAACTCTCCGGAACCGTTAACCCAAGAATCAGATGGTTTTTGCTATCAAAGTTGGGGAAAGGGAGTGACGAATATAGCGGAACGAAAGCCAGGGCCGTTTTAATCCAGGTCGCATTACAAAAAGGAGAAGTAGCCATGTAGGTCATCAGAAGAATCGCCAAAGCGCAGCCGGGGAAGGTATGGCAGGTTGCCAACCTGCTGATCAAAATATGCGCCGCCTACGAGGAGAATGGCCGGCCCAAGGCACAAGTGTATGTGTCCCAGGGCCTGCCGGGAACTCCCAACGTGGCCTATGCTGAGTGGACCCAGGCGACCATCGAGCCCAACTGGCCTTCCCAGGCCCCCGAGGTGGTACGGACTCTGAACGCCGAGATGCAGGCCCAGCTCGACTCCTACGAGATCGAGTTCTACGAGCTGGTCACCGGAGAAGCTAGCCGAGAGGGGGGTCTCATAAAAGACCTACGATAGAAGACCCCTGTAAGCCAAGGAGGGGTCTGTTATGAAAGCAGTTGTTTACCAGGCCCCATTCGGTATCGCCGCGGAAAATGTGCCAGACCCGGAGCTGCAACACCCCAACGATGGCATCGTGAAGATCACTTCCTCTTGTGTCTGCGGCTCGGACTTGCACATGTACGAGGGGCGGACGGCAACCCTGCCCAGCAACGCGTCCAGGCCGAGGAGGTGAACCGGCAAAACTAATTGACGCCAACCGGCAAGACTAATTGTCGTTGATCAGTCGTCCGCGATTTGAAGATCCTCCCGGGTTATTCCAGTGCAGTCGATGCCCTTGCACGTTGCTATCTCCATCGCTAACAGAAAAGCAAATGTGGCAGAATTGTGAAGTGAGCTGGGACGGCCGTGTTCCAGGATGCGCTCACGCATCCGGTCGGAGCGACCCACGTAGACTGGCTTGCCGGATTCGTAGAAGACGTAGATCCCCTTTTTAGGAATCATGGGGAGCCCTCCCCGGCTGTCTCTGACGATAGGGTTGCTGCCCGTGAGTTGGTTCAACAGGACTGGAAGGCGACCGGCAACAGCCTCCCAAGTCTGAGGCTCGTTTTCTGACATGATTACCTGCTCCATAAGGCCAAACAACAGTGATACAGATAAGTATCGGCATTATACCGACCCGGCAGTTTCACCGCAGGTGTAGCGGCCGCCCAGGCCGCCGGCAAGGGGCCGCCCGATCGGGAAATCCTGCGGACGGGGTGCTTTCGCCGAGGGCTGAAACACCTCGATTTCGGGCTCTGATAAACTCGTGATAATGTAGCCTTATTTGGAAGGCGATAGATGACAATCCAATTGAACTTAGCCAGGACATTTGCATCCGAGGCCAACGACTTAGTGGAAGCGCGTGAAAAAGCACGGATGGTGCACAAGTCAGACATCAGAGCGGCTGGCAACGAAGTCGAAGTGCCGGTGCGCACTTTCCTGAAACGCATGTTACCGCCGAGATAGTATGTCACCCATGGACATCTCATTGATGCGGAACATCGCGTTAGTCCTCAACTTGACGTTATTGTTGCTGACAATTTCAACTTGCCATCACTGATTACGACCAAAGACGGTACTGAGTACGTCCCTGCGACATCAGTTCTCGCGGTAGGCAAAGTGAAGTCCACATATTATCGGACACCAGAGCATTACAAAGATTTCCACGATAAGTTGGCCGCGATATCTCAAATGCACCGGCCCCTCGTCGAAAACAGCACGTACGAGGGTATCGCCCCCTCTTCCAACCTCAGAGGCACAATATTGGGAAGCCCAAACAAGTACTTAAACAACCTATATTCCTTCTTGTTATGCGTAACCGGCGATAATTTCGACTTCGACAAGGTTAGGACTATCTTGGTCTCTGCGGACGCCAACCAGCTTCCGAACCTGGCAATATTCTTGAACAAAGGCATAGTCGCATACGCCAATCGCCGCAACCTAAACCCGAATCCACCGATGGGAGGCGTGAAGGCTGGCAAATTGGGATGAGGGAGCCTACAAGGGAGAAAGCCTTGGCTCCATTGGGGCCGATGTGACACGGCAGAGGGTTTTCAGTAGCCGCACCGGCCCTGGAGAGCGGTCTATGGAGGCTGGGAATCGCGTGATAGTGAGACCGGACGCAGCAGGATGCACTCGCGGACCGGGCGGACGCGAGTTTGGAGGCGTTGGGTCGGTTGCGGATAGCGCCGTCAGGCTGGGAGTGGGATGGCTCGCAGTCGGGCCAGGGCGAGAGTGGCCTGCTCAGCCCAGGGCCAGCCCCGGGGAAGATGCAAAGTGAGTCTGCGCGCCGAGCGGGTAAGCCGTCCGGCCAGGGAGAAGAAGCGTCGCCGCAGGGTCTTGGTGGTCACCAGTTGCTCGCCCAGACCGATGCGCGCTGCCCAACGGGCCAGATTATGCGCCAGCACCTGGACGGCCAGCCAGGCGGCGTTGGCGGCGAAACGGCCTGACGGGAGATGATTGAGTCCCACGCCGTACTTGAGGTCTCGGATGGCATTCTCGACCTCGGCGTGGCGGCGATGGTCGGCCTCCAGCTCCAGGGTATCCCCGTCCCGGTCGGTGATGAAGCCGTGATAGCTGTAGCTGGCGAATAGGGCCAGCTGGGAACCGGGAGTGGGCTTCACCCGCCGGACGATGAGCCGCACCGGCGCGGCATCGGGCTTGCTCCTGAAGGGAGTGTAAGCGGTCTCGGCCACGTCGGCGGCGCCGTCCATCCAGTAAGGGATGGGCCTCCAGTCCGCCTCGGGTATGGCTTCAATGAGATTGCGCAGGCTGGCACGCTGGCGGATGGTGATGGAGAAGCGGACCTTCGTCTTGCGACAGACGGCGACCACGGCGTGGGTGTAGAAGCCGCTGTCGGCCCGCACCGTGAGTTGCCCCTTAGCCCCAGCATGGCGCACCCGTCCCACGGTCTCCCGCAGGAAGTGGGCGGCGCCCCGAGCGGTGTTGGCGCGGCCCTCGCGCAGCCGGGACATCAGCACGTCGCCGGTTCCGGCGGCCACGGCCAGCAGCGGGTGATAGCCTCGCTTGCCAGTGTAGCCATGGTGTCGCGCCCCCTCCTTGGCCAGCCCGTAGGTCTCGCAGATGGTGGAGTCCAGGTCGATGGTCAGCGGCCCGTTGCCGGGTCCGGCACCGGCGGCCCAGGCCCGGGCCAGCAGCTCCCGGCTCACCCGGTCCAGCTGGCGGACATGGCCCCACCGGAAGCTGCGCAGGAACGTCCCCAGAGTGGAGGGCGCTTTGACCGTGCACCCCAGCACCGAGGAGGTCCGCCCCGCACGCAGCGCATCGGCGTCGTCAATGCAGTCGCCGCCCGCCAGCGCCGAGGCCACCAGCGTCAGCATCTTGTCTCCCGCGTTCGCCCGCCCCGGCGCATCCCCGAGGTCGAGGTGACGGTCAACGAGTTCACGCAGGCCCACGTGCTGGGCCAGAGTGGCCGGAAGGAGCAGCCCAGCATTGTTGACTAGGCGGTGGTCGTCGAAGGCTATTTGGATGCGGTCGGGGTGCTCAAGTGGTAGCATCTGTTGGGTGCTCCTTGTTTCTGGTCGGTTTCCTTTCTCGAAAACCATTATCCCAGATGCAAAGGAGCACTTTCTTACCCCTTCACCACGCCGCGACCCTCATCCCTTCGGTGGATTGGGGCTAAAGCCAAAGTGGGATGTACATTCGCGGGGCGAAAAGATTGGCTTGGTTCTGCCAGTGAAGCCATCTAATCCGCGCTTGGAGAATGATCCAGCAGGGCCGCTTGCCCCCCACCATCTGCGCATTTCACCTTGGCCTTGGTTTAGGAGACGTCCACAAGTACCCAAATGAAATCAATGATGGTGACTATGACTGGTGTTTTATGGAAACGATAGCACCTGAAGGTGGTTCGGTGGAGGGCGCTAATCTCTCCATCTTGTACGGTCAGTTGATCTCTCACCTTGCAGGGTCCCATTTGGAACCTCCTAATTTCTATGACTACATGCGCAACACGTGGATGTTCCGCAAGTCAACGCTGAAATGGGCGGAGAGCGAAATGGACGGCGACTCTACGTAAGAGGCCTTTGGCGAACCGGCGTTGTGCGTGGAATTACTGACAGTTAGGTCTTGTGGGGAGAGGGACGGAAAAGGTATCGTCAAATCCTCACTATTCCCACGAGGGCTTCGGTCATGGCGGATGCAAAGTGCAGGTTCTGCGATCATGCCGCCGACGTCGGCGCTTACTGCAGCACGTGGACCGCGGCCATCATGGCCAAGGCCCTCAACCTCTTCTTCGGCGGGTAGCGGAAGAAGGTGGCAAGCTGGAGCTACCCCAGAGAGGTCTCCGCTCAACGGAGCCTGTTCCGGTGATGAAGGGACCTGCGGACATTCAGCAGGGGGAAAGAGAAGAACATGAACGGGCAACGGCGGACCTGGGCCCACGAAAACGAGATAAGGGCTTGGCACGACACCCACTACGCTCATACCAGCCCCGAGACTAAACGCTCGGCATGGCAGCACTTCGCCAACCTCCAGTACCCCTACAATACCGGCAACTTCATGACCGGATGGGTGCAGATGATCGGCGGGGACGAGTACGGGAACCTGCTCATCGAGGAGATAAACGAACGTCCGGCGCCACAGAGAATCACGGCCACTACCCCCAAGACCTCCTACCCCTACCGCAGGGACCGGGCCTGGCTGATGAACCAATCCCAGTGGGTCAGGACCGCCCTCAAGTACGACGGCACCAACATCTGCCAGTACTCCTACCAAGATGCCGACGGCAACCGGTTCACGACCTTCAAGCTCAGGACGAGACCTATCGTGCCAGCCCACTTCAGGGTGATGCTGGACCGCAGCCTCAGGAAATACCCGGGGGTAGCCGGGCTCAGCATGGAACCCGGGGAAGCCATGGTCTATGAGCTCTACGGCAGACAGAACCCGATGCTCATCGCCTACCGGGAGGAGATCGAGCTCACGGCCCTGTTCCGGCGAAACCCGGACACAGGGGACATAGACCCTGCGGACCCGGAGGACCCGGCCTTCGCACGCCTGGACTGCCCCCTGTCTTCAGCACGACCGCCCCAACAGTGGCAGGACGCCAGGCAGGAATACCAGAGGAGGCAGGCGGAGTACAGCGCCGGGCTGCGCGAGACCGAGGTCGGTGGGGAAAAGGCATTCCAAGGGCATGAGGGCGAGATGCTCTACGTCCGCTTCCCGGACGAGGCAAGGACCAAGCCCGGGGCCTTCACCCGGCTGATAAAGCTCAAGCCGCCGGAGATTGAGGAGATCCACCAGGCCCTGGACCACGTGCCCAGGGCCGAGGCCGAGGCCACCGCCCGGAACATCTGGGAGGTCTCGGACGAGCCGGAACTCGAACACCTCCTGACCATGCTCCGGGAGGACTGGTCGGAGGACCAGCTACGCCGCTCCATGGACACCATCCAGAGGGTGTTGGAGGAAACTCTGGAACGGCGCAGGCGGGAGGATGAAATACTGGAAATCTTCGGACGGGAGTTCACCCCGGAGCAGTTCCGGGATGACAAGGGCACGGTGATGCGGGCACTCTCGGAACACTTCTCCAGGCAGGCGATGAATCGAGTGTTCAGCACCTTGGACAAGAGACTGCCAGACTGATACAGCTTGGGGGTGGCAGTTCAGGGAGTGCAACTTCTGCTCGGGCATGTGTCCCGTTCGGCATCATCGCGCTCGCGTCCACAGAAAACCCAGCCGCCCGGAATCCGGCGCAAACGCCTCTAGGACCAGGTAACCCCGCCATCAGCCCCTGACCCCTCTGCCGAATCTGAAGACGTCCGAGAACTCTCACGAATGGTGTCGCCCTGGGGACACCTGAGGACATTGATCCAGATCAGAGGTGAGGGGCTGGACATAGCCCGGGGCGTTTTTACATCCTGAACAAAAGAGGGCGACCTCAGCGAGTCTCTTAAGGATTCGAATTATCGCTGGGATCAGCGACTATGGGGCTGCTCCTCTCGCAACGTACGATGACGCTGTGGAGGAGCGCCACACTGCCGGTGGCAGACAGCAGGACGATATAGGCAGACCCAGTGGCGAATCCTACTTAAAGGGAGCTATGAGGGACCGGGCACAGAACACGACGCCGATCGCGGCGAACACTCTGAACAGACCCATCAGTGCCATGCCCCACCTCTTCGTGTGTCCCCCCAGAAAAGGAGATGAATCCATGGTTGACTGGAGCACCTGCCCCGGCGTCGAAAGCGTCCCCGGCAAGCACAGCGGCGACTGGCTGTTCACCGGAACCCGGTTGCCGGTATATTCCCTCTTCGAGAACCTGGAGAGCGGGGCAACTGTGGAGGAATTCATGGAATGGTTCCACCCCGTGGATGAATGGAAGGTGAAAGCTGTATTGCAGCACGTAGCCGACTCCCTGAAAGCGGCCACGCCAGTAGGCAACATTGAAAATCCTGTTTGACCACGGAACTCCACGGCCCCTCAGACAACATCTCAGTGGTCACGAGTCCGATACGGCGGCGGATAAAGGATGGGAAACGCTCAGAAACGGAGAACTCATCGAAAGGGCAGAACAGGATGGCTATGCAGTCCTGATCACCACTGACCAAAAACTAAGATACCAGCAGAACCTCGCAGGTAGAAGACTGGCCGTTATCGTTCTTCTCAAGAACAACTGGCCGCGTGTGCGGCTCAAGACAGAAGAAATCCTAGCCGCCCTGGAAGAAATACAACCCGGCGAACTGAGGGAAGTGCCCATACCATAAACGAAAACCGGGCACCCCGCACACGCGGGGATAGGCCCGCCTGACTGATTCGCACAACCGGTCTTCTGACTGCTGGACGTAACCCGGGGGACAGAACGGGCCCCGTCTCCTAACTGTTGACGACCGACTGCAACAACGCTACTTCCGAAGGGCAAATACCCACCGCTCACCAGAGGACTCTGTGGGAGAATGTGCAGCAGGCCAAGCTCAAGGGACTCTCCTTCAGGGCGACCGCCCGCGAGCTGGGCATCCACAGAAACACCGTCCGCAAGTACGCCCTGGCCGAAAGCCCGCCACTGAGAAAGATCAAGAGCGCAGCGACGCCACTACAACCTGAGACGGGAACACCCGCCTAAACGGACATTTTCGCTGGACAACAACACAGGTCACATGCATCACCTCGGATCTTGCACCCGAGCGCCCTGTAACACCGGACCATAGCCAGCTGATAACGTGGTTTTGACAAGTAAAGGAATCGAAATGTGGCTTCGTACAAGTTGTGATATTACCTTTGATGTGAGCGTCCCTACGCCTCTTATCCTGATGCTCCGCCCTCGAAGCGGAGCACATCAGCGGGTGGCGCATGAAGACTGCACGTTGACGCCAAGCGTACCGGTCACAGAGTATGCGGACAGTTACGGTAACCTGTGCGAGCGATTGATAGCACCCCCAGGTGAGTTTTCTATCCGTAGATCTGCGGACGTTTCAACCGCAGACGGCATTGACGTGTCGCCAGGCGCGCCATTTGACGAGGTGCATAATCTACCGGACGAGGTTCTAACCTATCTTCTTCCCAGCCGTTATTGCGAGTCCGACCGGTTTACAGACCTCGGCAGGGAACTCGTAGACGGCGTCGATCCCGGCTACGATCAAGTGGCAAGAATAGTAGGGTGGATCCGCACCTCCGTGCGCTTCAATCCAGATTCCAGCAATTTTCAGATGTCGGCAGTCGAGGTCAACCAGCAGCGCGAGAGCGTATGCCGCGAGCTCGCTCATTTGAGCATCGCGTTATCCCGCAGTCTCTGTATCCCAGCGCGTATGGTTGTAGGCAATCTGCACGAACTCGAGCCGATGGATTTTCACGCTTGGTTTGAGGCGTACGTAGGTGGCCGTTGGTACACCTTCGATGCAACGCAGGCCGTTCCACGTGGAGGGCGAGTTGCCGTCGCTTATGGGCGCGATGCGGCCGACGTGGCGATGTTCAACCAGTTTGGCCCGGCGCTATATCCCAGAGCAATGGAGGTACGGGTTGAGATGCTCGACGCTCGCCCGAGGAGCAATTGAGAATCCACCGTAGACCGTCAGCGAAAATGGGACACAGTAGGGGGTTAGGTCTGTTGTTGGTCTACGATTCGGTCCGTAGTTAACTGTTCATCGCAGTCCATCCATGAGGGATGTGACATTGAAACAGCGAGAATTGGCGAGACTCCACGTGCTCAACAACGTCCTGGAATACCAGATCCCAATTGGTCAGGCAGCCGAGATTCTCGGGGTAAGCGAGCGTCATACCCGGCGGCTCCTCAGTTCTTACGGCAGGGACGGGGCAACTGTCCTGGCTCATGGAAACCGGGGACGCCAGCCTCACAACGCCGTCCTGGAATCCGAGGCTGCCGCAGTGGTGAGGCTGGCCAGGACCGAGTACGCGGGAACAAACCACACTCACCTGACAGAGTTGCTTCGCGAACGGGAGAGCATCGACTTGAGCCGTCCCACCGTGCGTCGCATCCTGGTCAAGGCAGGAATCGGCAGCCCGCGCAGCCGCCGGTCCCAGCAGCACCGGGTGCGCCGGCGGCGTATGCCCCAAGAGGAAATGCTGGCGCAGATCGACGGCAGCCACCACCGCTGGCTGGGGGAAGGAGGGCCCAGGTTTACCCTGCTACTGTCAGTGGATGACGCCACCGGCACCGTGCCCGCCGCCATTGACATGCCTGGAGCACCGGCGCGCGGACTTGGGCGTGAAGACGACGAACCGGCCCCATACCTCATCTATCTTGGCATTGTGCTGGTCGACTGAGAGGGCAGGACCGCCTTTGGGGCGCGTCATGCTGGCGTAGACCGTGCTCCAGTCTGTGTTGTCTCAGGTGCCGCTGTCTGGAGCGGCGCCCTATCTATGACGTTAGCGCGAAAGCAGCTCAGTGCAGGCGAGATCGGATATGGCGGCGTCGAAGCGTTCCAGTGAGTTGCGCAGATACGCTGAGGCCCGCTCACCATCGAAATCGCAGTAGCCTCCCGTGACGATCCAAAAGACAAAGACTTCCAGCATCGAAAGCCGATAATCGGATATGCACTCTTCGAACGAGTAGCCGCTTACCCCGTTGCTCACAAGGGTGGAGTGGTACGCGCGCAGAAGAGCCAACTCCTCCCTCCTGCGTTGCTGTGGAGGGAAGGCCTCACCGATGAACGCGGCAACATCGCAGACCCCCTTGCCGCGCGCGCAGAACTCCCAGTCGAAAACGACCAGCGGTCGCGCCAGGGCATTGGCAGGGAAGAAGCAATTGTCGAGGCGGTAATCTCCATGAACAATCGTTCGGGGAGGTTCCGTGAGGTTGGCCTTTATCCTTGGAATCTCAATGATCAGGCGGTCTCCCAGCAGCCGCAGACCTCGGGGCATTACGTCCGCAGCCTTCTCGATAAGGGACTCCCAGGCACCGGCGTATATTTCTTGGTAGACGCCGGTTTCGTCGTCCTTCAACGGCATCCACTCCAACCGGTCCAGCCGGGGGCTGTCCCACCATGAGGCCTGGAATTCAGCCAGTTGGACGATCGAGCGCCGGGCTTCGGCCAAGGAACATCCGGCCACGCTGTCGCCTTGGCGGGCGGCGTCCACGTCCTCCAGCAGCAGAATGGTGTTCCCGGTCTCTGGGTCCAGTCCACAGTAGTAGCTGTGAGGGGTTTGAAGGGGACCGCTGGCGGCCACTTCCTGATAAAACCTGACCTCGCGCCGGTCCTGTCCCAGCCTGTCGGAGACCATCCTCAATGCAGGGTCTGCCGAGGGGAGCTTGATTATGATGGTACTGGGCAGGTCCGGGGGATCATGGTCGTAGTGGAGCCTCAGGCGAAACACCTGGTTCAGAAACCCCTTCCCCTCGGCAATGGTCTCAGCGGAGTATCCGGTAACGGAAGCGCTGCCGGAGGCATCCTTGCTATGAAGCGCCCCGGTCAACCAGGAGGGAGTAATCTCCAGGAGGTTTTTAGGAACCGTCGAACCGGTCATACCCCTCCCAATGGGCGACGCATCCGGTCCTGAAACAACGGGCCTTCCCATTCAGCCGGCCTTGCGCGCGAACAGGACGCAGTGTTCCATTGGCTTGGGGTCGGTAAAGTACATGACTCCCCCCAGCTTCTCTCCCTCCGCCGGAATCACGCTCAAGCCGTGGTTTGCCAGTACCCCCAGCACCTCACTTTCGCTGTAGAGCTGGAAGGTCCTGTCCGAGCCGTAATCCCTGTCGTAGACCGTTGCGATTCCCGTTCCGACCTTGAACATGAGCTGGAGCACGCCCCCGGCCCTGAGCAATCTGGCCAGCTCCGGGAGGGTTACCCCCAGGACTGTGTCCGGGGCGATGTGCTGGATGACCGCATTGCATAGAATGAAGTCGAAGGAGGCGTCCGGATGGCCAAGGGGCTTGCGGAGGTCAGCGACGGACACCCGCTGAGCGATCTCCGGGTGAAGCCTGCGCGCCTCCTCAACATTCTCATCTATGGAGTCAACCCCATAGACGTCGTAGCCCTTCTGCCAGTAGAAGAAGACGTCGCGGGCGCCTGCCCCGCAGCCGGCATCCAGCCCCCGGGAGCCGGCGGGGAACAACTCTTGGAGCCGGTCCATCAGGTCCGTATCGCCCTTGAGCCCCGAGTGTGAGGCCTTGAGATATATGGACTGAACGAAGCCGTGGCTCACCTCGGCGTAACGCTGGGCGTGATTCCTGTAGAAGGCCTCGGAAAAATCTGGGTTTTGACTCATCACTGAAACGTTCCTGTATAGACTGTGATCTTGGGGAACCCTGATATGCCAATGATCTGCCCCTGATGTGAGCCTGGGTATCTGAGCCGCAGGATATAAAGCAGCTTGGACTATCTCTTCCGCTGCAATGCGGCCCCGGTGTCCGGCAAAGCCTTCGCGACCGCCGGGACGGCGGCGGTGTCCGGGTGTCCCTGTTTTTCGCACCCGCCGGGGGCAATTTTCAGCGGATCTAGAAACGCAGTTCCAACCGGGGTTCCAGCAGGCGTTCCGGCACCTTGGTTTCACGCATGAACTGCACCAGCAGCCGGTGAAGTTCCCTGGCCTCGCCGGTGTGTGCTCCCATCACGTTCTTAACTTGGTTCGGATCGGAATTCAGATTGTACAACTCCGACAGACCACCCTGAGGGCTGAAAAGCAAGCTCCATTCTGCCGCAGTTACAGTGGTGACCGGAGGATCTGAGAGGGTGCGGAGCAGGCTGTCCACGGATTGGACCGGGTCGCCGGGATTGGCGAAGGGTATGCTGCTGACCACGTACTCCCGCCCCGGGAGGGAGTTGTCCCGCATCCCGGGCGCCAGAGACCTGCCCTGGACGAAGGCTGGGATATCCAGCCCCAACAGGTCAAGCACGGTCGGCATGACATCCACCGCGGAACTCAGGCCTTTAAATACCCCCGGCGCCACTCCGGGCGCCTGAATCAGGAGCGGGAGGTGGATCAGTTCCTCGAAGAGCGGAGAGTAGGTCCACTTCGATCCCGGCTCGCCGTAGGGCCGGAGGCTTCCGTCCGCGAGCTTGTCCGAGTTCATCTTGCCGAAGAGGCCGCCGTGTTCCCCGAAGTGGAAACCGTGGTCTGTGGTGAAGATGATGGCGGTCTTCTCCATCAGGCCCATGTTCTCGACGGATTTCATCAGGAAACCCAGCCAGGTGTCGACCATGGTGATCTCGCCGCAGTAGGTGGCGTGACCCTTCCTGAGCCTCTCCTCGGTGTAGCCCGGCACGTCGTGCCAGTTCCCGTACACCGGCAACACCACCTCGCCGTCGTATCCCGGCCAGTAAAGCTCGGTGTAGTAGGCCGGAGCGTCCCAGGGTTCATGGGGGTCCCAGGTGTCGATGTATAGGAAAAAGTCCTCTTTGTAGTGATGTTCCAGCCACTCAATGGCGGTCTTGAAGGTTCGAGGGGCATTGCGGTCCCCCTCGTTTTGCCACGCCGCCCGGACATCCAGGGCCTCGTTGTGATAGCCGGGCTGGGGAATCAGCGACCACATGGTATCCTGGCCCGGGTTCATGAAAAAGGACTGGAACCCCCGGTCGTAGTTCATCCCGTTCCTCAGATAGTAGGGGGTGTCCACCGACGCCGCCGTGTGCAGGCCGTGGTCAGCCAGCATCTCCGCCAGGGTGGTCACTCCAGCAGGCAGAGGCTCCCATCCCATAAAGGACATCGTCCAGCGGCCCGTGAGGTGGTCCGCCCGGGTGGGCATGGTCGGGAATCCGGCGGCATAGTGACCGTCGAACCTGATGGACCTGGCTGCCAGCGCATCCAGGGAAGGCGTTCGAATCGTCGGATTGCCGTATGCGCCTATGTGGTCCCTGCGAAAGGTGTCGGCAACTATCCAGATGACATTCATCTTCGCTGCTCCAATGACCTGCTCCCGGCGGATAGACTGCTGGTTGATCCGCCATCCTGGCTCTCAGTTCGTTGCATAAGACTCATGCGGCCTTTGGGCCAAACTGCGCAGGCACGTGGCCGATGTGGCGGAAATCCCCAACGCCTCTGCGGGGAGGGGGATTGGACGTTCGGTTACGTGTGATTGGGTTTCGTTCACTTCCGGTCTTAGGACGTTACATTCCTGGCCCGAAATCATCTGAGCCAGGATGCCGGGAGTCTCTGGAGGGGTTTAACGGCAACTGCGCCGGCTGACAGGGTTGCTGACCAATTGGGCCTGACAGGATCGCTGGACAATGACAGCGAACGAGGTCAAACAATCCTCGGTGTTGACACAAATTTTAACACGTAGTGATTTGGGACTCCGGCGCTGAACGACCGCACCTGCCCGGACATCGCCGCCCACCTCCACCAATCTCAAAGACAGGCGGATCAGGGTGCTTTGTTGTCCTGCACAGCGGCCAGTGCCATCCACACCGCCGCAGGAAAGCAGGTCATCACCCTGCCATGTGGCGCAGCCCAGAGCCCTTCTCGGCCATCCGCCGGCACTGCTCCACCTGTTCGGGTCAGCGCTGGAGTGGCCGCCCGATCCGTTGCCCGCCAGACATTGCCCGGTCCTGTCCCAGCTTGATGCGTTCGCTGGCCGAACCCACCTGATAAGCCCCTTAGGGCAGCATGGACCGGCGGAAGAACTTTGCCGCGGCGCTGCCATCGCTAGTGTGGTGTATCCGTAGTTCATCGGTAAATAAATGGGCAATATACGCTGAACCGTTACTACTGTTCGAGCAAGAGTCCGGTTACCTGTCCTTTCGGAAAGCCTTCGAATAATATGGCGAACTACGGATACAGGACACTAGTTTTACAACGACGCTTCCTTAATGTGGTCGGTTTTTGGCCGGAAATCGCTTCGCGGAAGGCAAGGCCACAAATAATAATATAGAATAAATGTCCGTGTCGCTTGATTGCGTTTGGGGATGGTTGAGATGGAGAAATGAATTCCGCAGAGAGTGGTTTACATCAACTTTTCAAGGCTCAAGCGACGGCGACTCCAGACACTCCGGCAATAGCCTTCGGCGCCGAACAGACATCCTATGCACAACTGGACCAGGCGACGGATGCCTTGGGAGCCTACCTTCGACGTTGCGGCGTATTAACCGATGATCCGGTGGGCATATACATGGAAACCTGCCCGGAGTACATCGCCGCGACCATCGGAACATTGAAGGCCGGCGCGGCCTTCATGCCCGTGGCCCTGGATCTCCCCGATTCCCTTCTTGGCACATTGGTGTCCGAGTCCCAACCCAAGGTGGTGATTACTAAGGCGAGGCACTTGCCGAGACTGAGTAAATTCACTGGGCCTCGTCTATTGGCCGTTGACTCCGACCAGTCCTGGAGAGAGTTCGATCCTCCAAGCGACGAAATTCGCGTTGACACCGTCAATCTGGCCTTCCTCCCCTACACCTCAGGCACAACAGGACAGCCAAAAGGGGTGATGCAGACCAGCGGCGCCCTGATTTCATCCTACTTGGCCAGGTACAGGTTCAGTTCTTACAGTGTCGGGGACAGGGTCGCCTGCAACATCTTCTTTCCCTGGGAGTTCCTCCGTCCGCTGTTGAAGGGAGGAACGGTATACGTTATCCCCGATGATGCGGTGTTCGTGCCGCGCGCGCTAACCGGGTTCATAGCGAAACACCGGATTACCGAGGTGCTCTTCACTCCGTCCCTGCTGCAGGGGATCTTGAATTCGGCAAGCCCAGAACGATTGCGCGCCCGCCTGTCCTCACTGCGAGTGGTATGGCTGAACGGCGAGGTGGTGCCAACCAGCCTGCTGAAGCTGGCCCTGGACGTTCTCCCCAAGTCTGCGCGGGTGTTCAACACCTACAGCATCAGTGAAGCCCACGACGTTTGCTCCATTGAACTGACGGACTTGAGCCTGGGCGGCAGGGATGCCTGCCCCGTGGGTTACGCAATGGACGGGGTGACACTCCGAGTGCTCCCGGAAGGGCAGGCGGACCTGGCTTCCAGCGGGGTCGGGGAGCTCTGGATTGGCGGTCGCGGACTGGCCCGGGGCTATCTGAAGAGGCCCGACCTGGATTCCGGGAGGTTCGTCAGATGGAACGGCGAGAGGTATTACTCCACCGGCGACCTAGCCGAGGTTGATGCGCGGGGTATGACGACGATCATCGGCCGCAATGACTCGATGGTCAAGATCAGGGGCTACACCGTTTACCTGAGCGCCATAGAGGAGACCCTCCGCAAGCACTGTGACGCGGCGGATGCAGCGGTGTTGGCCGAGAACGAGGACGAAGTCAACAAGCGGCTCGTGGCCTACGTGGTTCGGGGCCCGCGGGCGGCGTGGAAGGTCGATGGGAAGAGCGGGACGAGCAGAGACCTGCGTGCTCAACTGGAACGGCATCTGCCGCTCTACATGGTGCCCAGCCACTTCATGGAACTGGAGACGCTCCCGATAAATCAACAGACGGGCAAACTGGAGCGCAAAGCATTGCCCGCATTGCGAGAAAGGAGGCCTGCGGTGAAGCAGCGCACCCCGCTGTCCAAGCACGCAACCGCAGCCGAGCGTCGCAGGGTCCTGCGGGAGCTATGGAGCGAAGCCCTGGATGTCGACACTGAATCACTGGAAGATGATTGGAACTTCTTTGATCTCGGCGGCCACTCCCTGACGGGCCTGGGCCTCACTCTAGGGATCGAACAGCAGTTTGGGATTGAACTCAGCGGCACGGAGATCTACGAGTACCCCACAATAAGTGATCTGGGCGCGTACTTGGAAAAAAGAGGGCCGAATATGGAATCTGGGATTTCGCTGGCCGAGGACTCGATACTGGATCCGGAGATTGCACCAGGAGGCGCCCCGAGAATTACGCGTATCAGCGAGGCGTCCTCGGTCCTTGTGACGGGAACAACCGGATTCCTTGGAGCGTTTCTCCTCGACGAACTGCTGCGCGCCGCTGGACAGGATACCCGGTTCTATTGCTTGGTAAGGGACCGGGACTCAAGACAGGGCGGGTCCACCAACCGCGTGCTGGACACTCTGAGGTTTTACGGGCTGGCCGGTCATTCCGCGGGAGAACGGATTGTCCCGGTGGCTGGAGACCTCAGCCAACCCAGGATGGGACTGGACAATGACGATTACCGGCGGTTGGCGGAAGAGGTCGACCTGATTTTCCATTGCGCCGCATCGGTCAACTACGCCTACCCTTATTCTGCGGCCAAGCCCCACACCGTCGGAGGGACATTGGAGGTGCTCAAGTTCGCCTGCACAGATGTAACCAAGCCGATTCAGTTCATTTCATCCAACGGCATCTTCCCGGGAGGAGACGACATCCCCTACCTGGAAAACAGAGAAATAGACGGCTTTGTCGACAGGATGGAGGGGGGCTACAATCAGGCCAAATGGGTTGCGGAGCGGCTTGTCTGGTCGGCTGTTTCTCGAGGACTGCCGGTATGCGTTTTCCGCCCGGGCAACATTGGTCACCACAGTGGTACCGGTACGGCCAACCCGAATGACTTCCTGTCGTTGATAATCAAGGCCTGCGCACGTCTGGGGTGTGCCCCGTTGGCGCCGAACTGGTTCTTCGAAATGACCCTGTCGACTTTCTGGTCAAAGCAATAACGAAAATTTCCGACGCTCCCAGTCACCTGGGGAAGGTATACAACGTGGTTCAACAGGCCCCCGTACCCGCCGATCAAGTTTTTGCATATATGGAGAACCACGGATACGTGGGGGACCGCGCTCAATTGGGGGACTGGAAATCAAGATTGGGAATGATGGCCGGCCGGGATGATGACATGGAGTTGAAAGTTCTGATCCGGTCTCTGGAATCAGTCGAGCCGTACCTGTCCGACACCAGCGCCTACGACATCAGCCGGTTCTCCGAAGCATTGTCGGAAATCGGTATGGAAATGCCAGCAGTCGACGTTGACTATGTGACCAGATTCCTACGGAAGTGACCGTCAAATTGAGTCTGCGGCCCCTTCGGCTTTGCGGACCGGCCCCCTTGGGGGCACCGGGCATAGCTGGCACCAGCTGGCCCATTGTCATGTCATGCCATCCGGGCTTCCGGAGTTACCACCGCCTGCCCCAGCAGCTTGGCCATCCGAACCAGGTTGTAGGCCGTGGCCACCAAGTTCCCCGCCAGACCAGTCCGGTCCAACCCCCGGTAACGGGTCCGCCGGAACCCGCCCACCGTCTTCATCCAGCCAAATATCTCCTCAACCCGTTTCCGAATCCGCTGGCTGACCGCGTACCCCGGATGCCGGGTGGTCCGGCCATCAATGGCGCTGGACCGGCCCTTGTTGTTCTGCGCGACGTGCGGCGTCACCCCGCGCCGGCGCAGGTCCGCCACGCAGTCCCGGGTGTCGTAGCCTTTGTCTCCGCCCAGCGTTCCGGGATGAAAGCCCCGCCCCCGGGCTTGCTCCAACAGTTCCGGCACAATATCCCGCTCCGCCGTACCCGTCGCTCGGGTGGTCTGAAAGTCCACCAGCATTCCATGCCGGTTTTCCATCAGGGCGTGGGCCATGAACACCAGCCTGGCCTCCTTGCCTTTACCCTTGCGCAGCAACCGGGCCTCCGGGTCCGTTGTGCTCTGATGGGTGGCATTGCTGCGCCGTTCCCATGGAAGTCAACCGAGGGGTTGCCCGGGTCAGCATCGGTTGTCCTGGGCGGGTCGCCGTCCTTGGGTTTGAAGCTCTTCAGGCTGGCCGCCGCCTCAATCAGGGTTCCATCCACCGTGAAGTGCTCGTCCGACAGCAGGCCCTGCCGGTCCGCCTCCAGCACCACCTCGCCGAACAAAGCCTGGCCCACCCCGTGCCTGAGCAGCCGCTCTCGGTTCTTGGTGAAGGTGGTGGCATCGAAGCTGGCTTCAATGACGTTCATATCCAGAAACCACCGGAAGAGGAGGTTGTAGTGTAACTGTTCGCAGAATGCCCGTTCACTGCGCACCGAGTACAGGGCAATCAGTAGTGAGGACTTCAGCAGCCGTTCGGGCGGGATCGACGGACGGCCCACATTGGCGTACATCCGGTCCAGGTCCGGGGATAGCGCCTTCAGGGCTTGGTCCGCCAGCCTCTTGATAACACGCAGGGGATGATCCGATGGCACTCGCGTTTCCAGGTCAATGAAGGCCAGCATAGCCACCTGTGAATCATATCTCCCGCGCATCGGCTCAACCTCCGTCCAAGGTGGCGTCCAGGGTGATCCTATTTTAACCCGTTCTATCTGGACTGTCGGGCCACGCCGGGTTTTTCAGCAACCTGCTAGGGTAAATTTTGAGGGACCTGGGTTAGCTGGTCTCGGGAACTGCCAGGTGTTGAGGTTGCTGGAAACAGCCCCTGTTTACAGCCATGGCTGTAAACCCCCACTCCCCGTAGTTGAAGGGGTGGCTGGTGTCAAGGGTGTTGATGTCCAGCGAAAATGTCCGCCCAATTGGTCAGCGAAAATGTCCGATCAGGCGGTCGGCACGCGATCGGGCTGCTGTGCCAGGGTCGCGGTGGCTGTGCGCCTCACCGGCGGGCTGTCGGCCAGGGCATACTTTTTAGCGGTCTCCCTATGGATGCCCAGTTCCCGGGCGATTGCCCTAAGCCCCAATCCACCGAAGGGATGAGGGTCGCGGCGTGGTGAAGGGGTAAGAAAGTGCTCCTTTGCATCTGGGATAATGGTTTTCGAGAAAGGAAACCGACCAGAAACAAGGAGCACCCAACAGATGCTACCACTTGAGCACCCCGACCGCATCCAAATAGCCTTCGACGACCACCGCCTAGTCAACAATGCTGGGCTGCTCCTTCCGGCCACTCTGGCCCAGCACGTGGGCCTGCGTGAACTCGTTGACCGTCACCTCGACCTCGGGGATGCGCCGGGGCGGGCGAACGCGGGAGACAAGATGCTGACGCTGGTGGCCTCGGCGCTGGCGGGCGGCGACTGCATTGACGACGCCGATGCGCTGCGTGCGGGGCGGACCTCCTCGGTGCTGGGGTGCACGGTCAAAGCGCCCTCCACTCTGGGGACGTTCCTGCGCAGCTTCCGGTGGGGCCATGTCCGCCAGCTGGACCGGGTGAGCCGGGAGCTGCTGGCCCGGGCCTGGGCCGCCGGTGCCGGACCCGGCAACGGGCCGCTGACCATCGACCTGGACTCCACCATCTGCGAGACCTACGGGCTGGCCAAGGAGGGGGCGCGACACCATGGCTACACTGGCAAGCGAGGCTATCACCCGCTGCTGGCCGTGGCCGCCGGAACCGGCGACGTGCTGATGTCCCGGCTGCGCGAGGGCCGCGCCAACACCGCTCGGGGCGCCGCCCACTTCCTGCGGGAGACCGTGGGACGGGTGCGCCATGCTGGGGCTAAGGGGCAACTCACGGTGCGGGCCGACAGCGGCTTCTACACCCACGCCGTGGTCGCCGTCTGTCGCAAGACGAAGGTCCGCTTCTCCATCACCATCCGCCAGCGTGCCAGCCTGCGCAATCTCATTGAAGCCATACCCGAGGCGGACTGGAGGCCCATCCCTTACTGGATGGACGGCGCCGCCGACGTGGCCGAGACCGCTTACACTCCCTTCAGGAGCAAGCCCGATGCCGCGCCGGTGCGGCTCATCGTCCGGCGGGTGAAGCCCACTCCCGGTTCCCAGCTGGCCCTATTCGCCAGCTACAGCTATCACGGCTTCATCACCGACCGGGACGGGGATACCCTGGAGCTGGAGGCCGACCATCGCCGCCACGCCGAGGTCGAGAATGCCATCCGAGACCTCAAGTACGGCGTGGGACTCAATCATCTCCCGTCAGGCCGTTTCGCCGCCAACGCCGCCTGGCTGGCCGTCCAGGTGCTGGCGCATAATCTGGCCCGTTGGGCAGCGCGCATCGGTCTGGGCGAGCAACTGGTGACCACCAAGACCCTGCGGCGACGCTTCTTCTCCCTGGCCGGACGGCTTACCCGCTCGGCGCGCAGACTCACTTTGCATCTTCCCCGGGGCTGGCCCTGGGCTGAGCAGGCCACTCTCGCCCTGGCCCGACTGCGAGCCATCCCACTCCCAGCCTGACGGCGCTATCCGCAACCGACCCAACGCCTCCAAACTCGCGTCCGCCCGGTCCGCGAGTGCATCCTGCTGCGTCCGGTCTCACTATCACGCGATTCCCAGCCTCCATAGACCGCTCTCCAGGGCCGGTGCGGCTACTGAAAACCCTCTGCCGTGTCACATCGGCCCCAATGGAGCCAAGGCTTTCTCCCTTGTAGGCTCCCTCATCCCAATTTGCCAGCCTTCACGCCTCCCATCGGTGGATTCGGGCTAAGGGACAGGCCCCTGAGTTTAGCCTCTTGGACGGATTTCCATATGGTCCTCTGACGAGGGGTGGGCTGTCTGTCCAGTTTCGCTCTGGATTTGCGTGTCCTCCGGGGCCGGTCGACATTTCCTGTTTCCAGAGTTGCCAGGCTCTCTTGCCAGCGGCCGTTGACTGCCATGCCCCATTGGCCCTCGTCGCTTCCTTGCGCACGAGGGGCAGCTGCCCTGAGCAGACCCGGACGCGGCGGTGCCTCCTGGGTGGCGATGGCCTGCCCCAAATATTGCACGGATATCAGGCCTTCCAGGTTCTCGTGTATTTCCACCTGCAATCCGGCGTAGCTGGGGCGATCCGTACCAGGCAGCAATTGGAGCGTTCGCGTGTTGTACTTGACGGTGTTGTCTCTGGCCACCTTGCGGGAGTGCTTGAAGCAAAGGACATGCTCCAAGGACAGAGACGGGTCCAGGGGACGATAGGCTGGAGTCGATTCCTCTGCCGGCACTCCGAATTTCTGATTGAAGCGGGACAGAAAGCTGCGCAGGACCTCATTGGCCTCATCGATGGTGGCTGCCCCGGACAGCCTGAGCTCGGTTACCAGACGGTCTTGTAAGGTGCCTGCGGCGCGTTCGACCCGGCCCTTGGCCTGGGGTGATCTGGCGAAAATCTGCTGAATTCCCAGTTCCTCCATGGCGCGGGCGAACTGGGTGGGACCCGCTGGGTATTCGCTGAGATCGCCGGTGAACTTGAAGACCGGGTGGCGGTCGCTGTAGAGGGCCAAGGGTATTCCATGTTCTCTGATCAGGCCGCTCATGAGCAGGAGGTAGCTCCGGGTATCCTCCTCTTTGGAGAACCGGGCGCCGGGCACGGTACCGGTGGCATCGTCCACTGTCAGCAGCAGCGTAAACCTGGGACATTTCTCACCCAGCCACTGGTGGTGGCTGCCGTCGATCTGCAAGAGCATCCCCTCTTGGGGCATACGCCGGCGGCGTACCCTGTGCTGTTGAGGGCGGCGGCGGCGCGGGCTGCCGATGCCAGCCCTGACCAGAATGCGGCGCACGGTGGGACGGCTCAGATCAATACCTTCTTGATCTCGCAGGAGTTCGGTGAGGTGAGTGTGGTTTGTTCCCGCGTAGTGAGTGCTGGCCAGTTTCACCACTTCTGAGGATTGGGACTCCGGGATAGCGTTGTGGGGTCGTCGGCCCCGGTTGCCATGGGCCAAGGCGGCGGCTCCGTCCTTTCGGTAGGCATTCAGGAGCCTCCTGGTGTGGCGCTCACTCATCCCGAGAATCTCGGCGGCTTGGACGATAGGGATCTGGTATTCCAGGATGTTGTTGAGCACGTGGAGTCTCGCTAATTCTCTCTGTTTCAATGTCACATCCTTCATGGATGGACATTTTCGCTGAACAGTTAACTACGGACTAAATCGTAGACCATCAACATCAAGGGCGTCGACAAAACATACCAGTGGGGCGGAGCAAAAGTGTACCACCAGAGGTCATTGGCCAGCGTAAATGTCCGCGTCAAATGTTCAGGGGATGTGTCCCAGAGACAGGCTGGCAGCAGGCTGGGCGGGTGAGTGAGTGAGGACGGCTTCTGGCGCGGCTTATGGGTTGTCCAAGTCGTCCAGAGCTTGACCCGGGGAGTTATCCCGGCTGTGCTTGAGACGGTAGCTCTCGCCGTTCATCTCCAGGATGTGGACGTGGTGGGTGAGCCGGTCCAGCAGCGCGCCGGTGAGGCGCTCCGAGCCGAAGACCTCGGTCCACTCGTCGAAGGGCAGATTGGTGGTCACCATGATGGAGCCCCGCTCGTAGCGCTGGCTGAAGACTTCGAAGAGCAGTTCCGCCCCGGTGGTGGACAGGGGCACGTAGCCCAGTTCGTCGATGATCAGCAGATTCGGACTGGAAAGCTGACGCTGCAAGCTGAACAGCCAGGGACTTGTCAGGAGGTCCCCATGACCTCCTGAAACAGCATCTCTCGCTCCTTGATCAGGAACATCAGCATGAGCTGGCCGACGTCACCGCGGCTACCTGTTCGCGGGGATCGGCGTCTGGGGCGTGTGGACATTCAGTTCACACATTGAGCGCTTCGCAGGCCGCCTCTTCGTCCACTCCCTCCTCGACCATCCTGACGAACTCCTCTGCCCGGTTTCCCAGCTGCAGGCCGTTCCTGCGGGCCGCCCGGCCAGCCTTCGTCTCTGCTTTCCAACACCAGAGGAGCTGCTCGAACGTCAGGGAAGTCCCGGCATCTTCTTCTGTTTGACACACCCGGGCAGCGAGGTCCAGGGAGACGTCACCGCGGACCACCATCGGCTAGGCCTCTTCCCTGCACCTGGAGCGCAGGACCATACCGGCCTGCCCCTGGTCGCTTGGCGTTAACCCGTCGGCAAATTCCCGGTCGGCCTCATTGAGGGCGCCTATCAGGGCCTTGGTAGACGGCGGCTTTGCCTTTGCCTTCGGCGTGGCCTGCTCCTTGGTCTGTCCTGTCCGGATGAGTTTCCGGCCATCGTTGAAGTAGTCGGCGATCTGTTGCAGCCGACTGGCGATGGCCCCTAGATCCTCGCTCGTGTAGGACGTGTCGTTAAGCGGCAGGGGCCTGCCTCGTTTCGCCGCCAGGGCCGACAGGCCGCGCATCATTCCGGCCACCTCCGTGAGGTCGGCCGCGGCCAGCCTGGGGCTGTCCGAGGGGTCCTGATCATGCATTGGTCGCTCCTTCGTCTCCTGGCGCAGGTAAATCGGCATGTCGCACCTCTTATCGGCCGGCTATGCTCAGCGGACCCTTCTTCCTCCGGCCGCCGTAGCACGGCCGAAGGGTCTTCTCCATGATAGCTGCAGCGCACGGTCCACAGTAGACTCCGTCCGTCGCCTGGCGGAACTTGCGCCTCCGGCAGAAGGGGTGTTCGGCGTCAACTACTTCTGCCGGCCCGTTGCGTCACTGAGAAATGTCACCGAACCTCTAGCACCTGGGGAGCAATGCCTCAGCGGGAAACCTCACCGTTGAATCGCGGCAATCTGTCCAACGCCCCGTCGGCGTCTTCGTCATCGAACTCCTGCAGATCAGCAGCCTGGTCGTATAGCGCGTCTGCATACCCGTCCGGGTCAATGGCCTGGTAAATGCGGTCGATGACGTCGTGATGGAGTCCGGCATCACGGGCCGCTCCCAGCAGGATTCTCAGGACGCCGTAGTTTATCGACGGCGGAGTCACGCCCAACTCCTCCGCTCTGTGCCCCATGGCCGCAGCCAGCTTGGCCAGCTTCACCGAGTCCAGCCCCTGCCGCCGTGCCGTCGCGATGATGGCCCGCGCCTGCCTCAGGGTGGCGAATTCGGTGTCGAAGTCCGAGTCGCGCAACAGGTATTCCGATACGTTCGGTTCATCCCCAGCCACCGCCGCCAGCACGTGCAGCATGACGCCGTGGCGCAGGTCCTGCTGTTGCAACGTCGACACGAACTCGCTGAAGCGATCCCCCGCCACGTCGTGGAGACCGGCGTCGGCCAGGTTCGACATCAAGAGGGCATCGGGCAGCAGGAGATCCGACATTGCCTCCTCTTCCGGAGCCATTTCCACCAGAGCGTCAATCACCCGGTCCACCTGCTCCTGAGCCGCGTCCGCAGGGAATCCCATCGGGTAGGTGTCCAGTATCGACTGCACCACTTTGGCGCCGCGGTAGTAGTAGACGATGTAAAGTCCGCCCTCGGCGTGCGGCGGGTTGGGGCCCCACTCGTCGAAGCGTCCAACGTGGAAGTCAGCCGGTCCGACCAGCATCGCGGCCGCCCGTTCGGTCACCGCGGGCAGTCCCCGCATGGCCGGCCGGATTTCCACCGGCAGGTCCTGGTTGAATTCGCGCAAATCCGCAGCCACGCTTTCCGTCATCTCGTCGATGGCGGCGTGCGCTTCCGCCAGCAGCGTCGCTCGGGCCTTGGCCAGCCCGTCGTCGATGTCGGGGACAGCGGTGTACTCAAGACGTTCCCGGTTTTCCTCGGCACTCCCCAACAGAGAGGCCAGCACCACCAGATAGGCCTCCCACATGGGGTCCAGTCGCGGCAACTCGGCCCGCTTGCGACGGAACAGTCGCACCACCTGGAGACTACTGGTGCAGGCAAAGCAGGCGGCGTACCACAGGACGGCATCATTGTCTGCACCCTCCGGCTCCGATGGCGGTCGGAGCCGCGCTGCGGCATGGTTCAAACGTCCCATCAGCCCGATGCGCTGCTCAATCTCCGTTGCTGCTATGGGCGACTGCTCGCCCTGGTCCTGCTCACGCGCCGCCCCTCCAACCACAGCGCCGGAGAGTTCCCTTTCCTGCTCCAGCATCAGGCCGGTCAGCGCCAGCAGGCCCCCATTGGCCTCCGGCGAGTCGCAATGGCTGCCGTTTTCCACGGCATCCAGCGCTGCACTGACCTGCGCTGTGGTCGCCTCACGCAAGGCCGTGAGCCACGCCCGTTGGTAAGGCGCGCGCTCGCGGTCGATCTCGCACCGTTCACAGGTGCAGTTGGCCGGGTTGGCATTCATGGACTCGCCTCCAGTTTGATGGGCGTGGTTGGGATGGGTTTGTGGGAGCTCGGATTACCCCGGCGTGATGGCCCGACGCCGTGGGCCACCTGCCATCCTATGGTGGTCAGCCATTCAGAGGCGGCGGTTTCAACGATGGATTCAGCAAGCTGGACTTCACGCAAAATCTAGAAGAAGTAAGTAATGGATGCCATCGCTCTGGCGCGGTGCCACCTGTGGCTGGCGTTGAAAGGTTTTTCACTGTCCGCAGCTGACCCGGATGTTCAGGAACTCCCGGCCGCTCTGTGCCATCCACTTGCAGATCCCCTCGCTGATGCCGCTGGAAATGCCTAAAGTCCAGCTAAGCTACGGCCGAGCTCCTGACTCCACGCCGGGAACACTGCCAACGCCACCATGCGCCACGTCACGGTTCACGCCGGTCGACACAACAGCACCCTGAAAACCGCTGCGCATCACCATGGCGGGTGCACGATGCGCAGGCGTTACTCACGCTTTACGGCGCGCCTGACTGTCGCAGGCGATACGCCGAAGGACCTGGCGACGCGCCGCTGGCTGACGCCACTGGCCACCATCTCGATAACCGCGGCCTCCTGCTCCTCTGACAACCGGCGAGGAGCGCCCAGTTTCTTGCCGTCCGCCTTCGCCTTCTCCAAACCCGCCTTGGTACGGCGGCGGATGGACACCAATTCCTGGTCGGACACCCAGGCGGCGAAGCCGGCCAGGGTGTAGCCCAAGAACGACTCCGGCGACTCGGGGTCGGCATCCAGGTAATGGGCCCAGGACTGTTCGTTATCGGCCAGGATGCGAATCCTCACCCCGCGCCGTTGCAGGTCGTGGATGTTGCCCATTGTATCCAGCCAGCGCCGTCCGATGCGGTCGATGGACACCACAACCAAGGTGTCGTCTTGAGCCAGCCGGGATTCCAGAGAGTGCCAGCCCCGCCGGCTGTTGGTACCGGAGGTTCCGGAGACGCCGACGTCCTGATAGATGTGAGAAAGCGCCACGCCGGCAGCCAGCAACTGCTGGCGTTGGGTTTCCGGGTCGCTGCCCGCCAGTTCGGAGACCCTGGGCCGGCTGGTGCGGACGTAGCCGTAGGTCTCGGGCATCGCTCTCCCTCCAATCGGTGCGGATTGCACTATACCTTTGTGGCCCACGCCTGAACAAGCTGAAGGGAGTGAATTGTGGCCCAGTGTCACAAACGCGCGTTTGTGAACCACCCAGCAAGCAGGGCGACTCATCCACATGGGCCGCTCAGGAACTGGCCAGAAGCTAGTCCGAAAACCGTCCTCCTCAGGTGTCACCGACGGGGCAGGCTGTCAGGAAAATGTCAGTGATCTTCCGACTACACGGTCCACTTTATCGCCGCCGCTTACAGGGCTGACCTACGGGCTGCAGGTGATCGAGGGCCTGCACCACGCCGGGGTGGAGTTCCGTTCCCTAGCGGAAGACTTCGACACGGCCACGGCCACTGGCAAGCTCCAGCTCCAGATGGTGCTCGCCTTCAGCGAGTGGTGGCGGAACTCGATCAGGGACCGCTCGGTCGCGGGCCAAGTGTAGGCGCGGGCCGAGGGTCGCTTCCCCGGCCGGCGGCCAAGCCTGACCGAGCAGCAACGGGAGTACATCCGGGTGGAGCGGTCGAAGGGAGTGAGCCAGCGGGAACTGGCCAAGCTCCTGGAGGTCAGCCGTTGGACCATCCAACAGGTGGACGGGTAGGGGTTGGATGGAAATGCAGCCTCTGCACGGAGCATCGCGGCTGGGCAGCCTGACCCGGTTACGCTCCCAGGACACTGCCGGCAACGGTCTCCAGAGCAATCGCGATCCCAATCCGGTCAAGTCCATCGGGCGATTTTTGGCAGAGTCGGCGTCTTGCGCAAACCTGACGGGCCGCCCCGTCGGCGAATTGTCCCAAAACGCTCGCTTGATAGGCAGGAGGAGCGGATGCCTATACGCAAAGAGATGCTGCAGCGATACCCGAAGGACTGGGCGCTGCGCTCGAGGTTCGTACGGTTCTACAGGGCTAGGAACCGGTGCGAGTGGTGCGGGGTCCGCAACTACACCCTCCGCGAAGACACCGGGGCGGTCGTGGTTCTGACCGCCGCCCACGTGTACGACAAGCGGCCGGAGGCTGCGGGTTGCTCAACCTGGCGGCACTCTGCCAACGGTGTCACCTCCGCAACGACGCTAAAGACCGCGCCCAGGGCAAGCGGGAAAGGGCCCGCCGCCCGCAGTTGGCACTGGCGATCTGAATCGCCCGTTTGGTGAGCTGCCTGCTGGCCTAATAGCGTATCGCGACACGATAGAAGGATCCGATCGAAGCCGATATGCCTGAAAACGGATCGCGCCGCCGTGCAGGTTGTCCATGGGGGTCTTTTGCGAACCGGCGTTGTGGGTGGAATTACTGACAGTCAGGCCTTGTGCGGAGAAGGAGGGAAGAGGTACCGTAAAATCCTCATTCTTCCCACAAGGGCTTCGGCCATGGCGAGCGCAAAGTTCAGGTCCTGCGATCATGCCGCCGACGCCGGCGCTTATTGCAGTTCGTGCGCCGCGGACATCATGGCCAAAGCCTTCAACTACTTCTTCGGGGGACGTAGAAAGAAGTTCCCTTGACTGGGGCCGCTCAGGCACTCCCCCTCTCCACCCAAGACCTGCTCTTTTGGTAACCAAGTGCGTACAATTGTGCGCTGACTCCTTCCAACAGATCCCTACGCCGATGGCTGCGTCTGCCAGCCCTGCCGGGTCAACCGTGCCCTGCCTTCAAAAGGTGATGACCTTCATGGCCAGGAACTCCCTTGATCTCTTCGAACTGGTGGAGGTCTGGGCACTGGACAGCAATGGAGACCGGAGCCAAGCATGACCTCATCTTGGCGCTCCTGCTGGTAATTGGGGACGGCCTGTTCCGGCACTCGGTGGTGGCGGCTCAGGCCAGCTGCACGTGGGGCGGCCCAAGTCGGGCCGGGGCGGTACTCCACCAGGGCAACCGCATTCTAATTGGAGAGTATGGACAGCAGGTAGTCATTGTCCCAGCCGGCCAGTTTGCGCCTGGCTTTGATGGAGGTTTTGGAAGTCCAGTCTTTCCGCAGGAGGTTAAGGGCCATGTGCCGGATTATCGCCAGGTTTTCCGAAGCGTTTCCGGTCCTTACCCGGCTTTCGTCTTCCCGGAAGGACAAGTCCAGCACCCAATGGACCCGATTCTCGATTCCCCAATGGCTTCGAGTTGCTTGGAGAAGTCTCTTGGCGTCCGACTCTAAACTGGATATGTAGTACCGGGATTCCACCGATACCCGGTCTCTCTGCCGCCGTTCTGCCGTCACCATCCCGATGCTCCTCAACCCCGGCCAATACTTTCCGGTCTCGACGTAGGACAACTGCTCCGGGTCGTCAATCGTCCAACAACGGCGGGTCTCAATGCGTCCGTGGCTCTTGTCGAGGGTCTGGCAGAAATCGTGCTTCATATCTTCAAATCCGGTTCTCTGTCCGCAGGAAAACAGGTCTTCCACATCCTCCAGCAGCCTCCCTTGGTTTTCCTTGACCGCCAGAACGTAATCGGCTTCCTGGCTCACAATCTGCCGGGCTATCTTCTTCTGGCAGCCCATGGCGTCAATGGTGACGATGCAACCCGACATGTCCAGCAGGTTAAGCAACTCAGGTATGGCCGTGATTTCATTGGACTTCGCTTCCACCTTGGTCTGACCCAACACCAAGGAGTTCTCCGAAGCCCAAGCGCTGACCATGTGAATGGCCTCCTTCCCCGAGTTGCGGTCGTGGGAGCGCCGCAAGGTCTTGCCATCCACGGCAATCACCTGGCCCTGGGTCAACCGGTTGACGCTGCTCACCCAGTCCATGAAGCAGTCCCGGAATTGTTCCGGGTCAATGCGGGCGAACACCCTGGCAAAGGTGTCAGGGCAAGGTACCCCGTTGGGCAGGTCCAGAAATCTCTGGAACCATTCGTACTTGCATTGGACGAACAACTCTACATCCCTCCAACCCTCAGCGCCCCCGATAACCGCGCAGATGGTCATCGCGATGATGTCCAAGAGTTGATGCCGCTTGCCCTGGTCCCTTCTGGGGTCCTCCATATTGCCAAAATGTTCGCCTAAGCTGCCACCTGCATTACTGCTCATCACCACCATCCTTCCCATCACATGCTTGCTCACCACTTAAATCTTAGCAGTCACCTTCCTTTTCTGGAGAATGCGGTTGCCCTGCCCTGGCCAGTAATCCGTTGATAATTGACACCGGAATTGGGCTACACTAGGCTGTCGATTAAGCGGCGCCGGTATCCGGTGTTAGTCCACTCGTGGTTTAATCTGCCCGAGTGGTTTAGTCAGCCCAAAAGGAATACAGGTCTGGAGGTAAATCATGCCCGGAACTCCGTTGCCGATAGGGTCATTCACCTCCCCTCAGGTGAAACGGGTCCACTACGGTGAAGGCTGTCTTTCCGGTCTTCCGGCGGCGGTGGATGAGCTGGGCGGCGCCCGAGTGTTCATCATCACCGGGCACTCCCTGATGCAGCAGGGAACAATCTTGGGGCGAATTCAAGAGTTGCTTGGCGACCGCTGTGTTGGAGTTTTTGGTGAGACGCGGCAGCACGTTCCCAGAGCCACGGTGTTGGCGGCTACCCGAGCGGCCCAGAGTGCTGATGCAGACCTCCTGATCAGCTTTGGTGGGGGCACTCCCAACGACACCGCCAAGTTGGTAGCGTTGTGCTTGGCTGAAAACGTCACCAATGAGCGCCAACTTGACCGCTACCGTATCCGGTTCCAGTATCCGGATAAAGTAGAAATACCGGCGGTGCACAACCCGTGCTTACCCCACATTTCGGTCTCCACTACCCTATCAGCCGGCGAGTTCACCAACTTTGCCGGGGCCACCGACGAGGAACGCAAGGTAAAGGACCTGTATACCGGCGATGGGCTTTGGGTGTCGGCGGCGTTTCTGGACCCAGTGGTCACCACGGCGACACCGGGATGGCTCTGGGCCTCGACTGGTATTCGAGCGGTGGATCACGCCATTGAAACCGTCTGCTCCAAAATCAGCTTTCCCTTTTCCGACGGACTGGCCTTGGAGGCGATGCGGCTCTTGCAGCAACGCTTACCCCGGTCCACCAGCGACCGTGACGACCTGGAGTCGGCCGGTTACTGCCAAGTAGCCGCCTGGATGTCCATCTATGCCTTGACCAACGTCCAAGTGGGCCTGAGCCACGGCTTGGGCCATCAGCTTGGCGCTAGGAATGATGTTCCCCACGGGGTGACTTCCTGCATCATGCTGCCCCGAGTGATGGAATTCAACCGCTCGGTGACGGCTCCGCAACAACGGCGGATTGCTGAGGCCATGGGTGTCGATACCCGGAACGCCAACGACGACGAGGCCGCCGCTGCGGCGGTCTCGGCCTTGGAGAACCTGATCGACACTCTCGGCATTCCCCGCCGGCTTAGCGATTGGGGTGTTTCAGAGGCTGACTTGGCCCTCATTGCTCAGGACGCCTTGGAAGACTTGGTGGTCGCAACCAATCCTCGCCCCATAGCCACTCAAGAAGAGGTCGTGGAGCTACTGTACCGGGCGCTTTAAGCGTTGCCATGGCCCCGGTGGACTGCAACGCTTGTGCAAAGTCCGTAAAACCACACGCCGTCTTTCCGGCGGAGGCCGGAATCCAGGATCTCTTACTGGAAAACGGTGCAGTTCTCTTAGCATTCCTGGGTCCCGGCTTTCGCCGGGAGGACGGTAGGGTCTACTGAAACCGGCCCTCGCAGACCGTCTTGATCCGACCTGGGACTTTGCACATGCCCTACGGCGGGCTGCTAGGACGATTGCAAAGTCAGAGTGATTCTCCAGATAAGCGGGCGATAGTCTGTTCCGGGCGGAAGGCGCAAGCCTTAGCTCGCAGTGGCATGGACATGGCGGCAGGGAACCACTTTTCCAAGCGCAGGGCATTCAGGCCGACATTCACCAGAGTGGCGAAGACTTCACCTAGGCCAGGACGGCGCAGCGTGTGCCGGTCTTCGTCCCAACTCCGGTCTTTCACATGATGCAGGCTATTCTCAATACCCCAGTGATTGCGGAATAGTCGGAGCAGCTCATTAGGGCGGCACCGACCGGGAGGCAGACTGGTCAGCAGATACCAGCGCTCTTTGGATGCTGCACCAGTGGCTAGCTCCAAGCTCACTTTTTCCACCATGGCGGTCCGCTGCGCCCCGGGAAATCCCGGTTCCTTCCGGATATAGCCGCCTATCTCGGCACTGGCCCAAAGCCTCCGGGTCTCGATTTTGCCCCCTTTTTGTCTACGGTCTCTGCTCGCGGTCTCCCCAGTTCAGCCTCTGGAAACCCGTCTGCTATGACGGCCAGCAAAGTTGACCGGTTTCCTTTGACTCGCACCAGGTAGTCCCTGCCGTGGCTTACTATGGCCTGGCAAAGGTCCCGTTCCGCATACAAGAGGTGTCGGGAAGATAGTTAGAATACAGGAAAGCTACTGTAAACGGCGGAGGCAAAGTGGGTTCCCACTGCGGCGGCCGCATCTTGAAGTAGTTCCTCAACTGTCTCCCGTCCCACCAATGCCGGCACGCCACAATGTGCTTCGTATAGGTTTAGGCCCACGGCGTCCAGGGACTGCACGTCGACCCTGGCGAACGCCTCGGGTTCATTGTTCATCAAGAACCTGAGCTTGGTCCGCAACTGGTTGGCCAGCGTGTCGGAGAAGGTAGTAAGCAACACGCGTGCATCCAGGTTGGACCTGGCCAGGTGTGCCGCCCGGTGGAGGGCGACAACGGTCTTGCCGGTGCCCGCGGAGCCGGACACCCTGGCCGGACCGTTGTAGTTTCTTTCTACGATCCCCGACTGGTCCGGGTGCAGGAAGACGGTCCATCGTTCCCACGGGTACTCGAGGGCCGCCGCCAGCTCCTCGATGTTGTTCATAACGCGGAACCGTCGCAGGGCGTCGGGGTGGCTGAAGGGGTCGCCGCCCGCCGGTACGGGTAGCGACGGCTGCGGAGTCCTGCCCACGGCCAACTCAAGCAGCGCCTCAGCGGCCTCGGCCGGCAGATGGTCTGCCAGGTCCAACACGCCGTCCTCGGTGGCGGCCCTGACGTCGTCGAGCCACTCCTCAGGAACGCCGTACCCCAGCAGTTGTTCGTCGGGGATCCGGGCGAAGGGCAACGGCTTAGCGGGAGCCTGCTGCTCGGCCCCCACGTAGACTGGAACGACTACTTCCTGCACCACCTCCCGCAACTCCACCAGCTGGGCCGCGCCGGTGGTGGGGTGTACCTCCAGCCGGCGACGCTAGGCCCAACGGTAGGCGTCATCGTGGCTGTCAACGTAGCAAAGGACGACGTTCTCTCCGGCCCGGTGCAGGATGATGCGCAGGTTGAGGTTCACTCTCGCCGACCAGAAGTCCGGGTCCTTGGCGCCGGTCACTCGGTGCATGCTGAGGCCCGGATGGGCGATGTTGGTCTGCAGGTCGAAGGCGGTGGTCTTCGCCGCCCGCTGCTGGTCGTTAGGCAGCCTGGCGAGGCTGGCGGTAAAGGTGTCGGCTATGCGGAATTGCATGGAGCTGAATCGTTGTTTCTCATCTATTTCTCCACCGTCTCCCAATCAAGTCGGGCCGATTCGACCAACCTCAGCTTCTCTTGCACACCAATCAATCTCTGATAGAGTGGTTCAGTCGCTGCTTTATCAAAATAGCTGTCTAGATATTCCAAAGCTGCATCCAACACAAAGATACTTACAGGGCTTAGAAGCTCACCATCAGTCTCGAGGTGATCGTAGTTGAGCTCATATCCATCGCTGGTACGCAGTAAATGATTCTTCAACAAGTCGACCCAGTCCCCGTGGATAGCATGGGAAGGTATCCTTTCCAGAGCCGTATATGCGGGCCAATCATATCCGATGGCAAGAAGCCTATCCCTGACACTTCCTCCCCAGTTTCCTGCCCTTGTGTCTATTTCTTCGGGCGCAACACCGGATTGCTCGCAAACGTCCAATATGGACCTGAGCATACTCTGTTCTATATAGAATGTTTCGCCAGCTTTGTCGTTGATGTTCTCTTGAATGAACTCATAGAGTTCCCGTTCTGCCGCAAGACTGTTTTTGACGAATCGCTCGTACAAATTTTCATCATGTTTGAGCAACAGATAACGGAGATTAACCGCGGATTCAATTATGCACCTATTCAACGCTTGGACAGTTTCTCCATGTTCTGCGTCCGCCGACAACTTGATGACAGAAAGCATATATTTTGATATCCGAACCATCAACCCTGCACAGATTGCCTGGTTGCGGTCAAGCCTAATGGCATCTCCTGCCCGCCCTATATAACCACCGCTACTTGCACAAACTAGCCGACAAGATTCCTTGTATAGTTCATAAACCAAAGCTCCGAATCGGTCATTGGACCTGCATTCATCTAGCAATTCTTCAGTCACAGTGACCGGTGGCCCCACAATCTCTTCTATTTCGTCGGTGAAGTTCACCTAAACACCCCATCGAGCTATACCTCAGTATTAACCCTTGCAATGCGAAAGACGCGACCCGGTAACTACACCAATGGGCGTCTCTCACCCCACCCTGAACACCTTCATCACCTCGTCCCCCAGGTGGTTAATCACCTTCACGGCTATCCGCCCCGACGCTGGTCGCGGGAACGGCCGCGACTCGGCGCTGTGCAGCGTGGCCTAGGCGTCCTCGTCGATTTCGGCGCGCAGGGTGGTCTTCAGCGACTTGTAGGGGTCGCCGGCGCCCAAGAAGTAGGCGTGGCGGACGAAGAAGCTCTCCTGGTTGTAGTCGGTGTCTATGAACCAGCAGGCGATGCCCTCCGGCCCGTCGCTGCGCACCTCTCCGGTGTTGGGGTGGAACACGTCCACGCCGTTCACCCGCACCTGGACCTGCCCGTCCCCGGCGTCCAGCACGTCGATGTCCGGCTCGCCGAAGATGACGAACAGGTTGCCGCTGCCTGTGTTGCGCAGCTCGCCCGCCATGTGCAGGTCGGCATTCATGCGGGCCTTCAGCACCGGCACTCGCCCCAGGCTCTCGAACTCCGTTGTGTGCGCGTCGTAGTTAAAGGCGCAGGCGATGAGCACGTCGAAACCGCCGTCAGCGGCCTCCCGCGCCACCTCCACCAGGTCGGGACGCGACACGGTGCCGAACTCCGGCCCGATGAACACCGCTGCCCGTCGTTCCGGCCCCGTCGGCGCGTCATCGTCGTCCCCGCTGCCGCCCTCGACGTAGCGGCCATCGGCACATACAAAGCGCCCCGGCCACGGCGTCAAGGAGGCGAAGGTGATACGGTCCTCCCGGTGGGCCTGCTGCACGCCGGAGCGACGCAGAGTGTCCAGGATGATCTGGCCGAAGTCGTAGCCTGTGCCGTAGCCGTTGCGGGCCTCGGCGATGCCATCGATGATGTCGCCGTTCTCGTCCACGCCCAGCACCCGGTGGGGCGAGATGCTCTCCACGGTGAAGGGGCCGGCCACCCGCACCTTGCTGCGGTCCTCGTAGGGCATGTCGTAGAGGTATTCGTACTCTGCCCGGGCGGCGATGGAGGCGTCAATCTCCCTCTGCCGGGCGATGCGCAACTCCCACCACTGCCGGTGCAGTTCCTGCGCCTCCCCCTGCCAGGACTCGTCGGCGTCCCGCGGAATCTCCCATTCCTCCCACGCGATCTCCAGGGCGCGGTTCAGCTCCTCCCGCAGCGGTTCCAGCTTCTCATGGTACTCCTCGTGGATGACGTCGATCTCGGCGTTGTTGGCGATGTCCCGCAGGGTGATGTGCGGCACCCGCTCGTAGACGAACCCCTGCCAGACGTTACCGTAGGTGGACATCTCCGACGCCACGCGACGGGAGATCTCAGCCTCCTTCATCTGCCCTTCGCGGCTGTCGGCGAGGATGTAGTAGGGATAGCGGGCGCCCATGATGCGGGCCCGAGCCAGGGCCAGCGCGACGCGGGAGGTGTCGATGGTGATCCACCGCCGCCCCCACTGCTCGGCCACATAGGCCGTGGTGCCGGAGCCACAGGTCGGGTCCAGCACGAGGTCGCTAGGGTCAATGGCCATGTGGATGCAACGTTCTATGACACGACTTCCCGTCTGGACCACATATACTTTCTCGTCCCCAAAACCAGACTGACGTGTGTCGTCCCAGATGTCGTTGAATGTTTGATATGGATAGTCATCAAATGGCCGTATAAATCCCAAGTTCTGTCCAGAGAAAGTCAGTCTGTTGGCCTTTTGGAGCCGTTCCATACCGATGAGATTCGTCTTCCATCCTCCCTTTCCTGGGGCGAAGCTGCGTCCACTATAGTTGTAGTTAAAGAGGGTCGTGGCACTTGCCGACTGTGAGGTTATCGGATTCATTCGCGCGATTCTGTGAGGACAATCACCTGCGGGCAACAATTGTCCAGCATCGGAAAAGTCGTAACGAAAGTTCTGGTCTGCTTCAACCCTTCTTCTGAAAAACAGTTTCCGATGTTTCGCGACTTCTTTGCGCTTGGCGAACCAAATCACTACGTCATACGTGTTATCTAGGGACACTCCTGCTTTACCAGTGGTTTTCCTAAACCCGAATCCACCGATGGGAGGCGTGAAGGCTGGCAAATTGGGATGAGGGAGCCTACAAGGGAGAAAGCCTTGGCTCCATTGGGGCCGATGTGACACGGCAGAGGGTTTTCAGTAGCCGCACCGGCCCTGGAGAGCGGTCTATGGAGGCTGGGAATCGCGTGATAGTGAGACCGGACGCAGCAGGATGCACTCGCGGACCGGGCGGACGCGAGTTTGGAGGCGTTGGGTCGGTTGCGGATAGCGCCGTCAGGCTGGGAGTGGGATGGCTCGCAGTCGGGCCAGGGCGAGAGTGGCCTGCTCAGCCCAGGGCCAGCCCCGGGGAAGATGCAAAGTGAGTCTGCGCGCCGAGCGGGTAAGCCGTCCGGCCAGGGAGAAGAAGCGTCGCCGCAGGGTCTTGGTGGTCACCAGTTGCTCGCCCAGACCGATGCGCGCTGCCCAACGGGCCAGATTATGCGCCAGCACCTGGACGGCCAGCCAGGCGGCGTTGGCGGCGAAACGGCCTGACGGGAGATGATTGAGTCCCACGCCGTACTTGAGGTCTCGGATGGCATTCTCGACCTCGGCGTGGCGGCGATGGTCGGCCTCCAGCTCCAGGGTATCCCCGTCCCGGTCGGTGATGAAGCCGTGATAGCTGTAGCTGGCGAATAGGGCCAGCTGGGAACCGGGAGTGGGCTTCACCCGCCGGACGATGAGCCGCACCGGCGCGGCATCGGGCTTGCTCCTGAAGGGAGTGTAAGCGGTCTCGGCCACGTCGGCGGCGCCGTCCATCCAGTAAGGGATGGGCCTCCAGTCCGCCTCGGGTATGGCTTCAATGAGATTGCGCAGGCTGGCACGCTGGCGGATGGTGATGGAGAAGCGGACCTTCGTCTTGCGACAGACGGCGACCACGGCGTGGGTGTAGAAGCCGCTGTCGGCCCGCACCGTGAGTTGCCCCTTAGCCCCAGCATGGCGCACCCGTCCCACGGTCTCCCGCAGGAAGTGGGCGGCGCCCCGAGCGGTGTTGGCGCGGCCCTCGCGCAGCCGGGACATCAGCACGTCGCCGGTTCCGGCGGCCACGGCCAGCAGCGGGTGATAGCCTCGCTTGCCAGTGTAGCCATGGTGTCGCGCCCCCTCCTTGGCCAGCCCGTAGGTCTCGCAGATGGTGGAGTCCAGGTCGATGGTCAGCGGCCCGTTGCCGGGTCCGGCACCGGCGGCCCAGGCCCGGGCCAGCAGCTCCCGGCTCACCCGGTCCAGCTGGCGGACATGGCCCCACCGGAAGCTGCGCAGGAACGTCCCCAGAGTGGAGGGCGCTTTGACCGTGCACCCCAGCACCGAGGAGGTCCGCCCCGCACGCAGCGCATCGGCGTCGTCAATGCAGTCGCCGCCCGCCAGCGCCGAGGCCACCAGCGTCAGCATCTTGTCTCCCGCGTTCGCCCGCCCCGGCGCATCCCCGAGGTCGAGGTGACGGTCAACGAGTTCACGCAGGCCCACGTGCTGGGCCAGAGTGGCCGGAAGGAGCAGCCCAGCATTGTTGACTAGGCGGTGGTCGTCGAAGGCTATTTGGATGCGGTCGGGGTGCTCAAGTGGTAGCATCTGTTGGGTGCTCCTTGTTTCTGGTCGGTTTCCTTTCTCGAAAACCATTATCCCAGATGCAAAGGAGCACTTTCTTACCCCTTCACCACGCCGCGACCCTCATCCCTTCGGTGGATTGGGGCTAAAGATGACGCTCGCTACATGATTCTCATCACCAAATACCTCATCCATCAATGAACGAATGCGGTGGACGTTCTCGTCGCCGATCTGCACGAATATGGAGCCAGAATCGGTCAGCAGGTCGCGGGCCACGGTGAGGCGGTCGCGCAGGTAGGTCAGGTAGGAGTGGATGCCGTCGCGCCAGGTGTCGCGGAAGGCCTTGACCTGCTCCGGCTCGCGGGTGATGTGCTGCCGGTTGCCGTCGCGCACGTCACGGCTGGTGGTGGACCACTGGAAGTTGGAGTTGAACCGGATGCCGTAGGGCGGGTCGATGTAGATGCACTGCACCTTGCCCTGCAGCCCCTCCCGCTCGGACAGCGAGGCCATCACCTGCAGGCTGTCGCCCAGGATCATGCGGTTCTGCCAGTGGCCCTCGTGCTGGTAGAACTCGGTGCGGTCGGCGCCCTCGGGCAGCCCGTTGAAGTCGGCGAACATGTCGACCTGGTAGTCGGCGGCTTCGCGGCCGTTCCGGGACTGGCGCACCAGGTCGTCGATCAGCACCTTGGGATGCACCTTCTCCTGGATGTACAGGGGCGGCACGTTGACCACCAGGTCGTCCACATCCTGCTCGTCCTTGCCCCGCCAGACCAGTTGCGGGTCCAGGTCGCGATTGCGCCGCTGGTACGCCACCCGCAGCGGCGACTCCGTGTCCTCCTCCACCATCGACTGGTACTCGGCCGTGGGGATGTTGGTGCGGGTGTCCTGCTCGTGGCGCAGGACCTCCACCGATTTTCCTACAGCTCTGCTGTTGCGTGTTCCTCTTGGCCTGGGCATGGTTGTTGCTCCCTGTTACTCATTCACGAACGGGTTCAGTATCGTCAGCCGTTGTATCTCCTGGCCGTGCTGCAAGTCCTCGCTGTAGAGCCGGGTGCACCGGGCCTCGAGGGCAGAGGCGACAATGAGAGAGTCATAGAAGGAGAATCCGTAACGGCTCCGGAGCGAGATGGCGCTCTGGTAAAGGGCAGCCGTGGGGTTCACCTGCCAGAGGGGGACCAGGATTTCGTCCAGGAGCCGAAGGCTACTGTCAGCGGACATCCCTAATTTCCCTGTCAGCACATTGAGAGTTTCTTGCACGACCTGATAGCTGATGCAACCGGAGCCATTGGTCAAGCTCCGGCCTACCAATTCATGGGCGCGCTCCATTTTTTCTGGAGCTCTTGCATCGACCGAGTAAACAAGAATGTTGCTGTCCAGGAACTCATCGGCGCTCATTCATCTCTTCCCTGGTGAACTTGCGTCCGCCCGTGTCAATGGTTGCGCTCAGCTCCCTGAGCGTCTCAAGCGCCCGCTCGGCCCGCTGCTTTCGACCGACATAGTCCGCCAGCCACTGCCGGAACTCAGCGTTCAGCGTAGTGCTCCGGGCAGCGGCTATGCGGCGCGCCTCCTCGATCAGCCCCTCGTCGGCACTGAGCGTAATGTTCTTCATGGCAGTACGGAACTCCTATTCCCTATCTTCGTGTACACTATCGTAGTGTACAGCCGTCAAGGAGTGCGAATCAATCACCTGTCGCAGGTTGGGCTCGATGTCGAAGACGTCCGTGAACTCGGCGAAGGCCCAGCGGCCATAGTGGCCCAGGGCGTTCACCCCCGGAAGCCAGTAGGCCTCCATGGTGTTCTTCTTCTCCTTGGCGTCCTCTCCCCGGTATCCCTTGATCTCGACGATAAGGTTGAGCGGGTCTACGTTCCCGTCATCCACCAGCAGGATGAAGTCGGGGAAGTAACGCCGGGGCGTGGAGCCGTACAGGTACGGCACCTCCAAGCCCAGGTTGTGGTTCTTCACGTAGGCCATGACCAACGGGTGCGACTCCACCACCCGGCAGAACTCGGCCTCCCAGTCGCTATCCATCACCAGCAGGTTGACGTGGCACTTCCGGGCGTCGGTGGTCCAAAGTCCGGACCTTGAGGTGGTGAAATTCACGTTCCGCGTGGAGCCAACGGGGTTGAAGGAATCCAGCAGCGCCTTGACGGACCGTTCGCCCTGTCGGCTGGTGATTGCGGCGGTGATCCGGTTGCAGGCCGTGTCGGCCAGTGACTGGTACATCAGCTGCGCCGGATAGGTCCCACCCCGGCAGTCCAGGTAGTTGTCCAGCCACTCCTTGACCACGCTCCGCAGCTTGCCGAACAGGTGTAGCTTCATGTCCTCGTTGGGGTCCCGCCACTTGGTTTCCAGCAACCGCTTTGTCAGGTGTAGCACCAGCGTCGACATGCGTAGATCGCCCGTATGTACCAGGTTCAGGTCCACTCCGTCGCCGATGATCCCCTCGTTCCTCGTCTGCGTCGGACCCACAAGGTCCGGAGTCAGGTCCAAACGGGAGTCCGCGGTGAAGTTGGCGACCAGGTCTTCTTTGGGTGGATCCTCCCGGTAGCCGGCTACTCTCGGAAAGGTGATCTCGAGGTGGTCGCGCTCAGGGCGCACTGCCTTCACCTGCACCGTCTGCTGTGGCTTGCCCGGGCCGACGACAACCGGGCGGGCGGTAAAGTCGAAGGGAATACCCAGCACGTCGGCGTACTCGACGTCAAACTTGTTGTCCTCGTTCAGTTCGTAGGACTGGCGCCGGAGCGCCCGGCCCACCACCTGTTCGCACAGGAGCTGCGTTCCGAAGGCCCTCACGCCCAAGACATGGGTTACGGTGCTGGCGTCCCACCCCTCGGTCAGCATGGACACAGACACCACGCAGCGGATGTCCTGTCCCAGCCGCCCCTCCTTGCCGACAGTATTCATCGCTTCGCGCAGGAGTTCCTGCTCCGATATCTTGTCGGCCTCCTCCCGATTGCCCGTCCGTTCCTGGCGTTCCCGGCGGAACCGTTCGATCAGGTCGGCAGCGGCGCGGCGGAAGTCATCGCTGAGCTTTTCACCGGATTCCAACTGATGGCTGTCGATCAACAAGGTGCGCGGAACAGAGTAGCGGTTGTTGTATTCATCGAAGTTTCGGAACAGCGCGAGTCTCCCGTTAACAACCGAGGTCGTGCCGTCCTCATTGGTGCGCTCGAACCCTGAGATATAGTCGTAGACCAGCTTTGATGTGGCCGTGTTGTTGCAAACGACGATGAAACAGGGTGGGCAGGGAGCGCCATCGGCCTCCCACTCCTTGAAAGTCTTCTCGTAATGGCCGTAAAGGGCCTCGAGGGCGGTCTGCAACGGCGTGGGAAGGTCCAGTGGATCCAGGTCGCCCGCCCGGCCCCTTCCTGCGCGAGGCATGTCCCTGCGGATGTGCTCCCACAGGTTTCGGAACACCGGCACGTCTGCTCCCGGTATATTGTCCGCCACCGGAACCCGCGGAAGCTTGACGATGCCGCATTCGATTGCATCCATGAGAGAGAAGTCGCTGGCGGTCCAGGGGAACAGGGTTCCCTCGGCGTACCCGGAGCCACGCAGAAAGAAGGGTGTTGCCGACAAGTCCACCAACTGCCGAACACCCAGTTTCCTCTTGACCATCTCCAGCCCGGAGAGCCACACTCGGGCTTCCTCGGTGTTCTGGTCTGCTTCCCGCTTGTCCTCGCCAGTCAGAGGGCCTTCGTCATCCTCTCCGGGCTTTTGGCGATAGCAGTGGTGTCCCTCGTCGTTGAGGACCGTGATGTTCTTCAGGCCCATCAGCTCGGGCATCACCCGCTGCATCATATGGCCCTCGGACTCCACGGTTTCGATGGGCTTGCCCGGCCCTTGCAGCAGGTCCCTCCCGCCGCTGGATATCGACAGTCGCTCCCTGGGGCGGAGGCCGTGATAGTTGGTGATGACTATCTTGGCCCTCTGCAGGTCGCCCAGCATATCGGTGGGCACAAGTTCCCTGCTGGCGTAGTAGCTGTCGGGGTCGTTCGGTTGCAGCACCCGCAGCCGGTCCCGTATGGTAATTCCGGGGGTTACCACCAGGAAGCCCCGCGTGAACCTCCGGCTGTTGGGATGTCGCACGGCGTTGATGGTCTGCCACGCGATGATCATGGCCATCACCGTGGTCTTGCCCGCACCGGTGGCCAGCTTCAGCGCGACCCGCAACAGTTCGGGGTTCGCCTCCAGGCTGGCGCTTTCCAGTCGCTGTAGAGCCAGCCTCTCCCCCGGCCCGAGCCGCGGAGCAACTTCGGTGAGCCAGATCAGCGTCTCAACAGCCTCGACCTGGCAGAAGAAGGGACGGTATGGCTGAACTTGTGGTGCCGCCAGTGCTGGAGCAGCAGGGCCGTCTCCGGCGTAACGCCCCAGTTGTGGGGATCGGGGATGGTTCGCCACTGGTCGACGTGCCGGCGAATGTCGTTTACGGCGGCGGTAACGTCGTACTGCTGCTCTGCCGTGGAAAGACCCTGTCCCTCGTCGAAGACCAGCTGCTGCTGGCGCCCTCCGCGGGCCCTTCCTCTCTGCCTCGGTTTGGGAATGGGCGTGATGAACTCAGCCCCACGGCGGCTCTCAATGATCTGCTGGGTCGGCTGCCCAGTTTCGTCCAGCTCCCAGTGCCGGTAGGGGTATTCGTACGGGGAGTTCAGTATCGGCCGGTTGTAGAACGGGTTCTCCATGTCTTGCACCGCTGAGTTGATTGGGCGCCTGAGCCCAGAACGCCATGTGGCCATACGGCCGGCAATCAGTGTCGACTCACAGGGCTCGGCTCGTCAATCCTCATTCCATAGCCGAGCCAACCCCCTCTAGCCCAGCCATTCACCCCGTCTCTCTCGAGAGATCGGTTTCAAGGGGCCCCGCGGCCCACATCCTTGAAGACCTGCTCGTAGTCGGCCAGCACCCGGCGTTGGGTCTCCAGGTTGTTTACGTAGGCGTCGCTGGCCACCGACATTCGGGCGCATCCATAGGCCTTCCAATCACTTTTCACTGGCCCCCAGTTCTGGCATGGCGACGTGATCCTACGTCGGGCGCAATTCTGGCTATGCTCGAAAGTGTCCCCTTCCGGCAACGCTGGCCGTGCGGTCATCGAGCATCAGGCCAGTGGTACACGATTCCGCCGCCACAGCGCCCCAATTTCTCGCCGCCTTGACATTGCAGCTATCGCAGCGGGTTGTGTATCCGGTGACAGGCTTCCTGCAGGAGGTGCAGATCCCTGCCTCCTTGCAATGCTGTTGTCTTTCCTGGTCGGCCGTGTCCGTTCTCTTCTTCTGCTCTTCAGTTTTGCTCTCGCCGCGTTCCTTCGCTCACTCGGCGAATTTTTTGAGGCAGTTTTTGCATTGGGTGTTGGTCTCAACCGTTTTGGTGCAGCAAGTGCATAGGCCTTGTTCTTTCAGGCGCCGTCGCCTATCTTTTTCCCGGATGTTGCGTTTCTGCCTTTGTATGTCCTTGTCTTTTAACCAGGAGGGGCGGAGATCCGGATGCGGCCACTCATCCGGTTTTGGCCTCAAGACCACCGTACAGGTATATCTCTGCGTTCCTGAATGGCCTGGAAACGCACCCCTATTGCAGAAGAGAACCGGAGGACACTAATGCGCATCGATGTCCACAGCCACTTGGTCTATTTGCCATATCTGGAATACCTCACGGGTCGCAGTTCCCTGCCCCAGGGTGTCCTTCGAGGCGGGACCTATTTCGTGAGTTGCATCGGCGGGTACCAGCACGCTTCGCCGTCGGCCCACGCCGATGTCGACCAGAAACTACGAGCCATGGAAGACCTGGGTATAGTCGTATCGGTGCTGAGCCACGGCATGCCGGGGCCGGAGTTGCTGGACGGTCCGGAGGCCGACGCCTGGGCTTCCCGCATCAACGACCACCTCGCCGAGGTGATGCAGGGCCACCCAGGCAAATTCGAGGCGTGGGCTACCTTGGGTTGGCACAGCATCGAGCATACGATCGCCGAGATCGACCGCTGCGTGAATCAGTTGGGGTTCAAAGGCGTCTATCTCTTTTCCAACATCAACCAGAAGACCCTTGACCGCAGGGAATTCTGGCCGGTGTACAGGCATATCGAGAGCCTGGGGGTGCCCATTAACATGCACCCCACGGCCCCCATCAACATGAACGGAATCGACCAGCGGCCCCTGGTTCCTGGCATGGCATTCATGTTCGACACCGCCCTGGCCACGGTGCGCCTGGTGATGAGCGGCGTCTTCCAGGAATACCCGGACCTGAAGTTGATCGTCCCGCATACGGGAGGCTTCGTCCCCTTCATCCGCGGCCGCGTGGGCCGGTTGATCGACGAATGGACCTCACCTGAAGGTTGGGTCGACCTGGACCAGTCCTCCCAGTTCTACTTCGACAAGCTGTACGTGGACACTGTCGCCCATAGCCCGGCTGCCTTGGAGTACTGCTACAAGATGTTCGGGGCGGACCGGCTGCTCTACGGTACCGACCACCCCTTCGGCCCCCCAAACATTGAGATATACAACGAGATGGTGGATGGACTGGACTGCCCAGAGTCCGACCGCGAACTGATCAACCATGGCAACGCGCGACGCCTGCTGGGCCTCGATATTGGGGCAGGCTGAACTGCACCGGGATACACAAGGGAGCAATTTCCGGGCTGGCTCATCTGCGCTTCCGGAAGGAGTTGTACGGCGGCTATGCTTCTGATCATTGTATCGGGACCTTGCATTTCCGCCACTCTTTGTCCCCTTCATTCATTGCCCGCGGTTGACTGTGCACTGCCTGCTGACCTGGCCGCGGCCAAGGCGGGTCAACTTAACTTCGGCGATTTCGCTTATTTTTCCATCGGCGGTAACACTGCGTGGAGTCCCGTCAAGCCCATCAAACTGGACAAAATCAAGAACCTTTACTATTACTCTCTGATACTGTAATCAGCCTCCTTCCTAGCCCGACAGTGAACCCCGCCGAGAGACGAGCGGTCAGTCAGTCCAGTAGCTGAAGCAGTTCTGCATAAGCCCCCGCCGACCCGGACGGGGCTTATGACCTGTGGCGGGGCACCGCTTGCACGGACCGGTGAACAGCGCGCCCCGTAGGACTCTAACCTCGGGCCTCCTGTGATCCGCGCAAGTACTCAAATCAACTTAGCTAACGGCCTTGAGCCTCCGTTCATTGTTCATTACTGTGGTCACTGCGGCATCCCCGGACATGGTACAGTTCGGAAGATACATGGGATGTGCTCAAAGCCGTTCGGGGATACTATACTGGGCGGCAACCCATTACAATGCGTCCGCTGGGGCGCTTCTGCAGGAAGGGCATCATGAAATACGACGTGATAGTTGTTGGCGCCGGCTCCTCAGGCTGCGCCCTTGCAACAAGACTTTCCGACGACCCCAACAGGTCGGTGCTGCTGCTGGAAGCGGGCCCCGACTTTCCCGACCCAACACACCTGCCCAATGAGCTCCGCGACGGACTCAGCACCGCCGCATCGGCCGAGAACTCCGCCTTCAACTGGTCCTACTCGGGCCAACTGGCGCCCAGCCACTCCCAACGGACGCCGATAGCGCGAGGCAAGGTTGTCGGCGGCTCCAGCGCCATCAACGGCCAGTCCTTCATTCGCGGCCTCCCCGAAGACTTCGACGGTTGGGCGTCTTTGGGGAACGACGAGTGGTCCTTCATCAAGGTGCTGCCCTATTTCCGCCAAATCGAAAACGACCTGGACATCCGCGACGACTTCCACGGCTCCAACGGCCCCATTGAGATACGCCGCCATAGCCGGGAAGACGAACAGCCGGTCCAACGGGCCTTCTATTCCGCCTGCGTGGTCGCCGGGTTCCCTGAAGACCCAGATGTAAACCACCCAGACTCCTCCGGCGTGGGGCTCATGCCGAAGAACAATACCGACGGCGTCCGCATGAGCATGACGCTGACCCACCTCAACCCCAACCGCCACCGGCTGAACCTGACCGTCCGGCCCAACGCCCAAGCCCTTCGGATATTGTTCAAAGGCCACCGGGCCACGGGCGTAGAGGTAGAAAGCGGCGGAGAACGGTTCGTGGTACAGGGGGAGGAGATGGTCCTCAGCGGCGGCGCCGTGGCCTCTCCCCATCTGCTCATGCTGTCGGGGGTGGGCCCGCCGGACCATCTTCGGGAATTCGGCATACCGGTGGTGCACGGCCTGCCCGGGGTTGGCCAGAATCTGCGGGACCATCCCGGCGTAAGGGTGTCCCTTCGGGTCAAAGACGACGTGGCCCTGGACCTTAACGGCCCCTGGACCAACCTCACCCTCAGATACACCGCCACCGGCTCCCCGACTCGCAACGATATTATGATCAGCCAAGCCTATCCTTCCGGGCCGCCCTACGGCGACGTGTCCGTAGGCGACGACTTTCGAATCACATGCTCCCTGGAGCTTCCCAAGGGAGCAGGAGAGTTGAGGCTGGCCTCGTCCGACCCCCACGTATACCCGGTACTGGACTACCGTTATCTGGAAGACCCCTGGGACCGGGAACGGATGCGGGAGGCCGTCAGATTGTGCGTGCGTCTCCTGGAGCACCCATCATATCAACCGCTGGTCAAGGGGATGATCAACATCTCCCCTCATGTCCTGCGCAGCGACGAAGCGCTGGATGCGTGGCTGGTGGAAAACCTGACCACCGCAATCCACATGTCCGGCACCTGCAAAATGGGCCCTGCCTCGGATCCCTTGGCTGTGGTGGACCAGTATTGCAGGGTTCACGGCCTGGAAGGGCTGCGGGTAGTGGACACCTCGGTCATGCCCGACGTTGTCCGGGCCAACACCAACGCCACGGCCATCATGATCGGAGAACGGGTCGCGGACTGGTTCAAATAGGAGAGTCATTGCATGGCCGACGGATTCATTGCTCGCGTGAACTACCTTACCTTCGACATCTTCGGCACCGTCATGGACCTGAGCGGCAGCCTGGCCGGGCCCGCCGGAGAGTTCCTGGCGGCCCACGGCTCCGATATGACGGGCCAAGCGTTTTACGCCGAGTGGCGGGAACGGCAGCGCATTGAGCAGTACCAGGACAATCTGTTGATGCTGGGACACAGTGGCTACCTTGAGACCTGCCGCCGCGCCTTTGTTTACTGCCTGAAGAAGCACAACGCCAGCTACACCGCCGGCGCGGTTCAGGAGTTCATGAAGGTCTACAAGGGTCTGCAGCCTTACGGAGACGCCGTTGAAGGTCTGCGGTCGCTGGCGGGGCGTTACAAGCTGGTTGCCCTCTCCAACGGGGAGCAGTGGTACTTGGAGGAATTGCTGGACAACAACGTCCCGATAAGGTTCGACGCGATAATATCCGTGGACCAAGTTGGCGCATTCAAGCCATCCCCAGGGATATACCGCAAGGCGATACAGCGTCTGGGGTGCGAGCCCGGGGAGATCATGATGGTCGCGGCGCACGCTTTCGATATCCTGGGCGCCCAGGCCTGCGGCTTCAAAGCGGCCTACGTCAACCGGTACAAACTCCCCACGGAGGACTCGGAGTACCAGCCTGACATCATCGTAGACGACTTCGTCGAGTTAGCGGCCAGGCTTCTGGCGTAACCGAGAGGTCAGTCAATAGTCACTTAGTCTACTAAGCCCGAATCCACCGAGGGACGGCCTTGGGGACAGCCCTTGAAGCAGCCATAGGGTGCTCCTCTTAATCTGGGATAATGGTTTTGGAACAGAAAAGCGCTTGGAAACAAGGTACATCCAATAGCAACTGTCTTGAAAGTCAACAGGAATGAGCGGCGACTGGCTGAGTCATATCGCACCAAGGGGAGCCATGTTTGAGCATGCCGTTGAGTATAACCAGCAGTTTGCGCATGGACGCGACCAGCGCCACCTATTTCGGCTTGCCAGCTGCCAGCAGCCTCTGGTAGAAGTCCCGGATAGCAGGGTTGTGACGGCTGGCTACCAACGCTCCCATGTAGAGGACGGCCCGCACCCGGGAGCGTCCGCCCCAGACGGCGCGTTTGCCCCGCAGGGTGCCACTGTCCCGGTTGTAGGGAGCCACGCCCGCAAGGGCGGCGATCTGCCGGCGATTCAGCGTGCCCAGCTCTGGCAGATTGGCCAGCAGAGTGAGGGAGAGCTGCTCTCCGACACCGGGAACGGTGCGGAGCAGGTCGTCCTTCTCACGCCACACCGGACTCCGGCGCAAAGTCTGACGTAGCCCCTTGTCCAAGTCGCTCAATTCTTGTTCCAACCACGCGATGTGGGCTTCAATGCGGGGACTAACGGCGCCGATGGCGGTGCCCAGCCGGTTCTTCTCGGAGACCAGCATGGTCATCACCTGGTGCCTGCGGGCAGTCAGCGAGTTGAGGACCTGGGTCTCGGCGTCCTTCAGGGGGCGCACCTCAGGACGGACGGCGTCGGCGAAATGGGCCAGGACCCCCGCGTCCAGAGCGTCGGTCTTGGCCAGCGTTCCGGTGGCCTTGGCGAAGTCCCTGACCTGGCGTGGGTTGACCACCACCACCGGCAGCGCCGCTGCGGCCAGGGCGGCCACCAAGGGCAGTTCCAAGCCGCCCGTAGCCTCCAACAACACCAAGGCAGGCTCCAGGTCCACTATCTGGGGGATCAGTCCCTCAATTCCGGTCTGGTCGTAGGGCAGGGTCCATCTCTTCCCCGTAGGCCGGACAGCAACGTCCAACTGCGCCTTTGAGACATCAATGCCTACGAACCTCGCTTCTCCTTCCATCTGTACCTCCTCTTTCAGTGTTGACCCTTCCTTGCACGATGCGGGCTCGATTGGCCCAGGCAACTGTCCGGGTTCTACCGTTGAGGAACGCGGCGACCCCTGCTATTGGACGGTCTACCATGACCCAGATGCTACCGGTCTGCCGCGCTCCGGACCGCCACATATGAGCTATTGTCGCGGGCCAAAGTCAGGATACAAGATGCTGCCACGCAACCACCCCGACCGGATCCGCATCGCCATTGACGATCACCGCCTGGTGGCCAATGCCGGGCTGCTCCTTCCGGCCACCTTGGCCCTGCACCTCGGCCTGCGGGAACTCGTTGACCATCACCTCGACCTGGGCAGCGCGCCGGGCCGGGCCAGCACCGGCGACAAGATAATGACGCTGGTCGCCTCCGCGCTGGCGGGCGGCGACTGCATCGACAACGCCGATGCGTTGCGCACCGGGGGGACGGCCTGCACCCTGGGCGGCACGGTCAAGGCGCCATCCACCCTGGGCACATTCCTGCGCAGCTTCCGGTGGGGCCACGTCCGTCAACTCGACCGGGTGAGCCGGGAGCTGCTGGCCCGGGCCTGGGCAGCCGGGGCCGGACCCGGCGACGCGCCGTTCACCATCGACCTCGATTCCACCATCTGCGAGACCTACGGTCTGGCCAAGGAGGGAGCGCGCCACCTCAGCCTGCCCCGTACTTGATACGGGGGCTATACCGGCAAGCGGGGCTATCACCCACTGTTGGCCATCGCCGCCGGAACCGGGGACGTGCTGATGTCCCGGCTGCGCGAGGGCCGCGCCAACACCGCTCGGGGCGCCGCCCACTTCCTGCGGGAGACGGTGAGCCGGGTTCGCTACGCCGGGGCCCAGGGGCAACTCACGGTGCGGGCCGACAGCGGCTTCTACACTCATAGCGTGGTATCCGTCTGCCGCAAGATGGACCTGCACTTCTCCATCACCATCCGCCAGCACAAAAGCCTGCACAATCTCATCGAGGCCATACCCGAGGAGGACTGGACGCCCATCCCCTACTGGATGGACGGCGCCGCCGATGTGGCGGAGACCGCCTGCACCCCCTTCCGGAGTGAGCCCGATGCCGCGCCGGTGCGGCTCATCGTCCGGCGGGTGAAGCCCACGCCCGGTTCCCAGTTGGCCCTCTTCGCCACCTACAGCTATCACGGCTTCATCACCGACCGGGACGGGGAGTTGCTCGAACTGGAGGCTGATCATCGCCGCCACGCCGAGAGCGAGAATGCGATACGCGACCTCAAGTACGGCGTCGGGCTGAACCATCTCCCCTCGGGCCGCTTCGCCGCCAACGCCGCCTGGCTGGCCGTCCAGACGATGGCCCACAACCTGGCCCGCTGGACGGCGCGAATCGCTCTGGGCGAGCAGATCGTGACCACCAAGACCCTCCGGCGGCGGTTCTTCGCCCTAGCGGGACGGCTCACCCGCTCGGCGCGCCGCCTCACCTTGCATCTGCCACAGCGCTGGCCTTGGGAAACCCAGTTCAGTCGCGCCCTGGCCCGGCTGCGAGCCATTCCACTCCCAGCCTGACGACCCGTCTGCAACTGACCAGCCATCCGGCCAACCGAAGGTCCCCGCCAACTCGCGCCATCCCGGTCCGCGAGCGCCTCTTGCCGTGTCCTATCCCGCCATCTCGCTCACCACAGCCACTGCAGGCCGCCATCGGTGCCCCCAAAAGCGCCTGCAGACCGCCCGCCAACCTCCCGTCTACCCGAATTCGAGCCCGGATCATCGCGCCTGTAACTCCCTCACCCCCTTCCGCTGTTTTCACGCCGTCCATCCGTGTCCATCGGTGGATACGGGTTAAGCTGCAACGCTCCTGCGGCCCCTGCTTCCTGGCAAGGGGCGCCTTGCCATGACGCCCGTCCTCCCGACGCGCAACGAGAACTTTAGCCGTCGCCGGACTCAGACGGCCGGGCAATGGTGGAAACTCTTCTGTCCAACGGAAGAGAGGTCGGCTTCTTGGCCAACAGAAACAGCACACCGCTCATCATTCCCAAACTTCCGGTGATCAGGAACGCAAGGGTGTAGTTTTCGGTCGCGTCGAACAGGAAAGCTGCGAAGAGCGGGGCGGCCAGCATGAACACGTACATAGGGGCGCTGGATATGCCGGTAATGGTGGCAAAGGCGTTTTTGCCGAAGTAGTCACCGCGTATCGCAGTGGTAAGCGGATTTCGCCCACCGAATCCTGCGCCGAATATCACGGCAAAGAGCATCGCCATCGGGAGGCTATGGACCAACACTGCCATGAGAAAGCCGACGGCCTGGATAAAGCCGAAGATAGCTATGGCGATGTTAACCGGGATCCTGTCCCCGACGTAGCCGCCGATTAACTGTGATTTAGCACCAAGCCGGAAATCACCAAAGACTACATTCGGGGAGCTAAGCCATGGCTGATTACAGGATCATCTCGTCCGATAACCACGTGATGGAACCCCCTGATCTGTGGGTGAGCCGGATAGATGAAAAGTTCCGGGACAGGGCCCCGCACACCAGGATGGAAGACGACGATGAATGGTGGTACTGCGACGGCATGAAAATTGCCACCGGGTTTGGATTTGGTGGAGCCCAGACCGGGAAAAGGTTTGAATCGCCGGAGGAGTTGACCAGCGGCGATGTATTCGAAAACGTCCGGCCTGGGGGTTACATCCCTGAAGAGCAGATCAAGGACATGGACCTGGACGGTATTGATGTCAGCATTCTCTACCCCACCCTTGGCCTTCAGTTGTTCAAGGTACCGGATAGTGAGCTTCTGACCGCCGTTTTTAAGACTTACGCAACGATTGGCTGGCCGAGTTCTGCCAAGCCGCGCCAAAGCGTCTCGCCGGGATCGCCATGATCAACGTGGATGACGTAGAGGTTGCGGTGGCCGAGCTGGAGCGGTGTCACAAACTGGGATTCATAGGCGGCATGATCACCGTTTACCCACCGGAGGACCGCAGGTACGAATCGCCGGTCTACGAACCCCTTTGGGCGGCTGCTCAAGACTTGGGGATGCCTTTGGGGCTTCATGCCGCGACTAACCGGTTTGGGTCGGGGGAGGGCGACCGCGCCAGTACCAACCGGTTCGCCGTAACGGTGAACTTCGATCACTACGTCCGAATGTCGCTTACCGACATGATTTTCTGCGGGGTGTTCGAGCGTTACCCGCGACTACAAATTGGGGCGGTTGAGCACGAAGTTTCGTGGGCTGCCCATTTTCTGGACCGCATGGACTACAACTACACCCAAAGGGCCAGAGGGGTGAGCGGCTACCGGTTCAAAGACAATATGCTTCCCAGCGACTTCTTTCACCGGAACATTTTCTTAGGGTTCCAGGAAGACGGATTGGGGATTCAGCTTCGGGAGATCATCGGCGTCGACACTCTGCAATGGGGCTCCGACTACCCTCATCAAGAATCCACCTTTCCGAGAAGCCGGGAAATCCTTGAAGAAATCCTGGCTGAATGCACCCTGGAGGAACGGGCCAAGATAGCCGGTGGGAACGCAGCCAGGGTTTACAACTTAAATTAGGACTGGAAGGCCTTGGTGTCCGCGTCAATGGCAACTGAATGATTCGAGATAGTCTCTCAGCGTGAACGGGCCCTAAATGGGGCAGAGTCTTGCCCTCGAAAAGGATATGGCTGACGCAAGTCCAGAGAAGAAGTCGGGCTTCCCCCGGTCCTAACCGGCTTGGTCGGGCCGCCGGTCAGTCCCGACGCGCGTCGTAGCGGCGTCAACGCTGGATGTGCTGTGGTACGCCTTTACCGGCCGCCACACTAGCGGCGTCAACAAGGCCACCGGCAGCATCAAGAGCAGGCCTGCGCCGGCGTTAATACCTATGGCCAGTGAGATGCCGAATGCCTGGGCTATGACCCCGATTTCCACCCCGCCGATCAAGTGGCCCAGGCCGTTGACCAACCCTTGGGACCCCATTATCCGCCCTCGCATTTCGGCCGGTGACGAAAGCAGCAGGATGGTACTCTGCATGGTGCTGAATCCTGACTGACCAACACCGGCTCCAAAGAGCAACAAGAAGGAAATCAGGAACCAGGGTGACCAGGCCACCGCAGCCACGCCCACGGCCACGATCATGGCGCCTATCACGAAGTACCGCCCGTGAAAGGGGTAGTTACGACGCGTGGCAATGAATATCGCCCCTATGAGCGTGCCAACACCTTCCGCCGAGCCTATCACGCCCCCCAGCGCGGGCCCCACCTTCAATAAGTCGGTGGCGATGACCGGTATGAAGTATTGCAGTGGCAGCACCATACCGTTCATTACTAACGATATGGAAAGCACCCCCAGCACAAACTTGTTTGAGTAAGAATGGCTGATACCCGACTTGATTCCCTGCGAGAACACCCTGTCCCTGCCCACCACCGACGCCGCTTTCGGCAGCCGCATCTTGAACATCAGGCAAGCAGCGATCAGATCCATGGTCACCAGAACTATGAAGGCGCCGGTGTACCCGTAAAAGGCAATCAACAGCCCGCCCGCTAACGGGCCCAGAATCTTGCCTCCGTTGTTGGTGATGGTCTCCAGGGACATAGCGTGGACGATTCGGGCTTCTCCGGCCAGGTCGAAAAGTGCCGCCCGCCGGGCGGGGTCATCCAAGACCTTGGCCGTACCCTGCAAAAGTATGGCAAGGAAAACATAACAGGGATGAATGAGGCCCAGAATCAAGAGCGCCAGCAGTCCCGAGGCGACAAGCAAATAGAAGGTGTGGATACCGGCCAGAATCCGCCACCGGTCCAGCCGGTCGGCCAGCATTCCGGCTACCAACGACAAAGGCAGGCGCGGACCATTCAGGAAAACGGAAATCAATCCGACTTGAAAGGCCGAGTCGGTCAGTTCGTAAATGAGGTATCCCAGCACCAGCAGTTCCATGCGGCGGGAGATTTCGTGAACCCACCGAGCCGCCCACATCAGGCGGAAGTCGGGGTTTTGCAGGACCACCAGGACAGGAATGTTGGAAAGTGGAGACAAAGGGCTTTCTCCCGTTGAATATCGTCCGGAGCTACCAACTATAGATACTATTTCCGCCGTACCTGCCGTGCCGGAGCGCCCACTTTAGCAGCTTGGCTCATGTCGCCAACATAAGCCGCAAGGCTGCGGGAAGTCAACAGAAGGAGGACGCATGCTTGGAGACCACCGGGGCACATTGGGGCTTAATGTCGCATCCATTTGGTTGCCCGCGTCTTCGAGAGCATCCACAATGGGGGTGATTTGCTCAAAGAACTCCCATACCGTGGCGGCAATGCGGTCGCCGAAGTCGTCAGTCGCAGCTCCGGCTCCCGGACCGACCTTGATTCTCGACTGCTCGGATTGCGGCCCACCTAAATGGACTCGAACCTGTAGGTCAGTGTCGTCAGTCGGCACACGTAAAACGACCTGGAAGGACATTGCTCCGACTGTTTATGCCAACGCTTTAGGCCGGTTAAAAATAGGTGAAGGCCCCAAGGTAGCAACTCCAATTGCCCGGAGTTGACCTACGAGGAATAGGGACAAAACCGGACATCCAGAGCACCAAAGCTATTGGCCTTCCGACCTTTCGAATCCTTCTGTCAATGGCGCCGAGAATGTGGGCCAATGGGGTGTCGCTGTTCAGGGAAAATGTCCGTTTAAATGGCCGGCATAAATGTCACTCGGTCAGGGTGCCATGGTATCAGATGTTGACGTCGCGGAGCCCACCCAGGGTCGCCGCGTCGGAGGACCCTCGGCGTCCAGGTATTTCCTCACGGTGGCTCTGTGGATTCCCAACTCGCGCTCGATCGCTCTTAGCGACATCCCCTTGCGCCTGGCTTTCTGAATCGCCTTCCATCGCTCCCTCTCAAGGAACGTCGGCTTGCGCGCAGAGGTGGCTTTGGGCTTGCCGGCGGCGGCCGCGCTGCCAGTGCTGTCCCCTTGATCCTTCTCGTTCCCAGCCCCTGAATCCAGGGGGTTTGAGAGCCGCGGTCCAGCGTTCGCCCAGGCCGTGGGCGCCGGAGGGCGCGACAGGAGAAGTTGCGGAACGCTGGTGGCCGTTTCGGAGAAATACCGGGCTGGGCGGCGCCTCCTGGGCAGCGAGGATGCGCCCTTCATGCCGCAGCGACAGCCGGCCGTCCAGTCCTGCCAGGACCTCCACAGCCGCCCCGGCATAGCTTGAGCGTTCCGGACCTGGCAGCAACTGGATGTCAATAATCAGGAACTTCCGGCCACAGGAATGAGGAATATGTTGTTGTCCAGCGATTCTGTCCCCTTAACTGGACTTTGCGCAATTCAAGCGGCGTAAGCAAGGGAATCGACAAGTCGGTGGTACAGAGCGGCCGGGACTTTCCGTATATCGGGGTCGGCGGCGGACAGTGAAAAACCCTCCGACGCCAGCCACAGGTGGCGGCGCACCAGAGCGATGGCATCCACGAAGGTCGGCGACGGCTTGGCGTACCAAGCCGCTGTGCGATGGGCCGAGGGTCGTTGTTGCCGCAGAAGATGGGCCGCCAGGGTGGTCCAAGAGAAGAGCCCCATCAGGATTGGCGTAGTACGGGCAATGGCCAGGTCCGACCACTGGCGCTGGGTCTCCACGCCCAGGTGGGTCCGCGCCTCCTGGAAGGTGACCTCCGGTTGCCAGCGCAGCACAAACCATTCCAGGATCTGCGTCGGGTCCGCCGACGGATCGGTGCAGAGCAAGGCCTGGGGAGTGAATTCGCCCTGTGGTCCCGAACCAAGACCCAGCGCAGGGGCACAGGCGGCTTGCCCGAGCGGTACCAGACCGCCGTTTTGGACGTGAGTTCCACCGTGCGGGTAGTGCCGTCGTACCAGGCTGCCGGCACCTCGATCCATGACACGGCGGGCAAGTCCGGGAGTGCCTTCAGCGCGGGCAGCCGTCGGCCTTTCAGCGGAGGCCGACCGTTCTGGCCCGGCTGACGGGGTGGCGCTGGCGCGTACAGGGCGGCGTCCAAACGCAATCTGGCGATGAGAGTAACCGGCTGGGCCAGAGACTGGCAGCAGTGGAGCAGGTCCAGCACGGCATAGCTGTTGTCGCCCACCAACACCAAGGACCGATGGGGCAGCCAACGGCGCAGTTGCAAGATCATCTGCCGCGCCCAGTCAGTGAGCTTTTTGTGGCGGCGTCCGCGCTGCCGGCAGTAGCGTTCCGAGGGTGCCAGCACGGTGAGAAAGGGCAAGGCCCAATAGCGTCCCGCCCAGGGGACATGGCCCAGCCACATCAGGGAGACCCAGCGCAGGCCACTGGCCTTGACCAGGTGGCTCCGGCTGGAACGCACCGCATCGCGGTAGATGCCCAGGGATTTGATTTTAGGACCGCGGCGCCGTTCCAGGGTTTCGTCGATGCCGAAAACCAAGGGACCATCGCCCTGATCCAGGTGCTGGAGCAGCAGCATGAGCAGGATGCGGGCCGCCTCACGGGGCGACCATACCGCCCGGTTGAGCACCTCATGGTAGCGGGCGTAGTCGAGGTGGTCGCTGCGGCCCATGACGCGCAGCGCCGCGGCCACGGTGCGCTGGCCCGGGGTCAGTATCGCCCCGAACAGCAACACTTGGGCTTTCCGCCAAGCCTGCCCTCGGCCCCGACCGGGGGTCGGGTTGGTAAACAGCGTTGCGAAGGGAATGAGTATGGATACAATGACATCGGGCAGGGTGAGCATGGCTGGGCCTTTCTGTGGAAAGTGGGGTCAGGCCAGCTTACCCTGTCTCTAGGCTTTTCTAAATTATGCGTAAAGTCCAGCTTCGGTCTACGGCAGTTCCGGTACCAGCAGTACCCGCGTTCCGCTGGTGTCGAGGTCTTCCTCCAATCTGGTCCCGATCAGGAACGGGAGTGTCTCAACCTTGGTGGCCTTTTCCAGGGTTGCCGCTCTGGATATCGCCCAGTCAAGGTCATGCTGTTGTATCGTGATGCAGATTTCGGCCAGTATGTTGACCGTCGTTCCTGCCGCGCTTTCCGTTTTCAACACGAGGTTCGTGCCTTGCAGCTCGAGGGCTTTCTCGAAGGTGATCCTTCCGTCGCCGGCCGCGCTTATGGCAATGGTGTCCAGTTGTTCGGGCTTTTTCGATGTGGCCAGGGTTTCTACCCTCTTTGCACCTAAACTATAGCTAAGGTGGGATGTGCATTCCAGGGGAGATGAAGTGAGGTGGACCCCATCGGTTGGACAGGATTAAGCCACAATTAAGTGGGACTCCTGCACTCCTCCGTATGATACCAAGACCGGTTGGTCCGGGCACCTCCTTTCCTTCAGCTCCTCTTCTACAGGCTCGCCGTGAAAGACCTCCGCCGGCGTACGGGGTAGCCCAGGGCCTGATGCGGCCTCCGGTGGTTGTAGAACCGGAAGTATTACCGCAGCCCGTTGCGGGCCTCAAGGCCGTTGGCGTAGGCCTTCAGGTAGACCTCCTCGTACTTCACCGTCCTCCATAGCCGCTCGACTAATATGTTGTCCTGGTACCTGCCCCTGCCATCCATGCTGATCTTCACCGAGTGATCCTGGAGTATCTGCGTGAACTCGCGGCTGGTGAACTGGCTTCCCTGGTCGGTGTTGAACACGTCGGGCGTTCCCTGGTTCAGGGCGTCGCCCAGCGCCTCGGCACAAAAGCCGGTCTCCAGAGTGTTGGACAATCCCCAGGCCACCACGTACCGGCTGTGCGAGTCCATGATGGCCCCAGGTACAGGAATCCCCGGGCCATGGGCAGGTAGGTGATGTCGGCCGCCCATACCTGGTTCGCCCGGGTGATCGTCAGATCCCTCAGCAGGTAGGGATAGACCCAGCGTCCCGCCGCTGGTTGGCTGGTGCGAGGCTGCCGGTAGATAGCCCGCAGTCCCATCAGTCTCATGAGCCGCTGCACCCGCTTCCGGCTTGCCGGCAGGCCCTGCCGGTCCAGCGAAGCCTTCATCCGCCTGGAACCGTAGAAAGGGGGTTCTAGGTACTGGCGGTCCATCTCCCTCATCAAGGACAGGTCCTGTCGTGAGGTCTCCTTGGGACGGTAGTAGAGGCTGGAGCGGCTGACGCCCATCAGCTGGCACTGCCGTGCTATGGACAAGGACCGAAGTTGCCGGTCGACTAACCCACGCCGCTCTGCTGGGCTCATGGACCGGACCTTTCCTCCAAGAAATCCCGCTCCACCTTGAGCTGGCCGATCTGCTGGTACAGGCGAGCCATCAGGGCGTCGTTGTTCTTGTTCTTCTGCTCCTTGCCCTTATTGGTCCCGTTGCCCTGGTCGAATATGACGGCCGCGCCATCGACCAAGGCCTTCTTCCAAGTCTGAATCTGGTTGGGGTGGACCTCGAACCGGGCGGCCAGCTCGGCCACCGTCTGCTCGCCCTTCATTGCCTCCAGTGCAACTTTCGCCTTGAAGGCCGGGCTGTGCTTTCTCCGCTCTCTGGACATTTCCCGGTAACTGTTCAGACTGGAGCGAGTTGGGGTTGGGCGAGGATGGAGTTCAGGGCTTGGTAGGGGTTGCGGCCCCGCAGGCGCCATGTGCCGAACAGGGAAGCCAGAACGCTCTTGGTGTTGCTCCCTTCCGGTGAACGGGTCCCGCCGCTGATCTTCCGGCTTACCACCGTAGGGCGCAGGCTGCGCTCCGCTGCATTGTTGTCCGCCTTAGCCCGGGGTTCGGCGACGAAGGTGAACAGCTCCGGCAAGAAGCGTTCCACCCGCTGGCACAGCACGCTCATGGGCGCATCGCTGCCGAGATAAGGCTTGCAGCTGGACCATAGCCGCTGCTGGCACTGCTGTTGCAGCTTTACCCGCTGGGCCCGCTGCACCGTTTCCGGCAGCTCCGGGTCGGGACCGGGACCGGCTTGGGCATGGTCATACACCTCCCGCACCTGTTGGGCCCATTGGGCCAGACCCTGGTGTTGAGGGTATTTCTCCTTCAGTTGGTGGATGTCCCGCAGCAGGTGGGTCCAACATCTCTGATGCAGCCCTTGATGCACGTTGTAAGCGCCGTAGAAGTCACTGACCAGCACCCCGTCAAACTCATCCCCCAACACCTCCGCAACCACTTTGCTGCCCCGGCTGCCCCGGCGGAGGAAGTAACGCACTTCCGGATTGCTGAAGCTCCGGAGATACCCGTTGCGGCCAGCTTCCCGCCAGCCTGTTTCGTCCCCATACACCACCGGACTGGCTCGAATCTCCTGCTGTAGCCGGTTGTACTCCTCCTGGCCTAGCCTGGCCACTCCACGCACCAAGGCCACCAGTTCCCCCACGCTAAGGCACAGTCTGTAGCGCCACTTCAGGTAGCGTTGAATCACCCCATAGGGAAGCCGGCACTCCTCCCGGAGCACGCATACTTCCTGCCGGACTGAGATTCCCACCCGTTGCCGTCCCACCACGAGGGCGCTCCAATCCGGTTCGGGAGACCACCGCTGCCCGCACTTCCGGCAAGTGCGCTCCAGCACCACATGCTCAGTCACCCGTGTCCGCACCCCTGACAAGGGTATGTAACGGGTTTTTACGGAGGGGCATGGCGAGTAATCTCCAGGTTGGGCTTGGGTTCCGGCCAGGGCTCAGACAGCAGCCAGACTCGGCTCCAGAGGCGGCCCCGGAGCAGCAACCGCCGCAGCCAGTCAATGCCGTGGCGGATGACGCTGACGGTCCGTACCGGCCTGCCCCAGGGGTCGCGGCGCCTGGGATCCGGCGTCTTGGGCGGCGTGCGCAGGTTGCCTGGGGCAATCCTGCGGTCATGGGCGTCTTCCACCCTGGTGCCATAGGCCAGGGCCAGCAGCGTCGCCACCGACAACACCAGCCAGTGGCGGGAGATCCGCGCCGGATCGGTCCTTCTGGTCTTGTCCCACTTCCAGCCCAGGCTTTTGACGGCCTTGAAGCCCAGTTCGATCCAGAAGCGCAGGGCGTACCAACTGGGTCCGGCGTCCTCCGGTGGCAGGTCGGTGAGGATGATCCAGGGTTCTTCCTGCCCGACGTACCAGACCGCCAACAGGGTGCAACGGCGTTTTGCGTTGGGGGTGCTGAAGGCGGTGCCGCGGCCAATCCAGGCCGTATCGGGACGGGAAACGAAGTGCTGTGCGGGCAACCAGCGGCCGTCTTGGGCGCAGAAGGTGACGTTCTTCCCATACCTCATGTAGGGATGCCAGCCCTGGGCGCGTATCTGTCGCCACAGCTTGGGACTGGCTATGCCCCGGTCGCAGAGCACGATGACGGTCATTTCCTTGGGCACCGCCGGGGCCAGTTCCCTGAGCAGTTCCACCATGGGGTCCATCCAGGACCCGCGCTGGGTGGCCCGATGGATGCGCCAGGCCACGGGAATGGCGCAACCCCGGTAGACCACGCTGATGACGATGGCGGTGGTTTGGTCGCCTTTGAGCGTGGGATCAACGGCCAAGGCCAGCCGGCCGGAACGCCACCAGGACAGGACCCACCGGAGCAATGGGGCGAAACAAAGACTTACGTCCAGTTCGGTCTGGCAGGGACGGGCCCGGTCGCTGCCGTCGTACAACCTCTCCCTGAGATACTGGCGCAGGTTGTTCCATCTGCCCCAGGGAGAGAGTGCCGAGGCCACGGCGTTCTGGCAGGCGCTGCCGGCCAGAACGGCCCCGCAGACCCACAGAACCAGACCGGTCAACTGTGGCCGGGAGAGGTGAGGTAGATGCGTTTCAATGACCTGCTGCATCTGGTAGCATTCCCGTGGAAGGCGCATGGGAAACCTCCGGCACCTGGTTTCGTGACTGCTACCAAGATGCCGGAATCCTGTGCTCTTTCCAAGTTTTCAGACCATTTCAGCCGTTACATACCCTTGTCAGTGTCCGCACCCGGGGTATGGATATAATCCGGTATGGATATAATATAATCTGGTGGCTTCCGCGCACCCTCCCGCCCAGCAGCAGTGTCCCGCAGTCCGGACAACTGGCCGTGGCGTGCTCCACCCGGTGGGTGGGCTCCTCCCGCCGCCGGGCAAAGCCGTGGGCCCGATTCCGGCGTTCCTTCTTGGGACGGTCCGGCCGGTTGGCCTTGGCTCAGGAGGGCGGCTTCCGCTCCTTCCCGCCCTCTGTTGGAGGCTTCTGCCGGCCTTCCAACTCGGAGATTCGTGCTTCCAGAGCCTCAACATGGTCGAGGAGTTGACTAACCAACTGAATCAACTCCTCACGGGAGGCCCTGCCTAAATTCACTTCTCGGTCCATGCTTTTAGTCTACCCCTGATTTGGCCAGTCTGAATAGTTACTCATGGTGAACGTGCTGGCCCATGACCTGAGGTTGTGCCTGGCCCAGTGGCCGGCATCGGAGAAGCGGTACGAACCCGGGGTGTTGCGGGAGCAACTGGCGCCATTGTTCGAGCGCTATCCCGGCCTGCGGCTGCTGACCATGGACGCCCTCTATGCGGAGCGGGACCTGTGCCAGGCCATAGTCGGCCACGGACGGGACTACTTGGTGCGGGTCAAAGGGAATCAGCCGACGGTGCTGGCGGCATTGACCGACGGGTTTGCCGGGGAGGAATCTGGGGAGCCGCAGGCGGAGACCCTGGAAAAAAAGCGGGCGTGATCGAGAGACGGCGCATCTGGACCGATGCCCTGCTGGCCGACTACATCCGGGATGAGTTGGGATTTCCCGGGGCGAGGCAGGGGGCGATGGTGGAGAAGGAGACGGTGGACATAGCCACCGGGAAGGTGAGCCGGGAGCGTTGGTATCTGCTGACCAGCCTGGGTTCCCGGCAGTGGGGACCAAGGGAACTGCTCAGGTTGTTCCGCAACCACTGGAGCGTTGAGAACAGCCTGCATCACGTGAAGGACCGCAGTTGGGATGAGGACGTCCACACGCTGCGCCGTCCGGGGCTGGGCGAGATATTCGCCACCCTGGTCAACACCGGTCTGAACGCCCTGCGCCTGGAAGGATGGTTTCCAGCCCGGATGTCCCTGCCCCTGCGAGCCAAGACTTGCGCCTTCCGCCCAACGCAGACCATCGCCCGCCTCTACGGTCGAGCTCACTGACTTTGCAATCGTCCTGCCTGATAAGCGGTTCGGCTTGACACTTTCTTGGGTTCGTTCAAGAATGTGGTGCTGGTTAAAGATACGTAAAGCCGAATTTCGCCAACATTGCCGGGGAGGCGTCGCAAAATGACAATTTCCTCCAACGGATACACCGAAAGTACGATTCACGTCGGCGGCACCGGCGTCGCCTTGCTTCGGGGCGGTTCGGGCCGACCGGTGCTGGTGCTGCACGAGGAGCTGGGACACCCCGGCTGGCTCTCTTGGCACGGAGACCTAGCCCAGGACCATTCACTGCTGGTTCCGGTGCATCCGGGATTCGGTCCGCTCCCCCGGGCCGACTGGATTAGCAGCGTCCGCGATCTGGCCGGTTTCTATTCTCGGATGCTGCGGGAGATGGCCCTCGGGCCGGTGGACGTAATCGGCTTCTCTCTGGGCGGGTGGATTGCCGCCGAGATGGCGGCGGCCAACTCCGGCCAGTTCCGCCGCATGGCGCTGGTGGCCCCCACTGGTCTAAGGCCGGGGGAAGGCGAGATTATGGACCTGTTCGTGGTCACAGCGCGAGCGTATCTGGACGCCAGCGTCCACGACGCCTCGGCCACGCCGGAGTTTGCATCCCTCTACGGCAGGGAAGAGACGCCGGAACAGTTCGAGGCTTGGGAAGACGCGCGGGCCGAGTCGGCCCGTCTGGCCTGGAAGCCATATATGCACAATCCCAGCCTGCCCCCTCTGCTGGAAGGCGTGCAGGGACTGCCCACTCTGATTGTCTGGGGGCGCGACGACCGGATTGTCCCGCTCTCGGCGGGCCAAGCGTACAGCCGGGCCATCGCAGGCTCCGAACTGGCAGTGTTTGACGATTGCGGACACCGGCCGGAGATTGAGCAAACGGAGCAGTTCGTCAGCCGGCTCCGAGGATTCCTAGCGCAAGAGTAAGATGCAGGAGGCATCGCCATGCACATCATGATGTTCACCGAGCGCCCCTACTACGACGTTCCCGAAGACGAGATTATCAAGAACGCCAGCTATTTCGGCATCCCCAACGAACATTTCAACCCGGAAGTAGGCGGCCAACTCTACAACTCCTATTTCGATGAGGCCGTCTACGCTGAAGAGAAGGGCTTCGACGGCGTGATGCTCAACGAGCACCACGGTACGCCCTTCTGCATGGGCGCCGTGATGAACATTGAGGCGGCGGTGCTGGCCCGGATTACCGAGCGAGTCAAGATTGTGCTGTTGGGCAACCCGCTGCCGGTGGCCGATCCGCTGCGCCTAGCCGAAGAGCTGGCGATGATAGACATGATTTCCGGCGGGCGGCTGGTGCCCGGCTGGGTCAGGGGCGCGGGCAGCGAGTCGATTTACAACAACGCCAATCCCGCCTACAACCGGGAGCTTTTCAACGAGGCCCACGACTTCGTAATCAAGGCGTGGACTACCCCCGGCCCCTTCCGCTTCGAGGGCAAGCACTACCACTACCGCCACGTAAACCCGTGGGTGCTGCCGGTGCAGAAGCCCTATCCCCAGATGTGGATACCGGGGTTGGTCAGTCAGGAGACGGTGGTCTGGTGCGCCCGCCACCGCTATCCCTACCTGGCCTTGGCCACTTTCCTGGAGCCGACCCTGGAGATGGTGAAGCTGTACCGGGATACGGCTGCCGAGGAGGGGTACGAGTCCGGGCCGGAGAATTTCGGTTACTTGCAGCGGGTAGTGGTGGCCGAGACCGAGGAGAAGGCCCAGGAATTGGGCCGCGCCTTCATGTACGGCGGCGGCATCAACGCCTTCGCCCGGCCCGAGTGGATGTTCCCGCCGGGCTATAACTCGAAAGCTGCCACCCGCCGACTGGCCCGGGTCTCCGTAGACCCCAACAGCGGCGATGAAGCGCTGGTCCTGAAGCCCGCTGATACTGCGGAAGGAATAGAAGCCAACCGGAACCGGATTTACGGACGGTTCCAAGCCGAGCAGGACAACCTGCAACTCATCTGCGGCACGCCGGATACCGTTATCCCCAAAATTCGGCATATATTGGAAACGGTCCGCCCCGGCATATTCTCCATGTGGCACCACCACGGCCCGGTCAGCCACGAAGACCGGATGACCAGCATCCGGCTGCTGGGCGACGAGGTGCTGCCCGCCATGCGCAGCATCGCCGACGAACTGGGACTGCCCGGCCCCTACGAACGCCTCCCGGGTTCCCGCCCCTTGGCGGCGCCGGTATCGGGCTGACCACTTTTCTCGGTTCCGTTCGCTTCTGATTGATACCTATGATACCTTACGATACATTTTTGCTAACAAAGTTAGCAAAAATGTATCCGTAAGGCTACCAAAGGGCTTTCGCCTAATTCGACCCGCAAAGCCTGAACAGTTACGCTTTCGGTGATGATGTTCTTCCGAATCTGTAATTTGGTATATAATTCCTCCATCAGAATCCCGATGCTAGGGACTTTTCTCTCCGGTGAGACCGACCGGGGCCGCCTAAGCCGAACTGCCCCTGAAGGCCCTTATCCGTATTCTGTTCATCGGGCAGCCTCGGAGTATCCAATGCTACTGCCCGTACCGGTGGAAGGTCATGTCAGAAACCATCCCCGCAGTAAGTGAAGAGAATATATCAGACTGGGTAGGCTCACGGAGTTTCCAACTCGGTCGAAGCTACTTCGAAAATGAGGCTATCTTCGACCCTCGCCGCCAAGGCAGCTCCCTCAAAGCCTGTTGCCAAGGCTCCATGCCCCAGCCTTATCGCTTGGGCGTTGCCTTCGGCACCGAAGGCATCGAAGAGGCCAATTGTTCCTGTCCGGTGGGTGACGGTGGACATTGCAAGCACGTCGGGGCGCTCCTGCTTACCTGGTTGGACCAGCCCGGCGCCTTCCGAGTGGTGGCGGAACCGGACGCCGACCTGGAGCAACGCAGCAAAGAAGAGCTGATTGCCCTGATTAAGCAAATGTTGCGGCTTCAACCCGACTTGGAGACCCTGTTGGAAGTCGCTTTGCCAAGAGGCGACCGGCGGCGCACTCCGGTCAACCCGGAAACCTACCGGCGCCAGGTATCGTCTGCTTTTCGACGTGGCGGGGACGATTGGATGGCGTCCTCGAGAATTGCCACGGACATTGGCGTTACCGTGAGCGCCGGCGACGGTTTTCTGGCCCTGGATGACTACTCCAGCGCGAGTATCGTGTACCAAGCAGTGGCCCAGGGGATACTAGAAAATTACGATATGGGGCATGACGAAGACGGGGACCTGGGCGATGTGGTGGACCGGTGCGTGGAAGGGCTGGGGTACTGCCTGGCCGGTGCGGGTGACGACGCCGCGGCCAGGGAAAGAACCCTGCGGGCCCTCTTTGAAATATACCGTTTTGATGTGGACTACGGAGGGGTTGGCTTGGGAGAAGCCGCGCCGGACCTCATACTAGAACACGCCACCGCAGAAGAGAAGCGCGCCGTTGCCGGTTGGGTGCGGGCCGCCATGCCCGAGGGTAATAGCTGGAGCGACAATTATCACCGCCAAGTGTACGGCCGTTTCCTGTTGGACTTGCAGATGGCTGACCTGGACGACGCCTCCTTCCTGAGAATCTGTCGCGAGAGCGGTCGTTTGGCCGATTTGGTGGACCGCCTGCTGACGCTGGGGCGGTTAGACGAAGCGATATCCGAATCCGAGCTGGCCGGGGACTACGAGTTGCTGACCCTGGCGGACATATTCTGCGAACATTGCTACGCCGAAAGGGTGGAACCGTTGCTGGTCAAGAGAATTGAAACCAGCCAGGACCATCGCCTGGTAGAGTGGCTCAAGGAACGCTACAGAGACCGGGGAGAACTGGCTGAAGCCCTGCCACTCGCCAAACAGCTTCTCCAAGCGCGCCCCAATCTCGCCGGGTATCAAGAGGTGCGAGAGCTATCCCGGCAAGTTGGTGTCTGGCAGGAATTGCGTCCGGAACTGCTGGACGAGTGGTCCGCCGCTGAGCAATACGGTCTGTTAACCGACATTTACCTGGAAGAAGGTGACATAGACCTGGCTTTGAAATCGGTGAAGCAAAGAAAGCCGGGTTTTCTATATGGCGAAGACCAGTTAATCCGAGTGGCCCAATCTGCTTCGGAGACGCATCCCCACGCTGCCGTTGACATCTATCTGCAACAAGTGGAGAGCCTGATTGAGGCCCGGGGCCGGGACAACTACCAGCGGGCGTGTTCGCACCTGACCAAAGTGCGAGACCTATACCGGCAACTCTCGGGGGAGCCGGCGTGGACCGACTTTATCACCGAACTGCGGGAACGGCATCGGCGACTGCCCGCACTGAAAGAGGAGTTGAGAAACGCTGGCCTGTAATTTTAAGCGAGAGCCGGGAGTATGGCATCCTGGAAGGCTTGCGGATACATTTTTGCTAGGGGGTGTCGTCAAAGTAATTTAGTCCAAATCGCCATGGCCCGAATCTGGCAGATGGCCAGGTAAGAAAGGGAGTTCTTGGCATACCGGGTCGCCACTCCCCGCCACTGCTTGAACTCCAGGAAACCGTTCTCCACCAAATGCCGCAACTTGTACAGCGCCCGGTCGTAGTCCCGCTTTTCCTTCCGGTTGCTCTTGGGCGGTATCACCGGATTCATCCCCCGGGCCGAGGCCCCGGCCACGATTTCATTGGTGTCATAGGCTTTGTCCGCCAGCAGGTGTTCCGCCTTGATGCCCTCAATCAGGGGCAGCGCTTGGGAGCAGTCAGCCACAGTGCCTGCGGTCACCGCCAGCCTTACCGGCATTCCGTGGGAGTCCACCGCCAGGTGCAGCTTGCTGTTGAGCCCCCTTTTGTGCGGGCAATGGCTTGGTTGCCGCCCCGGGCCCCGGCGCTGTGGGGATGGGCCTTGATGTAGCTGGCGTCAATCATCAGCCATTCATAATCAGGGTCATCCATCACCGCCTCCAGCAGCCCGGCCCAGACGTTCCGGTCCCGCCAGCGGCAGAAGCGGCGGTGGGTGTTCTTCCAGTCCCCGTAGTCCGGGGGCAGATCCCGCCAGGGGGCGCCGGTGCGCAAAATCCAGAACACGGCGTTGATGAAACGGCGGTTATCTTGGGCCGGCCGGCCTGTCTTGCCCTTGCCGTCGGGGAGAAGGGGTTCCAAGATTTCCCATACCCGGTCTGAAATATCGTGGCGCCGGTGCGCCGGCGCTACGGCTACTGCTGGCATTGCCCAATCCTGCTGCACTAATTGCAATATCAGCTTATTATCACACTCTCACTTTGACGACACCCCCTAACAAACTCTGAGGTTTGTTGCAACGCACCCTGAGAGGTGCTGTCTCAGGGAGGGGGTATCTCCCAAAGCGCGCAGGAATATCCCGCGTGCGCCGTTGTGGTCTCGGTCCATCCTCCGTCCGTCGGAGGACTGTTGTTGTCCAGCGATTGTGTCCCCTTAAATGAAAAGCGAATATGTCACCAGGTTTAGTCGGTGGCGGTCAGTGATGCGGCCAGGGCCTCGGCCTTGGTTCGATCTCTGGCGCTGAGCTTCTTGGTGGGCGGGCTCTCTGCCTTGGCGTACTTTCCGACGGTGTCGCGCGCCATGCCCAGCTTCCGGGCGATGGCCCGGAGGGAAAGCCCCTGCTCCCTTGCCTGTTGTACCGCCTCCCAGCGAGCCTGCTGGGTCTCCGTGGGCGTCCGGCGCAACTGGTGGCGAACTGGTTTTGTTTTTCCACCTCTGCCCTTGGCGGCTACGTCTTCGTCGTTGGCCTCGTCCTCATCGGACGATTCTGACGATTCAAGGGCGGCCAGGCGTTCCCGTTGAGCCTCGTTCAGATGGCTGTTGACCCCACCGTCAGCACCCTCCTGCTGTTCCGGGCCGGGGGAGCAGGCGCTGGCTGCGCCCCACAGCGCTGATGAGGGCGGCGGCCCCTCCTGATAATCCACGGCCTCTCCTTGGTACCTGATCATCAGCTCCCCGTCGGCCCCTTCCAGGACGTCCACCCTGAGTCCGGCGTAGCTGGGCCGTTCCGCCCCTGGCAGCAGCTGCAGGACCCGCCAGTGGTACTTCACCGTGTTGTCCCGGGCCACCTTGCGGGTGTCCTTGATGCAGATGGTCTCGGTCAGAGACAGCTCGACCGGCACCGGCCGGTAGGCCATCTCGGGGTGCTCCGCCGCTACGGCGAACCGGGCGTTGATCTTGGGCAGAAACTCCTGGAGGACCTCCTTGGCCTGGTCGATGTTGCTGGCGCCAGCCAGGCGCAGCTCGGTTGCCAGCCGGTCCTGGAAGGTTTCCAGCATCCGCTCCACCCGTCCCTTGGCTTGGGGGGATAGTGCGAATATCTGCTGGATGCCCAGCTCCCGCATCACCCTGGCGAACTGGGTGGTTTCAACAGGCACCGGCTTCTGACGGGCGTTGTACTTGAAAGCCGAGTGGCGGTCGCTATAAAGGGCCAGGGGGATTCCTCACTGCCGGACCAGCCCTTCCAGGAGCACCAGGTAGCCGCGGGTGTCCTCGGTAGTGCGGAATGCCGCTTGGGCCACGGTGCCGGTGGCGTCGTCCACGGCGATGAGCAGCGTCAGCTTCGGTCCCCGGTCCTCCAGCCAGGGATGATGGCTGCCGTCGATCTGCACCAGCATGCCCTCCTGGGGCATGCGCCGGCGCCGGAACCGGTGTTGCTGGGAGCGGCGGCTGCGAGGACTGCCGATGCCTGCCTTTGTCAGGATGCGGCGCACCGTGGGACGGCTCAGATCGATGCCCTCGCGTTCCCGCAGCAGCTCAGTGAGATGAGTGTGGTTGGCGCCCGCATAGCCGTTGCTGGCCAGCTTCACCACGGCAGCCGCAGCGACCTCAGGGATAGCATTGTGGGGCCGGCGGCCCCGGTTCCCGTGGGCCAATGCGGCAGGACCGACCTTGCGGTAAGCCGCAAGGAGACGCTTGGTGTGGTGCTCAGTCACTCCCATGATCTCGGCTGCCTGGGCGATGGGAAGCTGGTATTCCAGAACGCTGTTGAGAACCTGAATCCTTGCCTGTTCCTGCTGATTCAACCTTACATCCCTCATAAGGATGACATTTTCGCTGATCAGTTAGCAGGTGACCGAATCGTAGAACATCAACAGAGGACGTCACTGTCTTTCTTCCGCCCAGCTTGTGGTTTATCTCCCCGGTCCAACTCACCGTTTTCGACGTGTGTGCCTCGTTGACTATAAGCACCGTCCTGCCGTTCTCGGAAGCCTTGTGTTTCAGGAAGTTCCTGAACCGGTGGTGGGCGAAGCTCAGCAGGTTGCGGACGGTCTTTGACCGGATCCTGCGCTGGCTCCTGGTGACCATCCCTGATGTTTTGAAGTCAGGCAGCAGTATGACGTCGAAGTTGTCGGTCAGGAACCGGGCTGTCTTGTGGTGGAGTTCGTTTATCAGGTTCTGAATTCTGACGGTCATTCTTTGGGCGGCCCGGCGCATGTTTCGCCGTCTTTTGGACGGTGCCCGCGCGGCACGGGACAGCAGATTGTCCTGGTGCTGGCACAGCCTCTGAATTCGTCCGAAGTCTTCCTGTCCCAGTTTCCCGCAGCCGTCCTCGGAGAACCAGGTGATGAAGTTCCTCACTCCCGGGTCCAGGGCCACCACCCTCACCTGGTCTGGTGCTTGGGACCGCAGGTTGCTCTCACTGAGGTGGGGTCCCATCTTCTTGAAGGGCACACTCAGGTGGTATTGGTGGTGCCTCAGTGTGAGCTTGGCATCTCAGTGGGCGTGGGGCATGTCAAGGGCGTCGACAAAACATACCAGTGGGGCGGAGCAAAAGTGTACCACCAGAGAGGTCATTGGCCAGCGTAAATGTCCGCGCCAGTTGTTCGGGAGAAGTGTCACAGAGGCAGGCTGGCAGCAGGCTGGGTGAGTGAGTGAGTGAGGACGGCTTCTGGCACGACTTATGGGTTGTCTGATTCGTCCGGGGCTTGTGCTGCAGCGTTCTCCCTGCTGCGCTTGAGGCGGTAGCTCTCGCCGTTCATCTCCAGGATGTGGACGTGGTGGGTGAGCCGGTCCAGCAGCGCGCCGGTGAGGCGCTCCGAGCCGAAGACCTCGGTCCACTCGTCGAAGGGCAGATTGGTGGTCACCATGATGGAGCCCCGCTCGTAGCGCTGGCTGAAGACCTCGAAGAGCAGTTCCGCCCCGGTCCGGGACAGTGGGACGAAGCCCAGTTCGTCGATGATCAGCAGATTCAGCCGCGACAGTTGCCGCTGGAGGTTGAGCAGCCTTCTCTCGTCTCTGGCCTCCATCAACTCGTGCACCAGGGAGGCTGCGTGGTGAAGCCCACTGACATCCCTCGCTGGCAGGCGGCCAAACCCAGTCCCAGGGCCACGTGGGTCTTGCCGGTGCCGCTGTTGCCGACGGCGATGACGTTCTCCCGGCGCTGGATGTATTCGCAGCGGGCCAGTTCCATCACCAGTGCCTTGTTCAGCGACGGGATGGCTGGGAAGTCGAAGGTGTCCAGGCTTTTTACGGCGGGGAAGCGGGCGGCGCGGATCCGCCGCTCCACCATGCGCTGGTGCCGGTCTATGAGCTCAAGCTCGGCCAGTCTGAGCAGGTACTGGGGATGATCCACACCCTCGGCGGCGCACTGGGCCGCCAGCTTCCCGTATTCCCGGAGGAAGCTGGGCAGCTTCAGCTCCTTCAGATGATGCTCCAATAGCAGCGTCGACCGGTGGTTCATGCCGCTCTCCCCGACAGCAAGGTCATGTAGTCCCCGGCGGACGTGGCGCTGACCCGGACCCTGGGCAGGTAGGGATAGAGCTCCAGATCCAGCCGGGGCGGCCGCCCCTCCAGCCGGCACAGCACCAGGTGTTTCACGGCGTCGAAGCTGATGGCTCCCAGCCGGATGGCGTCCTTTGCCGCTGCAGCCACCTCCTGCTGGGAGAAGGTCTCCAGCAGACGGAGCACCTGCACGTATTCCCGCTTACCCCGCCGTCCCATTCGGGACTCCAGCAGACGCCGCAGCGTCCCGAACTCCTCGGGTAGAGCCCAGCCCTGTAGCGGAGCGGCCTGATCCAAGGCTCCCGACTTACGCTCCAAGAGCGGCAGGTAGTGGATCGGGTCGTAGACAAAATCGTCCCGCTCATAGGAACGGATGTGTCTGGCTATGACCTCGGACCCGCAGCCGATGACCACCTCATCAACGTAGCCCCGAACCAGCACGTCCCGGTATCCGTAGGTCACCGGCACCGAGTAGTCGTTGGTCCTGTACCTTACCAGAGACAAGGAACTGACCCGGCCCGCCTGCTTCTCGCAGGCGTCGTATGCTGCTGGCGGCAGCGGCAACAGGGCGTCCAGGTCCCGCTCCATCCGCTGGCCGATGGTCTCCGTGTGGCCCCTGAGCTGGGCGTCCGTTCGTTCCAGGCATCGTCGCTCCAGGTAGGCATTGAGCGCATCGAAGCTCTCGAAGGACGGTATGGGAACCAGGAAGTTTCGGCGCATGTATCCCACCAGGCCCTCCACCTTGCCTTTGTCGTTGCCCTTGCCGGGGCGGCCGAAACGGTCCTCGAACAGGTAGTGGGACTGGAGCTCGGTGAAGGCGCGGGTGCGCTGACGCCGGCCGTCGCCAAGGATCTTCGCCACGGCCAGCCTGGTATTGTCGTAGAGGATGCTCCGGGGCACTCCGCCCAGAAAGGAGAACGCCGATACGAGGCCGTCCAGGAAGGCCTCGGTGGTCTCCGCGGGATAGGCCCTCACGAAGCAGCCGTCGCTGTGGGGCAGGTCGATGACGAAGCAGTGGGCCTTGCGCTCCACGCCGCCGATGGCCACCAGGGCCTCGCCGAAGTCGCACTGGGCGTGTCCCGGCGCATGGGACAACGGCACGAACATCTCCCTGGTCTGACGGCGATTCTCTCTGACGTAGTCCTTGACCGTGGTGTATCCGCCGTCGAAACCGCACTCGTCCCCCAGACGCTTGAAGATGCGCTTGGCCGTGTGGCGCTGCTTCCTGGGACGCCTGAGGTCGTCCTCCAGGACCCGGTCAATGACGCCGGTGTAGGGCTCCAGCTTGGGACGCCGGGGCGGGATCTGTCTCCGGTACCCCGGCGGCACGGAGTACGCCAGCATCTTGTGCACGGTGTCCCGGTGCAGGCCAAACGTCCGCGCAGTCTCCCGGATGCTCATCCCCTCCACCACCACCGCCCGGCGAACCCGCAGATATACGTCCACTCTGTACATCCGTCGCACCATCCATGGGGTCGGCTACAACCCTATGAATGATGGCAGGCGGCAGGTCGCCGATACTCAGCAATCTTCCGCCCACGCGGCCCACTTTAACTCCGCCGTTTACATGCGGCAGAGGCGCTCTGGGCAATTGAATGTGATCTGGGACAACGCGCCGGCGCATCGTGGGGAGGCGGTGCGGGAGTATCTGCGGACGCCCGGGCTGGGGCTGCGGCTGGTGAACCTGCCTGGCTACAGCCCGGACTTCAATGCCGATGAGGCCATCTGGGGTTGGGCGAGAGAGGAGGCCACTGGAAATCTGTGTCTGGGGACCAAGGCCTTGGTGCAGCAGAGGGTCGGCAACTTCCTGGCCGGACTGGTCAGCCGGAGAGACGAGGTGAGGCGCCGCTGCCGGACGGTCCTGCAGTCAAGGGCCGAAGCACTCCTGCCCAATTCCCAGCCCAATTCCCCGCCTCAGGCGAATGCACATCCCACCTTGGCCTTGGTTTAGTTGGGTCATCAGCCGAACAGTTCCTGTTTCAGATCGTCTTGGTCGAGTTCAAGGTACTCGGCCACGTCGCCGAGTATGTCGTCCAGTGTGCCAACACGTAACGGGTTGTGCCGGGGGACTGAGATATGGTGCTCGTAACCCATGAAAGTGCTCGTAAGTCTCATGTGGCTACCCCTCTGGCGGGTGAAGTTGTAGCCGTATCGCCGCCTCAACAGGACAGCAAGTTCCATGCCCGATAGATTTCTGGGTGTTCTCACACGGGTATGACCTCATTCTGGACCAGATGGACGCGGATGGACTGGGGCGCTTCTCCATCGTCGAAGTGGCACAGGACTGCATCCCGCATCATGTATATCAAATCATCCCAGTCGTCGCCCTGGGTGAAGATGCTGTACCCGACGGCGCGAGCCTCATAGCCGCCCTCGGGAGACTCCCGCACTTGGAAAACTATTTCGTTGGCAGGCATCGCAGTTCTCCCTTTGCCTTAGCCTCCAGAGCTTGTTCCCTAAAGAAATCCAGCCTTCCGGCTGCTATGTCCGCCTCAAGCTGACGGTCCCATTCTTCCCATTCGCCTTCGCATAGTTCGTATAGCCATTCGACCAGTTCGGCGTATTCGGCTTTGGGCAGGTTCAGGATATCTTGCTTAATCTCTACCACGGTTCTCATAAAAAATCCCTCTGTTCATATTCGCCCATTATACCCCGGGGACCCGATTACCCCGCCAGCGCCAGGTTCAGTTACTCCAGCAGCGCGGCCAGCCCGTCACCGAAGACGGCGTAGGCGCGGCCGATGCCGCCGCGCTGGGCGAAGGGGGCGTACTGGAGGTCGCCGGGTTCGGTGCTGACGCTGCCCGCGATGTGGTCCCTGATGTCCTCCAGCCACTGTCGCTGCTCGGCGGTGAAGTCCCGCCCGGCGGTCTCCTGCATCGCCAGCCAGCCTTGGAAGCGCTCCTCCACACGCTCGGCGAAGGGCGCCAGTTCCTCCTCGTTTCCGATGGCGTAGCGCACCAGCGACACGATGTCGGCCAGCACCCGCTGGCTGGAGCCGCGCACCCGCGACTGGTCAAGCTGCCGGTAGGCGTCCCACAGCCGGGGCGCGGTCCAGGAGCGGGGCGGGCTTTGCAGCGCATCGGCCAGGGCCCGGATGTCGGCGTAGCTGAGTCGTTGGCGGTACGGCCGCTGGTAGAGGAGTTGCAGGGCGGCAATCTCGTCCCGGTTCTCCTCGATGTACTCCCGGAAGGAGCGGGTGAGGGCGTCGGCCTCCGCGCCGGAGAACTCCGCCCGGATTACCGTGTCCTGGGACACCGTGTCGATGGTCTGCTTGTAGGCGCGGTGAATCTCGATCAGCCGTTGCCGCAGTTCCGGGTTGGCGGCGAATGGCCTGGCCGCCGCCTCCAGCAGTTCCTTCTCGGCTTTTGCGATGGCCTCTTCCGGCGGGTCATCCTGTCCGGTGGCCTGCTGCGCCTCTTTCAGGGCGGCGTCGGGGTCGGTGGCGTTGAGCATCTCCGACACCAGGGTCTTCAGGGTTGCGCCTCCGGCCACGTCCTCCACTGCCTTCCGGTCCTGGGGCGAGAGCCGCCGGTCCAGGCGGGCGAGGCGGCTGGCCAGCGACGACAGGGTGTCCGGTTCGCGATCGCCCATGGCCACCATGTCCAGCAGCTTGTCGAAGGGCACCGACGGGTGGCGGTCCAGCGAGTAGGACTCGGACAGATCGCTTTCGGTGGCTCCCACGGCGTCCACGATGACGAACCTGTCCTTGCAAGGAGCATCGTACGTAACCTGGTTGAAGTCCGTCGGGGAGATGGTGCGGACGCCGAGCCCCTTCATCTGCTCGAAGAAGTTGCGGCTGCGCACGTTGCGCATGAAGAACACCACCTACACCGGCTTGATGTCGGTGCCGGTGGCGATCATGTCCACAGTCACCACGATGCGCGGGTAGAAGCTGTTGCGGAGCTGCGTGATCAGGTCCTCGGGCTTGGCCCCCGTGGTGCGGTAGGTGATCTTCTGGCAGAAGTCGTTGCCCTTGGCAAACTCCTCCCGCACGATGTTCACGATGTCGTCGGCGTGGCTGTCGTCCTTGGCAAAGATGATGGTCTTGGGCACGTGCTCGCGGCCGGGGAATATCTCGGTCGTTACCTTGTCGCGGAAGGTCTGGACGACCATGCGTATCTGGTCCACCGCCACTACGTCGCGGTCCAGCTGGCCGGGCGTGTAGGGCAGTTCCTCTTCCAGTCCCTCCCACCGGACATTGCGGGTGCGGCGGTCGCGCCGGTCCACCGCCATACCAGCCTCGATGGTGGCGCCTTCCTCCGTGATCTTCGTAGCAATGCGGTAGACGTTGTAGCCCACATTGATGCCGTCGGCCACCGCCTGCTGATGGTTGTACTCCATCACCAAGTTCTGGTTGAAGAACCCGATGGTCTGCTTGGACGGAGTGGCGGTCAGCCCGATGAGGAAGGCGTCGAAGTATTCCAGCACCTGCCGCCACAGGTCGTAGATGGAGCGGTGGCACTCGTCGGTGATGATGAAGTCGAACTCTTCGATGGGGAAGCTCCGGTTGTACTCCACTGTTTGCGGCGAGTGCCGAGTTGAGGCCACGTCAAAGCCGGAAGCCTCCTCCATATCCGGGTCCAGCTCCTCGCCCTTCAGCATGGAGTAGACCCGCTGGATGGTAGCAATGCACACCCGGCTCACCGGGTCGATGCTGCCCGACTGAAGGAGCTGGACGTTGTAAAGCTCGGTGAACTTGCGCCCATCGCCGGGCACCGTGAAGCCTTGGAATTCCCGAAGCGTCTGCCGCCCCAGGTTGCTGCGGTCAACGAGGAACAGCACCCGCCGCGCCCCTGCGTGTCGGATGAGCCGGTACACGCCGGTACACCTGGTTGCAGGCCATGAAAGTCTTTCCGCTGCCCGTCGCCACCTGCACCAGGGCACGCGGGCGAGCCTCGGCCAGAGATTGCTCCAAGTTGCGAATGGCCTCTGCCTGCACCGACCAGAGGCCGGCGGAGTCCAGCGGCAGCATCGTGGTCAACCTGCGGCGCAGGCTGTGTCGGATCTGGTAAGCGCCGCCGCCGGCGTCCGCAATCTGCTCGTACTCATCTGACGGCGCACCTGCGGTTGCGTCCTGCCCACCTAGCCACGCGGCCAGCGTCTCCGGAGTGTGGAAGGAGAAAACGTTACGGCTGCGCGGCTGCGGGTCCAGCCCGCTGGTGAACCGGGTCTCTACCCCGGCGCTTTCGTACAGGAAAGGGAGGGGGCGGATGTAGTAGGGCAGGTTGTCAGGCAGTCCCGCGCCATACTTCCCCGACTGCGTCTCTACCCCGGTAAGGGTGTGGCCCTCGGGCTTCGCCTCCACCACGCCAGCCGCCCTGCCGTCCAAGTACAGCAGGTAATCAGCTGTGCCGTGGCCCGAACGCAACGCAAACTCCCGCACCGCCACGGGCGGCGTGGACGTTGAGGGCTGCGACGTCCTGTACCGCCCATCCCGCCTGCTTCAGCAACCGGTCTATGTTGGCCCTTGCTCGCTGTTCGGGAGTAGCGCTGGTCATAAGACACGGTCAGAGGCTCTGAAAGCCATCTCTGTCTGTGGTCTAAGTGTACTTCATTTCGCTGGTTCACATTGTCGGATCGATCTTATGTTACACAGCCAGGAAGGACAATACTATCGATCCCGATGCTCCAAAAAGTCCGCGAAGAGGGCAACGGCCTCATCCACCCTTTGGTAGACTTCGACTTGTAACCTCGGATTTCCGGCAATCATTGCTGACAGGTCTCGCTCCTGCCTTTGCCTGTGTAGGCATATGACGGGCTTCCCCAGCGATTCGGCCAAGCCAATCTCATAGCCTACTCCCAGAGATGGCATCGTTACCTCGGCAACAATGACATCCGCCTCTCGAATCCAAGAAACATCCCGCTCGAAGATTTCCGAATCCGACTTATCCTTCTCGCCCCGATCTGTCAGCTTCTGGTTGCCGACGTGCTCGGCCAGAACTTGCCCAAATGCTCGTAGCTTTTCAATGAGGGAACGATAAATGGAGGGAACGATAAATGTGTTGGTCTTCAGTTCCCCCTCGTATCGAACCGGCGAAGTATATCTTCATTGATACTCCCGGATACTCCCGAAAATTCCCTGCTACCAACACAGGGTTACAAAAGCAAAGGGTTACAAAAGTGAACTACAGTTTGCCCCGCCGCGGGCTCTGCTGCCGCACTCTTCTCGCAGATGGCGCTCTCCCCAGCCGATCGCCCGGACTTACCTGGCGGTGGAACTCCTTGGCGTCCTCCTCCCCCAATGTCCTGAAGTAGGTCTCCGGTATCTTCTTCCATCCGCCGACTATTTTTAGAACCTGCTCCGGCATCCCAGCCCGCAGGGAGTTGATCGCATAGGAATGACGAAACCTGTGAGGGTGCATGTCTACAATTCCGGCTCGCCTTGCCAAGCGCTTCAGGATCTGGCATATCCCGTTGGGCAGCAAGGCCTCGCCCTGCTCAGATACCCACAGTGCCCTGGTGCGCGGCATGAGGGACTCTCTTTCCTGGAGATAGTCCCATATGACGGACTTGGCCACGTCGCCAATGGGCATCCTACGTTCTTTCCGTCCTTTGCCCATTACCAACAGTGTCCCATCTGTCAGGTTCACGTCTTCAAGTCGCAACTTGGCGATCTCGGCGAGTCGGCCTGGTGTGTCCCAAAACGTGTACAGGAGTGCCCGGTCGCGAACCAAGCGAAACCGGTGGGCGGGAGTTCTGGCAAGGGCGGGGTCGGCGAGAGTGAGAAGGTCCCTTATCTGGTCTTCTGTGACGACGGGAACAGTCTTCTCATCCAAGCTGGGCGACTCGATGTGGATCAAAGGGTTTTCGTCGGCGTACCCACGTTCCACGAGCCAGTTGAAAAACCGGTGAAGGCGGCGGTACTGAGCGTTGATGTGGCCCTTGGACAGCTTCTTGGGTTCGGCATAGGTGTGTTCACCGAACCAACGAATGCGGCCTTGGAGGTAGGCAAAGTAATCCTCCAAGTGGTCCGCGGTAATATCCCGCACGCCCGGCCACCCCTGTTCCTCGGCGTAGAGGGAGGCCATTCCGACGCTGGTTTCGAGGCTCGCAAGGTACCCTTCAGAGTACCGGTTGGGAGCCCTCAGGCTCCTAAGGAACCGCTTGCCGGATTCGCGAAGACTGTGGTCAAAAACCTGCTTGACGACCATTCATCTGGTGGCACCTGAGAGAGAAAGCCGTCATTTTGTATCTGATTATACCCGAAAATGGCGGGTTGGTGGGCCTGGATGGACTCGAACCAACGACCTCGGTCTTATCAGGACTGCTGGCATCAGTAACCGATTCGCTAGCTCGCCCGGTCTAGCAGTCTCACAAATTTCGACACTCTGACCAACATCAGTAGAAGTGCCTCCCCAAATCCAGAGGAGTCGCTGAGCCTTCGCGACTACGCTGCCAACGGCTATATTAATCGTCATTCATATATGGCCATCTTGCCCTTGCGATTTCCCCTTCATCTTGAACACTAGCTCGAATTTCGAGCCACACTTCGGGATCAGGGTCCCTGCCTCCAACCGCCACATAGTCCGCCCATTTCTGCATCAACCCGATTCGTGGCTCGAAAAGATCAGTCCTTTTGTAGGCCCTTCGGGTCTTCTTGCCTTCTTGATGAGCCAAGGCGGCGTCGGCGGCCGACGAGAGCTGCGGCAATCGTTCTTCGGCCCAGTCAGTGAAGGAGCTCCGAAACCCGTGAGGCACTGCAGGAATACCAAGCCTTCTCAACAGCTCGGTGAAAATCATATCCGAAACTGCTTTGCCTCCGGGTCTAGCCGGGAAAATCAGTCCGTCAGGCCCGGTTATCTCCCAGGATTGGCACAGGATTTCCATTGCTCTGTACGATAGGGGCACGCGGTGGGGACGGCGAGCCTTCATCTTGTTGGCAGGAAGTTCCCAAGTGCGTCTGTCCCAGCGAATTTCGCCCCAATTAGCGTTGCGGACTTCTCCTGAGCGAGCCGCGGTCACAACCAGGAACTCGAAGGCGAGCTTGGTTAAGAGGTTGGCCGTAGACTCCTTCACCTGTTCAAGTGCTCGAGGTACTTGGTTGAATGGTAACGCCTCGAAGTGATTTTCCGCCTGATTTACTGGGGGAAGGGATTTCAGCAGGGCCCGCCCCGCGGGGTTGTCGATCCGGTAACCATTGGTAACCACCCAGTCCATTACAGTTTCCATACGCTGTCTGACTCTGCTCGCAGTCTCGTGCTTTACGGTCCAGATGGGCTCCAAAACATCGAGGGTATCCCTTGGGGTGATTTCGTCGACGGTCTTGTCTCCAATCACGGGGAAAGCGTAGGTCTTGAGCGTTGACCTCCACTGTGCAGCGTGTTTCTGGTTGCTCCATGTGGGACGGCGCAGTTCGATGACGCGCAATGCTGCCTCAGCGAAAGTAGGGACGGATGGCGCGGGGTTCCGAGCGGCTTCCTTGGCGGCCTGCTTCTCTGCTAAAGGATCTCGTCCTTCGGAGACCGCGGTGCGGTTGAGGGCTGCAAGGGAACGTGCTTGGGCGAGACTGACGGCAGGGAAAGAACCCAGTCCGATGTCACGTCGCCGTCCGTCGACCACGATTCTCTGGACCCAGGACTTGGAGCCCGAGGGGGCGACGTAAAGGTAGAGGCCGTCCCCGTCGCCGTGCTTGCCGGGCTTGTTGATAGCCTTGACTGAAAGCGCGTTGAGCTTACCCATAACCCGCCTGATCCCACATATTTTCCCACATGATGAGTGGGACGTGGTGGCATTTTATGGGGTCTGGAGGGAAAACTCAAGCCAAGTGTATCACTACATTAGATACATTTCAGAAGTGACTGAGACTTACTGGGACGGCATGGGAAATTGAAATGGCGGAGAGGGCGGGATTCGAACCCGCGAGAAGCTTGCGCCCCTACGCGATTTCCAGTCGCGCCCGTTCGTCCACTCCGGCACCTCTCCGCGCGGGGACAACGCAGTCCATTATAGGTTCGGGCTTGGACAGCCGCAAGTTTGCGCGTGGGCAGCCTCGTCATTCCGGGCAGCGCGAAAAATAGCCGCCTGCGCTGGCAAACCCCGCAGGCCGTGTCCTATAATAGCCAGCGCAAGAATTCTCTCAAGGAGATGCAAAACCTATGGCCGATGCCGGCTTCGTCCAAGTAGCCAAAATCAGTGAAATCAGCCCCGGCGAAATGATTACCGTGGACTTTCCCAGCGGCGACGCCGTGCTGATTACCAACGTCGACGGCGTAATCCATGCCTGCGACGATATCTGCTCCCACGCCTACGCCTCCCTGTCCGAGGGCGACCTGAACGGCGCCGAAGTGGAATGCCCCCTGCACGGCGCAGTATTCAACGTAACCACCGGAGAGCCTCTCACCCCACCGGCCGACTCTCCCATCAAGGTCTACCAGGTACAGGTCGAGGGCGACGACATTTTTGTGGCGCCCCCCAAAGAATAGTCAAGGCTGTCAGGCGCCGTAGCAACGCCGTAGCAACCCGGTATGCGCTGCCCGAATCGTTTACCCTGAATCCGCTCATTGGGGACGTCTGACCACCGAAGCGCCAAGCGAAAAAACCCGTCCATCCTGAGCTTGTCGAAGGATGAACGGGTTTCCGTTGTCGGAGTGGACGGGCTGTGTAGTGGCTCGACCACCCGCTGCCCAACGAATTCTCATTGACTTTGCGACAGTCCTGACGACGGACGCCGCGTTTTTTGATCCTTCATTTCCCTGGAGAAGGAGGGCCTAACCCAGCCGCTCGAAGGGCGTGGGCATCGGCCCCACCGGGACCTCGATGAGGGACGGGCCGTTGTGGGCTATGCACTGGCGCAGGGCCGTTTCCAGGGCCTCGGGGGTTTCGGCGCGGACGCCGTTGACTCCGTAGGCCTCGGCCAGCTTCATGAAGTCGGGATTGTGCAGTTCGGCGCCTATGGTGCGCCCGGTGAAGCGGTTGCGCTGATCGCGCAGCACGTTGCCGTAGGCGTTGTCGTTGAACACCACCACCACGGCGTTGATGCCGTACTGCACCGCCGTGGCCATCTCCTGCGAGTTGTACAGGAAGCCGCCGTCGCCGGAAAGCGCAACGACGGCCCTCTCGGGCTGGGCCACCTTGGCCCCCAACGCCGTGGGATAGGCGTAGCCCAGGTTGCCGGAATAGGACGACGTGATGAAGGTGCGCGGCTCGTAGACCGGGAAGTAGGCCCGGCTGTAGTAGCCCAACTGCGTCATACCGGCGATCAGGATGCCGTCGTCGGGCATGGCGGAGCGCACGGCGGCCAGGAGGGACTCCTGTGGCTCCACTACGATGCGGGCCTCCTCGCGCTGCGCCCGTTCCGCCGCTATTTCCGCGCTGCGGTCGGCGCGGGCCGGGGCAATCTTGGAAACCTCCGCCAGCAGCACCTCCAGCGACACCCGGGCGTCACCGTGTACGCCGTAGGTGTTGGCGTAGTTGCGGCCCAGCTCTTGCTCGTCCGCGTCTATCTGAACCACCTGCTGACCGCCCAGCCACATCGGGAAGGCCAGGCGGGTGCCCACGGCCAGCACCAGGTCGTGGCTGCTGTTTTCGCCGGCCACGGTGTCGTTGCGCAGCCACAGCGACCCCAGCGACAGCGGGTGCCGGTCGGAAATTATGCCCTTGCCCTCGGCGGTGGCGATGACCGGGGCTTGCAGATGCTCGGCCAGCCTGCGCACGGCGTCCGACGCGCCGGACGAAATGGTACCGCCACCGGCCCAGATGAGCGGGTTCTCCGCCCCAGCCAGCAATCGCGCCGCCTCGGCGATGCGCCCGGCGTCGGGAGCCAGCGGGCGGGGCGCCTCCGGCTCCAGCAGCTCGGTGTCGCCCACCTCGGCCAGCGTTTCCGGCGGAATCTCGATTTCGACAGGGCGGGGCCGTCCGTTCTTCAGGTGATGAAAAGCCTCATGCACCGTGTCGGGCACCTCGGCAGGGTCCATGGCGCGGCGGGCAAACTTGGTGACCGTGCGCATGATGTCCAGTTGGTCGTCCACCTCGTGGAGCATTCCGCGGTTGACGCCGATGAAGTCGCGCTCAATCTGGCCCGACACTATCATCACCGGAGAGGATGCCGCATAGGCGGTGTTCAGGGCGGCGGTGGCGTTGAGCAGCCCCGGCCCCGGCACCACCAGCGCGGTCCCGATGCCGCCGCCAGCGCGGGAGAAGCCGTCGGCCATGTAGGCGGTGGCCTGCTCGTGCCGGGTGGTGATGAACCGGATGCCCGGCTCGTCGTAGAAGGCGTCCATAGCGTGGTAAAGCTGCACTCCGGGAAGCCCGAACACTACCCGCACGCCCTCTCGGTAGAGCGATTTCACCAGTGCCTGTCCGCCGGTCATCTTAACCATGTGAACATCCTTTTTGTAAGCTGGTCCTTCCGGGCCGCCAATTATCTGAGCAGTTAGTCGAGTAATGCACTATGGCCCCGATTGTACCATCAGGCGTAAAGGCCGACAGTCCGGCGTGTGATACAGTTGGCCGGACACACTCGGGGTTGGCCGGAGGGCGAAATGAAGCGGGCGCTAATCATCCGGCATCACGAGGCGGAGACGATGGGCGGGAACTTCCGGGCCATCCTGGAGCGTTGCGGGTTCGAGTTCATCGCCTGCAACATCTTCGAGTCCGCGCCCCGGTATGACCGCTTCGACGCGCCCCCGCCGGACGAGGTAGAGCTGATTATGGCCTTCGGCGGGCCGATGTCGGTCAACGACGACCTGCCGGCCCTGCACCGCGAGCGCGAGTACATGAGAGACGCAATGGCCCTCGGCAAGCCCCTCTTCGGCGTCTGCCTGGGAGCGCAGATGATGGCTACGGCCCTGGGCGGAACGGTGGAACCCAGCGGCGGCTACCAGTTCGGGTTGCGCAAGATACATGTGACCGCGGAGGGCGACGCCGACCCGGTGTTCGGCGCAATCGTCAACCCGCTGGTCCCGACGCTGCACGGCGAGTGTTTCACCGTACCCGAGGGCGCTACAAGACTGGCCGAGGGCGATATGCTGGGCCGCGACGGCGGGTTTCGGCGCATCAACATGGCCTTCCGCTACGGCCAGTCCTACGCCTTCCAGTTCGAGCCGCAGTTGACGCTGGACGAACTGAAGGTGTGGGACCGGGTCTTTTCCGACGATTACGACCTGATGGGCGCCGCCTTTAACCCCGTAGAGGAATCGGCGCGCAACCTGCGGGAGTTCGCCAAGTTCGCGCCGGAGCACCAGCGGCAGATGACCTCCCTGCTGGAAGCCTTCCTCGCCAACGCCGGGCTGCTTTAGCCTTCCCGGTTCGCGCCCCGCAAGCCGGCGGTCTCCCTTACACCCAGGAATGACCGGCGCCGAGCGTTAGTCTGCGCTCTGGGGGGCCGGAGCGACCTGGGGCATGGGAATCTGGGGGCGCCGCGCCGCCAGGAAGCAGAGGGCGCCGAGGACATTCAAGCCAGCCAGTATCAGGAAGGCGTTGACGTAGGTGCCCTGGGTATCGTACATCCAGCCGGTAAAGGGCGCGGCAATCAGCAGGAGCGCATTCATCGGCACCGTGGACAGGCCCAGAATCTTGCCGAAGGACGCCGTGCCGAAATAGTCGGCGCGTATTGCCACGGTCAGCGGGTTGCGTCCGCCGAAACCCATGCCGAACAGCACGGCGAAGAAATAGAACATCGGAAGTGTGTCGGAGAACACCAGCACCATGACGCCGCCCGCCTGCAACATGGTGAAGAAGCTCAAGGCCAACTGCTTGGGCAACCGATCGCCCACGTAACCGCCCACCAACTGGAACACCATCGCCACGGCGGTGTAGACCGTTACCACCAACGCCGCGTCCAGCAGACGGAACCCTTTGTCCACCATCAATAAGCCCAGGTAGGTCATTATGGCCAGAATCACCATCGAGGTGAAACCGTGGCCGAAGGCGATAAGCCAAAAGGCGGGGGTGCGAACCGCCTGGGTGGCGGTCATGCCGGGTTCCTGGGACCGGGCCGACTCCTGGACGGGCCGGGCAGACTGGCTCGGGCCGGCTCCGGCGCCGTCGGGCAGCAGCCCATAACTCTGGGGGTCGTTTCGCAGGAGCAGGGAAATGGGGCCGGCGGCCACCAGTATGACAATGCCAATAATCGTGGCTGTCATGCTCCAGCCCAGCCGGTCATAATCAGGGTCTATGGCCCAGGCGATGGCGGGAATCAACAGCAACGCCCCGGCCCGGCTGCCCACGTTGGACCAGCCGATAGCCGACGCCCGCCGGCGGACGAACCAGCGGTTGAGCATGGTCATCAGCGGAATCCAGCTACCCAGTCCCTGCCCAACAGCCATCAGAACGTAGGCCAGATAGAACATCCACAGATTCTGCACCTGGCCAAAGAAGATGAAGGCCCCGCCCAGGATGCAAAGGCCGATGAACACCATACGGCGAGAGCCGATCTTGTCGGTGAGGTAGCCCTCCAGCGGCCCCATCAGTCCGCCCTCGACGCGAGTGAGCGTCAAGGCCCAGCCCAACTGGGTGTTGGTCCAATTGAACTGATACTTCAGAGCGACGGCCCAGACGGTCATAGCGTGGAACAGCGGCACAGTGGCCAGCACCATGGTGAAGCCACTCAGCCCAACCAGAAACCAGCCATAGAAGACGCCGCGCCCGCCGAATATGTTCAGACGCAACAAGAGAAAATGTCGCCCCGTTTAATCATCTAATCGGATTAAAGAGCCAGTTTATCATCATTATTAAGAATAATCATGTCCGCAGATAGACCAAAATTACATTGCAGAAATCGGGGGGAAAGCCCCTCCGCGTGGCCCTCAGCAAAGGCTATTTCCCTGCATTTAATCCCCGTCAGGCCTCCGGGTTTCCAGCCAGAGATGGTAGGCGCGGTTCTTCGGAATACCGAATTGGCCGGCGGCCTCGGCCACTGCGTCCCGCGACCGGCTTCCGGCCGCCCGGCGCTCCAGGAGAAACCGGCGGACTTCCTCCTCGTCAGTCTCCGCCAGTCCGGGCCGGGCGTCTTCCGGGGCTGCTCCCGCCAGCACCAGGACGAACTCGCCTCGTGGATAATCGAAATGCTCCAGCGCCCCTGAAGCGGTGCCGCGATAGACCTCCTCGTACAGCTTGGTAAGCTCGCGGCACACGGCGATGGGACGCTCGCCAATCGTGCCGGCGATGTCCTCCAGCGCAGCCCGCAGCCGGTGGGGGGCCTCGAACAGCACCAGCGTAAGCGGGCTTGCGGCGGCTTCCCGCAGGCTCTCCTGCCGTTCACGGCGACGGCGGGGCAGAAAACCGAGGAACAGGAAGGCGTCGGCGGGCAGCCCCGAGACCGCCAGCGCCGTGGTCACCGCCGATGGCCCCGGCACCGACTCGACCCGGATTCCCTGCGCCGCCGCAGCCGCCACCAACTCGCGGCCGGGATCGCTGATACCCGGCATACCGGCGTCGGATACCAGCGCCGCGTCGCCCTGTTCCAGCGCCTGCAACACCGGCTCCAGCCGTTTCCGCCAGTTGTGTTCGTTGAAGCTGACCAGCCGGGGCCGCGCTCCCAGGTGATTCAGCAGCCGCCGCGTGACCCGCGTATCCTCGGCCGCCACCAGCGCGACCGACCGCAGCACGCGCGCCGCCCGGGGCGACAGGTCCTCCAGGTTGCCAATGGGCGTGCCAACGACGTAGAGGGTTCCGGGCATATTCCCGGCCTTATCCATAAGGGAGTTTCGTCAATTTAAGAATATCATTCTCCAAGCATCTGTTTCCGTCATTCCCAAGGCTCGCCGCGCCATCCGCAGGGTTTGTTAATTGTTCACTATCCCTCACCTGGAGGTAAGAGTGGAGGCGTCCCCGAAGGAAAAGGCCCTGTGCGTCTCCCTGTCGCAGGGCAATCGCATTTGGACGAATAAGCGGTGTCATTTGCCCCTTGCGGAGCCTGGTGCCCCCTCTCTAGCATTAATGCTATGTCTATAACGGATGGCATACACAAGCCGTGTGAGATCCCGGCGGGTCTGCCTTGAACCAGCGGGCCCAGGCCGGAATGGTGGGAAATGAGCGGAAATGAGAGGAAAAGCGAACAATCAGCCTCTGCAAACCGGCAATGTCCGCTCCTCCGACCCAACCTGTAGAAATTAAGACGCGATTGCCCTGTCCCTGTTGCGAAAGACTTGCCGGAATTCGTCAATTTAAAGTAAGCTGACGCCGGCATGGAGACCAGCCGGGCCCCCTGCCACATTAAGGTTACATACTACTGCATCTCCCGGAGGCGCTATGGCCAGACTTACCGGCGGGCACCTGTTCATCCGCTGCCTGAAGCAGGAAGGCATCGAGAAGGTATTCACCATCGTCGGCGACACCATCCTGCCCTTGGTGGACGCGGCGGCGGACGAAGGAATCGAGTTCATTGACACCCGGCACGAGGGGGCGGCGCTGCACATGGCCGACGGCTACGCCCGCATCACCGGGCGGCCGGCGGTGGGGATATTCACCGGCGGGCCGGGATTTTCCAACGCCATCTCCGCCCTGCCTGCCATCTACACCTCGGAGAGTCCGGTGGTGTTCGTGGCGGGCTGCGCCGAGCTGCCCGAAAAGGGCATGGCCGCCTTTCAGGAGATTGACCAGGTGAGCATGGCCGCGCCGGTTACCAAGGGGTCGTGGCTGATTCACGACCTCCATCGCATCCCCGAATACGTGGCGACGGCTTTTCGCGCCGCGACCACCGGGCGCCCCGGCCCGGTGCATCTGACCCTGCCCATCAACCTCCAGGACGCGGAAATCAGCGAGGAGGACCTGCCGCAGTACCTGCCGCAGGAATACCGCCCCACCGGACGGCCCCAGGGCGATCCTTCCTTTATAGAGGAAGCGGCGGCGCTGCTGCGCGGAGCGCGGCGTCCGGTCATCATCGCCGGCAACCCGGCCCGCTACTCGGTGACGCCGGAGCAACTGGAGACCCTGGCCGAGACCACCGGCATCCCCGTCTTCACCGTGGAACAAGCCCGGGGGCTGCTGGACGACGAGCATCCGCTGTGCTTCGGTTACGCCGATGGCGCGCTGAACCCCACGGCCCGGCGCTTCCGGGAGGCCGACGTGGTTCTGCTGCTGGGCAAACGGCTGGACCACCGTTACCGCTACGGCGGGGTGTTCTCCGCCGACGCCAAGCTGATACAGGTTGACCCGTCCCCGGCGGAAATCGGACGCAACCGGGGCGTGGCCGTGGGCATCCAGGGCGACCTGGGCGCGGTGGTGCAGCAGCTCACGTCGGCGATCTCGGCGTCCGCGGCGAGCAGCGAGGACAAGTCGGCCTGGGTTGACCAGCTGCGGCAGGACCGCAACGCCTGGGACGAGGAACTACGCAGCAAAGCCACGGGCGAGTCGCCCATGCACCCGCTGGACGTCTACACCGGGCTGGAAAAGCACTTGGACGAGGACTCGGTGGTCATTTTCGACGGCGGCGACTACGTGCAGTGGGGCCGGGCCTACGTCAAGGCGCGGAAGCCGGGACGGTTCATGCGGCTGGGGCCGCTCAGCCACCTGGGGGCGGGCATCCCCTACGGCATGGCCGCCAAGCTGGCCCATCCCGAGGCCAAGGTGCTGGTGTTCATCGGCGACGGCGCCTTCGGGTTCTACTCCATGGAGTACGACACCTGCATCCGTCACAACCTGGCCATCACCACCGTGCTGGGCAACGACGCCACTTGGGGGATCGACAAGACCTTCCAGGTCGCCTACTACGGACGGGCCGTTGGCACCGACCTGCGGCACATCCGATACGACAAGGTGGTGGAGGCCATCGGCGGCTACACGGAGCACGTGGAGGAACCGGGCGAAGTGGCTGCTGCGGTGGGCCGCGCGCTGGCCTCGGGGCAACCATCCCTGGTCGATGTCACCGTGCGCTCCGGCGCCAGCCCTTTGGCCACGGCAATGATTGCGCGGAGGACGGGCGGGTAGCCGGAATCGCCGCAGCGAAAAAAAACGCAAACGCGACGAATTCAAGAACACTCATTCATTCAATGCACGGAAGTCGTATCGTATCCCGGTGGATGTTAATCTGTATGCCGCAATCGAATATGAAAATCGGGTGAGCATAAGGGTTGACAACCAAATTGGTAGAGCGTTATTGTTGCGCATAAGGCAAACCCCGCATTGCCCTGCGTAACACATTTTGGAGGGAAGGTATGCTAAAGATAGGCCATGAGGTCGTTCGGCCTGGCAAGTACCTCGGTGAAGAGGCCGTTACCATTCAGGTTCCCGAAGAGCTGGAAACCACTCCCGGTATCCCTCTCACTGGCCGCGAAGTTGACTGGTACGCCAGGGAATACCCCCTGGAAACCATGAACATCACCGAGCGGGCTTCTCGCGACTGGGCCAACGGCATTCGCGACCAGCACGTCGAGATGCGTGAGATCCGCAAGGAGCACGACCGCCTGAATCAGCCGCTGATTCTGGCCGCCCGCATGACTGGCGACCAGGAACCCACGGCCGAGGCCACCGGCGAAGACGTAACCGAGGCCATCAAGAACAAGGCCCGGGAACTGGGTTACATCGAAGTCGGCATCACCGCTTATGACCACCGCTACACCTACCAGAGCAAGAAGGACTGGGTCAAGTTCCCCCACGCCATCTGCTTGGCCTACGAGCAGGACTTCGAGCCCACCCAGACCATTCCCAGCATCGACGCTGAGATCGTCCACTCCAGCACCTACCGCACCGAGGGCGCGGCTGGTCTGGAAATGGCGAAGTTCGTTCAGGGTCTCGGCTACCGGGCGCAGGTCCACAGCCCCAACGACAACACCGGCCCCTACATCCCGATGTTCGTCGCTGCCGGCCTCGGCTCCCTGGGCGCCTGCGGCTACCTGCTCACCCCGCACGTCGGCTCCCGCTGCCGTATCATGATCATCACCACCGACGCCAACGTCACCCATGACTCGCCGGTGGACTACGGCATCCACGCTTTCTGTCAGGTCTGCCAGGTCTGCGTGAACCGCTGCCCGGGCCGCGCCCTGATGCGCGACAAGATCTGGTGGCGGGGAATTGAGAAGAACAAGCTCTACTTCAAGCGCTGCCGCCCCGTCATGGCCCGCTACTTGGGCTGCGGTATCTGCATGAAGGTCTGCCCCATCCAGAAGTACGGCATGTCCACCGTCATGGAGCACTATGCCGCTACCGGTCAGGTGCTGGGCAAGGGCACCCACGACCTCGAAGGCTACGAACTCGAAGGCAAGGGCTACTTCGGCCCCGGCGAAATGCCGGTCTTCGAGCGCGAGTTCTTCTCGGCCATGCCTCACGGCGACACCGAGGAGTTCGCCTTCGACAACTTCCGCCAGCAGGCCATGGACAACGGCGGAGTCATCAGCGACGACATGTTGGATTCGTTCCGGGATCAGGTCGCACGCGGCCTGCAACAGTCCCGCGACAACATCGGCATGATGCAGGAAGAAGACTACATCTAGCCCTCGCTTCTGCACCGTACCCACGGAGTTCCAGGGGCCGGCGAAATGCCGGCCCCTTTTCATTACTATGAACCCATACCGGCTCTTGGCAGGCGATTGCTAGGAGAGGGTGTGCGGCAAAAACCTTCCCACTGAAACAAGTCAAGGTGGGTTGGTCTTCATTATTCCCGCGATACCTGAGGGACGCCTCACCCTAACCCTCTCCCGGAGGGAGAGCAGAATTGGACGAGTTGCTTGAGGAAGACGAAACTCCGCAGGAGACGGACACTTCATCAGACAAGTATGTGACTGGACCAGCCTACATTGTGGTCAAGAATGGCGAAGTTGCCCTGGTTCCTGAATCCACAGGGGCATTCCAAATCACTGATGGCGATAGAGACACTTTCCGGTTCCTGTTCGACGCGCTGGGAGAGGAAAGCTTTGTTGTAGCCGAAGAATAACAGTGCAAGAAGAGAGACGTAGAGGATGAAGTTAAGAGCGCTTTCCGCCTGCGTCGCCGTTTTGGTTTTCGCAGTGGCTTGCGCTACTACTGCGCAGCAGCCCGAAACGCACCCTGCCGTCGTACCTACGCCAACCAGGGAGCCGTTGGATGACGACTCTTTTGTTGTCACTCACTTGTCGGTGTTGTTGCCGGGAGGTATCATTTCCGAGGAATTACAATCTATCTTGTGGGAATTGGAAGGTACTTTTAACGGGAAGCATTTGCCGCATCCTTATCGTCTTGAGTACCGTTACGATTTTAGTGAATACTATAACAGCCCTATTATCCATGTTGTGCAAGAAATATTCTTTCCGGAAGAGGCGCACATTAGGGTGCTTGGTCTGGCAGGAGGTCCAAGGTACATCCCTCACATCGGAGTAACTCCAGAGCCATTTGATTACTCATTTCCTCTTGATATACCATTTGGAGCAAATAGCGCAAGGATTATCTATAAGGGTGAATGGGCTTGGCTTGCTGGATATATTGGCCGTTTTAGAATAGGAGAAGAACAAACCAACGTGTTCTGGTTCTTGTTCCAGCAACTCGGAAAGGAGCGAGCCATAATTGCCGATTCAGAAACATACGAAGCCTATTGGGGAGGAAAGCGAACAGAATGGATCAATAATCCTATCCCTACGTCTGATCTACCAGATACCACGACGGCAAAGCCAACACCAACAACATTGCCCCCAATTCCCCCGACGACTGAGCTGGTTTATCCGCCGGTAACGCCGCCTGACTATATTCCGACAAGGGAGTCTGAATAATGCTGACGAAGGTTTCTCGACTGTTTTTATGGATGTCCACGGTCGGGATGGCTGGATTCCTTCTTCTAGCACCTGATTCTGTATCAGGGAGTACTACCATAATGATGCACTCCCTACAAACGAAAAACGAACCATGAGGCGGGAGTGGAACGTTGAAGACGAAGGCTGGCCAACCGGCACTTGGTATATCGCGAGAGTAGATTCCTGGAGTTGGCCTTACGACAGATGGGAACATGGCGTTTACGGCGACTACATTTACGTAGACTGAACCGGATAGTTCGCCAAGGAACTAATTAGGGGCAGGGTTCAACCCTGCCCCTTTTCTTATCCGCGAAACCGGCGGCAGAGCGCTACAACTGGAGATCCACCACCGGAACGCCGGCGCTGGCTGGCTGGTTCAGCTTGAGGGCATCGGCCAGCTTGGCCAGCTCCGCCTCGTAGGTGGCCGAGTCTCCCTGGCGCAGGTCGAAGATGATGTTCTCGGCGGCCATGGTGCGGGCGGCGCGGCTGCCGGGACGCATCAGCCCATCGTCAGGGGCGACAAAATAGAGGAGCCAGCGGTCGGCCGACTGTTGCTTGTTGCGGGCTGCGGTGATGTCATTGAGAATGGCTTCGGTGTCCATCGCGCGGGCGGAGGCGACGACTATCATCTTGTCGTAGTTCCTGATCCACCGCTCCACCTCCTCCTGGTCCGAGGAACTGAGCCGGGAGACCAGGGCGCTGCCGCGCACCCGTATGGAAAAAACCCAGTTGTTCACCCCCAGGGCGTTCAGGCCGTCGCTCAACCGGCGGGCGAATTCCTCGTCGTCGTCCCGGCAGGAAATGTAGAACTCGGTCAAGGCGGGCGGAGCCGAGGCGATGGTGTCCTGGAGCACGGCCACGGAGTCGGGAACGCCCGCCCCGGCCAGGAAGGCAGCGGGCAACAGGCCGCCGGAGCGGTAGATGGTATCCACCCCGACACTGCTGGGCGAATCGTGGCGCACCTGCTCCAGGCCCACAGCGGCCCTCAGGTCGCAATCCTGGAACACGGTGTAACCCAAGCCGGCTCCGGCCAGGTTCGTTCCGTCCAGGTTGCAGCCCCAGATTCGGGTCTGGAACAGGTCTGCATCGTCCAGATTCGCATCAGACAGGTTTGAGCGCACCAGGTCAGCGCCCGCGAAGCTGGCGCCGGTCAGGTTCGCGCCGCTCAGATTGGAACCTATCATGCTGGTTCGGGCGAGGTTTGCGCCAGTCAGATCGGCTCCGCTCAGGTTGGCGTCAGACAGGATGGCGCGGTCCAGGTCTGCCCCGGCAAGATTGGCCCCCCGCAGATCTGCGCCACGCATATTGGCTCCGTTGAACATGGCGTTGGTCAAGTCTGCCTCGCGCAGGTCGGCATGGTACAGGTGGCAGGGATTCAGGAAGCAACCGGACAGATTGGCCCGGCGCATGACGGCCCCCATCAGGTCGGCGTGGCGCAGGTCGGCGCCGCTGATGTTGACCTGCGGAGCGCGGACATAGCTCATGTAGCCCGCGTTCAGGTCGAGAGACTCGTTGGGGTTGGCTTCACGCCAGCGGGCGACGTGGTCCCGACCCCGCCTTACCAGTTGAACGTGCTCCATGTTGGCCATAGTCACTGCTCCCGGACAACATCGAAATTCATCAATAGTGTGGGACGCCAGGCCAAGATACCGACATCCGACGCACCGACCAACGAACCGGCGGCGCGAACCGGATTTTAGCACACCGGAAGTGCAAAAGCTCTCAATGGGCGCTTACGGCACCGGGAAGGAGGGCCGGGGCACACTTTCAGGGCTTTCAGGAAGGAATCTGGATGATGGCGCGGCGATGGGTGCCTTCGCCGATCTTGCGGTCGCCGTGGAACGCCTCCACGCGAAAGGTCAGCCGGTTGCGGTCAACCTCGGTGACTTCGGCGCAGGCGAGGATGCTGTCTCCGATGTCCGCAGGGGCAAGGTGACGCACGTTCACCTCGAACCCGACGGTGGTCTCTCCAGGCAACAGATGGGCGACGACGCTTTCCATGGACGCCTGTTCCATCAACTGGATCATTGAGGGGGTGCTGAACTTGGGCACGTGCGGGGCAACATTGGCCTCGCTCACCACGGTCTCCATACAGCCCCGCAATCCGGCCTTCAAATCTGGGCCTGGCATGATCTCTAGCCTCGTCCTGGTCGGAATGGGATCGGAGTAGGAAAAGTCCATCGCATAGCGATGCAGCAATGATAGCAGATAGAAGGCTAGTGCGGGGAACGAAGGAGCCGGGTTAGGCCGTGGGCCCTGCTATCTTGCCGCCGAGGGGTTCAGCGCCAGATCGATGGCATCCCACACCGGGCGCAGGTACTCTCGGGCGGCGTGGGTGGTCTTCAGCAGGTCGCAGGCGGCGACCCACTGGCACAGGTCAATGTCTTCGGACAGTTCAGGAGACAACGGGTCGGTGAGCTTGCCGGCATAGTCGAGCAGGAACCAGTCCACCGTCTTGTTCACCGGCCCGTAGGAATAAAAGGAAATGTAGCTGGAGCGGCAGAGGGGGGCTCGAATGGTGAGGAAGTCGGGGTTCAATCCCGTTTCTTCGGAAATCTCCCTCAGTGCGCAGTCTTCCGGACTTTCGTCGCCCGAAAGTTTGCCCTTGGGGAGGTCCCACAAATGATGCTTCCTGATCAGCAATGCGTGGCCGCCGGCAAGCACCAGGCCACCGGCGGCCGCCATCTTGGGCAGCTCATCTCTATTCATGTATGCGAATCCGCTCCAATATCGCCACCTGTTCTTTATTTAGCCCGGTAAAAAGCACACCGTCCACCAGCAGGTCCAGGAACTCCTGCTGCGCTTCCGACTCGGCTTGCAGCGAGGGGTGAATCAGCCCGCTTTTCTCGTAGCCGAACCGCTCCAGTATACAATGAATCGCGTTCAGCAGGGCTTGCTGCTTGTTGTCTGAGCTGATCACGACCCAAGGAGCGTATTCGGTGGAGGTCACAGAAAACATCCGCTCCTTGAAGTAGGTGAGCAACTGCCATCGCTCGGCGACCATGCGGTCGTTGGCGGAATACTTCCAGTATTGCAGGTCGCTGGTAACCCGCAGCTTGAACCGGAGGTCCTGGGCTTCCTGGGAGACCGACAGGTAGATTTTTATCAGGGTTACACCCTCATCCGCCAGGCTCCTTTCCCATTCGTTCACCCGGTTCATAAAGTAGTGGTACTGCCGCATGGTACAGTAGCCCATGGCCGGCTGAATCATGGCGCGGGAGTACCAGGAGCGGTCGAAGACCACGATTTCGCCCTTTTCAGGCATCATTTTGTAATGCCGGCCCAGCCAGTTGCGCATCGTCTGGGGCGTGGGGGTTCCCTGGGCTATGACTTTGGCAGACCTGGGGTTGAGGTAGTGAGTAATCCCGGCGGACAGTTTCCCCTTGCCGGCGGCGTCGCGGCCCTCAAGAACGATGACCACCCGTTCACCCTCAGACACGACCCACTCCTGTAACGACAGGAGATGCACACGCAGGGCCCGCAGTTCAGCCCGGTAGGCGGGATAGGAAAGGTCGCGGAACTCGGGAACGTCGTTAACAGAGGGGCTTGTTCTCGGCAAGATTTCCGAAACGGCCTGCATCTTCTAACCCTACAACCCGGTTCGTCTATTCCAACCCAATATCCAGTATCAAGATTATGGTAATTTCTGTTTAGCCGGTAGTCAACTTTGGCAATGGGCCTGCGTCATTCCTGCGAAAGCGGGAATCACGAGATTTGGCCGGCGAACTGCGATACCACTGTTTGCCGCCCGTTTCCCCGTATCCCCAACTTGGCGTATCCTTTACGCAATTAACTCCGGCGCGGAGGCGCGACTATGGTTGAAATGGTGGAACGGCTCTGGGACTTCGACGCGGTGGAGCCGGGGCAGTTTGGCGCGGAGACGGTGGTGCAGATTACCGCCGGGAACATCGCCGGGTACGCGGAGGTTGCGCTCAACCCCGACGACCGGTACTTCGGCCCCGGCGCATCACTGGCAATGCCGACGATGGTGCTGGCCTACGCGCCGCTGCTGCGGGAGGAAATCGCCGAGGCCAACGGGTTCACGGCCCAGGAGCAGTCGAAGACCGCCCGGAAGCAGACGCCCTTCGCCAAATGTGAGATTCGCTGGCGTCTGCCCGTCCGCGCCGGCGACGTCATCACCGGCAGTCGCGGCACGCTGGAGAAGTACGAGCGGCGAGGCAGCCGGTTCGTCACCTTCCGCGTCGAGGGCGTCAACCAGCGCGGCGAGACGGCGGTGGAGTACGACTACACCTGCATCTTCGACTACGCCAGGGGCCAGCGGGAGGTGCCGGCTGCCGCTGGTTCTTCCGCAGGATCCGGGGGAGAGGCAGGCTCCGGGCGGACGGATGCGCGTCGTCTGCTGGATTTCGATTCTGCGGTGGAGGGGACGGCGCTGGCCGAACTGAGCATCACCGAGAGCCAGGACATCATCAACCGCCGCAGCGCCTTCCGGCTGGCGGGGCGGTCCAACGAGAGCAACATTCACACCGACGAGGAGTTCGCGCGGCAGAATATCTTCGGCGGAACGGTGAACTCGGGCCCTGCCACCATGTCCTACGTGGACCAGATGCTGCAACTATCGTTTCCGCCCGAGGCGTTCTACAACGGCGGGAGCCTGCTGATGCGGGCCATCACGCCCTTCCGAAGCGGAGACACGGTGACGTTCGACGGCGAAGTGACAGGGCGGCGGCGCGAGGAGGACCGGGGATTCGTAGAGTGCCGCGTCCGGGGCACCAACCAGCGCGGCGAGCTGGTGTGCCTGGCCGACGCATCGCTGGCGGTGGGCTAGGCTCCGGTTGCGGGAATGCCTTCGACTGGCACGGGCAAGGGTACTTCGACGATCTCCGCCCAAGCCTCCGGTTCGGGAATATAGCATCCATCCGCCGCTGTTCCATACAAGCGGAATTGAATAATATGGCGGATGTTTTCCCACCGCCACCCTCGACGATGCTAATTGCTTCCCTTACTTTCGGCGGCACGGCGCTTAGTTTCCTCAGATGAGTATCGACCGCGGAGCATCGGTCGCTCCGCGGTCAGTGGGTTCACTCCTTACCCCCGGATTCTCCCGTAGATGCGCTCCGGCTCTACCAGAACGATTACGGCGTCCTGCTTGACCATCGCCTCGTCGTATTCCTCCCAGTCGGAGTGGTCGCCGTGGGCGCTACAGGTCCGGAAGACCTCCCGCAGCTCGACGCGCATGGTCTCGGCGTCGGTGTTGCGGAAGTCCATCGTTTCTGCCGTGCCCTCGACGCAGACGCAACTGCGCCAGTCTTCGCTGACCGCCATGACGGTGCAGCGCTTGTCGCGTTGCAGGTTGCGGACCTTGATCGAGCTGCCGTACACGATGACGTAGGCCGCCTTGCCCTTGTAGGCGCCGCAGACCACGATGCTGGTGTGGCCCGCGCCGTTGCGCCGGTAGGTGGTGATGACTCCACGGTGATTGTTGTTCACGAAATTCTCGTAGTCCTGGAACTCCACTTCTACACCTCCGGGCCGTGGCCCGATATGATTGACCTGACTGGTATAACATAGCCGGGAACATCCTGCATCCTGCCAGCCGGAGAGCGTCGATGGAATACCGGGAACTGGGCCGTACGGGCGTGATGATACCCGAGGTCGGGCTGGGAACCTGGAAGTACCGGGGCGGCCCGGAACCGCTGCGGCGGGGCATCGAGCTGGGCGCGACCCTGATAGACACCGCCGAGATGTACCGCACCGAGGACGCCGTTGGCCAGGCTGTCCGGGGCATCCGCGACCGGGTGTTCGTCGCTACCAAGGTGCTGGGCAGCAACCTGCGCTACGACCAGGTGTTGCGGGCCGCCGAGAACAGCCTTCGCCTGCTCAACGACGACGTGATAGACCTGTACCAGATTCACTGGCCCAGCCACAACGTTCCCATCGCCGAGACGATGCGGGCGATGGAGGAGCTGGTGGAGCGGGGCATGGTGCGCTACATCGGGGTCAGCAACTTCTCGGTGGCGGAGATGCAGGAGGCCCAGGCCGCAATGTCCAGGTACCCCATCGTCTGCAACCAGGTGCTGTACAACCTGAAGCGCCGGAGCATCGAGCGGGGCCTCATCCCCTACTGCGAGGAGAACCGCATTACGGTGATGGCCTACACCCCGCTGGCCGACGGCTCCCTGGCCGTGCGTCCCCGGGTCCGGGCAGGCAGGAACTGGGAAGTCCTCGAATCCGTGGCCCGCGAGACAGGCAAGACCCCGGCGCAGGTGGCCCTCAACTGGTGCCTGACCCGCACCCCGGTGGTGGTCATCCCCAAGACCAACAGCGTAGCCCGCACCGAGGAGAACTGCGGGGCCTCGGACTGGCGGCTGACGCCGGAGCAGGCGCACAGGCTGGAGGCGGCGTTTCCGCTATAGAAGCGGGCGGGAACTCGACTCCTCCTGATTATCTTTTAGGGGCCTGCTCAGTCGAGACGAGATAGCCCTGCCTGCAACTGGCGGATGTAGGAGATAATGTTGTCCACGTCGTCCTCGGACAGGCCGGGACGGGGCGGCATATCTCCGAATGCCCAATGGTGTTGCTTGACCCCGTCCCTCACGGCGTTGTGGAAAGAGAAATCGGGGTGATGGTCGGGCTTGTAAATGGGATGAACCAGCGGCGGCCCGACCTGAGTCCCTGCGCCGGCGTCGCCGTGGCAGACGGCGCAGTTGTCGTTGAAGAGCCTCTCGCCTTCCTGAAAAGCCCCCGCTTGCCCGCTCTGCGATCCTCCAGTTTCCGCGCCGCCTGAACAGGCGACCGCCAACACCAAGGCAAGCGCGACCAACGCCCAATACGGACGAATATATCGGCCTCTTCCGGCACCGTTCAACTCGCAACCACTCCGGCTCACGGCCCGCTATCGCTACGTGCTGGCTCGGCCCCGGCGCAGGGCGCGGCCCGGCAGGGCGCCGGTGTTCTCGCCATTGTCAATCACGACCTGTCCGTTGACAATTACGTAGTCGATGCCGACGGGGTACTGCTTGGGGTCCTCCTTGGTGGCCAGAGCCTTGACCGTGCTGGGGTTGAAGACGACGATGTCGGCCTTGAACCCGTCACGCAGGATGCCCCGGTCAGGCAGGCCCAGGCGCTGGGCCGGGAAGGATGTCATCTTGCGGATGGCCTCGGGCAGCTTCAGGTGCTGCTCGGCCCGCACGAACTCGGCCAGCACGATGGGGAAGCAGCCGTAGCTGCGCGGGTTGGGGTACTCTCCGAACAGGATGGCGTCGCTGGCGATCATGCCCGCCGGGTGCGACACGAATGCGTACAGCGTCTGGGCGTTGGTGCCCAGCCCCACGGTGGAGATGCCCAGGTTCTCCTCCACCAGCAGGTCGAACAGAGCGTCCTCTGGGTCCTGCCCCCGCATCTCGGCGATGTCGGTGATGAGACGACCTTCGTACTGCTTGTTCTGCGGCTGGGTGAAGTTGGTGAGCCAGTTGTTCTCCAGCCGGTCGCGGGAAAGCTCGCGCTTCATGCGCTGGCGGTCATCCTGATCGCTCAGGGCGTCCATCAGCCGCTCCGGGCCGCCGTCCTTGGCCCAGTGCGGCAGGCCGATGGTCACCGTGGTGCCGGAGTAGGGGTAGGTGTAGCAGTCGAAGGTGACGTCCATGCCCTCGTCGCGGCCCCTCTCCACCAACCCTAGGTAGTCGAGATGACTGCCGACGCCGGACGCGCCCTGGCGGTAGTGGGTCAGGTGTACGGGACAGTCGCCCAGCCGCCCAATCTGAAGCGCCTCCTCCCACGGCGCCATCAGCCCCTGCGAGCGCAGGCTGGCGCGGGTGTGGGTGTGGTAGTGGCCGCCCATCCGCGCGGCGACCCCGGCCAGTTCGCCCAATTCCTCGGTGGATGCGTAGGAGCCGGGCGGATAGTCCAAGCCAGTAGACAGCCCCCAGGCCCCCTCCTCCATCGCCTCGCGGGTGACGGCCTTCATGTCCTCCATCTCGGCTGGAGTGGCCGGACGGTCGTTCCATCCGACGCTCCAGATGCGGACGGGCGAGTTACCCAGTATGTAGGCCATGTTGATGGCAACCGAGTTGTCGTACTTGTCCAGCAACTGCGCCACGGTCAGCCAGTCGGCGGGCAGGGGCGGGTAGCCGTTCAGCCCCGAGTCCAGCCAGATGTACCGCTCCAGCTCCTCGCGGGTCTTGAAGGGCGCGTGGGAGATTCCGTCGATACCCACCAGCTCGGTGGTCACCCCCTGCCGCACCTTGGGGTCGTGGTGCGGCTCTCCCAGGATGGTCAGCCCGGCGTGGGAGTGCAGGTCAACGAACCCGGGGCAGACGACGTAGCCGGTGGCGTCAATGGTCCGCGCCGCCTCCAGCCCGGACACGTCGCCCCGGTGGATGCTGACCCGGTCGCCCTCCACCGCAACGGCGGCGAAGAACCCGGGGCTGCCGGTGCCGTCAACAACCATCCCGTTGGTGATGAGCAAGTCAATCATGGCCGGACCTCGCAGGTTGGAGTGTGGAAGCAAGTGACAGCGATACTCATGAGGCTGGGCGGTTGCGGAGATTCGGGTCTAGTCGTGCCTGTGGATTAAAACCGGCGTTCAATTCCACCAGGCCCGACCCTGCCTTCATTCGGGATCCCTTCTCTTTCATATCTAACGCTGCGAACCACTTCTTTCGATTATACGCCCCGGCTCTTTGCACCTACCGCAGTGCCCGCAGCACCTTCTCGGCGGTCAGGGGCAGGCCGGGGACCGGGGCGCCGATGGCGTCGGCTACCGCGTTGGCGATGGCGGCGGCGACGGGGATGTTGGCGCTCTCGCCGATGCCCTTGCTGCGGTAGGGGGCCGGGCCGTTGCTGCCCTCGACCAGCACGGTCACCAGCTCGGGGATGTCGGCGATGGTGGGTATCTTGTATTCGCCCAAGCTCAGGGTGGAGATGTGGCCGTCCTCGGTTTGCAGTTCCTCCATCAGCGCGTAGCCCAGGCCCTGGATGACTCCGCCCTCGACCTGGCCCTGGTGCATCAGGGGGTTCAGAATCGCGCCCACGTCGTGGGCGGAGACGAGGCGCTTGACCGTAACCGCGCCGGTCTCCGGGTCAACCTCCACCTCGGCGGCCTGGGCGCAGAAGGATGTCATGTCCGGCGGCTCGGAAGCGAACTCGTACTCGGCGACGATGGTTCCGTCGCCAACGTGGGCCACGACCTCGCCGATGTTGATGGTGCGGTAGTAGGCGGGACGCAGCGGCGACGGGCCGACCACCACCCGCCCGCTCTGGAGCGACACGTCCTCCTCAGGGGAGTCCAGCAGCGGCGCGGCGGCGCGAATCAGCTGCCGTTTCAGCTCGCGGGCCGCGCCCACCACGGCCCGCCCGGCGGTGTAGGTCACCCGCGTTCCGCCGGAGCCGGAGCTGAAGGGCATCTCCGACGTGTCCAGCAACTCGATGTCCACTTCGTCCACCGGCACCGACAGCTCCTGAGCCACCATCTGACGAAGCACGGTATGGGAGCCTGTGCCGGTGTCCCAGAAGGCCATGTGCAGCGTGGGATGGCCCGACGCATCCATGCTCACCTTGGCCGCGAACCGCCCCACTCCCTGCGACAGGTCGGTGATGGCCAGACCGCGCCCGGTGAGCATTCCCGGCCTCTCCGGCTTGGGGGTCTCCCAGCCGACGGCTTCGGCGGCGCGTTGCAGCGTCTCCCCGGCGCGGATGTCCTGCCAGACGTGGCCCACAGGCGAGGCGTCGCCGTCCCGGAGCAGGTTCATCTGCCGAAACTGGTATGGGTCCATGCCAAGCTCGCGGGCGATGAGGTCGGTGTGCGACTCGACGGCGAACACCACCTGCGGCTTGGCGGGGCTTCTCATGTGCCCCTTGGGAACGTTGTTGGTGTAGACCATGTAGCTGTCGATGCGGGCGTGGGGGATGCGGTAGACGCCGCAAAGGTGGTCGGCGCCGCGCAGGTACACCGTGGGCTTGAAGGCGCCGTAGGCCCCGCTGTCGAACACCACCCGCGCCTGCCGCGCCACCAGCGTCCCGTCGCGCTTCACGCCGCTCCTGATGGTCATGGCCGCCGGGTGACGCGGGTTGGCCGCCATCAGTTCCTGGATGTAGTCCATCACCATCTTGACCGGACGCCCGGAATGCAGCGACAGGTAGTAGCACAGGGGCACGTCCATGAACGAACCCTTGCCGCCGAAGTCGCCGCCGATGCTGCACGGGTGCAGCACGATGCTTTCCTCGGCCATTCCCCATACGGCGGCCAGTTGCTCGCGCAGAGCGTAGGGGTCCTTGTTGTTGACCCACACTTCCACCGCCCTTGTATTCCCCCCGTCGTGAGCGGAAGGGAAGAGGGGGCTGGCGCTGACCACGCAGGCGTGCGGCTCGATGTAGGCCTGATGCATCAGTTGAGCGTTGAAGGTGTGCTCGAACACCAGGTCAGCCTCGGCGAAGCCCTGCTCCATGTCGCCTTGGCCCCAGGTGATGTGGGCGAACACGTTGTTGATGTCCGCCTCGGGCTGCGGCAGCCCTTCGTAGCCTGACATCTCCGAGTGCAGCGTCGGAGCGTCCGGCTCCATTGCCTCGTGAGCGTCAAAGACCGCGTCCAGCTCCTCGTACTCAACGTCGATGAGCAGCAGGGCCTCCTCGGCGGCCTCCTGGCTGTCGGCGGCCACTGCGGCAACCTTCTCGCCGACGAAGCGAACCACGTCGCGGGCCAGCACCGGCATATCCCTCAAGCGGCGGCCCACCAGCGAGCCGGGCAGGTCGACGGCGGTAATCACCGCGCGGACGCCCGGCACGGCCTTCGCCTGCGACGTGTCGATGCTGACGATGCGGGCGTGGGGGAAGGGCGAGCGCAGCGCCTTACCCCACAGCATCCCCGGCAGAGACACGTCAGCGGCGTAGATGGACTTCCCGGTAACCTTGTCCGGTCCCTCGCCACGGACGACGGACTGGCCGATGGCGCGTGTGGTTGTGGTCATATTTCCCCCGGATGGTGGCGTTCCCGATTAGGGTGACCGGCTGGGCAGGATGCCGCCGGTGCCGCGCGGCAGGTCCCAGTCCTCTTCCTGCAAGCCGCGCAGGTAGTCTATCTGGCCGTGGTGGTTGTTCTGGTGGACTATCATATGGCGCAACGCACCGCCGACTGTTTGGCGCGGCTCGTTGGGGGCTATGAATGCCTCCAGCCTCGCTTCGTTCAGCAACGCGATGAACCGCATCGTGCGCTCGTTGACCGCCTTGAAGTAGGACAGCAGAACCTCCGGCCCCGGTATGGTCAGGCTCCGCAGCCCCAGCCGGTCGCCGGGGTCGGGCGCGGTAACTGGCTGGCCGAACTGCTCATACCAGCCGCCGGTCACCCACAGGTCGCTCTCGAAGAGGTCGCTCTCGAGGCCCGGCGACCCGCAGGCGCAGGCCGTGACGCGGCTGTCCTCGTGGCGTCCCATGTGCCACAGGATGAACCCGATGTTGTTGGCCGTGGGCGCGGGCCGCCACGCCATCTGCTCCGCCGTGAGGCCGTCGCACGTTTCGACCAGCCGCAGGTGCGTCTGGGTCAGGCAGTCGGCTATGAATTGGGTGGTGTTGATTAGCTGCATTCCCTGAAAAAGCCGATTTTCCGATGCGCCTGCGCTGATCCTCAAAGCCCCAACCCGCTAGGCTCCTCAAGGAATTCCCCCTCGGATGCTGGAAAGCTGGCCCTGTCCCGGTTGGTGTGCAGCGCGCCCAATCCGGCTGCCCCTAGTAGTACACCGCGGCGCCGGTGCCGCCGCCTGCGGCGATCACCTCGCCGGTTACGGCCCAGGCTTTGTCAGACGCCAGGTAGCAGGTCAGGAAACCGACCTCCGAGGCGTCCACCATGCGGCAGATGTGGTTGCCGCGCGGCGAATCGGGGGAGAAGTCCTGCGCCTCCGCTTCTTCGACGCTGACGCCCAACTGCGCGGCGCGGGCCTCCAGCAGCCCCGGCGTGCGCTCGGTGCGCGTGGTGCCGGGGTGGATGCAGTTGACCGTGATGCCGAACCGCCCCAGTTGCATCGCCAGCGTCTTGGTCAGGTGGACCATGGAGACATTGCGCGCGCCGCCGCTCAGGTTGCCGGCGGTGCGCCCGTTGCCGCCGCTGATGTTCACGATGCGGCCCCAGCCCTGCTCCCTCAGGAACGGGATGGCCGCCCGTGCGGATCGTAACGCGCCCGCATACTTAACGTCGAAATCGCTGATGAGCGCGTCCTCGTCCACCGTCTCGATGGGGCCGACGGCGCTGGCAGAGCCGCCCGGGAGCGACGCGCTGTTGACCAGGATGTGCAGCCCGCCCAGCCGCTCGGCGGCCTCGGCCATCGCACGGTCAACCTGTTCGCGGCTGGTGGCGTCCATGGCGATGGGTATGATGTTCCGCCCCGTCTCCTCAGCGATTTCCTGGGCCGCTTTTTCCAAGTCAGCCATCGTGCGCGACGAAATCACCACGTCGCAGCCCTCCCGCGCCAGCTCCAGCGCGATGGCCTTGCCGATGCCGCGGCTGGCTCCTCCTACGAATGCCTTCTTGTCTGCAAGTCCGAAATCCATGTTGACACTCCTTTATGGTAGTCAGTTTTAGCGAAAAGCGGCGGCCCGGTCACGCCTCGTTGGAAGCCAGCTCCAGCCAGTCCTCCGCGATGAGTTCGGTGGCGCCGTTGTCCAGGGTCACGTAGTAGACGTTGGGGATGCTGGAATCCAACTCCAGCTTGGTGCCCGACCAGTCGTCGGTCATCTGCGGCGCGATGGTGCCCAGCGTGCCCCGGGAACTCTCCGACGGCTGACGGTAGTTGCCGCCGCCTCGCCTGCGAATCCGCACGCGCTGGTCAACCTGAAACTGATAGGGAAGCGTCATAGGCGCATGGCTCCTGAAAGCGTTGGCAAGGGCATTATAAAGGAAATCGGGAGTGCGTCCTCACCCTGACCCTCTCCCGGAGGCAGATTGAATTTCTCCCCTCGCCAAGTGCGAAGTGACTATCTCAGCGGGCGGAAGAAGGCGCGAATGTCTTCGGCCAACAGGGCGGGCTGCTCCATGGCGGCGAAATGGCCTCCGCGAGGCATTTCGGTCCAGCGTTGCACCTTGTGGGTGCGCTCGGCCCACTCCCGGGGAGGGCGGGCGATCTCTACTGGAAACAGGGTCACGGCGCAGGGTACGGCCACTCGCTCGCCGGGCTGGAAGCGCCAGTTGTCTGCCCGGTTCTCGTAGTAGTGCCGGACTGATGACGCGGCGCTCTGTGTTACCCAGTAGACCATGATGTTGGTGAGCATCTCGTCCCGCGTAAAACTGTTCTCAAGGTTGCCGTTACAGTCCGACCAGGTGCGGAACTTCTCGATAATCCATGCCGCCAGGCCCACCGGGGAGTCGTTCAGGCTGAATCCCAAGGTCTGTGGCTTGGTGCGCTGGATGTGGAAGTAGCCGCCCTCGTCCTCGAACCATTGGCGGGCTTGGCGCAGGAACTTCTGCTCCGCCTCCGTAAGCGGAGGATCGGGGGCGCCGCGAAAGGCAGGAACGCCGGTCATCAGGTTCAGATGCACGCCGGCCACCGACTCGGGAAAGTCGAAGCCCAGGCGCGAACTGATCATTCCGCCCCAGTCGCCGCCCTGCGCCCCGAAACGCCGGTAGCCCAGCCCCTCGGTCATCAGCGCGTGCCACATCCCGGCGATGCGTGTGTTGCTCATGCCCCTTTCAGACGGCTTGTCGGAGAACCCGTAGCCCGGCAGCGACGGCACCACAATGTCAAAGGAGTCGGCAGGGTCGCCGCCGTGGGCCACCGGGTCGGTCAGCATGGGGATGATTTTCAGCATCTCCACCACCGACCCGGGCCAGCCGTGGGAGATAATCAGCGGGAAGGGATTAGGGCCCATGCCGCGGGCATGGATGAAATGCACGCCCAGCCCGTCCACGTTGGCGCGGAAGTGGTCGAACTGATTCAGCGCGCGTTCCTGCGCCCGCCAGTCGTACTCCGTCCGCCAATACTCCGCCAGCTCCCGTAAGTAGGCCGGGTTCGTGCCGTAGTCCCACCCCATGCCGGGAATTTCGTCGGGCCAGCGGGTATCGGCCAGCCGCGCCGCGAGGTCGTCCAGCGTGGCTTGGGGAACGTCTATCGTGAACCGCTCGATATTCATAGTCTCCCTATTGCTGCCATTCGGCTCCACTCGACATTCCCAACCTTTATCCAGCAACCCCTCCATACCAACCCTCCTGCTGAGGGAGAGGGAATTCGAGGGTCACCCGCTGAACCCCGACTCCCGCCGCCATTGCAGGTAGTCGGCCAGGCCGGAGCGCAGGTCGTATGCCGGCTGCCAGCCCAGGTCCTGCCTCAGCCGGTGGGCGGAGAGCGGCCCTCGCGACGGCACGGAGGCGCGCGCCGCTGCCGCCGCACTCTCCGCCGACCCCGCCGGGACGGTGCCGCTGCCCGGAGCGACTTCGGACAGCGCGTTCAGGATTTCGCGGTAGGTTATCCAGGCGCCGGTGGTCAGGTTGTACAGGTCGTGGGGCAGTACCGGCGCGTCGAGAATCGCCTGCAACCCGCGGGCGGTATCCACCACATAGGTGTAATCGCGCCCGTCCTCCGGGTCAAAGGAATCGCCCTGCACCGACAGCGGCCCGCCGCGCGCCACCTGCCCGGTCCACTGGTAAAGGGCGGACATGACGGCGCGGTGGCCGGTGACCCGCTCCATGGGGCCGTAGGGTGTGCTCAAGCGCACGCTGACCGACTGGAAGCCGTAAAGCTCGCCGTAGCGCCGCGTGATCAGTTCCCCGGCGTACTTGGTGATGCCGTACATGGAATCGGGGGCGACGGGCATCTCCTCGCTGTAGGTCTGGTCGGTGCCTGCCGCCAGCCCGTAGGCGGCGCCGGAACTGACATATACGACCCGCCTCACCCCGGCAATCCGCGCCAGCTCCAGCACGTTGGCCAGCCCCTCGACGTTGATGCCGACCACGTCGCGCGCCCGCTCGACCTCCAGCGCGCGCTGGTTCACTGTGTAGGTGGCGGCATGGATGATTCCGTCGATGCCGTGTCCGTGGGCCAGCGCTGCCACCGCCTCCCGGTCGCGGATGTCGCCCTGAGCGAATGTGATGCTGCCCTCCCATTCCGCGATGAACTGCCGCACCAGTGCGTCGGCGGGAGCGACGTCGTAGCTGACGACCTCGTGCCCCGCCCTGACCAGTTCCCGGACAATGTTCGCCCCCACAAACCCGGTTCCCCCGGTTACCAACGTAGCCATAGCCGCGCCTCCGAATCCGAATACCTCTTCGCAGTCGTCGCCCAATTGTAGCACCCGAAGGCACACCCGCAGGTTGACGCGGGCGAATTATTCCCCCTGCCATAAGGAGAGGGAGCATCCATAATCCTGCCACCCCCCGCGCCGCGCCTTGACCGCCCGATGGCCCGCGCCTATGATTCCAACATCGCTTTGGGGGTCGAGCTAATGGACCGCGCAGATATTCCCTTCCTGACCGTGGCTGAATTGGGCGAACTCATCCGTAGCGGCGAGGTCTCGCCTGTCGAGGCGACCGAGGCCTACCTGCACCGCATCAACGCGCTGAATGCCGACATTCGCGCCTACCTCACCGTGACCGGCGACCTGGCGCGGCAGATGGCAAAGGACGCCGAGGCTGAGATTGCCGGCGGCAACTATCGTGGCCCGCTGCACGGCGTCCCCGTGGCCGTCAAGGACCAGATGTATACCGAGGGCATCCGCACCACCGGCGGCTCCCCGGTGTTTGACGAATTCGTACCCGAGTACGACGCCACAGTAGTCGCCCGCCTCAAGGAAGCCGGGGCGGTGTTGCTGGGCAAGTTGAACATGACCGAGTTCGCCACCACCGGGCTGTCGCACCAGTTCGACCCGCCCCGCAACCCGTGGGATCGCGACCGCTCCAGCGGCGGCTCCAGCAGTGGCAGCGGGGCCGCAACCGCCGCCTTCATGTGCGCCGCATCCTTGGGCGAGGACACCGGCGGCTCGGTGCGTTTCCCTGCTGCCTGGTGCGGGCTGGCTGGGCTGCGGCCAACCTGGGGACGGGTCAGCCGGTACGGGGTGATGCCCGGCGTCCGCTCCATGGACACCGTCGGCCCCCTGGGCCGCACCGTCGAGGACTGCGCCATCATGTTGCAGGCCATCGCCGGCCACGACCCCCAGGACCGCCTGACCAGCCAGGAGGCGCCCCCAGACTACCGCGCCGCTCTGACCGGCGACGTGAGCGGCCTGCGTATCGGCATTCTGAGGGAGGTGCTGTACGCCGCCTCGGTGGATGCCCAAACAAGACAGTCCATCCTCGCCGCCGCCAACGAGCTGTCGAAGCTGGGCGCTGAGGTGGAGGAGGTGTCGGTGCCGATGGCGGCCTACGCCGGCCCCATCAACGGCGGCATCCGCGTCGAGGCGCCGACGACCTACCGCAACCTGTTGCGGGAGCGTCCGCGGGACATCGGCCACGACAACCGTATCGGCTACATGGTCAACGCGATAATGCCCGCCACCTACTACTACAAGGCCATCCAGTTGCGGACACTGCTACGGGCGGAGATGCTCCGGGCGCTGGAGACGGTTGACCTTCTGCTCTCCCCCACGGCGGGCGTTCCGGCGCAGCCGCTGGCTCCCGACCCGACCATCACCGGCAGGGAGAACGTCAACCGCACCCCCTACCTCCTGACCACCGTTCCCAGCCTGGCCAATCTGCCGGCCCTGGCCGTCCCCTGCGGCTTCAGCGACGAGGGGCTGCCCCTGAGCCTGCAAATCGCTGGCCGCCCCTTCGACGAGTGCACCGTCCTGCGCGCCGGCCACGCCTACGAGCAGGCCACCGCCTGGCACACCCGCCGCCCGCCGGTGTAGCACCAGACTGCGGCGCTGCTCTGCGAGATAGCGTTCCAATTTAGTTTAGGTGGTATGGCAGCTTACGGTCCGTCATTCCCGCGAAAGTGGGAATCAGCGGGAATCCAGGGGTAGTGGGTGTTAATGTCGGGTACCCGTCCCGACCACCTAATTCGGAACGCTATCGCCTCCTCCCACTTGCCAAGTTAACAGAACACCTGTACTATTATATACAGATGGCCCACCGCTCCCCATATCACCAGGGCCAAAACCACATAGCCACTGAGGCCGCGCGATGTTTGATGCCTGAAAACCAAAAGAAGACTCCCTGCTCCAGGATCACCAAGCGCAACCCCGATTCCAAACCCAACTCGGACACAACGGCCGGAAATGGCCGACAATGGCCGGGAAATCGAAATTTCCGAACTCTCCTTCCGCACTCGGACACTACACTCGCCTCCGACGGTCAGATACAACGGCCCGATATGTCCGCAAATGGCCGGGAAATCGAAATTTCCGAACTCACCTTCCGCACCCGGACACTGCACCCGCCTCCGACGGTCAGATACAGCGGCCCGATATGTCCGCAAATGGCCGGGAAATCGAAATTTCCGAACTCACCTTTATTGCGCCGTGAATGAATCGGATGCCCTCGACTCATGGAAGGCTGCCTCTGATATGGCGCCTCTGCGGGCAGACTATGACAAGAGTGCGGACATCCTGACCATAAGCACCGGACGCGCCGCAGAACGGTCATTGGAAGTAGGAACCGGATTCGTAGCACATCTGGGATATGCGAACAAGGCTTACATCAAAAAATATAGCGTGGTCGGTTTCGAGCTGCACAACGCCTCGGAGTGCCTGGCCCCCTACTTCAAACTCAACCGCGCCCCGCTGACGGTGAGCGGGGGCGACTGCGATTGACGCTGCCCCCGCAGGCCACTAAACTCGCCTTAGTTTCGCACGATTTAAGCCGACAGGTTATTCCCGGAGATTGCTGATGAATTTCGGAATGTTTACCGACTTCCACGTTCGCAAGGGCAATTCGCAGGCCGAGGCCTTCGATGAGTCCTTCGCCCAGATTACCGAGGCCGAGCAGATGGGCTTCGACACCGTCTGGCTGGCCGAGCATCACTTCAGCCCCGAGCGGGCCGTGCTGGCATCGCCCATGGTCATCGCCAGCGCCATCGCCGCCCGCACCGAGCGCATCCGCACCGGCTTGGCCGTGCAGGTGCTGCCGCTGACCAACCCCCTGCGCGTCGCCGAGGAAGCGGCCACGGTCGACCACATCAGCAAGGGGCGCTTCGACTTCGGCATCGGCCGCAGCGGGCTGACCAAGTACTACCAAGGCTACAACGTGCCCTATTCCGAGAGCCGCCCCCGCTTCCTGGAAGCGCTGGAAATCATCATGAAGGCGTGGCGCGAGGACAGCTTGTCCCATGAGGGAGAGTACCACTCCTTCCACGACGTAACCGTGACGCCGAAGCCGTACCAGCAGCCCTACCCCCCTGTTCGCGTGGCCGTGGCTGGCGAGGACACCTTCCCGCTGGTGGGCGCGATGGGGCATCCCATCTTCATCAGCGCCAACACAGGGCGCGAGGCGCTGAAGGAGCGGCTGGCCCTCTACCGCGAAAAGCTGGCGGAGTCGGGCTTCTTGGGAACTCCGGACATCGCCATCCGCGTCCCGGTATACTGCGCCGAAACCACCGAGAAAGCCCACGAGGATCCCCGCGTCAGCGCCTTGGGGGCCATCCAGTACGCCGTCACCGAGCTGATACATACCGCGGCCAACCCGGAGACCGCCGAGCGGATGCGCCGCATCGCCGCCGCCCCCTACGAGCAGGTGCTCGAGGAGCGGGTGTTGTTCGGCACCCCCGCCAAGATCGTGGACACGTTCAAGGGCTACCAGGAAGAGCTGGGCGTGACCGGGGTGGTGATGGAGGTCAACTACGGCGGCCAGATCCCCACCGACCGCGTAGTCAATTCCCTACGCCTGCTCAGCAACGAGGTGATGCCGCACTTCAAGGGGTGAGAGACAGGAAGGCGAAAGCCACGCTAAGTCCGGCATGGCAGATACCAAAAGACACCCCTATCCCCTAGCGGAGGCCTTGGGGAGTGTCGTCAAATTAAGAATATCGGTCTCCAAGCGTCTGTTTCCGTCATTCCCGCTTTCGCGGGAATGACGGTGAATATGACGACACTCCCTAGTGCCTGCATCAGCTCACCGCCCCGCCCAAGGGCGTGGTCGGGCCTTCGCACTCCATGAACTGGCCGAAGCCTGGTTGCTGCTCCAGCTTGCCGTCGTTTAGCAGGACTTGGCCTCGTAGCAGGGTCATCCACGGGCGGCCGGTGATCTCCCAGCCCTCGAAGAGTGAGTAGCCCGCGTTGCTCATGTGGTCTCCGGCTGTGATTACCCGGTCCACGCCGGGGTCGAGGATCAGCAGGTCGGCGTCGGCTCCGGGCTGGATCACGCCCTTGCGGGGGTAGAGGCCGAAGACGCGGGCCGGGTTCTCGGCCATCGTCCGCGCCAGCCACCAGATGGGCATCCCCCGCTTGACCACGCCCTCGCTGTACATCAGCGGCGCCAGGGTCTCGATGCCGGGCGATCCGAAGGGCACCGACGCGCCGTCCGGCGTCACGAAGATGTTCTCCCACCCCGGCTTCTTCAGCTCCTGCGGGTGGGGTGAGTGGTCGCTGGCCACGATGGAGATGTGGCCCTGCTGCAGCCCGGCCCACAGGGCGTCGCGGTCGGGGCCGTCTTCGGGGCGCAGGGGCGGGCCGATCTTGGCCAGAGGGCCCACTTTGCTCATCTCGGCGTCGGAGAGCAGCAGGTATTGAGGGCAGGTCTCGGTCCAGATGCGCTGGCCCCTCGCCTGCGCCTGCTTGATGCGTTCCAGCCCCAGGTGGGTGCTCAGGTGGACGACGTATGTCGGGCAGCGGGTGGCCGCGCTCATGGCCACGGCTCGGTTGATGGCCTCCTCCTCGGCCCAGTCGGGGCAGGCGACGGGGAAGAACTCCGGGTGAGTGTGTCCGTCGGCGATGAGCTTGTTCTCCAGGTACTCGATTATGTTGCCGCTCTCGCAGTGCAGTTGCAGTACGCCGCCGCCACGGGCGACCATCTCCATAGCCTCGCAGATGTAGTCGTCGTCGCACATCCGCCCCGGCCGCTTCTTGTAGGTCATGAACATCTTGAAGGACTTGAAGCCCATCTCCATGGCCTGGGGCAGCGACCGCAGGATGGACGGCCGGTTCTGGAGGATGAAGTGGAAGCCGAAGTCAACCACCGCCGAGGCGTTGATCTCTTCGCGGATGCGGTTGCCGGCCTGCGCCAGCGTCTCGTCGCCGTCTAGGGTGTAGTTGGCGAAGGGTATGAGGGTGGTCATGCCGGCGTGGGCCGCCGCCCGCGCGCCCAGGGCGTAGTCGTCATGCCCGTCCAGGTGAACGTGGGCGTCGATCAGGCCCGGCAACACGAACTTGCCCTCGGCGTCGATGACCCGGTCGGCGGGGGGCAGCAGGTGCTCCGGGGCCACTGCCACGATCTTGTCGCCCTGGATCGCCACGGCGGCGTCCAGTACCTGCGACGAGGTTACGACCTGCCCGCCGCGCACAATGGTGTCAACTCTTGTTTCAGCCATGATGCCCTCCGACTTAGCTACTAAAGGGTTGCTTGGCCAGGAATCAAACGCCGGTTCTTGGCGTCGGCTGCGAGAGCAAACGTCTCTAAGGCCATCGCTCCAAGAAGAATTGGGCTATTAGCCGGCGCGAAAACAACATAGACGTGCCCTGTCCGGCCCTCCAGCTCCATCTGCACCCATCCGATGTCCATATCGCGCTTAGAGCCATCGGCTAAGGTGAAATTGACGCTTTGCTCTCGCTCGACGCCCAAGGCATCCAAAATCGTAGATGGGACAACCGTGTATGACGCCCCAGTATCAACGACACCGCTCAAAACCGTGGAGCGCTCGGAATCCGCATTTTTGCGTATGGCGAAATCAGCCTTAAACGTACCCACCTCACCTCCCACGGTAGTCCCGGGCAGAATAATCCAGTCCCTCTGATGATACTTTCCCTGGGTCATGTTTCCCACCTCTTCCACGGAGTGTAGAATAACCCCAATGCAATAACAAGCGGATAAGCGAGGACGGCATGGAGCTTCAGGATAAGATTGCGGTGGTCACCGGCGCGGGGCGCGGCATGGGCCGGGCCATCTCGCTGCAACTGGCCGAGGCCGGGGCCAACGTCGCCGTGGCCGACATCAACGCCGAGAACGTCGAGGAGACCAGCATCGCCGTCAAGGCGCTGGGCCGTGAGAGTCTGCCCATCCACGCCGACATGGGGAGCGTGGCCGACATCGACCGCATGATCGGGCAGGCTAAGGACGCCTTCGGGCGCATCGACGTTATCGTCAACAACGCCGGCGTCACCCGCTACCTGTACGTGATGGACGTGGAGGAAGAGGACTGGGACCGTATTCACCGGGTCAACGCCAAGGGCGTGTTCTTCTGTATGCAGCGCGCTGCCCGCGAGATGATCGCCCAGGGCGACGGCGGGCGCATTGTGAACATCGCCTCCATCGCGGGCAAGGGCTACTCCGGCACCTCCAACGCCGCCTACGCCGCCAGCAAGGGCGCGGTGCTGGCGATGACCATGATCGCCGCGCACCAGCTCGGCCAGCACAACATCAACGTCAACGCCATCTGCCCCGGCTCGACGCTGACCGACATGGCCGCCGAGACCATGCAGGGCCGCGCCGAGACCTCCGGCATGAGCATCGCCGAGCTGGAACAGGCCCGCGACTCCCGCATCCCCATCGGTCGCCCCAACACGCCCGAGGACATCGCGGCGATGGCCCGGTTCCTGTCCGGCCCCGGCTCCCGCAACATCACCGGCCAGGCCTTCAACGTAGACGGCGGCTTGGTGATGCACTAGCGGCGCTTTCCGTTGGTTACTGCGCCGGACAACTGTCCCACCCATGCGGCAAGGCAACTCCCAAACGGTTGGTGGACCGCAAAATGGGCTGGGGCGAGGTAACCATCAAACACGACGGCCTGGCCTGCATCGAAGGAAGCCAGTACGGCAGGGGAGTACTGTTCCTGAGACGCCCCATCATCTGGAAAGAAAGGGCGTAGGCCGTTTGTGCCGGGCGGCAATCCGCATTACAATCAACCCATGCAACTGACTGTAAGATTGTTCGCCCTGTACCGGGAGCGGGCCGGGACGAAAAATTTTCCGCTGGAGCTATCCGGCGGCGCCACCGTGGCCGACCTGACCGATGCAGTGCGGCAGATGTTTCCGCGTCTGGCCCCGCCGGAAGTGAAAATCGTGGTCGCGGTGAACGCCGATTATGCCGAGCCGGAGACCGTCCTGCACCCCGGAGACGACGTTTGCCTCATACCGCCGGTCAGCGGCGGATAGCCCCGCTGTGCCGGAGACTTCAGCCATAGTCTGGACTTTGCGCGAGGGTAGCATGATTGAGTTGACCGCCCAGACTCTTGACCCGGACAAATTCACCTCCGCCGTCCGCCGCGGCACCAACGGCGCGGTGGTCACCTTTCTCGGCACCACTCGCGACAACTTCGAGGGCAAGGGTGTGCTGACGCTGGAGTACGAAGCCTTCGACGAGATGGCCGTCAAGAAGCTGGAAGAGGTTCGCCAAGAGTTGATGGCGGAGTTCGGGCTGGACGAAATCGCCATCGGCCACCGCACCGGTATCGTGGGCATCGGCGAAATCAGCCTGGTCGTGGCCGTCGGTTCGCCCCACCGCAAGGAGGGCTTCTACGCCTGCCACAAGGCCGTGGACCGCATCAAGGAAGTCGTCCCCATCTGGAAGAAGGAAGTCTACGAAGACGGCTCCCGCTGGGTCGCCTGCGAAGACCACGAGTTCACCCACGAACACGAGGCCGCGCTGAGTCAAGACTAAGATACTATCTCAAAATCAACTGGCCCTCCTGATATACTGGCATCGCTGACCAAAGCCCATGGATTCCCGCCTTCGCGGGAATGACGGCGCCTTCGCGGGAATGACGGGTTGGGTGCCGTGCCACGTTTTGAGATAGTCTCTAAACACAGAGGGCACAGGGTCTAAAAATCCCAGTGTCCTCTATGTTTTTAGTTCTCCCCCGCAAACATTCTATCCACCTCGTCCTCTGGCGGCGTCAGGGCGGCGCGGATGGCGGCTCCTACGGTTTCGGCGCCTGTCAGCCGCATCCCCGGCGGGGCCTCCACGTCGGCCAGCGCGGTGGCCGGGAGGATGCAGCGGGTGAGGCCGAGGCGGGCGGCCTCGTTGACCCGCCGCTGCGCTTGCGGTACGGCCCGCAACTCGGCGCTCAGTCCCACCTCCCCAAAGGCTGCTATGGACGGCAGCGAGGCATTGCGGTAGCACGACGCGATTGCGAGGATGATGGCCAGGTCCACCGCCGGCTCGGTGGCCCGAAAGCCGCCCACCACGTTGACGATTACGTCCTGCCCCCCCAACTCCAGCCCGGTGCGGCGCGAGGCCACGGCGGTCAGCATCAGCAAGCGGTTGTAGTCCACTCCGTTGGCCACCCGGCGCGGAGCCGGAAGCTGCGAGAAGTTGGTGAGCGCCTGCACCTCCAGCAGCAGGGCGCGGCTGCCCTCCAGCACCGGCGTTGCGATGGCCCCGAGCTGCGGTCCGGCACGCTGCGACAGCGTGGCGCGGGAAGGATCAGGCACATCGTCCATTCCCCGCTCGGTCATCTGGAACACGCCCACCTCGTCAGTGGAGCCAAAGCGGTTCTTGGCCGCCCGCAGCACCCGGAACCCTCCCGATTCCTGCGATTCCAAGTGCAGCACGACGTCCACCAGGTGCTCTAGCACACGAGGGCCGGCCAGCGAGCCGTCCTTGGTCATGTGGCCGGATACGAACACCGGCTTGCCCTGCGTCTTGGCCCAGCGCAGTAGCCGCAGTCCCGCTTCCCGCACCTGCCCCACGCTGCCCGGCCCCGACGATTCGCTCTCCGAGTGTAGCGTCTGGATAGAGTCTACGATGACCAGCCCAGGCTGATTACCGTCCAATTGCTCAATGATGGCGTCAACGTCGGTTTCAGCCAGCAGCAGTATGCCCTTGCCGTCGATGCCCATGCGCTGCGAGCGCAGCTTCACCTGCACCGGCGATTCCTCGCCGGTAACGTACAGCACTGGCCCGGACAACCGCGCCAAGCCTGATACGGGAGACGACGCCAGCGAGTGGGCTAGTTGCAGCAGCAATGTAGACTTGCCGACGCCCGGCTCGCCGGTCAGCAGCGCCACCGTTCCGGGGACGATGCCGCCGCCGAGGACGCGGTTAAGCTCCGCCGACGGCAGGCTGATGCGATGCTGGGAGTCGGTGGACAGTTCGGCCAGCTCCAGAATCTCGCTGCCGGAGGCGCCGGCCCACCCGGCGCGCCGCGATTGGGGCGCGGTTGCCGCCGGTGTTGCCGCGCCTTCTGTCAGCGGCCGGGGCGAGCCGCAGAGGGGACTGGGGCAGAACCCCAGCCACTTCGCGCTTTCGTGCCCGCACTCCCGGCAGAAGTAGACTGTCCTGCGCCCGTTGGCTGCCTTCGCCATTCCGCTTTCTCCCTGTGGTGAAGCTTTCTACGGCGATTATACGGGCGCGGGGTGTCGTCTGTCGGCAGGCAACTGTCAGTAAAATCCTTCAGGCCCCGGCGGGAATCGAGGTTGGTTGGTACGCCGGGCCTACCGGTGCCGCGCCTTTATTTTGCGCCACGCCAGGAGAGCGCCCACAAATAACCCGACGACCGCGAATGCGCCGACGATAAAAATCAGCATTAACGACTCAACGGGGCCAATCCCCATCGCGCCTGCAATGAAAAACCCGATAATCCACAATAGGTAAACGGAGACCACCAGAACTAGAGCCCACATGACTAAAGCCGCCATCACGTCCTCCTGCTGCCGCACAGAAAAAAGATGGTGCGCGAAGCCCTGGGCCTCGGCGCACCATCTTGGTGGGCACGGATGAGTGGGGCAAACGCCCCAGACTAGTCGGCCGGGGCCGGCTCTTCTTCCAGGACGACTTCCGCCGGGGACTTGGCGGTGATTGTGACTACGCCTTCCTGCATATCTATGTAGGCGATGTCTCCGGCTCCCAAGCGGCCGCTGAGAATTTCATCGGACAGCCGGTCTTCCACCTCGTTCTGTATCAGGCGGCGGAGCGGGCGGGCGCCCAGCACCGGGTCGAAGCCCTTCTCGCCGAGGAATTCCTTGGCCGCCTCGGACAGCTCAAGTCCGACCTGCTTGTCCTCCAACTCGCCCCGCACCTGATTCATCATCAGGTCGACGATGGAGAGAATCTCGTCCCGGGCGAGCTGATGGAACACCACCGTAGAGTCGATGCGGTTGAGGAACTCCGGCTTGAAAAACCGGCGGACCTCGTCCATCACCTTGTCCTTCATACGCTCGTAGGCGCCCTGGTCGGTGCGGGCGCCCTCGGCCTTGACGGCGAAGCCCATGGAGGTCTCGCGTTTGATCAGGTCAGAACCCAGGTTGCTGGTCATCACCAGGATGGAGTTACGGAAGTCCACCTTGCGGCCCCGCGCGTCGGTCAGCGTGCCTGCATCGAAGATCTGGAGCAGGATGTTGAAGACCTCCGGGTGGGCCTTCTCGATTTCGTCCAGCAAGACTGCGCAGTAGTTCTTGCGGCGCACGCCCTCGGTGAGTTGGCCGCCCTCGTCATAGCCCACGTATCCCGGAGGGGCGCCGATGAGCCTGGCCACGGTGTGCCGTTCCTGGAATTCCGACATATCCAAGCGGATCATGTTGTCTTCGTGGCCGAACATGAACTCGGCCAGCGCCCGCACCAACTCGGTCTTGCCCACCCCGGTGGGGCCGAGGAACATGAACACGCCGATGGGGCGGCGCGGGTCCTTCAGGCCAGCCCGGGCGCGGCGCACCGACTTGGAGATGTTGACGATTGCCTCGTCTTGGCCAATGATGCGCTTGTGCAGGTCGTTTTCCATCTGGAGCAGCCGCTCGGTTTCTTCCTTGGCCAAGCGGGAAACCGGCACACCGGTCCACATACTGACCACCTCGGCGATGTCGTCATCGGTCACCACCGAGCGCTCCTTACCTTTGCCTTCCTTCCACTCACTGCGCAGGGTGTCGAGGTCCTGGCGCTGCCGCAGCTCGCGATCCCGAAGTTCCGCCGCTGCCTCGTAGCGCTGTTCGGCGATGGCTTCGTCTTTCTCGCGACTGACCGATTCCAGCACTTGCATGGCGTCGGTGACCGACGCCGGGGTCACGCTGCCCCGCAGCCGCACCCGCGAGCCGGCCTCGTCTATAAGGTCAATGGCCTTATCGGGCAGGAAACGGTCGGAGATGAACCGGGCAGCCAAGCTGGCGGCGCTGCGGATGGCATCGTCGGTGTAGAGGACGTTGTGATGGTCCGCGTAGCGTTCCTTGACGCCCATCAGAATATCCACGGTCTCGTCGGTGGTCGGCTCTTCAACGCGCACCGGCTGGAGGCGGCGCTCCAGCGCCGGATCGCGCTCGACGTACTTGCGGTAGTCGTCCAGAGTGGTGGCGCCGATGCACTGCAACTCGCCGCGGGCCAAGGACGGCTTGAGGATGTTGGAAGCGTCCACCGCGCCCTCGGCAGCGCCAGCCCCGACGAGAGTATGAATCTCGTCGATAAACAGGACGCAGTTGCCGGAGCTTTTGATTTCCTCGATAACTTTCTTCAGTCGTTCCTCGAACTCGCCCCGGTACTTGGTGCCAGCGACGAGGGAACCCATGTCCAGCGTCACCAGCCGCTTGTTCTGGAGCGTCTCGGGCACGTCGCCGCTGGCGATCTTCTGGGCCATGGCCTCGACGATGGCGGTCTTGCCGACGCCCGGCTCGCCGACCAGCACGGGGTTGTTCTTGGTGCGGCGGCTGAGAATCTGGATGACGCGCTGGAGTTCCTGGTCGCGGCCCACCACCGGGTCGAGTTTGTCGGACCGGGCGGCGCTGGTCAGGTCGATGCCCAGGTTGTCCAACGTCGGCGTCTTAGTGTTGCTGCGGGCCGACTGCGAGCCGCTGCCCGAGGTGTGGCTGAGGATGCGGTGAGTCTCCGAGCGCACCTTGTCGAGGGTAACGCCCAGACTTTCCAGCACGCCGGCGGCCACGCCCTCGCCCTCACGCAGGAGGCCGATGAGCAGATGCTCGGTGCCGATGTAGGTGTGGTTCATGCGGCGGGCTTCGTCCACCGCCAACTCCACAACCTTCTTGGCCCTGGGGGTGAGGCCGATTTCGCCCTGGGCTGGCTTCTCGCCGCGCCCGATGATGAACTCGACTGCGGAACGCACCTTTGAGAGGTCGACGGAGAGGCTGGACAGCACCCGGGCCGCCACACCTTCCGTCTCGCGGACAAGGCCGAGGAGTATGTGTTCAGTCCCAATATAGTTGTGGTTAAAGCGCTGGGCTTCTTCCTGGGCCAGCGACAAAACCCTCCGCGCTCGCTCCGAGAACTTCTCGAATCTGCTGCCCATAATAACGCTCCTGGCCTTGGGGAGGTGTAAAAATGTGGTTGTTCCGCTTCGCTTAGGAAGCCGGTTTCCTGTGACTTTGGCATCGTGCGATGGGGATGTCAGGCGAGGCGTGCTCTGCGCTTGCCATAAAGATACCCTTGATGACTGCCCGATTATATGGGGCGCTGCCAAGGGTGTAAAGCCATACAGAGAGCAGAAAGTCGCCAATCCGCTCCGGCATAGGGGGCGGGCCATTGGGTCGACTTCAAAGGGCAGTCCGGTCCATCCGGGCCGGGGGACACCCCGCGCCAAGCTCGCACCGGTATCGGATTTCTGGGAAGGGGTTGCTGAGAATTGCCCCCCGGCGGTGACCTATTTTCCCACCCAGTCACCCAAGCAGTATCGTCGGCGCTGAGGCGTTTCACTTCCGTGTTCGGGATGGGAACGGGTGGGGCCGCCTCGCTAAAACCACCAGGAAGCATTCAGCCCGCAAGTATGCGCTATTTTTCACAATCGCGCAAGGGGTTTGTCCGCATTTCCAAAAAATCCTAAATTTCCTCCCCCGCCTCCGGGACCCGCTCGGTTGACATAAGCGTGACGCCCCAGCCGGCCATCCAAGCCGAATGCCGACCGTCGCCGCCGGCAACGATTACCGCCACGTCGCTGGCCGAGCGCACGATGGGCACCATCACGTCGTCGTTGGTCTCGTCGATCCAGGCCGGCCAGGTGCGGTTGCCGTAGTGGGCCACTCCCCGTAGCTGGCGCACCGGCATCCGGGCGTTGTGAAAGACGAAGTCCTTGACGTCGGCTTTGCTCAAGCCCGACGCGGCGATCTCGGCGGCGTGTTCCGGGCAGAGCACCAGCAGCACCTGTCCGCCCGTGGCCTGCTGGTAGTAGTTGGCGATGCCCACCGCCTTCATGTTGCCGACGATGGTGCCGAGGACGCCGAAGCCAGTGCCGGAGGTGCTCTCCATGATACGGTAGACGCCTAGGATGCCAGCTAGGGTGACAGTGCTGCTCTCCGGGGCGTAGCCCTTCTCCACGTGCAGCGGCTCCCAGGGACTGCGGGCCTCGTTCTCAGCGAAGCAGAAGCTGTACCGCCCCGGCGAGCTGAGGGTGGCCTTGTCCATTTCCCCAGGTATCAGCCCGGCGACGTTGCGGACGATGAGCCGCAGGGCGCGGCCGATGACGGCGTTGGCCCGGAAGCCGGGGCCGAAGCATCCGGCGTCGGCCTGGATGCCCAGCTTCGGAGCGACGGGGCCGTTGACGATCATCACCTGGTTGGCCCCGCCGGTGGTGGCCGCCGTTCCGGCCAGGTTGTAGCCCTCGTGCAGCGCCGCCTTGACCGCCGTCACCACGACGGGGAAATGCTCCGGCTTGCAGCCAGCCATGACAGCGTTGATGGCCAACTTCTCCAGCGTGGCCCGCGAGTTGCGCGGCTGCATCACCCCCAGCGAGTGCGAGGGGTCGGCGTCCACCGCCGACAGCATCTCCCGCACCGCGTCCTCGGTGGGCGGCACGACGGGCAGCCCATCGGTCCACCCCTGCTCCCAGAAGTAGTCCTGCATGGCGGCAAACTCGGCGGGAACGCGGGCGCGGCGGGAGGCAAGTTGTGGGGTGGTCATGGTCGCTCCTACTGCTCAAGAGGCCACGATTTCATTCCAGGCTTCTTTCAACTGGAAGGTCACTGAGGGGTCGGTTTCGAGGTGAGTCACGTAGGCATCCACAAATTCACGAGTGCTTCCAATTAGCCTGAGATAATACCGTAGAGTGGGATCAACTCCGTTGACTATCAGTTGGCAACCGTGTTCCTGCGCGACCTGTTGCCGTACTCCTGTAAATCTTCGGCAATTTTGCGCACCGCCTCTGTGTCATCAACACGGATACCGTATTCATAATTGCGATATTAGGAGCCATTGGTGAAGTTGCCGGAAGTTATTATTGCAGTATGTTCGTCGGCTACATATGCTTTGGCGTGCAGTCCGGGAAGATGCCGAATTGTAGTGGTGGGTATTTTCCGGCAAAACTGCGCGATTGCCTTGCTGTCGAGGGAGCCTTGAAGCAGACTTTCTTCTTTTAGATTAGTGAGCAGGGTAATTTGAGGCAAGCTGTTGACGTCAAGCAGAGAAGCAAAAAGCTGAAGCGGTTGCTCTGTAAGGAACAGGGCAACGACGATAGCCCAGCTGCGGATTGATCGCACAAAACTCTCAAAAGTTTCAGCCCAAGGCGACGAAATCGGCTGCATTTTGCCCCCTCAGCAGTTTCCTAGATTGGTTCAATCAGTATCAGCCGCCCCCCACAACGTTTCAGTTTTGTGCTTCCCAGTAAGATTCACGGACCCTCAATCCAGGCATGGGGTCAACCGAAAACTTGCTTACAATGCGGTTATCCCAAATGAATAATTCATCACATCTTGCTACTTCTGCGCTGGCCACCTGAACCGCATCCATAGTACTGATGGCATACCTGTTTGCTATTCGACGCGCCGACAGCGCCAAAGCACGATCCACATCAACAAAGCGAGTCGAACTCCTGTCGAACAGCGAATCAATCAATCTGATTCGTGATTGCTCTGAAACTGATAATGAATCAGTCCCTCGGCGCACCTCCACCAGCGTAACCGTCGAGGTAAAAACTGTTATCAGTCCGGCTTCACCGGCGTCAAGAATCAATTGCGCCAGATCCACCCGATTCATTCCGCCATGGGCCGGAATAGTTTCACCCTTCAGGAATGCGATGTAGACCGAGGAATCGAGATGAACGCGCCTATGGGGAGACAGACCCACCGCGTATCTTCCTGACGTACTCCTCTGTGGAGAGATCGCCCGTAAGATCCGGGATGCTTCCCTTCAATTCATCCAGGGAAGGGACTTCGTTATCCGGGATGCTGCGGTCTTTGGTATCCTGGGATCTACCCCCCGTCAGCAGCCCCACGATCTCCGGCGCGAACTCGTGGACCATCTGCTGCACGTCGGCTGCCGGGCGGCTGGCCAGGGGGCTGGGCAGCACCACTATGCGGGCGCCGGGCATTCCCAGCGAGGCGGCGCGGAGGTTGGCCGCGCGGGTGAAGCTGCTGGTGATGACGCTGACCGAGGGCTTTCCTGCGGATTCGGTTATTACCGTGTCGTGGAGACCCCACGCCGTGCAGCTCCCTCAATCGGCGATGGCGTGGATGATGGCGTCGCACTCCGCCAGCAGCGCCTCCAGCTTGTCGGTGGGGTGCGGCGCGCTGTAGGTGGCCTTGCGGGCATAGACCACCTTCTTCACGCCGTAGTCGTTCAGCAGGGTTTGCTCCAATTCCTGCATGAAGGTGTCGGCGTGGTACTTACGGTTCTCCAGCAGGCCAACGACCTTGCCCTCCAGGCCGGAGAGGGAGCCGCTCAGCCCGATCTCCTCGGGCACGTCCTCGGCGACGGGCACCAGGATTTCAACCGTTCGCTCTGCCGTGGTCATAACGCGCTCCTCGCTTCCTGGAATCGGGATCGTGCTGTCCGCCCGGACGCTCCTCGAGCGGCTACCCGCCCAACTGGAAGAACTTGCCTTCGGTCTTGATGGCCGGGGCGATTACCATCTCAGCTTTGTGAAAGTCCCGGACGGTGTAGGCGCCGCACATACCCATGCCGGCTCTCAGAGCGCCGACGAAATTCTGGGTGCCGTCGGTCTTGGAGGTGGGGCCGTATAGTATCTGCTTCAGCGGGGCCTTGGTGCCGACCTTGACGCGGGTGCCCCGGGGCAGTTCGGGATGGGGATTGGCCATGCCCCAGTTGAAGCCGCGTCCGGGGGCCTCATCGGCCTGGGCGAAGGGGGTGCCCAGCATCACGCCGTCGGCGCCGCTGACGATGGACTTGCAGATGTCGCCTCCGGTGCGGATGCCGCCGTCGGTGATTACCGACACGTAGCGGCCTGTCTTCCGGAAGTAGTCCTCGCGAGCGGCGGCGCACTCCAGCGTAGCGGTGACCTGCGGCACGCCGACGCCCACCACCTCGCGGGTGGTGCAGGCCGCGCCGGGGCCCACGCCTACCAGCACACCGTCTATACCCGTCTCCATCAGCTCCAGGGCCACGCCGTAGGTCACGCAGTTGCCCACCACCACCGGGACATTCAGCGAGCTGATGAGATCGGAAAAGATCAGGCCGCGGTAGCTGTTGGACTCATGCCGCGCCGTAGTGACGGTTGACTGCACCACCACGATGTCGACCCCGGCCTCGACGGCCGCGGGAGAGAGCCTCTTGGTATTCTGAGGCGTAAAAGAAACGGCGCACACTGCGCCGGACTTTTTGATCTCTTCAACCTGGGCCGCCAGCAGGCTTTCTTTCACTGGCTCGGTGTAGACCTGCTGGAGGAACTCGGTCACCTCCTCTTGGGGGGTGGCGATTATGTCTTCCAGCACCGAATAGGGGTCGTCGTAGCGGGAATAGAGGCCCTCGCCGTTTAGCACTCCCAGCCCGCCGAGCTCGTGCATCCGGACGGCGAAGCGGGGCGAAACGGCGCCGTCCATGGCCGAGGCCATGATGGGAATCTCGAACTCCAGATCGCCGATGGTCATCTTGGTGGAGGTTAGCTCGGGGTTGATGGTTACCTGCCCCGGAACAATGGCCACTTCGTCGAAACCGTAGGAACGCTCCAGTTCCTTGAAAAGTCTCCTGCCCATCGGTGCCCCCTTTATTCCTATTTCAGGTTAATTTTCAGGACTGTTTCAGGATTCCCGGCTCCATTTGCTTAATGTTCGATTTAATCAGTTTTACACATCAAAAGTCAACGCGAATCCAGGGTGAAAGTCGCTATTCCGGGTGGATGCTGTCCGCGAGGCGCGGATAACGTATAAGCGGATACGGGTTACACGTCCTTGCTTTTGCAAACCAGCCTACTAGAAAGTATTGACGATAACCGGCAATTGATGATAGAATTTCGTAAAACAATAGAGGGGTGAGCGAGATGGTTCAGCAAGTAGAGGCTATCCCTGTTCAAGAAGTCCTCGAGGGTTCCGTGGTCTGCCGGCACCACTGGCAGATTCAGGCCGCGGACGGGCCGACCAGCCCCGGTGTGTGCCACATCTGCGGCGAGACCCGCGACTTCAATAACTACGTTGAGACGGCCACCTGGGGCGACACCCGGCTCATGAATCGCCCCGACCCGGTACCTGTCAGCGCCATTGTTGTCGTCGGCGACGACTCCTGGGACGAGGAGTAGCCGGATTCCCGCCGGTTTGGCGGATTCCATGCCCTGAATTGAAGGGGCGGGCTTCGCAGCCCGCCCTATTGTTTTTTGCCCAAAATCCACCGGAAATAGTGTCAGACTGCCTCCTCCCAAAGCTGGGGCAGCCGTGTCAGTAGCGTACAATATAGTATCAAGGCTGTCCAACAGCGCGAGGCCCGCCATGACTGCTAGGTTGTCTCTTTATTATGTTATGTTGTAGCCATTTGTTGTGACTACGCCCAATATCTGGTAGTCAGGACGCGAAACGGTTGACAGCCGCCACCCTGAAGGCCCATATAATAGAGTTTTCTTTTCGGCCCTGAATTCGGGGCCATTGGGGATGGCATTCTTCTTCAATGGAGGCTCCACCTCTTGGCGTTCACCCACCTTCACGTCCACACCGAATACAGTATGCTCGACGGCATCAGCCGCATCCCGGAGCTGGTCGACCGCACCGGCGAACTGGGCATGGGTGCGCTGGCCATCACCGACCACGGCACCTTCTATGGCGTGGTCGATTTTTACTCCGCCTGCCGCGACGCAGGCATCAAGCCCATCATCGGCTGTGAGGTCTACGTCGCACACAACAGCAGGCACGAAAAGAACTCCACCGAGCGCAGCCCGGCCCACCTGGTGCTGCTGGCCCGCGACAACGCCGGCTACCGCAACTTGATGCAGTTGGTGACCAAGGCCCACGTCGAGGGCTTCTACAACCGCCCGCGCATCGACAAGAGCCTGCTGGAAGAGTTCGGCTCCGGCCTCGTCTGCCTCTCCGGGTGCCCCTCCGCCGAGGTGCCAAGGCTGCTGGCCGATGGCAACTATGAAGGCGCTGTCAAAGCCGCCGGCTGGTATCGCGAACTGTTCGGAGACGGCTATTTCCTGGAACTCCAGCGCCATCAGCACGTCCCACAGTTGGAGCAGATAAACGAGGGACTGCTGCGCCTCAGAGAGGATACCAAGCTCCCGCTGGTGGTGACCAACGATGCTCACTACGTCCACCAGCACCAGTCCAACCTGCAAGACATCTACATCTGCATCCAGACCAACACCACCGTCCGCGACGAAAAGCGGCTGCGGATGGAGGATGACTCCTACTACATCAAGAGCCCCGATGAGATGGAGCAGATATTTGCCGACCTGCCCGCCTCCATCCGAGGGGAAGCCCTGGCCAACACCGGCGTCATCGCCGATATGTGCGACGTGTCGCTGGAGTTCGGCCAGACCCACCTGCCCCGCTACGAGACGCCCGGCGGCATGGACGCCGACGACTACCTGGCCCAGGTCTGCGAGGAGGGGTTCCGGCGCCGCTATCCCAACGCCTCACCCGATGCCGTGGAGCGCCTGCGGTATGAGCTGGAGGTCATCCGCTACACCCGTTTCGCCAACTATTTCCTGGTGGTGTGGGACATCATCAGGTTCGTCCGCCAGCGCAACATCCTGTTCGGCGTCCGGGGCAGCGCGGCCGCCAGCGTCGTCCTCTACTGCCTCGGCATCACCGACATTGACCCACTGGAGTACCGCCTGGTCTTCGAGCGCTTCCTCAATATGGAGCGCAAGGAGATGCCGGACATTGACATGGACTTCCAGGACGACCGGCGCGATGAGGTGCTGCACTATGTCGTCGACAAGTACGGCAACGACCGGGTGGCCCAGATAATCACCTTCGGCACCCTGGGCGCGAAGGCTGCCCTGCGCGACGTGGGGCGCGCCCTGGGCATGAGCTACGGCGACGTTGACCGCATCGCCCGCATGGTGCCCTTCAAGGCCCGCAACCTGGACGAGGCCCTCAAGGTCAGTCCCGAACTCCAGAGCGCCATCGAAAGCAATGACGACGTCCGCGAACTGGTGGACCGGGCGCAGGGGCTGGAGGGCATCGTCCACCACGTCAGCACCCACGCCGCCGGCGTGCTGATCGCCGACGAGCCGCTGACCGACACGGTGCCCTTGCAGCGCCCGGCCAAGGGCGACGAGTCCAGCCCGGTGATGATGACCCAGTTCAGCATGGACCCGGTGGCCCACCTCGGCCTGCTGAAGATGGACTTCCTCGGCCTCACCAGCCTTACCATCCTGGACCAGGCTGTCAAGCTCGTGCGCACGAGCCGGGGCATCGAAATCGAACTGCAAACCCTGCCGTTGGACGACGGAGCGACCTACGAGCTGCTGTCCTCCGGCAACACCACCGACGTTTTCCAGTTGGAAAGCGCCGGTATGCAACGCTATATCGAAAAGCTCAAGCCCTCCAACATCGGTGACATCGCCGCGATGATTGCGCTCTACCGCCCGGGGCCGATGGAAAACATCGACCAGTTCATCGACGCCAAGCACGGACGGGCCGCAGTAACCTACCCCCACCCCAGCCTCAAGGAGCTGCTGGACGAGACCTACGGCATTATCGTCTACCAGGACCAGGTGCTGCTGATCTTGCAGCAATTCGCCGGGTACACCCTGGGGGCCGCCGACATCGTGCGCAAGGCAATGGGCAAGAAAATCGCCTCGCTGATGGCGCAGGAGCGCGAAAACTTCGTGGCCGGGGCGACCGGCAAGGGCTTCGACCAAGCCCTCGCGGTGGAAATTTTCGACCTTATCGAACCCTTCGCAGGGTACGCCTTCAACAAGGCCCACAGCGTCAGCTACGCTCTCATCTCCTACTGGACGGGCTACTTCAAGGCCCACCACCCGGTGGAGTACATGGCGGCGGTGCTGAACGCCCGTCTGGACAACACAGACAAGACCATCAGCTCCATCAACGAGTGCTTCCGGCTGAAAATCCCGGTGCGGTTGCCCGACGTCAACCGCTCCGAAGAATTCTTCGCCATCGACCACGACGAAGAGGGCGAACCCGGCCTGCGCATCGGGCTGGCCGCCATCAAGACCGTGGGCGAGGGCGCGGTCAAGCCGCTGGTGGAAGAACGGAGGGAGAACGGCCCCTACCAGTCCATAGACGACTTCTGCACACGAGCCGGCGCCGCCAACTTAAACCGGCGCACTCTGGAAAGCATGGTCAAGGCGGGAGCATTCGATTCCCTTGCCCCCCGTGGAGCCACGCTGTCGGCCCTCGACCGCATCGTCGCCACGACCCAGCGGGAGGCCCAGATGCGCAACTCCGGCCAGAGCAGCCTCTTCGGCGGGGAGCGCGGCGGTTCAGCCTCCACCGGCTCCATCCAGGAGGAGCCGGGCATATCTCTGGGCAGCAATGACGCCTCGCCCGAGGAAAAGGCGGCATGGGAGCGCGAGTTGTTGGGCGTGGCCTTGTCCCACAACCCCCTGATGTCCCTCAGCGCCGCCAACACTAAAGGGGCCGTCGTCTCCCTCGACCAGCTCAGCGAGGAGATGCAGGGCCAGCCGGTGACCGTCCTCGGCATCGTCTCCACCGTCACCGAGCGCGCCAGGCGCGACGGCCAGCGCTTCCTCATCATCGGGCTGGAGCTCCTGGGCGGCGTGATGGAGGTCACGGTATGGCCCGAGGCCTTGCAACGCACCGAGGAACTGTGGCAGCCCGGCCGCACGGTCCGAGTGGCTGGCAAGGTGCGGCTGCGGGGCGACCAGCTCGAACTTACCTGCGACGCCGCCGAGGAATACGTCCCCGAACAGCCCTCGACGCTGCCCGCAAACGGCAACGGCAGCGCATCACCGGCGGCCAGGACCAACGGAAACGGCCATTACGGCAATGGCAACGGGAATGGCGGAGGGAACGGGCGAGGAAGGAACGGCGGGGCCGCGGGCAGTGCGCCCGCCCCTGTCCCGGCCGGCAACTGCCTGGTGCAGTTGGCGGTCACCGAGTCCGACGACCCGCAGCACGACGCCATGCTGCTCCGGGAAATCATCGGCGTGATTCTGGAATACCCGGGCCGCGACAAGGTGAACCTGGAAATTCGCACCTCCGGACGCCGGGTGCTGCTGGAACTGCCCGTGGTCAGCACCGGCTACTGCGACCCCCTGCGCGTGCGGCTGGAAGACCTGCTGGGGCCCGACACCGTAGCCATAACTCAAGAGATGCCCCTGGGAATCTAGCAGTCCCTGCCAGGATTCCCAGGTCAGGCGCCTCTTCGCCCTATGGGAATAACCGTATTTTATAGGAACACGTCCGTATCTTTCCGAGTATTGCCCAATTCTGTGCAATCAGTGCTCTTCATCAACGGAAAAGCGCTCAATTGATGAGACATACGAAGGTTTAGCTCCATCCGAAGCTGTCGGCAAGGTTGACCGCCCTTGCCGCCGATGCTAGACTGCCGGAAGTACCAGAAACAACTCAGTTCGCCGTTAACTTCAGTTCGGTATACCCTGGATACCCTATCGAACAACTGTTCGTTGATCAAGGGGTAACCGGGCCAAATCTCGACACGACGGAAATGAGCATGATCTATTATTCAACGAGGCCTCCGGTTCTGAGCGTTAAGCCGAGCCTGAGCCTCATCCGAAACCGTCAACGACATACTCTGCCCTGCGAGCCATAGCTCCTCACCCCAATCGAAACTGATAGGGGCCTCAATCACCGGTCCGTCCCGCCTCGCCGCCCCCACTGCTGTCAGGTAATCGAGTACATCGTTTCGCCTGCGGCAAATTCGCCAAACCCCCAAAGCTCGACTGCGGGAATGCCTGTGCCTATTTTTGCCCCGGTGCAGGCCATTTGCCGGGAAGCGCCCCTAAATCCAAGTAATCTGTCAAGAAATGCAGATATGGATTTTGGTCAATTTCTAAACTCTGCGCCACAAACGGCAAAATCGCCGACCGCCAGAGGCATTACCAAAAGGAGAGAACAATGAGAGAAGTTCTGAGGTCCAAGATTCACCGAGCCTGGGTCACCGATGCCAACCCTGACTACATCGGCAGCATTCTCATCGACGAGAACCTGATGGACAAGATTGACCTGTGGAACTTTGAGAAGGTCTTGGTCTGCGACGTCACCAACGGCAACCGCTTCGAGACCTACGCCATCGCTGGCGAGCGCGGCTCCGGAGTCATCTCCGTGCAGGGTGCGGCTGCCCGTCTCAGCACCAAGGGCAACTGCCTGATCATCATGTCCTTCGAAGTCTCCGACACCCCCATCGACCCCCAGATGATCCTGGTCGACGAGAACAATCGATTCGTGGAGTACCTGGAGGGCGCCAAGCATGTCCAGCAGGTTCACTGAGCAGGAAACCGAGTCCTACTACGACGCTGAAGATGCCATCTATCGCGCCGTATGGGATGAGGATGGCAGCGTCCACTGGGGCTACTTCGACGAGTCCACCGACACTGATTTCCTGAAGGGCTGCGCCAACCTCGACCGTATCATGGTCGAAAAGGGCCGCATCGGGTCCGACGCCCGGGCGCTGGACTTGGGCTGCGGCAACGGCACCACCGCCATCTGGCTGGCCGGATACGCCGGCTGCCACGTAACCGGCATAGACCTGAGCGGGGTCCGCATCGACAACGCCAAGGCGGCCCGCGAGCGTCAGCAACCCGAGCTGCGGGACCGGCTGGCCTTCGAGAAGGCATCAGCCACGGAGTTGCCCTTTGCCGAAGGCCAGTTCAGCCGCGTGTGGAGCCAGGCCGTCATCTATCATGTGCCTGACAAACGCAAGGTGCTCAGCGAAGTCTACCGGGTGCTGGAAAAGGGCGGGATCCTGGTTTTCGACGACTTGGTAAAGCCGAATCAGGAAGTCAGCCCCGACGCCCAGCGGTTCGTCTACGACCGGCTGCTGTACGACACCGAGTTCAGCTTCGAGTCATACCAAGAGGCGCTGAAGGCCCAGGGTTTCCAAGTGCTGGAAGCCTTGGACATCTCCAGCCACCTGCGGCAGTCATACCTCTGCCTCGCCGACCGGACGCCCAAGGGCACCACTGATGAGCAAACCGAGCATTTCGAGTGGCTCACCACCGCCTACCTGGGCACGGCGCGAGCAGTGGAAAACGACGAACTGGGCTGGGGCCTGTACATCTGTCGCAAGTAGCCGCCGCCGCACCTGTCTCCAAGAATTGCTGCTCAAGAATTCCCTCTCCCCGTCCAGGGAGAGGGAATTTGGAATGGAGGACACTATGTCCATGCAAGATAGCCACAACCGCGTCCAATGGGTCTACGAATCAACCAGCAACCAGGAGCTGGAGGAGCGCTACGACCAATGGGCCGCCGAGTATGACAAGGACCTGGATGAGGTATTCGCCTGGAACGCCCCGCAGAACGGCGCCCGCGTCCTGGCTGGCCTGGTGCCCGGCGACGCCGCGGTGCTGGACGCCGGAGCCGGCACCGGGCTGGTGGGCAAGTGCCTGGCCGACGCCGGGTTCACCAACATGGCGGCCATGGACCTGTCGCAGGGAATGCTGGAGGAGGCCCGGCAGAAAAACGTCTACAGCTCCTTCCACCAGATGACGCTGGGCGAAACGCTGGACTTTGAGACCGGCCAGTTCGACGCCGTTATCAGCGTCGGCGTCTTCACCTTGGGACACGCGCCGATGCATTCTTTCGACGAGTTGATCCGCGTGGCCAAGCCCGGCGGATACATTGTCTTCAGCCTCCGCACCGACATGGTGGACAGCGGCTTCAGCGACTACTTCAGCGCCCTGGAAACCGCCGGCAAGTGGAAGCTGGCCCAGGTAACCGACCCATACCAGCCCCTCCCCAAGGGGGAGCCGGAGGTCTTCCACCGGACCTGGGCCTACCAGGTCGTATAACCGTCCTTGACCCGAAAGCCCCTTTCCCGCAGGCGGAGGCGCAAAGAGGCCCTCTCTGCCTACTGCCTCAAGTTCGCCAGCCGCGCACTGACCAGCCTGTTCAGGCTCACGCCTTCCTTACCCAAAATCAAACGTACAGATGGAGAGAACGTAAGATAAGAGAATGATAAATCCACCCCGGCCGAGGAGTTGGCTGTATGCGGTTTCCTTGGGCCAACGTCGCGCTTGTCGCCCTGTTCGCCTTCGAGCTGGTCACCGGGTACTTGGGCCTGACCCACTCCAACCCGGAGTGGATCGCCGCCATGCACCTGCACCGCATCACTGGCTTCTCCATCCTCGCCCTCTTCCTGTGGAAGTCCCGGAACATCCTCGGCTCCTTCCGCACCCGGCAGAACTGGAAGGCGTCCCCGGAAACGATGCTGGCCTCTACCGTCCTGCTGGCGGGGTTGCTGACCGTGCTGGGGCTGGGCCTGGCGTGGAGCCAATTCGGCCCCTACAGTTGGCTGGGCTTCTCCGGCACCACCATCCACCTGAACCTGGCCCTGCTGCTGATTCCCTTGCTGCTGTGGCACTCCCTGCGTCACCGCATCAGTTTCCGGGTGCGCTACGTGGCCGGGCGGCGCAACTTCCTGCGCTTCGGCGGAGTGGCGGTGGCCGGGCTGGCGCTGTGGCAGTTAACGGACCGGCTGAACATCCTGGCAGGAGGCCCGGTTGCCGACCGGCGCTTTACCGGCTCGCACCCGGAGGACGGCCCCGACTTCCCGGTGACCATGTGGCTCAACGACCGCACCCCCTTAGTAGACGGCACCCAATGGCGGCTCCGAATCAACGGACATGTGGACAACCCGTATGAGCTGGGCCTGGAAGAGCTGCAATCATGGGACGCCGCGCTGACGGCGACCCTCGACTGCACCGGCGGCTGGTACACGACGCGGCAGTGGCAGGGGGCGCCGGTGGCCGGCCTGCTGGCCTCCGCCCGCCCCAAGCCCGGCGCAGGCAGCATTACCATCCGATCGCGCACCGGCTACTTCCGCCGCTACTCGATGGACGAGGCCAGCCGCGCCCTGCTGGCCAGCCGGGTGGACGGCGCGCTCCTGAGTTCCGGCCACGGCTTCCCCGCCCGCATGGTGGAGCCGCACAAGCGGGGCTATGACTGGGTCAAGTGGGTGGACGAGATAACCGTCAACGACACCGGCAAGTTCTGGCAGCCGCCTCTGCCTTTGACCTGATAATCCCCGGAACCAGCCCGGGACGATGGGCCCCAAGGCCTTTTAGTTGTTCCCTCTCCCAGAGAGAGGGGAAGTCACAAAACGCCGCGACCGGCCAGGGTCTTTCGATTCTTGAACCGAGAGAATAACATGAGGAAATGGAGGAAAGAATTGAAAATCCAGGGTCCAGGCTGGTGAAAGCCTTCGAACAAGTGCCGGACCCCCGCAGTCCTTTGGGAAGACGCCATAGCTTGCCCGCGATTCTAACCCTGGCGGTCTGTGCCATGCTGGCCAACTGCCACAGCCTCTACGCCATTCACCAATGGGGCCGGGAGCATGGCGATTTGGCTCCCAGGCTGGGTTTCAAAGGGAGCAAGACCCCGGCGGTATCCACTTTGCATCTGGTCTTCAAACGGTTGGACCGGGAGGCTTTCGAGACGGCGCTCCAGGAGTGGGCCCAGGAGGAATTGGGCGACCGGGCGCAGGCGGTGGCCATTGACGGGAAAAGTCTGCGGGGCATTCATGGCGAGGAACTGCCTGGGGTGCATCTGGTGGCGCTATATGGGCAGCAACTGGGCCTGACCCTGGCTCAAAAGGGGGGTAGGGGAGAAGGAAGCGGAGTTGAGCGTGGCGCCGGAACTGTTGGGCCAGGTTGATCTGGCCGGTCGGGTGGTAACTGGGGACGCCCTGTATGCCCGGAAGAACCTGAGTCGGCAGAGCCTGCCCTCGTGAAAACGGGGGTGGTGGAGCAAGGCGGTGACTATTTCTGGGTGGTGCAGGATAACCAGCCTACCCTGCGGGCCGATATTGCCCTGCTGTTTGCCGAACCACCCTGGGGGGAAGAGTTGGCCACGGCTGGGGAGTGCGGGCGGCACGGCGACCGTTGGGAAGAGCGTACCCTGTGGACCTCCACCGCCCTCAATGAGTATCTGGACTGGCCCCAGGTACGGCAGGTGTGCTGTGTGGAGCGCAAGGTGACCCGTAAGGGAGCGACCAGAAAGGAGTTGGCCTACGCCATCACCAGTTTGAGTCCGGCTCAGGCTGGGCCCCAAGAGTTGCTGTGCCTGTGGCGGAGCCATTGGGAGATCGAGAACCGGCTGCATTACGTGCGGGACGTGACGATGAAAGAGGACCCATCCCAGGTGAGGAGCGGGTCGGTGCCCCAGGTGATGGCGGCCTTGCGCAACACGACACTGGGGCTGTTGCGACAAACCGGGGCAACCAATATCGCGGCGGCGCTGCGACACTACAGCTACAAGCCTCTGGAGGCTCTGGCCTTCCTCGGAATTTCTGCTCCTTGAGAATCGAAAGACCCTGGCGACCGGCTCACCGTCTATTGACAACAAAATTCGGGAGTCATACACTTAAATCACCGCGTCGTAGAGACCCGGTTGACCGTGGCCCGGTGGTGTAGCGGTTAACATATTGGCCTGTCACGCCAAAGATCGTGGGTTCGAATCCCATCCGGGTCGCCATTTCCACCCGCAGACCGTTGCTGTTGCAATGGCCGGAGGTGGCGACACAGCCACAACCGTAATGGGGACGCGCGGGTTCGACAGGGGTGTTTTGTAACGGATTGCAAGCCGAGGTGCCATCAACCTCGTTAATCAGGTGGCAAAAATAACTGGCGAACGTGAATTCGCTCTAGCCGCCTAAAGCGGCTACGTCTGCTCCCAGCTATTCCCGGAGGAGGGGATGTCAGGCGCCATAAGTCCGGGATGCGGCCAAACCGATGCCGGTAAGAGCGGCCAAAGATTAACCGGCTGGGCCTCTTCGGGATGCGCCGGCGGTGCCTGAAGAGTCCAAGAACAAACCGGCGGACAAGCTTGTAGTACATCCGGCTTATAGGCTCTTCTGGACGGGGAGTTCGACTCTCCCCCGTCTCCACCAACCCCAGTCAAACTCTAACTTCCGTAGCTACTACGGCCACGTCATCGCGCTCTGCCATTGCCAGAATTGGGGCAGAAAAGCCTGCTTTGGAGCTAGGCCGATCACCTGCTTTCTTTCTGGGTCGACGTACACCGCGTGAAGCATGGTCCGCAGTAAGCGGTTTCGCTTGGCAACCGATGCGCACTGCCAAAGGTTGCGAAAGTCGCTCAGAAGCTTCCCTGCCTCCACCGCGTCGTCAAATTCAGGAATGTACGCGCCGGCCAGCAGTCCTTCTGTCCCGTTCCTGATTTTTGTGTACTCGGCCCAAGTGTAATCTCCCTCCACGTACAGGCGCCGAGCGCGTTCAATGCGGTCCTGGATGGCTTGGCGCTTCTGGACCGCCTCAGACACCGACGCCTTCAGAACGTAGTTGTCGATTACCCAGTCGACCCAATTCTCTCTGAGCCTGAAACCGCGGAACAACCTGTCAGTTTGAGCTTCAAACCCTCTCCCTAGTACTACAACGACGAGTTGTCCGGTGTGATAGCTGGCCGGATGATGGTGGGCGGTTTGGGCGATGGATGCGGCGAGCTTCGAGCGGGTCTACGACTGCTTTCAGAAATTTCACGCCTTCTTTGCGGCCTCCTTCAGCCGCAAGCAGTGGCGGGAGCACAGCCGGAACTATCTTCAGGCCCTGCTAGTGCAAGCCCAGGAGCGGCGCAACGCCGAGAATCTCTCCGAATCGGTGGGCGTCTCTGCCTGGGCGATGCAGCGCTTTCTCACCGAGGCCCGGTGGTCCGATGACACAGTCATTGGGCCGTTACAGCAATACCTGGCCACCAGACTGGGGCACGCCGAGGCCGTGTGGGTGTTCGACGACAGCGACTTCCCCGAGCAGGTGAGAAATCGGCGGGGGTGGCCCGGCAGTATTGCGGCAGGCTGGGGATAGTGGCCAACTGCCAGGCCGGGATATTCCTGGCATACGTCAGTCCCTTGGGCCGGGCCCTGGTGGACAAGCGCCTGTACCTGCCGGAGAGCTGGACCTCGGCACCAAGAGCGCTGTGCGGCGGCGCTGTGCCAGCAGAGCGGCGGGGCTACCGCTCGAAGACGGAGTTGGCGCTGGAGATGCTGGAGCGGGGCCATCTGAGGGCTGGCTGGGTTGCCGGAGACGAAGCCTTCGGGATGTCGCCGTCATTCCGCGAGGGACTGGCGGCCTTGGTGGCCTACACGTACTGTAATGCGAACTTTCGCTGGGAGGGTTCGATATAGGGCTACCATAGCGAGGATGTCTGGCAGAACATCCTCGTCCGCCTAGATTTCGAGCTTGCCAATAGCCATCGAGGTCGGACAGGTTACTCCTGGGGTCACGATATATTGCATCGCTTCTCCAGAACTCCAGTCGATGAACTGGATCTCGCTCATCGGAACCTGCACGAGCCAGCCCGACTGAGGCATCGGCGTGGAGGGCATGTAGACCACCCCGTGATTCGTTCCCTGGTCGTCTTCGATAACGGCCATCAGAAAGCCTACGGACCAGACCCCGCGCCTTGGATACTCCACTCTCACCACGGTGTTGAAACCCGTATCGCCGGTCCCGGAGTCGGAACCGGGCATCAGTTTCTTTGTGGTGCTGTAGATCGCCCCCACGCCGGGCACGGCCATAATGCCCCGTTCTATCAGATAGCCCGGTGTCCGGAAGACCAGAGCTGAGCTGGCAGCGCCGACGACGAGCAGGGCAACCACGATGATCCCAAAGCTCAGACCAGGTACCTCCCTGCCCGCAACTGCAGCGATCATGGGCTGCAATAGACCGTCCATCTTCTGGTACGTGAACTGGATCAGCCAGATGGTGATCATGAGGGGCAGCAGGAGTAAGGCCCCTCTCCCGAGACTCTTGGCGATTGCCTGTCCGAGCCTGCGATGGACTGCTGTTGCCTCTGTGTTCGTTGTCATGTTTCACCTCCGCCGTATGAGTGAACTCATCTATGTTCCTGAAGTAGCCCCCGATCGTCCTCATCAGCCAATGTAAACCAAGAGCTGTGCTACTCTTGGGCGTTGAGATTGGATGTAACAGAGGGCAGCGACCGTGGGACTCCCGACAGAACAGCTTGCACGACTCCAACCTGGCGAGACATAGGATCGGAGGGGAATTGTCAAGGGCGGCGGCAAGATGTACCACTGGGGCTGTCGAAGTTCAGGGGCAATGTCCGCCTGACTGTTCAGCAGAAATGTCCTTCGCCTAGTTTGAAATGGTACCAGATGTTGGTGTCGGAAGAGTTGCTGGGGTTCGCCGCGTCGGCGGACTCTCGGCGTCGATGTATCTCCTTACCGTCTCTCTGCGGATTCCCAACTCTCTTGCCATTCCAAGAATGGACAGCCCCCTCCGCTTTGCCTCCTGCACTGCCTTCCACCTCTCCCGCTGAAGGAAAGTGGGCTTTCGCACCGAGGCGGAAACTGTCATGGCCGCCACGTCCTCATCGTCAATGTCAGGGTCGTATTCTCTTGCCTCATCTATCTTTGCTTTCAGCGGTTCAGGGACCGTTTCCAGTGAGTCAGCCAGACCCTTGGGATCCAGGGACGGGACAGTAACGCTGGTAGAGGGCCCTTTGCCGGTCCGGAGCGCTCCCGGAATTGGCGGCGCATCCTGGGAGGCAATGATGCGTCCCTCATGCTGTAGGGACAACCGGCCATTCAGCCCCTCCAGCACCACCAAAGCGGCACCGGCAAGACCCACGTCGTCCTGGGACTGGGCTTGGCCGCCTGCCAGCGGGGGATGTGTCGGTGGGCTTCACAACGGCCGCCGCCCTGGTTCACGAGTTGATGGAGGCCAGGGACGAGAGAAGGCTGCTGAATCTACAGAGGCAACTGTCGCGGCTCAACCTGCTGATCATCGACGAACTGGGCTTCGTCCCACTGTCTCGGACCGGCGCGGAGCTACTCTTCGAGGTCTTCAGCCAGCGCTACGAGCGGGGCTCCATCCTGGTGACACCAATTTGCCCTTCGACGAGTGGACCGAGGTCTTTGGCTCGGAGCGTCTCACCGGAGCCCTGCTGGACCGCCTCACCCACTACGTCCACATCCTGGAGATGAACGGCGAGAGCTACAGGCTCAAGCGCAGTAGGGAAAACGCCGCGTCCCAAGTCCCGGACGATCCCGATGAAGAATAGGCTGCACCGTCAACGCCGTCTCTACCTACTCATGTAGCGTCGCCACTCTGCCTGATTTACTGCCGTCAGTCATCATCTCAGTGGTACACGATTCCACCGCCCCACTGGCCTAACTTCTCGGCGCCTTTGACAGCGGAGTTCATGGCTGAAGAGTCTGCGAAGCCCAAAAGCCGCAGCCGGAAGCCGCAGCCCGCCGCACTCTCGATGTTCGAGTGGGCGCTCAGCTTGGAGCGGGAGCGAGAGGAGGAGTCAGTCGGTACGGGCCGGTGCTAAGCCAAAAGACAGAGGGGGAGGACACCTTGATCCGGTGTCCTCCCCCTTACGCTCAAGTGTGTAGCCTTTCCTACAAATGAGAATACTGGGAGCTATTCAACCGGGTTTCCTTTCTCAATCAAGCTCTCGCAAGTACTGGAGTTCGTCGCCACTTCTCGGCTAACGATGATACTGTCGTCAGACCCTGTGGACCTGATATGCCAGCTACAGCCACCTTTGATTTCGTTAATCCTTGGCGATGTACTTGCGGCTGTTACTCAATTCTTCTCCCCGCCGGTAAATGACAACCCCGTCTTGATGTAACCTTTCGGAAATAACAGGGTCGTCCACTTCCAGTCTAGATTGGAATGGCCACAATATTAAGTAATAGGCGATGAACAGGACAAACGCGACTGGCAGGACCGAGCCGAAGACTATGAGGATTAAAATTCTCATAAAACTTACTGGTTACGCATCTGATATGTCTCATGAATTGCTACACTGACGGCGACATTATTGGTCCGGCTCGAACACCAACTCTGGCACCACCACTTCCCAAGAGTCGCAACGAAGCCCGTCTTGATATTGAGGTTCCGAACGCTCCCGGTCCCAGGTGGCGATGGCCAAGACCGTGGCAAAGGCGCAGCGCATGGCGGCAGGGGCCCGGAAACTACTGGCAAGCTGCCCTACGACCATCCCGTTGCTATCCAGAAGTTCCCAACGGATTGACCCTTGTCGCACCTGAAGCAGGTCCCCCGGAGAGAGCGCGGCAATGGCGTGATGCACCGGACGGTCAACCGGCCTGTACCCCGCGAAGCTCAGAAAGACGTCGCGCAGGCTTAGTCGTCGGTATTGGCGTTGGAGTTCGGCTGGCGCAGGTGGGAGTCTGACGGGTTCATCGCGGAGCAACACCGAGGGATTGTCCCGCAAGGCATCCTGGAGGGAATGCAGTCCCGGAAAGCGCGCCAGGGTCAGGGTCTGCCGGGCGCGGGTCATGGCCACGTAGTACAGCCGGCGCGGAGCGTCCGCATCTTCGCCCCGACCAGCACGGTCCCAGCCTCCGTCTAGAACTACCACATGATCGAATTCCAGGCCTTTGGCGCGGTGGGCCGTCAACAGGAGCAGGCCACGCTGGCGGCGGCGTACTTCTCGTCCCCATTCCGCCAGCCATTCTATGAAGTAGTCCAACGGCGTTTCCGCGCCACTGGTCTCCAATTTGTACTCGGCAATGGCTTCCAGCAGTAGTTCATTCCAAGGGCCCGCGGGTTGCCCAACCAACCATTCTCGCAGGTCGGCGCCGTTGATCAAGTTGGAGTCTCGTCCATGAAGCCAGTTAACGAGCGCCCGCGTCTCCCGCAGATGCCAGACTCCTGAGAAGTCCTCGTTGGCCATCTGCACCTGAATACCCTCGAGTTCGCATAGGCTGCGTACCGGGTCCAGGTAGCTCCATTCCCGCGCCACCACCGCGCAGGAGGACCAGTTCCAGTACGGAGTGATATCGGACAACCGTTTCAGCTCAGCGACCACCACCTGCGCTTGGGAGATAGAAGTATCGCCTGCCGGCAGTATCTGGACTCGACCGTGGGCGACGGGGTCTTGCATAGACCACCAACCACCAAGCGGCGCGTTGGTCCGCGCGCGGTCGATGGCAATGGGATGTCTGACCTTCATGCGTTGCCTAGCCGGTTCGATTACCGCATTAGCGGCGGCAATAATGTGGCCGGTGGAGCGGTAGTTGTCGGTCAGGAAGGCGGGCTTGGCTCCGTAGTCCGCCTCGAAACGGCGAATAAACTCCACCGACGACCCATTGAAGGCATAGATATTCTGGTCGTCGTCGCCTACCGCGAAGAGACTGAGCTTGTCGTCTTCGTCGGGCAGGGTCCGGCCTGCCAGGGCCGAAATCAGTGAGTAGTGGTCAGAGCCTATGTCCTGGTACTCATCCACCAGTATCCAGCGGAATCCCGCCAGGAGCCGTTCCCGGTGCTCGTCCGCTTCGTCGGGCGGCAGGCCTTCCCCGCGCAACAGGGCCGTAGCCTGGCGGAGTACATCCCGGAAATCCACGTCGTCCAAGCGATTCGCCCGGCCCGTGAAACTGGCGCCGACCAGCCGCATGGCCAGAGCGTGACAGGTGAACACCATCACCCCACGGGCATCGTCGCCGATTAGCTCCTGCAGGCGACGCCGAATTTCCACCGCCGCGTGCCGGTTGTAGGCGAGGGCCAGGATGCCGCGCGGATTCTCCCGCCGCACGCGTATCAGATAGGCGATTCGATGCACCAGTACCCGTGTCTTACCGGAACCGGGTCCGGCGAGCACCAGGACGTTGGTCTGCTCCCGGTCGTCCACCACGATCCGGCGCTGAATGGGGTTGTTCAGGCTATCGACGATGTTCCGCCAGGATTCCGGCGTGGTCTGCCGCGCAATCTCGCTGTCCCGATTCGGCAGCCAGCGGCGCAGGAAGTTCTGCTCGGGAAGGGTGAAATAGTCCATGGCCAGACGGAGGGCATTGACCATGGACGCCAGACCCTGCTGCACGTACTCGGCCATCACGTGAATCTGCCGGACCTGTTCGTCGTAATGGAGCTTGAGAGAGGCAAAGTCGGCCTGGGCAAACCCGCGCCGTTCTGGTTGCAGGCGGATGGTCATGGCTGGGCGGAACACGGTCAGACCCTTGTTCAGCCGGACCACCTCCTGCTCGTGCAGCCAGAGCAGGGCCCGGTCCATCAGCTTCGCGGGGTCCCTGACCTCGCTCGTTAGGATCATATCGGCCTTGACCGCCGCCAGCAGGTTGCCCAGGGTGGTCTCGGCCAGCAGGTCCGTGCCCCGGCTTCCCTGGGGCAGGCAAGCAAGCAGGTGGTCCAGCAGGCGCCCGGCGGCGGCGCGGCGCAGTTCTGCGGTCTTCACCAACATCCGCCACTCCCGTTGCAACGTCACTTGCATGGTCTCCGCATCCCGCCCCCGCACCGCAAGGCTTCCACCGCCGCCGCCCTCGCCGCGCCCGTCGGCGGCGATGCTGCGGACGATCCTCCCCAGCCGTTCCGGCAGGGCGTACGCATGACCTTCGTCCTTTAGCCGCTGGGTCGCCAGGCGGAGATGCAGCATGGAGGTATCGCCCCGGCCCATGTCAGGGGCGGCCTCACGCAACAGGTCTACCAGTCCTTCTTCCAGAACCGATGCCTCCTCAAAGCGTTTACGCGAGGAGCGCTCCACCCCGGTGTGGACGAATGCGGTCAACACGGTGTCATTGCTGGCGATGCCCAGCCGCTCCAGGTCGTAGAGAGCGCCCCGGACTCCCTCCGAAGTCAGCCCCGACGCGGTCATCAACTCGTCGGTGGAGATGCCTTCGTCCGGGTCCGCGTCAATCAGCGACCCGGAGATGGCCAGCAGTTGACGGCGGTAGGCGTCCGACATGGTGGCGTTTTCGAGCTTGGCCCGCGCTTCGTCCACTGAACTTACGCGCAGGGAGGACGGAAACACCTGCACCCGGTTTTCCTCTCGGGACAGCAGCACCGCCTCCTCCAGCCACGCCACCGCAGTGCGCACCCGAGTGTCGTCGGTGGTCTCATCCCGCTCGAATACCTGTTCTTCGTCCTCGCTGAGGATTTCGCCGGCAGTCGCCACCACCTCTCCATCCAGGTGCTTCTTCCGGTCCAGATTCCTCAGCGCCCTCAGTACGCCGTGAATCTCCCGGCGCGTCAGCCGCGAACGGGCCGACATGCCGAACTGGCGTTCCACGTCGTCCGGTGTGTACATCAGCACGCAGCGGGCAGTCTGTTGGTCACGTCCCGCTCGGCCCGCTTCCTGCAGATAGTTCTCCAGGGAACCGGGAATGTCGGCATGGACCACCAGCCGCACGTCGGGCTTATCTATGCCCATCCCAAAGGCGTTCGTGGCGACGATGGCCCGCAGTTCCCCACGGATGAAGCTTTGTTGTACGTTCTTCTTGGTCTCCGGCGGCAAGTCCCCATGGAAGAAATCGGCCTCTACCCCCTTTGCCTGCAGGAACTTCGCTAGTTCTTCAGTCTGACGCCGGGTCGCGCAGTACACTATGGCACCGCCAGGTTCGTCCATAGGTAGGTCGTTGGTCAGGACCTGATGGACGTGGGCGAACTTCTCACCGCTGGTGGTCTGCACCACCACAAAATCCAGGTTGGTGCGTTGAGTGCCACCGTCAAATACCTTCAGGTTGACGCCGATCTCCTTCAGGAAATAGTCCAGTACCTCGGCCTTCACATCGGGCTTGGCGGTTGCGGTCAGGCACAACACCGGCGGCACCGGGTCCTTCCCGGCCTTCTCCCGGATGAACCGCCCCACGTAGCGGTAGTCGGGCCGGAAGTCGTGCCCCCATTTAGAGAGGCAGTGGGCCTCGTCTAGCACCCACGCGCCGATTTCCCGTTGGTCTAACGCCCGGCGAAGGGAGATGCTGCGAAGCTGCTCCGGCGAAATGATGAGGATGCTGGCATCACCCAGACGCACCCGGTCCAAGGCATCCGCCCGCTCGGGCATGGACAGCATCCCGTTGACGGTGACACAGGAATCTATGCCCCTCGCTTCAAGACCTGCCACCTGGTCGGCCATGAGGGCTACTAGGGGTGAGATCACCACTGTCAGCGCCCCAGTCTTGTCGTAACGGGATAGGGCCGGTACCTGATAGCAGAGCGACTTGCCGGCGCCGGTGGGCAGGATTCCCAGCACATGCTCGCCCGCCATCGCCGCCTCGACGATGGACTGCTGCATGGGCTGCCCGGCCTCGTCCGCCGGCTCCGCCCTGAATACTGGAAAGCCGAACCAACGGGCAAGCTCCTTCTTGGCGTCGTGGCGTTCCCGGCACCAGGCGCAGGCGGGGCCGTCGCAGGCGGTATCGCGCAGACGGCGGACCAAACGCCCCGCCTCGGGGAATTGATGCCGCACCCAGGGAGGCATGGCCGAATTGCCTCCGGAAACCGAAAGCCACGCCAGGGCGTATGCCAAGGCCCAGCCGTGGCGCTTTGCCTCCATTAAAGCCTGGCTGGCCTGGGTGAGGCAGGAATTGCCCGCCAGGCGGGTATGAATCGCATCATAGGCCTCGGTATCGGTGGGCCTTGGCAAGTCCCGCAGAACTCCGAAAACTCTATCAAATCCAATGCCGCCCTCCGCCGTGGTCAGCCAATGCCAGGCGGTCAACAGGTCTGGAGGTACATTGCTCAAGGCTCTTTGCTGATCGCCAAAGACCTCAAGAGCAAGTCTGGCATCCAATTCCGGGTCGTTGATGCGCCCGCGTTTGAGTTGCCCGTCCTGGTAATGCTTGACCAAGTGGTGATAGGGGTTGCGGGGGAAGGCCAGGGGATTGAGTCTGAGGGTATCTACTGCCGCCAACCGCAACAGCCGCAAATTGGGATTCGCGGCCCGGAGGTGGGGCAAGTCGAAATCGATGAGGTTGTGTCCCAGCAGGAACTCTGCGCCATCGGCAAGGTCGTCCAGTTTCGCCAGAGCCGCGGCCAATTGGTTTCCTCTTACGGAGATGGTCAGGGACTGCCCAGTATCCGGGCGTACCCCGGCCAAAGCGCGGATACGTTGGTCCTTTACGCCGACTTCAAGGTCCAGCGAGAGACACCGCGACAGCAACGGGCCGACGCCGTCAGCCACAAGAGTGATCCCTCTTTGAGAATCGAAACATCTCGTTAATCTCTAGGTCCTTTCCATGTACCGTCTGAGCCATCTTAATCCCGACCGTCGGCGATCTGGACGGGCTCCCTTGGCCGTACTTGTTCCGCGATGTTTTCCCCCGACTCGATCTCAGCCGCCCGCAACTCAAAGTTCTTCTGCAGGTTGAGCCAGAACTGCGGCGTCGTCCCGATATAGCGCGACAGGCGAAGCGCGGTGTCGGCGGTCACCCCACGCTGACCCTTCAGGATAGCGGTGATCCGGTTGGTCGGCACACTGAGGGCCCTGGCCATCGCGTTGGCGGACATGCCAAGCTCCTGAAGTTCTTCAGCCAGTATCTCGCCCGGATGCACCGGGCGCATACCATTGGTTACGCTCATGGCCATCTCCTTATCGGTGATAGTCGACGATCTCCATGTCGAAGGGTCCATCGTCTCCCCAGCGGAAGCAGATTCGCCACCGGCGTTTGATTCGAATGCTGTGCTGACCTGCGGCAAACCGCTCCTCTAGTTTCTAGTGCTATCGCGTGAGCTAGCACCTACCGAGCAAGGACCAAGACGCCATCCTGGATGAAACGAGGCTGTTGTGCCTGCGCACAATGGTAGACAGTACGATTGAAAGGTAATGCGAGAAAGCATGATGAAGCAACAAACTCCAACGTACGAGAGCTTTGTGTAGACAACTTTTGTGTAAACAACTGTGGATTGAGACCAGGCCAATTTTGCTCTGGATCATAGTCTGCAACCACGGCCTGGTTGTCCTGAAATCCAGTGTCCTAGCGCGGTTGTAGTCCATCAATTTGAATGTACAGGTCCGACTTGGAAGTCAGCGCAGCGGGAATGCACCCGGTGAGGTCGGAGCGTAGGATAACCAGAGTCTTCAAGCGTTCCGGCTTTCCCAACTCTTCGGGTACGTCTTCTGTGAAATCGCCGGCGAGCACCAAGAGCGTTAGGCTGGTCAAGTTACCCAACTCGGCGGGAATTGCGCCACTCAATGCGAGCTCAAGGGAAGGCCCTCCGCTGTTTATAATGGTGAGTGCCTCCAAATTGGCGAGGTTACCCAGAGACGGAGGGATGGGGCCGGTCAGGGGCTGATCGATATGAAGCTCTTTCAGGCTGTCCAACTCCCCCAGTTGAGGTGGCAGGGCGCCATATATTTCTACCCCAGCGCCGAGGTCGATGCTCTCCACTCGCAATGGCGAACCACCAATTGATATGCCGTGCCATGCCTCCATGGAGCGTGCGGGATTCCAGTTCAGGAATCCCCTACTTCCGGCCAGAACTTCCCGTATTTCCAAGAGAATTTCACAATCTCGAACCAACTCTTGGTGCTTCTCCGGCTCCTCGATTGCCCTCCCGGTGGAACACCCGCTGCCGCCGTCCGCGTCCGCCGTCCCGGTTGAGCGTTCAGCTGTGAACACCTCGTCGACCTCCCTCACCAACACGCGCTTATCCGACCCGTCCGCCGCAATGGTGAAGAGGATGACCCCCTTCTCGTCATCGTGGCGATGTGGATACCATGCGTCGTCGGGGTGCCTGATCCCCCCGGTCGTTGAAGGCACCAAGTTGTGGGGGGCGCGAAGCACGGCCAAGCGGGAGCCGTCCGGCGACAGGGCCACTGGCCACAAACCGTTCTGGTAGTCGTATCCGTAGAATTCCAGCAACGTCCTGAGACCCGTCACATCCACACCTGTCGCATGGAGGCCGGAGACCAGCGAACGCGGATTGTCGGAGCTTTCGGAGATGCCTGCGAATATGATCTCCGAACCATCTGGAGACCACGCGACATCGTATAGGTAATGGACCGGACTAACAGCAGCCCCCGACGGAGGACTTCCTCTCATTGCGTGCGTTATGGGGATGCTGAGCACGTCGCGCGGGTCGCTGCCATCGTAATTTATGGTCCTGATGACGGCGGTGTTATCCTCGTACAGGGCGAAGACGAGACGGCTCCCGTCGGGTGAGAAGCTCACGGGGACCAGAATATTGGACCCGCGAGAAAAGATCTCCTGTATTCGACGGTATCCGGAGCCGTCCGGTCTGATTGCGGCTATGTATCCGTGCAAGTCGTCGGTGTAAACCGATTCAAGAAATACGATGAATTCGCCGTTAGGCGACCATACGGGGCTACCTACATACCAGGAGTATTTGTAGGTCAAACCCGGGTCTATCGGCGGCCCTATAAGGCGAGGATCGGAGCCACCATCCGAGTCCACCACGAAAATCCCATAGCGACCATCCTCCTTCGCCCTATCCCCACCTTTTGAAACAAAGGCGATTTGGGAACCGTCCGGCGACCAGGCGGGCTCGCCATAGTCGTAGCGGTCGGACGTAAGCCTCCGATGGTCCGAGCCGTCGATGTTCGCCGTGGCTATCTCATCGCTGTGTCTCTTCGTGATGTCCTTCGAGTACCGGTACGTCACGTAGGCCACCCTGGACCCGTCGGGAGATACGCGGGGAGTATTGTCCTCCAGGAACGGAAAGGTTGCCACCGGTCCCTGCGGAATAGTCTGCAGGTGAGTCCCCGACGAGTCGGCAACCACTATCTTGCCGCTCCCGCTGAAGACAATTTTCGACCCGTCAGGAGTCCACTGCACCGTCCCCCGATCCCGAGAGGATATGCCATTGTCCAGTAATTCGTCAGTCGAGTCGCACTCCGACCGTGCCCCAAGTAAGGCGAAGCCCAGCAGGACTGCGAGGAAGACCAGTTGCGGCGGCCTCGCTATCACTTCACTCCCTGATACAGAGCGAAGATAGCTGAGAGGGTGTTTCCAAAGCAACCGAGGCCTGGGTCCATATAGCCATGACTCATCTCATGCTCCGCCGCTTGGCACCCCCATGACTAACCTTTGGAAACACCCTTTTAGTTTAGCGCGCTGGTACTGATAAAATCGACGGCCCCATTCAAGCAGAGGGGCTGGCGGGTGCGCCCAACGTACTCTCGCGCCCAACTCTGGACGAGTGTGGCGATGGTACCTTGATTGCGCGAATCGGCCATCCCACCACCGGGGTCGGCTTCTCAGCGGGAGGACTTACCCCAGGGACTTGGGATTGATTGGAATGGGCATGGCCTGGACTTCCGGAAGAACCTTTTTGGCGAAGAGCCTGAGACTCTTTTCGGCCTTATCCCTCGGCATCCCCCCGTAAAACATGTGGACCACAATCTTCTCGAGGCTGATGGTCCACTGTAGCGCCCTGATCTTTTCGATGATCTCGTCCGGCGTACCGATGGGTTGGGTTGCGCGCCGGGCAGCGAAACCGGCATCTGCGGTACCAACGTCGGCATTCTGACGTATTAGGTATTCCTCATAGCCGTGTATGCCTTCATAGCCCGGATTGTTCCATTCGAAGTAGTGGTGTTGCGCGGCGGTGAGTTGGTTGTGGAAATAGATCCACCCCTCTTCGGCTTCCTCCGCGGTCTCGGCGCAGTACATCCACAATAAAGTGGTAGGCTGATCGGGCGGAAGGCCGAGTTCCTTCCGAATACTGTTGAACCTCCGTACCTTATCGGTCATCAGGTCGACATCGTCGCCGGCAACGAACATCTGCCCAAGGCCGTTTTCGGCGGCCATTCTCGCAGACGCCTCTGTCGTAAACGCCACCTTGATGTCCTTGGTCAGTTCACCCTTATGGCGGGCCTGTGGCCGGATAGTGGTCGGAGGAATATCGTAGACCTCGCCCCTGAATTCGAAGCGCTCGGTGCCGTCAGCGGCCTTGATGGCGTTGATCACATCGTAAAAATACTTGTGCGATTGTTCTATGGGGTAGCCCAGCGAGGCATATTCGTGAGGAGCGATTCCACGGCCGATCCCCAGATGGAGGCGCCTGCCTTTCAGCAGGATGTCGAGCATGGAGATCTCCGAAGCCAGCCGGACAGGATTCCACCACGGGGCAACGATGACCGCGGTGCCCACATCGACTCGACTGGTGCGGCCCGCCCAGTACGCCAGGTACTGCAGTGGGTTGGGCTGCATCGAATAGGCAGAACCATAGTGTTCGGTTGCCCATATCGAATCGAACCCCAGCGGCTCGACCAGTTCCCCCATATAGAGAGTCTCATCCATATTCTTGGCGTCCGGTACCGTCGGAGGGCGGTCATAGTCTTCTGCCATCAGACGGGGCCAGTCACCTTGGTTGTAACCAGTGACCATCACTCCACAGTGCATCGGTGTGTTCCTCCTTGTCGTCCACCTACTCAACTCAGCCGCAGGTTGATCCTCAACAAGAAAATTCGACGTCTCAGTATAACTGTTCCTTCGGGCAACCACCGGGAATCCACAATGCCAGGGGTCTCGTCATTCCCGCGAAAGCGGGAATCCACGACGCCAGGGGCCAACCAATTTCCCTGCACTGACGGCCTCTGGATTCCCGCTTTCGCGGGAATGACGGGATTGCGGGAATGACGGTTGTTTTTCCGTTGGGTTCGAACTGCCAGTTGTGCTGAAAGTTAAAGCGCGATTGACCTGTGTAGGACGCCGGGGAGAAAGCGGAATCCCGGCGAAGACACTACAATGAGGAGAGTTTTCACGGTGGGCCGGGGAACCCGTGCCCCCAGGGGTTTGCTGCATTTGCACCAACGGCGGATTGACCCGCAAAATTCGCAATAAGCTCAGTACAGGAAATGGGGCGAGAGCACCTGAATCTTCCTGCCAATTTTGCCCATGTGCACCGATTCCTTGCCTTCGCCAAGAGCTTCATGGACCGGGTGGCTAGAGAAGTCTGACCCGGACCATTGCCGGAACGAAGAACCAAAAATCCTTAATTCGGAGGCCCCAAAATGCCAGTCAAAGGGACCACGCTAACCAGTCTTCGTCCATTGATGCAGGGCGTCAACGGAATGGTTGTAGCCAGCCACCCCAGCGCCGCCATGGCCGGTCTGGAAGTCTTGAAAAACGGTGGCAACGCCATTGACGCCGGAGTGGCCGTGGGCTTGGCGCTGAACGTGGTGCATGTCGATGATTGCAGCTTCCTGGGCGTGGCGCCCACGGTCATATACCTGGCTGACCGGAAAGAAGTTACCACCATCGACGGGCTGGGTGTCTGGCCCAAGGCCGCGTCGGTCGAGTACTTTCATAAGAACCACGGAGGAAAGATTCCGACCGGCGTTCTCTCGTCCTTGACGCCGGCCGCCGCCGATTCGTGGCTGACGTCCCTGTCCAAGTTTGGCACGATGACCTTCGGACAGGTGGCGACCGCGGCCATCGACCTCGCCGGAAACGGTTTCCCCATGTTCCGTTACCTGGCTGGCCGGTTCAAGACCGCCTTCGACCAGTACAACGCCCACCCGTCAACCGCCGAAATCTACCTGCCCGGCGGCCGCGCCCCCAGACAGGGGGAGATGTTCTATCAAAAGGACCTGGCTGCCACCCTGTCCAAAATTGCGGATGTGGAGGCTTCCAACGCCGGGACAGGCCGGGAGGCCGCGCTCAAGGCGGCCAGAGACTACATCTACACCGGCGAACTGGGCCGCAGGATCGTCGCATACAACCGGGAGATGGGTGGTCTGCTCACCGAGGAAGACCTGGCCCGGTATCATGTCCAGGTGGCACCGCCCGTGACTGTGAATTACAAGGGCTACGACGTCTACAGCACCGGGCCGTGGGGCCAGGGACCGACGTTCCCCCAGGCCCTCAAGATTCTGGAAGGGTACGACCTGGCTTCCATGGGCCACAATTCCGCCGAGTACATCCACACGGTCAATCAGGCCTTGAATCTGGCCTTTGCCGACCGGGAGCAGTACGTGGGCGACCCGGACTTCGTGGACGTGCCAATAAATGAAATGCTGGCTGAGGAATACCTGGCCAAGCGCCGCTCTCTAATCGACCCGGACCTGGCCTGGCCCGGCACGCCCCCCGCGGGAGACCCGCGCAACGGCAGGGCGACTTTCGACGGCGCCCCGCAGTCCCCCAGGGAGGCGGCGGTCCCGGTCGGCACAGCCGGAGTCAGCGGCGGCGGGACTTCCTATTTCGCCGTGATCGACCGGGATGGAAACATCTTCTCCAGCACCCCCAGCGAGGGCACCAAGAACGGCGGGCCTATAATTCCGGGCACCGGCCTGACGTTCTCATTGCGCGGCACCCAGTCCAAGCTGACCGAAGGCCATCCGGCAGCGGTCGCCGGGGGCAAGCGGCCCAGGCTCACTCCCGCGCCTGCCCTGGTGTTGCGCGACGGCGAGCCGGTGATGGCCCTTGGCGCTCACGGCGGCGACCATATCCCGCAAGGCACTCTTCAACTGCTGTTGAACGTCCTGGAATTTGGTCGCGACCCTCAAGAGGCCGTGGAGGAACCCCGGTTCTACAGCTATAACTTCCCCAGTACCAACTGGGCGTCAAAATATGAGCCGGGGATGCTGCGGCTGGAGGGCCGTATTTCCGATGAGGTGGCCGAGAAACTAAGGCGGAAGGGCCACACGATAGAGCAGTATCCCGATTGGTGGGAGGGTTCGGCCTTATACTGTGTCATCACCCGCAACCCGGAGACCAAGGTGTTGCAGGGCGGCGCAGACCCCCGGTGCGAGGCCTACGCCGTAGGTTTCTAGCCCCAGGGCAACCACTGACAATGTTCTGGAGGATGATAGATGCCTGATCTAAACGACCTGCTGGACCAAGTTGATGAGATGCGCGACGAGATTGTGGCGCTGGAGCAGGACATGGTCCGCATTCCCACGGTCAACACCGGCTTCATGCCCACCGGCAACGAGACGGAGCTATGCCGATACATCGAGAAATGGCTGGCCGAAGACGGCCTGGCCTGCGAGACTATCGAGTCCGCTCCGGGCCGGGGCAACCTGATTGCGCGGCTGGAAGGCAGTTCGGGCAAGGCCGGGCTCATGTTCATGTCTCACCTGGACGTGGTGCCGGTGGAAGAGGAGGAGAAGTGGCGGTTTCCTCCTTTCAGCGCCACGGTGGCCGATGGCCGGGTCTTTGGTCGCGGCGCGTCGGACTGCAAGGCCCTGCTCACCTGCCAACTGATCGCCATGCGAATTCTCAAGCGGAATGGCGTCCCACTCAAGGACAGCCTGATCCTGGCCTCCTGCGCCGACGAGGAGCACGGCGGCCGCTACGGGTTTGGCTGGATGGCCGAGAACCATCCAGAGAAGCTGGCGGCTCCCCTGGCCGTAAACGAGGGCGGCGGAGTCCCCATCGAGGCGGCGGGGAACCTGACCTACCTGCTGGGAGTGGGCGAGAAAGGCCGCCTGCAACTGGAGATCGATGTCCGGGGATCGAGCGCCCATGCGTCAACTCCGTGGCAGGGATCCAACGCCCTGTTCGGCCTGTCGGAAGTCGTGAAGCGGATCGAAGCCTACGAGCCGGAGCGGGACACTTCCACCAGCTTGTTCAGGCACCTGTCGGTTTTCGCCATCGAAGACAGGCCGTCGGCGGCAAACATCGACCAGATCATCGCGGACACCGAGGACCGGAACCCCCGGTTCGCCTCAATCATGAGGGCGCTGTCGCGGATGACCATCACGCCCACCATGATCCAGGGCGGCATCAAGTCCAACAGCGTTCCCGAGTCGGTACGCCTGACCTGCGATGTTCGGACGCTGCCCCATCAGAACGAAGCCTATGTCCGGCAGGAGCTGGAGAAGATACTCGACGGAATCCCGGGAGTGGAGATAGACATTGATTATATGTCGATTCCCAACTCCTCTCCCTTTGAGACGGACTTCGCCCAGCGAATCCAGATCAGCACCGCCAGGGCCTTTGGTCGAGACGACATCCAGTGGGTCCCCTCGTTGAGCACCGGGTTTACCGACTCCCGCTTCACCCGCAACCTGGGGACCACCACCTACGGCATGGTCGGCTCCCATCCCGACGACGACCCAATGCTGGCAAACGTTCACGGAACCGACGAATCGGTAGGCATCCAAAGCCTGATGAGCGGCTCACGAATCATGCTGGCGCTGGCCTACGACATCCTGGCCGAAGAATAGGCCCTGTCGCGCTTAAATTGACGACACTCCCTAAGGGAAGGGGTGAGGAAATGATTGAGGAAAGGCCCCAAGGGGCATCCGAAGATCCCATCATCATCTGCCGCGACGTGCACAAGTGGTTCGGGAACTTCCACGTATTGCGGGGCGTCACGACGTCGGTGGAGCGCAGCGCGAAGGTGGTGGTGGTCGGGCCGTCCGGGTCGGGCAAGTCCACCTTCATCCGCACCATCAACCGGCTGGAAGAGCACCAGCGCGGCGACATCGTGGTTGACGGCGTGCCCCTGACCCAGGACGTGCGCAATATAGACGCCATCCGCCGCGACGTGGGCATGGTGTTCCAGCAGTTCAACCTGTTCCCGCACCTGTCTGTGTTGCAGAATGTCACCCTCGCCCCTATCAAGGTGCGGAAGTGGAAGCGCAGCGAGGCCGAGGACGTGGCGATGGAGCTGCTGGAGCGGGTGGGCATCCCGGAGCAGGCGGCGAAGTATCCGGGCGAACTCTCCGGTGGTCAGCAACAGCGGGTCGCCATCGCCCGCGCCCTGGCCATGCAGCCCAAGATTATGCTCTTCGATGAGCCGACCTCGGCCCTTGACCCGGAGATGATCCGCGAGGTGCTGGACGTTATGCGGGAGCTGGCGGAGTCGGGCATGACCATGATCATCGTGACGCACGAGATCGGGTTCGCCACCGAGGTTGCCGACCGCATCCTGATGTTCGACGAGGGCGTAATCATAGAGGACGCGCCACCTGCCGAGTTCTTCAACAACCCGCAGCAGGAGCGGACGCAGGCGTTCCTGAGCCAGATACTCACCTGACCGGGGGTGCCTCGCTGCTCCTTCTCCCCAGAGGGATAGGTAATTGGGGTAAGAGAACCCTCCGGCATTCTCCCTGGAGAAGAGGGAAAGGTTAGCTAAAGGACGGTGCCTAGAAGATCGAGGGCGGCCTGGGCCGCGCCGTGCTTGGTGGCGTCGCGGTCGCCGTCTATGTGGACCTCGATGGCGGTGTCCTCGCCGTCTTTGACCGACAGGCCGACCCAGAAGGTGCCGATGGGCAGGCCAGCACGCCCGGCGGCGGGGCCGGTGACCCCGGTGGTGGAGATGGCGTAGTCGGTGCCGGTCAGTTCGCGCACGCCGCGGGCCATGCCGACGGCCATCTCCCGGCTGACGGTGCCGTGGGCGGGGGCCACCTCGTCGGGGACGCCCAGCACCGACTCCTTCAGCCCGCCGGTGTAGGCGATGACGCCCCCGGGGAAGTAGCGCGAGCTTCCGGGCACCGTCCCCAGTAGATACCCCACCAGCCCGCAGGTACAGGCCTCGGCCACGGAGACGGTCTTGCCCGCTTCGGTCAGCTTCGCCGCGATTTCTTCAACTTGCATTTTCCGTCCTAAATTGTTGTGGCTCTGTCGGCGTCATAGGGTAACTAAACGTTGGCGCGCAGCCGGTCTTCCCGGGTTTCCTCGAAGGAAAGGGGACTTACAGCCCCCGCCACGCTACACGTCCAGCATCTTGTCGGGGGTCATCAGCTCCATGATCTCGATACGGTTGCCTTCCGTCAGCTCGCGGACTTGGGCCCCGACAGCCATGGCCGCCTGGGGGAGCTGGTTGCCGGCGCGCATGGGCGACATCAGGGCATCGTCGGACCACTCCAGCACCACGGTGTCAGGATCGGTGGGGGTGGTGTAGCCGTTGAAATAGACCCTGAATTCGCTGCGCTGGCCAGCCTCGTGGTAGATCGTCGCCTGCTTCTGGACCAGGCTGGCCACCCGGCGGGCCTCGCCGGGCTTGCACTGGAAGATGCGCCTGAGTAGGTACATCGCTTGTTCTCCGAGATAATTTTGTTGCCGGTATCCGCACCGGATGCCGCTGTCATAGCCGAGTCGCCGGGTCTGGCGACCGCCTACACCTCAAGCATCTTGTCCGGGGTCATAAGTTCCATGATCTCGAGCCGGTTGCTTTCCGTCAGCGCGCCGACCTGGCCGCCGAAATCCCTGACCGCCTGCGGCAACTGGAGGCCGGCGCGAAAGGTCGACATCAGGGTCTCATCGGTCCACTCCAGCACCACAACATCCTGCTCGGCCGGCGTGGTGGCGCCGTTGAAATAGACCCGGCTATTGCTGCGTTGTCCCGCAGCCTCAAAGGCCTCTGCCTGCTTCTGGACCAGGCTGGCCACCCGGCGGGCCTCGCCGGGCTTGCACTGGAAGATGCGCCTGAGTAGGTACATAGCTCACTCTCTCCGTACAACGATTATCGCTGTCAGGTGCGCCTGACGCTGTCATCATACCTGATTTCAGGCGACAAACGTGGAACACCCCCACCCTGATCCTCTCCCGGAGGGAGAGGGAACCATCAAAAAGCTCCTCCGCGTTCCCCTGCCGGAGGAGAAAGGCCAGTCAGCGCTACCGCTTCCGCAGCAGGGCCAGGAATTCGCGGTTGCCCGCGTCTCCGGTGATGGGCGACGGGATGGTGTCCAGCAGGTCAACGTCGCCGCGGGCCGCCAGCCACTCCCGCACCCGCGCCAGTATGTCGTCGCGGAGGGCGTCGCTGCGGATGACGCCGCCCTTGCCCACCTCACCGCGCCGGGCCTCGAACTGCGGCTTGACCAGGGCGACGGCGTATCCGCTCTTCAGCCTCTGGCCGTCCGGCCCGCAGGCCGCCCGCAGGTGGGTCAGCGGCTCCGGCAGGGCCATGGTCAGGGAAATGAAAGACACGTCTATGACCAACAGGTCCACCGGCTCCGGCAGCTCGAAGGGATGGCGGGCGTTGAGCTTCTCGATGCAGAGCACGCGCGGGTCGCGGCGCAGGGTATATGCCAGTTGTCCATGCCCCACGTCCACGGCGTAGACGCGGGACGCGCCGCGCTGGAGCAGGCAGTCGGTGAACCCGCCGGTGGACGCTCCCACGTCCAGCGCGACGAGGCCGGTCACGTCGAGGCCGAACTCGTCCAGCGCGTGGGCCAGCTTCACGCCGCCGCGACTGACGTAGGGCAGACGGCCGCGCACGTCAAGCTCAACATCGCTGTTCAGCAGCGCGCCGGACTTGGCGACACGGCCCGACGGCGCGAACACCACGCCCTCCATGATGAGGGCCTGCGCCCGCTCCCTGGATTCGGCCAGCCCCCGCTCCACCATTAGCAGGTCAGCGCGGATTTTTGAGCTTGTCCTTGCCGTGGTTTTCACCCCCAGCATAACCCTCCCCCTCCTTATAGACACGGGGAGAGAGGATAGTTGCAGGGCAATCGCGTCTTGATTTCAGCAGGTTGGGTCGGAGGAGCGGAGATTGCCGGTGTGCAGGGGCTGAGTTTTTCGTTTTCCCGGTCATTTCCGGTCATTTCCCGCTATTCGGAGCAGCGGAGATTGCCGGTTTGCGGGGGCTGAGTTCTCGTTTTCCCTCTCATTTCCGCTCATTTCCGCTCATTCCCCACCATTGGGAGGAGCGGAGATTGCCGGTTTGCGGGGGTTGAGTTTTCGTTTTTCTCCGCTCATTTCCGCTCATTTCCCGCCATTCCGGCGATTCCCGGCTGGCCGCTGGTTCAAGGCAGACCCGCCGGGATCTCAGGCGGGTTGTGTATGCCATCCGTTGTAGACATAGCACCAATGTTAGAGAGGGGGCACCAGGCTTGGCAAGGGGCGAATGACATCTCTTATTCGTCCAAATGCGATTGCCCTGGGGATAGCTGTGCCTGTTACGGCTATCGGCCGACGAAATTGGGGCGGCGCTTTTCGACGAAGGAGCGGTAGCCTTCCTGGTAGTCCTCGGTGTCGAACTGGGTCAGGGTGAGGGCGTTCTCCTCGTCGGTGAGGTCGGCGAGGGCAGGCTTGGCCTGCACCTGCCGCAGGGTCAGCTTGTTTACGGCGTGGGACAGCGGCGCGAGGGAGGCGATCTCACCGGCCAGCTTGTAGACCGTATCATGCAGCTCATCGGGCGGCGCCACCTGATTGACCAGCCCGATGCGCAGGGCTTCCTGGGCGTCCAGCAGCCGGCCCGACAGCAGGATGTAGAGCGCGTTACCCTTGCCCACCAGGTCGACCAGGCCCCGCATCTCGCGGTGGCCGATGGTGATGCCGAGGCGGGCCACCGGAATGCCCAGGCGACTACCCTCGGCGGCGATGCGCAGGTCGGTGGCCACGGCCATCTCGCAGCCCCCGCCGGCGGCGAAGCCCTGGATCATGGAGATGGTGGGCGTCGCCATCTCGGAGAGGGCCTCCAGCAGCCCGTTCACGGCGTCGTTGTAGCCCCTGCCCTTCGCCGAGTCGGAGCGGTGCTTGTGGAAGTCGGCGATGTCGGCCCCGGCGGAGAACGCCTCGCCTCCCGCGCCGGTGATGACCACGCAGCGGACCTCGTTGTCGGCGTCGAGGCGGCGCATCAGCGCTGCCAGCTCGTGCCACATATCGAAGCTGATGGCGTTGCGCTGCGCCGGGCGGTTGATGGTGACGGTGGCCAGCGGCGGCTGGCAGTCCAGGAGAATGTAGTCGTTCAAGTTCGGTATCCCTGTTGCTCTGTCAAGATAAATTGCTGCCAGTGGTTCCGGTCGTCTAGTCGTCCGCGGTTTGGCGCTGCTGTGATTGCGGTGCTTCCTGCGGCTTCACGCCGTACTTGGCCAGGATCGCATCCACGAAGGGCTTGAGCACGACTTCGGCGCAGTCGATGCGGATGGCTACGGCCGACCACGACGGCGCATGGTCGTCGTCTTTGTCATACAGGATATGAATGTCCTTCGCCATTTCCCTGCATTCTCTGCTCGAATCCCCATTTTCGATAAGCAGCGTCTGGCAGTCAGGATCGTAAGTTGCCTCCGAATATGGCGCGAGTTCCAACTCCACGCGCTGGATTTGGGTGGTCACGGTCTCTCTGTACCCTTTTTTGTGCCGTTGCTTCGGCGCATTCAGGTCCCGGGTGATTCCGCGCTTTACCAAAACAGCGTCCACAAATGGCCTTAACACAACCTCGGCGCTGTCTATGCGGACGGCTACGGCCTCGCTTTCGTTTTCCTTGCCGTAATAGACCAATACCTGCCGCGCCATTTCTCCCGCAGCTTCGCTCGATAGCCCATTTTCTATGAAGAGCACTTGGTATTCGGGTTCATAAAACACGGTTGCTTTCGGCAGAGGCGTCAACTCGATGCGTTTTACGGGATGTCCCACGGCCCTCCTCCGTATTTCCCTTCCAATCTTCTGTCATTATAAGCGGTGAGAAAGGTCCCCGTTTCCGGGTCACCGACGAAGACCAGCTTTATCCAACTACTGGATTCTGGGACGCGGCCTACGATAATCGTCTGCATCTCTCCAGCGTCCCATTCTTCAAAACGGTCGTATGGTTCGGCCAGGATACGCATAACCCACTCTGGTCTGATATTCGCGTGCCGTCTTAACGCCGCCTCGCCGTGCTCAGGAACCTTTGGCATCGCGTCGAAGGCCCGCCGCAGCCTGGCTATTTCGTCGGCGTCGCTACTCATTCCCCAGCAGTTGCGTGAGGGCGCGTCTGATGATGTTGCGGGCCATGGGGAGCTTGTAGCCGTTCTGGGGGAGCGGCGTGGCGTTGGGCAGGGCGAGGGCGGCGGCCTCGGCGGGGTCAACGTCGGCGGCCCTCCTGCCGGCCAGGTAGTCCTCAACCTCGGCGGCGCGGTACGGGACGGGGGCCACGCCACCGAGGGCGATGCGGGCCTCGCTGATGGTCGCGTCCGCGCCGTCGCCGTCGCCGTCCAGCGTCAGGGCCGCGGCAACGCTAACTAGAGCGAAGTCGCCCGACTCCCGCTCCCGGACTTTCAGGTAGACGCTGCGCTCCGGCGCGTCGGCGGGCAGGACAATGCGGACCACCAGCTCGCCCGGCTCCAGCACGTTCTCGCGGAGCAGGTCGCCGCCCGGCCCGGCGAAGAACTGGCCCATCGTCAGCGCCCGCCCGCTATTCGGCCCGGCGGTCTCCACGCGGGCGTCCAGAGCGCTGAAGGCCACAGCGGTGTCGGAAGGATGCACGATGTAGCAACGGTCGCCGCCGGTGACGCACAGCAGCCGGGTATTGCCAGCCAGGGCATAGCAACGGTCGCCGCCCTTCTTCAGGCAGGGAATCAGCGGGCTGCGGTAGTACCAGCAGCGGGGCCGCTGGCCCAGGTTGCCGCCGATGGTGCCTTCGTTGCGAATCTGCGGCGTGGCCAGTCCGCCCGCGGCCTCGGCCAGCGCAGCGTAGCGACGGCGAACCGCCGGATGCGCGGCAACGTCGGCGATGGTGGCCGCCGCGCCGATGGTCAGTCCGTTGTCCGTTTCGGCAATCGCGGCCAGCCCCGGAATGGCGGCCAGCCCCACCAGCCGCTCCGCTGCGACCACGCCGTCCTTCACCTGCGGCAGCAGGTCGGTGCCGCCGCCCATAGCCACCGCGCCGGGCTGGGACAGGAGCGCGACGGCTTCGTCGAGGGACTGGGCTTCGGTGTATTGGAAGGGGGGCATCAGGCGCGGCCTCCTGGCGGCGGGTCAGGCTTGCTGGCGCAATTCGGCTAGATATTTGTTGGATTCCAAGGCCAGTTGTTCTGCACGGGTTTTCAGCCAATCGAGATACTGAGTTTTCGGATTTACGAAAGTAGGGTCAGGAATAGCCTGCTGTCCCAGCAATCCGCGCGCTGCAAGGTTGAGTTCGGCGATATATTCTTTGGGGGACTTTGCGGCAATTTTCCGATTCGCTTCCGCACTGATTACCGCCATGTTGGCCACGGAATCAATGGATTTCTGGTCAATGACATCAACGTTGTCTTTGAGCCATTTCCGAGGGAAGATATGATGCCATTCTGGCTGATACGGCCCTTTTGCTTCTGCCTGGATCTTGTAGCCGTCGGTATTCCAGTCTTGTGCGTCATTTTTGAAGGCCAGCAGGTAAACCATAAGCCGCTGTACTGAGTTGCGTCCGCTGCCGGTTTCAACAAACTCTTGCGAGGTGAATTCCGGCGGATTGTTCAACAGCGCATCCAGGCTCTTCAACGCCTTTTCTTTAGAATCGGCGCCTCTAATTGCGACGATGACCCGGTCCAATTTCGTTTCCGTGGGGCCACTGAAATAGCCGTCTCTAAGGGCGTTGAGCATCCATGCCAGGAACGGGCCGAAGGAACCCCGTGGGAACTGCGCCCGATACACCGCCGCCGCCACTACTGCGTTGAGGCTCAGTGCCAAGTCGGAGTTAACGACTCCGAATTGGCGCAGTCCCTGACACACCGACTGAAGAGCTTTCTTGGTCGCATCCCATGCCTTGCTATTGTCGAGATTTTCCCAAAACTCTGCCCCAATATCACGGAATCTGCTTTTCTCTGCGCCAATGGCAGTAAATGAGCGAAAAAGGAAGGCTGGCTCGATCTCAAAACCCTGGTTGTCCATTTCATCCATGAATTTGATAAAGTTTTGATTCACCCAGCCGGGATTACGGGACGCTACCACTCCCAAATAAATGTCCGCCTGCTGAACTCGTGTACCAGTAGAATTGAGCCTTTTGAATATCTCTGCCACTTCTGTTAGCTCGATGGCATCGTCAATTTCGACCGTAGGCAGAACGGCCCATTTAATAGCTGCCACCTTTTGAAGATGATTAGCCAATGCCCCTATATTCTTGGTATAGACCCGCTCTCCCTTTACCAGTTCTTCGGCCAAGGCATACAAGTCATCAGACGCCAGAATATCCCTGACTGGCACGTATCTCGACACAGGGGATTTGCGAGTTGCAAACGTAAGCTCTTCTTCATCGATGTCCAGCCGTATGTCGAAGGAGTTCAGATGGTCGTTCCATGTACCACTGCGATTATTGTCCCACCAGTCGGGTCGCTTGCCGAACAGGGTACATAGGGCCGTGATTCGCTGCTGGCCGTCGATGAGCCAGGATTTCTGCTGAGGCTGATTGCTGTCTCCGCGCTGTATGGCGGTGTCTGATTTCCAAGTCAAGATGCTACCCACTGGGTAACCCCGCGAAAGAGAATCGGCAAATTCCCGGACCTGAGCGGCAGTCCATACGAATCCGCGCTGAAATTCAGGCACAGCATAGTCGCCCTGATTTGCTGATCGGACAACGTATTCTGAGTTAGGGGTTTCGTGCTTCATATCAACCTCCAAGTTCTCTGTGCACTGTGCGTTTATATCCATTCCAGCGCCGCCAGCGCCCGGTCGGGGGTGAACGGTGTGCGGTGGAGGCGGACGCCGGTGGCGTTGTAGATGGCGTTGGCGATGGCCGGGGCTACGCCGCAACTTGGCACTTCGCCGAGGCCCTTGGCGCCCAGCGGCCCGACGGGGTCTACGATGTCGGCGAAGATTACCTGAATGTCCGGGTAGTCGAGAATCGTCGGCGACTTGTGCTCCAGGTAGCCGGGGTTGAGGGTTACGCCGGTGGCGTTGTCGGTTACCAGCTCCTCCGACAGGGCGAAGCCGAGCATCTGGCTGACCGCGCCCTCGACCTGATTCAGCGCGGCGCGGGGGTTGATGATGCGCCCGGAGTCGTGTGCGGCCACGTAGCGCAAGACTCGCACCCGACCGGTGTCGGTGTCCACTTCGACCTCGACGAAGTGGGCGCCGAAGGAGTTGACGATGTGGTCGGCGCTGCCGGGAATTATCGACGCCGTGGCCGAGAGCGCATCGCCGTCCATCCGCCCGGCGATCTCGGTGAGCGCCATCCGGCGGGACGGGTCGGCCTTGACGAACACCCAGCCCTGGGCGGCGTCCAGGTCGTAGGGCGGGACCTCCAGCCCCGCCGAGGCCAGCTCCATCAGCGACTCCCGCACCTCGTTCGCCGCCTGCACGACGGCGGTGCCGGTGGAGAACGTGGCCGTGGAGCCGGCGGTTATCGGCGCATCGGGTGTCCCGCGGCTGTCGGCGAACACCGCCTCCACCTGTTCGTATTCCGCGCCAATAACCTCGGCGGCGATCTGAGGCAGCACCGTCGTTGCGCCTTCGCCCACGTCCATCAGCCCAGTAATCAGCTTGATCGCGCCGGACTTCTCGACCCGCACCTCGGCAGCGGAGGGGGAGCCGGGACCGCCGCGGTAGATCATTATGGACACCCCGCGCCCGCGCTTTAGGGCGGGATCGGACTGTTCCTCCGGGCGGTAGTCGCGCCAGCCGAAGGCTTCCGCTCCGAGCTCCAGGCACTGTTGCAGGCCGTTGCTGGAGAAGGGGATGCCGCCCTCCAGCGGCTGGCTGTCTATCACACGCTCCGGGGGGGTGGTGCGCTGGCCGGGTTGGCCCTCGGGACGGACGTGGTTCATCAGCCGGAAGTCCAGCGGGTCGACGCCAAAGTGCTCGGCGGCGCGGTCCATCAGGCTTTCGAGGGCGAAGTGGCCCTGCGGCGCGCCCAGGGCGCGGTAGGAACCTGCGGTGGGGCGGTTGGTGTATGCCAGGTGGGCCTCGTATTTCACGTTGGCGCAGTGGTAGAGGTACAGGATGCCCTGCCCGGTGCGGCGGGCCACGCCAGCCCCCGACGCCAGGTAGGCGCCGGTGTCCAGCAGCGCGCTGGCCTCTATGGCGGTGATGCTTCCGTCGGACTTGAAGCCCGCCCGGATGTGGATTTTTGCGGCATGGCGCACCCGTCCGGCGATGAACTCGTCCTCCCGCGAGTACTCGACGCGCACCGGGCGGCCAGCACGCTGGGACAGAACGGCGGCCAACCCCGCCAGCCGGGTCTCGTCCTTGTTGCCGTAGCCCGCCCCGAGGAAGGGCCCAACGACACGCACACGATGGGCGGGCAGTCCCAGCGCGCCTGCCAATGCGTCCCGGTCAACGTGGACGCCGCGCGTTGTCTTCCAAACGGTCAGGTCGGTGTCCTCATCTTCGCCCCACGACGCCAGCGCCGCGCGAGGCTCCAGTGGGGCCGCCGAGTGGGTGGGAATCTCGAAGTCGTCTTCCAGCACCACATCGGCAACGGCGAATCCGTCGGCGACGCTGCCGCGTTCCAGCGACATCACCTGGCCGAGGGCCAGGTTGCCGCCGGGGTGGATGGCCACGGCATTCGGAGACAGCGCGGCCTCCGGGGTCATAACGTGCGGGAATACGGCGTATTTGACGCGCAGCAGGTCCAGGGCGGCCCGCGCCGTGTCCGGGTCGTCGGCGGCCACGGCCGCCACCTCGTCGCCGACGAAGCGGACGCGGGTGTCGAGGATAGCCATGTCCGGCGCCAGCCGCCCAGCCGGAGCGTCGAAGGGCGTGACCACGGCGCGGACGCCCGGCAGTTTCAACGCCTCCGAGGTGTCCACGCTCAGCACGTCGGCGTGGGGGTGCGGGCTGCGCAGGATGGCCCCGTAGAGCATCCCAGGCAGCTTCAGATCGGCGGTGTAGCGGGCTTCGCCGGTCAGTTTCACTTCCAGGTCGCGGCGTACGACGCTGGTTCCGGCAACATTAAGTGTCATCGAAATAAATCAACCAACGAGGGCACAGAGACCACAGGGAATAAATCCAAAAAAGCTCTGTGGTCTCTGTGCCCTCTGTGGTGAGTCCTTTGCGTTAGAGTACGTGGAAAAGGGTCAGGTGCTGGCGCAGCACATCGGCGGCGAAGTCGTTTTCGATGTCGCGCCATACCGAGTGGATGTGGTTTGCGCCGTCCTGCCGGTTGTCGAACTCCACCACGAAGTTGCCGCCGTGGATGCGGTAGTAGTGGGGGTCGTTCTTGGACACCGGCCCGGCCCACGCCAAGTGGAAATGGTCGAGACCCTCCTCGCGGATAGCGGCCAACTTCTGCTCGGCCAGGTCGGTGCGGACCTGCCCCACGTACAGGGCGACGAGGTTCAGCAGCGTTTCCTTCTGCGCGCCGCTCATATCAGCCGCCGCCAACCCCTGGGGCTTGAAGGGGAAGGAGACCTTGGTGCTGTTGTAGGTCAGGATGTCCATCGGCGCCTCGCCGTAGATGGTCGCGGTGGAACGCTGCCCGTCGTCGAGGCTCTCCATGAGCTGGAAAGCCAGGTCTTCGCGGTCGCCCAAAATGCGCAGGCCCTGCTTGGGGCCCTTGCGGACCTCTGCGGGGTTGGCCCCGAAGAAGAAGGGCGTAACGGAAATGACGTTGTCGGCCCAGATGCTGAAGTGCAGCGAGACGTGATGCCCCTCGATGCGCCAGCCCCACGGTTCCTTGGTCCCCGGCTCGCCGAATATGGTGAAGTAGTACAGTTCGATGTCACGCACGAAAGTAATCATGCCCATTTCTTTTTCCAGCGGGCCGAGAACGTCCTCGTGCTCCATGATCTGCCGGACCTGCTCGTAGGAGCGGGGAGTCAGCCCCGAGGCCAGCAGGGCGAAGGCCAGTTCGCGCTGATTGGCGTCCATGTCGCGCAGGGCCAGGCCGTGGCGGTTGATGGGCGGGTAGTACCAGTACATCCGCTCGCCGTCCATGTACTCGAAGGTGGCCCTGGCCTTCTGCTCGGCGGTGAGGCTGTCGAGGAACCGGCGGGCGGCGGCGCCCATCTGCGCCGCGGCCTGCGGTTGGGATTGAACTGTTGCCATTCTGGAAACCTCCTGGGCGAGTACGTTACGAATTTTGAGTGCGAGTTTATGGGCGGGGCAGGGGCGCGTCAACCGAGACGGCACCGCTTTCCATCTGCTACTGACCCCTCAGGCGGCGGAGTTCTTCCTCCAACTGACGGGTGCGGGCTTCGGCGGCAGCGGCGCGAGTTTCAGCGGCGATGCGGGCTTCTCGCTCACGCTCCTCTGGGATGGTGACTAGGTAGCGGCCTGCCACCGGGTCGTACCAGCGAAGCTCGCCGTTCTCCCAGCAGAGGTCGAGGTTCAGCACCTCGCTGTGGCCCCGGAAGTGTCCCTCTGCCGTCCGGTGGATCGGGATGGGCTGGTATTCGTCGCCCACCAGCTGGTCCCCGGCCAGGTGGGTGCTGTGGAAGTCGCCGCCCGACGGATCGAAGCGCCAGTATTCGGGTACGCGAAACCGGGCGTAATCGCGGCGCTTGTCTGTCTCGTCAACTTCTCCGGTGGTCTCGGAGGCTACCTCCAGCACGAAGTCGGGCGGCTTGCCCTGCTCCGGGATAAGGTAGCCCTTGCGCGGCGTCACTGCATCGGGCCTCGCGTTGAAGGAGATGAGCAGGTCGGGGTAGCGGATCCCCTCCCGGTCCTCGGTAACGAAGAGGCCGGCGCCCACCTTCGGCGATCTCGCTGACAATCACCGTGCTTTCCGGGTTGCCGAAGTGGAGGGCCAGGAAGCCCGGGTGTCCGGGGAAAAGAACGTGTTGGTATGCAGTCATTTCTTCAGGCAGAGCGTCCGGGAATTGAATGATGTTCCCCGCCTTGGGCGACGGGGACACGGGCCTGGTCGTCATAAGAACCTCGGCGGTTACTGATTTCGCAGGCGGCGGAGTTCTTCCTCCAACTGCCGCGTGCGGGCTTCGGCGGCGTCGGCGCGTGATTCAGCGGCGATGCGGGCTTCTCGCTCGACGATGCGGGCTTCTCGCTCGGCTATGCGGGCTTCTCGCTCGGCTATGCGCTCCTCTGGGATGGTGACTAGGTAGCGGCCTGCCACCGGGTCGTACCAGCGAAGCTCGCCGTTCTCCCAGCAGAGGTCGAGGTTCAGCACCTCGCTGTGGCCCCGGAAGTGTCCCTCTGCCGTCCGGTGGATCGGGATGGGCTGGTATTCGTCGCCCACCAGCCGGTCCCCGGCCAGGTGGGTGCTGTGGAAGTCACCGCCCGACGGATCGAAGCGCCAGTATTCGGGTACGCGAAACCGGGCATAATCGCGGCGCTTGTCTGTCTCGTCAACTTCTCCGGTGGTCTCGGAGGCTACCTCCAGCACGAAGTCGGGCGGCTTGCCCTGCTCCGGGATAAGGTAGCCCTTGCGCGGCGTCACTGCATCGGGCCTCGCGTTGAAGGAGATGAGCAGGTCGGGGTAGCGGATCCCCTCCCGGTCCTCGGTAACGAAGAGGCCGGCGCCCATCTCGCTGACAATCACCGTGGTTTCCGGGTTGCCGAAGTGGAGGGCCAGGAAGCCCGGGTGTCCGGGGAAAAGAACGTGTTGGTATGCAGTCATTTCTTCAGGCAGAGCGTCCGGGAATTGAATGATGTTCCCCGCCTTGGGCGACGGGGACACGGGCCTGGTCGTCATAAGGACCTCACGTGGCGGGAACGGAAAGATGAGGACATTATACCGGCTACGGAGCTAGGAAGAAGAAGGTGCCGAAGGGCAGGTTGCGCAACAGCCAGAAGGCGAGTATGGCAGCCAGCAGCGCCCAAATCCAGCCCGCCGGGACGAATAGCCGCGGCGGCGCAGGCAGCCCGTAGGCCCGCAGCGCTCCGGTGGCAAAGGAGTAGGCGGCGACGGGCAACGCCAGCATGGCGTATGGGTTGTACCCGGCGGCGGCGATAAAGTTGCCGTGCATCAACTGGTGCAGTGAACGCAGGGTGCCGCACCCAGGGCAATAGCAACCGGTAAGCCCGAAGAAGGGGCAGACTGGATACAGCCCCGGTTGGCGCGGGTCGAACAAGTACACCACCGCCAGCCCCGCAGCGGCCACCGCGATCATGGCCACATAGGCGACCCGCAAGGGCGCGTGGACTCCACCTGATTGAGTTTTCGGGAAGGACATAACTCGATACCCGCCGTGAACGGGGTCGACCTATTTGAAATACTTAGATAACTTAGTAGAAACCTGCGGTGCTTATAACGACCGAATAACGACCGAAACTATACCGCTCAATATGCCGAGGCCGAAGGCCACCCAAGCCCATGTTCTGGCGTTGTCAGAAGACCGACGCGCTCCCGCTATGTCTCCCCTGGATACTTTGCCGTTGACCTGCGCCGCGAACACGATGGACACGATTCCGGCTGGCAGGCAGCAACAGATGGTGGCAAGTATGGCTTGCACCAAGTAGTTGGGTATATTGGCCGGCGAACTATTAGCCACCGGGTGGGAAGGGATGGTCGGCTGCTGTGGATGCTCGCTTGGGGGCGGAGGTTGAGGCGGAGAGTCGGCTCCCAGTTGCGGATGCCCGCATGAAGTGCAGAATCGGGCACCATCGGGGTTTTCAGTACCACAGGCGGTGCAATACAACAGCGGTCTCCAAGCGCGGCTAGCCGAGGCGGTCGGCGGCGGTGCGGACGGACTGGAGGATGCGGCCGTAGGCGTTGCAGCGGCAGAGGTTCCCGGACAGCGCCTCGCGGACTTCGTCGTCGCTGGGGTGGGGGTTGGCGTCCAGCAGGGCGCGGGCCGACATCAGGAAGCCGGGAGTGCAGTAGCCGCACTGCCCGCCGTCCTCGTCGAGGAACGCCTGCTGCACCTCGTCCAGCCGGCCGTCCTCCGACAGCCCCTCCACGGTCAGGACGCTGCGGCCTCTTACCTGGGCAACCAGTGTGATGCAGGCGTAGACCGGCTTGCCGTCCAGCAGCACGGTGCAGGAGCCGCACTCGCCACGGTCGCAGCCGCGCTTGGCCCCGGTTAAGTCCAGGTCCTCGCGCAACACATCCAGCAGACTCCGGTGGCTGGGGACGGTCAGGTTATGCGCTTGCCCGTTGATTTCAAGGCGACTTTGTGTTTCAGACATAAAGATACCAGCGAAGCTGACTGACAAAGTTAAGCGCAGTGGCAGCCGGAGATTCGTCGCTCAGCCTCCCCTCCCTCGCACCCCCTCCCCGACACGGCTATTGCCGTTGAGAGGGAGGCGGCTCGTCGAATGGAAGTTGGTTGGCTTCGGCCTCGCTGCGCCTTTTCAGCCACGCCTCCCATTTCGCACGTTCCGCCTGCCGGCCTTCTTCGCGGCCTCGTTCCATAAGTTTCTTGACGGCTGCCGGAATCAATAGCACCAGACGCCCTCCTACTTCGATAATGATTGCGACTGCCGATGCCACTCCTGCAGCCACGCCGAAGATGGCGGCCACCAGGTAGATCCGGTCGTCCCCGTTTCTCAGTTCGTCCCGGTTGAGCCAGCCCAAAACGATTATGGCGACGACATAACCGGCAAAGTACAGGACCCAATAGGTGTCCAGGAAACGTTGCATTGACCTTAAATGTATGTTGCCGGCCAATCCCTGTCAAGGAACTGGAGCGATGCCAACAGAGCCTCTTCAGATCCCTCCGGGGGCTTAGCTAGATTTTGTACAAAGTCTCTTACTGCATGGTTGCCTGCAACGACTCTTCCAGCTCGGTCAGGGTGGCGAAGCCCTCGAAGCGGCCCTGGATGTGGCCTTCGGCGTCCAGCACGAAGGTCCAGGACTCGTTGAACCAGTGGGGAAGCCGGGTCAGGCCCCACTCGTCCACCGTGGGGGCGATGCGGGCGCGGGTCAGATCGCCCTGGATTTCGTCGGGGTTGTCGTAGATTTCGACGTGGATGAAATTGGCCTGCCCTTCGTATTTGGCGCGCAACTCCGATACCGCGTCCACCTGCGGGCCGCAGGTAGCGGTGGTGCAGAAGGCAGGCGAGGCGAAGACCACCACGGCGGGCAACGGGCTTTCCACCGCCTCGCGGATGGTCACCTTGTACAGTGACTCGTCGGGGCTGTAGTCCGTAGTAATCAGGGCCAGGTCGCCCACGGCGCCCAGCGTCTTGTTCTCGCTGAGCGGGCCGACGGCGCCCAGGGACGGCACCGGCGAGTCTTCGGTGACTTCGAGTTCCTGGACGGCCCAGCCAGTGGCGTCGGGGCCGTCGGCGGTGATGTCCAGACGCCACCGGCCGGGGCGGTCGAAGTCCACCTCGGCGGCAAAGGTGCCGCGCGTGCCGTAGGGCCACTCGTTGAACCGGGTGGATATGGCGTGGCCGGCGGCGTTGTCCGGCAGGTAGACCGGGGTGAAGGATACTTCAGCGTCCTTGACCAGCCCGGTTTGCGTGGTGAGCAGGAAGGCGACCCGCTGCGGTCCCGTCTCCAGGATGGTGGTGGCGAGAATTACGGTCAGCTCCTCGCCGTCTCGCACCGGCGCATAGCCGCTGTCCGATGGCTGGGAGTCCGTTGCAGGCGCGGCAGCCGGCACGGTGGGTTGATGGCCTTCCGACGGCTCCTGTGTCGCCGGTTGCGGCGGGGCCGACGCGGCGGTGGGGGGCGTCGTGGCTGTCGGGGCCTGCGTGGGAGCCGACGTCGGCTCCGAGCCGCAGGCCCCGGCCAATGCCGCAATCAGACCGGCAATCAGTAGGGCGGTCAAGCTCTTCATAGGGGAGTCAGGCAGGCGCAGCATCAGTAACCGTCCTCGTACACTCCGAATGTGAAGGAGTACAGGCCGAAGTCGTTGGACATGGAGGCCATGCGCAGCACCTGACCTCCCTCCCAGGTGGGATGCTCGACAATCTTATAGAGCTTGGGGTCGGTCACTTGCAGGTAGGAGACCCCTTCCTCGTCTATGATAATGTCGTCGCCCCTGTTTTCATCGGTCAGGTATTCTCCGTTGACGGTGACCCTGACCTGGTACGGGTCGCCCGATTCGGAGGTCAGCACCGCGTTTACCGAGCGGGCTGAATACTTGAGCGCCAGGTAGTCGTCGAAGTGCGCCGTTTCCTCGGCGTGACGGGCGCTTTCCGGGCCGATGGCCCAGGGGCCGCTGAAGTAGATGAGGTTGCGCTCCAGCGACTCCGGGGCGGTGAACTGCGCCGTCACGCCGGCCTCTCCCTCGCTGTCGGAGGATGCGCGGGCCGCTTCGAGATATTCTTCGCCCTGGCCGATGCCGCCGCGCCCCTGGCTGGCCGTAAATACCCATCCGGCGAACAGCTCGGGGGTGATGTCCCGGCCCTCGCGCATGAAGGTCTCGTCGCGTCCCTGGTCTTCGGGCAGGGGCAGATCGAGGGTGGTGGTCATGCCTGACTCCAGCAGCAGGTTGCGAATCCACTCCTCGGTCTCGGCGTACTTACCCTCTCCGAAGTGGGTGTACCGGACTTCGCCGCTCTGGTCTATCAGGTACTTGGCGGGCCAGAAGCGGTTGGAGTAGCTGCGCCAGACGCTGAACTCGTTGTCCTGCACCACCGGCCAGACCACCCCCTCGTCCATGGTGGCCTCGACGACGTTGTCGTAAATCTTCTCGAACTCGAACTCCGGCGTATGCACCCCGACGATGACCAGCCCTTCGTCCGAGTAGCGTTCATACCATTGTTGCAGGAAGGGCAGGGTGCGGATGCAGTTGACGCAAGTGTAGGTCCAGAAGTCGATCAGGACCACCTTGCCCCGCAGGCTCTCAATGGTCAGGGGTTCACTGTTGATCCACTCCTGGGTTCCGGCGAACTCCGGGGCGCAGTTGCCGACGCTGCCGCCGCTGCTTCCCTCGCACGGGGTGACCATGGCGGGCGGAGATGCAGGCTCAGGCATGGCCTCGGTGGCCAGGGCCGTCTCGGTGGCCGTCGGGGGCGGCATCAGCGTGGAAGCCGGTGGCGGCGGCGGGTCGGAGCCGCAGGCGACCAGCAAGGCCAGGATTGCCCCTGTTATTACGAAAAGGAGCCGCATCATCAGAACCCGTCCTTATAGGTACCGAAAGTGAAGGAGAAAAGACCGAAGTCGTCCGACATGGAGAACAACTCCAATACCTGGTGCTGCATCCACTCGGTATGCTCAATGATCTTGTAGGCCCTGGGCGCGGTGACCATCAGGTAGCTTTCGCCGTCTTCCCCGATGATGATGTCGTCGCCCTTGTTTTCTTCGGTCAGGTATTGGCCCTGTACTCTGACCCGCACCTTGTATGGCTCGCCGGACTCGGACGTCAGAACCGCGTTGACCGACCGGGCGGAGTAGGCCAAAACCACAGAGTCGCTGTAATCGTCTGTTTCCCGGGCGTGGCGGACGCTCTCGGGTCCGATGTACCAGGATCCCTTGAAGTAAATCCGGTCGGGATGTATCTCGCGAGGTATTTCCAGTTCCACCACTTCGTCGCGGTTGTGGTTGTAAGGGTCAACCTGACCCACGTAGAGGCCGCGCCCTGACTGGAAGTGGGTGGTCACGAAATTCCACCCGGCGAACAGCTCAGGAGTGCGCTTTCTCTCGCCGTCGCTTGGGTTGGTGGCCGTCTGCTGGTCTTCGGGCAGGGGCATGGCGAGCGCCTCGGATGCTGCGCCCACGTCCTCCAGCAGCCGGCGGATTTCCTGCTCGGTCTCTGCGTAACGTCCCTCTCCGAAGTGGCGGTACCGGATTACGCCGTCCTTGTCGATTAGGTACTTGGCGGGCCAGAAACGGTTGTTGTAGCTGTCCCAGACACTGCGTCCGTTATCCTGCACCACCGGCCAGGCCACGCCCATGTCCTTGGTGGCCTGCACCACGTTGTCGTACACCTTCTCGAACTCGAACTCCGGGGTATGCACGCCGACAATTACCAGCCCCTCATCGGCGTAGCGTTCATGCCAAGTCTGGAGGAAGGGCAGGGTGCGGATGCAGTTGATGCAGGAGTAGGTCCAGAAGTCGATCAGCACCACCTTGCCGCGCAATTCCTGCATCAACAGTGGTTGGCTGTTGATCCATTCCTGCGTTCCGGCGAACTCCGGGGCGCAGTTGCCGGTCTGCCCGCCCCTGGTTCCCTCGCACGGGGCCACGGGAGCGGCCGGAGCGGCGGTGGGCTGGGGTGCCGCGGGCGCGGCGATGGTTGCCGGGGCCGCCGTGGGCTCGGGGGTGGCCGGCGCGGCGATGGTTGCCGGGGCCGCCGTGGGCTCGGGGGTGGCCGGCGCGGGGGGTAGCTGCCGGGGCCAGCGTGGGCTGCGGGGTCGCGGGCGCGGGGGTGGCTGCCGGGGCCAGCGTGGGCTGCGGCGCAACTGCCGGCGCGGGCGTCGCAGTCGCGGCCGGTGGGGTTGTGGGAGCGGGTGTTGCCGCTTCCTCGCCGCCACAGGCAACCAGCGCCAGCAACGGCAGCAGCGCGGTGGCGGCGGCCAATATCAGAAGTCTCCAACCCGGAAGGCCGATTTTGCGCAGCATCGACTCAGGCGCTCCTTATTGCTGTTGTTATTACGCCTGAGTGGGCGCGACGGATGCACCAGCTTCAGTGGCTCGCCGGGGGAGAGCAGGCGACTAGCGGGCGGCTCCGGGAATGGGAACGGACTCCAGCAGCCGGTCCACCACCTCGCGCGGCTGGAGGCGCCGCATCCGGGCGGCGGGCGACAGTATGATGCGGTGTCCCATGACGCCGTAGGCCAGGGCCTGGACGTCGTCGGGGATCACGTAGTCGCGGTCCTGCACCAGGGCGAATGCGCGGGCCATGCGGAACATCCCCAGGGAGGCGCGGGGCGACGCGCCGAGGGCCACGTCCTCGTGGTTGCGGCTGGCCTCCGCCAAACTGACGATATACTCCCGCACCAGTCCGTCGACGTAGACCTCTCGCGCCGCCGCCTGGAGCTGCACCACGTCTTCGGGAGTGGCCACGGCCTCCAGCATCTCGATGGGGTGGACCCGCTCCTGGCCCTCGATTACCGCCAGCTCTTCGGCGAAGTCTGGGTAGCCCAGACTTACACGAATCAGAAAGCGGTCGAGCTGCGCCTCCGGCAAGGGGAAAGTACCTTCATACTCGATGGGGTTCTGCGTGGCCAGCACGATGAAGGGAAGGTCCAGATGGTGGGTCACGCCGTCTACCGAGACCTGCCATTCCTCCATTGCCTCCAGGAGCGCAGACTGGGTCTTGGGTGTGGCGCGGTTGATTTCGTCGGCCAGCACCACTTGGGCCATCACCGGGCCGGGGCGGAACTCGAACTGCCCAGTGCTCTGGTTGTAGATGGAAACGCCTGTAATGTCGCTGGGCAACAGGTCGGGGGTGAACTGGATGCGCTTGAAATGGCAGCCCAGCGATGCGGCCAGGCTCTTGGCCAGCATGGTCTTGCCCACGCCAGGCACATCCTCAACCAGGATGTGGCCTTGGGCAATGAGCGCCGCCAGCGTCTGTTCTATGACCGGCGTCTTCCCGACGATAACCCGCGAAACATTGTCAATGATGGCCCGCGCCTTGGCGGGGGCGGAGTCAGTCTGCTGCACCGGAACCCCTATCAGAAGGCAGAATTGTTTTTAGAGCGGGTAGTTATGGCACTTGGCCAATTTAGTGTATCATACGGCAACGGAGCAGGCGGGGTGCCGGCCTTCTTCGCGGATCGAGGCTTAAATATGAATGCGATAATCGCAGCCGCTATCACCGCAGGTACAGCCTTGGTGATAGGTTTCCTCGGCGTTCTCTTCAGCATCAACTACCGCTTGGGAAGGCTGGCCAGCGCGGATGAGTTTCTGCGCGAGGACGGCGTGAAAACCCGAGACTTGGTAGAGTCGTCAAAGAGAGAAATTCAAGAACAGATGCGCTCTGATGTGCAGCAGTTGCGCTCTGAAAGCGAGCAGACGCGCGGGGAAATCCGCCGCCTGGCTGACGCCCTGGTTTCTCATCATCACGATTCAGATGGTACAACGGTGTTTCGCATACCTCCGGCCTGACCCTTTCCTGACCTGTACCTGGGAGCGGAAATCGGCGCCATGGACCGGGGGGTCCCCCGGCCATGAGCCCTCCCTCGGGAGAGGGAACGATAGCGATGTTTACCGTCAACAGACGCACTCTGGTCTTGCTGGCGCTGCTGGTGGTGCCCCTGTTCTATGCCATCGGGACCGGCTTTGACTTCCTCTACACCTTGCTCTATGCCGTGCTGCTGCTGTTCGCTGTCGGCGCGGGGTGGGCTTGGGTCAACTTGCGCGGCCTGGAGGTACGGGTTTCGCGTTCGGGCGACCGGGGACAGGTGGGTAGCTACCTGGAGGGCCGGGTCACGGTCACCAACCACACCATGATTCCCAAGTCATGGCTGGAGGTCACGGAGCTGGCGGGCGCCTCCCCCGAACCCGGCGGGCGGGGCCTGTCGCTGGACCGGCGGCAGACGCGGAGCTGGCGCATCGAGACCTACCTGGCCCGCCGGGGGCTGTTCGAGGGCGGGCAGATGCGGGTGGTAAGCCAGGACCCCTTCGGCCTATTCAGGATGGCAAGGGACTTCTCCGACCCCCACACCTATGTTGTATATCCCGCCGTGGAGCCGCTCCCCAACCTGGACGCGCGGTTTGCCGGGCTGCCCGCCGACAGCCGCCTGACCCGCTACTACGACCAGGTGACCACCGATGTAGCCTCGCTGCGGGCCTGGCGTCCCGGCGACGCCTACCGCCGCATCCACTGGCCCTACACCGCCCGGATGAACTCGCCGATGGTCAAGGAGTTTGACGCCGGGCTGGCCGCCCAGTTCTGGGTGCTGCTGGACCTGCAACGCTCATCGCAGCACTACGAAAGCGCGGAGAGCCGCCGCAGGAGTCGGAACGGCACCCAGGTTGAGAGCGAAACTTCGGCGGGCCAGCGGGCCGAATACCGGGCGGATAACACGGAGGAGCTGGCCGTTACCATCGCCGCATCCATGGCGCAGCGGCTGATGGACCTGTCGCTGCCGGTGGGCATGGCGGTCAACGGCGACAACGGGCGGCTGCTGCGGCCCGACAACGGCCCCGATCACCTGAACCGCATGATGGAGACGCTGGCCGCAGCCCAGGCCGCCGACGCCGAGCAATTGCCGGAGTTCCTCTATTCCATGCGTACGCACCTGAACCATTTTCACTCGGTGACCGTCATCACATCCAACACCGACCCTTCCTGGCTGTCAGCCCTGCTGGACCTGAAACGGCTGAATGTGACCATATCCATCGCGCTGGTGGACCCGGCGTCCTTCGGCAGCAGGCGGACGAGGGGGCCGCTGGTGGAATCGGCCGCTGCGCAGATCATACCCGTCTACGTGGCGGAACGGGACGGCGGGCTGGATGCCGCGCTGTCCCACCCCGTGAACCGCGAGGGCATCGAGGCGTTGGAGCCGGCGGCGGCCGCGGCCGCGGCAGTCCGTTACGTCGGCGACGACACGCCGGAGGCCGAGGCATGACCGGCGGCGAAACGGCAAGGCGCGGCCTCGCGCTGGATTGGGACGGCGAAGCCGCCGGACGGGCAGCCTTCGGTCTGCTGGCCCGCCTGCGCCCTGCCGATGGCTGGCTGGCCCTGACCCTGCTCGCCGCCAACCTGTGCGTGGTGGTCCTCTCCGTGGAGCAGGCCGATTGGGCGCCGACGCCTAACCTTGCCGGCATCCTGTTGCTGGGGATGCTCACCGCATTCGTCTTTCACCGCCTCCCGGTGTGGTGGTGGCTGGCCATTCTGCCCGGGCTGGTGCTGGGCGGCCTGACGGTCATCTGGCAACTGTCCAACTTCACCTTCGACGGCCAGCCCCTGGGCGGCGCCAGCGTGCTGTTGGACCGGCTGGGGCTGTGGCTGGAGGCGGCGCAGGAGGGGTCGATCAACATAGACAAGGCCCCCTTCGCCTTCGGGCTGGTGACGGCGTCGTGGCTCACGGGATACCTCGGTGCCTGGGTGTTCCTGCGACACCGCAACTTCTGGGGCGTTTTCGCCTTGGGCGGGCTGGGACTGTTCTCCAACCTCACCTTCCTGCCGCCCAACACCAGCCTGCACCTGGCCCTGTATCTCTTCACCGCTCTGTTGCTGGTGGCGAGGATCCAGGCGGTCCGGCGGCAGAGCCATTGGGAACGCCGGGGCATCCGCTACGATGAGGGCCTGCGGGCGCTGACGATGTCCGACAGCTTCTTCCTGGCTATTGCCGTCATCGCCGTGGCCTTCCTGTTCCCTGCGGGCGGAGCCTGGTCCACCGCCACGGGAGCCTACGAGTCGTTGCGAAAGCCTCTGGTGAGCTTTGAGGACGACTTCAACCGGCTGTTCGCCGGGCTGCCGGCGCGGCGGGACATCGGCTTCCGGATCTGGGACGACGTGATGGCCTTCCAGGGAACCATCAGCCCGGCGACGACTCACACGCTGCTGGTGGAGTCGCCAGTGCCGATGTACTGGAAGGCCCGCACCTACGACACCTACACCGGCAAGGGCTGGATTTCGGAACACACCGAATTCAAGCCACTGGACTACACGCCGGAGTTCTCCACTTCCGCGCCGCCGCAAAGCCGGGTGACCGCCAGTTACGCTGTCACGCCACTCTACGCCTCGCGGTACCTGTTCGCCGGGCCGCGGGTGAGCGCGGTGGACCGGGACGTGGAGATGGAAACGCCCTCGATGCCAGTGTACCGGGCCGACCTAACCTCCGACGACCCGCTGGCAGGATACCCCCCGGCGCTGGCCGAGGCCGGCCGCGCTCTGGCCGAGCGGGCAAAACAGGGCAGGGTGGCCAGCAAGGCCGAGCTGGCGGAGTTTCTGCCCCCCGATTTCCGCGTTGGCGAAATCGAGCGCGAGGAGGGCCGTCTGGTCGCGGTCACGCTGGAGGAAGCTCTGCCCAACCCGCCGGACACGCTGGCGGTGCGCAGCCGGCAGGGCGTCTTTGCCGCTCATGACCCCTACATCGTGACGTCGTCGGTGCCTGCGGCCGAGCCGGAGCAGTTGCGCGAGGCCGGAACGGACTATCCGGTGCATATCCTGGACCGCTACACGCAGTTGCCGTCCGACCTGCCGGGCCGGGTCGGGGGACTGGCCCGCGAGATAACCGTAGACGCCGAGACACCCTACGAAAAGGCTCTGAGGGTCGAGGCCAATCTGCAAAGGCTGCCCTATTCGTTGGAGGTCAACCCGCCGCCCTTCGACTCCGACGGCGTGGACTTCTTCCTCTTTGATCAGCGGCAGGGATACAGTGAATACTTCGCCTCGGCCATGGCGGTGCTGCTGCGTACCGAAGGGGTGCCTGCGCGGGTGGCCGTGGGATACACCACGGGCGACCCGACTGAGGTGGAGAACCTCTACGCCGTTACGGACAGCCACAGCCACGCCTGGGTCGAGGTGTACTTCCCCGGCTATTCGTGGATTCCCTTCGAGCCGACTCCCGGCGCTCAGTTGCCCGTGGTGATGATGCCCGGTGGCGCCAGTTCGGGCGAATTCTCCGGGCCGTTCTTCGGCGGTTTCGACTTTGATTGCATCGACGAATTCGTCGAAGAATGTCTCGCCTACGCCGAGCCCCTGCCCGGCGGCGCGGAACTGCCGGAGGAGCAGGCGAGCGAGGGTTTCGCGTCGCCCTGGATCTGGATCGTGGTGGTCCTGGGGATAGTGGCGGCGGCGATCCTGGCCACCTGGTGGGCCTTCCGCCGCTATATGTTCGCGGCCTACGATCCGTCGGCAGTCTATACCAGGGTACAGGCGCTGTCGGCGCTGGGCGGGCTGTCCGGCGGGATCCCGCTGACTCCCTACCAGTTCGGGGAGAGGCTCGCCTCGCTGCTGCCCATTCACCGCCAGCGGGTGGACCTGATTGTCGGGGCCTATGTTCAGGCCCGCTACGGGGCGAGAACCATCTCGCCGGAGCGGCAGAACGAACTGGCGGACGCCTGGCTCAACCTGCGCTTCCCGCTGCTGGTGGCGTCGTTGGGGCAGAGAATTTACCCGAGGATAGTCACGTGAGCCGGTACAAGTATCACGTCCATGAGCTACCCACCGGCTGGATCGGGCTGGTAGCCGGAGAGAAGGGGCTGCGCCGCGCCACCCTGAAGCCAACGCCCCATGAGGTCATGGAAGACCTGGGGGCCGACCCGGCGTTTTTCGAGGACGGTGGAGCGGAACACGACCCGGAGCATTTCAGCGAGGCGGTGGACTGTCTCCTCCGGTACAGCGAGGGCGACCTCGCGGCGCTGAACGGCATAGAGCTGGACCTGGAGGGGACGCCGCCTTTCTTCCGAGCTGCCTGGGACGCCTGCCGCACCATCCCGCCGGGCGAGACCCGCAGCTACCGCTGGCTGGCCGCCGAGGCGGGCAACCCGCAGGCCATGCGCGCGGCCGGGCAGGCCATGGCCCGCAACCGCTTCTCGCTCATCATCCCCTGCCACCGCGTCATATCCAGCGACGGCGGACTGGGCGGCTACGGCGGAGGGGGCCTGGGCGTGAAGGCCAAGCTGCTACAAATGGAGCTGGAGCGGGCCGCGAAAAGTTGAGCGCCAATGGCCCCGGCACCAGCCGCATGACAGAAGCGGAGCGCGCCAGACTAAGAGACTATCTCAAAATCAACTGGCCCTCCTGACATACCGGCATCGCTGACCAGAGCCTATAGATTCCCGCCTTCGCGGGAATGACGGGTTGGGTGACGCGCCACGTTTGCGGGAACAACGGGTTGGGTGACGCGCCGCGTTTTGAGATAGTTTCTAAGGCTTCGGATAGGAGGAAGTGAGTTGACAGACGGCAATACGCAGCGGCCAACAGAGAAGTGGGCGCAGGTCAACGGCTTGGATATGCGTTACCTGGACTGGGGCGGCGACGGCGAGCCGATGCTGGCCCTGCACGGGCTGGCCTCGTCGGCCCACTGGTACGACCTCGTGGCGCGGCTGCTTCGGCACCGCTACCGCATCATTGCCCCCGACCAGCGGGGCCACGGGCAGACCACCCAGGCCGCTTCCGGCTACGACTGGCACACGCTGTCCGACGACCTGGCCGCGCTGCTGGACCACGTCAGCGCCGAGATTCCCGGATTCCGGGAGCCTGTGGCGGCGCTGGGCCACTCCTGGGGCGGCCACGTCGTCAGCAGCTTCGCGTACCACTATCCCGACCGGGTGCGCCGCATCGTGATGATTGACGGCGGCTTCCTTGACGGCCGACTGTTCCCGGAGCCTACATGGGAAGCCTTTTCCGACCGCCTGCGCCCGCGCAACGTGACCGGCGACCGCGAGGAGTTCCTCACCCGCCTGCGGGAGCAGATGGCCAGCTTCTGGAACAGCGAGATCGAGCGCATCGTCCAGACGATGGTCTACGAGGACGAGGACAGGCATATTCAGGACATCCTGCGTCCCGAGAACCAGGCCCAGGTCATCCGCGCCATGTGGGACGATCCCTGCTCCCACACCCTGACGCAGGTGCAATGCCCGGCCCTTCTGGTCGCCGCCGGGCCGCTGCCGGAGCGGGCAAACAGCGACTTTTCCATGCTGCGCCGCCGGATGGTCGGGGCCGCCGAGGCCGCGCTGCCCAACGGCCGCGCCCACTGGATCCCCGAAACCATCCACGACATCGGCTACCACAAGCCGGAGGAACTGGCGCAGGTCATCCTGGAGTTTCTGGATGAGTAGCTAAACGCAGGGGAAGCAATCAACACCGGGGGCTGCTCTTCCTGGTGGCCGGTGGTCTCGGTGGCCGGTGGTTTCGCCTGTGTGGCGTTCAGCCCAATGACAGGATGCCCAGGCGAATGCCTGTGACCACCGCGTCCAGCTTGGTGGTGGCCTTGAGTTTCAGCCGAAGATTGCGAATGTGATTGCGAACCGTGTGCCGGCTTATGTCCAGTTCTGCGGCGATGCGCACGCTTTCCCAACCCAGCGCCACGTAACGCAGCACCTCCAGTTCCCGGGGAGTCAGCGCCGGGTCATTCCCGGTGGCGGCGGGTTCCGCGGGATGGTCCGTCAGGATGTCGGCGCCGCCTGCTACCAGCCTTTCCCGGAGCAGGCTCCCGGTCGAATCCGAATACTCCGGATCGGGGCTGTCGTTGAACAAGTGCACCAGCAGGGGAGCGTCTCTGAGGATTCCTGCCACCACCATGGGAGTCACCGACACCCACTTTCGCTCGCCGGTTGAGGAGAGCATCCCAAGCCGTATCGGTGATGGCACCAGTCCCGCCCGCAGGTAGCGGATAGAGGGGCATCCGTCGGAGCACTCCGGGGCAATTCCCCGGTGAGAGATACCACTAACGACCTCGTAGCAACGGCGGCCCAAAACCTCGTGGCGCGAATAACCAAGGATTCGCTCAGCGCCGGAGTTCCAAAACACGATGACTTGGTCAACAGACATGGCGTAGGCGCCGAATGGCGCCGCTTGCAGCAGATTGAAGAGGTCGTCCTTGGTCACAGGAAGACTCCCGTGTCGGGCTCCCGTGTCGGGATTGTGGCTTACGGAAAAGCGTCCGGGATTTTCCTCGCCCAAGACTCTTGCATCTCCATCACACTTCATGAAGCGGTATTCGTGGATGCCCCCGGCTTTAATGCCCGGCGCCATTGTACCCGGTTGGCGGACTACCCGTTAGTGACGCTTTCCACGAATTCCAGCGTCCTCACGGCGAGGGCGTCGGGAATCTCCACCTTCATGTTGTGTCCAACCCCGTCAAAGACCTCCAGCGTGGCGCGGGGCATCCGCTCGGCCATCAGTTGCTGCACGTCCAGGGGCGTGATGTCGTCCCGCGACGCGGCCAGTATCAGGGTGGGGACGGCAATCCGGGGCAACAGCGGCGTCAGGTCTTCTGCCAGCAGGCAACTCTGGAGGGCCAGCACCGCTGGCGCCGCGGTTTTTGCCCCCTCGCCGGCGTACCATTCGATTACGTCACGGCCGGTGTTCGGGCCGAACCGCTTGGCGGTATCGGACAACAGCCAGGCGCGGGTTCCATCCTGCTCCAGGATGCGCCGCCACGCTCCCGCGTCCATGCTCGCCCCCATCTGCGCCAGCCTGGGGGTGGAGGCCACCAGCGTCAGGCTGTGCAGCCGGTCTGGGAAGTCATGGGCGAAGCGCAGGCTCACAATGCCGCCCGCCGAGGCGCCCACCAGGTGCGTCCTGTCGAGGCCCAAACCGTCCATCACGCGGGCGATGTCGGCGGCCAGTTCCGGCAGTGAAAACCGCAAGCCGGGCGGGGGCGGCGTGGCGGCGTGTCCCCTCATGTCGAAGCGCACCACGGGATGACGCCGAGCCAGCGCCGGCACCCACGCCCGCCAGCGGTGCAGGTTCCCCCCGGCGGAATGATGCAGCAACACTGGCGCAGACTCGCGCCAGGGGTCGGAAAAGTCGTCCAGGTGGTAGTGGACCTGGCCGCCATTGAGGTCCAGCATTGGCATACGCTCACCGTCCAGAGGTCACGGATAGCCTGACACGAGGTTGCCCTGAAAATGCTCCGCCTGCGGAATGGACATCCATCACTCCGGGAACCCTTCCGCGCCGAGGAGAGGGACGAAGCGACAGGGGCCAAGGACGCTGATGGAGATGCCCTCGCCGGTCTTCAGCACCAGCATCAACTGCTGCTGTTCCCGCGAGCCGACGGGCAGGGCCATGCGCCCGCCCACCCGCAATTGTGGCAGCAGCGAAAGGGGGATGGCCGGTGCGGCTGCGGCCACCAGGATGGCATCGTAGGGGCCGCGCTCCGGGCACCCCGGCACCGGCCCCGCCAGCTCCACAACGATGTTGCGGTAGTCCAGTTCCAGCAGTATCGCCTCGGCCTGGGCGGCCAGAGCCGGCAGCCGCTCGACGGTCACCACCATCCCGTCGGGCGCCAGTTGCGCCAGTACCGCCGCCTGGTAGCCGGAGCCGGTTCCCACCTCCAGCACCTTGTCCCGGGTCGAAAGGCGCAGGGCCGAGGTCATCTCCGCCACCATGGTCGGCTGCGAGATGGTCTGCCCCTCGCCTATGGCCAAGGGTATATCCATATAAGCCATGCCACGGGAGTCAAGCGGCACGAACCGCTCCCTCGGCACGGCGGCCATGGCCCGCAGCGTCTCCGGCGAGCGGATGCGCCGGGCCAGCCCCGCCAGCAGCTCCGCCCGGTTGCGCTCCAATTCGTTCATACCAGATTCTAGCACGGGGACTCGAATGGAGAGTAACGGGGTGTTGTAGCTCGCAACAAAAGTCTCCTCCCCCTTGACGGGGGAGGGAGAAACGAATGGCTATTTCTCTAATCCCCGGTTGTTTGACACGGCATGGGGCGCAACCTAGAATCGAGTCAAAATAGGCAATGCCGAGGCTGGAGGATTCATGCACATCGGACTGGTGATGGAATGCGACTACCGCTTTGGAGATACTGAACAGGCCGCCTTCGACGAGGCTTTCGGCATGGCCGAGGCGGCCGAGATGGGCGGGCTGGACGGCGTATGGCTGGCGGAACGGCACTTTGCCGCGCCCCGCAGTCCGCTGGACACCGCCGGCGCCGGCATCCCCTCGGTGGTGTCCGCGCCGCTGATTATCTCGTCCGCCATCGTGGCCCGCTACGAACGGCTGCGGGTGGGTGTGGCGGTGAACGTGCTGCCCCTGGCGCATCCCATCCGGGTGGCCGAGGAAGTGGCGACTTTGGACCACATCAGCCGGGGCCGGGTCGAGTTCGGCGTGGGCCGCAGCGGTTTCGCCCGGGCCTACGAGGGTTACGGCATACCCTACGCCGAGAGCCGCGAGCGCTTCCAGGAATCCTTGGAAGTGATACTGACGGCGTGGACCAACGAGCGGTTCTCCTACGAGGGCAAGTACTACCAGTTCAACGATGTCTGCGTCATCCCCAAGCCCTACCAGAAGCCCCATCCGCCGTTGCGCATCGCCGCCACCACCAAGGAGACCTTCCCGCAGGTGGGCCGGGCCGGGATTCCTGTCTTCGTCGGGCTGCGCGGCATGGACCGCCCCGGGCTGGCCGACAGCCTGAACCAGTACCGGGCCGCGTGGAAGGAAGCCGGGCACCCCGGCGACGCCAGCGTATTCCTGCGCATCCCGGTCTACGTGGGCGAGACCGACGAGCAGGCCCACGCCGACGCCGAGGAATCCACCATGCGGGCCTACCGGCGGCTGGCCCAGAGCTTCCTGAACAGCGCCGACGTGGCCGGGGCGACGCCCGACGAGGAGCGCGTCGAGCGGGGCCACCGCCTCTCCGCCATCACCTATGAAGACCTGCTGCGCGACCGTCTGGCCTACGGCAACCCGGACAGCGTGACCCGCCTCCTGCGCGAGATCAGCGACGAGCTGAAACTGGACGGCGTGGTCGCCGAGGTAAACGTAGGCGGTGGAATACCCAGGGACAAGGTGTTGGCATCCGTCCGGCGCTTCGCCAGCGAAGTCGCCCCCGCTCTGCGCTAGGCCAGTCCTGTAACCGCAGAGCGCACAGGGGACGCGGCGAGACTCCCTGATCGAATCTCCGTGTTCTTTGTGCGTTCTGTGTTTAACTGAAAGCCCGAGGCGGAATCCACCGGTTGACGGCGGGGCCGCTCACCGGCGGGGACGTCCCCACACTAACCTTCTCCCGGAGGGAGAGGGAACAATTGAAAGAGCCTGCCGCCAATCGCCAGGCTGCATCCCGAACCGCCCCGAATCTGCTATATTCTGTGCCTACCGGAGCGCCTTGGAACATATTTCGCCCGGACGTTTGGCGGCCATGCGCGGGCGACAGGAGGCAATATGCACACAGGACTGTTTCTGGAATTCCCGGCCCTGGACGGCATCACAGACCAGCAGGCCTTTCAGCAGGGGTTCCAGGTTGCGGAGGAGGCCGAGCGGCTGGGAGTGGAGTCTGTGTGGCTGGCCGAGTATCACTTCATCCCCTTCAGCGTCTTGTCGTCTCCCGTCATGGTGGCCACAGCCATCGCCAGCCGCACCGAGCGCATCCGCATCGGGCTGGGCGTGCTGCTTTTGCCGCTGGGGAACCCGGTGCGCATCGCCGAAGAGATCGCCACCCTGGACCACATCTGCCAGGGACGGCTGGACTTTGGTATCGGGCGAGGCACCTTCCCGGAGCATCACGACGCCTTTCTGTCCCCCTATCCCGAAAGCAGGGGGCGGTTCGAGGAATATCTGGAAATCATCCTCAAGGCGTGGACCACCGAGCAGTTCTCCTTCGAGGGCGAGCATTACCGCTGCCACGACCTCGCGGTGCGGCCCAAGCCCTACCAGAAGCCCCATCCGCCGATAAGGATAGGCGTGACCTCGGCGGAGACATTCCCCATTATCGGGCGTATGGGATACCCGCTTTTCGTCAACCCGTCGCGGGTCTTCGCTCTCTCCGACCTGGCCGAGCACGTCAACGCCTACCAGAAGGCGTGGCAGGATGCGGGCCATCCCGGCGAGGGCAGCGTGGGCATACGCCTGCCCGTATATCTCGCGGAAACCGAGGAGCAGGCATACGAGGAGCCGAAGGAAAGCACGCAGACCTCGATGCAGGGCATCGGGCAGCGGGTGGCGGCCAGCGCGACCCGCGAAGGCACCACCGGCAACTGGCAGGCCGAGTCCAATCACATCCTCGGCATGACCTACGACGACTGGCTGCGCGACAAGGTGGTCTTCGGCACCCCGGAGTCCGTGCTGGACCGGCTGCTCCAACTGACGGAGGAGCTGCAACTGTCGCACATCGTCTTCGAGCACAATCTGGGCCGCCGAATACCCTACGACCTGCAAATGAAGTCAGTGCGCCTGCTGATGGACAAGGTAGTCCCCCACCTGCCCTGATGCCTGCCCCCCGGGAGAAGCGTCAGGCGGGGCCTTCAATTGTTCCCTCTCCCTCCGGGGGAGGGCTGGGGTGGGGGCGTCCCTGTTGGTGAGCGGCCATCGTCCGGCCCCGGAACATCACTCTCACCTCGTCCTTCTGCCTCAAGGGACAGGGAGATACGAAATACGCCGTGTAGCGGTGCCTGAGCCAATCCCGCCCTCTTCCCCCATGCGCTAATATGAGAGCAACACATCGCGCGGGGGATGAATGACCGGCACACCGGACAGCCCGGAAGAAGGACAGGAAGCGCAGAGCGGGGAAGCGCAGGACGAGTCCCGGCATTCGAGGTCCGCGGTGCCGCGATGGGCCCGGGCCGCCGGCGAACCGTCGGGCCGGATGGGATGGCGCGACTGGCGCACCATACTGCGCCGCCGGCTGGCCTGGCCGGCGGTGGTCATCATCGTTGTGTTCGCCGTCTGGTTCAACTACCCGTTCATCCCCAACCCGTGGGTGGCGCTGTTCGGGCAACCGGACGGGGACGCCACCGCCGCTTCCTCTCCGTCGCGCTGGGCGATGTACGGAGCCGACGCCCGGCTGACCAACTTTATCCCGGAAGCCACCGCGCCCCAGGGAATCATCGCCTACTCCGTCGAGGTGGACGGCGGCGTGCGCTCTGCCCCGGCGGTGGCCGAAGGCACGGTGTACATCGGCGGACAGTCCCGAATTGCGGCATACGATGCCGAGACCGGAGAAATGATTTGGGAGCGGCAAGTCAGTGGCCCGGCCCATGGCATCCCGGCGGTTGCCGGAGACTTGGTTTACCTGGGAATGCTGGGTAAGCAGGTGCTGGCTCTGGATCCCGGCTCCGGAAGAATTGCTTGGGAATACAAGGGGGACTCCCCCTTTCCCGGCACGGTGACCGTGCATGACGGCATCATCTACGCCCCCTCCCGCGGCGGCCACGTACACGCCCTCGACGCCCGCACCGGCGGCCTGCTCTGGAAGGTGGATACCGACGACCCGGTGGTTGCGCCGGTGGCCGTCGCCGACGGCAGGATGTTCGCTGCCTCAACCTCCGGGCTGCTGTACATCCGGCACTCGCGGACGGGCGACAAGCGCGCCCGCATCCGCACCGGCGGCGCCCTGGTGGCGCATCCGGTGGTGGACGGGGAGCAGGTCTACCTCCTGTTCGAGGGCGACCTGTTGGCTTTCAATACTACCGTGCGGGAAATGCCGGGCCGCTACCCGGCAGAACTCATATGGGCGCAACTGTGGCTGTGGCGTTTCCCCCTGCCCCCACCGCCGGAGCACTCCGGCCTGCTGTGGCGGGTGACGCCGGGCGAGGGCCTGGGCGCTTTCGCGCACCCTCCCGCCGTCACGCCGGAGGCGCTGTACCTGGGGACCGACGCCGGCGAGGTGGTGGCCCTCGACCGCGAGAGCGGCGGGGTGCTGTGGCGGATGCAGGCCGGGCCTCCCATAGCGGCGCCGCTCGTGGCCGCCGGCGACCTGCTGTTGCTGGCCCACGAAGACGGCAGCATCCGCGCCATCGACCGCTTCAGCCGGGAGGAGACTTGGGCGCTATCCCTCGGCTCGCCGCCGGCCGCGCCGCTCAGCTACGCCGATGGGACCGTCTACGCCCACACCCAGGACGGCAGGCTGTACGCGATTCGTTAGGAGAGTTGCTTAGAGACTATCTCAAAACGTGGCGCGGCACCCAACCCGTCATTCCCGCGTAGGCCCCCCGTCATTCCCGCGTAGGCGGGAATCTATGGGCTTTGGTCAGCGATGCCGGTATATCAGGAGGGTCAGTTGATTTTGAGATAGTTTCTTATGCGGTAGACTGGTATTGAAAATGGAGTTTCGATTCAGAGGTAACCAATGACCACCGTTATAGGCCGAGTAGAAGAGATATTCGCCGACGCCCGTCTGCTCCAGGACAGCGCGGTACAGAAGTTCCGGGAGGGAGACATCCGCGACGCCGCCGAGAAAGCATGGTGCGCCGCCAAACGCGCTGCTGACGCTCTAATCCTGGCCCGGACGGGCTTCGAGCCGGAAGCAACGCACCAAACGTCCCGGGAACTGGGAAGGCTGGCGACTGGCAACCCTTCGGTCAAGTCTCTACTGAGCCGCTATTATTCCCGGCAGGCAGCGCTGCACGGAAACTGCTTCTACCTCGGCAATTGCGAACCCATTGACGAGACCGAGCGGCGCATCCGGGAGACGCTGGACTACATCGAAGACGCCGAATCCCTGGCAGGAATCTCCTGAAGCGCCATGATCAAGAGCATGAAAGACAACGATAGGCTGCGTCTGAGCACCGACCTGTTCCGCAAGGGCGTGTTCCCCGGTGCCGTGGCCGGAGCGGTGGCCGGACTGGCGCCGGGCATCCTGCTGATACTGGTGCTGACCGGCGGCACCTACCACATCGGCGGCGCGGAGGTGCTGGGCTTCATCATCATGTGCATCGTCGCCGCCGCGCTGCTGGGCGCGGGTCTGGGCGGCGTCTGCGCCGTCATCGCCGGGAGCGTCCGCCGGGCGCTGTCCCGCTCTTGAGACAGTTCCCTCTCCCCCCGGAGAGGGCTAGGGTGAGGGCGTTTCTTCCCTAGGCTGGCTCGGCGGCTGCAACCGGCACTGCGTCGTTCCACTCGGGGTGGAGCATCCAGCAGTGGGCGGAGTGGTTCTCGCCGACGGGGCCGAGGCCGGGGTACTCCCGGTGGCAGATGTCGCGGGCGTTGCCGCAGCGGTCGGCGAAGCGGCAGCCGTCGGGCAGGGCGTAAAGGGCCGGGGGCTGCCCGTCGATGGCGAAGAGCCGGTCGGTGCGCTCCATCTGCGGTACAGAGGCCATCAGCGCCTGAGTGTAGGGGTGGCCGGGGTTGTTGAAGAGCTGGCGCACATTTCCCCTCTCCACCACGCGCCCGGCGTACATCACCGCCACCGAGTCGCACATCCGTGCCACGATGCCAAAGTCGTGGGTGATGAAGATAATGGCCATGCCCGTCTCTTCCTGAATCTCCTTGAGCAAGCGCAGGTATTGGAGCTGGATGGTGGCGTCGAGGGCCGTCGTCGGCTCGTCGGCGATGATGACCTTGGGCGCGCCGGAGATGGCGATGGCACCCAGCACCCTCTGCTTCATCCCGCCGCTCATCTGGTGGGGGAAGTCGTGCATCCGGCGCTCCGGGGCGGCCACGCGGACGCTCCTGAGGGCGTCCACCGCCCGGTCGAACAGGTTGCGGTTCCGTCCGCCCTCGTGGGTGCCGAGGGCCTCAATGACCTGGTTGCCGATGGTGAACACCGGGTTGAGGGAGGTCTGCGGGTCCTGGAAGATCATGGCGATCTTACTTCCCCTCACCTGCCGCATTTCCTCGTCCGACAGGGTAACCAGGTCTTCGCCATCCAGGATCACCTGGCCGGAAACGATGCGGGCGGCAGGCTTGGGGATGATGCGCAGCAACGAGCGGGCGGTCATGGTCTTGCCGCAGCCCGACTCACCCACGATGCCCAGTGTCTCTCCCTCGCGCAACTGGAAGCTGACGCCGTCTACCGCCTTGGTGATGCCCCGCCGGTTGAAGAAGTAGGTGTGGAGGTCTCGAACATCCAGAATCACGTCACCGGCCATTTGCGATATTCTCCTACACCTGCCTCTGCCTGGGATCCAGCTTGTCGCGGAGCCAGTCGCCCATCAGGTTCATTGAAAGCACCACCAGCATGATGGTCAGGCCGGGGAAGAAGGACACCCACCAGCCCGAGGTGGTGGCTATCAGGTCCCGGCCGTCGGCCACCATCAGGCCCCACGCCGGGTTGGGCTTGGGAATGCCCGCGCCCAGGAAGCTGAGGGTTGACTCGATGATGATGACGAAACCGACCTGTAGCGTCGCCAGCACCACCAGGCTGTTGAACACGTTGGGGAGGATGTGTTTGATCATTATGCGGATGTCGGACGACCCGGCCACCCTTGCCCGCGCGATGAAGTCCGCAGAGCGCACCGACAGCGTCACGCCCCGAGCCATGCGGGCGTAGTGCGCCCACAGCAGCAACACCAGCACCGTGATCACCGTGGCGAAGCTGGCCCCCAGGGCCGCCACCAGGGCCAGCGCCAGCAGTATGATGGGGATGGAGAGCGAAACGTCCACCGCCCTCATTATCAGCGCGTCCAGCCACCTGCCGAAGAACCCGGCGATGATTCCCAGCGAGGTCCCAATGGTGCCGGCTATGAAGATGGCGATGCCAGCGACGACGATGGAAATGCGCGAGCCGTAGATGATCCGGCTGAGGATGTCCCGCCCGACCTTGTCGGTGCCCAAGAAGTGGCTGAGGTTGCCGCCGCGGGAAATGATCTCCTCGACCTGTTGGCCTTCGGAAACCGTCATCAGGCTGCTTTCCTTGACCGACTCGACTCCAACGATGCGCATCTTGCCGCGCTGGACCAAGGACTGTGCGTCCTTGAGGGCGATTTCGTATTGGGAGCCTCCTCCCGGGGGAGTTTCCGCCACCACGGTTTTGAGCTTGAGGATCCGGTCGCCCGGCGACACACTTTCACCGCCGTCCTCGATCCGGGCGTTGCCGACGTTCAACAGTTCCTGGGCATCCGCGACGGTGATCTGGGGCGTCAGGTCCGACCGCTCTATCTCGGTCTCCGCCCTGAGCGACAGGGCATTGTCGCCAATCCAAAAAGGAGGCAGAAGGCGGGACTCCTTGAGGTCGCCCTTCTTCGGTGGATGAGGCGCAATCAGCGGCGCGAATATGGCCGGGATGATCATCACCACCATCACGATAACCAGGGGAATTACCGGAAAGCGGCGTAGCAGCGCCCAGACACCAAACAGCTTTCGCAGAGGTGGTGGCGTAACCGCAGCCGCGTAGCCGGGTAGAGATTCAATCCGTGGTAACGCCAACGGAAATACCTCCTTTCGCCCTTTCGCTCTGGAAGGCAAACCATTCAAAGCGGCGAAAGTCACTTGGGGCACTCTACATACACATAAACAGTGTGTCAAGGAAGTTTGCATATATCGCAACTTTATTTACGAAAATCGATAATGACCTTCACTGGCCCGCTTATGCGAACCTGGGTATTCTCAACAGGCGCGGGTAATGCCCGGCAAAACCGTCATTCCCGCGAAAGCGGGAATCCAAGGGGTTCCACGCCAGTGAAATCAGCTATGGGCAAGAGCGTCTGGATTCCCGCTTTCGCGGGAATGACGAACTGAGGCCGGCGAATCACTCATTATCAGCGCGTGTTGGGAATACCCGAATCCGATAGCTATTGACTAATGACGGTGCCGTTTGCTATACAGGATATAATTGCGCTTGACAAAGTCGGGCGTCGAACTGTCGGGCGTCGAACTGAGGAGGAATTCACCCATGGCATTTATCCAACTATGCAGGAGGCCCGTTGCCCTCCTGGTAATTCTGCTGCTGGCCTTGGCCGTTGCCTGCGGAGCGTCCGCTACCGCGACACCCGTACCTCAGCCAACGGATGCTCCGGCGCCCACCGAGGCCCCCGCACCCACCCAACCGCCCGCTCAACCCACGGCAGCGCCAACGGCGTCCGACACGGCCGCCCCCGAGACGGTGGTGGTGCGGCTGATCAGGGAGCAGCCGGCAGGACGGCAGGACGGCGAGGCCAAGGCGGACAGGCTCATCATGGGTCTGATCTCCCCCACCCGTGACTACTTCCGCGTCTGGATCCGGGGTAGCGCCGACCAGCTGATCAAGCAGGATCCCATGCAGGAGTGGCTGTTCGAGATCAGCCCGGTCACCAATACCATGAGCGGCTGGCTGGCCACCGAGGCCACCATGGCCCAAGACTCCATGTCCTGGAACATCAAGCTGGCCGAAAACGTGCCGTGGAACAACAAGAACGGCACCGACTTCGGAATGTTCACCTCCGCCGACGTGGCTCACAGCCACGATATCTGGTGCAATCCCGCCTATGAGGGCCGGGAAGACGATCCCAGTTCCGGCTACAGGGTCGGCATGTGCCAGGTGGAAGATGTCGAGATCATCAGCGACCACGAAGTCAATATGCTCTGTAACGTTCCCTGCCCCGACCTGCCCTTCTACTACTCTGAGGCCACCGACATGGTGCAGTTCAGCAAGCGGCAGTGGGACGAAGAGGGCGAGATGGCCTACGAGACCCAGCTCGCTGGAACCGGCCCCTACGTGTTCGAGGAGCACAAGCTGGGCGAGTCGGTCCTGTACAAGAAGGCCCCGGGAGAGCACTGGGTCCACCCCGTGGACTGGAACGAACTGATCATGACCTGGACCCTGGAAGAGGCCACCAGGCTGGCCCAGTTCGAGGCCAGAGAGACCCACCTGACCGAGGTCAACAAGGACCTCACCGACCAGTTGGTCAACAAGGGCTACAAGCTGGTGAAGAGCACCGGCCCGGCCCAGCAGGTGCAGATCAACTTCACCGGTCTGTACTTCGGCACCGAGGACGAGTCCAGGGACAAGTACATCGGCACCACGGGCAAGCTGGACCCTGACCTCCCCTTCACCGACGTGCGGGTGCGCCAGGCCATCAACCAGGCCATTGACCGCGAAACCCTGCGACTGGAGCTGTACAAGGGCCGCGTTACTCCGGCCTACGTCCACGGTTACTACGAAGGGCTGCCCGGCTATGACGAGACCTGGGCCGACCGCTTCGACGACCTGTACGGTTACGACGTTGAAGCTGCCAAGGCCCTGATGGCTGAGGCGGGTTACGAAGACGGCTTCTCGGCCAACGCCTGGCTGTTCCCCTTCCCCGGCGCCCCGGAGCTGATACCTGTGATGGAGCAGGTGCAGATCTACCTCCAGGAAATCGGCATAGACATTACCCTACAGGAGACGGACTGGGCCGGAACAGTCATTCCCGCGCTGGGCAGCCGCGACTATCTTGGCTACCTGTGGGCCATCCCGCCGTCCAAAAAGGTGGTGGAGACCCAGATCGCCGGTTTCAACGCGGGCTACAACGTCTCTCACCAGTACGAGACCGACGAGCTCTTCGAGCTCTGGGACAAGCTGCGCAACACCGCGCCCCTCGACGAGCGGGACGTGCTGCTCCGCGAAATCGGCAACATCAAGTTCGAAAACTTCGAGAACATCCCGTTGTTCGAGGTGTTCATCGAGGCCATCCTGGATCCCAACATCGTTGACAACTGGATCTTCCCCGGCTGGGACGGCGGCGACATCGGCCACACCTGGCTGATCTATGCCTGCAAGACCGAAGACCCCTGCCGGTAGGGGCTAACGGAACGCAAAAACCGGGGCGGCTCCCAACGGGGCCGCCCTTTCTTTTTCAAGGTAGCATCCCCTCCCGAGCGGTTGAGAAGTTCCGATTCCCCACCTTCCCCGTCATTCCCGCTTTCGCGGGAATCCATCGTTGTGCGACAATCTCCAGACTTGCAGTAGCAAAGGTCTCCGGATTCCCGCTTTCGCGGGAATGACGAAATGTCGGGCAGCAGACCACCTAAATCGGGACGATACCTTTTTCGCCACTGGCTACGCCGGGAGAGCGCAGGGGTTATACTGACAAATCCGAATTATCCTCTCCCACTGCGTTGAAAACACCCTGATGCTCTCCACCGCTCGCAGGAAACAACTGGCCGTTGGGCTGGTCTTTCTGGCCGTGCTTCTCGGCCTCTTTTTGTGGTTCAACCGCATTCCCAAGCTGGACATTGTGGAGGCCGACCTTGCCGGGGCCACGGCTCCCGCTGTCGAGTGCTTTCAGGGCTTCTGCCTGGAGAGCGAGCCGGACTCCACGCTGTTCTCCCGCTGGTGGGACTTCTCCCTAGCCTACCTGAAGCTGATTTCCCTCGGCATGGTCTTCGCCTTCCTCATCGCCGGGCTGACCGAGACCTTCCTCCTGCCCCAGGGGTCAATCTACGGAACGTGGTCGCGGCCCGGGGTGCGCGGTTCCCTGGGCGGGCTGCTGGTTGGGCCGGCCATGAACCTCTGCTCTGCCTGCATCGTCCCCATCGCCAACGCCTTCCGGCAGCGGGGCGCGGGAATGGAGGCAGCGCTGGCCATCGTCCACGGCTCCAGCACTCTGAACGTCCCGGCGCTGCTGATGGCCGCCCTGGTGTTCACGCCCATGCTGGCGGGCAGCCGGGTCGGGATAAGCCTGATAGCCGCCCTGTTCCTCGGCCCCCTGGTCGCCTGGCTGGCCGGACGCAGCCGGGATTCTCTCCCTCTCCCCCTGGGAGAGGGCCGGGGTGAGGGCGTCCCCTCCGTTCTCCCGCCCGACCTTGCCGAAGGAGGGGACGAAGCATCGTGGCGGGCCGTCCTGGCCACCGGCCTGAAAGCCTGGGCGCGGGCCAGCCTGCGCTACTTCATCCGCCTGGCCCCGGTGATGGTGCTGGCCGGGTTCGCCAGCGCGCTGGTCATTCAGTGGGTCAGCCCGGACACCGTTGGCTCATACCTGGGCAACAACCCCCAGGGAGTGGCCATTGCCGCCACCCTGGGCCTGCTGATAAACGTGCCGCTGATGTTCGAAATTCCGCTGGTGGCCGCGCTGCTGCTGGTGGGGATGGGCGAGGCCCCGGCGGCCACGCTGCTCTTCGCCGCCGCCGCCGGTGGCCCGGTGACCTTCTGGGGGCTGGCGCGGGCCATGCCCCGCCGGGCCGTGGCCACCCTCGCCGCCGCCACCTGGGGGTTGGCGGCAGTGGCTGGCCTCGGCATCCTGGTCATCGCCCCGCTGGTAGGCGGGCAGGGCGTGGGCATCCGGGCGTCCGTCACCGGCGTGTCCGGTAGCGATGCTGGTCAGTCCTATGCCATCGCCAACGGCGGCGGTGAACTCCGCGTAGACCGCATGGAGCCGTCCGTGGTCGGCGCCGGCGGCGATGTGCTGGTGACGGTTCACGGCAATGGCTTTGTAGACGGCGCAGGCGTCGCCATAGACGGGGTGGAGGCCGCGTGGGCCTTCCTCGGCCCCGACCGGCTGGTGGCCCTGGCCCCGGCCCACGCCGAGGGTACGGTGGACGCCGTGGTCACCAACCCCGACGGCTCCTCGGTGTCCCTGGCCAACGCCTTGACCTACCAACCGCCGGTCTTCGAGGAAGTGAGCGAGCAGGCGGGTGTGGCCTTCACCCACTACCGCGACCTGCTGGACATCATCCCCCTGAGCGCGGGCGTTATCGTATTCGACTATAACGGCGACGGCTGGCAGGACGTATACGTCACCGCTACGCCCGACATCGCCAGCCTGGCCCCCGAGGGCGACGACGAGAACGCCCTGTTCCGCAACAACGGCGACGGCACCTTCACCGACGTGGCGGCGGAGGCCAGAGTGACCGACGCCGAGACCAAGGGCAACGGCGGTTGCGCTGCCGACTACGACAACGACGGCGACCAGGACCTGTTCGTCGCCAACTGGGGCGCCAGCAGGCTGTTCCGCAACGACGGCAGCGGCACCTTCACCGACGTAGCCGAACCCGCCGGGCTGGCCGACCCCGACGGCACCTACCGCTCCATGGGCTGCGCCTGGGGTGATTATGACCGCGACGGCTGGCTGGACTTCATCGTGGTGCGGCATATAGACGAGTCCAATCCCGACGCCTTCACCAAGCGCATCTACCATTTCGACGTGCGCCCCCTGGCCCTGTTCCACAACGACGGCAACGGCACATTCACCGAGGTGACGCACCTGCTGGGGGCCACGCCCAACCCGTCCCGCGACGCTGGCGAGTACGGCCGCGTCTGGGGCGCGGGCTTCCAGCCGGCCTGGGTGGACTTCGACAACGACGGCGACCCCGACCTGTACGTCATCAACGACTTCGGCGAATACGTCAACCCCAACGTCCTGTGGCGCAACGACGGGCCCGCGCCGGATGGGGATGGCCCGCCAAGCAACTCCCTCTCCCCCCGGGGGAGGGTTGGGGTGGGGGCGTCCTCTGCGGAATGGCTCTTCACCGACATATCCCAGGAGTCGGGCGCGGGGACGGCCATGTTCGGCATGGGCCTGGCGGTGGCCGACTACAACTCTGACGGCTACCTGGATATGTTCGTCACCAACATCGGCGACAACGTGCTGCTGACTGGCGTCGACGGTCAGACATTCCGCGACGCCGCCGCCGACGTGGGGGTGGCCTACGGCGAATTCCGCCGCCAGCAACGGGTGAGCTGGGGCGCCGTCTTCTTCGACTATGACAACGACGGCTACGAGGACTTATACGTCGCCAGCGGCTACCTTGACACCGACGACATCAACCGCCGGGAGCAGCCCAACCTGCTGTTCCGCAACAACGGCGCAGGCGTTTTCGAGGACGTGTCAGCCGTCAGCGGGGCCGCCGACTGGGGCACCGGGCGCGGCGTGGCCTACGCCGACTTCGACGGCGACGGCTGCCTCGACCTGTTCCTGGTCAACCTGGGCCGCTCGGCGGCGACAGGCGAACCAGCCCGGCTGTACCACAACCGCTGCGGCTGGGGCAACAACTGGCTCATCGTCAGCGCCGTGGGCACAACCAGCAACCGCGACGGCATCGGCGCCAGGATCAGCCTGACAGCGGGCGGGCGCACCCAGATCCGCGAGGTGACCGCCGGGGCCAGCAACTCGTCGCAGAATATGCTCCCGGTGCACTTCGGCCTCGGCAGTGCCGCCGTCGTCGACGAAATCACGGTGCAGTGGCCTAGCGGCATTGTCCAGACCGTTCGGGACGTGACGCCGAATCAGGAATTGACCGTCACCGAGCCGTAGCGATCTTGCTCCTCAACGCAAAGAGGCCCTCTATTCGGATGAAAGAGGGCCTCAAAACTGCGATTTTGCGACGGCCTACGAATAGCGGATACGTGGGTCAAGGTAAGCGTAGAGAACGTCGATGACCAAGTTGGTGACGATGTAGATGCCGGCGAAGAAGACCACGATGGCCTGCATCAGCGGGAAGTCCCGGGCCAGCACGGCCTCGAAGGCCAGCAGGCCGATGCCCTTGCAGTTGAACACCGTTTCGGCGGACACCGAACCCACCAGCAACCCGCCGAATATGATGCCGAAATAGGTCAGCGGCGCGATGGCGGCATTGCGCACCGCGTGTTTCCAGATGACCTTCGACTCCCGCAGCCCCTTGGTTCGCGCCAGGTTGATGAACTCGCTGTCCAGGATTTCGAGCATGGACGAGCGCATCAGGCGCATCAGCGCGGCCACCAGGAACCATCCGATGGTGATCGCTGGCAGAATGTAGGAAGTGGCGCCCTGGCACTGTGACGTCGGCACGAGCTCAAGCTGGACGGCGAAAATCCACATCATAATCAGACCCAGCCAGAATGGCGGGAATGATTGCCCCAGCAGGGCGATGGTCTTGCCCATCCAGTCGAAGATGGTGTCCCTCTTGACGGCGGACAGCACGCCAATGGGTATGGCCACCACTATCGAGAACAGTATCGCCACCGCGCCCAGCTTGATGGTAGTGGGGAACCTTGTCACCACCAGGCCCATGGCCTCATAGTTCGGGTACTTTATGGACTCGCCGAACTCCCCCCGGAAGCTGTTGCGCATGTAGTTAGCGTACTGGAGCCAGATGGGGTTGTTGAAGCCGAGCTGCTCCCGCAGCTGCTCCCGCTCATCGTGAGTGGCGTCAATGGGCAGCAGCACGTCCACCGGGTCGCCGGTAACGCGCCCCAAGCCAAAGACAATAATGCTCACCACCCACAGGGAGAGCAGTGCCTGTCCCATCCGCATCAGGATAAAACGCTGAATTTCGACATCTCCTGGATTTGGGAATAATGCCCTTAAATGTCCAGAGGAGGGGGAAAGCCCGGTTGCCACCCCGGACGAACTGACCGCGACATTACAACAACCCAACACCAAATGCAATAATAGCCGAGCTCGATGCGGGCCGCGGAAGGGCGCCTCGCCATTTCCGGGCGGCCTGGCGAGTTCCCGGTGTTGACCAGGGTGGCGAATATTCGCCCAGCCCCGGACGGCGCAGCGTGTGGACGTCCTCATCCCAACTGCGGTCCTTCACGTGATGCAGGCTTTCTCAACGCTCCAGTGGTTGCGGAACAACCTGAGCAACTGCGGGAACCCAGGCTGGTCAGCAGATACCAACGCTCCCGGCTCACCTCCCCGGTGGCTATGTCCAGCACCATCGCCCCCTGCCTCGCCCCGGGAAATCCCAACTCATCCCGGATGTAGTCGGCCAGCAGGGCATCGGTCCGGATGCGCCGTCTCTCGATCACGCCCGCTTTTTTTCCAGGGTCTCCGCCTGCGGCTCCCCAGGTCCCTCCCCGGCAAACCCCGGCAATGCCGCCAGCACCGTCGGCTGATTCCCTTTGGCACCAAGTAGTCCCGGTGGCCGACTATGGCCTGGCACAGGTCCCGCTCCGCATAGAGGGCGTCCATGGTCAGCAGCCGCAGGCCGGGATAGCGCTCGAACAATGGCGCCAGTTGCTCCCGCAGCACCCCGGGTTCGTACCGCTTCTCCGATGCCGGCCACTGGGCCAGGCACAACCTCAGTTCATGGGCCAGCACGTTCACCATGACCAGGGGATTCCCGTTGGCGTCCTCGGACTGCTTGGTCCACCGAGGCGTTCAGTTCCCGGTCCGCCACCATGTGGGCCACCCAACCGGTCAGGGCCTGCTGCATTCGGACCCCCGCCAGGGTGCGGGAGATGGTGGTGGCGATGGTCCCTGAGAAACCCCAAGGGCTCCTTCAGAGCCGGCCAGTTCATCCTGGCGAAGAGGGCGATGTTCTGACCGCAGACCAGGCCCAGCAGGGTCAGACGCAGAATGGCTTGAAAGGGATGTCTGACCCCTCTGGCCATCCTGGGATCCGGCACCTGCTCCAAGCACTCGAACAGAGATTCCGCCGCCTCCATATCAACACACCTCCCATCTCTCTTCCCTACCTTATCTTTGTAAACCTCCCTCGCCAACTTTGCAATCGTCCTGCGATGCGGGCTGCCTTTCCGGCCTGGCGAGTTCCCGGGGAGATTGCAGAGTCCCCTAATCCGTAACCCTGAACAAAGCGATGAGTCTCGAAGCAAGGGGGGAGAGAGGGTAAAAGGACCTCCGGCTGCGGGTGGCGTTCCGGTATAGGTTGCTTGGCCGGTCGGGTTTTCTGCGGTGGTTATCAAGTTCTCTCACCGTGCCGAACATTCGGACTGCGACAGGCATTCCGATGTTTTCGGCATATTGGGGAGCGGCCCAATGTCCATGAAAACAGGGGCGGGTGATGGCCCGCCCCTGCAAGTTTCCCGCGCCGGGAACGCTCCCGATGCGACTAGCGCAACGGTGCCGCGTAAATCTGTCCGCCCTTGGGGCAGTCCTGGCAGGGAGCATCGGCCCAAAGGGCGTTGCGCCCGCCCTCGCGCGGCAGATCAATGCCGCCGGGGCCAAGGTTGCGGTCGTAGATCTCGCCGTAGTTGCCCACGGCCTTGAGCACGTTCTGCGCCACGTCCATGTCCAGGCCCAGGCTCTCCTGTCCGTAGGATCCCTCGAAACCGAGCAGCCGGTCCTTGACCGTCTCGCCGGTAGCGGCGCCGGGGACGTTGTCGGAGGTGACGCTGAAGGCCTCGCCGTAAATCAGGATGGCCATTACGGTCTTGACGACGTCGAACCACTGGTCATCGCCGTGGGGGACCAACGGCCCCAGTGGCTCCTCGGAGATGGTCTCCGGCAGGATGGTATGGGCAGTGGGGTCGTCAAAGCCGGAACCAATGGCGGCCAACTGCGAGCGATCGTTGGTGAAAGCGTCGCACTGCCCGCTCTGGTAGGCTGCCGACACCGCGTCGGTATCCTCAAAGGTCAGCGGCGTGATGTTCAGGTTGTACTGGTTGGAGAAGTCTTGCAGGTTCAGCTCGGTGGTGGTGCCCTGCGTCACGCACACACTGGCGCCCTGTAGCTCCAGCGCGCTGGTCAGGCCCAGGCTATTGTTGACCAGGAAGCCCTGGCCGTCGTAGAACATCGTCTGCGCGTAGTTGCCCCACTGGGCGTCGCGGGAGGTGGTCCAGGTCACCGTGCGCACCAGCAGGTCAACTTCGCCCGACTGGATCACCGGCCCGCGCTCGGCGGCGGTGATCAGGCGAATCTCGATGGCTTTGGGGTCGCCCAGCACCGCAGTGGCGACGGCGCGGCAAAGGTCAATGTCGAAGCCCACGTTGTTTCCTTGGGCGTCCAGGTGGCCGTAGCCGGGAACGTCGTTGCGGCTGGCGCAAATCAGAGTGCCGCGGTCGCGCACGCTCTGGAGGCGGTTCTCCTGCACCATCACGTCGGTGGGCGCGGGCGCCTGCACGGTTACCGGCACCTGCACCGTTACCGGCACTTCCCGGGTTACTTCCACTTCCAGGACCTCGCCCTCACCCACGTTCACTATCACTTCCCGGGTTACTTCCACTTCCCGGGTTACTTCCACGTCCTCGGTCACTTCCCGGGTTACTTCCACTTCCCGGGTTACTTCCACTTCGCTGCCGCACGCCGCGACAGACACCAGCAACAGTGTCGCCGAAAGCATCGTCAACAGGATAAGCACCTTGGTATTCAAACCGATTCTTTTCACTTGCTCTACACCCTTCTGAAAACTCACAATTCTACCCCGAAGTCGGATTCCGGGCCGATTGGTATAGAAAGTATACCCACAACACGCCATTCCTTGCCACAATGCGAAACTGGATTAACCATAATTCGTCAACGAAAAAACGAAGGGGCGCGACCGAAGCCGCGCCCCTGAAACTCTACGAGTACCGTTTGAAGCTACCTTCCGCGCAGCCTCGGGTCCAGCACGTCGCGCAGTCCGTCGCCCAGGAAGTTGACCGCGAAGACGACTGCCGCGATCATGACGCCGGGGAAAATCACCAGCCACGTCTGCGTATGGACGTGCTCACGGCCAATCTCCAGCATGCTGCCCCAGGTAGCAACACCCTCAGGCACGCCGACGCCGAGGAAGCTGAGCGACGCCTCCACCACGATGGCGAATCCCAGCGTTATGGTCATCAGCACTATGTAGGTCGCCGCGACGTTCGGCAGTATGTGGTGCAGCATCACCCGGATTGGATTGGCGCCCATGGCCCGCGACGCCAGGATGTAGTCCAGCTCCTTGATGCGCAGGGTCTCAGAGCGAACTACCCGGGTGGCGCCGGGCACCAGGATCACCACCAGCGCGATGATCACGTTGTTTATGTCGGCGCCCAAGGCCGCCATCAGGCCTAAGGCCAAGATAATCGGAGGGAAGCCCATCAGGGCGTCGACAAGTCTCTGCACGACCATGTCGAAGACGCCACCCATATAGGCACTGAAAATCCCGCCCATGGTCCCGATGGTTATCCCGAACAGGACGGTCATGACCCCCACGTACATGGAAATGCGGGCACCATGAATCAGGCGGCTGAGTATGTCACGCCCGATGTGGTCCGTCCCCAGGGGAGCGTTTTCCGTGCCTGGCGGAGAGAACTTCTTGGCTATGCCCACCCCTTCGGGATCGTTAGGAGCGATCCAAGGCGCAAAGATGGCCATGAACAATGCCAGAAGGATTACCACGGCGCCAATGGCGCCCAGGGGCTTACGTCTGGAGAAGCTCCGGATGGCGACCCAAATCCTGGCCAACCCAGTCGGCTTCTGCCGAACGTCACCCTCAAGGACCGCTTCCCCGGCCGCCGCGTTATTGCGAAATATTTCCATATCCAGCCATACCTCCAACTAGGAGAGAGGGTATTGGAGCGAGAGAGGAAGCAGGAGGTGAGTTCTTGTCTCCTTTCTCACTCCTGGCATTAGGCGTACCTGATGCGGGGGTCCAGCCAACCGTAGAGCATGTCCACCACGAGGTTAATGGTAACAATGAACGCGGCGATGATCACGATCTCCGCCTGGATCATCGTGTAGTCCCGCTGGAAGATGGCCTCGATGAGAATCCGCCCCATGCCGGGCACCAGGAAGATGGTCTCGATAATCACCGTACCGCCGAACAGCCGGGCGAAAATCCAGCCAGAGGTCGTGAGAACCGGCAGCAGCGCGTTCTTCAGGCCGTGACCGTAGACCACCGAGTTTTCGCTCAGGCCCTTGGACCGGGCGGTGCGCATGTAGTCTTCGCGGATGATTTCCATCATCGCGGAACGGGTCACGCGGGCCACGAAGCCCATTTCGTAGAATCCCAGAGCCAGCGCCGGGAAGAACATCTGGTGCAGATTGGTCACCGGATCATCCCAGAGGTCCACGTAGTTCAGCGGGGCCAGCCCGCCAACCTTCACCAGCAGAAGAAGCAAGAGGATGGCGATAAGGAATGTCGGCATGGCGATGCCGGCCATGGTGAACACCCGCGCCGCATAGTCTAACAGACTCTCCGGACGCAGCGCTGATACGATCCCCAGCGGAACGGCCACGACCACCGAGATTAACATCGCGAGGATGGTCAGCTCGACGGTCACCGGAATCCGTTCTGCAAGTTCCTCCATCACCGGGGCCTTGAACCAGTAGGAGTTCCCGAAATCCCCCTGTAGAGCCCCTCCGATCCAGTCGAAATACTGGCTGACCAGCGGTTTGTTCAGGTCGAGTTCAATGCGGCAGTCGATGAGCTCTTCCTGCGTGAACGAGGCCTCGCCGTCACTGAGAATGGCAAGGCACACATCCCCCGGGATCAGCCGCATCACCACGAAAACGATGATGGTGATGAGAATGATGGTGGGGGGAAAGAGCCCGACGCGTTTGATTATGTACTGTCTCATCTACCCAGTCCTATACCGGGGCGGAGTGTGGGACAATTTCCTCGCCGGGGGGAAAGCAACAGCAGGGGCAAATTCCAAGAAACCCGCCCCTGCTTCTGTCTACGGGTGGTCTAGCGCTCCAGCCAGATGTCCTCGTGCTTGAAGTGGGTCTGCACGGTCTGCGGAGCGTGGAAGTTCTTGACATCTTCACTGATCACCCACTGCAGCACGCCCCAACCCAAGGTTATCCAGTGGTTGTCCATCTGCGAGAACAGGAAGTCTTCCAATTCCTTGTTGATTTCCCGGCGTTTCTCCGGGTCGGGTTCCTGCTTTTGCTGTTCGTGCCAGGCATTCACCTGCTGGTTTTCCCAGTCGGTGTAGTTGCGGGTGGCGCCCTTCAGGTACACGCCGCCCATGATACCGTCCACGTCCAGCACAACCTGGCCTTCACCCTGGCAGGCCAATTCCCAGTCGCCAGCCTGGTCCGCTGGGCGGGAGGTGGCGAACAGGTCGTAACCGGCGGCGCTGGGGTAGGTCTGGAAATCGGTGACCCGGATGTTCAGCGCCTTCGCGAGCTGGTCCTTGACTACCGTGCATTGCTCGGGGTAGGTGCCTACCTGTCGTACGTCCATGCGGGTCTCGAAACCGTCGGCATACCCGGCCTCGGTCATCAGCCGCTTGGCCTCGGCGAGGTCCTCCTGCCCCTCGGGCGTGTCCTTGGGCCGCAGGCCCGGCCAGGTCACACACTCCTCGAAGGTGTGGGCCAGGCCCATCAGCGGGCATCCCACGCCGGAGGTGTTGTCAAAGACCAGGTCGTTCCACTGCTGGTAGTCGATGGCCAGCTGAATCGCCTGACGGACGCGGGCGTCGTTGAACGGCTCCTTATTGATGTTCAACATCAGCCCCCAGTCGGCCGTGGGCTGCACGGCAAAGGCGCGGTACTTGCCGTCGGTGTCCCGCTCAAGCTGGAATACCTGGGTGGGGGTCATATTGGTGAAGCCACCGTTGGACATGTCGATCTGTCCGCCCTGGAACTGAGCGATCAGTACGCTGGGGTCCACGATGATGGTGTGGTCGATCGCGTCGAAGAACGGGCGGCCTTCCTTGAAATAGTTGGGGTTCTTCGACACCTTGTAGAAACTGCCTCGCTGGTATTCGTCGAGCACGAAAGGCCCGGAGCCGGACTGGTGCTCGATGACGTTTTCTGCCAGGTTCAGGTCGATTCCCTGATCCAGCAGGTGCTTGGGCAGGATCTTGACGTAGTCCACCGCCAAGAACTTGATGAAGGCCCCGGAAGCGAACTTCAGGTTGAACTCGACGGTGCCGTCGTCGATCAGGTTGACACCGCCGTTACTGGCTTCCTGGGTATACTGGCGCCAGAGGCCAGAGCGTCCCATCTTGGAATCCAGTTCGCCGTAGCGCAGCATCGAGTTGTGGACGTCTTCAGCCGTCAAGTCCTCGCCGTCGAGCCACTTGACACCGGGAAGTATCTTGAAGGTGACCTTCGTTCCGCCATCGGTAAACTCCCAGCTTTCGCACAGGTCACAGACAATCAGGCTGGTGTCCACGGTGTCGTACTGAACGATCTGATTGTAAAGCTGGCTGACCGCCTGGATGCTGGAGAGAGACGAGGAACCCTTGGGATCCCAGTCGCGGCTGTCAGCGTAGGCCGACATGTTGACCGTGCCGCCGTACTGGCCTGTCGTGGCAGGGGTGGGTGTCGGTCGCGAAACCACGGGCGTTGACGTAGGCGCCGGGGTGTTGGTGGGCCGAGTGGTGGCGCCGGGAACCGGCGTGTCGACGGGCGCCGGGGGCTCATCCGTTGCCTCGGGCGCATCGGTGGCCGCGGGCACGCTGGTGGCGGGAGCCACAGTCGGCTCTTCCGACGAGCCGCAGGCCACCACCATAGCCAGGGCCACTATCAGCGCCAGCGGTATCAGCGCTCTTAGATTCAGGAGACGGTACATTGCCATGCGTTTCCTCCGAATTCAGTTGGTGAAGATATGCAACATTTCAGGGACTGTAGGCGTCCTCTGCCATATCCATTAGGCTGCATGACGCCCCGGAACGAGCAAAGTCCTCAAACGCCAAGCGATGTATTCTGCCACATTTCAGCCATGTATGGCAATCAAACGCGCGGATAATAGCCTACTGACAGCCCTTAGTCAAGCGGCGCGGGCGGCGGGATTTGCGCGAATGCCCCTCTCCTTCTCCGGGCGGGATTTGCGGGCTGTATTTGTGGCGACGATTCGCAATGACCGGCCCCCGACGGCAAACGTCAGTGACAGTTCAACATCGCAATTTATAGGTGTGCAAAGCGGGGATTGCGGCGGTTTGACAGCGGTTCGGCCCGACAGTAGCATCTCGATACTTAGAGTTCAGGAAATCGCATACCGGAGAACGCATGAAATACGACTACATTGTATTGGGCGCCGGGTCGGCCGGCTCCATTATGGCCTCGCGGCTTTCCGAAGACCCCGGCGTCTCCGTGCTGCTTGTCGAGGCCGGCCCCGACTATCCCGACTTTGAGTTGCTGCCCGATGAGGTCAAGTACGGGTTCGCCACGGCGACCGATGTCATCACCAAGGACCACAACTGGGAGTTCATCGGCAAGGCCACCGACATCGCGCCGCCCATGCGCGTTCCTCGCGGCAAGGTCACCGGCGGCTCCAGCGCCATCAACGGGCAGATGTTCCTGCGGGGCGTGCCGGAGGACTACGACGCCTGGGCCGAAATGGGCAACACCGATTGGAATTTCCAGGGTGTGCTGCCCTATATGCGGATGATTGAGAGCGACACGGAGTTCGGCGGAGACGACTTTCACAATTCCGACGGCCCCATCATCGCCCGCCGGTTCGCCAAGGCCGACCTGATGCCGGAGCAGTTGGCCTTCTATGACGCCGCGCTGGCCGCCGGATTTCCCGACAGCCCCGACCAGAACCACCCGGAAGCCTCCGGCGTTGGGCCGTCGCCGCTGAACAATCCCAACGGCATTCGCTGGAGCACCGCGCTGGGCTATCTCAACCCGGCCCGCCACCGGCTGAACCTTACCATCCGGGCCAATGCGCTGGTGCGCCGCATCCTGTTCGAGGGAAAGCGGGCCACCGGCGTCGAAGTGGAAAGCGGCGGCGAGCGGTTTGTGGCGGAAGGCGAAGAGATTATTCTCAGCGCCGGCCCGGTCTGCTCCCCGCATATCCTGATGCTCTCCGGCGTCGGGCCGGCGGACCAGCTCCAGCCCCAGGGCGTTCCGGTAGTGCATGAACTGCCCGGCGTGGGCCAGAACCTGCGCGACCATCCCTTCGTACCGGTCACCTTCCGCACCAAGCCCGACCACGTTTTCAACGAGCACGACCCCCGCTTGCAGATGATGATGAGCTGGACCGCCGAAGGCTCGCATCTCCACAACGACATGATTTTTGTCATGCTTTCCTACGCGACGGAGGACTGGTCTCGAGACCCCGGCGCAGAGAACGCCGACCCCATCGGTTTCCGCATTGCCTCCGGGCTGTACCTGGCGGAGGGGGCCGGCGAGCTGCGGCTGCAATCCCCGGACCCTGACCAACAGCCCTTTCTGGACTACAATTACTTCGCCGAGGAGTTCGACCTGCGCCGTATGCGGGAGGGTGTGCGCCTGATAGTGCGACTGTCGGAGCATCCCGCTCTCGCGGATCAAATCCAGGAACGGATCAGCCCCACCGACGAAGAACTGGCGACCGACGAGGCGTTAAACGCCTTCATCCGGCGAAACGGCACCACTGGGCACCACATATCCGGCACCTGCAAGATGGGGCCCGCTTCCGACCCACTGGCCGTGGTGGACCAGCACGGGCGGGTACAAGGGCTGGAGGGCCTGCGGGTGGTGGACGCCTCCGTAATGCCGGACTGCATCCGCGCCAACACCAACGTCACCACCATGATGATTGGGGAGAAGATAGCGGACTATGTCCGCAGCGGCAGGTAAATCGCTCCGTCCCCGGTTGTTCCGTCTCTTTCCCTCTCCCTCCGGGGGAGGGTTGGAGCGGGGCGTCCCGGCCATAGCCCGCTCCCGGCATTTCACCCTCAACCCGCCTTCTCTCTCAAGGGAGAGGGATAACCAAAATTCCCGGTTCCTATGCCCCGGAGGGCTTGCGGTAGGGTTCCAGCAATAGCCGCACATCGGTATCCACGTCGGCGTCCACGTAGAACGGCTCGAAGTCGGCGGCGCGGGTCCAGATACGGGCCGTCTGGATCAGAGCGGCCCGCTCCACCGACGCCGGCCAGCGCAGGATGCCCACGCCGTCGCCGGAAGCGTGGGCCGCCGCCGCGCTGCCGTTCCGTCCGCGGGCCACGCTGAGTTCGTCTCCGTCTATGGCCGTGATCAGCGCCTGCTCGGCCGCCGCCGCGCCCCTGCCGTCGGCGACGCCTGGCAGGATGGTCTGGCCAGTGCGGAACTGCGAGCCGTCGCTGACGGTCAGGGTCGCGGCATCCGCGTCCACCGCCGCCGCCAGCGTCGCGCCCGAAGGCTCGGCGAAGCAACGGTAGCCCCAGAGGCCGGACACGCGAAAGTTGGCCTCGCCCGGCGCGAATCCCTCGCCGCGCCCCGTCCGCGCCCGGATGGCGCCGTGGGGATGCCCCCACGGTTGCAGCGGCCCGGCGTTGTGGGGCAGCAGCCGGTAGTCTCCGGCCTCCCAGACCTTGCCGAAGGACAGCCCGGCGGCGGCGGCCTGGGCCAGCTCGGACACTGCTATCAGGTCGGGAACCGCCAGCCGGTCGCCGCCGGAGCCGTCGAACAGCAACGTCTCGACGCGGGGGTAGAAGTGACGGTTGCAGTAGTGGTCCACCCAGTCCGACACCGCCAGCAGCAGCTCGAACAGCTCATCGTCGTCGTCCGGCCCGGCGGCCGGGTCCTTCAGCACACTGTCATCCTTCAGCTTGGTCAGGTCGCCATACAGAGAACGGTACGCTTCGCGGGCCATGGTTCCTCCTCCTGAAACTACTGAAAAAATCCCTCTCCCCACATACAATTTCCCTCCCCTCCGGGAGAGGGTTAGGGTGGGGGCGTCCCTCTCTCGCTGCTCTCGCCTCACTGCCGGCTATCAGCTCTCCTCGGCGTACTCGATGATGACCTTGTGGTCGGTGGAAGGCGGGCGGCCCCGCCAGCGCAGGCTGAGAGGCTCGCCGCGGCGTCCGCGCGGCCCCTGGTCGCGCAGGTAGGTGCGGGTGGAGGCCGTTCCCTTGTCGGGCACCGCCAGGATCTCCACGGCGCGCGACGGGTCGGTTACCAGGCTCCCCGCCGTGCCGAAGTAGATCTCACACAGGCGCCGCCCGTCGGTTTCGGGCTGAATCACCTTCACCCGCACGAGCCGGATGCGGTAGCCCTTGGCAGGGGCCAGAATGGTATGCCGCCCCCGCCTCCTTGGGGGCGTAACCTCTGCGGTCTTGAGGGTGAAGGGACGGCGGCGCAGCGGCGCTTTGTGGGACTGCCGGGTGGTCATGGGCGCTCCTCACTATTCTTCCTCTCCCCGGTTATACAAGGGGGGAGGGCCAGGGTGATCATTCTCCCTTTCCCTTGAGGGAGAGGGGACTGTCTCTCTGCTAACTCTCCTCGGTGTACTCGATCAGTATCTTGTGGGCGGTGTAGGGGGCCTCGCCGCTCCAGCGGCCGCTGAGGGGTTCGTCGCGCAGGCCGCGCGGCCCCTCGTCGCGGGGAAAGACGCGGGTGGCCTCCTCGCCCAGCTCTGGGATGTCCAGCGTGTCCACGGCTTTGCCCGGCGCAGACGCGATGGTTTCCCCCTCGCCGAAATAGACCTCGTAGAGCCGCCGCCCGTCGGCCACCTCCTGGATGACCCGGACCCGCAGGACGCGCAGCCGCTTGCCCTTGCTGGGGTGTACCAGCGTTTCCCGCGCGTTGGAGGTGTTGGAGTCATGGGCGCGGAGCAGTGGCTCGTAGACCCTGGGCCGGGGCCGAACTGTTGTGTTTTGGCGGCGGGTGCGGCGGGTGGTCATCGCAGCATCCGTCCCAGGCCCGTTCCGCCCAGCGCCGCGATGGCCGCCAGCGACGCCGTGAGCGCCGACCCGTTGATGCCCTGCGAAAGGGCGTAGGCCTCGATGCCCGACACCGCCACGATGCCCAGCCCGGCCACCACGGCCCACGGCCGCGAAAAGCGACCCTCCCGCCCGTCCTTGGGTTGAATCAACTTTCCCCCTCCTTAAATAATGAATAACCACAGAGTTCACAGAGAGCGCAGAGAAAACCTGTGGAATACCTCTGTGTTCTCTGTGGTTAGTTTTTCCCTAGACGCCGGTGATGTTGTACTGCAACGCCGTGTGGGTGGCCGACGCGCGGGCGCCGCTGCGCTCCTGCAACGCGATGCGGAAGCTCACCACCATGATGTTCTGACGCTTCTGTGCGTCGCGCACCGTCTCGATGGTCAGTTCGCGCTTGAAGCCCACCCGCCACTGCGAACGGTTGACGATGAGCAGGCGGCCCTTGGTGTTGGCGCTGCCGCCGCCGGTCACCTTGCCGTCGGCGTCGGCCAAACGCATCTGCTCCGACACGATGACCGGGATGCCCTCCACCGCGCCGAGCTGCCCGGTCAGCACCGTGGCCTGAGGGCCGAACTTGTCCAGCGTGCGGAAGCTGTCGATGGTCAGCGCCTTGATGAAGGTGTTGACGTCGGTGATGTAGGCCAGCTCCGAGGGGCGCACGCCGTACTTGCCCAGCTTGCCGCGAATCTCGTTGAACATATCGGCGCTGACCGCCGCGTTGTGGTCATTGCTCATGGCGGCGTTGTCCACCAGCGGCAGGTGCAGCAGCCCGTCGAAGCCGACCAGGAAGTGCCCCGTCCCGGCGGTATTGGCGGCGATGGTCGCGCCGTCGGCGTTGATACTGTTCTGAGTGGTAGTGTCGCCGTTGAGGATGACGTCGTCGATGACCTCGTGGGCATTGCGCAGCAGGCTGCGGCGCAGCTCGTCCATCATGGCGATGACCGCGTCTTCGTCCAGGTCGTAGGACCATGGAACCTCGGCCACCAGCTCGTGAGCCGTCAGCGTCTGCCGCGCCGTGGCCGGGGCGCTCCCGGTAACCGCCGTGTTCTCCGTCCCCGGATACCAGTTGACGCTGCCAAGCTGAAGCGGAATCTGAAACGGGTTGCTGGGCATCTGGACCGTGTTGAACAGGGGCGCGATGGCCGTTTCCAGGTTAACGTCGTCCCACAGGGCGCGGGCCTCCTGGATGTCCACCAGTTCATCGCCCTGCCCGGCGGTGGTGGAGTCCATCGCCGCCTTCAGGTTCGACTGCCAGTCCTCCAGCATCCGGGGGCTGGCCCCCGACGGCTCCCGGAGCTGCGCCGACAGCAGGCTGCGGGCGCAGGCCAGGTCCAGGTGATCCAACCCGGCATACTTGCCGAAGACCACGCGGGCCCGGTCGCCGCCGTGCTGATCGCTCCCGAAGTGACGGAGCAGGGCCAGCTTCTCGCCCTGCCGCCGGGCGTCCTGCATCTTGGCGACCTGCGAGCCTATGCGCTCCAACTCCTCGCGCAGCGGCGGAATCTCCGAGTTCATCCGCGACTCGTAGAACTCGCGGATACCGCCCAGCTCCCGCTTCACCAGCTCCAGGCTGGCTGTGGAAAAAGCCCCGTTGTCTGTGGTCATACATTCCTCCTCGAATTTGTTGCCTGATGATTGTTTGAATCCCGACAGGAGCAACACAGGTTGCTGGCATGGATGGACCGGATGTACCAGATGGGAGGGGATGGTTTCATGCGAAACGCCTTCGACCGGTCCAATCCTGCAAGTCCGCATCCTGTGCATCCTGTCCATCCATGTCAGTCCAAGTCCTATCCTGATTCGGGCAGTGCCCCTACCTCCAAACCGCCCGCAGTTCCACCAGCAGCGCGTCCAGCCAGTCGTCCGGCTCCATCCCCCGCCGCAGTGCGCTGCGGTTGGCCGGGACGGGGACGGCGCTGACCTCCAACAGCTCCTGCTCCAGGTAGCGCAGCCCCAGGAACCCGCCGGTGCGGGCGTCCCGCCGCTCCTCCCAGCGGATGGGCCGGAAGCCGACGGACACCCCCCGCTGGAAGCCCGAGGCATACAGCGTGGCGACCTCCTGAGCGAAAGCGCCGGGCGCGAACTCCATCTTCGCCAGCAGCCGGTGTGGTTCGCTCCACACCGACGCCGCGCGGCCGATGGCCGGGTGACGGTAGTCGTGGGCCCACAGCAACACCGGATTCTGGAGATACGCCTCCACCCGCCAGCCGTCCGCCGACACCACGTCGCCGTGACGGTCCACGTCGTCGGTGGACAGCACAAAGGTCACTGGCCCAACGGCCTTCTGCCCTGTGTCCGCCGCCAGCCCCGACGCCAGTCCCGGCGAAGATGACGCCCCTGCTGCCACCCCCGCCGCGTTCCACTTGACCACCGGCGATTCTGTCCCGGAATTCTGCTGCATCCTGTCCTCCAACCCCCTCCGGGCGCGTGCCAAACAAAAAGGGACACACCCGGCGGGGTGCGTCCCTCAAGTTTCGTTCTCTGCCTGCCTGCTCGTCCTTCGACAGGCTCAGGGTGAGCGGGCAGACTCAATTCAACCTAGATTCGAGTCTATGCAGGTGCTACCGGGCTTGTCAACGCAGAATTGTCACTAGACCAGGGTCATTTAAACTCACCCTCTCCCCTGGAGAGAGAGGGAACAACCAAGAGACTCTGCTCGATTGTCATGTATTAGATTGACAACCGGGCCGCCTATGGTGTATCAATCTACTGCTACCATGCTTCCGAAGTGGGCGGCTTTCAGGTAGCCTGCCCGGGTACGAAGCGGCCCTGCCGCAGCTTAGGAGGAGGAAAATGCCCGACACATACTACGCTAGGGTTAGCAACTTCTTGTCCGATCCTCGTGACCGCTTCATCGCAGTCGGGGAGTCGGCAGATGAAGTCCTGTCAAAGATGAACGAATACCTAACCAGCGCGGCCGCCGTAGCGCGCTATGGCGCAATAAACCCCAAGGAGCTGGAACAGAATATCCGCACCTGCATTTTCAAGAGGGGCACCAAGGCCATCCACAACCGCGCCCCGGGCACTCGCTACTACCACGAACCGCCGCCCCACGAGTAATTCGCAGGCGCACTTCACGGACGCAACCCGTTGACCCCGCATCCCCCGAGCGGGGTCATTTTTTGCCCCGCCATAACCGCCACCCGCACCCCAACCCTCTCACTAGGAGAAGACTTGTCGCCGCCCCTCCTACAGGGGTCGCTTGGCCGGAATTCCCACGCGGCGGGGGTATCGCTCCGGCGTTGGCGCGACCTTCTCGAAGGAAGCCACCACCCGGTTGTCGGTCAGGCCGGGGAGCGTCACCGGGTAAACGCCCGCCTGCCGTCCGCCCAACTCCGACAGCGCAAACTCCGCTTCGGCCAGTTCGGACTCCAGCCCGCCGTGCTTCAAGGCTACGGCGAATCCCCCTTCCCGGCAGAAGGGCAGCGCGTATTCCAGCAACAGCGACAGCCGCGCCACGCCTCGCACCAAGGCCAGGCAGAAACCGTCGCGCAGGTCGGGGTCGCGGGCCAGCGTCTCGGCCCGCCCGGTATGCACCGTAACGCCTTCCAGCTCCAACACCCCGGCGACGTGTTGCAGGAACGCTGTTTTCTTGGCGACCGACTCAATCAAGTGCAATTCCAGATCCGGAAACGCCAGCTTCAACGGCAGTCCCGGAAAGCCAGCCCCGCTGCCCACGTCCACCACCCTGGCAACCCCCGGCAGGCCGTATTGGGAGTTGTCGCCGCCCTCCAGAAACGGGAGGCCCGCGGTAAGGGAATCGAGGAAGTGCCCCACCTGCGTTTCCTCGTCGCCGGTAATGGAGGTCAGGTTGGCCCGTTGATTCCATTCGGCCAACTCCCGGTGGTACAGCTCGAACTGCTCAAGCTGCCCGACGGAAAGGCCGATGCCCAACTCCTTTGCGCCGTCAGCCAGCAGCTTCATAGGCCGGGGCGTAGCTCCTCGCTGGCTGCCCTGGGTTGTCATTCGAGTGTGTATTCGTCAAAGAAGTCGAGCAACTCATCTCGTACACCCCACATTACCGGGGTGTCGTCTACCGAAAGCTTAATTCCCAGGGAATCGGTTATCGGCTCCACCAGTTGGGCCAGGCGGGGACCGCTGACCACTATCTCCCCCGGCAGAACTGGAAGGGTCTCCAGCAGCTTGACCAGCAACTCCTGCCGGTCGGCATCCGTAGGCCCGGGCCCCATGAACGCCTCATTCATCGCTGCGCCGGAGTCGGTGTGAGCGATCAGGGCCAGTATCGGGAAGTGGGGGCGACCGCCCCTTTCCTCCCGCGCCGGCTCTGGCAGATAGAAAATGCCCAACTCCCACACCGATTCGGTTCCGACCTTCGTCTCGGCCAACTGCCGGAGGCGTTCCTCATCGGCGTATTCCGGCGCGGGCGGAGGCAGCGGGAACACGATCGGCTCCTGGACATTGCTCCAATTTCCGTCCTGGAAACGCCGGGTGAGAATCATTATGGAGCCGTCTTTATTACTGAAGGATATATTCCCCTCAACCATCAATTCGGCGGCATCAATCACGCAACGCAGCGCCACCGTCAGAAACTCAGCTTCGTCCGCCTCCAAGCGCCCGGGTACATACCCTGGCTTGAAGTTTTGGAACAGGGGCCATTGGCCCCGCCCGCGGTACCTGAGTCCCAGGCTGCGAATCGCGTCGCGGTCCGGCTTGGGCAGTTCCTCGCGGTCGGCGAGCATGGCCGAAACGGCATTCGTGGCATACAGGCTTTCCAGTGATCCAACTTCTATGGCTCCCGACACCAGCGCCAGGTAGCCGGCCAGCCCTTCGTCGCCCAGGTACACGGCCACCCCATATTCCATCCCGCCGCTGCCCATGACCACGCAGTACCCCTTGTCCTCCCAGGAGGGATGCTCTACGGCCACCAAATCTGTGTCTACAAACCATTGCCAGGGAGCCGCCTGGCAGAACTCCCGGAAAGTCTCGTGAAGGGCGAGCCATTGTTCAGGGCTTGGTTCGGCCATCAGTCTTACACCGCCGCGCGCCACTTATCAGGTTGGCCCGCGCACAACAACGGGCCAGGTCGGATTTTAGCATGCCTATCGTCCATCAAGGGAGAGGGAGAACTAAACGAACCTGGGGCGAGAGATTTGAAGGCGCAAAGCCCGTCCGGCCCCCGCAATTGACACGCAAATTGGCGGGCCGTAGAATTGCCCATGTTCGTAAAATCCCCAACGCGCGAGAATCGGAAGGCGGAAAATGGCGACGAAAGCGTATCTGTTGATAGAGACTTCCGTGGGCAAGACCAGGGAGGTAGCCACCACGCTGACCGGCCTGCCGGGAATTGCGACGGTAGATGTAGTGACCGGCCCATTCGACATCATTGCGATGATCAGCGCCGACGACATTACCGTCGTGGGCGACTTGGTAACCGGGCACATCCATACCGTCAACGGAGTGGTGCGCACCGTCACCTGCGTCGCCGTGGGCGGGTAGCCCCGCCGGGCCGGACGGCCCTCTTCGATAGTGCCCCACTCTTTTAACTTCCAGGGAGTGCCGTTTTGGACTTTAAATTTACCCCGGAAGATGAGTCCTTCCGCCAGGAACTCAGGACCTTTCTCGAGACCGAGCTGCCCCAGACGTGGGAGGGCGGAGGCCGCTACCCGGAGGAAGACGACTGGGATCTGACCCGCGTCATCCGCCGCCAGATGGCGGATCGCGGCTGGCTGACCATGCACTGGCCCCAGGAATACGGCGGGCAGGGCGCTTCGCCGGTCAAGTCGGCCATCTTCAACGAAGAAATCGCCTATCTGCGCGCCCCCGGACGCGACATCTTCGGCGTCCGAATGCTGGGGCCGACGCTGATGATTCACGGTTCCGAAGAGCAGAAGCGCACACACCTGCCGCAGGTGGCCCGCGGCGAGGTGCAGTGGTGCCAGGGTTACAGCGAACCGGAGTCCGGCTCCGACCTGGCCTCCCTCAGCACCCGCGCCATCCGCGACGGCGACGATCTGGTCATCAACGGGGGCAAGATCTGGACGACGCTGGCCCATCGAGCCGACTGGATCATGCTGCTGACCCGCACCGATACCGACGCCCCCAAACACCGGGGCATCAGCTTCGTGCTGGTGGATATGAAGTCGCCGGGCGTCACCGTGCGGCCCATCATCAACATGGCCGGGGGCCACGAGTTCAACCAGGTGCTCTTCGACAACGTGCGCGTTCCCCGCGCCAACGTGGTGGGAGAGGAGGACCGGGGCTGGTATGTGGCGGTGACCCTGCTGGACTTCGAGCGTTCCGGCATTGACTATTCGGCCAACGCCCGCCGCCTGCTGGACGACGTGCGCGAGTACGCCACCGAGACCAGGCACGGCGGTTTCAGACCCGGAGGGCAGACCCTCATGGACGTTCCCTGGGTGCGCAGCCTGATGGCCGACCGCTATATCGAGTGCGAAGTTGCCCGTCTGATAGCTTACAACGTGGCCTATATGCAGGGGGAGGGCTTGATCCCCACGCGCGAAGCCTCGATGAGCAAGGTGTTCGGCAGCGAGACGGTGCGCCGGGTGACCGACGCGGCCATGGATGTGCTGGGGCTGTACGGAACGCTGGGCCGCGAGGAAAAGTGGGCGCCACTGCGGGGCCGGGTCCAGGAACACTGGATGCTCAGCTTCTCCGGCACCATCGCCGCCGGCACCTCCGAAGTGCAGCGAAACATCATCGCCGGGCGCGGCCTGGGCCTGCCGAGGGGATAGCCCGTTATTCCAACCGCATCGGAACTCTGTTGTAGGGGCGCACAGCAGTGCGCCCCTATGGGTCTGTCTGAGGGTCTAGGCGGCCAGCAGCATCTCCTCACCAGCGGCGTCCGCCTGCATCGTGGCTTCGCGGCAGCGCTGGATGATGCGGAAGACGGTGCGGACGGTGACGGAGAACCGAGCGGCGGTTTCCTCGACGCTCAGGGAATCCTGCTGCATGGCGCGCACGATTCGGAAGTCGCGGGCCAGCCTGCGGTTGCGCTGGTACCAGGCCGGGTCGTCATACTTGCACCGGGGCAGCGGGCAGTCGAGGCAGGAGTCCGACGCTTCGCAGCCGTTGTCCTCGTAGTGGTAGAATTCCGAGGCGTCGTCTGCGCAGGCGCGGCTGGCATGGGAGCTGACCTTTTCGGGGCGGGCGGCGAGCAGCATAACCATCACAATCTCCCAAACGGGTGTTCTAAATCAATGCACTTAATTTAGAACATAAGTACATGTAATGTCAATGTATTTTGGCCCAATTTCGGGGAAATGTTCTAATTTGGTCAACAGCCAATTGCCAATTGCCAAAACCCGAATCCCGGAGGGCCTATGACTGAATACGAGACAATGACCTACGAGCGCAAGGGCAGAATTGCCTATATCATGTTCAACCGCCCTCAGTCGCTCAACGCGGTGAACCGCCAGTTCGAGGAGGACCTGCACGGGGCGCTGCTGGAGTTCGACACCGACGATGAGGCCTGGGTAGGCATCATCCACGGCGCGGGCCGGGCCTTCTGTGCGGGGGCCGACATCAAACAGCGTTTCGTCGAAATGACGCCTCAGGAAGTCGCGCGGCGGGATCGCGGCCCCAACCCCGAGGGCTACCTCGGCCGCAGCATCAACTGGAAGCCCGTCATCGCCGCCGTCCACGGCTACGCCCTGGGGGCAGGCATAGTCATCGCCGCCGAATGCGACCTGATTGTCGCCTCGGAGGACGCCAGGTTCGGCATTTCGGAAACGAAGCGGGGACTGGCCGGCGGCAGAATCTGGGCTAAGGTCAACGCCTTCATGCCCTCGAAAATCGCCAGCGAGATGGTCATTACAGGCGAACCCGTGGAGGCGGCGGAGCTGTACCGCCTGGGCCTTATCAACCGCCTGGTGCCCAACGGGTTCCACCTCACCGCCGCAGAGGCCCTGGCCGGGAAGGTGCTCAAGACGCCACCGCTCTCGGCGCGCGTGGGCGTGAAACTGACCCGCCGCCAGTGGGTACAGGCCGGCGCCGACGCCGATATGCAGACCCTGCCCCTGAAGCTCCACCTCAGCGAGGACTTCAAGGAAGCCAGCCGCTCTTTCGTAGAAAAGCGCCCCCCGGAATACAAGGCGCGATAGAAAGGCTAGGTAGAGGGGCAAAAAAGTACCCTCTCCCAGCGGGAGAGGGCGTTTACATATTCCCTCCCCCAGCGGGGGAGGGTTAGGGTGGGGGAGAATGCCCTGCCAGGTGGTAGCTGCCTATGCCTCCACTTCCGCGCTCCGCATCCCATAAGGCGACTTGCCGATGACCATACCGTTGTCGAATTCGACGACGGCTTTCAGATTGCGAAAGAACAGAAAAGACCGCAGGTCTATCTGCATACTGGTGACGTGACGGGAGAGTTCGGGGAGCGTCAGGACCTCGACGCCGTCCAGCATATGCGAATCGTAATCGGTGGTGTCCCGCCGGTGCACCCTGGTATCGACCGATACCTCAACGGCGCACCCCGCTCAAGTGGAGTGTTGCAGCAGGTCAACCGCCACTCGCCCACCCTTGCTGATAATCTGTTCCGCCGCCCGTTGGCTGAGTAAGATTTCCATAACGCCTACCTTCAAGCTACCTAATCTTGCCTTTAAGAGACTATCTATACTCCCAGCAGCAACGCGTTGATGGCCGCCACGCTGTCGGGGTGTACGGCCCTGCGGCGTTGCAGGCGCAGGGCCGACTCGCGGCAGAGGAACTCCAGCACGGCCTGACCCAGGCTTTCGTTGGCGATGTGCCGCAGTTCCTGTTGGTAAGGATATGACTTTATCTTGCGCGGCTCCAGCTTGTCGGCGATGAACACCAGCAGGCCCAGCGGCGTCAGGGTCGGGTGCCCCGTGGTGTGATAGCGTACTGCGTCGAGTATCTCCTCGTCGTCCAGGCCGTCCTCGTGCCGCAGCAGTTCGGCGCCCACCGGCCCGTGCAACATGACCGGCGCCTTACGCTCGATGTCCAACATGGTCAGGCCGAACCGGTCGGCCTGGCGCATGATTTCACTTTTCTTGGCGGCGCGGGCAACGTCATGGCCCAGAATGGCCAGCTCGGCCCGTTCCTCATCTATGCCATGCCGGGACGCCAGATCCAGCCCCACGTCGCGGACTCGGAAAATGTGAGCCTGCAGCTTGTCCGGCAGCGACTCGAACCGTTCCCGGAACTTATCATTCGCAATCTGATAAGTCGGGGGCGCGGTCATCCCATGTCACCCAGTTGCCGCCCGCCCAGCAGGTGAACGTGGGGGTGGGCTATCGTCTGGCTTGCGTCCGGCCCCTGGTTCAGCACCAGACGGTAGCCGCTGAGGGTGACGCTCTCGCGGCGGGCCATCTCCTCGGCGACCACGAACAGATGCCCCATGATGGGCACCTGGCCCGGGCCGACATAGGCCAGCGAGGCGATGTGCATATTGGGAATGACCAGCAGATGCACCGGTGCCTTGGGGTTGACGTCCCTGACCACGAAACAGCGGTCGTCGCGGTAAATCACGTCCGGGTTAGCCGAATCGCGGGCGATGGAACAGAAAATACATTGCGTAGCGGTGGTCATTGGCGTTTCGCTTTCCCTCTATTTTGGGCAGTGTATCACAACGGCGGCGCCTGTCCCGACAGGCGGGCCAACCGGCGGCGCTGGGCGCGGGTCTCGACGGCAAACGACGCGGGGAGTTCGAGAGTCACGGTTTCCAACTCGGCCAAGTATTCTTTTACCTTGCCAACTCCGTACTCCACTTCGTCTTCCGGCGTCCAGTTCTCGTAGAAATTCTGGTGCATGGCCCTCGCCACGGCGAACAAATTTCGCAGGTCGGGACGGCCCAGTTCATCTGCAAATTGACCTGAAAGGTCGTAGAGCAGCGAGTGGGACTGGTGGTTCCATCCGCGCTGTTCGGCGATGGACTTGAGGGCGCAGGCCGTCGCGCCCCAGGATTTTTCTGAGGCCTGGACCAGGTCGCCCTGCTGCAAGTAGCCTTCCGCCCGCGCCATGTAATCCCGGCTCATGGCGGCGTATTTGTTGTTGGGAATCGTCATTCAGGTTCCGCTCTTACCGACTTGGCGTCTTCTGAGACTGCCGACTATCCGCTCTCGATGCTGGCCATGGCCAGTTCCTTGTGATAGTTGGCGTCGCCGTAGCCAAGTTCCTGTACCTTGGCCCGGCGGGTGTATAGCTGCAAGTCGTGTTCCTTGGTGAAGCCGATGGCGCCGTGACACTGGTGGGCGGTGGCGCAGACGCGGCGGTAGGCCTGGCTGATCCAGGCCTTGGCGATGGACACCTCGCGCTGGGCCGGCAGGCCCTCGGCGAGTTGCCACGCCGCCTGGTAGGCGACGCCCCGGCAGCCCTCGACGTCGGTGGCCATCTGGGCGCAGTGGTGCTGCACCGCCTGGAAGCTGCCGACAGGACGCCCGAACTGGGTGCGCTGCTTGACGTATTCAACAGTCATGTCCAGCACTGCGGTCGCGCCGCCCAGCATGGTCACGCAATGCCCGGCCACGGCCCGCTGGATCGCCCGCTCGGCGATGGGCCAGCCGCCGTTCACCTCGCCGAGTACCGCGCTGGCCGGCAGCCGGACGTTGTTCAGCGCCACCTCAAACTGCCGCTCCGAGCCGATGGTGCGTATGGGCGAAACCTCCAGCCCCTCCATCCTCGCGGGAACGAGGAACAGCGTTATGCCCTCCGCCGGATCGCCGCCCTGCGTTGTCCGGGCGGCCACGATAATCACGTCGGCGACGTGGGCGTCGGGGACGAAGAGCTTGGTGCCGTTCAGCGCAAAGCCGTTGCCGTCGGCGGTGGCGGTGGTCTCCACGCCCCAGGCTTCGTAGCTGGCCGATGCCTCGGTGACCGCCAGGGTCATCAGGCCGCTGCCGTCGCAGACGCGGCTGAGCAAGTCGTCCTTCTGGGCGTCGTTTCCGGCGTCCAGGATGGTCAGGCCGCCCAGTATGACGGTGGAGAAGTAGGGGCTGGGAGCCAGGGCGCGGCCTATCTCTTCCAGCAAAACGGCCAAGTCCAGGAAGTCGCCGCCGGTGCCGCCGTACTGCTCCGGGAAAGGCACGCCAGCCCAACCCAGCCCGGCCATCTGCCGCCAGAGCTCGTCGGGGTAGCCGCGCTCGTCTTCTTCCATTTCCCTCACCAGCGTTGTGGGGCATTCCCGCCCCAGGAACTCCTGCGCGCTGGCCTTCAGCATCTGCTGGATTTCGGTAAGGCCCATGTCCATGTTAATTCGCCTCTCCGGTGTTTATTGCGGTGTTAATTGCGGTGTTAATTGAGCCGAACGCCCCGGCGGAATCGGTATGCCGGGGCGCCGCTAGTATAGTCCATGGCAGATAGCCGCTCAAGAAACGCCGTTTGAAGACGTCCCTTCAAGCCAGTTCTTCAGGAGGCCACTCACTGGAACCAAGGTCTCTCGAATTGGATCCACAGCCAGACTAGCCATCTCCAGAGTAGTGGCCCCTAGGAGCGGAGCAATACCCTCGGGACCGAACACTACCAGAACAGTTACTCTCCTTTCTCCCACCCTGATAGATGCTTCCCCCACCTGCAATTCGATTTCGCTGCCGTCTGCGATTTCAAAGAATCGGTTGCCCTCTACCACGACCCCCAGATCATCCAAAACATCCCTTGGCATTACAGTATAAGTCGCCCCCGTATCAACCAGAGCCTCCAGGGTCTGATAGGGTCCCCCGGCCGATGCTGCCACTTGAACGCTTACTTGAAATGTAGACATAGGAATCTCACTTATACCTCGACCACAATCTCCACCGGCGTGTTGCGGGCGACGATTATCTCCATCACCTCGTCGCCGTCGTTGACCGGCTGGTGGACGGCTTCGGCGGGGACGTAGATGAAGTCGCCGGGGCCGATGGGGAGGGGCTGGTCCAGCTTGTCGCCCACGATGAAACGGCCGTGGCCCTTGACCACGTAGATGGCCGATTCGCAGTTGACATGGTAGTGGGGGCTGGAGGCGCAGTGCGGCGGGATGGTGGCGATGGCCAGGTGGATGCCGGTGGAGCCCGTCAGCCCCTCGGACACGCCCGCCAGGCGGGTCATGGCGCCGGACTGAATCTCAACCTCCAGGCCGTCGTTGTGGATAACTTTGCATTCCGCCATTGCGGTCTCCTGTCTGGTGGAATTCGGGGACGCCCCCGCCCTGACCCTCCCCCGCTCTATTCACCTCTATACACCCGGATGGAGAGGGGAATTTCTACAACCCTATTCCTGATTAGACGCTGCGGACGAAGGCGTCCAGCCGCTCGATGGCCCTGCTGATGTTTTCCTGCGAGTTGGCGTAGGACAGCCGAACGTAGCCGTCGCCGTACTGCCCGAAGGCGGAACCCGACAGCAGGGCGACCCCGGCCTCCTGCATCGCCCGGTCCTCGAAATCGCGGCTGGAGAGTCCGGTGTCTTCGATGCTGGGGAAGACGTAGAAGGCTCCTTCCGGCTCCGGGCAGCGGATGCCGGGAATGCTGCGCAGGCCGTCGGTAATCAGGCGCCGCCGGGCGGCGAACTCCGCCTTCATCGCCTCCACTTGGTCGCGGGGGCCCTCCAGCGCCGCGATGCCCGCCTTCTGCGTGAAGGTGGCGGCGCACGACACGCTGTTGACCGCCAGCCGGACCACGTGCGGCACCAACTCCGGCGGCATGATGCCGTAACCCAGACGCCAGCCGGTCATGGCGTAGCTCTTGGAAAACCCGTCGAGGATGATGGTGCGCTCTTCCATCCCCGGAATCGAGGCGATGCTGAAATGCTCGCCGGTGTACAGGATGTCCTTGTATATCTCATCGGCCATCACGTACAGGTTGGGATGCTGCATCACCAGCTCGGCAATGGTGCGCAACTCGCCCTCCGACAGGGCCGAGCCGCAGGGGTTTTCCGGCGTGTTCAGGATGATGAGCCGGGTCTTGTCGGTTATCTGCGACCCCAGCAAGTCGAGGTTGGGATGATAGCCCGTAGACTCCAGGAGCCGCATGGGGACGGGAGTGCAGCCAGTGAAGCGAATCATGGACTCGTAGATGGGGAAACCGGGATTGGGGTAGATGACCTCTACGCCCGGCTCGCCCAATGCCAGCAGCACGTAGAACATGATGGGCTTGGCCCCTGGAGTGACTACCACGTTGTCCGGCTCGGTGTTGGTGCCGCGAACTTCACGGCTGTTGCGGGCGATGGCCTCGCGCAGTTCCGGCAGCCCGGCGGTGGGGCCGTAGTGGGTGAACCCGTCGCTGATGGCCGCCATGCCCGCGTCAATGATGTGCCGGGGCGTGTCGAAGTCTGGTTCCCCGATTTCCAGGTGGATAATCTCCCGGCCCTGGGCCTCCAGCGCGCGGGCCTTGGCCAGCACCTCAAAGGCGCTCTCGGTGCCCAGGTCGTGCATTCGTGCGGCGACGGTCATGGTTCCTCCGGTATCGCGTCGAGTGGCTTCACTGGTTGCTTCACTGGTTGATGCAAAGGCGGGCTAGTCCGGCTGGGCCTGGTTCTGGGTGCGGACGGGCAGGCCGTAGATGCCGATGAATCCGGCGGCCGCGGCGTGATCGAACTGGTCCTGCCGGTCGTAGGTAGCGAGGCCGTAGTTGTACAGAGCGCGCGGGGCCTGCCGCCCGACGACGGTGCAGCTGCCCTTGTGCAGCCGCAGCCGGATCTCGCCGGTCACGTGGCGCTGTGTGCTCTGCACGTAGGCGTCCAGGTCGGCACGGTGGGCGGTGTACCACAGGCCGTTGTAGACCACATCGGAGTATTCCTGCGCGATGCGGGCTTTCGTCCGCGCCTGATCCTTGCTGAGGGTCATGGTCTCCAGCGCCTTGTGGGCGGCGTGAAGGATGATCGCCGCCGGGCATTCGTAAATCTCGCGGGACTTGATGCCCACGAGCCGGTTCTCCACATGGTCAACGCGGCCCACGCCGTGGTCTCCGCCAACGGCGTTCAAGTGGCGGATCAGGTCAACGCCGCCCATCGTTTCTCCGTCGATGGCCGTCGGTATGCCCCGCTCGAAGGTGACTTCCAGGTATGCCGGTTCGTCGGAGGCGTCGGAGGGCGATTTCGTCCACAGGTAGGCGTCTTCCGGCGGCTCCAGCCACGGGTCTTCCAGCTCGCCGGCCTCCACGCTGCGGCCCCACAGATTTTCGTCGGTGGAGAAGCGGCTGGCCCGGCTGTTTATGGGCAGGTTGCGCGCCAGCCCGTACTCGATTTCGTCGTCGCGGCTCATGCCCCAGTCGCGGATGGGCGCGATGACCTTCAGGTCCGGGTCGAGCGCCATCACCCCCACCTCGAGGCGCACTTGGTCGTTGCCCTTGCCGGTGCAGCCGTGGGCGACGGCATAGGCCCCGTGTTCCCGCGCTGCCTCCACCAGGTAGCGGGCGATGAGCGGACGGCCCAGCGCGGTGGCCAGCGGGTACTGCTCCTCGTACACCGTCCCCGCCTGGAGGCTGGGGAACAGGAACTCGTCCACCAGCGTCTGCCGCCCGTCCACGATAACGGCCTCGACCGCGCCGATGGACAGCGCCCGCTGCCGGACGGTGCCCAGGTCAACCATGCCCAGGTCTATGGTCAGGGTCACGATGTCGGCGCCGTATTTTTCCTTGAGCCACGGCACCGCCACGGTGGTATCCAGCCCGCCGCTGTAGGCGAGCACGATTCTGTCGTTTGGCATCTGATATTACTAGCTCCAGTGTGGAATAAAAAGGCAACTATAACGCCGCCCTGAATTCTCGAACCGATAGCCGGGTCTCCTTCAGAATTTGGCGGAGCAGCTTGGGTGGTATGTCCCTGGGGCCATGATCCGGTACAGAGGTTGATCTGCCGTCAGGGTGTACGAGTATGATATGGCTGCCCCTTTGTCTTGCTCGCCGGAACCCTAGGCGTTGCAAAGCCCTCACTACTTCCCTTGCCCTGAGTACGGGCAGCCGTCCCACAATAATTTATACGTCGATCTTCTGAATTCCTACGAATTCCAACTTTTTCTCCGGTTTTCCCATCTCCTGTTCGTCTTCCAGGCACAACTCGATAACCTCTCTCATGTGGACCATTAACTCTTTGAAGTCGCGCCCGTAGCTGTATGCACCACGAAGCCCTGGCACCATCCCGATAAGAGTGCCGTCTTCACTCTCTTCGATTACTATGTAAAATTCCCGCTTTATCATAACTCCTCCACCTCGTAGCTAGAGATTGACTTCTACCTTATAGAACCCGACAAATCTGCAATCGTCGTTTAGGTCGTCGTCTTTCAGAGAATGCTCTATGGATTTGCGCATATTCTGCATAAGTTCGTCCAGGGTGTTGCCTTGTCCATAACAGTTCCTCAGCTGAGGGGCTTCGCCGGTGAAGAAGCCATCTGGGTCCTTCGATATGACGACATAGAACTCTCGCTTTTCCATGTAAGTCCTCTCTAGGGATTGGCTGACTGAAATGCCTGCAATGGACTAATAGTCGGGGCGCACCGCAATGCGCCCCTGTTGTCAGCGCTCCGATTGTCCGATAAGGCTAGATCTTCGACAGCGCCGTGCTCAACCGTTCGGCGGCCTCGTCAATCTCCTCCCGCGTCACCGTCAGCGGGGGCATGAAGCGGACCGTGTTGGGGCGCGGGCCGTTGAGCAGCAGCCCGGCCTCGTTGGAGTTCGCCAGCACCTGCGGCGAGATGGTGTCCTCGAAGTCCATGGCCGCCAGCAGGCCCTTGCCGCGCACCTCGGTCACGAAGGAGAAGCGGTCCTTGACCTCGTTCAGCCGTCCCAGCAGGTACGGCTCCATCTCCTTCACCTGGCCGGGGATGTCGTTGTCGATGAGGAACTTGGTGCCGGCGTAGCCCGCGGCGGTGGTCAGGGCGTTGCCGCCGAAGGTCGAGCCGTGGTCGCCCGGCACCAGCGCCTGGCAGTGGGCCTTGGACAGGAAGGCGCCGATGGGGACGCCGTAGCCCAGCCCCTTGGCCAGGGTCATCACGTCGGGTTCCGCGCCATACTCCTGGTAGCCGAACAGGCTGCCCAGCCGTCCCATGCCGGTCTGCACTTCGTCCAGGATCAGCAGGATGCCCTGGCTGTCGCACCACTGGCGCAGGCGTTGCAGATAGTCGTCATCGGGGATGATGACGCCCGCCTCGCCCTGCACCGGCTCCACCATCACGGCGGCGGTGCGGTCGGTGGTGGCGCTGATCACGGCCTCGACGTCGTTATAGTCGACGTGAACGAAGCCCGGCAGCAACGGCGCGAAGTTCTCCTGGTAGTGGGGCTGGCCGGTGGCGGCCACGGTGGCCTGGGTGCGCCCATGGAAGGAGTTGAATGCGGTGATCATTTCGTAGGCGCCGTCGCGGTTCAGCTTGCCGTAGCGCCGGGCCAGCTTCATCGCGCCCTCGACGGCCTCGGCCCCGCTGTTGCCGAAGAACACCAGGTCGAGGCAGCTATTCTCTATCAGCGTCTCGGCGAGCTGCAACTGCGGCACGGTATAGAACTGGTTGGAGGTCTGGATCAGCGTGCCGGCCTGCTCGGTGATGGCCTGCGTGATAACCGGATGGCTGTGGCCCAACTGGTTCACGGCCCAGCCAGCCACGAAGTCGAGGTACTGCTTGCCGTCGGCGTCCCAGACCTCGGTGCCCTCGCCCCGGACGATAACCACCGGCTGGCGGCGCACCGTCTGGGCGTAATACTTCTTCTCGATGTCAATCCAGTCGCTGCTGATGCTCATGGCGAGTCCTCTTCTCCCGAATAGTCCTTCAGATTGCCGCTAGATTATCGCATACCGCACGGCAGATTTCACACGGCGGCGCGGGGCGGACTCAAAGGTCCGGGCCAGCGGCGGCTTGCCCTGACACATTCCGGTTGCGCCGGTTATTCCCCTCGGTTAGGATGCTGGAACTACCGTCTGGAGGAACCTATGCCGCACCAGATCGAACCCAGCGTCAATAACGCATTGGGCAACATCCTCAAGGGGATACTGAGTAAGGCCACCGTGCGCTCCGAGAACACCCAGATCATCCATGGGCACGCCGGATTGCATCCCGACATACTAGTGACTAGCCCCGGCCGCTCCCCCGTGGTCATTGAGGCCGAGTACGATCCTGCCCAGAATGTGGAGCCGGAGGCCACTGGCCGCCTGGGGCTTCAGGTGACCGGCCAGACGCGCCCCATCGAGGCGGCCATCGCCCTGTGCTACCCAGAAGCCGTGGGGGACGCCGACGACCTGCGCATGGTCATCCGTGGTTCCACCCTCCGCTACTGCGTCTTCACGGGCCAAGGCGAGAAGACCGTCCGCTTCCCGGAGAAAGGGTGGCTTGACGGCTCGGTTGGCGACCTCGCCGACCTAGTCCGCTTGGTCTCCGTACCGCAAAACGCCGTCGACCAAGCCGCTACTTATTTGGAACAGGGAATCGACGACGCGGCCAAAATCCTTGAAGAGATGCACTTGATGCGGCCCGAGATCACAGAGGAGATCGCACGGCTGTTGGGAATGATTAACGTTCCACAAACTCGCCGCATGGCCAGCGCTATAATCGCCAACGCCTTGATTTTTCACGAGCGGATCGCGGGCATGCACGAGGGCATCCAGCCTCTGAATCTCGTATGCGGCAACTCGGTCGCCGATCCCCAGGATCGCACCCTCGAGGCTTGGACCGTGATTCTCAGGATCAACTACTGGCCGATATTCGCCATTGGCAGGGACATCCTGGAGCAGTTGCCCTCGGACATTGCCCCGCGCGTGCTATGGCGACTGCGCCTCACCGCCGCCAGAGTCAATGGCACCGGTGTCAGCAATGCTCACGACCTGACCGGACGCGTGTTCCAACGCCTCATCTCCGACCGCAAGTTCCTTGCCACGTTCTACACCCTGCCCGCATCCGCAGCCCTGCTGGCTAGCTTGGCCGTCGCCAAGATGGAGGGCGTGGACTGGGGCGACCCCGAGGCCATCGGGAAACTCCGCGTCGGCGACTTCGCCTGTGGTACGGGCGCCCTGCTGTCCGCTGTCTACGAGCAGATGGCCACCCGTCACGAAAACACTGGCGGCGACGCCGCAGCCATTCACTCCGTCATGATGGAAGAAGTGCTCTACGGGTGCGATGTGATGCCCCCGGCCATCCACATCACTGGATCTACTCTGGCAGGCATCCAACCGGAAGTTGATTATGGCAAAGCTCGTCTATACACCATGCCCTACGGCAGGCAGGACGATGGGACTGTGAGGATCGGGTCTTTAGAGTTGCTCCAGTCATCCCAGGTGATGACTCTGTTCAACACCAGCGACCCGGCCTTGCGCACCGGTAGCGCAGGAGAAGAAACCGCCGCACAAGTTAACGTGGAAATCTCCGACGGAACTTTCGACCTAGTGATAATGAATCCGCCGTTCACTCGTGCTGGTTCAGACTGGGAAGGCAGCAAACGTGAAGAGGACTACGTTAAACAGTTTCGAGGACTTGCCAATGACCTACCGACCCAGAAAGAAATGTCCAAGCAATTGAAAAAATTCGCAAAAGATACCTGCTATCACGGGTATGCAGGAATTGGCTCGGCTTTTGCGGCATTGGCTAACAAGAAACTTAAACCGGGAGGCGTGTTGGCGCTAGTGCTTCCGTTGGCAGTCGCTGCCGGAGCTTCTTGGGAAAAGTTACGCGAAATGTTGGCGTCAAACTACGTGTCGGTTGAGGTCATAAGCATTGCAAGCGATGCCGCGAAAGACAACGATTTGTCGTTCTCATCCGACACTGGGATGGCGGAATGTCTAGTAATTGCACAAAAGAAGCAGGAACCCAAATTGGAATCTAGTACTTGGGAGAACACATTTAGTTCTTTGCACCGTCGGCCGAAGGATTTCGCAGAAGCCAGCGCTTTAGCGAGCGAAATCAGGACAGGTAGTAACGTAAGGGGAGTCTCCGATGGTCCGTACGGCGGAACTGTCATACCATTGGGTAATGAATCCGCCGGTGAAATGCTGATTGCCCCTCAATCGAATTCTCAAGAAAACTGGGGATGTGTACGGATTAAAGACTTCTCCGTGGCGCAATCTGCATACGCCCTCGCAAATTCGAACCTATGGTTACCGGCGCAGGCAAATCCTTACACCTTACCTTCGGTTCCGCTAATGGAGATTGGTCAACGTGGTTGGCATGATATCAACATCGCCGGTTCCACGGCACCCTTTACACGATTACCTCCCTCAAACTCGGCCACTTATCCTTGTTTGTGGAGCCACAAGGCCAAAGACGAAACTCGGTTAATCTGTCAGGTGGATTCCCAACTTCAAGTAAAGCAGGGTATGGAAAGCAAAGCAGCAGAGGTTTGGGCAACCAGAAGTCGAACACACACGAGTCGAGGGTTTAGGTTTACCTCCCAACCATTATCGGTCGCATTTACTGAGACCCCCAGCGTGGGCGGGAGAGCTTGGCCTAATGTGGCTTTCCAGCAGAACCGCTATGAATTGGTATTCAGTATTTGGGGAAACTGCACTCTTGGGCTATTGTTGTATTGGTGGCATTCTAGCCGCCAACAAAGTGGCCGAGGGGGAATGTCGGTGAGTTCGATTGAAAACCTTCCTGTCCTCGACTTCCGCACCTTAAGCGATGAGCAACTGGACACCGCAGAGAACATCTTCGACGAGTTCCGGGAGCTAGACTTGTTGCCCGCCTTCCTTGCCGACGCCGACCCCAACCGCGCCCTACTGGACCGGCGGGTGGTGTGCGACCTGCTGGGGTTCGACGAGGACGTGTACCGAGGCGTGCGGCGGTTGGCTCAGAAGTGGTGCGCCGAGCCCTCCGTCCACGGCGGCAAGGCCCGGCCAAAGAGCGCGGTCTACGTGGAGTAGTCAGGGTACCCCAACCCTCCCAAGCAGGAAGCGAGAGCTACTGCGGACGGGCCCGCCCCGCCGTAATCGTCGTGCCGGTGGCGCGGCCTTGCAGGCAGTCCAGCAGCGCGTTTGGATGGCGGCCGTCTGTGATGTCGGCCACCGCGCCGCCCTCCAGCCCGCGCAGGCAGGCTTGCAGCTTGGGAATCATGCCGCCGCCCGCTACGCCGGAGTTCAGGAGCGTGTTGGCGCGGCGCTGGTCCAGGCGCCGGATGACGCGGCCCCCGCCGTCCATCACGCCCGCCACGTCGGTCAGGAACACCAGCCGCTCGGCCTGCAACTCACGGGCCAGCTCGCCGGCCACGGTGTCGCCGTTGATGTTCAGCGGCTTGCCGGAGTTCTCCGAGCCGTCGAATTTATGGACGCCCAGCGGCGCAATCATCGGGATGTAGCCGGAATCCAGCAGGCCGCGGATGGGGCTGGCGTTCACCGCCTGAATCTCGCCGACGTAGCCCAGCTCCGGGTTGGCGATGCCGCAGGTCAGCATACAGTTGTCTATGCCGCTGAGGCCGATGCACTTGCCGCCCAGCTGTTCCAGCAGCGAGACCAGTTCCTTATTGATCAGGCCGCCCAGCACGGCCACCACGATTTCCAGGCTCTCGGCGTCGGTCACCCGCAGTCCGCCCACGAACTGCGGCGGAATGCCCTGGCGCTGCATCCAGCGGGAGATGACGTTGCCGCCGCCATGCACCACCACGACCTCCTCGCCCTCCTGTTGCAGCTTGACCAGGTCCAGCAACGTGGTGTCGTGGCTGCCCAGAGTGCTGCCGCCGATTTTAACTACGATAGGCAGGGGACTGCTCCTGTCAATGGGATTTAACCACAGAGAACACCAAGGCCACAGAGAAATCAGGAAATCAAATGAAAATCTCTGCGGTCTACGTGTTCTCTGTGGTGTATAAGTCCTTCGGTTAGGTGGTGTAGGCGCTGTTGATGACGACGTACTCTTCGGTCAGGTCGCAGCCCCAGGCGGTGGCCTGCCCGTCGGCCAGGTTGAGGGCGATGCGGAAGGTGACCTCGTCGCCCCGCATCAGCGCGACCACGGCGTCGCGGTGGAAGGGGATGGGCCTCCCGGCTTCCATGATGCAGACCCCGTTGATGTACAGGTCTATCTTCCCTTCCACCGCCTCGGCCTGGCTGCGGCCCAGGGCGGCCAGCAGGCGGCCCCAGTTGGGGTCGGCGCCGTAGACCGCCGATTTGACCAGCAGCGACGACGCGATGGTACGCGCGGCAACACGGGCGTCGTCGTTGTTGCGAGCGCCGGTGACCTCGACCACCAGCAGGTGGGTTGCGCCCTCGCCGTCGCGGGCCAGTCGGCGGGTGAGCTGCACGCAGACTTCCAGCAGCCCGGCCTTGAGCGCGTCGGCCTCGGGGGTCCCGGCGGTGATGACGGATTCCCGGCGGCGCCGTTGGCCAGCACCACCAGCGAATCGTTGGTGCTGCTGTCGCCGTCAACGGTCAGCATATTCAGCGAGAAGTCGGCCACGTCGGGCAGCATGGTGCGCAACAGGCCCTGGTCCACGGCGGCGTCGGTGGCGACGAAGCACAGCATGGTCGCCATGTTGGGGTGAATCATCCCCGAGCCCTTGGCCACTCCCCCGATGTGTACCTCGACACCGCCGATGTCCACGCTGACGCCCACCTCCTTGGAGTGGGTGTCGGTGGTCATCATGGCGCGGGCCAGCGGATTGCCGCCGTCTTCCGACAACTCAATCTGCTCCACGCCGGACTTGATGAGAGTCATGGGCAGTTCCACGCCGATGATTCCGGTGCTGAATACCAGCACTTCCTCCGGCTTCACGCCCAGAGACTCCGCAGCGATGACTGCCATCTCCTTGGCGTCGATGTAGCCCTGCTCGCCCACCCCGGCGTTGGCGATGCCGGAATTGACGACCAACCCGCGCACGGGATGCCCCCCGGCCAGCGTCTCGCGGTTGACGGTTACCGACGGGGAGACGATGCTGCTCCTGGTGAACACCCCCGCCACCGAGCAGGGTGTCTCGGAAAGCAGCATCCCGACGTCCATCTTGTCGTCGGAGTAGGTCTTGATGCCAGCATAGGTGCCGCCGGCCCGGAACCCTTGGGCAGTGGTAATGGTGCCGCCGTCAACATGGCTAATCGAGCCGGGCATGGGCGTCGTCCTCGCTCTACGAATAGTCTCGGCAACAGGCTGTTGAGATTCGACGGCAGTATACCACAAGGAGGCATCGGTTCAGAGAGGCGGCTCGCCTTCGCCAGGGCTTTTTCATTCTCCGGCGAAGTTCCCTAGCCCTCCGGGAGAGGGAGCATGAAAAGACCCTGCGCCTTTGCGATACGCGGGCCGTAGACATATACTTTAAAAGGGCAAGAATCTACCCGCAGGGTGAATTCTATGGCAAAAGTAACTCCCTTCCGAGGATGGCGCTACAACCCGGCGATGGTTGACGATATGGCCGCCGTGTTGTGCCCACCCTATGACCTGATAACCCCCCGGATTCAGCAGGCGCTGATGGACCGGCACCCCCTCAACGTCATCCACCTGGAGGCCGGCGAGGGGCTGGACTGGTCGGCGGACCCCGCCGGACGCTACGCCGAGACCGCCGGGCGGTTCGAGCAGTGGCTCCGCGACGGGGTGTTGCAACAGGACTCCGAGCCGGGCTACTACCTGCTGCGCCACAGCTTCAATCTGGGCGGACAGGAGCGCTCGCGCCTCGGCCTGGTTGCCTGCGTCGCCCTGGAGGACTATGAGACGCGGCAGGTGCTGCCCCACGAGTTCACCGAAGCCCCGGCCATCCGCGACAGGGTGACGCTGATGGAGTCGGTGTCGGCTAACATCAGCCCCATAATGTCCCTTTACCGCGACGGCGGGAACGAATTGGGCCCGGTTTTCGGCCAGGTGATGGCCGGCCCGCCGGAAGTTGACGCCCGCGACGAATACGGCTCGCACACCACACTATGGCGCATCGCCGACAGCGACAACGTGGCAGCCATCGCCCGCTTTTTCTCGTCCCGCCCGGTGTTCCTGGCCGACGGGCATCACCGCTACGAGGCCTCCCGCCAGTACCAGATTGCCCGCCACGCCGAGGGAGCCGACGGGGTGTCGCTGGCCCACAACTACGTGATGATGACGCTCATCGCCTTCGATGACCCCGGACTCGTGGTGCTGCCCTACCACCGCAACCTGAGCGGCCTTGGCGGGGAGCAACTGGCCCGCGTGCAGGCCCGCCTGGCAGAAATGTTCGACGCCGAACCCCTCGCAGGGCGTTCCGCCTCCGAGGTGGTGGAGCTGGTGGAAGAGCGGGGCCGTACCGGCCGGGTTATGGCTGCCCTGTCTCCCGAAGGCGCGCAACTGCTGACGCTGCGCCCGTCGGCAGTCGGCAACGACTGGGGTGCGATGGCCATATCGGAGGCCTGGGTGCTGGAGGAGCAAATCCTGCGCCCGGAGCTGGGAGAGGCCACCCTGCAACACCTGGGTTTCCTGCACGACCACGACGAGGCAGCGGAGGGCGTCGCCAACGGCTCGCTGCAAATGGCCTTCCTGATGAAGCCCTTTCCCATGGACGCCTTCGAGAGCATTGTGGGCCAGGGCCAGCGACTCCCACGCAAGTCCACCTTCTTCTACCCCAAGCTCCCCACCGGATTGGTAATCAACCGGATTGACGGGGAGATTTAGGGCTGAATCAGCTCATTGGCCTTTTCCCGAAACCAATGTAGGGGCGCACAGCCGTGCGCCCCTACGTTTTGTATTCGGCCAGCAGGCCCTTAGCGTTCAGCCCCGTTCCTCGTAGCGGGCGGTGATGGCCTGCTCGGCTCGCTTTCCCTGGACGACGATGAACTCTTCCAGACGGCGGATTTCAGACGCCGTTTCCGAGTCGTCGGCCCTGCGCCGTTTCAGGTCGGCCAGCCTGGTGCGGGCCTCGTCCACCCGCTTCAGCACTATGAGCGCCTCCAATTCCTGCTGCGCGGAGGCCTTGATCTGGAGCAATCTGCGCCGCACGGCCTCCGAATCGGCCAGCCGCTCCTCGATCTCACCCATGGCAGCCAGCGATACGTCGAGGCTGGCCTGCCCGTACATGGCCTGGCGCGGCACCCGGCGAAGCTGCTGCCGGAACTGCGAAATCTGCGCGTCCAGTTGCGACTCTTTGTGCTCCATTTCGGCAAGGCCCATGCGGAGATTGGCCATTGCCTTTTCCAATTGGGAGACCGACACTTTTATGCTCCGCTGCTCTATTATTCGGCATTGCCGGTTCGTATCTCGTCCTGCCGGTGTAGGGGCGCACGGCCGTGCGTCCCTACGGTTGCGCGGGTATATGGGGGCTAGTTCGCGCTGAATCCCACTTCGGGCAGCAGCTCCTTGAGGGCGTCGATGACTTCTACGATGTCGCCCTCGGAGACGTGGCCGAGATGCCCGATGCGGAAGATGCTGCTGCTCAGTTTGCCCTGCCCGCCGGCCAGCACCACGTTCTTCTCGGTACGCAGGCGACCCATGAGCGCCCGGCCGTCGATGCCCTCGGGCATCTTCACCGCCGTAACGGTATTGGAGGCATAGCGCTCGTCGGAGACCAGCAGTTCCAGCCCCAGCTCGCGGATACTGTCGCGGGTGAACTGGCCGATGGAGGCGTGACGCCCGAAGACGCCTTCCAGCCCCTCGTCCAGGATCTTGTCCAGTCCCAGACTCAGCCCGTACATCGCGGCCACGTTGGGCGTGAAGGGGGTCTGGCCGCGCTCCAGCGTCCTCTTGGCCTCTTCCAGGTCAAAGTAGAACCGGGGCATGGTCGCCGTCTTCTGAGCTTCCCAGGCCCGCTCGCTGACGCTGATGAAGGCCAGGCCGGGGGGTATCATAAAGCCCTTCTGCGAGGCAGTCCCCACCAGGTCGCAGTCCCAGGCGTCCACCGGCAGCGGCAGGCAGCCCAGGCTGCTCACCGCGTCCACCAGCAGCAGCTTGTCGAACTCCTGTTTGACGATGCGGGCGATTTCTTCCAGCGGGTGCGTGACGCCGGTGGAGGTCTCGTTGTGGGTGATCATGACGGCTTGGACTTCCGGGTCCTCCCGAAGCGCCTGCCGGATGGCGTCGGGGTCAACCGGCTCGCCCCACTCGAAGTCCAGCCGGTTCACGTCGGCGCCGAAGGCCACGGCCATGTCGATGAAGCGGTCTCCGAAGGAGCCGGCCGTTGCCGCCACCACCTTGTCCCCCGGCGACAGGGTATTGACCAGCGAGGCCTCCAGGGCGCCGGTGCCGGAGGCGGTCAGGATGAACAGGTCGTTGGAGGTCATAAAGACCTGTTTCAGTTGGGCGGTGACCTTCTTTATAAGCTCGTCGAACTCAGGGCCGCGATGGTTGATCATCGGGTTGCCCATCGCCTCAACGATGTCGTCGGGGATGGGAGTGGGCCCGGGGGTGCGAAGGTTCTGGGGTTGCATTTTCAGCATGTAACGTCCTTAAGGTGGCTGACCCGTAGGGAAGCGGATGCTCTCCGCTGCCTGCCCGCCGGGCCACGCAAAGCCGTGGATGACGCTGCATCCCGTGCGGCGCGTCGAATCCCGAAAGGGCAATGCTGATTTCTCATTATAACATCCGCCGGCACAGCCGCGATTTTAACTCGGCAAAGCCGCGATTTTAACTCGGCAAAGCCGCGATTTTAACTCGGCAGCGCCGCGGCTTTACCTGCGCCGGGAACGCCGGGAACGACACCACCGGGCAGAGACGCGGCCCCGCACGTACTATAATTAAACCCGGAATTAACCCCGGCCTGCCGTATCCGAAATTCGAGCGCCCGATGGCGCTATGGAGGACATCATGGCACTGGAACTGAACCCCGGCCACACCGCCCTGCTGGCCATGGACTTCGAGAACGACATCGTACACGAGGAAGGAGCCTTCAAGGACTTCGGCTTTGCCCGGATGGTGAAGGACAACGACGTGCTGGGCAAGACCGCTCAACTGCTGACAGCCGCCCGCAACGCCGGCGTCCTGGTTATCTACGTTTCGGTCAAGTTCCGTCCCGGCTACCCGGAGCGTCCCGCCAACGCCGGCCTCTGGCAGGGACTCCACGGCGCAAACGCCCTGGTCGAAGGCACCTGGGGCGCTTCCATCCACGACGCCGTGACCCCGCAGGAGGGCGAGCCGGTGGTCACCAAGCGCGGCGTCTCCGCCTTCATGGCTTCCGACCTGGAGCCAATTCTCAAGAACAAGCGTATCGGAACGCTCTTGCTGGCCGGGGTCGCCACCAACTTCGTGGTCGAAGGCACCGCCCGCGAGGCCAGCGACCGGGGCTACGACGTCGTGGTGGTCGGCGACTGCTGCGCCTCGGTGAGCCAGGAGGCCCACGACGCCTCCCTCAGTGTCGCCCTGCCCTTCCTGTCCACCATATCCAACAGAGAAGAGGTAATCGCCGCGCTGGCCTAGGCCGGAGCCCAGGTCCCTTTGGTTGTTCCCTCTCCCTCCAGGGAGAGGGGAAATTGAATTACCCCGGCGCCGCCGAATCCCGGTTGACGAATCTGCGGGGGCTGGGGTAGTCTTTGGCCGTTATATCGCTTCGCTTCCACACCCCTTCGTTACGTCAAAAGGAGACGGCCATGACTCAGCAGGCCCAGCACGACACCGAATCAGCCCTCACACCGGAAGTCCGCGCGATGATCGGTGTCGAAGGCGACGTGGTCGAATCGTGGGGCTACGTTGACGAGGAGTACCTGCGCCGCTTCACCCAGGCGGTGATGGACCCCGATCCCCGGTACTGGGACAAGGAGTTCGCCGGAGACACCAAGTTCGGCGGCGTCATCGCCCCGCCCATCATGGTCAGCTACATGGTGGGGCGCCACCGCCCCGAGCAGGAAGACCCCATCACCCGCGCCTTCAATGAGAACCCCGAGTCCGACGGCATCGGCAGCGTCGAGCGCCCCGGAGCCCTGCCCACGGTGCCGACCAACCTGGTGCGCGTGCTGAACGCGGGCAACGAGCTGGAAATCTACAAGTACCCCGGCGTCGGCGACAAAATCTTCTTCCAGAACCGTTACTCCGACATCCGCGAACGCTCCGGGCGCGACGGGCGGGCTTTCCTTATCATCACCGTCGAGACCAGCTTCACTAACCAGGACGGCGACCTGCTCTGCATCACCCGCCAGTCCTCCATCCGCCGCTAGACTCCCAACCCCCGTGATCCCCTCTCCTTGCGGGTGAGGGTCAGGGTGAGGGCGTCCCCCAAATGAGCGAGTAGAGAGAATAAAAATGAGCGCGAGCCTGGAAGAACTGCTCCAGATGCCAGCAGAGAAAATTCTCGAACACAACGAGAAGCCCAGCGGCGAGCAGTTGCGCAACAAGAAGCAGACCTACTTCGAGGATGTGGAGGTGGGTGCCGAGTTGCCCAAGTACATCTACGCCCCCACGCCCACGCACCTGTTCCGGTGGAGCGCGGCCATAGAGAACTTCCACCGGATTCATTACGATTTGGACTTCGGCCTGAACCACGACAGGAATCCCAGCCTGCTGGTCCATGGCTCGTGGAAGCAGAGCGTGGTGCCGCAGTATCTGAAGGACTGGACGCTGCCCAACGGCTGGCCCTGGAAGGCGCAGTTCGAGCACCGGGCGATGCTGGTGCCGGGGGATGTGCTGATCATGTGGGGCCGCGTCACAGGCAAGCAGGAAAAGGGCGGCATGGGCCTGATAGACCTGGAAATCGGCATGAAGACGCAGGACGGCATCGAGAGTATGCCCGGCACCGCCACCGTGGCCCTGCCCCTGCGCGACGGCCCGCCCATCCCCTACCCCTTCGTCCCGCCACAGGACTAGAAACAATCCCCTCTCCCCCTGGGAGAGGGTTAGGGTGAGGGCGTCACCCTGCACCTGAACACAGACTTAATCCGGCCTGAAAGAGGTAAACGCTGTATGGCCAGGTTTCTAGCCACGCACACCATCGAGGGACTGACCGAGGCCCAACTGCGGGAGAAGCTGGGCGCCTACACCGGCGGGGTGAGCAAGTGGCGCCCCGACCGCCGCACCACGATACTGAAGGTCTACGCCGACACGTCCCGCGGCAAGCTATTCACCGAATGCGAGGCCGTGGAGCAGTCCCACTTCGAGGACTGGCTGAAGCTGGCCGGCTGGCCCGCCGACGAAATCTGCCAGGTGGATCTCATCTTTCAGACCGGGGATATGTGGCGGGTGTAGAGCCGCGCATCCCGGCGAAACGGCAAGGAGAAAAGCAGGAGAAAAGCGGGCGCCCCGGAAAGGCGCGCCCGCTTTTTGCATCTGATGTAGCCGGGTGCCGGTTTACGGTTCGGGGTGCTCGAACTAGCGCTCGAACTGCTCCGCGGCCTGCTGGCGGCGGCCGCCTTCGCGCGCGCGCTGCCTCTGGCGCAGCGCCTCCAGGATCTCCCGCTGCTCCTCCGTCTGCCACGGCGGATTTTCCACCACCGTAAATCTCTTCGTCCAGGGCAGTCCTGGGCCTTCGGACTTCTTCTCGACGTACACCGGGCCGAGGCGGTCGATAATCAGCCGCAGTCCGGTGGCGGGTTGGCGATTCTCCGGCTCCAGGAACCCGGTTACGTGCTGGCGCTCCAGAACCACGCCGTCCGGGTCGGTAATCGTCAGTTCGTATTCCTGCGGATTGTCCCGCTCCTGTTCCAACCACGACGATTCGTACTGCTCGGCAGGCTGGAACGTATTCACGAAGTGCTGGTGGGGCTGGTATTTTACCGTGTCTTCTTCCCGCCCGGTGCTGGTGTTCTCCAGCGCAACCAGGTAGGGCAGTCGGCTGGGCACCCGGTGGAAGTTCTTCCCGGATGGATAGTAGCAGGCGCCCATGCTCACCCCGGTCAGTTCCGGGTCTGCCACACCGGCAATCAGGTCACTGGCCAGCATCACCTTGGCGTCCCCGAACCAACGGCTCAGGTTTTCCTTGAAGAACGGCGAGCGGGTGGGGCCGCCGAACATGATGATGCCGTCCACGTCCCGCTCCATGTCCGAGTATCCTAGCTGCCTGACGAACCGCACCTCTCCGGTCTCGTCATTCTTGTCCATGATTATGTCTCCGGGGCCGTCGCCCGACGCCTCGCCGTACCGCTGGAGCGCCGCCTTGGCACCGAGATAGGCGTCCCTCATGGACATGAGCGACCGGGAAACAAATTTGCCGCCCTTAAGCTCCGCCTCAACATCGTCCCACGTCAGGGCGACGCTGCCGCCAAAGGGAACATTGGGATTGTCCGGGGACGCCTGCTCCTTGGCCAGCCGCAACAGGTTTTCCGCCCCGCCGAACTTGGCCGCCAGCTCCCGGTCCACGTTGGAGCCACCCAGCAGCGGGTCCCCGTCCGCACCGTAGACCACCATCTCGCCGGTGTCGCGCACTTCCACCAGCGCGCAGTCGAACGAGCCGCCGCCCAGGTCATAGACCAGGTACGACCCCTGCAGCCTGAGTCCCGAATCGGGGTCGATGTTGCGCTGCGCCGCCGCCAGGAAAAGCACTGGTTCATCCACCACCCATTCCACCCTACCCTGCCCGGCAATCTCCGACAGGACTGCCGTCAGCATCGACCGGTACTCATGGCCCGACTGCACTGGGCAGCCGGCCCGCCATTCAAACCGCTCCGTCAGTCCGGCGCGGCTCACCGCCTCCTTCAGGATTTCGGCAATGAGGTCTTTGACTTGAAATTGCCGTCCCCAGTCCCAGGCCTCGATGCACCCCATTTCGGAATTCCACCAAGTGGGCCAATCGGTCTCGCTTACTTCCAGCCGCCATTTCACATAGGGGTCGCCCGACAGCGCCCAGCGCTTGATGTTGCGGATGACCAGGGTGTTGGGGCCGTCTTCCACGGAGTCGGCGTCTTCGCCAACCAGGATGGACACTTCGCCGTCGGCGTTCAGTCGCAGCGCGACGACCACCGGCATGACCGTGCTGCCGCCCCTGCCGATCAGGCGTGATTGCGGCTGACCCGCATTGGGGTCGTCGGGGTCCCAGGTGGAGATGCGGACGTTGGTAGTGCCAAAGTCTATGCCTACGATTTCCATTAACCCGCCTCGTGTTTGACGTGAGCTTTGAGCAACACCCGGTCGCCGTGAATTCCGCCGCGATAAACCACTCCCGGCGCCACGACCCGGACCGGACTGGAACCTGGCAGACCTCCCTCCGCGTGATGATTTTCAAGGTGATGATTTTCAAGGTGATGATTTTCAAGGTGGTGTTTTTCCGGGTCGTAAGCGACCTGCTCGCCCGGAGTTTCCAGAGGCTCGGCCCCCCCTGCCCGCAGGGCGAGAGTCAATCCGGCCTCCGCGTTTCTCGCGAGTTCCTCGACACTCGCCGCCCGTCGCACCGACTGCAAGACCTCGCCGACGGCCAGCAGCATATCCTGGCGGACCTCCAGCCGCGACTCCTCCCGCTTGGAGGCCAGCTCCGCGTTGCGCTCCCGCACCTGCTGGCGCAGCCGCTCCTGCTCCTGCCGTTCCCGTTGGAGTTGGGCTTCGTGAACTTCTTCTAGTTTGTTGACCTCAAGTTTAGCGCTAACCTCCGCCTCGCCTGCCTTGAGCGCCACCCTCTTAAGGACAAATTCAACAGCCCTGCCGAAAATCTCCGGCCGTTCCAGGGCGTCCGCCAACTCGCGGGATGTACGGGCAGCCAACTCGCTTTGCTTGTCTATGAGCCACAGAGTGGCTGCCAATCGCAAGCCAAAGTTTTCGGGACCCGAGGAGTGGCGGCTCTTCGCAATATAGCCGAGCACATCGTCCCTCTGCGCTGTGGTCGCAAAAGCTATCACTTCCTGCAAAAGCTGCGTCCGCTCCCCTTCCGGCAGAGCGTCCAAAAGCCGGTCCAGCTCGGAATGTCGCCGCTCCGGGAAATCCGGGCCGAAGGAGGCCAGGACCATCTCCCGCGCCAAGTCGCCCCGGGCCTGACGCCCCAGCACCGCCGCCGACCTGCGGTACAGTTCGCGGGCATCCTCGCCGTCGAAGGCTTCCCACATCCCCGCTGCGAACCCCCGCCGCCATGCGTCGGCCTCACCATCCATCGCGCCGGCTTTGAGCAACAGGTCCTGCGGCGTCCTTTCCCCGGCCATGCGGGACAGGCGGGCCAGCACTCCGCCCACGCGCGCCGCCGTGTAGCCGGCGGCATCCGGCCCGGCGGTCTCGCGCCACCGCAGCGCCGCTTGCGCCGTCGCTCTCAGCCAGCCCTCGGCGACCGACGCGGATATGTCGCCGGCCGACAGCAACCCCTCCGAGCTTACTATGACCCGGAATAGGGCCCGTTCGATGGTTCCGGCGGGCCACTTGGCCAGGGAGTCGGCTACCGATTTCGTCGGGTAGCGGCCCGGGGCCGGTTCGTGAGTGGGGGACAGCAGCCACTCTCTCCAGTCGGCAGGAGTTGTCCCCTCTTTCTCTGCGCCGCCGACTGCCTTCAGTTCGCTGGCGGCAGGAACGGCATCAAAGCTGGTGAGGAGGCTGTATTCGCTGTCCCTGCCTACTTTGGTGATCTTGAAGCGGGCCGGCAACTTTCGCATCTGTTGCGGCTGTTTCTTCCACCAGTTCTTCCACTTCCCTGTCTCAAGCACCCGCCCGTCCAGCTTTGCGCGGATGTCTGCAACCTTGCCGCTGCCCCCGTCGACCGACAGGGCTAGCGCGACCAGTTTCAGAGGCGCTGCCTCCGCCCAGGGCGCCAGCGCCTCGGGTTGCTCCACCAGCAGGGCCTCGGGGCTGTGGGAGGCAAGCAGACTCAGAAAGTTGTCGGGCCTCTTCACCTCCTTGCCCCAGAAGTCTACGGTGACGACTTCCACGGTGTTGCCGTCAAGTTCAACGAATATGGGGTCTCCGACAACCTTTCCCACCCTGGCGTGATTGTCGCGGACCAACGCGCCCGGCTGGAATTTCGAATCAGTCAAGAACACCCACTTACAGATCGGGCAGATAGAAGGCACAACTATCCATGATATTACATTTCGCGGCGGATGTTAAATCCCCTAGCGCACCTTGCAGGGCAATCGCGTTTTAAGGACTGGAGTCCCTCAAATCTCGTCATTCCCGCGAAAGCGGGAACCCAGAGGCCGTCTGTGCAGGGAAATCGGTTGGCCCTTGGCGCTGGCGGTCTGATTCACGATCCCTTTGCGGGTTCTGGAACTACCTGTTCACGGGTGATAAGGACAACAATATAGTGATGGTATTCGCCTTTTGATAAAGATTATCATAATTAACAATATACCCCATAGGCCATAGGGAAGGCCGAGAGGAAGAAGTCCATCATGACTATACGGCAGTGGGCTTTATCATTCGTAGCCAGCGTGACGCTGGTCGTGCTTCTCATGCCCGCGGTCCTTGCCTTGACTGCGGGCGACGAGAATAGCGCGTGGGTCAAGATCGGGACCAGCGAGAAGCAAACGGGTCTCCGTGTCGGTGACGTCCTGGGTGATGCCGAAATTGTTGACGGGAAGTGCTCGATGCCTGCTATTTCAATGGGCATCGGTGGCGACCTTACGTCCTTGCGGGTGGGCATCGACAATGATACCTGCAAAATCGTCGTCAAGGAGATGGTCGCCAGGTGAAGGACTGGACGGAAGGTCTTTCCCAGCGGGCCCCGTTCAGCAGTGGTGGGTTGAAGCACTGACCAAGGTGGTCGGAATAAATTCGATAGACGACCTCACAAGAACCAGGACGAGCCTCGAATTCACCCGGACGCCAAATTCAGTATTCGGCGGCGGCAATACCGGGGCTACCTGCTGGGGTAATCACTTTCCCAGCCCCCCGTTCTACTATTACGTTGACGACTGCCGGGTAAACGCATTTGACTTCGATGGCCCCTCCAGCGTGTTCATAAGATTGAAGGGGATCTACACGAATTCGCTCGTCCCATCCTTTGGCCACTGGACTACCGCCAAGGCTGAAGGCACTGTAACGACCGACCGGGCAGTATGCGCAGGCGGTAGCCTGCCTATCGGCCCCAGCGACCTCGAATGCGAACTGGATTCGGGCCCGGTTGACTGAACTGGGTAGTACTCCCAGCCAGAGTAGTTTGAAGGAAAGCAAAATGGAAACTCTGATCTGGATGGATTTTCTTGGGGTAGCGGGGAGGTTATGGCGCTCATATGGGCGGCGCATAAGTTCTACCGGAAGGTTGTGGACTGGCGCCGAAGGGCCAGATAACCGCGAGTCCACTCTGCACAACAGTCAGTCTGTCCGACAAAAGAGGAGGCCCGCTCGCGGCTTGGTGGGCCTCCTCTTTTGTGTGCTGAAAACCTCACTTGTCCACAGGCCCTAGCGCACCTTGCCCCAGGCGGCGGGCGGCCAGATGCGGAACCAGACGCGGCCGATGACGCGGTCACCGGGTACGGGGCCAAAGGCGCGGCTGTCGCGGCTGTCCACGGGGTTGTCGCCGAGGACGAAGTATTCGCCGGGGCCGTTCCACCACTCGCGGCGTGTTTCGCCTTCCGTCCCGTCAGCTAGGCGGCTGCCGTCGCCGGAGAATTCCGCCAGCAACTGGTCGTCGGCATAGACGCGGCCACCCTCCAGCACAATCTCCTCGTCGGGCATCCCGGCCACGCGCTTGATGAACCAGTCTTCGGGATTGGGCGAGCCCGGCGGGTTCAGCACCACCACGTCGCCCCGTTGCAGCCGGTTCCAGGGGAACACGGGCCGCACCACCAACACCGACTGCCCGTCCTCCAGCGTCGGCGTCATGCTGTGGCCCTCAACCCGCACCCGCGCCGAAAACAGCCCATTCAGCAAGGCTTGCACCGGAGAGAACACGACGCCCAACAATCCCATATATCACCACAGAAGACACGGAAGACACGGAAGACACGGAAGACACGGAAGACACGGAAGACACGGAGAACTCAGAGAATTATAAGGGATTTATACGGAATTTTACCCACTGGGTAAAACCCCTACTGTTCGCGCCCCGGAGGGCGTAGGGAGAATCCCACCCCTAGCGAGCCCGAAGGCCCAGGAGCCTGCCATCACCCTTCCGAATGAGTTCCACCGCTCCCGTCGGGATTCCCGAGTTCTCCATAATGCGCTGCGACGCATTGATGTGCGAGGCTTCGGCGAGACCTATCTTGATGATGTTCTCGCTGTGGTCTATGGACGCAGTCTTGTAACTGATACCCTGCTCACTCAGACCTTCGATAATCTGACGGAACCAATTGGACAGGTCGTCCAGAGAGTGGGAGCCTGTGACCACGAATACGTTCGTAGGGGTATGTTGTCCTGAGTATGCAGCTTGAAACGCGCTCCGAGCCTGCACAGTCTTTGTAGTATCCTTCATGAAGACGTAGACGGTGTCTTTGTCGTTGGAGAAATACCAGCCCCCGAATCCACCTTCATGGCTGTCTGCCACCGAAGCCATCTTGCGATTGGGGTCAATCACCTGCCCGTCGCTATCCAGCACGGAATCAACTGTATCCTCCTTCACTTGATCTTCACCAGTCCTCTGAGGAGTGCCGTCGGTCGCTAGGACCACGCCCGCGAAAATCGACAATACCACCAAGAGTAGGATCGCCGGGATTGACTTGCCCTTCAACATTTTGCGCCTCCTGTGGATCGAATGCGGCAGTATCTAAGCCTGATAGTTCTGCTGTCAACATAGTGGCCACAATCACAAGATTGTGCGTACTATGATGTTATCCAATGCCGCCCACTCCGGCGCGTCGGCGCGTATGGCGGTCAACTGCAAGTTCTGCTGATACAAGCTCACGGAGACCCCAGCCATCCGGTAAGCGTCCCGCCGTTCCTGCAACGCGGCATTGTACAGGCGATTCAGCATCCCGCAGACTTCCTCCAGGTTGCGGTGTCCGCGTCGCCGGATATGGCAACGCAGTTGATAGGTTGTGTGAGTGGCTGTCATACCACTATTACAAAACAACTTGGCTAAAATTCCGTATAATTCCCAATTATAAGGGGTAAACCCTCAAATCTCCCCCTAGTCACCGCGCTGTCTGTGGTGAAATTTCCCCCGTGATAGAATTGGATAGAATTGGAACGGATTGAATAGAACTGGCCCATACCTTTGTCGAGGAGTCTTTCTAATGACGAACGGAATCATCCGCATCGGCCTGATCGGTGCCGGAGCCAACACCCGCCTTCGCCACATCCCCGGCTTCCGCGAGCAGCGCGACGTGGAAATCGTCGCCGTCGCCAACCGTAGCCGCGAGTCTGGCGAGCGCATCGCCGGCGAGTACGAGATTCCCAAGGTCTACGACAACTGGGCCGACCTGCTCGACGACGACACTATAGACGCCGTCTGCGTCGGCACCTGGCCCTATATGCACCGCAACCTGGTGCTGGCCTCGCTGTCCGCCGGCAAGCATGTGCTGACCGAGGCCCGCATGGCCATGAACGCCGATGAGGCCCACGAGATGCTGGACACCAGCCGCCTGCACCCCGACCTGGTGACGCAAATTGTCCCCGCGCCGCAAACGCTGGAGGTGGACAACACGGTTATCAACTGTGTCGGCAACGGCTACCTGGGCGACATTCTGGCCGTCCGCCTGCGGGTCTGCGACTACCATGGGCGCGCCAACCGCGCCGACACCTTCATAGACACCGATTCGCCCCTACACTGGCGGCAGGACCGCACCTTGAGCGGCTACAACATCCTGGGCATGGGCATCTGGTACGAGACCGTGATGCGCTACGTCGGCCCGGCCACCAAGGTATCGGCCATGACCCGCACCTTCACCAACCGCCGCCCCGACGAGAACGGCGTGATGCGGGCCATTACCGTGCCCGACCACGTAAACGTACTAGCCGAGATGGGCTGCGGGGCCACGGCGGATCTCAGTTGGAGCGCGGTAACCGGACTCCAGACCGGCACCGAATTCTGGATTTTTGGCACCGACGGCACCATCAGCCTGCAGGGCCCGCCCTTCAACAAGGTACTGGCCGGCAAGCGCGGCGACGAGGCCCTGTCGGAGCTGCCCATCATAAAGCCCGGCAAGTGGCGCGTGGAGGAGGAGTTCTGCAACGCCATCCGCGGCCTGGAGCCGGTAACCCACACCCCCTTCGACATCGGCGTCCAGTACATGGAGTTCACCGAGGCCGTAACCCGCAGCTCCCAGACCGGCCAGGCTGTCGCTCTGCCGCTGTAGGGGAACATCACTGGTTTCGAGGGGCAAACTCCAGCCTACGCTGAAATCGCGGCGGTGACCCTCCCGCCGCAACAGGAGCTCCCCATGGGAACTTTCTACTGGCCTATGGAAATTGGCCCCTTGGACGGCTCGCGGTATGAAACCGTGAACGCGATGGTGGATACTGGAGCAACATTCTCGCAGGTTCCGGACAGCCTGCTACGGGGCCTGGGCATTGTACCCACAAGAAATGTTCAGTCCCAACTTGCCGACGGCAGTATCATCCAGGACGGGGTGGCCGACGTAAAAATTCGGATTAGCGGGCGAGAAACCTATTCCACGGTCTTGTTCGGAGAGGAAGGGTCCCCGATTCTGATGGGGTCTTATGCTCTGGAAGGAGTTGTGCTGGCAGTAGACCCGCACAATGAGCGCCTGGTTGACCTTCTGGTCACACGTTAAGGCGCAATCAGGCTGCGCGGCAATGGACTGAAAGCCACTCGGATAGTTGCCTTCGGCGACGACGATCTCCCTGCATTGATGGGGGCCGATACCCTGCAAGGCATCCTGCTGGCGGTTGATCTCGTGGAAGAGCGCCTTATCCCGACCGACACAGTGGAGGCCGTATTGGCCGACGGTCGGGTAGTGGAGGACCTTGCAGCCGAAATCCGAGTGCGGATTGACGGGCTGGAAACTTTTACGTGGGTCACCTTCGGCCCCGAGAATGTTGCGCCGCTAATGGGGGCCCACGCCTTGGAAGGAGTTCGGCTAGCGGTGGATCCGTTGCGCCGCATCTTGGTTCCAACCAGAATATTGCGGATGGGTCGCAGCAGTCATCGGCTGTCGTAGAAACCTAGAGAAAAGGAGAGTAACCATGGCAAACGAAGGCATCCGAGTCGGGCTGATCGGCGCGGGCCGCAATACCCGCGACCGGCACATCCCCGGCTTCCACCAGGTTGACGGCGTGGAGATTGTGGCGGTGGCCAACCGCTCCCGCGAGTCGGGCCGGGTCGTGGCCGACCAGTTCAACATCCCCACGGTCTACGACAGTTGGCGCGAGCTGCTGGAAGACCCGTCCATAGAGGCGGTCTGCATCGGCACCTGGCCCTATATGCACCGCACCCTGACCCTCGCCACGCTGGAGGCGGGCAAGCATGTGCTCTGCGAGGCCCGCATGGCGACGTCGGCGGCGGAGGCGCGGGAGATGCTGGACGCGTCCAGGGCGCATCCCGGCCTCGTCACCCAGATTGTCCCGTCGCCCCTGACCTTCCGGGTGGACAACCTGCTCTCCCAGAAGATCGCCGAGGGCTACGTGGGCGACGTTCTGGCGGTGTCCCTGCAATCGCTGACGCCGGGCTTTGCCGACATCGGCGGGCCGATGCACTGGCGCAACGACCGCGACCTCAGCGGCTACAACATCCTGAACATGGGCATCTGGTACGAGGCGATGATTCGCTGGGTCGGCCCCGCCACCCGCGTCATAGCCAACACCAGCGTCAACGTATCCCGGCGGCGCGACGAGGACGGCAACCCGGTGCCGGTCTCCATTCCCGACCATGTGGACATCCTGGCCGACCTGGCCAGCGGGGCGCAGGCCAATATGCGCTTCAGCGCGGTAACCGGCTTCGGCCCCGGAAACGAGGTCTGGATTTACGGCAGCGCGGGCACCCTGCGCCTCGACTCATCCCTCAACGTCTATGGCGGGCAGCGCGGCGACAGCGCCATGGCCGAGATTCCCAACCCGCCCGAGGGCCAGGCCCACTGGCGCGTCGAGGAAGAGTTCTGCAACGCCATCCGGGGCCAGGAGCGCATCACCCGCACCCCCTTCGACGTCGGCCTGCAATACATGGAGTTCACCGAGGCCGTAACCCGCAGCTCCCAAACCCGGCAGGTGGTGTCGCTGCCGTTGTAGGGGGCGTAATGATTTCCCGATAAGATCGGGATACCGTTAATACGGGTTCGCGCCTCACTCGAATAGATAAGACCGAATCGGAAAACCATCAATTGCGGGGCTGGCTGGCATAGCTGCCCCGCTTATTATCGTTGTCCCAGGCTGACCGGCAATTCCAACTCGGAAAAGTCGTCGCGGTCTATGTCGGCCCTCACGGTGATGATCGCGCCGGTGTTGACGATTTCCGTGAGCGCCATCAGTTCGTTGGCGTTGATGGCCTGCTCTATCACCGGGGCCGCGCCCGCCGCTGCCGATGCGTCGCGGAACAGCAGCGCGGCTGTGCCCTCTATGACGGTGCGGCGTTCCTCCCCGCGGGCGAAAGCCCAGGCCACGGCCCGGCAGCCGGTGTTGTCGGCCAGCTGGCAGTCCCGGCTGGCCGCCGTAATCAGCGTCACCAGACCATCGCCAGCCAGGTTCATGACCTGATTCAACTCGCCCTCATCGTCGTTCCAGAGCAGTCCCGAGTCTCGGTTGAGGTCTCGCAGCACGTCGATTACCGCCCCAAAGTCGCCGCTTATAAGTAAGCCGTCATCCGCCAGCAACGCCGAGGCTTCGCTGCCGTCGGCGGATTCCCAAAGGTCGTATCCCCGGTACGCCGCCTCGGTGTATCCGCCTTCCCGAAGATTCCCGCGGATGTCCTCGAAGTCGAAGTCACCGCTGGTGACCGTCACCTGCCCGGATGCCAGCGACAGCGCGGCCTGCTGTCGAACATCGCCATAATTCTCCAGGGTGGACACGCCGCCCTCCAGTTCGGCGGGCAAATCGGTGCGGTTCAGCGCGGCTTCGCTGACATCCACCAGCACCAACTCCCGGGCGCCGTCCGGGACCAGCGCGGCCGGGCCCTCCGGCGATGAGCCGCCAATGAAGCCACAGGCCAGTGTTCCCGCTATGGCCGTCAGCAGCAGGATGAAGAGGGCGCATCGTTTCATCTAGTCAGTCTCCTATTACTGGGGCGAGGCCGCGTATTCCCCTTGGGTAGAGGCCCTGGGCAACCGCGCCGGGGCGCTGCTGCCTGCGGCCATGCTGGAATACTATACCTCCAGCGGGGTGTCTTCGCGGTTGGCCCATTCTCCCATGGAAGCATCGTAGTTCCTGGTCTGGTTGTAGCCCACCAATTGCAAAACGAACACGCCGTGCGCCGCACGGATGCCGCCCTGTCAATAGGTATAGACGTTCTTGTCGGGTGTGATGCCGTTGTCGGCGAGAAGCTGCCGTATCTCGCTGGCGGGCAAGAAGCGGTGCGTCTGGCGGTCCATGACGTTGAACCATTCCAGGTGTACCGCGCCGGGGATATGCCCGGCCCGCTGGTTGCCCCGTATCTCGCTGCCGTCCCATTCCCCGTCGCTGCGCACGTCCCAGACTACGGAACCCTCCAGGCTGCAAGCCTCCTTCAGTTCGTCCACCTTGACCAGCAGCGACTCGTCGCGGCTGGGGGTGAAAGTCACCCCTTCGGCGGGAGCGGGCCGGTCCAGTCCAACGCCCTGGTTGTCGCCAATCCAGCCGCGCCAGCCCCCGTTGAGCACCTTGGCGTTGCTGTGTCCGTAGGTGTTCAGCGCCCACCACAGCCGGGCGGCGTAGAGGCTCTGCGAGTTGTCGTAGCAGATTACCAGCGTATCATCGCCGATTCCCAGCCGCTGGCACATGGCCTGAAACTGCGACGGGTTCATCAGGTGGACGCGGCCGGTGTCCGGGTCTTTCTCAAAGTTGTCGGGAACCGCCACCGACCCGGGGATATGACCCCGGTTATAGGCGGCGTCCACGTCGCAGTCCACCACCACCACGTTGGCGTCGTCCTTGTGGGCGGCCAGCCAGTCGGCCTCCACCAAGTATTCGGGATGGGAATAATCCAAGTCGGCCATCGCTCTCCCCTCCACAGCCGCCGCCGGGATTGGCCGGTACGCCGCGCGAACCGGCAAACGGCCTTTTGACAACAGCTTGAAGAATTGTAGTTGGAAGAATTGTAGGCTACCGGCGCGAACAGGGTCAAACTCAGGCGGTCGCTTGCCCTATATTCTGACATCTCGCCCTTGCGTAGCCTTGTAACGTCTCCGTATTATTATCAGTACGTTAGTTCTAATAGCCTCCTGTACCGGGGCTGCCGGGCACCGCTACCGGGAGAGCAAACACGAAAGAGGGAAAGTTGAGAGAATCAGAATGCCGACGCTGCCAATCGCTAAGACTGCTGAAGCTGGACAAGAAACAACCGGAGGACAACAACATCTATCGCTGCCGCGACTGCGGGTATCTATTCAGCCCGCCGCCGTCGCCGCCGTCTCTGCCCCGCAACACGGCCATGGAATCTGGATACCCAGGCGGAACTCTCTAGCCGACGCCCGCCTGCTCGTCCTTCGGCAGGCTCAGGATGAATGGGAGCTGCCAAAGGACGGGAGAGGGTCGGGACAGCGGCGGGACAGTAAGAACCTGCCCCAGGACGGCGCCGACGACCTGCGGGGGCCTGAATCTCGGGACACGGAGGGGCGGCCCGCCCCTTCGCTGCCCTCCCCCGTGGCCTTCGCCCGCGAGGTGCTGGGCGTACAACTGTGGGCCAAGCAGGAAGAGGTGCTAAACGCCCTCACCACGCACCGGCGGGTGGCGGTCAAGGCCGGCAATGGGTTGGGCAAAGGCTTCTGCGCCGCCGTGGCCGTCCTCTGGTTCATCCACACCCACCAGGACGCCGCCGTTGCCCTCAGCACCGCGCCCACCTTCCGGCAGGTGCGCCACATCCTGTGGCGGCAGATTCACCGCCTCTACCGCCCCGCCGCCAAGACCCTGGGCGGCACGATGCTCGACACCCGCTGGGAGCTGGCCGACGACCGCTACGCCCTGGGCCTGTCCGCCGACAGCGCCGAACAGTTTCAGGGCTTCCACAACCCCAACATTCTCATAGTGGTGGACGAGGCCGAGGGCGTCAGCGAGGAAATCTACGAGGCCATCGAGGCCATCATAACCTCCGCCGACCCTCTCCTGCTCCTCATCGGCAACCCGACGACCATGGAAGGCGCTTTCCGCCGCGCCTTCTTCGAGCACCGCTCCATCTACCGCAACATCACCATCTCCGCGCTGGACAGTCCCAACGTGCAGGCCGGGCGGGTGGTCATCCCCGGCCTCACCACCTCGGAATGGGTGGATGAGCGCAAACAAATCTGGCAGGAGGACAGCCCGATTTACCGCTCCCGCGTCCTTGGCCAGTTCCCCCACCAGGGCGAAGACTCCCTGTTCAGCCTTAAGGACCTCGAAGCGGCGGTCAACCGCATCGTTGACGCAGAGTCATGGACCATTGACTCTCAGACCGTCTATGGACACCAGCGGTCATCCTCCGAGGCCCCCATCATCGCCGTAGACGTCGCCCGCTTCGGCCCCGACAGCAGCGTCATCCTCCGTCGGCGCGACGATTGCGTCGAGGACATCCAGGCCCTGCACCAGCACGACACCATGCAGCTCGCCGGCCGTGTCGCCGCCGCCGTCCGCGACCACAACCCGGCCCACGTCTTCATAGACGAGATCGGCATGGGCGCAGGTGTCGTCGACCGCCTGCGCGAGCTCGGCCACCCGGTGCGCGGCATCAACGTGGCAAACCGCGCCAGGCAGGACGAGATATTCGTAAACCTCCGCGCTGAGGGCTACTGGGCCTTGGCCGACCGCTTCCGGGCAGGCACCATCAGCATCCCCTACGACAACCAGCTGATCAGTCAGTTGGCAACCCTGCGTTACGACTTCGATTCCCGGGGTCGCATAAAGATCGAGAGCAAGGACGACATCCGAAAGCGCGGCCTCCCTTCCCCCGACCGCGCCGACGCCCTCATGCTCGCCTTCCTGGAGCAGCCCGGCAGGGTGAAACTATGGACCTAACCCACGACCGCTCCGGCCATCCCGGCAAAGTCCCCTCTCCCCCTGGAAGAGAATTACAGCCCGCCCCCGCGAAAGCGGGGAGCGAGGGCGTCAGCGTAAAACCAAGATTCCCAGGCCCCCCATAAAAAAATCCTGTCCATCCTTTCCATCCATGTAAAAAAGATCCCCCTTGACCGGATTTGTCAGAAAATGTCAGGAGAAACAAAAATGTATGACACTGGAATCACCATCAGCCAGATCCGCCGCGAGATAAAGGCCCTCAAGCGCAAGTACGGCAGAGAGATCGCCGCAGCGGTCCTAAGTCCCGTAGTCGACCAGATTGTCGAGCTGTGGAACATCGCCTTGGCCAAAAAACTACCCAAGCCCGACCCCCTCTCCTGTGTCCAGAAGGTGGTGAAGGCCGGATTCCGTCTCCAGACCTTCAAGGCCCTCCACGGATACCTGGAGGATTGCCGGTACTACAACTACTTCCCCGACCCCGAAGTAATCATCCAAAAGGTCTTCCCTCCCGGCCGCAAGGTCGAACTGGCCGCCGTCCTCCCCGGCAGATTCGACTAAGAGACTATCTCAGAACGTGGCACGGCGCCCAACCCAAATCCCCGCCGCTCAACCGTCATTCCCGCGAAAGCGCCCGTCATTCCCGCGAAAGCGGGAACCCAGGGCCCTTGGTCACCGATGTCGCTATATCAGCAGGGCGAGTCGATTTTGAGACAGTTTCTAAGAGAGTGCGTGACCAGTCACCCCTCCCTCTGGGAGGGAGAAGGTCAGACCCCGCCCCTCGACCGGAAGTGACCGGAAATGACCGGAAAAACAAAAAAGAGGATTCCGATATGCTCCAGAAACTCACCCACAGGCTCCCCTGGCGCAAACAGCCGGCCAGCCCATCCCTGCCGACGGCGCGGGTCAAGGCCGGCGGCGTCTCCGGGGCCGACGCAGACAACCTCCGACTGCTCTCCGGCGCGGGCGGCGGGTGGAACCGGACGGAATACGGCGAATACTACGCCACCTCCACGCCGGTCTACTCGGCCATCCGCATCCGGGCCGAGGCGCTGACCCGCCCGCCGGTGGTGGTCTACCGCCGCGCCGGTTCCGAGTCCGGCGGGCTGCGCCTCCCCGTGGGGCCGGAGCACCCGGCGCAACAACTGCTGGAGCGGGTCAACCGCTGGTACACTCGCGCCGACCTGTGGCGCGCCACCGAAATCTACCTGAACCTCTGGGGATCGGCCTACTGGATGCTGGACCGCGACGCCGATGGCAACCGCGAAATCTGGCCGCTGCGCCCCGACCGGGTGTCCATCGTGCCGGACAAGAGCGAATACATCCGCGGCTTCGTCTACCACGGGCGCAGCCGGATGCTGGCGCTGACGCCCGACGAGGTGGTGTGGTTCCGTTACTTCAACCCGCTGGAGGAGTACGCCGGGCTGTCGCCGGTGGCCCCGGCGCGGCTGGCGGTGGACATGGGCAAAGACGGCCTGCGTTTCAACCGCAACTTCCTGCGCAATTCGGCCCAACCCGACTTCGTGATGCTGACCAACGAGCAGATGAACGACAGCGAGATCGAGGACTTCTACCGCCGCTGGGAGGCCCGTTTCCGTGGCCCGGCCCACGCCCACCGTCCCGCCATTGCCAGCTTCGTCCGCGACATCAAGACGCTGGGCCTGAGCCACCGGGAGATGGACTTCATCCAGGGCCTGCGCTGGAGCCTGGAGGAGGTGAGCCGCGCCTACGGCGTGCCGCGCCCGCTGCTGTCGGACCTGGAGCGCGCCACCTTCTCCAACGTCAACGCCGCCGAGCGCTTCTTCTGGCGCAACACCATGGTGCCGGAGATGACCTTCCTAGCCGAGCAGGTGACCCGCAAGCTATTCCCCATGCTAGGCTACGACGGCCTGGAGATGGAGTTCGACCTAAAGTCAATCGAGGCGCTGGCCGAGGACGAAAACGCCCGCACCACCCGCGAGTCCCAACTCCTAGACCGCGGCGTCCTGACCATCAACGAAGTCCGCCGCGCCCGCAACCTCCCCGACGTACCCTGGGGCAACACCTGGAGCAAAGCGCAGGGGTAGGGGGAGGGGGCAGTGTCATTCCGGACAGCGCCCCCACCCTCCCTACAGAAGAACCTTGAGTCCGTATCAACTTACCGGGGCGACTTACAAACGGCCGCGCAGTCGTGGGTCCAAGTAATCCCGCAAACCGTCTCCGAAAAGGCTGAAGGCCAAGACAATCAGAGTAATTGCCACGCCTGGATAAACTACCAGCCACCACGGGGGAATCAGGTTGTTCCCTTGCATTGCCAGCATATTCCCCCATGTCGGCGTGGGGGGCGGTATGCCGACTCCGAGGAAACCCAGCGAAGCCTCGATGATGATAGCGACGCCCAAGTGAGCCGTTGCCAGCACCAGATAAGGCGCGATGCACTGCGGGGCCACATGCAGCCGCATAATCCGAAAGCTTGACACACCCACTGCCCGGGCTGCCGTTACGTAGTCCAACTCTCGAACTTGCAAAGCGACCGAGCGCACTACCCTTCCACCGAAGGGAATTCTGGTCACCGCGATAGCCAGAATCACCGTGCCCAAGCCCGGTCCCAGCGCCACCATCAGCAGCAGGGCCAGAATCAGGTCCGGGAATGCCTGCAACACCTCCAGGACGCGCTGCACTCCTAGGTCAAATTTCCCGCCCAAGTAGGCGCTGGCTACCCCTAGGACCGCGCCAGAAGTAGTACCCAGCAGCACAGCGGCAAACGCTACAATCAATGTGTAGCGCGCCCCGTAAATTATCCGGCTCAGTGTATCCCGGCCCAACGGGTCGGTCCCCAGAGGATGAGAAACGTCGGGCGACTCGGTCATCACTGTGAAGTCTGCGGTCAGTGGGTGGTACGGGGCAAATACCGGCGCGGCGATGGCCATGAGAATCACCAGAACCAGAAAGATTCCGGATACAGCGCCCACCGGACTTTGCTGGTAAAACACTGCCAATGGGCGAAGTAACTTCCTCGCGCCCGTTTGCTGATTGGGAATTAGTCCGATTTCAGCTTGTTCCAATCACCCCCTCCAAAGTGCCGAGGTCTGGACTTCACGGCCTTAATTAACTGTGTTTCGCCGTGGCTTGCCCCGCAAACTGGGGGCACCATCCGTGTTCCGGGCGCAGGGGCGCTCCGGCCCCACCACGCGTTAGCGGTAGCGGATTCTGGGGTCCAGCCACCCATAGGACATATCGACGAACAGGTTAACCAGGATAAAGATGATCCCGTAGAACAGGACCAGGTTCTGTATCACTATGTGGTCCCGTTCGCTAATCGCTCCAATCAGAACCGAACCTAGGCCTCTGACTCCGAAAACGGACTCGATCACAACTGATCCAGCCAGAGCGAAGCCCATCAGAATACCCGACAGGGTAATCAAAGGCAGGATGGCGTTGCGAAATGTATGGCGAACCAAAACAATGCGCTCGTGAAGGCCCTTGGCGCGCGCCGTCCGGATGTAGTCCTCGTACATAACCTCAAGGAACGTGGAGCGGGCTAGGCGAGAGATATATGCTGCCTGGGCCATACCAAGCACTAGCACCGGCCCCCAGACAATCTCCAAGTTCTGCACCGGGTCTTGCCAGAAGTGGATTACCTGCAACGGAGCTTTCCATTCGAACATCAGCAGCATCGCCAGCACAACCAGCAACCCTAGCCAGAAGCTGGGAACTGCCAAAAAGAGCGTAGTGAATAACCGCCCCGCGTAGTCCAGTTTGCTGTTGCGTTTCAGCGCACCGACAGCCCCTACCGGCAGTCCCACAATCCAGGAAAGGATAACGGAGAGAACCGCAATTTCAGCAGTGAGAGGTCCGTGATGGGTGATTTTCTTCATCACGGGTTCACCTTTAAAGAACGACTCGCCCAAGTTTCCGGTCGCAATGTCCTGCATCCAATGGACATACTGCTTCCACAGTGGATCAGCAAAGCCGAGTTGCTCCATGATGCGTTGACGGTCATGGGGGCTCAATTTGGCGAACCCTTCAAACCCGAACATTGCGACCAGCGGATCTCCCGGTAGTATGTTCATGGCCAAAAAGACCAACACTGTTATCAGGAAAATCGTTGGAATCGCCAGCAATAGCCTGGTTGCTACGTATCCGCGCAAATGACCTCCATCCAAAGGAAGGTTCACTAACCGGGATATAACCGGGATAGCCCGCCCCTACAGGGCGGGCTATCTCGTCTTTATTGGGGTGTCTTGCGAGGCAAGGTAACCTGTATCCGATGCTGCCGGATCCGGCTATCGGTTCTTGGGGTTGTCCAACCAGGTAGTGTCCCAGCGGACTACATCGTAGATACCGACGTTGTGTGCGGGATCAATTCCTTTCACGTAGTTCCACCAAGCGTCGGTAATCTCCTCCCAAGCGACCGGAGCCAGCGGAACTTCCCGCTCCATGAGCAATTCAGCGTCGCGTATCAGTTGCAGACGCTTTGTCGCGTCCAACTCGCGGTCAATCTGGTCTAGCATCGATTCAAATTCTTCGTTTTCCCACAGCGAGTAGTTCTGTGGGCCACCTTTGCCGTACCAAGCCCGGAAGTAGTCCGAGGGGTCTTTTACGGCCAGCACAACAGCGGAGAGAGTAAGGTCGAAGTTGCCCTTCTCTGCGTCCTCAAACCACTGGGAGATGTGAATCGAGCGGATTTTGGCATTGATGTTCAGGTGGACACGCAGCATCTCCTGAATCGCCGCTGCCTGCAAATCCAAGTGGGCAATCTGCCGCACCAGGAAGTCCAACTCTGGGATGCCCTCCCCGTTGGGATAACCTGCTTCAACAAGCAGCCGCTGCGCTTCCGCGATATCTTCGTCCTTCGGATAGCGGTATGCCGGCCTTTGCAGGAGTTCCTCTTCAGGGGTGGCATACTTGCCGAACCGGAAGGTGAATCCGGCTCCGAATGCCGCCGGGTAGGTGTCTTTGGTGGACTGTTTGATGGCTTCGCGGTCCAGAACCAAGTGCATGGCCCTACGCACTCTGGTGTCATTCATTGGTTCCTTGGCGGTGTTCATCCACATCGCAAATATCACATGCTGTGGATACTGGGCCGTTTCGATTTCCGGGTGCTCAATGGCCTTCTTGAAGCCGCCGGGTTCGATGGCGCGGGCGTAGTCCACCCGTCCGGCCAGCAGGGCTGCCCCCATTTCTGGCACCCAAGCATTCAGGTGCAGAATGTCGATGCCATCCAGGTAGGGCAGTTCCGGGTTCCAGTAGTTGGGATTGGCGACCATTTTGAAAAATTCCTGGTCGCTGAAGTCGTCGAACATGAAAGGACCAGTGCCGGGATAGTCCTTCACCCGCTTCAAGTTAAAGTCGTTCTCTTCCAAAGTAGCCTTACGAACGATGATGTTCCATCCGCTGGCGATGGCGCTCAACACAAGAGACTCGGGACGCGCCTCGGAGAGGATAAAATTCACGGTCAGCGGATCCACTGCCTGGATTTCGGATACCCCCGCGGCCATAAACACCGATTCCCTGGGGATAATAACCCCGTCGGGCGGAGCGATGATGCGGTCAAAGGTGGCCTTCACATCTTCGGAAGTCATGTCGGCGCCGTCGTGGAACTTGACGCCTTCTCGCAGGTAGAAAGTGTAGATTTTGCCATCTTCCGAAATATCCCACGAGTGAGCCAAGTCCGGGATTACCTCTCGCCCGATGCTTAATGGGTGGAGGCGCAAGAGGTTGTCGTACATCGGGCCTTGCACATTCATATTTAGCGCTGTGCCGGACTGATGCACATCAAAGTGCGCCGGTTTCACTATAAAACCGAAACGGAGAGTGCCACCCTTTTGTGGGTTGGATTCCAGCGCAGTAAGCAAAGGCATGGTCTGAGCCGGATAACTGCCAGCTTGGGCAGACACAGCCGGAACAACTGGGGTGTTTGCCCCACCCGGCATCGCTGTTGGCGCGGCTGTTGGCACGGCTGCCGTTGTTGCAGTTGGCTCGTCCCTGACAATGGGCGTGTTGGTGGGCCCGATAGGGGTCCCTCCGGTGGACTGACGGCTCTCACCGCCGCAGGCAACTGCTACCACCAGTACCAGAGTCAGTATAGCGAAAATCAGGAGCCCGATACTCATCGAGGGGAACTTTGTCATTACTTAGGCCTCCGCATTTTTAGAAGCGACGATAACCATAATCAGATGCATTCACATTAGTCACAAGACGCATCACCGCCGGGCAGCCTAGCACTCCCATATATTGCATGTCAATATAAAGGTACATAATGTAGCTGTTTTTCCTCCTATACATGAAATTATTACTCTTTTCGTAAGAAAGCTTACGCTTCCATTACATCAATCCAACCAGTCATCGAACCATGCCAGCAGCCTTGCCAAGCAATCCTCGCGCATCTTGGGTGGCAGGTTCGGGGGGAACGGATAGTTGCTGTTGGAGAAGCGGATGAATTCCACGGCTTTGCCCAAGGGCTCAGCGCAGTGAAGTGCTCCGGGCGACGGGCGTCGGCCTCGCCGTGGAGCATCAGGGCCGTGGGGCGACGCCTGGAGCAAAGCGCGGGGATAGGGGAAAGGGGCAGGTGCGGCGTTAAGTCCGCCCGCGGAGCCGGGGGTCCAGCACGTCGCGCAAAGAGTCCCCCAACACGCTGAAGGAAAACACCGCCAGCGTTATGAACACGCCGGGCACAATCGCCACCACAGGAGCGAAGAACAGGTCTTCGACCGCCTTGGAGAGCATCTCTCCCCAAGTGGGGGTGGGCGGCGGTATGCCCAGGCCCAAGAAACCCAACGCGCTCTCGGTGATGATGGCCACGCCCACCAGCCCGGTCAGCACCACCATGTACGGCGCCAGGCACCCGGGGGCTATATGGCGTAGGATAACGCGCCAGTCACTGGCCCCAATGGCCCGGGCCGCTTCGACGTATTGGCTTTCATTGATTACCAGCGTGGAAGCTCGGACCACCCGCGCGCCGTAGGGTATGAAGGGAACGGCGATGGCAATGAGCAGTGTGTTAAGCGACCGGTCGAGCGCGGCTATCAGCGCCATTGCCAGTATCAGCACCGGGAAGGCCATCAACACGTCCACAATCCGCTGGAGTATCGCGTCGACTTTTCCGCCCCAGTAGCCGCTGGCCAGGCCCATGAAGCCCCCGATCAGCGTTCCGGCGGTAGATGCCACCACCCCCACCATCAGAGAAATCCAGGCGCCGTGGAGGGCGCGGCTCAGCACGTCCCTTCCCAGCCGGTCTGTGCCCAGAAGATTGTCTCCGATGGAGGGCGATTGGTACTTGGGGCCCACGCCGATTTCTTCCGGGTCAAACGGTGCCACATGAGGCCCCACGACAGCAATAATGCACAGCGCAATGATTATGCCAACCCCGACACCTCCCAGCGGCGACCGGCGGCAGAATCGGGTGAAGGAGCGCAGGTATCTAACCCAAGCCCCCCTGGTCAGAGTTGGGGTTATCCTATCGGATGTGCCAATTTCAGCAGCCAATAGCGTCCTCAATCATTACTGGTAACGGATTCTTGGGTCCAGCCAAGCATAAAGCATATCCGTTATCAGGTTGCCTACAATTACGATCGCGGCGAATATGAAGACCAGGGTTTGGACCAAGGCAAAATCCCGGTTGAACACGCCGCTCACCAGCAGCGTACCCCAGCCGGTCAGGTTGTACACCCTCTCCGTAACCACCACCCCGCCCAGCAAGGCAATGATTTGCAGCCCTCCCACGGTGACCACCGGAATCACCGCGTTCCGCAGGCCGTGCCGGATGGTGACCGTCCTCTCCCGGAGTCCCTTGGCCCGCGCCGTCCTCATATAGTCCTCATAGAGGATGTCCAGCAGGGATGAGCGCGTCATCCGGGCGATGAACGCCACCTGAAAATACCCGAGGGTGATCGCCGGCCAGAACATCTGCTTCATGTTGGACCAGAAGTCTTCGAAAGGGCTGACCCACTGCACCTGCGGCGACCAGCCGAACCAGGTCACCTGAACCAGAATTATCATTACTCCCAGCCAGAAGACGGGCACCGACAGACCGACGATGCTGAATATCCGTAGGAAGTAGTCAGCCCACGAGTTATGACGGATTGCGCTGATTGTCCCCAAAGGCACGCCCAGCAGAATCGCCACAATCATAGTGTAGACAGACAGATTCAGGGTTACGGGGAAATGCTCGGCGATGAGGGATCTTATGGTGACCCCCTGCCGGAAAACGGACTCGCCCAGGTCGCCAAGGGTAACCATGTCTTTGACCCAACGTCCATAGCGCTGATACCACGGGTCGTTGAGACCAAGCTGGTCGCGCACCATTTGCAGGGTTTCCGGGTTGGCAGCCTCGCCCAGGCGCGCCAAAGCCACATCGCCCGGCATTATCGCCATTATGACGAAAATAATGAGTGAGACCCCAATCAGCGTTGGGACCGCCATTACCATTCGCCGGGCGATGTACTGTTTCATAATCCGCCGTCTACGTCAGGGATGCTTGCCGTGTTCCGTGGTCCGAGAACTTCGCCGGGTGGAAGTCCTCCCGCCAACCATGAGCGGGAGGACTTGCCGTCGCCAGCTACCTGCTGGTGCGGTTAGCCTCCGGCAGGTCGAGCCAGGTGTACTTCAATCTGGCGTTGGTCGTGCGGGGATTGGCCGTTGCTGTGATGCCCTTGACAAAGTTCCACTTGACAAAGTTGGCCTGCAACCATTGCAGAATCATGTACGAGGCGTCGTTTATAGCTATCTGGTCCATTTCCCAGACCAGCGCGCGACGTGTCTCAAAGTCCCCCTCGGACTTCTGCTGGTTGAAAATCTCGTCCAGTTCCGGAATGGACCGACGCTGATACCAGCGCCCGCCATTGGTGATAAACCACTGGCCAAAGGTGTCAATGGGATCATCGAAGTCCATTCCGGCGGCCAGGGTGGACATGAAGTAGTCGCCGGACACCTCGTTGCCTCGGTGGGCCGTAACGTCCAAAGGTTCCAATGATGACGTAATTCCTATCCTCTTCAAGTGCTGCTGTGCCACCTCGCCATTGGGGCAGGACCACGTAAGGTTGCTGGAACACTGGATGGTCATCGAGTCCCAATCGATGGGGCCGTGCTCACTTTCATAGTCTGCCAGCAGGGCCTTGGCATTGGCGATGCGGGCATCCATGTCCGGGCCGTAGCCTGGGAGGGACTCCTGCACTTCCTTGGGCAGCGCCCAAGGGCCGAGAGGGAAGTTCCCGGTGCCGGGCGTACCGCCTTGTGGGCTGAGTTCGTCGAAGGACTCGCGGCGTATCGCTTCGCTCAGCGCCTGCCGCACTCTGATGTCGTCGAAGGGCGGCCGGGTGGAGTTCACCACGAAGTGGGAAACCGCGATAGTAGCTATCGGGTTATAGACCAGTTCCGGTTCCCGGTCGGCCACCGACTGCGCCAATTCCGGGCTCATATTGACGCCGAAAATAGCGTCATTGAAATAAATTTTCTTGGTCAGGAGGGCCGCCGCCTGTGACTGGGCGTCCTGAATTATTTGGTACTCGATTTGGTCGATGTAGGGCAGGTCTTCCTCAAAGTAGTCCGGGTTCCGCTCATAGCGCCAGAGAGTGGTGCTGGGCTGCTCAATCAGCCGGAACGCCCCGGTTCCCACCACCTGGGTCATCATGGCGTTGACCGGGTCTACTTCGGATATGTGCTTGGGGATGATGGCATTCCACCCGTTGGAGAACAGGGGCACCAACAGCGGTGAGACACCGTCACCCTTGATAATTACGGTGTTGGGGTCAGGCGCTTCCACGGACGCGACGGTCCCTCTGAAGACGCCCTGACGCGGACTCACCATGCCCTGGGGCGGGTCTTTGATTCGCTCTATAGTCCACTTCACGTCTTCGGAGGAGAAGGGTTGCCCGTCGTGCCATTTAACGCCTTCCGCCAAGTGGAAGGTGACGGTCGCCCCGCTGTCGCTAAGCTCCCAAGTCCGCGCCAGGTCGGGGATGATTTCCAGGGCCAGAGGATCGTAGGGGCTGGACGCCAGTAATCCATTGTAGGCCGGAGCCGTGATGACGTAGACACCGCCAAAGGATGTCTGGTGCATGTCGTAGAAAGGTATCGGCTCCCAGTTGTTGGCCAGAAGTATGCCGCCATATCGGGGCGACTCGCCGTTGGCTTCGGCCAGCGCCCTGGCGCCGCCGCTCATCAGCAGCTTGGCGGCGTCGGAGTATACGGTCTCGCCGCTGGGTTCGGCGACTGCCAACGGGGTCGCAGTGGGACCGACCGCCCCGCGGGGCGGCGTCGTGGGCCGCGCGACGGCGGCTGTGGTGGACGCGACAGTCGGCTGCTGGGCTTGCCCGCCCTGGGCCGGCGCTTGCGTCGCTTGGGGTGCAGGCGTGTTGGTGGGATCGTCCGCTGCGCCGCCGCAGGAAACCAGCGCGGACAGGGAAAAGGCAACTGCGACGGTGAGAACCAAGTGAAGCCTTAACTTGCGAAACATTGCCGGCCCTCCTCCAATTTACTCTTGGGATGGGGTTACGTGCTACGTCTCATTGACTGGCGTCCCCCGCCCTTCGACACGCTCGGGGCGAGCGTTAGGCGGGGGACTTGCCGTCGCCTGCTACCTGCTGGTGCGATTCGCTTCGGGCAGGTCAAGCCATGTGTATATCATTCTGGCATTGGTAGTGCGCGCGCTGGCCGTGGAGGTAAGACCCTTTACGAAGTCCCACTGTACCCGGTTGAACTGCCACCAGTGCAGTATCAGGTAGCCAGCGTCATTTGTCGCAATTTTGTCCATCTCCCAGACCAGCTCACGGCGTTTGTCAAAGTCCCGCTCGGACTTTTGCTGATTGTACAGATCGTCTACTTCCGCTATCGAACGCCTCTGATACCAGCGGCCGCCGTCGGTAATGTAAAGCTGTCCGAATGTGTCAATTGGGTCGTCAAAGTCCAAACCGGCACCCAGGAGCGACATCAGATAGTCGCCCGAAACTTCATTGCCCCGGTGCGCCGTAACGTCGAGCGGTTCCAACGAGACCTCAACATCAATCTTCTTGAGCAGTTGCTGCACCACCTCTCCATTAGGACAGGACCAGGTGATGTTGCTGGAACATTGAATGGTGATGTTGCTCCAATCTATTTCCTCGATTTCGCTTTCATAAGCGGCGAGCAACGATTTCGCGTTGGCAATGCGGGCGTCCATGTCCGGGCCATAGCCGATGAGCGATTCCTGCACCTCCTGGGGAAGCGTCCAGGGACCCAGCGGGAAGTTGCCGGTGCCGACCGTGCCTGCCTGGGGACCGAGCTCGCCGATGGACTCCCGCTTGATCGCCTCGCTTATCGCCTGTCTCACCCGTATGTCGTCAAAGGGCGCGCGCGTGCCGTTCATTACGAGGTGGGAAACGGTAATGGTAGGCACCGGGCTGAATACTAGCCCCGGCTCCCGGTCGGCCATCGACTGCGCCAATTCCGGGCTGGTGTTGATTCCGCCGATGGAGTCGTTGAAATACACCTTTTTCGTCAGAATCGCCGCCGCCTGGGCCTGGGGGTCCTGAATAATCTGATACTCGATTTCGTCGAGATACGGCAGGTCTGCATCGAAGTAGTCCGGGTTGCGCTCAAAGCGCCAGAGGGTGGTCGTCGGCGGTTCCATCAGGCGGAACGCGCCGGTGCCTACTACCTGGGTCATCATGGCGTTGACCGGGTCAACTTCCGAGATGTGCTTGGGGATTATGCCGTTCCACCCATTGGAGAACAGGGGAACCAAGAGGGGAGAAAAGCCGTCGCTCTTGACCTGTATCGTGTTGGGGTCAACCACCTCGACGCTTTCCACTGTCCCCCGGAATACGCCCTGGCGGGGGCTGACCATCCCCTCGGGAGGATTCTTGATGCGCTCAATGGTCCATTTCACGTCTTCAGCGGAGAAGGGCACGCCGTCGTGCCAGGTCACCCCCTCAGCCAAATGGAAATTGACCGTGGAGCCGCCGTCACTGATGTCCCAGGAACGGGCCAGGTCGGGGATGATTTCCGCAGCGAGCGGGTCGTAGGGGCTGGTGGCCAGCAGCCCATTGTAAGCCGGCGCGGTAATGACGTACACGCCGCCGAAGGATGTCTGGTGCATGTCGTAGAAGGGGATGGGCTCCCAGTTGTTGGCGAGGAACTTGCCTCCGTACCTGGGGCTCTCTCCATTGGCCTCTGCCAGGGCTTTGGGGCCGCCTTCCATCAACAGCTTGGCGGCTGCTGTGTACTCGGTTTCTTGAACCCCGGAGGAGGCTGAGGGCACACTCGTGGCAGCGATCCCCGCGCCTGCCCTCTGGCCGGGGGTCGAAGTGGGGCTTCCCGCGGAAGTGCTGGCTGCGGCAGTCGGGGCCGCGGTGGGTGCTGACGTGGTCTGCTGGGCCTCGCCTTGAGCGGTGGTTTCCGTTGCCTGGGGCGCCGGAGCCTCGGTGGCGGCGGGCGCTTCGGTGGCTGTGTCGCCACCGCAGGCGACCAGTACGGCCAAGACCAATATGGCTCCGATGCTCAGTACGATGTGCAACTTGAGTTTGCCGATCATTGCCGGAACACCTCCGCTTTTGACCGCCGAAGCGTAACGGCAGCCTGTGAGTTTCGGGGATGCTATATTACCGTCCCTGAATAGTCAACCAAACTGACGTACATCGTGAACCATTCATCGTGAACCATCCATCAATATTAGTCGATTCACATATTGTTTTCTACTGATTTCGTAATTATGTGGGCGTTTACCTCACTCCAGCCAGTCGTCTATCCGGTTCGAGGGACACTGGTGGGTTGCTTTGGGGAGGCGGCGAGTTTCACCGTCTTGCCCTGGCGGTTCAGGGCTACGGATGCCCGCTTGACCGCGCCGCCGGGGAGGCCGGGAGCCGCTTCATTCCAAGGGTGGCTCTAGCCCAAGGGTGGCTCTAGCCCAAGGATGGATCTAGCGGGTCCTGAGGCGGGGGTCCAGCGCGTCGCGCAGGGCGTCGCCGAGCATATTCACGGCCAGAACAGCGATGCTGATGGCCGCTCCGGGGGCCAGGGCCAGCCACGGGGCGTTCTCCAGGTGTCGGCGGCCTTCCAGCGCCAGCATCCCGCCCCACGTCGGCGTCGGCGGCGGCGTCCCCAGGCCCAGGAAACTCAGGGCCGCTTCGATCACGATGGCGTTGCCCACCCAGATGGACGCTATGACGATGATGGGCGCGACCACGTTGGGCAGTATGTGCCGCAACACGATCCGGTCGCCGGTGGCCCCAATAGAGCGGGCGGCCTCGATGTAGACGTTTTCCTTGATGGCCAGCACCGTGCCGCGCACCACCCGCGAGGTTCCCGGCGCAATCACGATGGCGATGACCAGGACGATGTTGAAAAGCCCCGGCTGAAGCATGGTGATGACGGCCAGGGCCAGCACAATGGCGGGTATCGCCATCAGGGTGTCAACGACCCTTTGCAGCACCTGGTCAACTTTCCCGACAAAATAGCCGGACACCAGGCCGACGAAGGTCCCGAACAGGGTGCCCAGCGCCACCGCTCCCAAGCCGACGATCAGCGATACCCTCGATCCGTAAATGATGCGGCTTAACACGTCACGCCCGATGGCGTCGGTGCCCAGCGGGAAAGACCAGCTGGGTCCCTCCAGCCGCACTGGGAGTCCCAATTCGTTGAGGTTGGAATCGTAGGGGTCGTAAGGCGATACAACCGGGGCCAAAATCGCCGCCAGCACAATGATCACCACGATTACCGCGCCGGCGGCCCCCATTGGCTTGGCGCGGGCGAACTTCTTCAGAGTCGCTACTTGTCGCTTCAGCCTGAGAGATACCTGCTCTCTCCGGCTTGAGGAGACAGATTCGATTTGCAGAGGGTCGGTTACTCTAGCCATATCTTATCCGCGGGTCGAACCACGCGTATGATATATCGACCAGGAGGTTCATCAGCACCATGATCCCGCCAAAGAATATGACCGCTCCCTGGACCAGGGTGTAGTCCCGGAATATGACCGCGTCGAGCGTCATGTTCCCCACACCCGGCAGAAGGAAAATGGTCTCGATGATGACGGTTCCGCCCAGCAATATGGAGAACTGTTGCCCCACCAACGTGACGACCGGGATGAAGGAGTTCTTCAGCGCATGACCGATGATCACACGCTGCTCGGACAGTCCCTTGGACCAGGCCGTGCGTATGTAGTCTTCGCGCAGAACCTCGAGCATGGACGACCTGGTCATGCGCATTATGATGGCGGAGAACCTGAACCCGATGATCAGCGCCGGGATGCCAAGCTGCTGAAATACCTTGATCGGGTCAATCCAGATTTCCTCGAAGCCGCGCGGCGGCAGCCAGTGGAACCAGAGCGACAGGATGAGAACCGCAACCACACCGGTCCAGAAATCCGGCAGGGACAACCCCAGGATGGAGAACATCCGGCCGCTGTAGTCGGCCAGCGTATCCTGCCGAATCGCGGAAAGAATCCCGATGGGGATGGCAATCACCAAGGCGATTATCAGCGACATTATCGCCAGGTGCAGGGTCAGCCAGACCCTGTCGCCCAACTCGTCTATCACCGGCCTGCCGCTCAGCAGCGAGTCTCCCAAGTCCCCTCGCAACAGGTCAGCCATGGTGTCCCCGTACTGAACGAAGAAGGGACGGTCGATCCCCAACTCATGCCGGGCCCTGTCGTACGTCTCCTGCGTCATGGTGGCGTCCGCGGCCAGCCGCATCATCACCACATCGCCCGGGAACGCCCGAACCATGGAGAACACCAGCAGGTGAACCAGCCACAGAACGACTATGGCCATGAAAATTCTTCGTAGGATGTATTGCTGCATACGCGCTAAAAGGCTTCAGCAGTTTGAGATTCAGATTTGCCCAATGTTGGGCCGGGACTATGATATCGACCCGGAGTCCAGCCAAGTCCTCCGGGCCATTGGCATACACGGCCAAGCGTCCCGCCGGCTTCGTATCTGCGGAGCGTTTGGCCGTGCATACGTTTAGTTTGGATGCGGTCGGGCGCGCCTACTCGGCGAACTTGTCGAAGGAGCGCTCGGGAGCGCCATCGGTCAACCAGGCCGACTTGACCTCGTAGGAACAGTACCCGGTGAACCAGCAGTACGGGTTGTCGCCCGCGTGCATGTAATCCTGGGTCAGCCTGTAGTGCGGCGGGACTATGGTGGTCAGGCGATAGACCTGGTCGGTCAGGTAGTCCCAGAGCTCCGACTGGATTTCCAACTGCCGGGCCTCGTCGGCGCCGACCCATTCGTCCAGCATCATGTCTATGTGGTCATCCTGAATGTGCGGGCAATTGACGCTGGAACTGGAATGATACGGGAGATACAGCCAGTCGTAGGCTGTGGGGCCGGAGCCGTATGGGCTGAGGCCAATGAGGCTGTCGTTCATCGGCTCTCCGCATTTGGTCTTGGACCACCATGTGGCGTACTCGCTTTGCTTGATAGTGGCATCAAGCCCGATGTCCTCCCACATCTTCTCCAGCAGGACTGCGGTGTCGCCGAAGGTGAAACCGGAGAGCTCGCCCCACTCGATCTCAACTTTAAACCCGTCGGGGTACCCGGCTTCAGCCAGCAATTCCTTGGCCCTTTCGGGATTATATTGGTACCACTCCCCCAGGTTTTCCACGTTGTAATCGGCGATGTCGGTGTACCCGCCCACTGCCCAGGGCATGGGGCCGTAGGGAGTGGCGTCGCCCGCGTTGATGACGTTGGCAATGATGTCGCGGTTGATGGCCATTGACATGGCCCGCCGGACGTTGACGTTATCGAAGGGAGGCTTTTCCAAGTTCAGGAAGACGCCATGGTCGCCCCAGCCAAACGAGGGGATCCGGTAGAGCTGGGATTCGGGAACCGAGTCAAGGACCTGCTCAAGGATGTCGAAGGAACTGATGCGCAGCAGGTCGATCTGCTCCGCCCGGTACAGGGCAACCTGGGTTGCCGGGTCGCGGGTGAACACGTACCGCACCGCATCAAGGAACGGCAGCTTTTCTCCCATGATCTCCAGGTGATAATCGTCGGTTGCCTCGAATAGCATTCCCTCGCCGGCGGAGAACTCCTTCAGGAGGAAGGCGCCGGTGCCGCCCGGGTTCTCGTGCAGCCCGCCTTCTGCCTCGTGCGCTTCCCTGGCCACCACCGGCGGCGTGGAGCCGTTGGTGTACAACGGCGGGAAGTTCGCCAGCGGCAGCTTGAGGTGGAAACGGGCAGTTTCGGAATCTATTACCTCGACGCTCTCCACTGATGCCGTCGCCGTATATTGAGGCACCAACCGGAGCAGGTCGAAGGAAAACTTGATGTCCTCAGCGGTGACTGCTCTCCCGTTCATTGGAGCAATATCGTGGAACCGGGCGTCGGGGTTGATCTTGAAGTCCCAGGTGCTCGGGTCCACGGCTTCCCAGCTAACGGCGATGTTGGGCCGGATGGTGGGAGTGGTGTGAACCTCCGGGAACCACCAGGTGGATTCCCATTCCAAAAGGGCGTCGTACTGTGCCAGGTTTTCATTGTTCCGGGCCCTGTTGGGATCCAAGTCAGGGATTGGGCTCATAGTCAGGTGCGCCACTCCGCCGCGCAGCGGGGGCCACGGTGGAGCCTGCGGGGGCCAGGGATATCGTTCGTCCAGCTCAGTGAGCAGCTGCGACCGTGCCGCAAAGGCGTAAGGCGTGACAGTAGGCTCGCTGCTCGAAGCCGCCGACGTGGGCGAGGCGGACGTCTGCGACGCGGAGGTGGCGGCGGGCTCTGCCGTTGGCTACGGCGCCGCGGTGGGTGCGGCGGCCTGCGGCGCGGCAGTGGCCATCGCCCGCGGGCGGTTCAGTGGCCGAGCCACCGCAGGCGGCCAGTACGGCCAAGGCGAGGATGGCTCCGATAGTCAGTACGATGTGAAGCTTGATTTTGCCGAACTTTGCCCGGACACCTCCGTCCTGGCCGCCAAAGCACAACGGCAGCCGATGAGTTTCAGAAATGCTAAATTACTACGCCTGAATAGTCAATCTGACTGCCGAGTTCTTGGACGGATTAGACAAATTGCGTTGGTGATTGCCTCAATTCATTGAGTATTTCGTAACAACATATGCGATTCCCTCTCACGCAAGCCAGTCGTCGAACCAGTCCAGCATCCGGGACAGGTACTCCTCGCGCATCCTGGGGTGGCCGGTGCGGGGGAAGGAGTGGTTGCTGTTGGGGAAGCGGACGAATTCCACCGTCTTCCCCTGGCGCTTCAGGGCCGTGAAGTATTCCTCGCTCTGGGCTATGGGGCAGCGGAGGTCGGCTTCGCCGTGGAGCAGCAGGGTGGGGGTGGTCACGTGCTTCGCGTAGCTGATGGGCGAGCGGGAGAGCAGCTTCTCCGGCGTGTCCATGACCGAGCCGCCCCACTGCGGCTCGCCGAAGCTGATGCCGATGTCCGAGGTGCCGTACATGGTGTACAGGTTGGTGCAGGGGGCGCCGATGACCGCCGCGCCGAACCGCTTGGTATGGCCGATGGCCCACCCGCTCATGTAGCCGCCATAGCTGTACCCGTGTATCCCCAGCCGCTCCTCGTTCACGTATTCCCGCTGGCAGACATGGTCCAGCGCGGCCATGAGGTCGAGATAGTCCTCGCCGCCCCAGTCGTCCAGCACAGCCCGCACGAACTCATCGCCGTAGGTGGATGACCCCCGGGGGTTGACCGCCAGCACCAGGTAGCCGGAGCTGGCCAGCAACTGTTGCCACGGCACATAGGAGTCATAGAAGGCGCCGTTGGGGCCGCCATGAATGTCGAGGACGAGAGGATAGCTGCCGGCAGGGTCGAAGAAGGGCGGAAACCACAGCCGGCCCTCGATGTCGAACCCTTCCCTCTGAAGGCTGAATTTCTCCAGAGCTATCGCCGGTTGCCGCGACAGGAAATCGGCGTTGGGGTCGGCCACCGGCTCGGCTGCGGAGTCCGCCAGGTGGGCCAGGTGGATTTCCGACGGGGAGCAGGGGGACGATGACGCCACCGCCGCACGGCGGGCGTCTCCGTCGAGGGACAGGCCGGAAGCCAGGCGGCCGCCGCCCCAGAGCCGGCAGGCTTCGCCGCCCTCTGCCGTGGCCTGGCAGATGTAGCTCTCGCCGTGGCGCTCCGCCAGAAAGATGATGCGACCGTCGCCGGTCCAGCGAATCTCCGGCTGCCGGCCAGCGCCGGGGCCGCCGCCCAGTACCGGTCGCTGTCCGTCGCCGGTGATGCGGCGGTGCTCGCCGCCCGGCCCTGCGATGTAGAGCCAGCCCTGCCACAGCACCATCCCCGCCGGGTCCTCGGAGCCGACCACGGCCAGCCGCCGCGAGTCGGGCGACCAGGCCACCGCGCCGACGCTGTACAGCCCACCCGACCAGCACTCGGCCACGCCTCCGTCGGCGTTGACCACGTAGGCCTCGGTGAGGGCGCGAATGTCCCGGTCGTCGCGGCGCCCGGAGATAAAAGCGATTTTCGTCCCGTCGGGCGACCACACCGGCCCGTAGTCGTCCCAGTCGCCCCGCGTTATCTGGGTCATCTCGCCCGATTCCAGCTCTGCTACGAACAGGTGGTAGTGAGCATCGCCGCGCCAACCCTGGAGGTCCTGGCGGAAGCGGATGCGGTTGACCTCGACCACCCGGGGGCCGCCGCCCTGGCTGCCCGCCGCCGCGCCGGCCGCAGGCTCGGTGTCGGCGCAGAAGACGATGCGGGCGCCGTCGGGAGACCAAGCGAAGTCCTGCACTCCCTTGGGAGCATCGGTCAACTGCCGCGCCTCGCCGCCGTGAGTGTGCATCACCCAGACCTGGCGCGGCTCACCGGGATGCCGGGACCTCAGAAAGGCCAGCATCTCGCCGCCGGGGGAGAAGCGGGGGCCGCTGTCGGCGTTGCCCTGGGTGAACTCTCTCCCGCCGTCCTGTCCTGGGCCGGTCAGCATCAGCCGGGAACGGCTCTCCGCCGTCTCGCCGGTCCCTTCCACCCACGACAGGACGTACACCAGCCGTTTTCCGTCGGGCGAAATCACCGGGTCGGCTATGCCTTTGAGCTGGTAGACCATATCAGAGGCGAGGCTCATGCTATTCACCACGGAGACATCAGAGATTTCGGGTATTATAGGGGAAACTCGATCGAAATTATCTCTGGAGCAGGGCGATGCAACGGGATTTGGTGGGCTACGGCAGGAATACACCGCAAATCGAGTGGCCCGGCGGGGCGCGGATTGCGGTGTCGCTGGTGGTGAACTACGAGGAAGGCGCGGAGCGCAGCACCCTGGACGGCGATCCACACCACGAGACCAACAACGAGGTGCCGTCGCCGGTTCCGGCAGGCGACCGCGACCTGAACAACGAGTCTTTTTTCGAGTACGGCAGCCGCGTCGGGGTGTGGCGGCTGATGGATATGTTCCGCCGCTACGGGGTGCCGTCCACTTTCTTTTCCTGCGCCCTAGCCCTGGAGCGCAACCCGGAGGTGGCGCGGGAGATTCCCGCCGAGGGCCACGAGGTCTGCGGCCACGGCTACCGCTGGGAGGAGTACCACCTGATGGAGCGCGAGGCGGAACGGGAGTCCATCGCCCGCACCGTGGAGTCGCTGGAGCGTACCACCGGGCAGCGCTCGGTGGGCTGGTTCACCCGCTACGGCCCCAGCGTAAACACCCGCGAGCTGGTGGTGGAGCACGGCGGCTTCATCTACGACAGCATGGGAATGAACGACGACCTGCCCTACTATACAACCGTAAAGGAAGCGGAAAAGGAAGCGGACGGCAGCGAGCGGCCCTGGCTGGTGGTGCCGTACAGCATGGAGACCAACGACGCCCGCTTCTGGCGCGGTGGGCTGGCCAGTGTGAGCGCGTTCTACGAGTACCTGAAGGACACCTTCGATGTGCTCTACGAGGAGGGGCGCACCCACCCCAAGATGATGTCCATCGGCCTGCACTGCCGCATCGCCGGGCGTCCGGCCCGCTCCCGCGCCGTGGAGCAATTCCTGCAATACGCACGGCAGATGCCCGGCGTCTGGTTCGCCCGCCGCGACGAAATCGCCCGCTGGTGGCTTGAGAAATACCCTGTGGGAACGCTGGGCTAGGCCAGCTCCGCCACTACGCCCGCCAGCCGGTCCACCTCCTCCTCGGTGTTGAAGAAGTGCAGGGAGGCGCGGATGGCCTCGGGGTAGTGGACCTGCCGCACCACGATACGGTGATCCTGCCAGATGCGGGCCACCGCGGAGTCGGCGGACTGCCCGGCCACGGCAAAGGAAACCAAACCGGCGGACGCCGCGTCGTTCATCGGCGACAGGACGCTGACGGCAGGAATCTCGGCCAACTGCGCCTTGAACCGCGTGGCAAGCGACACGTTTCGGGCTTCAATTTCCGCCACGCCGACGCTCTCGATGAAGCGGGCCGCCTCCACGAAAGCGGCCTGCAACGGCACGCTGCCGGAGCCGCCCAGGAACTTGTCCATGGACGAGGAATTCAGGCGGTAGCTTCCGGGTTCGCCCGGCTCGCCCTCCTGCACCACGGCGCGGCCCCCGGTGTGCGCCGGATGCACCTGCTCGATGAGCTCGCGGCGAATGTAGAGAGCGCCGACGCCCTCGTAGCCCAGCGCCCACTTCTGGCCGGGGATGGAGTAGTAGTCGAAGCCATCGCGGTGGACGTCCAGCGCGATGTGGCCGCCGGTCTGGGCGCCATCCAGCATTATCTCCGCGCCGTTGGTGTGGGCCAGGCAGCACAATTCAGCGGCGGGCATCCGCAGGCCGGTGGAATACTCGATATGGCTGACGAATATCAGCCGGGTGCGCTCATTGAGGGCCGACTCGAACTTGCCGACAATGGCGTCGTGGGAGTCGTGCGGGTCAATGTTCAGCACTCGCACCGTCGCGCCGTAGCGGTGGGCGATGTGCCAGCTGGGCGACAGCACCGAGCCGTGCTCCAGGTTGCAGGTGACGATTTCGTCGCCTTCCTTCCACTCCAGGCCGCTGAGGACGATGTTCAGGCCCTCGGTGGTGTTGCGGGTCACCAGCGTCTCGTCCACGTCGGCGCCCAGCAGTCGGGCGGCGGCGCGGCGCGCTTCCTCCTGGATCTCACGTCCGCTCTCGTAGACGCCAGGGGTGGTTGGCCCCTGTTCCATCTCCAGCGCCACCCGCTGCTGCATCGCCTCGGCGGCCCGGCGCGGAGGCGGCCCCGACCAGCCGGTGTTCATGTAGGTCAGGTTCCGGAGGACAGGTATTTCATCGCGCAGCTTCTGTACGTCCATAGCGGCCAATCACTCGCCTTCAGTTGAGGATGTTCCCGGGGGTGCTTCGTCAGCGGTATGCTCCGGATGGAATCGCTGTCTTCCTGCGGCTGCCGATTTTGCTCGTTGCCCGGTTCTTCCGCCCTCATTGTATCCTACTGAATAGTCAATCCGCCCCCTCTGCCTTCGTGAGGGGGCGGATTCTTATCCCGTGCGTTGCCGGGGCTCGCAGTTAGCGCGGCGAGTAGTGGGTGGGGCGTAGGATGGAGTGGGTGGAGACGCGCACCAGCGAGCCGTTCTCCTCGGAGGCGGCGCGGGCCTTCTGCCAGTCGGGGTCGCTCTGGAAGGCGGCCCAGCTCTTTTCGCGGGCGCCCAGACCGGGGTAGCCCAGCATATAGACCAGGCGGTTGCTGGTGCCGATGTCCTCGGTCCAGTAGGCCACGTTCTCGATGCCGTGCTTCTCGAACAGGCCCATGGTGTGGTTCTTGAAGCGGTTGTGCAGGTCGGGCAGCTTACCGGGCATGGCGTCGTAGATGCGCAGTTCCTGCACCGCCGTTTTGAACTTGGGCACGGGCGAATACGGCGTGGGGGACATCAGGGAGTTGAGCACCTGGGCCACGATGGGGCCGTTGGACTCGGTTTCGGCGCGGACCTCGGCCCAGGCCTTGTCGGCCTGAAAGGCGGCCCACTTCTCGGCCCGGTCGGTCACGCTGTCGAAGCTCAGGATGTAGGTGAGCTGGTTGCTGGCGCCGATCTCGTCGGTCCAGAAGCCCATCATCCCGATTTCGTACTGCTTGAAGAAGCCCACGGTGTGATTGGCAAAGCGGGCGTTGACGTCGGGCAGCCTGCCGGGGACGGCCTTGTAGATGCGGGACTCGTAGATCATCGCAGTCTCCTCTCTTTTCTGGAATTGTTCTGTTCCCCTCTGGTGCCAAAAGGTTTCCCTTACCCGGAGGGGAGGGTCAGGGTGGGCACGTCCCTACTTTTTCTCGATGAACTCCAGCTGCACGCCGTCGGGGCCCTCAAAGAAGACCACGCGGCGGTCGCCGGAGACGACGGCCTCTTCCAGAATCTTGGCGCCATTGGCCTTGAGCATTTCGATCATGCCCTGGATATCGTCGGCGTCGATGGCGATGTGCTCCATGCCGTACTTCTGCTCGCGGGTCTGCGTCTCGATGTGCTTGGTGACGTTGAGGGTCAGTCCATGCAGGTCGAGACGGACGCCGTTCTCGCCGACATCGGCAATCTTGGTAGCGCCCAGGGTGTCGATGTAGAACTGCGCCGTGGCGAAGGGGTCGGGCGACTTGAGGTGAACGTGGTTCAGGCTGAGGGCCATAACAGCCTCCTTCTTCTATAGTGTGTGGAATTCGGAGCTCAAAGGGACATCAAGGGCAGAAACGCCCTCGTTGGCAGAATAGTTTACCGGCCCAAGCGAGTCAAGCAGAGTTGACGATGGCCGGTCTCGCACCCAGAATCACGGAAAATCCTTCTTTAGCTATAGCTATAACTGAGATGCCGGAAAGTATTACAGCGCAGGTTACGCCAGCAATGCTGAGATGGGCCCGGGAACAAGCCGGGTGCAGCTTGGAGCAGGCTGCGAAATCCACAGGCAGGGATGCAGCCACCGTAGCTGCTTGGGAAGAATATCTAATGGATGGCCTCACTGGCGCCCCGTTCGCACCGGAAACAGCGCCGACCCTTGGGTTATTGCCTATGCGCGTGCTTTGGGTAGCTTCATGGTCAGCGAAGAGCGTCCGAGGATGGATGGAAGGGGGAGCGTGAAGATTCCCCAGGTTTGCACTGAACTGGGGGTGAGGCACATGAATCTACTGGAGCTGTTCCGGGCTGAAGGATTCCGCAGCGCATAGCAATTCCCCGCTACTTTTCGCTCAGCCAGGCCCTCAACCCTTCCCCGACAGGAAGGAAATTTTCGACCTCCTTTTCGGCTATAATGCCCCTTGCCAACCCCATTCAGAACCGGGAGGGGATTATGCCCATTGAGCAGCTTGCCCCGGAATTTGCGCGCCTCATTTCCGCCGACGCTGAAATCGCCCGGCACACGCCCGACGACTACGGCGGAGACAACGGCCCGGCCGAGGGGCCGGTGTGGTGGTCCGACGGCGGATACCTGCTGTTCAGCGACATCCACAACAACCGCCGCATCAAGTTCGTGCCGGGCGGGGGCGCCAGCGTTGACCACGAGCCAACCAACCGCGCCAACGGCCTGACCCGCGACCTGCAGGGCCGGCTCATTGCCTGCGAGCACGACAGCCGCCGCGTCACCCGCACCGAGCCTGACGGCAGCATCACCGTGGTGGCCGCCAGCTTCCAGGGCCGCCGCCTGAACCGCCCCAACGACGTGGTGGTGAAGTCCGACGGTTGCATCTACTTCACCGACCCGTGGACGCTGCCCACGCCGCCGGAGCAGTGGGACCTGCCCTACTCCGGCGTGTACCGCGTCACGCCCGACTTAGGCAGCATCACGCTGCTGGTGGACGACTTCGTGGTGCCCAACGGCTTGGCCTTCACGCCCGACGAGCGCATTCTCTATGTCAATGACTCGCGGCGGGGCCACATCCGCTCCTTCGACGTCAACCCCAACGGCTCGCTGGCGCGGCAGACCGACCGCGTTTTCGCCGACCTCACCGGTTCCGAGCCCGGCGTCCCGGACGGCATGAAGGTTGACGTGGAGGGCAACGTTTACTGCGGCGGGTCCGGCGGCCTGTGGGTTATGGACCCGTCCGGCAAGAAGCTGGGTGCGTGGTACACGGTGCGGCCGCCACCACCAACCTGTGCTTTGGCGGCGACGACTGGAAGACCCTCTATTTCACCAGCCGCAACCACCTTGGCTCGGTGCCTGTCAACATCGCAGGAATCCCTGTGCCTGTAAAATAAGTGTAAGTATTCATAGGGGGCGCAGAGAGAGGCCTAGGAACTCGTCTCTGCGCTCTCTGTGTTGAGAAGGTTGAGAAGAGGGAGGAATGAAGCATGCCACGCATATCCCCGGTAACCCGCGACCAGCTATCTGAAGAGGACCAGCAGTACCACGACGCAATCGTCGGAACTCGCGGCAGCGTCCGAGGGCCCTTCGGTGTGCTGCTGAACAGCCCGAAGCTGGCAGCCCGCGTCGCCGACACAGGCGCCTTTGTGCGCTTCGAGTTCGAGCAGCCGGAGTCGCTGAAGGAGACGCTGATTATCGCCACGGCCCGGGAAATGAAGCAGCAATACGAGTTCTCGGCCCATGCCCGCCTGGCCCGGCAGGCCGGCGTCTCGGATGCCACCATCGCGGCCATCGCCAACGGCACCGCGCCGGCGGGACTGGAGGGCGACGAGGCGCTGCTGGTGAACTACGTCCACGAGCTGCTGCGCCAGCACAAGGTCAGCGACACCACCTTCAAGGCCATGACCGGCCGCTTCGGCGAGAAGGACACCCTGCACTTCACCGTCCTATGCGGCCACTACCTGCTGGTCGCCCAAGTCCTGACGGCGTTCGACGTGGAGCTGGGCGAGGGCATGGCCAAGGAAATCCCGGACTAGCCTCGGCTTGCGCCTGTTATTCCCGCGGGTTTAGCAAGAGCTTGCTCCGCGGGAATGGCTTATTATGGGAGTACTCCAGTCGCCGCCTCGACAGAGGATAGATGCTGACAATATCAGTCAAAAACTTCGGCCCCATCGCAGAGGGATCAGTAGACCTGAAGCCCCTCACAATCTTCGTCGGCCCCAGCAACACCGGCAAGTCGTATATGGCGACGGCGGTGCACGCGGTGATGCAGGGGTTTGAAAGATTTTCCGAGAGGCTATGGGCAGAGTCTCCGAGTCACCATGGAGGCTTAGTTCACCGGAGTTATCCATACTCATGGCACTTGCCCGGAATGGATGAACAGTCCACAGGAAGTCGAGCTTTTATTCAGTGGGTGAATCCAGAGGCACGCGACCCATTGGCCAGTAAGTCCCTCACTATAACAGACTTGCCCATTGAGGTCCGTTCGCTAATAGAGCGATCTACTTTTCAAACGCTCCAGTTTCTTCATGGTGAGATTCTCGATCACTTGAATGAGGCATTTGGAAGAGCCTCAACCTTTGTTAGTAGTTGGAGCAGTCAGGAAGATTTCCTCCTGACTATAAAGCGAGAAAACCCGCTTTTGGGAATGGAAATTCAGGTCATCAATGAGGCGTCAGCAACCCCCATTTTCGATATTTCTCGGGCTAAGGCACCTACGCCCGGTGTTGGACTTCGAACCGGAATCCGTCCTATTCAGGAAGCTCTCAACTGGCTTTGGGACGAGTTCGTTTACGAAATGCGGCATTCTGTTGCAGAAGTAATCGCCGAAGGATTACCGTCCAAGGGCTTTTATCTGCCTGCGGGAAGGTCTGCTATCGCTCGGGCGCACAAATTCTTCTCCGCCTCGCTGGTCCGTCAACATTCCTCGCTAAAGATGAGGGAGATACGATTCTCTACAATGCCGAGGATTGATGCCGAGCTCTTGGCTAACTTGATTAGCCTGGAAAGAGGGATGTATGTTGAGAAAAATGGGGACATCCTAATACCATCCTTAAACTTCATCGAAAGTCAGGTTCTGCACGGCCAAGTAGATCTCGATGAATCTGCCGGATTGCCGTTCTCCGATATAGCTTATGAAACGCCTGCCGGCAAATTTACGCTGGACCAAACATCGTCGATGGTCTCCGAGCTGGCCCCGCTAATCCTCTTCCTGAAATACCTCGTCCGACCTGGTGACCTGCTCATCTTCGAGGAGCCGGAGTCGCATCTGCACCCGGCGGCGCAGCGGCAGTTGGCGCGGGGCATCGTGCGGCTGGTGAACGCGGGGGTGAAAGTGCTGATTACCACCCATAGCGACATCATCATCAGTCAGGTCAACAACCTGCTGGCATTGCGACAGGCCAGCCCGGAACTGATTGAGAGTGGCGGCTTTGAACCTGAGGATTTCCTGCAACCGGACCAGGTTGGCGCTTATCTGTTCCGGTATAGTCAGGAACTGGGCGGCTGCGAGACCGTACCGCTCGAAATCGACCCGGACACCGGGATTGACGAGGACGAGTTCGCAGCAGTGTTTGAGGCAATTTACGACGAATCAATAGCGTTGCAACGCGACCGGAACTGATGCCGTACTCCCAAATGGCGGAAAGCATCCGCAGCACCTATGGCGATTGTTGTCTGACTGATTCATACGCGGAACCAAATTGCAGAATTGATGTCTCTGGCTTGGAAAGCTCGGAACTCGCTACGGTTCACGGAGATCGAAACCAGAATTGCCCAGAGCACAAACGTCCCAACCGGCTGTGCGACCGCTTGATTTTCGGGCGGCTCAACGACGACTTTATCTGTGCTGCTGAACTCAAGGGAGGCAGGAACGGAGAAGTTCCAAAAGCGATTCGCCAGATACAGGGCGGACTCAATTTGGCTAGGTCTATCCTAGGGAACCGCAACATTGAACGATGGTATCCGTTGCTGTTTTTTCGAGGCAAATTGAGGGGCAACGACCTTCGCACCATCCAGACAAGAACGGTCTCCTATAGGGGCAAGAAGAAGTTGGTTGACCGCATTGACTGCGGTTCCAACCTGCTCGCCTATCTGACTCAACAGTAGAAATCGAGAGACGAATAGAACAAGGGAGGCACCCTGATGCCGCACACTCCGCATGGCGTCAACTTCGAATCCAACCGCCCGGTGGTTATGGGGCGTAACGGGATGGTGTGCGCCGGGCAACCGCTGGCGGCGCAGGCCGGGATGGCCGTGCTGCAGCGGGGCGGGAACGCCGTCGACGCGGCCATCGCCACCGCCGCGGCACTGAACGTGGTCGAGCCGAATATGTCGGGCATCGGGGGCGACGGGTTCATCATGATCTACAATCGGCAGGCCGGAACCATCGAGGTCTGCAACGGCACCGGTGCCGCGCCCTATGCAACGGACGTCGACTGGTACCGCGAGAACGGCATTCCGGCAAAGGGGATCCTGTCGGTCTCAGTGCCGGGGCTGGTGGACGCCTGGATGGCGGCCCACGCCAAGTACGGCACGCTGTCGCGCGCCGATATTTTCGATCCGGCCATCGATCTGTCCGAGAACGGCTTTCCGGTCACGCACGTGCTGTCCGGCGTGATTGCGGGCGACCGGCTGCTCTGCGAGTTTCCCGACTCGCAGGCCATCTTCGCCCCTGGCGGTGCGCCGATGCGGCCCGGGCAGATACTCCGGCAGCCGGGGCTGGCCAACACCTTCAAGGGCATCGTCGACGGCGGTCGAGACGCCTTCTATGAAGGGGAGACGGCCCGGGCCATCGTCAAGTTCAGCGAGGAGCAGGGCGGCTTGTTGACGCTGAAGGACCTAGCAGACTGCAGGTCGAGGTGGGAGGAGCCCATCTCCTCCACCTACCACGGCCACACAGTCTACGAGGCGCCGCCCAACTCCAGCGGCCACGTGCTGCTGCAGGAGCTGAACATAGTTGAGCAGTTCGACCTTAATGTGCTGGGCTGCAACACGCCGGAGAGCATTCACCTGATGGTCGAGGCCAAGAAGCTGGCCTTCGCTGACCGCGAGGCCTACATGGCCGACCCCAACTGGGTGGACGTACCCCTCGCCGGGATGCTGTCCAAGCAGTACGCCGCCGAACGGGCACGGCTCATCGATCCGGAGCGGGCGGACGAGGCGGTGAGGCACGGCGACCCGTGGAGTTTCCAGCCGGCCAACTACGGCCGACGGCCCAAGGCAGCCGCTTCGGCTGGGGCCATGCAGGAGGAGGACACGACCTGCTTCGTGGTTGTAGACCGCTGGGGCAACGCGGTCTGCCAGCTCCAGAGCATCCAGAGCTCGCTGGGCTCCAGCATCGTGGCCGGCGAGACCGGCATACTGCTGAATAACCGTATGACCTACTGGCACCTGGACCCCGATCACGTCGACTGCCTGCAGCCGGGCAAGCGGGTGCGCCACACCATGAATCCCATAATGGTCTTCCGTGGCGGGGGCATGTCCGCCAACGGCGCCCGCAACGGCGGTCCCGGTCACGGCAGCCTGGCGCTGGTATGTGGCACACCGGGCGCGGACACGCAGGTGCAGACCAACATGCAGGTCATCACCCACGTGCTGGATTTCGGCATGACTGTGGCCGAGGCGGTGGAGGCGCCCCGCTGGCGCAACACCCACAGCCCTACGGAGTCCAACATTCCCCACGAGTGCGAGAACCTGCTGTACGTGGAGTCCCGGTTCCCCGCGGAAACGCTGGACGAGTTACGGCGCCGTGGGCATACTCTCGACGTAATGCACGGCTGGGGCGCGTCGGGCAGCGAGATGATGATCCAGGTGGACGAGGACACCGGCGCGCTGCACGGCGCAGCCGATCCGCGCCGCGACGGCTACGCCATAGGCTGGTAGACTAGGCGAAAGCGTTTCAACCGTTCGTCTTGGATTATTCGGCAGGCGGACGGTTAGGTTCCGGATGGACTGCCGCAACCAGGAGAAATCCGTTCATCCGTCGAAAGGCTCGGGACGAATGGATTTCCCTGATTCTTTGCCCGCTCGTCCGAGAGGTGGTTAATGCGAATACCCGGCGAGAAACGCAGCCCCTTCCCCGACGAATGCGGTAACCAGGCCGGTGCATTCGCCGAGGCGGTGCGCGACGGGAATATGGACCTGGCATGGTCGATGCTGTCCAAGGAAACGCGGGGGATGCGAATGGGCGTGTGGGCCACCCGCTACCGCGTCGACATGCAGGTGGCCTACCGTGCCGGGTACGATTCCGGCCACCCCATGCGCGAGGCAATGCTGGAGGACTTCCGCACCACCGTGCTCCGTCTCTGGCCGCTGGAGGATCTGACCGACTTGGGCATCTCGCCCACCAGCTACGTGGACAACGAGCATGCCTTCGCTTTCCTACCCTTCGGGATAACGGAGGACAATACCGAGGTGCGGCGGGGCCGGGCCATGAACGGCCTGATCCTGCCAATGCTGATGGAAGACGGAGAGTGGAAAATCGACCTGCCGGGCTGGCGGTTCATGGAGAATCCGAACGCGGACAACCCTAGCAGCGAGCAAGAGGCGTAGGCAGCCAGTGGCAACGCGCAGGCGTGGAGTGGCCTCCGCAGTGGCAGAGCGGCCCCGTCCTTACGAGGAGCCAATGGCCTGTGAGCTCTGCCTTCGGGAGTTAGGGCTCTTTACCGAACACCACCTGGTGCCGCGCTCCCAGGGCGGCAAGGACGGGCCGAAGGCGCGCCTTTGCCCCACCTGTCACCGGCAGCTCCATGCCATGTTTTCCGAGAAGACGCTGGCCAACGACCTAAGTTCTATCGAGCTGTTGAGGGCCGACCCCCAGTTTGCCGGATACCTGAAATGGGTCAGTAAGCAGAAAGACGGCGCCACCTTTCGTGTCCGCCGGGCCAATTCCCGACGTTGAGAGACAGGAGCCATCTTTGAACGATCAGGAGTTCATAGACCGCATTCAGGAGAAGATCGAACGCCTTACCGGGCGCGAAATCGAATTGCGCATAGACGAGGACGACGGCGGTCAGTTGGGTGTGGACTTCGAGCGCGAAGTGCCCGTGGTCGTCATGGGACACAACATCCTGCAGTACTCGGGATTCGCCCGTCTCTGCACGGAATATGCTGTGGCCTCGATCCTGCAGCAGCGCGAGTTGTCGGAGATCGAATTCCAGATGCTGCTGGCCCGAAATTAGACGACGAGATTTCTGATGGCTCCCCGTCCCATACGTGACCTTTCCCAGTATCCGCGGCCCTGGTTCTACCGGCCGGAGATTTACTACAGCTTCTTCATCTTTCCGCCCGCGTGGTCCGTGCTCACCCTGCGCTCGCCATGGCAAAGCGGCGAGGGTTTCCGTGGCATCATGGTCGGCGGGATCGCTTGGTTCATCATGATTGCCTCAGTGGTATTTGCGGTTCGCTGGGTGCAGGCCGACGATGACGGCAACAGGCAGATCGCCAATCTGTTCATCTTTGTTCCCGGCATCCTGCTGACCTTGCTCACCCAGGTGCAATGGGCAGCTCACCGTTCCCGCTATGGCCCGCCACCGACTGAGGAGCAGGAGGAAAAGCGGGCTGCGGCATCGGTGGCAAAAGAAACAGCCGGCGAGCCGGAGACGGGCGAAGGCGCCGAGGCAGGTCCTGCCGAGGAGAATGAGGCACTCCCGGAACCGGGCCCTCCCGCTGGGTACACTCCCCGCCGTCGCCGACGTCGGCGACGCAGGCCGATCAGCCGGTCGGCGGACTCCACCCCGCTCTGCTAGAATACTTCTAGAATATTTGCCAGGGGAACACTCCCTTTCAATGACAATTTTGCGTTGCCGGAGGAGGAATTATGGCGCTCCACTATGACGGTGAAGTACGTATCGTCAAGGTCAATATGGGCCCCTTCATGAACAACGGCTACATTGTCTCCTGCCCGGAGACCAATGAGGGCATCCTGATCGACACGCCCGCCGAGCCGGAACTTCTGCTCAACGAGGTGGGCGAGGTGAGCATCAAGGCCATTCTGATAACCCACAATCACCAGGACCATCTGCTGGGCTTCGACGAGATTACCGGCAGCCTCCTTGCGCCAGTGGGCATCACCACCGCCGACAAGGGCCCGCTGCCCCAGGCCCCCGAGATGGAGCTAACTGACGGCCAAGTCATTCACTTTGGCAACCAGGAGCTGAGGGTCTTGGTCACGCCTGGCCACACCGACGGCGCCAGCTGCTTCCTGGTGGGGAGGCACCTGTTCTCCGGGGACACCCTCTTCCCCGGCGGTCCCGGCAAGAGCCGCAGCCCCGAGGCGCTACAGACGATACTTGGCAGCATCAGCACCAAGCTGCTCACCCTGCCGGAAGACACCCAGGTCTACCCCGGCCACGGCGACGACACCACCATCGCCGAGGCCAAACGCCGCCACGCGGTCTACGCGTCCAAGTCGCACCCGGCCGGTCAGTTCGGCGACGTCGACTGGCTGGAGAGCTAGGAAAGCTGGGGAGTAATTTTGCCGGGGCGCCCGGTTGCGCGCCCCGGCCTGGGGGTGCGCAAATCAGCCGGAATCCGTCCGGGAAAGGAGGGCCAGCATGGCCACCGCCAAGAGCCAGCAGAAATTCCGGCTGCCGGACCCGCCGGAACGCGAGCCCGACGATATGACCAGCTTCGACCACCTGACGTTTACAGGCAGCGTCCACCATCTGATACAGCACCTCGGCAACCCCGAAACTACTCTGGTCGCCGGTGAGCACTACCTCACCAGAATCCATACCCGCAGGTTGGCCGGGGTGCGGTATCCCGATCTGCTCATCGCTTTTAACGCAGGCTCGGCTGCTTACCGCCAGAGCAACGCCTACATAATTGCGGAACAGGGAAAACCGCCGGACTTCGTCCTGGAAATCGCTTCCCGCCGCACCGGACAGGAAGACGTTAACGAGAAGCGTAACGACTACGCCGCGCTGGGCATTCCCAAATACTGGCGCTTCGACGAAACGGGCGAATTCCACAGGGCGCGGCTGGCCGGCGACCGCCTGGCAGCGGACGGGCAATATCAGCCCATTCCCATTGAAGAAGCGACTGACGGCGTTCTGCAAGGCTACAGCCGGGCCCTGAACCTGATCCTGCGGTGGGAGAACGGGCAATTGAGGTGGCACGACCCGGCAACGGGAAGGCACATCTTGACCTTCGAGGACAAGCGAGAAGCCCGCATACAGGCGCAAGGGGAAGCCCGCAGAGAGCGCGAAGCCCGCCTGCTGGCCGAAGCCCGCGCCCGCGAACTGGAAGAGCGGCTCGACGGCCTGCAAGACCAGTAATTCCCCTCCCCGGCCATAGTATCCTGCCGAATTATCGTTTTCACGGAGTGAGCATGTTCCAGCGTTCGGTCCTTGGCAACCAGTTACGCGTCGTAACCTCGATGATGGAGCACACCCAGTCGGTCTCGATTACCATTTTCGTCGGGGCTGGATCTCGGTACGAGTCGTCTGACCTGGCCGGTGTCTCTCACTTCATCGAGCATCTTCCCTTCAAGGGCAGCGAGAAGTGGCCCACGGCTGGGGAGGTGAGCGAGGCCATCGAGGGCGTGGGTGGAATCATGAACGCCAGCACCGACCGGGAAGTGACCGTGTTCTGGTGCAAAGTGGCCAGGCCCCACTTCCGCACCGCCCTCGCCGTGCTCATAGACATGTTGATGAACCCGCTGCTGGACCCGGGGGAGGTGGAAAAGGAACGGGAGGTCATCCAGGAGGAGCTGCGAATGACCTATGACAACCCCTCCTACAGAGTCGACCTGCTGATCGACGAGGCGTTGTGGCCCGACCAGGCCATGGGCCGCGACGTGGGGGGCACCCCCGACACAGTAGCCGCCATCGGGCAGGAAACCATTCGCGATTACATGGTGCGGCAGTACAACCCGGCCAACACCGTGGTGGCCGTGGCTGGCAACGTGACCCACGGCGAGATTGTCGACCTGCTGGATGACTCCACCCAAGGCTGGCAGCCGCAAACTTCGCTGGACTGGGAGCCGGTTTCGGAAAACGGAATGGACGGACCGGTGGTGAAGATCGAGCGCCGCCGCTCCGACCAGTCGCACCTGTGCTTGGCCCTGCCGGGACTGTCCTTGAATGATCCGGACCGCTACACGCTGAGCCTGCTCAACGTGATCCTGGGTGACGGGATGAGCAGCCGCCTGTTCATGGACCTGCGCGAGGTGCAGGGCCTGGCGTACGACGTAAGCAGCTCCATCAACCACTTCCGCGACTGTGGCTCCATGGTGGTGTACTGCGGTGTGGAACCGAGGAAGACCAATGACGCCGTGCGCGCCGTAATGCGTCAACTGGACGGAATGAGGGAGGAGCCCGAGGAGCGAGAGCTGAACAAGGCCCGGGAGTACGCCACCGGCCGCCTGTTGCTGCGAATGGAGGACAGCCGCGCCGTGGCGTCGTGGATGGGGTCGCAGGAATTGCTTCAGGACCAGCTCTGCACCGTCGAGGAAATCGTAGGCCGCCTGCGTGCTGTCACACCTGCCGACATCTCCGCCCTCGCCACCCGCCTGTTCCAGCAGGACAAACTGCGCCTGGCCCTGGTCGGACCGCAAGGCGGCCAGAAAACGCTGACCTCGCTGCTCAAGCTGTAACGAAAACTCCCTCTCTATTTCGGGAGGGAGTCTTTCTGTCTCCTAAACGACCACCGCCAACTCCTCCGCCTCAGCCTTTGGGTGCTTGGCGGCGAAGGCGCGGGTCTGGTCCAGGGCGGCCTTCAGGTATGGGGCAGTGACGCTGCCGGGGTGCTCGGCCAGCTGCTCGGGTGTGCCGGTGGCGATCAGTTCTCCGCCCTTGTCGCCGGCTCCGGGGCCGAGGTCGATCAGCCAGTCGGCGTTTTTTATTACATCGATGTTATGCTCGATTAGGATCACCGTGTTGCCCCCGTCCACCAGCCGGTGCAGCACGCCCAGCAGGGCGGCGCAATCCTCGAAGGACAGGCCGGTGGTCGGCTCGTCCAGCAGGTAGACCGTCTTGCCGGTGGCCCGCTTGGACAGCTCGGTAGACAGCTTGACCCGCTGGGCCTCGCCGCCTGACAACGTGGTAGCAGGCTGGCCGAGGCGGATGTAGCCGAGGCCCACGTCGCGCATCGTCTCCAGCTTGGGTCGGATGCGCGGGAAATTGACGAAGAACTCTAGTGCGGTGTCCACGGTCATGTTCAGCACGTCTGCGATGTGCTTGCCCCGCATGGTGACCTCAAGCGCTTCGCGGTTGTAGCGCAGGCCGTGGCAGATCTCACAGGGGACAGTGACATCGGGCAGGAATTGCATCTCGATCTGGTTGTAGCCCTCGCCTTGGCAGGCCTCGCAGCGCCCTCCCTTGACGTTGAATGAGAACCGGCCCGGCTTGTAGCCCCGCACCCGCGACTCCGGCAGGTTGGCAAACAGCTCGCGAATCGGCGTGAAGGCGCCGGTGTAGGTGGCCGGGTTGCTGCGGGGGGTGCGCCCGATGGGCGACTGGTCGATCTTGACCACCTTGTCGACGCCCTCGACACCCAGCAGGTCGTCGTGCTTGCCGGGCAGGTCGCGGCCATTGTTTATTCTCTGGTTCAGCTTCTTGTACAGGATCTCGTAGACCAGGCTGCTCTTGCCGGAGCCGGAAACGCCGGTGATGCATACCAGCCGGCCCAGGGGGAACTCCACGTCGATGCCGCGCAGGTTGTTCTCCCGCGCTCCCGTCACGGTCAGGGAGAGACCGTTGCCCTCCCGCCGGTTCTCCGGCACCGGCACCTGCTTGCGTCCGCTGAGGTACTGCCCCGTAATGGATTCAGGAGAGTTCTCTATTTCCTCAACCGTGCCGACGGCGACCACCTGCCCTCCGTGCTCTCCGGCCCGGGGCCCCAGGTCCGCAATGAAGTCGGCCGAGCGCATCATGGTCTCGTCGTGCTCCACCACCAGGACCGTGTTACCCATATCGCGCAGCCGGGTCAAGGTGCTGATGAGCCGCTGGTCGTCGTGGGGATGCAGTCCCACGGTCGGCTCGTCGCACACATACAGCACACCGGTCAGACCGGAGCCGATCTGCGTCGCCAGCCGCACCCGCTGGGCCTCGCCCCCGGAGAGAGTCTGGGCCGTGCGGTCCATGGTCACATAGTCCAAGCCGATGCCTACCAGGAACTTCAGCCGCCCGTCGATCTCCTTGAGTACCTGGTTGGCGATTGTCTTGTCTCGAGTCGAAAGCGTCTGCGGTGCCGCCGTGCCGTTCTTCGAGGCGGCTTTCCGTCTCTTCTTAGCGCCGTTGCGCCTGCCGGCCCCCCCTATATCCGCCTCATGATGGTGGGGAATGAAAGGGGGGGAGCTGACGCTGCCCATGACCTGCCTTCCCTCTCCCTCCGGGGGTGGGTTAGGGTGGGGGCGTCCCCCGCCCCCGTTACGGTTGTACTCGGAGTCGGGGTCTATCTGCTCGACCCACTCGGCGGCGGTGCCGATGTTCTTGGCGCAGACATCCATGATGCCCAGGCCGCAGACCTTGACGGCTAGGGCCTCGGGCCTCAGGCGCCTGCCGCCGCAGGAGCGGCAGGGCCGGGCCGACATGTAGCGCTCGATTTGCGAGCGGGAGTAGTCCGACTCGGTGGTGCGGTAGCGGCGCTCCAGGTTGGGGATGACACCCTCGAAGTTGGTGTCCCAGCTGTAGGTGCGGCCCCGGTGCGTGCGATGGCTGACCGTGACCTTCTGGGTGCCGTTGCCGTAGAGGATCAAGTCGACGTGCTCGGGGTCCATTTCGCGCACAGGCACCTTGGCGGAGAAGCCGTTGGCCGCAGCCACCGCTTCCATCAGGCTGATGTACCAGGCCCCTGAGGTGCCGACCCTTACCCAGGGAGTGATCGCGCCCTGCGACAGTGTCAGGTTCTTGTTGGGGATGACCAGCTCCGGGTCGACGGCCAGTTTGTAGCCCAGCCCGGTGCATTCTGAGCATGCCCCGTGAGGGCTGTTGAAGCTGAAGGTGCGCGGCTCGATCTCGGGAAGGCTCACGTTGCACTTGGCGCAGGCGAACTGCTCGGAGAACACCAGCGCCTCGCTCTCCCCGCCGTCGGCAGACTCCCTCAGCACTTCAACGACGCCCTCGCCCTCACGCAGGCAGGTTTCGACCGACTCGGCCACGCGGGTCAGCTCCGTCTCGGGCCGCACGATGATCCGGTCCACCACCAGTTCGATGTAGTGCCACTTGTTCTTGTTGAGGTTCAGGTTGTCGATTTCGTCGAGCATCCTGGTTTCGCCATTTACGCGGATGCGGACGAATCCGGCCCTGCGAGCCGCTTCGAAGACGTCCTTGTGCTCGCCCTTCTTCCGCCGGATCTTGGGGGCCAGCAACGTGATGCGGCTGCCTTCCTCCAGCGACATTATGGCGTCCACGATCTGTGAAACCGTCTGCCGCGTCACCGGGCTGCCGCACTTGTGGCAGTGGGGCACGCCGACGCGGGCGAACAGCAGACGCAGGTAGTCGTAAATCTCTGTAACCGTGCCCACGGTTGAGCGGGGGTTGTGCGAGACGCCCTTTTGGTCGATTGAGATGGCTGGAGAGAGCCCCTCGATGTAGTCAACATCGGGCTTGTCCATCCGCCCCAGGAACTGCCGGGCGTAGGCCGAGAGCGACTCGACGTAGCGCCGCTGCCCCTCGGCATAGATGGTGTCGAAGGCCAGGGAGCTCTTGCCGGAACCTGAAACGCCGGTGATCACCACCAGCTTGTCGCGGGGCACTGTTATCTCGATGTTCTTGAGATTGTGTTCCCGTGCGCCCTTGACGTGTATGAAGTCCTGCGGCATTCGTAGGTGTCCCTCCCGCCCAAGCGTCGTGCATAATCTTACCACTTATAGGAAGTTGCGCGCCCCGTGAGCGCTTCCAGTCCTGGCTTGCTGCATCGCTCCGGCCGGGCAGACTTCCGTTTGTTACTTTCGGGCAATAACCCGGTTGAAACTAGTGCTTCAGGGGCGTAACCTGTTATCTATCTACCCGTCAGGGCGGCGGGCTGCCGTCCCGGATGCGGAGGATTCTGAACCTGTCACCGGCGCAATTTAAGACGGGCGGATTGCTGTATGGCGCGGGAATTGTTTGGGGAGGGAAAGATACTGATCGGCGTGGTCCATCTCCTGCCGCTGCCCGGCTCCCCACGGTGGAATGGCAACCTGAAGTCTGTGCTGAATCGGGCGAGGGTGGAAGCCGGAATCCTGCAGGACGGCGGCGCCCACGGCATCATCGTCGAGAACTTCGGCGACGCGCCATTCCGCACCGGCCGGGTGGAGCCGGAAACCGTGGCGGCAATGACGTTGGCATTGAAGCACGTGCGAGACTCGGTGTCGATCCCCGTCGGCATTAATATGCTACGCAACGATGCCATCTCGGCCTTGGCGGTGGCGGTGGCTACGGGTTGCGAGTTCATCAGGGTGAACGTGCATTATGGAGTGATGGCCACTGACGAGGGCATAGTTGAGGGGGAGGCCCACGAGACGACGCGGAGGCGCCGCTCGCTGAATGCCGACGTTCAGATACTGGCCGACGTGCTGGTGAAACACGCCGAACCCATGGGGCAGAGCGACATCGGGCTCGTGGCGCAGGAAACGACCCGCCGGGCCCTGGCGGATGGGCTGATCGTTTCTGGACCTGCAACCGGCCAGCCCACTAACAGCTTTGATGTGTCGGTGGTTCGCCGGGCCGTTCCCGACGGCTTCGTGCTGGTGGGCAGCGGCATCAACGAGCACAACGTCTGGCGCATCCTGGAGCACGCCGACGGCGCCATCGTAGGCACCAGCCTTAAGACCGAGGGCATCGTCACCAATCCCATCGATCCCGACCGCGTCCGCCGCCTGACCGAAATATTCGCGTCGATGTAGGTGTATTCCCCCAGATCCGACTCAAGGCCAAGGCCCTCTCATAATTGGAGAGGGCCTACGGCGTACTTCCGTAATTAGCGGGCTAGGCCAGTTCGCGGCCGACCTCGGTGAACACTTGGTCCATGATGGAAAGGATCTCGTCTATCTCACCGGCCGTCACGCAGAGTGGCGGGGCGACGTTCATGTTGTCGCTGCCCCGCAGGTGCAGCCCGTTGGCCTGGAAGCCGGCGGTCAGGCGGTTCCCCAGGCCGGCCTCGGCGGGGTACGGTTCCCTGGTCTCCCGGTCGCGCACCAACTCCATCCCGCACATCAGGCCAAGGCCGCGCACGTCGCCGATCATCTGGTGCTTCTCTTGCATTTCCTTGAGGCCGTCCAGCAGGTAGGAACCCATCTCGGCGGAGTTCTCCACCATGTGCTCGTCTTCCAGGATCTGGATGTTGCGCAGGGCCGCCGCAGCCACCACCGGGTGTCCGCCGAAGGTGATGACGTGCCGGAAGCTGACACGCTGGCTGCCGATGAAGGCGTCGGCGATGTTCTTGCGGGTGATGGCGCCGCCCATTGGCAAATAGCCGCTGGTGATGCCCTTGGCGACGGTCATGATGTCCGGGGTGACGCCCCAGTGCTCGCAGGCAAACATCTTGCCGGTGCGCCCGAAGCCCGTGATCACCTCGTCGGCAATGAGCAGGACACCGTACTTGTCGCACACCTCGCGTAACATGGGCCAGTAGTTGTCGGGCGGAACCACCGCGCCCATGGGGCTGGACACCGGTTCGGCCACAACGCCGGCGACCGTCTCGGGCCCCAGGAATTTGATCATTTCCTCCACCGCCTGAACGCAGCGCTCACCGCACTCCTCGGGGGTCTCGCTGTGGTACTCGCAACGGTAGAAGTTGGGTTGGGGCACGTGGAATGTGCCAGGCATCAGCGGCTCGTAGTCTCCCCTCGGGTACAGCGGAGAGCCGCCCAGGGCCATGGCGCCGGCCGTTGCGCCGTGGTAGGAGCCGCGACGGCTGATGAACTTGATGCGGCTGGGCTCGCCCACCCGCTTGAAGTAGGCGCGGGTCAGCTTGATGGCGGTCTCCACAGCCTCCGACCCGCCGCTGGTGAAGAAGGAGCGCGACAGGTCGCCGGGAGTGATCTGGGCCACCTTTTCGGCCAAGCGGATGGTGGGCTCCGTGGTGGTGCCCATGGGCATGTATGTCAGCTTGAGCATCTGCTCGTAGGCGGCGTCAGCAATCTCCTTGCGCCCATAGCCCACGTTCTTCAGCCAGAGGCCGGACATGGCGTCGATCGACGTGTTGCCCTGGGAGTCAGTGACCCGCACCCCCTCTCCGGATACATAGACGGTCGGCTCGCCCTTTTCGGCCATGTCGCTGGGCTCGCGCAGGTACACCCAAAGGTGTTCGAGCGCTGAATCCTGGAGTTCCTTGAGGCTGGCGCCACTGGTCATGCTGCCTCCCGTCGCTGTTTGGATAAAGTGGTAAGTGCCGTGATTGTACCCCCTGCGAAACAAAAACGAAATCGGCCGATTCTCAGTGGGATCCGTTTCTCGGATCCGTATTTAGTTGGAAGAGGTGAGCGTTGAGGGCAGAGTCTCAAAGTCAATCTGCTCCGCCCTCCGGCAAAGAGCCGTGGATGATGTGAGGCAGACCTATGAATGCGGCGTTTCACTGACGGCCTGGAAGACGTTGAACCCTGCACCCTGAGGATCGGCCAAGCAGGCGAAGCGTCCGATGGCGGGCTGTCCCTCTACCGGAACGATGTCTGTGGGCGGAACATAGACCGACCCGCCGAGGGACTGGGCCTTGGCTACCGTCTCGTCTGTGTCGTCAACACCGAAGTAAACGCTCCAGTGCGGAGGAAACTCACCCATTTCAGGAGTGATCTGCATTACGCCCGCAACATCTGTCTCCCCGGCGCGGAGCATGGTGTAATCCATGGTGGTTTCGGGTAACTGGAGCTGCTCGAGGCCAAGCACTGCCTTGTAAAACTCCAACCCAGCCGTCCGGTCGGTGGTCAGCAACTCGTTCCAGAACATGGCGCCAGTCTCCTGCTTGATGCGGCATCCGATGTGCCGGTTGGCCTGCCAAATGGCAAAGAAAGCGCCCTGGGGGTCTTGGCACATTGCCATGCGCCCTGCCTCGAATACGTCCATCGGACCCATCACCACCTGGCCGCCGTGCTGGCCAACGGCCGCGGCCGTCGCGTCGGCGTTCTCGACGGTGAAATAGATGTTCCAGTGTGGCGGCACGTTCTGGCTGCGTTCATCATCGCCCTGCTGGTAGATGGAGCAGGCCTCCAGGCCGTTGAGCCTCTGCATGTGGTAATACCAGTTCGGCGCGATTTCCTGTGGGTCGTCAACCCAGCCGAACAGCGCGTTATAAAAGGAAAGGGCCGCCGTGTCGTCGGTGGTGGAAAGTTCCGCCCAGGATGGAGACCCAGGCACGTGCGATGTTACCTCTGGCATTTTCGTCTCATGCTCCTTGCCTGATTTTTTCGGCCAATTCTCTTCAGCAATTCTGAAAAGGACTTGTAACAGTCTATGGCCGCGGCTATCGCCCTGCAATCGGCGACTGTCATCGATTGCCCCGCAATTTAGTCCCGCAATTTAGTGAGGTAGAGAATGCCTTGAGGTGGACCGGAAAACTGGACAGCTGGTTAAGTGGGAATTCTGCTCCTAAACTGAGGACAGCGACGGCTGTCGAGGAGGAGCGGGAAATGTCCAGAGAGCGGAGAAAGCACAGCCCGGCCTTCAAGGCCAAGGTTGCGCTAGAGGCAATGAAGGGCGAGCAGACGGTGGCCGGGCTGGCCGCCCGGTTCGAGGTCCACCCCAGCCAGATTCAGACTTGGAAGAGGGCCTTGGCCGATGGCGCGGCCGCCATCTTCGACCACGGCAAGGGGACCAATAAGGGCAAGGAGCAGAAGAACAAGAACAACGACGCCCTGGTGGCTCGCCTGTACCAGCAGATCGGCCAGCTCAAGGTGGAGCGGGATTTCTTGGAGGAAAGGTCCGGTCCATGACTACCTAGCGCGGCGTCAACAATCGCGTGAACTGGTCGGCCGGCGACATCGGCACCTGTCCATGGTGCGGCAGTGCCAGCTGATGGGCGTCAGCCGCTCCAGCCTCTACTACCGTCCCAAGGAGACCTTCACAACAGGACCTGTCCTTGATGAGGGAGATGGACCGCCAGTACCTGGAAACCCCTTTCTACGGTTCCAGGCGGATGAAGGCTTCCTTGGAGCGGCAGGGCCTGCCGGTAAGCCGGAAGCGGGTGCACCGGCGGCTGAGTTGTTCGTACGCACGGCCGTGGCGATGGAGTTGGTTGATCTGGCGGTGCAGGCATCATGGGGCTGCGGGCCATCTACCTGCAACCTCGCACCAGCCAAGCCGGCGCCGGAACGCCGGGTCTACCCCTACCTGCTGAGGGACCTGAGAATCACCCGGGCGAACCATGTATGCAGGCGGCCGACATCACCTACGATGCTGCAGGCCGAGGAGATGGCCGGGGATGACTTTGGCTCCTCTGGCAGGGGCCAGGCGGTGGCCATGCCGGACCTGGATCATCCGTACCACAAGGACCGGGCCTACGCAATCATGGACTGCGCACAGCCGGTACGTGGTGGCTTGGCGATGGCCGCAACGTGTCCAACACTCTGGATGGACCGGCCCGGTGTGTTCCGAGCCGCGCTGGGCTGACGTAGCCTGAGTGGACCGTATTGGCCACAGCGTTCAACCTGAGAACCCTTTGCCGAGTGTGGCGCGCCCGCGTATTTGGACAGTCGCAGTGTCCCTCCCCGTGGCCCCCGGCCCGAACGATATTCAACACCGACCATGGGAAGCCAGTATCGACCAGCCGCAGGCTCTTTCTACGGTTCCAGGCGCAGAGGGCCTGCCGGTAAGCCGGAAGCCAGCGGCTGAACCTGCGGGCCATCTACCGGCAACCTCGCACCAGCCAACCGGCGCCGGAACGCCGGGTCTATCACCTGCATGGATCACCCGGGGAACCAGGTGTGGGCGGCCGACATCACCTACCTGCCCATGGCCCGGGGATTCTACTGGCCGCAACATGGACTGGCACAGCCGGTACGTGGTGGCTTGGCGATTGTCCAACACTCTGGAGACCGGCTTTTGTGCCGAGGCGCTGGGCGACGCCCTGAACCGGCCCGACGTGTTCAACACCGACCAGGGAAGCCAGTTCACCAGCCGCGAGTTCACGCAGATACTCCAGGATCACTCAGATCAGCATGGACGGCAGGGGCAGGTACCAGGACAACATCCTCATGGAGCGGCTATGGCGGACGGTGAAGTACGAGGAGGTCTGCCTGAAGGCCTACGCTAACGGCCTTGAGGCCCGCCGAAGGCTGCGAGAGTACTTCCGGTTCTACAACGACCGGAGGACGCATCAGGCCCTGGGCTACCGGACGCCGGCGGAGGTCTTCTACGGCGAACCTGTAGAAGAGGAGCTGATGGAAAGGAGGTGCCCGGACCAACCGGTCTTGGTATCATAGGCAGGAATGCAGGAGTCCCACTTAATTCTGGCTTAATCCTGTCCAACCGATGGGGTCCACCTCAATAGGTGTATCCCTTCGGCAGGCTCTATGGCATCGAAGGAACTATGTCTATTTGCAAACCCTTCGGTACTACAAGAAGCGTATGACAAAGGGGCACGCTCTCTTGTTGTGGCATGTGACTATGCTTTGGCGCTTGACCGGACACTATCAGAACCTATTCTGTCCTTTTCGCCTTGGATATGTTTAAGGCAGATTCTTGAGTCTTGTTCGATGTGCATCTGGATGCTCGATAACAGAATTGAACCTGAGGAGCGAGCTACGCGGAGTCTGAACGTTCAATTCGAGGAGAACAAGCACAAACGCACATTCCTGCGGAAGGACCTCTCTCGTAACCGAGTAAATGCGCCGGAACTCGCCTCCTCGATTGAAAAAGCCAACGAGCGTGAGACGAGATTGCGATGGAAGGCTCAGTAGCTAGGCATCAAGGAGAAACTCGGCAAGCAGCATCGATTCTTAGGATTCGGTGATGGGCCCAAAGCGATTACAGACCGCATCGAGGCCACCCAGAAAGACACGCTGTTTGAATATTCACTCCTTTCCCCGCAAGCGCACGGAGACACACGGGCGATCCTAGTTCTAATCACACAAACCAAATCGCTCAATCCTACTCATGTAGTTTCGGATCTATCCCCTCTCCATGCTCTGAGTCTAATCGGCGATTCGTTGCATTCGATTGCCAAGGGTCTTCGGAGTTACTACGACCTCTACGGTTATGACGTTGCCGAGTATTCAAAGATGCTGGAGCCGATCCGGGAACGAATCCGGCAAGCCACGCTCTCTATAGCCGGTCCAACCAATCGATCCGATTTTAGGAGGACACACCAATGAACGACCGGCCTGACCTGACCCCGGCGGCCCTCTACGCCCGGGTCTCCAGCAGCCGCCAGGACGTGGACCTCTCTGTGGCGGCCCAACTACGGCCGTTACGGGACTTCGCCAAGGCCAACGGCTACACCGTGGCCCGCGAGTAAGTCGACGAGGCCGAGAGCGGCCGCATCGCCGACCGCCCCCAGTTCCGCCGGATGCTGGACGAGGCGGGCAGGGCCAACGCTCCTTTCCAGGAGATTCTCGTCTGGAAGTTCTCCAGGTTTACCCGCAAACGGGAACACGCCGTCGCCTGAAAAGTCCATGCTCCGGCGGCGGGGGATCCGGGTGGTCTCCATCACTGAACACGCCACCGACTCCCCTACCGGCAAGCTGATGGAGGCCATCATCGAGAGCGTGGACGAGTTCTACTCGGAGAATTAGGTCCGGGAGGTCGTGCGGGGAATGAGGGAAGCCGCCTCCAGGGGCTTTTGGATTTCCAGCCGCGCCCCCTGCGGCTACAACCGGGTCATGGTCCAGGACGGGGCCAAGAAGCGCCCCATGCTGGAGGTCAACGACACCGAGACCGTCCTGGTCCGCCGGATGTTCCAGATGGCCGACTCCGGCAAAACCCTGCTGGACATCACCCAGACCCTGAACCGGGAGGGCATCGCCAGCCCCAACGGGAAGAGCTGGCGCAAGACCACCATCTACAAGCAGCTGACCAACGAGGTCTATACCGGCACGATGGTTTGGGGGCCAATACCAAGGACAAGGCCCCGACGGTCAGGGTGGAGAACGCCTTCCCCGCCCTGGTCTCGACAGACCAGTTCCAACGCGTCGTCGCCACGCTGGAGTCGCGGGCGCCGGTCCACTCCCATCCCCGCCGCTCTGCCAGTTCCTACCTGCTCAGCGGTATCGTAAAGTGCCTAACCTGCGGCAAGGCCCTCTCCGGCCAGGAGTCCAAGAGCGGCCAGTTCGCCTACTACGTCTGCCAGTCCCTGATGAAGCAGGGCAGCGGGGCCTGCGACGCCCCCAGGCTCAACGCCAAGCGGTTCGAGGGCATGATAGTCGAGCAGATTCGGGGCAACATCCTCACCCAGAGCAACATCCGCGATTTGGTGCGGCTGGTGGACGAAGGGATGGACGGGGTGGCCCGGGAGCAGCGGGAGCAGCGGGAGCGGCTGGAGACGGAGCTTATCGAGGTGAGGCGCAAGATGGACCGGCTGTGGCACACCGTGGAGAGCACCGACCTGGAGATCAACGACATCCTGCCCCGCCTCAGCAAGCACAAGGAGCGGCAGGAGAAGCTGAAAATCGCCACTGAGGAGGCGCGGATGGCACTGGCGGAGCGCCGGGAGGTCCTGGACGTCGTGGACACCATCACGGCCTACGCCCAAGATATGCGGGAGTCCCTGCTGAAGAGCGACCTCACTGAGTCCCGGGCTTTCATCAAGTCCTTCGTCAAGGAGATTGACGTGGCCCCAGGCAGAGCCGTCATACGGTACTCAATCCCCTTGCCCGAAGACAGCCGGATACCCGGCAGGGACACGGAGGAAGTGGCTTTAACCAGTCCGGTACTGTCTACAGTACATTATGGTGGGCCTGGATGGACTCGAACCAACGACCTCGGTCTTATCAGGACCGCGCTCTAACCGCCTGAGCTACAGGCCCACGGTGGGGAGTTCCTGCTCTGTAAAATCGGCGTACGAGCGGACGCCCAGAACGGGACTGTGCAACAATTATATCCGCTGCCGACGGGCCAGACAAGCATCCGCAGTGTAACTGTTCAGAGTTGATGTGGCGAATTGGGCGAAGGCTGCTGGAAAAGTATGGTGCACCGATTTTTCGATTATGTTAAATCAGAGGCATGGATGCCGACATTGACCTGAGCGCCATGCCGCGGGAGGACCTGCTGGCCCTGATTGCCCAGTTGCAGGCTGTCGTTCAAGAGCAGCAGACCGTCATCGCCCAGTTGCAGCGGCGGATTGAAACGCTGGAGGGAAAGGCCAAACCGGGCGGCCCCAAAGGGATGCCCGGCATCAAGCCTCAAACGGGCCAGCGGCCCCCCAGGGAAAAACAGACCAGGAAGCCCCGGCCCCATGGTTTTGCCCGCCAGCGCATGAACCCCACCCACCGGGTGGCCCACGCCGTGGAGAGTTGTTCTGATTGCGGAACCCGGCTGTCCGGGGGCTGGACCCACCGCACCCGGGAGGTCATCGACCTGCCGGTGGTTCCGGTCCAAGTAACCGGACATGTCTTCATCGCCAGGACTTGCCCAGTGTGTGAGAAACGCCGGGTGCCCAAGGTGGACTTGGGCGGGGTGGCGCTGGGGAAACAACGATTGGGAGTAAACCTGCTCAGCCTGGTCGCGGCCCTGCGGGAGGAGGGGAGGTTGCCCCTCCGCACCGTCCAGTGGTATCTGAGCACCGTCCACCAGTTGCGCCTGAGCCTCGGCGCCATCGTCCGGGCCATCCACCAAGTGGCCCGGCAGGCCCAACCGGCGGCGGACCGGATTCTGGAGCGCATCCGGGGCAGCCCGGTGGTCCACGCCGACGAGACCGGCTGGCGCCAGGATGGAGTCAACGGCTACGACTGGACTTTCAGCACTCCCACCGGGCGGTATTTCCTGCGCCGCAGCAGGAACAAGGAGGTGGTGGACGAGGTGCTGGATGAGTCCTTCAGTGGGGTGTTGGTCAGCGACCTCTATGCCGCCTATCATCACTACCCGGGACTGAAGCAGCACTGCTGGGTGCACCTGCTGCGGGACATCCACGACCTGAAGATCCTCTACCCAAAAGACCGGCAATTGGCCCGGTGGGTGGCGGCGGTCCAAGACATCTACCGGCAGGCCAAGGGCTTCAGCCATCCCGGCGCTGGGCAAAGACGGCTGGCCCAAGGGCGGTTGGAGCGGAAACTGCTGGCCCAATGCCGTCCCTACGCCCAAGACCCGGCAGCCGCCCAAGGCAACCTGTGCCGACGTATCGAGAAGCACATCAAGGAACTGTTTGTTTTCGTGGCTGCCTCCGGCGTGCCCTCGGACAACAACGCTGCGGAAAGCAGCCTGCGGCCCTTGGTAATCAGCCGCAAAATCAGCGGCGGCACCCGCTCGAAGCAGGGCACCGACACCAAGATGGCCCTGGCCTGCCTCTTAGGCACCTGGCGCACCCAAGGATTGGATCCCCTCTCGGCCTGCCGTCAGATGCTCGGATCCCCTCAACTCTGAACTGTTACTCCGCAGCCGCTGATGGGCTCAAGCTGTTGCGCCGGGCGGGGTACTGCCCGCGACGCTATGACGGGCCATCGGGCCCGTCTCCCCCAGCTGCCTCGATGTTTGGAGTGTCCGCCGGAGGCGGGCGGCGGACGAACGCGGGCATACTCTCGCTCTGGCGACCGTCTGGGTCGGGCGATGCACCGTTGGGGAACTGGATCGAACGCACCGGGTAGTTGATCACGATCCCCTCTGCATCGAAACGCCGGTGAAGTTCGTTTATGAGTTGCGAGCGGAGTTCGAAGCTGGCCAGCCGGTCCCTGGCCTGCACGAACAGCCAGAAGTCGACGTTGGACTCGCCGAAATTCTCGAACCCGAAGTAGGCCCCGTATTCCTGCACCCCGTGCGGGCTGGATTCCAGAACCTCGTTCATCACATCCATCGACACCGCCTCCACGCGGGCCAGATCGCTGCTGTAGCTGACTCCGCAGGTGAGGTAGACGTTTACCGGCGGAGTGGGTTGGTAGTAATTGGTGATGATAGTCTCGGCGAAACGGGCGTTGGGCACCACCACCAGGGTGTTGCTCCAGGTGCGCAACCTGGTGCTTCGCCAGCCCACCTCCAGCACGTAGCCGGCTATCCCGCCCTCCATCTCGATGTAATCGCCCGGCGAAACGGCACCCTCGGTCATAACGTAGGTGCCGGCGAACAGGTTGGAAAGCGTTGGCTGGATCGCCAGCGCCACGGCAACGCCGCCAAGGCCGAGGCCGGCGATAAGCGGACTTATGGGTATGCCCAATGAATTGATCACCAGAAGCAGCCCCAGCCCGTAGATCAACACCACCAACACTCGCCGCAACATTATGAGAAGCCGGGGGTCTACGGTGCGGCGCTCTTTATTGTGCTGTTCCTCAATGGCCCAGCCCATGCCGCGGGAGACCACCCGGCCAAAGAGGACTACAACCAGCAGAACCCCGCTTGCCCGCCCTATGAGGTCAATGAACCCCTGAACTCCGTCAGGCAGGTCCAGGGTCAGGGTGAGGCTAAGGTACAGGCCCAGAACAACGATGCCGACGTTCAGGGGCCAGCGGGCCGCCCTGATGAGGATATCGTCGAGTTCCGTCGGGGTGTGACTCGAAAGGCGCATCACCAAGGGAAACAGGGCAAAGTGCACCACGCCCGCCACAAGCACGGAAACCAGCACCACCGCGACGGCCATCACCGGGTCGACCCAGGGCTGGTCGCCCAGTCCGAATTGCGCGAGCACAAAGGGCATGGATTAATGCTCCGATTCAGTTGATGGCAATGGAGAGGTACACTGGCAAAACCACGGAAACAATTATATCGAATCGAGCAGTTCTGGCAGAACGGTATCAGCAGCGCCGCCGATGGAAACGTCGCACCAGCGGGTCAGCGGCGTTGCCTCCGGGTTGACCTCGATGAGGGTGGCGCCCCTCTCTCTTGCAACCAGCGGCAGGCGGGCCGCCGGATTCACGGTACCGGAAGTACCAACCAGCAGCATGCAGTCACAACGTTCCGCCTCCTCCCGGCAGGCCTCGAGGACATCCGGGGGGATCGGCTCGCCGAACATAACCGTGTCCAGCTTGATCAGACCCCCGCACTCGCGGCACTGCGGCGGTGATTGCGAGATATCAAAGCCGTCGCGAGGAAACCGCTGGCCGCAATCCAGGCATCGCAGCCTGGTGCGGTTGCCGTGAATCTCCAACAGAGCGCGGCTGCCTGCTTCCGCATGGAGGTTGTCGACATTCTGGGTGATAACGCAGCGTAGTACCCCGCGGCGCTCGAGCTCAGCGAGGGTCAGATGACCGGCGTTGGGAACAGCGCGGTCAACCGCCTGCTTCATCTGGAAGACTGGGTGCGAGGAGTCCTTCTCCGCCGCCAACCGGGCGCTCCACCAAGCCGCGGGATCGCTCGCAAACTCCTGGTATGACAGCAGCGGAGGAGTCCCGTGCTGCGTCCAGAGGCCGCCCGTGCCACGGTAGGTGGGAATGCCGCTGCCCGCCGAGAGCCCAGCCCCGGACAGCGCCACCACGTGCTGAGCGCTTCGGATCAGCGCCGCGGCCTGCTGGATGCCTTCATTCGCCGTCATGGGGCGATTCTAGCACGGTACCGGGGCGGCCTGCTGTTGCTGACAGTTGGCAATTGACTGGCCAACACACGCACCGTATCCTTGCGAGTAAGACGCACCCGGGCTCCAAGGCCAATTTCCGAGATTATGTTCAGCGCCCAGGCGAGTAAGACGCACAGGAAACCGATGGCCGCCACTAGCCCCGACAACCAACTCTTGGAGACGGCAGCTCTGCCGCCTCGTATCGAGGTCGCAGACTACCACGACTTCATGGAGTCGCTGCCCAAGGGGTCGGTCGACCTCATCCTCACCGACCCGCCTTATACGATCAGCAAGAAGACCGGGTTCACGTCAGTGGTCAACGGCGTGAAGCGATTTGCCGTTTCCATGGACTTCGGAGCGTGGGACCACTGCCAGATCGACCTGTTTGATATGGCCCAGGTCTTCCACCGGGCTTTGCGCCAGGGCGGAACGGCAATCGTCTGGTATGACCTCTGGAAGATCGGCGAGATCAAGGAGGCCATGGAACAGGCCGGCTTCAAGATGCTTCGGCAGATCATCTGGGGAAAAACTAACCCAGTTCCTTTGAACATGAAGGCGACTTACATGTCTAACTCAAGGGAGATGGCGGTGTCTGGCGTCAAGGGAGGCAAGCCAACCTTCCACAGTGAATACGACTCGGGGATTTATCGATACCCCATTCCCCGCCACAACGGCAACCGGCAGCACCCCACCCAAAAGCCGGAGGACCTGTTTGCTGCGCTGGTGGGAAAGCACAGCAACCCCGGCGACCTGGTGGTCGACCCGTTCCTTGGGGCCGGCACCACGGCCATGGCGGCGATCAAGAATGAACGCGCCTTTGCCGGCTGCGACATAGACGAAAAGTATGTCGCGGTCTCCCGGGCCAGGGTGGCAAATGGCAAGTGAGTCGCAACAGTCCCTGTTTCAGAAGGGCAGCAAGGCTGCGCTGTTTCTCGAGCTTGCCCAGCCCAACCACCTCGGATTCAGTCGCGCCGTTTCGGTTGCGGAGTTCACTGGAGACTACGCCAAACTGCAATTCGGCAATGGCGGGGACTTTATACGCAAGGGCGGCGCCCTCGCCAAGCGGTACAACATCCGTCGGCATCCCGAAGGTACCGGCAGGATCACCCACGTCGAACTCCAGGGTTTCAAATAGGTAGTAATCCAAAAGTCTATTCCCCAGGACATCAGGCAAAAAATTACAGAGCGGCGTTGCGTAGTCTTAGCTACAGGTTCAACACAATGCGACCATAAGGACGGTAGGCTGGACGATCCCCGGCTGAGCGACGCAAGCCAGGTGACGATGGACGACTTCCAGCCGTTGTCGCGGTCGGCCAACGACGCCAAGCGACAGCACTGCTTGGAATGCCGGATTACAGGAAACTGGTTTGACGCCAAACGCCTCGGCTACTCAGTCAGCCAGGTCAGGGGGTATGGCAAGTGCAACGGCAGTTGCGTAGGGTGTTACTGGCACGATCCGCCGTTTTTCAACGCCGAGGTTTCCAAGAACTACCAGCCACAAGAGCCCTCGTAGATCGTTCCATAAAGCTGTCATTGGGACTTTAACGCAGGGCCGGTCACTCTTCGAACCCCTCGGCGCCCAGCAGGGGGACGAAGCGGCAACGTCCCAGGGCGCTTACCGACACGCCCTCGCCGGTCTTCAGCACCAGCAGCAGTTCCTGCTCCTCGCGCGGGCCCACGGGGAGGATCATGCGCCCGCCCACGCGCAGTTGGGCCAGCAGCGACGGCGGGATCGCAGGTGCCGCGGCGGCCACCAGTATGGCATCGTATGGCCCGCGCTCCGGGCAGCCCGGTACCGGCCCGGCCAGCTCCACCACCACGTTGCGGTAGTCCAGTCCCAGCAATGTTGCCTCGGCCCGGGCCGCCAGGTCCTGCAGCCGTTCCACAGTCACCACCATCCCATCGGAGGCCAGCTGGGCCAGCACTGCGGCCTGGTAGCCCGAGCCGCTCCCCACCTCAAGGATCTTGTCCTTGGGGTTGACCCGTAGGGCCGCCGACATCTCGGCCACCATGGTCGGCTGCGAGATCGTCTGACCCTCTCCGATTGGCAGCGGGATGTCCTGGTAGGCCCTGCTGCGGGAGTCGGGGGGCACAAACCGCTCCCTGGGCACCGCCGCCATGGCCTGCAGCACCCTGGGGGAGCGAACCCGGCGGGACAGTTGCTCCAAAAGAGCCGCCCGCGATTTCTTCAAGTCCGTCATTTTCGGATTCTATCACGGGGCTTTCACCGTCGGATTCGGCCGGTTTGACACTGCAAAATGCGCATCCTAGAATCGACTCCGAGAATGGTCCAAGGCTGGAGGATGCATGCACGTCGGACTGATAATGGAATGCGACTACCGGTACGGAGAGACTGAGGAGGCCGCCTTCGAGGAGGCCTTTGCCATGGCCGAGGCGGCCGAAATGGGAGGTCTGGATGGCGTATGGCTGGCGGAACGGCACTTCGCCGCGCCCCGCAGCGCGCTGGACACCGGCGGATTTGGCATACCGTCGGTGGTGTCCGCGCCGCTGATCATCTCATCGGCCATCGTGGCCCGTTACCAGCGGCTGCGCGTGGGTGTCGCGGTCAACGTGCTTCCTCTGGCCCACCCCATCCGCGTGGCGGAAGAGGTGGCTACTCTCGATCATATCAGCCGTGGCAGGGTGGAGTTCGGCGTCGGCCGCAGCGGCTTTCACCGGGCCTATGAGGGCTACGGCATTCCCTACGCCGAAAGCCGCGAACGGTTCCAGGAATGCCTCGACGTGGTCCTCGCCGCCTGGACCAACGAGCGGTTCTCCTACGAGGGCAAGTACTACAACTTCAACGACGTCTGCGTGATTCCCAAGCCCTACCAGAAACCCCATCCGCCTCTGCGCATAGCGGCCACGACCAAGGAGACGTTCCCGCAGGTGGGCCGGGCGGGCCTGCCTGTCTTCGTAGGCCTCCGCGGTATGGACCGCCCCACGCTGGCCGAGAGCCTGGGCGAGTACCGCACAGCCTGGAAGGACGCCGGCCATGATGGCGATGCCAGCGTCTTTCTGCGGATCCCGGTATACGTGGGTGAGACCGACGAGCAGGCCTTCGCCGACGCTGAGGACTCCACCATGCTGGCCTTCCGTCGCTTGGCCCAGAGTTTCCTCATCAGCGCCACCGTCGCTGGAGCAACCCCCGACGAGGAGCGCGTCCAGCGGGCCCAGCGCCTCTCCGCAGTTACTTACAAGGAGCTACTCCGCGACCGCCTGGCCTACGGCAGCCCCGACACCGTTAGCCGCCAGTTGCGCGAGACCATCGACGAACTGGGCTTGTCGGGAGTTGTGGCAGAGGTGAACGTGGGGGGCGGCATCTCCAAGGACAAGGTGCTGGCATCCGTCAACCGGTTCGCCACGGAGGTAACGGCTGCCTTGCGGTAGGCAGGCGCCGCGCAATCTCAGTCAGGAAAGACCTTCTGCGGGCAGTCCGGTGCTCTCAACGTCTATCCGGCTATCGGGAGGATGTGGCGGTCGATGGCGTAGGCCAGACCGTCTTTCTCGACAGGCGGCACGGTCACAGCGGCCGCGCTCTTGATGTCGTCCGGCGCCCCTCCCATGGCGATGGGCAGGCCCGCCGTGGCAAACATCGGGAGGTCGTTGTAGCTATCGCCGACGCATGCCATGCTGGCCGGATTTACACCCAGCATTTCACCCATACGCGTGATGCCGCTGCCCTTGTCCACGCCCGACCGGGTGAAGTCCACCGCCCACAGCCCATTGTAGGGCAGCGACGCCAGGATGACGCTCATCCGTGGGTGTTCCTGGAACCTCCGCGTCAGTTCCTCGGCAGCCTCGCGGGTAAGGTCGAGGGCCGAAATCCGAACGATGTCCCAGTCGGGTATGTCGCTTACGCTGCGATATGTCCCCCGCACATGGGTGGCGACGAACCTGGCCCCCAAATCGCCAATCAGCGCCATCACCTCAGGGGCCAGTTCCGGCCCGAGGTTGGCGCTCCAGACGTGCGTGCACGTCACTGGGTCAAGTATGGCAGCCCCGCCATCGGACAGCTGGGGCCCGGTCAGGCCCAGCTGCCGGGCGTAGGTGAACACGTCGTGCGGTTCCCTTCCCGTGGCGATGAACACCGGGATCCGTGCCGCCAAGCGAGTCACGGCGTCCATCACGGCGGGGGTGATCAACTCGTCGGGTCCGATGATGGTCCCGTCCAGGTCCAGCGCTGCTGCGCGGATTTGTATGTCTGGTCTATATCCCATTCAAGCGTCCTGCAAACAGCAGTAGGGGCGCACAGTAGTGCGCCCCCATTCTTTCGCTGACCCAATTGTTGGTGCGGTCTAGTCGAATACCAGCGCGGCGTTCTGGCGGCCAGGGCGGCGCATTTCGGCCAGACCGTCTGCAGCTTCCTCAAAGGTGTTGCAGAACAGCTCGATGCCGTTGCCGTCCGGGTCATTGATGTAAATGCTCTTGGTCATGCTGTGGTCGACCGTGCGCAGCTCGTCGACTTCGTAGTACTCCTGGAGCCGGCGGTAGTAGTCCTTCAGCTCCTCGTAGTCCTCGACCTGGATGGCCATATGGTTCAGGCCCAGACCGCCGTCTACGACTTCCTGTGCGTCCTCTTTGGCCTGGAACAGGGCCAGGTCGTGGTGGATGCGGCCGCAGGTCAGGAACGTGCCAAAGCCTGGCCGTTCCACGGCAACTTCAAACCCCAGCACTTCGGTGTAGAACTTAGTCGATGCGTCCTGGTCCTTGACGTTGATCACCAAGTGCCCGATCCTCTTCGGCTTCGCCATTTTCCCCTCCGTCATGACTCCGCTCGAGTCACAAATCTAGTAGCACGTACTATACCCCCACCCCCGCCATTTGCCAATAGTTTCCATTCTGGCGCTGGGTTTTTTAGTTCTCCCTCTCCCTCTGGGAGAGGGCTGAGGTGAGGGCGAAATGCCGGGGCTATACCATGGCCGCTCACGAATGGGAACGCCCTCACCCTAACCCTCCCCCGGAGGGAGAGGGAACAAATGAAAGACCCTGACTGAGGCGCAGGGCAATCGTCTTTTCTGATGCAGGCCATAGTAGTGCAGCCTGACGCTGCCAAAAGCAGGCTCACCCCTCTCGCTCCAGGAATTCACGCACGCGCTCCACGGCACCGTCGCGGTTGTAGTTGCGGTAGAGCATCAGCGCGTTGCGGGTGGGGTCGCCGCCGAAGAAGCGCTCGTATAGCACCTGCCGTCCCCCGAACGCGCTGCAGGCCACGTCCCACGCCAGCCGGAAGAGCCGCACCCGCTCCCGGGCGTCGGCGGTGTCGGTGGCCAAGTAACGCTCAACTTCCAGGCCGATGGGCGCATCAAAGTCGCCTTCCGACGGCAGCGCCATCAGGTTGCCGGAGCCCAGGAGCTGCACGATTTCCGACAGCCGCGGGTAGATGGTCGTCGGATAAAGAGCGCGCGCCACCGTAATCGGACCCTGCGCCGGGGACATCACGCCCCAGTCGTTGACCGCCGCATCAGCCTCGGAGGCCCGCAGGCAGGCCTTCAGTGTCTCGAGGTGGATGATGACCTCGGCCACCCTCTCCTGGATGTGGGGCAGTCCGCCCGAGCCAAGCGTATCCACCATCAGCTGCGCCAGGCCGAGGATGAACTCGGTCTTCACCACGCAGCGATTCACCACCTGGAAGCCGGAATGCGTGGTCGCCTGGGTGGCTATGCCGTAGTTGTTGCACATCTCGACGTCGCCCACCAGGAACACCCGCTCCCATGGCACCAACACATCGTCGAAGAACACGATGGCGTCCATCTCCTCGAACCGGGAGCCGAGGGGATGATCAAAATTTGAACGGCCGTAGTCGAAGCTCTCGCGGCAGATGAACTTCACCCCGGGTGTGGCACAGGGGATGGAGAAGAACAGGGCTTGCCTCCACGCGTCAGGTCCCAGCAGGTGGGTACGAGTCGGGTAGACCGCGATCTCGTCGGATAGTGGCCCCAGCGTCGCCAGGATGCGGCTGCCGCGGACGATGACGCCTGCGTCCGTTTCTTTGATCACAGTGAGGGCCACCTGCTCGTTCAGGTCGTCTACGATGCCGTCGCGGCGACGCGGCTGCAGGTTGACCAGCGTGTGGGTCAGCGTTACGTCGTTCTCGCGAATGAACTCGAAGTAGTTCCGCACGTTGGCGGCAAACTCCGGCCGGTTCTGGCCGAAGTAGTCTGCGGCCCCGGCCCAGGCAGAGATAGAAACGTTGAGGAAGTCGGGCGTCCGGGCCATCATTCCGCAACCAATACGCGCCCAATGGGTCATCATTTTGCGCCGGAGCAACAGCTCATCCATCGTGCGCGGCACGATGAACGACAGACCCACTGGATCTCCTGACGAGGGTGACGGGAATACCATCTCGTGCTGCGCCTCTGCGTCGTATTGCCTGTCGTACAACGCTGCCATGGAGTTCACGCCGCCCTTGAGAGCGGGATGGGTGGTAACGTCCCAGACGCGCTCCCCCCGAATCCAAACCTCTGCGGGGTTCTCCCGCAGGCTGGCGATGTATTGTGCGCCGGTCTTGGCTGGCATGATTACCCCTTGTTCAGTTGCTTGTATGTCTAGCCTGCCATTTTGATTGATGACGGCGGTAGACCCTATAATAGCAGGCGTGAAGGGTCTCGACCGTCTTGGCAGTGGAAGTTCCATCAAGATTTACCCGAAGGGTTTGCTCAATGCTGGACCAGTACAACCTCATTGTTATGGCAAGTATCTCAGAGTTATGGCAAGTATCTCAGATTCGTCCGTTTCAAAATCTCAATCAGGTGTTGATTATTTCCCCAAAGACCGCCTGTTTGAATCCACTAGCAATGAATTAATAGCCAGTCACGAAGGGAATTTGGCGGCGTTGACTGAATTGCCAACTTTGATTCTGGGTGAGGCGAATCCCTTTGGAAAAACACGAACGCCGGCCTTCCTTAGCCGAATTGATAATATTGGCGAATCCAAAGGCAACATAAATTTCCGCTTTAATCACGTCTACAGCAATTTAACGTCAGAGGAAGTTTATGCAAGCAGGCTCTTTGACATCGAAATAGATGGCTTGGGTTTCACGGAAAATTTGCGGACACATTGGGCTATAAAAAGGGGAGACTTGGATGCAAGGGTTTTCGAACTCGTGAAATCACGCGATTCAGGTAACCGTCCTAAATTTTTCAGTGTTTCTGATTGGCCTCTCTCTATATCGGGTCATGTGGCTATCATGATGCCTTTCCATAAAACTTTCGACTCAGTGTACGAAGAAATCAAAATGTCTTGTCATTCGTTAAAACTCGAAACCAAGAGGGTTGATGAGGTATACAAGCCAGGAAAAGTAATGCATGATATTTTCTCCATTATTGCGCAAAGTAGAGTAATAGTAAGCGACCTATCAGATAGGAATCCAAACGTCCTTTATGAGGTCGGTCTGGCACACGCACTCAATCGTGAAGTCATAATGTTAGTGCAAGACGAGGACGATGTCCCTTTCGATTTGAGACAATTCCGCTTTGTTAAATATTCTCTGGACACGGAGGGTTTGAAAGCTCTCCGCGAAAACCTCAAGCGGTCGATACAAGAGCTTCTCGACTAGCGGAAGGCAACGTTGCTCCTCGTGGGCAGAGCAAGATATAGGGCCCTGCCGCCAACGACTAACCCTCCCGTACCAAACCGCCATCCCTTGTGATACATTGCCTCCACCCTGAAACCACCAACAGGAGGATGCGATGATAGGCCGAGTTGTTGCCTGCACGCAATACGGCAAGCCCTTCGAAATCCAGGAGTACGATGTCCCCGAACCTGCGCCCGGCGCTGTGCTGCTGCGGATGACCCAGGCGGGCATCTGCGGCTCTGACCTGCACGTCTGGCGCGGCGATCAGGTCAACGTCCCGCTGCCGCCCACGGGACGGGCCATGGGGCACGAGGGCACCGGCGTCGTCGAAATCCTGGGCGACGGCGTAACCACCGACTCGTCGGGCGCCGCAGTGCAGAAGGGCGACCGGGTGGTCTATGCCGCCGTGTTCCCCTGCTATAGCTGCCACCAGTGCCTCAGGGGCAACACCAACTGGTGCATGAACCGCAACTACCCCGCCGCCGGGACCTGGCCCTACTTCACCGGCACCTACGCCGACTTCCTGTATCTGCCGCCGCGACATCCCTTCTTCCGCGTGCCTGATGAACTGGACGACGACCTGCTGGGCCCGGTCAACTGCGCCATGGGCACCGTTACCACCGGACTGATCCGCGCCGGTGCCGGCGAGGGCGACTACGTGGTAATCCAGGGGGCCGGCGGCCTCGGCGTTCACGCCACCGCCATGGCCAAGGAGATGGGCGCCGACCGCGTCATCGTCCTCGACCGCCTCGAAAACCGCTTGGAGCTGGCCGAGGCCTTCGGCGCCGATCACACCATCAACATCGAGGAGTTCAACACCCCGGAGACCCGCGTCCGACGCGTCAAGGAGCTGACCGATGGTCGCGGCGCCGACGTGGTCATGGAGCTGGTGGGCCGCGCCGAGCTGCTGGCCGAAGGCATCGATATGCTGGGCAACGGCGGCACCTTCGTCGAAATCGGCGACATCGTGCGCGGGCGAGAGGTTTCCATCGACCCGTCCAAGCTGCTCCAGGGCAAGAACATCATGGGCTCGCTGATGTACAAGCCCGACCTGCTGCCCCGCCTGCTCAACTTCCTTGTGCGAAACAAGGACCGCCTGCCCTTCGAGCGCATCGTCTCCCACAAGTTCCCCCTGGCCGAGGTCAACGAGGCCTTCCCCCAGTGCGAGTGGGACCAGCGCCAGCCGGAGATCACCCGCGCCATGCTCGTGCCGTAAGGGGCTATCTCTCGCTGCGCGGCGGGTTTACACTGAATGGGCGATAATTCGCAGCTTCAGAGACAGGGATACGGAACGGTTCTTTCACGGAGGAACCGTTCCGGCGTTTCGGTCCCTCGCAGCCCTGGCATTGCGGCGGCTCCGGTACTTAGACAGAGCTAAGACGCTAACTGAGTTGAACAGCAGGTCAGGCAATAGATTGGAAAGTCTGCCCGGCAACCGCGCCGGGCAATACAGCATCCGAATTAACCTGCAATGACGTGTATGCTTCCGATGGCTGGATGGCGACGCCTTGGACTTTGAGGTCGTAGATTATCACTGATTGAAGGCGATCTATGAAAATTGATGATGGTCCCTTCAAGGACGGGATGCCTCCGATGCACCCAGTCGAATTCCTGGCCGACGACCTTAACGAGATGGAAGTGACCCCCCAGGAATTTGACGCAATGCTGGCAGTTCCCCCAGGAACAGTGGCTACGATAATCGAGGGGAGCCGCGACGTTGACGCGGAGTTCGCCCTGCGCTTATCTCACTACTTTGGCACCACTGCAAGAATCTGGATGGATCTACAGGCTACGCACGACTTGAAAGTCGCTGAGAAGGAAGTGGGACCCAAAATCCTGAAGGAAGTGAAGCCGAAGCCCAAATATCTCCTCAGGTTCCCAAACGATCCCCTCGTCCAAAAGCTTTCAGGCTCATGAATGCCTTTGATGCTTGGCAATCGGCTACAGAGAAATCCGCGCCCCCTAATTTGAGGTCCTACCCCCGTATGCTAGAATGCCCCTTAAAGCCCCACAGTGAGGATTGACGCATGAAATTCGGCCTGATGTATGAAATCCAGATTCCCGAACCCCATCACCCCGGCATCGAGGCGGAGCGCTACAAGCAGTTGCTGGCCCAAGTGGACTTGGCCGACGAGGTCGGGTTCGAGTACTTCTGGACCGTGGAGCATCACTTTTTGCGGGAGTTCTCCCACTGCTCCGCCCCCGAGGTGCTGTACGGCGCCATCTCCCAGCGCACCAAGCGCATCCGCATCGGCCACGCCGTGGCGCTGCTGCCATCGCAGTACAACCACCCCGTCCGCGTAGCCGAGCGCGCCGCCGTGCTGGACATTCTCAGCGACGGCCGCATGGATCTGGGCACCGGGCGCTCCACCACGCTGATCGAGATGGATGGTTTCGAGGTTGACCCGGAGCAGACCAAGGCCCAGTGGAGCGAGGCCATCCGCATGATCCCCAAGATGTGGACCGAGGACCCGTTCTCCCACCAAGGCGAGTTCTTCAACATCCCGGAGCGGTCGGTCATTCCCAAGCCGGTTCAGCAGCCCCACCCGCCCATGTGGGTCGCGTGCAGCCAGCCCGACAGCTTCCGGCAGGCAGGAGAGCAGGGCTTGGGCGTTCTGTGCTTCAACTTGGGCGGCTATGCCCAGATGGAGGAGCGCGTCGCCGCCTACCGCGAGGCCATCGAGACTGCCGACCCCGTCGGGTCGTTCGTCAACAACCAGGTGGCCGCCCTGTGCATCGTTCACTGCGGCGAGGACGGCGAGGAGGCACGCCGCGTCGCCGGGCCCGAGGGCGCCTGGTTCGTGCAGATGGCCGAGAACCTGTATGCCCCGTGGGCCGGCCGCGAGGTTCCCGACAGCTACAAGTTCGCCGTGGACGCCGTCCAGACCGAGCGGGCCGACAAGACCGCCGAAGACCATTTGGAATCCGGCGCCTTCGCCATGGGCACCCCTGACGAGGTCATCGAGGTGATGAAAAAATACCAGGAGGCCGGTGTCGACCAGGTGCTCTGCTTCGTCCAGCCCGGCAACCTCTCCCACACCCGAATCATGGAATCCATCAAGCTGATGGGCAGGCACGTCATCCCCTATTTCAAATAGGCGATTTCGTCTCCGCTTCAGGATCAGATGCAGATAGGGGCGCACTTCGGTGCGCCCCCTCAATTATTTGCGTTGCGCCGGGCTGAGCCGACAGCTTTCCTGCCCAGGCTAGTCGGATGAGGGCAGCTTGCGGGGTTCTTGAAGTTCCATCTTCGCGTCGCAGCATTCGATTTCGCCGTCGCCGTTCTTGGTGCAGAGGACGCTGCTGCCGCAGGTCTCGCAGGTGTAGCGCTTTCCGAGCTGATTTGCCATTTCAAACGCCCCTACTTGAGCTGCATTGGCTGGCCGCAGCAGCCCAGGCTGCCGTTGCCACCCTTGGTGACGATGAATTCTGCGTTGCACTGCGCGCAAACGTAGCGCTTGCCTGTCTGGTTAGCCAATTTCGATGCCCCCGAGGTCGATTCAATTAGCGATAATTGTAGCCCGATGGCGATGGCCTTTCAATGTTGCCACGCCTCTGCACAGGGCAATCGCGTTTTAGCCTTTTTCACATCCAGCAACCCACTACTGCCGAGAAATCCCCGGCAAAGCTGTTTTGATTAAAACACGATTGCCCTGCACGCCTCTGGCCTATTGCGGAATGAACCGCACCAGGAAGCTGGCCTCACCCAGCGGTATGCCGTCGAAAAGGATCGCGGCGGAGTGCTCACCGGCAGCCTGCACCGGTATGCGAAAGGTCTTGATCCACCGTTGAAACAGTATTCCTTCGTCCCACTGCACCCGCTGTGCGGGAGGCGTCTCCAGCGGGACTCCCGGGGTCTTGAGGGCAACGAACAGGTGGTGGTCGCCTGGCAGCGCCCCGCCGATACAGAATGCCAGGTTCACGTCGACCTCAGCCACAACCGGCCCTGCCTCTCCGCCCGGAGACGGTTCGGGCAGGTCCAACAGGTCGACAATGCCGTTCAGGTTCAATTCGCCGTCGGACCCTTCCTCGGTACCGCGGCAGAAAAGTGCATATTTCAGATAGGGGTCATCTATGGGAGTCGTCAACCGGTTCCTCCCCCAACGGCAAATACTCTGCGCCTGATTTTATCACGGGATCAGGTTGTAACGCAGACTGCGCTGCTGATTTATAATATCCCCACATAGCAGAGAGAGTGAGGAGGAAGGATCATGCCCATAAACAAGGAACGGTTCGGATCTGGGATGAGCACCCAGAAATATATCGACCAGATCAAGGTCAATAAGGACCCATTCGTCGAAATCTACAACTCCTTGAAGCTGCCTGCCGATACCACAGAATGGGTGGATGGCCTGAGCCGGCCGATCAATCTGGCCGTGTTCACCGCCGACTGGTGCGGCGACGCCGTCAGCACGACGCCTGTCATCCTGCGCTTGGCCGACAGCAGCGAAAAAGTGAACCTGCAGGTGTTCAACCGCGACGACGACGTGCCCCTTGCCGACACCTTCCTGCCCGAACACCGCGCCGGAACGGTGCCCATCTTCGTGGTACTGGACGATGACTTCAACGAGGTCGCCCGGTTCATCGAGACTGCCAGTGGCCTGGTGCCGCAGATCGACACAATGGACGACACCATCAACCGCGACACGGAGGGATTGGAGGAAGCAGCCCAGCGGCAGGCCCGCCGCGGCCGCCGCACCGCCCACCGCGTGGCCCACGCGCAGGACTGGGCCGAAGTCATCCTCAAAGAGTTTCGCGACGTCGTGGATACCGGCCTGCAGATGCCCGCTACAGAGCGCCCTGCGGTCGGAGGCACCAAGTGGCCCCCGGAGGACTAGGCGCCTGCCGTTAGCAACATTCACGCTTCACGAGAGGGCTCCGGTTTACCGCAGTCCCGCCGCGGGCCGCCCCTCCACGTGTAGAGGCGACAGACTCATCCGGTGATGTCGACCACCTGCGCCCCGGCGGCCTCTGCGAACAGGTCAGCGGTCGCCGGGTGGCAGGTGAAGACAAGAACCTGGTTGGTCTCCGCCAGTTGACCAAAGGCCTCTGCGGCCAGACGGGCACGCTTCGGGTCAAAGTTGACCAGCGCCTCATCCACGACCACCGGCAGCCGCTCCGCGCTTTCGCCCAACTCCCGTATCAGGCCGAAACGCAACGCCAAGTATAGTTGCTCCCGGGTGCCGCGACTCAGCTCGTGAGGCTGCCTCCTGGAGCCAGTGCCGTCGACGACGGTAATCGTCTGCTCTCCGATGGGAGCAAACAGCCGTTGGTATCGCTGGCCGGTCACGCCAGAGAAGAAATCTTGGGCGTAGCGGATGACGCTGGGCTGGCGTTCCCGCTCGAACTTCTGCCGCGTCTTTTCCAGCAGCGCCTCGGCAATGGTGAGCCGCGCCCACTCGCGAGCCTGTTCCTGCAGCTGCTCCAGCAGGGTGTTGCGCCTGGCACGCAAAACCGACGACTCTTCTTCGCCGGTCAGTTGAGTCAACTCTGTGTCGACGCCACCCCGTTCCTCCCGCAGCGCGTTGCGCCGGGCCTCGAATTCGGCGCGAAGCTCCGACAACCCGGCGGACTCGTCGCCCAGCCGGTTGGGGTCGGCCTTTGCCAGCTCCTCGCGGAAGGCGTCGAACCGCTCGCCGGGGCCGCTGAACTTTTCCAGATTCCGGCGGCGCTCGTCCCGCTTCCGCTCCAGTTCCAGCCGCTCCTCGTGCTGCCGCGATCGTCGGCGAAAGTCCTCGGCGTCGTCAGTGCCTCCCGCTGAGAGCAGTGCGGCCAGCTCCTCTTCCACCGACTGCAAACGCCGCTGCCTGCTGTCCAGCAATTGCCGGGTTTCTTCCTCTTGAGTTCTGGCCTGCTCCCGTTGGGAAACGGCGGTTTGGGCTTCATCCAGCCGCCGGATGAGTTCATCGGCCGCCGGCGCCAGTTGCCGCTGGTCCACGGGATACAGCGACAGGACGTGGCGGGCGGCCAGCGGCTCCACCTGCTCGCGAAACTCTCGGATATCTTGCTCGATGGCTGCCACCCGCTCACGCATCCGGCGGGCTTCCGACAGCGAACTCCGCGCCGTTTCCACCCGGGCGATAAACGTAGTCATTGCGTCGGCAGTCAGGGTCTCATCCAGCCCGCGCTCCCGGAGCCACTGCCGCCATTCCCGTTGCACTTCCTGCGATGCCGTTTCTGCCGCTTCGCGCTCCCGTGCCGCCGACTCCACCCGTTGTTCCTGCACCTTCTCCCGGCGGGTCGCGTCTACAACCCGCGTGTTGGCGGCGTTCCAGGCATCCAGCGCGTTGCGGGCCGCTTCCAGGCGAACTTCCGCCGACTCTAGCGCCGCGGCGTCAGGCTGCCCGTCCAGTCCCAGGGCCGCCGCCGAGTCCAGCAACGATTGACGGGCTGTTTCCGTATCTCTTTCCGCGTCGGCAGCCTGCTGGCCAAGCGTGACAGCCATGGGAGATGGCGCAGCAGACGGCGTTGGCTTTCCCATAAACCACAGCATTACGGCTGCGCCCAGCAAAATCAACCCGCAAAAAACACCCAGAATCAACGCGCCTCCACCGAGCAGGATTCCTCCCACCGGCAGTACAACCCCGGCCAAGACCAGCGCGATGATCGGCAGAAGGCTGATGCGACCCGAACCCCTATCCGGTGTTTCTTGGGCGACAGTCAGGGCGTTAAGCTGACCGCGCAAGGCTTCGTGGCTTTGGCGTTGACGCTCGTATTCGGCCAGCCGGCCCCGGGCGGCCCGCAGAGCGTCCTGCCGTTCCATCAGCACCGCAGCATCCAGCGGCGGTTGCGGGGGCAGCTTGTCCCGCGCTTCCTGCGTTTCCGCCTGATGGTCTTGCAGGGTCCGCCGTTCTTGTGACAGTTGAAACTGCGCCTGCTGGGCGTGTTCGCCGGTTTCGGTTATCCGCTCCTTCCAGCCGTCCACCCGGTTCCTGACCACCTGCGACGTTTCGAAGGCTTGAAGTTCATCCTCGCCCCACTGGTGGCCGAGGTCTGCCAGGTTTCTGGCGAAGTCGGCTTCCAGTCCCCGCAGTTCGCCTTGCCTCTCCGGCAGGTCATGGACCGAGTTGTCGAAGCTGCTGCGGGCGCGGCGGACGGCTTCAATGCTGGCCGCGTCGTCCAGCAGGCCCTCGCCCGGGATGTCAGCTGATGCCGTTTCCTCGGCCCGCCGCAACTGACTGGCGGACTCATCCCGGTTCTCCCTGGCCTCCCGCTCCCGCTCCACGAGGCTGTCCAGCCGGGCGATGGGGTTCTCCGGGAAGTCCACGTACCGGGGCATATCCCGCAGTTCTGTTTCGCAGCCGGACAGCGCCACCCAGTCGTCCCAGCCGGCCAGTAGTTTTTCAATTTCACTTTTTTGGGAAGCCAGGTCGGCAAGCTCGATGTCGGCGTCCTGCAACTCGATGTCAATTTCGGACTTGCGGGCGGTTAGGGAACCGTAACGCCCCGCGTTGCCCTCGATGGCGCGAAGCTGGGTGTCAACGTCCCTGAGCGTGTTCATAAGCCGCGGTACTTCCTGGTTGGCGCCGCGATTAAGGTAAATTTGCTCTTTGTGGTCGCTCAAATATTTACTCAGCGCGGGCAGTCCCGGCGCGCCATGTCCGGCGCTGTATATGCTGGAGTCGTTTAGTTGTCTGGCCTCTTCTAGTTCATCGAGGCTGAAGGCGAAAATTTTCTTGAACTGATCGCTGTCGGCTCCTCCGGCCAACCGGCGCAAGACGCTTTCGGCGTCAGACAGGGGCCCGTCCGGAGCGATCACGCTAAAGCGGTTGGCTAATCCGGCATATCGTTCCACCAGGTAAACGGTTCCGGCGCCATCGGACAGACTGATGCGACCACCGGAGCCCCGGTCAAGGGATGGGTAGTGATTGGCACTGTATTGAGTCGGGAAACCAAACAGAATCGCGCGAATAAAGGCCAGCAGCGTACTCTTCCCTGCCTCGTTGGGGCCGTAGAAAACGGTGACCGAACTTGGCGACACCTCTATGGCGCGCTGGTGAAAGTGGCCGAATCTCTCTAGGTATAGCTCTCTTATCCTCACGCTCCGTCCTCCTCGTTCACCAGCGCGGCAAGGCACTCGTCCATGGCGGCGTCGAGAAGTTCGCGCATTACGTCGTCCGATGGCAGGTGGTTCCGCAGGTATGGCCCGGCATTGGAGTTGACAAAAAGTACGCGCAGCTCGTCGCGTAACTCATCCAGAGCGTTGGGGTCATCCAGCAGTACGGCGCTGAGGCGGGCCAGGTCGCCGACAAAGTCCTCCCGTCCTGCCGCCCGTTCGCGGTCCACGAGAGACGCCGTATCGGTCTGAATCCGTTCGCACCACAGCCAGCGGTCTGCAAACGCGTTCTGGCTGTTTATCTGCTCCAGCAGGTCAGCCGCAGTGCCTGGCCGGCGCAGCCAGAGGTGCAGCGGTCCGCGCCCCGTGAACATGAGCCGGTACACCACCGGGCGCCCTCCAGATGCATCCGTGCAAACTGCGATGGCATCGTCCACGGCATCCAGCAATTCCTGCTGGGTTTCCAGACCGGCAATGGGGACTTCCAGCCGCTCCCACCGCACCACATCCACCGGGTGGAAGTCCAGGCTGACCGCGCCGTAGTCGTCCACTTCCACAAGGTAAACACCGCGCGCGCTCGTCTCGCCGGGGTGCCGTCCCTGGGGATTGCCGGGGTAAACGACCGTTGGCCGCTCCGGGCGCAGCACCTGGCGGGTGTGGACGTGTCCCAGCGCCCAGTAATTGATGGAAGTGTCCGCCAGGTCGATAACCGAGCAGGGAGCGTAGGAATCGTGGTCTGAGTTGCCTCCCACATTGGCATGCAGCAAGCCGATATTGAAGCCTGGTCCGGCAACGGCTTCAGCAAAGCGCGGCGAAAGGTTCTGGCGCACCTCCCGCGTCGGGTAGCTGATGCCGTAGACGGTAGCCCGCTCCGGTTCTTCAGGGAATACCGGTTCGCCGGTCACTTCGGGGCCAAAACGTACACAGCGCGGCGGCAAGTCCAGCTGCGCCTCCCAGCCGTCCAGCGGGTCGTGGTTACCGTGGCAGATGAAGGAGCGGATGCCTGCGGCGTCCAGCCGGTTCAGGCCGTCTACGAACTTCAGTTGCGCCCGTAGGCTGCGGTCGGCCCCATCGTAGACATCTCCGGCCACCAGCAGCGCATCCACTTGCTCCCGGACACAAAGGCCGATGATGTTTTCATAGGCCTCGAAGGTGGCGCGTTGCATGGCAACGGCAACGTGTGGCGGGGCCTCGGTCCGCAGCCCGCGAAAGGGGCTGTCCAGGTGCAGATCGGCTGCGTGGATGAATCTCAGTCGGGCCATGGTTACCCCAACCCCATTCCTCAGTGTCAGGAGAAATTTCCGGGTTACGGATCGTCATCTCGCCATTCGAAGCTCAGGTTGGTGTAGCGAACGAACACGCCCCCGCCGGGTGCGCCCATAGGCCCGTTGACGGCGAGGATGGCGATGGTGTGCTGGTCGCCGGGGTTCGGGTTGTTGGCTACCTCCACCCGCTGAGGCCGGTTGAACCCCTCGAAAGTGCCCCGCTCCCGGTTGCACTCGCCGTTGATCCAGATCTCGCCGTAGTCGTCGACGCAGGTCTCGAACAACATCCGGGTGCGGCGCGGATCGCGTCCGCCCACTGATTCCGGCACGGTGATCGTCATGCGGTACCAGACGATTGAGAAGCCGGTCACGTAGTCGCCACCGAACCTGGCCCACGCGCTGGTATCGGCGCAGACTTCCCAGGAGGAGTCGTCGTAGTCCGGCAGCCGGGCCGGGCTGCCTACGCATCGCTCAGTCAGCCCGTAGTTGGCCTCTCCGGGAATGAACCCTTCGCCATACCTCCACTGGCCCTTGACTGCCGCCTGTCCGTCGGCGCTGTTGATGTCGATGGGGAATCGCGGCATGGTCTCCCTCCTGATGATCTGAACTTCCCTCTCTCCGGGAGAGAGTTTGTTAAATCCCTGCCCCCTCCGGGGGAGGGTGAGGGCGTTCCCGCTTGGCTACACTCCGGTTATCTTGATCCCCGAGTGCGTGCGGTAGGTGCGGTTGATGTTCACCAGTAGCGGCGTTATCTGCTCCACGTACTTGGCGTTGGCCAGTGCGCCGCCGTCGACGCCCCGGAGGCTCGTAATCTTGTCGGCCAGTCCCAACACCAGCTTCTTGGCGTCGGCGTGGTCGGAGCAGACCACCACGTCCCCCTCCATGTCCACCTGAGGGTCCTGGAGCTCCTCGGCGCTCACGTTCTGGAAGGCGGCCACCACCTGGGCGCCGGGTAGGATCTCCTGCGCTTCCTGGGCAGCGGAACCGGCCTCGACTTCGACCGCCCGGGCTCCCTTGCCTCGCTCAAACACCATTGGCGCGATGACGCTGACCACGATCTTGCCGTCCAGCGAGCCAGCCAGTTCCTCCAGCACTGGGCGCTGCCCCTCGTAGGGAAAGGCGAGGAACACGACGTCGCCCGCCGCGGCGGCCCCGGCGTTGTCGGTGCCGACGATGCTGGCCCCGGGAGCCCCCTCCGCCAGCTCTGCTGCGGCGGCCGCGCCCCGCTCTGTGCTGCGGGAGCCGATGGTTACTGCCTCTCCGGCCAGCGCCAGCCGCAACGCCAAGCCCTTGCCCTCGGGCCCGGTCCCACCCAAGATCGCAAGCATTGCCCCTCCCGTAATACGATGCCTGAAACTGACGGGGATACTATACTGCCTGCGAGTCTTGCTTGAAAGGGACACCCCTAGGCAGGCCCCAAACTAGCCTATAATCTTGCCTTGAGCGGTAGCGGTGGTTACAGTATCCTCAAGATTTTCTCAACCTGGAGTTGTCGTGCTAGAACAATTTACGGTGGCCGACATTTTGACCTGGTTAGAAGACAAGACGCTGGTAGTGAACCGACAATATCAGCGCAAGGCTGGCGTATGGCCAACGCCGGCTAAGGCATACCTGATCGACACCATTCTCCGGGGCTTGCCCATGCCTAAGATTTACATTCGGACAAAGACCGATACTGTTAGCAGAAGGAGCTACCGGGAGGTTGTTGATGGACAACAACGGCTTCTGGCAATTCAGGCTTTTTCCAAGGACGAATTTCCTCTTGGGTCGAGCCGAGACTTCTTTGAAGAATTTGCGGGTAAGCGATACTTAGACTTGGATGAGGAATCGAAGAGGAAATTTCTAGAATACATGGTATCTGTCGAGCAATTACTGAATGCGCCCGACCGGGTGGTTTTCGACGTTTTCCGGAGGTTGAATACCTACAATTACAACTTGTCACCTCAGGAATTGCGCCACGGGAAATATCACGGTGAATTTCGCACTTCCGTAGTAACATCCTCACAGTATTGGGGATTCTTCTGGGACAAACACCGAGTTTTAAACAATCGCGCTCGGGTGCGAATGGCTGATGACGAATTGATGGCGCAAATGTTCGGCATCGTTCTGGAAGGCGTCACCGATGGAGGCCAGCCCAAAATCGAAAGACTTTACAAAAAATATGACACCGCTATGCCGCAACACGTGAATTCTCGGGTAGATCGCACAATGGAATACATTGACGACAACTTGTCGCCTGCATTGGAAACAGGATTGGCAGGTTCTCCGCATTTCCTAATGTTGTTCGCCGCCGTAGCACATGCCCAATTCGGCATACCTTCCGGCGATATGGGGGACGATATGCCAGTGCAAGACCCACGCGCCCTAGAAGATGTCAATATGGCGTTGCTAAATTTAGGTGCACTAGCGGATAACTTGGACAAAGATTCCACGGAAGTGCTAGAGAGGTTCTACGAATTTCAGTACGCTTCGGCGGGAACCACGCAGCGCATAAGAAGCCGGCGTGTCCGTTTCCAAATGCTGTACAAAGCACTGCTACCTGACTTGGTCTAGCGGCTATGATTAAGAAGCCTTTGACCAGCCTCTATGAGCGTTACAAAAGACGAAGCAGTTCGCTGAATGCGCGTTTTATGGTAAAGTTGCCCGAAAATCCAGATGAGAGGGTGGCGTGTGAGCCGATGCATCAGGACGGACGAGCTTATTTAGTAGCGAGGCTTCAACACCTGTGGGGTGAGTTCTGCCGAGAACTTGTCGTGAAGTCGGCCCTCGGTGGATGCGAAACCCGAACTGGCAAAATTCTGCCACATGCATCTGGCGTAAAGCGGGTATCTGATGTTCCTCAAATCGCTAAAACACCGTTGGCAGGAGTAAGGTCAAATTGGGATGACCCTGAGTTCACGATTGATCAGGCTATGCGACTTAAGGTAGCTAATTTCAATGATATTGAATTGGGCTTGGCCCCAGTTTCCATTGTGGCGGACAATATTAGGTGTGTTAGAAATTATATTGTTCACCCCAACAGTCGCACCAGTAGCAGGTACGCCCAAACGGCTAGGGTGCTTGGTTTCAGTGGCCTGCCGCCAGACCAGTTGCTATCCCGAACTGTACCTGGCGGCGAGACCGTGTTCGAGAACTGGCTCTCAATTTTGATTTTAGCGGCGTGGAGCTCAGTAGCTTAAGAATGGACCAACAGTAGCGCACATTGGTTGAAACGAGAATTCAAGATGACGCATTGACTCCGCCTAACACTCCGGTACGGCTTCATGCCTATGCTGCGAGTTTCGGGGGCGACTTCGCACGGGAGTCCATATTGGAGAATATGGAGCGAGGGGGGACTCTTCTGGATCCTTGGGTCGGTTCTGCCACCGGGCCAGTCCAGGCAAGGATGTTGGGCGTAAATGGCATTGGGATAGACGTTGACCCAATTGCCTGTCTAATCGCCAAAGTGTCCTTGACCTCATACGGCGTAGACGAACTGGACGATATTTCAGCTATAGTCAACCGAAAGTTGGAACTTGTAGAAGTCGAATTGTCCTCGGCTGAAATCTTGTCGAACTCTTGGTCTGCTGGTGCCGAATTTTCCCTCAACGGGTTTAAGGGGATTGTCCCAGAAAACGTCGCTATTGATTTCTGGTTCACTCCTGCTCAGCGGGCCGTGTTAGCCGTTCTGGTAGAAATGTCAAAATCTCTCCAAGCCCCTCGTTATCAGTCTGTGGTTCAACTGGCGATATCGTCCTCAATTATTCGCAAATGGCCTAATACCATCAGCTTAGCTAGGGACATAGACCACTCCCGTCCGCACCGGGTGATGCGTGAGGATGTCACGATAGCCTCACAAATCAGGATCTTTAGGAGAACCATCAAAGACATCTTGGCGCGGCTAAGAAGCCTTAATACGTACTGTCAGAATCATGTCGTGTCATGGAAAATAATCGAAGGAGACACGAAAGAGAATTTGGGACACATTGCCCCAGGCTCCATTGACTACATCCTGACTTCGCCTCCATACTTCAACGCCATTGATTACCCTAGATCTCACAAATTCAGCCAATGGTGGCTCTGGCCAGAGCGTCAACCCCCGGGCAGATCAGCTTACCTAGGGCTAATGTCGGGCAGCAAAGGCGGCGATGAGATCGTAGCCGAGTGCTATAGCATCGTCCCGGACTACCGCGGGGACATAGATGCTATAGCCGAAATTTCGCCGGCGACGCATCGGAATCTCTGCAAATATATTATCGAATTGCAAGACGTTGTGGCCCAGTTTCACAAACTTCTAAGACAGGACGGCAAAGCGTCTTTTGTAGTGGGCAATAATGTCGTAAAAGGCCATATCATACCCCTAGCGGAGATGCTGGCCGCTATGCTAAAACAGTCGGGACTTTCTAATGTACGTATCGAAGAGCGACTTATCAGGACTGACCGGCGACGTTATCCTTATGGGGTTGCCGGTTTCAAGGAACTGATGACAACCGAGTATGTCGTCCATGCCTGCAAATCTTAAATAGTCTACCACTCCCGGAGGTATCCTGCCGATGGTTGACCTCAGACGGGCCGCCGCTATTGTGGGCGTCCACGAACACGTCACTCGCTACGCTCCCGACAAGAGCGAGCTCCAGATTCAGGGCGAGAGCATCATCAAGGCACTGGACGATGCCGGGCTGTCCAAGAAGGACGTCGACGGCCTGTTCACCGCGTCCATGTCGGTCCGCAACAGCGGACTCAACCTGGCCGACTACCTGAACATGTATCCCAAGCACGTCGACAACACGACCGTTGGCGGCGGCTCCTTCGAGTTCCACCTGGCCCACGCTCTCAATGCCATCTACGCCGGGCGCATTAACTGCGCCGTGATCACCTACAGCACCCTGGCCCGTTCCGGCGGCGTGTCCGTCGGCACCGGCGGCGTGGGCCGGTTCGGCCACCCGCGCCTCGACCCGTCTCCCGACAGTTTCGAGGAACTGTACGGCCTGACCACCGTTGGCCTCTACGCCATGATCGCCAACCGGCACATGCACCAGTTCGGCACCACCCCCGAGCAACTGGCCGAGATCGCCGTGGCGGTCCGCCACCACGCCTCCCTGAACCCCGACGCCCTGTTCCGAGACGAGATTACCGTCGAGGATGTGATGCGCTCCCGGGTGATTTCGTCTCCGCTGCACCTGATGGACTGTTGCGTCATCACCGACGGCGGCGGCGCGGTGGTGGTCGCCTCCCCCGAGGTCGCCCGCAGTTGCCGCCACTCACCCGTCTGGGTACTGGGCACGGGCGAGGCCGTGGCCCACCAAGGCGCGGGCAAGCGCGATCTCGTCTACATCGCCGCCAAGCAGAGCCACGAGCCCGCCTTCGCCGGCGCCGGGGTCACTCACGACGACATCGACATGGCCATGATCTACGACTCATTCACCATCACCGTGCTGGAGACGCTGGAGGACCTGGGTTTCTGCGAGAAAGGCGAAGGCGGCCAGTTCGTCAGCGGCGGAGCGCTGAAGATCGGCGGAAAGCTGCCCATCAACACCGATGGCGGCGGCCTTTCCTCCAACCATCCGGGGATGCGCGGCATCTTCCTGCTGATGGAGGCGACGCGCCAGTTGCGACACCAGTTCGAGGGAACTCCCCGGCAGGTCCCCGACTGCAAGATCGCCCTGTGCCACGGCACCGGAGGCGCCCTGGGGTCCCGCCACAGCGGCGGCACCGTCATATTGGGGAGGGACTAATCATGCCCGAGTGGAACAAGCCGCTGCCGACCGTGGTCGGCGAGACCCGCGCCTACTGGGACGCCTGCCGCCGCGGCCAACTGCTAATCCAGCACTGCGACAAGTGCAACGAGTACCAGTTCTATCCCAGGGGAATCTGCTCCCACTGCTGGTCGGAGAACCCGTCCTGGGTGCAGGCCAGCGGCAAAGGTACCGTCTGGACGTTCACCGTAACCTACCAGAACCGCACGACCGGCTTCGACCAGGGCCCCTACGTGCTGGCCCTCGTGGAGCTGGAGGAGGGTGTGCGGATGTTCACCAACATCGTAGGCTGCGAACCCGGAGACGTCACCATCGGCATGCCGGTAGAAGTAACCTTCGAGCGCGCCACCGACCAGATCAGCGTCCCGTACTTCAGGCCAGCGGCGGCCTAGGGCGCGCGCCAGAGTCTACTGGCCGCGGTCTGTTGCGACCTCATCCGCTTGGTCGCCAGACCTTAGCTCGTCGCAGCGCTCCTGGTCGGCCTCTGCCAGCTCCAGCTGGTCATCGAAGAAATAAACGAGGGAGCGCTGACCGTAGTAGAGACCGTTGGTCGGGGCCAGTTCTATGGCGCGGGTCAGGTCTGCGATGGACTTCTCGAAGTCGCCAACCTCGTACCAGGAGCAACCCCGGTTGTACCAGGCCTCGGCCAGGTCCGGGTCCAGCTCAATGGCCGTGTTGAAGTCCTGGATGGCGCGGTGATACACGCCGTTCCGCCCATAGCGGCTGCCCCGGTCCAAATAGCTCGCCGCGTCCGTCGGCTCCTCCGCCTGCTTGCGCTGAAATGCCATGCGCGCCCTCGCTCTTGATATATGGCCCATCAATTCGATTGAGATAGGTTATTATGGTTGTATGCCTCAATCAACCCGTTACCGCATGTACGTCGACGAATCCGGGGACCACGTGTTGGAGCCGTCCAAGTGGAGCAGTCCCGAAGCCCGCTACCTAGGGCTAACCGGGGTAGTCATAGCCAGCGAGACCTATCGCACGAGAACTCACCCGGAGTTCGAGGCCCTCAAGCAGGAATTATTCCCCCACGACCCGGTGATCCTGGTGCGGAACCAAATTGTCAATGGTAGGGAGAAATTTAGCGTTCTACGGGACCCGGAAGTGGCTGCCCATTGGGAAGACAAAATCCTGCTATTCTTCGACAATTACGTCAGTCAGATCATCACAGTGGTTCTAGACAAGGAAGAGTACCTTAACGCTGTCCCGGTTCCAACCAAAAGACCGTACAGCTATGGCATGAACGCGCTGACCAACATATACGATCAATGGCTTGGCCTGGTTGGTGGAACAGGTGATGTGATGGCTGAGTCCTGTGGGAAAAACGAGGATAGGGAGTTAAAAAGGGACTTTCAGAAGTTCATGACCGAGGGCGGCAGTCTGCCTGATGTACAGGAATCACGACGGTCAATCAGCAGCAGCCAGATCAAGCTGAGCCTGAAGACAGATAACATCACTGGCCTTCAGTTGGCCGACCTGTTTGCGCATCCATCCAAGAGGGGGATTTTGCTAGATAACGGCCGTTCCTCTGACAACCCGGCCAGCCAGGCAACCCTCCGGTTCATTGAGGCGGTTAGGCTAAAGTCTCACCACAACAACAGGTTGCTACCTTGAGAAAAACGGAAACAAAAAAAGAGGCTTTCGCCTCCTCTCTTGCGCCAGCCCTACCGGCTAGCCCCCTCCAGCAACCTGGATTACCTTGAGTATACACGGGGGTTGCCTAATGCTCAACCCCCTTTTTCGGCACCAAACAAAAAAGGAGGCCATCGCCTCCTATCTTGCGCCAGCCCTACCGGCTAGCCCCCTCCAGCAACCTGGATTGCCCTAACGATATAGGGGAGTTGCCTATTTGTCAACTGCCTGGCAGTCAACGAAACTGTTCAAATTAGGGGACGTGGGACCCGCTTTTGAAAAAGCTGCGCAAAACTTTTATGTTTGGCATTGGTGGGCTTAATTGGGATTGCTACTCCGATTCCCCTCAAGTCTGAACAGTTACCAGTCAACGACCAGTTGGGACCGAATCTAACTACATCACCGAGCGGACCAGGCCACCGTCCACCAGTATCGTCGTGCCGGTGATGTACGTCGAGCGCTCTGAGGCCAGGAACGCCACCAGGTTGGCCAGCTCCACCGGCTGCCCCACGCGGCCGACTGCGGTGTCGGAGGCGCGCATGGCCAGCGCCTCGTCAACGCTGATGCCCAGCTCGTTGGCTCTGGCCGTCACATTGGACAGCATACGCTCGCTGAGGATGGAGCCGGGGCACACGTTGTTGACCAGAATGCCGTCACGGCCCACCTCGTCGGCCAGGCTCTTGGCGTAGGCCACTACGCCCATGCGGGTCGCGCCCGACAGCGCCAGGTTGGGGATGGGGTTGTATACCGTGCTGGCGAGTATGTTAATGATGCGGCCGCCGCCCCGTTGCTTCAGGTGCGGGATGCCCTCGCGGCACATCCTCCCGAAGAAGATGAGTGAGCGCTGCACCGCCGTCTCCCATTGTTCCTCGGTGGCCGTGGCGGAGCGGGCCAGGGGCGGACCGCCGGAGTTGTTGACCAGCACGTCAATGCCCCCGAACTGCTCAAGCGCAGCGGCTATCAGCCCATTGATGCTTTCGAGCCTGTCCAGGTCAGCGGGGTACGCCAATACCTCTGCGCCAGTGGATTCCCGGATCTCATCGGCCGCCTGCTCTAGGTCTGCTGCAGTTCGGCTACAGATGACGACGTTCGCCCCTTCCTCGGCCAGCACCTGCGCGCAGGCCCTCCCTAGGCCCTTACTGGCCCCGCCGATGATTGCCACCTTGTCTTTCAGCCCCAAGTCCATACTGATGTTCCTCATCGCCCCAGTGGCGGGGCGGCCATTAGATTCAACTTCGGCGGATTATACCAGCCCTTACCGGCGGCCAACACCCGCCGGTTGACCTCCCGCCGGGGCTGCTCTACCCTTGCGCCATGCCGCCCGGAACGACGGCCCGTAGGCCACTGGAATTGACGGTGTGGTTGGTGAGTCAATGGTGCAGCCTCTTGACGACGCGCAGATCCTCGAGATCGAGAACCACGCGGTTGAACTGGCCCGCGGCGCCGGCGAAATCCTGGCGGGACACTTCGGACGACGCATCGAGGTCGAGTTCAAGGACGACAAGCAACGCGATCCGGTGACCGCAGCCGACAAGCAAACCCAGGCTTACCTGTCCGCAGAAATTGAGCGCCGATTCCCGGACCACGGCGTCCTCGGCGAGGAAGCAACGGAGGAGGAACAGCAGTCCGAGGAACCGGCAAAGGACACGCTCTGGGTGCTGGACCCCCTCGACGGCACCACCAACTTCCTCAACGGCCTGCCGGTGTTTGCCTCCTCCATTGGCGTGATCCACCGCGGCAGGCCGGTGGCGGCAGCCCTGTACATCCCGTGGCCCGCCGACGGCGGTGGCTTCGTGTTGCACTGCCGCAGGGGCGGTGGCACCAAGATCGCGCCGCTGGATGCGGGCACAGGGGCCGATGCCGAGCCGGTCAAGGTGCTGGAGACGGAGCAGCCCATCCCCAATCGCCTGATCGGACTGCCAGGATATTTCGGCGCTGCCAACCGGTTTACAGGCGGGCTGGCCGATAAGGCAGGCGAGCCACGCACTACCGGCAGCATCGCTTACGAGCTGGCGATGACGGCCCGGGGCGTAATGCAGTACGGAATCTTCGGCGCGCCCCGGATGTGGGACATGGCGGGCGGCGCGCTGGCGGTGCAGGAGGCAGGCGGCACGGTAATGACTCGCTTCCAGGGCGAAAAGCGGTGGCACCCCCTGGAAAGTCTGGTGCCGTCGTGGGATCAAAAAACGCCCACAATGAAAGAACTGCGCGCCTGGGTTGCCCCCCTGGTCGCCGGCAACCGCCACTTGGCCCCGCTGATAGCCAACAACGTGCGCCGGAGGTTCAGCCTCAAGGCCAAGCTCCGGCCCGTCGTGCGGGCACTACGGCGGAAGGGTGGGCAGAGGAGCTGAACAATGCCCCAGAAGATTCGAATGTGGGAAGTAACGGATCAAAATACTCTTGCAGAAATACCCGATAGCGAAATTAAGTTGGAACAGCGGCTGGAAGACTGGCTGGAAAGCGACATCTCCATGCTAGACCCCGACCTACTGGTAATTGGTCGGCAAGTAAAAACCGGTTTCGGTGGGGAGATTGACCTGCTGTGCCTAGATTCTTCGGGCGCACTTGTTGTAGTTGAGCTAAAGAAGGGAAAGACCCCTCCCGAGGTAAGCGCACACACAAGGGTTGGATTACGCATCGTGGGTAAGGGACCTGCGTTCCAATCAGATTGTGGAAATAGCCGAGAAATACAAGAAGTTGGACGGTTCGTTAGAGGAAGCATTTAAAGCCAGTTTTGGGGAACCACTGCCCGAGACTCTCAACCAGAACCATCGCGCCTTAATAGTAACCGAAGCAATGGACGATAGCACAGAGAGAATCGTCCGCTACCTAGCTGACATGAATGTGCCAATCAACGTGGCTACCGTACAGTACTTCAAGGGTCATGATGGGCGCGAAATGATGGCGCAAGTGTTCTTGATCGAGCCTGAGCAGGAAAAAGACCAACAGGGTCGCGGAAAGCCCACGCTGGAGCAAATTCGTGAAATCGCAATCGGAAACGGTGTGGAAGAGTTATACGACAAGCTGTCCAATCATACGGCTGGAGCCCTGAAAAAAGTCTCTCCCACCAAGAGCGGGGTATCTTTCAAGGAAACTCTTGATAGCGGCAAGGCCCAGGTGGTGTTCAAGCTTATGCCGCCCGGGAGCAGCAAGGATAAAGGGTTGCGATTCCAGTTGTACTCTGAACGTTTGGCTAGAATTTTCGGGCTGAACAACGACGACATTCGCGAGTTGTTGTCGAAATCACATTCGAACTGGACTCTCTGGCCGGACGCCCCGGCAGACAAAAAGGATTTCTGGAGTGGTTACGAAGGTTATTTCAAGACTGCCGATGAGGTGGACAAGTTTCTCAGTGAGTTAAACAAGTGAAACTTGGTTCCTACAGTCACTATTGGAGCTTTACCGCCCCAACGCGTTCACTGGCACCAGCGTTTCTGCAAGGGGATCTATGCCCAGCCCCAGAATCTCCAGCGTGGTAGCGCCCACCAGCGGCATCGTATCGTCTGGAGCGAACATTACCGGGACGGTTTGCAAGCGGCCCTCGATTCGCACACGTGTCTTTCCCAGGGCATACTCGACAATGCGATTATCGGCCAACTCGAACTGGCGGGTCTCCTCTCGCTCTATGCCCAGCTCGTCCAGCAGGCTCTCCGGCAATGACGAGTAGCTTGATCCAGTATCCACCAGCGCTTCTATATTTGCATACCGCTCGCGGAGGCGGTCGGCTACCTGAATCGTAACGTAGAAGGTTTCCTTGGCGTCCTCTATTTTCTGCCTCTACTTCCGCAATGCGGTTACCGGCACCAGTCGTTCCGCAACTGGGTCTATGCCTAGCCGCAAAATCTCCAGGGTGGTTGCCCCGACCAAGGGAGTCGCGTCATTGGGGGCGAATATTACCGGGACATATCGCTCCCGGTTCTCCAGAAGCAAGCGGATGTCGCCTATGTCGTATTCGACCAGACGGTTGTCCGCCAATTCGAAGAGGTCGGTTTCATCCCGCTCGATTCCCAGGTCGTCCAAGACGCTCTCCGGAAGCGAAGTGTAGGTAGAGCCTGTATCGATCATGGCGTCGACGTTCACGTACCTTTCCCTGAAACGGTCCGCGACTTGGATAGTGACGTAGAATGTGCCCATTCGGTCTCTCCTTCGCTGCCTACGCGCTGTCGGGCGCCCAGCCCCAGGGGCGGGGGCCCCAGGCAGCCTCGAAGACCTGGCCCTTCTTGATCGCCATCACCGGCGTCACTGCCTTATCGGACTTTCGGGAGTCGCCAATCACGTCGTAGACCACCCAGTCGCCATCCTGGATGTCGAGGATGGACAGGTCCGCCTGCTTGCCGGTGTGCAGCGTGCCGATCCGGTGGTCGACGCCCACGGCCCTGGCCGGGTTTTCGGTGCACATGGTAACAACCTGGTCGAAGGTGAAGCCCATGGCCAGGAATCGGGTCATCATTTCGGTCATGCTGTGCACCGTGCGGGCGCGGCCTGGAACAGTCAGGTCGGTGCTGATACAGTGGGGCAGCACGCCCTGGTCCACCACACGCTCACCCACGGCGAAGCTGAAGTTCATCCGCCCATGGGCCGTGTCCAGCCACACGCCGCGCTCGTGGGCCTCGCGGGCCTCCGGCACCAGCTTGCCATCGGCGTCCAGCACACCGCCGGGGTTGGCGGTGAAGTAGTGAGTAACGATATCGCCCTCCTCCAGGATGGGCAGCAGCTCACGGATCACATTGGCGTCGTAGCGCTTCTCGGTGTCGCCGATGTGCACCATCAGGCGGACCCCGGCCTCCTTGGCGGCGCGCTTGGCCATCCGGGGCATCTCCATGCCCATGATTTCCAGGGCCGGTGAGACCATTCGAGCCTTGACGCCCGAGATAATGTGCCGGTTCTCATTGATGGTCTCCACGGTGTGATCGAGGTCGATGCTGGACGGGCTGAAGATGTCGGGCGTGGTGGCCAGCCCGGTGCGGCAGATGTGCAGGAAGCAGATGATCTCGGTCTCAGTGTTGGGCAAAATGTGCCGGGGGAAACCGCCGAAGGTGTCGCAGCCGGAGCTGCCGGCGTCGACCATCGTTGTGACCCCGGCGCGGACTCCGCCGATGTTGGGGTCCACGCCGTTGGAGTTGACCCCGGCGAAAACGTGAGTGTGCAGGTCGATCAGGCCAGGCGTCACCACCTTGCCCTTGACCTCCACCACCTGCGACGCCTCGGCGGCGTCAATGTCCGGGGCGACTCGGGCGATCTTGCCGTCCTCGATGGCTACATCGTTTGGGCCGTGGAGTCCCTGCGATGGGTCAACCACCGTGGCGCCCTTGATCAACAGGTCGTACATCGTCATTCGCTCCTTGTTGCTGTTTAGACTTTCGTCTGAAGCTCATAGGGGCGCACAGCAGCGCGCCCCTATAGCAGGCTTTTAGCTGGGGCTAGTTGTTGAACAGTTCCCCTACCGACATGCCCCTGTGGATGCGAATTATCGCCTCACCGAGAAGAGGGGCCACGGACAGCACTGTGAACTTGCCGTTGCGTTTATCGGCATTTATGGGAATTGTGTCCGTTACCACCACCTCTTTGAAGGCGCTCTGGGCCATCGTCTCAGGAGCGTTGCGGGACAGCACCGGGTGGGAAGCGCAGCAATACACCTCTTTCACACCGTGATCCAGCAGGGCCTTCGCCGCGTTGACCACAGTGCCGCCAGTGTCGATCTCGTCGTCGAAGGTCAGGGCCACCTTGCCCTCCACCTCACCGATGACGTTCATCAGCTCGATCTGACCGCTGTTGTCGGTGCGGCGCTTTTCAATGATGGCCAGCGGCGCCGAAAGCCGTTCCGCCACGTCGCGGGCTCTCTTGCTGATGCCGATGTCCACGGCCACCACGACCAGGTCCTCAATTGCCTTGTCGGCGAAGTACTGGGTCAGGATGGGCACGGCGGTCAGTTCGTCCACCGGCATGTTGAAGAATCCCTGGACCTGGGCGGCGTGCAGATCGACGGTCAGCACGCGGTCAGCGCCCGCGGCGGTCAGCAGGTCGGCCACCAGCCGGGCCGTGATCGGCACGCGGGGCTGGTCCTTCTTGTCGGTACGTCCGTAGCCGTAGTAGGGCATTACCGCGGTGATGCGGCCGGCCGAGGCCCGCTTGCAGGCGTCTATCATGATCAGGAGTTCCATCAGGTGGTCATTGACCGGAGCACAGGTGGGCTGGACGATGAAAACGTCCCGCTGCCTGATATTTTCCAGGATGCGGACGAAGGTGTTGTCGTTGGCGAACTTGAACACCTCGGCCTGCCCCACGGGGATGTCCAGGTAATCACAGACCGACCGGGTCAGCTCCGGATGGGCATTTCCGGAAAACACAACCATCTCGTCGCGAATACTGACCATACAGGACCTCCTGGAAAGCAGGGATTGCTGTATCGGAAGGGCTGTTTCCGCAAGACAATTGTCCCACGGGAGGCAACTGGATGGGGTATCAAATGCCGACGGATTATAGCACAGGGCAGCCTTGGGCGGCGGTTGCACGGTTGAGCCGTTCATAGAGGCCAACCGGGTTTGTGCGGTGAATAAATGCTTTATTCGACGCATAGCTAGCGTCGACTCGGGAGGCAATCACCGCATATTTTGCGTACCAAAGGAGAACTGACCATGAGGTTAACTTATGCCCAGTGCGGTGATTAACACCCTTAATCACAGCACAATGTGCGTAAAATACACCAATTCTCTCAAGGCTGGAGTAGAGGTCCTGTAGCGGCAGCGGCCTGTAATCTACGCAAGCGGCGCGTAAAATAGCTTTCGAACTGACAGTGGAGCATTTGCTCCTGCTGCGATTAAAGTCTATAATATACGCAAATGATGCGGCGAATATACATCCACCAACAACCGGACTGGCCCAATCTTTGCTGGCGGCATGAAGAACTGGCCAGCGCTCTGGCGGAAGTGCGTTACCTGCAGGGCAGGCTGGTGGGGCGGATGGAGTCTTTGGGCTTCGAGCTTCAACAGGAAACAAACCTCGCGATGTTAACCGGGGACGTGGTGAAGAGCAGTGAGATTGAAGGGGAAGTGTTGAACCTAGAGCAGGTCCGTTCTTCAGTAGCAAGGCACCTTGAAATAGACACAGGCGGCGTTTCTGCACCCGAAGCGCAAAACGTCGAAGGTATAGTCTCGGTGATGATGGACGCCACTGGCAGATACGAACGCACCCTCACGACTGAGCGGTTGTTCGCTTGGCATTCCGATCTGTTTCCCAGCGGATGGAGCGATAATCGGCGAATAGCGGTAGGGGTTTGGCGTGATGGCCCAATGCAGGTAGTTTCCAGCAAGAGAATGGGAGCACCGGAACGGGTCCATTTCCAGGCGCCCGATGCTGAACGAGTCGATGAGGAAATGGGGGTATTCCTTAAATGGTTCAACGCACCTCCTGACACTGACCCGGTGCTCAAGGCGGGACTAGCTCATTTGTGGTTCGTAACCGTCCATCCTTTCGACGACGGCAACGGGCGCATCGCCCGGGCCATAGCCGATATGGCCTTGGCTCGCTCCGAGGACAGTCCTAGGCGCTTCTACAGTATGTCGTCTCAGATAATGCGAGAGCGCAACGATTATTACGAAATGCTCGAGGCGACGCAGACTGGAACGATGGATGTAACCGCTTGGATGGACTGGTTTGTGAGTTGTCTGGGACGGGCCATCGATAGCTCTCAGGAAACGATCTCTGCAGTTTTGGGAAAGGCCAAATTCTGGGACAGTATCTCTAGCATTACTCTGAACGAACGCCAGCGCAGGGTCTTAAACCTGATGCTGGGCGACTTCGAGGGCAATCTAACCACGACCAAGTGGGCAAAGATAGTTAAGTGCTCCCACGACACTGCCCTACGTGACATCACAGCACTCCTCGACCACGGAGTCCTCATCCGCGGCCCTGAAAGAGGACGAAGCACCAATTACCTGCTGGCCAGAGATTATTGAGCAGCTGTGCTATCATACCCAGCGCATTTGTAGTCCGTTTCGGATGCAGGAGGGACGGTATGGAGGTCTTGCTCAGTTCGCCCCGGGGATTCTGCGCCGGCGTGGTACGCGCCATTGACGTAGTGGACGTTTGCTTGCGCCGATACGGACCGCCGGTCTACGTCAAGCACCAGATTGTCCACAACCCATATGTAGTCAACGACCTGGAGTCCCGCGGCGCCATCACCGTGGAAGAGGTGGATGAGGTGCCCGAGGGATCGCTGGTGGTTTTCTCAGCCCACGGCTCGCCGCCCGAGGACTTCGAGAAAGCGAAGGCCCGCAACCTCCGGGTCATCGACGCCGTCTGCCCGCTGGTCACCCGCGTCCACAACGAGGCCAAGAAGTACAGCCGCGAGGGCCGTCGGGTCCTCCTGGTGGGGCACCGGGGCCACCAGGAAGTGCGCGGCACCATGGGCCAGGTGGAGATGACACTGGTAGACGATAACGTGCCAAGCGAACTGCCCAATTGGGGTGACGGCGAGGAGATCGCCGTTCTGACGCAAACCACTCTCTCGGTTCGCGACACCGCCCACGCCATCGAAGCCATCAAGGATCGCTTTCCGCAGGCGCTGGTGCGCAACGACATCTGCTATGCGACCACCAACCGCCAGGAGGCGGTGACCAAGATGGCGCACAGCGTGGACCTGGTGCTGGTCATCGGGGCCCAGAACAGCTCCAACTGCAACCGGCTGCGCGAGGTGGCCGCCGCCCAGGGTGTGCCGGCCTACCTGATCAACGGCCCAGAGGAAATCGACCCGAAGTGGCTGGAGGGAAAGGACAAGGTTGGCGTAACGTCGGGCGCTTCCACCCCGGAGGTCTTGGTGGAGAGCGTGATCGAGGCTCTGGCTCCCGAGCGGGTCACCATGCTCAGTGGGGTCGAGGAGGACGTCTCCTTTACCATGCCCCGGGAACTGCGCTAGCCATGGCCCGGCAGCACCGGGCTGATCAGCCGGCTTCCAGTGCCGCAGGGCATCTGCGCCGATGACCGCCGACGGTGAAGGCAGCGCAGAACCCGATTCCACACCGGCGGCCGGCACACAGACGCGGTTCGATTCCCTGCGCCGGCGAGTGGTTTCCCTACCTGCCGTTGTCTCGCTGCTGGTTGCCGCCGCTTTCCTAGTGTTTCTTGTCACCCGATTCGACGTGGACCTGCAGGTCGCATGGCAGCAGGTCCGCTCCGCCGACCCCTGGCTCCTGGTTGCGGCCTTTGCGGTACACTACACCACCTTCTTTTTCCGCGGTGCCCGCTGGCGCCTGCTGTTGCAGCATTCGGCCGATCTTTCGGGGGGCCGCGAGACCGTCCCGAGCGTCCTGTTCTGCAGCCGCGCGGTGCTTCTGGGCTGGTTCGTCAACTCCATCGGCTTGTTGCGACTAGGAGATGCCTATCGGGCCTACCTGTACCGCGAGGAATACGACGCAGCTTTTTCCGGCGCTATCGGCACCCTGCTGGCGGAGCGAGTGCTGGACGTTATCCTGGTTGCTCTGGTCCTTTTGGCTGCGGCCCCGTTCCTGGTGGGACAGGTGGGAGTTGGTTCGGCCTGGGCGCTGGTTACTGGCACCACCGTCCTATTGGTTCTCCTGCTGATAGCGGTGCTGGTGTTTCTGGTGCGGCTACGTGAGATGCTGCTTAGACGGCTGCCCGGATGGCTGGCCTCTCCTTTTGAACGATTCCTTCAAGGTGCAACAACCATACGGTACAAACCGGTGCAGACCACGGCGCTGGGGATGCTGGGCTGGATGGCCGAAATGGGCCGGATGCACCTGGTGGCGATGGCGCTCGGATTCGACCTCGGACCGGTGCTGGTTATTTTCCTGACCTTGGCCAACTCCATGCTTTCGCTGGTGCCCACCCCCGGCGGCGTCGGGGCCGTGGAGTCGGGCGTCGCGGGGCTGGCGGTCCGCCTGGCTGGGCTGGCCAAGGAGTCCGCCACGGCCCTGGTGCTGGTTGACAGGTGCATCACCTACATCAGCGTGATCATCGTGGGGGCGATCATCTTCGCCGCCCGCCCTGCCCTCCGGCGACGCAGGCAGGCTGACCTCGATACCGCCGGGACACCCTCCGCCTGAATTGTCGCAGAAGAATAAGCGCTCACCGGAGTGAACTTGCTCTACACCGCCAGTTTCTACGAGACACGCCACTGGGTGGGAGTCCGCTACCGCATCTCGAGGGCGCATCCCCGCGGCCGCCGCACCGATTGGGAGGTGCAACCCGCCCTCTACCCGTCTCGTGCGCTGCTCACAGAGTACCGGCGGGGCGACTTCGACTTTGCTGCCCTGGACGTGCGCTACCGGAACGAGTTGGACATCTCGCACGGGCAGGACCGGGGCCTTCGAGAATTCCTGGAAAGGCTGCCCGGGGTCGGCGACTTTACCCTCTTGTGCTTCGAGCCGGAGGGTGCGCCGTGCCACCGCCGTTCGGCCGCGGCCTGGCTGCTGGAGCGGGTACCCGGGCTGGAGCTGGGACGGCTGCGCTGACCTGGCTACCACTCGCTGCCCACAGGACGCTGCATGAGTTCCATGGCGGCCTCGCGCGGGGACAGACCCTCGTGCAGTATGCGGTAGGTGGTCTCCGCGATGGGCATCTCCACATCCAATTGCTCTGCCAGTTGGAGAGCCGCCTCCGTTGCGTTCACTCCCTCGGCCACGTTGTCCATCGAATCCCTGATCTCAGGCCAGGAGCGCCCAATCGCCAGCTGCTCCCCTACATAGCGGTTGCGGCTCAGGCGGCTGGCGCAGGTGGCGATTACGTCGCCCAGCCCGGCCAGCCCGGCAAACGTCAGCGGCTGGGCCCCGGCTGCTATTCCCAGACGGGCGATCTCGGCCAGTCCCCTCGTAACGAATGCAGCCTTGGCGTTATCTCCGAACTCCAGCCCATCACAGATCCCGGCGCCGAGAGCCACGATGTTCTTGAGCGCGCCCCCCAATTCGACACCCACCAGGTCGTCGCTGGTGTATACCCTGAAGCGGCTGGACAGCAGCACTGCCTGGGCGCGCTCAGCAGCCTCGCTGGAGCCGGACGCGACGACTGTCGTCGCCAGTTTTCCCTGGGCGATCTCCTTGGCTAGATTGGGGCCCGAAAGGGAACAGATTCCAGGGCGTACGGCCTGCGGCAGTTCCTCGGCCAGCACCTGGCTCATCCGCAGCGCCCTGGGCAACTCCAGGCCTTTTGTGGCGCTGACCACCACCGTACTCGGTGACAGGTGTGCCGCGATGCGGCGGGCGTTCTCCCTCAACCGGTCCGACGGCACCGCGATTACGGCGATCGCTGCGGCCGGCAGTACCTGGGAAGGGTCATCAGCAATTCGTAGAGAGGCCGGAAATTCAAGTCCGGGCAGGAAGCGGGAATTTTCACGGGCAGACTGCAGGCTCTCCCGCTCGTACGAATTGCGAGCCAACAGGGTCACAGGGCACCCCTCACCGGCCATCACCAGCGCCAGCGTGGTACCCCAGGTTGTTGCCCCGATCACGACTGCTTGATCGGCCAAGATCAGCCTGCTTGGAAGCGGAGTACGATGAGGATAGCACAAAGCCTGTTGGGTATTAAGAAACCATCTCAAAAGACGGCGAACCAACTAACCCGTCATTCCCCCTGGTTCTTTCAAGCCAGGAGCGGGAATCCAGGACCTCGGTAAGCGATTGGCGGATTTTCAGCAATTTTAGTGTGGTTTGGGATAGTTTCTAAGTTGCGAGGGATGCACCGGCTATTCCACCGAAGTCGCCGGGGCGCCCAAGCGCCGCTCGTTGCCGTTGATGAGGCGCTGAATGTTGTCGCGGTGCTGCCAGATGATCATCACCGCGGCGCCACCGGCGAAGTACATGTAGGTGCTGGAGTACCAGCCAGCCAGCGCCAGCCCGACCAGAGTTGCGGCCCCTGCCAGCACTCCCACGATCGATCCCAGCGAGATGTAGCGGCTCCCGAAAGTGGTGAGCAGGAAGATCGCCGTTGCCACCGCGGCGGGTACCGGCGTCATCATCGACAGCCCGCCCAGTGCGGTGAGGATTCCCCGGCCTCCTCTGAATCCCAGGAAAACCGGCCAGTTGTGGCCCACCAGGACGACCAGCGCTGCCACCACCTCGGCGAGATGAGTTCCAACAACCTCCCGGGCCAGGACCACCACCACCACTCCCTTGGCGATGTCCAGCGCCAGCACGACGGCCGCCGCCTTGCCGCCGCCGGTGCGGAGCACGTTGGACATCCCGGTGCGTCCGCTGCCAAATTCCCGCACGTCCATACCCAATCGCCAGCGCAGCAGCATGTATCCCCAGGACAGCGAACCCACGAGGTAGGAAAATACGACCACTGCCAGATACAGCAGAGCGGCGGGTTGGCCCGGGAGGTACGCGACAGCAACCGCGCCCGCAGCCGCCAGCAGTGGAATTGCTGCAATCTGAATGATCAGGATGACAGGAAGCTGTTTCATTCTCTGCGGAAAACGAGCCTGAGGTGGGTGCGGCTGAAACCAAAGGCATCGCGGATTCGATTCTCGATGTACCGCTTGTACGTATAGTGTATCAACCTTGGACTATTCACCGTAAACAGGAAAGTGGGTGGATTTATACCGACTTGTCTGACGCGATTAATGCGGGCCCGCACCCCACGGTTGCGCTTGACCAGCGGAGGGCTGTGCTCTGACATTGCGTCGGCGAGCAGGAACTGCAGATCCCTGCTTGCCACGATACGGCGCCGTTCGTCCCAGAGATCCATCGCCGTGTCCATCAAGCCGCCGATGCCCCGCCGGAGCAGTGCCGACGTGAAGCACACGGGGACATACGACATGAAGTGCAGTCGCGCCCGTACCTCAGCCTCGGCCTCGGCCCTGGCGTAGCGGTCCTGCTCCTCCCGCAGGTCCCACTTGTTGACCACCACCATCACCCCCCGGCCCATCTCCCATGCCAGGCCGGCAATGTGGGTATCTTGGGCGGTGGCCAGCTCCGAGGCGTCGAGCACAATGAGCGATATATCACTGCGGTCCACGGCCCCCACGGCGCGAATTACGCTGTATTTCTCGATGCCCTGTTCCACCAGTCCCCGGCGGCGCATTCCGGCGGTGTCGATGGCCACGATCTCGCGGCCCCGGTAGGTGAACTGCGTGTCGATGGCGTCGCGCGTCGTTCCGGCCACCGGGCTGACGATGGAGCGCTCCTGGCCCAATATGGCGTTCAGTAGCGCAGATTTGCCCACGTTGGTACGTCCCACGATGGCCAGGTTCAGTTCGGCCTGTGGCGGAACATTCTCCATCTCCTCCAGTGCCGGCAGGTTGCCCTCGCCCTCGTCATCGTCGTCTTCCCACTCCTTTGGGAGTTCATCCTCTGTGGTAACAGCAGGCAAATGGGACAGAACCCGCTCCATGAGGTCGTGGACGCCGTAATTGTGGTAGGCACTGATGGGACTGGGATCACCCATGCCCAGCTGGTAGAACTCCGGGATGTTGAACTCCCGATTGTCGTTGTCGACCTTGTTGACCGTCAATACGACCGGCTTTTCGGAGGCGCGCAACCGGTTGGCCGCGATGGCGTCGGTGGGGGTCATTCCATCGGCAACGTCGGTCATCAGTATGATCACGTCTGCGTCCGACATGGCCATTTCAGCCTGTTCCTGCACCTTGGAGCGGATGGCCCCCTCCGGGTCGCTTTCCAGACCGCCGGTGTCGAGCAGGATGAACCGCCTCCCCTCCCAGGCGGTGTCGGCCATCAGCCGGTCGCGGGTGGTGCCGGCCACATCAGACACAATGGCATGCCTCCAACCGACGATTCGGTTGAAAAGCGATGATTTGCCCACGTTGGGGCGTCCGACTATCGCGACTATGGGAAGAGGCATCGGTTATTGACCTGTTCTATTTGCTTCATAGTCTAATTGCTTTAAGAAACTATCTCAAAACGCACTAAAATTGCCGAAAATTCGCCAATCGCTTACCGAGGTCATGGATTCCCGCTCCTGGCTTGAAAGAACCAGGGGGAATGACGGGTTGGTTGGTTCGCCTCCTTTTGAGATAGTCTCTGAGTGGTCATTTCCTGCCCTCTGCGGGAAAGGGTTCGGGCGAGGACATCCCTTGCCTCACCGGGAAGGTGGTATTCAGTCCCCGGCCAGCAGGAACTCCAGCACCGCCTTCTGGGCGTGCAGCCGGTTGTGCGCCTGCGGGTATGCCACCGACTGAGCGTGTTCCAGCATGCCCGGAGGCACCTCCTCGCCATAATGAGCCGGCATGTCGTGCATGAACAGGGCGCCGGGCCGGGCCTGGGCCATCAATGCAGGATCCACGGTGTATCCGGCAAACTCCTGTCGCCGCATCTCCCCCTCCGCCTCCTGCCCCATGCTGGCCCAGACATCGGTGTAGACAACATCTGCGTCGGCCACTGCCTCGGCGGGCGAACGCAGGGTTCGCACCTCCCCTTTGCCCCGCTGTCTGGCCGCTGCCACCGACCCTTCGTCCAGTTCATATCCGGCGGGAGAGGCGCAATTGAAGTTCACTCCCACGGCCGGGAGGGCCAGGCAAAGGCTGCGGGCAACGTTGTTGCCGTCGCCGATATAGGCCAGGGTCAGCCCCTCCAGCCAGCCCTTGTGCTCGTAGATGGTCAGAAGGTCGGCCATGGTCTGGCAGGGATGTTCCCAGTCCGACAGGGCGTTGATGACCGGCACCGAGGCGTATTCGGCCAGGTCCTGCAGGACCTCGTGGCGGAAGACCCGGGCCACGATGCAGTCCACGTATCCGGAGAGCACCCGGGCCACGTCGGAAACCGGTTCCCGCACCCCGAGGCCCACCTCCTCACCGCCCATGTAAAGTGAATAACCACCCAGTTGATCCACGGCGACCTGGAAACTGACCTTTGTCCGCAGCGAAGGCTTCTCGAAGAGCAGGGCCACCGACTTGCCGGCCAGGGGGCTGTGTCCACGGCGCGACTTTCCGAGAGCGGCATCCTCGATGATCTGCCGGGTCTCTTGGGGAGACAGGTCCGCGATGGATATTAAATCCCGCTTAGTTGACAAAGCACACCGTTCCGTAGCCAGATGTTACTTGAATCTCATCCTTCGTTCAAGCAAACAGGGCCCAGGAAGCGGGTCTTTTAGTTCGCCCTCTCCCTTTAGGGAGAGGGCTGGGGTGAGGGAGAAATGCCGGGATTAAACAATGGCCGCTCACCAAAGGGAACGCCCCCACCCTAACCCTCCCCCGGAGGGAGAGGGAGCAAATGAAGGGCCCTGCGACGCTTGCGATGCAAGTTGACTTACCGCTAGACAGTATCTAACATAATTTGCAGCAACGCAGATACAGGTATGAACAAGACGTATCTGACAGTGGGTAGAAGCGATGCAAGCCGTTGCTGACATCTTGCCGGCAGCCTCCCCGGACACCCACGATGTAGCGGAGTTTCGCGACCTCTCCTTCCCCGCCTACCGGGCGGAACTGCGGGCTCTGCGTCTGCATCTCCTGTCGCTGCAGGAATGGGTGATCCAGAACGACAAGCGGTTGGCTTTCGTTCTGGAGGGTCGGGACGCCGCAGGCAAGGGGAGGCTTTCTGCAGGCATAACGCACTATCTGAATCCAAGGTACGCCAAGATCATCGCCCAAGGAACCCCTTCGCCGCAGGCCATGCGCAACTGGCTTGGCAGGCATTACAAGATGATGCCCGAACCAGGCAACATTGTCGTCTTTGACCGCTCGTGGTATTCGCGCGCAATGATCCAGCCCGCCATGGGCTACTGTACCATGCGACAGTACCACTACTTCTTGAGCCGCGTGAACGAGTGGGAAAGGGGGTTGGCAGACGAGGGCATCACCCTGATCAAGATCTATCTCTCCGTTTCCCAGGAGGCCCAGGACCTTCGGTTCAAGCTGCGCAGTACCAGCGATTTGACCTACTGGAAGTATTCCGTCAATGACCGCAAGGCCGCAGAACGCTGGCAACTGCTCACCTACTTCAAGGAGCGGATGTTCTTGGTAACCTCCACCGAACACGCGCCTTGGGTTATCATAGACTCAGACAATAAACAGCAGGCCCTGCTGAACGCTATTCATTACGCGCTGGTGCAGTTCGGTTACGAGGAGCGTGGTCTGATTCACCCTTCTCTCCAGACCGAATCGGAGGATGAGCAGGAATTCCTCGACCTGCTGGTGGATGGAGTCCTTTTCACCGGGCTAAACAGAGAACAGGTGGCAATATTGGAGCGGATTCGGATACATGAATAGAGATGAGCTGCCACAGATGAGGGCCGCCGGGGGCTTGGTGCTCTCCGGCGGCCATGCATTGTTGATCAGGAAGCATCATCTATGGGACCTCCCCAAGGGCAAGCTGCACGGAGCCGAGAAACCGGAAAGCTGCGCCGTGAGGGAAATTTCCGAGGAAACCGGGCTCAGCGCGAAACTGCTCTCCATTCGTGCGCCCCTCTGCCGTTCCAGCTACATCTCCTATTATTCCTACGGCGCCGTCAACAAGACCGTAGACTGGTTCCTGCTGGAATATGACGGTCAGATCACTGACCCGCTTACTCCCGAACTGTCGGAGGACATCGACCTCTGCAGGTGGGTGGCCGCCGACGACCTCCTGCAAACCGCCCTCGACGCCCGGTCGTACCTCCGGCCCGTGTGGCGCGCCATCAAGATGGCTCTTTGCTTCTCGCCGACCCGCTAGCCCGCCGTCAGCGTTGATCTGATGGGTAAGGCTACGCGTGCCGTCATTCCTGCGAAAGCAGGAATCCAGAGCCCCCGTGAAAACGCCCCGCGTCTACATCATCGCCAGCAAGCAGAACGGCACCCATTGTGGAGGGGCGGGATGACGGACGGGCGCAGGAATGACTGTTATGCGACTGCGTACGGGGGCTCTGGATTCCTGCTTTCGCAGGAATGACGGTGTAGCGGGAATGACGGCGTATAGTTGAGAATGACGGATGATGTTAATTTCAAAGAGATACCACCCTGACCGCCGCCATTCCCCCTGGGGGCCGTCCGTCTGCTATCATAATACATCGCTTTGCGATGGACTTTTCCCATTACAGACGAGAACGAGGCTAGAGATCATGCCAGGCCCAGAATTGAAGGCCGGACTGCAGGGCCAGATGGAAACAGTGGTCAGCGAAGCCAACGTGGCGCCCCATGTTCCCAAGTTCAGCACACCCTCCATGATCCAGCTGATGGAACAGGCGTCGATGGCGAGCGTGGTGGCGCACCTGCTCCCCGGAGAGACCACGGTGGGGTTCGAGGTCAATGTTCGCCATCTCGCTCCTGCAGATATCGGGGACACCATTATCGCCAGCGCCGAGCTCACCGAGGTCGACCGGAACCGGCTCACATTTCGCGTAGAGGCGTACCAGGGCGAGCGCAAAATCGGCGAGGGCACCCACCGTCGCGCCGTTATCCAGATGCCGTCCTGACAGCAAGCCACGGACCCATGTCCTGCGGGACCGGGCCTGGGATGAGAGCGCCTGACCTGTTCGTGTGCTAAAATCCGCTTCGCGGCGACGGTTGCGATCCGTTCCAATTGGAGGTCCGCCCGTCGGTTGGCTGTTTCAATTTCCGACGATTTTCGATGTTGCCCGGGAGCAGCGATTATGGCCAACATGGATCACGTTCAACTGGTACGGCGAGGGCGGGACCATGTAGCCCGCTGGCGAGAGGCCAACCCCAACGAGCCGCTTGATCTGAACGCCGCCTACATGAGCTATGTGCGCGCCCCGCAGGTGGACATCAGCGGAGCAGACCTGCGCAACTCCGACCTGATGGGCGCCGTGATGCGGCGGGCCAACCTGTCGGGCTGCTTTCTCAATCCCAGCCACATGTACCACGCAGACCTGAGGGAGGCCAACCTCACCGGAGCTCGTTTCAACGGCGCCAATATGCGCGGGGCAGATCTCCGCGGCGCCGACCTTACAGGAGCCGATCTGGACCGGGCCATCCTGTCCGACGCCAACCTGTCCGGGGCCAACCTGACCAACGCCAACCTGCAACGAACCAGCATGATCGGCGCCAGGCTGTCCGGGGCCAACCTAACCGGCGCAAACTTCTCCGGCGCGGACCTCGTGCGCTCGGATCTGACAGGTGCGGTACTTTCTGATACCGATCTATTCCAGACCCGGATATGGGGCTGCAAGATGAGCGGAGCAGATTTGAGCGGGTCGGCGCTGGGCTACACGGTGTTGCAGGACTGCGACCTTCGCGGCGTAATCGGATTGGAACAAGTTCGACACGACGCTCCCAGCAGCATAGGCATCGATACGGTCTACCGGTCCGGCGGACAGTTGCCGTCCTTGTTCCTCACCGGGGCGGGCGTTCCCGGTTCCGTCGCTGCACTGCAGGAGTCCATTGCTGCCGACCAGCCCCCGTTGACCGAATGCTATATTTCCTGCCGCGACGACGATGAGGAGTTTGCCCGCAAGTTGAGCGCCGATCTGGGCGCCCTCGGGGTTAAGGCATGGGTATTTTCCCAGCACGTACGCGGCAATGCCCTGGTCTCCCGCCTCAGCTCCTCCGATCAGGAGGAGATCGAGAGGTGGCTGCGCAATTACGACAAGCTGGTCGTGGTCGCCTCCTCACGGGCCTTGGACACCGAGGCCATACTCAATGACATCAGGGCCGCCCGCGACAAGCAGCAGTCGGCGGACCAGTGGCTGCTCTACTTCGTTGCCCCGGACGACGGGCTGATGCGGCCCACCAGCCGCGCAGGACGCAACATGTCCGCTGAGAACATCATATTCGACCTGCGCGAGGGCGATCCCGCGACCTACGATGCGGAGCTGGCCAAGCTGGCAGGAGCCATCAGGCAGGATCAGCCCGCGAGCGCCGGCGTTCCGGTGAGTGACTTCCAGCTATGAGCGGATGACCCTCACGGTCGCGTTCCTGGCGGTGGCCGTTGCGGCGGCGGTGGCGTAGCAAATCCTGGAGCCGGCGGGACCAACGTAGGCGTTCCCGAAACTGGAATGGTGGGACGAGGAGTAGCCCTGTCATTCCACCTATCTCGAGCCTCTTCCCCCCACCATTCTTCGTAAGATTCTGAAGGGATGATCAGGGCCCGCTCGTTCCCAAGTTGCTCGAACAGGAACCAGAACAAATCCTGTTGCTCCTCTCCAACCAAGAAATGTCCAGTCCATTCAGCAACCCAAACTCGTTCACCCTTATATGTGATCCTATAGACAGGTCCAGACCAGAAGGCGTTGTATATATAAGGGTCATCTGGAGCTGTTCCTGGAGGCCATACGAAACCATAATGCAAGAAAACGTGGGTGACATCTATCTCCTTTGGAAGATGCACCTCCTTCAAGAGAGCGGCGTAGTTAGGGCCTGGCGTAGGCGTAGCAGTAGAGTCACTTGACCCACTATTCAAAGCTCTGAGTCCAATCAATTTTGCGCGGATGGGCCCCCACTGTTCCTCATAGCTGACGTTATCGATTGTTATAAATTCCTCGTCTCCCATCTCATCGAGAAAGAACCAGAATAGCTCGACGTGGTCAACTCCTACTTTGACCTGCCCGGTCGTGGCTGACATTTCCGCTACTTCGTCGTTGTAGTAGATTTTGTAGAAGGGGTAGTCCAAAGGCGTGCCCAATGGAAAATCGCCACTATGGCCCGACAACATCAATTCTACTTTCGCCTCCGCGGGCACGAATAGTGCTCGCCGGGTATTTACCAGAATGGTATTCCCATTCAGTGGCTCCCTGGCAGGGGTAGGAGTTGTAGCAGCAGGAAGATGATATGTGGTTGCAGTGTTGGATTCCCCTTCCGGCAGAAATCTCCTGGCAGGGTTGGGAGTTGTAGCAGCAGGGAGAGGAATCGTGGCTACAGTGTTGGGTTCTACCTCCGGCGGAAGCTCCTCCGTTGGCATCACTGTTGGCTGCGGCGGCAATGTGATCGCCGGCGACTGCGTTGTCCCGGCGTCGCCGTCAATAACGGCGGCGGTCGGTCGGCCCTCCCGTGACACGGTTTCGATCACCGGAGTAGGCGCAACGGCATGACACGCCACCATCGCCGAGAATGCCGACGCAAGGGCGATCAGAGCCATACCCGATCTCAATGCCCTCATCTCGCTACTCAGTGCCAATGAAGCTCTTCATCCCGAACATGTCAAAATAGGCACCGGTCCCGGCGGCCAATGTTGCCCTGATTTACGTGGTCCCTGGCTCCTGGCTTTGGCGCAGCCGTTCCTCCAACTCGCGAACGCGTGCCTCGGCAGCGATGCGGGCAGCCCGCTCGTCATCAAACGAGGGCAGGTAGCGTTGCCCCGCTGGGTCGTACCAGCGAAGCTCGCCCTGCTCCCAGCACAAGTCGAGGTTCAACACTTCGCTGTGTCCCCAGAAATACTCGTCGTCCGACCTGCGAATGGGAAGGGGCTGGTACTCGCCATTCACCAGTCTGTCGCCGGCCAGGTGGGTCTGATGGAACTGGCCGCCCGACGGATCGAACCGCCAGTACTCGGCGACGCCAAAGGCAGCGTAGCCAATGCGCTTGACGGTATCATCCCGCTCTCCCGTGCTTGCCGAACCAATCTCCAGCACGAATTCGGGCGCCTTTCCCTGTCTTTGGATGGAACATCCCATGTCCCGGCGGAGCGCCCGCGTATCGGCGTCAAATGCAATCAGCAGGTCAGACACGAATAGGCCCGTTCGCTGACTGGTGTTCCAGCCAACAGGGGCTTCGCTGGTCACAATGGTGCTATCCGGATTCCCGAAGTAGGCTATGAGCGACGCCAAGTAGGCAGGCTCATTGAGATAGAAAGTATTGTTTATGTCCTCGGGGGGAATCTCGGGAAATTGTTTATCGGAGAGTAAGCCTTGGGCTCGAACCGGGAATTTCGTGCTCATGTCATTCCTCGCGTGGCGAGGGTAATCGTTAGTGTGTCGTCATCATAGAACGTGACAGGCCAAAGAAGCAGGGGCCGACAAATTGTCGGCCCCTGAAAAGCCTGGGTTGGAGACGATGCAGACGTGAGGGCTAGATGTAGTCTTCTTCCTGCATCATGCCGATGTTGTCGCGGGACTGCTGCAGGCCGCGGGCGACCTGGGAGCGCAGCTCCTCGATCATATCGCTGGTGATCTCTCCGCCGTTATCCATGGCCTGGTCACGGAAGGAGTCGAAAGCGAACTGCTCGGTGTCGCCGTGAGGCATTGACGAGAAGAACTCGCGTTCGAAGACAGGGAGTTCGCCGGGGCCGAAGTAGCCCTTACCCTCGAGCTCGTAGCCCTCGAGGTCGTGGGTGCCCTTGCCCAGCACCTGACCGGTGGCGGCATAGTGTTCCATCACGGTGGACATGCCGTACTTCTGGATCGGGCAAACCTTCATGCAGATGCCGCAGCCCAGGTAGCGGGCCATTACGGGCCGGCAGCGCTTGAAGTAGAGCTTGTTCTTTTCGATACCGCGCCACCAGATCTTGTCGCGCATCAGGGCGCGGCCCGGGCAGCGGTTTACGCAGACCTGGCAGACCTGGCAGAAAGCGTGGATACCGTAGTCCACTGCCGAGTCATGCTGGACGTTGGCGTCGGTGGTGATAATCATCAGGCGGCAGCGGGAGCCGACGTGCGGGGTCAGCAGGTAACCGCAGGCACCCAGGGAGCCGAGGCCGGCAGCGACGAACATCGGGATGTAGGGACCGGTGTTGTCGTTGGGGCTGTGGACTTGCGCCCGATAGCCGAGGCCCTGGATGTACTTTGCCATTTCCAGACCAGCCGCGCCCTCGGTGCGGTAGGTGCTGGAGTGAACTATCTCAGCGTCGATGCTGGGGATGGTCTGGGTGGGCTCGAAGTCCTGTTCGTAGGCCATGCAGATGGCGTGCGGGAACTTGACCCAGTCCTTCTTGCTCTGGTAGGTGTAGCGGTGGTCATAGGCAGTGATGCCGACTTCGATGTAACCAAGCTCGCGGGCCTTGTTCTTGATGGCCTCGGTTACGTCATCGCCGGTGGGCTCAGCCGTGGGCTCCTGGTCGCCAGTCATGCGGGCGGCCAGAATCAGCGGCTGGTTCAGGCGGTCGTGCTCCTTCCGGATCTCACGCATCTCAACGTGCTGGTCGCGGATGGCGTTGGCCCAGTCGCGCGAGGCCCGTTCAGTGATGTTCATGGTTTCCAAGGGATATTCCCTGGCGTACCAGTCAACTTCGCGGGGGGTGAGAGGAATGCCGGGCACGGATTCCAGCTCTTCGGGAACCTGAATGGTGACGGATTCTTCGCCGAGGTACTTGCCAGGCCGAACAACCTCATGGCCTATCTTTAGCATACTTTCCCTCCAAAATGTGTTATGCCGGGCAACGCGGGGTTTGCCTTGTCCGCAACGATAACTTCGCACCAATTGGATTGTCAAGCCTTATGGCACATTGATTTAGATATTCGATAACGCCATACATATTAGCGTAGGCCCGGATATGTGGCGTTATCGAAAATTCGTTGTAATTTTTCGTTAAACTTCGTTAAACAAGGATATACCCGTTCGGTATTTCGACGAAGCCGGCTTGATCAGCCGCCGGTGCGCCGGGCAATCATCGCCGAGGCCAACGGGCTGGCCCCGGAACGTACTGAAACGTCGACCAGTGATGGCCGTCCCGACGCGAGGGCCCGCTGTACGGCTCCTGCCACCTCGCCTGGTTCCTCCACGTGCTCGGTGTAGCCGCCGATGGCCTCCACCACCTTGTCGTAGCGGATGTGCCTGAGATCCGTGCCCACGGCGCGGCCAAAGTACGCGACCTGGAAGGTCTTGTCGATCCCCCAGGTGGCATCGTTGCCGAGCACCGTCGTGATGGCCAGGTTGTGCCGGATGCAGGTGTCGTATTCCATGGAATAGAAGCCGAATGCGCCGTCTCCGATGAAGACCAGCACCTTGGCGTCAGGATTGGCCAGCTTGGCGGCCATGCCGTAGGGGATGCCGGCTCCCAGGTGGCTGAGGGGTCCCAGGCGCATGAAGTGCCCCGGCTTCCGCGCCTTGATGTATGCGCGGCCCCACTGCACGTAGTCGCCGCCGTCGAAGATTACCACCGAGTCCTCGTCCAAGTGTTTTTCCAGGCCCGTGTAGACGTCCAGGGGGTGCATCGGCGACTCCCCCGTGGCCTTGCTGCGCAGTTCCTCGTTCCAGGCATTGCGGTCCTGCCGCAGCTGCTCCACCCAGGCCGACTTGGACTCGCCCGGTGACGACGACAGTGCGGCCGTGAGTTGCTCCACCACCGCTCCCAAGTCGCCCTGTATGCCAACTGCCACACCCCGGTTGCGCCCGATCTCGGCCGGAGACGGGTCCACTTGGATCAGCTTGGCGTCAGCAGAGAACACGCCGCCGTACCGGTAGCGATGGTCCAGCCGCTTGCCCAGCAGGACCGCCACGTCGGCCTCCCGGAAGCGCCGTGCAGTCGGGTTCAACGCGCCGTCGGCGTAGCCGAAGCACAGCGGGTGCTCGTCGTCGAGCAGCCCCCGGGCCTGCTCGACGGTGAAGACCGGGATGCCGGTGGTCTCGGCCAGCTTCTCCAGCTGCTCCGGGGCCACCGAGTAGCGAGCCGGATTGCCCGCGATGATGACCGGACGCCGCGCTCCCCTGAGGAGTGCCGCCGCCTCCTCGATCAGCGTGGGATCGCCTTGGGGGCGGCCCATTGTCCGGTACTCCTGCGGCAGATACTGCGGCAGTTCGTCCTCGCCGATTTCGGCTTCCTGCAGATCGAGGGGCAGGGTCAGGTGCACCGGCCCGGGGCGGCCGGTTGTGGCGGTGCGGAAGGCCGTCGCCACGTATTCGGGAATGCGCTTCTTGTCGTGGATCAGCCACGAGCCCTTCGTCACCGGGGCGGCCATGCCGACCTGGTCGATTTCCTGGAAAGCGGTCATGCCCTTCTCGGGAAGCTCGGCGCATCCGGCCACGAACACCACCGGACTCTCCGAGGTGTAGATGGCCGGCAGGGCGGATATGGCGTTGGAAAAGCCCGGGCCACCGGTGAATATCCCTACCGCCGGACGCCCCGTGATGCGGGCGTAGCCGTCGGCCATGTGCAGGGCCGCGCCCTCGTGTCTCGCGTCGATGAACTGGATGCCCTCGTCCTCCGCTGCGTCCACCAGTGGCAGGATCGTGTCTCCAACGATGGTGAACACCTTGTCGATGCCCTCCTGCTTCAGGCAGCGTATGAAAAGGTGCCCTCCCGTAAGTTTCGCCATGGTTCCTCCTGGAATTACCTGGAATTAAATCGATATGGACTCGCCCAAAAGGGCGAGCGCAGAGCCGACGATGACTATGGTATAGCCCCGGCGTATTTCAGTCTGCGCATGATATACGATAGGTAGCGCGATGCAAAACGAGACTCTCCCATGTAAGAGCGCCACGCTTTGAATCAAGCAACGGGAATCGGGGCCAACACCTTCTGTAAGAGCGCCAAGCCTTGAATCAAGCAAAGGGAATCGGGGCCAACACCTTCTGTAAGAGCGCCACGCTTTGAATCAAGCAACGGGAATCGGGGCCAACACCCTCTATGTCGTTGGCACGCCTATTGGAAACCTGGAGGACCTCTCGCCGCGGGCGGCCAGGGTCCTCCGGTCCGTGTGGCTGGTTGCTGCCGAGGACACGCGGGTGGCACGGAGGCTGCTAGCTCACATCGATGCCCATCCCCGTTTGATCAGCTTCAACGAGCACAACTGGCGCGAGCGCATTGAGCCGGTGCTGCAGGCGCTGGAGGTGGGGGACGTCGCCCTGGTTTCCGACGCAGGAATGCCTGGCATCAGCGATCCGGGCCGGGAGTTGGTGGCGGCAGCCGCAGCGATGGGCCTGCGGATCGAGTCGGTGCCCGGCCCCTCGGCGGTCACCACCGCGCTGGCGGTCTCGGGAATGCCGGCAGACTCTTTCCTGTTTCTTGGGTTTCTCCCCCGCCGTCGCAGTGAACGCCAGGAGAGGCTCCGCGAGGCCGCCTCCAGCCCCTTCACGGTCGTGCTGTTCGAGGCCCCCCACCGGGTCAGGGCAACTCTTGAGGATGCCGCGCTCTTTTTCGGGGACAGGCCTGTGGCGGTGTGCCGGGAGTTGACCAAGCTGCACGAGGAGGTGTTCCGTGGCACCGCTTCGGAGGCCTTGGCGTATTTCGAGTCGCCTCGCGGTGAGTTCGTCATTGTGTTTGGGGGTTCAGAACAGCACCAGCCGGTTGATTCGCAGACAAAACAGGACGAACGGGAGATTCGCCGGTTTCTCTCGGACCTGCGTGGTGCCGGAACCAGCGGGCGGGATGCAGTGGCCGGTGCCGCAGCCCGTTTTGGCATTCCCCGGAACCGGGCCTACCAGCTGTGGCTGGAGACCCGCAACCCGGAACCGGAAGACCCAGAACCGGGAATCGCAGGTGAAAAGTAACCGGCAACATGCACGGAGTTCTTCCCGAGATTCCCGCCTTCGCGAGAATGACGGTGCATACAGAGGGTGCATAAACAGGAATGATGGCGTAAAAACTCGACTTGCTGTGGTGCGCCATCCGAAAACGATTGCCCTGCGACCTACAGGCAGGGTTTTTTAGTTCTCCCTCTCCCTCCGGGAGAGGGCTGGGGTGAGGGCGAAATGCCGGGGTTATACGATGGCCGCTCACGAAAGGGAACGCCCCCACCCTAACCCTCCCCCGGAGGGAGAGGGGACAGATGAAAGACCCTGGACTTATGGGTTTCCAGGCTGAAGTATCGGCATATCTAATGGTATACTAGCCCTTTAATCATCATATTCGATAAGTTCGATTAAAGCGAGTCGGCGACATTCTCGGCTTATTCTCTTCTCCGCAATCCAGTAACCCCGGAGGACAGGGCAGGCAAGGGGTCTTCTACGGCTGGTGGCTGGTCATCATCACCGGCCTTGTGATGGTCATTGCCACGGTACCGCTCTTCCACGCCATGGCCGTGTGGGCCGTGGCCCTGGAGCGTGAATTCGGCTGGACGCGCGCCCAGCTGGGACTGGCCCTCACGCTGACCAGGGTTGAAAGCGGACTGATCGGCCCGCTGGAGGGCTACCTGGTCGACCGGGTTGGAACCCGCCGGATGGTGCTGGTCGGCCTTCTCGTGTTGGGCGGGGCCTGGGTCCTCTTCTCCCGCGTAGACAGCCTTTGGATGTTCTACGTGGCCTACGTCTTCATGGCAGTGGGGCAGGGACTGGGCAGTTGGATACCACTGATGACCATGCTGAACAAGTGGTTCACCCGCCGCCGGTCCTCGGCCATCGGATGGGCCAACGTGGTCAGCCGCTTCGGCGCCCTGCTGCTGATTCCAGCCATCGCTTGGGCGGTCGCCGACTCGACCGGACGCCCGGGATGGCAGATGACGGCCCTGATCGTGGGCATTACCATTGTCGTCTTGGCGTTTCCCCTTGCCAGACTCATTCGCAACGACCCGCGAGACTACGGCGAGGTGCCGGATGGCGAGCCGCTACGCCCCGCGACTGGCGCCGGACCTGCCACGGGATCATCGCAATTCCAGTCGCGCCAGCAGGATTTGACGGCGTCTGAGGCGTTGCGCACACCGGCCTTCTGGCTGATCGCCTTCGGCCACGGGTTCACCTCGATGGTCATCCTGGCCATCATGACCCATCTGGGCCTCCTGATGGTGGATAAGGGCTTCAGCGGGCAGGACGCAGGATGGGTGGTATCGGTCTATACTGCAGTCGCCATGGTCTTTCAGCTGGTGGGCGGCTATTCCGGCGACCGGATGTCCAAGCGGGTGGGCCTGGCCTTTTTCACGACGCTTCAGGCCGGCGGAGTGCTGGTGCTTGTCGTGGCGGACACCCTGCCGATGTTCTACCTCTTCGGAATACTGTTCGGGGCCGGATTCGGCGGGCGCAATCCGTTGACCGTGGCCATCAGGGCCGATTACTTCGGCACGGGGTCATTTGGAAAGATACTCGGGTTTTCAACGGTCCCAATGAACCTGCTCTTGCTGATCGCCTCGCCCTTCGCGGGTTGGATGTACGACCAGTACGGCAGCTATGACATGGCCTTCCTGATCTTGGCCGGACTCAATTTGATCGGCGCCATCTGCTTCTTGGCCGCCGCCCGGCCAAAGCCCCTGGCATCCCGTTCCGTGGAGGCAATACCGGCCATTAAGTGAGGCCTGCGCCCCCGCTGCCGACGCGGCGGGTTCGCGGCGAGTGGCCCTCGAGGCACGACCAGGATTGCCCGGTTTAAACTGGCGTTCATTCAGCTTGCTGCGCCTGATCGGCACGGCACAGGATAACGCGCATGGCCGAAGGGGAGAACCAAGGGGCTCCAAGCCGCCGCATCTTCTACGGCTGGTGGCTGGCGCTCATCGCGGGCGCGGTCATAGCCGTCGCCACCGTGCCGCTGATCCACGCCGAGTCCGAGTTGATCTAGGCGTTCGAGCGGGAATTCGACTGGTCCTATGTGGTACTGGGCCTGGTCCCGCTAATGACCCGCATCGAGGGCGCACTCATCGGCCCGTTGGCAGGCTATCTGGTCGACCGTTTCGGCCCGCGCCGGGTGATTCTGCCTGGCCTCGGCATTCTGGCCGCAGGCTTTGTATTTTTCGCTCTCATCCAAAACTACTGGGGAATATTCGCCGCTTACTTCATCATGGCGGCGGGGCAGTCTTTGAGCGGCTCCATTCCGATGACGGTTATGCTCAACCACTGGTTTGTACGCCGCCGGACCACCGCCATTGCGATTTCCCTATTGGCCGCCCCCATCACGGCGTTAGCCCTGGTCCCGCTCATCGACTGGAGCGTTACCGGCGGAGTGGGATGGCGACCCACTGCCTTCGTGGTGGCTGGTTTCATCCTTGTGGCCGCCGCCCTGGTTTTCTCCAGGGTGAGAAACCGGCCGCAGGACATGGGAATGCTTCCTGACGGCGGCCCTTCACCGGAAGAGTCGCTCGAGGTTGGCTTCTCAGTGGGTCAGGCCCTCCGCAGCCGCGCCTTCTGGTTCATTTTGATTGGCGATGTTCTGGCTTCTGCCGCCATGCATTCCATCGCGCCGCACTTGGGCCTGATGATGCAGGACGAGGGTATTGACATTGCTCACATCTTCACTACCTCATTAATAACGGGCGGTGTCGGGCTGTGCTTTACCCTGGTAGGAGGGCTGGTGGGGGGCCGCAACTCCAAGCCTTTCGCGCTGGCACTGTTTGCCTCGTTGCCGGCTGCCGGGTTGGTCGTGTTGGCTCTCGCTGGCAGTATGCTGCCGGCGTACTTCCTGGCCGCCGCATTGCTGGGCATGGGTGGGGTCGAGCTCCGCTGGTTTTGGCGATACTCCCCAGCTACTTCGGCACGGCGTCACTTGGGAAAATTCTAGGATTTTACTTCCTTTTTGCGAGTCTTGGCTCAATATTCTTTACATTCCAATCTACTTCGGTTGGTTGGCTGTACGAAATAACGGGAAACTATGCCCTTGGCCTGCTGTTAGTGGTGGGGACGACCCTGCTGGGCGCGTTCCTGTTCCTGAAGGCGCGGCCACCGCAATTGCCGCAGGCCGACGAACAGCAGGCTGAGCCGGGCTAGGCAAGCGGAGCGACAGCAAAAACGCGGAGGGCTATGATGGCCCTTCGCGTTCCTCTCGCGACTCACCGTTGCCTACCTGATTACTCCTACCTGATTATTCCTCTTGGATAGTGATGTTGTTGATCACCAGGCGCTCGGTGGGATCGGAAGGCTCGCCGCCGCGGCTACGGGCCACCGGGGAGTTGGCCAGCGTGTCCAGCACGTCCTCGCCGCCGGTCATCATCCCGAAGATGGTGTAGTTGGGGGGCAGTCCCACGTCGCCGCCGTGGACGATGAAGAACTGGCTGCCGTTGGTGTTGGGGCCAGCATTGGCCATGGCCAGCGTGCCCCGCACATAGGGCCGCTTGACAGGCTCGTCCTGGAAACGATAGCCTGGGCCTCCGGTTCCGTCCCCCTTGGGGCAGCCACCCTGGATCATGAAGCCCTTCATCACCCGGTGAAACTGGGAGTCCTCGTAGAAACCGTCCTGGGCCAGGTGTACGAAGTTGTTCACCGTTATCGGCGCCTCGGTGGAGAAGAGCTCAATCGTCATGGCACCGGCGCTGGTGTCAATGGTGGCAGTGTAGCTCTTCGCTTGGTCGATGGTGGTCGGCGGCGGGCTTGAGTATTGTTTTGGCGGCATCAGAAACCTCCGGCAGATTGGCCTGACAATTGTAACACCTGCCGCCACTTACCTGCCGGACGCCCGATCGAGGACAGGGACTCTCCTTGGTCCACTTTCCCTCCCGGGGGAGGGTTAGGGTGGGGGCATCTTCTCACTGTATGCGAGGATGCAGGTACACGCGATTGCGCGCCCCCGCCGGGCCTGCCTCTGGGGAGAGAGAACCGAGACGCCATGCGGTTGTAGCGGCAAAAATAAACCGGCCCCGTCAGAGCAGACGGGGCCGGCATTGCTTCGCCTTACAGTGAGGGCAACTCCTACAGCAGGCCGCCCTGGTAAACAGAGGTCTGCTTATGGAAGACCTGGACACGCTGCCGCGCCACCTCGACGACGAAGACCCGTCCCTCGTCGTCAACCTCCACGGCGATGGGGCCCGCGAAGGCCTTCTCGCGCTCCTCCAGCAAGTTGGCGGCCAACCGTCCTTTCACCGCAATGGGGTCGATGAGGACTCGCTCCCGGCCCCAAGAGGACAGGGTGGCCTCGCCCAGGAGCTCGGTGATGAAGCTGCCATCCGCGTCGAAAATCTGCAGGCGGTCGTTCTTGTAGTCAGTGACGTAGATGATGCCATCCTTGTCGACAGCCACGCCGGTGGGACGGTTGAACTCGCCGTCGCCAGACCCGTGGGAGCCGAACTGCATCAGGAAGGTGCCGTCGGGCGCAAACTTCTGGATGCGGTCGTTGCGCCAGTCGGCCACGTACACGTCGCCGTTGCGGTCGATTTCGATGCCCCAAGGATAGCTGAACTCACCCGGGCCGTCGCCTTCGGATCCCCAGGAGAACTGGAACTTGCCATCCCTGGTGAAGACCTGCACCCGGTGATTGTAGCTGTCCACGAGGTAGAGGTTGTCGTCCTTGTCGAATACGAGACCGGACGGCTTGTTTATCTCGCCTTCGCCGGAGCCTGTGGTGCCCCACATCCCGGTCCAGCCTTGGCCGGGCTTGTAGATGGAGATGCGCTGCAGCCACTCGTCGGACACATAGGTGTTCCCTTCGCTGTCCAGGGCTACGGAGGTGGGCCACATGAAGCTGCCGTTGGGGCATGTGGCAGGATCTGCTTCATCCGGCGGTACCTTCTGGCCGTAGTCCTCGATGAACTCCTCGTCCGCCGTGAACACGGTTACCCGCTTGCAGGGGAAGAAGGCGGGCGTTTCAGAGCCCCGGCTGAGGACATAGAGCCGGTTCTGCGGGTCGCGGGTGATGGCCACCGGCATGAAAAACCCGTTGCCGCTCCGTACTTCCTGCCGACCGATGGTGTGGCTGTACTGGAAAGTTATCGGCGCAATCTGCGTTACCATTTTCACCTCTATCTCTACGCAGAGAACGCAGATCGCGGAGAGAGAATTTCTCTGTTCTCTCCGCTCTCTGCGTCCTGTTTGGTAGATCGGTCTTTACTTGATGAAGTCGAACTGTTCGTAGCTAGCGCCGAGGATGGCCTTGTCGTCCAGGCCCATCCACTTGTCCAGCAACTCGGCGTAAGTGCTGCGGAAGTCGTTGTTCCAGCGGAGGTCGCCCTCGTCCAGCCTGGAGGGCTCCAGCGACGGGTAGTCGCCGTAGGCGCCACCCTTGACTCCGTCGCCGATGACGAAGGCAACGCTGCCCGAACCGTGATCGGTACCGGAGCCGTTGTCCTGCACCCGGCGGCCGAACTCAGTGAACATGAGAATGACCACTTCCTGGCTGGAGTCGTGCTCCTTCAGGTCCTCGTACAGGTCGGCGGTGGCGGTGGTGACGTCCTGCCACAGCTTGGGGAAGGCGATGTTCTGGTTGGCGTGGGTGTCGAAAGCGCCGGGGTTCAGGCCAGTGTAGAGGATGCGGGTGCCGAACTCGGCCAGGTGCACCTGCGCGATGCTCTTGCACCACTGGGCAAATGGGCTGCCGCCGTACTCCACCGAGGAGGAGTATGTGTCCGGCGCGGTGTTGAGGATGTCGGCGCCCTTCAGCGCGTCCAAGCCGGTCTGGGACAGGTAGTCGTTGGCCGGGCCGGTGCCGATCAGGGGAGAGTACATCTTGGAGAAGATGTCCAGCGCTTCCATCCGCTGGTCTTCGCCGTCAATACCGGTCAGCACGCCATAGCTCTCCAGGTCGCCGACGGAGGCAACGGAGACACCGGGGGCTGCCAGAGCGCGGGGGAGGCCGCGTCCGAAGTTGACTGCGGTCAGCACGTTGTCCCGGTTGGGGTCCAGGTCCCGGACGGCCTTGCCCAGCCAGCCCTCGGTGGTCATCTTTTGCGGCTCAGCCGTGTGCCAGATGTCCATCGAGCGGAAGTGAGAGCGGTTTGGATTGGGATAGCCGATACCCTGAAGCACGGCCACCTTGCCCTGGTCGTACAGGTTCTTGAGGGGATACATGGACGGGTGGAACCCCACCTGGTCGTTGATCTGCAGCACGTCGCCCGGGGCAACATTCACTGCCGGGCGGTGGTCGTTATAGAGGGGGTCGTTGTAGGGGATGATGGTATTAAGGGCGTCGTAAGCGCCCGACATCTGGAGAACCACCAGTACCCGGTCTTTCTTGTTGGTCGTCATGGCTGTTTGCCGTCTCCTTCTCTATTACTCGGTCGCCCCGAGGAGCGGGGAGCTAATCCCTCCAACTTCCCGCTCCTCCTTTGTCTGCTGATTGACCTAGGCGTACAGGTATTCCTTGGTGGAGGCGATCAGTTGCAGCATCTCGCCAACTTCCTTGGGGAACCCGGCGGTGTCCGTGCGGACAACGTCGTCCGTGGCCGCCCGCCGCATCAGCATTGAGCGAGTTTCCTTGGATATCTCGTAGTGGCCCAGGTATTGCAGGCAACCGTCCACCATCTCCTCCGGGGTGATGGCAGGGCCCTTGTCGGCCAACTTTCCGATTATGTCCTTGATGCCAGGGAAATTGGTATCGCCCAGGAAATCGGCGGTGAAGTTGATCCGGTGCACCAGGGTGCCGCCGTCGATCCACTCCCTGCCGGTGTGCCAACCCTCCACGGAGGGCGGGTTCAACAACTCCTGGCCCATGTACTTCATCTCGTCGAAGATGAACTCGAACCCGGGCTTGGGCTGGGTCCATTCGCCCACCATCCTCAGGGTGCCAATGACCGTCTCCACCGGGCTCTTGATGCGGCGGAAACGGGCGTTCTTGAAGGCGTCGGAGTTCAACAGAAGCTTCAGCATCGCACCGATGTTGTAGCCGGAGCGGTAGTATTCCTCCTCCAGCATCTCGATGGTCACCGGGTCCTGCGGCGGCGTCTCCATCCAGGAAGGCACGCCGGGCTCGTCGGCGATGAAGTAGCTGTAAAGGTGGCGGGAGATGAACCGGGCAGCGGCGGGCTGCTTCACGATGATGTCGATGATGTCCTCGCCGTTGAAGTTGCCGGTCTCTCCGAGGAAGGTCTTCTCGCCGTCGTCATGGTCTTCGGCCACATAGAGGAACTTGGCCGGGTAGCGGCCGTAGGGCTGGCCGGGGACAGGGTTAGAGATGGTCCAGCCGGTGAAGGCGCGGGCACATTCCTTGACGTCGTCCTCGCTGTAGTTGAAATCGCCGTCCTTACCAACGCCGAGGGAGAACAGCTCCAGCAGTTCCCGCCCGTAGTTCTCGTTGATGGACTCCCTGTGACTGAGGCAGTTATCCAGGAAGAAGATCATGGCCGGGTCTTTGGAAACCTCCACCAGCAGGTCCCGGAAGCTGCCCATTCCGTACTTGCGGAACATTTCCAACTGGTCGTAATGGGTCGGGTAGCTCTGCACCTTGCTGTCGGCGGTGCAGAAAATGCTATGCCAGAACAGGACCATCTTCTCTTCGAGCTGTGCGCGTGAGTTGATCAGCCGCCAGGCGAAGTACTCCGGCACGCCGCGAGTGAAGTGGCTCCACTCGATGAAGGACCTCTCCGCCAGATCCAGGTCCAGGCCATTGGGGTGGTCGCCGGGATTCAGCAACTCATCCACGGTCGCATCGTATCCCTTTTCCGACCGCTCCACCAAGTCGTCGTAACGGGCACCGAAACCGGCCCGCCGCATCAGGTGAGCCATAAGGGCAATATCTTGTGTAGTCACCTGGTCTGCCATAGGTTTTTCCACCTCCAGATTGCGGCAACAATAATCCACGACAGACTAACATTTTGTGAGTAAGTAATCAACCCGCAAACATAGCCTCGGCAGGACTGGCGCACTTGTCAAAGGCGGTTTCGTGAAGGGATGACAAGTCGGGTATGACTGTCGGCATAGGATAGTGCGCCGAAGCCGATACGGCGCCCCTCTCCTGGCCCCCGACAGGACAGAATATTTCTATTCCCGTCCCGTCCCGGCCTGATGTGTCTCATTCCGTCCCGGCCGGGCGAGGGGGGTATACCCGGGTGCGCATCCAAGTGTGATCACCGTGCGACGTGGTTGTCAGGGTTGGGCGCGGCGGCCGATATGGCTATAATGGGGCATCATTGTCGGGAGCCGAACGCCCTATGACCGTTATCCTGGCCACGGACCTGATCGAAACAGCAAGGAAATTTGCCCCGGCAATCACGGCAAGCCGGGACCACATGGACGTTGAATGCCAGCTCCCCACCAAACTGGCGAACGAAATGGCAGAGCAGGGGCTGTTCGGGTTGTACGTCCCCAAGGAACTGGGCGGCCCGGAAACCGATCCCATCACCGCATTCCACGTGGTGGAGGAGATCGCCCAGGCAGACGGCTCGGCAGGCTGGTGCGTCTTTAACGGCGCAGCGGTCTCAGCGGCGGTCGCCCGCATCTCCCCCAAGGCGGTCAGGGAGATCTTCGGCGACCCGCCGATAGTCCTGGGTTCCGGTTCGGCGCGTGCCGGGGGTACAGCCAAGGTAACCGACGGCGGGTATATCGTTTCGGGACGCTGGAACTTTCTCAGCGGCATCGATCACTCCATCGCCCTGTTCGTGGCCTGCAGGGTAGTGGATGACGCCGGCCCGGTACTCTACGACGATGGCGCCCAGATGATGCGAACGGTGGTGCTGCCCGTGGCGAAGGGCGAGGTGCTGAACACCTGGACCACCATGGGTATGAGGGGAACTGCCAGCCACGACGCCGAGTACCACGAGGTCTTCGTACCGCACGACCACACCTACACCCGTGGCGACCCTTCCCATTACGATGGTGCTTTGTACACGCCGGCGCAGTCGTCAATCGTCTTCGGCTGGACCCTCTCGGCGGCAAACACCCTGGGGATGGCGCGGGGAGCGATGAACACCTTCGTGGATCTGGCCACTGACTCCGGCTCGACCGACTCGCCCACTCTGCTGCGGGACAGGCAGCAGATCAAGATCGTAGTCGGCGAGTGCGAGGCCATGATCGACAGCGCCAGGCGCTACGTGCTTGATACCGCCAGCACGTTGTGGGAAGCACAGGTGAATGGCGACCCGGACTTGTCCGAGAAGTCAATGCGGACTCGCCTAGCCATCACCCACGCCATCCGCCAGTCCATCGCCGTGGCCGACAAGCTGTTCAGTGCTGCCGGCACCAACTCGATCCATCGCTCGGTTGGCCTGGAGCGCTACTTCCGGGACCTGCACGTTCACGGCCAGCACATCTCGGGCCTGCCCCTCAACTTCGAGTTCGGCGGGGCCATGTTGATGGGCTCAACGCCGCCCGCGTCGTTGTATACATAACGTCGCTGTATACATAGATCGGTGGCATCGAGGGCATTTCCCAAAGAGATATATCCATTCCCATTTTATTTCATCCATGTATAATCCCACTTGACGGAAGATTGAAAGAAATACTGGAGGGAATGCACATGGCATCTTTGCAGCAGGCGACTGCAACAGGCTTGTCCACCAACGGGAACGTCGAGGAATACGACGTTCTGGTCATCGGCGCCGGTGTCACCGGGCTGTATTCTCTGTACCGGTTCCGTAATCTCGGGTTCAGCGTCAAGTCTTTTGAGGATGCTTCGGGAGTTGGCGGCACCTGGTACTGGAACCGCTATCCGGGGGCACGGTTCGACTCAGAGAGCTACACCTACGGATACTCCTTCTCCGAGGAACTCCTGCAGGAGTGGGACTGGAAGGAGCTCTATTCCGGCCAGCCCGAGAACGAGCGTTACCTCAACTACGTGGCGGACAAATTCGATCTGCGACGCCACATCCGGTTCAGCTCCCGGGTAGAATCCTGCGTTTACGACGAGGAGGCCAACCGCTGGGAATTGACAATGGAGGACGGCTACCGGGCGCGAGGCCAGTTCCTGATCACCGCCGTTGGCCTGCTGTCGGCCCATTACGTGCCGGACTTCGAGGGAATCCACGACTTCAAGGGGCCGTGGTGCCACACTGGCCGCTGGCCCAAGGAGGGCATGGACCTGGCTGGCAAGCGGGTTGGCGTTGTCGGTACCGGCGCCACTGCCGTTCAGCTCATCACGGAGATAGCCAAGGAAGTGGGCCACCTGACGGTATTCCAGCGCACCGCCAACTACTGCGCGCCGTTGCGCAACCGCCTCATCGACGACGACGAACAGCAGATAATCAAGCGCAACTTTCCCGAGATATTCAGGAAGTGCATGGAGACCCCAGGGTCATTCATGCACGAGTTCGACACCCGCTCGGCGTTCGATGTCTCTGAAGAGGAGCGGATTGAGCTATATGAGAGGCTGTGGGACGAGCCGGGGTTCGCCAAGTGGCTCAGCAACTTCTACGACGTGATGATGCCAGGCGCGGCCAACGAGGACTACGCCGAGTTCTTCCGCAACAAGATCCGGGAACGGGTCAAGGATCCTGTGGTGGCGGAGATGCTGGTTCCCAAGGACCACATGTTCGGCTCCAAGCGCCTGCCCTGTGAAAGCGGCTACTACGAGGTATACAACCAGGACAACGTGCTGCTGGTCGACATCAAGAACGCCCCGATCCAGCGCATCACGCCCACCGGCATCCAGACCGCCAATGCGCACTTCGAGTTCGATGTCATAATCTACGCCACAGGCTACGACGCCGTGACCGGGTCCCTGAGCAGAATGCACATCCAGGGACAGAACGGCCTCACGCTCAAGGAGAAGTTCACAGCGGGGCCGCGCACGTACATGGGGATACAGAGTGTCGGCTTCCCCAACCTGTTCACCGTCAACTCGGCATCCGTCGGGAACTTCGTAAGGGCCGCCGAACCGTTGGTGGAGTGGATCAGCGAAAGCGTAGCATACATCCGTGATAACGGCTTCCACCGCATTCAGCCGACCCAGCAGGCCGAGGACGACTGGACGCAGCACATGATCGAGGGGGGCGAAAAGATACTGCGAACCCAGGCCGACAACTGGTTCGTGGGAGCAAACATCCCCGGCAAGGCCCGTTTCTTGCTGACCGCACCGGACACCGCGCCGGTGATGCGGGCCAAGCGCGCCGAGGTGGCCGACAACGGATACCAGGGCTTCAGCCTGGAGTAGCCCGCCACCGGAGCTGTTGAACTGCTGGAAACGGCACAGCACAGGGGCGGGTTACTCTCCCGCCCCTGTCCTCTTCGGCGGCGATGCTCTTCCCAATTGCCCTGAAAGAAAGTGCCGCCCTCCGGTCCTCTCAATGGGCGGCTGTTCGCATTGGCTTGCCAGTGGCCAGGCTAACCTGATGTGCATTCCTCTCCAGGCAGAAACAATTGACGCCGGTCAGGGTGTCACCGTCCAGATGCTGACACGCCTTTTTCTCCGTTCGACCTGGGGGCGCGTTTGGCCTCGCGAACGCCGTTTTATTACGTCTGGGTGATCCTGTTTGCCGCGAGCAGCACCCAGGTGGTGCGCAACGCCACGGCCAGTCTGACCATCGCCGTCTTCATCTTCCCGCTGTCAGAGGAACTGGGCTGGAGCCGTACGCTGATAGCGGGCGCAGCGAGTTTCGGCGGCCTGGCCGCATCAGCCGTATCACCCGGTGTGGGTTGGCTGGTGGACCGGTACGGGGCCCGGACGGTGCTGGCAGCCAGCATTTTCATTCTCGGCCTGTCCACCATCTCGCTGGCGTGGGCCACTGTTCCCTTGGCCTTCTACCTGGCCTATGGCGTGGGGCGGGTCATATTTTCCAGCCCGGTGCAAATCGGCTCATCGGTCGTTGTTTTGCGGTGGTTCGTGCGAAAGCGCGGGCGCGCCACCGGCATACTGTTCGGCTCCCATTCAATCGGGCTGGTGCTGTTTCCCCTGATCGCATCGGTAGTTATCGGAGCCAGTGGCTGGCGCGAGGCCTGGATCGTTCTCGGCATCCTGGTGTGGGGTATCGCCCTGCTCCCGACAGCGTTGCTTACTATCCAGCAGCCGGAGGACGTTGGCCTGAGACCCGATGGCGATGGCCCGGTTGCTACACCCAGTCCGGTTGGTACACGCGAGGAAGGGCGGGCCAGGGGCCGGGTTTCCGTCCGGCCCCTGCTCCCGGTGCCGGGGAGCCGGTTTGGACGCTCAGGGAGGCCATGCGGACATCGGCCCTGTGGATGTTTGCTGCCGCCACGGGTATGACCTTCCTGGTGCAGGCGGGAGTCAAGACGCACCTGGCTGCCTACCAGCGCGACCTAGGGCTGAACGCCGCCTTCGCGGGCGTGGGTATCAGCCTCAACGCAGCATTCCTGGGCCTGGGCAGCCTCTTCTGGCGCTGGATGACCGAGCGGTTTCCCCCACGGTACGTTATGGCAGGAGTTGCGTTGTCCGTTGGCGGAACATCAGCCCTGTTCATAATCGCCGATTCGACCCCCGAGATACTCGTATACTCGGTGCTGTTCGGATTCGGCGTGGGAGGGCTGTTGCCGGTGCCTCCCGTGGCCTATGCAGACTACTACGGGCGACGGTCGCTGGAGGCAATTCGCGGCGTAACCGAGCCATTGACCAGCTTTGGACAGGCCATCGGCACCGTGTTGTCGGGAGTAATATTTGATCTCACCGGGAGCTACCAGCTGGCGTTCGTGACTTTTGCGGTTATGGGAGGTCTGGCGACGGTGTTAGTGCTCTTCGCCCGGCCACCGCGCCGCTCCGTACCGGTCGTTGGATTGACGCATCACGCTTGAAGACAATGGCGCCCAGTTCTTTGTGAGCGAAAGGCTGAGTCAAAGAATCATAACAATGATGTTAACAATTTTGCTGACTATGCTAATACCAATCGCGAACCAGCTTATGAGTTATGCGCGCCGTCGTTGATTTCTCTCGTTGGTGAGCCTCGCGTAATTCTTTTCCGTTCTTTCTATTGGTTTTGGGCTTGTTCCTTTGAGTCTTTTCCAAAGGCAACCATTCGTATTTGGTCGTCCGCAAGACTGTGAGGATCTACCGCGAGAGTTATCGTGTCGTTATCAATGACACACCCAGATGCGAAGGCTCACTTGACCGTTCTGACGGTGGGCCGGTCAGATTATGAAGCACACTATATTCACGGTTCATAGCATGTCATTGCGCCAGTCTACACTCCTACCGGTACATCGGCTTGAAGAAACTGTGCAGGAAGTTTCGGTTGTGGGCCCACGAATGCGACCGCCGGAGGACTGGAACGGGGATTGCTTCGCCCTGCCGGTGGGTGATGCGAAAAGCCTCGTAGTTTCGGAGCTCAGGAGGGACGTCGGTGGTGAAGATGAGCTCACACTCGCTGGCCTCAAGGAACAGCTTGAGCTGGTCGAAACCCTTGGTCCGGCGGTTGGGAGTCTGGTAGATAAACAACTCCGTGGCCCCGACCAACTCGTCGAGGTGGTCGCTGCCGTTGCCCCTCCCGCCGCCCTGCCTGATCTGGTCGCGCCCGAATCCGCCCAAATTGCGCAAGCTCACGGTTCAACCTGCCTTGAAGGGGTTACGGGAGAGAGGAGAGGAACGGGATTGACAAACTCTCTCGTCCCTCGTTCCCTGGCTCACGCTCCTCGCTACGGGAAAAGCGCCCAGCCTTCCATATCGGTCTGTGCCTTGAAGACGTGGCCCTCCGCCGAGGTTACGTACAGCACCGAGCGGTCGGGCCCGCCGAAAGCGCAGTTGGTGGGCCGGATGCAGGGCACGGGATGGGTCTCGATCACCCGGCCCTTGGGGTCGAACACGTAGATCAGCGGTCCGGGGCCGGAGGTGGGCCAGCCCGCGGTGGCCACGATATTGCCCTCGCGGTCAAAGCACATCCCGTCGATGCCCCGCTGGGCGTTCCGGCCATCGGTACCGAAGGCGTGGAGCATGGCATAGGGGCCGAGGGAGCCGTCGTCGTGGATGGGGTAGGCGCGCAATTCCCGGTCGATGGCCGGGTCATCACTGTTGCTCTCCGCCACGTACAGCGTTTTGCCATCAATGGAGACCAGCAGGCCGTTGGGCATGGTGCTGTCGTGCTCGACGCGGGTAACCGTGTATGAGCCATCGGGCTGAGGGTCGGCCCGCAGCACGCTGCGCCATCCGGGGACCTCGACCTCTGTGGCGTCAATGTTGCCCGCGTTCCAAGGGTTGGTGAACCAGATGCGTCCCTGGGCATCGACCGCCAGATCGTTGGGCGTGTTGAGAGGCTGGCCATCCACCCGGTCAGCTACCACGGCAGTGGAGCCGTCATCATCAAAGCGAACGATGGCCCTTCCGCCGGAACAGCACCCGTAGAGCCGGCCGTTGACGTCGTGGGCGAGGCCATTCGTACGATTGGTGCCTTCCCGCCATACGCTGATCTCGTCGGTCTTCGGGTCAATCCGGAGGATGCGGCTGGCCGGTATGAGAGTGAACAGCGACTGCTCTCCGTCCCAGACCGGACCCTCGGTAACCCCGCCCAGGGGCTTGGTCAAGAGCTCAAATTTCCAACTCATGAAGGGTCTCCCAAAGCGTGATTGATGGCTAGCGCCAGTTGCGTATGTCAAAGCATCGAAGCGCCCTGATTGTAGCAGAGCAGAATAGGGCGGACAAAGCGGTGGGTTTGGTCCGGTAGTGTCTCTCTTTGAAATTGACATCTGTTGAGTGCCGTAGCTAAGAAATTCAAAACCGTCATTTGTATGTTGCGTATGCGGCACAGACCGGCCAATCTGTGTTGCAGGCGTGAGGGGCGCGTCGTCCGTCATTGGGCGAGCCGGGGTTGTTTGCCCTGACTGCGCCGAGCGGGAGTAGGACACCCCTCACGCCACGCCAAGGCCCTCCGAACGGATACCGGGGCGCAAGGCCCGCATAGCAAGTGGGGAGGACCTCAGCGAATGATACCTGCAACAGGAGGCAGCAACAATGACAAGCACCACCACAGCGGCCGTCGTGGGCATTGACGTGGGCAAAACCCGCCTGGACGCAGCCTCCGGCGGAAGGGAGGTCCACCCCTTCCCCAACGATGACCCAGGCATCGCCGCCCTGCTGGCCTGGCTGACGGCTCAGCCCGTGGCCCTCGTCGTCTGTGAACCCACCGGCGGCTACGAGGGACCCTTGGTCCATCGACTGGCCCAGGCTGGCCTGCCGGTGCATCTGGCCCATCCCAACAAGGTCCGCGCCTTCGCCCAGGCCAGTGGACGCCAGGCCAAGACCGACCGTCTGGACGCCCAGGTCCTCGCCCAGTACGGGCAGGCCTTTGCTCTCCAGGAATCTCCGCCTCCGGATCCCCAGCGGGAGGAACTGCAGTCCTTGCTCCGCCGCCAGCTGGTCAACCAGAGGGTCCAAGAACGCAACCGTCTCGACCGGGCCTGGAACCCAGCAACCCGGGCCTCCACCCAGCGCCACATCGACTGGCTGGATGCGGAGATTGCCCGCCTCGACCGGGACTACCAGGACGCCTTGGAGTCCAGTGAACACCTGTGCCAGCAGGCCATTCTGTACCGCAGCGTCCCCGGCGTCGGTCCCCTCACCGCTGCCACTCTGGTGGCTGACTTGCCCGAGTTGGGCTATGGCGACAGCAAGGGATTGTGCGCACTCGCCGGGCTGGCTCCCTGGGCCCGGGACAGCGGACAGCAACGCGGGCATCGCGCCATCAGAGGTGGACGGCCCGCAGTCCGCCGTGCTTTGTATATGTCGGCCCTCTCCCTCGTGCGTACCGAGGGCCAACTGCGCCAGTTCTACCGGGGTCTGCGCCAGCGGGGCAAGCCTGGCAAAGTGGCCCTCGTAGCGGTCATGCGCAAGCTCCTGACCCAACTCCACGCCATCGCCCAACGCGGCACACCTTGGACACCCAACCACACACCGGCCCTCTGAACCCGAAATCCAGCCAAACCCTTGACATCCAACACGGATACTCCCGCGATAGCGGGAATCCAGAACCCCCGTGAAAACGCCCTGCGTCTACACCATCGCCGGCACGCAGACTGGCACCCTTTGCAGAGGGGCGAAATGACGGATGGGGACTGGAATGACTGTTATGCGATGGAGTACGTGGGCTCTGGATTCCTGCTTTCGCAGGAATGACGATGTAGCAGGAATGACGGCGTATAGATGGGAATGACGAACGATGTTAATTTCAAAGAGAGACACCACTTCTGGTCTTGATTCTGCAGGCGGCGCCATCCGGTGGGACAGGCGCCTACCACGGGGTCTTCAGAGGGACGTCTAAAGTGATGATCAACCCCTTGCTATCACTGCAAGGCGTTGGTCTGATAAGGTGGTTATTGGAGATTAAACTTCCGCAGGACAGACCAATGTCCCGGTTGGCCCGTGAAATACTGGAGGCCGTGCTCCTGGCCCTGATAGCGCTGCTGGTGCTACAGGGCGCAGTGCGGAACTTCAAGGTTGAGGGATCCAGCATGTTCCCCACCCTGGAAGGTGGGCAGTACCTCGTGGTGGACCAAGTCTCCTATTTTCAGCTGGACCTGGAACAGTTTTCCAGGATTGTGCCCTTCTGGGATGCGTCCGGTGCTGATCCCAAGTTCGCCTTCGACCCGCCCGCCAGGGGTGAGATTATAGTTTTCCGGTACCCTCAGGATCCATCCAAGGATTTTGTGAAGAGAGTCGTGGGCCTACCCGGGGAAACAGTGGCAGTGAGTTCGGGCACCGTGTACATCAATGGAGAGGCCCTGAGGGAACCCTACCTGCAACGATCGGACCGCTCCAGCGCCCGAGGGCTGACCCTGGGGGAAGAGGAGTACTACGTCATTGGGGACAACCGGCGCAACAGCAACGATTCCCGAGCCTGGGGGGTCGTGCCGGAGGATAATATCGTGGGCCGTGTGTGGCTGGTCTACTGGCCTTGGGAGGACATTCACGTCGTGAGCCCGCAATGACCGGTCTCTAGTTCGAAATTGGTTCAGCAGGACATGACTCGCCGGGACGACATCGCCACTTGCCACAGCAAACAGGCCGGGGACCTGGTCGTCCCCGGCCTACTGTTGGTCTGAATACGGAAATTGCGCCTCTAGTTCTCGGGTGGTGCGACGTAGATGTCGTCGCCCTCCACCTGTACTTTGTAGACCTTCACTGGCGCCTCGGCGGGTGGCGTTAGGGCCTCACCGGTAGTGATGTTGAAGACCGCGCCGTGCAGGGGACACTCTACCTCGGCGCCGTTTATATCTCCCTCCGACAGCGAGGCATAGGCGTGGGAACAGATGTCATCGCAAGCGTGGATCACGCCATCGACATTGGCGACCAGTACGGCGTCGCCGCTGAAATCCACCGAAATCATGTCGCCTGGGCTGATTTCGCTAACCTGGGCCACTTTTACAAAGCCGGGATCGGCCATGGGCGTCGTTTCTCCTATTTGGATTTTTCGCCGTTTATTATAGGCCACCGCTCGCGATGATTGCCACAGAGGAGCACCCGGTGTTGCAATCTATAGCCCGGCACGGGGCGCCTCCCCGAGACAGTTGCCGCCACGCTTGGGCCCTGGACAAGTCAGGCGCAACGGCTGGATCGGCCGCAGGTGAAGTGCCATTGGGTCGCTGTCCAGGTGCAGGGCAACCAATTCAACTTGCGGCTGAAAAGGCCCAAACCTATAATGGATTGCATCGTCCCCGCGCGGAGAGGTGCCGGAGTGGACGAACGGGCGCGACTGGAAATCGCGTAGGGGCGTGAGCTTCTCGCGGGTTCGAATCCCGCCCTCTCCGCCAATAGACTTGCCCCGATGCTTGCGCCGCTCTCTACCTTGGCCAACGAGGACCGGGAGTCGATCTGCGGTCTGGATGGTCGTTGGAGCGGGTGGCCTGTAGCCCGGTTAGCTATGCGGCCACCTCCGCTTCCCTCAACCTGTTAATGATTTCCCCAGTCGCCCGTTTCCTCTTGGCTGTGCCACATCCTCCAGTCTTTACCGGATGCCTAACCTTGATCCCGGATCGATCCCTGATCCGCTTCCGGGGGTCAGGGATCGGCAGCGGGGAAGCCTACTCAACGGGTACCCCGGTATAATCTAGGGATGACCCAACTGCTTCTACTCTCTCTGTGGTTGACACGGCGACGGCTGCGACGGTCGTGGGGCCTGACGGCGGCCACTTCACTTGGCATTCTGGCTGCCGTGGTGCTTTTGAGCGCCACCGCCCTGTATTCCGAAGTGCTGTCGGAAGCAGGGGTACGCTACATGCTGTACAGCCAGCCGCAGAGCAGCCTTGACGTACAGATTCTTTCACAAAACAGGCCACTGGGTGCCGACGACTATGAGCGACTGCGGTTCATTGCCGATACGGCAATAGGCCGACACCTCGGTGCCATAAGCACGCATGTAGTGCGGTTCGGGCGCACACAGTCCGGGATGCACCTGGCCCCCGACCCTGATCAGCGTCCTCCGCCTGTGACCTCTCTTTCTGGCCGGCCGTTCTTCAGGACCGGATTTCCGGACCATACCCTTCTGGTCAAAGGGAGCTGGCCCCAGGAGCCAGGCAAGTCCGGACCTGCCGGGGTCGAGTTGCAGGCCGTGGTGGGGCAGCAAGCGGCCAGGGAAATGGGATACAAGGTGGGCGACCGGATTTTCATCACGCCTTTCCGGTCTTCGCCAGAGGAACGCATCGAGCTGCACATCGTCGGCACGGTGTCCCCAGTTGACCCTCGGGACGAATTCTGGCTGGGCTACCCAACCCAGTTCAGTAAACAGATAGTGGGGGAGATGTTTGTCGTCCCCGCGTACATTACCGAAGACGACTTTCTGCAGGTGATTGGAAGCCGGTTTCCGACCTTGATTGGCGACTTCGGTTTTAACGTATTTGTCGACCCATCGAGGATAACGGCCCAGGATGTCAAGGCTACTCAGGAGTCATTGAATACCCTGGAAACCGACCTGAACAAGTCCTATCCCCGTACTTTCGTTCTGACCCGCTTGGGCCGGACGCTTGAGGAGTTTGAGCGGGACCTGACATTGGCCAGGGTGCCGGTCTACATATTCATCTCCCTGGTCGTCGTCATTGTTCTCTATTTTCTGATTCTGATTGCAGGAATACTGGGTCGCAGCCAAGCCGACGAACTGGGCCTTCTCCGGAGTAGGGGCGGCAGTGTCGTCCAAGTATGTGGCGTACTGCTCTTGGCCGACGGCGTGCTGGCCGCCGCTGCGGTGGCGGTTGGGCCGCTGTTCGCTTGGCTAATCGTCCGCTACGCGATTCTTCCCACTTTCAGCGGGTTGGGCGGTGGTCCGATCGAGGTGGTCATTATTGGGGAGATGTACTGGGCGGGCGCCGTTGGCGCCGTCCTGTCGTTGGCAGCGCTGGCGTTGTCGGCGGCAGCCCGTGCCCGTTCCGGAGTGGCGGAATCCATGGCGAGCCGCTCCCGCCCTCCGGGGACCTCAATTCTGCAGCGCTACTACCTCGATTTCGTTGCCATACTCGCAGTTGGAGTCGTGTGGTGGCAGTTCGGGGAAAGGGAAGGGTTCCTGACGAGGTCCCTGGCTTCACGCGGTTTGGAAATCGACCCCGCCGTCATACTGGGGCCGGTGCTTGGTCTCCTGGCGGCTGCCCTGCTGCTCTTGCGGATACTGCCATGGGCGGTGCGCCTTGCGGTATGGCTTTGCATGCGGGTTGGTCCGGCGTGGTCTTACTTCGGCACCTCCCGAGTGGCAAGAGATCCGGTACTACCGTCAGCATTGGCGGTGCTGCTGATGCTGTCGGCGGCTTTGGGGGTGTTCGGTGCTATGTTCCAGTCGACCATGTCCAGCAACCAGAGAGAACAGGCCTCGTACAGGGTCGGGGGGGACGTGGCGATTGCCGGCCCCGGCGCAAGGGGGTCGCTGGCATCGGACCTGGAGCAAATTCCCGGCGTCAAGACTGCCACTCCTATCCTGCAGGACACGATAACTCTGTCAGCGGGGCACCTGGACTTCCGGGGACAACTGCTGGCCGCAGATCCACAGGACCTGGCGCAGGCAGCGTGGTTCCGGGACGATTTTTCCAGCTCCACCCTGCAACAGCTGGCGGATCGGATACGCAGCGTCCCGGTGGACGAGCCGGCCGGCGTGCCGCTGCCCGCAGGCGTAGACCGCATTGGCGTGTGGTTGGAGACCAGCCTTATCAGTGGCGTGCAACTGGAGGCCAACATCAACATATGGGCCAAACTGAGGGACGCGGAGGGCCGATACAGCAATGTTTCACTGGGTGGCTTTTCCAATCTCAGCGATGGTGGGCTGGAGAATTGGCGGTTCTTTGCCGGAGATCTGTCAGCGCGAATGGTCCGGGCGGAGGCCAAGTGGACCGTGACATCAATATTCCTCACCACCAGTACATTTGCGAGAGTGCCGTCTGGTAGTGTCCACCTGGATGACCTCACGGCCTTCGCACCGGCACTGCCAGCAGAGGGTATGGTGGTGGAAGGCTTTGAAACCATGGGCCATTGGAGTCCAATCGAAATAACCGGCGGTGCCCCGGACTCGGCAAACCTGGGACCCCTGGGTGCCCGTTCCGGGTCATCCGGGCTTACCTTCTCCTGGGTGGAGCCTTTCACCGGTCAGCAACGTGGGGTGCACATCCCGCCCGTGAATCTGCCTATACCAGCCATCGGGGGTGGTGGCCTGGGCCTGGACGACAGGTTGTGGATCAAGCACGGCCAGTCGGCCATACCCATTCAGATCACCGGAATAACGGAACTGTTTCCCACGATAACCAAGCGGAATTGGCCGTTCGTGATCCTGGATCTCAGCGCCTTTGAGTCCTACACAAAATTTCTCCCTCCTGCCGGACCTGTCGACGGCCCCAGCCAGATCTGGCTTTCCCTTGACCCCTCGTACGACCGGAATGCTGTAATCTCAACAATTGAAAGTGAGTTGCCTGCGTTGACCACTGCCATTGACCGCACCGCCGTGGCTGAGAGGGCATCCCGAAATCCCCTTGCCGGCGGAGGGTGGGACGGTCTCACTGGACTCGGCATTGGAGCCGTGGGAATAGCGGTTGCCATCGCCTCGCTGCTGCATGGCGCGGCATCGGCAAGAGCAGCCAGAGTTGACACTGCGGTGGCCCGGGCGCTTGGTCTGTCGGCGAGGCAGCTCTTTCTGACTCTCTTGGCCGAAAGGTGGCTGATGGCCGGGGCAGCGATTTTGGCCGGAGCAGCCATCGGGTACTGGCCGGGACTGCAACTGATCCAGATGCTGGAAATAACACCGGGCAGTTCCGCCCCCTTGCCACCGGTAATTCCGCAGGTACACGACCTGCTGCTGGCCCTGGTACTCGCCGGTCTCACGGCGGCCGTGATGGGGTCCACCTTATACTCAGCTGTCCTTGCCCGGCGTGAACGGCCGGCCGAGGTGTTGCGGTCGGGGGACTAGACTCTTGCCGTCTCTGTTGCGTTTTGCCTACGTAATGGCCATAAGCCGGGCCGTCAGCGGCTGGCGGCTCGAAGCAGTCCTCATCAGTGGAATACTTCTGGCGGTTGCCCTGATGGCCAGCGGCGTAATTTTCTCTGATCTGCTCTCCAACGCAGCCTTGCGAGATGCCCTGCTGAGGTCGGAACCAGAGGACGTCAACCTCAGGGTCCGTACCTACAACAGCCGCGACGACCCGCCAGACGTGGAGGGACGCAGAGCGGCCTTTGAGGCCAGGGACGAATTTGTCAGGCAGAATGTGCGGGAACCCCTCCAGCACTACCTCAAGTTCCACTCGAGATACATCAAGTCCGCGACTTTTCTCTTCCGGGGGCGGCCCCAACTCGAGGCGGACAAGGACTCGCGGCCCAGGGGATCGGTGGTCCACCTCACGGGACTTGACGGGCGCATCCAGGTTCTCGAGGGTCAATGGCCGACGGGACCGGCCCCCCGTGATGAGCCGGTGCCAGTTGCAGTCGACAGGCTGGGGGCGCAACTCCTGGGATTGGGGGTTGGCGAGGTCATGGAGATTTTCCCAGCCTCACAGTTTGATGATTCAGCTCCTACGGAAGTACGTATAGCCGCCGTTTTCCAAGTGCTGGATCCGTCGGATGAATTTTGGTATGGACTCTCTTCCGCATCCAGCGAGCAGAACGACAGTTGGACGCTGGTACCCCTTTTCGCCAGTGAGGAGGGCCTGTTGCACCGGGTCATAGGCGCGTACCCCTCGATCTACGCGGACACGACGTGGTTCTTTTTCCCCGACCCGGAAAAAATACCCTCCAGCGAGACTGTGGAGATTCAGAGCCTGCTGGCCCAGATCGAACGGACGGTCTCCGTTGGTCTCGGGAACTCCGGATATACCATCCGGCTGGACGGACTGTTGAGCGATTTTGAGTCCGAACTGCTCCTGGCACGGCTGCCCCTGCTGCTGCTGTTGTTGATAGTCATTGCCATTCTGACGTATTACCTGGCGCTGATGGCAGGGTTGATAGTGCGGTCCCGTTCGTCAGAAATCGCACTGCTGCAAAGCCGCGGGGCCACGGCCACGCAGATCGCCATCCTGGGGCTTGGAGAAGGACTGTTCGTGGCAACACCTGCGGTCATCGCAGGTCCCTACGTGGCCTTGGGGATGATCAAGTTCCTGGGGTTCGTCTTTTTCAGGTTGAGCGGCGCTTCGGGCGAGTCCGTAAACGTGGCAGTGGGAATTTCCCTGCCCGCTTTCCTGCTGGGGCTGGCAGGCGGCGCCCTTGCCGTCCTGGTCTTCACTGCAGCCACCCTGCTGGCGTCGAGAAGGGGAGGCGTTGAGTCCCGCCTGGCCGGCTCCCGCCCTCCCACGTCCAACTTTATCCAGCGGTATTACCTGGACGTGGCCCTGCTGGCCCTGATAGGCCTGCTGTGGTGGCAGCTCCAGAGCCGCGGAGCCTTCCTGGTGCAAACCCTGGGCAGCAGCGCGCTGTCCATTGACTACAGCCTGTTGCTGGGGCCGGTGCTGGGTCTCGCCGCCGCGGGGTTGATCGTGCTGCGCGCCTTTCCCTGGGCCATTGCACTCCTGGCCAGGATTGCCGGGCCCGTCGCCCCTTCATGGCTTCTGCATGTGCTGCGGCATCAATCCCGCGATCCGCTTACGCCTGCGATGCTGATTGTCCTGGTCATGCTCGCCACTGCTCTGGGCGTCGTGGGCAGTTCTTTTTCGGCAACCCTGGAACGAGGGCAGCGCGAGCAGGCCCTCTACGAGGCGGGGGCCGACCTGCGCCTCAGGCACGGCAGCGTTGATCAGGGTGCGGGGTTGGCCGGAGCCGCGGGCAAGCTTGAGGGAGTCGCGGCTGCTGCAGACGTTTTCCGCTCTTCCGCATCCCTCACCACCAGCGGTTTCAGCACATCGAGCACGCTGTTGGCAATCCAGGCCGACGCCATTGCTGATACAGCCTGGCTCAGGGAGGATTTTGCCGGCGGCCTCTCAGCAGACGACCTCTCGCGATTGCTGAAACCAGGGGGGCCGGCCACAGCTCCGCAGGGAGGTCCGGACGGACTGCTGTTGCCGGCAGATGCCACCGCCCTGACCCTCTGGGCCAGGCCCGGCGGCTCGTCGCCATACCTGGGGGTGTGGGTCCGGCTCGCAGACGCGCAAGGCGTGATCATCGACGCTTGGATGGGCGATCTGGACCGGCCCGAATGGTCTCGCCTGTCGGTTCACCTCTCTGACGAGGGCTTCAGAGGGAACACGCCTCCTCGGAGGTGGCGGCCGTTGGACGTGCGCCCGCCGTTCAGGCTCATGTCGTTCTCGGTGCGCAGTCGCTTGAGTGGGGATGAGGGAGGTGCGATTTTCTTTGGAAGAATCGATGCCTCCACGCCCCAGGGCGAGGCCGTGATCCATGACTTCAGAAGCGTTGAGGGCTGGCACGTTACCGAGGACTTCCGCAGACCAGGGCTGTTCTCTCTCGAGTCCAGCGGGTCGGCGGCGGCCGGAGAATTCGACAGCACCGGCAGGTTCAGCTTCGGGTCCGGAGGCGTGGGGTTGACCGGAATCAGGGCTGGGGGGCCGGACGAGGCGATACCTGCCCTGGGGAGCTCCCAATTTCTCGAGTTCGCAAACGCAGACATCGGGGACACGGTGATCCTTGGCATGTCCAGCTACTCCCTTTTGGTGGAAGTGGCCGGGGAGTTGGAGTTTTTCCCGACGCTATACCCCGCAGAAAAGCCCTTCGTTGTGATGGATCTCCCCAAGTTCAACCGGGCCGCAATTAGGCGCAGCCCTCAGCCGCCCTCAGGGCCCAACGAAGTGTGGATTTCAGGAGGGGATGCGCCAGTTGAAGTCGAGGCAGTTTCCAGTGCATTGAGTGAAGAGGGGGGGAACATCAGAACCACGCATCACGCCCAGTCCATGGTGGCTTCGCGGGTGGATCAGCCACTGGTGAACGCAGGGTGGGGCGGGCTGCTGGTGCTGCTGTTCCTGGCCATTACACTCGCCAGCGCCAGCGGTCTGCTACTCTTTACGCACCTGGATGCAAGAGAGCGCCAGACCGAGTTCGCGCTGCTGCGCACCCTGGGTGTCTCGGGTGGGCAGATGCGATTGATCCTGTGGGCTGGACTGGCCATCATGGTGGTTTGCGGCATCGCACTGGGAACGCTGCTGGGGTGGCTCCTTGGCGCCAGCCTGCTTCCCCTGATGGAAGTTGCTGAGGCAGGCAAGCGAATCACTCCATCGCTGGTGTTCACTGCCGACTGGCAGCGGCTGCTGGTATCCTACGTTATCCTTGGAGTAGTCACCCTTTCCTCCGGCCTGTGGCTCGCGTGGCTGACAAGCAGACTCCAATTGCACCAGGTACTCCGCATGGGAGAATAGTTCCAGGCATGGAATTCAGTACTCAATATCGAAGTGCGCCCACTACGGAAGCAGGGGAACCTTTTGTCGTCTGTCGCGATCTGTTCAAGATCTACAAGCGGGCCGACCTGGAGGTTGTAGCCCTGCGAGGTTTGAACTTGACTGTCCGGCAGGGCGAGCTCATTGCCATTGTCGGGGCCAGTGGCAGCGGCAAGAGCACTCTTTTGAACATTCTTGCAGGACTGGACCGGCCATCGGCGGGAGAGGTATGGGTCGGCCGGCGAGACCTGCTGAACGTTTCAGAACAGACCTTGGTCCAATACCGCCGCCAGGATGTGGGCTTTGTCTGGCAGGCTACGGCCCGCAACCTGCTGCCCTACCTGAACGTCGAGGAAAACATTGGCCTGCCCATGGCCCTGGCGGGACGGCCGGGCAGACTCAAGCGGGCCTGGTCCGTCCAATTGATGACCGCGTTGGGTATCAGCGACCAGGCCGGTCGCCTGCCTCATCAGCTGTCGGGAGGCGAGCAGCAGCTCGCTGCCATGGGCGTTGCCCTGGCCAACCAGCCCGGATTGCTGCTGGCCGACGAACCCACCGGAGAGCTGGATACCGCCACGGCCATCAGGGTATTCGAAATGCTCAGAACCTTGAACCGGAGTTTCGGCGTAACTGTGATCATCGTTTCACACTATCCCGGGGTATCGCAGTTCGTGGACCGGGTGGTGCACATACGCGACGGACGCATAAGCTCGGAGACTGTATCCGCCGCCTCATACCAGCGCGACGGCTCACGAACTGAGGAAGAGTTCCTGGTCGTGGACGAAGCGGGGAGACTGCAGTTGCCCCAGGAATTCGCCGACCGGTTCAGCCGCCGCGGCTTGGCACGACTGGACTTCGAGGACGGATACGTGACGCTGAGGCCGTCCGAGGGCAGTCCTGGCCAGGGACAGAGGGCGCAGGAATGAGTGGCCCAATAGTATCGGCATCCTCGTTGAGCCGTAAGTTTGAGAGCGGCGGTTCAGAAGTCTGGGCAGTTAGGGACGTCTGCATCGATGTGGGCGTGGGCGAACTCCTGGCGGTCACCGGGCGTTCAGGGTCGGGGAAAACCACGCTGCTGAACCTGTTGTCGGGGCTGGACCAGCCGACGAGCGGCGCGGTACTGGTCAGGGGGCAGGACCTCTCTCGCTTGCCCGAGAAAGAACTCGTCGAATTTCGACGGCACCAGGTCGGATTCGTCTTTCAGTCCTTCGGTCTCATGCCGCTGCTTTCGGCCCAGGAAAACGTTGAATTGCCGCTTCACATCATCGGTGTTTCCTGGCGGGAACGGAGGCGCCGGGCACAGGATGCTCTGGAGTCGGTGGGACTGGGCCCCCGCACAAAGCACCGGCCGTATGAACTCTCCGGAGGCGAACAACAACGCGTTTCCATTGCCAGGGCACTGGTCGCCGGTCCTGAGGTGGTTTTCGCAGACGAGCCAACGGGGGAACTGGACACCAGCACGGCGCGTTCCATCATCGAAATCCTGCGGCGAATATCCGGCGAGGGCACCACAGTCATAGTAGCCACCCACGATCTCACTCTCGCCGCAGCAGGAGACCGGCAACTGGAAATGATCGACGGTCTCCTGACAGCGCCACACCCACCCGAACGAACGTAACAATCCCCTTATGCCGAACCGCAAAGAGAGGAGGCAAAACATACCGCCGGGGCTGGCGAGTTGTGTTCAACCCCGGCGACTGATATCGGCTGTCGATGTCCGCTGCAGGGCTATCGCATTTGATGCGCACACCGGCATATCGAGTTTGCACACCGTCATTCCCGCTTTTGCGGAAATCCAGGATTGCCGGGGTGCGCCCATATTCCAGACGTTGAATAACTTTGGATTCCCGCATTCGTGGGAATGACGAGTCCATTTGGTCCAAATGCGATAGCCCTGATATCCGCTGCCTGGAGCATGTCCCGACGCAGGCTATTGTGACAGGTTGGCCATCGCCTCATCTTGCCGGGTTGCCCAGAGGCCGTTTCGGCAAGCGGGGCCACTATTCGCCCAGTCCAACGGTCCCGATACCTGCCCGGACCGCCAGGCCAGCCACAATCTGCTTTGGCCGCTGGCTACAGGGACTCCCAGTCCACGTGTTGTTCGAAGGCATGGGCGGCCTGGAATAGCGTCCCGTCGTCAAAGTGTCTCCCTACCAGCATCAGTCCCACCGGCAGGCCATCCGACTTGGCGCAGGGAATGCTCAATGCCGGGTGGCCGGTCATGTCGAACGGGCCCGTGTTGGCCAGCATGTTCCAACCGTGGCTGATGGTGTCGCGAGTTCCCCGGCCCGGCACGTGGCGATGAGATTTGTTTGGGGTGGTGGGCATCACCAGCACATCGAAATCCTGCAATGCCCGGTCATACCTCGCACGCAGGGGACGGCGGAGGTTCTGCGCCTTGGCGTACATCCTCCCGTGGTATTGTTCCTGCATATAGCTGCCGATCAGCAGGATCAGCTTGAGAGTCGGGGGCAGGTCGTTTCCTTGGGCCTGCCTGGCTTTGCCCAAGGCCTCGGCCAGTCCCGGGTTGTAAAGCCCCTGGTAATGGTGGCCGGTGGCATTGCTCTGGATGCAGGCGGTGGCTCCCTCCACCAGCAGGCCCCAGACCACGGCACCCGCGCTCAGGTGCTCTGGAATGGAGACTTCGCTGACCTGCGCTCCCAGCTCCCCGAACACCGTCACCGCCCGCCTGACAGCCTCGTCCACGTCAGGTTCGGCATTGGCAGTGCCAAAGCCCTCCGACACCACGCCGATGCGAAGGTCCCGGACGCCACGCCCCAGGAACTGGGTGTACTCCTGTACCGGGACCTCCCGCTGCCGGGGATCCAGTGGGTCCTTGCCCGCTATGACCTCCAGGGTCAATGCCGATTCTTCCACCGTCAGGCTCATGGGCCCGGCGTGATCGAAAGTGGCGTCGATGCCGCCGATGCCGGTGTAGGGCACCAGGCTGTGCGTGGGCTTGAGCCCCACCACACCGCACCAGGACGCCGGGATGCGAATTGAGCCGCCCTGATCGCCTCCGATGGTGATATCGATATCGTCGTAGTACAGGGCAGCGCCGGAGCCGCCCGACGAGCCGCCGGCCAGATGGTCCGTATTGTGCGGGTTGCGCACCGGGCCCCGGGCGCTGGTGTCTCCGCCCCCGGAGAAGGCGAAGTTCTCCAGGTTGAGCAACGCGACGATTTCGGCCCCTTCGTCCAGCATCCTGGTAACGATGGTCGCGTCGGTGTCGGGAGTGTAACCCTCAAGCAGGAGTGAGCCCAACTCCATCGGCATGCCGGCCACATTCACGTTGTTCTTCAACGCGATCCGCTTTCCGGCCAGCTTGCCGGACGCGGAGCCGCGCAGCGTGCAGCGGCGTGTTATGGCGTTGTAGGGGTCCTCGGCAGGAGTGGGCCGCACGCCGGCATCACGGTCCGGATATTTAAGGGGCTCAATGGGTTGCGGCATCTGGTCCAGTGTCTCGTAGGAGCCAAACATGCTTGACATCAGGTTCTGAAAGGCTGCGGCCTCTTCATCATTCAGTTCAAATTTATTTGCCGCTGCCATCCGCTCTAGGTCTTTGGCCGAGGGAATTCTTAGTGGCATGTCGCAGCTCCTTTATTGTTCGGCTCCATCGGCCGCCAGATTGACCTGATCTTCCTTGGACTGTTCGCCGCCCGAAAACAAGTGGCAGGCAACCATACGGCCGCCGCTCTCTATCAATTCGGGAACTTCCTCCGCGCAACGGTCCATTACGAATGGGCACCTGGTGCGGAAATGACACCCGGACGGAGGGTTGATGGGGCTGGGTGGGTCACCGCTGAGGGGTGCCGTTGTCATCCGGCGGTTGGGATCCCCGGAGGGAACGGACGCCAAAAGCGCGCGGGTATAAGGGTGTAGAGGCTCCTCGTAAAGAACCTCGGCAGGCCCTGATTCCACTATCTGTCCAAGGTACATCACCGCCACACGGTCGCAAATGTATTCGACCACGTGAAGGTCGTGGGATATGAAAACGTAGGTGAGGTTGAGCGAATCCTTGAGGTCTATCAGCAGGTTGAGCACCTGGGCCTGCACTGACTTGTCAAGCGAGGAGACGGGCTCATCCAGCAGCACCAGCTTGGGGTTCAGCACCAACGCCCTGGCCACATTGACCCGCTGGCGCTGTCCGCCGGACAGTTCGTGGGGGTACCTTCGAGCATACATACTCGAGGCCAAGCCCACCTGGTCCATGACCTCCCAGGCCCTGTTTCTGGCCTCTTTCCAGGAATAGCCGTGGACCACCATGTTGAATGCCGTGGTATCGTCGATGGTCATACGGGGGTTGAGCGAGGTGTACGGGTCCTGGAAGACGATCTGCATGTCGCGGCGCAGGGCCTTCATCTCCCTCCGGTCGACGTTCATCACGTCTTTCCCCATAAAACGCATTTCACCGGAGTCGGGCTCTGTGAGGCGCAGGACGCAACGGGCTGTAGTCGACTTGCCGCAGCCTGACTCCCCGACGATGCCAAGGGTCTCGCCCTCGTATACGTCGAAGGAGACCCCGTCCACCGCTTTCACCGCGCCGCTGACACGGCTCAGGATGCCCTCCCGCAGGGGAAACCACTTCCGCAGGTCGCGCACGGACAGCAACGCCTCCGCGCCATTCTGGGCCGGTGCGACAATCTCGCTGTTGTCTTCGTTATGGATGCTGGTCATGGCCTACAACCGGACGTCCAGCGCGTCCCGCATGCCGTCGCTGAGCAGGTTGAACGACATGGATGTAAGGAAGATCATCAGTCCTGGAAGGGCAGGGACCCAGGGCTCGATATAAATGGACTGGCGTAGCTGGCTCAACATCAGGCCCCATTCAGCGTTGGGAACGGAGACACCAAGTCCCAGGAAGCTTAGTCCGGCAGCCGCAATTATGCTTACGCCAACCAAGGTTGAAGCGTAGATCACAACAGGGCCTGCGACGTTGGCCACAATGTGGTATCTGATGATTGAGAAATTCCCAGCTCCACTCGCCTGGGCCGACTCCACGAAGTCCATGGCTCGAACTTGTGTCGTTACACTCTCAGCCACCCTTGTAATGGGAGGTATGAAAACGATGGATAAGGCGATCAGGGTATTGTTGAGCCCAGGCCCTAGGGCGCCAGAAATGGCTATGGCCAGCAGGATAAATGGGAAGGCGTAAAACATGTCGGTAACCCGCATGATGAGCATGTTCAGCCACCCACCCATGAACCCGGCCGTAATACCAAGTACAGATGCTATCAATAGTGCGACGAACACCGGGAAAACCCCGGCCAACAGGGACATACGTCCGCCGTGGAGGAGCCGGCTTACCATGTCCCGGCCTTGCTCGTCGGTGCCCAATGGATGCCCTGATGTGCCAATGGGCGCCATGCGGTCGACTACGTCACCTTTCAGATGCACAACATAGGGATCGTACGGGCTGATAAGCGGCGCCAATACAGCTGCGAGGACGATCAGAAACAGTATGCCGCCGGCAACCAAGGTAACCTTGTCCCGACTCAGCCGCCACCAGGCAAGCTTCCAGTGGGAGATAGGTTTGGCGGATAATGCCTCCGCCGCCAGGTCAGGCTCAATAGGTCGTGCCAGTGTCATAGCATACTTCCTGTCATGTACGCCGTATGCGCGGGTCAATCACTGTATTCAAGAAGTCCACAATCACGTTAATTATGACGAAGAAAGAAGCCAGAATTAGAACTGTGCCCTGGATAAGGGTAATGTCCCGCTGCTGAATGGCGTAATTCACCAGCCCTCCAGCGCCAGGCCAGTTCACTACTGACTCAACCAGTATCGACCCTCCCAGCAGGTAGCCAATATCAAGGCCCACCACCGTCACAACTGGGGGCGCGGCGTTCTTCACGACATGAAGCACCACGTGAAACGGCATCAAGCCCTTGGCCCGTAGAGCGGTCACGTATTCTTGATTCAGCACCTCCAGTACACTGGCCCGCACCATGCGTGTGATTATTCCCAAGGAAATCATCATCAGGGCAATTACAGGGATGACCATGTGCTTCATAACATCCAGCGCGCTGGACCCGGCCCCGCCTATCGTAGCCATGCCCTGAGACGGCAAAACTCCCAATACGGCGCCGAATACAATGATGAGTATGATAGCCACCCAATAATTGGGCAGACTGAGCCCCGTAATGGCGATGGCGCTCGCCACTTTGTCTGGCCAGCGCCCTTGGTGAAAGCCGGCTATGGTACCCAAAATGATGCCCAAGGCCATGGATAAGACGCCGGCTGTAATCGCCAGGATGAAAGTGTTCTTGAGAGCAAACAGAACCTGTGGGCCAATGGGTCTGCTAGTGGTAAGGGAGCGGCCCAAGTCACCCCTGACGGCCTTGCTTATCCATTTGCCATACTGTACGACTACGGGCTTATCGAAGCCCAGCTCCCGCGCTAACTGCTCCCGCTCCGCCGGTCCTGACTGAAGGGGCAGAAGCCCTGCGAGCGGGTCCCCGGGTACCACATGCAGCAGGGAAAACATGATGATAGATACCCCGAGGAGTGTCGGGATAACGAATAAGAGACGCCGCGCAACGTAGCTCCACATAGTTTCCTATCTCTCCCGAGGCAATGCTCCAAGAGGTTCGGTGCTCTCGATGTCCACGCCGGGATGGGTTTGCTGGCACCGACCTGGCTTTAACCCGTCCCACCGTGTCCTGATTTGTCCCACCCCGTGGGGCACAACCGACACATGAAAACCGTTGATGCGTCCTTTGACCGTTCGACAGGCTGAACACGAACATTGGTGGGAACTTCACCTCCGTTCGGCCTGAGCCTGTCGAAGGACATCACCTGCCTGGCAGTACGGTTTTCAACTAGCTGGTGATGAGCATGTGGGCCAGACGGGCCATCGGGTCCAAAGAGCCTGGCCGCTCAGTAGTTGGGCTAGCTAACCTCCCTGTTATGGCCTACTCCTCAATCCACAGGTACTGGAGCGTGGTAAACCAGGACTCATCCTGGACATAGCCCTTGACTCTGGGATTCATCATTCGTGGGTTCAGGTCGTGGACCAGGTATATATATGCCGAGTCTGCGATTACGTGCTCATGCAACTCTCCAAATAGCGCGTCCATTTCCGCGTCATCGAAAGCCCCCTGTGCTTCTACAAGCAACCTGTCGACCTCCTCGTTCCTGTAACCCCCCACGTTGGCAAGGGATTGAGGCTCACGCGCACTGCTGAATTGCTGCTCAAAGGCCTTTGGCTCCACATTGGCGTACGAGATATTGTAGGCGTCAAAGTCCTCTTCACTGTCATAGAAGGTGTAATTCCCCCAGGGAAGGGTACCGTCCGGCAGCGTCACCGTAGGAACACCTTCCTCAATTCCCTTGAAAATGGTGCGCTGTAACATCGCGTTCCACTCAACGGGTACTATCTCCATCTCCACGCCGATGTCGGCGAAGTTGCGCTGAACAAACTCGTTGATAATCAGTGGCGACATCTGACCGGAACCGCTCGTGGAGATCATCAGCTTGAACTTGAGCGGTAAAGTAACGCCAGCCTCCTCCAGCAACTGCCTAGACTTTTCGGGGTCATAGTTGTAGACCTCCTGGGGATTTCCATACCATCTATGCCCTTCGTAGACGATACCCGTTGCCGGAATACAGATACTGTTCAGCACATCACGACACAGCGCCTCCCGGTCGATGGAGTATTGCAGCGCCTTCCGAACAAGGGGGTTGTCCCAGGGTTTCCTGGCGTGATTAATCTGGTACGGATAAATGTGCGGGTATGGCTTCGTGTAAAGCACGAAGCCCTCGTCGATCAGACCCGGTATGGCATCGGAGGGCGGTACGTCAATCCAGTCCACTTCATCTGCCGAGAGGGCCGCGGCCCTCGTGGTGAGCTCAGGAATAGGGCGCAGGATCACTCGGTCCACGTTCGGGACCTTACCCCAGTAGTCATCAAACCTCTCCATGACCATAGAGACCCGTGGCGTAAGTTCCGTCATCATGAAGGGTCCACCACCGGTGGCATGGAATTGATAATCATCGTTGCCCCACTCCATGATTGCAGTGGGGCTGCCGATCTTGAGGAAGGCGGTGGAAAACGGTGTATTGCTATTTGGAAACTTTGTGGTGAGCCGAATAGTCATGTCATCGAGTTTTTCGTACTCTCCAATTACGTCGCCACCGACACCGCGAGAGATCGCCGCAACTTCCGACTTGTAGTAGGGGAAGTCGTTGTCCCCCCATCGGTCATAGCTGAATATGATTGCATCGGCATCAACGGGCGTTCCGTCATGGAAGGTATGCCCGGGCCGTATCTTGAAGGTCCATACCCTCAGATCGTCCTGGGAGACCTCAAACGACTCGGCGTGCGCAGCCATGGGTTGCGGCATCCCGGCAGGGATACGACCCTCTTCGCCAACAAAATTCCAGGTGGTCAGCCCGTTATATAGTTGATTGCCTACCCAGCGCTGGCCCGCCCACCCTTGGTCCTGCTGCACGTCCGTCAGCGGAATGTCCGCTATCGTCATGCCGATACGAAGTTCTCCGCCTCTCTTGGCAGTCCCGGTGACCACTGGGGCAGACGTCGCCGTCGCCTCCGACAGGGGAACAGCAGTAGCCGAGGTAGCAGCGGCAGTTGTCGGGGCCTCGGCATCGTCTCCTCCACAAGCGCCAATTAACAGTAGTAGCAACAGAGGCACGAAAAGGAGCCATTTCGCATTGAGAGACCAGCTATGCATCATGATTGCACTCCCTTCTTTGGCGTTCCTAAATTTTTGATACAGATTATTATCGGGCGCTGGTGAGTATGTCAAGAAATTCTGTTCGGTGGCGATTACTACGAGGTAGATTGGATGGTACGCCTCCAATGCCGTCTGCACGCCACGTTTTGAGATAGATTCTATTGGCTTACCCGCTGCCGTTCTGGAAACCAACTCCCTCTTTCACCAATACACAACGGGCGAAGTGCTGCTCGTTAATGGGCCGCTCTCCGGGAATATCAATCAAACAATCCTCGTGGGCATAGGAACAGCGGGGCGCGAAACTGCAGCCGGGAGGCAGGTGGGTCAAGTCGGGTGGGGCGCCGGGAATTGGCACCAACCTGGTTCCTTTCCTCTGGCCCCTCACCGTGGCCTCCAAGAGCCCCCTCGTATAAGGATGCTGAGGGTTCTGCAGCACCTCCACAACCGGCCCGAACTCCACTATTCGGCCGCCGTACATCACGGCGACCTCGTCGGCTATCTCTGCAACCACGGACAGATCGTGAGTGACGAAAATAACCGCCATACCCAGCGATTCCTGCAGGTCCCGGATCAATGCCAGGATCTGGGCTTGCACGCTGACGTCCAGGGAGGTCGAGGGTTCGTCGGCCAGCAGCAGGTCGGGGTCGCAGGCCAGCGCGCCGGCGATCATCATTCGCTGGCGCATACCCCCAGACAGCTCGTGAGGGTATGCCCTTAACCTCCGCTGCGCTTCCGGGATCTGCACCAACTGGAGTAGCTCCCTGGTCTTGCGGGTCGCTTCCTTGCGGGATACGCCCTGGTGGCGCAAAATTCCCTCTTCGATCTGCTTTCCGCAAGTGTAGATGGGATCGAAGGCAGCAATTGGTTCCTGGAAGATCATGGAGACGCGCTTTCCCCTGACGTCACGCATTTCCGACTCGGGCAGGCTGAGCAGGTCCACGTCGTCCAGCCAAACCTCGCCAGAGACCTGGGTGCGCCGCTTGGGCAGCACCCGGATGATCGAACGCAGAGTGACGCTCTTGCCGGACCCTGATTCTCCCAAGAGGGCGTAGACCCGTCCCTTCTCGAGGCTGAAGCTCACATCGTTTACGGCGCGGACTGTGCCGGCCGCCGTCTCGAACGATGTGTGTAAATTCCGGACTTCCAGAAAGGGCATAGGCTGAAACCCCTTAACCAAGTTTCGCTAGGCTCACCTTACAACGTTTCCCAATCCACGTGTTGCTCAAATGCGTGCGCGGCCTGGAATGCCGTGCCATCCTCAAAGTGCCGGCCCACCAGCATCAGTCCCACAGGAAGGCCTTCGGACATGGCGCAGGGGATGCTGAGAGCGGGATGGCCTGTCAGGTCGAAGGGGCCAGTATTGTCCACCGGAGCCCAGCCGTGTTCGATGGTGTCCTGGACACCTCGGCCGGGCACGTGCCGGTGGGCTTTCATCGGCGTGGTGGGCATTGCGATGAGGTCGAAGTCCTGCAGAACAGCGTCGTAAGCCGCCCGCAACTGACGTCGCAGATTCTGTGCCTTGGCGTAAATCCGGCCGTGGTAGTTTTCCTTGATGTAGGTGCCACATAGGAGCACCAATTTCACAGTGGGAGGAAAATCGTTGGATTGGACCTTCCGGGCCCGGCCGAGAGCCGTGGCCAGCCCGGTGTCATAACGGCCCTCCCAGCCGTGTCCCATGCCATTGCTTTCCAACAGGGCGGTGGCTCCCTCGGTGATCATGCCCCAAAGGATCGGACCGAATTCACGGTGGTTGGGAATGGAAACCTCGGAAACTTCAGCCCCCAAGTCGCGCAGTATTCTCAGCGCATTGCGAACCGAGGCATCGACGTCAGGTTCAGAACTCGCATGGCCGAAGCCTTCCCTGAGGATACCGATGCGAAGTCCCTGCGCGCCCCGGCCGAGGAACTCGGTGTAGTTCTGCACCCTGACGTCGGTCTGTCGCGGATCCATTGGGTCAGCGCCGGCGATCACCTCCAGGGTGAGCGCTGCGTCGGCCACCGAGCGGGCCATAGGCCCCACGTGGTCGATGGAATGGTCGGCGCCCATGATTCCGGTATACGGGACCAGGCTGAAGGTGGGCTTGTGCCCCACTACGCCGCACCATGATGCGGGCATTCGTATGGAACCGCCCTGATCCGCACCAAGGGTGATGTCGATGTCGTCGTAATACAACGCCGAGGCCGACCCGCCAGAAGAACCGCTGGCCAGGTGTTCCGGGTTGTGCGGATTCAGTACGGGACCAAAGGTACTGGTGTCTCCGCCGGCGGAAAAGGAGAGGTCTTCGAGGTTGAGCAGGGCTACTATCTCCGCGCCTTCATCCAAGAGCCGGGAGACGACCGTGGCATCGGCCTCGGCCACGAAGTCCTGCAGCATGGCAGAGCCGCTGGTCATGGGCATGCCTGCAACGCTGATATTGTTCTTGAGTCCGAATCGCTTCCCGGCAAGCTTCCCGCTCGAAGCTCCCTTGACGCTGCACCGCCGGATGATGGCGTTGAACGGATCCTCTGAAGCCGTCGGCCTCGCCCCCAGTTGCCGCCCAGTGTATTTTTGCGGCTCCCGGGGCTCAATCATCTGCTCCAGGTCTTCATAGCTTGGAAACAATTCAGGGATAAGGTCCATGAACGCGGTCAATTCTTCGTCGTTCAACTCAAAGTGATTGGCCAGGGCCAGACGCCGTAGGTCATCCGGGGTGGGAAGTCGGAGAACCATGGTATTCCCCCTCGTCTGTTCAAATGGGACCAGGTTGACGTTAGAACCGGGTTGACGTCTCACCCTGTGTACTTCCTGGTTCATCCGAAAGCGAGGATTCGACGGTTCGGAATATATTAGGAAAGAAAATTAAGCAAGTCAACTACAAATATTTTGTGAACAAATTCCTAATATAGATAGATTATAGACAAATTTGGCTCATTTTCGAAACAGCATGATGATTCTTGAACACCCAACGGCAAGCGGCGCGCCCGCTCAACTGGCTCGACCGTTCTGCCGGAATGTTGTTGCCGGAATGTTGTTGGTAGAAGGAGGGCCTCCATCGGTCCGGCGCGCAGGCGCGAAACGCCAGGAGCAGTGAGAAGTTCAGGGCAGGCTATGGCGAAAGCTGACCATTATTGCGAACCTCGTCTCATGGCTCAGGAATGGCGCCACCATCGGATGTCATCGTGAGCGGTTAAGGTGTTCCGATCGACCGTCGTTTCCCACGACCAGGTTGTCCTCTGCAGATTACTGCCAGGTAGCTGAACATGAACGGCCCAAAGGTCTCGATCACATGTCATCAATAAGTGAAACCCAAAGGCGTTCCCCAGTTAAAAAATTTCACTACCTCTCACAACACTATATTGGATTTTTCTCTAGCGGTTACCCACAAACTCCGGCGCGGACGACTAAAGATATTCCGTCAGTGGGTGGTCGTCCAAATCTGTACTTTTGCAAACGTGCATGGTACAAGTAGTCAACTTTCCTAAGGAGTTCACTATGGGTTTCCGGTTTACGAATTTACGTGTTATTTATGGTAGAGCTTGGACCCTACTCTTGATGAGTGCCTTGGCCGCGGCCTTGGTCTTGGCTGGCATCGCGTGCGGGTCCGACGAGGCCCAACCGACCGCTACTGCGGAAACGGCGGCACCAGCCCCTACATCCGCACCGACCGCAGAGGCAGTCCCGACTCAGGTTTCCGTACCGACCGCCGCTCCGTCGCCGGTGGCGGTAGCCGGAGGCTTCCCCGCTCCCGGTGTGGATGGCGTGCCTGAGTCGGTCGGCAAATTTACCATCGCGGTCGACGGATGGGGCTGGGACGACCTGAATCCAGTCCAGATGCAGGGAGTGACGTTCCTTCAGGACTATATCAATGTGTTTTTCCTGATGCGGGATGAGGAACACAACATAGTTTCTGGCCTGGCTACTGACTGGGAACTTAACGACGCGGGTTTCGGGTTCACCATTCACCCCGACGCCACCTGGCAGGACGGGTCGCCCATCACCGCTGAGGATGTGAAGTGGAACTACGAGGCATCCAGGGGCGACTTCTCACCGGAATTCACAGGACACCTTTCGGCCAACCGCTTCAAGGAACAGATCGGGGATATTGAGGTGATAAGCGACAAAGAGGTGATGATCAATACCGTCTCACCGGTTCCCGACTTCATTGCCTTCTACAGCGGTTCCGGTTATCACCAAGTTCACATGGGAAATTCGGCCTATTTGCAAGAAGTCGGCGTAGACGAATTTGAACAGAATCCATCCGGAGGTGGACCTTACACAGTCAGCCTGTGGAGGCCAAGCGAGCGCATAGAGCTTCAGCGCTGGGATGATTTCTGGGGAGATACAGACTGGTATCACGCTCCGCAGCATGAATCCCTCGAGATCATTCTGTCGACCGATGCTGCGGCCAGGTACGCATTGATCCGCAGCGGCCAGGTCGATGCAGTGGTCAATATCCCCTACGTGGTGGCAAAGGACATTCCTCGCTCGGAAGACTTTGCTGGCAGGGGAATTAACCCCGACCAGGGTGATCAGTGGACTCAAACCATCCGGTCGACTGGCAATTACAACATCGACTTCGTCAACCTGATGTCAGACTCCCTCGACCCGCCTACTCCCGACGACGTCAAGCCGTTCGACGACATTCGTGTCAGGGAGGCCTTTGAGCTGGCCATAGACAAGGTTGCTATCACCGAGAATGCCCATCACGGGTTTACCACTCCCATGGGCGGGCTGTGGTTCACCGGGTCTTTCGGGTTCCAGTCCGACGTACCCGTCTCTCCCTATGACCCGGAGCGCGCCAAGCAGCTCCTGGAGGCGGCCGATTACGAGGACGGATTCGAGGTCGAGGTTTACTACGGCCCATTCGTCAACTCTCCGGGGCAGAGGGACTGGCTGGAGGCTGCAGCCTCCTTCCTGAGGGATGTCAATATTGACCTCAAGATCTTCGAGGTGCCCACTGCAGAGTTCTACAGCCGGTGCTGCTTTGGCGCCCCCGACGACCTGGAACGGCCATACAGGCCTCTTATCGTCCAGACCTGGGGCAGGCAGGAGCACGCGGGCGTAATCGCCAACTATGGTTACCACCGGACCGGCAGCTACATCTGCTGTTGGGACGAAACCACCGAAGCGCTCTGGAGGCAGGCCAACTCCACGACCGATCCAGACGTCCAACTGCAAGCCCTCAGCGGGATCGAGAACCACGTGCTCGAAAACCGCTGGGTAATTCCGATGGCTGAAGTGGCGGTGGTGCAGGGTTATACCGACAGGGTGCTCGCCCATCCGACGGCTCCCTTCGCCAGCTCGTTCGAGCAGCTCTGGCGGGTGGTACTGCGAGACTGATTAGCAGGGGACGGCTCCCCTGGATTCTATTCGAACAGGGGAGCCCACCTTTCTCCGCCATTGGCATCTGTCGGCCTTGCTGGATTCTGGCCGACAGATGCGCCACTCGAAAGTCATTAGCAGAGAGGACTCACCCCAGGGAATGAGAGGCTACGCGATCAGGCGCATGGGCCGCGGACTTGTTACGGTCTGGCTGGTAACGCTGGCCGTCTTTTTTCTGTTGCGCTTCACCGGCGACCCCATCGACTACCTCGCCAATCCCAGCATTACGGTGGAAGACAGGGAGCGGATGAAGAGGGAGTTCGGCCTCGACAAGCCCTGGCACATTCAGTATCTCCTGTTCAACAAGGGCATTTTTACAGGAAACTTCGGAGTTTCCGTCCGCTGGTCAGGAAACGAGGCGTTTGACGTTTTCAAGTCCAGGGTAATGGCCACCGTCCAACTGGTGGGAGCGGGTCTCGCCTTCTCGATGGCGCTGGGATTGTTTCTGGGAGTAATATCGGCAGCCTATCCTGATTCGCTATTTGACCGGGTGGGCAAGCTGGTGGCCATCACCGGACAGGCGATGCCCGCATTCTGGCTGGGCCTGCTGTTCATACTGCTGTTTTCCATTTGGCTGAATTGGCTTCCCAGTGCCGGTGGCCTTGACCGGGTGGGATGGAAAGGAATCCTGATGCCGGCTATTTCCTTGGGGTGGTTCTTGGTAGCGGCCAACATGCGTCTGTCAAGGTCCTCCATGCTGGAGGTGCTCGATTCCGAGTACATCAAAATGCTTCGGGCCAAGGGGTTGCCGTCGCGCCTGATCATCTGGAAGCATGCGCTTCGAAACGCCGCATTGCCAGTGATAACCCTCTTCGGCGTCAACCTGGCGCTTCTTGTCGGCGGGGCTCTCGTTACCGAGCAGATATTTTCGTGGCCGGGAATTGGTCTCCTGCTGGTGGACGCGATCCTAGCCCGGGACTACGCGGTGGTCCAGACTGTGGTCTTCTTTTCCGCTATCGTTATCGTGCTGACCAATATCATCATAGATCTTGCGTACGCCTGGCTGGACCCCAGGGTGCGGCTGACGTAGGGGGGCGGTATGTCTACCGCCCGAGAGCGCGGAACAGAAATCTTTTCGAAAGGGAGTCCCGACCTCCGTATTCTGTTAAGGAAGTCGTACTCAAGATTCACTTACTTCTTCCGTGGGGCGCCGAAGTTCTCCCTGTTTTTCCTCACCTTAACCATCGTCTGTGCCATCGCTGCCCCGCTTTTACCTTTCGATCCGGTTAAAGGCGACCTGAGCAATCCGCTTCAGCCTCCCACATGGGGCGCCCACCCTCTGGGCACCGACCACCAGGGCCGCGACATGGTGGTACGCCTCATCCACGGGGCCAACATTTCCATCACGGTTGGCTTCCTAGCGGTGTTTGTTTCCGGGGCCGCCGGGACCCTGGTTGCCGTGGTGGCAGGGGTCTTCAAGGGCTGGGTAGATGGCCTGCTGATCCAGATCACCGACGCTTTTATGGCTCTCCCTTTCCTGATGGTTGCGGTAACCGTGGTTTCCCTCCTGGGCCCGAGCAAGACCAACGTGATCCTGGTCCTTGGCCTGCTCCGCTGGATGAGCTACGCACGCGTCCTGAGGAGTGAGGTGCTGTCGGTGACCGAGACCGACTACGTGAGGCTGGCGAAAGTCGCGGGGTCCAGCAATTGGCGTATCATACTGCGCCACGTCCTGCCGAATCTGTCGAACACATTGCTGATCATCAGTACCCTGGAGTTGGGAACTGTGATCATCTTTGAGTCAGCTCTCAGCTTCCTGGGACTGGGAGTCCCACGGCCTCTGCCGTCCTGGGGAACTATGCTTGCCGACTCCCAGAGCTATATTTATAATCAGTGGTGGCTTCCGGTAATGCCCGGCGTGGCCATTTCGCTTCTCGTAATGTCCACCAATTTGACCGGCGATTGGCTGCGGGAACGAGTTGATCCCACCCGGCGGCAATTGTGATCCCGAACCGGACTGTGGTTGGCGCCTCCACTACCCCCCTGCTTTGAAAACTGGGCAACCCCTCTACTCACCAAGATTTCGACGATAGGAGTACGTCATGGCACAGGACGCCGAGACCCAGAACAAGTTCAGCGGGGTGCTGAAGAGCCTGCCGGAGTTCGAACTGTCAGCCGAGGACTCCGCCTTCGTCATCATAGACATGCAATACCTGGACGCCCACCGCGACTATGGAATGGGCGCAGAGGCCAAGGAGTTGGGCACCGCAGAAGACTACGACTACTTTTTCACCCGGATCGATGAGTTGCTGATTCCCAATATCAAGAAGGTGCAGGCGGCCTGCCGGGAGAAGGGTATAGAGGTTATCTTCGTCCGGATAGCATCCCTGGTGAACGATTGCAGAGACGTCAGCCTGCTCCATAAGAGGCTGAAACTGCTGGCACCGGCAAATTCGAAAGAAGCGGAAATCCTTGAGGAGATCAAACCCCTGGACAATGAACTGGTCATCACCAAGGGGTGCTCCGGCGCTTTCAACGGCACGAATCTCGACCAAATTCTCGCAAATATGGGGCTGAAGACCCTAATTTTCTGTGGCGTTGCCACCAACTACTGCGTCGAGACCTCTGTGAGAGATGCAGGAGACCGGGACTACAACGTGATAATGCTTCACGATGCCTGCGCCGGCTTCACCGAGGAGCAGGATCAAATGGCCTTCCAAGTCCTGAACGAGACCTACGCCAAGGTGAAAACCACAGATGAGATCCTGGAGCAGATAGCTCGCGTCGCCAAGCGGAGGGACCTAGTCCAGGTGTAGAATCGGGCCAATCCACCATACTCTGACCATGGTGCCCCCGACGAGCCGCATTTGGCTGCCGGGGGCTTTCTATTGGTCGGCCGCCCGACGAGTCAGATGGAAAGGCGCGCGGAAAACCCAAGTATCCTGACCCAAGGCGACGGGCAGTCTACGGGAAACCGGATGCTTGGCTAAGTTAACTTTCTCTGGAAGGACAACAGGCCAAGTGGAAACATTAGTTGATGAAGGTGGACGGTGTTGCCATTCGTGATTCTGCACACTGACCGGATGAAGAGCAGGAACGGTGTGTCTGCACGACTTCCGCGTTTAATGGGCACGTTGTTTAGTAAATATCTCCAAACTCTCAAGGCTGCCAACCCGTCATTCCCGCGGAAGCGGGAATCCAAGCCCCGTCTGACGATCGTCGGAGGCTTGGCAGAGTTGATTCGTTTTGAGATAGTTTCTTAAAGGCACGTTGACTCGACGATAGGCCCGCCAGCCTTGTTGTTAAACACAGCGTAACAATCTACAATTCAGCGATCCATTACCAATTCCCACACATAACTCGCACAATATTTGACGAATATTAAACAGGGAGGACTGTAACGTGGCAGAAACATCACAATATGGCCCAGACGCAGACACGTTGCGCGTCGCCATGGACCGCCTGGGCGTTGGCCAGCTGGACGAGGCTTGGCTGGACAGGTTTGCCGTGGAGTTGCAGGGACTAGTGGAAATGGGCCGTAGGCTCGATGAACTTGACCTGAGCGCCGAGCAACCGGCCAATATCTTCGTCAACAAGGGAGATGTTTCCTGATGGCCGCTCAAGATTTAACCAGGCTCTCAATCGCCCAAGTTTCCGAGTTGATCCGGTCGTCTGAAGTGTCCCCTCTGGAATTGGTGGAAACTACAGTGGCCCGGATCGAGGAATTGGACGGCACCATCAATTCCTACATCACAGTAATGGAGGAACAAGCCCGGCGGTCTGCTCAGGAGGCGGAACGGCAGATCAGGGCTGGAGAATACTTGGGGCCGTTGCACGGTGTGCCCATCGGCCTGAAGGACATCGTAGACACCAAGGACGTGCTGACCACCAACGGCTCCAGGGTACACGCGAATAACGTCCCCGGCCAGGATGCCGTTGTAACCCAACGGTTGGCCCAGGCGGGCGCGGTCATCGTAGGCAAGCACGGTTGCTACGAGTACGCCTGCGCCCCTCCCAATCCCCTGTATGGCCCCTCACGCAACCCTTGGGACACCACACGGGACACGGGGGGGTCGAGTTCGGGAACCGGGGCCGCCATCGCCGCCTATATGTGCTACGGCGGCATTGGCACAGACACCGGCGGCTCCATTCGTAACCCGTCGGGCGTCTGCGGGATAGCGGGGCTCAAGCAGACCTATGGGCGGGTGAGCCGGAGAGGAGTTTTCCCTCTCTGCTGGTCTCTGGACCATGCCGGCCCGATGGCCAGGACCGTGGAGGATTGCGCGATCATTCTGCAGGCGATTGCGGGCCATGACCCCGGCGACCCGTCCACCGTGGACGTGCCGGTACCCAACTATCGCCAGGCCCTGACGGGCGACGTGCGGGGCCTGCGGGCGGGTATCCCGCGCAATTACTTCTTTGATGGTGTCCAACCGGAGGTCGAGCAGTCGGCCAGGCAGGCCATCAGCGCCCTGGAGGGTGCAGGGATGATCCTGGAGGAGGTCACCATCCCCTACGGCGACTACATAATGCCGGCGTGGTGGACCGTATTTTCCTCCGAGTCCGCTGCGATTCATGCGCCGCTGATCCAGCGAAACGCAGCCGATTACGCCCAAGGTGTATTGAATACGGTGGGACCCGGTTCATTCCTCAGCAGCAGCATCGTCTTCAAGGGGCAGCAGGCCCGCAGGGTCATAACCCGCGGCATGAACGAAGTGCTGCAAAACGTGGACGTGATTCTCACGCCCGCAGTGCCTATCGTGGCTTGGCCACTGGGTGGCATGCATGAATTGGGAGACACGGTCGTGGAGGCAATCACCAACTTGGCCTTCACCACCGCTGCCTTCAATCTGACCGGACACCCGGCGATCTCGGTGCCCTGCGGACTGAATTCCCAGGGACTGCCCATTGGCCTCCAGATCGCAGGAAGAGCCTTCGACGAGGAAACGGTGCTCCGGGTCGCTCACGTCTACGAATCGCTCGGGCCAAATCTGTCCGCCCCAATCTGAGGCGCCAGTCCGTCCATTCCCGATAGACGGCTGCTGCTGTGCAAGGCTTGGGCGGCAGCCGTCAGAGAGCGCGTGTGACAACGGCAGCCGGCCCCCGACCCGCAACTCGCGCCAGTAGGCCAGCAACTACAGATGCCCACTTCCCGGAGCATCCTCAACCCGTCCTTGGAGACGTCCCGGTAAGGGTCATCATTTTGTGAATCGTCTTCATCTGGACCCTCGATTTCTTCGACAAGTTTGAATCCCATCCGGGATTCCGGCATAACGACGACGTCACAGATGCCAAGGATATGGAAAGTCAACCGGTATTGTCGTCCAGCGAGGGACGAGATTTGAGCGGCGGCGACTACAACTCACCGCCGCACTACTTTGAAGCGAATGATGGGTAGCACCCGTCATTCCAGGTTCAAACGACGCATTTTTGTGGTCGTCCGCCTTACCAAGACCGCCATTGGAATTCTAGGGATTGCTCTATTAGTGGGGGTGTGCTACCTATACCTGTCTGGTTTCGGCTACATAAGTCTCCACCCCGGCGATTCCGTAACGCCGACGGCGGTGCCGGCCACACCCATTCCCTATACTCCTGAACCCCTTGGAAGGTACACCAGAGGACAAATAGATCGTGCGATCCGGGCTGAACTCTCGCAAATGCCCTCAGTGACCGGCACCAGATGGCGCTTTTACCAAAACGGACATCAATTGCTCTTGGATATGACAGTGGAGCGGAGGACTTCCAAACCGGAGGCCCGGCAATTGGCGGATGGTCTCGTTTCTACCATCAAGACGGTCGTGGATCGAACTGGGCACGAAAACTAGGGACGAAAGTTCTACAGCTATACGGTCAAGGTGGCTATGCCAAGCGAAGGCATACGAGTCAAGGCGTTTCTGCCCAGAGAACCGGGCGCTACGCCGGACTAATCAGGGACGTTCCCACCTTGCGGCCCAGGCTCTATTCCTGGCTCCTGGCCGTATCGATTACATTACCTTGGCATATACCGGTACTCCACTCCCCAGAACGCCTTTTACAATTGCCCCGCCCCGACCTGCCACTGCGGCCCCGGCGCCACTCCAAACATTCACGCCGCGATGGTTCCCGGGGTTCCGACAACTATCGCGGAAAGGATTTCCGCGCCGGCGGGCTTGGCCCTCGCGTCCGGGAGGTGGTGGCGGCACACACGGTGTTGCGGCCACGGCCCGACCTACAACGAAATGCGCATGAGCTCTTCCGAAAACACTACCTCACCATCGTATATCCGGCTGACGTCGCCGATGCCTTGCTCCATGGGACCGTGGGCCGAGAGGTGGGGGCCTACGTGAACCAGCACCAGTTTTTTCACCCCGGCCGCCTGGGCCATGCGGGCTGCGCCCGTGGTGCCGCACTGTCCGCCAGCCTCGCCATTGGCGTCCATCACTGCCTGGTCGTCCCAGCACATGCAGAGCATCATGTCGGCGCCGCGAGCCAGCTCGGTCACCGAGTCGCAGGGCTGGGTGTCGCCGGTGAATATCACGCTGCCGTCGGATGAATCCACCCGGTATGCCAAGGAATCGAGCCAGGGCTGTACGTGCTCGGCTGGAGCGGCGGTAACCGCCCAGTCCGGCCCGCTGAACACCCTGCCCGGCCCGACATCCTGGGCTGAGACGGACGGGGCCGGACGGGGCAGGGTGCCGCCGCGGTTGACAAAAACCTGCTGGCTGAGGGGGTGGTTGACCCGGGCCTTCCAGTCGTGGGCGAACAGGCCGTTTTCGCCGAGGATTCCTTCGGTTATCTTCTCCGTCAGGTCGGGGCCGAAGACCTGGAGACGGTTCTCCCTGCCAATGCTCTGGTCCCAGCGGCAGAGGAGGAAGCAAGGGTAATCGATGTCGTGGTCGAAGTGGTGGTGAGTGAAAAACAGGTAATCGACCTGGGTCGGGAACAGTCCGGCCTTTACCAGCTTGTGAGTGGTGGCCGGCCCGCAGTCGAACATCAGGAGCTGGTCGCCGAGCTTTAGCACATGGGAACTGCCAAAGCGTGTGGGAGTGGGAGTGGGAGTTCCGGCTCCCAGGGTGTAAATTTCAGCCATTTCCGTCCTCCCTGGCATGCTGGTTTCAAGGATGTCATCCAGCATAACACCAAGGGCGCGGGTGCCGATCCGGCGCAGGGTTCCAGGCAATCGCCCATTTGATTCATCCGGCTTTGGAGGGAACTTGACGTTTGCGTATAGATCCCGCCACTCGGGCACAAGACGCGAATGGTGGTATGGCCGCATCTGTCAGTCGTGGCATTCGGGGGCAAGTTTCAGCAGCCACGTGCCTCGCTCTAACTACCGACTCGGCTGCACTGGCACTCGACGCTCGACGATGTTGCGGGGAGCCGTGATTCATGCCACAGATGCTGAATCAAAACTGGCTGTGGCGGGTGTTGTAATTTCCCTCCGATTGGCTAAGAAAGGAGTGATTTGTTGTAGCAGAGGATATACGAAATGTCGTTCAAACCTTTGACGATGATGGAAATCTAAAGTGAATTGAATGCCTATAACTCAAGACCCTTTGCCAATTTTTCCAAAATCGAGTCTATGTCGTGGGCAGAACGGCGGGCCAGCACGAAAAGATGTTCCATTTGTTCGTCCTGTTCGCCTGTAGTATCCCCGTAGGTGAGAGACTAGACAGTCTCTCCCGATTCATCAAGTATGTCGAGACGGTAAGTGACATCAGTAGCTAAAGGGAAATATCCACTATTGACAATCGCGACTGAAATTGCATCCACAGAGGTCACGAATCAATCTTTTTCAACGGTACTGTGCCATTTCAATTTGCCTTCCGTTGTTCGCTGAACTAATCCTGCTAGGATTTTACCCAACTCAATCATCTCGTCTCTCCTTGGGAATTCCCAAACCCGATATTACTCGCCAATTCTTCCAAATCACTTTGGATTTCATTCAGCCTTTGATTCAATCGGGACCGCTCTCGCTCGGGTATAGCCGGCGTAGCACTGCTGGCACGCCGGCGAACAAAGTTTTCCATATCGCCGACGATTGTTCTGGCAATGGGCAGTTTCTCGCGAACACCGACCTGATCTTCTGGACAACGAACTATGGCGTCCGAGATCATCGCTCTCAACGTTTGGCAATGCCCCCTAGACGCCTCCCACCGATCATTGTCGTGCAAAGTCTTGATGCGCTCGATCAGCCCTATGGCACGCTATAGATCTACTGCCTGCAAATGGCGGGCTATCTGGTCCCTGGCGTCTCCCGCCGCCGCTTTCGCTGCCTCAGAGGCAGATCTTGTGCCACGGGCCTCCTTGATTGCCCAACCGAGACCGATCAACGAGACGATGATTCCAAAAAATGTGGCTGCGTCACCCCAAGTGGTCGACCAGAACTTGATCATATGGAGTAATTATGCCCCGTTCACTAAGGCGTTAGCGAAGCGACGAAATAGTACAGCCGCCGAGATTGCAGTAGGACAGGCTTCAGACGGCCTTGGGGGCAGCGACAGAACGAACAGGAGCGATGAAGTCACGTGGCGATAATGAGCCGGTCAGCACCGGCGTCTGGATTCCGTACCCAGCCCTCCTATCCAGATTGCGGGGGAGGGCCTGGTTGGCCGCTTTTTCATTCAGCGTCTGCCGGAATCACTTTCGGGGGCCAGCTCCAACAGGCGCATACCCCGCTCCACCTGCTGCCCCGCCTGAACCGCCACGCGCCGGACGACACCGTCGCAGGGAGCCCTGATCAGCAACTCCATTTTCATGGACTCCATAACCATGACGGTCTGGTTTCGTTCCACGCGGTCTCCCTCGCTGACCAGAACTTCCAACACTGCGCCGGGCATGGGGGCCAGGATGTCGCCGGATGCTTCGGTGGTGGCAGATCTGCTCCTTTTTCGGGTCTCCGCCCGCTGGAACACGAACAGGTCGCCATCCAGCCACAGGTGCAGCTCGAGGCCGACCCAAGCCCAGGCGAAGGCACGAGTCCGGCCCGATTCGGCGCGGCATAAGCCCTCGCCGCTCCCCTGGGACTCTATGCCGAGAGTAATGGCAGTGGGCAAACCCTCCACCGCCTCGCCGTCCAGTTCGAAAGTGAATTTGCCCTCCTGCTCCTCCAGCCGCCAGCGATAAGCTTCTCCTTCCACCGGGTACGTCTCCCGCATCTGGCCCTGAGCGTGGGTCACGGCAGCCTCACCTCCCCTGCGGATTGCCAGGGGCTGACGTTGACCCTTCCATCTCTACCGGCTCTACCGGTCTCCGCGGGCGCCGGGCCGGTCGGCTGCTGCGATGCCCACGCCGCCAGCGCCCGCGCCGTCAGGCGGGATTCGCCGTGCACCGCCGGGCTGGTGACGGCCGGGTTCCACTCAAGAAAGCCGGTATCGTATTCGCCCCGCTGAAACTGGGGATGCTGCACCACCGCCCGCAGGAGGGGTATGTTGGTCACCACGCCCAGGACCTGGAACTGGGACAAGGCCACCTCCATGCGGCGCAGGCCGAGGACACGATCCGGCGCCCAGGCTATCAGCTTCGCAAGCATGGGGTCGTAATAGATTGACACCTCCTGCCCTTCCGCCACACCGCTGTCCAGCCGCAGGCCGGGGCCGCTGGGCGGCCGCCAGCGAATAAGCGTGCCAGTGGATGGAACGAAGTCACGGTAAGGGTCCTCGGCGTAGATGCGGCACTCTATGGCGTGGCCCTTGGGCTGGATGTCCCCCTGTTGCAGTGGCAGGGGTTCCCCGCTGGCAATGCGCACCTGCCACTCCACCATATCCAAGCCCAGGACAGCCTCGGTCACCGGGTGTTCGACTTGGAGACGGGCATTAATTTCCAGGAAGTAGAACTCGCTGCTGTGCGGGTCAAGGAGGAACTCGACCGTTCCCGCGTTGACGTATCCGGCGGCGCGGGCCACGGCTATGGCGGCGTCCCCCATGCGCTGGCCCAGCCCCCGCCAGGGACTAGACCCGGAAGGCGTCAGGGCCGGGGAGGGGGTCTCTTCGATAATCTTCTGATGGCGGCGCTGTATGCTGCATTCTCGCTCGCCGAGGTGGATAGTATGCCCGGCCCCGTCGGCGAGAACCTGTATCTCAACGTGGCGGGGGTTGGCGATGTAACGCTCCAAGAACACCCGGCCGTCGCCGAAGGCGGCCCGGGCCTCCCGGCTGGCGGCCTCCATATCCCCGTCCAGCTCGCGCTGCAGGTTGACCAGGCGCATACCCCGTCCGCCGCCTCCTGCCGCTGCCTTGACCAGCATGGGGAACCCCCATCGCTCCGCGAACTCTACGGCCCCGGCGTCTCCCGGGAGACACTCGGGAGAACTGGGAACCACCGGCACCCCGGCACTGAGGGCAATTTCCTTGGAACGCAGCTTGTCCCCCAGAGCCTCCATGCTTTCCGCCGTTGGACCGATGAAGGTGATCTGCGCCTCCCGGCATGCGCGGGCGAACCGGGGATTCTCAGACAGGAAGCCGTAGCCCGGGTGTATCGCTTTGGCCCCGCAGTCGCGGGCGGCCTGCACAATCTTGGGGATGTTCAGGTAGGTCTCCTCAGCGGTGTTGCCCGGCAGGGCCACCGACTGCTCCGCCGTGGTCACGTGGGGAGCGCCGGCGTCCGGGTCGGAATAGACCGCGACAGGGGCAATCCCCATGGCTCGGAGAGTCTGGTTGATCCGGACAGCGATTTCGCCTCTATTGGCTACCAAGACTTTGGAAAACATCCGTCGACACGCTCAGGAGCAAATATCCGTCGCGGGGCCTTGTGGCTCAGCCACAGCCAATTTTCCCTCTCCCTCCGGGGGAGGGTTAGGGTGAGGGCGTCTCACATCCGGAAGACGCCCCGCCTCTGGTCCGGGAAGGGGGCGTTGATGGAAGCGGCGATTCCCAGGCCCACCACGGTCCGCGTGTCCACCGGGTCGATGATGCCATCGTCCCAGAGGCGGGCGGTGCTGTAGTAGGGATCGCTCTCCACCTCGTACTTCTCCAGGATGGGCCGTTTCAGGGCGTCCCGCTCTTCATCATCTAGTGTCCGGCCCTGCCGCTCCAGTTGCTGCAGCCTCACGGTGGCCAGGACCTCCGCCGCCTGCTGCCCGCCCATGACCGAGATGCGGGCGTTGGGCCACGTCCACAGGAAACGGGGCTGGTAGGCCCGCCCGCACATGCCGTAGTTTCCCGCGCCGAAAGAGCTGCCGATGATCACGGTGAATTTGGGGACAGCGGCGTTGGATACGGCCATGACCATCTTGGCGCCGTCCTTGGCGATGCCCCCGGCCTCGTATTGGCGGCCTACCATGAAGCCGGTGATGTTTTGCAGGAACAGCAGTGGAATCCCCCTCTGGCTGCACAACTCGATGAAGTGGCTCCCCTTCAGCGCGCTCTCGGAGAAGAGCACGCCGTTGTTGGCGACAACTCCCACCGGATACCCCCAGATACGCGAAAAGCCGCAGACCAGTGTTTCCCCGTACCCGGCCTTGAACTCGTGGAAGCGGCTCCCGTCCACGATCCGGGCAATCACCTCGTGGACGTCGTACTGCCGCCGGTTGTCCGGCGACACTATTCCATAGAGTTCCGCGGGGTCATGGACCGGCGGCTCCGGGTTGGAGATATCGAAGGGAGGATCACGCCGCCTCACGAAGTTTTCGACGATGTCCCTCGTGATGGCCAGGGCGTCCTCATCATCTGCGGCCTGGTGGTCGGCCACCCCGGATACCCGGGTATGCACCTCGGAACCTCCCAGGGTCTCGGGGTCCACCTCCTCCCCGGTGGCCGCCCGCACCAGGGGCGGTCCGCCGAGAAAGATGGTTGCCTGATTCCGCACCATCACCACCTCGTCGCTCATAGCCGGGATGTACGCGCCGCCGGCGGTGCACGACCCCATGACCACCGCCACCTGTGGGATGCCCAGGGCCGACATCTGGGCCTGGTTGTAGAAGATCCGGCCGAAGTGGTCCCGGTCGGGAAAAACCTCCGCCTGCAATGGCAGGAAGGCTCCCCCGGAGTCCACCAGGTAAATGCAGGGCAGGTGGTTCTCTAGGGCAATCTCCTGGGCTCGCAGGTGTTTCTTGACGGTCAACGGGTAGTAGGTGCCTCCCTTGACAGTGGCGTCATTGGCGAGAACCATTATTTCCTTGCCGTTGATCACGCCGACGCCGGTCACCATTCCGGCCGACGCCACCTCCCCGTCGTACATGTCCCACGCCGCCAAGGGACTGAGCTCAAGGAAAGGAGTGTTGGCGTCCACCAGCCGCTCGATCCGCTCACGGGCCAGCAACTTGCCGCGGCTGCGGTGCAGTTCCAACGCCCGTTCTCCGCCGCCGACGCGAGCCCGGCCCAACCGCTCCCTCAGGTCGCTTACCAAGATTTCCATGCGGGCCTGGTTGTCCACGAAATCCCGGTCGGCGGTTCGCAGGTTGGAGCTGATTACTTCCATGCTCTCCCCACGGGCAGCATTATCTATGACTTGCCCAAAATGTCCCGGCCCCATTATATCTCTCTCAGGGAACCCCGATAGAAACCGCCCTCCGTCCTTTTCAGGACAATTACGCCCAACGGAAAATCACCTCCGCAAGCGATGGAGACCAGCGAGCTTGTGCCTTGGGGACCGACTGCTCCGTGGTCTGCCGGAAGGAGGGGCTCGGGATGTGACCCACCCGACCGGACGCTGACCTAGGCAGGGCGGCGGAGTATCCAGAGGCCGTAATCACCAGGAACATTCTGGGCTGCCGGCAATTACCTGGTCCCGCCTCCCACCGGAATGAAGCGCAGGGCAATCGCTCTTTAATCAAAACAGCTTTGCCGGTGCCTGTCATTCCCGCGAAAGCGGGAATGGCGGGGAATTCTCCGGCAGTAGTGGGTTGCTGGATGCGAAGAAAACAAAAACGCGATTGCCATGCCGGAAGCAACGGTAGTGTTCCTCTTTGAAATTGACATCTGTTGAGTGCCGTAGCCAAGAAATTCAAAACCGTCATTCCGGCGAAAGCCGGAATCCAGTGCCCCCGTGAAGACTGTGGAAACGCCCTGCGTCTACAGCATCGCCAGCAAGCAGAACGGCACCCTTTGCAGAGGGGCGGGATGACGGACGGAGGCAGGAATGACTGTTATGCGACGCCGTACGGGGGCTCTGGATTCCGGCTTTGGCCGGAATGACGGCGTATAGATGAGGATGACGGATGATGTTAATTTCAAAGAGGGACGGTACCGTAGCAACGGGTGTCCGTCAGATTTTGGCGTGGGGTTGTTTTCTGATAGTCATAAGGCGCCAGGGATGGTTGGCTGGTGGGCGCCGGTGAGTGGCTGGGGGAGGTTTGGGATTCTGTTCAGGGGGTCCCCTGGGGCTTGCCGGAGGAAGCTTCGGGCTGCTTTGGACCACCGGTCTGGTTTTCGACAGGCCAGCCTCCTTGGCTGCGGCCCCCTCTCGGGGGCTGGACTGGGCCTGCCGCCCCACCGCTGGCTTCCTGGCCTTTTTCCGCAACCTTTGGTTGATCTGTGGCCACATCTCCTCCCACCGGTGACTGCAGACCGCCGTGCGCAGGGCTGCCATCGGGTTTACGTGTTCCCTGGCCCAATGCATCCCCGAGCCTTTCAACCGGGCCTCCACCACCAGCTTGTTGGCGCTCTCCACCGCCCCGCTGCCGATGGGATACCCCTTGGCTTGGAACTCGGCATACCGGATCTGCTCCCGGCGTTTCTCCAGATATTCCAGGCTGCCTCTGACTGTCTTGAGCGCTCCGGCGTCAGTCTCTTTTACCTCCGCCAATTCCCGGCACAACGCCCTGAGGCTGCCCAGCGCCTCTTCCGGCTCTCCGTGCTTCAACCGGCGCAACTGGATTCCCAACCACTCGCTGGCGGCGGCGGTTCCCGCTCCGAAGGCGGCCTGACCCGCCTTGGCCAGATGCTCCGCGGCGTGGCACCAGTCCAGAATCCGCACCGCGTCCGGCCGGTGCAGGCCGATGAACCCCTGCTGCCACTCGGCTCCGTCCATCACCGCACACACCTTCCCGGCGCTCTCGGTGCCGCGCCGGTGTGTTTCCACCATGGCCAGCCTGCCGAAGTTCCGGTGGTCCGTCATCCGGGAGAAATAGGACAGGTCCCGAGCCCGCGCCGCTCCTTCCGGCTAAAACTCCGGCGCAGACTGCTCGATGATTCCGATGGCCAAGGTCTTCACCTCGGCCCATTCCCCGCCCAACAGGGGCACCATCGCTCCGTCCACGCTCAACTGCTGCAGCGCAGGTCCCAGGGGCGCCTCCCCCATCTCTGCCTCCAGCGCCTCGACCTGCTCCCTTTGCAACTCCACCAAGGCCTGCCCGCTCCTCTCGGTGACGCGGCGGGCCGTGGCCTCCGAGACCTCGGTCTGCCGGAAGTGGGCCAGCAGTTTTGCCGCTTGAGCAAAGGGCATCCAACTGCCCAACAGGACCAGGTCCTCACTCAAGCCAGGGGTCAGGGAGCCCGGCAGCAGACCCAACTCCTCATCCAGGGGGAAAAATCCCCGTCCCGCAGGCGGGGCACACTCCTCGGCTGCGCCGCAGTTCGATGGGTTGGTCCTGGCTGGCGCACAGCCTGCGAACCGCTTCTCCCCGGCTCTTCAGCCCACTCCCGCACCGGGGGCACCGGAAGCAATCATCCTCCCGGCCACGGCCGATATTCCTCGCCTCGCTGGCCAGCGCCACATCCTGGAGCAACTGGGCTCGCGCCTGGCCCAAAAGCCCGTCCAGCGCCGCTTCAATCTCGGCCAAGGTTGCCCGGGGATCCGCTCCCGCCACTCCCTCATCCCCACTATCACCGTCTCCGACTCAAGGCTCCAGTTCCTCTCAATGCCCTCATCCCACATCACAACCCATCCTATGCTCTCGTTTCCTTACCTTCTACCATATCCTCCCTCACCCGTCCTCTATGCCACTCCTACGGCCTTCCGCCAAAATCTGACGGACACCCCCGTAGCAACCATTGACTGGCAAATTCGCCTGCGATGTGTTAGCTTTAACGAGTTAGCCCAAATCGCTGGCCATCGCGGGGCGAATTGGTTCGCCCTTCAAAGCTGAGCAAGGAGCGCACAGTAAATTATGGAAGTAACGACGCTCGCCATCGAAAAGCTCAAGGAAGTCATGGATGAACAGGGTGAGCAGGAAGGGGCCCTCCGCGTCATCGCCATCCCGGCGGAGACTGGTGGCCTCCAATATATGCTGACCCTCGAGAACGAGAGCCAGAAAGACGACACCGAAGTGAATCTGGAAGGCGTCAAGTTCCTGATGGACTCCGACAGCGCACCCTTCCTGGAAGAGGCCACGATCGATTACGTCGAGAACTTCGGCGGGCAGGTGGGCTTCGTCATCAACAACCCGCTGTTCGCCAGTTCCGGCGGATGCGGCGCAGGCTGCGGTTGCGGAGCTGGTGGCGGGGGTTGTGGCTGCGGCAGCGGGGGTTGCGGCGGCGGCCACGGCCACTAGGCCGAACGGCGCCTCGCGCCTGACTGAACACTCGACTGCCAAGACCCCTGCTGGACCTGAACGAGCGAGTTCCAGCAGGGGTTTTTCCTTACATTCGATTTGTCGTCGGCGCGGCGCAATGAGCCGCCAACAAATAAAGCCGCCGACAACTCGGCGGCCTTCGTTTGTAGAGGTTTCTGGTTGGTCGGGGCGGCCAGATTTGAACTGGCGACCCCCTACACCCCATGCAGGTGCCCTACCTGGCTGGGCCACGCCCCGACACTGAGCGCATTATATCACGCCAATCTCACACGCGGGCAACGAGCAAACCGGCGGCGGCAACAGATCACGCCGTGGCCTATCGCTATAGCGTGTGGCGCCCCAATTCCATCGGGTGCCCATTTCCACTGGGTGATAGTTCCATCGCACCCGCGAAATTGGCGAATATGAGTTCGGCAATCAGGCTTGTCAGTCGCCGCCTTTCCCCCAGTGGAATTGGCCCTCTACTTCGCCCCTTCAGAATTCTTCGGCAAGGCCACAGATGCCGATAATCTGCACCGCCACTTCCTCAGGCGTGAGCGCGTCGGTATCGATGGTGTGGTGGGCTTGGTCGTAGGCCGGGGTGCGCTGGGACAGCAATTCCTCGATGCGCACCATAGGGTCTGAAGGCTGTCCTGACCTTGCCGAATCGGCCAGAAGCGGGCGTATTGGGCCACCCGCGTCCTCCGCCTGCACCCGGCGCAGGATCACGGCAGGGCTGGCCGACAGGAAGAACACCCGCCCGCCCGACAGCATGGAATCGCGGTTCTCTGGATCGACGAAGGCGCCTCCCCCGGACGCGATCACCTGCCGCTCACCGGCGCATAGACCCGCGATCACCCGCCGCTCCAGCTCACGGAAGGCCGCCTCACCGTCCTCGCTGAAAATGCGGTGGATCGGCTTGCCGGCGTGGGCCACGATCACGTCGTCTGCGTCCACCAGCGTCCAGCCCCCGGCGCAGCCCAGCGCAGCGACGCCAGACAAAGACTCCGCCAGCGCCCGGCCCACGCTGGTCTTCCCAGAGGCCATAAAGCCCACCAGAATGATGTTCCGTGGCGCGGTCACCCCGCATCACTCCTGTGGCGAACCTGCCGCAGTCCCCTCTCCCTTTGGGAGAGGGATAGGGTGAGGGAGTCCCGCATCATCGCTGCCTAATCGGGCAGGCGGGTCAGGTGCATCCGCGAGCCGAGGCTGGTGTCGGTGTCGAAGTACAGCACCTGCTGGCCGATGGAGTTGGTGGCGGGCGTGTCGGCGATAAACTGCAGGCCGCGGTGCTGGCATTCGGGCATGCAGGTCGGGATGTCCCCCACCACGTAGCCGACGTGGTCCATCACGTGGCTGTCGGCAGGAATCGTCGTCGGGTCGCCCGGCTCGATCAGCTCCACCTGCACTTGGCCGAAGTTGACGAAGGCGTTGCGCCCGCCCCGCCGGGATGCGCCGCCGCCCACGTGGGTGCCGGAGAACCGCTGCACGTACCAGTCGATGGCGGCGTCGAGGTCCCTGACCATGTAGCCGGCGTGGATGATGCGCTCAACTTCACGCCCCCACCCTGACCCTTCCCCGGAGGGAGAGGGAATTTCTAAAGTCACGGGAGCCAGCTGGGTCAGGTGCACCAGGGTGCCGTTGGTCGTCTCGGCATCCAGGTAGAACACCTGGTGGCCGAAGACGTTGACGAAGGGCTCGTCGGTGGCCATAGCAAAGCCGCGGGCTTTCAGCTCCTCCACCGTCCGCTCGATGCTCTCCACCAGGTAGCCGACGTGGTGCATGTCGAGGACCTTGTTGCCGACCGCGGACTTGTCGTCGGGCTCGATGATCTCCGCCTCGGCCTGCCCGAAGCGCAGGTAAGCATTGCGTCCGCCGCTGGGCACGGCGTAGCTGGGCGACAGCGGTCCGCCGCCCGCGTTGACCCCGCCGAAGGACCGCTCGAACCAGCCAACCGCGGCCTCGAGGTCGGATGTCAGGTATCCGATGTGCTGAATCTTGTCGAACATGGCTGTTCTCCGGGGTGGGGTGAGACCCTCACCCTAACCCTCTCCCAGAGGGAGAGGGGATTTTCGGGGCTGAGCCAATTTAGCAGCTAGTCGGGCGCGGGGGGGCCGGGGAGTAGCCGGAGGCGGTACAGAACTCGACGCGGTTCCCGTCGGGGTCGTGGATGAACAGGAAGGCTTGGCCGTCGTAGCGCACGCCCTCGCGCTCAATCTCGAAGCCGTTGGACTCCAACGTGGCGCGGGTGCCCTCGAAGTCCTCGACCTCGAAGGCGTGGTGGATGCGGTCGGGCTTGGCCGGGGCTTCCTGCGTCTCAATCAGATGCACCATGATGCCGCTGTCCAGTTGCAGCCAGGTTATCTCCGGGTTGTCCACCTGGCTCTCAATCTGCTTGATGCCCAGCAGGTTGTTGTAGAACTCCATGGCGACGGCGGTGTCCTTGACCATGGTAGTCACGTGGTTAATCCTGACGGTCTCAATCAGTCCGGGCATGGCCCCTCCTTCTCGGCTCGAATCGCGTTCCCCGATTATGCCACAGCCGCCCAAGCCGGGCTACTCGCCGCCGTCACAGCGCAGCGCCTTTCTAAAGTTCCCTCTCCCGGAAGCAGAGGGTTAGGGTAGGGGCGTCCCCCTGGCAATGCAGCCAAACCCTGGCGGGCATCCCACTCCCCCGTCCCCGCCGGCTGAAGTGCGAGTATATCGAGCAATAGCGCTCAAGCCGCAGCGGTTGTCAGTGCCAATGCAACAGGCTACGATACAAAAACACTGATGCCACTCCGCCATCCCCGGCGCAAGTCGCGCAGGAGGCGCCCCATGACCGCCAGAACCCCCAACCGCCGCTCCGGTGGCCCGGCGACTCCCCCGTGGGCCGCCGCCCCCGCCCTCATCCTCGCCCTCCTGCTCGTGATGGCCGCCCTCGCCGCCTGCGGAGTCGAGGATACGCCCGAACCCACCCGCCAGCCCACCGCCACCGCTGAGCCGGAGACCACGCCGGATGTCGAACCCGAACCCACCCGCCAGCCCACCGCCACCGCTGAGCCGGAGACCACGCCGGAGGTCGAACCCGAACCCACCGAGGAATCCGACAGTGCCCCGCGCCCAAGCTCGGGGGGAACGGAGCCGGGGAGTTCGCCTCCGTCAGCGCCGGGGGCAGGCACACCTGCGGCGTGAGGACGGACGGCACCGTCGCCTGCTGGGGCAGCGACGGCTGGGGCGAAGCCAGGCCGCCGGCCGGGGAGTTCGCCTCCGTCAGCGCCGGGGATAACCACACCTGCGGGGTGCAGCGGGACGGCTCCGTCGCCTGCTGGGGCAATGACTATCATGGCCAGGCCAGGCCGCCGGCCGGGGAGTTCGCCTCCGTCAGCGCCGGGGGCAGGCACACCTGCGGCGTGAGGACGGACGGCACCGTCGCCTGCTGGGGCAGCGACGGCTGGGGCGAAGCCAGGCCGCCGGCCGGGGAGTTCGCCTCCGTCAGCGCCGGGGATAACCACACCTGCGGGGTGCAGCGGGACGGCACCGTCGCCTGCTGGGGCAATGACTATCATGGCCAGGCCAGGCCGCCGGCCGGGGAGTTCGCCTCGGTCAGTGCCGGGCGCAACCACACCTGCGGGGTGCAGCGGGACGGCTCCGTCGCCTGCTGGGGCAGTGGCGGCACGCCGCCAGCCGGTGAGTTCGCCTCCGTCAGCGCCGGCAGGCGCCACACCTGCGGCGTGAGGACGGACGGCACCGTCGCCTGCTGGGGCAGCGACGGCTGGGGCGAAGCCAGGCCGCCGGCCGGGGAGTTCGCCTCCGTCAGCGCCGGGTATGACCACACCTGCGGGGTGCAGCGGGACGGCTCCGTCGCCTGCTGGGGTTATGACGGTTCCTCCGGCCAGGCCACGCCGCCGGCTGGGGAGTTCGCCTCGGTCAGCGCCGGCGGGCACCACACCTGCGGGATGCGGGGGGACGGCACCGTCGCCTGCTGGGGCAGTAACACTGTTCGCAATATTACCGGGGCCCGTGTGGTGGTTGGCCGGGCCACGCCGCCGGCCGGGGAGTTCGCCTCGGTCAGCGCCGGGTATGACCACACCTGCGGGATGCGGCGGGACGGCTCCGTCGCCTGCTGGGGCTATGACGGTGATCGCCGGGCCACGCCGCCGGCCGGGGAGTTCGCCTCCGTCAGCGCCGTCCCGCTGCACACCTGCGGGGTGCAGCGGGACGGCACCGTCGCCTGCTGGGGCTATGACGGTGATCGCCGGGCCACGCCGCCGGCCGGGGAGTTCGCCTCCGTCAGCGCCGGAGTTCCGCACACCTGCGGGGTGAGGACGGACGGCACCGTCGCCTGCTGGGGTTATGACGGTTCCTCCGGCCAGGCCACGCCGCCGGCCGGGGAGTTCGCCTCCGTCAGCGCCGGAGTTCGGCACACCTGCGGGGTGACGGCTCCGTCGCCTGCTGGGGCGGACGGACGGCTCCGTCGCCTGCTGGGGCGATGACGGACGGCTCCGTCGCCTGCTGGGGCTATGACGGTGATCGCCGGGCCACGCCGCCGGCCGGGGATCCGTCAGCGCCGGGTGGAGCCACACTTGCGGGGTGCGGCGGGACGGCTCCGGCCTGCTGGGGCGATGACGCCGGGCACGCCGCCGGGGAATTCGCCTCCGTCAGCGCCGGGTGGAGCCACACTTGCGGGGTGCGGCGGGACGGCTCCGTCGCCTGCTGGGGCTATGACGGTGATCGCCGGGCCACGCCGCCGGCCGGGGAGCCGGAGGCCACGCAGGAGGTCGAACCCGAGCGCACCGAAGAATCCGGCAGTTCCATACCCAAGCTTGCAGGCTCCGGAGACGCCGGCACTGCGATAGTCGAATTCGCCTCCGTCAGTGCCGGGGGCGCCAATCTTGTGGGCCACACCTGCGGAGTGCAGCGGGACGGCTCCGTCGCCTGCTACGGGGGCAAGTTGGCCAGGCCACGCCGCCGGCTGGGGAGTTCGCCTCCGTCAGCATACGACACCTGCGGGGTGCAGCGGGACGGCTCCGTCGCCTGCTGGGGCAATGACTATGAGGGCCAGGCCACGCCGCCGGCCGGGGAGTTCGACTCCGTCAGCGCCGGGGGTTACCACACCTGCGGGGTGCAGCGGGAAGGCTCCGTCGCCTGCTGGGGCTGGGACTATGAGGGCCAGGCCACGCCGCCGGCCGGGGAGTTCGCCTCGGTCAGCGCCGGGCGCTGGCACACCTGCGGGGTGCAGCGGGACGGCTCCGTCGCCTGCTGGGGCGCTGACTATGCTGGCGACGCCACGCCGCCGGCCGGCGAGTTCGCCTCCGTAAGTGCCGGGGAGGTCCACACCTGCGGGGTGCAGCGGGACGGCTCCGTCGCCTGCTGGGGCTCTAACAATTCTGGCGAGGCCACGCCGCCGTCGGATTTGGAGTGACGGGGCTGGGCTGGCGTCTGCGGCTCATTTCACTTCGCCGCATATCCGGCGGGTCCCGGCGGGAACGGGCTGCCCTGGCTCCTTTCTCCATCGCGAGAGAGGGGCCAGGGCAGCCCATTCCACGGGCCGCTGCCACACTTCCGGCACCCTGCGAAGGCGGAAACCCATCCACCCTCGCCCCATTGCGTCATCGCGTCATCGCGTCCCCTTACCCCCATCCCACTGACACCTCCCCCTTGCCAACCCCGATAGCCCCTCTCTACTATAAACCCTGAACCCCTGCCGGACCCAATCCGTCCCGGAGCCTGTCCGCCCCGCCCGACGCCAAAATGACCGGAAATGACTGGAAATGACCGGATAATTAAAAAAATGACCCTCAACCGGCTCCGCCGCCTGCTGGGGCAATCAGGTTCAGGGGCTGACCGCGGCGGACTTTGAGTAACGGCGCCGGCGCTCAAAGCTAACGCAGAGTTCCCCAGGCAACGGATGCTTGACAACCTTAAAGGAGGCAGTGCAGCGTCCCCGGTCACAGCTGGCTGCCCAGCACCACCAGAGAGACGCCGGAGACGGTGATGATTATGCCAAGCACCAGCCAGCGGTTGACGTTCTCCTGGGCCGACAGGAACAGGGAAGCAAGTATCAGCGTAAACAACGGGTTGGCCGATACTATGGGGGCGACCACCACCACCTCGGCCTCCTGCAGGGCGAAGTAGGTGCAGTTGACCCCGGTCGCCGCCGCCAGTCCCGACAACCCGGCATACACCAGGAAGCCCGGCGACCGCCGCGCCTCAGGAATGGCGGCCACCGCCTGCTTTGCCGCCACCGGCGCCACCAGCATCATCCCGAAGAGCAGGCTGATGGTGGATACGACCAGCGGCGAGGTGTAGTCGAGGGTCAGCGCCCTAACCACCACATTGGTGGTGCCATAGCAGCAGGCCGCACCGAAGGCCAGCAGATAGCCGATCAGGGCGCCACGGCTGGTGCCCCCGCTTCCTCCGGCGCTTTCCATGATGTTCCGGCCCAGGGCGGTGGCCAGGCCCCCCACAACCACGACGGTCCCGACCGCCACAATCCAGTGGGGCCGCTCCCCGGTGATGGTTATGGCCAGGATGGAGGCGAACACCGCCGACGTGCCCACAATGGCACCAGCGCGTGAGGCGCCGATGCGCCCCACGGCCAGGTAGGACAGGTTGCGGCCGCCCAGGAAGTTGAAGGCCCCCAGCATCACGCACCAGGCCAGCACGATGAGAGGCATCGTCGCGAAGTCGGAGAAGGCGAAGATCATGGCCAAGATCCCCGACGCGGCGAAGCTGAAAATTAAGGATATGAAGACCACCGGCATGGGGCCGACCTTGCCCATCCCCAGCCGTGCGAAGATGGTAGCGCTGCCGAAGCCCACGATGGCCAGGAAGGACAGTCCGATAGGCGTCATCGACTCACTGCCAGGGCCGTCGCCGTCAGATTCGCCCTGCCAGCGACACCAGGATTACGCCGGCTACGGCGAGTAAGGTTCCGGCGGCCAGCCGCAGGGTCACCCTTTCCAGCCGGGAGATGAAGAGGTGGGCCATCAGCACAGTTACAAGGGGGGCAATGGAAACGATGGGAGTGACAATCACAACGTCTCCCTCTCGCAGGGCGAAGTACAAGGAGTTCACCCCAACTCCCGCAGCCAGCCCGGCCAGCGCCACATACGCGAGACTCCTCCACCGGGCTGTCGCGGTCCTGGTCTCCTGCACCGCACGGGATGTGGCCAGCGGGGCCAGCAGCGAGACGCCGAGCAGCAAGCTGATGGACGTTACCAGGAGCGGGGACTCCACTGTCTCGTTGGCTTTCTTGACGAAAATGTTCACCACGGCATACGCAGTGCCGGCAGACAGGGCCACCAGGTAACCGAACAGGTATCGACGGTCGGTCCTCCAGCCCTCCAGCAACGAGTCTCCGCTGCCGGCAACCAGCCCGCCAACGACGGCCGCAGTACCCAGGATGACGGGAATCGACAGGGACTCTCCAAGAATAGCCACGGCAAAGAGCGCGGCAATGGGAGCCTGGACAGAAAAAAACAGGCTGGCCCGCGACGCTCCAATGATGCTGACCGACAGGTAGTTCTGGGGCCGCCCGCAGATGTGGTGGGCCACCGCTACGGCCAGGATCCAGAGGAGAGCGGTCGCCGATAGATTGCCAAAGTCGTGACGGGCAAAGGCCAGCGCCAACAAGGAAGACATGACCAAGCTGACTAGGAGCGACATCCAGACGGCGGGGAGAAAGGAGAATCCCTGCAATGCGCCGCGAGTGAAGATCGGTGCACTTCCGAACCCGATGGCTGCCAGAAGGGAGAGGGTAATGACCGTCATGGTCGGGCCGCCTCGCGTTGAGAAAATCTCCTCTCCCCGTTGGAAGGGCACCAAGGAGTGCGAAAAGCGTAATCATAGCTGTCCACCCACGGCGACGGCAATCACGCCGGCCACCGCCAGAAGCGCGCCGATGACCAGCCGGAGCGTGATGCTCTCCAGCCGGGCGATGAAGACGTGAGACAGCAAAAGGGTCCAAAGCGGGAAAGTTGCGAGAATAGGGGCCACCACGACCACTTCGGCCCGCTGCACCGCGAAGAACAGCGCCACGATCGAGATCGCGACGCTCAACCCGGAGAGGCAGACAAAGCTCATGGACCTGCGGTCGAAGGTCCGGACTGCGGGGCTGCGCGCGGCTGCGACCCCCAACGCGGGGACGATCAGGAGCATGGCCACCATCATGGCCAGCACCGTAACGACCAGCGGTGAGCCGTACACAGCCACGATCTGCTTGGCCAGCACGGTGCCCCCCACCCCCGGCCACGCCTGACGTCAACGCCGCAAGGCACCCGAGGAGGTAGCGACGGTCGGTCCTCCAGCCCTCCGTCAGCGAGTCGCCGCTGGCGAGCAGCAGGGCGGCGACGACTCCCACCGTGCCCACGGCAACCAGCGGCCGCAGGGCCTCGCCGGTGAAGGCGATGGCGATGAAGGCGGCAAAAGGGGCTTGGACCGAGATGAACAGGGCAGTGCGTGAGGCCCCGATCGTGTTCACTCCCAGGTACCCCAGGGAGCGTCCGCCCGTGAAGTGTACCAGCCCCAGCGCCGCGATCCAGGGCCATACCGCCCTCGGGATATCGCGGAAGTCCGAGTAGGCAAAGACCAGGGCGACGACCAGCACGCCTATGAACCCCACAACCAGGGAGATGCTGATAGTGGTGAATGGGTGTACCCCCGGCATTGCGCCACGGGCAGACACGGCTCCGCCACCGAGGCCGACGGCCGCCAGCAGCGATAGGGCGATGGCTATCATGCCCCGGCCACCTCCAGCAGCGCAAATTCCCTCTCCCGGAGGGAGAGGGTCAGGGTGATGGCATACCCTCCGGTCACAGCTGGCCGCCCAAGACCACGGCCACCACGCCGGCCACTACCACAATCGCGCCGATAATCAGGCGCAAGTTTATCTGCTCCATCCGGGAGATGAATATGTGGGAAAACAGCAGGGTCCAAAGCGTGAAGGTTGCCAGGATGGGGGCAACGATGACGACGTCGGCCCGCTGCACCGCGAAGAGTTGGGATACGATGGACACCGTGGTGCTCAAGCCTGAGAACCCCACGCAGCCCATGGATTTCCAGTCGAAAGTCCTGATGACGGGATTGCGGGCGGCGATGAGGCTCACGGCAGGTATTACGATGAACATGGCGGCCAACATACCCAGGGCTGAAATCGTCAGGGGCGAGTTATATATGCCCACGGCCTGTTTGGCCAGAACCGTGCTTGCTCCCGTGGCCGCTCCGGCAGTTAGCCCTAAGAGGCATCCGATGAGATAGCGGCGGTCCGCCCGCCAGCCTTGGGTGAGCGAGTCTCCGCTGGCCAGCAGAAGTCCAATGATCACACCCACAGTGCCCACGGCAACCAGGGGCTTAAGGGACTCTCCGATAAAGGAGATGGCGAAAAGAACGGAAAAGGGGACCGATGTCGATATGAAAAGGGCGGTCCGGGACGCCCCAATGATGCTGACCCCCGAATAGGCGACGGTACGCCCGATGGCGAATTGCACTACTCCGAGGGCCACGATCCAAAGCCACGCATCTCGAGGCACATTGAGGAGACTGGAAGGGTCCAAAGCCAGGTCCACGATCGTAACGCCAACGAAGCCGACCACGAGGGCCACGCCGATGAGCGCAATGGGATGAACTCCCGGCATTCCGGCTCGGGCCGCCACCGCGCCGCCGCCGAGGCTGGACGCCGCCACTAGGGAGAGGACTATGGCAATCATCGCGAGGACACTTCCAGTAGTAGGTATTCCCTCATCCTTCGGGAGAGGGTTAGGCTGGGGGTGATTCCAGCTTTTATAGCTGGCCGCCCAGCGCCACGGCCACCACGCCGCCCACAGCCAGGAGCGCGCCGACGATCAGCCGCAGCGTTCTTCGCTCCAGGCGGGCGATGAAAATGTGGGACAGCAGCAGCGTCCACAGCGGAATGGTGGCCAGGGGAGGAGCGACGACCACGACGTCGGCCCGTTGCGCCGCAAAAAAACTGGGAGGTGATGGTCGTCAGGGTGCTCAGGCTGCACAAGACGATGAAACCCATGGATTTTCGGTCAAACTCCCTGATGGCCGGGTTGCGGACGACGGCGACACCCATGGGGGGCGAGAGGATCACCAAGGCTACCAGCATACTCACCGCGGTTATGATCAGAGGGGAGTCGTAAATGCCAAGGGACTGTTTGGCCAAGACGGTGCCCGCGCCCATGGATGCGCCCGACACCAACCCAACCAGATAGCCGGCCAGGTAGCGGCGGTCGGCGCGCCAGCCTTGGGTAAGTGAGTCGCCGCTGGCCAGCATCAGCGCGATAACCACGCCGACGGTGCCGACGATCACCAGCGGGCGCAGGGCCTCTCCGGGAAAGGCGATGGCGAAAAAGGCGGCAAAGGGCGCCTGGGCTGCGATGAAAAGGGAGGTCCGGGAGGCTCCGACGATGTTGATGGCGACCATCCCGAGGGAGCGGCCGCCGATAAACTGCGCCACTCCCGCCGCCCCAATCCACGGCAGGACCGCCTGCGGCACATTGCCGATGTCGCCAGGGGCGAAGATCAGAACGGAAATCATCGTGATGGCGGTGGCTATCGCCATAGAGACGCCGACGACGGCTACGGGATGCGCCCCCTGCATTGCGCCGCGGGCCGAAACCGCGACACCGCCGAGTCCGATGGCCCCCAACAGGGCCAGGGCGATGGCCAGCATCCAAGGGGTTAGGTCCGCCGCCCCTCTCCCCCAGGGAGAGGGCTGGAGTGAGGGCGTCCCCTCCCTGCATGGTCAACAATCGACTGGAAAATCAGTGCTCCGTCTGTGCCACCCAGTAGTTCCTCGCAGCATCGTTCCGGGTGGGGCATCATTCCCAGCACGTTGCCTGTTTCGTTGATGATGCCCGCGATGTTTCTGGCCGAGCCGTTGGGGTTGGCCGCATCCGTGGCCTCGCCCGAGTCGTCGCAGTAGCGGAAGAGCACGCGGCCCTCGCGCTCCAGCATATCCAGCGTTTCGTCGTCGGCGTAGTAATTGCCCTCGCCGTGGGATATGGGCACCCGGAGGACCTGTCCGGCGCTGCACTTGGAAGTGAAGCGAGTGTCGTTTCTCTCGGTGCGCAGGTTGGTCCACTGGCAGCGGTATTCAAGCTGATGGTTGGCCCGCAGCGCCCCGGGCAACAATCCCGACTCACAGAGAATCTGGAAGCCGTTGCAGATTCCAATGACCGTGCCGCCCGACTCGGCAAAGGCGTAGAGGGCGTCCATCACGGGGGAGAACCGGGCCATCGCGCCAGGGCGCAGATAATCACCGTAAGAGAATCCGCCGGGCAATATGACGCAGTCCAGTCCTTCCAGGGAGGTGTCCTTGTGCCAGATATAGTCCGCATCCTGGCCAAGAACGGCGCTGACAGCGTGGTGGCAGTCCGTGTCGCTCCAGGTGCCGGGGAACTGCAGGATCCCGAATCGCATCATGTCCTTGGGGCTCTTGTAATCCTGGCGTTTTCCCGTCGTTTCCGCGAAGTCAAGAATTCGGGGCGATTCGGTCCGTCCTCAGATTGCACCCGGTTCGCTTCAATGGATTCCCGATTTCGCGGGGATGACGGTTGCGGGGTTAAGCTGTTGGGTCTTGATTTACGTCAATCCCTTGGGTTCCCGCTTATGCAGGAATGACAGTCGCGGATTGAGGTCGTTCAGGCTGGTTTTGGCGCTACCCCATGGAATCCAGGATCTCCCCGGTGAGGCGGTTTACCTCGGCGCCGTCGGCCTTGCCGCGCACCTGTGGCATCAGCCGCCCCATGACCTTGCCCCGGTCGCGGGGGCCTGTTGCTCCAACCTCGGCGACCACCTCCCGGATCAGGGCGATGATCTCGTCTTGGCCCAGCTGCGGTGGAAGGTATTCCACCAGCACGGCGAGGTCGGCCGCCTCCCTGTCCGCCAACTCAGTGCGGCCGCCATCGCGGAATGCCTTGATGCTGTCGCGGCGGTCGCTGACCTGCTTGGACACGACTTCGATCATCGCTTTGTCGTCCAGCGTGTCGCGGCGTTCCTTTTCGACGGCTTGCACGGCGAACTTGAGGAAGCGGAGGGCGTCGACGCGTGCCTGTTCGCGCTGGCGCATGGAGTTGCGGATATCCTCTTCCAGTCTGTCTCTTAAAGTCATGGTCAACCCCGCTGGGGGCAGGATGGGGCCAGCTGAGTGAACGTTCATCCATTTTAACCCCTGTGGGGCCGGGGCGCGAATCCGCGGGAGGTCTGGCTCCCGCTGGCCATTCATAGATCAGTACGAAGGACCGCCACTGGTCGCCAAATGTGGGTATTGGCTTTTTCCAGGCAGGGTAATTTGGTATACTTGAGATGCCGCGCCTCGAAAAGGGGACGGCTTCGTTTTGCGCATTGCGCTGGCTATTGTATAGCTGGCTATTTCGCTTTAGTGGAAAGGCGGTTTTAGGATGCCGGCATACGCCGTTATCGGAGGACAGTGGGGCGACGAGGGCAAGGGGAAAGTCATAGATTACCTTGCCGGGGAGGTGGATAGTGTCGTGCGTTTCGCCGGCGGCAACAACGCGGGCCACACCGTCGTCAACGATGAAGGAGTCTTCCAGCTCCACCTTGTGCCTTCCGGCATCTGCTGGCCAGACGTTGACGGCATCATTGGCAACGGAGTGGTGGTCGATCCCGACGTACTGACCGAGGAGATGGAGATGCTGCGCAACCGCGGCATCGACACCAGCAAGCTGCACGTCAGCGAACGCGCCCACGTAATCATGCCCTACCACGTACTGCTTGATGCGCTGGAGGAGAAGGCCAGAGGAGCCAGCGCCATCGGCACAACAGGCCGCGGCATCGGCCCTGCCTACGTCGACAAGACCGGCCGCTCCGGCATTCGCGTCGGCGACCTGCTGGACTGGGAGGCCCTGGCACCCAAGCTGAAAAGCGTGCTCGAGCAGAAAAACGCCATCATCACCAAGATCCACGGAGCGGAGCCGCTGGCCTACGAGGACGTGAAGGCCAAGTGCAAGAAGTGGGCGGAACAGCTCCGTCCCTACGCCCACCCCACCGAACAGATCGTGCAGGACCGGCTGGCCCTGGGCAAGCGCGTCCTGCTGGAGGGCGCTCAGGGCACGCTGCTTGACCTGGATCACGGCTCCTATCCCTACGTCACGTCGTCGTCGCCCTCCATCGGCGGCGCCTGCACCGGCCTGGGACTCAGCCCGCAGTCCATTGCCGGCGTGCTGGGAGTGTTCAAAGCATACTCCACCCGGGTGGGCGGTGGTCCCATGCCCTCGGAAATAACCGACGAATTCGCCGAGCGGATACGCGAAATCGCCCAGGAATACGGCACCACCACCGGTCGAGCGCGACGCATCGGCTGGTTCGATGGCATAGCGGCCAAGTACAGCCAGTTGATCAACGGTTTCACCGGCCTGGTATTGACCCGGCTCGACATCCTGGACGGCTTTGAGTCGGTCAAAATATGCGTGGGATACGACGTGAACGGCGAGGCTGTGAACCGGTTCCCGGCAAACACTTCGCTGTTGGCCCGTTGCGAGCCGGTCTATGAAGAGATGCCGGGCTGGAACGAGCCCACGGCCAGCGCCACCAGGCTGTGCCAGCTGCCCGCCAACGCCGTCGCCTACATTCGCCGCATAGAGGAACTTGTCGGCTGCCAGGTGCAGATAGTTTCCACCGGCCCCAGCCGCGCCGAGACCATCCAGCTGAGCCCGGTGTTCTAGGTTATGGAGCGGGAGCGGTGACCTTAATCTCCACCACGGCCGATCTGCTGCGCCTGTTGCGGGAGGACCCGGACTTCCGGGACGAAGTTCGGCGTCTGATCCTGTCGCAAGAGTTGATCGAACTGCCAGAGCGCTTCGCTCGGTTCGAGGCCTACGTTGAGCGGCAGTTCACCGAGATACGCGGCGACATCACCGAGATGCGCGGCGACATCACCGTTGTCCACGGCGATTTGGGCAGGCTCAAAGGCGCGGAATACGAACGCAAGGTCAGCCGGGTCTTTGCGAGTTACGCGAGTGCAGCGTTCAGACTGCGCCATAATCGTCCGCTTCGCCGTAACAAGTTGCTGCTCACTGCAGGCCAGGGTCCAACAGCGGAATACGAGGAAATTCTAGCCACCGTTTTCGACAACGGAGAGATATCCGCGGACGATTTGGGGGAACTCCAACAGGCTGACGCTGTGATGATGGGGCAGGATCAAGGCGAAGCCGTCTATTTCGTGGGTGAATTCTCCGTCACCGTCAACAATAACGACATTGACCGCGCCATCGCCCGGGCCGGTATTCTCGGCAGGGTAACCGGATCACAGGCTTGGCCCATGGTGGTCGGCGACACCATTCCTGAGCCGCAGCGAACCAGGGCGGAGACTGAGGGAGTCGCGTTCAGACAGGTGGCGGAGTAACCCCCCAAACTGCTGGGCAGCCATCAAAACCCAGAAATGAAACGGCCCCGCCAATCGGCGGGGCCACTTTTTAAACTGGTATGTCCGAAAGAGCAGCTAGACCGGCAGATCGATGGTGTACTGGGACATCACCTTGTCGATCTCTGAGGCGGCCTTGTCGGAGGCAGGCACCAGCGGTAGGCGCGGGTTCCCGACGTTGAAGCCGGCCTTGTTCACGCCGTACTTGACCGGGATGGGGTTGGACTCGACGAACAGCACCTTGAACATCGGCAGCATCCGGCGGTGCTCGGCCGCCGAGGCCTCGACATCACCCTCCAGCAACAGTCCCATCATCTGCTTGATCTGGCTGCCAATGAGGTGCGACGCGACGCTGACCACACCATAGCCGCCCGTCGCCATGATGTAGTAGGTCTCGTTGTCGTTGCCGCTCCAGACCAGGAACCCCGGCTTGGCGCCATCGATGATGCGAGTGATCTGGTCCATGTCGCTGCCCGCTTCCTTGATGCCCACGATCCTTTCCAGCTCGCTGAGCCTGATGGTGGTCTCGTGGCTCATGTTCAGGCTGGTGCGGCTGGTCACGTTGTACAGGATAGCTGGCAGGTTGGTGCTCTCGGATATGGCCTTGAAGTGCTGGTACAGGCCCTCTTGCGGCGGTTTGTTGTAGTAGGGGACCACCAGCAACAGCCCGTCCACGCCGACCTTCTCCGCCTCTTGGCTGAGCTCAATGCTCTCGGCCGTGTTGTAGCTGCCGGTGCCGGCGATGACCGCGCCCCGCTCGCCGACCGCATCCTTGACCTCGCCGTACAGACGTAGTTTCTCCTCGGTCGACAGCGTGGGCGACTCGCCTGTGGTGCCGGACACGATGACGGCATCGCTGCCGGAGTCAAGAAGGGCGTTGGCCAGCCGCTTGGCCTGATCGTAGTCAACATTCCCTTCGGCGTCGAAAGGTGTGACCATCGCGGTTATCAGCCTGCCTATTTCAGTCATGGTTGCCCTCCATCAATTCCGTTTGCGGAAACTCTGGCTCTCACTTTTTCGCTCATTATACCCGTGGCTGTCACACTCGCAACCCTCCAGGACCCAGGGTTCCTCATTCTTCCCCGGCTTTGAAGGAGAGGGCCGGGGTGAAGGTGGAATGTTTCAAAGGAGCGAAGTTTGCCAGCGTGGAACGCCCTCACCTTCACACTCTTCAGAGGGAAAGGGAAATGTCAGCCTATAACTCGCGATGCGCTGGCGTTGGCGACGCGGGGCTTCAGGCGGCCCCGGGACAGTAGTTCCTCGGCGATCTGCAGGCTGTTGAGCGCGGCGCCCTTGCGGAGATTGTCCGATACGATCCACATGGCCAGGCCGTTTGGATTGGATAGATCCTGCCGGATGCGGCCCACGAACACGTCGTCCTCGCCGGACACGTCCCACGGCATGGGATAGGCGGCACTGGCCGGGTCGTCCAGCACGGTCAGGCCGGGCATCCCCGCCAGAGCTTCGCGTGCCTCGCCCACAGACACTGGCCGCTCGAACTCCAGGTGCACCGCCGCGCTGTGGGACACGTAGACGGGAACCCGGACGCAGGTAGCGGAAATCTGGAGGCCGGAGTCGTGCAGGATCTTCTGCGACTCCTGTCGCATCTTCTGTTCTTCGTAGGTGTAGCCCGTGTCCATGAAACGGTCGATCTGGGGTATCAGATTGTAGGCGATCTGACCCGGCTCGCTGGCAGTGGCGCTGTGGTCGGCGTCCATCAGCCGCTCCGACTGCTCTCGCAGACCTGCCACCAGCGACGCACCCGCTCCGGAAACCGACTGGTAGGTGTCGGCGATGATCCGGCGTATGGGGCTAACATCCCGCAGCGGGTGGGCAGCCATAACCAGCGGCGTGGTGGAGCAGTTGGGAATGGATATGATTCCCTCGTGCCACTCCACGTCCTCGCCGTTGACCTCGGGCACCACCAGTGGCACGTTGGCCTCCATGCGGAAAGCCGAACCGTCGTCGATGACCACTGCTCCAGCGGCCACTGCGTGCGGCGCCAATTGGCGGCTCACCTCGGAACTGGCCGAGATGAAGGCCACGTCCACGCCCTCGAAGGAGTCCACCGTGGCTTCCTCGACCACCAGCTCCTTGCCGCCGACGGTGATGCGCTTGCCGGCGGAGCGGCTGGACGCCATCAGCCGCAGGCGGGGCATCCCGCCCTTGACTGGCGCCTCCAGGCTGCCAGGGGCGTAGCGCTGCTCCACGATGCGCAGGAACTCTGCGCCCACGGCTCCGGTAGCGCCAACCACGGCAATGGTCAAGTCTTCCACGGGTTACACCTTCTCCTTCAGTTGAGAATCACCAAATTACTATACCAGACGGGTTGCTTTCGATGCCTCTGCATTGGCGAGAACGGGGGTGAGCATATTGGCCGCGGGATTGAACGGGACGCCGCCGGATAACTTGCGGCCATCGTCAAGGGAAACCGACAGTTCATAGTAAAATTCCGTCTCAGCCCAGGCCTGCTCGCCGTTTCCGATCCACAGATAGCCGCTCAACCTCTCAAGGCTTACGTCCAGGTTCTCCAGCTTGAGCGACCTCTCAATTCTCCCCGCGATATCCGGCAGTTACACGAACTCCGCTCGAAAAGCAGGGTGAAAGTCTACGTCCCGTGCCATGCCTACAGACCTACAGGCCGAGGACGTTCTCCAGGCCGACGACCAGGCCGGGCTTCGCGTTGGCTTCGCGGATGCAGCGTACGACGCCGGGCATGTAGCAGTCGCGGCCGAGGGTGTCGTGGCGGAGCGTGACGGTCTGGCCCGCGGCACCGAAGATGACCTCGTGGTGGGCGCTCCTGCCCGGCAGGCGGACGCTGTGAACGGTGACGCCGTTGACGTTTCCGCCCCGGGTCTCCGGCAGGTTCTCCTTCTCGGTCACATTGCGGTTGAACTGCTTCCGCTCGGAGAGACTGTTGGCCAGCGCCAGCGAGAATCCGGAGGGGGCGTCGATTTTCATCTCGTGGTGGGACTCCACGATGTCGACGAATTCGAAGAAGGGAGCGGCCTGCTCGGCCAGCTTCTTCAGCACGATGGCGCCCAGGGCGAAGTTGGGCGCGACTATGATGCCCACGCCGTTGTCGTTGGCCAGCGCGTCCAGCTGCGCGTGGTGGTCGGCGTTGAGGCCACTGGCACCCAACACCAAGTTTATTTTACGCGTTGCGGCGGTGTGAGCCGCCTCCATGCAGGCGGTGGAGTTGGTGAAGTCCACCATGGCATCGGGCCGCGTGTCATCGAGCATTTGCGCCAGATCGATAGACAGTGGCACATCCCCAGAGGGCGTGGACAGCACGCCGCCCCGGTCGGTGCGGCACACCGCGCCAACCAGTTCCATATCATTTTCGCGGCAGACAGCGGCGATGGTCTCGACGCCCATCTTGCCAGTTGCGCCATGAATCACGACTCGAATCGCTGCCATCTTTTCCTCCGTACGGAATGGTTGAATTCAGAAGTTAGATATCTGCCTTGATTAAAAGCGGAGAGCGCAGAGAAAACAAGCTCTCTGCGCTCTTTGCCATCGAATGTTTGACCGGGTTTAGCTTTGAGGGGCGCTTGGGCCTCGCCCACCGCCGTCGAAGCGGCGGTCCGGTCCAGCTGCGGGGCCACGACCGCCCCCCGCGGGGCGACCGCCGCCACCTCCGCCGTTGCGACGTCCGCCGCCGGGGCCACCACGGCCACCGCCGCTGAAGCCTCCGGGCCGTCCTCCCCGGTCACCGCCGCGTCCACCGCGGTCGAAGCCAGGGCGCCCGGCGTCAGGGCGCGGCGCGGGTGGGCTGTCGTCGCCGAACAGGGCCCGGCGGGACAGGTTGACCCGGCCCTGCGAGTCGATCTCGTGGATCATCACCGTGATTTCCTGGCCTTCGACCAGGTCCTCCTCCAAATCACCCAGATCGCCGTTGCGGATCAGGCCGTCACGTCCCGGTACCAGCTCGATAAAGGCGCCGAAGTTGGTCAGGCGCACCACCTTGCCGGTGAAGATATCGCCGATGGCCAGCTCGCGTGTCAGGCTGTCCACCTTGGACTGGGCCATCTCGAGCATGGTCTGGTCCACCCCGCCGATGGTCACCGTGCCATCGTCCTGCACATCGATGGACGTTCCGGTCTCCTCCTGGATGCCACGGATGACGCGGCCGCCCGGTCCGATGAGGGCGCCGATCTTGTCGGAGTTGATCTTTAGCCGGATCATCTTGGGGGCGTGGGGGCTCATCTGGCTCTTGGAGGTGGTGATGACCTGGGCCATCCGGTCCATTATGTACAGCCGCCCGACGCGGGCCTGCTCCAGAGCCTGGGCCAGTATCTCCTGGGTCAGGCCGGTCCACTTGATGTCCATCTGCAGGGCGTTTACCCCGGCAGCGGTGCCGGCCACCTTGAAGTCCATGTCGCCCAGGAAGTCCTCGATGCCCTGGATGTCGCTCAGGATGGCATACTGGCCGTCATCGCCGGTAACCAGCCCCATGGCGATTCCGCCCACCGGCGCTTTGATGGGGATGCCCGCGTCCATCAGCCCCAGCGAGGTGCCGCAGACGCTGCCCATGGAGGTGCTGCCGTTGGAGCTGAGCACTTCCGACACCACGCGAATGGCGTAGGGGAACTCGTCTTCCGAGGGCAACACAGGGAGAATGGCGCGCTCTGCCAGCGCTCCGTGGCCGATCTCGCGGCGTCCCGGGGAGCCGACCCGGCGGGCCTCGCCGGTGGAGAAGGACGGGAAGTTGTAGTGGTGCATGAACCGCTTGCTGTTATCCGGCCCCACGGTATCGAGGTTCTGCTTCATGGATAGCGACCCAACGGTGACGGTTGATAGCACCTGCGTGATGCCGCGGGTAAACAGGCCTGAGCCGTGGGTGCGGGGCAGAATGCCCACCTCGCACGAAATGGGGCGGATCTCCTCCAGCGCCCGTCCGTCGGGGCGGATGTGCTGCTCCAGGATGCGGCGGCGCACCTCGTCCCGCATTACGCCCTTGAATCCCTCGGAGAGCACCTTGTTTCCAAACTCCTCGGCCAGCTTTTCGCTGACCTCGTCGCGCAGGGCGTTCTCGCGGGCTTCAAGGGCCACCTTGTCCAGGTTCTCCCCCAGGGCGTCGGCGAGCCGGGTACCCACGACTGAGCGGATGCTGTCGTCGAGCTTCTTGGCGGCCTCTTTGTCGGTCTTAACCTCCAGCTTGGGCTGGCCGACCTGGGCTGCCAGCTCCTCGATCAGGCCGATGATCTCCAAGTTGGCCTCTTGGGCGCGCCTGATGGCTTCGAGGATGATCTCTTCCGACACCTCGTTGGCGCCCGCTTCCACCATGATGATAGCGTCGCGGGTTCCGCTGATGACCATGCTCAGGGTGCTGTCGTTGCTTTCTTCGTAGGTGGGGTTAATTACGTATTGCCCGTTGCGGTAGGCGATGCGGCAGGCACCGATGGGGCCTTCGAAGGGAATCTGCGAGATTGCCAGGGCCGCAGAGGCGCCGACCATGGCGAGCATTTCCGGCGGATTTTCCTGGTCGGCGGAGAGCACGGTTAGGGTGATCTGCAGGTCGTTGTGCAGGCCCTTTGGAAACAGTGGGCGGAGGGAGCGGTCCGTGAGCCGCGAGGCCAGGACGCCATCCTGTCCGGGCCTGCCCTCCCGCCGGAAAAAGCTGCCTGGGATGCGCCCGGCGGCGTACAACCTTTCTTCGTAGTCCACGGTCAGGGGCAGGAAATCGATGTCTTCGGCCCGGGGGCGGTCCGACATCACCGCGGTGGCCAGGACGATGGACTCCCCGTAGCGGACGGTGACCGCTCCGTGGGCCTGGAAGGCGAGACGGCCTGTTTCGAGGACCAGGGTTTCACCGCCGATTTCTCTGTGGACGACGGTTGGAGATGCTAGTTCAGTTGCCATAATATAACGCGCGACCTCACTCTAAAGTGAGTTAGTCGGGAAGACAGCAGGGGGTGGGACGAGGACTAGACGAAAAACAACCCCGAGGTTGTCGGGGTTGTCAGCGAGCGTATTACCGGCGCAGTCCGAGCCTGGTGATAACTGTCTGGTAGCGGTTGACGTCTTCGTTGCTGAGATAATTCAACAGGCGTCTCCGTCTGGAAACCATACTCTGCAGACCGCGACGGGAATGAACGTCCTTGCGGTGCGTCCGCAAGTGGTCGGTGAGCCGCTTGATGTTCTCAGTGAGTACCGCAACCTGGATTTCGGCGGAGCCGGTATCCTTGTCGTTGATGCGGTATTCGCGGATTATTTGCGCTTTAGATTCGCCGTCTAGCATCTGGGCGTCTTTGCTCTTGCTTCTTCTGTCTCTAACTTCATCGTGAATTTTATCACGTGCGGCAACGGGTCGCAATGGCAGGGCAATCGCACCGGCGGGTGTCCGTCAGATTTTGGCGTGGGGTTTTGTTCCGATACTCATACGGCGCCAAGGGTGGTTGGCTGGTGGCCGCCGGTGAGTGGCTGGGGGAGGTTTGGGATTCTGCTCAGGGGCTCCCCTGAGGCTTGCCGGAGGAAGCCTCGGGCTGCTTTGGACCACCGGTCTGGTTTTCGACAGGCCAGCCTCCTTGGCTGCGGTCCCCTCTCGGGGGTTGGACTGGGCCTGCCGCCCCACCGCTGGCTTCCTGGCCTTTTTCCGCAACCTTTGGTTGATCTGTGGCCACAGCTCTTCCCACCGGTGACTGCAGACCGCCGTGCGCAGGGCCACCATCGGGTTTACGTGTTCCCTGGCCCCATGCATCCCCGAGCCTTTCAACCGGGCCTCCACCACCAGCTTGTTGGCGCTCTCCACCGCCCCGCTGCCGATGGGATACCCCTTGGCTTGGAACTCGGCATACCGGATCTGCTCCCGGCGTTTCTCCAGATATTCCAGGCTGCCTCTGACTGTCTTGAGCACTCCGGCGTCAGTCTCTTTTACCTCCGCCAATTCCCGGCACAACGCCCTGAGGCTGCCCAGCGCCTCTTCCGGCTCTCCGTGCTTCAACCGGCGCAACTGGATTCCCAGCCACTCGCTGGCGGCGGCGGTTCCCGCTCCGAAGGCGGCCTGACCCGCCTTGGCCAGATGCTCCGCCCCGTGGCACCAGTCCAGAATTCGCACCGCGTCCGGCCGGTGCAGGCCGATGAACCCCTGCTGCCACTCGGCTCCGTCCATCACCGCACACACCTTTCCGGCGCTCTCGGTGCCGCGCCGGTGTGTTTCCACCATGGCCAGCCTGCCGAAGTTCCGGTGGTCCGTCATACGGGAGAAGTAGGACAGGTCCCGGGCCCGCGCCGCTCCTTCCGGCTAAAACTCCGGCGCAGACTGCTCGATGATTCCGATGGCCAGGGTCTTCACCTCGGCCCATTCCCCGCCCAACAGGGGCACCATCGCTCCGTCCACGCTCAACTGCTGCAGCGCAGGTCCCAGGGGCGCCTCCCCCATCTCTGCCTCCAGCGCCTCGACCTGCTCCCTTTGCAACTCCACCAAGGCCTGCCCGCTCCTCTCGGTGACGCGGCGGGCCGTGGCCTCCGAGACCTCGGTCTGCCGGAAGTGGGCCAGCAGTTTTGCCGCTTGAGCAAAGGGCATCCAACTCCCCAACAGCGCCAGGTCCTCACTCAAGCCAGGGGTCAGGGAGCCCGGCAGCAGACCCAACTCCTCATCCAGGGGGGAAAATCCCCGTCCCGCAGGCGGGGCACACTCCTCGGCTGCGCCGCAGTTCGATGGGCTGGTCGTGGCTGGCGCACAGCCTGCGAACCGCTTCTCCCCGGCTCCTCAGCCCACTCCCGCACCGGGGGCACCGGAAGCAATCATCCTCCCGGCCACGGCCGATATTCCTCGCCTCGCTGGCCAGCGCCACATCCTGGAGCAACTGGGCTCGCGCCTGGCCCAAAAGCCCGTCCAGCGCCGCTTCAATCTCGGCCAAGGTTGCCCGGGGATCCGCTCCCGCCACTCCCTCATCCCCACTATCACCGTCTCCGACTCAAGGCTCCAGTTGCTCTCAATGCCCTCATCCCACATCACAACCCATCCTATGCTCTCGTTTCCTTACCTCCTACCATATCCTCCCTCACCCGTCCTCTATGCCACTCCTACGGCCTTCCGCCAAAATCTGACGCACACCCGCAATCGCATGTCAGGGTTTTTTAGTTCTCCCTCTCCCTCCGGGAGAGGGTTGAGGTGAGGTTGAAAGGCCCGGGGCTATACGATGGCGGCTCACGAAAGGGAACGCCCCCACCCTAACCCTCCCCCAGAGGGAGAGGGAACAAATGAAAGACCCTGAACCGCATTTGGAACTCCCTCCGATTGTCCCCACGTCTCATGCTTGCCCGCCCCGGCGTATAATTTCATCAACCAAACTGGGAGATTCCAGCATTTTGGCGAAGGCGGCATCAAACTCAGGGGTACGGCCATAGCGGGTCCTTAGAAACCGAAAGTGACAACTCTCGCATAGCCACTCTCCCGAGTTCCTCTCCTTACCCTCGTACCAACGCAGATAGTCTGCTGGTACAGCACCATCATGCCAGCCATCCCCTGGACAATTGTACAGTTGCTCGGGTGTGGGCAGAGGGGCCGACTCCCAAGGCTTCTCGTTCATGTCGTCAGTCATGAGACCACCGCCACACCTCAACACCGCTGGAATGCCTCAATTCTACCCGCTTTTTATCTGCGGCTGCAGTGTTAGTTGGCCCGCTGGGCCAGCCAGCGCTCGTTGGTCTCGGTGAAGGCGCGCATGGCCCCCTCGACGCTGTAGGGCATCTCGGGCGATGACTCATCGGCCCACTCGCTGCGGGGCTTGGCGAAGAAGTCGCCGCCGTAGATGTGTATGGCCCCGGTGTACATCTGGCGGGGATTGTGGACGGCATGTATGGCGTCGCGGCCCAGATTGATGGCGTCCTGCGACTGCAGCTCGCGGGAACCCGCCCGCTCCAGGCCCTGGCCGTCGCGGTTACGGCGGTAGAAGGTGTTGTCCTCCTGGCCGCCGTAAAGGCCTATGACGGCCCAGAGCTGGTGGTCGTGGGGGTAGATTGCCATTCCCGGAGGCCAGATCACGTTGATGATGGTCAGCTCTTCCGACCTGTGGAGGGTGGTGATTCCTCCGTCCTCGGGCGTACCCAAGGCGGCCTCGATCTCTTTCGGCTTGGCGACGGCGGAGCTCAGCAACTCCTTTACCGCCAGTTCGGGCGTATGTTCGTCCAAGGCGCTTCGGCAAGCGGCGACGAATTCATCTACGTCAAACATTGATACTATTCCTCACAACTTACTAAGAGGGGCACCAATAGTTGCGCCCCGTAATGTTTCTCTTGGACCGCGGCACCGATTGCGAGGACGAGCTTGCAGCTATGCGCCCTCGCATTGGGCTAACGTGGGCTAGATCAGGTCGGCGAGCCGTTCCAGTTGGTCCATATCGGAAACGCTGGGCAGGAAAACGACCTCGTCCATTCCGATGCCTTCCATGTCCCGGATGGTGTCCTTGACGGCTTCCGGAGTGGATATGGCGTTCTGGGCCATTGTCTCCGCCGCGTCGCCCAGGAAGGAGTAGTAGTGGCGGATATACCCGCCCACCTTGTCGGCGGCGTCGGGGCCCAGGGCGTAAGATGCAACGCCGGCGAGGCGGGGACTGCCGGTGCGGCCCTCTGCATCCCACGACTCGAGGGCGACGCTGTACAGCTGCTCCACCGCGGCGGCGTTGGCAGCGGCGGCGATGAAACCGTCGGCGTAGCGGCCGACGCGCCGTACGGCTTGCGGCGTGCCCGCGCCGATCAGGACCTCGGGGCCGCCAGTCTGCACCGGCGGCGGTCCCATCGCGCCCAGTCCCTCTGACACGACCTCACCATTCCAGATGCGTCGCATGGTGGCCAGGGTGCGGTTCATCTGCCGTCCGCGCTGCTGGTACTCCGCAGGCGCGGCCTGGTAGTCGTCCGGACGGCGTCCCACGCCCACCCCCAAGGTCAGGCGGCCGCCGGAGATCGCGTCGAGGCTGGCCGTCTGCTTGGCCAATATTCCGGGATTGTGCAGCGGCGCCAGCAGCACGCATGTCAGCAATCGCACCCTGCTGGTGGCCCCGGCCGCCGCCGACAGCACCACCAGTGGCTCGTAGTTGTCATACACCAACCGGTCGATAGTGCCTAAGCTGGAAAACGGACCGGCGTCGGCTCGCCGGGCCCATTCCAGGATGATGTCCCCCCTGGTGCCCGGCACGTTCCCAGGCAATCCAATTCCAACCTTCACGTCATTCTCCCGTTTCGCTCTGGCTCTCAGGGTTCGAAAGCCGATGAGAATCAGAACGACATTTCAGGCTGCGAGTTCTTCCCCCGGAGGGCTAGATGAACTCCAGCTTCTCGAAATTGCCGCCCACGATTGGCTGGGCGTCCAGTGCCAGCCACTTTTCGGCGAGCGTGGCGTAAACGCTGCGGAAATCGACCTGGAAGTGCAGGTCGCCGTCCAGCAGGGTGTCCTCCTTCAGCGACGGATAGATGCCATGCATGCCGCCGGCCACGGCGTCGCCAATGACGAAGGCCGCACCGCCCGAGCCATGGTCGGTGCCGGAGCCGTTGTCCTTCACCCGTCGGCCGAACTCGGTGAACACCAGCATGATCGCGTCTGCCGAAGCGTCGTGCTCCCGCATGTCGGCGAAGAAGTCATTGATTCCCTGGGCCAGTTCGCTCAGTAGCTGGCTCTGCACCGGCATCTGGCCCGAGTGGGTATCGTAGCCCGCCTGGGCGGTGTAGAAGACGCGGGTTCCCAGGCTTGCCAGGTGAGTCTTGGCGATGCTGCGCAGGTTCTGAGCGATTGGGGCCTCGGCGTATTCGACGGTCGAGGAGTAGCTGGCAGTCTCGTTCCTGAGGATGTCCGCCCCCTTGAGCGCATCGGCGCCGGTTCGCCCCAGGTAGTCGAGAGCTGGGCCGGCCCCGATGGCGGGCGAATACATGCGAGCGAACACGTCCAGTGCCCGGGAGCGTCGCTCCTCGTCGGTGATGCCGGTCAGGAAGCCGTGATTTTCCAGCGAACCAACCGAGGCCACCGGCACGCCGGCCAGTGCCATTGCCCGGGGCAGGCCGCGGCCAAAGTTCACTCCGGTGAGCACGTTCTCGCCGTGAGGATCAAGATCGCGGATGACCTTGCCCAGCCAACCCTCGGTGGCGACGCGTTCCGGTTCGCAGGTGTGCCAGATGTCCATGGCCCGGAAATGGGAGCGGTTGGGATTGGGATAGCCGATCCCGTTGATAACCGCCACCCTTCCGTCGTCGTAAAGCTCCTTAAGCGGTGCGAGGACGGGGTTGAAGCCGTAGTGTCCGTCAATGGGCAGCACGTCTGCGACTGATACGCGCACTGTGGAGCGGTTATCCGCATAGAGCGGATCCCCGTAGGGCACCACGGTGTTCATGTAATCGTTTCCGCCGGTCAACTGGACCACTATAAGAACCGGGTCCCGGTGTACGCTGGTCATAGTCCCCTCCGTGTAAAAGGACTTCTCCAATCGAGCCTGTTGGTGTAATTGTATGCGGTCAGAGGGCAGGTTTCAAACGACTTCCCGTTCGGATCAGGACAACAGTAAAGGCCCCGGGGATGTCAGGGCCTCAATAAATTTCACAGGTTGGCAGGAGCGGCAGGATTCGAACCCGCGACCACTGGTTTTGGAGACCAGCGCTCTGGCCAAACTGAGCTACGCTCCTGCGTTGTCATTTGATTTTAGCGCAACACCCTCCGCTTTTCAACGTGGACCAGGTTTCCTTCCGGGTCCTTTAATTGCCGTTACCTCAGCGTGCAGAACTCTGTCACTCTGAGCGCAGCGAGGAGTCTCACACACGGAGGAGAGACCCTTCGCTGCACTCTGGAAAACAATTGGAATACCCTTGGGTTCTCTGCCGGCGCTATCGCAATTGGCTGGATTAGTAGGCCGTCACCCTAGAATTGATGGACGAGTCACCGGGCTCCGTCATTCCGGCCTTGAGCCGGAATCCGGGAACCCTGGCGGTGTTTACGTTGGCCTTTCCCCAGCCCTTCTGGATTCCGGCTCAAGGCCGGAATGACGATATAGTCCCCTGAATGACGATAAAGTCTTTGGCAGTCATCAATTCAATAAAGTGGTACTACTAGAGTCGCGATTCCCGACTTCGCCGGAGTGTTGATTCTTTCACTGAATGGAAGGTGTTGCACCATGCATCCAGGACGAATGCCAAAGTGACGCCGCTTATTGATTTCTGCTCATCCTGAGCTTGTCGAAGGATGCCGGTTCAAGCAATCGATGGTTGTTCGGCAGGCTCACCGTGAGCGAATAGAAAAAGACTTTGCAATCGTCCTGCAATGCATCTGCGGTAGCCCTGGCTTCCCTGACGCGGCTGGGCCGTCAATCCGGCCCCTCGCGGGGGGTCTTGCCGGCCACAGAGGAGCGGCGGCGCTACCGGTCCGGCGGTGGTCCCTGTACCGGGTATTCGAAGTATGCGGCCGTCACGAGGAAGTGGATCTCATCGGCGTACTCGTCCACCACGCGCAGCAGATCGACGCGGTCTTCCCTGTCCGGCCATTCATTGTTGATCAGCGACGAGAGGCGGCCCGACAGGCGCTGCACGGCATGGCTGGAGTGCCGTCGTGGGCCCCGCCCGATCTTATCGATCTCGGAGAAGACCAGGTTGACCGACCGGCACAGCGACTCGGGCAACAGGGGATCGCTGACCAGCAGATCGAGCACGCGGCTGGGTATTATCTCGGCCTTGTGAACGTGGTGATACACCTCCAGGGCGTGGAAGATGCGCAATAGTGAGATCCAATCGGCCTCGTAGACCTCTCCCTCCTCGTTTGCGCCAAGGTCTACCTGCGAAACCAACAGAGACGACACGCTTTGGACTCGCTCCACGTACCGGCCCAGCTGGAGGAAGCTCCAGCCTTCGTCGTGGTACATGGTCGACTCGGTCAGACCGCCGAAGGTGTTGATCTCCGAGGCTGTTTCCTCATAGAAGGCCGTTGGCTCCCAGCGCCAGACGCTGGCCATGTTCTGTTGCTGCAGTTTCTGGAAGGAGGTGTTGAGGCTGGTCCAGACCTCGGGGCTGATACAGTGCCGCGTGTCGCGCGCGTTCTCCCGGCCCAAAGCAAAGCAACTGTATACCGAGTCCTGGTTGGAGTGCTCGAATGTCAGGTCGTCGGCCAGGGCGAAGGAATCGGCAAGGGCGAAATCCTCATCGCCGAACAGGTCGACCCTGCCGCCCGGAGGCTCGCGTTTGATACTGGAGTAGATGCGGTTCCAGCCGAAATGTATCTCACGGACCGGCCGGTCCACCAAGGCCTCGGACTGCAGCCGCAACAGGCGGCAGAGATGCCCGGCGCGCTCGAGGTAGCGTCCGATCCAGTAGAGGCTCTGTGCGTGGCGGGAAAGCATGGGCGTCTCCTGCTATGGGCTGGAAGGAACTCGTGCCGGCCAGGATATATGTTGCTGGCCTGGATAGAGGCAAGCCTTACTCAGGCTGGCCCGCGGGTTGATTCCCCTCCTGCAACACCCAGACGTCCTTGCCGCCGCCGCCCTGGCTCGAGTTGACCACCAGGCTGCCCCGGCGCAGCGCTACGCGGCAGAACGCGCCGGGAACGATCCGGGTTTGACGCCCGGTGAGGATGAACGGGCGCAGGTCAACGTGACGCGGCTCGAACCTCCCCTCGATTAGGCAGGGAGAGCGTGACAGATCCAGCACCGGTTGGGCAATGAACCCCTGGGGATCGGCCCGAAGTACCTTGGCGTATTCGTCCCGCTCCTGCTGCGTGGCGTGCGGGCCGATGATCATGCCGTAGCCGCCCGACTCCCCGACCCGCTTGACCACCAGGTTAGCCAGATTGTCCAGGGTGTATTCGAGGTCCTCGGGCCGCCGGCACAGGTATGTATCCACATTCTTCAGCAGCGGCTCCTGACCGAGGTAGTAGCGGATCATGTCTGGCACGTAGGCGTACACGCTCTTGTCGTCGGCCACGCCCGTGCCTGGAGCGTTGGCCAGGGTCACGTTGCCCAGCTGGGCCGCATCGATGAGCCCACTCACGCCGAGCAGGGAGTCAGGCCGGAACACCAGCGGGTCAAGAAAGTCATCATCTACGCGGCGGTATATCACATCCACCTGGCGGAGACCCTCCGTGGAGCGCATGTAGACTATGCCGTTGCGGACCACCAGGTCCCGCCCTTCAACCAGTTCCGCGTCGATCTCGCGGGCCAGGAACATATGCTCGTAATAGGCGGAGTTGTAGACGCCGGGGGTGAGCAGCGCGATGACCGGGTCGCTCTTGCCTCCCGGGGCCAGTTCCATGAGGGTGGTGCGCAGCAGGGCGCCGTACTGTTCGACTTCCTGAACGCGCGCGCTGCGGTAGATGCGGGGGAGGCTGGCTTTGGCCGCCTTGCGGTTCGCGATCATGTAGGACACGCCGGAGGGTACCCTGAGGTTGTCCTCGAGCACGTGGAAGCCGCTGTTGGTGCGGACCACGTCCGTTCCGCAGACCGCGACCCAGGTCCCAAACGGGGCAGAGAAGTCCTGCATCTCCGGGCGGTATTGTGGACAGCCCTTGACCATTTCCGCAGGGACCACGCCGTCGTCAATGATCCGTCCTTCGCCATAGACGTCTTCGAGAAAGAAATTGAGCGCTCTTATCCGCTGTGTCAGCCCGTCGGCGACTCCCTGCCACTCTGCCGAGGGGAGCATGCGCGGAATGGGATCGACGGGGATGATGCGCTCTTCGGCCTCTGCATCGCCGTACACGGCGAGGGAGATGCTTTCCCGGGAGATGGTCCGGTTGACGCGTCCCTGTATGCTGGCAAGCTGGTCGGCCGACAGACGGCCCAGGGCATCATACAGCGCCCTGGCGTGGTCTCGGGGTTCGCCATCCTGCTTGAACATCTCGTCGTAGATGGCTGGGTCGAGCTTGTAATTGTCGAAACTCACTGCGTCAGCTCTTCACTGGCAGGCTGATTCGTCCAGTCTGTGCTGGTTGAGACGTTCATTGGCACATTTATATTATACAGCGTTGCGAAACCGGTAACCCGGCCAGCGCGAAAAACCGGCAGTTGTCCGAACCTGCCGGTTTTCTCTCCGGAACGCGGTGGCCGCCCAATCCGCCGAAGTCTTGTGCCTATATGGACGCGGTTGCGGGGGCGCCGCCCGCTTCGGCGTCAGAATGCACCACCTCGGGCGGAGGTGTTCTCGGAATGGTGAGATGTATCTCGGTGAATTCGTCCGGTTCGGATTCCACCTGGATGGTCCCGCCGTGCTGCCGGATGATGTCGCTGGTAATTGCCAGGCCAAGCCCGGTCCCCTGGTTGGTTGGCTTGGTTGTGAAAAATGGATTAAAAATCTTTTCGATAATGTCGTGGGGGATGCCCGGGCCGTTGTCGCGAATGCGAATTTCCACCTCGTCCTCCATTCCACGGGTGGATACCAGGACGGTGGGCGTGTAACCCTCGAATCCGACGCCGTCTGCGGCAAGCCTCCGCCGTTTTTCGTCTGTGGCCTGGCAGGCATTGCCGACGATGTTCAGGAAGGTCCTGCCCAGGTCCTGGGGGATAGCTTCAATTTCGCCCACATCCTTGTCCAGGTTCTGCTCTACGGTCAGCTGAAATTCGGGGTCGGTGGCCCTGGCGCTGTGGTAGGCCAGCATGGCGTGCTCGACAAGCAGCGTGTTGAGGTCGATGGGCTGCCAGTTGTTGGAACCCCGGCCCATCAGCAACATATCGTTGACGATGCGGTTCGCCCGGTCTCCATGGTGTCTGATGCGTCCCAGGTTCTCCACCAGGTCTTTGGATATGTCCGTGATGAGGGCCAGGTCGGGACTCTCGCCTCCCTCCTCGATGACCTCCTGCATTTCCGAAAGAAGCTCCTCGGAGGATTCCGAGAAATTCTTGACGAAGTTCAGGGGATTGCGAATCTCGTGAGCAACGCCGGCAGTGACCTCACCCAGGGCTGCCAGCTTCTCCCGCATCACAATCTGGTCCTGCGCCGTATGAAGGTCCTCAAGTACGCTCTCCAGCTCCGTGTTCTTGCCCTCCAGCTCCGTGTTCAGCTCCTGCACCAGGTTCATGCGAAGGGCCTCCCGCGAGTTGTGCCGGAAGACCTCGAGGGCTGCGGCCATCTCCGCCAGCTCGTCGTGGCCAAGGACCTCCACCGCCTCCTCCAGTTGGCCGCCTGCCATGCGCCGCATCCTGTCCGACAGCAAATTGATGCGGCGGAGCAACACCCGCCCGACAAAGAGCCAGCTGATGAGGAGGGCCGTGATTACACTGATGATGCTGATGGCCAGCAGCAACCTGATGCCGGTGGATATGGCCTGGTCCGAAGACTGGGTGGCCTGCTCTGCTGAAAGAGCAGCCGAGGCAACCAGTTCGTCGACCACGGTGGCGAGACTGGCCGTCTGCTGACGGCTCAGGTCGAGGAGAACGGCCTGTTCGCCACCCAGCAGGAGTTTCGAGTGCAGGACAAGGAATATACCTTCGCGAGACAAGCCCAGTTTCCTTATTTGGTCATACAGCGGGGCCAACTGTGATTCCAGCTCCTCATCGTCAAGCGCGGTCATATTGCGTTCGATTGAGGCGACAGAGGACTCAAACCGCTCTTCCTGCGCCTCCACAAGTGTGGGGTCGAAGATGCTGAAGACTGAGGAAAGTTGTTGCAGCGCTATGTTGGTGTCTGCCTGCAGGCCGGACAGGCGACGGTATGTCCCGAATTGCTCTTCCGAAAAGTGAATTTCATAGACGTCGACCATTCCCCCCAGCTCGGTCCGGCCGGTGAGGATATAGAATAGCTCGTCATCAACCGCTGGAATCAGCACGGACTCCAGATCCGACTGCAGGGCCACCATTTCCTCCAGCAAATCGTCGGATGTGTCATTGAGGGAGAATCCCACCTCCTTGGTCCTGCGGATAGTTTCAAGGTAGGTCTCCAGGGCCTCGGAGTAAATCCGGACGCGACGGGAACGTTCCAGGTCTGCACTCTCCAGGTCGTGGAGATGAGCCTGGAAGTCCTCCCTGGCAGTGGTTATCTGCAGCCATACCTCGTCCAATTCGTCAGGCGAGGCGGCTGTGGCAAGGCGGGGAGCGGCGGCTCCCAGGGAGCTGCTGTATTCGGCGACGCCGAAGGCCGCCGCCATGCCAGGAATACTGCTCTCATTTACCTCCGCCTGCGCCGCCCCAACCCGGTTGAAGCTGTACCAGCCGATGAGACTGGCCGCGACGGTCAGGGCTACCGCAACACCGAAAGCGGCGAAGAGTTGTGTGGAAATGCGAAACCGGAGCGCCAGCAGGCGTTTAGCAACTATCTCAAGACTCGGCGGCCGCCAACCCTTCATCCCCGCGAAAGCGGGAATCCTCACCCAGCCAAACGACCGGCGGAGTTTCGGCAGACTTGACGCGTATTGAGATAGCTTCTTAAACAGGTCCATCGTCAGCGCCCCGTAGGGATTGGATGGGGATGGCCGATGCTATTACTCAGTTAACAGTTTCGTGCAAAGTCTCGATGGGATGATATTCTCCGTCGGACCCAATTACGGTGAGAAACACGGTATCGGAGCCCTGATTGTCACCACTCTCACCCGCGTAGCTGAGGGGGAAACCATCAATGGCGAAATCCCCATCTTCCAGTATGCTGCCCAGGAAGCATGAGCGAGTGACCTCACGCCCGCACCTTTCCAGCCCGGCAATGGCCAGCCGGCCCGCCAAGTAGCCTTCAAGGGAGACGAAACCCGGCGCAGCAACAGGATCAAATTGCGACAGTGCCTCCAGGTAGGAGGCGACGACGGGCAGAGAGTCATCGGTGGGAAAAGGAACCACCTGCGTTACGTAGACGCCTTCACCGTCGGCCCCCAGCTGCCGTGCCAGGGCGTTGGAGCCAACGAACGAAATGGTGATGTACTCTGCATTCACCAGGCCGGTTTCTCGGGCCCATAGGATGAAGGAGGCGATCGGTTCATAGGCGCCTACCATGATTATCCCTTCGGGCTCGCCCTTGCTGAGATCCAAAAGCGCCGTCTTTACAGCCTTGGTGTTGCGGGGATAAAGCCCCACGGACACCGGTTTCATTCCGCGCCTCTGCAGGGCGGCCAGCGCGCCTTCGTAGCCGGCATTGCCGAAAGAGTCGTCCTGGTAGAGCACCGCGATGCGTTCAATACCGAGATCCGTGGTGAACCGCTCCACCATCTCCTCTGTTTCCTGGTTGTAGGAGGCGCGGAGGTTCACGATGTTGGACCAGCGGGACTCTCGCAGGAATGCCGCACCCGTGAAAGGAGCAACGAACGGGATGTTTTCGTCGGCAGCCATGGGGGTTGCCGAACGGGAGGTGGGTGTGCCGACCTCCCCGATCAAGGCAAACACGACGTGCGTCCGGATCAGTTCCCTGGTGTTTGTGGCAGCCAACCCCGGCTCGTAGGTATCATCCAGGGATACCAGACGCAACTGTCGGCCGTGGATGCCGCCCCTCTTGTTAACCTCCGCAAACGCGGCCTCTATGCCCAGGCGCACGTTGATGCCAAGCTCGCGAGCCGGCCCGGTGAAGGCAGCAGATTGGCCGAAGAGGATGGTGTCTTTGGTGATGCCCTCGCGGGCCGCCTGCGGCTCGGTGGTGGCTGGGGGTCTCGCGGTCGAGGTTTCCGTGGGCGCAGGCGTCGAGTTGCAGGCCAGCAGACCGATGACCAGCGCGAGGGCGGAAGCGCAGGTGACCATGCGAGACCACCGGAGCAGGCAGGCAGGACGGAATGTTCCGTTCACTTGGTCCATCTACTTCGGTCTCCCGTTTGCGCCACTCGAATCGGGCATCCCCGGCAAGCCACAAAAAATTAAAGGAAACGGCCCCATTCTGCGCTCCCTGTAGCACGATCCTGAAGACGTTCCCCAAAGGTTAACGGTCTTGGATATCCGGGTCACTCCCTCTTGGCTACCATCTTGAGGCGATTTCTTCCCGCGGCGCGCTGATATGAGAGGTCGTCCATCAGCGTACGAACGAGGTGCACACCCAGACCGCCGATCGACCTGTCCTCTACCGTGGCTTCCACCTCAGGCTCGGCAGCGTCCTGGAGCGGATTGAACGGTTGCCCATCATCCGAGACCTCGATGGTGAGGGCGTCGTTCTCAGAGGTGAGGATGATTTCGATTTCCGGGCGACGGTCAGTACCGGCGCCACCGTAGTTGAGGATGTTCAGCCCCAGCTCCTCCAGGACCAGGTTTACCTTGAATACCAGGCTGTCAGGCCAAGATTCGCGCTGCCCCAGTTCCTCCACGGATCCCTGGATGTACTGCAGGCTGTCCGCGTTGCTTGCCCCCAAATCCGGCCCGATTTTCAGGTAGACAGTCTCGCCCAAGGTTAGCCTCCAACCCGTCGGAGAACCAGGCAGGTTACATCGTCCGACTGGGGAGTCTCGCCTGCGAAGTCTTTCACCGCCTCGAGTATCGCCTCGTTGGCTTCCCTGGCGGAGGCGGGCATCCGATCAACGAAAATCTGCTTCAGGCGATCAACGCTAAATTCCTCGCTTTCAGAATTCATGGCCTCGGAAACTCCGTCGGTGTAGAGAACCAGAATGTCTCCGGGAGCCAGGGTAACGCTGGATTCCTTGAATTCGAGTCCGGGCATCACCCCCAGCGCAATTCCGCCGGTGAGCGGAAGTTCCTCCGATGACCCGTCGTGGTGCACCAGCAGTGGGTTGTTGTGGCCGCCATTGGCGTATATCAGCACGCCGGTCTCCGGGTCGTACACCGTGTAGAGAAGGGTCACAAACATGAACGCTTCATTATCTGCGTTCAGCAGGTCGTTGACCTCGGACAGTACCGCCCCTGGATCGCCCATGCCTATGGCCGCTCCCTTCAGCAATGTGCGGCTGGACATCATGAACAATGCTGCCGGCACCCCCTTGTCCGACACGTCTGCGACAGCTAGTCCCAAGCGATCGTTTCCCAGCCTGATCACGTCGAAGAAGTCCCCACCCACGTTTCGGGCCGGGGCCATGTTGCCATAAACCTCGAAATCATCCCCTTCGGGAAAGCTGGCGGGCAAGATACTCTGCTGGATCTTGCTGGCCACATCCAGTTCATTCTGCAGGGCGACCAGCTTGTCGCGCGAGAGCAGCGCCTCCTTCCACTCGGCCATGTGGGTAAGGGTTCGTTCAATAGTGATCTGGAGGTCTTCAAAATCAAGGGGTTTTGTTACGAAATCGAATGCTCCCCGGTTCATGGCGGTACGGATGTTCCGCATGTCGCCATATGCCGAGACTATAACCGCCCGAATGTTGGGGTCCACTTTGGGGATCTGTTCCAGCAGGGTGAGGCCGTCCATCTGTGGCATGTTGATGTCGGAGACCACCATGTCGATGTCGGCGTCAGACCGCAGGACCTCCAATGCTTCGACCCCGTTATGGGCAAAGACAAATGCATAGCGCCCGGCCCTGATATTCCGTCTCATCCTCTGCAGGATAAGCGGTTCCAGGTCGGGCTCGTCATCTACTACAAGGATCTTATAAGACTCTGTCGGCTTGTCCTGAGCCGAAGTCACCATCTGTTCCGGCCCTCTCCCGAAGATACTTCCCTACTATTGCTGTTGGCAGGAAGATACTTCCCTACTATTGGCAGGAAGGGATACCCCGCAGTGGCCCCCGGTTGGTAAGACTGGCTAGCTGCTGACCGCGCTCACTGCGGTCTGCTGGTCGTCGTGAATGTCGATGATCTGGTCAAACCCGCTGATGGTGAAGACGTCGCGAACCGACTGGGACAGCGAGCACACAACAAACTTCACGTTGGCGGTACGCATGTCTTTGGCGGTCAGCAGGATGACTCGCAAGCCTGCGCTGCTGATATAAGAAAGGTCTTCAAAATCCAGTATTACGGCCTTGTCGTCAGGTGATATGACACCTTTCAGGGCGTCCTGAAACTCAGAGGCGTTGGTCCCATCGACCCGTCCGCCAGTCTTGGCGATCAGAGTTCCACCATCTCTTTGTGCGTTAATGTCCATGTTACTCCCAATACTCACAGTGTTAGGCGCGTGTTCCACTTGCCAAGGCTACAGGTAAGTGTGCCGCTTGATCCTGCCGGCGTCTTATCCCTTTGCTGCCAGCCACGAGTACAGAGGCCAGTATAATACAATCCCACCATAGCTTGACATAGCTCGCCTTTGCGGACGGCACGCGATTTTCCCCTGGATGCTCCCAGTAGGCAACCAGCGAAGACGGGTCCCCCTGTGCCGTAGCGGCCGAGTCGCCCGGCCGTGTGTGGCGCCCTTGATCTGTGCCGGATTGCTACGGCCCCAGCCGACAGGAAACGCGGGTGCATTCTCTCCGACAATAGCTTCCGCCGCAAAGCCGTCCTCATTTCGCCAACGGAACGCCCTGGGAGAGCGGGTTCATGGCAGGTGGGGCACGACGCGGTCCATGAGTAGAGACAGAGACTTCATCTGCAGGTCGTACGGGATGCGCCGGCCCAGGTTGTTCTCGAAAACGATGTGGGAAAGCTGCAGTTCCTCCGTCAGTTGGAGCAGGCGGTCGAGAACCGACTCAGGCGTGCCGAACACCACCTTGTCGCGCAGCCAGTCGTCGTAATCCATGGCGAGTATCCGGTCGGACTCGGCCTGCCAGTTGCCGGGGGTCCCCTCCCGCGTAGCGCTGGCAGCCACGCGCACGCCAAGGTTCTGCAACTGGGTGAGGGTGCTTTCCTTTGGCTCCTCGTAAGCCTGCTTCCCGGTTTCTGCCAAGTACACCGGGAGGCGTATGCCCACGTTGCCTTCGCCGGGGTGGCCCGCCTCTATCCATGCCTTCTTGTAGGCGTTGACGTGCTCGGCCAGGTCTGACAGGGCGAACACCCTGGAGGGATTCACGAAGACCGGGTAGCCCATCCGCCCAATGATCGGGAACGTCTCGGCGGAGGTTATGCCCACCCTGATCGGGGGGTGGGGTTTCTGGTAGGGCTTGGGTCTCACGGCAAGGTCGTAGCAGCGGTAATGCTCGCCCTCGAAGGAGAACTGCTCTGTGCTCCAGGCCTTGAGGATGATCTCCAGGTATTCCTCGAACCTGCCCCTGCTCTCCGGGTAGGGAGACAGAAAGGCGTCATGGTGCTCCGGGAAGGTGCCCCGGCCGATTCCGAGGTCCAGTCTCCCCTGGCTGATGTGGTCGAGGGTGGCGATTTCCTCCGCGATCCGGATGGGGTTGCCCAACGGCAGAAGCAGCACCCCCAGGCCGATGCGGATGCGCTCTGTGCGGCTGGCGACGGCCGTGGCGACCATCACCGGAGCAGAAAGTACGCTGAAGGGGATGAAGTGGTACTCGGCCAGCCAGACCGACTCCACGCCCATTCTCTCTGCCGCCGCCGCCATCCGGAACCCTTCCTGGAAGGCCTGATGGTCGGTTACGTCTTCGAGGGCCGGAAACTCAAGGAACAGTCCGGTTTGCATGGTGCCTCCTGTAGGCTCTCAGAGGCTGGAGAACCACTGAAAGGAATGCGGCTGCGCCACGCTGAATATACCAGATTCCGGGGCGAAGCCGTGAACCGGACGGAACGTTCACGCAGGAGCGGGCAAAAGGCAAGCTGCCCTCGATACTGGAAAGCGCAGAACTCCCATACAAAGAGGCGAGAGAAGATGGAGTGGTACCCCTGGAGGGACTCGAACCCCCGACGCGCGACTTAGGACGCCGCCGCTCTATCCTCTGAGCTACAGGGGCAAGGTGCGGTGCCGCCGGTGTGGTGGAGACTGCCGGAACGTACTTTCCATGTGATCAGCTTTGATTGACGGGAATCTAGGACTATTTTGCGGTTCTTTCCCACAATGTGTTGAAACGCCGTGGGACTATGGGAGACCATAGCTCCGCGCCGAGGGGCCGATGATTGAGTCGGCACGCTCCAAGACCACTGGCTCTCCACCGGGCGATTGCTTTTGACATCGTCCACCATAAAGAGCATCCCAAAAGGTAGGTGTTGTGTCAAGTGGCACCAGCGGGAATCGTGTTCCGTGGGCGGCTGTTATCGATGTGGAGAGGGGCTTCGGGTAAGACGGCCTGTGGAATTACGTGGACCGTGCCGCCGGTATTCGAGGAAGAGACCCATTTCGCGCACTGCTGCCTGGCATCCCGGTCTGGGATTAGCTGTCGGCGGCCACCTCCCTGATAAGGCCAAGGTCACTGGTTCGAGGCTAGGGCGTGTTTTCAAACTATAGCCAGAGCAGGGTCGATGCGATTTGCAGCATGGACAGATAGTTTTCAGCCCTCTTTTCGTATCTGCTGGCGATACGGCGGAATTGCTTTAACCGGTTGATTGCCCGCTCTACCAGGTTGCGTGTCCGGTATAGGACCCGGTCGAAGGGACCGGTGCGCCGCTCATTCTTTTTCCTTGGGATGGTGTGGCGAATTCCCCGCCGTCTGAGATAGGCGCGAATCTTGCGGCTGCTGTAACCTTTGCCGCCACAGACCCCTTTGTCGCCACAGACCCGCTCGGGTCTGCTGCGAGGACGGCCACGCCCGGGTCTTTTCACCGCCCCCTGGGTCATCAACTCTTCGAATACGGTGGCCTCATGCTGCTGTCCCGGGGTCAGAACGAAGGCCACCGGCTTGGCCCGGCCCTCCACCCGTACGTGGACTTTCGTTCCAAATCCTCCCTGGGAGCGCCCCAACGCCTGGTCTCCTCCCCCTTTTTGCGGCGGCGGCGTGCTGATGCGCCCGAACCACCGTGCCGTCCACATAATGACCTCCCAGTCTATCTGCCCGCCAGCATCGGCCTGCTGCTGCACCTCAGCCAAGAGCCGGTCCCACAGTCCCAGCTGGCGCCACCGGTAGAACCGGGTGGCTGCCGTACGCCAAGGGCCATACCGCTCCGGCAGGTCCCGCCATGGGTCTCCGGTGCGCAGCACCCACAAAATGCCGTTGATGACCGTGCGATGGTCTTTGCCGGGCCGTCCGGTCTTTGGCTTCTGCGCCGGCAACAACGGCTCCAGCCGCTGCCACTGTTGATCCGTCAAGTCCCCTCGTCCCACCACACATCACCTCTTCCCTTACTCGTCAACCTCAGTTTAACCCCGCTGCTATAGTTTGAAAACACGCCCTAGTCCGGGCCCACCACACCTGCCAAAATCGAGAGCCTTCGTGTTCGGGTTCGGGCTGAAGCTGTAGGTGTGGGTGGCTTGTTGTCGTCAGGCTTGGTCATGATGAACGGACCCAGACATACATGCAGCGTCGCACCACCGAGGGTATGAGCAATACTGAGGTGATACGCTGCCTCAAACGCTATGTCGCTCGCGAGGTCTTCTCCTGCCGACGAGACTGAATCGACATTGTTAGGTGCCCATCTTGACATCTATTGGAGCATCGGGCTCTATATCTGTGGTGGTCTTCCCTTGTCTTTACGGTCTAGCGCCCCGCGCCGACCGGCTCCTCTTCCCGCTCATGCTCAGGGGACTGCTGCTCCGCCAGCCCCGGGCTTCCAGAACTCTCCCGATAAGCTTCCAGCGCTTCACCACGGCCTTCCCCCGAGCGTCAGGCTTCCCGGGGCGAGATGGAGACCCCGGTCAGCGCCGTGCCGCTCTCCGCCGCTAGCGCAACGGGCAGCGCCGACCCAAGCCGGCACAACCCGCTCTGCGGCCCATCGCTGAATTGTCCCGGCCCAATGCTCAGGGCCGCATCTAATCAGGGCCGCATCTAAAGGGTAGCACCCCCTACGGCAACTCTCACAATAGAATAGCCCCGCCGCCAGGTGATTCTTCCCACAAGGGTCTCCTGGCTCCGCTGTAGCTGATCCTTGTACCTGAATTCCTGACCCCACCCACACCGGGGAATCCTTCCAGTTCCCGGGAACGCCACAGCGGCAGTCCCTCCAGCAATGGGGCGAAACAGTCCCGGCTCAACCGGCGGGCCTCCTCTTCCGATTCTCCCAAAGCGGCCCGGGGATGCGTTTCCTCGCAGTCGAATTTCGCGCTGACGCGCTGCTCAAACCCCGCCACACTATCTCCGGGCAGCAGCGCCCGCTGGCTCCGTGTGCTCACGCTTCCCTCCGGGATTCGGCCTTTCAGCCGGTTTCTGCACCCGTAGGGTAGCTTTACTCTCTATGGGCTTTGCACCAAAAGTCCTAGTTGTTCCAAAAGTCTTAGAATGGCACTTCTCATAGGACTACTCCGGCTTTGACTTGAAAAAAGCGTCTGGCTGAACTCCGCTATAGCTAAATCTCTTTGCAACCCCATGCAATAACGCCGAGGCCAGCCACTAACGCCATCAGTGTCGTAAAGGGTCGCCCAAGCAACCCAAGTCGTTCCTCTATCACTCTGACCAACCCGCTTCTGCGTGCGTCTCAGATTCACGGCGCCAGTCAGCGGTCTTTACCAGTTCTGTGTTCTTTCATCGTAGTTGATGAGAAAACTGCGAAACTCTGGGGGATGAATATCGGTTGAGATCTTCGTAGGAATGGAGGCTGATTTCGGAGTTCGGGAGGCGGGAAACTGGCTGGCAATTATCGCTGCCGTCTGCCAACAAGTGCCGAAGGCCCGGGTGGTGTCTCTATACTACTTGCGGCCCTTGATCCGGATCATCGGGCTCGTGAAGCCCAGAGGCTTCCGTCGCTTGGGTTTCTTGAGCTTTAGCACGCTGGCCGTAGCTCGGAGAGGCGGTTGCCGGTAGTTAGAGGGAGGTTTCTTACCGGCAACCCTGTTGCTACTTTGGCTACCGGAAAGGTTCAATTCCGGTTCATCCAGCGACTAGGGAGATGAGAATTCGCTGGCCTCCGGTGAACCGTCTCCGGGTGAGGGACCGGGAAGAGGGCCACTTGGAACAAGGCCGCCCAGCTCATCACCGTCATCCGGCGGTTTGTGCAGCATGGAGAATCCTATCTTCAATCCTATCTTCGATGTATCCCCCACTTCCAGGTTGCTATTCTCAATAAGCCGCAGGAGGTCATTGCGCTGTTCAGTAGATGTAATCGTGACCTCACGCGGCGGGTCCAGTGCGGCGGCCTTCAATTTGGGCAGTGCTGTTTCAGTTTTCGATATGTCCTCTTCCACTTCCTACGAGTCGCTCACATTTTCGTAGAAATCCCGGCGTCCCAAAAAATAGATTCTTTCCACATCGGCACCGAGCTGCCCATCTCTCATTTCTGTAGCAATTTCTCTCCCTATCACATCTGTGTCACGGTTGGAACGGTGCGGCCTTTCTCTGGAATCAGCAATGACTGTCAGGTATTGCACCGCCGCACCGTAAGCCTTATTCCCAGCTTGTAGGGCTTGTAGGCGGTGGCCTTTTCCAGTTTCTCCCACGCGTGGATGATGAAACGGTCGCCCATTTGGAATCTCGCCTCTCTTGGATGGTCCGTGCTGGGGGGAGGCAATTTAGGTGCGCTCGCCATAATCCCTTCTCAGGCTGGTATGGGTTCATTTCGGCAAAGTTGGGGGGTGGTCATAGCGTCCCCTGTTCCTCAGCCAAGGACTCGCCGTCCGGCTCCGGCGATATGAGCCCAGGTTTCAAGGCTTCGAGCATTTTCATCATCTGGTCCCAAGTGGTGCTGGGGATGGGGAAGGGAGCTTGAAGCGTAGCCCACTTCGTGCCTGGCAAGGGAATCGTCACAGAGCGCGTATCCGAGTCCGGTGTTGGAAGGGAGTCTGATGGCACAACCATTGGCTCTTCTCTCTCAGCGTCGACGTCTTGATTTTGTGCCGCCATATTATCAGATTCGTCTAGCCCCGCATAGACCATCGACGCCCGGAAAACGGCAATGAGGCGGCTAGCTCCCTCGCCGGTGAAGTTCCGCTGAACAATAAGGTGCTGACGCAACGCATCATCCGCTGCATCGGGCATGGCCCGGTGTAGTTCTTCAAAAATATCGGGGGCTAACGCTGCCACTCTCAGGGTGTCACGGTGCTCCCGTGCCCCAGGCTCTCTTAGGATGAGGGTCAATGCTCGATTTGACAGCTTAGGATTGTCCCCCTTCTTTCCCTCCAACATACCGTATTGCCTGAGTGCAGCTATACGGTTCTTCACAGGCCCGCTGGTGCTACTGAAGTTCCATGCTCCAGCCGCGTCTTGAGGGGTAAATTCCCCTCTCCCAACTCCACGGCCCTGAGCCGCCCCTTGATATAGAGTCTCCACAACCTGGACTGCCTCTTGCAAATCTATAGCAGGGTAGTTCGGGCTGCGACGCTTAACAGCCACTTGTTACTCCTTCTAGGCCATTTGTCTTTTGATATTAACCTACCATACCGTAGTCCAGTTGTAAACACAAATCGCAGCATTTGTGTTTACAAATTAAATACAACTGATACAATAGAAGCAACAGAAAAGCTCCCCGGCCGGTTTCCCCGAGATTGCGGACAGCGAGGTCTAGGAGTACGTCGACACCTTCCGACGTGGGGCGCATACCTGCCGGAGGCGTTGCGTCCCGTCCCGTGACTGACGCTGTACGATCTCTTGCACCGAAAGTTGCAGAAATATAGGCCCGCTGAGAACCGGTTCCACCACAAAGGGACCGGGATCCCCAAGCCGCCGGTCCAGAGCGGGGTCACCCGGCCAGCGGCCGCCACGAAGGATCGCCCTGGCAGTCTGCAGGCAGCGCGGCGCCGGACTGGAAGTAACCTTGGTTGTCTTGCCCGTGGCGGACAGGGCTGCGCCAAGCCGTTCCGCCGCGGCGACTCCCGACGCAACAAGCGGCGTTGCATAGCCAAATGAGCCTTGGGGAATCCCCTCCCGTTCCGCGTGCCTCAAGACGAGAGCGATGTCGCTTTTCCGGGAGACGCAGGAAATTCGCTTCACGATGTGGGGCGCCCGGCGCTCAAATCGCCCTCGCGCGGATGACGGAACTCACCGAGCCCGTGGGGTTTACGTCCAGCAGTTCGAATCCGGTCTCGGCCAATAGTTTCCTGAACTGCGCTTCGGTGCGCTCCGCGCCTTCGGTGACCACCAGCAAATGGAGGTCCAGCAGTCCGCCTGCGCCCGTCTCATCGTCCGGCGTCATCTCCACCACGTAGAGGAGGCTGCCCTTGGGCATAACCGCCCTTGAACGCCAGAGGATGCGCGCCGCGTCATGGTTCGGCCAGTCGTGCAACACCCTGGCCAATAAGACGGCTTCGCTTTCAACCGGCCACTCTCCGAAGATGTCTCCCGCAACAAAGCGGCAACGGTCCTTCAGTTCATCCGGCGTTTGCGCCGGGCTCACGACCTCCGGCCTGTCCATTACTGTTACTGTCGCGGTCAGGCCGGGATGAGCCCGGAGCAGTGCGAAGGTCAGTTCTCCGGTCCCACCGCCAGCGTCCAGGATATGCCCGTGGGCGCTGAAGTCCATCGCGTCGGTCAGGCATTGGTAATCGTGCCTGGCGTAAGCCGCAAAGGCCCTATGCGCGGCCCGCAACCTCTCCGGCTTTTCCTGTAGCCAGTCGAACAGGTTGCATCCGTACAGCTTACTGAAAGCGGACTGCCCCGTTCGCAAGGACAGTGCGGCATCGCCCCAAGCGGTGTAGGTTTCGCCGCCCCACAGGGAGGCTGCATCCGCCAACGAAAGCGGATGCGAAAGTTGCAGAAGGGAGCCCTTCCCGGTAGGGTGATAAACGTCCTTACTGTCGGGCCGGACGAGGTCCAACTCTGCCAGCGCCCGCATCAGCCTGGTTCCGGCCGACCGGGCGAGTTGCAGGCGGCCTTCAATTTTCTTAGCGGACGTCAGCAGGGCCTCGAACACTCCCAGTTCTACAGCGGCCCGGATCGTTTGAGTCCTCCACACGCCCACCATATCGGCTGAAAGTTCCTCCAGGGGCGAACGCAGGGGTTTTCTCAGTTCCGTCAGTGTTTCGCCCGATTCGCCAATGACCAGCAGGAAACCGTCGAACCCTTCCGCTCGGGCTTGCCCGTTGTAGAACGGCTCGACGTTATGGAAGCGGGCCTTGTACAGTGTTCCCCGCACCGGTCTATATGATGCCAGCCTTGCCCGTCGCGGGCCCGGGCGTGGTTCTTGTGAAACACGTCCAAGTCCAGGAACCATCTTCCGTGAAGCAGATTCCCGTCCGGGTCGATATGGGAATGCTTGCCGTCTTCCCTCTGGACGACGGCGAATCCGTCCTCGAAGTCCCCGGCATAGCGGTGGCGGTCTCCATAAGCTGCGCTGCCTTCCGCCGTCAGGTGGAAGTACCGGCCTTAGCAGTCCCGGACGGGGCAGCGACTTTCCTGGAAGTTGCCGCACCAATCGTAGTTACCCGGGTAGAGGCGTTGTCCGGCCTGGAGGATATGGAACCACCCGTCCTGGGAATGCACTGCGGCCCGGCCTTCGTAGAATCCAAAGGTCTGCGGATAACGCTGCGGGTAGGCGGGCTGGCCGTCCGGCGCGATGTGGTAACCGCCGGAGGCGTCGAGCACTGGCGCAAGGCCAGGAGCGTGAAACTTCAGCACCTCGAGGAACCGGGCGCTGTACGCCGGCCGGTCCTGAAAGACGTAGTGGGACCCGTCATTGGAGATACGGTAATCCTGCCACCGTCCCATCATACCGCCGCTGGCCTCCGCATATTGCATCCCCTGCATAGGGCGTTGTCCAAGTAGCTGGCCTGAAGTTGCCGGTAGGCGGCGCCGTCCCAGATTTCGTACAGGCTGCTGTGGTACAGGTCGCCGAAGTCGCCCAGGGTGCGGCGCAGGGCATCGGGGGCGCAGCAGGGATTGAACCTGCCGTCGGCGGCTACCCATGCTTCCTGTCCCAGGAACGGGCATTCCGCGCCTGCCGCTATCTCGTCCGCTCCCGCCGACGCATCCAGCTTGAAGATGTTTTCCAGCAGAACCTGCTTTCCGGAAGGCAGACGGCGCTGTTCAGCAGTCTGGTAAGCCTCTTCCACGACAGCATTCCAGCTTTCGATGGCGCCCGGGTCGCGGCGCATGGACTGATTGCGCATCTGATGGACGTGCGCCCACAGGTGTAAACGGCGGAGTTATAGTGGGCCGCGTGGGCGGAAGATTGCTGAGTATCGGCGACTAAATACTGTACCGCCCGCCGTCATCCATAGGGTTGTAGCCGACCCCATGGATGGTGCGATGGATGTACAGCGTGGACGTATATCTGCGGGTTCGCCGGGCGGTGATGGTGGAGGGGATGAGCATCCGGGAGCAGCCCGGGTTTCGGCCTGCACCGGGACACGGTGCGCAAGATGCTGGCCTACTCGGTGCCGCCGGGTTATCGCCGGACAGTCTCCGCCCAAGAGGCCCAAGCTGGAGCCCTTCACCGGCGTCATCGACCGGATCCTGGAGGACGACCTCAGGCGTCCCAGAGAAGCAGCGCCACACCGCCAAGCGTATCTTCGAGCGGCTGCGGGACGAGTACGGCTACGACGGCGGATACACCACGGTCAAGGACTATGTAAGAGAGCATCGCCGGCAGACCAGGGAGATGTTCGTCCCCCTGTCCCATCCGCCGGGCCACGCCCAGTGCGACTTCGGCGAGGCCGTGGTGGTCATCGGCGGAGTGGAGCGGAAGGCCCACTGTTTCGTCATCGACCTGCCCCACAGCGACGGCTGCTTCGTCAAGGCCTATCCCGGCGGAGACCACCGAGGCCTTCCTGGACGGGCACGTAGCAGCGTTCGCCTTCTTGGGCGGAGTGCCCCAGAGCATCCTCTACGACAATACCAGGCTGGCGGTGGCGAGGATACTGGGCGACGGCCGGCGCCAGCGCACCCGTGCCTTCACCGAGCTCCAGTCCCACTACCTGTTCGAGGACCGGTTCGGCCGCCCCGGCAAGGGCAATGACAAAGGCAAGGTGGAGGGCTTGGTGGGGTACGTACGCCGCAACTTTCTGGTGCCGGTGCCGACCTTCGAGAGCTTTGATGCGCTAAATGCCTACCTGGAACAACGATGCCTGGAGCGAATGGACGCCAAGCTCAGGGGCCATACGGAGACCATCGGCCAGCGGATGGAGCGGGACCTGGACGCCCTGCTGCCGCTGCCGCCAGTAGCCTACGACGCCTGCGAGAAGCAGGCGGGCCGGGTGAGTTCCCTGTCGCTGGTAAGGTACAAGACCAACGACTACTCGGTGCCGGTGGCCTACGGATACCAGGACGTCCTGGTAAGCGGCTACGTGGATCAGGTGGTAATCAGCTGCGGGTCAGAGGTCATCGCCAGGCATCACCGATCATACGAACGCGACGACTTCGTCTACGACCCGATCCACTACCTGCCGCTCTTGGAGCGGAAGCCGGGCGCCCTGGATCAGGCCGCTCCGTTGCAGGGATGGACTTTGCCCGATGAGTTCGGGACGCTGCGGCGTCTGCTGGAGTCCCGCATGGGACGACGGGGCAAGCGGGAGTACGTGCAGGTGCTCAGGCTCTTGGAGACCTTCTCCCAGCAGGAGGTGGCTGCGGCGGCAAAGGACGCCCTCCGGCTGGGAGCCATCAGCTTCGACGCGGTGAAGCATCTGGTGCTGTGCCGGCTGGAGGGCCGGCCGCCCAGGCTGGATCTGGAACTCTATCCCTACCTGCCCCGGGTCCGGGTAAGCGCCACGTCCGCCGGGGACTACATGACTCTCCTGTCGGGGAGGGCGGCATGAACGACCGGCCGACCTTGCTGTTGGAACACCATCTGAAGGAACTGAAGCTGCCCAGCTTTCTCAGGGAATACGGGAAGATGGCCGCCCAGTGCGCCGCCGAGGGTGTGGACCATCCCCAGTACCTGCTGCGGCTGGCCGAGCTGGAACTCATCGACCGCCATCAGCGCATGGTGGAGCGGCGGATCCGGGCCGCCCGCTTCCCTGCCGTCAAAAGCCTGGACACCTTTGACTTTCCGGCCATCCCCTCGGTGAACAAGTCCCTGGTGCTGGAACTAGCCCGGTGTGAATACATCCAGCGCCGGGAGAACGTCATCGCCGTCGGCAACAGCGGCACCGGCAAGACCCACGTGGCCCTGGGACTGGGTTTGGCCGCCTGCCAGCGCGGACTCTTTGTGGGTTTCACGACTGCCGCTGGCCTGGTCCACGAGTTGATGGAGGCCCGAGACGAAAGGCGCCTGCTGAACTTACAGAGACAACTGTCACGGCTCAACCTGCTGATCATCGACGAGTTGGGCTTCGTACCCTTGTCCCGCACTGGCGCGGAACTGCTCTTCGAGGTCTTCAGCCAGCGCTACGAGCGGGGATCCACAATGGTGACCACCAACCTGCCCTTCGACGAGTGGACCGAGGTCTTCGGCTCGGAGCGCCTCACCGGAGCGCTGCTGGACCGGCTCACCCATCACGTCCACATCCTGGAGATGAACGGCGAGAGCTACCGGCTCAAGCGCAGCCGGGAGAACGCTTCCCCGCAGGCTTCAGAAGAATCCGACGAAGAATAGCTCACCCTGACGCTGTCTCCTCTCGCTCCCAGAACAGTGGCTACTCCACCTGCCTACGGCCCCCGGTCATCGGGCAGGTGGTACACGATTCCGGCGCCCCAGTGGCCCAATTTCTCGGCGCCATTGACATCTATCCCAATGAGCAGGCGCTCATCGACTTGGTGGCCACCGGGCGGGTGGAGAGACGCCGGGCGCTGGCCTACTCCACCCACGCCTGCACCATGGAGATCACCGAGAGGATAGACGACATCATCACCGACACGCTTCCCGCGTGTCGGTGATGATGGCCGAGGCGGTGTTCCGGAGTGGCGAGAGGCGTCGGTGGCCAATAGGTTAAGGAAGGCATCGACATGCCTATCTGCTATCCCAGGTTGGTTCAGACCGGCCTCCACCAGACCGACTTCCCGACCCTCTGCTAGTTTGAAACAGATAGGCTCAGGATGGGCGGTGTCGTGCGCCATAGCCAACACACGTTAGGAACACCGCTGTTGGTATTCCCGGGTTGTGTTGGCTATTGCGCATGGGGCGCCTGCTCATCCCCGCGGAAGCCGACATACCGACACATATTTGGGAGTGGCGAAACAGGTGTCTCCTGACCCTATACACAGCATTGACGCCGATAGCACCTCCGCCATACCATCCGTATGAATCTGTGGATATATGGTGCCGGTCAAGACCGGGAGGGAAAGACAATGACCCGTACACGCACGACAAGATACGTGACCCTGTTGAGCATTGTCCTTGCGCTGGCCCTTACGGCGGCGCTCGCGGCCTGCGGCTCTGATGAGCCGTCGGGCGTGACAGGCCCCGACCGGACCGCGTCTACTCCGGCTGCGACAGCGCCGCCCGCGGCCTCCGGCTCCGTCAAAACGGACCGGGAAGCCCTGGTTGCCCTCTACCACGCAACCGACGGTGAGAACTGGGAGGGAAGCGCCAACTGGCTGAGCGACGCTCCCCTCGGCCGATGGAAGGGCGTCACCACCAACGTCGACGGGCGCATTACAAAGCTGGAACTCTTCTTCAACAACTTGAGCGGGAAGATACCGCCGGAGCTGGGCAGCCTCTCCAGCTTGACAGAGCTGGACCTCGGCGACATCGACTTGAGCGGGGAGATACCGCCGGAGCTGGGCAACCTCTCCAGCCTGGCAAAGCTGAGGCTCAGCGGCAGCGGCTTGAGCGGGGAGATACCGCCGGAGCTGGGCAGCCTCTCCAACCTGACAGAGCTGGACCTCTACGGCAACGACTTGAGCGGGGAGATACCGGCGGAGCTGGGCAGCCTCTCCAACCTGACAAGGCTGGACCTCTTGGCGAACGACTTGAGCGGGGAGATACCGCCGGAGCTTGGCAGCCTCTCCAGCCTGACATCGCTGAACCTCTACGACAACGACTTGAGCGGGGAGATACCGGCGGAGCTGGGCAGCCTCTCCAACCTGACAGAGCTGTACCTCAACATCAACGCCTTGAGCGGAGAGATACCGCCGGAGCTGGGCAGCCTCTCCAACCTGACAGAGTTGAACCTCGGCGACAACGCCTTGAGCGGGGAGATACCGACGGAGCTGGGCAGCCTCTCCAACCTGACATTTCTGAACCTCGGCGGCAACGCCTTGAGCGGGGAGACACCGGCGGAGCTGGGCAGCCTCTCCAACCTTGAATCCTTGTACCTCAGCGACACCGATCTGAGCGGGTGCGTGCCAGGCAGCCTGGAAGACCAGTTGAACCTTGCCTACTCTAACCTTGGCGACCTGCCCTACTGCTGAAGCCACGCGCTCTCAGCCGGGGACGGACGGCATATCGTCCGGAAGGCGCTCCCAGCGCGTGTTGGCTATGGCGCATGGCGTTGCCGAGAAACGGGGTATCAGCCTCTCCTTTCGTCGGCCTCCCGGCCGACGGCGGTTTGACCGCTCTCCAACCGCCATGACGTGGACCTGTCCGTGTCCGCTCAGCTGAGGGCGCTCAAGGACTACGCCAAGGCCAGCGGCTACTCCATTGCCCGCGAGTATGTGGACGAAGCCCGCTGCGGACTGGCCAATGTGAGGCCCTGAGAGGTATCAATTGTCACGGTCCTCCAGCGCCCCAACCTCCACCAGTTCGAAGAGCCCGGGGAAAGGCGTAGCCATCAAGGGCATCATATCCTGCAAGCGGGCTCGCTTCACTTGGCAGGATTGACAGGCGCAGCCTTCGGCGTGGGGCGTGAGAGGGTCGTCGAGGCTGGAGATAACCTCGAAAGATGCCTTGTCCTCTCTGGCGACATAGCTTTCGGCATAGCAGCCGCAGGGCGGACGCTGTCGACCATGGCAGCCTCCTGCACCTCTTTGTCACGGTGTTCGGGAATTCTCTTGTGGTACACGATTAGTGCATCCACCTGGAGTAGAATCGCCATTTGGTCGATCGGTCCAACACAGGTGGCTGGGATCACTAAGAATCCCCAAAATACAGCTTCCGGCCTTGCTCTTATAATGCATTATAATTACCCTTATCGTGCGCATCAATCGACCATCCGGAGGACCTCCTGAGACCCGTTTCCCAAGGAACGCTCGCCCGGACGGCCGGTCGCCGTGAGCCCTTAAGCGAGGTCTCCGAGCACTCCGCAGGAGCGGACATGGAAGTCTACGAACTGGAACCGTCCGAGCCGAGAAAGGGTATTTCGCGGCATCTTACCGTGGAAGGTGCCCTGCCCATTTGTGAGCAATGCAATTCGGGCGGGCAGAGAGGGCCGGTGCAAATTTCCGTCGACGTCGACGGATCGGCCGGGTTCAGGGTCACCATGGTATGGGTCCACAAGCCCTTTGGAGAGCCGGACTGTCGAGACGTGTACATCTGCGATGAATGCTTTTGGGCAATTCAGCAAGAAGCCTATGGCGGGATAGAGCCCTGGTTTGTAGGCTGGATGGCTTATGCTATCGACCCGGAATGTCGGCAGTGCCAGGAGGTCGCGCAAAGACCTAGGCGACCAAGACATCACATGAAAGGGAGACCGTTCCCCGGGCAACTCCGCCATCCATTCCAGCACTTGCGCTTATCTGGCATTTCCGCAAGTAGTTGCCCCCAACCACCGCTCCCCAGCCTTGAGGAAACCCGTGAGAATCCGATAGACTAGCCCTGGTGGCTTCCATTTCCCACTGAATTGGCGGTAGGGATGGCGCGAAAGCCCCAGAAGCTCCCCGACTACTTCACCCCTGACGAAGCGGGGGCGCTGGTGGACGCCGCCCGTAGCTACCCCACTTGCATGGCCTTCAGGATCATGCTCAGGACAGGGCTCAGGGTTTCGGAGGCCCTGTCCCTTAGCCGGGCCGATCTGCGGCTTGGCCAGGAGCGCCCGGTGATCAGTGTCCGAGCGGATGCCCCGGGCAACAAGTCCCGCAAGGGCCGGGAGGTACCGGTTCCTTCTGACTTGCTTGAAAGTCTGGGAGACTTGGCGTCTTTTCATTCTAAGGACCGGCACCAGCCCATGCTGGACATATCCCGGCAGTGGGTCGGAGAGGCGATGAAGAGGGCAGCCCTGAAGGTAGGCATAGACCCGGCGCGCGCTCACCCACACGCCTTCCGCCACACATACGGGCGGAACTGCGTCCTACGCGGCGTCCCCATCCCGGTACTCAAGCAGTGGCTGGGGCACCAGTCCTTGTCGGACACCCAAAGATACGTGGAATTGGCGGGGACGCACCACCAGTGGGTCAGCAGGCTGTAAGACCAACCTGCACTCTCCGGGGGAAACCGCTCAGAAGACAGAAAAGCTCGGCACCTGGCCGAGCCTTCTCAGTACCGGTCTCACTTTGCTCAACAGAACAAGGTTAATTTCCCGTCTTGAACGCTGTTTCCAGATAGGCGATGGAGGCTTCCATCGTTTCATCTCACGATGAACCTGGACATCAATGTTGGCAAAACGGCCATCCGAGGCCATTCTCAGCTATGAAAACAAAGAAAAGTGCCGAGGGACAGACTCGAACTGTCGACACCGGCATTTTCAGTGCCGTGCTCTACCACCTGAGCTACCTCGGCGGAGAATACCATTATCGAATCCGTCGCAGCGGCTGTCAAGGCAAACTCCAGTTGACCGGCGGTATCTTAATTGCAGCAAGGGCTGGGCGGAGTGGTGAATTATAGGGTCAGAGTTTGAGGAGTGTGGAGGAAGGTTGTGTGAGAGGAGAGTGTCGGAGATTGGGGTCCTGGGCTGCTGGAGGCCTTTGGTCAGATAGAGGACCCCAGGAAGCCCTAGGAAGCGCGCCAGCCCGCTCCGACTCCTTGCCCTTGTGGCGTACACGCATCCTGGTGGAGCGGGCCATCAACCGTCTCAAGCGGTTCCGGAGGATCGCCGCCCGGTACGAGAAACAGGCTGAGAACTACGGTTGAGAACTACGGTTGAGAACTACTTGGCGATGCTGCACATCGGACCGATTCTACTCTGGTCATAATTTGAATATATGCCCTGAGACCACTGCTCAAACGGCGAGCCCATCTAGCGCATGTAGTTCCGGACAGTTTCCGACACCTCCTAGTAGTACGAAATCTTTGAAATGAGGAGTAGCCTATATTGGTGTAAGCACCCGGCGATTGTTGACCAATGCTGCTCTCCGCCAAGATGCATGCTTTTCATGTCATCATTTCAAAGTAGTTGGGCTACTAGGGGGACGACAGCCAAAAGTGCTGGGCGGGAATCTTCATACCCAGCGGGGCAATGTGGTTTGAGTCAGATATTTTGATGGATTTCGTCTTATAATTCATAGTTTTGATACGTATTTGAACTGCCTCTGTACCTGTCTTTGTGCGGTTGACAACAATATTTTCGGCTATTAGTATTACCGAATCTCCACGACTTGGCCGCTCCCTCTACAGGGACGGCCACCCAACAGGAAACCGGCCCCCCGGGTTACTGTTTCGAGGTTACGTCATGCGTTTCTCCGCGTTTCTCAGGCCGTACACTCTCCTAGCCGCGCTTCTGGCTGTCGCCTTGTTTGTAGGAATGGCCTGTGGGTCTGATCCTGAGGAGCCCGCTGCCTCGGCGACCCCGGTGCCGACAGTGGCGATGGAACCCACCGATAGCGCGGATGCGGACGAGCCCTTAGCGCAGTCGGACCCCGAGGCTGTCGAAGCTCCCGTGCTTGCGCCAGTTTCCGGCAAGCAGGGAGGGGTGATCAGTATGGTGAACTACGGCGATGTCGAGCTGTTCGACGTCCATGCGGCGGGCACTCTGCAGTCTTCCCAGTTCCGCAGTCCGTTGCACAACCAGTTGGTGTACTTCGACCCCACCAATACATCCGAGTTGGTGGCTGATCTGGCCAAGAGCTGGACGCTTGCCGACGACGGCTCAAAGTACACTTTTGTAATTCACGACAACGCCAGGTGGTGGGACGGTACCCCAGTTACGGCCACCGACGTGGCATTCAGCATCAACCGCTGGATCGAAGCCGGCGAACCCAGGCCCCGGACAGGTCTGCTGCGCCCCTATGTCGAAAGCGCCGAGGTGGTGGACCAAACCACTGTAGACGTCCACCTCAAGTATGCTTCCGCGGCCATACTCCAGTTGATGGGTGTGGACTTCATGCTGATTTTCCCCGAGGCGCAGAAGGAGCAGGGGTACGAGCGGTTTGAAGACGTGATGGGTAGTGGTCCCTTCATAGTGAAGGAATGGCAGCGGGGAAGCTACTACGAGTTCGAGAGAAACCCAAACTATTTCAAAGAGGGGCTGCCCTACCTGGATGGTTACAGGTCCAACACTATAGTGGATGCCGGCACCATCGTGGCCGGGTACAAGACCGAGCGTCTGATGATGTCCAGCACCACTGTGATGAACATCTCTGTTGAGGACGCGCTTGAACTTGAGAAAGAGCCCAACCTCGGTGTCTATTACACCAAGACGGCAACCCTCAGCGACATTATCATGAACACCAATGACCCGCTCTTTAGCAATCCGGATCTGCGGAGAGCGCTGTGGCTCGCGCTTGACCGCTGGGAATTCCAGGACACCTTCGGAGCCGGAAAGAACGCGGTTGGGGCACCATTCATCCCCGACCAATGGTACTCCTACTCAACAGAGGAACTGAAGCAATTCCCCGGTTTCGGCGGTTGCGAAGGCTGCCCCAGGACCAAGCAGGACGACATTGACGAGGCCGTGGCCCTGATGAAGGAGGCGGGATACGACCCGCCTAGTGCCATTGGTGAAATTACCCTCTCCAGCTTCACTGCCGCCGGCTTCCCGGATCTTATGGCTCTGTTCAAGGAACAGATGAAACGGAATCTGGGTCTGGACATTAAGCTGGTCATCAAGGACCTGGCAGCCACCAACCCGGAACACATCTCAGGCAATTACGTCATTGGCGGTTCCGGATACGGTATTAACATCCTGGACCCGGACGACTTCGTGAACGCCCAGTTCATGCCCACTGACCGCGCCTGGAGCCGCTGGCAGCCACCGCCCGAATACATCGAGTGGTTCCAGCAGCAGAGCGCCGAACTGGATATAGAAAAGAGGAAGGTGATTCTCAGAAAAATAGAGGACTATCTGCTTTCCGGGGATGGTCACGGGAACATAATCTTCCATTGGCGACCATACTTCAACGTGGTCAACAACAAGATCAAGACCGCCGCCGGTGGCTATGTTGTCCCCGATACCATCCAGCTCGCTGTCGGTTCAACTGTAGAGCACATCTGGATAGAGGAGTAGCCCGGCTGCGCGCTGCGCGCGCAAAACAATCCGAAGATAAGATTCCACCCGATGAGGGAGGGGCTTCTCCCTCCCTCGCTTGATTGATTCTTGCAGCCCGGTTAAAAGCGACGCAGGGAGAGCAGGCCGTTGAAACAATATGTTGTAAAGAGGATTCTGCTCTACTTCCCCACTTTGGTTTTCATCACGGTGCTGGTGTTCCTGCTGATGAGGGTGATCCCCGGGGACCCTGCCATACAGCTTTTGGCTGCAGGGGGAGACGCGAGCTACACCGAAGAGGAGCTGGCCAAGAAGCAAGCCGAACTTGGTATAGATCGCCCGCTCCCCGTGCAATATTTTGATTGGATATGGGGCATGCTCAGGGGTGATATGGGCAAGGCCCTCTACTACCAGAGGCCGGTGATCGAAGAGTTGAGCCCCCGCATCCCTATCACCTTCGAGATAGCTATCCTGGCAATGATCATCAGCATTGTCCTCGCTGTGCCATTGGGCATAGCTTCCGCCGTTACCCAGGACTCCCTGTTCGACTACATAGGCAGAGGATTCACCATATTCGGTATCAGCGTTCCCATCTTCGTAACCGGTATAGTGTCGATTTACATCTTGGCCCGCGTATTCAACTGGTTGCCCCCGTTCGGTTACGCCAAGCTATGGGAGGCGCCTTGGGAGAACCTGCAGCAGATCTTTTTCCCGGCCCTGACCCTCGCCATCTTCCAGATGAATTTCACCGCCAGGGTCACCCGTTCGGCGATGCTGGAGGTGCTCCGCGAAGACTATATTCGCACCGCCAAGTCCAAGGGCCTGCACGAAAGGGTAGTCTTGTCTCGCCACGCTTTAAAAAACGCGCTGCTGCCCATCTTCGGTGTTGCCGGTTGGTCCCTGGCTATCTTGCTGGGCGGCTCCGTAATCATCGAGCAAATCTTCATTGTTCCTGGCCTGGGCAGGCTATTGATAGAAAGCATTGGTCAACGGGACTACAACCTGGTGCAAGGGGTGGTTATGGTGTTCGCCGTATCAGTGTTGACCGTCAATCTGCTGGTGGATTTGGCCCTCGCCTGGATTGACCCGAGGATCAGGTATGGTTAGCCCGGCCAATCAACAGGGGGCGGGAGAAACGCTATATCGCAACGCTCCGCAAACCGCCGCTCATGCAGTTAAAACAAGTGGCAGGGCCCTGAGGGACTTTTATAAGAGGAAGCCCTTGGGAGCCATTGGCGGCATCATTCTTTTGATGATGATTCTTCTCATACCCATCGGACCCGCGGTCGCTCCCTTTGACCCCTACTCGCCTCATGGAAAGTTCAAGTACGCCGGCCCCGGAACGACGTGTAATTCCGAGTCTGCATGCCGGGAAGACTTTGGCAAGACCTTCTGGCTTGGCGCGGACCAATTGGGACGAGATACCCTCAGCCGTCTGCTTCACGGCGCCAAAACCTCCATGCGTGTCGCAATCATCAGCGTACTGGTCGGCGTCACCGCCGGGGCGTTGATAGGAATGGCCAGCGCCTATTTCGGGGGCCTCATCGACTTGCTGATCCAGCGCCTTCTGGACAGTCTCATGGCAATACCGGTGATCATCCTCGCCCTGTCAATCGTGGCCGCTTTTGGAGCGTCTGTCACCAATGTAATTCTGGCTTTGATAGTAATTTTCATCACCGGATCCGGAAGGGTGATCAGGGCACAGGCCATGGCTGTCAGGGAGACGGACTACGTATTGGCCGCCACCGCCGTCGGAGCCGGCCCAGTCCGCATAATCCTGCGCCACATCGCTCCCAACTGCGCTGCCCCATACATCGTTTTTGCTACCGCCAACCTGGGCTACGCCATAGTCGTAGAGGCAGCCCTCAGCTTCCTTGGGGTAGGCGCCCCACCAGATGACCCCACTTGGGGCGGAATGTTGGCCGTCGCCGGCAACAACTTCATCGAAGTATCTCCCTGGTTGCTGGTGTTCCCCGGCATTGTCATCTGTGTGGCCGTATTCAGCGTCAACATCTTGGGCGATGCCCTGCGCGACGTGCTCGATCCCCGACTACGCGGCTCCTGATCTTGTAAGGTCCCTCTGATTGTCGCGACTGCCCCCGGGTTGCCGGGGGGCAGTCATTTTTTCACCAACATTCACGAACAGGCGAAAGGCAGTCCCGGTCAGCAAGCAGGGTTCCCAATAAACCTCCCTCCGCCCTGGCAGGCGGCGTGATCGCAGCACCGGCGCTGGCAGTCGCTGTTGCCGCCCTCTGCCTGAGGTCCCGGTCGCGGCACCAGGAAAGCCTGGGCTGACGGGCAGGAAATCGAGTTGAGACAACCGAATCGCTCACGCCACGAAAACGGTCGCTCCCTGTCAATCCCCAGCGATAAGCCCCACGCTTGGGCCGGGCGATGGTCTTCGATGTTGGCCGACCGTCTCTCGGCCATGCCCCCAACGCACGCATCACCTGACGGACGCGGCCCTAAGCGATGGCCGATGAAGTTGCCAGGAATCTTGAGACTGGGCTGAAACCCATTGCGCGAACTTAAGCTCAAGAGATCACTGCAGATACCCATTCACGGAGGACAATCACATTTATTGATAATTACAATCATAATGTGGTATAATGCAAGTTATAAGGATGGCACAAAAGTATGCGAATACTACGGGGTTCTGTTAACGGGCCTCATCCGGGATGCTGCCACGGAATCCTACGGGCCAAGCGGAGAGAGGCCCACTTGAAGGCACAGGGATCCCGAGGCCCAATCAAGCGTTGTGCCGAAATCAACAGCGAGAATACGGTAAGACCGTTCGATGCCGGGACTGGGCGGACCTGCCGCAAGCGACGTCCGCCAACCATTAAGCCAAACGGGAGAATGGACCGGAGATTGCCCATGTGAAAGACGACCCCCTTGAAGGGGAGATCCCAGCGGAGGTGACGAAATGACTACGCTCAGAAGAGAGACAACCATCGAGGAACTTATCAAGGAACTGGAGATTATCGACCCGACTGAAACCAGCGTCGGAACCTGGAACGGTCCCGATGGGGAAATGCGGGTGGCCATCATCCACGAGAGCGGGCATCTTTACGCCATCCCCGGCGAGAACGAGGAAGAGAGGGAGGCGGCACTCCTGTTCCGGCTCCCGGTGGAGAAAATCGGAGTGGAGGCGGCGATCCAGGCGGTGGAAAAACACCTGGAACGGGAACACCCGAGGGAAATGCGGGAGTGCGACATGCTGGGATGCCGGAACCCCGTCCCGGGGGACCAGGGAAAGAGCGTGGCCCCCGGAACCTACTTGGCTGTCTGCGACGAGTGCGCGCCAATCGTTGCAACCGTCAGGTAAATGGCCGGGAACACATCGCCGTAGCATGCAATCGGCAGCGATGAAGTATCCCAAGCAGGCGGAATTTGCCAGGACGACTGCATTGTAGCTGTGAATCGGTTGGTGGTGACGCCCTCTCACCACCAACCGATTCTGACTACCCGTCCTTCGACAAGCTCACGACCAAGGGATTGCATGCCTTAATGACTTTGCAGCCGTCATGGGGACCGGCCGCTGAGATCCGGGGGACGGAGCCCATTGGAAAGGCCGATCTGGTCCTTCAGCAAGACTGTTGTATGCCCGGCTCCCGGGCAGACCAGCGCAGGCGGGCGGCAATATCGTGCCCGTAGCAGAGCAGGAAGGGAGCAGGTTAGACTATTGCCACCGCCGTGACCTCAAAGAGGAGTTCAGAGATCAACCGGTCGGGCGGGCCGGGCCGACGGATGCGGTGCATCGAGACTCCAGTGGCCGAGGGGAAGTTGTCGCCGAAGAACTTTCGCCGCACCTCCCCGATCCGCCGGTAGGCCGACAGGCCGTTGGGAGGGACCCACTCTATGGTGTTGACCACGTCGTCCATGGAATAGCCGCCCTCGGTCAGCACCCGCGCCAGGTTGCCGTAGGCCTGCTCGGCCTGTGCCACTATGTCGAAGGGAGCCACGGCGGAGGCGGTAGTGTGATCGACGCCCGCTTGGGCTGAAAGCTGTAGCATTCGCCCCTTCTTTACTCCCGGAACGTGGGTAGCGCCGCCGTAGCTGGGCTCCCACCCCGGTACCTGTATCTCCTCCCGGTTCCCGTCGAGCACCGCGACCGCCTCGACTTCCACATGGCCCTCGGGGCGTAGCAGCCGGTTCACCGTGATGCCGGTGTTGGCTGGGTATAAGCCCCCGAAGAACTCCCGCCGTGAGTCCGCGGCGCCGCTGTCATACTGGAGCCATGCCTGCGGCGAGATGTATTCCAGCGTCTTGACGACGTCTGAGGGAACGGCCCCGGCGGCATCCAGCACCCGGCCCACGATATCGTAGGTGAGTCCCATCTGTCGGCCGGTGTCTTGGGGGAAGGATGCCTGCCCGTCCACCTCCTCATTTCCCACGAATCCGGAGGTCCACAGCGTGTCGCCCGCGATTACGCCGGGCACGTAGGTGAGGGCGCCATAGCGATCGTAGCCGGGATTGACAGCACGCTTCTCTCCAGCCACCGCCACCGCGCTGACCTCCAGCAGGGCGTCGGGCCGGAGCAGTCGCTCCACGCAGATTCCGGTGGCCCCCACCGGCGTGCTGCCCAGGAATTCCCGGCGGATTGCGCCGGTCTCGCGGTATTGAGGCAGGGCCACCGGGTCGATGTAGTCGACCGTCTGCACCACGTTATCGAAAGACATCCCGGCGGCTTCCAGGATCACGCCCAGCTTTTCGTAAATGACCCTGGTCTGATCGAGCAGGTCGCCCTTGCAGAGGACGGCTCTTGCAGACGGGTCGTACTCGCTGGCCGTCTGCCCTGCCAGGTACAGAATCCCCGCGCTCTCCGCTCCCAGGCAGAAAGTGTAGCGGTTCAGATCCAGCCACCGGAATTTCTGCGGGTCGACCTCGATAATGTTCCTGGGCATAACAACTCCGTGTCACCCGGTAATTGGAGCCGGGAATTACTTACGCGCGAACGATTGGCTAAACAACCCGGTCATTCCCACGAAAGCGGGAATCCAGTGCGAGGACTCCGCTGGCCATGTTGCATTCAGATGGCCCCTGTATGCCCGCTTTCGCTGGAATGACGGCCATCTGGCGCGGGGATGTTTGGCAATTAACTCGCTTGCCACTGAAGTCGGGAATTCAGCCGATGGCGCCCGATGATACCAGCCGGTCGTATTCCTCGTCAGGCACCTGAAGCAGCTCTTTCAGTACCCACCGGTTGTGCTGGCCGAACATGGGCGCGGGCCGCAGGTCGTCCACCCTGCGTCCGTCGGCGGCCCAAGGAAGGGAGAGGACCGGCCGTGTGCCCGCCACCGGGTGCTCCACGTCGGCCACGAATCCCCGTTCCACCAGGTGCGGATCGGCGAGCACCTCGGCGGAGTCAGACACCGGGGCAGCCGGAACGCCCGCAACCTGCAGGGATGCGACCACCTGTTCAACCTCCAACCCGGCTGTCCACTGCTCCAAGAGCGCCTCCAGGACATCCTGGTTTTCCAAGCGGGCCAAGGTGGTGGCGAACCGGGGGTCGTCAGCCCAACCGGGGTTCCCGGAAGCCCGCGACAGGGCGCGAAACTGCTCGTCCGTTTCCACGGACACCGCCACCCATTTCTCCTCGCCCAGGCACCGGAAAACGTTTCTGGGCGCATTCCGGCCGTCGCGGTTGCCAGCCTTCTCCTGTTCCCTGCCGGTTAGGGAGTATTCCATCACGGCCTCCGGAATCATGCCGGTCAGCGCCTCGGTCATGGAAACTTCGATGAACTGGCCCTCGCCGGTGCGCGAACGGTGATACAGCGCCTCCAGGACCGCCAGAACACCGTAGCAGCCGCTGAAGGCGTCTGGAATCAAGCCGCCCATGATTCTCGGATGGGACCCCGGGTAGCCGGCGACCGCCGCCAAGCCACTGAAGAGATTGATGACGCTGTGAAAACCGGTCAGGCTCTTGAAGGGCCCGCTGCGTCCGAAGGCGGCCAGGGACATGTATACGATGTCGGGACGCAGCTTCTTCACCTCGTCGTAGCCTAGGCCCAGGTGCTCCATGACCCCGGTCGCGTAGTTTTCCACCAGAACGTCGCTGACACTGATTATGCCCTTGGCCAATTCCACTGCTTCGGGTTGACGCAGGTCGAGGGAACAGCTCAGCTTGTTGTTGTTGACCAGGTTGAAACCGCCGCTGTTATTTATTCCAAATTCGCCATCGGCGAAGGGCGGCCACACGCGGGTGGTGAAGCGCGATTCGGTCTCGAACAGGATCACCTCCGCGCCCAGCCAGCCCAGCATCTGGGCGGTCACCGGGGCGGCGATGACCTGCCCGAAATCGGCCACGCGAATGCCCTGCAGCGGTAATGGCGCCGGGTTCATTGTTCCCGCACCTCGGCGGTCGTGACGCCAGTGTGGCTCAGGAATTCTGCGGAAAGCGACCGTGCCTTGTCCTCCGGCCAACCCAGCCAGTCGCCCAGGACCTCGACGGTGTGCTGGCCCAGACGCGGCGCCGGGCGAAACGTACGCCAGGGCGTGGCGCTCATGCGAATGGGGAATCCGGGCAGCTTGAAGCTATGACCACGGGGGCTGGTAAATTCCTGGAGAAAAGCCCGCTCGATGACGTGAGGTGATTCCATCATCTGTCCCACGGTGTAGGCCGGGAAACAGGGAACGCCGCGTTCCTGGGCCAAGCGGGCGATTTCGTCGCCGGTGTGAGACATGGTCCATTCCAGCAGCAATGGTTCCAGCGCGTCCCAGTTCTGGGCCCGGTCACGGGCCGTGGCGAACACCTCCAGATCGGCCCAGTCCGGGTCGCCCGCGGCCCGCATCAAGTTGCGCCAGTGGCCATCAAGGACGGCCATAATCACCACGTAGCCGTCTTTGCAAGGCATGTATACGTTTGGCATCAGTGCGAAACCGAGCGCTTCTCGTTTCTTCGGCTCGTGGTAGGCGGCGTGGGCCAACTCGTAGGGCATGACCGCGGCCACCCCCTCCTGCAGGCTCAGGTCGATTTCACAACCCTGGCCACTGAACTGCCGCGACAGAAGCGCGGCCACACAGGCCGCCGAGCCCACCACCCCCGTCATCAGCTCGCCCAGCGGGGTGTTGGCGGAAAGCGGGGGTTCCTCTGCCCGGTCCTGCACGCCGTCCGGCACTCCAGGCGTGCTGTAAGACAGCCCGCCGGCCGCCACCGCCGTCAGCTCGTCCCCCACGTAGGCACTGTTCGGCCCCGACAGTCCGAAGGGTGTGATGGCGGCGACAATCAAGCCGGGATTGAGATACTGCAGGGCCTCGCGACGCAGGCCATGCCGCTCTATCTCGGCGCTCTGCCCGCCCACGACCAAGATATCGGCCTTGGAGACCAAATCGTTCAGTACCGCATTCTGGTCCGGGTCCTGCCGGTCAAGGCCCACCCCACGCTTGTTGGCGTTCAAATAGAGGAACATTCCGCTCCAGTCCGGGTCGGGCTGACCGTCGGGGAAGGGACCGTGCCGCCGGTGCCGGTCGCCCCCAGGCGCCTCCACCTTCACCACGTCGGCACCGGCGTCTCCGAGCAACCGGGCGCAGAAAGACGCAGCCGCCATCTCGGTGTATTCCACGACTCTAACGTCGCTGAGAGCCGACGACGAGGTCGCGCCTTGCTTGGCGTCCCCGCTCATTGGGACCTTCCGGAGCAGGGACGCGACGGGAGCTGCACCAGTGCGCTGGCCGGTTCGACCACACGCTCCGCCCGTTGGTTCTCGATCCACAGGTCGCACTCGGCGAGGCCCGGCCCCTCTTTGTTGTCACCCTCCCGGTACAGCCCGGTGACCGCTCCGCGGCAGACCAGCGAGTCGCCGGGGTATACCATGACCCGGTTGCGGAAGCCCAGCTTGCGCAGGAACGCGCCGGAACCCGCCCAGTCCTGTACGAGCTGGGCCAGGAACGCCCCCAGCATCTGCCCGTCCACGAACGGTCCGGGGAACCCCAGTTCCCGGACGTAGTCGGCATCGTAATGAACCCGGATGAAGTCCCAGGTGGCGGCGCCGTAGGCCATCATTCGCGGAAGGTCAATGTCCTTGCGGAGCGGGGTCAGCTCCTCGCCCACCGGGACGTCCTCAAAAAACCGGCTGGCGCTCACGTTGTTACTCACTCCGGCGCCTCTTCCCGGTAGAACAGGGTCTCGGTATTGCGGGCCAGCAACTCGCCGTGCTGGTTGTGGTACGTGGCCTCGATTACCTGGAAGATTAGCGACCCGGAGCGTCCGGTGCGTTCGTACACATCTTTCACCAGCCAGCGCGCGGTCAGCACGTCGTCGGGATGGACGGGCTGGAAGAACTCGTACTCGTTGCCAGCCCGGAGGCCGGTCAATTCCCCAAATTGGCCGCGGCCCAGCAGGTCGCCCCGCTGGTCCAAGTCGCTGTCCACGTATTGCCAGGTATCGCAGACCAGCGTCGGCGGCGCCTTAACATCCCGCAGGCCGTGGGTGGCGGCGTGTTCGCGGTCGGAGTAGAGAGGATTGAAATCACCGACAGCGAGGGCGTATTGCCGGAAAGCGGAACGTCCCATCTCGTCGGGGGCATGGAACACCAGTTCCTGTCCGACTGTGGCCTTCAACCGCTCCAGCAGGGAGTCTGCCATATCGTCCCTCGTTTGGGCCTCGCCCGGATTAAGAAACTATCTCAAAACGCGCTAAATTTGCTGAGAATTCGCCAATCGCTTGTCGAGATCCTGTACCAGGGTCCTGAATTCCCGCTCCTGGCTTAAATGAACCAGCGGGAATGACGGGTTGGTTGGTTCGCCGTCTTTTGAGATAGTCTCTAACTACCGGCCCTTGAACTTTGGTTCCCGTTTCTCCAGGAAGGCCGCCAGAGCTTCCCTGTGGTCCTCGCTGGCCAAGGAAAGAATCTCGGCATGGGCGGCCTCGGGCAGATGCTCCTCCAGCGATTGACCCAAACCCCGGTAGACCATGCCCTTTACCAGCCGGTTCGCCACCGGGGCTCTCCCGGCGATTCTGGCCGCTAACGCCATGGTCTCCTCTGCCAGTTCCTCCGACGGGACCAGCCGGCCGAGCACACCCAGACGCAGCGCGTCTTCCGCTTCCAGCCAGTCGCCGGTGTACAGCAACTCCAGGGCCTGGCTGACCCCCATGGCCCTGGGGTAAAGCCAGGTTGCCCCGGTGTTGGACACCAACCCCATCTGCAGGAACGCATTCATAAACCGGGAGCGTTCGCAACCGATGCGGATGTCGCAGGCCAGCACCCAGTCGAACCCGTCCCCGATGGCCAGCCCGTTGACCATCGCGATGGTGGGAATTTCCATCTGGTGGAGCTTGAGAGTGATGCCCTGCGGACCGCTTCGGATGAACTGGTAGATCTGGTAGGGATCCATGTGTCCCAGCAGCCGGTCGGCCTCGCGCCGTTCGTCCTTGATGTCCGCAGAGGCGCAGAAGGCTCGGCCCGCGCCGGTGAGCACCAGTGCCCGAATGTCCCGGTCGTCGGCCACGTCCTCCAGCGCCGAGTTCAACTCGGAGAACATCTGCTCGTTCGCCGCGTTGAGGCGCTCCGGACGGTTGAGAGTGAGCCGGGCCACGTGGTCCTGCTTTTCGAGAATTATGGTATGGTAATTCAAATCGCTCCTTCCGGCTCCGAACATTCTTCCAGAGTAACTGGAGGGAAATGGGCGTGGATTCTGGCGCGACTGCGCCGCATTCTCCAATGAGGCAAGTTATTCAACCGGGTCCCTCTGCCAACCGGGTCCCTTTGAAGGCAGGGTTACCGGTGAAGGCAGGGTTACCGGTAGAGGGGCAGCCGGCCAGGTCACGGTTTAGGCATTGGCCAACTCATCGAATGAAGGCTCCGGCATACCCTGGGTCCACGCGGGGTCCCTGAGTTCCAGCCTGTTACCGCTTGGATCGAAGAAGTACAGCTCGCGGCCGGTGAAAAATCCCTGGGCCCGGTAGGTCAGATGGTCGATTTTGACGTCCCTTTGGCGGAACACCCGGCACGCCTCTTCGAAGGTCTGGGGCGATACTGTGAATGAATGATGCGCCCCTCCGTCCTCCGCCGAATGTCCATCCACCGGACTGGAGCGCTCACACAGCAGAATGTTATGGTCACCAACGTTGAAACAGGACATGGTGTTGTTGCCGAGCCTGCCCTTGGGCGTGAGGCCCAGCAGTTCGCCGTAGAATTCTTCCGCATGGTTCAGGTCGTTAACCGGAATCGACCAGTGGGTGACGCCTTCTATTTTCAAAACTGCCATTTTGCCTCCTGTGGTCCGCATCGGGCACGGCGCCCCGCCGGTCTTGTGATTGGAGCCTTTATGCACATTCGCCCGATGGCAGTGCCTGCCAGCCATTATAAACACGCGCGGGGCGCCAGGCATCCTGTTTCCTTGGCCGGATAGCGGAAACCGAAGCCCGTTGACGGATTTCCAGAGCATCTCTGACCTCATCCCACCAGGCCGCCGACAAAAAATTCAAAGGGAGACGCAGCCCATGACTGGAAGAGACGTGGACACGATCGTATCCAGCACCCGAGCCTACTATGACGGTCCGGCCGACGAAATCTACCGCACCGTCTGGGGCGACAACATACACCTGGGTGTCGCCTGCGGCGACGAGTGCCCGCACCCGGAAGCCATGGAGCACACCAACGAGATCATGGCCAGGGCCGCTCCGTTGGGACCGGGAGTGAACGTCCTGGATTTGGGCTGTGGCTATGGCTCCACCGCCCGCTACCTGGCCGCAAACTTCCACTGCCGGGTTACCGGCACCAACATCAGCGTCAAGGAATTGGACCTCGCCCGCCTCCGGAGCAGCGAAGCCGGCCTGGAGCGCCTGCTGTCCTTCGAATACGGGGACTTTCACCGCCTGGGGTATCCGGACGCCTCCTACGATGTGGTTTGGAGCCAGGACGCATTCCTGCACGCAGCGGACAAGACCGCAGTGCTTTCGGAATGTCGCCGGGTATTGAGACCGGGCGGCACGCTGATCTTCACCGACATCCTGGTTAGGCGGGACACGCCGGACGAAGATCGGGTGAAAATCTACGACCGGGTCAAATCGCCGGAAATATGGGACCTGGAGGACTATCGCGAGGCCCTGTACAACTTGAACCTCCCCGTCGACCGGGAGGACGACTGGTCCCATCACGTTGCCCGTTCGTACGCCTGGGTGCGGGACCGTCTCCAGGAGAACCGTCAGGAGCTACTTCCCCGCATCGGAGACGAAACCATCGACCGGACCTTGGAGTCCCTGTCCTTCTGGGTGGACTCGGCCAATTCGGGGAAGATCGGCTGGGCGTTATTCGTAGCCCACAAGCCTGGTTGACGGACAAGCCGGGTTGACGGTCGCGGAAGGTGGCTGTTGGCCCGCCCTGCGGTATTCCGCTCCGCTGTGCTACGCTTGCCCATGCTTTGCAGTCGCGTTCGCTCTGGGCGGATGGCAGGGGGAACTGAACAGTCTTAGTCCGTTTCCGGCAGAAAGGGGCCGGGAACCGTTCGCGATTATGTATCGAGCGAGGAGGCGAAGATGGACCTGGTAATTCGTAACGTCAGGTTGATCAACGGCACGGGAGCGGCTCCTGCGTCCTCCGCGAGCCTGGAGGTGTCGAACGGGGCGATCACCTGGATAGGAGCCGAATCGGAGCGCCCGAAACGGGCCCGGCACCAGGAGGATATCAACGGGCAGGGGCTGACCCTGATCCCCGGATTGATCGATTGCCACGAGCACTTTACCGGCGATGGCGGCATGGACGTCATGCAGCGCCTTCTGAACGACACCCCCGAAGAGTTCACCCTCAAGGCCGTGGACAACTGCCGCCGGTCGCTGATGTCGGGGGTGACCTCGGCCAGGGATGTTGGCGCCCGCCACGCCATCAACATCAACATTGCCCGGCAGACCGCTGCCGGAGCCATCCTGGGACCGCGAATAATAGCGTCCGGCGAATGGTTCCAGTTCCCCGGCACCTGGCCAGCCGGACTTACCAGGCGAACCGAAACCCCGGAGGAACTGCTGGAAGGCATTATGGACATGATCCAGAGGGGCGCCGGTCTGATCAAGGTGGGCGCCACGGGGTTCCGTCCCAACGGCGAGCAGTTCGCCAGCATGCCCCGGGAGGCCCTGGATGTCGCGGTGCGGGCTTCCCACGAAGCGGGACTGAAGATCGCCGCCCACTGCCACGGTTTCGAAGGAACTCGGCTGGCAGTGGAGGCGGGCATTGACTCCATTGAGCACGGGACCTATGTGGATCAACAGACCGTCGAACTCATGGCGCAGAGGGGCACCTACATGGTGCCGACCATGTCCACCTGGGACGCCAGGGAACGGCTGGCGGCACAGATGGGCTGGTCCCGGGAGCAGATGGCCGATATCTATGACCGCAAGGAAAACTCCATTGCCAGCTTCAAGCGAGCTCTGCAGGCCGGCGTTCGCATCGCCACTGGCACCGACGCCGGCGGATCCCCGGCCCGCCACGGCTTCGTGGCTCGGGAGGTGGAGCTGATGGTGGAAAACGGCATGCCGCCCCAGGAAGCGCTGGAAGCATCCACGCGAGTCGCCGCTGAACTGCTTGGCATCCTGGAACAGGCCGGGACCATCGAGGTTGGAAAGCAGGCGGACATGGTGCTGATCGACGGGGATCCCCTGTCTGACCCCGCTGCCCTCAGGAACATCTGGGCCGTGTTCCAGGGAGGCCGGAGAATTCGCTGATCGACGGCCGGACCAGAACGTTCCTTGCTGCCACAGGGGTAGCCTCACGGCTCGAAAACGATCCCATGGGGTTCAAGCCGGGGGGACGTCAGGCGGGGCGGGACGCAATGGCGAGGGCAGGACCGGCTACGGGATACCCCGGCTCAGGCCCGATACTGGAGAGGAGGCGTTCCCCGATCCGGGTGCGAGACACGGGCTATGCCTCATCCCCACGCGCCACGGCTCTTGCGGTCGCCCACGCCAGCCGCGTATTCCGCATGAAGGCATCATAAAAGGGACGGCCAGCCAACCGCCCCTTTTTCTGACCTCCGGATCCTTCAGGCTGTGATTTGTAGTTGCATACCCATAGCGCGCGCGATTGCCATCACTGTGGCGAAGCTGAGGTTGCCGTTTTCCGCCAGCGATTGCAGGAGCTCTTCATCGCTTTTGCCAATGTCAAGATCGAACTTCCCTATTTCCTTTGCGCGAGCGATATCGCTCAAAGCTAGACGGAGCAAACTTCCGTCTCCCGGCTCCTCCTCCAGACATGCTGCCAAGTATCCGCAAGCGTCTCTTACGGAATCCAGGTAATTGACAACGTCCCATTCTCTGTATGTTTCAGGCATCGCCTCCCCTCCAGACAGTCGCTAACCGCCTTGCACGGCGTATGTCTCGAGACTGAGAGTCCTTGTCGCCCCCGCAAAGCAACACGACAACGGTCATACCTTCGCGCATATAATATATTCGGTAGCCAGGACCGTAATGGATGCGCATTTCAGAAACGCCATTGCCCACTGGTCTAGTATCGCCGAAGATCCCCAATGAAACTCTACCCAAGCGGGCATTAATTCGGTCCCGAGCCTTTTCATCCCGAAGGCTGTGTATCCACCGTTGAAACGATTCAGTTTCAACAACCCGGATGACTACTCTATTGTGTTGCGCCATTGATCACAAACATTCAAAAGATCGACCTTCGTCGGTCTTGTGGAATCCCTCCGCCCCGCTATGGCAGGGCGTCGGCCAGCACCTCGGCGAGGTGGCGCGCCTTGCGGCCGGTGCCGTGCTCGATCTGCTGGCGGCAGGATACGCCCATCACCGCCACCTCCCAGTCCGGCCCCTTGGCGTTGACCGCCGGGAACAGGGCCTGCCCGCCGATGGTCATCGATATGTCGTAATGCTCCTTCTCGTATCCGAAGGAGCCGGCCATGCCGCAGCAGCCTGCGTTGGTCAGCTCCACCAGGTACCCGGGGGCCAGGCGCAGCGCGTTCAGCGACGATGCGGTGCCAGCCAGCGAGCGCTGGTGGCAGTGGGCGTGGAACAGCACCTGCTTCGCCGTGTCCCGGAACTCGATGTTCAGGTTGTCCTCGGCCTTCAGCTTGGCCAGGAACTCGTCAATCAGGAACGCCTGGCTGGCCACGGTGCGGGACTGCTCCCCTGGAACCAGTTGCGGGTACTCATCGCGCAGGGTGAGCAGACAGCTTGGCTCGCAGCCGATGATGGGTACGCCGTTGCCCGCATAGGCGTGCAGCAGGCTCACGTTGTGCCGGGCATTGGCCTTTGCCGCGTCCATCATGCCCTTGGAGATCATGGGCCTGCCACAGCAGGGAGCGTCGGCCAGCTCCACCTTGTAGCCAGCCGCCTCCAGCAGCGCCACCGCCGCCTGTCCGATCTCCGGGTAGTTGTAGTTCATGTAGGTGTCGTTGAGCAGCACCACCGTCCCCGCCGTAGCTGCACGGCGCTCGGGCCGCGTGCGGAACCACTGCGGAAAGGTCTGCCTGACGAATGACGGAGCCCGGCGATTCGGGTGGATTCCCAGCACTGAGCTCGACAGCAGCTTGCCCAGTGGATTCGAAGCCGCCCAGTTGGAGAAGGGCGCGAACCGGCTGCCCCATTTGCTCAGCCTGGCGATGTTGCCAAATATCTTGTTGCGCAGGGGCAGGCCGTTGGACTTGTAATAGTTGTCGAGGAACTCGTACTTCAACTTGGCCATATCCACGCCCGACTCGCACTCGGCGCGGCAGCCCTTGCACTCCAGGCACAGATCGAGGGCGTCGTAGAGGCGCTTGCTGGTCATGGCGACATCCTTTTTATGAGAGCCCGGTTGATAAGAGCCCGGCAGCTTTCCCGACATGGCCGCACGCAGCAGGTTGGCCCTGCCGCGGGTCGAGTGTTCCTCCTCCCGAGTCGCCATGAACGAAGGACACATGGTGCCATCCAGCTTGCGGCAGGCCCCCATGCCGTTGCACATCTCCACCGCTCCGGCGAAGTTGGTGTCTAAGGCGAAGTCCAGGCTGGTGGGCCAAGAATCTGCGCTGTAACTTGGTCCGTAGCGCAGGTTCTCGGTCATGGGCGGGCAGTCGATAATCTTGCCCGGATTCATTATGCCGTCGGGGTCCCAGGTGGACTTGAGTTCACGGAAAAGCTCGTAGATCTCCGAGCCGAACATCTTCTCCGTCCACACTCCCCGCACGATGCCATCGCCGTGCTCGCCGCTGAGGGAGCCGCCAAACTCGCGCGTGAGGTCGCTGATCTCGTCGGCGATGGCGTACATCCGGTCGACGCCCTCCTGGTTTTTCAGGCTGACTACCGGGCGAATGTGCAGGCAGCCCACGCTGGCGTGGCCGTAATAAGCCGCCTCCGTACCGTGGTTGCGGACGATCTCGTCGAACCGGCGCACGAACTCGCCCATGGTCTCCGGGTCGACGGCAGTGTCTTCCACGAAGGGCAGGGGCTTGGCATCGCCGTGCATGCTCATCAGCAGGCCCAGGCCGTTCTTGCGCACGTTCCAGATGTTGGCCTGCGCGGCACGGTCCAGCAGGTTGACGCAGGCGTAGCCTAGGCGGCGGCGCTCCAAGTCGCGCTTCAGCCCCTCCATTTTGGCGGTAAGCTCGTCCTCCGACTCCCCGTAGAACTCGATGGCCAGGATCGCGCCGGGGTCGCCCTCGATGATGGACATGGCGTTGCCCAGCCCCAGAGACTGCCTGGAGCGGTCCAGCACGTTCTTGTCCATGATCTCAATGGACGAGGGGCCGTGATTGAGGATCTCCTTGACCGCCTCGCTGGCCTGGAAAATGTCGTGGAAGTGGGCAACGGACAGCGCCGTCATCGTGGGCCGCGGCACCAGGTTCACCTTGGCCTCAGTGGCAACGCACAGCGTACCCTCGGAGCCGACCACCATGCGGGTCAGGTTGAAGCCGTGGCTGATGGCGGAGCCAGCGTATGGACCGATAGACTCGGTCAGAAACTCGTCCAGGTTGTAGCCGCTGACCCGCCGCATGATGTTGGGGTAGCGCTCCCGGATGGCAGCGTCGTTGTCCTGTGCCAGCCGGCGGACACCCCTGTATATCTCCGACTCCAGACCGGCGCCGCTGAGCTTGGCCTCCAGCTCGGCGCTGTCCAGCGGGCGGAAGTGGGTGGTGCTGGCGTCGGACAGAATGACGTCCAGCTCCTTGATATGGTCCAGGCTCTTGCCGTAAATGACCGAGTGGGCGCCGCAGGTATTGTTGCCGATGCCGCCGCCCACGCAGGCGCGGCTGGAGGTGGTGGGATCGGGAGCGTACATCAGGCCGTAGGACAGCAACTCCCGGTTCAGTTGGTCCAGCACGATGCCCGGCTCCACCCGCGCCCAGCTCTCCTCGCGGTTGACTTCGACCACCTGGTTCAGGTACTTGCTGAAGTCCATGACTATGGCGTGATTGACTGTCTGGCCGGCCAGGCTGGTGCCGCCGGCCCGGGGCAGCACGGGCACGCCGTTCGCTCGCGCCACTTCGATAGTCGCCTGCACGTCGGCGGCACTGCGGGGGATGACCACGCCCACCGGCTCCATCTGGTAGATGCTGGCGTCGGTGCTGTACAGCACCCTGGAGAAGGGGTCGAAGCGCACCTCGCCCGAAACCCGCTGGCGCAGCTCGTGCTCCAGTTCGCGCCGCTCCGACGCGCGTATACGATTGGCGGTTGTGGCGGCCATGGCATTTCTCCTCCGGGGTCTCTTGGGCGCAAGGTTACTACCGGTGCGGACGGGAAACAACTGGCAGCAAATTCGGTCTGTGCTATTCTCGGCCTTTGCTATTCTGCGGATAGAATACGACCAGCCGCCGTCCGGAGTGCAACATAATGACCGCCGAACGCCTCCCCGCCTCCACCAAGCACCCTCCCCGCGATAACGAGGTGGACGACCTGAGCATCGTATATCCCGACACGGACGGCGAACCCATGGCAGAAAGCGACTCCTAACTGTTCGCGATGATCGACACCATATCAGCATTGCGAGTGTGGTTCGACGGCGGGGAGGACGTCTACGCCGGCGGCGATATGCTCATCTACTATCACATTAACGACAACGAGACCCGGGTCGCGCCCGACGTCTTCGTCGTATTTGGAGTGGGCAATCACAGCCGTCATTCCTGGATAGTGTGGCGGGAGGGAAAGCCGCCTAATCTCGTAATGGAATTGGCGTCGGGCAGCACGTGGCGTAGGGATGAGATCGACAAGAGGGACATTTACGCCGGGATGGGAGTAACGGAGTACTGGCGTTTCGACCCCACCAGCGGATACCTCACTCCGCCGCTGGTTGGCGAACGACTTGAGGCGGGCGAGTACACAGGGTTGCCGCTCGACACGGATGCGGACGGCACACTCAGGGGACGAAGCGCGGTCCTCGGCATGGACATCAGCGTGATGCCGGACGGCAGCCTTCGCTTATATGACCCGGCCACCGGCCAGTGGTTGCGCACTCACCACGAAACCAGGGAGGCTCTAAAGACAGCCGAGGAGGAACTGCGGCTGCTACGCGAGCAGTTGCGCTCTTACCAGGCCGACGACCAGGCCTAAACCAAAGCCGAGGTGGGATGTGCATTTGCTGAGGTTTGAGAATCCGGGTGGAGGTCGCGGAGGAGTGCTTGGGCCCTTGATTGCAGGACGGTACGGCAGCGGCGCCTCATCTCCTCCTTCCGGCTGGCCAGCCTGGCGAGAAAATTGCCGACCCTCTCCTGTACCTGGGCCTTGGTTCCCAAGCACAGATTTCCAGTCGTCTCCTCCCTGACCCAGCCCCAGACCGCCTCGTCGGCATTGAAGTCCGGACTGTAGCCCGGCAGGTTTACCAGCTGCAGGTTCAGGCCCGGCGTCCTGAGGTACTCCCGCACTGCCTCGCCCCGGTGTGCCGGGGCGTTGTCCCAAATCAGGTTCAACGGTCCCTCGTGCTTACCTCTCAGTTGCTTCGGGTCAGTTGCTTCGGGTCAGTTGCGTCAGGGAGGCCGCAGATATTCCAGAGTTGCTGTTCTCGTCCAATTCCATCCACTCAACCTCCCCGGTCTCCAGGCACACCGCCGGGTAGTAGCTGGCCTTTTCGCGACGGCGCGGGCTGGTCGAGTCCACCAAGGCCGTCTCTCCCCGCAGCACCCACTTGCCCCGCAACTCGGCGTCGGCACGGAAATGAGCCACGTCAGCAAAAAATATCTTGGCCCCGCACCTTCTGGCCTCACTCCACAGATGGGCATACTCCGCCACGAAGGCGCTCCGCTTGGCTTCATCCGCCTTGACCAGACGCTTCTTGGGGCGCCAGAAGGTGAATCCCAGAAGGTGAATCCCAAGCGGTGCAGTTAATTCAGGCAACTGCTGCGGCTCAGGCTGACGCCGGACAGTTCCGAGACAAACTGACGGACTACCTTCCAGTTCTAGTTGGCCAGTTCGATTCCCGGCTCTGCGGGGGGCACCTTTACCGCTTTCCTCAACTCCGCCTGCTGCGCCTTGTCGAGGGCGGGGGGGAACCCCCGGACTGTTGAAAGATCAAGGCCACCGGCCCACCCTCGCCGAAAGAGGCGGCCCATCTCCCGATGGTGTGCGAGTCCCGTTCCACCGCCTCTGCTGTGGCCGAGGCGGTCCACCCTTGGGCCAAGAGCCAGATAGCGTGCCAGCGTTCCCGCTCTCGGGGAGTCGGCGCCAGAATCACCCTCCTGTGCACATCCTTGACACCCATTGCCTATTGTTCGAGAAACCGCTCTATTCCCCCTCACACCCATCACCGACCCCTCTCTCACCACAGGATAATCTAACCCAGCCAACCCGCAACTCTACCCTATACCCCTGCGCCTTTCACCTTGGCTTTGGTTTAGGGTGTCTCCGTAGAGTTCGGAGAGTACTTTCAGGTAGATTAAATATGATTCTGGTTTTGCTAGGGGCCAACTATTATTCAGTTCGTCTCGGACCTTTTCACTGACGGGTTCGCTCCTGTCCCAAAGACGCTCGAACCATTCTCGAACCTCCAAGATGTCCCCGGAGTGGGTAACTGGGTAATTAAGCTCGGTATTCCCGGTGAACCCGGCTGCGGAGAAGTTGGTGCTACCGATGATGGCAGTTCCAGGGGCAGATTCCAGGCCCGTGTATCCGATATAGACCTTGGCGTGCATTCGGTCCTTGACGTAGGTCCGGACGTCTACCTTTCCTGTGGCAATGAGTTCGGAAAGGGACTTGATGCGTGTTTCGGTGTCGTCTAACTGGGGCTGGACGGCCGCGTTCCTCCCGACATTTGCGACAGTTTCGTTGGCTGCTCTCGCCTCGTCGCCGCGGCTCTGGTGGGCGTGGAAGTTTTCGTTCGCCTCTTTGGGGCTGTTACCTGCAACAATTTCCTGGCTAGTGGGCCTGTCGGTGCGCGCAATGAGAATCCGTACTTTGCCAGGCCTCTGTGCAAGCAGGTCGGAGACCTCAGCGAAACCAGAGAGGTAGAAGTATCCCACGGCAATGTCCACGCTATGAGGCGTTCCGTTGGCCTCCCTGAGGACAGTTCTGAGCCGCTGGGTAAACTGCGGATCGCTCGTGACATGGAGGATGGTCATCACACACAATTTTTGCTGCGTTGCTATTGGTAGTCGAAGTCGTTGCTGCCGATTCGCTAGGCTCCGAGTCTGGCTCGTTAGTTTGATCGCGGTTGAGCAGATGCTTCACCACGTCTTCAGTCGTACTTTCCCGCCTGTATGGTACTGTAACGACAGTGCCACCGTCTTCCGTCGGCCATTCGATCGACATGTCTAACCCACCTTATCTTGAAAGCAACCTTCGGGGACCATAGCGACTTCCAGGGCCACCTGGCTATGGCGTGCACGAGTTACATTGGCTCCCGCTTGCAAACTCTCTTTCTCAGCTTCTTTCTGGTTTTCAATAAGGGTGTCGTTTATTGCCACAATTGACCTGGCAGTAAGGCAAATTGGCATATCGTGTCCCGACGTAGATGGCCCCTTTTTGAGTGGGTGATTGTTTCCCAAATCATTTAATATTGCCGTCGCATCATTATGGATGTATGAGCTGCTCTCCTCGTACATAGTTAGGACCGGCGTTGCTCGGTCGATCTTATGGTGGGGGTACCCAACTTCCCTCGCCCTTCCGGGTACTCCTATCGGGTTTCGTGTGCTTGTCCAACCGATGTCTCGGTTGAGGCCGTTGGGCGATGGGTACTTGCTGACCAGTTCCTTTAACTCTGTGCTTTCTGGAGCATGGATACGCAAGACTGCAGCCCGGCTCCAGTCTTGGAATCTTTCAGCTCGGGCGTTAGTTTGGTCTTGTGCGATGTACCGCATATTGACCTCTATCTCGAAGATTGACCGCCACAGCATGAATGCTGCCTCCCCGTGTCCCCTTTGGCAGAGGTCCGCGACTGCTCTGGACAGGTCGCAGGCTTTGTTGTGCAAAGCCAAGAGAGTGATCTGTCTCGGTGGAGGCTCTCCACCTTCCTTTAGGTAAGTTCTCTGTAGCTGTAACACTTCATCTGACGATTATTCGGCAGCAGCCGTGGTTTCCCTGAGCCAGCTAATTGCCTCTCTCCACTCCTTCACAATTTCCCGCTCGACTCGTTCTTGATGACACTCCAGCGGAGTTTGTGGGTATCCGGGCGTGCTTCCCGCCGTCCACGATCCAAATAATAGTGCTACTACTATGCTTATCAGAAAACAAAGGATTGAAATCTGAGTCGTGGTCAACATGGTCAAGACAGTTGGAAATGCTGACCCAATGCTGAGCAGCAGCATTGAAGCGCTGCCCGCTATGCAGGTGCCCTGAATTAGCCTACGATTCCTCCTGTACCAGGCCTTAACGCTGTCTCTCCACATATTTTGGCTCGTCGGGTTGAACTTATGGTTGCTTGACTTTCTCGTCTGTTGGTCTGTTGATGATACTGGATGCCCCAAAACTCTGCTTACTTAGTAGCCCACAATGCTACGGCATGCATTATGCTAATCGGCAGCGGCAAGACTTCGTCTGCGGATTACTCCGTACTGCGACACTTGCCGCAGGGCATCGTGTAGCCCGGAAGTCAACTAACCGCTTCCGATTTTTTCCGACGGAGTGTGATCAGTTCTGACACAGAGCCATTTACCTCGTGAGCCAAGTTGGGATCCAAACCGTATGCTCTTAACGCTATTTCGTCCAGTCTATTCCGGTCCATCTTTTGCATCTCTTGATCGAACTTCCCAACAGATCTATTGAGCAGTGGATCCACAGTCGAGGTTAATTCGTGGCATAACGATTCCGACAGAACCGGAAATGGAAGTGGCAGAATATCAACTAGTCCTGTTTCAAACGCGCCATGTCCGAGCCCTCATCTACCATGTACTTCTTTCAGGAGTGCGAAGACATTGGAGTTCAAAATGGCAAGAATTGGGAGGGCGTACCGGTCATCACTGGGGGTGAAGTCGGAATAATCGAAGCGATATGAGTCTATCAGGGTTGTAGTGGCACACATGTGTGTCAGAATGACTCCTTGGCCACAGCATCAGCGCCCCACGTTGAGCCCGAATCGGAGGCCTCCACCATGGAGATTGATTGCGTGTAACACTTCTTCGGTTAAATCCCACTGCCTCTCCCCACTCGATGAATGAAGAGACTTCAAGTCCACTTAAATCCGTGTCAGGGAGAATGACCAGGACGTAACAGTTAGGACTACTGATCCGTATGTGGTTAGGGTCGTTACGACGGTATCCAGCGCTCAAAAACCGAGATTAGATAAGGAATTCAGGACATCCATGATCCCGACCCTCTTTAGACCCGATAGTTGTTCTCATAAATCCTGACCGGTCAGGCGTCACGTCGGTAAGAACGAAAAATCCATCAGCGCCTCCCGTGTTTAGGTATCTTTCACCGCGGACGTAATCAGAGAGCCTAGAGCTCTTTCGAGCAATGGTCTTCATCAGGTGGTGATATATGTCAGGGGCCCGTAGGTACCTTCCTCCCCATTTCCCTTCTCCGAAGGGCGCTTGGATTAGATCATTATTGTTGACTATGACCTCCTTACGGAATCTGTGGTCGGCGGTCGCTATATCAAATTCATTTCTCAAGGACACGAAACGAGTCACTTGATCATCTCTTGGAGGATCTTTTTCAAGAACAGCAATGGTGGTGTTAATAGCAGCTGTGGAGAATTGACGTTCTACAGCACTTTCCAATATTGAATGTATGTGTGTTTGGTTCAATAGATACTCTTGAAGCCTGACCCCGTATTGAGAATCCAACCATGCGTTGGAACATACAAACAGGTGGACTCCGGTATTCTTCAGGAGCTGGACTCCCCGAGCGTAGAAATAGCAATAAAGATCAGAGCGCGAGGTTACTGCACCTGAGTACTGATTTGATAGGACGAATTTGTAGCTTTTTGGTTCAATGTCCTCGTGACGCAGGTAGGGTGGGTTGGCGATCACCACGTCGAAGCCGCCGGTGAGCATCACGTCGGCGAAGTCAATGCGCCATTCGACCACGCCCTTCGGCGCAGCGTCGCCCATATCGTCCCTCAGCCGTTGCTCGATCTGCCGCTTCAGCGTCCCCTTGCGAGTGCCTTGGGCCGTGGTGTATTCGGCGATGTCGTTGCCGAGGCCGCTTTTGACGATGCCCTGAGGAGTGAAGTCCAGTTGTTGCGGGTTGGGGCCAGCGATAGCGTCGCCCACCGCCAGCTTCATGTCAAGGTTGGGCAGAGGGTCGGGTACCCCCCTCACCCTCGTAGTCCACGGCAAGGCTGAGCCATGGGCGAAGCATAGCGGTGCTGACTGCTAGCCCGTCTTTGTCCGCGCCGTGGATGTTCTTTGTGATGATGTCCAGCTTCTGGTGGTAGAGGCTCTCCGGCGTCTTTTCGGCTCGAAACGGGGCGTCGTTCAGGGCGAGTATCTCTTGGAGCACACCCAGGAGGAAAGCACCCGACCCGCAGGCCGGGTCCACGGCCCTCATGCCGAACACGGCGTTGGCAATGTCTAGGGCCTGCTGCGGTGTGATGGCCTCGGGATCCCTTGCGTCCATAACTCAGCGATCCCCTCCTGCGCCAGTCCGCTCATTTTCCTGTTGGCGATGTAGCCCTTCAGTGCCTTGCGGCACATAAAGGACACTACTGGACGAGGTGCGTAGTAGGCTCCGTTGCTATGGCGCTCGTTTACTGTCTCCTCAAACAGTTTCCCCAACATCTCCGGGTCAACGGCTACCTCTGTGTCCAGCGCGGTCGCGTCGGTCACAGTGAAGTTGTAATTATTGAACAGTCCTGTCATCAGGGGCACCATGGCATCGTCGGGTATGATGATTCCCGGACGTTTGTCCAAGTCTGTCTGGTCGAATAGCCCACCATTAAGAAAGGGCACGTCGCCGATGAGGGCGTACACCTCCGGATTGTCGCGCACCAGGTTGAGGGACTGGGGGTTGTTCAGACCGGCGAAGAACAGGGTGGTCAGACGTCCGTTATAAAAGTTGGATTGGTTGTCGTCGGCCTGGTAGTCTCTCCATAGGGCATTGATGTAATCGGAATCGCCGTTGAATCTCAGCCAGCCCTTCTTGTAGACGAGGTGGACGAAGAGTAGCCGGTTGAGAAGGATCTGGGTGAACTGCTCCGCGTCGGCTTGGTCCATGCACCCGGCTATCAGAGCTACCGCCGCGTCGTAGGTAGCCTCGTATTCCCTGAAGAACTCGTCCGTAACAGGCTGCACATTGAAGCCTAAGCGGAACGCCCGCTCCGGTACGTCGCCGGAGACGATGGCATTACCGATGCGGTCGAGGCATTCCAATGCGGTCCGGTTCCCGCTTCTCCGGTAAGCTGACACACGAACGATGTCGTCGAGCCGACTTGGGTTAGTTGGGGACAGATTGCCGATGGCGAACTGAATTCCACTGTCGTCGGGCAGTGTGAAGATAAGGAGCGGATTACGCTCTTCTTGCGCATACTGTTGGACGACGCTGTTGGCTGCTTGTATTTGGGCGTTCGTGACACGGGGGTTGATCCGTCCGGTCTTGTTGCCCTCCGAAAGATCGAAGCGTATAGCAGTGAAGTCTTGACCGGACTCATCCTGCAGCTTGCCAATGACGGTTGCGGTATTGGGCAGGCTGGGACTTTCTACTGCTATAGGCGTGTCGATACCTGACGAAAAACTCAGCACGTTGGTCTCGATTTCTCGCAGAGTCGCGATTCTGTCTGGGCCGGACTGACCAGATATGACCTCGAGCTTGTCTCGCGCGAATCCTCGTCGGTCTTGAACGCTTTCAGTAGTCATTCGGTTCAACGCGCCGTCTGTTAGTTCTTAGTGATGGGCCAGCGGTGCTCGAAACCGCATTTGAGGGCGCGTCAGCTTCCACTCATTTTCCCAGTTCTCCAGCATCTCCGCGTAGGAGGATCTCTGGTTCGTGATGGCCGCCACCAAAAGTTGTTCTTGAGGCCTTGCGCTGTAGCCGAGTGCGACCGTCCGCGCAACTCGGTCCTGAGGCCGCTGTTTGTAGTGCCACGCTCCAAGGCGGCAGAATTCAGAGCCTCACGCGCTTTCTTGGATTGACTCTGCCATTGATGGTCTGGCGTTCAGGCCGGTATCTACAGCCTTCGCACTGCTGTCAGGGAGGCCATCTTTCTATCAGGAGTCAGTGTCTCTGACACCGCCCGCGAGTAGTCTTCGGCGATCAGCCGGTCGAGCAGGCCGGGGCCTCCCAATTCAGAGAGGACTACGGGTATGGCTTGGCCGTTGAGGGGAGACACGAGACCCGATGTGAGGACGCTTGTCAGGGCGGAGCGGGCGACGGCTTTTGACACGCCGTAGTGGTGTTGCACAGCGATGTAGGCCTCACCGAAAACCTGATTGGACGCGAATATCTCGGCATTCTCCTGTTCGACCATTTTGGTGAGCTCCCGATGGCACCTCTCGTATTCTTCAGGCGGTGAGCCGGTGAGGAGCCTGAATAGCACTGAGGTATCAGTCCCGTAGTACAGGGTCATAAGTGCCCTCACGGAACTGGTTGATGTCGAAGGCAGGGTGGTCTGCCGGTATTAGGTCCTTGAGGGGTGCCAGGCGCGATTAATCTATGCGTCTTGGCCTAAATATGAACCCGACTAGGGCTTCAGTCACTTCGAGATGATCGCCTGGTCCGCCACCCATTGCATCAAGAACGTGCAATGGGAACGTTACTTGGCGTTTAGAGGTAATATTTACTATCATATACGGCTCATTACAGAAAGCCTAGATCCCGTAAGGCTCGAAGTCAAGCCATCTACATGGGCGACTGGGAATTGTCAAGTGCTCTGGCGATGAACTCGGGGGATTGTAAAGTCCCGCCTGATCCGCTTGAAATGAGTTGGTCGAAACGGCGACCGGTTGTGCTGGTATCCTTCGACCAACTTAGGATGAGCGGGAGGATTTGACGGTCCCACTTTGCAAGCGTCCTGTTGATGAGCGGCAACAGCAGGAATTGCAGCTAGAAAGTCGGACGGCTGTAACGAGACTCGAAGCCTCGTCTTCGGGAATGGTCGGACGTTTGTATGCCTTGAGTGCGAGGTGCGATAGAGTGAATTCAAGCCCTGGCATACGTCAATGCCGCTGCTGATCTTCTCCCGAAAACTGGTCCGGTGGAAATGCAAGTTTTGTGGGAGGATCTAAACTGACGGTATGAGTAGGATCGCCATATGAAGAAGTCCCGGTACACACCGCAGGCTCGTGGGCCTGGCAGACCGTGTTTAGGTACCTCTCGCTCTCCTTAAATGAGGACTTCCCAGCGAAACGTTCGCAATACGGTACGCTTGGCTCACCAGCCTTGCGCTTCCTCTGGTCCTGCTTTCTTTTCGGGGCCTCTTGGGCAATTGCCGCGGTGACAACTTTCACTGAGTACCGTGGCGGTCCCTGTGCTTTTCGGCGAACTTCCATGAAGCCTTGCCGCCGCCGGGCAACCACGATTGTACGGGGGCGCCCCTTGATTGAAACGCCGAACTCCTACACTTGTCCCTCCCCTTGTGTCGGCCGGTCCCGGCTGGGCAGGCCCTCACTGGTCTCTGCCGCTCCGGCGCGGGTGCGCGCCCAGAACCTGATGCCTCTACGTTCCCGAGATTCGATGGCCAGGCGACTTTCAGCAGGTTCGCTGCGGGCGCGCGCCACTATCGGAGCAGTTTCTGCCCGCTGCGGGCACTGACCGCGCCGCGGCGCTCACCATACAGCGTGGGCTTTGGGAATTTCGTGCCCGCCGGACACTGCCCGTGGCCGGGTGTCTAGCGGCAGATTTGATCAGTCGGGGAAAGGCATGGCGTCCGTCTTGCCCCAGGCCTATGATGCGCTCGCCCGCCCTGCGACGGTTGTCGGCAACTCCAAGACAAATAGTGCCCAAGCCATACGGTTTGGGAACGGCATCCTCAATCTAGGAAAAGAACCGGGGGCGCTAGCCTACAGGCAGCACCGGTTCCGACCGGTCGGCGGGCAACTCCACCTCGAAGGCATTTAGGAAGAAGGCGGTCTGGGCGTAGTGGCCCATAAGCGCGGTCAGTTCGACGAGGTATTGCGTTCCGAATTGCTCCAGCGCAATCTGGAATGTCGACGCCGAGACACGGTGGTTGCCGTAGAACTCGTTGCAGTAGTTGACGATGGCTTGCTCGTCGGCACCCATGGGCGGCAGCGGCTTGCGGTCGCGGATGGCGTCCACCAGGGCGTCGCTGACGCCCTCGCTGCGGGCCGCCGGAGCGTGGGCGTTCCAGATGTAGGGACAGTCGAAATTGCGTGCGGTGACCAGGATCGCCAGCTCCTGTATGCGCTTGGGGAAAGTGCTCTCGAACCGCAAGTAGGACGTCAAGCGGCTGCGGCGAAGCGCCATCTCGGGGCTGTTGATGGTGATGGAGTTGGGCCCGCCGGCGATGGTACCTCCGGTTTCCTTCGTCAGCTCATCGAACGCCTGCCGAAATTCCTCTGGCACCATATCCCTGGTTACTATGGGTAATCTGGCCATGATCTTCCTCTTAATAGAACTTGGTTACTCGATTCTACCACTTGGCGGTTCCATTCCGACGACGGGCGGATGCAGGCCCAGGGCAATCGCGTTTTAACTTTCTTCGCATCTGGCAACCAACTATTGCCGGAAGATTCCCCGTCATTTCCGTGGACGCTGGAATCCAAAGTCCCTTACCGTCTGGAATGTGGGCGCACCCGGGCAACTCTGAATTCCCGCTTTCACGGAAATGACGATGTATAAACTCTATATGCCTGCGTGCGCATCCAAATGCGATTGCCTTGAGCGCGCTACGGCCATGTGTGTCTTCCAGGGGGAAAAGGGCTACAATCGCTTGAATCGTCATGGCCTATCCCAATGAGGAGGCAGCCAGATGGCAGTACCGGAACAGGTGACCGTAGACGAGGCGCGGGAGTATTACGAGATTGCCGACCGGATCCGCATCACGCCCGGCTGGATGCAGGGAGAGGGACAGCCCATGCCAGAGATCGAGCCCTACCTCTGGCGCTGGTCACAGGTCGAGCCGCTGGTGATGAGGAGCGGTGAGCTGGTGACTCCCGACCGCGACGTGGAGCGCCGCACCCTGCGGCTGGCGACTCCGGGCATCGACCGCGGCACCACCCACACCATCACGGCGGCCCTGCAGCTCCTGCTACCTGGCGAGAACGCCCCTGCCCACCGGCACACGCCCACGGCCATCCGCTGGGTATTGAAGGGGCAGGGGGCCTACACCACGGTCGAGGGCGACAAGTGCTACATGGAACCGGGAGACCTGGTCCTCACCCCGTCCTGGACTTGGCACGATCATAACAACGAGGGCAACGAGCCGATGATCTGGCTGGATGGGCTGGACGTGCCTCTGGTGCGATACCTCCGCGCCAACTTTTACGAACCGTACCCCGAGGACCAACAGCCTGTCGTCGGTGTCGCCGAGTCGGAAAGGAAATTCGCTTCCGGCGTGTTGCGACCGGCATGGGAGACGCCCAACGCGCCCTACTCTCCCCTGTGGCACTACAAGTGGGACAAGACCTGGGAGGCCCTGCAACGCCTGGCGGAGGTCGACGCCAGCCCCTTCGACGACGTGGCCATGGAGTTCAGCGATCCGGTCACCGGCGGCCCGGTGCTGCGCAGCATGACCTGCTGGGCCCAACTGATTCGCCCCGGCATCCGCACCCAGGCGCATCGCCAGACCAGCTGCGCCGTGTACCAGGTGTACCAGGGTGAGGGCTACAGCGTCATCGACGGACAGCGCTTCGACTGGACCGAGGGGGACTTCTTCGTGATGCCGCCTTGGGCCTGGCACGAGCACGCCAACGACTCGGGCCAAGAGGCCGTGCTGTTCTCCATCCAGGATATCCCGGTGATGAAGGACCTGGCCCTCTACCGCGAGGAGCCGTATACGGAGAACGCCGGGCACCAGCAGATTACCAGCCGCTTTACCGGCTAGGCCCTGCGTAATTTCCCACATCGCTGCCGATCAGACCTGCGGCAGACCTGGATGGAAGGGCGCACATCGTTGCGCCCCTCCATGCTTCGCGGACGTCTCAGTGCCGGGGCGCTGTCGCCCAGGAATTGCGCTCTCCCTCCAAGGCTCTCCCCCAAGCGAGATGGGGATCCAGGGAGGAACCGTCCTCAATCCAGCCCCTCCGGGCAGGGATGGGGACCTTATGCGGGCTAGGCGAACAGCGGCATCACCTTTTCGCCGAACAGCCGCATGGACCTCTGTACGCCGTGCGTGTCCATTTCGCCGGTGTTCAGCTTGAGCATCAGGTTGGGAACGCCGATGTCTCGTAACTCGGCGACTTGGTCTGCAACCTGTGATGGCGTTCCGACGATGAAGGAGTGCTCGAAGCTTTCCCCGGCCGGCACCGGCAGGCTCGGGTCACGGGGAGGCAGCCCGCCTGGGTTGTACAGCTCCCTGGCGAGATTGAAGTGGGCCCGCTCCCGCCGGAATCCGGCCTCGGCGATCTCAACAGCCTCGTCCCGGCTTTCGGCGACGAACAGGTCCCGGGAGGCCCAGCACTGGTCGAAGGCCGCCTCCGTCTGCTCCTCGGTGAATCCGGCGTCAAGCATCGTGGCCTGGTATCGCTCCAGCCGGGACTTGAGCGTGGAAACAGCCTGGATGCCGATCATAACCGGGCGTCCGATCTCGGCCATCCTGATGGTCGACTCCTCGCTGATGCAGGCTCGTATCAGGGGCGGATGCGGCTGCTGGTACGGGCGCGGGCGCAACTGGGGGAACTCCACGTTCCAGTGCTCGCCCCGGTGTTTCAGGTCCTGGCCGGTCCAGGCTTTGACAATCAGTTCCTCCGCCTCCTCGAGGCGGGCGATACCGTCCTCCATGGTGATGCCGAACCCGATGTACTCGTAGTGGTTGTAGGCCGAGCCGCGTCCTGTCCCCACGATGAGACGCCCATGGCTGAGGTTGTCCAGCAGGGCCGTTTGCACCGCCAGCCGGACGGGGTGGTGGAAGGCCAGTTCCACCACGGCAAAACCGATCTTTATTCTTTCTGTACGGGCCGCGACGGCGGCGCCCAGCACCAGCGGGTCGGCGTGGGCCGCAGCTCCATCGAAGTGGTGTTCGGTCAGCCACACCGAGTGCATGCCGATCTGTTCAGCCAGGAGGATCTCGTCCAGGGTGCTGTCGATGACCGCCGAGTCGTTTTCAGGATGGTGGCTTACCGGAAATACAAAGGAACCGAAGCGCATAGTTTCCTCACAGGAAAATCGGAGTTGCAGGAGATACAACGATTATAGACCAAGCGGCACACCAGACGGAGGCTGAGCGGTTGGCGGCTCAGGGCAATCGCGCTTTAACCCTCTTCGCATCCAGCAACCCACTGCTGCCGGAAAATTCCCTGTCATTCCCGCGGAAGAGGGAATCCAAAGTCCTTCAACGTCTGGAATGTGGGCGCACCCCGGCAACCCTGGATTCCCGCGAAAGCGGGAATGACGGGCACCGGCAAAGCTGTTTTGATTAAAACGCGATTGCCCTGATATCGTACATCGTATCTGATAGATACAGATTGCTATTGGGATATGATGTGTATATTATTTCTGCAATCTCAATATGTGGGGATGAATCACTATCGGAAGCCGCTAATGAGCGCTGTTTCGACTGCAACGCGGTTGGTCTACGGGAAATGGCGCGCAGCGCCATGTGGTGGAATATTGGTCTGATTTCATCCCCATCCCTGGTTGGCTATGCCCAGGAAGGACAGGAGAAACAACCAGGATAAACAACGGGGAGGAACGGCGCGCAAACAGGAGGCAAACGTGCAGAGAAAATGGGGCAACATTCTGGCCTACACCTGCTGGGGCATTGCGGGTGCTCTGGCGCTCTTAAATATCATCCTGATGGTCGTCTTGCTGACTGCGGACAGCAGGGATTTTGACTTTACGGACTTTCAGGGCGGAAAGGCGGCCATAGTGTTCCGTTCGTTCGTCGACATAATCTGGCAGTCGGGCATATTCGGCGTGGCTGGAGCGATCCTGTTCAGCCTCCGGCGGAACGAGTAGAGCCTCTGCACTGAGTGGGGACGACTTCCCCTGGCTCGGGGTTGGCGCCGGGGCCCTTGGCCGGGCAACGGTCGGGTGCCTGGAACGCTGGGGGAGGCCTGGTGCTTGGCGCCCCCCAAATCGGCGGATTCAACCGTCCCGACCCCGCGCGTAGGTGCGGCTGCGGAGGATATGTATTTGAACACGCCCTCGGGGACCCAGGACTGATCATCAAAGTCCCCAATTCAGCAGACCTCTGAGTGCAAGGCCATTCGGAGGATGTTCCGTCGCTTGTACGCCGTTCAGCCCTGTCCTCTCTTCCATCTTCGTCGCCGCCCTTCATTCCCGGCCGCTTGGGCTAACCGCGACCAACAGGGCTCCTGCTATCAGAGAGTTGGCCGGATTCACGGCTCTATCCGGGGTCCCCTCGAAGGAAAGCAGCGCCATCCGCTGGCGGGGTTGGCCTGCACCCGCCGAAGTTACCGGCGGTATTCGTCGCCGCAGTCGCCGATCAGCCGGTAGAGGTCCTGGGATTGGGCGAGTACGGCCTCTATGGCCTCAAGGTCTTCCGCGTTCAGGTGAACGCGGAGCGCGCGGGCGTTGTCGCTGATGTGCTCCGCCACACCCAGCCTGGCGCCCAATATCACGCCGGCGACGGCCGGACGGTCCAGTACATAGCGTACCGCGATGTTGGCAATGCTGGCGCCGTGGCTGTCGGCGATTGCGCGCAGGACCGAGAGCAATTGCTGGAACAGGTCCCAGCCACCCCAGGCATCGATCATCTGCTTGTACTTGCGCAGGCTGGCAGTGTTCAATGCGGATGGCCCAGGCTCTGGCTGACCGAGGTACCGGTCGGACAGCAGGCCCCCACACAACGTCCCGTAGGCCAGCAGCGAGGCCCCCTGCTCCTCGCAGAGCCGGGCCATCTCGACCTCAGGGCGGCGGTCAATCAGGGAGTACTGCACCTGGTTGGAAACAATGCGGATTCCACTTTCGGCGATCTCCCGCATGCGTTGGGTATCGAAGTTGGTCAGGCCAACTCCCGGACCTGCCCCTCATCCCGCAGGTCCGAAAGGTGGGAGAGGGCGTCCATGTACCGGCCGTCGCGGTAGTCCCACCAGTGAAACTGCAACAGGTCCAGGCATTCCATCCCCATGCGGTGCCGGGATATGTCCACGTTGCCCTCGACGACCTGGCGGGTCATGGGCCCAGGGTGCGGCACCCACTTGGTGAACGCCTGGATTCCTGACAGCGCCTCCTCGCCCCGGGCAGCTCCCAGTTGGCGGCGGAATTCCCCGATGAAGTCCTCGGCTGGCCCATAGTGGTCCGCCAGGTCCCAGGTGGTGAACCCCGCATCCACATAGTCGAACATATTGCGGATCGCGGCTTCGGGGTCGATGGCGCCGTGACCACCTGAGACCTGCCACAGGCCGTTCAGAATGCGGCAGATGGACAGGTCCGCGCCCAGGGAATAACGGCTGGATTCAGAAAGCGTCACAGGCACCTCGAGGCTTAGGCGTTACGCCTCCTGAAACTCTCTCCAGTCTACGCCCAACTGCCTGATTGCAGAGCGTAGGGTGCCTGTTTTCAGGCCCCGGTTGCCTCAGTCAGGCAACACTGCGTCCTTTTGCTCCCTTGGATTGAACCATCTTCTGTGAGAGCCGCGGCCACGTCTCTGAATCTCATAACAGCCTAGCTTCGCCAATTTCCGTGCGGCATCCCGGTATCTCATGGGATGGAGACAATGGCCTCAACCGACACCGGGCCATCAGCATCGTCCAGGTAGATGCTCGGCGGTAGTGGCTGTCCCCGGTCCTCATAGATCTCAACCACCACCGCAAAGGCGTCTTCGGTGTTCGCCAGCGCCTCAGCTACGGTATCCCCTTCTGTTATCAATTCCGGCAGAAGCGGAGAGGTAACGGTATACCCGCCTTCCGGCTGGGGCTCCAAGACCAAAGGAATTCTGGCAATCATGAGGGAACTCCCGGCGCTTCAGCATAAGCCTTCCCCGAACCCCGGCAGGGCGTGGGAATCAATCGGGACACCAGGGCGCAGAGAAGCCTTGACAGCCGAGGAGCCACCGCGCTGCTGGAGGTCCGAGGATTGGGCAAGTTACCTACCAAAACCTCACTAGAGGCACAGTACCATCGGTCGAGATTTTATCACATCCGGCAGTTTCAGGACAGCAAAAAAGCACACATACCAGGGCCATAGCGTCTTAAATCGTAATCATCAAAACCCATTGTCTTCCAAAAGATTGCCAAGGTTGGAAGACTCTGAACAGACACCTGTATAACTGAGGGGCTTCAGGCGTGTTGTAGCCCTGATATGCAACGAGATAGACTAAGATTCGCGGGGATAGTGCCTCATATTGGCTGCTCCGATAGATATTATTGACAGAAGTTCAAGACGCGTTTGCCCTGGTCCTTTCCCCAGTTGACGCCCCACCAACCCCGCCGTATCATCGCGGTCAAACCTGCGCGATTCATGAGGAGAATGGCTATGAAATACGACTACATCGTGGTGGGCGCCGGATCGGCCGGCTCCATCGTGGCCACGCGACTCAGCGAGGACCCGTCGGTGTCAGTGCTGCTGCTGGAGGCCGGCAGCGACTACCCCGACTTCGAGCAACTGCCCGACGAGGTCAAGTTCGGCTACGCCACCGCCACCGACGTCATGACCAGCGATCACAACTGGCAGTTCTGGGGCAAGGCGTCGGAGACCGCCCCGCCCATGATGGTGCCGCGCGGCAGGGTAACTGGCGGCTCCAGCGCCATCAACGGTCAGGTGTTCCTGAGAGGAGTCCCCGAGGACTATGACTCCTGGGCCGCCATGGGCAACGACGAGTGGAGCTTCGTCAAGCTCCTGCCGTTCTTGCGGCGCATTGAGACCGACACCGACTTTCCCGGCGATGACTTCCACAACTCCGAAGGCCCCATCATTGCCCGCCGCTTCAAGCGGGAGGAACTGCTGCCCGACCAGGCGGCGTTCTACCAGGCCTGCCGCGAAGCCGGGTTCGCCGACACCCCTGACCACAACCACCCCGAGGCCAGCGGTGTGGGGCCGGTACCCTTCAACAATCCCAATGGCATCCGCTGGAGCACGGCGCTGGGCTACCTCGACCCGTCCCGCCACCGGCTGAACCTAACCATACGCGCCAACTGCACCACGCGCCGGGTAATTTTCGAGGGAAAGAAGGCTGTGGGCGTCGAGGTGGAGAGTGGAGGCGAAACCTTCGTGGCGGAGGGAGACCAGATCATCCTGTCATCCGGGGCTATCGGGTCGCCCCACATTCTGCTGTTGTCGGGAGTCGGCCCGGAGGGACACCTGAACGAGATGGGCATTCCCGTGGTCCACGACCTGCCCGGCGTGGGGCAGAACCTGCGCGACCATCCCATGGTATACACCACCTTCCGCACCAGGCCGGACTATCCGCTGGACGGCTTCGCCCCCCGCGTGCAGATGACGCTCCGCTGGACGGCGGAAGGCTCGGACCTGCGCAACGACATGATGATCTTCATGCAGTCCTACGCCACCGAGCGAGTTGACCGGGGAGGCGAGCGCATGGACGCGCTTGGTATTCGCATGCTCAGCGTGCTGGACCTGGAACTGAGCTCCGGGCATCTTGAGCTGACATCCACCGACCCGGACGAGCAGCCCTTCCTGAACTACAACTACATGGAGAACCCGGAGGACCGCCGCCGCCTGCGGGACGCGTTGCGCCTGTGCGCCCGGCTGGGTGAGCATGAATCGTTCCGCGACATCGTCGAAGAGCGCATAGAGCCCACCGACGACGAACTGTCCGACGACCAGGCGCTGGACGCCTACATGCTGCGCGATGCCACCACCGGCCAGCACATCTCCTGCACTTGCAAGATGGGCCCGGCCAGCGACTCCATGGCCGTCGTTGACCAGTACGGCCGTGTGCACGGGATGGAGAATCTGCGGGTGGTTGACGCCTCCATCATGCCCAACTGCATCCGCGCCAACACCAACGTAACTACAATGACCATTGGCGAGCGGGTCGCCGAGTTCATTAAGGAAGGCCGCTAGTCAATTAACACAGGGCGCACGGAGACTGCAGAGAAATTCGTTTGTAGCTTCTTGGATTTCTGTGCGCCCCTTTCGAAGAGGACTGGCGCTAACGGAGTGCCAGGGACCTGAATTGCGTCAACCCCCTCTATTGACCGCGCAGCCTGCGCAACTCTGCCTCCAGTTCCAACACCCGCGCCTCGGCAGTGTTGGCCCGACCCTCGGCAAATTGCCGAGCCTCATGCACGGATTCATAGTTCAGCAACCAGCTTCCGGCATTGGAATCAAAGAATAGCAATTGGCCATCCTGCCAGCACAGGTCTAGATTCAATGCTGGGCTGTGCGCCCAGACCATCCCATCGGGCTCCCGGTGAAGCTCGAAGCGGCGGTACTCTCCCTCGGCCAGGTACTCCCCTGCCAACGGCTCCCGGTAGAAGTCTCCGCCCGTGGCGTCGAAGCGCCAATACTCCCCGATGCCCAACCGCGCGTACAGCTCTCGCTTCTCCCGCAGGTCAACGGTAGCCGTGCTGGGGGAACCTATCTCCATCACGAAGTCCGGAGGCTTTCCCACTTCCCACAGCCGGTAGGTGTTAAAACTCAAGATGGACTCCACGTCGACGCCGAAGGCCACATAGCAGTCCGGCGAAACGAATCGCCTCGGATTGCCTTCTTCGTAGTACATGAAGGTATTGCCGTTAACCCGGGTATCGGGCTGGTCCCTGAAGTGATTCTCTAGGGTAGATACAATATCGCGGAATATGGAGCCCTGGTACTCTCCATCAGGCAAGGGCATACCGTCCGTTTCAGGATAGAAGACAGCGGTCTGGTCCGGAGTTCGGGAGGTCATGGAATACTCCTTTTGGCAGTGATTCCAGTATAAGCCCAGTTTCCGCAGGGATAAACGATGGTGCGGCTTCTATCCACCTTAAAATATCATCTTAAGAAGTCCTGTATTCCTTGCATCGAGAACTACAAACCGATCAGCTCGCGGGCGTTCTCCCCCAGCATCTGCTCCTTGGCCGCGTCGGGCAGGGGCAGCGACTCGATGAACTTGGCGTCCTCGGCCATGTCTGCTAGCGGGAAGTCGGTGCCGAAGCAGACCTTCTCAGCCCCGTGGCGGCTGACGATGTTGGCTAGGGTGTCGCTGCCCAGCTCCTTCAGCGCCGGCGGCCAAGTGGTGTCGATCAGCACATTTTCGCGCCCGATGAGCTCTCGCTCCGCCTCGTCCAGCATGTAGAACCCGCCTAGGTGCAGAGCGATGAGCTTCAGCTTCGGGAACTGCCGCACTACGTTCATAATGCGCGCCGGTTCGGCCCAGACGGTATCGCCCGGCTGGGTGTGGGCCCAACGGCCCGAGTGGATTTCCACCACCATGTCGTCGCCCATTTCCTCGTAGAAGGGGAACATCCGGGGGTCGTCGGGATAGTAGCCGTTGACCATCGGGTGCAGCTTGAAGCCCTTGATCCCGGCCTCGCGCATCCGCCGGACCTCGGCCGGCTTGTCCTCAAGGTCGGGGTGCATCGCGCCGAAGGGCACCAGCATGTCGTCCTGGATGCTAATGAGCCAGTCATTGGCGCCAGGCAGGTGCTCCAGCCGCTCCACCACGCCCAGTACCACCGACTTGTTCACTCCCGAGGACCGCATGTGCTCCTTGATGCCGTCAACGGTGTTGATCCCCACTGCCGGGTACCCGAAGGTGCCGACCATGTTCTCCAGCACCATCGGGGCGATGCGGTCCGGCCAGATGTGGGTGTGAACGTCGATTCGCATGGGGCTACCTCTTGGCTTTGCGGGTGGACTTGTCCTGGACAGCATCAGCAGCGACAGACACGCAGTCTTCCGCGCTCGGGGACGTTTCGTAGGGGCCGTACCCTTCCAGCAACGGAAACGGCTTGTCGATTGGCTTGAGCCACAGGGCGGCGAAGATGCGCCCGGCCTTGGCGATGGACGGGTTGCCATCGCCGCTCTCCAAGCGGACGACGTATGCCTTGCTGACGCCCAGCAGGTCAGCCATCTCCTGTTGCGTCATACCCCTTTCCTGGCGGGCGAAGGTTAGGGCAATGGCGAAGTCTATCTTGGCGGCTTCGCCGTACTCCATCCGGTATTCATTGTCTTGGAGTCTTTCCGCGATAGCTTCTATTGCGTCCCTCATAATGTTGGGCACCATCCTTAGTCTCGGTACTGGCTTACCAGGGTCCTGGCTCGGGCTATCTGGCTCCTTGGCGTCCTTTGAGTTCGCTTGCGAAATCCGTGGAGCAGTACAAACAGGTTAGAGTTGCGGTCGTGGTAGCAAAATACCCGGTAATTACCGGCGCGCAATTCGTAAATACCGTCCTCGATATTGTCCATCATATTTGTGTTCAACAGAGCAAGCCCCTCTCGTGTGAGATTACCGACAATTTTGTCGATAATCCCCAGCACCTTGAGGTCGCCGCTCTGTTGAACCGTTTCAAGGAATCCCTGATATGGGTTGGTCCCGTCCGTAGCGCTATATTCGACGACTTGGTACACTCAGATACTCTAACCCTGGGTGCATAACCGTTGCGCTACCGCCCTACCCCAGCACATTCTCGGCCAGCTTTTCCAGGGCGCCAAGGGCCTCTCCGGGGGCGATGCGGTCCGGCCAGATGTGGGTGTGAACGTCGATTCGCATGGGGCTACCTCTTTGTCTTCCGAGCGGTCTTTTCGTAGGCCGTGTCAGCTTCAGCCGGGCCGGTTTCCGCTTCGCGGCCCTGTTCGTAGGGGCCGTAACCCCTGAGCAAGGGGAAGGGTTTGTCTATGGGAGTCAACCACAGGGCGGCGAAGATGCGCCCGGCCTTGGCTATGGACGGGTTGGCGTCACCGCTCTCCAGCCGGACAACGTAAGCCTTGCTGACGCCCAGCAGGTCGGCCATCTCCTGCTGCGTCATACCCCTTTCCTGGCGGGCGAAGGTGAGAGCGATTGCGAAGTTAATCTTCGCCGATGCCTCACCATACCCCATTCGCTCTTCATCATCCTCTATTTCTTCAGCGATTCTTGCGATTGCGTCAGGATACTTCATTGCCGTCCTCGCAATGCCAGATATTGAGTGACCAACGCCCGGGCTCTCGCCTTTTGGCTTTCAGGGGTTCTCTGGGTTTGCTTGCGAAATCCGTTGAGTAGCATGAATACATCGGATTGACGGTCGTAGAAGCAGAACACCCGGTACGGCCCCACCCTTAGTTCATAGATGTCACCCTCGATGTTGTCCATCATCGAGGAATTCAGCAGGGAGAGACCGTAGTCGCCCAATCTGGCCGTTGCTTTTCTCAAGTTTCGCGATGCCTGCCGGTCACCGCTTCGTCGGACCGATTGCAGAAACTCTTGGTATGGATTGCTCCCGTTAGGGGTGCTGAATTCAAGGACTTGGTACACTCAGATACTCTAACCCTGGGTATATAACTGCTGCCTTACCAGTTTACCCCAGCACATTCTCGGCCAGCTTTTCCAAGGCGCCAAGGGCCTCGCCGGGGGCGCTGCTGCCCAAGGGAGCGACAGCCATGTTGGCCCCGGCCTCTTCCATCCGATTGATTGTGTCCCTGTCGGCTGCGCCGTACACGCAAATCTGGATGCTCTCCGGGTCGCGCCCTGCCGACTCGGCCAGCTCGTCCAGCGTGGCGCGGGCGGAGCGAACTTCCTCTGACGTAACTCGCACAGGCATCCAGCCGTCGCCGTAGGCCACCACGCGGCGGAAGACGTTGCGGGCGTTACCGCCGAGGAACACCGGCGGATGCGGCTTCTGTGCCGGTTTCGGGAACACCTTGAGGGCCGGGAAGTCGTAATAGCGGCCGTGATACTCCGCCTCGTCCTGCGTCCAAAGGGCCTTCATCACCTCGATGGCCTCCCGGGTCTGTGTCCAGCGGTGGTCAAAGTCGCCGCCCATGATTTCCGTTTCTTCCCGCAGCCAGCCAGCGCCGATCCCGAAGATAAACCTTCCGCCAGAGTAGTGATCAAGCGCTGCGATCTGCTTGGCCTGCACCAGCGGGCTGTGCTCAGGCACCAGGCAGATTGACGTCCCCAGCTTGATGCGGGTTGTTGTTGCGGACGCCATCGACAGCCCAATGAACGGGTCGCCCATGTCCGCCATGAAGGGAGGTATCGACCCGTCGGGAGTGCCGCCGTATTGCGAGGTCGTTTGCACCGGGATGACGGGATGCTCTGGAAGCCAGAAGGAGTCGAAGCCGACCTCCTCGGCTTTCTGGGCGATCTCAGCAATGTTCGTGACATTGCTGTTGAGTACCGTGCTCACACCGATCTTCATGTTTGCCTCCTGTTAGTCACAAAAAGGGATAAGGAAGAGCCGTTGAGATAGTATCATACAGGCTCAGGGGCGGCGCGATACGGGCGAAGTAGTCCCGGCGCGTCCCCAGATAGAACGGAAAAGGACGGATGGCATGAACCCCATAGAGTCAATCTCGTTGGTGTTTCGGAACTACATCAACTTCGGCGGGCGGGCCCAACGGTCGGAATTCTGGTGGTTCACGCTGTTCTCTCTCATTTCGCAGGCCATTCTGAACATCATTATTCCTTTCGTCGGGTGGATTTATGGACTTGCCCTGCTCTTGCCGTCTCTGGCGGTAACGGTGAGGCGGTTGCATGACACTGGCCGCTCCGCCTGGTGGCTGCTGATTTACGCAGTCATTATTTTGGGGTGGATAATCGGGTTCATTGTCTTGGTAATTTGGATAGGAGCAGCTTGGACAGGAGCAGCTTGGACAGGAATCGAAGACCCTGAGACTGATGGGTGGAAAGCGTTGGTTCCCATTCTCGTTTTCTTCTTCATTTGGGGCCTGGTCAGCTTTGTTTGGGCGATAATTCTGCTGATTCTCTGCGCTCTGCCTGGAACCATCGGCCCCAACCGCTACGGCCCCGACCCTTTGCAACCGCGGCAGGGCATGGCCGGCCATAGCCACCCATACGCACCTGCAACGGGCGAGGAAGAATACGGCGCCGCCATCCACTACGAGACTTCGTCCGAACCGTCGCCGGAGCCTGAAGCCGGTAGCCAACGGTACTGCACCCAATGCGGGACGCAGTTGCAGGTCGACTCGCGATTCTGCACCACATGCGGGACGGCCGTCTGACTCAGCGATGGATCGCGGATTCGTTGCAATGCACCCGCCGGAGGAATCGTGTGAAGAGGCCAATACTGGCAATCGATACGTGCTTCCAGCAAGAACGCAACTTCAGCGGACGGGCCTCCCGGTGGGAATTCTGGTGGTTCCTCCCGTTGGCCATCCTGGCGGTCCTGGTGGGCGGCATAGCGTCGCTTATCCACTTATTCCCTTTGTTGGTCATTATTTGGATCATAGACCTGATAGAGATATTACCGGCCCTCTCGGCGGTGACGGTGCGACGGCTGCATGATGCCAACCGGACAGGGTGGTGGGCGCTATTGCCTGCAGGCGCATGTCTGGCCGGTATAATTGCCGGACCCGTTTGGGCCAGCGACTTTTTCGGGAGAATGGCCTTCGCCATATTTGGGGGAGTGAGCCTGGGGGTCTTGGGTTTTCTGCCCCTGCTGATATTTCTGGTACGGCCAACCCATCCCACGAGAACAAATACGGCCCCAACTCCCTCGATCCGCCGCGAAATGCAGGCGGCGACGGGTATGCAGCCTGCGGCTAACCCCTGCGCCCCACCGCCGCCGGGGTGATGCGCAGAACGCCCGGAACCGGGCAAGCGGCGATATGGCGTGCTGTGCGGCGTGAGGTTGTGATGTGGAGGGTCAAAACTTTCTTTCCGAGAGGCGTTCGAGGAACAATCTTTCGGCAGGGGTGGCAAAGGCAGTGAATCCAATCGAGTCCGTCGCGTCAGTCCAGCGGAACCTCCGCAACCTCAACGGGCGGGCCAGCCGCTCAGAATTCTGGTGGTTCTTTATCATTGCCCTTATTGTCGGTCTCGCACTGATGGGCCGGTTCCTTTGGTTTGCGCCTTGGCACTTCTTTGATGCCCAGCTCCTCTTCATGCTGCTCAGTGTCGCGCTTCTCCTGCCGGTGCTGTATCTCATCATTATCCCTGCGGTGACCGTCAGATGATTGCACGACACTGGCCGTTCCGCCCGGTGACTGCTCATCTGTGTTGGCATCGTCGCGGGTTGGGGGATAATTGTCGGCGCGGTGGCCTTGGGTGCGTCAACTTCCGATGACGGGTTGGGAGCGGTAATCCTCGCGTTGTTCCTGGGAGGACTTTGGGTCCTGGTAAGCCTGCTCGGATTTGCGGTGCTCACGAGCATGCTGTGTCTGCCGGGAACCGCTGGCCCCAACCTCTATGGCCCTGACCCATTACGTCCCGAACTGGCAACCGGCGTGAGCCCTGGGCCCGACCATTCCGCCGCTGCACTGTACGAAGCAGGCGGTACAGCCGGTTTCGGCGATGCCTCAGCGTCGCCGGACTCCTCACTGGAACGGGAAACCCCCGCGCGTCTGTACTGCACCCAGTGCGGAACGCAAATGCAGATCGACGCCCGCTTCTGCACCTTCTGCGGCACTCCCGTCCGACGCTCGCAGGCGTGATTTAATCCCTGCCAAGGAGTCGCTTCCAACCGGGGGGCACATCGGTATGAATCCGGTGCAGGCGGTCCAGCGATTTCCCAACCCACATATCTGCCGTCTATAATCTCCGCAGCCCAATTCGCAGTAACAACAAGAGGTAACGTCTTGAAAATCGATCCCAAGACCTTTGAGAATTTCTATCGCGTCCTCACTGGGGTGGTGGTCCCGCGGCCCATTGCTTTCGTCTCAACCCAGTCGCCAGACGGCATCGATAATCTGGCGCCCTACTCGTTTTTCAATGCGGTGGCCTACGACCCGCCCACGGTGGTCTTCTCCTCTTCGCGCCACGTGGAGCACAAGAGCAAGGACACGCTGCGCAACGTAGAGGAAACGGGGGAGTTTGTCGTAAACATCGTGGTGGACGACATAGCGGAGGCCATGAACCGCACGTCGGCCGAGTTCCCCGAGGAAGTGGACGAGTTCGAGATCGCCGGACTCACTCCCGTGGCCTCAGACCTGGTAAAGCCGCCGCGGGTGGCAGAGTCCCCGGTCAACATGGAGTGCCGCCTCAACCAGGTCGTCAATTTGGGCGAAGGACGGGGAGGACACGGCTTGGTCATCGGCACCATCGTGCTGATGCATGTCCGTGACGACATCATCAATGGCCATCGCATCAACCATGATCTGATGAAGCCGACGGGCCGCTTGGCAGGCAGCATGTACTGCCACACCGCCGACACCTTCGAGCTTGTCCGTCCGGTGTACGACCCGGAAAAAAGCCTCGCCGCCTACCGCTAGGGGAGGCTACCTGCGCTGAAACTCTTGGGGCGCACAACCGTGCGCCCCTTAAATCGTTGGCCTTCAATCATGCTTGGCGCATGGGTCGATCAGGCGAGTTTATGCTGGGCTGCCTGCGGATCTATGGGCAGGCTTCAACCGCCGGGTTGCGAGCCTCCAGCGGTGGGCCAAAGGCGCTTGGACGGAGAAACACGGGGGCTTCGGTTCAGGAGGAAGTTCGGCAAAGCCGCCGGACGGCAACTCTGGATCAAAAGAAGCTTGTCTAGTAGGGACTTGGCGGGCGCTCGGTAGAGTCGTCGTCCTCGCCGGAACTGGTGTTGAACTCCACATCGGCGCCGTAGGCAGAGCGTCCCTCGCCGGAGAAGTCGGGCTCAGCGGTTTCGGTGTAGCTGCCTGACGTGCTGGAGGCCTGTTCGACGCGACCGCTGTAAACCTCCGACTCCTCTTCCGACGGCTCGTGGGTCTCCGAGTAGCTTCCCGATGTCTCGGTCTGCGGTTGAGGCTCGACCTCGTCAATTGCGGCGGCCTCGTTCTCCACGCCGGGGATCGATTCGTCTGCTGCCCCGAACTCGGGTTCATCGCCGAATTCTTGCTCAGTGGCGTAGCCGGTCGCAGCACCGAAATCCGTGTCTCCCGGCATGTCCAGCACCGTGCCTTCCACGTAGGCAGCACCGGACTGCTCCCCGTGATACTGGGCGAGCGCGTCCTCCAAGTGGCCACGAAAGGCGCCGGCATCGCGCATCATCAACATCACGCGGCTGCCTGTGAGCATACGAATGCGGAGCCGTTCACCCAGCGGCAGGGACAGCAGCTCAACGTGAGAAATTTCAGCGAAGGAAATCACCCTGGTGCGGGGCATTCCATAGCGAACGACCATGGAGTCGCGAAAGAGGAGGTATTGCCGGGGCGTCGTCAACCAGCTGTAGCCCGCCATTCCCAGTCCCAGAATGATGAGCAGTTCTTGCCCCATGACGATGCCAAGGACCGCCACAACCGCCGAGAAGATCAGCGTGAGATTCCATTTGTTGGCGTGCTGGTCCCAGTAGATCGGGTTTTCTTGCTGCTGTGCCATGGCGGTATTTTAGCACACACCGCCTGGCCTCGCCGTACGGTCGACTCCGGCAAGAGCAAGGTTTTTTAGTTCTCCCTCTCCCTTCAGGGAGAGGGCTGGAGTGAGGGTGAAATGCCGCGATTAAACTATGGCCGCTTACCAAAGGGAACGCCCCCACCCTAACCCTCCCCCGGAGGGAGAGGGAACAATTGAAAGACCCTGCCGGCCAGAGCGCCATCCATCAGGCGCGCCTGTTTTGACATTCCACTGTACCGCTGATATGTTTCACCGCGATGGGCCGAATCCGGGTCTGGATTGGAGACCGGTGCACCATAACGCCGTGGATGAGGCTGGACGAAACCCGACAGAATTGCAGCAGGATAACACCGTGAATAAAGAAGTACCGCCCTCGGAAAAGTGGGCCCACTTGATAGTTCAGGCGCTGAAAGACTGGGACACGTCTCTCATCGCCTACGTGCCAGACACCTCCATACACCGGGTGACCAGGATCATTGACGAAGACCCATTCTTCCACCTGGTTTCTGCCACCCGGGAGGAGGAGGCTGTCGGAATCGCCGTAGGCTCCTACGCTGCCGGCCGGAACGCCGCCGTGTTTATGCAGACAAGTGGCTTTGGCAACAGCATCAACGCGTTGGCCAGCCTGTGCATCCCGGCCCGAACACCCATACCTTTCTTTATCAACATGCGGGGCGGTACCGGAGAATTTAACATCTCGCAGGTCCCCCTGGGGCGGACGACGGTGCCCATCCTGGACCTGTTCGGCGTAGTCAGCTACACGATCGACGACGACTACCGGATGGACAACCTGCTGGACGGGGCCATGAAGCTGTGCTACGCCAACCGGCAGCCTGTGGCGATATGCCTGACCCAAAGGTTGCACGGAGGAAAAAATGCGTAGGTTCGATGCTATTCAAGTGACGGTCCGGCTTGCCGGAGAGCGCCCCATAGTGGGCAATCTTGGTCCAACCTCCGACGAGCTCTGGCATGCCGGACACCGGGACCGGAACTTTTACACCTACGGCAACATGGGTCTCTGCTCCTCCTTGGCCCTCGGCATGGCGCTGGCCACCGACGAGCAGATCATCTCGCTGGACGGCGACGGATCGCTACTCATGAACCTGGGAGCGCTGGCGTCCATTGGGCGCGAGCGTCCCAAGAACCTGATAGTGGTGGCGTACGACAACGAGGCCTGGGGCCAGACGGGCCACCAGATGAGCCATACGGGAACTGGCACGGACCTCGAGCAGGTGGCGCTCTCGTGCGGCATCACCAGCACCACCACGGTCAACGATCTGGAGGAATACGAGGGCGCGCTGTCCAATGCAATGGCGACCGACGGCCCGCACTTCATCGTGGCAAAGATCGAGGAGTCCGGTTATCTGCCAGTAGCCCCCGTGGAACCGGAGTTTACGCTGTACCGCTTCCGCAACTCCTTCGTTGAGGGACAGCAGCCTCAACCGCCGCATTAGCCAGAGTGGCGGTGTGCTAATATTGAGCAGAGGTTGATATGGCAACTCAAGAAGCCGAAGGACTGCCAGGCATCACTCTATGGGACATAGCCCGTAGTTTGGGTCGCCTGGAAAGCCACGCCGAGCAAAGCGATGCGCGGATGGATCGGGCGGACGCCCGTATGGACCGTATGGAGTCGCGGCTGGATCGCATAGACACATGGGTTGACCGGTTGTTTCTGGCGGTTCTCGGCATCGGGGCCGCGCTTGTCGGGGGATTGGTTACTGTTTTGGTCAAATTGTTTGTGGGGTAGAGCGAGTGAGATCATAGGCGAGGAAATTTGCAACTGAGCCCAGTTTGACCGAAATTAAATCTGAAGCGTGATCAACAAAGGACCGGACTTTCTTGAGGAGTCCGGTCCTATTGTTTTCCTACTGACTAGAGTCGATATCGGCCAGCTATACGCCCTTAGCTCTTGACGTACTGGTTGAACCAGGCCAGCGTGCGGGACAGGGCGTCTGCAGCGGCGTCCTCCCGGTAGTCGGGACGCTCGTTGCAGTTGAACCCGTGGCCGGCGCCGGAGTACATCTTGAAGTCGTGGGTTACTCCCGCGGCCTTGAGGGCTTCCTCGATCTGGGTCACGTCAGCCGGAGTAGGGTTGGCGTCATCTTCGCCGAAGTTGCCCATGATGGGGATGGTCGAGCCGCTGGTGCGCTCGATGGGGGCCGGGCCATCGCCAAACGGCGCCAGGATGCGTCCCCCGTAGTACACCGAGGCGGCGCTGAGGCCCGCGCAACTGGTGGCGGCCAGGTAGGTGATGCGCCCGCCGACGCAGTAGCCGACGATGCCAATCTTGTTGCCGCGAGTGCGCTGGTAGCGGTTCTGCAGATAGTCAACGGTGACGTTGATGTCCTCGACGAGTTCGTCGTCGTTAAGCGCGCCCATGTACTGCTGCACCTGGGGCATCTGGTCGTATCCCAGCTTGGCGTTGGGATGCTGGCGGTGATAGAGAGACGGAGCAACGGCAACGTAACCGTGGCGGGCATACTCGTCGCATATCTGTTCGATATGTCGCGTAACCCCGAAGGCTTCCATTATGACGATAACGGCGGGGAAGCTGTTGCCCTCTGAAGGGGGCGGATGGCTGACGTAGGTGGCCATGTCCTGGCCTTGCGCTCCGCTCAGGGCGTCCATCTCCCGCTCGCCGGGGAATCTGATATTCTCCCAGAATGATGGCATGGAACTCCTCCTGTTCATAGTCCGTAGTTCGGAGCCGACGAAAGCCGACACTGTCAAGTCCCTTATTCGACTGCCGCCTCGGCGGGGGCCAGCGGCACCAAATACAGGATTAGGCCGGTTCCTCGACTTAATGCGAATGGGATTTTAGCAGATTCATTGAGTTGCGAATAGCGGATGCTTTGCGCCATCGGGGTTTTGCAGTTCTCCCTCTCCCGTCGGGAGAGGGCTGGGGTGAGGGCGAAATGCCAGGGCTATACGATGTCCGCTGACGAAAGGGAACGCCCCCACCCTAACCCCCGCCCCAGCGGGAGAGGGAACAGATGAAAGACCCTGCCCGCCGCCGCAGGGCAATCGCATTAAGACCAACTAGACTCGTCACTCCTGAAGAAGCTGGAGTCCAAAGTCTCTGACCGTCTGGAACGTGGGCGCACCCGGGCAACCCTGGATTCACCCGAAAGCGGGAAAGATGCAGCACCGCTACGTTGGTCTCCCCAACAGCCTGCGCCGCATTTCATCAGGCACGGACTGCAGGCGTCGGCGGAAGGCTGTGTTGGCGCGATCAGACACCCTGCGGGCGGCCTCCTCCATCAGGGCCACTCCACCCAGATAGTCTGCGACGTGGATGTACTCCGCCTCGATCCGGCCCTCCGGGGCGGCGTTGTGGTAGTTGCCTAAGGGGAAGGCGATTCCGGTGGTCCTGTATCCGTACGCAGCAAATGCGCTGGCCTCGCAGACGCCTCCGCTCATCAACTGGCGCTGGGACGCAAAGCCGCCCTCCCGTTCGTTGAGGGCCTCCCGCGCCCTGATCAGCACTGACTCGGCTTCGGCATCGAAGGTGGAGCCGGCGTCGCCGACGCGGATTACTGGCCCCTTGCCCTGTTCCGCTCCGGCCAGGGTCCGGCTGGACTCGGCCGAAATGACCAGTGTGCTGACCGGCAGCAGCCGGTCCTCGGCGGCCAGCCTGGCGCCTACCAGACCGACCTCCTCGGCGCGGGTGAAAAGGGCGTATACGTCGCCCTCGGGACGGTTTTCGCTGCGGGCCAGCCGGGCCATTGCGGCAAGAGCAGAGGCGCAGCCTGCCAGGTCGTCCACCGCCCTCATGCGGATGAATTCGCCATCAAGCTCGAAATCCACCAAGTCGAAGACTGCCGGAGCAGGAAGAGGCAACTCGGTCGCAATGTCAGTGTTGGCCACGCGAACCAGGGCCCTCCGCTCAGATTCCTGTCCGAATGGCCCAATTGTCTCGGCGGCGGCCCGTTGACCGCCGGGCAGAACGACCTGCAGAGGGACTCCAGCGGCAAAACTGCTGGCCGGAATGCCGCCAAGCGCATCGGCCACGAATTCCGCCCCGTCGCCATGGCGTTCGGTGAGCTCGAAGCCGGGGTGGTCCATGTGGGCCACGATGGCTAGTGGTACGACGTCGGGTTTACTGCCGGGAATCCTGGCCAGGATGTTGCCCGGCGCATCGATGCTGTAATCAATGCCGATTCCGTCAAGGATCTCTCGCACCACCGACGCGACCCCCGATTCGTGGTAGGCCACCGCCGGTTGCCCCCCCAGCCGGGCCAGAAAGTCCAGTGCCTCTTCTCTTTCATTCATTGTTTTCCTCCGGGTGTGAAATGTAACACGTACGTTGAATGCAGAGAAACACGGCAGGACACACAGACAGAGCCATTGCACAATAGCCCGACGAGTCCGTCGGTCAGGGCAGAGCGATGATTCTTGCCGGCGCTGGGGAGACCTTCCCCACAAGGTGACAGAAGCGGACTGAGAAAGGGCCCTGATGGGCAGGCCGTCGGTGCGCTGCCGCCCCCGCTCTCGGTCTTTTCGCCAAGCCGGGCCTTATCCGGTTGCTACCTCTAGTTGCGGGACTGTGTCCCCCTTCTAGCCGCTCTGCTGGGTGCCGGGGCGTGTCCCGACCCACAGGACCAGCAGCCGTTATCGAGGAATGTTCAGACCCGCAATCCGTCTTCGAACTTCCGCAAGATTCTGGGAGGGACCCGATACGTCCCACTCAATGCTGACTAACTGGTCCCGGTTGTACAGTACCGGCGGATTGTTCAAAACGAACAACGGATTGGCTTTGTATATCTCGGAAAGCAACTGGAAGAGCAACATTTTGGTTTCTTCTTCAACCACGTCAGGGTCTGCTGACAAAGGACTGGCGAGTTCATATTGGTGCATAATCAGCCTTCCAGTAACCACGACTACCTTGACCTGCAACCTGAAGCGTTCACTGGTCATATGCGGCCTCGAATTGAGTTGCTCGAATGAGGATAGTGCTTCGGCCATGCAGCGCGTTGGGAGGACTCGTCGCTGGGCCGGGTATAACGAGGGAACCCCGCCCATCTTTCGACAGCCTAAAGATGAAAGGGGTTCCAGAATTTTTACGAAACCAGGATGCTTGCAGGTCTATGCCGGTCGTCAGCTGGTCCTCTCGCCGTCGTCCGTAAGGTGGGCCAGGGGCAGGCCCAGCTCCGACAGCGGACCCTCCACGGAGGCGCGGTCGCCCACGACCAGGATCTGCAGGTTGCCGGGGCGGATGTGGGTGCTGGAAGCGCGATGTACATCTTCCAGGGTGACTGCCTCGATAGAAGGACGCACGGTGCGGAAGTAGTCGTCACGAAGGTCGAACTGCTCCATGGCCACGAGCTGGCCGAGTACCGACGCGGGACGCTCGAAGCTGGCCGGGTAGGCCCGTAGCAGACCGTCCTTGGCGTTGGAAAGCTCTGCGCCAGTGATGGGGCGCTCGCCGCTAACCTCGCGGAACTCCTTAATCGTTTCGGAGACCGACTCCCCGGTGGCGTTGCTCTGCACGGAACCGCCGGCCACCAGCATTGAAAGGCGGCGATACCACTGGATGGAGGACATGTAGCCATAGCTGTAGCCCTTGTCCTGGCGCAGGTTCTGATTGAGCCGCGCCGAGAACTGCCCACCGAAGGAGTAGTTGGCCAGCAGAAGGGCGAAGTAGTCGGGATGGCTGCGCGGCACCAAGGAATGCACAGCGCGAATCACCGACTGCGGGGCGCCGGGCCGGTCGACCAGATAAATTGTAGTCTCACCGTCGGCCTGTTGATCGGTTTCAAAAATTTGTCCCTCGGAGGCCGAACCATCCCACGCTCCGAATACGGTGGCGGCTCGGCGAATCACCTCCTCCCGCTCGACATCGCCGACCACCAGCAGGTGCCCGTTCCCGGCGCGGTAGGCACGGCGGAATTGGGCGACCAGGTCGTCGCGGGTGATGGCCTGGGCCGACGCCTCGGTGCCGGCGATGGGGTGGGCGTAACCGCTTCCCGCGGGATACACCAGGCCGGCAATCAGCTGCTCAGCGATGACGTTGGGCTCGTCCTTGCTCCGGCGCAGGTCGGTCAGGTGCTCGCGGCGCACGCGGTCCAGTTCGTGTTGCGGGAAGTCGGGCGAGAGCATCACCTCGCCCATCATGTCCAGCGCGTTTTCCCAGTGTTTCGACAGCGTCTCGGTTGACAAGAGGGAATACTCGCGGCGGCTCTCGACGGAGAGGCGGGCGCCAATGAACTCAAAGTCGTTGGCGATCTGCTGGCTGGACTTGCCTGCCGCGCCCTCGGGCAACATGTCTCCGACCAGCCCAGAGAGGCCGGGCAAGCTGGCCGGGTCGGCGGAGGCGCCCGAGCCCAGCAACACTCCGAAGGCCACGATGGGCATGCCGCGCTGCTCGACCACGGTCACGCCCATGCCGTTGGGCAGGCGGTCGCGGGTGGGCAGCGGCGGCGTGAAGCTCGGCTCTTCCGAAGGCGGCGGCATGATGTTGCGATCGATGGTGGTCGTAGCGGCCGAGAGCGGCGTTTCGGGCAGGACATGGAGCCGCACCTGGTTGTCGCCGACGTAGGTCCCGGCCACCCGCAGGATGTCCTCGCGTTGTACCGCCAAGCAGCGGTCGAGGCCGGTGTTGATCAGGCCGGCGTTCGACTCGAACACGTTGAAATGGTTGAGCTGGTCGGCTCGTCCGCCGAATCCGCCAATGCGGGCCAGTTGGCGGAAGTGAGTGGCCTCGATGCGGTTCTTGGAACGGGCGATTTCCTCGTCGGTGGGCGGGTTGCGGTGGATGTTTTCCAACTCGGCCTCGACCGCAGCCTCAATCTCGTCGAGGCTATGGCCCTCGGCGGCGGTCACCTGCACTAGGAGCTGACCGGCGATCTCCGACGGGCCGTACCGGACGAAGGCATGCTGGGCGATCTGCTTTTCGTAGACCAGGGAGCGGTGCAGCCGTGAGCTGAGTCCGTCGGACATTACGGCCTGGTAGAGTTCCAGCGGCGCGTCGTCGGGGTGGCCTTCCGGTGGCGCAGGCCAAGCGATGTACAGGCGCGGCAGGGTCACTTTGTCCCGCAATTCTATGTCAACGCGTCCGGACAGCAGCGAGTCCTGCCGCCCAACGCGGGGGACGCTTTCGTTGGGTGGAAGGTCGCCGAAGTAGCGGTTCACCAACTCCAGGGCCTCCGCGGGGTGGAAGTCGCCGGCGATAGCCAGGCTGGCGTTGGAAGGTCCATAGAAGCGCTGGAAGAAGGCCTTGACGTCGTCCAGGCTGGCGGCGTCCAGGTCTTCTTGCGAGCCGATGGTCATCCAGTGGTAGGGATGGGGCAGCGGGAACAGGGCCGATTGCAGGTGCTGGTGGGCCATGCCGTAGGGCCGGTTTTCGTAGGATTGGCGACGCTCGTTCTTCACCACGTCGCGCTGCACGTCGAACTTCTGCTGGTCCAGCCCGTCCAGCAGAAACCCCATGCGGTCGGCCTCCAGCCAGAGGGCCAGCTCCAGGTAATTGGAGGGCACATCCTCCCAGTAGTTGGTGCGGTCGGTGGTGGTGGAGCCGTTGAGGTTGGCCCCCGCCTTCTGGAGCGGCTCGAAGTGGCTGCGGTTGTGGTGCTTGGTGCCCTCGAACATCACGTGCTCGAACAGGTGGGCGAAGCCGGTGCGGCCCATTTCCTCGTTCATGGAGCCGACGTGATACCACACGTTGACCGCCACCAGCGGGATGGTGTGGTCTTCGTGGAGGATGACGTCCATCCCATTGGATAGCTTGTGCTGTTCGAAGGCAATGGTGACCATGTGCAAACATCCTTAATAGCGACTCGCGTTGGACCAATGCCCAGACGGGGCAGTTAAATCAAATAGACCCGGGACGCGGAGTGAATCAACTGATGTAGTCCGGCAGATTAGAGCAATGACGCTCTGGTAGGGACAAGGCGTCGGTCTACTGGATCGTCCATTAGTCTCAGGTCTTCCAGCGTCGTTGCTCCGAGCAAATGCTCTCCCTCAGGCCCAAAGATTACGCGGGCCATCCCACGCCGCCCATCGACGACAAATGTCGCCCAGCTTGTCGGGTAGTCAACTTGTTCGCCGTTAGCGATGTCGAAGGTGATAACTTCGCCTGGCTCCAAGCCCAGCTCTTGAAGTAGAGAAGTTGGCTTCATGGAATAAATTGCCCCGGTGTCCACCATTGCTTCCACAGTTACATGAGACTGGGTAACGGTGCTTCCCACCTCAACCGGGACATAGAAAGCGCCCATTTCTTAACCCCTAATTCCCGGCCTCGTGGGCCCGGTAGTTATCGTCGGTGCGTTCGCTGATTGGACATTTGGCCCAGTTTGCTCCGACTTCTGTGTTAGAAACCAGGCTAAAGCAACAATTAGTTAATCCTATGCTTGTTGGTTGGGGTTAGGCCGCGAGCTATAAGTAGCCGATATATGGAACGAGACTCTCATTTACCGGATCCACAGTTAAAAGCAGACTCTCCAAGGCCGTCGCCCCCATTATGTAGTGATTTTCAGGCCCGAATATTACTGGGGACGTCCTGCGTCGTCGTCCCGCAGCCGAGAGGGAAGCTTCTCCTACGGGAAATTCGACGATCTCGTGCGTGGCGATACGGACAAGCACGGTGTCATCAGGTGCGATTCCCAGCCGCTCCAGAATGGAGGCGGGCAACATCGAGAAAGTTGCACCGGTGTCTACGAGCGCGGAAACCGTTTCGGTCACCACCCTGTCTTCTTCCTGTCCATTGACCGGCTTTCCCACCTGAAGCGGGACCCGGAAGCTTCCCATTACCGACTCTCGGGGGCAGTAGTCTTGGAGATGCCACTCTGCCTAAATTATACCCGCTGCCCTTTCGGAGTACGCTACACCTACTCGCAGGATTCGCGGGTCCAGTAGTCATCGCCGGTGCGTTCACTGATTGAAGACTTGGCCCAGTTTGCTGCGACTTCTGTGTTAGAAACCAGGCTAAAGCAGCAACCCCTCAGTCGGGACCAATCGCTGGGCAATAGGGTCCTCCACGAGGTATAGCTGCTCCAGCGGGGTGGCGCCCATAAGCCTGGTGTCTTCCGCCCAAATACGACGTTGGCGATGCAACGGAGTCCTTCAGCAGAGAAATATGCCAATCCTCCTTCGTACTCCACACGCTCTCCACTGGCGGTTCGAAAACGTATCGCCCGCACCGGTTCGATACCCAGCCGCCGCAACAGGGACGATGGCATCACCGAGTCGGTTGCGCCCGTGTCGACAACCGCATCCACCGTTTCCGGCTGGCCAGTGAAGGGGTTGCCGACTTGTAACGGGACGCTGAAAATGCCCACAACTAGTTGCCGGATTCGTGGGCCCAGTAGTTCTCGTCGGTGCGTTCGCTGATTGGCGGGTTGGCGCGGTTGCTGGCCACTTCCTCGGCGTCCCAGAGCTTGGAGAACTTCAGGGCGCGGGGGCAGTGGCTGTAGCACTCCTCTACCTCAATGAGCAGGCCCTGCAGGTGCCGGGAGTTGTCGTCAGTCTCGTAGAGCGCCAACTCGATGTTCTGCTTATCCAGCTCGTCCTTGCCCACGATGCTGGCACGGCCGTTCACCCGAACTGTGTCGTTGATCCCGGGGATGAAGAAGATGAGGCCGACGTATGGGCTGGTTTCGATGTTCTGGTAGGACTGGAACAACTTGTTGCCTGCCACGTCGGGGAACAGCAGGCGGTGATCGTCGATCACCTTGACGAAGCCGGGCTTGCCACCCTTGGGCGAGGCGTCGCAGCGGCCATCGCCATCGGCGGACGCCATCACGACGAAAGGAGCATTGCTAACGAACTCCTGGACCCAAGGCGTGAGGTGGCCCTTGAGTTTCTTGACCGCACGTTCCGACGGCGGTCCAAATTGCCCGTTGAACTGGGTGTCGCCGCCGACCGGCTCTCTTGTGGCTGTCATTTTGCCCGCTCCTTTTCGTTTGACTCGTATCCGGTGATTCTAGCCGTCCTGCCGGAAAGCGTCTAGCGAGGGCTAGAACTCGATGCCGGGTTGGGCCTTGATGCCCGCGTGATAGGGGTGCTTGACCAGGGTCATCTCGGTGACCAGGTCGGCGAACTCGACCAGGTCGGGCGGAGCGTTGCGGCCGGTGATGATCACGTGCATCATCTCGGGCCGGTTGCGCAGGGCTTCAATGGCGTCCTCCACAGGCACCCAGCCGTAGTGCAGGGCGTAGGTGAACTCGTCGAGGATCACGACATCGTGCTCGCCCTTGCTGATGACCTCCTTGCAGTCCTCCCAGTGCGCCCGTGCCAGGTTGGCCGAGATTTCGAGGTCCTTGGAGCGCCAGGTGAAGCCGTCGCCCATGGCCCGCACCTCGATATTCATCTTCTTGGCGGCCCGCTGCTCGCCGAAGTTGGCGGTGGTGTGCTTGATGAACTGGAGCATGATGACCTTCATGTCGCGGCCCCATGCCCTCAGCATCACGCCCATGGCAGCGGTGGTCTTGCCCTTGCCGGTGCCGGTGTTGACGATGACCAGGCCCTTGTTGATGCGGGGACCGGTCACCGACTGGGGCCCTGGCTCCGTTCTGGTGCCGGTGGTGTCCTGATTGCTGGCGGTCATTTCCCGTTCTCGCAAGAATGATTTTGTAGTGGAGGTGAGGTTGACGCCCTCACCCTAGCCCTCTCCCAAGGGGAGAGGGGATTATCTCTCCGGATCAGACCCTGCTGTGCGCGGCGCAGGTTTCGACGAAGCGCGGGGCCAGCCTTGGGGCGCTGCCGAGGTGTACGTGGACGTAGGTGGCCCAGACGCTGCCGGAGCGGAAGCCGTCGGGGCGGCCGCCCTGGTTGACAACGCGGTAGGCCGATTCGCCCTCGTCCGGTGGCCGATCCAGGGTGGACCAGTGAAACTCGTGGCCGCGCACTCGCTCCCCTGTGGCCAGCAGCGGGCCGTCGGCGCGTGCCTCCACCTCGCGGTAGCCGAGGGACAGGCGCGACTGCGACATGGCTGATGCGGCCGGTACCAGTCCGGCCATCGCATGGGTGTCGCCGTCAAATCCAGTGAGGCTGCGTCCGAGGTACATCAGGCCACCGCACTCGCCGTAGATCGGCACGCCCTTTGCCGCAGCCTGCCGGATGGACTCCAGCATCGGACGGTTGGACGAGAGCTCGGCGGCGAACAACTCGGGAAAGCCGCCGCCCAGGTAGACACCGCCAGCGCCCTCGGGCAATGTCTCGTCCTCGAGCGGGCTGAACGGGGCCAGCTCGGCGCCCCAGGCCTCCAGCAGGTCCAGCGAGTCCTGGTAGTAAAAGTTGAACGCCTTGTCCTGCGCCACAGCGATAACGGCGCGCTTGGGTTGCGGCTCTTGGGGATAGACCTGCGGATTCGGGGTCGGCGCGGAGCACCGCCGCGCCAGCTCGGCAACGCGCCCAACGTCGATGGTCTCCTCGACTTGGGCGATCAGGACATCGTACCACTGGCGGGCCACGGTACCCTCGACGGTGGGGACTAGGCCCAGATGCCGCTCGGGCTGCTCGAACTCGGCGCGACGGGGCAGATATCCCAGAACGGGGAGACCCGTGGTCGCCTCGATCTGCGGCTTGCAGAACTCCAAGTGCGCCGGGCTGCCCACGCCGTTGAGGATGACGCCGGTCAGGTTCAGGTCGGGGTCGAACTGCTGGTAGCCCAGCACCTCGGCGGCGACGCTGCGTGCGACACTGGAAGCGTCGGCCACCAGCAGCACCGGGGCGCCCAGCAGCTTGGCGAGCTGGGCGGTTGAGCCCTCTTCGTCCAGACTGGAGTGACCGTCGAAGAGGCCCATGACTCCTTCGACCACGGAAATCTGCCGCCTCGAGGAAGCCTTGCCGTACAACTCGAGTACAGTGGCGCTGGGCAGGAGCCACGTGTCAAGGTTGCGTGAGGGAACGCCGCATGCGATCTGGTGGTAGGACGGGTCGATGTAGTCGGGCCCGGCCTTGAAGGGCTGCACGGCGTAGCCTCGCCGGGTCAGCGCGCCCATTATGCCCGTGGCTATGGTAGTCTTGCCCACGCCGCTTCTAACGCCGGCGATTACGATGGTTGGAGTCATTCGTTCTGGCTCCCGCCCGGGTGCGGCGCGGACTTTTGACACCCGAACCGCCCAACGCTACGATAGCACAACGTTCGCCTGTTGGCAGTACGCCGCCAGCCCGGGTCCTGATGTGCTTGGTACTGCGGCATAGGGATAGAGCGGCCGTTTCCCGGTTCGACGACCTGATGTTTATTGAACCCGGTGTTTCGTGGCCGCGGAGGCAGGTATGACGACCGAGGCCATCCAGTTTCGGCGAGACTTCTGGACTCGCTATGCCGAGTTGTTTCCCGACGACGGGATCAGCCCCGGCTGGGGCAGGGCCTATGCGTGGATTCCGGCTGACTCTGCCGACTTGAACGTATCCCTTGCGGTTTACCACTGGGGGGTCGGGCTTTGGTTGCGTGGGCGAAGGGGTGAGTCCCTGGCCGAGTCTTCATTGCGGGTCCAGGCGTTCAAAGAGTCGTTCTGGAGGGAACTGAGTGACGCCTTCGATGGTCGGCTCTCCTCAGATCCCGGTACTGAGTGGGGTGGCCTAGAGGGAGGATTTGACGCACGTCGGGAGTTTGACGTGTCGAATCCTGAGAACTGGGCCCACATGGCGGCGTGGCTCCACTACATGCTTCACATCTATTTGCGAGTCATCGAGAATTCGCTGGCGCCGCAGGAATAGAGGGCAGTACTACTCCTGGCCTTCGGCAGCGGACGCCCGGCGGTGGACTCGGGATTGCATATAATCTTCGACATTCCAATCCTAAGTCTCAACAATTTTCAACGGCAGGTGCGAATATGCCCAGGCTCGAGACCCTCAGCGAAGTGCAGCGGCAGATGCTGCAAATGTTCCCGTGCATGGAGCACGATGACACTCCCTGGACGCCCATGCGAAAGCCCCTAAGCGAGAGCCGCGTTGCGCTGGTAACCTCTGCAGGTTTGCACCTAAGGGACGACAAACCCTTCATCTCCGACCTGCGGGGAAAGGGTGACTCGTCGTACCGGGTACTGCCGCGCTGCACGTCGGCCTCTGAAATCATACAGAGCCACGTCAGCATCGGCTTCGACCACACGGGCATTTATCGCGACATAAACGTGACCTACCCCATCGACAGGCTGGAGGAACTGGGGGAGCAGGGGGTCATCGGGTCGCTGGCGGACAACTACTACTCGTTCATGGGCGCCATCCGCGACGGCACCGAGTTGGCGAACGAGACGGGACCAGAGGTGGCGCGACGCATGCTTGACGAGGGTGTGGATGTCGTGTTCCTCACACCCACATGACCCCTCTGTTCGCACGCGGTCAGCGTGCTGGCACGGTGCTTCGAGGAAGCCGGCATGAGCACTACCGGAGTGGTCTTGGTGAAAGAGCATGCGGAGCGGACCAAGCCTCCGCGAATGCTGTGGGTGCCGTATGCTTTCGGCAACGTCCTTGGGCGGCCCGGCGATCCGCTGATCCAGCACCAAGTGATGAAGGCGGCCTTCGACCTGCTGGACGCCGATAGCGGGCCGGTGCTGGAGGAGTTCGAGGATGACACGGTGCCTGAGGGCCTCCTGCAGTCCTCGGCCATCGCTCGCTCCGGCTCGGCCAAGGGGCTCAACTCTGCCGACGAACTGACGGCTCTACGGCCGTACTACGAGCGGTGGGTGGAAAAGAACGGCGGGCGCACGGCGGTGGGAGTCAGCAGCGTTCCTCAGCGCCGGTTCCGCGGCGTCATCCGATTCCTGGAGGCCTACGCCGCCGGGGAGGACTCGGATTACGACGGACGGCCCGAGGGTGTCGGCGTCCCGCAGTTCATCCGCTACTGCGTCGACGACCTCAAGGCCTTCTACTACGAGGCGCGTATGGAACAGCGGCCCGGAGCCTCGGACAGCGACATCCACGAGTGGTACTGGAGCGAGACGGCCTTGAGCGGCCTCATCGTGAAGCTGGCCGAAACGATGAGCCAGTCGGAAGACCCGGCAGTCAAGGCCATCCCCTACGGGCTGGCGAGGTAGGGATCGTTTCCTGCACTGACCAGAGCCCTCTCCTCCTGGGGAGAGGGCATTTTGTTATAAGAGAGGGACTGCTAATGGCGTTCTATACCTACGATCACATACACCTGCTGAGCCAGGAGCCCATGGAGACAGCCAAGTACTTCAATGAGATGTTCGGCGCCCGGATCGTGGAATCGGTGCAGTCCGACGGGAATTCCAGGGTCGACCTGGACCTGAACGGGCTGGATATATTCATCGCGCGGTGTGCGCCCGAGACCACGCCCAGCGCCGACCACCCGCACCAGGGGCTGGACCACTTCGGCCTGCGCGTCGAGAACCTGGACGAAGCGGCGGAGGAACTGAAGGCAAAGGGAGCGGACTTCACTTCTGAACCGCACGAGATCCGTCCCGGCGTCAGGATCGCCTTCGTTGTCGCCCCCGGCAACATCCGCATCGAACTGCTTGAGAAGGACCCGAACCGGGCGGGGTCATAGCGGGCGGGATCATACACGGAGGAGTATCTGGTGGATAAGTGACTGCTACGGCGCGGCGATTGGGGTAGAATCGATTGGTGGCCTCAGCTTGAGGTTCAGGCCGAAACGGCTGGCTAGTTAGATCGTTCGAGAAATGGCATGCAAGAAAGAATCAGCGCCCTAGAGGAATTCACACAAATCTCTACTGCCTTGGCGATACAAATGGACGAGTCGCAACTGCGCATGTCGGCGCGCCAAGCGCGGATGGAGGAGCACCAACGCCAGATGGAGGAGCACCAACGCCAGATGGAGGAGCACCAACGCCAGATAGAGGAGCATCAACGCCAGATGGAGCAGCGTTGGCGTCAAATTGAAGAGGACCGGCAACTCGCTGAAGAGTCCCAGCGTATCAGGGATGAATTAATCCAGCAGATGATCCAAGCGGTAGCAGTAATGCAGGCTGAGATTGTCCGCATCGATGAAACCCACTCGCAATAACAGTGGCCTGTCTGCGGGCAGTCCCCTACAAATCTTGGCGCCTTCCGCCGGTCAGCCAGCCAACGATGGTCAGCACGCCAAGCCCAAGTGAAGACCAGCCAACGCCCTTGATGATCCACTCGCCCACCGGAGAGATCAGTACAGCTCCCATGGCAACAAGCCACACACTGGCCAGCATGCCGCACCCTGGCCCGCCAGTGTACTGAACCCAGCGGTCATAGCCAACTATGCCTGTCTGTCTCTCACAAGGGAAAAGGTGGACGAGTCCTCGGAAACCCGCCCCTCCTCTACCAGCTTCTGCAAATGTGTGCGCACGTTGCGTGCCGCCGCCGCGCGCAGGCCGTCGGCTAAGTTTCTAGGGTAGACGGCGGCTACGATCTCGTCCGCGGAGCCCGCACCCTCCACCAGGGCGGCCAGCACCTGCTCTTCCCGCTCATTGCGGTGCTTGGCGTACCAAGCTATGCGCGCAGTGCCGTCCCGGATGATCTGTCCGTGGCCGGGGCAGAGGATTTCGGGGTTCAGGCGGGCCAGCGTTTCCAGCGACTCCATGTACTGCTTCAGGTTACGGACGCTGGAGGACGAGTTGCCAAGGATGGTGTCCCCGCTGAACACCGTGCTGTCGGCCGGCAGGTGATAGGAGATGTGATCGTCCTCGTGGCCAGGGGTGTGCCAGGCTTGCAGAGATAAACCTCCGCCTGTGTCCACCGTCCCCTGTTGCTGGAGTGGCCGCACGATTCCTGCCCCCAACTGGTGCGTCAGCCGCGGCTCGAGATCGGGATGGCAGCGTACCTCGCAGTCAAAGATCTCCTGCAGCCGGTCGAGGCCGCCGATGTGGTCGCCGTGGCCATGGGTGATCAGAATGGCGGAGATCCGGGGACGGCCCAGTTCTGAGTGATAAGCAAGGATCTGGCTGGTCCAGGAGCGGTAGGGTTCGCCGGAGTCCACTACGACCATGTGGTCGGAGGGGTCGCCGACGAAATAAATCTGGGTGCCGCCGGGGTGCATCGCCCCAAAGGTGGAGGGGTCCTCCTCAATGTGTGTGCTGTAGATGTGGGGCGTAATTTGCATTGGCGGGCCTCTGTGTCAGCAAGAATATCTGGGGTAGTTTAGCAGGCCGCCCTCTGCCCGGCATCACACGTCATTCGCGCCCCAGGGCCTTTTAGTTTTCCACTGCAAGCCGCAGAGTTCCCGTCATTTGTATGTTGCGTATGCGGCACAGACCGGCCAATCTGTGTTGCAGGCGTGAGGGGCGCGTCGTCCGTCATTGGGCGAGCCGGGGTTGTTTGCCCTGACTGCGCCGAGCGGGAGTAGGACACCCCTCACGCCACGCCAAGGCCCTCCGAACGGATACCGGGGCGCAAGGCCCGCATAGCAAGTGGGGAGGACCTCAGCGAATGATACCTGCAACAGGAGGCAGCAACAATGACAAGCACCACCACAGCGGCCGTCGTGGGCATTGACGTGGGCAAAACCCGCCTGGACGCATCCTCCGGCGGAAGGGAGGTCCACCCCTTCCCCAACGATGACCCAGGCATCGCCGCCCTGCTGGCCTGGCTGACGGCTCAGCCCGTGGCCCTCGTCGTCTGTGAACCCACCGGCGGCTACGAGGGACCCTTGGTCCATCGACTGGCCCAGGCTGGCCTGCCGGTGCATCTGGCCCATCCCAACAAGGTCCGCGCCTTCGCCCAGGCCAGTGGACGCCAGGCCAAGACCGACCGTCTGGACGCCCAGGTCCTCGCCCAGTACGGGCAGGCCTTTGCTCTCCAGGAATCTCCGCCTCCGGATCCCCAGCGGGAGGAACTGCAGTCCTTGCTCCGCCGCCGCCGCCAGCTGGTCAACCAGAGGGTCCAAGAACGCAACCGTCTCGACCGGGCCTGGAACCCAGCAACCCGGGCCTCCACCCAGCGCCACATCGACTGGCTGGATGCGGAGATTGCCCGCCTCGACCGGGACTACCAGGACGCCTTGGAGTCCAGTGAACACCTGTGCCAGCAGGCCATTCTGTACCGCAGCGTCCCCGGCGTCGGTCCCCTCACCGCTGCCACTCTGGTGGCTGACTTGCCCGAGTTGGGCTATGGCGACAGCAAGGGATTGTGCGCACTCGCCGGGCTGGCTCCCTGGGCCCGGGACAGCGGACAGCAACGCGGGCATCGCGCCATCAGAGGTGGACGGCCCGCAGTCCGCCGTGCTTTGTATATGTCGGCCCTCTCCATCGTGCGTACCGAGGGCCAACTGCGCCAGTTCTACCGGGGTCTGCGCCAGCGGGGCAAGCCTGGCAAAGTGGCCCTCGTAGCGGTCATGCGCAAGCTCCTGACCCAACTCCACGCCATCGCCCAACGCGGCACACCTTGGACACCAAATCACACACCGGCCCTCTGAACCCGAAATCCAGCCGAACCCTTGACATCCAACACGGATACTCCCGCGAGAGGGGGAAGGTGGATTCACATTTCAAGTGCAACACTGATTTTGCTAGTATCTCTGCTGGGGTCAGGAAGCCCAGGCACTTGCGTGGGGTGTGGTTGTAAGCTTGGACGATTTGGTAAGTCAGGTTTTCTGGCAAAAGGGAGAGGTTGGTCTGCCGGGGCAAGAAGCGGCGCAGGCGGCCGTTGACGTTCTCCACCCCGCCCTTCTGCCAGGGGGAACGTGGGTCGCAGAGGAAGGTCTGGGTGCCCAGGTCGTGGAGTTGGAAATGACGGGCGAACTCAGTGCCGTTGTCGAAGGTAACGCTCTTGCGCCACCGCTTTGGGAAGGGGGCCAGGAGTTGAGTAATGGCATCGGCCACCGGTTGGGCTGCTTTGCTGGTCAAGGGATGGGGTAGGAGCAGCCGGGAGTGGCGTTCGTGGAGGGTGAGGAGGGCTTGGCCCCGGTTGCCAAAGAGCATTAGTCTGCCTCCCAGTGGCCGGGATTGGCCCGGTCATCGGCCTCCTGAGGCCGCTGGGAGAGGGGCTGGCCCAGGGGGATCAATGAAAGAGAGCTGCCGCCCCTGCGTCCGCGCCAACCCCGTTTGGACTTGGATCGGGGCAGGTAGTGGCGCCAGGAGTAGTCCTTCTTACGGGCCAACTGGGCATAGATGAAGCGGTAGATGGTGTCGTGGGAGATGATGGTGCGGCCCGCCTCCCAGGCTAGGCGGCCCGCCACCTGCTCTGGGGAACAGCCCTGCTGGAGGCGGGAGAGGACCCGGTGGCGCAGCGAGTCGTTACGCTCCAGCTTGGAACCGGTCCAGCGGCGGGTACGAGCCTGCTGGTGGGCATAGGAGGGCTTGTAGCCCTGAGTACGGGAACCGTTACGGCTCAACTCCCGGGAAACCGTTGATGCCGAGCGATCCATACTTGCTGCGATTTGGCGGACCGGGTGTCCCGCGGCACGTAGACGGGCCAATTCACACCGCTCCTCAATGGTGAGATGCTGGTATCCTCTTCCCATGGCAACACCTTAAGCAAGTGTTCCACTTCGTTTGTGAGTTTAGCGAACCCAGGACCCCCGCAGCGAGCACATCCGATTACAGCAAGACCGCGCGGGTTCCCGCTCCTGGCTTGAAAGAACCAGGGGCAATGACGGCTTGGGCGGGAGTGCAGGTGGCGGCGGCGATTGACGACGATGGGGGACGCTCGTGGAGCCAAAGGCCTGGCGATGCTGAAAACCGGGTGCCTCGGGCCTGCCACCGGCCCCATTATCCTCGCCTTCGCGGGCAAGGAATAAAGGTCATGTGACGTGGGCGGGATCGATGTCTATTGTGCAGCCTATGGGGAAATCCACATCGTCGAGGAACTCCGGCAGGTTGCGGCCCCTCAGGAGCATCCGCCAGCGGTGGCGCCCCCGGAGGCGAGGCGGCAGGCCCGGCGCAGGCCCGTTGATCTCCAGGTCGGTTCGGCCCTGCGCGGCGGCCCGGCGCTTCAGCTCGTCGGCGATGACAGCCGCCTGGTGCTGGGCCGCATCGGCATCGCTGTTTTGGTAGACGATATGGGCCAGCTGGTTGAACGGGGGATAGCCCAGTTGTCGGCGGGACTCGATCTCCTGCTGGTACATTTCGAGGTAGTTCTGGCCCGACCCGGCGCGAATGGCGTAGTGGTCGGGGTTGTAAGTCTGGACGAACACCCTGCCTGGGGTATCGCCACGCCCGGCCCGCCCGGCCACCTGGCAGAGCAGGCCGAAGGCCCGCTCTCCGGAGCGGAAGTCCGGAACGTGGAGTCCGATGTCGGCCAACACTACTCCAACGAGGGCGACGTTGGGCACATCGAGGCCCTTGGCCACCATCTGTGTGCCCACCAGCACCTGGGTCTCTCCTGATGCCAGCCGGGCCACTGCCTCCTCGGCGGCCCCGGCGGAGCGTGCTGCGTCGGAGTCGAGACGATCCGCCCTCACCTTCGGGAACAGCGCACCTACCTCGGCAACCACGCGCTCGGTGCCCATGCCGAGCTGGCGGATCCGGCCACCGCGACACTCCGGGCACCGGTCCAACGGGCGCCGGGAATAGTTGCACTGGTGGCACAGCAGCCGGGCGGGGCCGGAATGGTAGGCCATCGACGTGGTGCAGCGCCTGCAGGACACGACGTGTCCACAATCGCGGCACTGCACGATTGATGACGAGCCGCGCCGGTTGAGAAACAGGATTGCCTGGTGGCCGGCAAAAAGACACTCCCGCAGCCCGTCCGACAGGGCGCGGCTAAATATGTTCCGGTTGCCTTCGCGTAACTCCCGGCGCATATCGCATACCTCGACCTGGGCCAGGGGTGTGGGAGACGGGGCTGACGAACCATCAACATCCACTCCCCCAGTAACGCGGTGGGGAAGCGTCAGCAGTCGAACCCTTCCCCGGGTGGCGTGGTAGTAGGTCTCCACGGAGGGCGTGGCGCTGCCGAGTACCACGACAGCCCCGGTGCGGCGAGCCAGTTCCAGGGCAGCGGCGCGTGCGTGATACAGGGGCGGCGATTCCTCCTGTTTGTAGGTCCATTCGTGCTCCTCGTCGATGACGATGAGTCCGAGGTTCTCAACCGGCGCGAACAGGGCGCTGCGAGGTCCGACCACCACGTCGAAGGCACCGCCCCGTATATCCCACCACTGGTCGAACCTCTGGCGTGCCGTCTGTCCGCTGTGGATTAGTGCGACCCGGCCCAGGAACCAGGCATTGACCCGCCCCAGCGTCTGGGGCGTCAGGGCAATCTCGGGCACCAGGAACAAGGCACGGCGGCCGAGGGAAATGGCGTGGGCGATGGCCCGCAGGTACACCTCGGTCTTTCCACTGCCGGTCACCCCGTGGAGCAGGAAAGTGCGACCGTACAGGGGAGTCACTGCTGGTGTGGACCCGGCACCGAATGAGGCGTCCAGGGAATTGGTTATCCCTGACAGCGCCTCTTGCTGCTCGGGCGTGAGCATCAGCCGCTCTGGGCCGTCGGCTGTGACACCATATGTGGACAGGGGAGGACCGCCGGAGGTGCGCCACCATTCCTGGGCCACCAGGCCCATGTTCCACAGCGCCTCGGCCGTATTGCGACCGAACTCCCGGTTGGCTTCACCCTGTGGCAGGTGCCCCGGGGGTTGCCGGACGGCCTCCAGCAGGGCCTGCTGTCGCGGGGACAGCCTGTCATCTCCCGGCGCATTCGACAGGACCGGAATCAGATACGCCTCGTATTTCGGCATCACACCGGGCCGGGGTATGGTGACTTCGCGGCGGACCGCACCCTGCTCCAACAGCCGGTTGAGTTCGCGAACTCCGCGCCGTCCAAGCAGCTTCACGAACTTGGCCTGGGACATCCGGCCATTGCTTTCAAGCGCCTCGATGGCCAACGACGACTCATTGCGGAGGTCGCTGCCTTCCGTCTCAATCCCTGGGGCAGCCCCTGTGGCGGGAAATATACGCGAGTGGACGTGGGCCTCGAATCCAGGGGGCAGCATCGGAGAAAGCGCATTGAAGAGGGGGCATCGGTAGTACCGGCTCATCCACCACCCGAGTTGGATGTGGTCCGGTCCCAAGAGAGGAGACGGTTCTACGGCCTGGAGGATGTCACGTGTGGCGAAATCGGGTGCAGTGGTGGAAAGCTCTACCACGATGCCCTGGAGGGTCTGCGACCCGAAGGGCACCCAGACCAGCTGTCCGGGTCGCACCGAAAGGCGGGCGGGAATGCGATAGGTAAAGGCGCGGGCGTGTCTCACCGGGGAGTCCACCGCCACGTCCGCGTACCTCAATTCGTCCACGCGTGATCAGCGCCGGAGCGGATGGAGTTGCGCTCAGTGGGATGCCGAGGAGAAAATCGTAGAGTTCTATTCCTCGGGCTGTTCTGCGGCCTCAGCCTCAGCCTCGCTGGGTGATTCGTCAGCCTGCGGCTGTTCGTCGGCCTCAGCCGTCGGCTGATCGGCCACCGGAGTTTCCTCAGCGGCCTGCTCATCATCGGCGGCGACGGCCTCTTCGGCGGCAGCCTCGACCTCCTCGATTTCGGCCTCCGCAGCCTCTTCGGCATCAGCGGCAGCCTGTTCCAGAGCCTCGGCTTCGGCAGCGGCGCGGGCCGCCTCCTCGCGGCGGATGGCAGCGGCGGCCTGGGCCTCGGCTGCCCGGCGGCGCTGCGCCGGGTTCAGCTCCTTGATACGGGCAGCGCGCCCCTGCAGGCCGCGAAGGTAGTACAGTCTGGCGCGGCGCACTGAGCCGTAGCGAGTGATCTCCAGCGACTCGATCAGCGGCGAGTGCAGGGGGAAGATGCGCTCGATCCCGATGCCCCCGGAGATGCGGCGTACCGTGAAGTTGGCGGCGGGACCCTTGCCATTATTCAGGCGGATCACGACCCCCTGGAAGGCCTGGATGCGCTCGCGTTCGCCCTCCCGGATGCGGAAGTTGACGCGTACCGTATCGCCGGCGGAGAACTGCGGGATGCGAGGGTTGGCTTCGAGTTTGTAGATTTCTGAGGCGTTCATTCTCGAGTCTCTGTCAATTTATGGCTGGTGAATTTGTCGGCCCTACCGGACATGCAACATTGCCTGAAGCGTTGGCGGGTTTGGATTGACTTAGATTGACACGGAGGCCATACCTTTTACAGGCGGGGCGAAAACAGCGGCCTTACCTGGTGGTGGGCGGTAGTGGACTCGAACCACTGGCCTCTTGCGTGTCGAGCAAGTACTCTAACCAACTGAGCTAACCGCCCGAACTGAAATAGAAGTGTAGCAAGAGCCGCGACTGCGGTCAACATTGCCGGTCGTGAGGGGTGTCCGTCAGATTTTGGCGGAAGGCCGTAGGAGTGGCATAGAGGACGGGTGAGGGAGGATATGGTAGAAGGTAAGGAAACGAGAGCATAGGATGGGTTGTGATGTGGGATGAGGGCATTGAGAGGAACTGGAGCCTTGAGTCGGAGACGGTGATAGTGGGGATGAGGGAGTGGCGGGAGCGGATCCCCGGGCAACCTTGGCCGAGATTGAAGCGGCGCTGGACGGGCTTTTGGGCCAGGCGCGAGCCCAGTTGCTCCAGGATGTGGCGCTGGCCAGCGAGGCGAGGAATATCGGCCGTGGCCGGGAGGATGATTGCTTCCGGTGCCCCCGGTGCGGGAGTGGGCTGAGGAGCCGGGGAGAAGCGGTTCGCAGGCTGTGCGCCAGCCAGGACCAGCCCATCGAACTGCGGCGGAGCCGAGGAGTGTGCCCCGCCTGCGGGACGGGGATTTTTCCCCCTGGATGAGGAGTTGGGTCTACTGCCGGGCTCCCTGACCCCTGGCTTGAGTGAGGACCTGGTCCTGTTGGGGAGTTGGATGCCCTTTGCTCAAGCGGCAAAACTGCTGGCCCACTTCCGGCAGACCGAGGTCTCGGAGGCCACGGCCCGCCGCGTCACCGAGAGGAGCGGGCAGGCCTTGGTGGAGTTGCAAAGGGAGCAGGTCGAGGCGCTGGAGGCAGAGATGGGGGAGGCGCCCCTGGGACCTGCGCTGCAGCAGTTGAGCGTGGACGGAGCGATGGTGCCTCTGGTGGGCGGGGAATGGGCCAAGGTGAAGACCTTGGCCATCGGAATCATCGAGCAGTCTGCGCCGGAGTTTTAGCCGGAAGGAGCGGCGCGGGCCCGGGACCTGTCCTACTTCTCCCGGATGACGGACCACCGGAGCTTCGGCAGGCTGGCCATGGTGGAAACACACCGGCGCGGCACCGAGAGCGCCGGAAAGGTGTGTGCGGTGATGGACGGAGCCGAGTGGCAGCAGGGGTTCATCGGCCTGCACCGGCCGGACGCGGTGCGGATTCTGGACTGGTGCCACGGGGCGGAGCATCTGGCCAAGGCGGGTCAGGCCGCTTTCGGAGCGGGAACCGCCGCCGCCAGCGAGTGGCTGGGAATCCAGTTGCGCCGGTTGAAGCACGGAGAGCCGGAAGAGGCGCTGGGCAGCCTCAGGGCGTTGTGCCGGGAATTGGCGGAGGTAAAAGAGACTGACGCCGGAGCGCTCAAGACAGTCAGAGGCAGCCTGGAATATCTGGAGAAACGCCGGGAGCAGATCCGGTATGCCGAGTTCCAAGCCAAGGGGTATCCCATCGGCAGCGGGGCGGTGGAGAGCGCCAACAAGCTGGTGGTGGAGGCCCGGTTGAAAGGCTCTGGGATGCATTGGGCCAGGGAACACGTAAACCCGATGGCAGCCCTGCGCACGGCGGTCTGCAGCGACCGGTGGGAAGAGATGTGGCCACAGATCAACCAAAGGTTGCGGAAAAAGGCCAGGAAGCCAGCGGTGGGACGGCAGGCCCAGCCCAGCCCCCGAGAGGGGGCCGCAGCCAAGGAGGCTGGCCGGGTGAAAACCAGACCGGTGGTCCAAAGCAGCCCGAGGCTTACTCCGGCAAGCCTCAGGGGAGCCCCTGAACAAAATCCGAAACCTCCCCCAGCCACTCACCGGCGGCCACCAGCCAACCATCCCTGGCGCCGTATGAGTATCGGAACAAAACCCCACGCCAAAATCTGACGGACACCCGGTCGTGAGGTCAGGGCCTTTTCATTTGTTCCCTCTCCTTCCGGGGGAGGGTTAGGTTGGGGCGTTCCCTTTCGTGAGCGGCCATCGTATAGCCCCGGCATATCGCCCTCACCCCAGCCCTCTTCCGGAGGGAGAGTGAGAACTAAAAAACCCTGCAGTGAGGCCAGGGCATTTCAGGTTTCCATTACAGGCCACAGAGGTCCCGCCATTCCCACGAAAGCGGGAATCCAGAGTCCATTACCGTTTGGGCGCTGAGGATCTTTACGCCCACCCTGCCCTCCCACGGGGGTTCTGGATTCCTGCTTTCGCAGGAATGACGGCCGAGGGCAGGAATGAGGACTAGTTGGTCGTAATGCGATTTCCTTGGGTCGTGAGGTCATGGCCTTTTCATTCTCCCCTTCATTCTCGCGAAAGCAGGAATCCACAGGCCCTTGCTGTGGCGAAGTTGGCTTTAGCAGGACTCCCCGGATTCCCGCTTTCGCGGGAAGGACGGGAGCCTGTAATCCCAAAAGTGAAAATGAAAAGACCCGGTCGTGAGGTTCAGGACGATCGCAAAGTGACGCCGTCCGTTGGTTTCCGCTCATCCTGAGCCTGTCGGGGGACGCCCGTTCAAGCCACCGAAGGCTCGACAGGCTCACGATGAGCAAATATAAACAGACTTTGCAATCGTTCTGTCGGGAGGTTTGCCGTGGGTTATTCACTGGCTGATATACTTGGCCGCGACCCACTTCCCATTTCCGATGGCAGCGGGAGGGCATGTTGGAACCTGCAGAAACGACGCGAATACTGTTGGCCGCCAAAAGGGCCGCCGGACTGAGCTTTGCGGACTTGGGAAGAGCCATCGGCCGGGATGAGGTGTGGGTGGCCTCGCTGTTGTACCGGCAGGCCAGTGCGCCTCAGGACGAGGCCCTCAAGCTGGCTGAGATAATGGGCGTCGGCCCGGAAGTCGCAAACGAGTTGACCGATCCTCCCTCCAAAGGGCTGGGGCCTGTCGTACCAACTGATCCCCTGATCTACCGGTTCTACGAGATAATGCAGGTCTACGGGATGCCGCTGAAAGACGTGATCCACGAGAAGTTCGGCGACGGCATAATGAGCGCCATAGACTTCACGATGAACGTTGACAAAGAAGAGGACCCCGAACACGGTGACCGCGTCAGGGTAACGATGTCGGGGAAATTCCTGCCGTACAAGCGGTGGTAGCGTCCGGCAGCCCCGGGGGCCAGGGCGGGAAGTCCGGGGACTGGGCCCGCTTGGCCGAGAGTTCTGCAGCACCGCCCAATACCAGCCGCTCGGTCCAACTCGGGCTGTTCGCTCCTTCAGCACATGGCCTGGGGCAAACCGTGAAGCGCCGGTTTATGGCGTATCCCGAACCGGAGCCGGGGGGCGGCCCAACGTGGCCACCAGCGCTCCGACGAAGGCGACCGCTGCCCCAATCATAAACACGTCGTGGTAGGCTTTCAGGAATGCTGTGGCCTCCGCTCCCACGCTCCCTGCCAAATGGGCCAAGTGATGGTCTCCGCGAGCCGCGAATACTCCGCCGATAATCACGATGGCGAATATCGAGCCCAGTGCCTGGGTCAGAGAGAGTATCGCGCCCGCGGTCCCGAACCGCTCCGGGCTGACGCTTCGCATCACCAGGGAGTAACAGGCTGCTTGGACCATGCCGTTGCCGGCACCGGTGAGCGACACCCACAGCGTCACCTCGGCCAAAGACGATTCCGCGTCCAGCATTCCCATCGTGGCAAGTCCAGCTGCGATGCTGAGCATACCCACCGAGCCCACGATCCGAGTGCCGACGCGGTCGCTAAGCCAACCTCCCAGCAGGGACATGGCCACGCCGCAAAGGGAGGCCGTCGCCATCATCGCGCCCAACACCTCGGGTCCTCGCCCGAGGGTATCGGCGACGTAGAAGGGAAAGATGAACCAGACCACGAAGGCAGAGAGGTAAACAAAGCCCGAACAGGCGCCTGACACGACGACCCCCCGGTTGCGAAACAGACCAAGGGGCAGCACCGGCCAGCCGGCAGTTCGTTCGATTCGCCAGAAAAGGGACAGCAGCACTGGAGTCAGCACCAGCATGGTCAGCACCGGCCAGGCTCCCCAGCCGATGTCCCGTCCCAGCCTCGTGCCGATAATCAGGCAAATCAGTCCACCGGCCACAGCCAGAGTACCGGTGAGATCAAAAGCCGGGCCACTCCGCTCCGCACCGTTGGAGCCAGCCGACATCGGCGGGTCGCGGTCGAGGAACAGCCAGGCCAGAACCAGGGCAGCCACCATGAAAGGGACCCTTCCCCAGAACACCATCTCCCATCCCATCCATCCCACCAGCAGCCCTGCCCCAATGGTGCCTCCCACCATGCCCAGGGCCTGATTCGCCGTGGTAAAACCCATGCTCAATCCACGACGATGCGGAGGAAACAGGTTGGCGGCGATGGCCGGGGCCACCGTGTACATGCAGGCCGTGCCGACCCCATGCAGCACCCGGAACCCGACCACCGACGCAAGGTCGGGAGAGAGGGCGATACAGAACATGGAGACCAAGTAGGCCATTCCGCCCCAAAGGTAGACGCGACGAAGGCCGAAGCGATCGGCGAAGCTGCCCGCGCCCAGCACCAAGCTGGCCCTGACGCCCATGAACACTACCAGCGCCCATTGGACGCTCTGCAGGTCGGCGTCGAGGTCGGCGGCTATGTTCGGAAGCGCGACGTTCACCGAGAAATCCAACGCAGCCAGGAACATCGCCAGTCCGGAGGTGGTGCCGATCATTACGTCGCGCCAGCGTCCGCCGTGGATGAGGGGGCCGACAGCGGCGTCAGCGGCAGCCAAGCGGAAAACCCGGGGAGCGGCTACGGCAATTGGGTTCAGCGGCTGTGCGGTCGCGTAAATCCATAGTGAAAGGATTCTACGCTATACGGGCAAGGGGTGATGGCGGGGGCAGCTAACCGTGACCATCAGAGGAGGGCGTGGAGGCTGCGGTGGTAAAATGCGCGGGCCCTCGGCGGGCCCTTGGCGGGCCCTCAAGGAAGGGACGGCCCAAGAAAAGCCAATGCCCCGGCGTCTTTAGTGGTCATCTGCAGAAAACCGGGAGGGGAACATCCGGGGCCTCCGCGCTAACTGTTACCATCGCTGTAGGCCGATCGGAACGTGGCGGCGGCAAAGAGGGCGGGCAAAACTTTGCCCCGGACTCATCACCGGCTCAAGGCTGGGAGAGGAGCACTCGGGGCTTCCACTAGGTATCCTACACAGGATGACGAGATGTGTCAACCCAAGTACTTCAGGGAATTCCGGCGAGCCGTTTCCCACAGCAGGCTGGAACCCTACATCAACCATAGTCCAAATGGCGATGCGGCCCAGGCCTTTGGCACTTATCTATGGAACCTAACCTTGTGCGAGAGCCTGTATCCTGCTCTGCAAGGTATCGAGGTGGCTCTTCGTAACAATCTTCATGACGCAGCTTGTGAGGAATTCGGAGACGAATTCTGGTTCAAGAGTCAGTTGATTGGTTACGAAAAGAAACAGATAGAGGAAATCGGCGAAAAATTTGCCAAACTGAAAGTACAAGCAACTCCTGGGCGATACATAGCTGAATGTAATTTCGGATTTTGGGAGAATCTCTTCAATAGCAATTATGAACAAATTTTATGGCGGAAACTGCTTCGGGCAGTCTTCCCCCACGCACCTCTTCACTTAAGGAAGCGGAAAGCGATTCGCTCCCGCCTAGACCGCATCCGACGCCTTCGCAACCGTGTCTTTCACTACGAACCGATTTGGCACTGGCAGAGCTTGCCGGAGCAGCACCGGCTGATCCTCGAAACCATCGGCTGGATCAGCCCGGCGATGCTGGCGATGACGCGACTGCTAGACCGGTTCTCCAGCGTTTATACTAGGGGCTCACAGAACTATGCGACAGAACTCGATTCCTTGGCGCAGAGCTGGAGCGCATTACGAACTAAACAGGACTAACGAGCAGACCAGGAGAGTAGCGATGGTTCAGAGCACGGGAAGCATTGACGCACTGCTTCAGGAGGAGCGGACCTTTCCGCCGCCCGCCGATTTTGCAGCGCTGGCCAATATGGCCGACCCAGACATTTACGCAAAAGCAGCCGCGGACCCTGAAGGGTTCTGGGCCGGCCTGGCCGAGGGGCTCGACTGGTTCCAGAAGTGGGATACGGTCCTTGACTGGAGCGACGCCCCGTTCGCCAAGTGGTTCATCGGCGGCAAGCTCAACGTCTCTTACAACTGCATCGACCGTCACGTCAAGAACGGGCGGCGCAACAAGGCCGCCATAGTCTGGGAGGGGGAGCCGGGAGACTGGAAGGTGTACACCTACGGCGACCTGCTGCGCGAGGTCTGCCAGTTCGCCAACGGGCTCAAAAGCCTGGGCATCAAGAAAGGCGACCGGGTGACGATCTATCTGCCCATGACGCCGGAGCTCCCCATCGCAATGCTGGCTTGCGCCCGCATCGGGGCGCCGCACAGCGTGGTGTTTGGCGGGTTCAGCGCCGAGTCGCTGCGCGACCGCATCAACGACTCTGAGTCGAAGCTGCTGATCACAGCTGACGGCGGCTACCGGCGTGGCGGCATCGTTCCCCTGAAGCAGAACGCCGATGACTCGCTGGACGGTTCGCCCAGCGTGGAAAAGGTGGTGGTGCTTCGTCGCACCGGCAGTGCTGACGACAAGATGGTCGACGGCCGCGACATCTGGTGGCACGACCTGGTTGAGGGCCAGCCAATGACCTGCGAGCCGGAGCCGATGGACAGCGAGGACATGCTGTTCCTGCTCTACACCAGCGGCACCACCGGAAAGCCCAAGGGTATCGTCCACACCTCCGGCGGCTACCTGCTTGGCGTTCAGGCCACGGCCAAGTGGGTCTTCGACTTGAAAGAGGACGATGTTTACTGGTGCACCGCAGACATCGGCTGGGTTACCGGCCACAGCTACATTGTCTACGGCCCGCTGGCGAACGGCGCCACCACCGTTATGTACGAGGGGTCTCCCGACTACCCTGACCGTGACCGGTTCTGGGCCGTGGTAGCCAAGTACGGGGTGAGCATCCTCTACACCGCGCCCACGGCCATCCGCACCTTCATGCGCTGGGGCGAGAGCTACCCGCAACGGCACGACATGTCCACCTTGCGGCTGATGGGTACCGTCGGCGAGCCGATCAACCCGGAGGCGTGGGTCTGGTACTGGCAGCACATTGGCGGAGGCCGCTGCCCGGTGGTGGACACCTGGTGGCAGACCGAGACCGGCAGCATTATGATTGCGCCGATTCCCGGATTGACCACCCTCAAGCCCGGCTCGGCCACCAAGCCATTCCCGGGCATCGAGGCGGAGATTCTGGATGAGGACGGCAATCCCGTCGGCCCCGGCGGTGGCGGATACTTGGTGGTCAAGCGGCCGTGGCCGTCGATGCTGCGCACCGTCTACGGTGATCCGGAGCGCTTCAAGGACACCTACTGGTCCCGGTACGACGGCATTTACTTTACCGCTGACGGCGCCCGTCTGGACGAGGACGGCTACTTCTGGCTGCTGGGCCGGGTGGACGATGTGATCAACGTGTCCGGCCACCGTATCGGCACCATGGAGGTGGAGAGCGCCCTGGTGGACAACCAGAAGGTCGCAGAGGCCGCCTGCATCGGCAAGGAACACGAGGTCAAGGGACAGGCAGTCGTCGCCTTCGTCACGCTGAAGGACGGTGTGGATATATCGGATGATGTGGTCACCGAGCTAAAGGCCCACGTGGTCGGGAAGATCGGGGCCATGGCCCGGCCCGACGACATCCACTTCGCCGCCGAGCTGCCCAAGACCCGCAGCGGCAAGATAATGCGCCGCCTGCTGCGCGACGTGGCCGAGGGCCGCGCCTTGGGCGACACCACGACCCTGGCCGATCCGGCCGTGGTAGACTCGCTGAAGGCGCAGTACGGCGACGAGGAGTAGACCGAGCCAGGCGCGACTGCACACGACGGCATATCTTACGGAGGACTCACCAATGGCAACCCCGGCACCGGACATAGAGGCCACCAGGATTCACATTTTCCATAGCCATCAGTACATGGGCAACGCACTGGAAGCCTTGCGCAAAAATGAGCCGGGCAAGGCAGGGGAATTGCTGTGGGGCAGCGTAACCCAGGCCGTCCACGCCGTAGACGCCTGGCGTGGGCCGGTGATCTATGATCATCGCAGCCTGATGAACTTCACCAACCTGCTAAGTCGGGAAATTGACGATACCGCCTTTCCTGCAAGCATTGAGGCCGCAGGTAGTCTGCACCACAATTTCTACTTGCCTGTAAGAACCAAAGAACACATAGAACTTCTGGTACCAGCCATCCGGCAGAGCATCACCCAAATCCTGTCCCTATTGCCGGATGAAGTACGAAACGGGGCTGTCGAGGAGTAGATTGCCTTGGCGACTACTGAGCCGAATTTGGAAATCGAGGTTTGTCCTTGCAGCGGGTGGGAAGAGTGTGATCATCATGCCTGCTGTGAGGGATTTCCGGACAATGGAGAGTTTTGGTGCGGGGAATGTTGGGATCGCGCGTGCTACGACCATGCCGTTACAGACATGGTGGAGTTGCTCGCAAGCCTTGAGAGTAACGGACGGCCTCGGGGTGAACTGGAGCCGATTATCAAATACATTGACGATTGGCGCCAGAAGTTTGGAAAGGACCAGGATTAAAACGCTCGTGAAGGAGTGTGCAGCGCAATGGCAACTTACCGCAAACAGGAGGCCCAGGAGTGGGCTTGGGAGACCCTGAAGGGTCAGTGGACGACGCTGATAACACCCTTCACCCCCGACAACCGCTTTGACCGGGAGGGGATGCGCCGGAACATCCGCCACGTGCGTAGCCTGGGTACCGTCGGCGCCGGCTGCACCTGGGGCATGGGCGAGTTCTGGAGCCTGACCCACGAGGAACGGCTGGACGTGATGGAGACCGTCGCCGGGGAGGCCAATGGCGGCTGGCCCATCGGTGCCCACGTAACCCATACCTCGGCTCCGGAGATGCTGTCGCTGGCCGCCCACGCGGAACGGCTGGACTACGACCTGCTCATCGTGGCGCCGCCTTACATGGTGACCAAGGTCGAGGACCAGGTGGTGGAATATGTGAGGCTGCTGGCCGAGCATACCAACCTGGCCATCATGTTTTACAACTCGCCGCAGTTTGGCATCACCATGAGCGTGAACGGGCTGGAGCGGCTGTGCCGCCTGCCCAACGTGGTGGGGGTCAAGGAGGCCAGCTTCAACCAGCAGCTCTCCATCGAGGCGCATTTGACGCTGGGCCAGGATTCCGTCATCAGCACCCCCGACGAGTGGATCTACTTCAAGGGCCAGGAGCTGGGGATCAACCAGCAGGTGATGTTCGCCAACACCTCCGACTGGCGCTTTGACGTTCCCGGCGCCAACAACTACGTGCGCTGGATCGAGCGGGCCTGCCAGGGCGACCTGGACGAGGCCTTTTACGACCAGCACCTTCGCCGACTGAACGAGCTGTCCGACGCCTGGTGGACCCGGACGGTGGACAAATACAACGGCGCTATGCCTGTCTCGCTGGTTAAGCATTGGGGCGAGCTGATGGGAATGGCCGCAGGGCCGCCCCGCCTGCCGCTGCTGGACCTCACTCCGTCGGAGAAGTCGCAACTGCGAGAGGAGTTGGAGCCTCTGAAGCCCCGTGTTCCCGAGATCCGCAGTCCCTGGGTCATTGCGGAGCGCAGAGAGGAACGGCCGGCCTATAGTCCCCGGCCGGTATACGCCCGGCCGACGGACACGCAATCACGTACGGCGTGGCTCACTGGCAACGACAACTTTGCCTCCGGTATGCTGCTGATGGTCAGCGTCCAGAACGTCGACGAGGCACTGGAAGCCGAACAGGGCGGCGCCGACGTGGTGGACGTCAAGAACCTGCAGGAAGCGATGGTGGGATCGGGCCATCCCTCCACTGTGCGGCAGGTGCGGGGCATCATTCCCGTGGAAAAGCACGTCAGCGTTACGCTGGGCGTGGTGCCCAACCAGGCCGGCACCGTGGCCATGGCGGTCTACGCCGCCGCGATGATGGATGCCACCTCGGTCAAGGTGGGGTTCCGGGTGGCCGACTACGACACCGCCGCAGAGGTGCTGCAGGAGTCGCGCCGGGCCCTGGACGGATTCAACACCAAGCTGGTCGGCTCGCTGTTCGCCGACAACGAGCTGTACGAGGGCGGGCTGGACCCGCACCTGATGGTGCAGCTCGCCAAGGACGGCGACTGCGACGGCTTCCTGATCGACACGCTGACCAAGGACGGGAGGAACCTGTTCGACTTCATGCCCGAGCCGGTGCTGCGGCAGATCATCCTGGAGGGCAAGCAGCTGGGCATGAGCACTGCACTGTCCGGCCACCTGAAGATCAGCGACCTGGACGAGCTGGCCCGTATCAACCCGGACATTGTGGGCGTGCGCGGGGCAGTCTGTGCCTCCGGCGACCGGGGCCGGGCCGTGGCCTGGGAGGCCGTGGCCGAGTTCAAGCGGCAGCTCGACATGCGCAAGAGCGGCGAGATCGCCGTCCACGCCGACGCCCCGTCGGTTACCACCGCCAACGGGTGGGTGGTTATCGACGGGCGAGGCAAGAGCTGCGCCGGCGTCATCGCCGCGCTGACGCGCCAGATGGGGCAGGACCGGGAGTCGTTCGTCGAGGCAATCCTGGCCGATGCGCTGAACATCTACGACGTTTCACTTTGGGCAGAGCAGGCCGGCCACCGGCTGTTGACCCAGCGCAAGGACCCCGACGGCGCGGTGCGAGTACTGATCCAGCCGTAAGCGCGCTTGTGGCGTCCTTCAAAGATGCACTGGAATGGATTAAAATGACTATACGGGATAAGGGCCTCTGATGGTCTGCCGGGACGGGATGTCAACCGTCCCGGCAGGTATTTTTCGAGGCCAGTAGACATAATAACAGTTGAATACAGCTTGCGGCCCATATAGAATTACACACTGTCGCCCAACGCCAAACCCGCAAAAGCGACGTCAATTTATGACAGAAAGGGAGGGCCTGTGGATTGACCGTTCTAGGTTGTCACGTTTTGCTGGAACTGAGGGACTGTAATCCCACGCTGCTAAACGACCTCAACTACATACGTCAGGCGATGCTGACGGCCGCCAACGACGTAGGCGCCACAGTCGTCGGAGAATCCTTCCACCGCTTCAGCCCCCAGGGCGTAACCGGTGTCTTGGCCATCGCCGAGTCCCACATCTCCATACACACTTGGCCGGAATATGGCTATGCCGCCGCTGATATTTTCACGTGCGGGGCCACGTTTTCGCCTATGGACGCAGCCAGCCGTCTCGCCGAGCAGCTGGAATGCCGGGACGCGGAGTTCAAGGAGATTGAACGGGGGCTGGTGGCACAGCCAGTTTCTCGCTGAGGCCCCCGACCAATGGAACTGACCGGTAACTGGTTCGCAGAGAGCGTTTCCCCTGACTTGGCCGTTTTGTTGCGGCTACGGTCTGTCCTTTTTTCCGGGGCCACCACCTATCAGAAGGTTGAGGTCCTGGACTCCGCTGTTTTCGGACGTAGCCTGGTCCTGGACGGAAAAACCCAGTCGACCGAGGCAGACGAATTCATCTACCACGAGTCGTTGGTTCATCCAGCGATGCTGTTCCACCCTGACCCGAAGTCGGTGTTCATCGGCGGTGGCGGCGAGGGAGGCACCCTGCGCGAGGTGCTAGCCCACCGGTCCGTGGTGAGCGCCACCATGATCGACCTCGACCGCGAAGTGGTCGAGTTGTGCCGCGCCCACTTGCCCAATCATCACCAGGGAAGCTTCGAAGATCCCCGCGTTACGCTCCGGCACGAGGACGCCCGCGCTTTCCTGCAGTCCGGGGGCCCCGGTTACGACGTGATTATCCTTGACCTGGTCGACCCTCTGGAGGAAGGGACCGCCTACCTGCTGTACACCGATGAGTTCTACAGGATTGCCAAGTCGCGCCTGAACACTGGCGGGGTATTGGTTACGCAGTCGGGACCGGCGGGCCTGCCCAACCACCAGGAATGCTTCACCACAATCTACAACACCCTGAGCGAGGTATTCTCCCACGCTGCGGCGGCGCAGGTGCACGTGCCCGCCTTCCAGACGTTGTGGGGATTCACCATAGCCTCCGACTCTCCGCTACGGCAGCGGCCGGATCCCGAGGTTGATGCCGACATCGCCCGGCGCATTAACAAGCCGCTGCGCCACTACGACGGGGAAACTCACCGGGGTATGTTTGCCCTGCCCAAGTTTCTGCGGGAAGGGATCGTGGGCGAGACCCGCATCAACCGGGATGATCACCCTGTCTTCATGATCTAGCGGTCCTCTCTTTCCTTCACCCTTGATCCCGTGGCCGTTCTGCCCGTCTTTGTACTGAAGAGCGCCTGCGCTGCAGTCCGTCCAGTACACCCGATTCTCCTATCTGGCGCTGTGGCGCACAGACGTGCGCCACATTCTGGTATCCCGGCATTTCCAGATATCAAAACAATAAGGGCGCACCTCTGTGCGCCCCTACATGAACTGGTTTTCCCTATGGTGAATTCCGGTTGCCGGATTCAGAGGCCCTACTCGTTTTCGTTCCAGGCCGCCTGCAGTTCCTCCTCGTCGATCACGCCCTCATCGTCCTCGTCGGGTTCGTCGTCGGTGGCAACGGAGTCGTCCGGGTCCTGGCGCGCCTTTGCCGGCAATTGCGCGGCACGGTTCGGGAAGGAGGCAACGTGCTGCAGGCTGCGGTGCCGCGAGGTCTCGTGGATCATGATGCTGATCCCATCGTCGCTGGCGCCTATGATGGCCGCCTCGTAGGTGTTGCCGCCCTCGATAAGCCTGCTGAGGCGGTGGCTCAGGCGCGGTTCGATCTGCCCCAGATACCCGCCGTCGTCTGTGTACACGCTGATGCCGCGATGCTCGATCACCAACTGCACCGGGTCGCCGGGTGAAACCAGTGCCGGCGACAGCTCGCTAGGGGTATGCCGCAGGTTAGTAGACGCCGACTTGCCGCTCTCGCCGATGAACAGTTGCGGCGCGCCGGCTGTCCGGCGGGCGTGCCTGGTGGTGGCGGAGGCGCTGGTGCGCATGTGGTCGAGCCGGGCGCGGTTCTTGCGGGCAATGTTGTTATATGGCGCGATCCGGCAGACCCGGTCCACTACGCTATTGGCCTCATCATAGCTGCCCAGTTCCATCAAAGCCTTGGTCAGCCGGTTCATGGCCTCAACGTCATCGGCAAAGAGATCCAGTATGGCGCGGTTCACCTCGGCGGCCCGCTCCCATTCGCCCCTCATCGCCAGGCCCACTGCCTCGCGATCCAAATCCTTTCTGAACTTTGCCCCCCCAACGGAGGCGGTAGTTTCCGAGCTCATTTCTTCCTTCCGTTTCCTGCCTCGCCCGATGTGGAAAGCCGGGTACCTCCGTACCGCCGCACATGGACGGTTACTCCTCCCGGACAACTCACGGCTGCGTGATTTCTAATTGTGTCATTCTACTGATACACCCGCATCAGGCCAGTGGTCAATAGAATTATCAACCTCAAATGTGGAGATTTTATGGCAAATTGGTGCTTTGCGCTCTGGACGTTGAAGTCGAAATCTAGCGGCCGGGAGACCGGCGATGCCGCCACAGGATACGCAATAAATCCAGAGTCATCGAAAAGGCGTCGTGAAGCGGCCTGACCTTGCTGTGTTCCCGGTAATGCCAGTCGACCCCGATCTCGGCTATCGTCATCCCGAGACGGTGCGCGAGATGGAGCACTTCGACGTCGTATGAGAAGCCGTTCATGGTGGAGCGGCTAAATAGTTCCCTGGCAGCCTGGGCCCGAAAACACTTGAAACCGCACTGGGTATCGGCGATTCCGGGTGCAGCCAACCGGCGGGTGAGGGTGTTGAACACGCGGCCCATGAGATGGCGGCTCCCTGGCTCCCCGTAGCGAGCCGCTCCGGGCGCCTCCCGCGAGCCCACGGCTACATCGACGGCGCCGCTCTCCGGGAGCAGCAGCCGCTCCACCTGTTCGATGGGAACCGACAGATCGGCATCGCAGAGCAGACGGAATTCGCCGTACGCCTCCAGCATACCGTTGCGCACGGCCCATCCCTTTCCGCCGTGGTGCAGAGGCAGGACGCGGACTCTTGTGTCCCCACCGGAGGCCTCGTTCACCAGTGCGGCGGTGGCGTCAACGCTACCGTCATCGGCAACAATGATCTCCCACCGGTAGTCCTGCGCGTTCAGGTAGGCGACGACCTCCCGGACCGTCTGCGATATGCGCAATTCCTCGTTGTAGGCCGGAATTACAACCGAGAGAAGGATGGGCTGAGACGGCTGGGGGACGGAGTGCGAAATACGGCAATCACTCCCGGAGTCTAGGAAACGAAATCGAAGTCGGGAATCCGCATGGCCATCGCGGAGATGGCCGACCTGGTCCACTCCGCTGCCCTTCACCCCAGCCGCGCCCGGTAGCGGGCCATGGTGTTTCGGCTGTATCAGCTGCGGTCCAGCTGGAATCCCTCGTGGAGGAGGCGGACGGCGTCGCTCCCCTGTGCCTCGTCAATTATACAGGATATGCGGATTTCAGAAGTCGTGATCATGTCGATGTTGATCCCGCCGTTGGCCAGCAGGCGAAACATCCTGGAAGCGTAGCCCGGCGTGTTCTGCATGCCGGAACCGACGATGCTAACGGCAGCCAGGCAGTTGGCGCTGACAATCCCGGCGGCTCCCAGTTGCGGCGCAACCGCCTCCACCAAACGGACGGCGGCCGGGAGGTCGGTCCGGCTGACTGTGAAGCTGATGTCGGCGGACTGGTCACGGCCGGTGTTCTGCACGATGGTATCCACGCTGATGCTGGCCTCGGCCAGCGGCTCGAATAGCGCCGCGGCCAGGCCGGGCCGGTCGGGGAGGCTCTGCACTGTGATCTTGGCGACGTTGGCGTTGTAGGCTATGCCGGTGACTTTGATTCTGTCTTCCATCTGCCTCTCGGGCTGCTTGCCGGTCGAGGGGTTCTTCAGCGTAGCCGGTCGTGCGTCAGTGTTCCCCAAGACGGGGGGCTCGGTCGCGAAAGCATCGGTCGGGCCGTTGTCCATGGCGTGGATCAGCGTGCCGGTGGCGTCGCTGAAGCTGGAGGCCACGTAAATCGGGACCCGGTAGACGCCGCCCAACTCTATCGAGCGGGGGTGCATCTTGGCGCCCAGGCTGGCCAGCTCCAGCATCTCCTCGTAGCCCACCTCGTCGAGCTTGCGGGCGTCCGAAGCAATACGGGGATCTGCGGTGTAGATACCCTCGACGTCTGTGTATATCTCGCAACGGTCGGCCTGCAGGGCAGCGGCAATGGCCACTGCGGTCGTGTCGGAGCCCCCCCGGCCCAGGGTGGTTACGTCATCCTCGGCAGTGATGCCCTGGAAACCCGCCACAACCACGATGCGCCCGGCGTCCAGCTCGCGGCGCACCCTCCCCGGCTCGATGCGGCTGATGCGGGCGCGGCCGAAGCTGGTGTCGGTGAATATACCTGCCTGCGGTCCGCTGAGGCTGATTGCCTCGTGACCCAGTTCCCGGAGCGCCATGGTCAGCAGGGTAGACGAGACCAGCTCCCCAGTGGAGAGCAGCAGGTCCATTTCGCGGGCGTGCGGCTCAGCGGAGATGGTGTGCGCCAGTTCTATCAGTTCGTCGGTGGTGTCGCCCATGGCGGATACCACGGCCACCACGTCCGCACCACCCTGCCGGACCGCGCCGATGCGCTTGGCGACGTCGATGATCCTTTCGGCGTCGGCCACCGAGGACCCGCCGTACTTCTGGACAATCAGGGGCATCCGAACTTGCCTGCCAACCTGTACAAATGAGAGTAGATCAGAAAACTTGTCCGGGACAAAAGCCTCCCGGTCAGTCAGCTGCCTGTCAAATACGGCCTTTCAGGGTGAATGACCGGAACTAACCTTTGACGACTGGGGTCGACTGCAAGATCGAACGCCTCCAGCGTGGTCGCCCCCAGCAGGTATTTCCCCTCGGGGCCAAATATGACTGGACAGGTCCATTTCTCCCCGTGCATGGGAATACGGGCCTGGCCGATTCCAAGCGTTTCCACTCCACCATCGGCGAACGTGAAGTTGCGCTCGACGATGGGTTGAATATGCAGTTGCGCCAATAGCGACTCCGGCATCATAGAGTGATGCGCGGAGTGATGCGCGCCGGTATCCGCCAGCGCCAACACCTCTGTGAGATCGGCGCCGGACGGATGGCCAATGGCTATATCGACGCTAAAGATAGGCATAGCAATTCATTCGCATATCTAAGATAGCAGATGCGCGCCTAGGGCGGTCGGCTGTGTCACCTTTACCGTTCCCTCGACGGAAGCCTGGCGGGCGGCCTCGGCCATCTCGTAGGCCACGGTCATCTCGCGGCCCTGGGCCAAGGCCAGCACCGTGGAGCCGCTGCCGGACAGGAATGCCCCGAGGGCGCCGGCGTCGCGTGCGGCCTTCATCAGCAGCTTCATGGCAGGAAACAGGGGCTGACGGAAGGGCTGGTGCAGCCTGTCCTGGGTGGCCACGTCCAGGTACTCGGGGTGGTTGGTGGCCATCCCGGCCACCAGCAGGCCGACGCGGGACATGTTGTGCACTGCATCAGCCACCGTCAACTGCTGTGGCAGTACGGCTCGCGCGTCTACCGTAGCGATACGGTTCTGGGGGATGAACAGGACGGCGTGGATCGCGGCGGGAACGCTGACCGGAATGGTGTACAGCGTGCTTTCGTCGGTGACCACCAGTTGCAGACCGCCCATCACGGCGGCGGCGACATTGTCCGGGTGCCCCTCGATGGTCGCAGCCATCTCCAGCAGGTCCCGCGAACTGAACCCTCCGCCGGACAGGGCATTGGCTGCGGCCAGCCCTCCCGCGATGGCGGCGGCGCTGCTGCCCAGGCCCCGGGCCAGCGGAATTTCGTTGACACAACGGACTTTGACCGGCGGCACCTGTTCGCCCAGTTCCCGGTAGAGGAACTCCATCGATCGATAGACCAGGTTTTCCGCACCGTTCTCCAGCTCTCCTTCTCCCTCGCCGGAAACGGTCACAAATGGGGCAGCGTCCCCTGGCAGTCGCTCCACCTCGATGGTGTTCCAGATGTCCAGCGCCATACCCAGGCAGTCGTAGCCCGGACCCAGGTTGGCGGTGGTGGCTGGCGCCGCGACGCGAATCGTATTGGAATGTTCGGGCATCTCGTTCATGCCAGGAATCCGTCGGGGCGCGGTGGAAGCACATCTTCGAAAACGTACCGGCCAACGTCCAAATTTTGCCGGAAACGCGCCGCGGCTCCGCCGCCGTCCAGGCCCGGACCGCAGCCGATGATCGGCACCGTGGTCTCGTGGGCCGAGCCGTGGGAGCGCAGGTTGGGTGGCATGGCCACTTCAGACGGGTCTCCGAAGACGGTGGATGGGTCAGCCAGCACGAAAATGTCGCCGACGCGCTCCGGCATCAGGTGAAACCGGGCCGCCGCCTGCTCGCCAGGGACCGCTTCCTCCACCCCGTCCAGATGCTGCAGGGCGTCCACCGCGGCGTTGAGGTCCACGGAGTTTTCCAGGTGAACGTAGATGCTGCCGCCGAGATTGGAGTGGTGCACGACGTAACGGTCCTTGATGACCGGCACGGCACGAGCGGAGATCCCGTACCGCGCCAACTCCCCGGGCAGGTGGAGCATCCGGGTCTTGTCGGACATTCCGTGATCGGCGGTTACGAGCATCCGGGCGCCGGGGACCTGCTCCCTGACGGCGCCCAGCCCCTCGTCCAGCAGCGTCACGTGGCGCGCCGATTCGGGGTGGCCGGGGCCGTAGGTGTGCATGGCGTAATCGGTGGTGGTCAGGTACACCAGGTCGAAGGGTTCGCGCGACATTGCGTAGCGGCCCGCCTCCAGCACCCAGCGGTTGACCTCCAGCGAATAGATGGGCGGTGGCTCGCCCACGCCGCTGACCACCCAGCCCGGCGGATCCTCGGAAGAGATGCTGACGGTGGCCCCGTCGCTGAGCAGGCGTCGCAGCTTGTCCTTGGCCGTTACCAGCAGGGAGCGCATGCCGCATGCAGTGGCCCGCTGGAACATGGTCTCGGCGCGCAGAAACTCGCTGGACTCCATGTAGAACTCTTCGCCGCGCTCCCGGTCGAGGAGGTAGTTGGATGTTATGCCGTGCTGCTCGGGGTAGCTGCCGGTGACGAGAGAGACGTTGTTAACATTGGTGACGCTGGGCGTCATGCCGCGCCCGTCCACCCGGAACCCACTCCTTGCCATGGCCGAAAGGTTGGGCGCTTCACAAGCGTCCAGATATTCCGGGTCAAGCCCGTCGATCAGCACTACGATGGTGGGGTTGTTCACGGCGTCAACCAGTCAATCTTCTTTGCCAGCCAAGTCCCTGAGCGAGTGCGCGGCTTGTCGCAGATCCCCTTGCGTTTCCATGCGAACGGTGTCGCTTTCCTGTGGAATGCACTGGCTCGCGCACCCTCGACGTTGGCGGTCTGCTCATTCTAGCAGACAGATGTTTGGGTTCAGCCGGCGTGCTCCTTGGCTACCTTCAGGTAATCGAGGGCCAGACGGGGCAACAGGAACTTCTGGAGGACGCTCTCGTGGGCGGCGGCGCCGATGTGGATGGCCAGTTCGTTGTCCCTCAGCAGAGCCACGACGCGTTCGGCGCATTCCTCGGGCGACGAGACCAGGAACCCACTGACTCCATCCTCGATCTGCAGCCGGATGCCGCCGGCGTCACCGCCGATCATGGGTTTGCCCTTCCACATTCCTTCGGTCACGGTGAGCCCGAATCCTTCGCGCTTCGACTTCTGCATCAGGACGGAGGACGCCACCTGGAACGCGTTGACCAGCAGGTCGATGCTTACCGAGAGGTCGCTGGGGTCGTGGTAAAGGTGAATATCGGGGTCGTCGGCAGCGTGGTCGACAACGCTTGCCAGCACCTCGGCGGCCTCAGGATCGTCGGCTGCCTGCGACAGTCCCAGCAGGGCCAGCTGCAGGCCCGGAACCGACTGCCGGGCCATGCGGTAGGCGTCGATCACGCCCCATGGGTCCTTCCAGAGGTCGAACCGGGAGACTTGGGTGATCAGAGGGCGGGTCCGGTCGATGCCCATGGCCGAAACGATGTCCCACGCTTCCGTCTCGCTGAGCGGTTGGTTCTTGCCGGTGAGCGGATCGATGGCCGGGGGAGCAATGTGCACCGGCGTGCCGTTCAGCATGCCATGGGGCACGTACTCCTCCAAGGAGAAGATCAGGTCATCGTAGTCGGTGTGCAGGGGGAGCAAGGATTCTAGGGCGTTCTCGTTGGGGCGGGTCAGGTCGATGTGGCAGATCCAGAACCAGGCCCTTGCGTCGGCCTGGCCATTGTTGCGCAGCAGGCCGGCCAGAGGCAGCAACTGCGGGTCGTGCATGAACCAGACATCTGCGGACACTCTGTCCTGGCTCATGGCCTTGGCCACCCGCCGGATGTTGTCGTGATAGACCTCCAGCTCCTGCTCCGTCAGCGTCCCTTCAGCACCCTGCAGGAGGTTATGGATCTTCTTGGTCACGTTGAAGAATTCAGGGTCAGTGGGATTAATGACGATGCGTTCCGTCTCGATGCCCAGGGCATTGAACAGGGGGACCAAGGACTGGAGCACTTCGGCCACTCCGCCGCCGGTGGCGGTGCTGTTGAGGTGCGCCATCCGGAACTGGCGCATTTCGGAGGCCAGAGTGAGCAGTTCATCCGCTTGCGCTGGGTACATGTAGGGGAGGTAATCGTCGAGGGAAACCGGAGGATGGTCTAGCTTGAGGTACATCTACACAGTTCCTATGTCAAATTAAACGCCCCGATGTCTGGCTGGCAACTCGCGCCAGGCCGTCAGGGACGCAATCGCCCGAGTCCTACTATCATTTCACCCAGACAGGGTTCACTGCAAGACCTTGCCGCTCTGTTGCCGGGCGATTTACAGGCTTGCCGCATCATTCAATGCAGTTGAACGAACCGCGCGGGCAATGGGAATTGCTCCTACTCGACCGTCACCGATTTTGCCAGGTTGCGCGGCTGGTCGACGTCGCAACCCCGCAGCAGGGCGATGTGGTACGACAGGAGCTGCAACGGCACGGTGGCAACCAGGGGCAGCAACAACTCCGATGCTTCCGGAATGAAAAGCGGGTAGTCTACCTCGGAGGCGCCGTCAAGATCCCCCTCGGTCAGCACGGCAACGACAACGCCGCCACGGGCCTTTACTTCCTTGATGTTACTCAGCGTCTTGTCCCGCAGGCCGTTCCGGGGCGCCAGGGCCACGGTGCACATCCCCGGATCGATGAGTGCTATGGGGCCGTGCTTCATCTCCCCCGCCGGGTAGCCTTCGGCATGGATGTAGCTGATTTCCTTCAGCTTCAGTGCGCCCTCGGATGCAATCGCCGCGTTGGCGCCGCGGCCCAGGAACAGGAAGTTGTCATATTGCCCCACCTTCCGCGCGATATCGCGATAGATATCCGGCTCGGCCAGCACTTCTCCGATGAGTCCGGGACCGCGGGCCAGCTGGTCAGCCAGAAGTCGTGTGGCGTCGGCGTCCAGGCGACCACGGACCTGACCGAGATGAGCGGCAAGCAGTTGCAGAATGGTCAGCGAGGAGATGAAGGTCTTGGTGCTGGCGACGCCGACCTCGAGACCGGCGCGCATGTATATCGCTCCGTGAGCGATTCTCGCGGCCTGGCTCTCCTCGGCGTTGCAGATAGTGACCAGTGTCGCGCCCTTCTCGCGGGCCAGGTGCATGGCGGCGACGGTGTCGGCGGTCTCTCCGGATTGACCGATGGACACCACCAGCGTGCGGGGGCCTATGATCGGGTCGCGATATCGGAACTCCGAGGCACTCTCCGCCTCGGCAGGTATGCCGGCCAGCCGCTCGATGTAGTGCCGCCCCACCTGCGCGGCGTGCAGACTGGTGCCGCATCCGATGAGAACCACCCGGTCCAGTTGCCTGATGGCGGCCGGGAGGAGCGGAAAGTCGGGCAGGTGAATGGTTCCGCTGGCAAAGTCGGCGCGGTCGCGCAGAGCCGCGGTCATTGCCTGGGGCTGGTCCATGATTTCCTTGAGCATGAAATGGCGGTAGCCGCCCTTGTCCACCAGGACGTCGTCGCGGGAGATCTGGCGGCACTGCTTGGCGATGGAGCGGCCCGACAGGTCGCAGTAACGCACTCCGTTACGACTGACCACGGCCATTTCGCCGCCCTCCAGGAAACCCACCTCCTGGGCCCCCTGTCCCCGTTCCAGCACCGGCAGCAGGGCCGGAAGGTCGCTGGCGACGATGCCCTGTCCGTCGTGGTGGGCCACGACGATTCCCCCTGCGTAACCCAACCGCAAGGCACAGATGGGACCGTCTTCCCCCTGCAACGTGGCGGTGATGGCCGACGAGCCCTGCACCATTCGCCCCATCCGCAGGAAGGCATCCTCGAAACTGAGCCCCTGCAACATTCCCTCCTCGACCAGGTGAGAGAGGACTTCGGTGTCCGTTTCTGACTTGAAAACGTGCCCTGAGGCGGTCAGGCGCCGTTTCAGTTCAAGGTAGTTCTCGACGATGCCGTTGTGCACCAGCGCCACGCGATGGCTGCAGTCGGTGTGGGGATGGGCGTTGTCGTGGGAGGGAGCTCCATGGGTGGCCCAGCGGGTGTGGCCAAGGCCCAGCGAACCGCGGGGGGCCGACCCGTTAATTTCCGCAGCCAGGCCACTTACCTTGCCGACGGTTTTGCGCAGGTGGAGCGCGCCCGTGTCGTCGACAACGGCGATACCGGCGCTGTCGTAGCCCCGGTACTCGAGCCGTTTCAGGCCCTCATAGATTATGGGCCAAGCCTCATCCTGGCCGACGTAAGCAACAATGCCGCACACGGCGATCCCCTATGGTCAGAATTGGTTTGCGTCCTGGCCGCCATCCTTTTTGGGATTACTTCAACGCCTCCAGCGCCCGGGCCAGGTTCCTGGCGAACTCCTCGATGGTTGACTGGGCTTTGCGGCGGATAACGGGCTGGCCCAGCTCACCCAGTCGGCCCATAAAGGTGGTGTCGGTCTCGATGACCAGCTCGGTTTCGGTTGAGGATGTCGGCTTAAGCTGGACCAGCATCTCGGTCTTCACGCCACCGCCGATGCGCCGGTCGCTGGCCTCGACGAGGTACCGGGCTCGCCCTTGGCTGGAGTCTTGCTCCTCAACCTTCACCGTGCCGGAGAGCGATATGCTCATGGGGCCAACCCGGGCTTTCAGGGTGCCGCGGTAGCGGCCGTCCTCCGTTGCTACCTCCACGACGCCTGGAACGCACCTTGCAGCGGCCTCCACGTTCATCAGGAAGTCCCAAGTCTTGGCCGCACTGGCAGGGACGACGCAACTGTTTTCCAGCTTCACTGCGGCACAGCTCCTCGCATCGGCCCGGATGCGAGCGCCTGCTCCAGGGCGCGGCGGGTGAACACCCCTGCCATGTCCCGCTTGTAATCGGCCGAGCCGCGGAAATCGTCCAGTGGGTCTACGGCGCCGGACACCGTGGCGGCGGCGGCGCGCATGGCATCGGCGGTAACCAGCTGTCCCTTCAGCAGGTCCTCGGCGGCGCGGGCCCGGATGGGCGTCGTACCCGCGGCACCCAGCACGATGCGAGCGTCTTGGCAGACGTTGTCCTCGAAAAGAGAGACCATCACAGCGACGGACACCGTGGCGTAGTCGTCGGCGGTGCGGGGCAGGAACTTGAGGTACGCGCCGCAAGCGTTCGATGCCGGGACCGGGACGTTCAGGGCAGTCAACACCTCGCCGGGACGCACATCGGTCTCGTAGTAGTCGATGAACAGTTCCTCCACAGGGCAAACGCGGTTTCCAGAGCTGGAGGTAAGCTCCACCGACGCTCCCAGGGCGATGAGGGTGGGCGGCGGGTCCTGGTTCGGATCGCCGTTGACCAACGCTCCTCCGACGGTTGCCATGCTGCGAATGCGCCGGGTGGCCACACGGCTAACTGTGTCTGCCAGCAGGGGAATTCGCTCCCGGAGCAGTGGGCTGTCCTCCAGTCGCTTCAGGGTGCAGAGGGCCCCGATTCGCAGTCCGTCGCCGTTCTCGTCAATGGCGTCAAGACCGTCGGTTCTCGACAATTGCCGCAGGCCGATGACGTGGGCCGGCTGGGCGAACCGTTGCTTCATCTGCAAAACCAGGGCCGTGCCCCCGGCGATCAGGCGCGAGTCGTCGCCGTGACGCTCCAGCAATTCCAGCGTAGCTTCCAGCGAGTCGGGACTATGAAATTCGAAATCGATCACTGGTTACGGATCACTGGACCTGGCCGCTGGTTCGCGCGGCTGCGGCCACCGAGTTCAGGATGCCGTAGTAGCCGGTACAGCGGCAGAGGTTGCCCATCATCCAGTTTCTGATCTCCGACTCTGTGGGCTGAGGGTTGACGTCCAGCAGGGCCTTGGCAGCCACGATCTGGCCGGGCGTGCAGATCCCGCACTGGAACCCTCCGTGGTCGATGAAGGCCTGTTGTACGGGGTGCAAATTGCCACCGTCGGCGATGCCTTCGATGGTGGTAATCTCCGAGTCCGCAACCGTTGCCGCCAAGGTGATGCAGGAGGCGAACAGCTCGCCGTCGACCAGCACGGTGCAGGCGCCGCAGACGCCGACGGCGCATCCCTCCTTGGAACCGGTCAACCCCAGGTCATAGCGCAGGAAGTCCAGCAGCAGGCGGCTGTTCGGCGCTTCCGCCTCCCGCTCGACCCCATTCACTTTTAGCTTTACCATCGCAGACACAATACCGTTATGTCGGTATAGCGTCAACCGGGGCCGGCCCTCATTGCTATACTGGCCACCGGAGATTCAGGGACAATCAGGTCAAGCTTCAATGAATGAGAGGTGAAGGACTCATGCAAGACCGGAACGGCAGCGCCCCTACGCAACACATCGGCAGCACGGTCCTGGTGGTGACAATGGATGTTGATCCCGAGGACGAGGCTGAATTCAACAAGTGGTACAACGAGCAGCACCTCCCGGAGCGGATGGAGATTCCCGGCTACGTCAGCGCCCGCCGGTTCAAGCTGGAGGAAGGCGAAGGCGCGCTCAAGTACCTGTGCATCTGGGAGATGGAGGACGGCAGCCCCCTGCAGAGCCAGATGTACCAAGAGCAGCAGGCCGACTCGACGGCTCTTTACCTGCGGGTCAGCAAGACCATCAAGGCCCGCACCCGCGGCTTGTACCAGCAGATATTCCCGGAGACCGGGGCGTTTGACGACCACACCGGCTTCCATCCCCGCCACCAGGAGGTCTCGGCGTAGGAGGCGCGACGGGAGGAAACTACGGTGCTCTCGACGCAGTGGATTACCTCGCAGAAAAGAACCTTTTGTTTCGGGTCTGACTAGGTACTAATAGTCCGTCACCCAAGAATTGATGGACGGGGCCCCGGGCCCCGTCATTCCGGCCTTGAGCTGGATTCCAGGAACCCTGGCGCTGTTTGCGTTAGCCTTTTCCCAGCACTTATGGAATCCTACTCAAGGCCGGAATGACGATATAGTCTCCGGCAGTGATCAATCCAATACAGTGGGACTACTGGAGATAGTATCGGACTGCCAATGGGAGCTTTCGGATACTAAACCGAAAGTTTCTACTCGAATATCTACGTCAGGACACCGTCCTGTCCCCAAGTCCGCGAGTGCATCCTGCTGCGTCCGGTCTCACTATCACGCGATTCCCAGCCTCCATAGACCGCTCTCGAGGCCCGGTGCGGCTACTGAAAACCCTCTGCCGTGGCCAAGGCTTTCTCCCTTGTAGGCTCCCTCGGTTGCTGGAGGGCACCATGTACGGCTCCTGCTGGTTATACCACCCTCCTATCCCGCCACCATCATCTCGTCGGTGTTGATCAGGGGGGAGAGGAGCCGGGGGCCGTCGGCGGTTACCTGCACCATGTCCTGCAGGTGCCAGTAGCCTATGTGCGGCTCGAGGGCCACCACCATACCCTCCTCTAGAACGCGGTTGCTGGAGGGCACCATGTACGGCTCCTGCTGGTGCCACCAAGCGCCAACTCCGTGTCCTGCCAGCGACACGTTGCCCTGGAAGCCTGCGTCGTGGAACCTGTCGTTGGCGAAGTGGTAGATATCGGAGGTCTTGGCGCCGGGGACGCATTGTTCGATGGTGGCGCGGTAGATGTCGAGCGTGACCTGATAGACCTTTATCTGCTCGTCGGAGGGATTCCCCACGCAGACGCTGCGAGACTGGTGCCCCGGATAGCCGTTGAGGTATGACACATAGTCGTTGCGGATGATGTCGCCGGCCTCGAATGCCACGTCACCCTCTCCGCCGTAGGATACGGTGTTGCGGCTGGAGTTCAGAATGCCGTGGGCCCAGTTGGCGCCCCGGCGCAGGCAACCCTCGATGATGCGGCTATGCACGAGGCGCTCGGTATCTCCGGGGCGGACGGTGGGCAGTACCTCCAGGTAGGCCTCGTCCAGCAGCCGCGCGCCGGCCTCCAGTGCTGCTACCTCTTCCGGCGTCTTGATCCAGCGAACCCGGTCCATCAGCTCAGTGCTGTCCACGAGCCGCGCATTGGGGAGCAGCGCGGTGATCTCCTCCCAGCGGTTGGCGCTGATGTAGCTCTTCTCGAAACCGACGGTCTCTCCGGTCAGGCCCAGCTTCCCCAGCACATCGGCGACACGCTGGTACGGGGACTCCGCGTAGTCGTCGTAGACCTCGATACGCTCCAGCCACGAGTCGCGGCGGGCCAGCGGCGTGGCGTAGGAGTTCAGCACCATCACCGGCTCGCCCGCCCGCGGCCACACCAGCAGCACCTCCCTCGGCGAGTCGGGAAATTCCAGGTGCCGGGCCAGGGTTCCGGGGTAAGCGAACCCTGACAGGTAGGTGAAATTCTTGCCGGAGCGGGCGACGATGGCCGAAACGCCCTCCTCGTCCATCAGCCGGTGCAGGCGCTCAGTGTTGGCGATGATCTTGCCGTGCGCGTTGGGCATGGCTTGTCCCCCTTGTTTCCTGACTGGTGGGTGGATAGGACACTAACCCTTGGGCATCCAGTACTCGTCATTCCCTCGAAAGCCGGAAGCCAGAAGACCGATTTCGCGTGGAGCGAACGCCGGGACCCTTTCCTCAGTTTCCCGCTTTCGCGAATTGACGGGAAAGTGTGGGAATGACGAGATGATTCGGTAGTTCGCCCACGGGTAACAAGAACAGCTTGTTGATCTTATTCGAACCTCGTCAGCCGAAATAGCTCGCTGAGGTCGGGTGCCTCGTCGATGTGCCACAGGTGGTCAAGCAGTGCATCGATGCGGTCGGCAGGCAGGTGTTCCGCGGCGAGGAAGCGGAACTTGTCCTCAACCTCGTTGTCGGTCAATGGGTTCTTGTAATGGCCCTTGTGGTATGCGACCTGCGCCGAATAGCTCTGGCCCAACGTGGTTACCACTTCAAGGTCGCACAGCATGGCCTCCGGGACGCGGCGGTTGGCTTCTTCGGACACCGATACATGCACCTTGCCCGCCAGCTCAAGAATCCCCTCGTCGAACAGGAAATCGCCGTCGAAGTGTCGGCTCTCCACGCCTCCGTAAAGCAATGCGATGGCCGCGGTGTAGGGCATGGAATGGTCCGCGGTCTCGCGGTTGGCGGGCCGCCACTTCTCCGGGTCGCCGGCCATGATGTTGACCGCCGTCTGTAGCGTGGCGATGTTGACCTCTGCCACGCTCTCCGGCGTGATGCCGCCGGGCACCCGTTCGCGAACGTCGAGGGCGGCCTGGGCGATGGTCTGGGAGTACTGTCCCAACGGGAACCGCTTGATGCTGCACTCTGCGATCTTGAAAGGCTGCCCGTTCCCGCCGAGGGGCTCCAGTTCGAAGGGCCGTCCGGTAACGGCATTGAAATAGCCGCCGGCCCCCTCGTACACTGGCGAGGGCCCGGTGATGCCGCGCTGCGCCAGCATCACTGCGAACGTTGCGTTGCGGGTGGCATTGGCGTAGGCGCAGCCCTTCCACATCGACACGTCGCCGATGCGCGTTTGGTACAGCGCCAGGTTGGAGGCGACGTTCAGGTTGAGGGCCTGCAGCGTCCGTTCCGGTCCCAAGTCCAAGGCTCGCGCTGCCGCCAGCGTGCTTGCCGTGCCTCCGACGGTAACGTGGTCGAACCGCGGTTTGATGTCCACCGTGTCGCACAAGCGGCAGAACACCTCGTAGGCCAGCACAGTGGAGAGGATGAATTGTGCGCCGCTGCCGCCCGCGGCCTCGGTGGCCGAAAGGGAGGCGGCGATGCTGTCGCTGGGATGCCCCGACTCGTTGCTGGTGTAGCCGTCATTGAAATCCAGGTAACGGATGGCCACGCCGTTGGCGAACGACGCTAGGTCCAGGCTGGTCTGTCGGCCGCTCCCCATCACGGTGGCCGGGTGAGTGCTGGAGACCATGTCGGCCATTTCGCGCGCCACCCGGGCCGGCTCGCTGCTGTAGCCGCCGAGGGCGCAGCCGAGGGTGTCGATGATAAACCGCTTGGCAAGGTGGACTGTCTCAGCGGGCAAGTCCTGGTAACGAAGCGCCGTCGCGTAGTTGCTTAGCGTTTGGGCCAGGGTGGTCATTCACGGCCTCCGGTTTGGGCTGTCCTGCGAGGTTTCTACGCGAACTCTGGCATGACCTGGCGGGCGAACAGTTCCATGGACTTTAGCACCTTGTCCTGCGGCATCCCGCCAAAGGAGAAGTTGCAGCCAAAGTAACCGATCCCGGCATCCTGCAGGGCCCGGATCTTGGCAATGATCTGGTCCGGATCTCCGATGAAGGCCCGGTGCTCGAACAGGTATTCGAAGGACGGAGGGAGTTCCGTTCGCTTGCGACGAAAGTCCTCCAGGCTGTCATAGACCTCGCTGCCGCCCTGGTAGGTGCGTCGCCACTGGTTCACATCCATGGTCCAGTTGAGGGCGGCCTCGCTGTCGCGGCGGGCCTGGGCCTCGGTTTCGGCGACGTAGAAGTACCGGAAAAACGGGATCCCGCCGATGTCCATTTCCTTCCCGGCCCTGCGAGAGTCCTTGATCAGCTGGTTGGAAAGGTCCAGGGCGTCCCCGGTATCCAGCACCACGCCCATGATCCCCGAGTGGCCGCTGGCGGCGACGAATTCCTGCGTTTCCTGGCTGCGGGTGGCGGCGAGATACAAGGGCGGATGGGGCTTCTGCACCGGTGGCGGCACGAGGTTCGCGTTCTTTACCGAAAAGTGCTCGCCCTCGAAGGTGAAGCCGGGGGTGGTCCACAACCCCTCGATGATGCGGACGGACTCCTGGAACCGCTCTTGGCTCTCATCGCTATCGACGCTGTAGCCGGTGTACTCGTAGCCCGCCGTGCCGCGGCCGAACCCGGCGTCCAGTCTTCCGCCGCTGATCAGATCCAGCGTTGCGGTGTCCTCTGCCAGCCTCACCGGGTGGTGGAGGGGTGGAATGATGACCGCGGTGCCGAGCCGCAGCGTGGTGGTGCGGGCCGCGATGTTGGCCAGCAACATCATCGACGCCGACCCCAGCCCGTAGCGTGAGAAGTGGTGCTCGGCCAGCCAGCCGCTGTCGAAACCCAGCTGCTCACCGACGCAGAATTCCTCGGTGATGTTGTCGACCACCTGCCGGGGCGCCACGCCCTCGGGCCAAGGCACATGAGAGAAGAGACCAAATTTCATCAGCTAAGTCCGGGAATTGCAGATTGCAAAGATTAACGAAAAGACGGTTCATTATTTCACAGACCAGGCACCATCGCCACTTGCAACCGCGCGGGGGACTGTCCCTCCTTGAAATTAACATCATCCGTCATCCTCATCTTTACGTCGTCATTCCTGCGAAAGCAGGAATCCAGAGCCCCCGTACACCGTCGCATAACAATCAATCCTGCCCCCGTCCGTGATCCCGCCCCTCCGCAAAGGGTGCCGTCCTGCTTGCTGGCGATGATGTAGACGCAGGGCGTTTCCCCGGGGGTTCTGGATTCCCGCTATCGCGGGAATGACGAGTCCAGCGGGAATGACGAATCCAAATGGTCCAAATGCAATTGCCCTGGTGCAGCATCATGCGACGACGGCGGAGCATGATCTACGGGTGCTAAAATGGAGTCTGGTTCCCATTTGCCCGGTGGAGATTCATTTGCCTGCCTTCGTGATTTTCGGCGACAGTTTCCTGGTGCGGCAGCGAGTGGCGGCGTTGGAGCTGGAGCACGGCGCCGATGCGCTTCTGGAGGCGAACCGCCACCGGATGCAGGGAAACCAGCTGTCTCCCCAGGAACTGCTGGGCCTGTGCCAGGCGCTACCCTTTCTGGACCCGATGCGCCTGGTGTTGGTGGAAGGCCTGCTCGCTACCGGGGAATCGCGCCCGGGTGGCCGGGGACGACGAGGCGGCAACAGCGCGGCGGAGGCATGGCACGCGCTGGCCGACGCCATACCACAGATGCCCGATACCACCCTGTTATTGCTGTCAGACGGGGCGCTCAACGCCAACAACACCCTGCTTCGCGCACTCCGGCCGGTCAGCACGGTGGAGGAGGTGACGGCCCCTCGCGGCGAACAGCTGTCACGTTGGATCAAGGACACCGCCGAAAGCAAGGGGGCGGCCATAAGTCCGGCCGCCATTCGATCGATGTCCGACCTGGTGGGCAACGAGCTTCGGACCCTGGACCAGGAGCTGGAGAAATTGTCGCTGTACGCCTCCGGCCGGGAGATCAGCGATCAGGACGTGCGGCAGATGGTGTCCCAGGTGCGGGAAGCAAGCATCTTCGAGGCGGTGGACGCGATGATCGACGGCCGCGCGCAGGTGGCGCTGCGGCTGCTGGCCCAACTGCGGGACGACGGGCGCGAGCCGCAATACATCATTGCCATGGTCGAACGGCAGTTGCGGCTGCTGGCCTTGGCCCGCGATTCGATGGAGCGGCGTGTGCCCCAGAACGAACTGAAACGGGCCCTGGGAACCTCGTCGGACTTTGTAGTCCGCAAGACCATGGAGCAGGCCCGCCGCCACACCCGGCAGGATATTGCCTGGCGCTATGATCGGCTGCTGGAGGCCGACCTGTCCATCAAGCAGGGCCGCGTGGATCCCGAACTCGCGCTAGAGCTGCTGGTGGCCGAATCGGCACCCAGGCGGTAGGGAGATCCTGTTCTGGTTAATTCCAAAGGCGGCTTCAATTTTGCCATATCGTCGATGAAGACTCCGCCTTTACCATCTTTCACTATGCTTTCCCTTGCCCTTGTCCCAAGCTGAAGTTCTTCGTAGTGCCCGTGGATTTCCCTCTGAAATATATTTATAGAAACTATCTCAAAGCCTGCGCAATGCCTAACCCGTCATTCCGGCGAAAGCGGAAATCTGTAGGCTTAAGCCCCCAGCTAGCTGGAGGCTACTCGTTTGTGGATATATCCTCGTTTTTCAGCGCCCATTCTCTCGTGCTCGGGTTGTAGGATACTACGCCTCTGCGCTTTAGGTGCAATTGCGAGTGTCGAAAGCGGCGCTTCCAGACTCTGCCGTAGCGTTCTCCCTTGATCATCAGGATTTCACTGTCGTCACAGAGTTCTGGCATTAGATGCTGTACTTCTTGCTGAATTGTCTTGGTAGCCTGGGGCCCTTTCGCCAGTACGAACTGAATCGCTTCCCCGAAAACCGCATGGGCAGTCCGGTCTCCAACTTGGGCGGAAACCATAGCAGGTCGGGCTTCCCGCATTACCCGGTCAAATCTCTGTCTTGCCGCTTGGGTCGCCTCCTTGATGACGTCAGATCGGGCTTGTCGAAGTTCGACCTCCAATTTAGTCAGCTCATCAATAGTCTCTAAGTCCACCGGACTACCAAGACGAGCAAACGAGAGCATATCGTCACTTATTTTTTGGACCAACCTCGGCTCGTCGAGCAGGACGCCATATTCCAAGTTGCTGTCGAGTGCCGAGCGGGTCAAGTTGCCTGAAGTCACAATCGCTGCCTTTTCATCAGCGACGAATACCTTGGCGTGCAGAGTGGACAGAGCAATCAATCTTGATGAGTATGAGAAGTCTGTCAAGCAACGTAATGCTGCCAAGTCCAAAGCCGCGGTACTGACAGCTTCGGCGTCAATGTTGGCGAGGGTCAAAACATCAACGCCCTCATGCAGCAGATTGCACAACCAGGCCGCTTCGTCATACTTGATAAATGGTGCCGCGATGATAACGGACTTTCTGGCAGCCGAAGCTATTCCTGCGAGTTCACCCCGCCAACCGCGACCAAGAAGCTGGATCAAACCAACGACTTTGTTTCCGTGAATAATCTATCTCGATTCGCCGCTAATCCTCGGGTGTTGGGAGACATCACAAACTCTTTCATGTTGGCCCTCTCATCCAAGTCCCGCTACAGTCGAGGCTTTCAGTTCCCAACGTCATTTCCGCAGATTGCCAATTTCGCACGAATAGCAGGCATCTTATAGCTCAAACCGGAAGACTCAAAGACCCTTACACTTACGATAGGGTGTACATACCTCTACACGCAAGCCGCAACTATCATAAGTCAGGGCCATTTTGAAATGGTTCAAACGACCACGCCGTTATTCCTGAGCTTGTCTAAGGATCGGTCGCCAGAATCCGTTGATGGTTCGACGAACTCACCACCAGCGGATTCTCAATGCCCTTGCAAAGGGCTTTGTCATAAGTCCCACTGCCACCTACACAATTACTTACCTCTACTCCCCATCCTGCGGCTGGACCGGGTTGTAGCAGGCCACGTAGTGTGCTTCCTCTGTCTCCGCCAGCAGGGGATGCGGCTGGGAGCGGCACTGGTTCGTGGCCTTGAAGCAGCGCGGCAGAAAGGGACACTCCTCGCCCATGTTGACCAGGTCGGGCGGGTTGCCCGGAACCGGCTGTATCGAGCGGCCCGCGTCGTCCAGCCGTGGCAGAGACTGTAGCAGCGACCAGGTGTACGGGTGCTGGGCACGGTGGAACAGCGGAATCACTTCCGCGTGCTCGACAATGCGGCCACCGTAAATCACTCCAACCCTTTTGGCCATAGACGCCACCACACCCATGTCGTGGGTGATGAGTAGCACCGATGAACCCTGCTCACTGACCAGCCTGCGCAGGCGCTCCAGGATCTCGGCCTGCAGCGTCACGTCGAGGCCTGAGGTCGGTTCGTCGGCAATGAGCAGCTTGGGGCGAAGAACCAGGGCAATAGCCATCATCACCCGCTGGCACATGCCGCCGCTGAGGGCAAATGGGTACTGCCCCATGATACGCTTGGGATCGGGCAGTCCCATCTCGAGGAGCATCTCCTGGGCAAGGCGATTGGCGTTTCGTAGCGACATGTTGCTGTGCTGCAGGATCATTTCCTCGAGTTGAGATCCCACGGGCTCTACCGGGTTCAGGGCCGCCTGGGCGTCCTGGAACACCATCGAGACCTGGTGTCCTCTCAGGCCCCGGATGTATTGCTGCCCGGCGCGCATCAGGTCCACGCCCTGGAAGAAGATTCGCCCGCCCAGCACCGAGGAGTTGTGAGGCAGCAGCCCCATGATGGCCAGGGCCAGGGTACTCTTGCCTGCGCCGCTCTCACCCACGACACAGTAAATCTCGCCCTCCTCCAGGGCCAGGCTGACTCCGTTCAGCGCGCGAACCGTACCGGTCGGACTGCGAAACTCGACGGACAGATCATCGATCCGGAGTGCTTCGGCCATAGGAGGGCTCCATTTCCCAGCGTCGGTTGGGCATTGAAGTCGAGGGTATTTCCACCAGGCGGTGATGCAGAATTATCGCAGCCGGGCGGACGAATTCGCCGCGGTTCCTGCGGGCCCGGGTTCGTCGGCGTTCCGCAGATCCACCGGACGGCAGCGGCCGTCCTTGACGAGACGCAAGAGATCCTGCAGTCCCTCCACCCGGCCCAGGAACTCGGTTGCCGCCGTCCCGATTTGAGGGGCCCGGTGGGCGTCGCTGCCGCCGACCGAAGGCAAGGCCAGCGCGTCGCACAGATCGGCGGAATAACGGTTCTGCTCGGCGGAGCCGCGACCATTCAGAGCCTCCCCGGCTTCGCAGAGTCCAAAGAATGGGTCAGCCACTGCCCGTTCCAGCATCCCGGCCCGCGCCTCGGGGTCACGGCCGGGATCTTCCAGAAACCGGCGGCGGTAGGGATGCGCCGCGATCAGAACACCGCCCTCGCGGTCGGCGCAGGCCCGCAGGTATTCGGGCTTGTGCATTCCGAATTCATAGCGATGCAAGCCGAAGGCCAGCACGTGGCCAGCGTCGGTGTTGATCTCGCTGCCAGGGAGCACGAGGAATTCATGGCGTTGGGACAGCTCCCACACTCGCTCGTCGGTCCAGAAGGCGTCATGATCCGTAAGGCAGATGCCGTCAAGGCCCGCCGCCTTGGCGCCTTCGATCAGTTCATCGACATTGGCAAAGCTGTCGTCGGACATGGGATAGCTGTGGGTGTGAAGATCGATGAGCAAAGCGGCAGCCGAGGATGAAAATAGGATGTCCAATGATAGCACGGAGAGATGAATTGCGGAATCCGCTGGGAATGGCGGTGCCGTCCCCCTTTGAAATTAACATCATCCGTCACCCTCATCTACATGCCGTCATTCCTGCGAAAGCAGGAATCCAGAGCACCCGTACGCCGTCGCATAACAGTCATTCCTGCCCCCGCCCGTCATCCTGCCCCTCTGCGAAGGGTGCCCTTCTGCTTGCTGGCGATGATGTAGACGCAGGGCGTTTTCACGGGGGCTCTGGATTCCTGCTTTCGCCGGAATGACGGTTTTGAATTTCTTGGCTACGGCACTCAACAGATGTCAATTTCAAAGAGTGACACTACCGGAATGACGGGGCCCGGTGACTCGTTCATCAATTCTAGGGTGACGGACCAGTAGTCTGAGCGACCCCATAAGGGATACATCAAACGGTAACCAGGACTCACCAGAATGCGAATGCACCCAAGCTGCGCACGGCCCGGGTGCATTCGCGGCCTTGATTTTGATTACGTCAAATTCTGCCTGGGTCTACCGGGGCATCAGGTGACCCTCGTCCTCCAGCGTCTCGAGGATCTCCTCCGCGCGCTTGCCCCCTACCTTCAGGCGGCGCTCCAGGACGGAAGTGCTGAGGTTCGGGTGGCGGACGGCAAGGTCTCGGGCCATGTCCATCTGTTGCACGTCGACGCTGCCCTCACCGTCCTCGTCCTCGCTGGACTCCAGGTTGATGGGCGGCAGGGGCGGGCCCTCCTGCCCGGTCCAGTAACGCACCAGCTCCTCCACTTCCTCATCGTATACCAGGGCGCCCTGCATCCTCTCGGGCTTGGGTGCATCCTTGTGCAGTATGAGGGCATCGCCCCTGCCCATCAGCTTTTCGGCACCAGCAGAGTCGAGGATTACACGAGAGTCCACCTGCGCCGACACTGCGAAGGCGCAGCGAGCCGGGATGTTGGCCTTGAGCAGGCCGGTTACCACGTTCACCGACGGGCGCTGCGTTGCCAGCAGCAGGTGAATTCCAGCGGCGCGGCCAAGCTGGGCCAAGCGTACAAGGTTATGCTCCACCTCGAACCCGGACACCATCATCAGATCGGCCAGCTCGTCGACGATGAGCACCAGGAAGGGCATCTTCTCCTCGGAGCGTTCGTTGTACACCTCGATATTCCGGACGCCCAGTTCCTCCATTTTCTTGTAGCGCCGGATCATCTCGCGGTTGAGGCCGCGCAGGGGTTCGGTTACCTCCTCGGCCTCGACGATTACTGGCTGGATCAGGTGCGGAATTCCGTTGAATGGCGTCAGCTCGACCCGCTTGGGGTCGACCATCAGCAGGCGCAGCTGGTCGGGTGTCTTCGTCATCAGGAACGACGCGATTATGGAGTTGATCTGCACGCTCTTGCCGCTGCCGGTGGCGCCTGCGATCAGCATGTGGGGCAACGCAGTGAGATCGAGTGCCACTGGTTCCCCGCCGGTGTCCTGCCCCATGGCAACGGGCAGCCCGCCCTTGGCAAGCAGCTTATGGAATCTGGGAGTTTGCATGACGGCCCGCAGGTGCACCTTGGTGGGTGTAGGGACCGGGACCTCCAGGCCGACCAGCGCCTCGCCGGGCACTGGCGCCTCGATGCGCAGGAACGGCGTCCTGAGCGCCAGGGCCAGGTCTTTCTCGCGGGTCAGAATGCTCTGCACTTTGACCCTGCTGCGTTCACCGCCCCCCTCTGAGCTGCGCTTGGGCACCCAACCCGGAGACAGGCCAAACTGGACAACACGGGGTCCGGCCGTTATGCCTGTGACCTCCACCCGGACGCCGTGGTCGGCGAGGGCCTGCTCCACCTCCTTGGCCATGTCCTGGAACTCCTCGTCGGAGGCGCCCACCGCTTCCGGGGGCGCCAGCATTTCGATGGAGGGCAGCCGCCAGCCGGAACCGTTGGCCTCCCCGGCGCCCGCGACTTTGGGGACAGGCATCCAGGGTGGAGGGTCGTCGTTCGGCTTCTCCATCGCCTGCTTCCCTACCGCGGCGCGCTTCAGGTAGCCGGTCGATACGGCTGGCTGCGTGGCTTCTGACTCGCGACGATCTCCCTGCCGGGCTTCTGGCCCGCCCTCTTTTTCTGCTTTGGCGGCCCTTCTTGCCTCGGCCCAAGCCGCGCGCCCCCGGGAGGCCGCATCCCTCAGGCGCACAAGGCCGTTCCTGGCCCTGGGGGTTATCCACCGCGCTCCCAGGTAAGCGTAGCCTACGGCCAACTGGAGCCAGCGCCAAAGGTTCCTGAGGGCCTGCGAATAGTAGGGACCAGAGGACCGTGGGTAGAAGGCCAGCGGGACCAGGGCGGCGATCACCAGCATCTTGCTCAAGCCGATGGGAAACAGGGACGGACCGCCGAGGGAAACGCCCCAGCGTCCCGCAAAGGAGACCTCCTCAAGCAGGCCCCGGGATGGGCTAAAGTAGGACAGCCCACAGATTGACAGGGCAACAAATGCGGCCGCCAAGCCCCAGGGGCGCCAGCGGTAGACCAACATCCTTGCCTGGTATCGCAGGACAAACAGGATGGACGCAGCCCATAGGCCGACCGGAATCCAGCCGTAACCCAGCGCCTGCCAGAACCATTCGCGTGAGTCTTCGTAAAAGTAGAAGAATACCCCGAGAACAACGGCTGCCGACGTGAGTACCATCGCATCGACGAACAGCCAGGGGCTGGCGCGAACCATTTCTCTGAAAGTGGGCGGGGCAGAGCGGGGCCTGTCGACATTTGCGGTTGTGGCCAAGGTGCGCCTCCTGTCCGGCTGCAGTCCGATGGCAACCGAAGCGCGAGCCGGGCAACACCCCACTCTCAACCCTATCCTCTACCCTTGGGAGAGGGTAGGGGGACTTTTCAGACCTCGGTCACCACGGGGATTATCATAGGCGATCTTCGTGTTACGTTAGCTATGAAGCTCCGGGCAGTTTCGCGCACTTTGGCCTTTAATTCATCCTCGTCGGGTGGAGGACCGCCATTTGACGACAACTCTGAGACCAGTTGGGTGCCCAATTCCTGGAACAGCGAATCGGTCTCTCCGTCCTCCATGAAACCGCTGGCCACGGTCAGCGGGTCGCCGGCAAGCACACGGCTGACGCGGTCCACGGGAACCACCACGACCACCACTCCGTCGCGGGAGAGGCTGCGGCGTTGCGTCAGCACTTTGCTCCGCGTGTCGCGACGGGAAAGGCCGTCGACGAATATGGGGCCGGCCTTGATCCGCTCTCCGGTGGATGCACCGCTGGAGCTGAGCTCCAGCACATCGCCGTCCTCCAGGACGAAAATGCCGTCCCGCACGACACCCAGGTCCCAGGCCAGTTGGGCGTGGGAGTTCAGATGCCGGTATTCTCCGTGCACCGGCACAAAGTAGCGCGGCTTGACCAGGCTGAGTACCAGCTTGAGCTCCTCCTGGCTGGCATGGCCGTGGACATGAACGGTGGCGATGCGGTCGTACAGCACCTTGGCGCCCTGGCGTAACAGGTTGTCGATGGTGCGGCTGACGGGCAGCTCGTTGCCTGGAATTGGCGTGGCGCTGATTACCACGGTGTCGCCGGCCATGATGGTCACGTCGCGATGGTCCTTGTTGGCGATGCGCACGAGAGCGGAGGTGGGCTCCCCCTGGCTGCCGGTGGTCATCAGCACGACCTGCTCCGGCGGCAGCTTGCGTGTGGCGTTCAGTGGCAGCAGGATCCCGGGAGGCAGGCGCAGGTAGCCCAGCTCCGAGGCCACGTTGACTGTCTCCACCATGCTGCGTCCCACGATGCTGACCTTGCGGCCATGGCGTTCGGCGGCATCGACGACCTGTTGCACCCGGGAGACAAGGGAGGCGAAGGTGGCGACCATCACTCGTCCCGGCGCCTCTCCGATGGCGCGGTCCAATGCCTCGCCAACCACCCGTTCCGAGGGCGTGTAACCGGGAACCTCGGCGTAGGTCGAGTCGGACAGCAGCAGCAGCACGCCAGTCTCTCCATAGTTGGCCAGGGTGTTCAGGTCGAAGGTGCGGCCATCGACGGGAGTGTGGTCGATCTTGAAATCGCCGGTGTGAATCACGGTGCCCAGCGGCGTGCTGATGGCGATGCCCATCGCGTCGGGGATGCTGTGGCATACCCGGAACCAACGGGCCGCGAAATGCTGGCCGAACTGGTAGGGGATGCCAGGGTCAATGGGCGTGGAGGTGAACTCACGGGTGGCGCGCCGCTCCTTGAGCTTGGCGGAGATGAGCCCGTGGGCCAAGCGAGGAGCGAAGACCTGGCAGGGAATCTGGGGCAACACGAAGGGCAGAGCCCCGATGTGATCCTCGTGACCGTGGGTTATGAGTATTCCGCGAATCCGGTCGGCCCTCTCCACGAGGTAGGAGACGTCGGGTATGATCAGATCCACCCCCAACATCCCCTCTTCTGGAAACTGCACCCCGCAGTCAACGATGATGATGTCGTCGGCGTATTCGAGGGCCAGCATGTTCTTGCCAATTTCCCCGAGCCCTCCGAGGGGAATGATCCGTAGTTTCTCAGCTGATTGAGCGCACATTCCTAAACAAAAGCCTAAAACATTGAGAGTTGATGGGGACCCCCGGCCTCTTCGGGGCCGTCCTGGCCCGCAGGGTCTGCGGGGGCGTCATCTTCCTGGGTTACCGGCAATTCCTCGCCCTGTGCCGGTGCGGCAACACCACCGAACAGGTCCATCTGGGCAACCGGAGCAGGCGCCTCCCCGGTAACACCGGGAACCATTGGCGGTTCCGGTTCTGGTTGGGGCGCGTCGGCGAGGATGTCGGCAATGGCGCGGAAGTCCTGCACCAGGGTCGTCCTCAGTTCCGGCCGGCGCAACGCCGCCGCCGGATGCAGCACCGGGAATATGAGCCGCCCATCCTTTTGTCGCAGGCTTCCCCGGGCGCGCGTCACACTCTCTCCGGGGAAGAATCGGCCCAGCGAGAAACGCCCCAGGGTAACTATGAGCTTTGGGTCGATCAGCTCAATCTGCCGGTCAAGGTATTTGGAGCAGGCGGCAATTTCCGAGGGTTGCGGGTCCCGGTTATCCGGCGGGCGGCATTTGACCATGTTGGCGATGAAAACCTCATCACGTTGGGTGCCGATGGAGGCCAGCAGCCCCTCCAAAAGGTGTCCGGCAGGTCCTACGAACGGGCGCCCCTGCCGGTCCTCTTGAAACCCGGGCCCCTCGCCGATGAACATCAGCTCGGCCGACGGACTGCCCTCGCCCGGCACGGCGTTCGTCCGGCCTCGGTGCAACGGACAATCGGTACAGGCACGAACTGCCTTGGCCACATCGTCCAAGCTATTCATGAATACCTTGCTCAGAACGTTTGAAGCCCACGCGCCGGGGTGGGCGGATCGTAGGTTGACGCAGGGCCATGGGCGGTCGTCTGGAACTAGCCCATTCGGGCTGGGGCTCCAAATCGGGTGGCCTTCCGGGGGCTGTGAGAGACTTGGGAATCAGTCGTCCTCTATGCCGCGGCCTTTCAGGTAGACCACGGCTTCGGCTACTGTGGCAATGGAACCCGCGTCCTCATCCGGAATCTCCAGAGGCGCATCCTCCGTGGAGAATTCTTCCTCAAAGGCCATGATCAACTCGACCAAGTCCAGAGAATCGGCGTTGAGGTCGTCGATAAACGAGGAGTTTTCCTCCACGTCCCCCTCATCCGCTCCCAGCTTGTCTACAACTATTACTTTGACTCGTTCATATACAGAGGGCAACTTTCATCTCCCATCCGAAGCGGGTTCGGCGGCGGCAAGGTCTCCTGAGTCCAGGCTCGACATGATCGAGCCCAGCACGCCGTTGACAAACCTGGCGGAGCTGTCGCTTCCGAACACCTTGGCCAGCTCCACCGCCTCGTCGATGGCTGCCTTTGGGGGAGTGGCCGGATTATGCAAAAGTTCAAATATTGCGATCCGAAGAATGTTACGGTCAACAATGGGTAACTGGGTCACAGGCCACGCAGGAGCAAAACGGCCGATGAGACCATCGAGCCTCTGCTGATTTAGGCTCACGCCATGGTGCAACCGGTCAGCAAATTCCATGACGGAGCGATCGATATCCTCGTCCAACCAATCATAGTCAGGACCCGGCCTCCGGGATGGGTCGCTGCTACCCCGGCGATCGCGGACGTCTGCAGCAAACAGCGATTGCAGCGCAACTGACCTCGCTACGCGCCTAGGGTCACCCGACTTGACCATAAAAGCCCAGCCCTTGGAAAGTCCCGAGGTCTCAGCCAGTCGCTGCGGCCAACATCCGGATGGACTCAGGGTCAGCCACTGCGGATACCTCCACCTCGCGGTCGATTCGCTTGATGAGTCCCGCCAACACGCCCCCCGCGCCAAACTCGACGAACCGGGTTACGCCGGAGTCAACCATGGCGCGCACTGAGTCCTTCCATTGAACGCAGCGGCAAAGGCCCAAGACCAGTTCATCGCGGATTTCTTGGGAAGTGGTCAAAGAACGGCAGTCGCAGTTGGCGATTATGGGCATCCTGGGTTCCCGAAGGGTGAGGGACCCCAGCTCGGCGGCCAATCCAGCTTCGGCCTCAGCCATCAGAGAAGAGTGAAAAGCACCGCTCACCGGTAGGGGCACTGCCTTGCGGGCGCCGCGGGCGGTGGACAGGTCCACGGCCTGGGCGACCGCCAAGCGGTCCCCGCTGATGACGATCTGGTTGTTAGTATTGATGTTGGCCAGTTCCACCCCGGTTTCGGCGCAGATCTGGGCCAAGGCAATCTCGTCCAGCCCCAGGATGGCCGCCATCGATCCGGGGCGGTTCTGCGAGGCCTGTTGCATCAGTTCACCGCGTCGCCGTACGAGACGCACCGCGTCGCCGAAGTCCAGGACCCCGGCTGCGACCAGGGCGGTGTACTCGCCCAAGCTGTGGCCCGCAACCGCATTGGCCTCAGCGGACTGCGGCCCGGCAAAATCTGTCCAGGAGCGCCAAGCAGCGACGCTGACTGTCATGATGGCCGGCTGGGAGTTGATGGTATTCTGCAACTCACCCGCCGGACCCTCAAATATCATCCTCGACAGTGGGAACCCCAAGCTGTCGTCCGCTTCTTCGAAAGTCTCGCGAGCGACTTGGGATGCCTCATACAGGCCAAGTCCCATTCCCACCTTCTGCGAACCCTGCCCAGGGAACACGTAGGCCCGACTATACTCAGAAAATTTCGTATCCATCTCCCTTGAAGAAGAAAAACAAGATAATACCAGTTTGGGATTTTAAGTCATAATGCGGTGGTAGCGCAATGCAAAACAGTGCAACGTCATTTGAATTCTGGCTTCTTCGCCAACGGCCAGCCACCCACTGCCGGGGGCCTTGGCACCGCTTTCACGTTGTCAGGGTACGGGGCAACAGCCAAGCCTGACTCCGTTTAAGCCTGATTCCTCTATGGGGGAGAAATTCACCACGGCTTCGTCGGCAATCGGTGATCGAAGGCTCCGGCCTCTAGAGTGATCGATCCACCACCTGCCTCCCGCGGTAATAGCCGCACTGAGGGCAGGCGGTGTGAGGCAACTTGGCGGTGCGGCACCTCTGGCAGGTTGCTGCATGAATTGGCCTAAGCTTGTAGGCGGTCAGCCTTCGCCCCCGCCTGGCGCGAGTTAGTTTCTTCTTGGGTAGAGCGCCCATGATGTGATTTCCTCCTAATCAGTGCCCCTCACCTGCGGGCCCCCGGGTTGCCGGGCCAAACGCTGAGCGCCTGCACCAAGCCTCTTCAATCAGCCGTTTAAATCGCAACGGTTTAAACCGGGGTCTGGCAGGCTGCCCTGCTCCGGCGGCCGGTCGGCTACCTGTTATCCTGGGAAAGCAGATCGGCCAGCGCCCCCCATCGAGGATCGATAGACTGTCCACCGCAACGGCAGACGTCCAGGTTGAGATCAGCGCCGCACTCCTGGCAAAGCCCCCGGCAATCCTGGCGGCACAAGGTCTTGTGCGGTTCGCTAGTGACCAGATACTGCCGAAAAACCTCGCTCAGGTCCAACATCTGGCGCGAATCAATGTGCACAACCCCCTCTGCCACATCGGGCGGGTGTATTCTCCTGCCCGTCGAAGGATCTAATGTGGGGTAGCACTCCTCTTCGAGAACCAGCGTGGCAACGCGAGCGATGTCGGCCAGACAGCGGGCGCACTCCGTATCCGACTGAACGTCCACGGTGGCATAGAGCTGCAGGCCCTGGTGGGTACGAAGCAGCCGGACATCACCCGAAGCGTGTGCCGCAATTTGGCCTTCGGGCCCTTCGCCCAGCCGTTCATTCAGTTCAAATCGCCTGGTAGAGCCTGTCGGCTCCATCAGGAGTTGAGAGACATTATAGAGCATATTGACCGGCTATCCGACAAACGGCGTTATGAATTTTGGATATTTGGAGAGAGGCTGTCAAAGAATCGCCTTGCCGGGATGTTACGAAAGTTTATCCTCGAAGACTGTCTTGGTGGTTTCCTAGACGCGGCCAGCCATGCTGTCCCGGATGAACTCCACGATCTCTCCGGTGGAGGTGCCCGGCCCGAAGACCTCGGTAATTCCCAGATCCTTCAGAGGCTGGCGATCGACGGCCGGTATAATGCCGCCTACCACAACCAGAACATCATCCATGCGTTGCTCGCCCAACAGTGTCATCACCTCTGGGAGAATCTCCAGGTGGGCGCCGGAGAGGATGCTCAGGCCCAGCACATCGACGTCCTCCTGAGCCGCCGCCTGCACGATCATCTGGGGACTCTGCCGGATGCCGGTATAAATCACCTCCATCCCGGCGTCTCGAAGAGCCCGGGCGATGACCTTGGCGCCGCGGTCGTGGCCGTCGAGGCCGGGCTTGGCTACCAGTATCCTAATGGGGCGTTCGCTATTCTGCATTTCGCTACAATCTTCGTTGGTTTTCTTACATCTTGCGGAAGCATCCAAACGGCGATTAGCTGCCGCGCAACAGGACGGCTATCAGGGCGCCTATGACTCCGGCGCCCACGCCTATGATGGCGTAAAGCAGCCGGTCCATTCTCCGGTTCGTTTCGTTCACGCTGGTGCGAAGTTCAGTTTGTCCCTCTATCAGCCGGGCGGTGTCCGACTGCAAACGGCCCACGGCCAGCCACAGGGCAACTCCTGACTCCGGTGGCGATTCAGGGGACGGGTTGGAGGCCATATCGTATGCTCCTATTGGAAATGGAACCCGTCTGAATACGATTGGCGCAGAGATTCAAGGTTGCCCTGAATCTCTGCGCTCTCCGTGTCGGCAGTTCTTGCGCTAGATAGCGTAATCCTTCAGCAACTGCCGCGCAATGAGCAGGCGCTGCACCTCCGAAGTGCCCTCGTAGATCGTGGTCACCCGGGCATCGCGGAAAATGCGCTCCACGCCGGCTTCCTGGAAATAGCCGGATCCGCCGTGGATCTGCAACGCTTTGTCGGCGACCCGGATGCACATCTCGGACGCCATCAGCTTGGCAATCGATGCCTCCTGCAGGAAAGGCTCTCCGGCGTCCTTGAGGGTGGCGGCGTTCATGGTCACCACGCGGGCGGCGTGTACCTCGGCTGCCATATCGGCCAGCATGAACTGGATCCCCTGGTGCTGGGCGATTGGCTGGCCGAAAGACTGGCGCTGCTGTGCATAGCGCACGGCTGCCTCCAAGGCGGACTGGCCTATGCCGGTGCTCTGGGCGGCGATGATGATGCGGCTGGAGGTCAGGATTTCCATGGCCTGGTTGAAGCCGCGACCCTCCTCGCCCAGCAGGTTCTCGCTGGGGACGGGCGTGTCCTGGAAGACGATCTCGTCGGTGGTTGAGCTGCGCATCCCGAGCTTGCCGTGCATGGGGTTGATGGTCAGGCCGGGCGCGCCCTTATCCACGATGAATGCGCTGATGCCCTTGTAGCCCTTGCTGCGATCCTGCGAGGCAAAGACCACGATGTTCTGGGCCACCGAGGCGTTGGTGATGAACATCTTGCTGCCGTTCAGGAAGTAGGTCCCGTCGCGTTCCACCGCTGTGGTCTGGAGGGCCGCGGCGTCCGAGCCACCGCCCGGCTCGGTCAGGCCGAAGGCGGCGACGCCCCTGCCGTCGACCAGCGGCGGCAGTATGCGCTGCCTCTGCTCCTCGCTGCCGAAACGGTCGATGGAGGCAACGCCGAGGGCCAGGTGGGCCAGCCAGCTTACGGAGGCCGAGGCGTCGCCCCGGGCCACCTCTTCCGCGGCGATGGACACCTGGCGGTAGCCTGCTGGCCCGCTACCGCCGTACTTGACGTCGACGCCCAGGCCGGTTAGCCCCAGTTCGGCGAAGCCGCGCCAGGCGTCCCATTGAAACTCGGCGCGCGCGTCGGACTCCTTGGCCTTGGGCGCGACCTCGCGATCGATAAAATCGCGCAGGGTGGTCTGGAGCATCTGCTCCTCTTCATTAAGTATCAGGTCGGGCATGGTGCGTTTCTCCTGTAGTGATTCCAGATATCTCCGGGAGGGCGCGGGCCTCACGGGCGGCGGGCCGGGGCGGGGTCGCTCTTAAGTCCTTCTCCTACGCTGTTGCCACAGCGAGCCAATCAGTAGCGCCCTTAGCCAGGAGCTTGGCCCGTGCCATGCAGCGCAATGCCTGGCCTTCGCCGCCTGGCAACTGCGCGACACTCTTGGCCACGAACACCCACTCAGCCGCGGTTTTCGCTACGTTCTCTTGCACCACTAGTTCTCCTATTGTATTGGTAACAATGCCAAGATTCCTTCTTTCACCCGACGGAAGTCATAATTCTTTGCTTCGTCGGCCTGCTGTATGGTGATTGGAGTTGCGTAGTATCTGGCAGCCATGCTGAGCAGGAACAAATTCTGGTATTCGTCCCAAACCGTGGTCAGGTTGTTAACCAATGTGCCTCTTCGGTGGTGACTGCTTGGATGGTGTCCCAGCGTTGCCAGATATGCGCTGACGTAATGCAATGCTGAATAGAACAGCGTCGTGACTTCCCAATCGAAAAACCGCTCCGGGAGTGCGACAATGTTCTCAGCAAACTCTTCATTCCTTTCCGCCAGATACAAGTGCTGCTGCGCCGTTATCATTTGCTATCGCTGCCACACAATTTCGCCGATGTTGCTGACGCTTTCCTCCCGGCCCATTTCCGGCAGCTCATCCCGGTTCAGCAACAGAAAAAGGAAGGGCTGTAGTTCCACGCCCTGCATCACCTTTCCTTGAGCTTTAATTACCCGATAGCGAGGCTCATTGTCATGTGGCGTTGCCGAGATTATTGTGTGCAGTTCGTCGTGCTCTGCCAGTCGCACCTCGATAACCTCCGGGATTTCCCGGACTAAGTCCAGATACATTTGCAAAGCCTTGAAATGGGCCAGCTTGGGATTCTTGAAGTGTTCCACTGCCCTACCTCCTATCTGCGCCGCAAGAAGGCTATCACCCCTTAAAACGCTGCCAGCTCCTCTTGCTCGCCGAATACGGTGCGCAGGACCCCGGATATCTCGCCGAGGGTGCAGTAGGCCTCGACGCATTCCAGGATGGCGGGGACCGTGTTCGCCTCAGAGCGGGCCACACCTTCCAGCCTCGCCAGCGCCGCCTGTGCCGCACCTCCGTCCCGTTCCCGGCGCAGGCGCTCCAGGCGGGCGATCTGCTGGCGGGCGGCTTCTTCGTCCACCCGCATCAGGCCCTCCACCGGCGGCTCCTCGGTGTTGTAGCGGTTTACGCCTACAATGACCCGGTCACCCGACTCAACCTCCTGCCGGTGGCGGTAGGCGGCGTCGCCGATCTCGCGCACCTGGAAGCCGTCCTCGATGGCAGCCACCGCACCGCCCATGTCATCGATGCGGCGGATATATTCCAGCGCCTGCTTCTCCAGGTCGTCGGTCAGACTTTCCACGTACCAGGAGCCTCCGAGGGGGTCGACCACATCGGCCGTTCCGCTCTCGTAGGCCAGGATCTGTTGAGTGCGCAGGGAAAGCTGCGCCGACTCTTCTGACGGAAGGGCCAAGGCCTCATCCCGGGAGTTGACGTGCAGCGACTGGGTGCCGCCCAGGATCGCCGCCAAGGCCTGCACGGTGCAGCGGATGACGTTGTTGTCGGGTTGCTGAGCGGTTAGGGACACTCCTGCCGTCTGGGTGTGAAAGCGCAGCATCATCGAGCGCGGGTCCTCTGCCCCGAAACGGTCGCGCATAATTCGGGCCCACATGCGGCGGGCGGCACGGAACTTGGCCACCTCCTCGAACAGGTTGTTCTGCGAAACGAAGAAAAAAGACAGCCGGGGCGCGAACTCGTCAACCTTCAGCCCCGCGTCCAGCGCCGCCTGCACGTAGGCGATGGCGTTGGCGAAGGTGAAGGCCAGTTCCTGCACCGATGTGGCGCCGGCCTCACGCATGTGGTAGCCGGATATGCTGATGGTGTTCCAGCGCGGTACATTCTCTGCACAGTACTTGAACACGTCCACCACCAGCCGCATGGACGGACGAGGCGGGTAGGCATAGGTGCCGCGGGCGATGTATTCCTTCAGGATGTCGTTTTGCAGTGTGCCGCTGATCTGGCCCGGCGACACCCCCTGGCGTCCTGCCGCGGCGATGTAGAAGCACAGGAGCAGGGAAGCGGTTGCGTTGATGGTCATCGAAGTGCTAACCCGGTCCAGTGGGATTCTGTCGAACAGGGTCTCCATGTCCTCGATGCTGCAGATGGGCACGCCGACCTTGCCCACCTCGCCCTTGGCCAACGGATGGTCGGAGTCGTAGCCGATTTGCGTGGGCAGGTCGAAGGCCACCGACAGCCCGGTCTGACCCTGCTCAAGCAGGTAGCGGAAGCGGCGGTTGGTGTCGGCAGCCGTGGCGTATCCAGAGTACTGGCGCATGGTCCAGACACGTCCCCGGTAGGCGCTGGGCTGCACGCCGCGGGTATAAGGGAACTCGCCGGGAAACCCGATGTTTTCGGCGTAGTCGTACCCCCGTGAGGCCAGATCCTCAGGAGAATAGAGGGGATCTATATCCAGTCCGCTGTCGGTTTCGAAGGATTCCTTGCGCTCCGGATAGCGAGCCACCGCCGGCTGCAGGGTTTCCTCCAGCCACTGCTGCTTGTCCTTGCTGGACATTTCACCCTCCTAGACCAATCACAACCGTAACAGCCAGTGTAACCCCAAGCTGAAGGCGGCTCAAGGCGCGACGTAGAGCCGCCACGGGTATATAGTACTGGCAAACTGGAGTCTGCATCCTCGGCAGACTTCGCTGTCGGGGGAGGGTCCTTGGCGGGCGGAAATTTGGTGATCGCAGGAGATGAGTTGTGGTATTGGGCAATATCGGACGAACCATCAGAGACTCGATAACCGGTACTATCAGCGGCGCCGGGGATATTCTGGAGAATACGGTATTGGCAGCCCGAGACGTGACTGTCGGCACTCTGTCCGGGTCGCGGGAAGCGGTAACCGAGCTCCAGGGGCTGGTCGTTGACGTGATGAAAGGCACCCTGCAAGCCACCGGGGATGTCGGTGCGGAGCTGGGCTCCACCGCCAAGGGCGCGGTCATCGGCGTCATTCGCGGCGTGGGCGAGGTCACAACAGTCACGGTTGGAGTTTGCAGCGACACTGTGCGCGCTGCCATCCAGGGCACCAGCGAAGTCGGCGGCGATGTGGCCACCGTGGCCCGCAGTGCCGTGGAGGGCACCCTCGAGACCACCAAGAGCGTCGGCCTCAGAGCCGAAGACGCCGCCTTCAGTGTCACGCGGGGCGCCATCCAGGGTACACGCGACGTCGGTGGAGACCTGGGTGCTACGGCACGGGACTCGGCCAAGGGCGTGGTCATCGGAACCGCCGAAGTTGGCGGCAGCGTGCTGCAGGCCGTTGAAGACAGTACCCGGGGTCTGATCCAGACAGCTGCTGAAGTTGGCGGCGACGTGGGCTCGGTTACCCGCAGCGCGGTAGAGGGAGCCATCGAGGCAACCGGTGGCGTTACCGTGCGACTACAGGACACAGCCTTCAGCGCGGCCCGCGGGGCAATCCACGGCTCGCGGAACGTGGGTGGCGACCTGGGAGCCACTGCCAGGGACGCCATTAGCGGGACCGTCGTCGGAGCCAACCAGATAGGCGGGAACGTACTGCAGGCCATCGAGGACAGCACCCGGGGCTTGGTAAAGGGGGCTGCAGAGGTGGGCGGCGACGTCGCCGGTGTGGCCCGGAACGCTGTGGAGCAGTCCATCGAGGCGGCCAAGGACATCGGCCTGCGCGCCGAAGACGCGGCATCTGCGGCGGCAAACGGCGCAGTTAGCGCCGCAGGCTCCTTCGGTGACGCCACCACCACGGCAGTAACCAATTCGGTCAGCGGAGTGGTCGGAGGTGTGTCCGTCGCCCTGCGCGCGCCCTTCCGCACGCAGCAGAAAGAAGACGGTCAATCCTGATGATCCCCCTCGCCGTGGTAATTCGTGGCAAAACTTGTCCGTCGGATTATGAACCAGGCTGATCCAATGACAAAATTGATACCAATATGCTGAAAGGGGGACTCGTTTTTCGGGTCTCCCTTTAGAAATTTGGAAACTATCTCAAAACACATCAAGCCTGCCAAAACTCTGCAGATCGCTAGGAGGACGTGGATTCCCGCGAAAGCGGGAATGACGGGTTGGCAGCCCACAGAGTTTTGAGATAGTTACTCATTGCTATTGTAATGTTGAGCTTCCCCTCTCCCTTTAGAAGGATTAAGCAAAGGTTGCTTTCGCCAGCCCACCCGGTAGTGGGGCGGCCGGTTCGGTTGCATCGCCCTCGTTTGCGTCTGCGAGCACGCATCAGGTGGCTGCGTCGTATCCTGGCTCCCGTACCTGGAATGGAGCTGGCGCGGCGGACCTGGAGGGAACTGGGGGATGACCATTCGGCGGATCTGGCGGCGTCAATCGCATACTACGCCGTCCTTTCCCTGTTTCCGTTGGCCCTAGGGCTGGTGAGCCTGTTCAGTCTGGTGCTGGAGTCTGATGTGGTCGAGCAGGAGGTCCACAGGTTCTTCCACACCTACCTGCCGGGATCTCAAGGAATTCTGGAAGCCAACGTAGAATCGGTGAACAACATCCGAGGCGTACTGGGGATACTGAGCCTTGCCGGTTTGCTGTGGTCGGCCAGCCTGCTATTCGGTGCGGTAACCCGTGCGGTCAACCGCGCGTGGGACATCGAGCACGACAGGCCGTTCTACATCGACAAGCCGCGGCAAGTGTTTATGGCACTGAGCGTGGCGCCATTTTTTCTGATGTCGCTCGCCCTGACCTCAGGGTTGCAGTTCCTCGGTAACGAGGATATCCCTGTTCTGGGCATATTGGCATTCGTCGAACACAACGGAATTAACGCACTGGCCAGACCAGTGCCGCTCCTGTTCACTTTCGTAATATTCCTGCTCATATACAAGTACACGCCGAGGACCGAGACGTACTGGCGCTACATCTGGCCGGGCGCGCTGGTGGCGGCGTTGCTGTTCGAGGCGGCCAAGAGCACCTTCATATTCTACCTGGACCACTATGCTGCCTACGAAAGAATCTACGGTACTCTGGCCTCGGTGATAGTTCTCCTCGCATGGGCCTACGTGTCCGGATTCATAGTGGTGATCGGTGCAGAAGTGTCCTCTGAGTATTACCGTATGAAAATGGGCGCCGTAAGGGGGCGCCCGGTCACCGCTCAACGCCGAAGGCGTCTCTCCCGCCGGAGGAGGGGCAGCTAGACTGTTTCGAATCCATCTGCTTACTTGCAGATAAATCCTCGACGCCGATATACTCGCCCCGTCATGCGTCCTCCCCGGAGAGGGAGATGGTCAGAGGCTGACCTGATTTAGTGGCGTCTGTCCTTTGACCGGACTTCCAAGCCGCCCCAGGATGGATTTAGCAGTGAACAACCAACCTGCTATGCAGTCTTACATCGGCTCCCCGATTCTTCGCCGGGAGGACTTCCGATTCGTGACCGGACGTGGGCAGTATCTCGACGACATCCGCCTGCCTGGAATGCTGCATGCAGCCATACTGCGAAGCCCTCACGCCCACGCGAGGGTGCGCGGCATTAATACCTCCGCTGCCCTGGCCCTCGAGGGCGTGGTGGCCGTGTTCACGTACGCCGACATGGCCGAGCTTGCCAAGCCAATCCCAATGCGCGTGTATCCCCTGCCGGGGCTGGACAAGTACCTGCAGACGCCCCTTTCCGCCGACACCGTTCGACACGCGGGGGAAGCGGTGGCCGTGGTTGTGGCTGAAAGCCGCTACATTGCGGAAGACGCCCTGGACCTTGTCGAGGTGGACTACGAGCAGTTGCCGGCCGTCACCAACATTGTTGACGCGCTGAAGGACTCTGTCCTTGTTCACCCCGCCAACGGCACCAACCTGGCGGGCTCGGCCGAGATCAGCGTTGGTGAAGTGGAGGCGGTCTTCCGCGACGCCGAATACGTTCGCAAGGAAGAGTTTCGCACCAACCGCCACACCGCCAATCCGCTGGAAACCAGGGGACTGGTGGCCAACTACGATACTGAAGACGGCCACATGCGGGTCTGGGGGCCGACCAAGGTATCTCACACCAACCGGGCCATACTGGCGCGCCACTTGGAGATCGACGCGGAACGCATTCATTTCATCGAGCCCGACGTTGGCGGAGGATTCGGCGTGCGGGGCGAGTTCTACGCCGAGGATTTCCTCATCCCATTTGCTTCCTTCAGGCTGGGCCGGCCCGTGAAGTGGGTGGAAGACCGGGTGGAGCACCTGGCGTCGGCCAACCATTCCCGTGAGGTTCTGTGCCAGGTGGAGATCGCCGCCAGGAACGACGGGACGCTGCTGGGCCTGCGAACCACGGTCTACGGCGATATGGGTGCCTACGTGCGCACTCACGGGAGCGTCGTTCCGGCTCTGACCGCGGTCATGATGACCGGTCCCTACCGCATACCCAACTTCCAGGCTTCGGTCAACTGCGTCATGACCAACAAGATGGGTGCCGGCACCTACCGGGCTCCCGGGTTCTTCGAGGGAACGTTCATTCGCGAGCGGCTGCTGGACCTGGTGGCCTCCGACCTGGGTCTGGACCCGGCGGAACTGCGCCGCCGCAACATGATCGCTGCCAGCGAGATGCCCTACGACGCTGGCCCAACCCGGCTGGATGGGCGCAACACGGTGTATGACAGCGGCGACTACCCTAGTGCTTTCGACCGCGCCTTGGACCAGATCGGCTATGACAGCCTCGCCTCCAGGGAAGGTCCCGACGAGCAGGGACGGTACCACGGCGTCGGCATCGCCTCGTACGTCGAGCCCACCGGATTCGGTCCCTTCGAAGGCGCCCGGGTGCTGGTCACACCGGAGGGCGGCGTGGAGGTCTACCTCGGCACCACGACCATGGGTCAGGGCCACGAGACGGTGATGGCCCAGATCTGCGCCGACTCGCTGAGCGTGCCAATGGAGGACGTAATCATCTTCCACGGCAGCACCGACTACATCCCGGCGAGCATCGGCACTTTCGGCAGCCGTGCCACGGTGATGGCCGGAAGCGCAATTCATCAGTCGTGCCAGACGCTCAGGGGGCGGATCCTTTCCTTGGCCGCAAGCTATCTCGACACCGAGCCGGAGGCGCTGGACCTGCGGCATGGCGTGGTTATAGCCAAGGACAGTCCTGCCGATTCCAGGCAGCTCACGCTGCAACAGGTGGCGGCGCTGGCCGAGACGCAACAGCGTTTCGACGACCCTCCGGCAGGCTCGGAGGAGACCGCCCTGGACGCCACGGAGTATTTCCGTATCGAAGAGTGGACCTACTCGTACGGCAGCCACGCCGCCCACGTCGCCGTGGACCCTGACACCGGCAAGGTGGAGGTGCTGCGATATGTGGTGGTGGAGGATGTTGGCCGCTGCATCAACCCGCTGACAATGCACGGCCAGTCGGTTGGCGGTGCGGTGCAGGGCATTGGCGGCACGCTGCTGGAGGAACTGGTCTACGACGACGGCGGCCAACTGCTCTCAGGAACGTTGATGGACTACCTGTTGCCTACCAGCACCGACGTTCCCAACATCGAGACCGTTATTACGGAAGAGGCCCCCTCGCCGCTGAATCCCCTTGGAGTAAAAGGGGCAGGCGAAGGGGCAATCCTGGCCACCGGCGCCACCCTCGGCAACGCCGTGGCCCACGCCCTTGCTCCCTTCGGGGTGCGGGTTACCAGCCTGCCCCTGAGTCCCGGCAACATCCGCCGCTGGATCAGAGAGGGGCAGCAGCCAGGAAAGTAGCCCAACAGCGCACCCCAACCTCCTCCCTCAAAGGGAATGGAGTTTTTGTCACCGGTCGGTCCTCGCCCTTCACGGGCCGGTTGGACCAGCGGAGGGTCCCCGCCGTTCCCGTGTTGTTCAGTCCAGAACTGCTATGGCTTCGATCTCCACGTCCAGGCCCGGCTCGGCCAGCGCGCTGATCCCGATTAGCGAGTTGGCGGGGTACTTGCCCTCGAAGTGTTTCGCAAACAGCTCCGTCTGTTTTTCCAGTTGGCTGGTCCAGTCGGCGATGCTGGTGACAAAGCAGGTGATTTTGGCGATGTCCCCAGGGTTGCCGCCCTCGGCCTTGACCACGCCCAAAACCCGCCGCAGGGTCTCGTCCAACTGCTCCATCAGCGGCTTGCCCTGGGCGTCAGAACCGCGGGCCGTGCATCCGGACACGAACAGCAGATTGCCGGCGCGGGTGCCGCGGCTGTAGGTGGGTCCGGCGGGGGCGATGTCGGGGTAGTCTCGATGTTCAACGGCCATTTTCTCTCTCCGCGTGGTGGTTCAGAGTCTTGGTGCATTCCTAATGACCCGGGGCCAGACCATCCTGAGGCACGTTTGCCGCCAGGATGGACCGGGATGGACCGGGATGGACCGGCCGATAACCGCACGGGGCCAAAGAGTAGCGCCCGGGATTGGCGCACCGATTGTCTTCGCTCCTATAATAACTTCGATTCCGTCTGTTTGGTCCAACTTCTGCTGGCAGAGCTATAAGTACGTAATGGGCGAGACCCACCTAGAAAGCCAACTTTTCGTCGACCTCGTTACCGTGGTCGTCGCCGCCTTCCTCGGCGGCGTGGCGGCCCGGGCGCTGCGTGCGCCGCCCGTGCTGGGCTACCTGGCCATGGGAATGATCATCGGCCCATACGTCATCGGCCGGAGCGGCGAAGAGTGGCTTCACTTCGCCACGGTGGCCGACGTTGACACGGTGCACAGGCTGGCCGAGATCGGCGTCGTGCTCCTCGTATTTGCCATCGGGATTGAAATCTCTTTCCGTGAACTCGCCAGCCTCGGGAAGGTGATCGTGATCGGCGGAATCCTCCAGATCACGGTCACTGCCGGGTTGCTCACCCCCATCGGGCTGGTTCTGGGCCTGGACGTAACCACCGCCATAATTCTTGGAATGGTTGGCGCTCTCAGCAGCACCATGGTTGTGCTGAAGACCCTGACGGACCGCGGGGAGATTCACAGCCTGCATGGGCGCCTGTTGACGGGCTTTCTCCTGATGCAAGACCTGGTGTTCATCCTGATGATCGCCATGCTGCCCGCCCTGGACGGCGGCGGTGGCGGAGCCGGGGTGCTGAGGGAAATCGGGCTCGGCGTGCTGAAGACCGTGGTGGTAATTGGCGGAGTTGCCTTCCTCGGCATCAAGGTTATGCCCCTGGCCATGAGGCGGATCACCCTGCTGGGTTCCCGGGAAGTGTTCGTACTGATGGTCATGGCCATCGTGTTCGCGATTTCCGCCCTGACCAGCTTCGTGGGATTGTCAGCAGCCCTGGGCGCGTTCGTCGCCGGGTTGTTGCTCAGCGAGTCGGACATCGGACACTGGGCGCTGGCCGAGGTCGCTCCGCTGCGGGACATTTTTGCCGCGCTCTTCTTCGCCTCGCTGGGAATGCTGACCGACCCGGTTTTCATCTTCTACCACTGGGTTGACGTGCTGGCTGTAATTGGAGCCGCGGTGGTGATCAAGTTCATCGTAACCAGCCTGATAGTCCGGGTTGCCGGATTCCTGCCCAGCACCGCCCTGCTCGCGGGCGTCGGCCTGGGACAGATCGGGGAGTTCAGCTTCATTCTCGTGGCCGGAGCGCTTGCCCTGGGTGTGGTCGACCAGGAGTTCCACTCGCTGATCGTGGGCGCTGCAGTGCTGACCATGGCCGCCGGCCCCCCTTTGATCTCGGGTGGCACGCAACTGGTTACCCTGCTGAGTCGTCGCTTCCGGGTGCTGAGGCCCTACCGCATCGGCGTCCCGCATTCGGAAGAACGACCACGGCAGACCTTCGGGCACGTGGTCATCTGCGGCCTGGGGCGGGTCGGCTCACTCGTGGCGCAGGAATTGCGCCAGCATGATGTGCCATTCACCGTGGTCGATCTGGACCCACGCACCCTGGACGAGTGGCGGGCGAACGGGTATCACACGGTACTCGGTTCCTCCGATCGCGAGGAGGTGCTGCGGGCGGCGCGGCTGCCGCAGGCAGGGCTGCTGGTGGTCACCACGGGAGACCCGGTTTCGGTGGAAATGACCGCCCACCGGGCACTGCAACTGCAACCCGACCTGGACATCGTCGCACGGGTGCGGGCCCGTTCCGAGGGCGAAGACCTGCAGCGAATGGGCGTTAAGGAGGTGGTCTGGCCGGAGATGGAGGCGGGACTGGAAATCGTGCGCCATTCTCTCGAGCGCTATAGAACTCCGGACTACGAGGTTGACAGGGTCATCTACCAGTTGCGGGAGCGGCTGAGCTTCGTAGCGCCAGAGAACGCCCGGCGAGACCATCGCCCGGGAGCGGACGGCAACCTGCCGGGTACCGATGGAAGCGAAAAGACCGGCGACGCGGCCTCAACGAATGATATTGAATCGCCATCCGCAGGCACCACGGCCAGGACCACGCGGCCCGGCGCTCGCCGCCTGCGGGACTGAGCATTGGATCGGGACGATTGCATTTGGACCAATTAGACTCGATATGGCGCTGTGCGCATCCAAATGCGATCGCCCTGGCACGGGATGCAGGGGCTTTCAATTGTTCCCTCTCCCTCCGGGGGAGGGTTAGGGTGGGGGCGTTCCCTTTGGTGAGCAGCCATAGTTTAATCCCGGCATTTCACCCTCACCCTCACCCCAGCCCTCTCCCTTTAGGGAGAGGGAGAACTAAAAGACCCTGAGCATGGAATGGCAGGAGGTGGCAACCCGGTCTTGCTGAGGATATAATTGTTTTGGGACGGATGCTCCGGGCCTGACTGCCCCTGGCGGGTGTAGCTTAATGGTAGAGCTCTAGCCTTCCAAGCTAGCTACGTGGGTTCGATTCCCATCACCCGCTCCAGAATATCCTCAATCCGAATCAGCCTTCCGCGATTTTGGCAACAGAAACAAAAAGACCCTGCATTGAATTTGCAGGGTCTTTCGTTGTCAGCCGATGGTCGACGGTCGCGCCTATCCAGCGGCGGCGAGCAACTCGCGCGCGGCCTGCTTCACGGCCGTCGCATCCAGCACCGCCTCCAGCAGCCCCTCATCGTTGGGCTGGAATACTTCGGGCTGGTGGAAGGTCTGCACCAGCCGGGCGAGTGTATCCTCACGCTGGACATCAGGGATAGCGACGGGGTCCTCGTCGTCGTCCAGCACTCGCCCGATCTCGGAGATAATGATCTCTCGTTCAACGTGGGAGCGCTGTATCTCGGAGATCTTGCCTAGGTGCCTGCCGAGATAGCAGCCGCCGAACTGCATGATATCGCTGTTGCTCCCCTCGAAATCTCCGGTACGCTGGTACTTGGGCTCCAGCTCCCACTCGGTCATGTAGTCGCGGACCTCATGGTCCTCCGAGTTGGGGTTCTCCAGGTCGAATACGAGGATGACGCGGTACATGAAGAACTCGGCAGGTTCCACCTTTATGAACATGGCTGCCCTCCCACTGGGTCAAGCTGAGATTTCCGCGCACGTAGAAACAAAGGACAACGGATCAATTGACGTTTTAGGCAAATGTGCTACGATATTGCAATATCCCCCCCTGGGCTTCGGCGAAGGGGTGCGAGGCCGCCGTTCGGCGGCCTCAGCTTTTTTGCATTATACGCATGAAAACAAATGTCTACGTGGATGGGTTCAATCTTTACTTTGGCTGCCTTCGAGGCACGCCTTACCGCTGGCTAGACTTAGCGATGCTTTGCCGGCTTCTGTTGCCTGCTTATTCCATAAACCGGATTCGGTATTTTACGGCGTTGGTTAAGGAAAGGCCCCACGACCCTCAACAACCTCAAAGGCAACGAACATACATAAGAGCTCTCGAAACCCTCCCTAACCTTGTCATTCATTATGGACAGTTCTTGACTCACACTGTACCAATGCGATTGGAAAGACCTCTCCTTGACGGTTCGACCGTGGCCCGAGTAGTCAAAACAGAGGAGAAAGGAACAGACGTCAACTTGGCCACCCGGTTGATTTTTGACATATTTGATGGCGATTGTGATATCGCAGTGCTGATATCGAACGATTCGGACTTGGTTCCGCCGATCCAGGCGCTGAAGGAAAGATTTGGGACGACTATCGGCATATTGAATCCCCATGCCAGGCCCAGCAGGCTATTGCGAGATAATGTGGATTTTCTTCGTCCCATTCGCCGCGGACCCTTGAGCGCGAGCCAGTTCCCCCCACTCTTGCATGACAGTGTGGGAGCGTTTTCCAAGCCGGCAGGGTGGTAAGTACAGCACGGCCCTCCATACCGGGTGCTACGCCAATCCGGGAATCCAACTACCGCCCCGCGGCGCGCAACACGCGGTCCACGTGTCCCGGTTCTTGCGGCAGGGTGCCTGCGTCCACCGAGCGCATGGCCTCGATCACGGCGTCGTTGAAGGGAGTGGCAACGCCCACCTCGCGGCCCTTGGCGGCTATCAGCCCATTCATATAGTCAATCTCGGAGCGGCGTCCTTTGTATACGTCCTGCGCCATGGACGCCAGCCAGTTGACGCGCCCGCCGCGCGCGGACATGAAGCCATCCAACTCCTCGAACACGTCGCCCTTGTCGGCGTCGGCCCAGGTCTGGGCGGCCAGTCCATTGATGTCCACCACGTTAATGCCCATGGCCAGGCCCACCTGCGCCCCCTCCTTGCACAGCTGAATGCGGATCAGGCGGCAGCGGGGATCTTCGGCCATCTCTTGGGAACCCAGGCCAGAGGCGGCGGAGATGCCGTTACCCATGCCGTTCTGGCACAGCTTGGCCCAGCGCTGTCCCCACAGGTTGTCGGTGGGGTATGAGCCGTCGATGCAGTCCAGGAGCTGGGCCACCTTCCCGGAGCGCGGCGAGAGGCGCTCGTTGCATTCGCCCACCCGGAACACGTGATGGCCGTGGTCCCGTCCGACGGCCCCGCCTCGGGTAACATGCCCCGGCTCCCAGAGGGCCACCTCGATGTGTGAGGCAATACAGCCGATAGTGCGCTTTTCGCCCACGATGCCGGCGATCAGCACGTCGTTCCAGCAGTTCTGCAGCGAAACGAAGAAACCATCCTCTTTTACATAGCGCTTTATGAAGTGGGTGGCCCACTCGGTGTCATACGACTTCACGGAGACGAACACGAAATCGAACGGCTCGGTTATGCCTTGGGCGTCGGTCAGGTGCATTGCCTTGACCGGCACCGTGAACGGCCCCTGGCTCCCGGTGACGTGCAGGCCGTCGGATCGCATCTTCTCGACATGTTCCGGCCACATGTCAATGAAAGTCACATCCTCGCCCTCGCGGGACAGGAATGCGCCGACGTAGCTGCCCAGCGCCCCCGCGCCCATGATGCCAATCTTGTCTCCCATTATCGGCCTCCCGTTGGTCGTGTGGGGCCGTAGCCCAGCCCCCCGTGGTCGTGAGTTTCCTGGATCGTCATCCGGCCAGTGTGGCAAGCCGGGCGCTGCTGATGTGCGACAGGGCCCTGATTTCATCCATCACGTGCGCAGGCACGGGGTCATCAAGGCCAATGACCATCATGGCTTGCCCCCGGAGCTGTATGCGGCCAACGCCCATGAAGCTGATGTTGATATTGTGGTGCCCCGCGATCGTGCCCACAGCCCCAATGGAGCCGGGCTGGTCGCGGTTATCTATGAACAGCAGGTATGGGGTGTTGGGAACGATATCCATCCAGTAGTCGTTGAACTTGACGATGTGGGTCTCGTTCCGCATGGAGGTCGCGGCCAAGGTCAGGCTGCCGTTGGCGGTCTGAAGGGTTGCGGAAATCAGGCTGGAGTATTCGCGCGACATCCGGTTGCTCTGCTCGGTGACGTTCCAGCCGCGATCCCTTGCCAGGACCGGTGCGTTGATCAGGTTGACGTTGACGGTGCTGACCGGCCCCAGCAGCCCGGCGAGAACTGCCGCCTGGAGCATCCGGCAGTCGTGGTGGGCGATCTCGCCTTCGTAGCTGACAGTGATTCCGGTGATCTGACCCTCCGAGAGAACTCCCAGCAGCTTGCCGACTGTGGAGGCTGCCGGTACGAAGGGGGCCAGGACTTCATGCACCTCGGGAGCGACAAAGGGGGCGTTGACCGTGTTGCGGGCGGGTTCGCCCCTGAGCACTGCCAGCACTTGCTCGGCCGCCTCTATGGCCACCTCGCGTTGCGCCTCTCGGGTCGACGCGCCCAGGTGAGGCGTTACGATCGCTTTCGGGTGTTTGAGAAGCGGACTGGGGTCAGGCGGTTCCTTGGCGAACACGTCCAGGGCGACGCCGCTCAGGCGGCCCGACTCCAGGCCCGCCAGCAGCGCGTCCTCGTCTACCAGCTCGCCTCGGGCCACGTTGATGATACGGGCGCCGGGCTTGATTATCTCCACCTGCCGCATGCCCAGCATGCCGCGGGTACCCTCCGTCAGTGGCGTGTGTAAGGTAACGAAGTCGGACTCGGCCAAGAGGTCGTCCAGCGGCAGCAACTCGACACCGATGCGCCGGGCGTAGTCGGGGGCGACAAAGGGATCGTAACCCACCAGCCGCATGCCGAAGGCCTGGGCCCGGCGGGCCACCTCGGTGCCAACCCGGCCCAGTCCACAGATGCCGAGAGTCTTGTCGCGCACCTCCACTCCCATGAAGGCGCTGCGGCGCCACTCGCCCGACTTCAGCGACTGGTGCGCGCCCGGGACGTTCCGGGCCATCGCGAGCATCAGCGCCACCGTGTGTTCGGCGGCGGCCACAGTATTGCCGGTCGGGGCGTTGACCACGGCGATGCCGGCGCCGGTGGCGGCCTCCAGGTCGATGTTGTCGACCCCGATGCCGGCGCGGGCGATGACTTGCAAGTTCTTGCCGGCCTCGATCACCTCACGGTTGACCTTGGTCTCGCTCCGGACCACCAGGGCATGGTAGCCCCCGACGGTCTCGAGGAGCTCGGCAGGTTTCATACCGGTCTTGACGTCTACCTCTGCCCCGGTCTCCAGCAGGGAGACACCCTCTGGGCCAATGGGATCGGATACCAAAACTTTGGGCATATATGGGAACCTCTATTTAGTCTGCGGCGCAGTTGTGCGCGGACTCTTACGGCCCGGCGGCTACCGCACGGAAGTGCCTTCAATATAGCACAAGGCACAGCGTTGACGTGGCAGCGTCGCCCGTCGCAAGCCGCGTTTCTTGACCCTCGCAAGGCGCGCGGGTAGGATAAGCTACAATAAATGAAGGTGCAGACAAACAGGGATAACAAAATTCGTTCCAAAGGAACAGAAGGTATCGTGGGCATCAAGACATCGTTCTTGAAACTGAATCTGGATCGAGAGTTGCTTGAGAGGCTTTACGCGGCAGCGGAGCGGCAAGGTCTCAGCGTTCAGGATTTCTGTGCACAGGCTTTGGAAAAGGAGTTGGTGCTTGAGGAGGAAACCTCAGAGCCTTCCAACGTGTACGTTCAGCTTCTTGCATTGACACGTCGGCGCAGGCAATTGGAAAGTAAAACAATTCGCAAGAGGCCCGATTCCACCGACTTTGTCAGGGAGGGGCGGGGGCATCTTGACGCCATTGACCTGGTGTCCGGGGACGAACTGGAAGCATATCGAGAAAGAGAATATGCCCGGCTTGCCGGGGAAATTCGTGTCCCCACGGAAGAAGAAACGGCCGCTTCGCTGAAAGCGTTGAAGCAATTGGCCGCCACCAGGGAACGTTTGTTTCAGGGCCGCACTCTTCCAGGCAATTCAGCCGATTTGATCCGAGAGGCCAGAGAGGAGCGTTCGAAATATCTTGACCAGACCCTTGGCAGTAGTAGTTGACGCCAGCCTCGCTGTTAAGTGGTTGGTGCCGGAGGAGGACAGCGACCTAGCGCTCCAATTAGCCAATACTTGGGCAGTTGCAGGAATCCAAAGGGTGGCACACCGATGGTTTCCCGTAGAGGTTGCCAGTGCTCTCTACAAGCGGGTTCAAAGGGGCGAACTGTCGCCCGTACGCGCGGCGTCCTTGATAGATGAACTGTCGGACTACGGCATCGTATTGTATGACCGGAGTCCAGTGCATTACAGAGCATTTCGGATAGCCGCCGAACTCCGGCAGCGATGGATTTACGATTCATTCTATCTGGCCCTTGCCTTAGAAATTGATTGTCCCCTGTGGACTGCAGACCGGAATTTTTTTGACGTTGCTAGTCCCACATATTCCGGAATTTATTACATCGCCGAGGCTGAAGCCACTCCCACTAGATAGGAGACGAATGCAATGTTCCTGATGCGGTTTACCGAGCGGGCTTATACCAACTACACAGAGGAGGCTGTTCGCAACAGCCCCAACCAGGCCGTGCGGCTCACCTTTTCCAACAGCAACTTCGACCCGATGGTCGGCGCTCGGCAGTACAACGAATACCTGGACGAATACGAGTACTGCGAGGAGGTCGGGTTCGACGGGCTGATGCTCAACGAGCACCACAACACGCCGACCTGCTTGGGCGCCACCATGAACCTGGAGGCCGCCATCCTCGCCCGCAATACCAAGACCCCGAAGATCGTGCTGCTGGGCAACCCGCTGCCAGTTTTCGACAACCCCCTGCGCCTGGCCGAGGAGCTGGCGGAAATCGACATGATCTCCGGCGGGCGTTTGGTGTCGGGGTTCGTGCGCGGCACCGGCGTGGAGAGCCTGGCCGCCAACGTGAACCCGCTGTTCAACCGCGAGCGGTTCGAGGAGGCCCACGACCTGCTGATCAAGACCTGGACCACCCCCGGCCCCTTCCGCTGGGAGGGCAAGCACTACCACTTCCGGGTCGTCAATCCCTTCGAGCGCCCCATCCAGCAGCCGCATCCGCCAGTCTGGATTCCTGGACTTGGCAGCCCCGAGACCTTGGTATGGGCCGCCGAGCGTCGCTACCCGTACATCTACCTCGAAACCGACCCGCAGGGCACCCAGGACATGATGACCATCTATACCGAGACGGCCCGCGAGAACGGCTACGAGCCTGGCCCGGAGAATTTCGGCTACCTGTGCCGCATCCACGTACAGGACACCGACGAGAAGGCCTACGAGTCGGCCAAGGGTTTCCTCACCGGTAACGTCGGCGTGGGCCGCGTCCCGATGCCCCGGGACTACATGATGCCCATCGGATACAGCGGCAGCGTCAAGGATCCCCGCATCGCCCGCTACCAGGGTCGCGTCCGAAAGGACCCGTTCCTCGGGCTGGGCTTGGAGACGGCCAGCTACGACGAGATCCTGGCTTCCAACCGCTGGGTCGTCGGCAGCCCCGAGACGGTGGTCCGCAAGCTGCGAGACGTGCTTGGCCAGTTGCGCCCGGGCATTCTCGGCGTCTGGACCAACGACGGCGACACCACCCACGCCGACACCATGAACTGCCTCAGGCTGATGGGCGAGGAGGTCCTGCCCGCCCTTAGGGAGATCGGCGAGGAGCTGGAGCTTACCGACCCGTTCCAGAAGACCGCGTAATTCCGGGAGCACAACTTTGATGTGGAGTAAAAAGGGCCCAACCGTTCGTCTTGAGCTCGCCGAAGGACGTGCGGTTGGGCACTGAGGAGCCTCTGTAGAAACCCGTTCATCCTTAGACAAGCTCTGGACGAACGGGTTTCTCACCGTGATTTACCAGTACTGAATAGGAAAATGAAGGAGCTAAATCATGCCCGCGTACACCGAGGAATTTGTCGAAGTTGGCGATGCCAGGGTCCACACGCTGAAGGGCGGCAGCGGCGAGCCGTTGCTGCTGTTGCACGGCGCCGGGGGCAACTCCGGCTGGCTCAAATACGTTGACGCCCTAGCCGAGCGCTACACCGTCTACTACCCGTCGCATCCTGGCTACGGACAGTCCAACCGGCCCGAGTGGCTCGAAAGCATCCCCGACATGGCTGCGTTCTACACCTGGTACCTGGACACCCTTGGTCTGGAAAACGTCAGGACCATCGGTTTTTCCATGGGTGGCTGGATCGCTGCCGAACTCGTGGCCACCTGCGCCAACGCGGTGGGCAAGCTGATGCTGGTGGGAGCGGCAGGCGTGAAGCCGCGTGAAGGCGAGATCACCGATATATTCATCATCAGCCCTGCCCAGGTGCTGGAGTTGCAGTTCCACGATACCAGCCAGGTCCCCGATTACGATGCCACCTACGGCCGGGAGCTCTCGCCCGATGAGCAGCTCACCGCCGACCTGAACCGCGAGATGGCGGTGCGCCTGACCTGGAAGCCCTACATGCACGACCCGCGCCTGGCCGGCGGCCTGTTGAAGCGGGTAAGGGTGCCCACCCGCATGGTCTGGGGGCGCCAGGACCACATCGTCCCGGTCGAGTGCGGTAGCATCTACCAGGAAATCATCCCCGGCTCCGAGCTGGTGGTGATCGAGGGCTGCGGCCACTCTCCCCAGGTGGAAAAGCCCGACGAATTCATCAAGACCGCGCTGGAGTTCCTGGCGTAGAAGGGACGATAGAACGCAGCCATTTCCTTGGCGGCGGCTGGGTTTTTGCTGGCCGCCGCCACAAGTTTGGCGGTGACGAACTCGAAAGCCCCAATGGCGAGATTTCCCTGCGAGACTGACATCGAACGGTTTACAATGGAACCATCTATTGATGGGTGTTGTGAAATGAAGCCCCGGAAATTCATAAGCAAGGTCGAAGAAATAGTTCTTGAGGAAGCTAGCAAGAATTTCAATGAGTATTGCGGCGATGATTTCAGCTTGGGTCCGATTCTGGTAAAGAAGGATTACCAAGCTTTCCGGGAGCAACAACCCAAAGAAGAATACGTTCTCATCTCAGTGATCTACGAGGGTGACCTTGGCCATGCGCCCTTGATTTGGGAATACGACGTGTTTCGCCGCGTTTGGGAGAGGCTGGTCGAAGAAGGCATAGAGGCTTATCCCTTCATTGACTATGTCACAAAAACCCGATGGCAGAGCGGTGAGTGGCGGGAACCCAGGGGCTGGGAGTGGTAAACCCCAACGATCTAACCGCCACCGCACGAGAGCTTGCCGAATCATTTGGAGGACCGGCACCGCGGCAAACCAATCTGAGGCGCGCGATCAGCACTGCCTATTATGCAATGTTTCATTGTTTGGCTGAAAACTGCGCTGATATGCTGGTCGGGGAAGTTGGCTCCGGCCGCAGCGAACCGGCCTGGCAGCAGGCATATCGGGCACTGCAGCACGGCGCTATCAGATCGCGTTGCAATAATACTGGGATGATAGAACGATTTCCCGCCCCCATCAGGGAGTTCGCGGAAAGGTTGGTTCGTTTACAAACCCTTCGTGAGCGTGCTGACTACGACCCTATGGAAACACTGGAGCAGTCTGACGTTATCCGTGACATAGAAATCGCGGAACGGCGCATAGCCCAATTCCGGCAGGCACCGGAGCGCGACCGCCGCGCCTTTGCGGTCTACGTCCTACTGAACATTAGGAACACATAAGCCAACTACAGAACGGAGTACAGACCATGTCCTTTGATGTTTTCTACTTCACCGAATTGCCCTACCCGGCCTTCCCGGAGTCGGAGGCCGACAAGTATCCGTCGATGCGTCTCACCTTCCCCAACTCCTACTTTGATCCGCACACGGCCCACGACCTGTTCAAACGTTACCTGGATGAGTACCAGTACGCCGAGGAAGTGGGCTTCGACGGGCTGATGATCAACGAGCACCACAACACGCCGTCGTGCATGGACGTCGAGGTGAACATCACCGGCGGCATCCTGGCCCGCGTCACCAACCGGGCCAAGATCCTGATGCTGGGAAACATGCTGCCCACGTCCGACAACCCGGTGCGGCTGGCCGAGGAGATCGCCATGCTGGACGTCATCTCCGGCGGGCGCATCATCTCCGGCTTCGTGCGCGGCATCGGCATCGAGAGCTGGGCCAACAACACCAACCCGGTCTACAACCGGGAGCGGTTCGAGGAATGCCACGACCTGATAATGAAGACCTGGACCACGCCGGGTCCATTTCGCTGGGAGGGCAAGCACTACCACTACCGCGCCGTCAATCCCTGGATGCTGCCCATCCAGCAGCCGCACCCGCCGGTGTGGGTGCCCGGCACAGGCAGTCCAGAGACGGTCAAGTGGGCTTCTGAGAATCGCTACACCTACGCCGCCTTCCTGACCAAGATGGACGTTGCCCGCAACCTGTTTGGCAATTACCGCAAGTTCGCCGCCGAGGATGGGTGGGAGCCGGGCCCGGAAAAGTTCGCATTCATGATCTGCGCCCACGTCAACGACACCGACGAGAAGGCGCAGGAGGCCGGAAAGGCGTTCATGTGGCGCATGGGCCATCCGCTGAAGGGACCAAAAGAGTACTGGGCGCCCCCGGGATACTTCTCCGCTGCCGGCGCCGCCGCCAACACCCTGCGCCGCCCCAAGCCATTGAACGAGCTGTCCTACGAGGAACTGCAGGAGGAGCATCACCTGGTGGTGGGTAGCCCGGACACCGTGATCAAGAAGCTGCGTTACATCAAGGAAGAGCTGGGCATCGGCGCGCTGCTCCTGGAGGCCCAGGGCGGCCCCTTGTCCCACCAGGACACCATGCGCTCCCTCGAACTCTTCGGCAAGGAAGTCATCCCGGCGCTCAAGGAAGATTAGCGTCTGTTTGCGTCGCAGCGCCGTTTGCCCTGAGCCTGTCGATGGGCGGTCGGTGCAACTAGAACACCGGTGAGGACACGAAACCCATCCAATCTTCGACAGACTCAGGACAAAAGGGTTTCGGATGGCGCCTGTGCTACAGTGAGCAGAGAAAGAAGGTCGGCCTCAAGGAGCGGAAGATGGACAAGCAGGACATTCCTTTCCTGACCACGGCGGAGCTCTCTGACCTGATCAGGAGGCGCGAGGTCTCGCCGGTCGAGGCGACCTCGGCCTACCTTGACCGCATCGACTCCCTGAATTTCAAGTTCAACTCGTATCTGACCGTCTGCAGGAACGAGGCGATGGCAGCCGCCGGGGAGGCCGAGCGGGCCATCGCAGGGGGCGAGTACCTCGGCCCCATGCACGGCATCCCCGTGGCGGTCAAGGACCAGATCTGGACCAAGGGAATCAGGACCACGGTCGGCTCCCGACTCATGGCCGACTTCTTCCCCGACGAGGATGCCACGGCCATTGCCAACCTGAAAAGCGCCGGGGCCATTCTGCTTGGGAAGACCAACCTGACCGAGTTTGCATTGGGCGGGTCGCAGCGGTACGGACTGAACCGCAACCCGTGGGACCTCGACCGTTTCACTGGCGGCTCCAGCGGCGGGTCCGGGTCGGCGACGTCCGCCTTCCTGTGCGCCACATCGTTGGGGGAGGACACCGGCGGATCGATCCGTCGACCGGCAGCCTGGTGCGGTATCGTCGGCCTGCGGCCCAGCTGGGGGCGGGTCAGCCGCTACGGAGTGGCCCCTGGCTCGTGGTCCATGGACCAGGTCGGCCCCATCTCCCGGACGGTGGAAGACGCGGCTATCACCCTCGGCGCCATCGCTGGCCATGACCCCAAGGATCCCTACACTTGGGACACTCCGGTTCCCGATTACCGGGACGCCCTGGATGGAGACCTTTCGGGAGTTCGCGTCGGAGCGATCAAAGAGCTGATTGAAAGCGACATCGTGGATCCGGAGGTCAGGGACGGCATCAAGGCCGCCAGCGCGGTACTGGAGGAGCTGGGGGCGACGGTAGAGGATGTGTCCCTGCCCCTCACCGTGCACGGCGGTACCCTGGCGGCAGCGCTGATCAATACAGAGGCGTCATTCACCTACCGCGAATGGATCCGAGAGAGGCTGCAGGAATTCGGCCATACCAACCAGGTCGGCTTGCTCACCGGCAGCATCCTGCCAGCGCAGGCGTACCAGAAGGCGCAGAAACTACGGGAAATGGTCCGCCGCGAGGTGCTCGGCGCTCTGGCCAGTTACGATGTTCTGATACTGCCAACGTCCAAGAGCTGCGCGCCCATCGTGGGCCAGGACCATGTGATTACATCCAAGGAGGACGCCCGCAATCAGCCGCCGGTGATGACCCGTCCCTTCAACCTGGCCGGAGCGCCCGCCATCTCCGTAAACTGCGGCTTCAACTCCGACGGTCTGCCCATCGGCCTCCAAATCGGCGGCCGCCCCTTCGAGGAGTCAATGATCCTGAAAGTAGCCTACGCCTACGAGCAGCACACCCCCTGGCACACCATGCGCCCACCCCACGCGTGAGGGCGCTACATCAGGCCTGATTGACGCACAGCCTTTCGACACCGTTCAGGAAAACCGCAAAGCTGTGAGAAGTGTTGTTGTCTCGCGTTAGGAACTCGGCCATTCTGCGGGCGCCGTCAGTTTTCTGGAATGCAGGCACAAGCCCCTTCAAATCATTTGAGGGTTTTGCCCGCTCTTCTGGGTTTCGATACCGCGCCCTGTTCCCAATATTTCGTAGCTTCTCGTCACCATAGGCACCTGCCAAGGCAGCAGGTTCGCTTAAATACCACCCCTCCAGTTCCTGGCAAACTATCCTAATCAGAGTGCCCTCACGGCCCCCTTGTCGGCAAAGCTGTCGCAAACGCTCCTTGAGGGCATAGCAGTCGGCGTTGTCATTATCGCGGACTACCACGAAGCGGTCTCCAGGAACCCTCCAACCTCATAGTATTTTGGGTATATTGTCTTGCAAGTCGTCCTTGCCTTTGTGAGGCACGCAGTGAAAGCGCAATTCAGGGAAAATGCGAGGTAGAAGACCATCAAACAAATTACTCATTGAGGGTTCCTCAAGAAGGAAAATCACCCGGCTCACGACATTCCTGCACCCTCGAACATATTGTGGCTCCACATGTAGCCCGATTGCGCGCCGGTTGCTAGATTGCGCAATAATTCACTTTCGGAAGCCCTTTTTGCCGTACTGAATCCCCCCCGCTTCTCCAGCCAGAAAATTTCCTCCAGTTCAACCCCGTTCAGAAATTCAGGAGAGTGCGTCGACACGAAAACCTGCCCCCCGCGCTGAGCATACGCCCGAAATTCTTCGGCAAATTCCTGCAAAAGTCCGGGATACAGTTGGTTCTCCGGTTCTTCTATTGCCAGCAGAGGGTGAGGCTTGGGATCGTAGAGCAAAACCAGATATGCGAACATCTTAATAGTGCCATCGGAAACGTAGTGCGAGATAAATGGGTCTTTGAAGCTGCCGTCCTGAAATCGCAGTACTAATCTTCCATCGTCCGTAGGCCTAGCTTCCACACCGGTTACCCCTGGAACTCGACGGCTCATCGCCTCTAGCACCTGATGGAAACGGTCTTTGTGATTTTCGTAAAGAAACTGAGCGACTTGTGCGACATTGTCGCCTCGAGTGGATAGATGCTCGGCATAACCGGCCTCTGCGCTGGGACGGGCGTCGGCAATGTGGAAATCAGAGATATGCCAATTTTCGATCAGACTCCGAAATTCGGAAACCACTCTGAATTCCCTAAATTGGCCCAGCCCCTTAATCGCAAGGATGCTGGGGTCGTCCAGCGCAAAATCGGCTCGCTCTTCTTTTGCGTCCTCTTGCCCGTAGGCGGATTCGTTGGTAATCGCGGTTACATTGCCCTTGTTAAAGTCCACAAACCGCCAGGGCTGTCCGCGCTGCCCTCGCCGATACCGCAAAACCTCCCGTTCAACAAAGGCTCTCCCGCTGTCAGAGCTTATAATTAGCTGATAAGTTACGAGGGGCCCGCCGCTTTCCCTGAACTTGATGGTCAGTTCGATTGGCCCGGTGCAGTCTCGACTTGCAAGTTCTTGAAATCCTCCTCTTCGGGCAACGGCGATGGAGACGTTTTCGGTTAGCGCATCCTTCAGAAAGGAAAATACGTCGAACAACGTAGATTTACCGGAGCCGTTGGCTCCTACAACGACAGTCATGCGCGGCAGGTCGTTCAGCATAAGATGCCGAAACAACCGGTAGTTTTTGATTTCGATTCCTTCGATTTGCATTGAACCGGCTTCGTCCGTCGGATTGACGTTTCTTCCAACAGAGATGAATCATTTAATTCATCTAGAACGAGCACTCCACGCCCAGCTCGGCGCAGATGTCGCGGATCGACTGGGATACCTCGGGGTGCAGGGGGACGCCCTCATCGCGGCGGATGGCCTCCATCTCGGCCTCAGGCTGGCCCGCGACCAGAACGCGGTCGTGACCGGGGGCGGGCTTGGTGGCGTTCATCATTTGCACCCACTCATCCATTTCCTGCTTGAAGTCGGCTGCGTCGGTGAACGCGTCCACGCTGTAGGCGGCCACGTAGTGCCCGAAGTTGGGGCGCCCTGGCACTGCGCCGTATCCAAAGCCGGTCAGCACGCCCGCCAATATGTCCACCACGCAGGACAGGCCGTAACCCTTGTGCGAGCCGCCCTCGCGGCTGCCTCCCACTGGCAGCAGCCAGTATTTTTCGGGCGCGGGCTTCTCCTCCATTATCGGCGTGCCGTCCTGCTCGGCCAGCCAGCCGGCAGGAATGTCGACGCCCAGGCGCTGGGCGATGCGTATCTTGTTGACCGCAACGGAACTGGTGGCGGCATCGAACACGAACGGCGCCTCGCTACCTGTGGGCACCGCCACAGCGATGGGGTTGGTGCCAAGCCGCGGCTCGGCACCGAAGGTGGGCAGCACCGACGGCGGGCAGCTGGTCATGCAGACGCCGATCATGTCGTGGGGCAGGGCCAGCATGGCGTGGTAGGACGCCATACCGAGGTGCCGGGCGTTGCCAATGGCGACCATGCCCACGCCGACGTTGCGGGCCTTTTCGATGGCGATGTTCATGGCCTTGGGCGTGATGATGGTCCCGAGACCGCGGTCGGAGTCGACCGTGGCCGTGGACGGCGTCTCGCGGATGACCTTCCAGTCGGGTCGCGGATTGATGGAGCCGTCCTGGTAGCCGGTGACGTAGCTTCGCAGCATGTTAGACACACCGTGAGAGTCAACGCCTCGCAGATCGGCTAGCACCAGCACGTCGGCTCCCAGCTCGGCGTCGCCGTCAGGCACGCCAAAGTGCCGGAAGATGCCCGCCACGGTTGAACTCAGGGCCTCGCCCTGTACGAATTCTGCCTCGTCGTGTCCTACCTTGAATTGCTCCAGCACGTTCAATCCCCCGTTGCTGTGGCTCTTGACAGAAGTATACAGGATTGAAACCCAGGGGACTGATGGACCCCGCCCGGATGGGGCAGGACGATTGCGTTTTAACCAAAACAGCTTTGCCGGTGCCCGTCAGTAGTGGGTTGTCGGGTGTGAAGAAAGTAAAAACGCAATCGTCCCGCCCGGAAGGGCACTGCCCGTCGCATTGTTTGTGCAGGACTCTAGTTTCCTGCAGTGAATGAAATCCCGTACGGCAGTGAAAGATAGTGGGGGACCATCGAGCCCTAAGCCCGCCCCAGCGCCTCCCGTTGGGCCCGGAACACCGGCTCCAGCCCGCGCGCCGCCGCCCCCAGCACTCGCTCCACCATGGGCCTTGCGAAGGGCTTGGCCTCCGTGGCGCCTTGCAACTCCACCAGGCCACCGTCGCCGGTCATCACCACGTTGAAATCTACGTCGGCCTCGTAGTCCTCGGCATAGCAAAGGTCCAGGAGCAATTTATCTCGCAGTATCCCCACGCTCACAGCCGCCACCGGGCACTCCAGCGGCACCCGGCGCAGCACCCGGTTGCGCACCAGCAAGGTCATGGCCTGGTGCAGGGCAACGTAGGCCCCGGTGATCGAAGCCGTACGGGTACCGCCGTCGGCCTCTATGACGTCGCAGTCGATCTGCACTGTCCGCTCGCCCAGTGCCCCCAGGTCTGTGACCGCGCGCAGGGAGCGCCCGATGAGCCGCTGGATCTCCTGCGAGCGGCCGCTGGCCCGCCCCGCGTCGCGCTCCCGCGACGTACGGGTATTGGTGGCTCGGGGCAGCATGGAGTACTCCGCTGTAACCCAGCCCGTGCCCTGCCCGCGAAGGAAGGCGGGCACCCGTTCTTCCAGCGAGGCGGCGCACAGCACCTTCGTACCGCCCATCTCGATCAACGCCGACCCCTCCGCAGACCGCTGGTACCCGACCGTTATGCTCACCGGGCGCGGCTCGTCCCACCGCCGCCCGTCAATCCTTTTGATGTCCGCCAATTCCAATACTCCCTACCGGTAATTCCGTGCCAAGACCATAGTTCATTGACGAAGAAAAGGGCAATCAAGGCGGCTGCCCCAAACCAAATACGCGTCGATCCGGTCGCTCACTGGGAATCTGACGACTTGGATATTGCTACCATACGGTCGACGAACTGCTCCACCAGACCCTTAGCCCTTGCAAAATATTGCCCATTTCCGCCCTCGAGATCCATATCCCGGTGGTAGAAGTGGACGTAGGCGTTTGAGGCCGCTACAAATCCACCGTCCAAAATAGCAGCCATATGTTCGTCCCCTCTCTCACGGAATTCTCTGCTTAGTTGAGCCACTGCCTCGCTCATCGCCGGATTACTCCGGTGCCGCCACCCCCGTTGCTGGCAGACCGCTATGACAGCGTGTGCCGCTGCGCCCCACATCTTTTCAGCCCCTTGCAGGTCATCGCCCAACCGGAAAAACTCACCAGCCTCCTGCAAAAACCTCTGCGCCGTTTCGCGGTGCTCAATAACGCTCATTGGTTGAGTCTGCATCTGGATTTTCCTGATCTACGATTCATACAGCATATAGAAAGAGCGGCCGGCCACACAACGGTTGCGATTGCACCGGAGGATGGTCTATATCGCGCTTACCGCTCCGTCTGCACCCAGAGGGCCTGGCCGTCTGAATTGACTTCGATCGTGCCCTGCCGGTCGGTACGGTACACGTTTTGAGAGCCTAGAGCTGCCTCCAGCCGCGACAGCACGTCCGCTGCAGGATGGCCGTACTGGTTGTCGATTCCGGCGGAGACTACGGCGATCGCAGGGCTGACCGCATCCAGGAATCCCTGCGTGGTGGATGTGCTGCTGCCGTGATGTCCCACTTTCAGTACAGTGCTTGAGAGTGGCAATCCACTGGTCAACAAACGCTGCTCAGCCTCTGCCTCAATATCGGCCGTCAGCAATACACTGACATTTCCGTACGTGAGCCTTATCGCGACCGCATCGTTGTTTGAATCACCGAACAGCCGGTCCGCCCAAGGGTTCAGTATGGCCAACTCCACGTCCTCATCCAGGATGATCTTGTACCCCGAACTCACCACCACGGGCGTGATGCCGTGCTGTCCGAGCCGCTGCTCCCACTCCGCGAGCGCCTGGCTGTCCGTGGGGTCAGGCCCCGTCAGAACCGCGCCGACTGTGTAGCGGTCGAGTACCTCCAGCAGCCCGCGGCTGTGGTCAGTGTCCGGTTGGGTCATGACGACCAGGTCGAGGCTCCGGTCGCCTCCGGGCATGGCGTCGGCGAGTTCCAGCGAGGTCACGTCGCCGTCCGGCCCGCCGTCGACCAGCACCTGCCGCCCCGACGGAGTGACGATCAAGGTGCTGTCTCCCTGCCCCACGTCCAAATAGTGAACCTGCAGGAGACCGTCGGGACTGTCCGCCACCCGGATCCACAGGATAGTGGCGGCGATGCCGAGCGCGACCGCTGCGGTTAAGGTGATGTACGGGTTGGGAACGGGCCAGCGAACACCAGCCCCGTCCCCGGCCCGAGGACTCCCGGACGGACGCGCCCTGAGGAGCGCCGCCACCCGCGAGGCACAGGCGCCGATACCGCGCCGCCAACGGCGTGAGTGGTGAGGTTGCGCCGCCAGCAGTGCGATGCCCAGGCCGCCGTACCACACCGCCAGCAGCGGCTTGCCGACCCAGTGCCCCTCCAACGTCCAGGAGGGGAATGCCGAAATCACCCCGATAACGTAGGCGGTGGGAGCCGCCGCGACCCAGCCCAGCAACACACCCAGCGGTTCGAACACAACACCGGCAACTGCCGCCAGCATGGCGGTTAAGATGAGCGGCGCCATTGCAGGAACCGCGAGCAGCGACACCGGGACGCCCAGCAACGCCACCTGCCCGAAGTTCGCGGCAGCAAGCGGCCATGTCGCCATTGTTGCGGCTGCAGATATTATGATGAGCGCCGCTGCCCACCCCAGCAGCCGCATCGTCCACCCTGCAGAGGGCGACGTCGTCCGGTTGAAGCGGCCACCCATCGCGGTCAGCAGAAGCGCGATCCCGCCCACGGCAGCGAAGCTGAGCTGGAAGCTGACCTGCCGGACCAGCCCCGGCGACAACGCGGTCATCAGCGCAGCCGCCAACGCCAGCGCCGACAGAAGGCTGGATGGCCGGCCAAGACCCAGCGCCGCCAGGTACACCGTTCCCATGACTGCCGCCCGCAGTGCCGACGGTGATGCTCCTGCGGCCAGGGCATAGAGCCAGATGGCCACCCCTGCAACAACGAGATACGTTGGCCGCTGCCGTCCCAGCATCCAGGCCGCGGAACCTGCCACAACTGCCAGCAACACACCGACGTGCAGCCCCGAGATGGCGAGCATGTGCGCCGCGCCGGTGTCCCGGAACTTTTCGACCAGTTCCGGGGGTAGTGATTCCCGCTTACCGAGCAGCATCGCCGTTGCCAGTGCCGATTCCGGATAGGGCATGACCTGCTCGATGCTTGCTGCCATCCGTCCGCGAGCCGCATAGACAGCGGCCCGCCAGGAGGTCCCGCCCTCGCCCACGAATTTCGTTTCCTCCGCAAACATGGTGGCAGAGATGCCCTGGGCAGCTAGGTACGCCTCGTAGTCGAACCCATCGACAGGCTGAGGCTCAATAGGGGCGCCCACGACGATAACTAGGTCACCGTAGCGAAAGTACGGCGCGGATCGGCGGGAGACGAGGTCGTCGGGAGGGTTGCCGTATACCAGCCAGCGCTCGTCGAGTGGGCGAGCCGCACCATCAACTTGCACCTGCGAGACCCGCAACTCGAACCGAACTTGCCTTGATGTGGTCTCTGGGTCGTCGGCGATGCTGCCCGTGGCAACGACGTTTTTGCCAACCAGGGAGGACACCCCAGAATGCGGCCCACCGGCCTCGGCACGTCCCAGCCCCAGCAACAGGACCGCCGCCAGCACTGCGGGAGGCACCGGAGCCCGCGCCATCCACAGGCCGAAGGCAACCAGAACCGCTGCCCCCGCGAGCAGCCACGCCACGTCCGGGCTGACAGCAACGGTAAACGCTAGCAGCACCCCGGCCAGCCACGCCGCCGCCAGCAGCCCCATCCTCATCGGGCCGTCACCGGCTGGAGGTAAGTGGCGGCTTTGGGCATCCGGAAGGCGGGCGGTTGCCCGCTACCGACCGCCCGATACGGTGACCAGCGGCCTCAACGACTCCAGTGTCTTGGGACCAATGCCAGACACGTTCTCAACATCCTCAACTGAGACGAAGGGCCCGTTGGCCTCGCGGTGGGCGACTATGCGCCCGGCCATGTCCGGGCCGATGCCAGGCAGAGATTCCAACTCCCGCTCCATCGCAGTATTCAGGTCGATCAACCTGTCGGAGGGGCCGCCGCTCCGGTCGGCAACACCGCCGGGAGTTAAAGACGCCGCTGCGGGCGCCATCGGCGTCTCGCCCTGGAAGGGTATGTGGTAGTGGGACTCGTCCAGCACACGGAGGGCCAGGTTGACGGAAGAAATGTTGGCGTCGGCCCTCACCCCTCCGGCGGCTGCGACGGCGTCCACCACGCGGTCGCCCTCGGACATCGTGTATACGCCGGGCAACATAACGGCGCCGCTGACGTGCACTCTTACGTCCCTGGCTTCTACGTCCCTGGCTTCAACGAGGGGCTCCGCCGTGGGTTCGGGCGCGACGATCACCACCGGCGCAACTTCATCTCTGCCGCTCAGCAGCACAACCGCCGCAACAACCAGAGCCGCCGCACCCAGCAGGGCCAGCCCCACTCCCGCTAATCTTGCCACCTTTCCTATCAAGCGTCTCCGGCTCCCCGTCTGTCAGCAGAGGTAAGTGTGCCCTTGAGAGTCGCGACGATTATAGATGAATACCCGTGGTATTGTGCGCATCTAACACATTCTGGATCAATTCAGGATGCCCGGTGGCGTTTCAGGTCCATCGCGGCTAAGAGCCTGTCCTAAAAATGGGTGAAACCCGTATGAGTAGTGAATGGGGAAGGAGGCAGAGGAGCGGCTAGACTTGGGGAATGAAGAAAGCGAAAGAACCCAAGCCGCCTCGACCGCCCCGCGTCGGCCCAGCCACTCGAACCAACCCCACCACCGGCTCCTTCCAGGTGTCAGACGAGCTGTGGGAGGCACTGAATCCACTCCTTCCCCAGCGGGTGAATACCCATCCCTTGGGCGGAGGCCGGCCCCGGGTTCCGGACCGGACCTGCGCCAACGGTATATTCTACGTGCTGCGCACCGGCTGCCAGTGGAAAGCCCTGGACGCCACAGGCATTTGCTCCGGCTCTACCGCCCACCTGCGCTTTCAGCAATGGGTCGCCGCCGGGGTGTTCCTGGAGCTATGGCGGACCGGGCTGGAACGCTATGACGATTTGAAAGGTCTGGACTGGAGTTGGCTGAGTATGGACGGGGCCTTGACCAAATCCCCCTTAGGCGGGGGAAAAAACCGGCCCCAACCCCACGGACCGGGGTAAGAGCGGGGTCAAACGCAGTCTGTTGACCGAAGCCGGGGGCATTCCGGTGGGGCTGGCAGTGGACGGGGCCAACCGCCACGATATGAAACTGTTGCGGGCCACGGTGGACAGCCTCCCCGTGCCACGTCCAGCACCCAGCCCAGAGCATCCCCAGGGTCTGTGCCTGGACAAAGGCTACGACTTTGACGAGGTGCGCCAGACCCTGGAGGAGTTTGGCTTTACGGCCCACATCCGCAGCCGGGGTGAGGAGGCCCAGGCCATCAAAAAGGAGGCAGGCTACAAGGCCCGGCGCTGGGTGGTGGAACGCACCCACAGCTGGATGAACCGCTTCCGGCGCATTCTGGTCCGCTGGGACAAGTCTCCTAGCAATTACATCGCCCTGCTTCATTTCGCCTGTGCCCTTATCGCTCTCCGAGCCGCCGGGTTATTAGGATAGGCTCTTAATCAAACCAGCTTTGCCGGTGCCCGTCATTCCCGCGAAAGCCGGAATCCAGGGTTGCCGGCGTGCGTCCACATTACAGACGGTGAAGGACTTTGGGTTCCCGCTTTCGCGGGAATGACAGGGAATTTTCTGGCGATAGTGGGTTGCTGGATGTGAAGAAAATAAGACGCGATTGGCCCTGGCCACATCGGCAATGGATGCTGCGATTGACCCTTCGGCAACGGGTTTCTACACTGTTGGAAGTACTCTGAGCCAGGGAAAGGTGAAGTAAATGGCGTTCAAGCTGGTGATCTGCCCTCCCAACTACCAGGAACACTGGCCGGATTTACTCCAACGCGAAATCCCTGATATCGATGTCCATCTCTGCGAGACCGTCGGTGAGGCAATGGAAGTCATCGGCGATGCGGACGCCGCCTTCGGCGACATCGTGCCGGAACTGCTGGAACGTGCCGAGAGGTTGCGGTGGGTCGCCTGCCCCCAGGCCGGTCCCAGGGCGGGGTACTACTCCAAGGAACTCATTCAGAGCGACCTGGTGGTCACCAATACCCGCGAAATCTACAACGACCACATCAGTGCCCACATCATGGCCTTCCTTCTGGCATTCGCCCGGGGTTTCCAGGTCTATATCCCACAGCAGGTCGAGGGTGTGTGGCGCCAGGGCTATCCGACCATCTACCTGCCCGAGTCCACGGCGGTGGTGGTGGGTGTGGGCGGCATTGGCGGCGAGACTGCCCGCCTGTGCTCCGAGTTTGGCATGACGGTTCTGGGCGTGGACCCCCGCCTGACGGAACCAACCCCGGGCTTGGCCGAACTGCATCGCCCAGACAGCCTGATGGACGTGCTGCCCCGCGCTGACTTCGTCATTGTCACTGTGCCGGAAACTCCGGAAACCCAAGGAATGTTCACGCGGGAGACGTTCCGGGCGATGAAGGCCAGCGCTTTCTTCATCAACATCGGAAGGGGCGCGACCACGGTGCTTGACGACCTGGTGGACGCGCTACGGGCCGGAGAAATTGCCGGCGCCGGGCTGGATGTGTTCCAAGTCGAACCGCTGCCCGTCGGCCATCCGCTTTGGACCACGCCAGGCGTGCTGATCACGCCCCACGTTGCGGGAATCGGCCCCTACCTCGACTACCGGCGTACCGAGCTGTTCGTCGACAACTGCAGGCGTTTCAACGAGGGCCGGCCCCTCCGCAACGTGGTCGACAAGGCCAATTGGTTCTAGGCGGCTCCTAGCGGACCCTACACCAAGCCCAGCCGCCGTAGGTCTTCCAAGGTCAGTGGGCTTGGTCTTGGAGCATATCTCTCAGTCTGTTTATCGAGAAAGTGGCGCCGGGGCGGTGAAAAGCTACGGTAACACTTCGCCCGTCCCGGTGATCTTACTGCCGGTGGCCTCCTGCCCGGCGTGCGCGTTTAAATCCGTCTCGCTCCAAGGCCGATGCAATTTCACGGGCGGTAAGCGAGCGTAGCCGCGAAAAATCGATCTGGCTCATACTGTAACAGCAATGACTTCCTCGGAAGGCGACGGTACATCCACTGGAATTGTCTCTCCATGGAGAATCATGCTTTCCCGGGTCATGCGCAGGACTTGATGGATATTTATGTACGCCTCTTCCCAAGTTTGGCCTCCGGTCGCTGCTCCCTGCTTTTTTAGGGTGGGGCAATATGCGGTGCATTGGTCTTCGTCTGGTTCCACTACTGCCCGGAAGCGGTAGGTTTTCTGGGAATATCCCTCCTGCGAAGACGGTTCTAGTTTTGCCTCCACAGTTATGAGAGCCTGGTTTGCGTCGAGCGAAACCGGATATTCCGGCTCTTCGGGAACGGGTATTCCCAGTTCGAGCATGGTTTCAATATTCGCCCGTAGTATTTCTTGGATGAGGTTCCACGCTTCTTCCTTGGTATCACCGCCCGCGAAGCCCCCGTAACGCTCCATGGTAGGGCAGCGAACAAACCAGCCTTCTTCGTCCGGTTCCATTTCTGCAAGAAACTTGTACATCCTCATCATCCGCAAACTCCTGTGAACAGTGCTGATATTGAGCAATTCCGGCCACGTCTAACAACAGACGCGGCCGGATAGATGCAATTGCCAGAAACTGCCGCCCTAGTCGCGCAGGGCGGCGGCGTCCCGGGCGGCACTGGTCCCCGCCAAGCGCCCGAAGACCATGCCTGCGGCGAGGCCGGAGCCGCCGGGGTAGTTGTGGTAGAACAGGCCGCCCACCATTTCGCCCGCGGCGTACAGGCCCGGCATCGGCTCCAGGCTGGTGTTCAGCACATGGCCCCGGTTGTCGATGCGGACGCCGCCAAAGGTGAACGAGATTCCGCAGGTCACTGCGTAGCCGAGGTAGGGCGGCGTGTCGATGGGCTGCGCCCAGTTGGTCTTGTTGGGGGAGAGTCCCACCGTGCCGCGCCCGTCCTTGACCGTCGGATTGTAGGGGATGTCGGTCTGCACTGCCGCGTTGTACTCCTCTATGGTCGCCACCAACCCCTCCGGTTCGATGTCTAGCCTCCGCCCCAATTCTTCGATAGAGTCGGCCTGGGCCATGGTGACCTGGGGGATGTGGTACTCATCGCGCAGCAGGTGCTTGACCTTGTCGTCGAAAATCTGGAAGGCCACTCCCTGGGGCTGGGTGAGTAGCGCCCGCCCGTAGGTGACGTAGGTGTAGTTGCGGAAGTCGTACCCTTCGTCCAGGAACCGCTCCCCGTTCAGGTTGACGATGATGCCAAAGGGGTAGGAATGCTTCTGATACAGCTCAGTGATGGTTCGGTCGCCGTAGGCCGGGGCGTTCAGGTCCCAGGCCACGGCGTGGCAACTGCTCCAGTGGCCGTGGGGCATCGCCCCCGCGTCCAGCGCCATGCGGATGCCGTCTCCGGTGTTGTAGGGGATCCCGCGAACCTTGACCAGTTCCCAGCCGGGGCCCAGGTAGCGGCAACGCATCTCGGAGTTGGCCTCGAAGCCGCCTGCGGCCAGCACCACGGTGCTGCCGTACAGGTCCTCGACCCCCGCCGGTCCCAGTACGCGAAGGCCGTTGACCCGGCCCGTATGGTCTCGCAGCAGTTCCGTTCCCTGGGTTGAGTAACGCACTTCGATGCCCTCGGCGCGGCAGACATCGAACTGCTGGTCCGACAGGCCCTTGCCCGCACCGACGGCCTCCACCAGCAACCCGCCCCAGAAGCGGAATTTGCCTATTGCCTCGTCGCGAAACGCCTGCCGCCCGTAGGACAGCACGAACCGGACCCCCTTGGTGCGCATCCACTGCATGGTCGGCAGAGACTGGCTGACCAGGATCTGGGCCAATTCAGGGTCGCTGAGCCCCTGGGTGACGCGCATCATGTCGTCGTAGAACTGGTCTTCAGTGTAGCTGCCTACCTCCACCGATTCCTCTTCCGTAGGCGACATGTCGGGGATGACGGACTTGATGTCCTGCAACCCGTCGAAGGCGAACCGGATGATACCTCCGGTGAAGTAGGTGTTGCCGCCCCGGAAATACTCCGGCGCCTTTTCCACCACCACCACCGCCTCGGCCGTTTCCCTGGCTGCGATGGCAGCGGAGAGGGCCGCGTTACCGGCGCCGACCACGATGACGTCATAGGGGTTGGCCATGGGTGTCCTCCTGTGAGTGTGTCAAACACAGAAAATTATTCGTCCTATAATAAGGCCGTGGGCGATGCTTGTGAAATCAAGGAGTTCCCCTGAGCGCCCTATGCTAAACTGCTGGCCGTATGCATTCGAATAGAGTTCTGGCCCCGCTGCTGATGTGTTTCGCGGTGTTGCTGGCCGTGGCCTGCGCTGGGGAAAGTCCTCCGTCCGTTGCTACGGAACCGCCGACGGTTGTCCCTACCGCCACTCCAGACTTGGGTGCGACGGTTCAGGCCGCCGTGTCCGCCGCGCTGCCCACGGAAACGCCAACTCCCACGGCGGACATCAGTGCGACGATTACGGCGGGAATGGAGGCAACCCGGACCGCCGCGCCGACGCCAACTCCCACTCCGCCTCCGACGCCCGACCTCGACGCCACCGTCGAGGCACGCATGGCCGCTACCATCGCGGCCGTGCCCACGCCTACCCACACGCTGGCGCCCACTGCATCCCCAACACCAACACCAACACCCACTGCGACACCTGAGCCGACGGCGACGCCTACACCCACTCCAACGCCGCGTCCCACGCTGACGCCTACCCCGCGGCCAACGGCCACGCCGACGCCGAACCCGGCCGCGTTGTTGAGCGAGATGGTCAAGCAGGTGCGGCCCGCCGTGGTGAGAATCCAGACCGGCAGCGACTCCGGCTCCGGTGTCATCTACGAGACCATCGGCCAGACTGGCTACGTGGTGACCAACCATCACGTGGTGGAAGGTTATGGGCAGGTCAACGTGGTGGTAAACGACTCGATCACTTACCGCGGCACAGTGCGTGGAGCCGATCCTGTCCGGGATCTCGCGGTTGTCAGCATCTGCTGCGGTAACTTTCACGCCCTGCGCTTTGGTGACGCCTCTAGCCTCGAACCAGGCGACGAGGTAGTGGCCATCGGATACGCGCTGGGACTTTCGGGCCCAGCCACCGTAACCCGGGGTATCGTGTCCGCCATCCGCTACGACTCGGACTACCGCAGCGACGTGATTCAGACCGACGCCGCCATCAATCCAGGCAACAGCGGCGGGCCGATGCTGTCCATGTCTGGCGAGATTCTAGGGATCAACACCTACCGCATAGATGAATCGCGGTCCGGCAGAACGGCGGAGGGGCTGGGGTTCGCCATTTCGGAAACCACGGTGCATGGTCAGCTACCGGCGTTGCAGGCCGCCCCAGCCGCCCCAACCCCCACGCCCGCGCCAACCCGCAGGCCGACACCCACTCCGACATACGGCGGCGACTCCGGCTTCGGCCCCATGGACGGCGAGCTGTGGCACGACCCGTCGGACGGCCTCATCAAAGGCGAAAACGCCGATGTGTCGATGGCAGACTTCGTAGTGTCGGCCACCTTCGTTAACCCCTATCTTGCTGTTTATAACTCTTGGGACTACGGCTTCATTTTGCGCGACCCAATTGTCGGCCCCATTCATCCAAATAGTAGTTACCAGCCTGGGCCGCTGGGAGTTGCTATCCGGCGACGAGCCGCCACGCAAACGGGTTGCCAGTGGAACGCTGCGAGCTTTCGACACCGGCGCCGGCGGACGAAATAGAGTGTGGCTTGCCGCCTTCGGGGAGCGCGGCCTGCTGTTCGTCAATGGCGACTTCATATCAATACTGGATCTGTCTGATGTAACTGCTGCCGGCGACGTGGCCGTCATCACCGGCGCATTTGTCGGCGACCAAGTGGCAGGAGCCGTCACCCGCTACGAGGACTTCCAGGGAAGCCACCTTCGCAAGGACTATGGCCCCGCAAGCGGAGTGCTTGAGTACGAAGCGGGGTTCATCTCCGAACAATCCAGCAGTGTGTGGGCCCGCGATCTGGTGGCCGAAGCCACATTAACCAGCCCGCTGGGCCGCAACTGGGATTACGGGTTCATAATCCGCAACACCGAATTCAACCGGCTTGAAGTTATCGGTGTGGGCGGCAACAACCGGTGGTTCCATGATACGTGGGATTTTGGTGACGACGAGTATACGGAGGTGGCTGGAGGCCGATTGAGTGCGGGTCTCCGGAGCAAAAATCATCTTATTTTGATGGCCATAGAGGAAATCGGCTTAGGGGCTTTTTTGTCAATGGCGAATTGATTGCCCGGCTCGACTTGTCCCACAACCTGGACCATGGCGATGTCAGAGCCATGGGGGGTTATTACAATGACAGCACGGGGGAGCCTGAGTTCGACAACTTCAACGTGTGGACGCCATAGCTATGACCACCCGCCGCGCCTGCGGTGCCACGCCTCTGCCCCAGCAATATACGAGGTAAATCGACTGCTGTCCGGGAGCGTATACTAGCCATTGGGGAGGAGGGACGAAAATGACCAGGCAAAAGACCCTGCTGACCGCCGAGGAATTCTACCTCTTCTGCTGCCAAAACGAGGGGCGCTATGAACTGGTGGATGGAGAGGTGGTGGAAATGGCCCCTGCCAACGATGAACACGGAGAAATCGCCAGCTATATAACCACCGCGTTCACCATCTACTCCCGGCGGCGCGGAGTCGGGCGGTCGAGGGTAGATACCGGCTACCGGCTGCGCATAGGCCCGGACACGGTGCGCGGCCCAGATGTGTCTTTCGTACTGCGCCCCCGCGTGGAGGGCCGGGGCAGCGGCTTCGTACCCGGCGCGCCGGACATCGCGGTGGAGGTTGTCTCCCCCTCCAACACCGCCGCGGAGGTGGCCCGAAAGGTGGCCGAATACTTGGCCGCCGGTTCGCAAAGGGTCTGGGTTGTTTATCCGGCGGGCCGGCGGGTGGTCATCCACAGCGCCGACGGCTCAGTTATTTCCTACAGCGGCGATGACGTTATAACCGACGAAGAACTGCTGCCCGGCTTCTCTCTGCCGCTGTCCGAAATTTTCGAGTAGCCTGCCGCAAAGAGGGAGTGCATTGTCTTCGCCAACCCGCTGCGCTTGGGCCACCACGCCCCTGGGCATCGAATACCACGATGCGGAATGGGGCGTGCCGCTGCACGACGACCGGCAACTGTTCGAGTTCCTGATCCTGGAGGGTGCGCAGGCCGGGCTTTCGTGGGAGCTGATACTGAACAGGCGCGAGTCCTATCGCGAGGCCTTCGACGGTTTCGACCCTGCCAGGGTGGCCGCCTACGATGACGCCAAGGTGGCGGAGCTCCTGGCCAACCCCGGCATTGTCCGCAACCGGCAGAAGGTGGCGGCCGCCATCGGCAATGCCCGCGCCTTCCTGCATGTGCGGCAGGAGTTTGGGAGTTTCGATACCTACATCTGGGGATTCGTCGGCGGCTCCCCTGTCAGAAACGCCCGGCAGTCCATGGATGAGGTGCCAGCCACGACGCCGCTATCCGAGGCAATGAGCAAGGACCTGCGCAGGCGGGGGTTCCGGTTCGTCGGCCCCACCATCTGCTACGCCTTGATGCAGGCCACTGGCATGGTAAATGACCACACCACCGGCTGTTTCCGGTACAGCGAGGTGGGGTGATATTCGCCAGGAGCGTTCGCGCAGAACCGGAAAGATGGCTGTTTTTGTCAAGACCAAGGCGGCTCGTTCGTAAGGGCCTCCGCTGAGAGACATAGAATCCTCTCCCCGGTCGACAAGCCGCTGGACATCGCCAAGCAAGGAGAAACGGCCAACTGAGATTACGTAATGTGTTGCCGACTACGCGGATTGCCCTGTAATATAGCCGAAGTACCAATATGGCTCCGCTATGGGCGGCAGCATACTTGCCAGGGAGAATCACACTGATGAAAGCGGCCAGACTCGTCGGCCCCAAGCTCTTCGAACTCTTGGAGGCGGAAACGCCAACGGCCCAGGACGGGGAATGCCTCGTGCGGCTGGAGCGCGTCTCAGTCTGTGGCAGCGACATCCGCCACGGCTTCGCCGTCAACCCGGAAGAGTATTACCCCGCGCCCATCGGGCATCCATGCCATGAGCTGGCCGGGACCATAGTGGATAGCAGGACCGACGCCTACCACGAGGGACAGCGCGTCATCGTCATCCCGCCCCGGGGTTCTGCAGGGCTGGTCGAGTACATCGTATCCGATCCGGACCGCATGATTTTGCTGCCGGACGAGGGTTCGCTGGACGACTGGGTGATGTGCCAGCCCTCCGGCACGGTGCTCTATTCCTGCCAGCAGATGCCCAATCTGCTGGGCAAGAACGTGGTGGTAATGGGCCAGGGCAGCATCGGCCTCAGCTTCACGATGATCACCTCCCGCATCGGCGCCCGCAACGTGATCGCCGTTGACCTGCTGGACTACCGGCTGGAGGCGTCCAAAGTGTTCGGTTCCACCCACCAGGTCAATCCCGACACAGATAACCTGGAGGAGGCGGTTGCCGAGATTACCGGCGGGGTTGGGGCAGACGTAGTGGTGGAAGCCGCCGGCTACGCCGACACCTTCAATATGTGCTTTCGCCTAGTGCGCCAGAACGGGACCTGCATAATCTTCGGCATCCAGGAAGAGAACTTCATCCCGCTGGAGCACAACTGGCTGATGGACAAGCAGCCTCGTATCATACCCACCACTGGCGCCCGCAGCGGCAATCCCATCAGCCACATTCAGGAGATCGTTGCCCTGCGCCAACGCGGATGGTGCGACCCGGCGCCGTTGGTAACCCACCGGATGGGCTTCTCCGACGTGCAGAGTGCATACGACTTGTATGACCAGCGGCAGGACAACATTATCAAGGTAGTAATGAACCTAGACGAATAAGTCGCGAGGTACGGTGGGCTTCGTTTTACGTTAGTCCCATCTTGCCGCATGGTTGCTCCTAATCCGGCCTCTAATTCCTGGAGGCAGTGACGGGCGGTTGCGTGTGAGACCAGGAGACGAAATCAGGCTGGTAAAAGAAAATCTGGCTTTTGCGGTTGCCCTGTGGAAGGGCGCGGTGTCCGGCAAAGTGCCGGCATCACCACTGGTCAGACCGGGATCCGAGGTACCCCTGTTCAGCCAGCAGCAGGGTTCCATCCCTCCGACGGCCGTCCCTCCAACGGAAGCAGAGTTGGCTGCTGAGTTGACCCGTGGTGCAGCGAATCAGATGAGAGCTGCCTTCGCACTCTCGGCGCTGCAGGCCCACCGAAGTCTCTCCGCAGCTTTCCCTGGTGAACCGATCCACGAGGAATGGATCGAGTTGCGCGCCGCGCGGTCGGCGATGTACCTCATTGGGAGAGCGGTGCAACGGTCAATTCTGCAACCGGTGTGGGAGTGCCCTCCGCCTTATCGCCGGTTGTTCCACATTCGGCGGTTCGCATTTACGTTGAACGCCACGGGCCTTCAGGACCGAGTGCTCAGTTGGGACGATTTCGGAGGGCTGGAGCGGTATCTCCACCTGCTCGAATACTGCGCCTCAAGCGCCAATGCGGCCGTGGCCACGGGCACCTCGCGGACGCTCTCCAATCTCCCCCTGTCCAGTCAGGGAGAGTTCGGTGGAGTCGTTGGCGCCCCCGAGTCCCTGATGGAAGGCGAAGAGGCTTCCCATGCCTTCAGAACTCCCAGGGGCTATCCCGGCGACGGGCCCGAGCGCCGGTTGGCCCCTGACGCCCCTCCCTTTGTGGCTCCACAAATGCCGATCGAGCAGGACGATGGGGAGGACAGCTGGGACGGCGTCTTGGGTGAGCGGGCCGACATGTGGCATGGCCAACCGGTGGACGCCGGGCTGCCGACGCCGCCTGACGGGCGGAACGGACACAATGGCCGCGAGAACAGGAACTCTGCCAGTCCCCCCGTTGGCAACCTGGTCGGCCGCTTTATTGCCGAACGGTGCGAGAAGGGGGATGACCAGCGGATGCTGGCCGGGGAACTCTATGAGGGATTCCTGATGTGGTGCAACGAATCCGGCCACCGCCCCGTATCACAGCGCGCTTTCGGAATGCGCCTGACCGGTCTGGGTATGAGGCGGAAGAGGCGCGGTCACGGCAAGCATTGGTGGGAAGGGATACGGCTGGGCGCTCCGGCGCAAAACCTAACTTGAAGACGAAAGCCTGACGACCAAAACGCCCAGGAAGGGGCGTTCATCAACTGCTGCTGCACCCCGGTTACCGGGTTAATGCCCCGCATGGTGGCCGCCGTCCGGCGGCCCGACTTCCCGCAGTCAGCATCCCGGCTGGCCGTAGACTCCGCAGCAGCCCTGCGCCCTGCGGATCTTGGTCCAGTTGTTGCCCAGCACCAGCCGCAGTTTGCGCCTCAGAGCCATTGGCACACGCAGGTTGGAAAAGAAGGCGTATTTCAGTTGCTGCTTGTCGCACATTATGCGGGCTATTATGCTGGTGTCGAAGAAGAATGGCAATTCGGCAGACCGCGCGCCCGTCACAGGCGCTTGGCTGCTAGGCATCCGGCCGGGTGCCATTCGGCCGAGTGCAAGGAGGCGAAATGCTGGATCATCCCGAATATCTCCAACGCCTGTCAGAATTTGTCTGCGGACTCCGGTTACAGGATCTCAGCCCGGAGACCAGGAAAGCGGCCCGTACCGTGGTGCTGGACAGCATCGGGGCAATGGTGGCGGGCAGCAGGCTTCCGGAAAACCGCAAGCTGGCCGGCATGGCGGTCAGGATGAGCGGCACAGGAGACTGCACCATCATCGGCCACGCGGATCCGGCGGGCCCTATGCTCGCCTCGCTCGCGAACGGCACGTCCGGGGTGGCCCTTGAGATGGATGAGGGCAACCGCCTGGGCGGAGGCCACGCAGCCATTCACGTGATCCCGCCAGCTTTGGCCGTTGCAGAGGAAGTGAGGGCGACGGGCCGTCAGTTCCTCGAGAGCGTAATTGCGGCCTACGAGGTTACCTCCCGCGTCGGTACCGGGACTACGGTACGGCCCGAGGTGCACTCCCACGGCACATGGGGGACCATCGGAGCCGCGGTCGGAGCTGCCAAATTGATGGGACTGGGCCCCGCCGAGACCAGCGAGGCCATTGGCATCGCCGCGTCCATGAGTCCCGCCAACACGTGGACGCCCTGTATCGAAGGAGCGACGGTCCGCAACCTGTACCCCGGGCGATCCGCGATGCAGGGCATCATGGCGGCCAACCTGGTGGAGTGCGGGTTCACCGGCCTGAGGGACGGCCCTGCTGACATCTACGGGACCCTGTTGGGCAAAGGGTTCGACGCCGAAGCGGTGGTGGATGGCCTGGGAGAGCCGGGGCCGCTTCGAATCCAGCAGAACTATTTCAAGCTGCACGCCTGCTGCCTCTACAACCACCCTGCCCTCGACGGGATGCAGCACATTGTGCATCGGGGAGAATTTAGTGCTGCCGATGTGAAGCGCATCGATGTCCTCGCTCCGCCGATCGCGTCGATCATGACCGATCCTGCCCCGCCTAACATGCTCGCCGCCAAGTTCTCCCTCCCCTACGCGCTGGCTGCTGCCGTCACGCATCGGTCCACCGATATCACAGCGTTTTACCCCGACAAACTGGCCGACAAGGAGACACTGCACCTGGCCGAGCGGGTGATCGTGGCCGCCGACCCGGAGATGGACCTGCGCCGCTACGACTACCCGGCCGCGCGGGTAACCGTGTCATTGCACGACGGCAGAATTCTCAGCGAGTCGGTGGTGGCCCACCACGGAGACCACCGCAACCCGGCGCCACCGGAAGAGTTGACCCGGAAATTCGCTTTCCTAACCGAGGACTCTCTGGGCGAAGAGGGCGTGCGCAGGGTGATGGAGACTGTGGAGAGGCTGGAGGATCTACCGGACATCCGGGAGCTGACAGCGCTGTTGCGGGGGTGAACGAGGGCTACTCTGCTTGGTGCTCCACTGCCACTACGGTGTGCAGTCCGCCCCGGATCTTGTAGTCCAGCGTGATCTTCATCCGGCGCGGCTGGCAGCAGGCCACCAGGTCGTTGAGGATGCGATTGGCCGCGTGCTCCTGCACGATCCCCACATCGCGGAACGACAGCAGGTAGAATTTCAGCGATTTCAGCTCGATACAACTGTCCGACGGGATGTAGCTGATGACCAGTTTGCCCGTGTCGGGCAGGCCCGTCCATGGGCATACGGCAGTAAACTCGTCGGTATCTATGACCACCTCGGTGTCCCGTTCCGGGTATTCGTACTGGAAGGTGAGCAGGCAATTGTGGTCAATCGTCTCCTCGCTCCTCGTTGGAAGTTGCCGGTCCAGACCCTTATATTTGTCCATCAACTCTGGAATCGTGACCATTAATCCCTCCACTGACTGCGTAACTTAAGACATCCCTTTCGGGCGTCCAATTGGGTAGTTTCAACCGTTGGCACAGAAGATTCGATTGCGCCAGGCTGAATGCGAGGCCACCGAGGCTACCATGGCCCGAATCGAGGCCCACCCAGGTTCCCCACCCTGGTCTCATGGCGCCACGGATCGTGCCAGATGTATGATACTTCAGTAACTGTTGTACAGTCAGTTGCCGTACTCATCTCATCTGGCTCTTAACGCCTCTGAGCTTCCCGGGTCCTCAGGTAGGAACCAGGAACCCCATGGCCTAAATTTTACCCGATTGAGTCCCGCGCAAGGTGGAACGACGCTCCATGAAGCGACGCTGCCCCTGCTGTGGCCACAGCCAAGGAGAATTGCAGGGCAATCGCGTTTTAATCGAAACAGCTTTGCAGGTGCCCGTCATTCCCGCGAAAGCGGGGATCCAGATGGTCTCTGTCTTTGCTGACATTGCTGCTGCAAGGCGGAATAGATTCCCGCTTTCACGGGAATGACGCGGAATTTTCTGGTAGTAGTGAGTTGGTGGGTGCGAAGAAGGTTAAAACGCGACAGCTCCCGCAGGTTGCGCCTGTCAACCCCTGCGGCCTATTATAGGGCGTCTCTTCGGAGTCACTTGGAGGGCCGTTCCCGTAAATTCCACCAGATCTCAGCTTGAGGAAATTCCGCGATGACCCAGACCAGACAGGCAGCCCTGACACTCGCCGAACTCGACACCATGAGCATCGAAGAGGCGCAGTCCCTCCCTTTCGAAGAGCGCGACCGCCTGCTGGACCTGATCATCGCCGACGGGCGCCACTACGCCACGGACTCTGTCTCGTACCGCACAGGGATGTACAGCGATTACTTCGAGGAGAACCTGAACCGGATGCTCAAAGTCAGGGCTGTGAAGGTCTACTGCCGCGGTACCACTCCGTCGAACTTCGAGGGCGTTGTCGTGGGCGAGACCTACGCGGAGCAGTACCGTGCCTGCCTGCAGCACGTCGAGACGATCCTCACCGCGGCACGCACGGGCTATTCGCGGGTCATCAAGCTCATCGTTTTCCTGACCAACATGGACCTGTGGGACGAATTCAACAAGGCGTACCGGGAGTTCATCCCGAACCCGCCCTGCCGGGCCGTTATCGGCACCACTGGACTGGCCCAAAAGCCGTTGACCATCGAGATCGTCGAGTGCGTCGCCTACCGCGTGGCGGAGTAATATCGACGAAGGTCCTGATGAAAATTTCCTCCACCTCAGGGGGGCCGGGGTGGGGTTGATACTGTCGCCCTCAACAACGCAAGAAACCAGCCGAGCACAGAGGAGGGAACCATGCCCAGCCTGACACTGGCCTACCAGGCCAAGAGCTACAGCACCGGCACGCTGGGGCGCGCCATCTGCAACGCCCGCAACCACCACTGGGTCGCCGACGATGCCGGCGGTGAGGAAATCGGGGCGGGTGAGATGTTTTTCTCCGGTATCACCGCCTGCGCCGTCAACATGGTCGAGCGCATCGCCAACACCGACGATATCGCCCTCAACTGGATGGAGGTTGGCATCGAGTCCTACCGCGATCCCGACAAAGCGCCTGGAGAACTGACCCTCTACGACGCGGTCCGCATCCACTTCGAGATGTGGGGCGTGGACGACGACCAGGCCCACGAGCTGGTGGAGACCTGGAAACGCCGTTGACCCCTCTATGGTTCGGTCGCCGTGGCGACCGCTGATACCACCGTGGGTCTGACTTCTCACACCGAAAACCGGCGCTAGGGAAGGAGAGTTTCTCAATGAATATCTGCTCGTTTTTGCCCAGCGCCACCGAGATCGTATACCAGCTGGGGCTGAAGGACAGTCTCAAGGGAGTAACCCACGAGTGCGACTACCCGCCCGAAGCCCGCGACAAGCCATGGGTTGTGCGCAGCGTGTTTCACGGACAGCAGCCCACCAGCGGGGAGATCAGCCGCGTCATCTCCGAGCGGCTGGAGCAGGGGCTGGGCATCTACGAGATCGACGAGGAGGTCCTGATCGCCGCCGAACCCGACCTTCTCATCACCCAGGCCATCTGCGAGGTTTGAGCCGTTTCCTCTCGGCAGGTCGCCGAGGTGAGCATGAGCCTGGCCAAGCAGCCCGAGGTCCTTTCCCTCGACCCGCAGTTGCTGGGCGACGTTATCCGGAACATTCGCGCGGTGGGGCGGGCAACGGGGGCCGAGGAAAGGGCCGACGAGATCGGCGAGGACATGGAAGCCCGCATCGAGGCAGTGGCAGCCCGCGCTGAAGATGCCGAGACCAAGCCCAGCGTGCTGCACGTGGAGTGGGCCGATCCGCTAATGTGCGGCGGCCACTGGGTTCCGGAAATGGTCGACCTTGCCGGAGGAACCAACACCTTCGGCGACAAGGATACCGGCACGTTCAAGCTGGAATGGGACGAGGTCGTCCAGCGCCAGCCCGACATCATCGTCATGATGCCCTGCGGTTTCGACGTGAAACGCGGCCTCGAGGACGTGCCGATCCTGGCCCAGCGGGAGGGCTGGAAGGACCTGCCCGCCGTCCGCAATGACCGCGTCTACGTCGTGGACGCCAGCGCCTACACCAGCCGCTCCGGACCCCGGCTCGTGACCGGCCTGGAAATTATGGCTGAGATGATCCACCCGGAGCTGTTCAGCGGATACATACCGGAGGCCGGTGCGCTGCGCCTGTTCGGGGCCTAGCTGGTATTTGCAGACACCAAGTATGGCCCGTTCGTCCTGAGCTAGTGGAAGGACGATCGGGCCATACCTGTCTCCGTGGGCCGTATCACATCCAACCTGGAATCCAGACAAGCTCGTACGGACGGGCCGCAACACGGGGTGACGGATGGCCCTTACAACCATCTTAAAAGTCTGTGGGCTGCCAACACGTCATTCCCTTGAAACCGGGAATCCAGACCCCGCCTAACAATCGCCGGTGTTTTGGCAGACTTGATGGGTGTTAAGATAGTTTGTTAGTTCAGACGGGGTCCCTTGAAAGGGTTCTGGCGCGTGATTTCTTCCTGCAGCGCGTGGTTGCGGCGCTTGAGCAGGGGAACCAGCCGGTTCAGCCGGTCGGCGGCAGTGGGGACCTCCAGCAATTCCTGTCGAAGCGGGATTGGGGCGTCCAGGTTGGCGGCGATCGTGTAGGACAACTCGACAGGGTCGCCGGGAACGTCAACCTGGGCAGTGTAACCGCCGCTTAGCGAGATCAGGCTGCGCATCAGCCTAGAAAATTCCTCGGTGAGTTCGGACGAGACTCCCGTGAATCCCTCCCCTACCGGCTCGTCCAGAAGCCTCACCAGCGCGGCCACGTGCGGTTCACGCTGAGTGACCTCGACGACCTCGTAGCGGCGCTCGCCCTTGGTCATGATGTTCAGTCGGCCCTCTTCCAGCATCTGGGAGCGCAGCACGCGGGTGGTCGTCCCGATGGGATGGGGGTCGGCCGGCGAGCCCACTTCCTGCCCCGACCTGATGAGCGAGACGCCGAAAGGGGAATTGTAGCGCATACAGTCGCCGATCATGGCCTTGTAGCGCTCTTCAAAGATATGCAACGGCAGCGGCATACCCGGAAACAGCACCAGATTCAGCGGAAACAGCGGAATTTCGATCAGTTCGTCGTTCGCGCTTGCCATAAGGCCGCAAGTATAGCATAGCACCTCTCTTCGGGTTGACACTCACTTGCGGGCGTTCCCATAATGGCGTAATCCGCAATTAAGTGAGCCGACGACTATGGCCAATTTGATTTCTGACGCCGAACTGGACGCCCTGTTCAGCGGCGATACGCCGTTTGCCTTGATCGACATACGTGAATCCGGGGAGTACAACAGCTCTCACATACCTGGGGCCGCTCTCATTCCCAGGCGCCGCATCGAGTTCATCATCGAGGATTCGGTTCCGGCCAAGGGCGTACAGGTCGTGGTCTGCGACGACGATGGCCGCCGGGCCCTCCTCGCCGCCGCTACGCTGGAGCGTCTGGGCTATTCCAAGGTCTCCGTTCTGGACGGCGGGGTTAACCGCTGGTCGGCGCGCGACTATCCCACCGAGTGGGGTGTAAACGTGCCCAGCAAGGACTTCGGCGAGAAGCTGGAAGTCGTGAACCACGTTCCCGAAATCAGTGCCGAGGACCTGCATGAGCGCATCGAGCGGGGCGACAAGCTGGTGATCCTCGACACCCGCACCCCCGAGGAATTCCAGCGCTTCTGCATTCCCGGCGGTCGCAGCATGCCCGGCGGGGAACTGGCCCTGCGCATCACCGACATCACGAAGGAACTGGACGAAGACACTACCGTCATTCTCAACTGCGCCGGCCGCACCCGCAGCATCACCGGCACCCACGTGCTGCAGCGCATGGGTATCCAGGCCCTTGGCCTGAAGAACGGCACCTCCGGCTGGCTGCTCGCTGGTCTCGAACTGGAGAACGGCGCCGATCGCGTGGCTCTGCCCGAGGTATCTGAGGAGGGCCGCGCCGCCGCCGAGGAATACGCAGCCCGGCTTGCCTCGGAAGACGGCGTGCGCTACCTTTCGCCCGACGAACTGGCCGGGCTGATGGCCAAGCGGGACTCCGAGACCGTCTACCTGGTCGATGTTCGCACCGACAGGGAATACACCGACGGGCACATCCCGGGCTTCCGCTGGTGGCCCGGCGGCCAGGCGGTACAGCGGGCCGACGATCTTGCCGTCGTAAAGAACTCAACCATCGTGTTCTGTTGCGATGGGCGTACCCGCGCCACCGTAACCGGGTCTTTCTACCGGCAGATGGGGCACAGGGAGGTCTACGCCGTAGACGGCGGCGCACCTGCCTGGGCTGCCTCCGGCCGCGAACTGGTGACGGGCATTGAGCGGGCGTCCGTCGCTGGCTTGGGCAATGCCTTCCGCAGTACCAAGTTGGTCTCGGCACAGGAACTTCACGACAACCCAACGCCGGTGGTACTGTTTGTTGACACAAGCCAGGATTTCTCAGGAGGCCACACTCCCGGTGCCAAATGGCTGTCCCGCAGTTGGCTGGAAATCGAGATTGGCGGCATCGCTCCAGACAGGAACACATCGATTGCGGTCACCTGCAATACTGGTCGCAACTCGGCCTTTGCTGCGGTAACTCTGGGAGAGCTGGGATACACCAGCGTGTCGGTGCTCGAGGGCGGCATGACCGCCTGGCGCGAGGCCGGCCTGCCCGTCGAACAGGGGCTCACCGGCATCGTGCGCCCGCCCGCCGACATCAATTACCTCGGCGTGGACCGGAGCTATGGCGAGATGATGAATTACCTGCGCTGGGAGACCGAGCTGGGATTCAAATACGCCACCACCTAGAAAGCACCGAGAACAGAGTAGGGACGTACGGCCGTGCGTCCCTACATGCTTGTTGGAAACAACATCGACACATTAACTGAGGGAGGGAACCGGATGACTACCCGTGAAGAAGGGGCGGTGCCCGATTTTCTGCGCATGGACGAAGCTATTGGATCTGAGTTGGCCAATAGCGGACTCACCGGCGACTGGTACGGATGGCCTTCCAAGGAAGTGAACCCGGTAACCCTCCTGGACGACGAGGGCCGCACAGTTCGCATCCGCACGCCAGTGATGGACCTTGAGGGTCTGATCACCCCCACACACCTGCACTACACGGTGCAGCACTTTGACGTCCCGCCGCTTATCGCCGCGCAGGACTGGTCGCTGACCATCGACGGAGAGGTGACGAATCCGCTGACGTTGTCCTTGGACGATCTGCGCCGCTTTCCGGGCCGCTCGGTGCGCACGGTAATGGAATGCTCGGGATCCGACGCCACCTTCTTCGAATTTCTCAAGGGCGAGGGCCCCCGGCCCTCCCGCACCTCCGAGGCCATGATCCTCAGCGCCAGCGAGTGGACCGGTGTGCCTCTCTACGCCGTATTGCAGGAGGCCGGGCTTACGGACAAGTCGCTCTACATCCGGGCCGAAGGCTGGGACATAGGTGTTCCTGCCACCGCGGAGGACGGTACCGAGGCCTTCTATTACGACAAGGGCCTGCCGGTGCAGAAGGCGCTGCATCCGGACACAATCCTGGCATGGGCGCAGAACGGCGCGCTTCTGGAGCACCTGCACGGGGCCCCGGTGCGGCTGCTGGTGCCGGGCTGGTCGGGCAACTGGTCGGTCAAGTGGCTGCGGCGACTGCAGGTGCTGGACCACATGCCTGACTGCTGGTACCACTACCAGTTCTACTACTACGCCGACTCTGCCGATTCGCCCGACAAGGAGCTGATAACGACCATCGGCGTGAAGTCCATTGTCACCAGCCCCAACGACAACACCAAGGTCCTGAACTCGGGCGAGCATATGGTGAGAGGCTATGCCTGGAGCGGCGCCGGCGCCATCACCAACGTGGAGATCAGCGTGGACGACGGGGAGACCTGGAACGTTGCCCACATCGAGGCGCCCCGAGACCGGTTCATGTGGGTGCGCTGGTCCTACAAGTGGGACGCCAAGCCGGGGGACTACACCATAATGTCCCGCGCCACCGACGAGGTGGGCCGGGTACAGTCCCGGGAGCCACGCTACAACAACATGCGCAAGAACTTCAGCGCCGTCGTGGGTTACCCGGTAACGATAGAGTAGCAGCCAGCAGCCGCAACGCCGGCGAGGCTTTGCGATTCACGGGACACGCCGGGCCGTTTCCAAGCTTCCCGGCGTGTTCTGCGGTAAAATGCTTTTGCGACTCTGCGGTGGTAAAATGCAGCGTTGATTGGGAGCGAAAATGCCTTTCATTGACCACTCAGACATTCGGATGTCCGCATCGGCGGAACGGTCTAGCGAGCGGTACTTGGTATCCAGCGCCCAGGGGGCGGAGTCCCTGACAATCAAGGAAGTGCAACTCGACCCTGGCTGGGAAGGGAGAATGCACGTCCACAACACCGACGAATCCATTCAGGTGACGTTGGGAGCGGTGCAGGCCATCATCGGAAACGAGGTCCGCACCGTGCGTGCCGGCACTACTCTATTGGCGCCTCCTGGTACGCCCCACAAGCTGATCAACCACCTGTGGACGCCCGTGGTGCTGCTGATAACCTATCCGACCGACGAGCCGCAGACCAGCTACCTGGAATAGCCAGGTTGGCCCGAAACGCCGGCCCTGACAGTCCGGAGGACGCAGAGAGAAATGAGCAGCCGGAGGAAGAGCGGGAGTCCATTTGGACCATTCCGGCCAATTACAAGGGATGGTACTTCGGTCTCCTCTCTGCTCAGATAATAATCGCAACGATATGGCTGGTAAGAGCAGCAATTGTCGATGATACCCGGAACGGCATACCTGAAATACTGCTCTTCATCTGGCAGAGTATGGCTCCTATCGCAATCTCATCGGCAGCGTTCGCGCTGGTAATAATCGACGTTTGGAAAACGACCATGGTATTTGGCACCTGGCTGGAAGAAACACTGGAAAAGCGCCGTCGACGGCAAGTTAAGGCTGCAGAAGTCAAAGGGCGCACCGAGGGCTTCGAGGAAGCCTCGCGAAGGTGGCAGGAATGGAACCGGCGGCGCGAAGCCGCCGTGGCCGCCGGTGAGGAGTTTAGCGAGCCGCCGCCTGATGGGATGGCTCCTGAACAGAAATCCGGTTCACAAGAATAACGGCCTCGGGATTTTTGCGAGAGCAGCATGGTACTGAGCATCTGGCTGGAGGAAACACTGGAAAAGCGCCGCCAACGGCAGGTTGAAGCCGCAGAAGTCAGGGGGCGAACAGAAGGGCGCATCGAAGGTCGTACCGAGGGCTTCGAGGAAGCGTCGCGAAGGTGGCAGGAATGGAACCGGCGGCGCGAAGTCGCCGCCGCATCCGGCGAAAAATTCAACGAGCCTCCTCCCTGCATGACTACGGAAACAGACAGCCAGCGACAAGAATAGAGGCGCAAGCCGCAGACATTTAGGAGGAAAGCATGGCCTTACCACAGATTGGCACCCGGGCAGAACCCCAGATCATTCCGACCAACGCCGGCCTGCGCACCTTTGCCGCACCGCCTTCTGCGTTGCAGGAGAACATTGTTCCCAATGATCTGTTCTATGTTCGCAATCACTGGAAGGACTGCCCAGAGATCGACGTCAACACCTACCGGCTGAAGGTCGATGGTCAGGTCGAGCGGGAGCTTTCCCTGTCCCTGGACGACCTGAAGAAGCTTCCTCAGAAGCGCTTCCAGGTGACATTTGAGTGCTGCGGCAACAGCCCGGTGCCCGAATACTACACCAAGTCCCTTCGCATCAGTTCGGTTATGGAGCAGATCAAAGGGCACGGCATCATGGGCAATGCGGAGTGGGCTGGCGTCTCCCTGCGCGACGTGCTGGAGTTGGCGGGCGTAAAGGAAAACGCCGTCGAGGTGATGTTCGAGGGCGCCGACCACGGTCCGGATGAAGTCGTAGAAGACCCCGCAGAAGTCACCTACGAGCGCAGCCTGCCCATTGCCAAGGCCCTTCACCCGGACACGCTGTTGGCCTACGAGATGAACGGCGAGCCGCTTCCCCTAATGCACGGGCGCCCGCTGCGTCTGTTGGTGTCGGGCTGGTACGGCATGAACTCGGTCAAGTGGCTGGTCGGCATTCACGTTCTGGACCACGAGTTCAAGGGCTTCTACATGACCGAACGTTACATGACCCAGAATGAGCCCGGCTCATCCATCCCCTACAACTACTATACCAAGTTGAAGGTCAAGTCCATCATCACCAATCCGGTTCCCGGCGAAATCATCCCGGTTACTGGCTACCGGCTGGCCGGTGCCGCCTGGTCCGGTGAGCAAGAAATCACCAAGGTCGAATTCAGCGAGGACGGCGAGAGTTGGGTTCCGGTGGACGTGTTGCATCCCCGGATCGGCTATTCCTGGAATCGCTGGGAACACCAATGGCAACCGCCCGCCGAGGGAAAGTACACCATCATGTGCCGCGCCACCAACAACCTGGGCGATACCCAGCCCGTGGAGTTCCCCAACAAGTGGGACGGACGCGGCTACGGCAACAACATGGTCTTCCCTGTGGAAGTGGAGGTGGGAAGCTGACTCTTATACGGAGCATGCCGGCGCCGTTTGTTTTTGTGGTGGTGCTCGCCATCACGCTGGCGCTGGTCATATTCTTTGGAGCCTGGGCGGTTTCCGCCAGCGCGGAAGGCCGGGAGTTGAACTTTGGCTTTGTCGGCACCACTCCTGAGGACTCTGACGGGACAGCATCCGAAGGCGGCCAGCAGGGTCGAGCCGCCTTCGGCGCGGCCCCCATCGGGGAAACGTCGGAGGGCGCCGATGATACCTGGTGGGGCCAGGGTTTCCTCAAGGCATGTCCCCTGCATTGACCCGGCCATTATGCTTGGCAAATTAAACCCAGCAAAAAGGTGATATGGCACAGTTAGCCGCAATGGCTCCCACCCGCTTTCATCGCGCCTGGATAATCCTGGCCATCCTGGTGGTGGTGCAGGTTATCGGTCAAGCCATCAGCATGTCCTCTGGAATCATGGTGCCCCTGCTGAAAGACCCAGATGGCGCCTACGGTTGGAACATAGCTCTCATAAGCTCGGCTGTGGCGGTCTACTATCTGGTCGGGGCGTTGTTCTCTCCTATTGCCGGGATGATGGGTGACCGCTTCGGATCCCGTCCCATTATGTTCGGCTGCGGCGTACTGTACCTGGTGAGTATGCTCCTGGTGGGGCTCGTCACCGAGGTCTGGCACTTCTTCCTTGCCTTTGGCGTGTTGCTGGCCATCACGCAGGCCTTCACCTTCGTGCCGTTACAGGCGTCCGTTGGTGGATGGTTCCGTCGGCGGCTGGGACTGGCCACCGGGCTGCTCCAGGGGGCGGGAGGGATCGGCGCCGCGCTGCTGGCCCCTGGAGTGGCCGTGTTGCTGGAATGGGTCGGCTGGCGTGAAACTTTCTGGTTCATCGGCTTTTTTGGCGGAGGGCTGATAATCCTGTGCAGTATTTTCTTTCGCTCCCGCCCGGCCGACGCCGGTATTAGGCCCTACGGGGCCAGAGGCGACGACCCGCTGGAAATCACGCCGCCCAAAGAGCTGCTCATGTTGCGCCTCAAGGTCTTCGGGCAGCACATGAGGCGCACCCGCGCTTTCTGGAACCTGCCCACCATCCACGGGCTGGGCTGCGCCGGCCACGGCATTGTGATTTTCTTCGTTATTGACTTCGCCAGGGATATGGGCATTGGCCTTACCACCGCCACCCTCATCCTGACCTGCATATCCATTTTCAGCATCGTCGGTCGTTTCGTAGTGCCGATCTTGGCCGAGCGCATCGGCGGCAAGCCGGTGATGATGGTGGCCTTGTTCCTGCAGGGCGTCACTGTCGCCGTCTTGTTCTTCGCCAATGACCCTTGGGCTTTGTATTTGTTCGGAGTATTGTTTGGACTGGGGTTCGGCGGGGAAATGTCCGCCTATCTCGTGGTGAACCGGCAGTATTTCGGCTCCGGACCGATGGCAACGCTTTACGGCTACGAAATTATGGGCGCCATGATGGGGCACGCCATCGCCACGTTTTTGGGCGGGTTGGTCCGCGAGCTTACCGGCTCGTATTTGCCCGTGTTCATGCTGTCCATGGGTTTCAGCATCGTGGGAGTGCTGGTCATTTTGACCTTGGAGTCTACCAAGCGTGTGCTCATCCCGAACTGGGAGGACTCGTTGCCGGCAGAGGCCCGTTCCGAAAATCTTTCTCGGTCGAGTCCAGCGCCGCAGTCAGGTACGTCTGCTGGCTCCGTACCGGCCCCCAGTCCTGGCGACTAGACGGAGGAAGGCGGCTTTATGGCGCGACTGATCGACTTGACGCTGACCCTGGGCAGCGAACGAGTGAGTCCCGTTCCGGGCCTGATGGGTGTGGAAACCTCGCCCCTGCAGACTCACGAAACGCACGCCCGCTCCAACCAGCGCCTGTGCCTGGCCACCCACATCGGCACCCACGTGGACGCGCCTTACCACTTTGTCCCCGGGGCAGCGACGGTGGACGAAATGCCGCTGGAAAAGTATATGGGGCCGGCGCTATTGCTGGACCTGCGCAGCGTGGCCCGCGGGCTTGAGCCGCTGACCATCGAACAGTTGAAGCACGCGGGCGGCGTCCCAGGGGCGCTGCCGGGCAAGATTGCCGTGTTGTTCACCGCATGGGCTGAGAATGAGTCCGGCGGACCGCGATTCTACGGACACGGGCCTTACTTGGGCACTGACAGCGCAGCCTACCTAGCCGACAACCAAGTCAACGCCGTGGCCGTCGACTTTCCCATCGACAAGCACCCGCCGACGCCGCTGTCGACCATCAACGACTTTCCAGTACACCGCCTGTTGCTGGGTCAGGGCATTCCCCTGATAGAGAACCTGATCAACCTGCACCTGCTGGTGGGGGAAAGGTTCGAACTGTGGGCGTTGCCTCTGAAGCTCAAGGGCGGCGACGGAGCGGCCACAAGGGCGGTGGCCCGGATAGAGTAGCGGCCGCAGATATGCCGTCTACGCCAATCCTGCTGGCCACGGGCAATCGAGACAAGCAACAGCAGTTTCGAGAGATGCTGGCAGACCTTCCCTTTAGCCCTGTCACCCCGGACGAGGCCGGTGTGGCGGTTGCTCCTGAGGAGGGGGGGGCAACCCACGATGCCATCGCCCGAGATAAGGGGTCTCAGTGGTCGTCGGCAGCCTCAATGCTCGCCATTGCCTCCGACGGCGGGCTGATGATACCGGCACTGGGCCCTCGCTGGGAAAGCCGGTACACACACCGCTTCGCCGGTTCGGCCGCCAACAACGATGAGCGCCTGGCCCGCCTGCTGGAGCTGATGCGCCCATACCGTGGTGACGACCGGCGCGCCTCATGGGTGGAGGCGCTGGCGATAGCCGACCGCGGGCGAGTCTTGGCGTCGTGGGAACTCTACGGTGGTGTGGGCTACTTGGACGAAGAGCCTCCCGCAGGTCCGCTTCCAGAGTTCTGGGTGTTCAGTGTGTGGCGGTTCCCGCAGTTCTGCGCAACCTACAACCAGCTCACTGCAGGACAGCGCGATTTCATCGATGACCATTGGCGCCGCCTGCGCCGACTCGTTCGCCGCTACCTGACCTCAACATTTGTAACGCGCTAGCCGCGCCGCCGGAAGATCAAGTATCGACACGCACAGCCGCGTGCCCTGCCGGCCAGGATACCGCAGAGTCGTTCAAGCGCCGCACACCACTGGTCCTGAGCTTTCTGCGGGACTGGCCATGGGACCCCGGCAGTCGTTCCACCGGCTCACCGCCAACGGAGTCTCAAGAACTTTGTAACCCTCCTGCCCGCTTGTATTGTTAACTGCGTCTCTGCCGAATTTCGGCTACAATGCCCTCAAACGCACCACTTGGAGAGCCATCTCTTGACCACAACAGCAACCACTCCCGACTCCATCGAAGCCGTGCAGGAATTGCTGCGCGGACAGGGATACATTGCTGACCGCTCGCTGGCTGTGCCGATCTTCCTGGCAATGCGGCTGCAACGTCCCCTGTTTCTCGAGGGTGAGGCTGGCGTGGGCAAAACCGAGATTGCCCGCGCCCTGTCCGTTGCCCTCGATACACCCCTGATCCGCCTCCAGTGTTACGAGGGACTGGACGTCAACCACGCCGTATATGAGTGGAACCACCCACGCCAACTGCTGGAAATCCGCCTGCTGGAGGCCGGCGGCGACGTCGACCGCGAGACTGCCACGGCCGGTCTGTTCACCGACCGATTCCTGATAAAACGGCCCCTGCTACAGGCCATTGACGCTGCCAACGAGCGCGCGCCCGTCCTGCTCATCGACGAGTTGGACCGAGCCGACGAGGAGTTTGAGGGCTTCCTGCTGGAGATGCTGGCCGACTTCCAGATAACCATTCCCGAGCTGGGCGTGTTCAAGGCGGAAAACCCGCCGGTGGTCATCATTACCTCCAACCGCACCCGCGAGGTGCACGACGCGCTGAAACGGCGCTGCCTCTACTATTGGATCGACTATCCCGACTTTCAGAAGGAGATGCAGATCATCTCCTCCCGTCTGCCGGATGCGCCCCGGAGGCTGGCCGAACAGGTCACCGGCTTCGTCCAGGAACTTCGGGATACGGAGCTGTACAAGATACCGGGAATATCCGAAACGCTGGACTGGACCTCGGCGCTGATGGCCCTGAACCAGCGGGAACTGGATCCGGAGATCATAGACGACACCCTGGGCCTGATGCTCAAGTACCAAGACGATATCGAGCAGGTTCGCGGCGAGCCCGTCCGCGCCATGCTGGAGCGCTCCCGCAACCGGGGCCCCCGGCGGGGCGGCCGTCGAGGCTGAACGCCCATGACCACCAACCTATATGCTCTGAACCGCGACAGTACGGACCCCGGCGGCCACATTCTGCCCAACCTGTTGCGCTTCGCCGAAGTGCTGCGACGGCTGGGACTGGACGCCGGGCCGGCCAATGTGCTGGATATGGTCAGGGCCACGGAGCATGTCCATATCGGGCGCCGCGCCGAGTTTTACCAGGCCGCTCGTAGCATCTTTGTCCACCGCAGGCAGGACCTGCCCATCTTCGATGAAGCTTTCAATGTCTTCTGGCGCAAGCCGAACACCGCCCGCAGCGGCATGGACCTCCGCTCTATGGGAGAGCAGCGCCGCTTCCGCAAGCCGCAGGTGTCGGCAGGGCGGGACGAGCCGATGGACGACGCCTTGGCGGTTGAGGGAGACGCAGACGACGATTCGGTGTCCCGCGTCGACCTGACCCGCACCTACAGCGCCCGCGAAGTGCTGCGTCAAAAGGACTTCTCCCAGTTCACCGTCCAGGAGATCGCTGCGGCCCACCGCATGATGGCGGCCCTGCGCTGGGACCTGGGCAAACGACGCACCCGTCGGCTGGTTCCAGGTAAGGGCGCTGGCCTCGACCTGCGTCGATCCCTGAGGCGCAGCCTGCAGTACGGCGGGGAAATGTTGGATATCGCGGAAAGCGGCCCCAAGGTCCGGCCTCGCTCGCTGGCCCTCATTTGCGACGTAAGTGGCTCCATGGAGCGCTACACCCGGATGCTGCTCCACTTCATCCACACCATCGCCGCCGGTCAGCCCATCGAGGCGTTCCTGTTTGCCACCCGGCTAACCCGCATCACCCGGCAGTTGCGCTACCGGAGCATCGACCAAGCCATCACCGAGGTCTCTCGAGCCGTCCCGGACTGGGCTGGTGGCACCCGCATTGGTGAGGCGGTTAAGACATTCAACTACCAGTGGCTGCGGCGCACCCTGCGGGGTCAAGCCATCGTGATGATAATCTCAGACGGGTGGGACCGGGGGGAACCCGAACTGCTTGCCCGCGAGACTTCGCGGCTACAACGCAGTTGCCACCGCCTGATCTGGCTGAACCCGCTGCTCGGATCTCCCAACTACCAGCCGCTGACACAGGGAATGCAGGCCGCACTGCCCTATGTGGACGACTTTCTTCCAGTCCACAACATGAACAGCCTGGAGGCCCTGGCCGGTCGGCTGAGCGAGATTGGGCCGGAACGCGGCGGCGCCCGGGCTTACCGGTCAAAGATCGCAGAGCCTGAGGAAGAGCCGGCGCCAGCGGCGGAGCCGGAGAACCGCCCCATAGACCGCATCCTGCCACGTCCCACCTTCCGCCACCCGATGTGGGGCAAGGAACGTTAGCCTGTGCCTGGACGGGCGATGCCACTGTGTCGATGAGGGCCATTCCCATGGGCTCCCATACCGCCAGTTCTATGAGAGCTGCCGATCACGCGGCCCGAACGCGAAACTGCTAATACCTGGATTGTTCAATACTCTCTATTTCGCATGCAAATGTTTTATAATATAGTAATACTGGAAACGTAAAGGGGGTGACGGAATTGGACATTCTCCAGCGAATGAGCGCCGGGGGCCACGAGCAGGTGGCGATGTTCTCCGACCCCGGCTCCGGCCTGAAGGCAATAATCGCCATCCACGACACAACCCTCGGCCCAGCCTGCGGCGGTACGAGGATGTGGCCCTACGAGAGCGAATCGGATGCAATTACGGACGCGTTGCGCTTGTCCCAGGCAATGACCTACAAGTCAGCAGCGGCAGGACTGCACCTGGGCGGCGGCAAGGGAGTCATCATCGGCGATCCCCGCACGCAGAAATCCGAGGCGCTGATGCGTGCCTACGGTCGATTCGTGGACACCCTTGGCGGGCGTTACCTGACCACCACAGACGTCGGCACCACCAGCCGGGACCTCGAGTACATGAGGCAGGAATCCAGCCACGTCACGGGCCTGCCCCTGTCGCTGGGCGGCAGTGGCGACACGTCCATAATGACAGGCCTCGGCCTGTATATGGGAATGAAGGCCTGCGCTGACAGTGTTTGGGGCAACGGCGGTCTGCATGGCAAGACTGTGGCCGTTCAGGGATTTGGCAAGGTCGCCAGCCACCTCTGTCAGCACCTGATGGAGGAGGATGCCCGGATCGTGGTGACCGACGTGTTTGAGGATGCCCTGGACCGCGCCCGGGATCTGGGATTTGAGGTTACATCCCCCGATTCCATAATGAACGTTGACTGCGACGTCTTTGCCCCCTGCGCCCTGGGAGGAGTGTTGAACCCGGAGACCATTCCCCGACTGCGCTGCAGGGTGGTTGCAGGCGGCGCCAACAACCAGTTGCTAAGCGAGGCTGAGGGCAAGGAACTGCATCGTCGCGGCATCCTCTACGCCCCGGACTACATTGTCAATGCTGGCGGGGTGATCAACGTCGAAGCGGAATTGGGAGATGCCGGCTACAGCGTGGAGCGCGCCCGCGAAAAAACCGAGCGCATCTACGAAATCATGGCCGGTGTCATCCGGACATCCCAAGTCGAGGAGATCCCCACATCAGCGGCCGCCGACCGTCTCGCCGAGGAACGGCTCCAGAGTGTGCGCCAGGTTCGCTCAATACACCGGCCTTGCTGATCTCGTTGCCCAAGCGAACGGAAAGCTGCGAGTCTTGACCGGGACCTTCCCGGTCAAGCAACCTGCTACAGTTGCTGATCTGCGGTGGAGATCCGCATCGCTACTCGCGGGAGCCAGTTGCGCGGCCGGTCCGGAAGGGGCTGCCGCACCACCCGGAAACCGGCCCGGCTGAATAGGGGTTCGGTTCCGAAATAGGCGTTATCGTCCCCAGTGCGTTTCCCGTCTGCCCTGGGGTAGGCCTCGACTGTAGACGCGCCATGATCGTCGGCATAGGCCACTGCCCCGCGTATTAAAGCAACCGCGATGCCTCGCCCCCGATGGGCTTTTCGCACTGTTATGCACGGAATTACCCACACTGGTTCATCGTCGACCGGGGGCATGGCGCGGGAGCGGACTATTCGTGTCAGTTCAGTCCTCGGTGCAACAGCGATCCAGCCGACGGGTTGGTCGTTCTCGAAGGCCAACAGCCCGGGGGCCGGGCAGCGCCCAGCCAGTTGAGTCATCGCCTCCCGGCGGCGAGGACCCAGGGGGACTTCGCCCGGGGGTTCTCGCATTTGCGCATCCGTCCAGCGGGGAAACATACACCAGCAGGTCGACCCCCAACTTCCGCGGAGGATAGCTCCAAGCGAGTCCATGAGCTCCGGCGTCAGCGGCCTGATATCAAACCCGCCGATTCTTATTGAGTTCAATATTGCCTTCCGGCTCCTGGAACAAATTTAGGGGCGCATCATTGTGCGCCCCTTTGCTCTGACTCTTCGATGTGCCGAAATTAACGTGCCTGAGAATCTGCCTGGAACCCCGCGTCGCGGTGCGCGCCGTCGCAGAAAGGCTTCTCAGACGACTGGCCGCAACGGCACAGGCTGACCCAGCGCCCCTCGGGGATGGTGTAGTTGGTGCCACTCACGTCCACGATATCGATGGGACCGCTTACGCGGTTGGGACCATTTTCCCGCACTTCAATTTTGACGTCTGCCACAGTTTCTCCTCCGCCTGATCGTCGTTTGTCATGTCTGCCCGGATGAACTTCTGCGCCTGTAAAATCCGCGCCTAGTTTACCAACCGCCCCCGGCATTGTCCATGCGGCTTCTTTTGCTGAACGGTCTGCGGTCCCGTCAACCCACTGGCTGCGCGGCCACTTTCGGCAGACTCTCAATTCCTCAATCGGCTGGGGCTTCCACAGGCTCCGGGAGCGGACCCGGAGCCGGTTCCAGGCGACTTCGCTCCCCTCGGATCAAGACCAGGCCAATCCCCAGCGATACCATTAGGCCCATCGCCAGGAAAGCCCACTTCAGGCCTGCTACAAAGGCGTCGGCCACCGACGGAGACACCGCGTCAAGGCTGGGCTCCACCCCGTAGGTGGCCATGGTTATCACGACGATTGTGGTGGCAATTGCGATGCTGGTGACGTTGGCCGAATTGCGCACCAGCTGGGTGAGACCGGCCACGACACCGTACTGGTTACGCTCCACCGCCCCGAGTATCGAGCTGTTGTTCGGCGAGTTGAACAGTGCCATGCCGCAACTCTGCAGCATCAGCATAAGCACGATGAAAAACACTGGCGATGACTCTGCCAGGCTGCCGGCGAATACGAATGCCGTGGCGGCCGAGCAGGCGAGCCCCAGCACGGTGAGTACCCGCCAGCCGAACCGGTCGGACAGGCGTCCGCTGACGGGCCCAAGCAACACCATGCACAAGGCCGGAGGAATCAGCAGCAATCCAACATCCCTGGGACTCAGCTCCAGCACCCGTTGCATGTAGAACGGCATCATGAACCGGGACGCCTGGCTGCCCAGGAATGACAGCCAGCTGGCGCTGATGCCGATGGCCACCAGCTTGCGCCTGAACAACCTCAGGTCCAGCATGGGCACGGAGGTTCTTAGCTCCCACCAGACAAATGCCAGGACAGTGGCGGCGGTTGCCACCGAACCCAACAGCACTGCCGGGGATCCCCAACCCATCCTGTGGCCATTGCCCACTACCATCAGGAAGCCCAGCAACGCCAGCCCCGACAGTCCTGCGCCCAGCCAGTCGAAACTGGGCCTCGGCTGGTCTGCGGATGCCTCTGCGCGGGGCTGCTGTGGCAGGACCAGCCAGGATACCAGGATCGTAAAAATTCCGACGGGCACGTTGACGAAGAAAACCGAGGGCCAGCCAAAGGCGGCCACCAGCAAACCCCCGAGGGCCGGACCGGCAATGGCGCCACTGCCGACGACGCTCATGTGGCTGCCCAGGGCCTTGCCCCGTTCGGCCCCGCTGAAGGCGGTGATCACCGTGGCCATTCCGTTCCCCTGGATCATGGCCGAACCGGCGCCCTGGAAAATCTTGGCGGTGATCAGCCAGGTGAGGTTCGGGGCCAGACCGGCCAGAGCCGACCCGACTACGAATATGGCCAGCCCGCCGATATACACCCATTTGCGGCCGACGATGTCGCCCAACCGCCCCATGGGCAGGATCAGCGCGCTGATGGCCAGTGCATTTCCCAACACCACCCACTGCACCGTCGGAAGGTCAGACTCGAAGTGCTCCTCGATCAAGGGGAGCGCAATCAGCACCGATCCATGGTCGACCACCGAAACAAAGGTGCCGATGGCAATGGCGGCGAACACCCACCACTTGTATGAGGGATTGGACCTTATACGCGAGAGCAAACTGTGTTCTTCCTGGTATCCTGCTCCCCCAGCGGGTCTAGTCGAGCGGGGATGCAATCTGGTTTCGATTTTCGTAAGCGGACAATTCCGGATTATATATGAATTTGGACACAAGAATTGGCGGAGACCAAGGCGCGCCAAGGCAATTGCGTTTTAACTTTCTTCGCATCCAGCAACCCGCTACTGCCAGCAAATTTCCCGTCGTTCCCCGTCATTGCAGCAGAAGCGGGAATCGATTCCGCCTTGCAGCAGCAATGTCAGCAAAGGCAAAGACCATCTGGATTCCCGCTTTCTTGGGAATGACGGGCACTGGCAAAGTAGTTTCGATTAAAACGCGGTTGCCCTGGAACCCTGGCTTGTGCGCTTGACCGCAGTCCAGATGCTGGGTTAAATTGCCCTAAACAGACACCACATTTGGAGCAGTTCCATGCCTATATATGAATATCACTGCCCAACATGCAGCCACAAGTTCGAAAAACTCCAGCCCATGAGCGCCACCGGCTCCGACTGCCCCAACTGCGAGCAGCCTGCCAAGCGAGCCATCTCGGTATTCGCCAGGGTCGGCAACGCGGGTGAGGAGCCGTCCTTCAACCCCGGCCCGCTGCCTCCTATGGGTGGCGGCGGATGCTGCGGCGGGGGATGCGGCTGCGGCCATTAGGCCGTACCTTCAATTTCGCACAAGAGAGGAAACCAACGGGCGCGGAGTTTTCGCTCCGCGCCTTTCTATTGCCAGAGGTCAGGGTTGTAGCTGCCAGGCGGCTCTACTTCGTAGAAGATTGAATACTCGGAAACCGGAACGTCCTCCCCGCCCACTTTGCCCCACAGCAGGATGGTATAGACGCCAGGGCCGTACTGCTCCAGCAGTTCGCTGACGTCGCCTGTAACGGAGAAATCCTTGCCTCGCGCCGTCCACTCCGAAGCGGTCATCAAGGGAACTGTGATGCGTTGCTCTTTTCGATCCTGGCTTGCGTCATACGCTTTCTGCCAGAATTCATGAGCTTCATCGGGCGATCTGGGCGCCAGCGCATCTGGCGGCACGTCATACGGGCCCGGGCAAGTCGAATATGTTGTTGTGAACTCGTCCTCAGTCCATGAATAGTTCCGTGTCAGAGGATACCTGAAGGCAGCTATCGGAAGCCCGGAAGTGTAGCAGTAAGTGCGCGAGACTTGTCCTCTGGTAAGCGAATGAGGCGGCGGATCGTAGTATATCTGCAAATTAAGGTCCCGCTTATTGGAAAAGCGTAATCCGTTTATTGCGATTCCCGATATGGAAAGCGTTCCGTCCGTTATTTCCGGCAACCGTGTGAATTCCACATAGCCGCCCTCAAAATGCTGAATACCCGCAATGTTATATTTATCCCATGCCAGCCCGACGTTGACCTTCTTGTGCCACCTGTCCAGTATATTGCGCCGGTGGCCTGGGCTCCCCATCAAACCATCCACCATCTCCCTAATTTCAGACTGGATATTGCCTAGCGTGCGATAGCCCTCGGATGCCTTGATACAGTAGCTCGAGCCACTGGCATTCTCGCCGTTAGTCTGGTACCCGCCCGCCAAGGAATAGCGCATGTAGGGTTTGAGTCCGTCAACTCCCCAATGGCTGTTGAAGCAGTTGGCGAGGGAATTTTCGGCTTGTAGTTGCGCCGCTATGTTGTCACCCAGCGTCACCGGAGGTACCCCGATCTTCTCCCGTTCCGCATTGATCAGTTCCAGCATATATACCTTGTGATCGTAATGCCGTTGGGCAGGGTGAACCGTTGACGGATGGGGTGTCTGTATCTGTGCCGGCCCAGTTGACGGATGGGGTGTCTGTATCTGTGCCGGCCCAGTTGACGGATGGGGTGTCTGTATCTGTGCCAGCTCTGTGGTCGGTATTGTCTGGGTCAGCGGCGGCTGGTTCTCTGCTGCAATATCCATGTCGCTGTTGTCATTTCTGTTAACAACCACAGTGCAAACTGTCACTGCGATAGAGATTAATATCACCGCTATCAAGCATCCCTTTGGCGAGAAACCTGTGAGACCCAGTTCAGGAAATTCTAGTCCTCCGCCTGTTTTAGCAGGGCTTGCTCGTCTGGTATAAGGTGGGACAGCGCCACGAGGTGCTTCTAGCCGAACTATATCCTCAGCAAGAAAAAACTCCCCCTCTCGGTTTTGAACGTTAAAGCGCACCCTTCTCGGTGTCCGGAAAGTAATGCGACAATCTGTGCATTCCCAAGGATAATTAGATGGCTTGCGGAACGCTAATCGCTAGCCAGAGCAATTGGGGCAGATACCGATGATTCGGTAGTTTTCCCTTGCCATTAACCTCCTCTCAACTCACCAGCTTCCCCGGCTCTGCCCCATCGCCGCCAGGCCCAGTAGCCGCCGCCCGCCGCCGCCAGGATCACGCCGCCCCCCAGAGCGCGCAGGGCTACCCAAATTGTTGCATCGAACCAGAAGCCCTGGGGGAAGAGCAGCACCAGGTAATCGGTGCGCGGGTCAAGTTGCCAGAAATCGTTGCCAAAGCTGACGCGATGGAAGAGCAGGAACAGCGAATCAAACCCCACGGAGGCGATTAAGCCGAATAGCAGCAGCAGCCCCACGGTCAGACCGCCTCCCCAGAGGGTCCGACGAGCCAGGACAGGCAGATACTCCCTCCGGTCCCGGGCAAAGCCCGCGCCCAGCAGGGCGATCAGGCAGACTCCCGACGCCGCAAAGACCCCGTACACTCCCCACAGCAACCGCTTAACGTCGCGCATGTGGTGTACTTCCTTTTCGTTGAACACGTCCATCTCCTGGCCGAAGATGCGTGTCCGTACGTGCAGCGGCTCCTCGCTGGAGTTGAAGTACCCCCGCAGGTCCAGCGCCACCTGCCGCAGGTCGTCAGGAGTTATGCCGCTGGTGCGCGCGATGCGGTACTTTTCGAAGCCTGCCTCGTAGAGTCCGACGCTGTTGAAAGCCCAAGTCAGGCCTCCCGTAACGAGGAAGACCGGTACGGCTAGTACAAACAGGGCGGCAGGAAGCCAGCGCAGCCGGTTTGCCAAGCGCGCGATAGAGTGATTGGCGTGTGTCAGCGATTGAAACATCGGCGCCACTGATTATAATCGGCCTATGACTGAATACGAATCGAACGGCAATCTATCCGAATTCCAGACACTGGTCGACATAGTCGCCCGGTTGCGTGCCCCGGGGGGCTGCCCCTGGGACCGCGAGCAGACCCACGAAACGCTGAAGCGGACTCTCCTCGAGGAGGCCCACGAAGCGCTGGAGGCCATCGACGGCAGAGATCCCTCGATCCTGACCGAGGAACTGGGCGACCTTCTGGTGCAGATCGCCTTTCACGCCGACATCGCCCGGGAGGCTGGCCAATTCGAGGTGGGCGATGTGGTGGAGCGAATCAACCGCAAGCTCATTCGCCGCCATCCCCACGTGTTCGGTAGCGAAACGGTCGCCGATGCCCGTGAGGTGGAGCGCAACTGGGAGCGTATCAAAGCAGAGGAGCGGGCCGCGTCAGGAACCCGCAAATCGCCCGTTGACGGGATCCCCGCCAGCCTGCCGGCCCTTGCCGCCTCCCAGCTGATGCAGGACCGGGTGGCCCGCGCCGGGTTCGAGTGGGACGACGTGTCTGGCGTGTTGGATAAGCTGGCCGAGGAGATTGAGGAATTCCGCCACGCCGAATCCAGGGAGGAGATTACCCACGAGTTGGGAGATATATTCTTCGTCCTGGTCAACCTGGCGCGCTGGCTGGATGTACACGCTGAGGACGTGCTCCGCCAGGCCAATGGCCGGTTCCGCTCCCGCTACCTGGGGATGGAGGAGTTGGCTGCCCGGCAGGGACTGGAGTTCGACGCCCTGCCGCTGGATGGGAAAGAGGCTCTCTGGCAGGCCGTGAAGCGGGGCGAGAAAGAGGGGTGAGCTGCTGTGAGCTGCTGGTTTGGCTTTCAGCTCTCCCCTGGCCATCCGGCCAGGTACGCAGGGTCGAGGTAGTAGACCCCGCCGCTCAACACCCGCTGCAGTCCGCCAGCCAACCCGTCCATGGCGCCAACCTCCGTTGATGCCCGCCCCAGCAGCCGCTGGGACAGGTTGCGCCGGGGTTGCAGCAGCTTGGCCCGCGGCTTCGTGCCCCCCGCCAGGGCCGCGGCCTCGAGGGCATCGGTATAGTCGCCGATATGGTCCAGAAGGCCGGCCTCAACTGCTCGCAGGCCGGTCATTACCTCGCCGGTGGCAAGCTCGCGGACCGTCTCCTCGGGAAGAGAGCGGCCCTTGGTCACCACCTGGACGAAATTTTCATAAATATCGTCGATCAGGACCTGGAATTTCTCAGATTCCTCGGGAGTAGGGCTTCTCCAGAAACCCGTCATGTCCTTGTACTTCCCGCCCTTGAAGATGGAGAACTCTATGCCGGCCCGGCCCAGCAACTGCTCCAGCACCGGTCGCAGGTAAATGACGCCGATGGACCCGACCAAGGCAGTGGGAAGAGCGTATACCTGGCTGGCGGCGCAGCAGAGGTAGTAGCCGCCTGAGGCGCCGATTCCTCGCACGTAGGCCACCACCGGTTTGCTCTCGGCCACCCGCTCGATGCTGCGATGCAGGGCTTCCGACCCGGCCGCAGATCCACCGGGCGAGTCAATGTCCAGCAGGAGCGCCTGGTAGGCCTTGCTCCTGGCCACAGTCTCGAGGATCTTTCCATACGTGGAGGCCCGAATCTGGTTTCCGATGGTCCCGTGCATCTCCACGACGGCGACGCCCGAACTGCGCCCGATTCCAAAAGGCATGGTCCTGTTCCTCTACGTGCCGGATGGGCCCTCGTTATTGTAACCCAATCGGGTGGTCAGCACTGCGTGGCGCTTATCGTCGAAAGCCGTAGGCCACAGTGGTACTTTCCCGGCGCGGCAGGAGACGCAGCCCCCATCCGCGACCGGTGGCGGGAGACCGGTATAGACGTCATCGTGTCGCATCACGACGCCGCAAGCAGAGCCGCGCCGGGAGCCTACTGGGCGTCAAGAAAGCCGCAAGCAAAGTTGCGCCTGGAGCCTACTTGGCGTCGTGAAACCTACTTGGCGTCGTGAAAATGGAAGGGCCCCGATACATCTCGGGGCCCTTTCGCATCTCTGGTTTTCAGACTGTATTGCCGTTAGACGGCGTTGACGTCGATAGGGCAATCAGGAGTCGCCCGGTCCGACTTGCGAAACTCCGGAATGACGTATTTGCCGAACATTTCGATGGATTCCATAACCTTCTTGTGAGGGACGGACTCCGTGGCCATGAGGAACTGCAACTGGTCGACTCCGGTGGCCTCGTGCAACCGTGCCGCCTTGATGCAGGACTCCGGGTCGCCGGCCACGATGATTCCCCGTTCTGCCATGGTGGCGGCGTCGAATTCCTCCCAGACTTTCTGGGCCAGCGCACTGCCGCCTGAAAGGTCCAAAGCCGAGCCGCCGTTGCCGCCTTGGGATGGTACATCGACATAGCGGGAGAAATTCTGGGCCAGGTGGTCAGGAACGCCGCCCCATTGATCCAGCAGCCGGGCGTAGATATCCTTCTGGTCCTGGACATAGGGACGGCCCGGACCGAAGAAAGTCTTGAGGGACTGCGCCGACAGTTCCTTGGTGGCGGTGTCGTCCTCGCCGCACAGCCCGAAGCAGGAGGACAACCACTTGTTGTTGGCAAACGCGCCAACCGGATTGGATTCTTTGATGGCCGTCTTGTATTCACGGATGGAGGGTTCCAGCACCGAGGGAGCGTTGACTCCCAGTGCCATGGAGCCGATCCCCTTCTGAGCCGCAAGTTGGTAGGTGGCAGGCTGCAGCGCGGCAACCCAAATGGGCGGATGAGGCTTCTGGTAGGGCTTGGGCAGCACCTGCCGGGGCGGCACCTTCCAGAACTTGCCGTCCCATTCGAAGTAGTCAGATTCCCAGATTTTGGGAATCATTGACAGGGATTCCTCCCACATTTCCCGGGTGTCGCGCGGGTCGATCCCCATCCCCAGCTGTTCGTAGGGAGCCGAGCGGCCGGTGCCAAATTCGACGCGTCCGTGAGACAGTTGGTCGACCATTGCCACGCGTTCAGCGACACGGACGGGGTGATGGTAGGGCAGGATCACCACGCCGAAACCCAGCCTGATCCTCTTGGTCAGCCGCGAAAGCGCGCCGAAAATTACCTCGGGGCAGGGCGACTCGGAGAACGTCGTCAGGAAGTGGTGCTCAACGAACCAAACCGCGTCGAAACCCATCTCGTCGGCCAGTATGCATTGCTCCAGGGTCTCCTCGATGACAGCGTGGTCGTCCAGCATGGGACGCTGCATCTCGTAAGCCAGCGAAAATTCCATTTCAATCCTTCTTTGTACAGGCTAAGCGTCGCTCGCAATTCTACTGTCAGTACCATCCAGGGGCAACTTGGCATCCGCCCGGGCAGAGTTTCTAAGTTCGCCCTCTCCCTCAGGGAGAGGGCTGGGGTTAGGGCGAAATGCCGAGGCTATATGATAGCCGCTCACGAAAGGAAACGCCCCCACCCTAACCCTCCCCTGGAGGGATAGGGAACAAATGAAAGACCCTGGGCGGCTGGGCGCCCGCCTATCCCATCAGTACGACTTCGCGCTGCACCGGTGAGCTGGGGTGCGGGCCGTTTTCCGACATGAACACGTCGATCTCGGAGCGAACACCAAATTCCGGCAGGTAGATGCCAGGCTCCACCGAGAAACAGACTCCCGGTATGATTCGGCGGGTGTCGTAGGTCTCGAAACCGTCCAGGTTGACCGCCTCGCTGTGGACCTCGAAACCGATGCTGTGGCCCAGGCGATGGGTGAACCACCGCCCGTACCCGCGGGACTCGATGTGGTCCCTGGCAACGCGATCGGCCTGCCAGCCCAGCACCGGCTCGCCCCTGAGGTGGGCGTCGTACAGGTATTCGACGGCGGCATCCCTCGCGCCGATCACGATGTCGAAAATCTCCTGGTGGCGGGCCGGGACTTTGTCTCCGGCATAAGCGCACCACGTAATGTCGGCGTACACGCTGCCGGGGACGGTGCCCTTGGCCCAAAGGTCAATCAGCAGCCAGTCGCCCGGGCGTATGGGGCTGTGCAACAGCGGCGACGGCTCGTAGTGGGGATCGGAGGCGTTGGCGTTCACCGCCACGATTGGGCCATCAGGCGAGGCGATGGACTCCTCAACGAAGCGCTGCCGGATGAATTCGGCCACGTCGTGCTCGGTCACTTCCTGGCCCAGACGCTCCGCAGCGTGGGCGAAGGCCTCGTTGACGATGCGCCCCAGCTTCAGGGCCGTCGTGTGGTGGTCGGCGTACTGCTCCGGCGTCCAGCGGTGTGTGGCGGCCTGCATCAGGTCGGCTGACGACACCACCTCCACCCCCAGGCTCCGTACCAGCTCCACCGTACCTGCGTCGACCCGGGATACGCGGGGCAGCTGGTTCATCGGTGAATATTCCATCGCCAGACGGCTGGCTCCGGACAGCAATTCGCTGAGGGCTGTGATCATTGTGTCGCGGTTGCTGTAAACGACGCACTCGACGCCCGACTCGGCGAACTTGCCGGCGTCCACGTGGTGCGTGAGCAGCTGCGGCCTACCCTGGGCCGGCAGGTAAAAGTAGCAGGGGCGGGTGACGTGCCCCGAGGGTTTGATGACCTGCCGGAAAATCGGGTTGGACTCCCGGTAGTCAAACACCAGCCATCCGGGAATCTGGTCCTCCGCCATGAAATCCTGCGCCGCGTCGTACACGCTCTGGAAGGGCACTGCCTGATTTTCCATAATCACCCCGAAGTCACTTCCAAACGACTGATGAGATTTGGACGTCCATGAGAGGGGCCCAATGGATCAACGCGCCATGTCAAGAAACCTCCTGGCGCAACCCGCCGTCCAGCACGACGCTGGCGCCCGTGAGGAAAGAGGCGCGCTCGGAACAAAGGTAAACGGCGAGGTCGGCAACCTCCTCCGGGCGGCCCAGTCTGCCCATGGGAACCAGAGAGGCTGTATCGCCGAGCAACTGGTCCAGCCTCCGGCCCTCGACCTGGCTCCGCTCTTCCAGCGCCGCGGTCAGGGCCTCGCTCTCGACCGGGCCGTGGATCAGGTTGTTGACCGTAATGTTGAAAGGAGCCAACTCATTGGCCAGGCTCTTGGCGTATCCCGTGAGGGCCAGCCTGTTGGAGAAATTCAGCGGGCTTTCGTCGGTCGCCTTGACCGAACCAACCGGAATGGTATGGATGGAAAATTCAGGCAGCAGATTGAGAATACGCCCCCAGTGCTGTTGCTTCATGTAGGGTACAACTTCCCGGGCAAACCGGATTGCTCCAAGAAAGCCTTCATCCAGTGCCGACGCTACGACATCGTCGCTGAGCTCCGACGCCCGTTCCGTCGACTCATCTTCCACCCGGGTGGCCATATGAGTGACCAGGACGTTGATCTGGCCAAACCGGTTGACCGTGTCCCGTACAACCCGCCTGATGTCAGGCTCCAGGGTGAGGTCGGCGGGGATGGCCAGGACGTGCTGCTGGGAAGTGGTGCGCGCCATCTCGATCTCCGCACGCCGGAGGTCGGCCTCGGTACGGGCGCAGATGGTTACGTTCGCCCCCTCGTGGGCGAATGCGAGGGCTATTGCGCGCCCCATGCCTCGACTGGAACCGCCAACAATGGCCACCCGGTCTCTCAGCCCAAGATCCATTGCTCACACCTGTCCATGGGAAAATAGTTTGAAGGGCTAGCCCGGGATCAGGGTTACGAACGGCATTTCGTCGGTCACGCGCCTAGATAACGTCCCGTTTCTTGAGCGACTCGATGTCGATGTCGCTGTAGCCCATCCCGGCCAGTATCTCCTGGTTGTGCTGTCCCAGGAGTGGCGGCGGCATGTCCAGCCCGCCCGGCGTCAGGGAGAACTTGACCGGGATGCCGGTCTGTTTGATCTTCCCCACCGTCGGGTGAACCATTTCCTGCAACATGTCCCGCGCCTCGATCTGCGGGTCGGCGAAGACGTCGGCCAGGTCATTGATGGGCCCGCAGGGCACGCTGAACTTCTGCAGTGATTCCACCCACTGGGCCACCGGCTTGCCCAGGAAAACCTGCTGCAGGTAAGGCACAAGCACCGAGCGGTGGATGACCCGGTCGCCGTTGGTGGCGTATTCGGGCTTCCGCAGTTCCTCAAGGCCCATTGCCTCGCAGAACCGCTCCCAGATGCGTTCCGAGCCTACGGCGATGTTGATGAACTTGCCGTCCTGGCACATGAACGCCTGGTAGGGGCACAGGTTGGGATGGGCAGCACCCAGCCGGGCGGGCGGTTTGCCGTTGGCGAACAGTGTCGCCGCCTGGTAGGTCAGCCAAGCCACCTGGCCGTCCAGCATGGAAATGTCGATGTATTGGCCTTCGCCTTGCCGGGCGCGGTGGTGCACCGCCGCCATGACGGCAAAGGCGGCCCACATTCCCGCGCCAATGTCGGAGACTGCGATGCCGACTTTCTGAGGCTCCCCATCAGGCTCGCCGGTCAGGCTCATCAGTCCGCTGATGCCCTGCATTATCTGGTCGTAGGCAGGCAGGCGGTGATAGGGGCCGTCCTGCCCAAAGCCGGAGATGGAAGTGTAGATGATTCCTGGGTTGACCGACTTGACCACGTCGTATCCCAGCCCGAAGCGCTCCATCACCCCTGGAGTGAAGTTCTCCACGATCACATCGGCGTCGGCAGACAGCTTGAGGAAGATCTCCTTCGCCTCGTCTTCTTTGAAGTTGAGAGTCAGGCTCCTCTTGTTGCGATTGATGGACAGGAAGTAGGCGCTCTCGCCCTCAATGAACGGCGGTCCCCAATGCCTGGTGTCGTCGCCGCTTCCCGGGATCTCGATCTTGATGACGTCGGCTCCGTGGTCGCCCAGCATCAGCGTGCAGAAGGGGCCGGCCAGCGCCCGCGTCAGGTCCAGCACCTTCAGGCCTTCCAGTGCCTTCATACCGGTATATCTCCTTTTCTGTTCGATGAGAGTTCTTGGGAGCCTGCACCGTAATCGAGGGTTGCACGACCGTCCCGGCGAAGTTCATGGTATCGGTCGAATCTCGGGGAAATCTTACCACAGGGGGACTTTCGGGGGACTCTGCAAATTCCAGTCCGGCAGGGCAGATGGCGTGCCCCAGCGACCGGTAGCTACCCGAGAGTGGCTGCGTCGGTCAGGTGCACACGGCATCCCCCGGTGTCGGCTGGGTCGAAGTAGATGAGGCGGTAACCCATGAAGTTGGTGAACGGCTCATCGGTCAGGAAGCGGTAGCCACGCTGCCTGTGTTCCGCCACGACGCGGTCCAGGTCCTCGACCGCGTAGGCGACGTGGTGCACAGCCCAAGCGCCTCCGGCGCCCTCGAGGGCGGTGAGGTCCTCGGGCTGGATGAACTCAACCTCTACGGTTCCAACCTTCAGAAACACCACCTCTCCCAGGTTCGGTACCGGGCCCCGGCCGGTGACCACCGCCCCCAGTGTGCCGGTGTATAACCGGATCGCCTCATCGAGATTGTGAACCAAGTAACTGACGTGATGAATATCGGAAAACATTCCTGCTCCAGCCACTGGACTCACCCCCTCGGTGCCGTCCCGGTTGCCGTATGGGGGCGCGGCGCATATTATAGGTTTTCGCTGCGAGAGAACCAAATCCACTGCTCGCAGATACTTATCGGAGAGGAAGATGCCAGTAGGAAGCACATACAAAGTAGTCGAGCTTGTGGGCTCATCCAGCGAGAGCATACAGGAAGCCATCGACGGGGCCATCACTCGCGCCACCCAGACCATCCGCAACCTGGACTGGTTCGAGGTCCGTGAAATACGCGGCACCATTGACGGCGGCAAGGCCAACTGGTACCAGGTCAAGGTGGGCATCGGGTTCCGGGTCGACTCCGACGACGACGTCAGTCAAGACTAGGTACGATCTATGGCCGGCCCGTTCCTTGTAGGGCGCAACATTGTGGTCATCGATGTGCCGGCCCGGCTGGTGTTCGAATACCTGGCCGACCTGGCTCACCTTGGCGAGTGGACCGACGAAACCGATTTCGTAGTCAGATCCCGGCCGGTCGGTCCGCCCGGGTTGGGAGCAAACATCCAACGGGAAAAGTCCGGCGTGATGCAGGGACCGTTGATTCTCCGCGGCGGGATGGGGGAAAGCCGGGTGACCATGGCCAAGTTCACCACCATCACTGTATACGAACCTGAGACGGCACTGGTTATTGAAACCAGGAACAGCTACAACAGCCTCCTTCACAGCATAGAAAAATTCACATTCGATTTCGGCCCGGAGATGGACGGCACCAGGGTTACGATGGTCTCGGAAGTCGAGGCCATGGTGCCCAGCATGTTCATTGGCCCGGTCTATGCCATCCGGTTAGTTCGCGGCGTTTTCGAGCGCATTCTGGGCAAACGCCTCTCGAGACTGTTCCCCGACGTTTCCGTAGGCCCCCACCTATCCCGCATCAAGGAAATAACTGAGGCGGGAAGAATCGCGGACTCCAACTGACGCCAGGCAAACCCCTCTGATCGCCGGCGCTTTGGCACCCGGCCGGGCCGGGCGCTTATCCTCCGCCACACCCTGGGACCCAGGGCAATCGCGTTTTAATGCAAACAGCTTTGCCGGTGCCCGTCATTCCCGCGAAAGCGGAAATCCAGACAGTCTTTGCCTTTGCTGACATTGCTGCTGCAAGGCGGAATAAATCCCCGCTATCGCGGGAGTATCCGTGTTGGATGTCAAGGGTTTGGCTGGATTTCGGGTTCAGAGGGCCGGTGTGTGATTTGGTGTCCAAGGAGTGCCGCGTTGGGCGATGGCGTGGAGTTGGGTCAGGAGCTTGCGCATGACCGCTACGAGGGCCACTTTGCCAGGCTTGCCCCGCTGGCGCAGACCCCGGTAGAACTGGCGCAGTTGGCCCTCGGTACGCACGAGGGAGAGGGCCGACATATACAAGGCACGGCGGACTGTGGGCCGTCCACCTCTGATGGCGCGATGCCCGCGTTGCTGTCCGCTGTCCCGGGCCCAGGGAGCCAGCCCGGCGAGTGCGCACAATCCCTTGCTGTCGCCATAGCCCAACTCGGGCAAGTCAGCCACCAGAGTGGCAGCGGTGAGGGGACCGACGCCGGGGACGCTGCGGTACAGAATGGCCTGCTGGCACAGGTGTTCACTGGACTCCAAGGCGTCCTGGTAGTCCCGGTCGAGGCGGGCAATCTCCGCATCCAGCCAGTCGATGTGGCGCTGGGTGGAGGCCCGGGTTGCTGGGTTCCAGGCCCGGTCGAGACGGTTGCGTTCTTGGACCCTCTGGTTGACCAGCTGGCGGCGGAGCAAGGACTGCAGTTCCTCCCGCTGGGGATCCGGAGGCGGAGATTCCTGGAGAGCAAAGGCCTGCCCGTACTGGGCGAGGACCTGGGCGTCCAGACGGTCGGTCTTGGCCTGGCGTCCACTGGCCTGGGCGAAGGCGCGGACCTTGTTGGGATGGGCCAGATGCACCGGCAGGCCAGCCTGGGCCAGTCGATGGACCAAGGGTCCCTCGTAGCCGCCGGTGGGTTCACAGACGACGAGGGCCACGGGCTGAGCCGTCAGCCAGGCCAGCAGGGCGGCGATGCCTGGGTCATCGTTGGGGAAGGGGTGGACCTCCCTTCCGCCGGAGGATGCGTCCAGGCGGGTTTTGCCCACGTCAATGCCCACGACGGCCGCTGTGGTGGTGCTTGTCATTGTTGCTGCCTCCTGTTGCAGGTATCATTCGCTGAGGTCCTCCCCACTTGCTATGCGGGCCTTGCGCCCCGGTATCCGTTCGGAGGGCCTTGGCGTGGCGTGAGGGGTGTCCTACTCCCGCTCGGCGCAGTCAGGGCAAACAACCCCGGCTCGCCCAATGACGGACGACGCGCCCCTCACGCCTGCAACACAGATTGGCCGGTCTGTGCCGCATACGCAACATACAAATGACGGGGAATTTTCTGGCAATAGCGGGTTGCTGGATGCGAAGAAAGTTAAAACGCATTGCCCTGCATTCCGGACCGCCACGTGCATTCTGACTGCTCCCGCGTTGTAAAATGGCCGGTAAACGCCTGGAAGGGGAGGAACATGGCAAACCTGACCAAAACCCAGCGCATCGGAGCCCTCGTTCCCGCCACAAATCCCGTGGTTGAGCCGGACTTCTATCGCGTTGTGCCGCCGGAAATTACGGTGCACTTCGAGAGGATGTGGAACGGCAATTGGGGCAGCCAGCCCGAAACCCCCGTCGATACTGGGCATCGCCTGAACTTGTCCAGCAGCGAGGCCAACGAAATCGATTGGGCGCTGTTTGGATTCGACGTGAACAAGATGAACGATGATGTGGCCAGGGGGGCCAGCTCATTGTCCAACATCGGACCCGATGTCCTGGTCTATGCCTGCACATCCGGAACCTGGCACAAGGGCTACATGGCCTTCGACCAGAGGATGGCCGAGGTGATGGAGGAGGCCAGCGGCGTACAGTCAATTACGGCTGTAACCTCCTGCATCGAGGCCATGCGCCATATGGGGAGCCGCAGGTTGAGCATCGCTGGTCCCTACCGCAACTACCACCTGCGCAACCGGTTGAAGCCGCTGATGGAGGAGGCCGGGTTCGAGGTGCTCAGCGCCGACGGAGAGCCGTGGATGCAGGACTCAATGAACCCACGCGAGATCGACGCCGACCCTCCGCAGGCAATCGTGGATTTTGTGCTCTCGGTGGCCCATGAGGACGCGGACACCATCTTCCTCCCCGGCACGGCCTGGCGTGCCCTGGATGCTGCCGAGGAAGTCGAGCGGAGGACTGGCAAAACCGTGATCACGGTCAACCAGGCGAGCATCTGGCTGGCCCTGAGGAGACTCGGCTGGACAAAGCCGATCCCCGGTTTCGGCAGCCTGCTGCGAAGCTTCCAGTAGCGGGGGACGCCGCACTGCGGTGAGGAAATAGTGGTGCCGGGAGTGGGGGTCGAACCCACACACCCGTTAGGGTAGCGGATTTTAAGTCCGCCGCGTCTGCCTTTCCGCCATCCCGGCATTAGCTACGATAATCTATGAAATCAGGGGTTTTGAATTAGTCTTTTCGTATTTACCAATACCTGCCAATTCCCCTTGGGTTTTGCGGAGAGTTCTGAAAGCATCGACTGGCTGTGCGGGTAGAGTCACCGCCCTTTCCTTTCCAGATATGGGCACTGTGATGAGCTTGCCGCTCCCCGGCAGCTCGCCCCCAGGCTCGCTGTGCTGAAGGGCCCTCGGAGGCCAGACGCGCACTCGCCGTACACAACAGGTGTGCTGAATCGCGCATCTCCGCGGGACGTTGCGCCAGACTTTCAGTGTAATCACAGCACATTGCCCCGGCAAGGAGCCCAACGCCCCTGCGATCGCCGCCTGAGACGGCAAGAGGGCTGGAACTCACGATCCAATGCTAGAGAGCTATCTCAAAACACCGCGCCACAACCAACCCGTCATCCCCCCGAAAGAACGTCACCCTCGCCAAGGCGGGGGAGGAGACCCAGGACCTTGGTAAGCCATTGGCGAAAATCCGCCAAATCTTGAGGATTGAAACCGAATGCTACCCACAGGTGTGGGGTGTGAAGCATTCGGTTTACGTGGATCTGGAGACTTAGTGAATTTTGCACAGTTCGGTTCTGGCGGATGAGAGTAGTGTGAGGCAGGCTGCCCGGCCTTCGATAGCAGCCTTCTTGATTTTTCTTTCGATTTTCTCCGTTCCCTTACGGCGAGCTTTTGCTCAGGGGCGGGTTTACAGGGGTTCTATTACGTTGAAAGGGCCCGGCTCGCTGCCGGGCCTTTCTCCGGTGACCGCGTGTTATGTTGTTCGGAACCTCATGGATGTAATCCGTGGACGGTTATTTTGAAGAATTCGTCTACTCCGTCTTAGCAAGAAGTCGGCCGGTTACGTCTGGGATGTCCCAAGCAAAGCCGATTAGTCCTATTAGAATCGAAATGTCCGCCACGTTGAAGATGAACCAGGGGACGATGTCTATGAAATCGGTCACGTGGCCGAATACGACACGGTCTATGAGGTTGCCTGTGGCACCCGCAAGCATCAGACCGAAGGTAATTTGCGTTCGTGCGCCGGTTTTGGCACGGGGCCAGTAGAGGGCAATCAGCATACCGATAGCGATTGTGGAGGCGACGATGAGTGTGATGGTGTGGCCGCTGAAGAGGTCCAGGGTGCTGCCCAAGTTTGTTGCGTGAGTGAGGCGGAAGAAGCCGTCAATCGGCAATGACTCTCCAACGGGTATCATCTTGACGACCGCGAACTTGGCCGCTTGGTCCAAGGCCAGTATCAGAACAGTGCAAGTGATGCCGATTCGATGCCGCAGGACAAAGGCGACTAGGCCTGCCAGATTGAAAGTAAGTGGTCTATAGTGCAAATCATCCTGCTGGGAGACAGGTATCCTCTTAGCCCAATGTTAGGGGTAGTCAGATGCGGCCCTGCTGGGCTCGTCCAGCGAAGAGCTCTTAGAGTTGCTTTCTAGGTCGATTATCCTGGTGTCGACAACCACGTTGGCCCAGAGCAATCATCCGTATCTCTGTTGCGCTGGCCGCCTCCGATTTCAAGGGAGTCTCCCACCCTCGCCACTAGCTTCCCCTCTGCGTTGTGAACTTCGACAACCCCATCGTTGATATGGGGGGTCCACCTGGGGGGCCAGATTATGACGGCACTATCTTCTCCACCTGTCCGGAAACAATTGTCCTGCAATGTCAACACCCCTACTGCCAAAGCATCCATGTAGACCCTGTTGATGTCAGATTTTTCTCGAATGAATTGAAAGGACGCCCCATCCACTGTGAGGACCTCGAGGTCGTCGCTCGTAGGGTACTGCTCCTGACTACAAAGGAGAGAGTAAAACCACGGCTAGCGCCAAAACCACGGCTAGCGCCAAAGCAACCGCAACTCTCGTTTTACTCACGGCTTCTCCTGATCCTGTTTCGAGTCTGGGCGAGAGGCCCCACCCAGATTGGGTGGGGCATTACCCCAATATTAGTAGGTCAGCACCTCGATTCTTAGATGAGAGAAGGCAGAGAACCCAGAGTGTTAACGGAGAGGCAGGCTGGCCACCGCTCTGGTGCCCTACTCGGTCACATAACCGTTCTTAAGGTCCCAAATCGACGCGTCCTCGTCCCGGTTTTCCGGATGGCCGTAACCGCCGCCGCCCGAGGAGAGGCAGACGATGTGGTCACCGGGATTGACGACTACCCCCACCTCCTTCGACCCCAAAACCCTCTCCGAACCGTTGGAAACGATCGTGTAGTGGTGCGGCAAACCGTCGGTCGCGCCGAACAGCCCGAAGGGTGGCACAACCACGCCGTCGCCCGCGGTGTTGAGCAGAGCGGGGCCTTCACCCTCGTAGACCAGGTCGCACACCGCCCCCAGTCCGCCGCGCCAGGCGCCGATTCCTCCTGAGTCGGGTCGCAGCTCATGGCGCTCGATGAAGAATGGGAACCGCTCCTCCGTCACCTCTATGCTGGGCGACCGTATCCCTCCGGCCACGTTGATCTCACCCACGTTGGACCACCCGTCGTTGCCCTCGGAGGCCCCACCGCCGCCCCTGGCCAAGAAGAAGTGCCAGATGAACCGGCGCCCCGACCTTGGGTCGAAACCGGTGATGGCGTAACGCAACCGACGGGAAAACCCCGCTGAGACGGCGGCGGGGATGGCGTTGGACAAGGCTTTGAACACCGCCTCCACCACCTCTTCGGCGCAGTGGTTGGTGCTCATGCACACCGGCGCCGGAGGGTTGGCGTTGACGACGAGTCCCCGCGGGGCGACTATCTGGACGGGCCGCATGGAGCCCTCGTTCCGGGCCACGTCCATCGGCGCAAGGTACATGATGGCGGCGTGCGCCAGGGACCGGGTGTTGGCATAGGCGCTGTTGATGAACCCCTCAACTTGGGGACTGGACTCGCTGAGATCGATGATCATGGAGTCGCCGGCAATGGTGACCTTCGCCCGAATCGGCACCAGCTTGCTGTCGAACCCGTCGTCGTCTACGAACGACTCCCCGTGGTAAACACCGTCGGGCCATCCGGAGATGAACTGGCGCACCTGCCTCTCGGTGGCTGCCAGAATTTCGGCTACGAGCGCCATCAACCGTTCCGGACCGAAGTCGGCGAGCAGAGACTCGATCCTCTGGGCCGCCAGCATTACCGAGCCGATCTGGGCGTTGAGGTCGCCCAGGAAATTCTCCGGTTGCCGGACATTGGCCGACAGCATCTGGAGCAGGTCGTTTCGCGGGACGCCCTTGTCGTAGAGCTTCAGTGGAGGTATGCGGATGCCCTCCTGGAAAATCTCATTGGCGGCGGGGTTGTACCCTCCGTGGGTGCCTCCACCGACGTCGCTGTGGTGCGCCCGGTTCACCCCGTAGAACAACAGCCGTCCTTGGTAGAAAACGGGCCGGATGATGGTGATGTCGGGCAGGTGGCTGCCCCCAAAATAGGGATCATTCAGAATGAACAGGTCACCGTCAGAGATGTCCTCCCCAAAGTAGTCCCGAACGGCGGCGCCCGCCACTGGGAGGGCGCTTATGTGTACCGGGATGCCCTCCCCCTGGGCCACCAGTTGGCAATCACGGTCCAGGATCGCGGTGGAAAAGTCCCGGCTGGAGTTGAGAATCTGGGACATGGCAGTGCGTAGCATTGCCTCGGTCATCTCTTGGGCGATGGACTCCAACCGGTGCTCCACCACCGCCAGGGTAATGGGGTCGTCGTGCGTCAGAATGTCCTCTTCAAGCCCCTTGCCGGCCGGCCCGCAGGCCACTCCGGCGGAGTTGTTGGCCTCATCCTGAGCGGCCGGTGCGGTCTCTTGGTGCACGTGCAACTCGACGCCACCCATGGAATCGACCGTTGCGTAGTCGCCCGGCCACACCAGGATGGTGGTGAAATCCGACTCAAGGACCGCAGGCCCGGCGATTTCCGCCCCGGCCGGCAGGGAATCGGCAGCGTAGGTCGGCGCCTCCCGCCATTCACCCAGGAAGACCTGGCGGGAGCCAGCGGGTCTGGGCGTATGCCCGGCCCCTTCCCGGTCAAGCTGGGCGATCCTGGGGAGCTTGCCAACTGCAGCCACCCGAAGAGTGACCAGCCGCACCTCCTGGTCCTGTTGGTTATAGGAGTAGAGCTCCTGGTATCTCCGGTGAAAATTAGACGTCAATTGGGCAAGGAATTCCGAGTCCGCCAGGGTCGGATCGGGCAGCGGCACGGTTACCTCGTAGATTTGGTCCAGGTATCGCATGTCGGCAGAGTATTGAATCTCCACCGCTTCGGCGGCCACGCCCTGGGCGGAGAGCTTATCCAGTCCCTGGGCCCCCAGTTCGTCCAGAATTGACCTGAGCTCGTTCAGGTCAATCCGGTCCAGGCTCACCGGATATGACCGGAAGAGGTCGTACTTCATGTCGGTGTTCAACATGCCGTAGGCCGACAACACCGGAGCCGACGCCGGTACGTACACCTTCGACACCTGCAACTGCCGGGCAACCTCCGAAGCATGGAGGCCCGAGGCGCCGCCGAATCCCATAATGGTGAATTCCCGCGGGTCGACGCCCCGCTGCACCGACATCAGTCTTATGCCCTCGGCGATGGTGGTGCAGACCACCTTGAACACGCCATAGGCGGACTCGACATTGGAAAGGTTGAGCGGCGTCGCCACCTCCCCGGCCAGGGACTGCTCGGCAGCCGCAAAGTCGAGACTGGCCTTGCCTCCGAGGAAATTGGCCGCTTCCAAGTAACCCAGTACCAGGCTGGCGTCGGTAACGGTAGGATTCACTCCTCCCTTGCCATAGCATGCAGGTCCAGGGACAGCCCCGGCGCTGTCCGGGCCGACATGGAGAATTCCCCCTTCATCCACCCGGGCGATGCTGCCCCCGCCGGCGCCCAGGGTGTGGATGTCTATCATCGGGGCGGCGATCTTCCATCCGGCCTCGAACTTCTCGTTGGTGATGTGAGGAACACCATTCTCGATCAGCGAAATATCAGTGCTGGTGCCGCCCATGTCGAAGGCAATGACCTTGGGTTCCTCCAGCAAATGTCCGAGGTACGCGGCGGCGCTGACACCTCCCGCCGGGCCGGACAGGATCGCCCGTACCGCCATTCGGCCGGAGTCGGCTATCGGGGCCACCCCGCCGTTTGACTGCATTATCAGCACGTCTCTCAATTGGGGGTATGCTTCGAATCGCTCGCCCAGGTGCGACAGATAGCGGCTGAACACCGGGCCGACGTAGGAGTTGATGACCGTTGTACTAAGGCGGTCGAACTCCTTGATCTGGGGAATTACCTCGTGGGAGAGGGAGGTGTACAGGTCCGGAAAGCGGCTGCGTATCATTTCCCAGGCCTGTTGCTCGTGGGAGGGGTTGAGGTATGAGAACAGGAAACAGACCGCCAGCGCCTCTGCCCCCTCCTGGACCAGGTACTCGAGGTTTTCGACCAACGCGGCCTCGTCCAGGGGCCGCTCGACCTGGCCGTTGGCGCGAACTCGCTCCGGGACGCCCACTCGCAGGTAACGGGCCGACAGCGGCTCGACGGGCGTCATCCGCAGGTTGTACCGGTCCTCTTTCAGTCCCTCCCGCATCTCCAGGAGGTCACGGAAACCGTCGGTCGTGATGAGCCCCACCCTTGCGCCTTTCCGTTCCACCAGCGTGTTGGTAGCGACGGTCGACCCATGGATCACCAGGTCTGTATCGCCCAGCAACTGGTCCAGGGACAGCCCGTACGCGGCGGCGGCTTCCTGCAATCCGGTCATGACGCCCAATGAGGGGTCATTGGGGGTGGACTGGGTCTTGAAGAAACGCGGCTGCCCCTCTTCGCCAGCTACGACGAAATCTGTGAAAGTGCCTCCAACGTCTATCCCGATCTTGTACACCTGGGACCTCCTGAGCCTTGGTGGCAGCTAGTAGTTGAACATCGTTGAAATGAGGATTGGCCACGAGGCTTGTTGCGTTTAACCGTCATTCCGGCCTTGAGCCGGAATCCAGAATGGTCAGGGAGCAACCAACGTTCGAAATGACCGAGGTTCCTGGATTCCGGCTTTCGCCGGAATGACGGTATGCGTTGCCTTACTCATCAGTTCAACGCGGACGGACTATTAGTCCTCTCCATTGCCAGCATCTTACGCCATAACGTTGTGCAGTGGGCGCCACGAGGGGCGCAATTGCCCTGTATCCGGCACAAGCGCCTATGCAAACATCTCCGGTTTGCGGTTAGAATGGCCGTGACCCCAAACCCTCCAAGTAGGGAGGCCCTGACTATGGTCGAAGCTCCATCCAGAGTCGATTACAGCCCAATCATCGAGCGGCCCCCCATAAGGTGGCCCGGCGGCGCCCGGGTGGCGCTGTGGATCGCCCCGAACGTCGAGCACTACGAGTACCTGCCGGACTTCGACGGCGTGCGGACTCCGTGGCCCCGCGTGCCGATTCCCGACGTGCAGCAGTATTCCTATCGCGACTATGGCAACCGCGTCGGCTTCTGGCGCATGACCGAGGTGCTGGACAAGCACAACATCAGGTGCTGCGTGTCGCTGAACCTGGCGGTTTTGGAACACTTCCCGGAAATCGCCGAGGCAATGATCGAGCGAAACTATGATTTCATGAGCCACGGCATCTACAACACCCGCTACCTGAATACCTACACCGAGGAGGAAGAGCGGGAGTTTTACCGGGACAATATCGAGACCCTGCGCCGCCTCACCGGGAAGCCGCTGAAGGGGATGCTGGGCCCGGCCGTTTCCGGTACCGACCGCACTCCCGACCTGATGGCCGAGGCCGGGCTGATCTATCACACCGACTGGGTGCACGACGACCAGCCGGTGCCCATCCGGGTGAAGTCGGGCAAGCTGGTGTCGGTGCCCTACAGCTTCGAGCTGAACGACGTCCCGGTTTTCCGCAGCAATTTCGAGGGCGAGTATTTCGCCCGCATCTGCAAGGCCCAGTTCGACCAGCTCTACGCCGAGGGAGCGGAAAGCGGCCGCGTGATGTGCATCGCCCTGCATCCGTACCTGATCGGCCAACCCCACCGGGTCAAGTACCTGGACGAGATTCTCGGTTACATCATGTCCCACGACGGGGTCTGGCAGACAACGGCCGACGAAATCGCCGAGCACTACATCGCCAATCACTACGACGAGGCCGTCGCCCACTCGGCCCAATATCGCGGCCAATAGGGGTCCGGCCTGGAGACCGATGGCCAGGAGGCCAATGGCCAGACGGGCCTCTCGCCCGTTTCTGCAATTGCGGTCATCGGGCCACAGAGGGCGGCATGTTCGGACGGGCCGATGGGATATTCACCAGTTTGAGGGGGGACTATATGCCGGCTGAACGCCGCCCCGGAATGGACCACGAGCACTACGAATGGTCGCCGATGACCTCGCGGGGCGCGCTCCGCTGGCCCGACGGCGCCCGCATCGCGCTCTGCGTGGTAGTCACCCTGGAAAAGATGGAATGGGAAGCTCCTCCGGGCAGCTTCACTGTCTCACTGCCCGGGGGCATCGCCGACCGCCCCTTCCCCGACTACGCGCGGGTGTCTCACCGCGAGTACGGTCATCGTGTGGGCATCTTCCGGGTGCTGGACGTGCTGGAGAAGCATGGCATCCGGCCCACCGTGGCCATGGACGCGATGACAGCAGAAGCCAATCCCTACCTCGTCGAGCACTGCCTGCAGCGCGGCGCCGAGATCATCGGCCACGGAATTTCCGTAAGCCGGATGATTACGGGGCGCATGACGGAGGAGAACGAAGAGGAGTACGTGCACTCCAGTCTGGAGGCCCTTCGCAGGGCCACCGGCGCGTTTCAGACCCCAACGGAGGGCAGCAGAGAGGGCCGGTTTGAGCGCAGCGAAGTAAAGGGCTGGCTGGGGCCGGAGCACGGCGAATCGGAACGCACACCGGACATCCTGGCCGCCGCCGGGGTTAGCTACGTCTGCGATTGGGTCAACGACGAGCAGCCCTATCGCATGACGACCTCCCAAGGCGAGTTGTGCGCCCTGCCCCTGATGTTGGAGCTGGACGACATCAACGCCCTCTGGGATCGCAAGGTGCCCATCGACCGCTACGCCCGCCTCCTGGAAGAAAGCTTCGATGGCCTGTACGAGGGATCCCAGGATTCGGGCCTGCTCATGGCGTTCAACCTGCACCCTTGGCTCATCGGCCAGCCCTTCCGGGTCCGTTACCTGGACCAGGCCCTGGGACACATGGTGCGGCGCCAGGGAGTGTGGGCGGCCACAGGGTCAGAGATAATCGATTGGTTCAAGGCCAACCCTCCCGGGCAGCGGACAAGGTAGGCTAGGCTCATCTACCTATTCCGTCCGGCCTACCGGTACCAGCCGGTGCCCCGGTAGAACCCCCTCAGATAAGCGATCTGGCCGCCGTGAGCCACACATTCGAGTACCAGTTGGCCTAGGGCAGTACCCAGGGTATGCTCCTGCCGCAGTGCAGTGGGTGGGAACACCACCCGTATCTCCAGGTCTTCGGAGGACAGAGACGGCACGTACTCCCTGGTAATTGCCTTGGCGGCCTCGAAGTAGCCTACCTGCACATCCTTTGCCGGCGGCTTCCACTTGGCCAGATCGGCGCCCCTTCCCAGCCCTTCCACGTTGTCCGTCAGCCCGTACTTTTCGCACCACCCGTCGGCAAACCACAGCTCCGTTTTGGACTGCAGCCGGTGCATGATGAACATGTCGGTTACCCGGCTGATGTGGCCGAAAATCCAGGCAATGGAGTTGCTGTGGGCGTTGGGCAGCCTGGCCATCGTCTCGTAATCCAGGTCGGAGATCGCGGCCTCCACCATTTCCCAGTTTCGTTCCAATGAATACATGATCGAATCTGTGGCTGCCACTCTATACTCCTTTGCGCGTCAAATTCGCGGGCGGCATGGGGAGCCCCCCGGTGTGCTGGGAAAGTGGGCCGATACTAGCATATCAAGCAACGGGCCGTTTGCTCCGGGAATCCGGTATCCAGACGGATGTTGAGTTGGAGTATATTAGGAAAAAGAACTACGAAATGCGATTGGAAACCACCAGCAATTTGGCCTTCGACTCAGGTTGCACAGACAGGAATGAATCTGTGACCGGATACCCGCAGAGTAAGGACACATCCACTACAATTGCAGTGTTTACTTTCGGAACTGGGGACGGGACATTGACGGCTACGAAATTGGTGGTCGATAGTGAAGTGATCCTCGAGGAAGACGAAGGGACTCAGCCTGGCAATATAACATTTGAAGCTACGATGACGATAAATCCTAAACCGACACCGACGCCAATCCCTAAGGCTGAACTTTGGAATCTTAGCCGGAAATCCAACGGGAGTTACGTAATTGCACGTGAACATGAGGGGGCCACTAGTGGAGTAGTAGAAAGCTACAGTAACGAGGTACATATCCTTGCTGTTTCATATATATACACGGGAATTGGCGGAGATAACAAGGTTATTAAACCGAAAGTTGATCTGGCATTCAGACGGATATTTACGTATGAGTTTAGCCCTGCTCGTCATTTGTCTGAATTAGCTTGGGCCGGCTGTATTTTTGGAATCACCCGACATGCAACAGGAGAGTACTTGCCATCGAACTCAAGCTTGAGTGGCGGAATATCTGTAACGGTGGGTGCGAAGAGTGCTAGTTTTGAAAGGATAACAATTTGTAAAGACAATGAGCAAGACAAAGGAACAAAACATTGTATATTATATACTGATAATGTTGACTTTACATTATTGGACAATATGTATGCAGAAATTGACACCGTGTATGAAGTGCGTTTGCGTGGTTCTCACCAATTCCCCTCTTCAGGATTAATATTCCCAACACTCGCTTCCGATGAAATTAATCCATAGAGCGAGGAATGATTAGATGACTAATACATTCATAGTGAAACGTCTGACGGCCGCGCTAATGGCAAAAGCAATCGCCGTTTTTGTTAGCCTTCTTGTGTGGTGGTTAGCTTGGAATGACCTAAATGTGGATGGTCAAGCAGTAATTGAAAATGCTGCACAGGTATTGGAGCCTCAAATGCTAGGGCGTGTTTGCAAACTATGTTCCAGAACAAAGTTCACCCGGTATGACCATTTTTTGCGGCCTCCGGCCCTTGTTTAGTGCTTGTCGACGACGCTACAGTCTTGCCTGGGGAAGTTGATTTGGGACCATTCCGGAGTTTGAAAACACGCCCTAGTACTCAGTCAATCGTGGAATCGCAGTATCCTTGGAGCAGCGCGACCCCAGAGTGGTTATCCAACCAGCCTCGCGGAGACCGCTGAACCCTTTAATTTCAAACATAACTGGGTACTAGGGCGTGTTTTCAAACTATAGCCAGAGCAGGGTCGATGCGATTTGCAGCATGGACAGATAGTTCTCAGCCCTCTTTTCGTATCTGCTGGCGACACGGCGGAATTGCTTTAACCGGTTGATTGCCCGCTCTACCAGGTTGCGTGTCCGGTATAGGACCCGGTCGAAGGGACCGGTGCGCCCCTCATTCTTTTTCCTTGGGATGGTGTGGCGAGTTCCCCGCCGTCTGAGATAGGCGCGAATCTTGCGGCTGCTGTAACCTTTGTCGCCACAGACCCGCTCGGGTCTGCTGCGAGGACGGCCACGCCCGGGTCTTTTCGCCGCCCCCTGGGTCATCAACTCTTCGAATACGGTGGCCTCATGCTGCTGTCCCGGGGTCAGAACGAAGGCCACCGGCTTGCCCGGCCCTCCACCCGTACGTGGACTTTCGTTCCAAATCCTCCCTGGGAGCGCCCCAACGCCTGGTCTCCTCCCCCTTTTTGCGGCGGCGGCGTGCTGATGCGCCCGAACCACCGTGCCGTCCACATAATGACCTCCCAGTCTATCTGCCCGGCAGCATCGGCCTGCTGCTGCACCTCAGCCAAGAGCCGGTCCCACAGTCCCAGCTGGCGCCACCGGTAGAACCGGGTGGCTGCCGTACGCCAAGGGCCATACCGCTCCGGCAGGTCCCGCCATGGGGCTCCGGTGCGCAGCACCCACAAAATGCCGTTGATGACCGTGCGATGGTCTTTGCCGGGCCGTCCGGTCTTTGGCTTCTGCGCCGGCAACAACGGCTCCAGCCGCTGCCACTGTTGATCCGTCAAGTCCCCTCGTCCCACCACACATCACCTCATCCCTTACTCGTCAACCTCAGTTAACCCCCCTGCTGTAGTTTGAAAACACGCCCTAATATGATTGAAACATCCCCGTACTTTAATGATGTTATCCGGAGGGAAATTAGGTATAGCACTACCGACATCCGTACAGGTGAGCACTGGATTATCTTCAACGAGAATAGTGACTCGGATATTGAGTTCATTAGTGAACACATTACAATTAACTCTATTGAATTGGATTCGTCTGATTCCATGCCACCTCTATCTGCTGGATTTTCTAATTCAAGCGGCGAGGTTACTAAACTTCAAACTACTGTATATGACCGCGTTACCTATGAAATCTCGGGAACCTGGGAAGAATGGGAATTTACAGTGACTGAGGAGACGCTTCCGGTCCCCCAAGCACAAGCAACTTCTGATCAATCTCAATTGGACGCAGTTCCCATATTCTGTGGCTGGCCGATCCAATATTTTACAAGCATCAAACTTGCAGGAGAAGAGCAACTATTCAGAATCAGGAGCAAGCGCTACACCGCGATACACGATTTAGGAGGTTCGGATGATCATAAATATGATAAGTATGAATTTTGGATTGATGAGTCCGGCAGACTATTACAGCAAAAATGGGACAGGTTTTCACCGGGCGGGGGACACGTGCTTGTAACCATCACTTACTCTGGTTTTGGCGAGCAGAGCATCATAGTGGCGCCGGTGAACGGCACGTTGCACGAGACGTTCTTGGAAATGGGCGCGGACGGCACAGCGGTGGGCTTCACGCAGACGGCGGGGGAGCTGGAGTCTCTCGGCTTCACCATCGAAGGCGCCGGCGCTACCAGGATCTGGGAGCTGAAGTGGCAGGACGGCAAGGTGTGGCTGACGCTGGAGACGTTTGACCCGCTGACCGGCTACGTGCTGGACTTCTTCGATGTGTATGGAGCGGCGTCCCTGAGCCTGGACGCGGCCTCGGCCACCGTGGCCGGTGGCAAGCTCACGTGGGCCGTGGCCAAGGCACCATGGCAGGCCGGCGATCACCTGATGCTGCGAATGCGGGAGAGGGGATCCAAGCCCATTCTGCGGCCCTCGCCGACGCCGACGCCGACGCCGACGCCGACCATTACCTCTACGCTGATGCCCTCGCCGACACCGGCCACTGCGAGGTGGACCCGGGAACCAAGATCTTCCGGGTGATGGCCGGACGCTCACAGGCCAACATCAATGGGACCGACGCCAGCGAGTTCCCGTCGGCACCCGTAACCGATGGAGACGGAAGCCAGAGACTCTCCATCGAACCAAAGGAACTGCGGAACGCCATCTCAAAGGTCGCCGTGGCCGCAGCCACCGAGGAATCACGCCCAGTGCTCACTGGCGTTGTACTCCGGATGGAGCACAACCAGTTCGCAATGGCCGTAGCAGACGGTTTCCGCCTGGCCGTCTACAAGGGCGAGGCAACCGACAACGACGCCGGGGACCGGAGCCACCATCTTCCTGACAGGAACTGCAACCCAAAACCTCCTGAGGATGAGAAACGGGAACCTCCCCAACGAGGACGAACCCATATTCGGCATGAGCGCCAACCGCATCGGCAATCGCATAAGGGAGGCCGCAAGAGCGGCGGGGCTGATAGGCAACTACTCGGGGCACTTCCCCAGCGTCGGAATGGCGCAAGACCTGTCGGAAGGAGGGGCAGAACTCCCGGCCCTGATGACTGCAGGCAGGCGGACCAACCCGGAGATGCCGGCCAGATACACGAAGAACACGTAGGCCGGACGGGGCGCCGTAGCACGGTACTACGCAGAACGCGGCGGCATTCACAACCCTGTGGAAGGAGCGCTCAAGGTATTTTGATAGTCGCACCGCAGCCGTGTCATTCTGAGCGGAGCGACGGGTGGCATAGCAGCCAGGAATAATGCCGCCTGAATTGATAGCAGGCGGCGCAACTACTCACCGGCAGGCGGCTCGGCCCCGGCGTTGGCGTCGAGACCCCGCAAAAACAGCGCCATGAAGCCGATTAACAGCAGGCTCGCCCCGCCGCCTATGGTGATGATGGCCCAGGGCACCCGGCCCGGCAGCGATTCGGAGCGCCCCAGCGCCACGCCCGCTATCACCATGAGCAACGCCACCGCCAGCCCAGAGGCAATCATGCCCGCCAGCGCCAAACCTTCGTTGATGAGGAGCGCGTCAAGCTCCGCGCCCTCCACGCGCCGCGTGGAGAGCAGCAGCCCCAGCTTTCGGAGGGCGATGATCCGGTGGAGGACAATCAGCCCGGCCAGGCACATCAGGAACAGCCCGGCTGTCAAAATCAAGGAGTGGCCCGCGCCGAATGAGGCGTCGATGCCGAAGAACCTTTGCCATTCCAGTTGGTTGTGGCCCCAGAGGCCGGGCGCATGGGGCAGGAGAGCCAGCAGGGCCGCCAGCCAGAACGCCAGCCGACTTCGGCCGAGGAACTGAAGCAGCCCGTATAGACCGACGCAGATGAAGACCGACAGCATCACCTCTGAAGAGCCGTAGGCGGGCATTCGTTCCGCCCAAGCCTCGGGCCACAGCGACTCGGGCTGCCCGGCTGACGAGACCGAAGCCAACAACAGCCACGCAGCCAGCAGCAGCAGCCCGGCCAGCAGCAACGACTCCACGGCCACGAGTATTCCGAACCAGCTTGCTCTCACCCGGTCACCTGTAGGCGTCCATGTGCCGCACGAGGGCCGCGATGAAGTCTTCCCTCGCCGGGTCCCATTCTATGACCGCGGCCCCTGACTTCCGCAGGCTCGCCGCCAAGTAACGGCTCTCCCACTGGGCCAGACCCACGCCCTGCAAAGGCGAGGGGCGAATCGGAGTGCAAGCCCCTGGGACTTACGTGCACCACCCGCACCCGGCCCCGCCGTTTCGACCGCGTGCGGAGGGCGGTCAGCCTCTTGATAGCGGCGGTGAAGCGGTCGAGGGACGCCGTGGCTTCCCCCGGCCTCGGGTAGTGCACATCCAGCCGGGTGATGATAAAGACCTTCGGTTGCAACAGGAAGAGGAAGCCCTTGCACCACTCCACCGACTGGAGCAGGTCATGGCGGGCCGGCCCCGACTTGAGGCCGGACAGCAGTTGGGTCAGTCGGCGGAACTGCTTCCGGCCCGATTCCGGCGACAGCAACTCGCCCCCACCGTAGCTGTTATAAGCGCATGCGCCGACGGTCGAGCCGCGGGAGAGGTAGAACTGGGCCAAGCTTCCCGCCGCCTCGACGGTGTCCTCCATAGGATTGGCCAAGGGCGTCCCGACATCCATGTAGTCGGCGCCATCGAGGAATATCCAAACCGCCTTCCTTCCCTCCGGCTCCAGCTCGTTGACCAGCGGCAGGTTGTCGCTCCTGGAACCGCGGCAGCTGGCCTTCCAGTTGATCATCTTGATGGGGTCGCCGGGCGCGTAGGGCCTCAGTTCGCGGAACTCGGAGCTGGAAACGCCGCTCAGGGAAATGTCTTCCCGGTCGCGGCGCTGCTTCGTTGCGGCCCGGACCTCGTTCAGGCGGGAGATGCCGCGGATTCTCGGGGCCACCAAGACCTTGATGGCCGCACCAGCCGCGCCGGACCCGCTCCGCCTGATGCCGAAAGGCGCTTGGGACTCCCACGTCGTCCCCGGCAGGGTGAACTCGCCCCGCTTGGGGAACCGGACCCGGTATGATATGCCCGCAGTCTTCACTCCCGGCCATTTCCAGACAATCCGCAGGTTGTTGCCTTCCGCCACCTCGACCTCCGGGAGGAGGACGTCGTGCACGAAGATGGGGCCGACGCCTCTGGCGGCGGTCAATCGGCGGTCCACCTCCAGCGTGTCGCCCGCCCAGCAGATGAGCCGGGGCAGCGTCCTCTCAATGCGAATTCCCGCAGGCGGCAGCAGAGAGGTGACAATCAGCACGGTGAGCAGAATGAAGACCGCCCCGGTGAGCAGGGCCACGTTGCCAAAGGCTAGGCCAAGGGCCAAGAAAAGCAGCACAGCCCGACCCAGCCCATCAATGCGTGAGGAAACACGGCTACGGCGCCCTCGCCTCCAGGGCGGTCGGCGCCGGCACCTGCTCCAGAATCTCGCCGATAATCGGCTCGGACTGCACGCCCTCCAGGGTATCCTCAATGTTGAGGATTATCCGGTGGGCCAGCACGTCGGCGACCACCATCTTCACATCGTCCGGCACCACGAAGTCCCGCCCGTGAATCAGGGCGATGCTCCGGGAGACTCTCAGCAGGGCCAGCCCTCCCCTGGGGCTGACACCCACCGCCACCCTGGGGTGCTCCCGGGTCAGCCGCACCAGTTGGGTGATGTATTCCACGATTACTTGGTCCACGTAGACCCCGGTTTCCACCAACCCCTGCAACTCCAGGAACCCGGCGGCGTCCACCGCAGGCTCTACGTCGCCGGTAGGGTCGTCTTTCTGCCACTGGATGCGCCTCAGCAGGATGTCGTTTTCCATCTCCTGGTTAACCGGGTATCCGGTCGCCAGCTTGAACAGGAAGCGGTCAAGCTGCGCTTCCGGCAGCGGATAGGTGCCTTCCTGCTCTATGGGGTTTTGCGTCGCAATGACCACAAAGGGGCTGCCCAAGAGCATGGTCTCGCCGTCGATGGTGACCTGGCGTTCCTCCATGGCTTCGAGCAGGGCGGCCTGGGTCTTGGGAGGGGCGCGGTTGATTTCGTCGGCCAGCAGGATGTTGGTGAACACCGGCCCCTTGACCAGCTGGAACTCCCCTTCATTCTGCCGCCAGACGTTCACCCCCAAGATGTCGGAAGGGAGCAGGTCGGGCGTGAACTGGACCCGCTTGGTGTCGCTTCCGATCGCCCGGGAGAACACCTTGGCCAGCAGGGTCTTGCCCAGACCGGATAGTCCTCAAACAGTACGTGGCCGTTGGCGAGCGCCGCCGCCAGCAGCTTGCGCAGCAGCAGCCGGTTGCCAACGAATACCTCGCCGACGCGGTCGATAATCCGTTCGCAGACCAGCCTGACTTCTTCTATGTCCTGTTGGTTCATTGGGCTGCTTTAACCTCATCATCGGGCAAAACGGGCTGCCTCAGAAGAGCCGATTTGTAGAGGTGTCCTTCGACGTTCTCCGAGGTGCGGACAATATAGGTGTGGCCGCTCTCGTCAAGAAACTCGATTCCTTGGCCCGGGGCAAGCACCCGGGACGGAGCGGCCGCCGGGCTGGCCGCCCCCGTGGGAAACATCGCCAACTGGCGAGCGGCTACCGCCACTGTCAGCGAGGAGAGGTCTCCCTGACCGGAGAGGTGCGACATCGCGCCCTCCACCAGCCGCCGTCGGCGCGTCTGGGCCTGACGCCTATTGCGTCGGCGAACCCACGGCGGCTCGAACCACCGGAGGGCCGGTTGACCACGTTGACCAGTAGAAGCCAGAGATTGACGGTGTGGTTGGCGTCGGCACCCCGTTGGCGGTAGGCCGCGATGACCACGGCGGCCATAGCCTCCGGCTCGCTCCCGCTTTCGATGAATGGCCCGGCGGCCTCGCGCAGGGCGGACTCGTCCACGGCCACCGGCGTACTCGGAGCGCCTGCCAAGGCGCGTTCGGCGCTCTGCAGGGATTCGGCAAGGGCGGCCTCCCGCCGCCGGTTCCGGTTGCGCCCCCAACCCCAGAGGGTGAACCGGGCGGGAGCGGCAACGCAGTTTCGCAGAGGACGGAACACGGCCCGCACCGATTCCGGCGGCGCTTCGTTCCAGTAGAGCAGTCCCATCAGATAGGTCCACAGGCTGACCCATTCTCCGGATTCCACGAACCGCTGCCGCCACCTTGACACTAGATCCCAGCGGGGGTCGGGCCGGTCCTCGAAAAACTGCTGGTGCCGGTCCCAGCGGGTCCAAGTCGAAGGGGCGGCCTCGGCAGAGTCCACAAAAGCCTTCAGACTGCCGCGAATCCTCATCATCGCCAAGAGGGCCACGACAAGCACCGCCAGCCATTCATACACCGCCGCAAACCAAAGCGTTTCATAGATTAAGGGCCGCAGCAGCACCCCGTAAAAGGCGATGGCCGCCCCCAGCATAAATCCCCGCACCCGGGACCCCAAGAGCCACCGAGCGGCGTCGGCCAGTACGGGGTTCGGAGAGTCAACGGCGTACCGCGCCAGTTGGGACAAGCCCAAGGAGAGCAGGCCGACCCCAACCACCGCCCCGGCCAAGGTAAAGGCGTGCCCCAAGACCGAAAGCTGCGCCCCGCACGCCCAGAACAGACACCCCGACACCGTAAAGCCAAAGGCCGCCGCCAACGGCCTCATGTGCCATCTCCCCGGAGACCACAGCGGGTTGGGCAGTCCCAGCGCGAGGCCGGCGGCAAAGCAGAACGCTGCCAGAGTGTATCTGACTTCAAACAGATTGGCGAAGTAAGGCAGGCTTGACTCCCCGAAACCGGCCGGCCGCCAGTGGTCGAGGAGCAGGGCGCTGACGACGGGCAAGGAGTTCAGGACGACCCACACGACCATCGCTGGGCCGACAGCCGCGACTAGGGAACCGGCCAGCGGAGGAACGTTGGCCAACCAGCGGCCTGATTCGGACCGGGAGCTCGACATTGGCGAGGCGGCTCAGTACCGACGCCAGATAGGAAAGAGCCAGCGCCAGTATCACCAAAGGCAGCAGTTGAGGAATCTGGACCTCGACCGCGGTCGCTAGGATGCCATTATCGGAGAAGGCGACCAGCGCGACGGCGAACAGGATGAGGCGGCTCAAAGGGAACTCGAGGACGTCGCCCACAACCGGCCGGAACGCAGCGACCGCCCTGATTAAGATGAACGGCGTCAACAGAACTACAGCCCAGAAGGCCAGCGTATCCAGTACTTCCAAATAGGGCGCGACGAACTCCAGCGCCTCCCCCTTCCCGCTCTCCGGGATACCGTCCACCGCTCCCGGCAAGGACACCGCTATCCCCAGCAGCAGCGCGATTCCGCCGCAGTCGGACAGCAGCAAGAGGACGCGCGCCGACGGCAGAAGCCGCCGGTGGAGGGGCAAGGCTACGGCGCGGCGTATTACCGCAGAAACATAGGGCAGGAGCACCGCCAGAGCCACAACCGGCAGGAGCAGCCCGCCGGAAAAGTCGAAGGCGACCGCCAACACGCCGCCATCGCCAAGCAGCAAGTATGCCGCCGACAGCACGGCGAGCCGGGCCAAGGGCAGCCGGAAGACTTCGCCCAAGGCCGGCCGGACTTCCTGTGCCGCCCGGACCGCCACGAAGAAAACCGATACCGGGATGGCCCAGATGGCCAGCGAATAGAATATCTCCAGGTAGGGGGTCAAAAACTCCAAGCCGAGCGCATTGGGGTGCGCCGAGATAGTCGCCGGTAGCTTTGGCACAGCAGACAACAGCCCCACAAGTAGCACGGCAAGGCCGGAGCCTTCCAACAGTCCTTGGGCTACCGCCAGTCCTTGGGCCACCGCCGCTCGCTGCGGCCACCGGACTGTGGCGTCGCCGCCCGCTTCCGCCTCGTCGGACGACCGGGCAAGGCGCAAGGCCAGAGTCATGCGAGCCAAAGCGGTGGCTCTGCCCAGCAGGACCAAAGCCGCGCTCACCACTATCCACCGCGCGAGATAGTGGAAATCCAGCCCGGTCTCCCGGAACAGTAGCCCGTCCGAGGCCAGCAGCGGGAATGCTGCCACCGCGACCGCCCCGGCGAGAAGCACGGAGACGGCCAGACCGAAACCGGAGTTGACGAAGCCCTTCAAGTTCCTATTCCCCCACTATCGTCCGCCAAGAGCGGTACATGGCCTCGTATTGCCGCCGGGTAATTGGATGCTCGCTATAGTCGGCCTCCTCGAAGCGCGAGATGATTTCGTGCAGCGCCCGGTGATTCACGGAAACGCCGGAGACCACCAGAATCGACTCCAGCTCCCGCGGCGTCCGCCCCGACAGGTCAGGAACCCGCTCCCCGGCCCATTCGACGAAGGAGTTGTAGAGCCGGACGATTTCTTCCCTGAAGTCCACCACCCGGAAGCCCCGGGAATCGGAGGAGTCTAGGTAGTTGTCGCCGCCAGTGAACCGGGCGGACACCGTGTATTCTCCCAACTCGTCGGCAGTCCAATGGAAGTCGCAACTCCCCTGCTCGCCGGTCTCCAGCATTATGTGGCCCCGCCCGGCGTACCCGCTTCGATGGCCGCCCCCGTAATGTTCCGCCCACCCTCCTCTGACAGCCGGATAAGGACCGAAACCTGCTCGCCCAGCCCCCAGACGCCGGGCAGGTCTTGCGCCGGCTGGTCAAAGGCAATCTCCAACCGGGTTGGCTCAGGATCGGGAACCGGCTCGGGCTCCGGCAAGCTGTCCGCCACCGGGTCAGGGCGTTCCTCGACTGCCGGGACCTCCGGTTCCGCCCTCCTGAGGAGCCGCACCGGAATTGCTACCGGAATTGCTACCGGGAAGCTGAAAGTCTTGAACCGCCGGACGGCATACACGGAGCCCACCGCCATGGCCAGCAGGGCCGGCAGCCCCGCCCACAGCAACCAGTTGAAGCTGGAGGGTGTCACTGGCACGCCCATAAAGTAGGTAAGCGGCAGGTGATGCTCGTCGCCCCGGTAGGTAAATGTAACAGGAACGGTGAGCAGGTCCTCCGAATCGGGAACGGTCAGCGTAAGCAGCGCCATTCCCTGGCCGTCGGTGACGGCCTCGACGCCTTGGCTGGTGCGCAATACCGCTCCCGCTATTCCTGTCCCTGAATCGTCGTACAGGGTCGCTTGCAGCATCACGTCGCGGCCGGGCCGCACGGAGCCCAACGGAACTGCGATCAGGTTGACGGCGGACTTAATCTCGATGGGAACAACCGTCTCAATACCCAAGGCCGGTACGGCGACCAGCAGATCGCTCCTCCCCAGCGGGGCGTCTGCAGGAACCGGATAGCGCAGGACAAAAGTGCCGGTCTCGGTGGTTCCTGCTTGAAGCCCAGGCGTCAAGGTTACGACCGCGTCCGGCAGCGGACGGTTCCCGATGAAGACGGCCCCCCGCAGCGTCGCCGCTTCCCCGCGGGCCGTGGTCTCCGGGGGTTCCGCAGTGACCCGGGGAACTCCGACGGTCAGGGTGTGGCCTCCGAGGGCCTGTGCCAGATGGCTCGTGCCGTCGAAGCCGAAGGGAATTTTTACCTCCGCCTCGACTTCGGACTCGCCAAGTTCCGGCTCCATCAAAAACTCACGGCTGAAGCTGCCATCGGCGCCGGTGAGCAGCAGCGGCTCTCCCGCGTTACCCGCCCAGACCGGAACGCCTGAAATGGGTTCGCCATCAGCCCGCCGCAGGCTGCCCGTCAATTCTACGATATCTCCCATTTTCGCTAACGCCGGGCCGTCAACCGTCAACAAGGTGGGGGCGACGACCGCGAAGGATGCGCTGGCTGAACTGGAGCTAAGGTATCCCTGCTCATCAAACCTGGCCGTGAGGGAACGAGGGCCGGTAACGTCCAGCCGGGATGCGCGGTACTCGAAGGAGCCGTCCTCTCCGGTGTCCACCGTGTCCAGCAGGTTTCCTTCCTCGTCTTCGATGGATACAGGCAGGGAGCCGATGTCGTCTTCGATGGACACGGGTAGCGTGTCCGATGCAATCCTGCCGTAGAAAGTTGCGTCCTCTCCCAGCACTATCATCCCGGGGCCGACGATGGTCAGGGCGGTCAAATGCCGACGATCACGCAGGCAGAATCGAGGGAAGGAAGCACCGGATACTCGCCGGCAAACTCGGCCTGCAATACGTACTCGCCGGCCTCCCCAACGGAGCTGGTTGTGCCGAACTCGCCCGCGCTATTAGTGCGGACGATACGCTCTCGACCATTGCCCACCGTGAAAGTCACCTCTTCGTCAGCCATTGACCTCCCACGGACATCATGCAGGGTCCCATTTATTGGGAAGGTCTCCCCCACCTTGACTTGCGCGAGGGATTCAATGGTCAATTTGGTGGGCAGGACTACCGACAAATCCAGCCGGACCGAATTTCCCAGCAGGAAGTCAACTCTGTCGAACTCCACTTCGACTTGATGGTTGCCCGGCCCCGGGAAAGCGTTGGCGAAGCTGAATTGCCCCGCCGGGCCGGTCAGTTGGGGAGGAAGGCTGCGCCCGTCGATGGTCACCTGCAATTCCGAGTCTGCGACGCCGCTCCCCCCGGTGTTGTCCAACAGCCTGCCTTGGAAAACGGCTGGCTCATCAACGTTCACTTCCTTGGGGCCGGTCAGCTCGAACCCGCTTTCGGAATAGACGGTGACGCCGGGGTCGCTCCAAGACTCGGCGTGTTGGTTGTTGCTCATCGCGTGGGCAATCAACCGGTAGGACCCCCGCTCCATTGATGAAGGCAGATGCACTTCCACTTGGAAACGGCCATTCTGGGCGGTCGTTGCTCCAATCCTGGCACCGCCATGCTCCTTGGTCTCGTTTATGAAGATCTCGACGCCCATCCCGGAAACAGCGCTGCCCGTGACAGTGTAGACCGTGCCCCCGATGACGTACCCGGTCTTACGCCGCGCTTCGGAGGGCCATTGGGTTATGGCGGTAACGGTATCTGCAGGCAGGGCCGGGGCCGGCTCCGGCGGCGGCCCCGGTTCCGGTGGTGGCGGCGGCTCCGGTTCCTCAGGCTGCGGCATCTCTTCTTCCGCCAGCAGCGTCCGCGACGGCGGTCCGCCGGAAGCAGTAGGCTCAAACCTCACCCAGCCGAGTCTATCGAAGGCAACCTCGGCCCATTGATGGGCCTGATCGAGCTTGACCGTCTGAGGCCCCTCCGTAGCGCTAATAACCCAGCCCGAAACAACCCCTGGCGGGGATGCCGGCCGACCGGGCCAGCACCACGAAGGCAGAGCTGAACACGCCGCACGTTCCCTCGCGGTGATCGAACAGGAACCAGTCCATCGGGTCATGTCCGGGGAGCGGGACCTCCCCCTCCGAGCCGTCAGCAAACCGGTAGGTGTATCGGGTTGCCAAATAGGTTTCCAGCGCCTTTGCCTTGTCGTACTGCGAGGTGTGGCCCCGCGTGATTTCCAAGGCCAAGTCGCGAATCCGTTGCGGCAGATCGTCCGGCAGTTGCGTGTAGGTTGGGTCGGAGGACCCGGTGGCCGCCGACAACTGGGCCGGGGAGAATTGAGGAATTTGCGATACCCAGCGATAATCGGCAGCGGCCTCGGCGAGGGAGAAGGTGCCGCTGAACGGGTGGAACCGGCCGCCGCTCTCAACCTGGTCCAAGAACTGCGATGTTGGAACCACTCCCGCCGGTATTTCCCCCCACTGCAGGAGCGCCTCAAAGTGAATCGTGTCCGTGAAAGTAACGGTCGGGGCCACATCATACCGTGCCAGCAATGCGGGATTGACGCGCCACTCCGGCAAGGATGCCATCACGCCGGCCGGCCGCCTGGCGATTTCGCTCCGAACCAAATGGGGAATGCTCTGGTGCGAATCGTAGGGGACGGACACCGGGCCGAGCTGGCGCCACCGGCCATTTTCGTAAATGTCACTGACGGTAGTGCGAAGATAGGGGGTGCGAGTGGCCCCGCTTACGACAAACAGCGGTATCGGAGGGGGCTTCCATGCCTGTGCTGTCGTCGTTCCGGCGACGATGCCGCCACCCCCGCTCCCACTGGTGACTGCGGTTCCGCCGTTCTCCATCTCAACGACTTCAGCGCCCATGCTTTCCAAGTCCTCGCGGGCTTGCTCCTGTATTGCCGGATCGTCGCTGGACAACTCCTCGACGAGCAACTCGAATTCTTCCCTCTCCAACTGGGATTCTACCCCGCCTGGTTCCGGGTACTCCTGGGATCTGTCCGTGGCGCTGCCGGATGCGGTGGGTTCAAAGGCAATCCAGCCCAACCCCTCCAAGGCGACCTCGGCGCGCTGGTGAGCCTGGTCGGCGTACACCTTCTGCGCATCGGCCATAGGCCTAATCGCCCAGCCGGAAACCACCCGGGCCGTAAGGCCAACGGAGCGGGCCAGTATCACGAACGCGCTGCTGAAGTTGCCGCAAGTTCCCTCCCGGCTTTCAAACAGGAACCAGTCCACCGGGTCGCTGCCCGGCGGGGGGCCGCCGCCCGCGGGGTCGGCCAGCCGGTAGGCATAGTTGGTCTGCAAATACCGCTCGATGGCTTTGGCTTGCTCGTAAGGTGTCGAAGAACCGGCGGTTATACTCTGGGCCAGACTCCGCACACGCTTGGGCATACCGTCTGGCAGGGATGCGTGGGCATAGTCGGGCGATACGTTGGCCGCGTTTAGCTGGGCCGACGGAAAAATGGCGATGGTCGAGCTCCAGTTGTAATCCGCCAACCGGAACTGGCTGGCGAATGTCGCGCTGCGGGGATAGAGGGTTCCGGGCAACGAGAGAAGCGTCAGCTGCGGAGACGTGGGCACTATCCCCTCGGGTATAAACCGCTCATCCCCGGCGGGAGTGACCGTTATCCGGTCCGACCGTTCCTCAGTGGGAGAGACCGTTGCCTGTTCCGGCGGGCCCGTTTCGGGGACGACGGAGGCCAGACTGTATACTAGCCCACCTGGTCATCGGGTGACCACAGCCCGCCGGAATAGCGGTCGCCGACGGCAACCCGCAGGAAGCCGGTATCAGTTGCGCTCCGCACCTCAAAAACCGGCAGGTGCGGCAGCTCCGTGGCCTGCTGTGTTGTCGTGGCCGGGATGAACGAGACGCCGGCGCTATGGGACAGCAAGCGGCTCCCGTTTTCCAGTGGGGTTATGGCGCCCAGCTTCTCCAAGGCGGCCATTGCCGCCTCTTGCACGTCCGAATGGAGATCATTCAGGGTCTCGATCAATACCGGCGCGGCGGAGGGGTTTCCGCGTTCCCCCAGAAGCTCGGCTGCGGCCGCCCTGGCAGTGGGAGCGGCGGATTCCTGAAGCGCCCCGGTCAGTTGTGATAGCAAGTATCTATCCAGCGCCGCCGTGGCGCACGACCGCACTGTGGACGATTCGTCTCCGGCCCTTGCCTGCATCAGAGGCGACAAGGCACCGGGTGGCCCAAGATCTCCCAACGCCACCGCCGCCGCTGCCCGCACTCCGGCATCCTCGTCGTCTGCGAGGATCTGCGCCAACTGGTCCGATGCCCCGTCGTCTCCCAGCGCGCAGAGGGCGTTGGCCGCGGCCTCTCTCACCTCTGGTCCGGCGTCGGCGGCCAGAGCCTCCAGCAACGGAGCCACTGCCTCCGGCAGTTTAAGCTCACCAAGGGCGGCCGCCGCGGCCGCCCTTACCTCCTCATCAACGTCGGCCTCGGTGACCAAAGCCCTCGCCAATAGCCCAAGCGCGCCTTCTTCTCCCAAAACGCCGAGGGCCTCAGCCGCCGCCGCTCGCACTCCGGTGTCGGCGTCGGTGTGGAGGGCCTCGCCCAGAGGCGACAACGCCCGGGCGTCGTCCTTCTTGCCCAAGGCGGTGGCCGCAGCCTTCCTGAGCAGGGCATCTTCATGTTCCAGCAGGATTTTCACCAACTGCTCATAGTCAGCCATGGTCATCCCTTCTATGGCCGCTGCCCTGACAAACTTGATGGGGTCGTTGAACATAGCCTTGGCCAACCCTTCCAAGGCTATGCCGCTCCCAATCTCGCCCAAGAGCAGCGCGGCCTCCTTCCGAACCCACGGATCAAGGGCCACGGCCAAGTCATGCAGGGCTATTCCCTCCAGAGTGGCCCGTTCTTCCTCTGATTCCCGGACATCGCTTACGGATTCGTCCCCGGTTCCCGGCCCCTTCTGAAGCGATTCTTCCTCCGGGGCGGTCTCCCTGCTGGCGCTGGCGGTCTCCCTGCTGGCGCTGGCGGTCTCTTCGCTGCCGGTCTCGTCGCTGCCGGTCTCGCCGCTGGTCTGTTCGCCGCCGGTCTGTTCGCCGCCGGTCTGTTCGCCGCCGGTTTGTTCGAGGGAGGACGCCGGGAGCATCCGGGAAGGGGCGCCTCCCGGCGTGGGGTCGAGGGTAATCCAGCCGAAGCCGTCCAGCGCAATCTCCGCCCACTGGTGGGCGTGGTCGCCGTTCACGGTCTGCTCCCCTGCAACCGGGGCTATCGCTCAGCCCGATACCACCCGGGCGGGCACATCGGCGGCGCGGGCCAGCAGGACGAACGCGCTGCTGAAAGAGGTGGACCCCCCCGAACCGTGGTCGAAGAGGAACCAGTCCACGGGGTCGCGTCCCGCTGGCGCCAGCACCGGCTGCTCGTCCGGGTGCCGGCACGGAGTAGACGTATTCCGTTTTCGGGTGTTCCTCGATAGCCTTCGCCTTGACCTAGGGCGATGCCAAGCCGTGAGTAGTCTCCCCGGCGAGCATTCGAATCCGCTCCGGCAGGCCCTCCGGCAGCTGATAATAGGTTGGGTCATCGACTGGCCCAGCCCCGGTCAGGTCGCTCTCAGAAAACTCCGCCGCCAGCGCGCGCCACGCGTAGCCCGTGACTGGCTGGCCGACGCGGAACGTGGCGCTGAAGGGCCGCCACGTTCCGGCCTCCTCAATATCCAGCAGAGGCGCGGATATGGGCAGGACGCCCGGTTCCAGGGTATCGAATTGCCCGGCGAGGGACACTGATATTTGGTCAATGTGCAAAGAGTCCGGGACGGAGGCTGGCCAGGACAGCAAGTCCGCCCTGGCCCGGTGCAGCGGCAGCGCAACGTTCTGCCCGTCCTCGGTGATACCTTCGTAAACCAGGCCTTCCTCAATCATGGCCAGAATCCCGGCGGCAATGTCGGACCCGGCTTCCCCATGGAGCCTCACTGGGTCCAACTGCGTCCACTCCCCGTTCTGGTAAACATCGCCGGTGGCGCTGCGGAGGAACGACGTGTGGGCCGCGCCGGTTACGATGAACAGCGGATTGGGGCTGATGTTTGCCGCCGGGGCCGCCGAGACCCCCGGCATCAGAAGGACTGCGGAGTCATCCCGGACCAAGACGGCGCTCCCTGTTTCCAGCGGCAGCATTGCGTCCCAGCTGGTGTCCGCCGGTGGCGCAGACTCGTCCTCCGGACTTCGGTATTTTTCAACCTCCGCGGCGTAGGCTGTCTGGCTTTCTATCTTTTCAGAACGCTCGAAAAACATGAGGCCGGCCAGATTCGGCGAGGCGAAGAAGCCGAACACCAAGGCCAGCACCAGCCAGATGTAAGGTGCACCAGCAGGAGCCGGGCGCTGACGATGCCAACGGCGGCCAAGGATAGGAAGAACCCAGCCAGCACCGCCAGCCCACTCGGTTCCACCCACATCCGCTGTGCCTGATGCTGTCCGTAGGTAATGTCCTCGCTCAGCACCCCTGAAAAGGCCAAGCACAGCCCTGCGCCCGCCAGTACCAGCGCAATTACCGCCCCGATGGCCAGAGACCACCGCGGGTGGGGAATCCGGCCCGCAAGGTCCAGTGCCGCGGGGCCAGCAGCGCGACCATCCCCAAGACGACGCCCACGGCGCCGACGGCGAATGCGAACATCTCGGCGCCGCTGGGCAGGTCGATATGGTCATCTTCCGATGGCATGGCCGTCAGCAGGTCGTCCGGCCCCGACGAGGTGAGGGCCACCAAGAGGTCAATCAGCAGAAAGAACCCCACCACCACCGCCGGCAGCATGAGCAGAGGTACGGCCCGGGGCCCAAATCTTTTGAACAGCAAACTCATCAGAAGCGAATTACCTCAAGAAAGAGACACAGTCAACCCTGGAGTCGGCCGTCACAGCGAAAAGCCCACAGCTACTATCAAAGATTCGGTTCAGTATATTCCATTCGTCCAAGCGGATACGCACGGATGACCCTGAACGGAGCTGACCCTGCACGGATGACCCTGCACGGATGACCCTGCACGGATGACCCGGAAGGAGCTCTACACTCACAGGACAAGGGAAATACCGGGACCGGATAGTCGCCAGCAACGACGATGACGAAGTTGAAACACACATCAGAAATAAGCGCCGGAACCGGCGGGTACACGGCCGAACCACGTGTCGCAAGGAGAGGGCGCGCGAACAACGCCAAACACTCGGCACGCAACTGGAGCAGCCGGAGGAAGACTCGAGGAGGTGCGAACGCACCCACCCAATGGTGAGAAGGTCCCGCCGCTTGGCACAGTCGTGGAACGGAACTCCTCACAAACTGAGGTTAACGTAATGACTGTTGCGACGGCGGCAAGGAAGAATGCCGAAACCATCGGATGCGTGGCTTGCGGACAGGAACACCTCAAGTGGCCGCAGTGAGGGTGGTGCCCTCCGGACTGGCCTGCATGACGGGCGCCCAGGGAGAACTGCCGGGACTCCCAACAGTCGCAGAGGCGGCAAAGCGCTATTACCCGGACCACACAGTGCTACACATAAATCTCTCCCGGCCCCGGGAACACTTCAAGATGGTGATGACCACCTACCCCAGCAACGGGCTGTTTGCTCCGGGAAACCGGTATCCGGAGGGATGTTGAGCTGGTGCAGCGCGATGTCTGCGTACCTCAGACGGTTGTCACGAGAGCCACAATCGATGGCCGGTTCCAGACCCAGCAGACCGCCGGGCTCGAGTTACCTTGCAACGCTGTGCATTACATCGTCCATCGGTTGTACTGAAATTCCAGGGCAATAAAGCCTACCTGCTGCCGCACTGATGAAGAGGCGGCGCTGCAACCAGGGATGGTTACGGCGATGAAAACCCTGTACGATGGCCTCAGCGTGGGACCAGCTTGTTACGAGGGCTTGATGCGGTGCATGGAGGGCGCGGACGAAAATTCAACACTCTGCCCCAGTGGTACGTGGAGCCATAGGGCATTAGATTAGCCGATCACAAGGGGATGCCATGGCACAGGTCTTTGATGGAATCACGGTCCTAGACTTCACCAGCGGGCGGGCTGGTGGGGTCGCCACGATGGTGCTGTCCGACTTTGGCGCTGAAGTCATAAGGGTTGAGCCGCCGGGTGGAGAAAAATTCAGGGATTCGCCGGGGGCGGCCCAGTGGCACCGTGGCAAGAAGAACGTAGTTCTCGACCTTAAAACCGGGGACGGCCGGGATAAAGCCCAGGGATTGGCGCTGCTCTCCGACGTGGTCGTCGAGAATTTCCGCCCCGGGGTCGCCCAAAGGCTGGGCATCGACTACGACAGCCTCAGGAGCGGTCATCCGGAGCTGGTGTATGCAACGCTGACCAGTTTCGGGTCCTCGGGGCCCTACGCCAACTACAAGGGCTACGACGCCGTGGTCGCCGCCAAGACCGGACGGATGATGATGTTCGCCGGGCAGAACCCCAGGCCGGGCCCCAACTACGTCGTCGTACAGGGGGTTTGCCACGCCGCCGCCACGGCACTGGTTCGTGGCATTACGGCCGCGTTGTACGTGCGTGAGAAAACCGGGCGGGGTCAGCGGGTTGAGACCAGTATGCTCCAGGCCGTGACCACCTATGATCACGTATCCTGGGTGCACGGCCAGATGGTCGAGAACCGCCCAGACGAGTACCCGCCCGAATCGACTGTGGGCATCGGGCGTCCCAATCCTACCGGTTACCTGCCCGCCCGTACCAGGGATGGCCACTGGATCCAGCTGGGGAATGTGGTGGAAAGGTTGTTCCGGTCCATGATGCACTCGCTGGACATGGACTTCATATATGAAGACCCAAGATTCAAGACCGCTCCTTACTTGGACCAGGAAGCCGTTGCATTGCTGGAATGGATCATGCTGGAAAAGGTCCAGGAAAAGACCCTGGACGAGTGGATGGCCATATTCCTTGGCGAGGCTGGCAACGTGGCTGCCGAACCCTACCTCACCTCTGAACAGGCCTTGGACCATCCCCAGATCGTACACAACGGCAACGTCCAGGACGTGAATGATCCGCGACTGGGCGGGATGCGCCAGCTTGGACCCATGGTAAACATGACCCTGACCCCAGCCAGCACGCAGGGGCTTGCCCCGGTACTGGGCCAACACACAGCGGAGGTCTTGGCCCGTCTCGGAGGAGATGCCAACAGGCGTCCCAATGGCGCCAAAGACCCGATGCCGAAGCACCCCTTGGAAGGGATAACGCTCCTGGACCTGGGGACGGTCATCAATGGCCCTCTTGGGTGCGCCCTGGTGGCCGAGCTCGGCGCCAGGGTTATCCGCATCGAGGCGCCCGGAGGCGATTGGGGCAGGCAGGGCCTGCCTTTTTCGGCACACCGGACCATGGCCGGCTCCGAGGACATTTGCCTGGACCTTAAGACCCCCGAGGGCCAGGAGATCATGGGCAAGCTGGCAGCCAAGGCCGATATGCTGCTGCACAGCATGCGCCCCGGCGCCCCGGAGCGTACAGGGATCGGTTACGACCAGTTGAAGAAAATCAATCCCAACCTCGTCTACTTGTACGCAGGGGGATACGGATCCACTGGCCCCTACTCCCACCGGCCATCCATGGCCCCGATTGCGGGCGCCGTGTCCGGCGGTGGCGTGGCCCAGATGGGCAGGGACAGTTTCCCGCCGCCCGGCCAGCCTATGTCCATCGATGACATCGCCGCCGTGGCCAAGCAACTGAAGCGGGCCAACGACGGCACCGCCGACCACAGTACGGCCATGGTCAATGCCGTTGGACTGGTGCTGGGCCTCTACGCTCGTGAGCGCACCGGCATGGCCCAATACGTCGAATCCACCATGATCGCCGCCAACGCCTTTGCCAACGTCGACGACTTCTTCTGGCACGAGGGCAAGCATCCTCGCCCATTGCCGGACCGGGATGGATACGGTCTGCACGCCCTGTACCGCCTGTACCGCGCGAAGACCGGCTGGGTATTTCTCGCGTGTCCCTTCGATGACGAGTGGGAATCCCTGTGCCGCGCCATCGACCGGCCGGACCTCCGGGATGATCCCCGGTTTGCCACACGTGACGCGCGCGGGAATTACGATGACGCCCTCATCGCAGAATTGGCCGAGGTGTTCGCCGCCGAGGACCCGCTGTATTGGGAAGAGCTGCTCACCGCTGCCGATGTGGCCTGCGTCAAGGCCGAGGACCGGGGAATGTATTTCTTTTTCAACGCGGATCCTCACGTGCGGGATAACGGACTACTTACGCAGGTGGAGGCGCCCCAGTATGGCCAGTTCTGGCGCTACTCTCCGGTGGTCAGCTTCTCGGAGACATCGGGCCGTGCAGGCCCCGGTCCGCTCAAGGGCCAGCACACGCGGCCCATCCTCAAAGAGTTGGGATATACCGATGAACAGATCCACGACTTGAAGCAGCGGAAGGTAGTGGACTGGGAGGAGGCATAGCAGACCATGGTGCAGACTATCATTCCTGCCGACACCAACGGCATAAGAGATAAGGCCGCGATCGTTGGTATTGGCGAAACGGAGTTTTCCTGGAACTCGGGCCGCAGCGAGGTGCAGCTTGCCTCCGAGGCAATCAAGGCTGCCTGCGCCGATGCCGGCATCGCGCCGCAGGATATCGACGGCCTGGTGCGGTATGACATGGAGTCCAACCATGAAACCCTGGTGACTCAGTCGCTGGGTATCAAGAACCTGCGCCACTGGGAATCGGTCTCCTACGGCGGAGGTGCAGGCAACGCAGTGATAGGCCATGCGGCGGCCGCCATCGCCGCCGGGTTTGCCAACTACGTGGTGTGTTTCCGCGCCGCCAACCTCCGCTCCGGGATGCGCCTGGGCCGCGCCAGGGGGCCGGAGAGAATCGCCGGGGGTCCCCAGAGCTTTGCCGCCCCCTGGGGCATGATGGCGCCGGCTCATCATTTCGGAATGTTCGTGCGGCGCTACATGCAAGAGTACGGAGCCACGAGCCGCCACTTTGGCTGGGTCGCGGTGACCCTGCGGGAGCACGCCTCGCGGAATCCCCGCGCCCTGCGAAGGGATCCCATCACCATCGACGACCACCAGAATTCCCGCATGGTGGTGGACCCGCTGCACGTGCTGGACTTTTGCCAGGAGAACGACGGTGCCGCAGCCATTGTAATGACCACACCCGAGCGTGCCAGGGAACTACGCCACTCCGGCACCCTGACCCTGGTCGAAGCTGCTGCTCAAGGTTCCGGCCCCAGGAACGACGGCATCATTTACCGGCCCGACCTGGCCGTTGCCGAGTCGGAGAACACCGCCCGCGACCTGTGGGCCAGGGCCAGGCTGGATGCCAGTGATATGGACGCCCTGATGTTCTACGACCACTTCACGCCCTTCTGCCTGATCAACCTGGAAGCCTATGGTTTCGTGCCCCGCGGCGAGGCGAAAGACTTCGTGGAGGGAGGCAGCAACCTCCGGTTCGATGGTCAGTTGCCCACCAACACCCACGGCGGCAATCACTCCGAGGCCTATATCCACGGCCTGACCCACGTCCAGGAGGCTGTGCGGCTCATCCGCGGAATTTCCACTGCTCAGCCTCCCCATAAGACCATCAATCGGGTCCTTTCCTGCAGCAGCACGGCCCAGCTCAGCGGCGCAGTTATAGTTCGCCGGGGATAGCCCCCGAATGGCCCGGAAATAGCAAGGAGCGCCCATGACCCAGGAGAGAGAACAAGCCGCTAGGTCCCGGCCGATGACCGCACCCTTGGAAGGCGTACCCCTGCCCGACCTGGAACGGCTCCCGGACTACGAGCAGGGATTCTGGGAAGGGTCTCGCAACGGCGAGCTTCGCATCCAGCAGTGCTCGGATTGCGGGATGTTCCGGCACCTGCCAATGCCCATGTGCCCCCAATGCTCGTCTCTGGACTATGTCTGGACCAGGGTTAGCGGCCGGGGATTCGTGTATTCCTACGTGATAGTCCGCCATCCGGTGCACCCGGCGATCCACGAAAAGGAACAGGTGCCGTATAACCTCTGCATGATCGAGCTGGAGGAACAGGAAGGCCTTCGCCTTTGCAGCAACGTGCTCCATGTTGCTCCCGAGGACATCCAAATTGACATGCCGGTCTATGTGACTTTCATTCCCGCGGTCGACGAGCCGGATGTGGTTCTGCCAGTGTTTCTGCCCGCCCAGGAGCAATAGGCAGCAAGCGCCTGCCCGAAAACCACCGGAACCTGCGGCTGCAGGACTACACAGGGTGCCGCAGGTTCGAATCCTGCCTGAGGCGCCGATAGCTGCGGTCCATTTGCCCAGCGCCGCCCATGCCGGAGCAGCCACTATTAGGCCGGAAGGTTATCACGAAACGTATTGTTAACCCGCGGGACACAATTGACTAAGCGACAACACTGGATAGTAACATTACGGAATGTGACATTGCCGAGGGATGCTGGGAATTTTTCGTACTCAGGATTTGACCGCCTTGTGACCGGAATTTATAATTCCCAGCCTAGATGCCCCCGCACTGAGGGGAGCCTCGGCGCGAGGTAACTCGTCAAGACATCCATCGGGAGGAAAAATCATGGCAACCACCCGAGCGCCCTTCCTGTCGACCCAGTACAGCGCCTATTACCATTCGCAGGTACCGGAGGAAGATGCGGAGTTGACCCACATCGGCCCTGGCACGCCCGGCGGCGAGTACCTGCGCCGGTTCTGGCAGCCGGTCTGTTACGCCGACGAGCTCGCCGACGTCCCCGTTGCCCTGAAGATTCTTGGCGAAGAGTTGGTGGCGTTTCGCGATTTCAGCGGCCGCCTCGGGCTGGTCGAGGCTCACTGCCCCCATCGCGGCACGTCGCTGGAGTTCGGGCTGGTTTCCGAGCGTGGAATCCGCTGTTGCTATCACGGATGGCTCTTCGACGTAGACGGCACCATTCTCGAGACACCCGGAGAGCCAGCCGGCAGCACGTTCAAGGACCGGCTCTGCCACGGTGCATACCCGGTCCACGAGTACCAAGGCATCATCTTCGCCTATATGGGTCCCCCTGAAGACATTCCGGATTTTCCCGTGCTCGACACCTTCGAGCGCGAGGGATACCGGATGATGCCCGGCAAGCGGTACGATTACCCGTGCAACTGGCTGCAGGTCCTGGAGAATGCGATGGACCCGGTCCACGCGGCCTTCCTGCACACCATAATCGCGGGAACTCAGTTCACCGACGAGTTCGGGGTGGTACCCAACCTCGACTTTTTGGAGACATCCGCCGGGATGATCGCATTGAGTACTCGCCGCGTCGGCGACAACGTGTGGGTCCGGTCGGTGGAGTGCGTGCTGCCCAACGTGCAACAGGTGGCCCCGGTCTGGAATGACGGCAAGGGGCCGGATGGGTTCGACGGGCCCATGATGACGCGCTGGATCGTGCCCCGCGACGACACCAGCACGATGCTGCTGGAGCTGCGCCACATCTCCGAAGCCGAAGAGAGGGAACCGGCCTGGTGGCTGGACCGGGACCAGATGCTGCCCGCCCAGCTTCCCGAGTCTGACATCCTCCGCGAGCAACAACTGCAACCCAGCGACTACGAGGCCCAAGTCAGCCAGCGCCCCATTGCCGTCCACGGACTGGAGCACCTGGGCGCGACCGACCGGGGCGTCACGATGTTCCGGAGGCATATACGGAAGGGCATCAGGGCGGTGAAGGCTGGCGAGGGGCCCGGCGCCCAAGGGAAGGACGAGAACGACCACATTTCCACGTTCTGTATCGACACGGCGGTGCCGTTGCCGGTGGCGGCTACGCCCGAGGAGGACACCAGGCAGATGCGGGAACTCGGACGCCGCATGGCAGCGGAGTACATCAACAACCCGCCGCACAAATAGAAGCCCAGCCTGATAGAATTCGCAACAACGGCCCAGGTCTACCAACTTGGGCCGTTGCTGTTGCTTGTAGCTACGTCCCCTCACCGGCCGTGGCCGGGCCACGTCTTGGGGGATGCCCGCAGCGCCTAGTTGGACACACCCTAGAATTGATTGACGAGTCACCGGGCCTCGTCATTCCGGCTCAAGGCCGGAATCCAGAAGGGCTGGAAAAAGACCAATGTAATCAGCGCCAAGGGTCCTGGATTCCGGCTCAAGGCCGGAATGACGATATTGTGGCTGGAATGACGCTATAGTGGCCGGAACGACGATATAAACTTTGGATTGACGATAAAGTCCTCGGCAGTCATCAATTCAATGAAGTGGGACTAATACTTGGACACACCCAGTGGATGCCGGTTTCAGCCGCGCGGGGTCCCGAGTTCGGCCAATTGATCAAACCGGAGGCTGTTGCTATGCTTGCAGCATTCAACCCCTCCCATCTCCCAATCAATGCAGGCCCCCAATCAATGCAGGCTCCCAATCAATGCAGGCTCCCAATCAATGCAGGCTCCCAATCAATGCAGGATGGAACAGCCATGTCCTCCCGACCACTCAACGCCCTCGGGCGGCCAAGGAGAATCAAAGTTGATTTGGGGGAAGAGTCGTCGCTCCCAAGTCTTCCCTTTCCGGTCGAGGTGGGCGACGCCAAATTCTTCCTGGTCAAGGGTAGCAATGAATACAAATTGCTATCCGTGATCTGCCCTCATCAGGGCGGCGAGGTGCTGGACGAAGGTGAGGAGGCGTTCACCTGCGACGGCCACGGTTGGCAGTTCGACAAGAATGAAGGGGTGTGCGTGAACCAGCCTCATGTCCGAATGAGGGCCCTTCCGGTGGACGTTGAAGACGGCCGGTTGTCGGCTTTGGTGCGCCCCGAGTAGCGCTTACCTGATTCAACGCACACAGGGAAGCCGCCCCTCGCGTGCTCAGCCGACGGTACCCAGGCGAGGAAAATGAGATCAAACCGAGGGGGCTGAAATGCGTCTGCAAGGCAAGGTTGCACTGATCAGCGGAGGAGCAAGAGGCATGGGGGCAGTCGAGGCCCACATGTTCGCCCGCGAGGGGGCCAAAGTGGTCATCGGCGACGTGTTGGAGGAGGAAGGCCGCCAGACCGAGGCGTCGGTGAACGAAACGGGCGGCGAGTGTGTGTTCGTGCGACTCGACGTGACCAGCGAGGACGACTGGTCGGTTGCTGTTGCCACCGCTGTGTCCCGCTTCGGCAAGCTGGACGTGCTGGTCAACAACGCCGGCATTTCAATCCCCGGTGGCATCGAGGATCTCACGGTTGAGGATTGGGACCGCACCTTCGATATCAACGCCAAGGGTGTGTTCCTGGGCTCCAGGGCCGCCATACCCGAGATGCGAAGCGCAGGGGGCGGGAGCATCGTCAACATCTCGTCGGGAGCCGGCATAGCGCCCGCACCCGGCACCTCCGGAGCCTACGCCGCCAGCAAGGGCGCGGTACGGATTTTCAGCAAGTCCACGGCGGTACAGTACGCCAGGGAGAACATCCGCTGCAACTCGGTACACCCCGGACCCGTTGAAACGCCGATGCTGCGTTCCGCCCGCGGCTCCGGCTCGCAGCTGGATGACGCGATCGAGAGGGTGCCTCTGGGCCGGATCGGAACTCCGGAAGAAATCGCCTACGGTGTGCTCTACCTGGCCTCGGACGAATCATCTTTCGTCACCGGCTCAGAGCTGGTGATAGACGGCGGAAGGACTGCCCAGTAATGCCAACCACCCTCCCGCTGGCGGGGAGGAACCGCCTCGGAGTCGAGCCAATGGGCGGCCTCACTCTCCAGATCCCGGTAGATGTTCTCCATGGCGCGAGGGTTGTAGTTGGGCGGCTTCTGGATCGACGTCCTGGCATAGTCGTTTTTGAAATCGTCCATTAGCAGCCCGTAGGCCGAGGCAACGCCCGGGCTTGGCGGTGCGATGACAGTGGCCATGTCCAGGAGGCGGACCACACTGATGGAGTGCATCGGCCCCGCGCCGCCGAAGGCGACCAGCGCGAAATTGCGCGGGTCGTGGCCGCGCTCCACTTCAGCAAATGCAATCGGCTAGGCACATAAAGAGGGCCCCATAGAACAATGACGACCTTGGCTCCGGGCACAGCGTCTCCGTCCGCAGCGTGGGCCGTGAAGCACGGCGTGGTTTTCGCCCTGTTTAGGGTGATATGAGTGGGAGACCGACATGTGGTAGTATCTCGCCGCCGCGGGCGAAGGATTGAGAGATGTTGGTTATATGAAGTTTGTACGCCCTTTCTTATCGTCAGGAGTGTTCTTCGTGATTGCAGCCGGTCTACTAGCGGCCTGCAACAGCGGCGCAACAGCGACGCCAACCCCAACTGCTGAGGCCAAGCTGAGCAGCACGCAAGCGCCAAAGGCGACGCCAACCGCAACGGCTGAGGCCAGGCTGCGCAGCACGCAAGCGCCAAAAGCGACGCCAACCCCAACGGCTGAGGCCAAGCTGAGCAGCACGCAAGCGCCACAAGCGCCAATCGTATCGCCGACGCCAACCCCAACGGCTGCGGCCAGGCCGGGCAGCACGCAAGCGCCAGCCGATGCATATGCAGCCGCGGCGAGTGCCATACCGTTCTTCGATGAGTGGTTGAGCGAGTACGAGACGTGGTGTCACGAGAACGAGAACCACCTGTACCCAATATTTGAAGATTCAACCGATGTCACCTATGGGGAACTCTCTGCTGCCCTAGCGATGGCAATCTCTGCGATGCCGACGACTAATCCGCCCGACGTTGTCGCCCGTTGGCAAAATGTGGCAGAGGCTGTCCTCCAATTCTTCAAGGACGTCGTCGACGAGCAGCCTAAGGACGACGAGGTGGACCTAATCTCCCTCCAAGATAACGTGAGGCGGGGTGACCAGCCCTTTGCCGAGGACACATATGATGAGGTCGACGAGGAGATCCCCGGCTACGTTCGCTACCAAATGGCGTCTGCGGGTTGCATTCTTGAGGGTCACCTTAGGGACGCAGCTACTCTAAAAGCGGTCGAATTCCCCAACGCGACCCCAGTAGCGCCCGGGGAAGTCGTCGCGGACTCGTTGGACGGCAGCGATGGTTACTTCGACCTATTCCGGTTCCAGGCCGAGCAAGGCCAACTATATTTGATGACCTTGATTCATACCGGCGGAATGTCAAGGTGGGGCACAGAATTGTATGACGCTGACGGGCAAAGGGTTCCACAATTCGTAGACGTGTGGACCCCATTCCAGCCTCCCGGCTCCGGCGAGTATTATTTCGAAATTGGTGGCAGTGGCGGCGACTACAAGCTGAAACTGATCGCTCTTTCCGGCATCGACGACGACCATGGCAACCGGCCCGATGAAGCTACTTCCATAACAGCCGGGCAAGCCGTCGCAGGTACGGTGGACGAATGGGCCGATGTGGACTACTTTCGATTCCAGGCCGAGGAAGGACAAGCCTACCGGATAGACGTGGTCGCAGGGACTTTGCCCGACGCACTTTTAGACGTAGAGAAGTACGACGATTGGAACTTTAGCTTCGAACGCACCGAGGGGGGTCGATCGATTGTCGGGGAAGCCCCGGGTACTGGGCCTTACTGGGTCAGTGTAAAGGGCAGCGAGGGAGATTTAACTGGTGCTTACATCCTGACTGTTGCTGTCCCATAAAATCAGATCACCTTTCAGCAACCGCTGCCGATAAGGCAGTTACAGTCCACTGTCGTTGCCGTAAAGGGATGTCCTTAGCGCGACCGGACCTGCCGTGGTGAGAATCCCATGCCCTCGTCTTGCTCATTGCGCCAAAGAGTGGGCATGCCCTCACCGCCCGGAATGTGGGCGCACCCCGGCAATCCTGGATTCCCGCTTTCGCGGGAAGGCCGATGTATAGACGGGAATGACGGTGTGTAAGCTCGTTATGCCGGTGTGCGCATCCAAATGCGATAGCCCTGAATTGATCAGGGTTGGCCTCTGGACTCGTGGGGGTTCTTGTGTTACAAACGGCCCCAAATCGCCGGAGTACGATCAATTTGCTGATTTACGCGAGACTTCTGCTCCTCTTTACGATCCTCTACAACGTAGCGGAGGGTTGTATCGCGCTGTGGTCGGGGATTGCTGCCGGCAGCGTCGCGCTGGTGTTCTTCGGTGCCGACAGTTACATAGAGGTTGCTGCAGCCTCTCTCGTGCTCTGGAGGCTGGGCATCGAGGACGACGAACGCGCCGAGACGGTGGAGCGGCGGGTCGTACGATTCATCGGGTGGACTTTCCTGGCACTGTCTGCGGCCATAGTCTTCCAATCGTCTTGGGCCCTCATCGAGCGGAGCGGTGCCGAGGAGTCGCTGGTGGGCATCGGGCTCGCCATCGCCTCCGTAACGCTCATGCCGCTGGTAGCTGTCTGGAAGCTCAGAATTGCGGCAAAAGGCAATATGCAATCCATTGCCATCGAAGCGAAGGAAACAATTGCCTGTGCGGCCCTCTCCTTTACCCTGCTCATCGGCCTGGTCGCCAACGCCGCGCTGGGCTGGTGGTGGCTGGACGCCGTGACTGCCCTGTTGCTTGTGCCCTGGCTCTTCCGGGAGGGAATCGAGGGCATTCGAGGCGAGGATTGCCATGACGATTTGGTGCTTTGCTCCTGTCGCGCCTGCCTGTTCGGCCTGAGGGCCTGCAACGCCCCCTGCTGCGCGCCCGCGTTGTAGGCGGTAAGGGGCTCTGGATTCCCGCTTTCGCGGGAATCCAGAGTCTATTTGGTCCAAATGCGATAGCCCTGCTCCCTGCCAACCAGGACCTTGACATCGGCCCTCACGATGCCGACTATGCGTGAGCCGGATCCAAGGGTCATCGACGGCACCTTGGGCGCCGTGCTGAAATGCCAAGGCACTTCAAGGCGGCAGGCGCCCTGCCGGAAAGGTCGCGCAACCGGGGCGCCGCGGCGCCAGGAGGTGCAACTGATGGTCATTTTCCGCAAACCCCAAATGGTGGCAGTCGTCGGCGCGGGCATCATGGGCGCGGCCATCGCTTGGCGCCTGGCCCAGCGCGGCGTCCACGTCGTCCTGATCGACGGGGGCCAGCCAGGACACGGTGCGTCAAGCCACAGCTTTGCCTGGATCAATGCCGGGGCGAAAGAACCCATCGGCTATCATAATCTGAACCGCCGCTCCCTGGAGATGTGGCCCCGCTTCGCCACCGGCATCGGCGATGATGGAGATCCGGACAGCGTTGGCCTCCGCTGGGGTGGCAAGATCTCCTGGGAATCCGGCGCGGTGGCCGCAGAGGGGCTGGTTGCCCGGGTGCGGCAGCTCCAGTCCTGGGGTTACCCAACCCGCCTGATCGACGCCGAAGAATTGAAGTGCCTGGAACCGGCCCTGGAGGTCGGCCCGGTGGCCGCCGCCGAGTACAGCCCCAACGAGGGTCAGGTTGAGCCGCAGATGGTGGTCGAAGCCTGCCTGCGTCGCCTGCAGGAATTCGGCTGTGAGATTCATCCCGGCACGGAGGTTCTTGGATATGAGCAGTCGGACGATGGCCTGATACTCGGCCTTGTGACAACCTCGGGCTCCGTCGACGCAGATGCCGTCGTCATTGCCGCAGGCACCGGGACCACGCGGGTGGCAGCCATGGCCGGCGTCAACGTGCCGCAGGCGGAGAGTCCCGGCGTGGTGATACGGACCAACCCGCTGCCGCCACTGCTCCAAAACGTGCCGGTGGTGTACGCGCCGGCCCTGGGTGACGGCCGCCGGGAGATCCATCTGCGACAGTGCGCCGATGGCCGCGTGATGATCGGTGAAGGCGACCAGGAGAGCCTGGCCGAAGACGACACCCAAGCCCACGCCGACGACCTGCTGGCCCGGGCGTGCCGCTATTTCCCTGGCCTCGACGGCTCGAAGGCCATTCCGGTGCCGGTGGGCTGGCGTCCCATGCCACTGGACGGCTATCCGGTGATGGGGTTTGCGTCCGAGGCCCCCAACCTGTACCTGGCCCTCACCCACAGCGGCGTCACCCTGGCTCCCGCATTGAGCCAGCTGGCCGCCCAGGAAATCTGCGACCACACGGCGGCAGACGCGGTCCTGGGCCCCTATCGCCCGCAACGGTTCGCCGGTCTGACGCCCGCGGAAGTGGTGGTGGCGGCCCACCCCCGAGCCGCCAAAATCCGCTGACCCGCAACGCCAGCCCAAGAACTCAGCCGACGTGGATGACTACCCGGAATCACAGTGCTGGGCCCGCCCGATTTGTCTACGGAGCGGAGTTCATCTCCAAGCGCCTGGAACGGTGGGCCACACTCGACGGAGCGGGGGCGGACTTCAGACAGCCTGGAAAGCCCGCGAAAAATACTTTGATCGAGGCTATCAACGATCGCTTTCGCCTGCCGTGGTCGATCGAGAACTGGTACCTGTCCCAGGGGGACCGCGAAGAGGAGCTGGTACCTTTGCCAAGGCTATACCGGGGAGAGGGACTCCACGGTGCGCTGAGCAGCATTGCCCCCGAGACCCTGCTGCATTCTTGGCAACGGCGGATTTGTCCACAAACCCCCACTGGGCGTGGTACGGATGTCGCAGATCTAACTGCTCGACTCTGCGGTACCGGCCCGGAGATTTCAACTGGTGAAACCTGCCCACACCTCCGGCAGCCGGGCCACAACTTCCGGAGGGAGCGGTCCCTTGGCGGCGAATTCGACGGCCTGTTCCAAGTGTTCCAAGCTCGAATACCCCACGAGCACGCTGCTGACGCCGGCGTTGCCCAGCGGGAACCGCAGGGACGCCTCCACCAGGCTGCCGACGTGCCCCTCCCGCTCCAGGAACCGGAAGCTGTCTGCCCTGGCCTGGTCCTGGCGGTAGTCGCGGCCCGAACCGATGGGTGCGACGGTCGGCACGGCGACGGGATGCCGGGTCGCCTCGCCGCTCAGCGCTCCCGCCGCCAGCACACGTATCACGAGTACTCCCATTCCGTTGGCGTAGGCCCGGTCGATCAGGTTTCCAAAATCGGGCATATCGAACCCAGCCGGAACGTCCGCCCCGGCACTGGAGTTGATCAGGTTGTATACTGACTGTACGGCATTCAGCACTCCCGGTTCGATGATCCGGTGCAGGGCAGCAGTCTCCCCCACTGCGGTCATACCCCAGAACCTGACCTTGCCTTGGTCGCGCAGTTCGCGCAGCGCATCTGTTACCTCGCCCAGCGCCTCCTCGGGAGAGACCGAACCGCCCTCCGCTATCGCCGCGACATGGTTGTGCATCTGCATCAGGTCGACCTGCTCCCGCTGGAGACGAGACAGGCTCTCTTCAACCGAGGCAATGACGTTGTCCTTAATGCGCCCCGGCTCGTGAGTGCTGACCCGGAACTTGGTGCCAACGTAAACCTCTGCGGACAACTCTTTCAGCACGCGGCCAAGATTGGTCTCCGATTGGCCGCCGCCATAGGAGGGGGCGGTGTCGAAATAGTTGATGCCCAGCTCCATTGCCCGCGCGACCGCCTCCACCTGTTGGCGATGCTCGCCACGAATCATCAATCCGCCTACGTTGCCGCAACCGAATCCGATTTCAGACACATTTAGCCCGGTGTTCCCCAAGGGCCGATAGTCCATCACAAAACCCCGATTAAGCTGGAGTATCCATTGATCCTACTCCCCCCAACAGACGGGCAGGCCATCATATTGCCCAACATGTCCCGGTACAGGACAACCGCCAGTGAGGCTTCCCTGATGCTCATCCCCTGCGACTTCCCTGCGCATTCATTGTGCCGTGAACTCCGAACTGCTTCTGCACGGCAGATCCACCTCGCCAGCGACCGCTCCGGTTATGGCCTAATGGATTGCAAGGGACGCGTTGGGTTTGGACCTTCGATTGTCTTCCGGTTAATTTGTTTTCACGGCCTGCCCGGTTCTCACGATTCACAGACGACGGCCCGACCGCAAACTTGGGCCGAGGGTTCCGTTGTTGACCCTCGGCCCATTCGCCAGCGCCCGGAAGGTAGACATCCAGTCTTCGAATCAGTTGGGCACCCATACCATGGATCCGATTTCGCTGAACTCCCTCTTGAGTTTCTGCCAGGAGTCGCCGGCATCGGTGCTGGAATAGACCTCGCCCAAGAGGCTGGAGGCAAGCACAAAATCAGGATCGGCAGGATGAGTGGCGATCGACCAGATATTGGAATTGGGCTCGACAGGGAGGGGCCTCGTTTCCCACGTTTGGCCACCATCCGTGGATCGCTGGACGGCGCCCGTGCTACCGATGGCGGTATCGCCGGCAGCGGCAAAGATCACCTTCGGGTCGTCTGGCTTGAACGCAATACCCCGGCTGTACGGAAGAGCGAACTTATCGGTGGTAACCACCGATTGCCAACTCTCGCCCATATCGGTGGTGGCGTAAACCTCGCGTGGCGTACTGGCGAGGACCCTTCTCGGCTCCCCGGGGCTGATGGCCATGCCGTGGATGTCGGGGTGTACGCCGCCTTGCACATGTGTCCAGGTGTCCCCTCCGTCCAGGCTGCGGTAAACACCGTCGACCTCAACACCAGCCCAGACGGTACGGTGGTCCAGGGGATCGACCATCAGCATGGTAACCATGGGCGGTCCGATGTGGCATTCCTGGGCCATCTGCACCGACAGCTTGCTCCAGCTCTGGCCGCCGTCCCTGGAGCGGAAAAGCGCGGCCGGCTTTATCCCGGCGAATATGGTGTCGGTGTCCACCGGGTCAATGGCAATCGACCATATCGGCATGCCATCCATGGGCGACCACAGTTTTTCCCAAGTCGCTCCCCGATCTTCACTGCGATAGATGCCGTAATCCGATCCTGCCAGAATGCGATTGGGGTTGTCGGGGTATACGGCCATCCCCCTAACCTGGCTGCCAAGGGGGAACGGGTCCCTGATCCGGTTCCAGGAGTCGCCACCGTCCGGGCTGTGCCAGACCCCGCCGCCGAACCCCACGGCCCCGACGCAAATGCTGTAGTCCTTTCCCATAACCAAACCCTCCTGTCTCTACAATTCCAACCGGGTTCCGACCACCCGGGGTTTTGAATCAACGGTTTTGAATCAACGCTCCCACTTCCAGCAGTATACGAAACTTGTCATTCGAATTCCATCACATAATCGTGAATTCAGATCGTACTGAGCCTATATTACCAATATGCTTGACAGCATCTTGACTTCGTTCAAGAATGTCTAGCCGAACTCATCATCCGATTTCGGATGCCGGTAAATTTACGTGAGGGGCGTTGTGGTATGACAATCTCCTCCAACGGACATACAGAGAGCACCATCCATGTTGGCGAGACCGGCGTAAGCCTGCTCCGGAAGGGTACTGGCCGCCCCGTGCTGGTGTTGCACGAGGAGATGGGACATCCGGGCTGGCTGTCATGGCACAGTGAATTGGCGAGCGACCATTCGTTGCTTCTGCCGGTGCACCCGGGATTCGGCGCTCTGCCCCGGGCCGACTGGGTCACCAGTGTACGGGATCTGGCCGGATTCTACTCGCGGATGCTGCGGGAGATGGCGCTGGGCCCGGTGGACGTGATCGGCTTCTCGCTGGGTGGCTGGATCGCCGCGGAGATGGCGGCTGCTGATGCGGAGCAGTTCCGCACCATGACCCTGATGGCGCCCACAGGAGTGAGGCCGCCGACGGGGGAAATCCTTGACCTCTTCATCGTGACGGCCCGGGCCTACCTGGATGCCAGCGTCCACGACGCCTCCGCTACGCCGGAATTCGCGGCCCTCTACGGTGGCGAGGAAACTACGGACCAGTTCGAGGCATGGGAGGACGCCCGGGCCGAGTCGGCTCGCCTGGCCTGGAAGCCGTACATGCACAATCCCAGCCTGCCGCATCTGCTTGAGGGCGTGCGGGGACTGCCGACCTTGATTTTCTGGGGACGAGAGGATCGGATTGTCCCACTCTCGGCAGGTCAGGCTTACAACCGGGCCATTGCCGGGTCTGAGCTGGTGGTGTTCGACAACTGTGGGCACCGGCCAGAAATTGAGCACTCATCAGAATTCGTGAACCGCGTTCGCAGTTTCCTGGCGCAAGAGTAAGACTCAGGAGGCATCTCCATGCACATCATGATGTTCACCGAGCGCCCCTACTACGATGTTCCCGAAGATGAGATCATCAGAAACGCCAGCTATTTTGGCATCCCCAACGAGCACTTCAGCCCTGAAGTCGGTGGACGGCTCTTCAATTCCTACTTCGACGAGGCGGTTTACGCTGAGCAGAAGGGTTTCGACGGCGTGATGCTGAACGAGCACCACGGCACTCCCTTCTGCATGGGCGCTGTGATGAACATCGAGGCGGCGGTGCTGGCCCGGATCACCGAGCGGGTCAAGATAGTGCTACTGGGCAACCCACTGCCGGTGGCGGACCCCCTGCGCCTGGCCGAAGAGCTGGCGATGGTCGACATGATCTCCGGCGGGCGCCTGGTGCCCGGCTGGGTGCGGGGGGCAGGCAGCGAATCGATCTACAACAACGCCAACCCGGCCTACAACCGTGAGCTGTTCAACGAGGCCCACGATTTCATCATCAAAGCCTGGACCGAACCCGGCCCATTCCGGTTCGAGGGTAAGCATTACCACTACCGGTACGTGAACCCCTGGGTGCTGCCAGTGCAGAAGCCGTACCCCCAGATGTGGATTCCGGGACTGGTTAGCCAGGAGACGGTCGTGTGGTGCGCCCGCCATCGTTATCCGTACCTGGCGCTGGCCACTTTTCTTGAGCCTACGCTGGAGATGGTCAAGCTGTACCGGGATATCGCCGCGGAGGAGGGGTACGAGTCCGGGCCGGAGAATTTCGGCTACCTGCAGCGGGTGGTGGTGGCGGAGACGGAGGAGAAGGCACAGGAACTGGGTCGCGCCTTCCTGTTCGGCGGCGGCATCAACGCTTTCGCCCGCCCTGAGTGGATGTTCCCGCCGGGCTACAACTCCAAGGCCGCCACCCGGCGGCTGGCGCGTGTGTCGGTTAATCCCGACAGCGGCGAGGAGACGCTGGTGCTGAAGCCCACCAGTACCCGGGAAGAACTGGAGGCCAGCCGTAACCAGATTTACGGGCGGTTCCAGAGCGATCAGGACAACCTGCAGCTCATCTGCGGCACCCCCGACACCATCATCCCCAAGATTCGCCACATCCTCGAGACAGTACGCCCCGGAATCTTCGCCATGTGGCACCACCACGGCCCTGTCAGCCACGAGGACCGGATGACCAGCATCCGGCTGCTGGGTGAGGAGGTCCTGCCGGCCATGCGCAGCATTGCCGACGAGCTGGACCTGCCGGGTCCGTATGAGCGGCTTCCGGGCTCCCGGCCACTGACGGCCCCGGTCGCAGGCTGACCGGGCTCTGCCAGAAGCAAACGCGCAAAGGGCCGCCGGTGGTTGCATAAAAGCAGCTCACCGGCGGCCCGTCTCGTTGAGTCCTGCGGGAGTTGTCCCGCAACGCGCGAGCGTCAGGAATGGCAGTGGCCGTTGGCGTGGTGCGAGGGCGGCACATCCAGCGCGGGGTTCTGGTCGAAGAAGCCCGCGGGCATAAGCTTGAACCCGGTGTACATCACGGGCATCACCGGCCAGTCCTCGGGCCGGGGAACGTGGTGGCTGCCGAAGTTGTACCAGACCACGATGTCGGTATTCTCGACGCTGCGGTTGGCCTGGGTCCATTTGGGCAGGCCGTCGCCCCCGGGATTCTGGTTGGGATATGGGCCCGTAGGTGACATCTCGTCAGCATGGTAGGGAGTCACCCACAGGTGTTTGTGTATGAATCCGGCGCGCTTGGACACGCTGGCCTCTGGATGGGCGAATGGCAGGATGTTGTCGCCCGGCACCAGCTTGTAGCTCACTGGCTGCCCGAGGTAATTGTTGACCGACGGATTGGAGATCAGCCAGTGCCGCCCGGCGAAGGGGTCCACGGTGCGCTGCGCCTCGGATTCAGTGGCCAGGAGGGTCTTCTCGGCGAAGAACGCGTTGGCCTGCGGGTTGTCGGGGCCCAGGGGCTCGGCCTTGGTGTTCACCTCGTAGACCGAGTTGTTCGGTCCGTCCACGCTCATGTCCAGACGCATCCCGAAGAAATGTTGGTGGATGTGGCCTCCCAGTTGCGGCGCAATCACCGAGCCGTACTTGGGCTCCTCACCGGGTTCCAGGGCCATGTTGTTCACGATGCCGGTCAGCTTCACCTGGAACTCGATGTTGCCATCCTGGTAGAAGTGCCAGAAAAAGCCGTACTCGTAGTTGCCAACCGTGGCGATGAACGAGATTACCAGGCGGCGGGAACGGCGAACCTCTGCCTGACCCGTACGCCAGTCAGTGTGCTTCCAGAGAATGCCGAAGTCCTCCTCGTGCAGGCAGACGGCGTTGGGGATTTGAACCGGCTCGCCCCGGCTGTTGTTCAGCACCGCGTCGAAGTAGTAGATCTGGCCCAGGCAATCGCACCCCAGGGTCAGCGAATTGGCTAGGGAGCCAATGCCCGCCTCCCCGACGTCGAAGGCGTTCTTACGGAAGTTCTTTTCGGCAGGATCACCGTAGGGCACCACCAGTTCGGACAGCGAGGCGCGGTTGATGATGGGGCGGCTCCTCCCCTTGTCGTCGTAGCTGATGCCGTGCAGCACCAGGCCCTCGCGCCGGGTGTAGCCGACCCTGAAGCTCCATTTCTGCCACGACACCAAGTTGCCGTCGACGCTGAAGCTCGGGCCCTCGGGCTGCACCACGTCCAGCGGTTTCAGACCGGTGCGGAAGTCCTTGACGAACTCCTCGGCGTAGTTGCCGTCGTTGGGCGGCAACGGGACAACGCCGTGGTCCTCCACGCGGAGCACCTTCATTTCGTTCAGGTCGACAACAGCGATGACGCCCTCGATGGGGCGGGCGTAGCCGTTATCCATGGGGCTGGCCTTGAGCCAGCTGCGGGCGAAGGAGAGGCGCCTGCCCTCCTCCTCTGGAACGCCATAGTTGCCCGCGGGCCAGGGGTCCACCATCACGAGGGTCGTGTCGTCGATGCCCCGCTTGCGCAGCGCCGCCTGAAACTCGGGAGATGACTTCACGGCGTTTTCGCAGTCGAAGAATTCGTCCATCATCAGGCGGGGCTGCACGCCCGGAACGTGGGTCCACGACTTCACCGTCTCCTCGTCCAGCGCGACGACCGCCTCGTGGGTGGCGCCCGTGTCGTTGTCCAGCAGAATGATGAATGCCTCCCGGGCGGGTGGCTTGTGCCCGTTGCGGCTGAGGACGCTTTCCTTGGGCGGTTCCTTCAACTCGACTGATTCGAACCTTACCCTTTCTCCCAGTTTCTGCTCCGCGCGGAGAATAGCCACCGCGCTTTCGATTTCGCTGGGGGCCAGAGGGTCCAGGGGATGGGCAGCCTTGGCGGGGGCGGATTGCACCTGAATGGAGTGGCCTGCGGTAGTCATGGTGCGCCTCCTTCTTCCAGGCTCCTGTGGCAAGCCGGGCGCGATCTGGTGGAGTCCGGACGGTTCAGTATATAAGGTTCAGTATAGATGGGGACCGCCGAACGATAAAGCCCCGGCAGTGGCGCTCCCCCGCCGGCATTTCCGCTGATTGCAACTCCTGCCGGTGAGCCGCAAGGGCGGGGGCGCAACGGTGTTAGAATACTGCGCAGCGACTATTCTCGGAGCGACTGATAATGAACGTGAACGATGCGGTAGCACGGATATTGAAGACCGAGGGTGTGGAGTGGGTCTCCTGCTTCCCCTCCAACAACCTCATCGAGTCGGTGGCCAGTGAGGGAATTAGGACCATCATGTTCCGCCAGGAGCGGGGCGCACTGATGGCCGCCGACGGATACAGCAGGATGAACGACCGCCGCAAGTTCGGCGTGGCCATCACGCAGGGCGGCCCCGGATCGGAGAACTCCCACGGTGGCATCGCCCAGGCCTTCTCGGACAATATCCCCATCCTGTACCTGACTGGCGGCCCTGCTCTGGGCCAGTACGCCGTCAGACCCAACTTCTCGCCGGTGCGTTCCTACCAGTCCGTGTCGAAGCACGCCGAGGTCATCACCGCACCGGGCCAGGTGGCGGCGGTGATGAGGCGGGCCTTCCACAACCTGCGCAACGGCCGGGCCGGCCCGGTGATCGTGGAGATACCCGCAGACGTGGGTGGGCAGGAGGTGCCGGAGTCGGGCTTGGCCTACCAGCCACCGAAGCGCCTGTTGCAGTCTCCGTCCCGGGGCGAGGTGGCCGAAGCGGCCCGGTTGCTGCTGAACGCCCGGAGGCCGGTCATCTGGTCAGGTATGGGTGTTCTCTTTGCCTCGGCCACTGAAGAACTGCGGGAACTGGCCGAACTGACCCAGGTACCGGTATACACCACCCTGCCGGGCAAGTCGTCCTTCGATGAGCGGCATCCTCTGTCGCTGGGGGCGGGCAGCGCGGCGACCTCCCTCCCGGCCCGCAAGTGGATCCAGGAATCGGACGTGCTGTTCGCCGTGGGGTCGAGCATGACCCGCACCAGCTACGGCCAGCCGATTCCTGACGGCAAGGTCATCATTCACAACGTCGAGAGCATCGAGGACATCAACAAGGATTTCTCCGTGGATGTCGGCCTGCCCGGCGACGCCAGGCTCACCCTGCAGGCACTGATCGACGAGGTGAAGGCCCAGGTCGGCGAGTCCGGAAGGACCGCCAACGGCGTGGCCGAGGAGATCGCGGATGTGAGGAGAGGTTGGCTGGCGGAATGGGCGCCGTTGCTGGAGACCGACGAGATTCCCATCGGCACCTACCGGGTGATCAACGAGATTGACCGGAACTTGGACCGGGAGAACAGCACCGTTACCCACGATGCCGGGGCGCCCCGCGACACCATTATCCCCTTCTACACTGCCACCACGCCCCACAGCTACATCGGCTGGGGAAAGTCCACCCATCTAGGCTATGGCATACCGCTGATGATCGGGGCGAAGCTGGCCGACCCCGGCCGCTTCTGCCTGAATTTTATGGGCGACGGCGCCTTCGGGATGTCGGGGCTGGACATCGAGACCTCGGTGCGGGCCGGCGCGCCCATTACCACCGTCGTCCTGAACAACGGCGGGATGGCCACCTATCCCGGCGGTTATCCGGTCGCCAACGAGCTGTTCGGCCTCACCCGCATGGGCGGCGACTACGCCAAGATAGCCGAGGGCATGGGGGCCGTGGGCATCACCGTGACCCAGCCGGCGGAGGTTGGCCCGGCACTGGTCCGGGCTCAGCAGTTGAATCGCGATGGCCGCACCGTTCTGCTCGACATCCACACCAACATGGAAGGCCGCAAGTCCACCTTCTAGTTGTCCTTACAACCGCAATCGCGGTAATCCAGAATCGCTGTTTCAGGAGACCAGACATGACACTATCCGCAACGCCTCCAGTCGCCACCGACCTGGTGCATCACATCGGCATCGCCGTCGCCAATCTCGACGAGAGCATCGAGTTCTACCGGGGGCTGTTTGGGTTCAAGCCCGGCCAGATCATAGTCCGCGAGGACATCGGTGTCCGCGGCTGTTTCGTGCCGGTTGGTGAGACCAACCTGGAACTGCTGGAAGGCATCGGTCCCGACAACCTGATCACCAGGCACATAGAGCAGAGGGGCGAGGGCCTGCACCATGTGTGTTTCGAGGTCGAGGAAATCGCCGACAAGCTGACGACCCTCGACGAGCTCGGCATTAACCTGATCGACAAGGTGCCTCGCACCGGCCTCATGGGGGGAGATATCGGCTTCCTGCACCCGTCTGCGGCCCGCGGCGTCCTGATTGAGCTGGCCCAGCACAGCCACTAGACCTGCAACCGGCCATTCAATCACGGCCCCTGTCCCTCATTCCTGCTTTCGTGGGAATGAGGGGGTGGCGGGAATGACGGTTGCCAGCAGAAGTGACGGTTATGCGCTGGAGTGGGCCGGGGGCTCTGGATTCCGGCTCAAGGCCGGAATGACGGAGTGGCGGGGGCGGTGGAAACGAATCCCTTCTCCCGCGTCCGAGGCCCCCAAGCAGCGAAAACCGCCCCGGCCGTCATTCCTGCGAAAGCAGGAATCCAGAACCCCCGTGGGAGGGTCAGGGTGGAGGGTGAAGACTCGCAGCGCCCAAACGGTAAGGGGCCACGCGTTGGGGCGCCTCGATGCGATGGGCTCTAACGGTGCAAAGTACTGGTGACCACGACGGGCTTGCCGGTCTCCGGGTGTTCCAGCACCAGCGTGTCGGCGCCGTATACCTCCCGGATGAACTCCGCCGTGAGCGTTGATTCGGGAGTACCGCAGGCCACTATCCGCCCCTCGCTGAGCAACGCTACCTGGTCGCAGAATTGACCGGCAAGCGTCAGGTCGTGGACCGCTGTAATCAGTGTCCGGCCCTGGTCCGCAAGCTCCTGCAACAGGAGCATGATCGTCGGCTGGTATGCCAGGTCCAGGCTGGCGGTCGGCTCATCCAGCAGTATGACAGGCGTCTGCTGCGCCAGCGCCATTGCAATGGCCACCCGCTGGCGCTCTCCGCCCGAGAGCTGGTGCACCGGGCGTTCAGCCAAGTGCCCTGCGTCGGTCATCCGCAGCGATTCCAGGGCGATATCCACGTCGGCTGCAGTCTCCCACGACAGTAGCTTCAGGTGTGGGTTGCGCCCCATCAGCACCACTTCCAGTGCCGAGGCTCCCCGGGGCAGGTCGGGGTTCTGCGGTACCATCCCCACCAGCCGGGCCCTTTCCCTGCCGCTCATCGCAGATATGTCTTGGCCCATCACCTGGACCTGTCCCCGGTCGGGCCGCATGGCACCGGCGATCAACCGCAGCAGGGTCGACTTGCCCACCCCGTTGGGCCCGGCAAGGGCCGTCAAAGTTCCTTGGGCCGCCTGCAGGTCCAGGTCGCGCAGCACCTCGCGGTCGCCGTACGACGCCCATATGCCCATCGTGCTGACACCGGGCACGCCCGCTTGAGGTTCGGGTGGCTCGGCCCCAACGTGTGGAGCAGGGCCGTGTCCGTTGCGGGCCAGACCAGATGCGGAACGCCCGTTGTTGCTCTCAATCCCTGTCCGACGGTTGATGCGCAGCCTCATGCCGCCTATACCCCCAGCCGCCGACGCCGCAGCAAGTACAGGAAGAAGGGAGCGCCGCAGAAGGCAGTGACCATGCCCACGGGCAGCTCTCCGGGCGATACGATGGTGCGGGCCACCAGGTCGGCCAGCACAAGGAACGTGGCTCCGACGATGGCCGACATTGGCAGCAGAAACCGGTAGTCCGGCCCCCAGATGAGCCGCACCACGTGGGGGGCCACCAAGCCTACGAATCCTATTAGGCCGGAGAAGGAGACGGCCGCCGCTGTCACCAGCGTGGCAGCCGCAATGAGCAGCAGCTTGACCTTTTCTACCGGCACGCCAAGCATGGCTGCGTGATCCTCGCTGAGTTGCAGCACATTCAGCAACCGCCCAAAGCCGAGCAGGATGGCCATGCCGGGAGCAACGTAGGCCAGCACAATGGCGCTCTCCCTCCACTCCGAGGAGATGAGGCTGCCCATCAGCCAGGCCAGCACAGGCCGCAGCTCCGGATCGCTGCGCATTATCAGCAGGCTGGAGGCCGCCCCGGTCAACGCTGCAATGGCCACACCGGCCAGGATGAGAGTGGTCGTGGGCGTTCCCCGCGAGTTGCGGGCTATTGAATAGGCCACCAACACCGCCCCGGTGCCTCCGGTGAAGGCGGCGACGGGTAGCAGGCTGACCCCGGCCAAATACAAGGGGATCCCGGTTAGCAGCACTATCACCGCGCCAAGCCCGGCGCCCGAGGCCACTCCCACCAGGTATGGGTCGGCAAGCGGGTTCTTGAACAGGCCCTGGTAGGCTGTCCCCGACATCGCCAGGGCCGCGCCCACCAGCGCACCCTGCGCCACCCTTGGCAACCGGAGCTGCCAGAGAATCGTGTTCCACGTTTCCGGGATGTCCGGCGACAGGCCGATGCCTGGCAGTCGCGCCGCAACCACCTCCATCACGGAGCCAAAGGGGATGTTCACCGAGCCCTGGGACGCCGCGAAGATGGCGGCCAGCGCCAGAACCGCCAGCCCCAAAGCGATGCGCCACCATGGGTAACGCAGGGCCACCAGCCTTGCCGCAACCCGCCCGGGGTAGAGAGGGGCCGCGGCCGCCTCCGCATCCGCTGGCCGCGGAGAGACGCCGGACGTGTTCCGTCCCTTAATTCGTATGCCTGCCACTAAGCGACTCTTGTCATGCAGATTGCCGAATCGGAATACAGGAAATCACGCACCATCACTACGGGAACAGCTCCGGGTACACCCAGGCAGCCATTTCTTCTACGGCGTCAATAAATCGGGGCCCGGCTACACTGAAGGTGTTTCCCTCACTGAGTACGAAAATGTGGTCCGGCTCGGCCCCGTGCAGGCCGGCCAGTACCGGTTCCGCCGCCACGGCAGACGGATCTCCCATGATCAGATCGGGATTGGCGGCCACCACGGCCTCGGGGCTGATCTGCTTGTAACCCTCGAAGTCGGCAATGTTCTTCAGCTTCAGCAGCTCGAAAACGTCGTTTACCAGGGTGTTCCTGCCGGGTGACCACCAGCCGAATCCGTGCGAGTAGATGCTCTGGGTTGGTTCAATGTCGGCGAGCTTTTCGCGGATGGCGGCGACACGGGCGTCGAAGTCGCCCGCCACCCTGTTGGCCTCCTCGGTGGCGCCTGTGATTGCCCCCCACATCCGTATCTGGCCGGAAACGTCGGTAAAGCCGTGAGACAGGGTCTGGATGTAGAGAACCTTGAGCCCAGCTCTCTCCAGGTCGGCGTTGAAGCGGTCGTAGAACACGTAAACGAGGTCCGGCTCCAGGGCGACGATGGCCTCTATGTCCATATTGAAGGCGTCGCCAACCTTTGCGATGCTCTCTGTCTCCGGGGGATAGATGACGTAACTGTGGGTGCCGGCGACGCGGTGTCCCTCGCCGATGGCAAACAGCATCTCCACTGCGGCGCCGTCGTATACGACCATCCGCTCCGGGGGGCGGTCGAACTCGACCACTTTGCTGCCCGTGCCGGTGACGAGCACTTTGCGGGGCTGGGCCGTCGCGGTTGGTTCAGGAGTGGCCGTTATGACTACTGTCACGGGTGGCAGCGGGGTCGGCGATGGACCGGGAGTCGCGGTAACCACCACCGGCGTGCCTGTGGGAGCCGGCGTGGCGGTAATAACCACTGGCGGTTGCTGGGTGGAGGTTGGCTCAGGCTGGGCCTCGATCACAACCGTTTCGGGTGTCGCGACGGAGCCGCATGCCATCATCGCCATTGCCATTGTGGCCACGACCACCAACAAGACAAACATTATTCTCGTACTGGGCACTATTCCGCTCCTGATGAGATTTGGACCAGACGGCAGGTTTGATTGGCAAGGCGGTTCGAGGCAACAAAAAACCCTGCCCCAAGGGACGGGGCAGGGTGCTTTGTATCGCTCAATGCTATGCCGTCACCTTTCTTCGAAGGCCGAAACATCGCTGGGAGCCGTAGACCGGACTCGCCCGGGTTGGCGTCGCCAACCGGACCTACCGTTGCGGGACAGCGCTGGACTTTGACCAGCTTCCTCGTTCAACCCCTTCGAGGGGTACTTCCAACGTCGGAATATTCTATTTTAAATCACGTTACAAACGATCTTTAGCATGATGGCCCAATTAGCTGCCAGTGTCAATATCTGATTCAGGCAGGGCAATCGCGTCTTAAAAGCTGGAGCCGCATTTTGCTGTCATTCGACCCTTGCCAAGCCTGGCGCCCCCTCTCTAGGATAAATTCTATGTCTATAACGGACCGCAATCACAACCCGCCTGACATCCGGTTGGGCCTGCCTTGAACCAGCGACCAGCCCGGAATTGCCGAAATGACCGGAAATGACCGGAAATGACCGGGAAAACGAAAAACCCGCCCTGTAAATCGGCAATTTCGGCTACTACGACCCAATCTTCTGAGTCGCTGAAATCAAGACGCGATTGCCCTGGATTCAGGCAGGTAATGTCCCTCTTTGAAATTGACATCTGTTGAGTACCGTAGCCAAGAAATTCAAAACCGTCATTCCTGCGAAAGCAGGAATCCAGAGCCCCCGTGAAAACGCCCTGCGTCTACATCATCGCCAGCAAGCAGGACGGCACCCTTTGCGGAGGGGCGGGATGACGGACGGAAGCAGGAATGAATGTTATGCGACGACGTACCGGGGCTCTGGATTCCTGCTTTCGCCGGAGTATCCGTGTTGGATGTCAAGGGTTTGGCTGGATTTCGGGTTCAGAGGGCCGGTGTGTGGTTGGGTGTCCAAGGTGTGCCGCGTTGGGCGATGGCGTGGAGTTGGGTCAGGAGCTTGCGCATGACCGCTACGAGGGCCACTTTGCCAGGCTTGCCCCGCTGGCGCAGACCCCGGTAGAACTGGCGCAGTTGGCCCTCGGTACGCACGAGGGAGAGGGCCGACATATACAAGGCACGGCGGACTGTGGGCCGTCCACCTCTGATGGCGCGATGCCCGCGTTGCTGTCCGCTGTCCCGGGCCCAGGGAGCCAGCCCGGCGAGTGCGCACAATCCCTTGCTGTCGCCATAGCCCAACTCGGGCAAGTCAGCCACCAGAGTGGCAGCGGTGAGTTCCCCGACGCCGGGGACGCTGCGGTACAGAATGGCCTGCTGGCACAGGTGTTCACTGGACTCCAAGGCGTCCTGGTAGTCCCGGTCGAGGCGGGCAATCTCCGCATCCAGCCAGTCGATGTGGCGCTGGGTGGAGGCCCGGGTTGCTGGGTTCCAGGCCCGGTCGAGACGGTTGCGTTCTTGGACCCTCTGGTTGACCAGCTGGCGGCGGCGGCGGAGCAAGGACTGCAGTTCCTCCCGCTGGGGATCCGGAGGCGGAGATTCCTGGAGAGCAAAGGCCTGCCCGTACTGGGCGAGGACCTGGGCGTCCAGACGGTCGGTCTTGGCCTGGCGTCCACTGGCCTGGGCGAAGGCGCGGACCTTGTTGGGATGGGCCAGATGCACCGGCAGGCCAGCCTGGGCCAGTCGATGGACCAAGGGTTCCTCGTAGCCGCCGGTGGGTTCACAGACGACGAGGGCCACGGGCTGAGCCGTCAGCCAGGCCAGCAGGGCGGCGATGCCTGGGTCATCGTTGGGGAAGGGGTGGACCTCCCTTCCGCCGGAGGATGCGTCCAGGCGGGTTTTGCCCACGTCAATGCCCACGACGGCCGCTGTGGTGGTGCTTGTCATTGTTGCTGCCTCCTGTTGCAGGTATCATTCGCTGAGGTCCTCCCCACTTGCTATGCGGGCCTTGCGCCCCGGTATCCGTTCGGAGGGCCTTGGCGTGGCGTGAGAGGTGTCCTACTCCCGCTCGGCGCAGTCAGGGCAAACAACCCCGGCTCGCCCAATGACGGGCGGCGCGCCCCTCACGCCTGCAACACAGATTGGCCGGTCTGTGCCGCATACGCAACATACAAATGACGGCGTAGCAGGAATGACGGTGTAGCGGGAATGATGGCGTATAGATGAGAATGACGGATGATGCTAATTTCAAAGAGGGACAGTCTCTTCAGGCAGAGCCGGGGTGCGCATCCAAAATGCAATCGTCCCGCGGCGCGGTGAATTTAGTGAGCTCGGTGGAGACGCTGGACGAAGAGGAGTCCAAAGTGGAGCGCCGAAGAAATTGCCAATTCGGCAAGAGCCCCGGGGTGTCTCACCCGCTGGATCCGACTCCCAATCTACGGGGGATTTCTGGCCGGGATGCTGAGAAACAGAAAACGGTCAGCTCAATGATGAGTTGGCCGTCGAACCGGCAGATGGGTGGCGCAGGATGCCGCGCCGCTCCGGAGGAAGTCGTTCCAATCCTGTTGCCCGGAGTGCACGCTGCTTCCTTGGAAAGGCTGGAGTTACTGAATTCCGGTCAGCCCTACCACTGGCCTATGAACTCCAGCACCAGACCATTCCATACCTGTGGCCGTTCCCAGAACCCGGCGTGTCCCGCGTCGGACAGCGAGACGAACCGGGAGGTTGGAATGTGTTCCGCCAGCATCCGCATCAGCGCCGGGGGAGACAGCAGATCGGCCTCCCCCGAAAGAATCATGGTCGGTACTCGCATGGCCCGCAAACGGGCGTAGGTGATGAGCTCCCGGAGTGGCTGGGCCGGCAACACACCCTCAGGCCTGCTGGCCACTTCAATTTCCAGCCAGCGCGCTGCGCCCTCGGGATCTGTGCCCCGATACGAAGGGCCCAACTCGCGAATCTCAACGGGCAGGTCCTGGATCTCGCGGGGACGGAGCCGCTGCTGCACCTCCAGGTAGGCTGCATCCTGCACACCGCCGATGGTATTGGCCGCCACCAGGCTGCGGACCCGCTCCGGGCGGGTGAGGGCATAGTCAAGTGCCGTGATACCTCCTGCCGCAGTGGCCACCAGGTGTACTCGCTCAAGCGACAAGCTCTCCACCAGGCCGTGCAGGTCGTCGGCTGCGAATCCGGGCTGTTGCTCCGGACTGGTGGTCTTGGAGCGTCCCCATGTGCGCCTGTCGTAGGTGACGCAGCGATATCCGGCGGCGGCGAAGGCGGGTAGTTGGTGCACCCAGCCTTCACACGTGCCTGAGGCGGCGTGCAGGAAAACAACTGGGGTGCCCGGCCCGCCGGTGTCCTCGTACCACAGGTCGACCCCAGGCAAGGAAAGGTAAGGCATGACCTGTGAGCCTCCTGTTCAGTGGGCTTAGAAAGGCGGGCGCACGTTAACGGCTGCGCATGCCTCTGAACGCAAGACGACGATGGTGTTTGCCCCTGCCCCAGCCGGTCGACGGCAACCGGTGGCTCGTTTTCTGTGGGCGCCAGCGCCAACATGACAATGAGCCATCCGGGTTGCCCAGCAGGCATTTCGAGCGCAACTGCCTCGTCACGGCAGGACCAATGTCTATTGGTTGGATTTCTTGCAGCCGCCAGCTTTCTAAGTTGGTTCGTGCTGCAGGCGGACCTCAGCCAGCATTGCCGGTTCGGGCCGAATCTGTCCCCGTACGGGCGACACGTAATTCCGTGGCCGAACCATGCCCAAGACGTACTGCATATGTCGCCACGGTGTCAGCTTGGGCGGGGCTCGGCCACACGCGCCCACCCCTGCCCGTTGTGAGGCAGCTCGCTCCGCTGATGGCCCAAAACCCGCCGCCAGAATCCCGGTCAGCGGGCGGCCGGTGCGAGCTGATGAGCCTTGAGGAAATCGCGGACCTGTTCGATGGTCTTGGCCTTGATGTCCTCCGACTCCTTCCAGGGATACTCCGTCACCTGGGCCTTGGGCGCCAATTCCACCATGGCCATGGCCGCCTCGAGCGAGTGCGCCGGGGTGTCGTCGGGCATGACCAGCAGGGGCGTCTGGCACGAACGGGCGAAGTCCCTGGAAACGCAGTACACGAAGTCTGGCTGGATCCGGTACAGGTTGTGGAGGTACTGCTCGATGGTCTCCATCGCGAGGTCCGGACGTTGGGCGATCAGGTCTGGACCCCAGGAATCTAGACCCATGTCGTACATGGCATCCGGCGTCTTCGACGCATGCCCAACCGGCTGGCAGAGCACCGCTGCCAGTACGCGCTGGGGGGCTCGCTCAATCAGCTTCATCGCGAACGGCCCGCCGATACAGTAACCGATGAACATGAACTCCTGTATCCCGAGGTGGTCCATCAGCCCCAGCTGGTCATCCGCGAAGGCACCCCATGGATCCTCGACCTGCACCGGACCTGTTGACTCCCCGCCGATGGCGTTGCGCTGGTCCATGGTGATGCAACGGAAGTCATTCTTGAAGACCTCCATCGCGTCGAAAACCTGACCGGGCCAATTATCGGCCTTGGAGTTCAATCCTCCCCCCGGCGTTAACAGGAGCGGGAAACCGGAACCGGCTTCCTCGTAGCGAATGGTGACGTCTCCCTTGGTGTAATGCGGCATTCTTGTTCCTCCCTATCGACCCCGATATCAGTGTCTCCCGCAATTGTAACTTGGGAAACCGGGCCGTCAATGCAGATTCCCGGCGCTGAAGCTGTCTCGGAAACTATCTCGAACCGCATCAAGTCTGCCGAAATTTCGCCGATCTTTACCCAGTGTTGCGGTGTCCCGCTATCGCGGGAGTATCCGTGTTGGATGTCAAGGGTTTGGCTGGATTTCGGGTTCAGAGGGCCGGTGTGTGATTTGGTGTCCAAGGAGTGCCGCGTTGGGCGATGGCGTGGAGTTGGGTCAGGAGCTTGCGCATGACCGCTACGAGGGCCACTTTGCCAGGCTTGCCCCGCTGGCGCAGACCCCGGTAGAACTGGCGCAGTTGGCCCTCGGTACGCACGATGGAGAGGGCCGACATATACAAAGCACGGCGGACTGCGGGCCGTCCACCTCTGATGGCGCGATGCCCGCGTTGCTGTCCGCTGTCCCGGGCCCAGGGAGCCAGCCCGGCGAGTGCGCACAATCCCTTGCTGTCGCCATAGCCCAACTCGGGCAAGTCAGCCACCAGAGTGGCAGCGGTGAGGGGACCGACGCCGGGGACGCTGCGGTACAGAATGGCCTGCTGGCACAGGTGTTCACTGGACTCCAAGGCGTCCTGGTAGTCCCGGTCGAGGCGGGCAATCTCCGCATCCAGCCAGTCGATGTGGCGCTGGGTGGAGGCCCGGGTTGCTGGGTTCCAGGCCCGGTCGAGACGGTTGCGTTCTTGGACCCTCTGGTTGACCAGCTGGCGGCGGCGGCGGAGCAAGGACTGCAGTTCCTCCCGCTGGGGATCCGGAGGCGGAGATTCCTGGAGAGCAAAGGCCTGCCCGTACTGGGCGAGGACCTGGGCGTCCAGACGGTCGGTCTTGGCCTGGCGTCCACTGGCCTGGGCGAAGGCGCGGACCTTGTTGGGATGGGCCAGATGCACCGGCAGGCCAGCCTGGGCCAGTCGATGGACCAAGGGTCCCTCGTAGCCGCCGGTGGGTTCACAGACGACGAGGGCCACGGGCTGAGCCGTCAGCCAGGCCAGCAGGGCGGCGATGCCTGGGTCATCGTTGGGGAAGGGGTGGACCTCCCTTCCGCCGGAGGATGCGTCCAGGCGGGTTTTGCCCACGTCAATGCCCACGACGGCCGCTGTGGTGGTGCTTGTCATTGTTGCTGCCTCCTGTTGCAGGTATCATTCGCTGAGGTCCTCCCCACTTGCTATGCGGGCCTTGCGCCCCGGTATCCGTTCGGAGGGCCTTGGCGTGGCGTGAGGGGTGTCCTACTCCCGCTCGGCGCAGTCAGGGCAAACAACCCCGGCTCGCCCAATGACGGACGACGCGCCCCTCACGCCTGCAACACAGATTGGCCGGTCTGTGCCGCATACGCAACATACAAATGACGGGTTGGTTGGTTCGCCGTCTTTTGAGATAGTCTCTGAGTGGGCCCTAACGGCCCTTTCGGATAAAGTCGGCGACCCGCTCTGCCATCATGATGATGGTGGCGTTGGTGTTGGCCCGGACAATGTCAGGCATCACCGATGCGTCAACGACACGCAGCCCCCCTAGTCCGTGGACTTGGCAGTACTGGTCCACCACGGCCGACGGGTCGGAACGCGGCCCCATCTTGCAGGTTACCGACGTGTGGCCGGCAATCCCGGCGTTATGCTGCAGCCAGGAATCCAACGCGTCGTCATCGGCAAGGTCAGCATCGGTGGGAGACAGCCGTTCCGACAGCAGACCGTCGAAGGTTGAGTGTTCGAAGATTTTAACCGTCCGCCGTACCGCGTCGCGATACCGGGAGATGTCTCGCGGGTCGGTGAGGAACCGGAAATCGAGGTGCGGCTGTACAGACACATTTTTGGACGTCAGCGTCAGCAGGCCCTCGCTGTAGGGGTACTCCAGCCGACAGCCGAAGCGGATATCGGGCGGCTCCGGGCTCTCCGTATAGGACGTGGTGGGCTGAACCTGGATGTCATTTCGTTCCGGGGATCCGTCGGCGGTGAATCGCAGGCCAACCTGGTTCCTCGGGGATTCGGGCGACAGGTGGTGGTCGGGGTGGGAACGGAACACGATGGACACAGATGGGTGGTTCTTCATGCTGCGGCCCACTCCTGGCAGGTCGCGCACCGGCTCAATGCCCAGTGAACGCAGCTCGTCCGCCGGGCCAATGCCCGACAACAACATGAGTTGCGGAGAATGAATCGCCCCGGCGCTCAAGATGACCTCGTCACCCACAACGACGAATGTCACACCGCCGCTTTCCAACTCAACGCCGCCCGCCCGCGGGTTTCCCCTCGCGTCATCCTCGAACAGGATGCGACGCGCCACCACGTTGGGGCGGATGGTGAGGTTCAGGCGATGGCGGCATGCGTCGAGATAGGTGATCGCCGTGCTCATCCGCACGCCGCCAGGGTTGTTCAGGGGCATTGCCCCCACGCCGGTGGCGTCCGGGTGGTTCATGTCAGGGTCGTCTGGGAACCCGGCGTCGCGGCACGCCCGGTAGAACGCCGCCTGCAGGGGCAACCAGTTTTCGCGTCGATGCCGCCACACCGGGATGGGGCCGTCGTTGCCGTGAAAGTCGTCCCTGATGTCGGCGTCCGCCTCCAGCATTCGGAAGTAGGGCAGAGTCTTTTGGTAGCTCCACTCATCGTTACCGGCGGCGGCCCATCCGTCAAAGTCCTCTGGTGTACCTCGCAGGAGTATCTGATGGTTAATGGCGCTGCTCCCGCCGGTCACTTTACCCCGGGCCACGTGGAGAGGGCGGGTCTGCTGGGGCGTGCACATGCCCACCAGCGACCAATTGTGCGCCGCTCCTTCCTCAGATGCGGCCTGGTGCATGTCGTACATGAGCTCGTCGGGCAACTGACCGGGGGCCGGGTAGTCCGGCCCAGCCTCAATCAATATCACTGAGCGGTTGGGGTCTTCCGACAGGCGGTTGGCCAGGACGCACCCGGCTGAGCCGGCGCCGACTATGATGACGTCGTACTTCATGAGAACAGATGACCCCGCTTACGTTTCAATCCGGTAGACGCGGACCGCGGTGTCGTGGAACAGGTTTGCCCGTTCCGATGGGCTGTAGTCCTGCGAGAGCCGCTTGAAGGCGTTGTACATCACGCTGTACGAGAAGGACACCTTGTCGGGTGGGAAGTTGCTCTCGAACATGCAGCGCTCCGGCCCAAACTGTTCAATCGCGTAGCTCATCCAGGGCGCCATTGATCCCGCCAACTCCTCGGAGCCGATGGGGATGGTCCTTTCCGGCCAGCCGAAGCCCCACCGGGGCATTCCCATACCGCCCAGCTTGCACGTGACGTTGGGGCACTGGGCCACGGCCGCCATGCCTTCGCGCCAGGCCGGGATGATCTCATCGTCCTTGCCGGAGTAGATGCCCGTGCGGCTGACGCCGCCCAGGTGATTCAGGATGATAGAGACCTCCGGTACCGCCCGCGCAAAGTCGACAAGCTCGTTCAACTGCGGGAACGACAGCATCACGTCCAGCGAAAATCCCATGCGGGCCAGGACCCGGGCGCCGGTCCGGAAGGACTCGTTGGCCATGATGCCTTGTGTCTCGCGGTCCTCGATCAGGGGGTCGGGGCTCCAGGTCACGTTGTGGCGTATGCCCTTAAAGCGATTGGGGCTGGCCGCCTGTAATGCCTCGAGCGCGGAGGCGACTCCCTCGCCCAGCTTCAGGTCGGCATGTCCCACAATGGCCGCTGCGGCCCTCGCCTCCCCGTAGACGCCGCTGGCGCTGGCTGCTGCCAGGCCCTGCACGAACTCGACCTCTCCCACGGGCCGCAGTTCCTCCGGTCCCGAGGCGCGATACATCGACCGGGCTTCCACGAACACGGTGGACCGGACGTTGTGGCCCGAGTCGAGGTCCGCCATCAGCTCATGGAGCAGGTAGCGCTGGTAGGGGATGCTCTGAAGCCGTTGGTCCCAGAAGTGGTGATGCGGGTCGCAGAGCGGAATATCGGGCTCGATCGGGTCTTCAGGCGTCAGGGCCAGCCAGTCCTCATTTCCGAAAGGCACGTCGCCACCTCCAATGGGCTGATGGGTTGCGGCAATAATACCACTTTGGGTTTAAGGCGCCACGGGCAACGTTCCCGTCAACTCCGTTCCACTGCATTAACGTCCACTCTGTGGCGTATATTTGAAAGTACAGCCGCTGCCCCTTCCTGATCTTGCGTACTTTTGAACCAACGAACGCCGGTGCGGCTGGCGCCGACAGGAATACGCGATGAATCGTGCAGGTCTGCCGCATGGGGACTCTATCTCGAGCAGGTGTATCATCGCCTTGCCAAAAAAATTTAGACGCGGGATTTAGACGCGGGTGTGAACGGTATTTGGAATTGGGCCGCATCTTTGGGCTTTCGGGACTTTCGCCTGCTCTGGGCCTCCACGCTGCTTTATTCGCTGGCCACGGGGATGGAGCAGGTGTCGGTTGGATGGCTCATTTTCGAGCTGACCGGATCGGAACTGATGATTGGCGTGGGCGCCGCGGCCCGGATGGTGCCCTTTTTCATGCTGGGACTTCTTTCCGGCGCGATTGCCGACCGGTGGGAGAGGCGGTGGCTGCTACGGGTCGGGACCATTGGGGCGTCCGCGGTCGTCCTGGCAATGGGCCTGCTGCTGCTCGGCGGCCTGGACAACGTTTGGGTCGTTATCGCACTGGTGGCCGCACTTGGAAGCACATTTGCCTTTATCCTGACCATCCGGCAGACATACACCTACGACATCGTGGGCCCGGAGTATGCGCTGAACGGCTTGGCCTTGGGCGCCATGGCCATGCAGGGCGGAGGCATAGTGGGGTCTCTTACATCCGGGGCAGTCATCCAGGCCGTGGGACCGGGGTGGCAGTTCGTGGCGGCTGCGGTCTGCTACCTGGCGTCCGCCGCCATGACTCTGGCCATCTCCAATCCCGGCCGCTCCGTCTCCTCACTAACCGGGCGGCCAGCCGCCGTTTCGGTGTTCAGGAACCTCACGGGATACATCAGGCTGCTTCGCAACTACAAGCTGCTCCTGATCCTGATGATGCTGACTGCGGCCACGGAGGTGCTGGGGTTTACCCACAGCACCCTCTTGCCGGTATTCGCCAAGGAGGTGCTGCAGGTTGGGCCGACGGGGCTGGGGGTGATGACTGCTTGCAGGCAGGCCGGGGGCCTGTTGGGGGTGTGGCTGCTTGCAGGACTGGGCACGGTCCGGAAGAAGGGCCTGATGATGTTTGTCACCGCACTGGGGTTCGGCGTGGGATTGATGGCATTCTCCCTGTCAGGCGACATCTTCTCTTTCTTGGGAGTGCTGTTATTCGTCAATGCCTGCGGTATGGCCGTGGATACGCTTTACAAGACACTGATGCAGGAGATCGTATCCGACGAGGAGCGGGGACGCGCCATGGGTTCCTGGGTGCTCAGTATTGGTTTCGCCCCCGTGGGCCACGTGGGGGTTGGTGCCCTGGCTGGCACCGTGGGCGCACCGAGGGCTCTCCTGATTAACGGCGCGGCGCTGGCCGCGATCTCCTGCATAGCGGCGGTCGCCCTGCCAAAAATCAGGCGGCTGGAGTGACCGCGCAGGCTTCAAGGGACGGCAACGCCCTCGATTCCACGGAGACAGGCTGCGCGGGAGCCCATGGGCTTTGGCGGTCAGCTGGTGAGCGCCACCGGAATCTGCCTAATGGGGGATAGTTTCCACGTGGGAACTCCACCGGTGTCCAGGGCCAGAGTCGCCTACGCACTGTCCTTGGGGGCAAGGTCCGACATCTCGCCCAGCCGGTCTACGATGGCGACAGTCTGGACACTGACGGCGCAGACCCGTTGCAGCAGGCATATAACCCGCTCCTTGTGGTCGGCGAAGCGGTAGGTGTTGAAGAGGTCGCGGATGGTGGGATCCTTGGGCTTGCGCTCCTTGTACTGGTCCAGCACCCACTCCAGCGCCGATCGGCTGCCGAGGGGGTAGCGCCACGCCGATTCGGGCACGCCGGTCAGCGTGGTCTTGCTGTACAGGGCGATGGCGCCGATTCCCTTGTCTGCCTTCAGGACTGCCTTGCCCGCCGGGCCGGACTGCTCCACCCGCTCCAACGGGTAGGGTTCCGCCGACTCGAAGCCGATATGCAAGTCCAGTAGCTCGCGGCCCATTCGCGCCCAAGCGGGGAAGTCGTGATACAGCGGCAGCCGCGGGAACTCCCGCAGCAGGTCAACGGAGTACTTTTCACGGTACTCCGGGTCGTGCAGCACGGCGTAGGTGTAAGCGAAGATGTCCTCGGCGGTGATGCCGTCCTCGCCGTAATGCTCGCTGAACTGCCGCAGTCCCCATTCCGTGATGTTGCTGACGCGCTGGCCCTTCGGCCGTGTAGCGGTAGAGGGGCAGGCATTGAGTGTCGCCGGCGAGGTGTAGGTCAACCTTGTCTGTAGCCAGTACATAGAAAGCTCTTGTTGGACGCGACGGCAGTAAAACAAATCAGCTTGTTGCTTGTTGGTTGAAGTTGGGAATATTTCTGTGGCATTTGGTACCGGCGATGTCGTGATGATTGGCGCATAGTAACAATGCTTGGCTCACGACAAATGGGCGATATAGACCGGGGACTATATTTCGTCGAGAATGAAGATTATCTCCATTGGCCAAACCTGTCGCTCTAATTCGGTGGTCCACTTGATGACTTGCTTACCCAACTACCAACTGAATTCGCATTGCTTCTCAATCAAATCGTTGCATTTCGCTGCGATCGGTTCTACAAAAGAAAAGGACTTTTCGGCGATACCTTTCTCATCAAAATCGTATACCCATTCATCTCGGTTGGTGCTGATACCCATCGAATACAAACCAAACACTGCCTGTTCACCATCGGTAGATTTGGCGAGCTTGGTCTGCCGGTTTGCAAGGGCCATCAGATCTGTCGAAGTCGCTGTTGGACTGGTTGAGCCAGTTGTTTTCAGCGTCGGGTGTGATTTCCACGAAGTCAAAGGTCGCATCCAGCTTTGCCTTGGATATATGTTAGCTTTGTCAGGAGCTTTGGCGTCTTTGACAGCGTTGTAAAAGACCTTGAAACTCGCTGTCCCCTTGCCGCCGCACGAGAAAGTAATGGCAACGCCAACGCCGGTTTTGATCGTCAAAGACGTTCCCGCCTTCTTGGCGGCGCCGCTCACCGCTGGTGCGGGCGTTGCCAAGGTCAATCGCCCACAGCTCGTTGAATTCATCGGCACGACTTTCCGGAAATCCGTCATCCTGTTTGGAATCCAGAACGCGCTATTACTGATGAAAGCAATAATCCCGTCGTCGGCCAGCCGGTCCGACGCCCAGCGGATGAACCGCTTGTACATATCGTACTGGTGCGTCTTCTGCGCCGTGCCTTCCTTGACGTAGGTGTCTCCCTGATGCGGCGGTCTATCTCAGGATATTCCCGATTTTGCACTGCCGTCCCCCCAAAGAGTGCTGCACTGTCATTGTAGGGCGGGTTGCCGATGATGACGCTAATGGTTTTTTCGTTCTGTTCTTGGACGCGGATCCAGTTCTCCTCGGAGAGGCCGCCGAGGTTGAAGGCGGCCTGGCGGGTGACTGCGCCGCCGGTGGCGCCGGATTGCTGCCAGGCCATGTTGTCGAGGGTGTCCACGAAGCAGAGGTTGGGGAACTCCAGGTAGCTGCCGGTCTTCTCGCGGTAGCTGTACTCGATGTTGAGGTTGGCGATGTAGTAGGGCAGGATCGCGACTTCGTTGGCGTAGAATTCGTTCCGGTACTTGTACTCCAAGCGGTCGGCAAGCAGATAGTCAATCAGGCTGGTTACGAAGGTGCCGGTGCCGGTTGCCGGGTCGAGAATCTGCACGTTTTCGTCGGCCAGCCTCCGCCCGAAGTGCTTTTGCAGCAGGTGATCCGCGCCCCGGATGATGAAGTCCACAACCTCGTTGGGGGTGTAGACCACGCCGAGGCGGTCGGCGGCGGCCGGATTGTAGGCCTTGTAAAAATCCTCGTAGACCGCCTTGAGGAACTTCTGCTTCTCGGCGTACTCTGCGATGTCGTCGGCGGCCCGCCCGATGGCCCCGTAGTAGGCCCGTAGGCGGTCTATGGCTTGGCGTCGCACGTCGCCGGTGAAGAAGGTCTGCTCCAGGGCGGCAAGCTGGCGGGCGATGTTGTTCTCGCGGTGGAACTGGTCCTCGCCGAACACTCGCAGAAAGATGTCTTGGGTGAGGATGTGCTGCAACAGCATCTCGCGCACATCCTCGCCGGACACGGATGGGCTGATGGTCTGCTGGCAGTGGGCGAGGAAGCGGGCGGCGCCGTCCTGGTAGCGGGCGTTGTTGGCTTCGGCGTCGGCCAGGGTTTGGCGCAGGTTCTCCAGCACGGCGGGGAGGTCGGCCTTGAACTGTTGCTGGGCCTGACGGAACTCCTCGATCTCGGGCAGTTCGTAGTCGAGAAAGGCCCGGATGAGGCGGTGCAGCTCGCCGGGGCGGGACATATCAACCCGCATCTCCTCGTTGCGGTTCTGGAACAGGACGGCGGTCTGCGAATCCTCAAAGATGATGTTGTCCTGGGGGTAGCCTCGGTTGAACTTGGCCTGGATTTCGGCGTCGAGGTCGTCGTGGGAGTCCTTGGCTTCTCAGTAGCCGCGGACCATGCGCAGGGAGTCCTTGACCGTGCCGTCGGGCCGGTTGTGGAGCGCGGCCTCTAGTTCGTCCACCAAGGCCAACTTCTCCCGGTGCTCGCGGCAATAGGCGTCAAGGCAGTTGGAGAAGGCGCCGCGGATGCTCTGCTCGTTGTCCGAGCCGGCGAAGTCGATGAGGCGTCGCTTTTCGTCGTAGTAGTTCTCTACGTGAGGGTAGGTTGGCATAACTCCCATATAGTACACCCAACACTGGAGAGGCCGACGGAGGGGATGAACGCGGCAAGGTCAGATCATTTGGTATGGCGCGCTTTTGACGGAACTTGGCTGGACTTTGTACATTCAGGCGGCGTAGGCCAGTGAGCCGATGAGTTGGTTGAATAACGGCGTGGGGACTTTTGTGATTTCAGGTTCGCTTTCCGACATGGAAAAACTTCCAGAGGCCTGCCACAGGTCCCTTCGGACCAAAGCGATGGCAAGCTTTTCGCGGAAAGGGCCGGTTGGGAGCGCGTCGAGCAGTGACGCACACCCCTAGTAGGTGAGCGCGGTTGCCGTGCCTTCGGGCAGGTCAACGTCGAGGGCCTGCAGGCAGTGGGCCAGGGTGTGGTAGTAGCCGCTCACCACCAGCACATCCACCACGCCCTCGTCGCCGACCAGTGCCCGCATCGCCTCGAAGGTGGCGTTGGAGACGCGATGCTGACGCAGAAGCTCCAGGACGAACTGCACCACTGTAGCGTCGTCGGCATCGAAGCCAGCCGGGGCACGGTACTCGCGGATGGCTGCAATGGCCTCGTCCGAAATCCCCGCCTGCTTGGCTGCGGCCTGGTTGACCGTCCACACGTAGTGTCCGCAGGCTTCGCGGGCGGCGGTCAGGACGGCAAGGGCCTTGATGCGCGGCGGCAGTGGCGTTTCGTACCGCGCATAGCCGCCCAACCCGGCCATGGCGCCGGCGGCCTGCGGGTTATTCAGGATTGCAGCGTAGTTGCGTGCCACCCCTCCCCGTGAGGTCTCGATTTCGTCCCAGATTGCCTGTCCTGCGGCGTCCATCCCCTCACGTGTAGCATAGGGTACTCTGGTCATCTCGATTCTCCTGCCAATTGATTCATGCGGATCCGCATAGCCAAGGCCACCATTCCTGTGGATTCACCGGTACCGCCCAATATGGCCGTAGGGGCGCACAGCTGTGCGCCCCTACATGTACCTGCGAACCTGATTCCCAGTGAATTTAGTCGGCGGCCTGCGACAGGCCGGCGGGCTGACCATTCTTCTCCCAGAGGCTTTCCAGGATCGCATCGGGAGACATGGGGAGCTTGTTCATTCGCACGCCGATGGCGTCATAGATGGCGTTAGCGACAGCGGCCATGGGAGGCACGATCGGCACCTCACCGACGCCGCGGACGCCGTAGGGATGGCCGGGGTTGGCCACTTCGACGATCACGGTTCCGATCATAGGAAGGTCGAGGCTGGTGGGCATCCGGTAGTCGAGGAAGGAGGAATTCTCCATCCTGCCTTCGGAGCTGAAGCGGTACTCCTCATTCAGAGCCCAGCCAATGCCCTGCACCACGCCGCCCTGGATCTGGCCCTCCACGTAGCTGGGGTGAATGGCCTTGCCGACGTCCTGGATCGCGGTGTAGTCCAGGATGGTGACCTTGCCGGTGTCGGGGTCCACTTCCACATCCACGATGTGGGTGGCGAAAGCGCCGCCCGCGCCCCGGGGGTCAACGCTGACCTGGGCAGAGATGGGCCCGCCGGTGCGGTTCAACTGCCCGGCCAACTCCTTGAAGCCCAGCTGGAGTTCCTGGTCGGAGGTGTGCTGGAACACGCCGTCGATGAGGTCGACGTCCGCGACATCCACGTCCCAGATGCCGGCGGCCCGTTCGATCATCTTCTGCTTGATTTCCTGGGCGCACTCGTAGGCCGCCCAACCGGTGGCGAAGGTGGTGCGGCTGCCTCCGGTAAGGAAGGTGTATCCCACGGAGTCGGTGTCGCCCACGCTGGGATCAACGTCTTCGGCAGGAATGCCCAAGACTTCGGCGGCCTGCATGGCGATGGAGGCGCGGGTGCCACCGATGTCGGTCGAGCCTTCCACCAGCGAGATGGTGCCATCGGCCTGTACGCTGATGGCGGCACTGGACTGGAGTCCAATGTTGAACCAGAAGCCGGAGGCCACACCGCGCCCGCGGTTGGTGCCCTCCAGTTTGCGCTGGTACTGCTCGGACTCGCGGGCGGCTTCCAGTTGCTCGATATTGCCTACCTTGGGGAAGACCGGGCCGTCAACGCGCCGGCTACCTTCCTTGGAGGCGTTGCGGAGGCGGAATTCAAGGGGATCGATACCCAACTTCTCCGCCAGTTCATCCACGACAGTCTCGCCGGCGAAGGCTGCGATAGGTGCGCCCGGCGCGCGGTAGGCAGCCACCGGCGGCTTGTTGGCGACCACGTCGTATCCGTCGACCCTGGCGTTCTCGATGTCGTAGCAAGAGAACATGCACTGGGCCCCGGCGGTCACCGGAGATCCGGGGAAGGCGCCAGCGTCGAAGGCGAGCATTGCTTCGGCAGCCACTAGCTTGCCGTCGTTGGTTGCCCCCATTTTTACATGCATGTAGGAACCGGAAGTGGGGCCGGTGGCCTCAAAGACCTCGGCGCGGGTCATGGCCGACTTTACCGGCACGCCGGCTTTCCTGGAAAGCAGGGCGGTCAGCGGCTCAAGATATATGGGAATCTTGCCACCGAAGCCGCCGCCGATTTCCATCGGAATGACCCTGACCTTGGAAACGGTCAGGTCCAGCACTCCGGCCAGGGCGTCACGGGTGGTGAAAGCGCCCTGCGTGCTGACCCAGATTGTCAGTTCGCCGTTGGTGTTCCAGAAGGCCGCGCCGTTCTGGGGCTCTATGTAGCCTTGGTGAACGGTGGCGGTGGAGTATTCCCTTTCCACGATTACGTCGGCGGCGGCGAAGCCCTGCTCCAGGTCGCCCTGTTCGTAGCGGAAGTGGGTGGCTATATTGCTGTGATTGCTGGTTTCCTCGCCCATCTCCGTGGTGGTCTGGTCCTCGTGGAGCAGCTCGGCGTCCTCGGCCATGGCCTGGCGCACCTCGGTCGCTGCCTTGAGCACCTCGTATTCAACCTCGATCAACGCCAGGGCCTGCTCGGCCTCGTGGGCGCTGACAGCGGCGACCGCAGCGACCGGGTGGCCCTTGTAGAGGGCCTTGTCCTTGGCCATAACCTTGCGGGCGGCGGCGCTGTCGGTAGGAACGTCCGCTCCAGTGATCACGGCGCGGACTCCTGGGGCGGCCTCGGCCTTGCTGGTGTCGATGGACTTGATGCGGGCGTGGGCGTGCGGGCTGCGCAGTACCTTGGCGAAAAGCGTCCCCGCCGAGTCGTAGTCGGCCCCATACTTGGCCCGGCCGGTGACCTTGTCGGTGCCGTCGTGCCGCACCGGTCGCGTACCTACGACCTTGAAATCGGTGTTGGACAGGACGATATTGGATGCCATTTGAATCCACCTCGCGCGGAGTTTGGGGAACGAATTATGCGAACGCAGCAGGGCCCGCAAGAGGGGCCCCGCAAAGCAAGGGGATTGTACCACAAGGCAGACGGCGGGGTGTTAGAATAATCGCAGCCCTTTTCCAGTGGAGAGCGATATGGATTTTAGCGAGCTAATAGAAGTCGAATTGCGTGAGGCCTGGCCCGATGAGGCCGGCGACTTCACACCATGGCTGGAGGATAACCTCCAGCGATTGTCCAGGGTGATCGGTATTGCCATCGAGCCCGACGACAGCCAGGTGTCGGTGGACGGATTCACTGCTGACGTACTGGCCACCTTTCCGGTCAATGACAGCCGGGTAGTGATCGAAAACCAGTTGGACAACACCGATCACGCTCACTTGGGCCGGATTCTGAGCAACATGGCGCGGCTTGAGGCCCAGTCCGCGATATGGGTGGCCAGGGAATTCCTGCCTGCCCACCTGTCTACCATCCGCTGGCTCAACATCAACACGCCCGGCGACTTCAACTTCTTCGCCGTGAGGGTCCGCGCGGTGCGAATTGGAGAATTTCCCGCTCCGATCGCTCCCATTTTCGAGGTCCTGGAGAAGCCCCACGACTGGGACCGGAGGGTAATGGCGCTGAACCAGCCCGCCCAGAGCGCTGGCAGGATCAACGACCGCCTGAACCGCCTTCGCCGCAAGCGCAGTGATTTCTGGCGGGCCTACGCCGAGCAGTGTCCCAGTGAGGTCGATATTGCCGAAGAACACTCTCACAGCAATATCTATCACCGCTTGGGTGGCGCCCTAGTGTCCCAGTATGTGGCGGACGGCAGCGTCGGAATCTACCTCGTAGAGCACAGCCGCGGCTATGACGTGGACGCGGCACGGCTGGTTTCCTCGTACAGGGAGGGGCTTCAGCTCAACCTTGGAGATTCCTCCGAGTCCCTCACCATCGACACCAATAACCGCGACAATTGGCCAGATATGATCGACTGGCTGCACGGGAGGTTGGCTGAATACAGCAGGGTGATCGAGCGCTATACACCGAGAGAGGTAATCGAGTTTTCCGAGTATGAACCGGTGGAGTTCGAGTAGGCCTGTGATTCCGTAAGGAGACACGCATGCAGCCACTTTCGGGCATCAGAGTGCTCAGCGTTACGGTCTACCTGGCGGGTCCCTTTGCGTCGATGAGCCTGGCGCGGCTGGGCGCGGAGGTCATCAAGGTCGAGATTCCCGGACGCGGCGACCCGGTGCGGGGTAATGGCCCCTTCGCCGGGCCTGAGGGCACCCACGCGCGCCGCAACTCCGACGAGGACATCTCGACGCGCTTCCTGAAGCGGACCCAGGGCGTGAAGAGCGTGACCATCGACCTGAAAACCGGGAGGGGCAAGGAGCTGTTCCTCGAGCTGGCCAAGCAGAGCGACGTGGTGCTGGAAAACCTGGCCCCCGGCTCGCTCCGCCGCGCCGGCCTGGGATACGAGGTGGTGGCAGCAGTCAACCCGGGCATTGTCTACGCCTCAATCTCCGGCTATGGACAGACCGGTCCTTACAAGGACAAGCCGGCCCACGACCCCCAGATCCAGGGCATGAGCGGTCTGATGGACATCAACGGAGACGCCGACGGCCCTCCCACCAAGGTGGGGTTTTACGTTGGCGACCTGGTCACCCCGATGTTCGCCTGCTACTCGATCCTTGCCGCGCTGCGGGAAAAGGATCGTACCGGAATGGGTCAGTATCTCGACGTATCCATGATGGACACCCTGGTGTCCCTGATGTTCATGGAAAACCTCGAGGAGAGCATCGATGCCGGTCTGCCCCTTCGCACCGGCAACATCAGCCGCAGCGGCCCCACGGGTCTGTACAGCGCCATCGGCGGCGACATTTCAATCACGGTCACCAGCGACGACCAGTGGCGGCGCATGTGCAACGCCCTGGAATGCCCGGAAATGCTGGACGATCCGCGCTTCGACACCTACGTGAAGCGCACCGACAACGTGGAGGAGGCCAGGCAGGAGATCCAGGACCGCATCGGCCGGATGACCCTCGAGGCGGCGCAGGAGTGCCTCGAGAGCCACGATGTGCCCTGCGCACCCGTCCGCACGGCCGGGCAGGTGATGCGCGACCCGCATTTTTGGGACCGCGGCAGTCTGGTCCCCATGAAGCACGGCGCGATGAACGAGCCGGTGGAGGGTGCGGTGGCTGCTGGCTTCCCGGTCAGGTTTTCCGGCGGCGAACTTCCGCCGCTGTCTGGTGCGCCAACTCTGGGAATGCACAACGACGAGGTCTTCAACAAGATCCTGGGCCTAAGTGATGCCCAGATCGCAGAGCTCAAGGCGCAGGGCGTGGTGTAGGCAGCGGCCCCGCTATTACCGTAGCAGCCGCGTAGGGGCGCACAGCCGTGCGCCCCTCAGTTCGGGCAGTTCGGGGACTGGAACGTCGGGGACTGGAACGTCGGGGGCCGGAACGAGCTTTCAGCCAGACAACACTGGGCGCACCGCGGTGCGCCCCTACGCTGTTCGAAGCAAAAACCGGCAGCAAAGGCATACAGGAGTCCGGTACGCTCAGGGGGAATCCATTGACAACCAGCAACGGGAGATTCAAGGCCAAGCCCATCCGAACGGAGATGTTCGTTCCGGGAAACAAGGAAGACTGGATGCGCAGGGCGCCGCGCTTCAATGCCGATGCGCTGATCCTGGACCTGGAGGACTCGGTCCCACCCGACCAGAAGCCAGCCGCCCGGGATTCGGTGGGCCGGATGGTGCAGGAGCTGGGCGAAGCGGGACAGACCATCGTGGTGCGGGTCAACCGCCTCGAGACCGGGCTGACCGGTGGAGACTTGGAGGCGGTGGTCGGCGCCTACCTATACTGCGTCCTGCTGCCCAAGGTGGAGGGACCGGAGGATGTGGTTGAGGTTGACACCCTGCTGCGCCATTTCGAGCGGGAGAAGGGTCTGGAGATCGGCAAAATTTTTGTCGACCCGTCGCTGGAAACCGCCTCTGGCATCCGGCAGTCCTGGGAGATCGCTATTTCCTCACCACGAGTGGCCCACATGGGCGCCAGCGGAGGGAAGGGCGGCGATACCGCCCGCTCCATCGGCTTCCAGTGGACGCCCGAGGGGATGGAAACGCTGTTTCTGCGCTCCAAGGTCCTGGTGGACGTGCGCGCCGCTGGCATCCCCTACCCGATGAGCGGCGGGTGGATGGACATTCACGACCTCGAAGGGTTGCGGAAGTCGGCGCTACAGGCCAAACAGCTGGGCTACACCGGGATGCACCTTATCCATCCCTCCCACGTGCCGCTGGTAAACGAGGTCTTCACTCCCTCGCCGGAGGAGGTGGCGCACTACAAGGGGCTGATCGAGGCAATGGAGTCGACGCGAGCCGAAGGGGGCGCGGCGGTGACCTTCGGCGGCGACATGGTAGACATTGCCCACGAGGAAACGGCACGCGCGATGCTGGAAATAGCCCGCGAAATGGGAGTGCAAGGAGCGTGAGCCGGGCGAGTAAGACGCACTGGGAATTCTCGCGCTGGCTGCCCATGGAGGGATGCGTCAACTTCCGCGACCTGGGCGGATACCGCAACACCCAGGGCCAGGGGGTACGGTGGCGGCGCCTATTCCGCAGCGACGCGCTGCAGGAGATGACCCCCAGAGATTCCCGCCTGGCCATCGAGGAGTTGAACATCGGGCTGGTCGTGGACCTGCGGAATTCCAACGAATCGGATCGCGATGGGCGGGGGCCGCTGCCTGAACTGGGGGTAGAATACCGGCACCTTCCCCTGTTGGAGGGCCGCGGTATCCCGCCCTTTACCGGTGACGACGTAGTGGAGAGGCTGTCGTCGACGTACCAGTGGCTGATCCATAACTCCGGCTCGGCAGTGGCCGAAGCGGTGAACACGATAGCGGATTCGATCGATGCTGAACCTGCCGCAGGACAGGGCAGCGTGGTCTTCCACTGCAGTGCTGGTAAAGACCGCACTGGGCTGCTGGCCGCGGTGATCCTCGAAGTCCTGGGTGTGGACGCCGAGACAATTGTCGCCGATTATCTGCTGACAAACGAGGTGATCGCCGGGGTGCTCCAACGAATCAAGGCGATGGAGCGCAACAACACGGCCACGACGCAGTCGCTGGCCGCCCAACCGGCGGCATTCCGGAGCTTTCGCGACACTCTGCAGGGAGAGTACGGCGGCTCGGAGAGATACTTGCGAAATCATGGAGTAACAGACGAGACGATTGGGAAACTGCGCCGCAGTTTGCTGGTGTAAGAGTGTAGAGCCGGCGGGAAGCCCTCACCACAACCATCCCTAATATAGGAAGTGGATAATTCCGGAGGGACGTTATGGCAAATTATGTCCTGGTGCACGGCTCGGGCCACGGTTCATGGTGCTGGCAGCGGATCGTGCCTTTTCTTGAGCGGCAAGGCCATACGGTGGTCGCGGTGGACCTGCCAGGCAACGGCCACGACGACACGCCGCTGGCCGAAGTCACGCTGGATACCTACGCCGAACACGTCTGCGGAGTCCTTGACACATTTGACGGGCCCGTGGTGCTGGTGGGGCACAGCCTGGGTGGCGTATCCATCAGCCGGACCGCGGAGCTGCGCCCCGAAAAGATCGCGGTCCTGGTATACCTGACGGCGTTGCTGATAAGGGATGGTGAATCATTCACCTCGGCAACATCCAGCGAGCCGGACGAAGTGCGCCGGGCGCTGGAAACCCGGACAACCTGGAACATCGCGGAGGACCTCAGCCACATTGTGTACAAGCCGGAACTGACACAGCACCGGTTCTACAACGACTGTTCTCCGGAGGACGTTGAGTGGGCGAAGTCCATGCTGGTGCCGCAGCCAACCGGCCCGCTGGTGTCGCCCATGCGCGTTACCGAGGCCAACTTTGGCCGGGTGCCACGCGTCTACATCGAGTGCGCACTGGACAACGGAGTCACCCCCGAGCTGGCCCGGGAGATGTACACCGCCCTGCTCTGTGCCGAGATAATAACCATGCAGACCGGGCACTCCCCGTTCCTGTCGGCGCCCGATGAGCTGGCCACCCACCTGCACGGTTTGTCCCGGTATGCCGGCGGCGCGACGGCATGACCTACGGACTCCTGAACGGCCTGCGGGTCTTGGAGCTGGGGGAGTTCATCTCGGCGCCCTATTGCGCCAAATTGCTGGCGGACATGGGCGCCGACGTGGTAAAAATCGAGTGCGCCGGCGTCGGCGACTGGGCCCGCGACTATGGCCCCTACCCCGGCGACCTGCCCCACCGCGAGCGCAGCGGCCTGTTCCTCTACCTGAACGCCGACAAACGGGGCGTTACGCTGAATCTGGAAACCCCGACGGGTCGAGAGATGCTCGCCGGTCTGGTCTCCCGGTTCGACGTGCTGGTGCACAACCTCCATCCCATCAAGATGGACCGGGTCGGGCTGCACTACGACGCGCTGAGGGCGCACAACGGCGGACTGGTGATGGCCTCCATCACTCCCTTTGGGCTGACGGGGCCGTACCGCAACTGGATGGCCTACGACATCAACCTTGCCGCAGGCGGCGGTATCTGCGAGGGGCTGGGCAGCCCCGAGCGCGAGCCGCTGACATTCGGCACGCCAGGAGTAGGCTACTTTGCCGGGGCTGCCGCTGCCTCGTCCATCGTGATGGCGTTACTTGCCAGGGAGGGCAACGTGCAGGGCCAGAACATCGACATCTCCGAAATCGAGTCGATGGCCGGGCTGTACAACGGCCCGGAGGCCCTGATGGCAGTCTACCAATGGCGCGTAACCCGCCGCACCGGCCATCACGCCTTGGACTTCCCTTATCCCAACTGCATCCTGCGCTGCAAGGACGGCTACATCTTCGTCGGCTCGCCCGAGGGACGGCAATGGCGCCGCCTGCTGGAGCTGATGGGCAGCCCCGAGTGGTCGCAGGAACCCCGCTTCCGCAACCGGACAGTGATGAACAACGAGTACGCCGACGAGGTTGACGGCTACGTCGAGGAATGGCTGTTGCAACATACGAAGGCCGAACTGCTGGATATGGCCTTGGAGCACCGGATCCCGTTGGCCCCGGTACGTGGCTTCGACGAAGTGCGCCGCGACCCCAGCCTGGCCTCGCTGTTCGCCCGGATTGAACGCCCCGACACGGGGCCCGTAGCCTTTCCCGGTCCGCCCTACGCGATTTCTGGAGCCGACAGGTTCCTACTCCCCGCACCCCGCGCCGAGGCTGGGCCAACACAACAGCGAGATTTACTGCGGCGAACTGGGATACCAGCCTGAAGACGTGGCCCAACTATACCGGACCGGGATTATCTGAGGCGCCTAGCCGCCGGTATGTCGGGTATACTTGATGCCCGCCCGCAACCGGCGGGATTTGCTGCAACCGCTGTGGCAACAACCGGGGCCGAGGAGGTTTCCCCATGGCTGGATACGGCGCCTACCCGGTGGAGCTGACCGGAGAATACTCTGAGCGGGTGAACCGCTTTCTATGGCTCATCAAATGGATACTGATTATTCCCCATGGAATAGTGCTTTGGCTATTGTCGATCCCCGTCATTGTCACCACGCCGGTGGCTTGGCTGGCGATTGTCATCACTGGCCGCTACCCATCGTTTCTGTGGGGTTATCACGCGGGATTGCTGCGGTGGTACTGGCGGGTCAATTTCTACTCCTACGAGGCGGGAAACACCGACCGGTACCCGCCCTTTTCCTTCGGGCCCAGCGAGGGCTACCCGGCGGACCTGATAATCGAGTACCCGGAGCGTTCATCCCGTCTGACTGCTCTCTTCCGTTGGATTCTTGTCATCCCGCACTTGATTATCACCTATTTCCTGAACACTATTGGGGGCCTGCTGACTCTGTTTGCCTTGTTGGTGGTGCTGTTCACCGGTCGCTACCCCCGCGGCATGTTCGACATCATCATGGGGATAGATCGCTGGCGATACCGGGTCAGCGCATACGCCTGGTTTCTGGTGGACGCCTATCCTCCCTTCAGTTTCGACTAGCGCCGAAGGCCTCCTGAACGATGCCGCAGATCGAAGACAACCCCGGCCCTCTTGACGGCTACCGCGTGCTGGACTTCGGCTGGGTACTTGCCGGGGCGGTACCCGGCATGATCCTGGCCGATATGGGCGCCGAGGTAATCAAGGTCGAAACTCGCCAGCGCATGGACTACATGCGCTTGGGGCGTCCCATCATCGGAGACGAGCCGGACCCGGAACAGAACCCGATGTTTCACAACGTGAACCGGGGCAAACGCAGCATCACCCTCAACACCACCCGCCCCGAGGCAGTGGAGCTGGCGCGACGGCTTGCTACGGAATGCGACGTGGTCATAGAGAATTTCTCGCCCGGAGTGATGCAGAGGTTGGGGCTGGACTATGAGACGCTAAACAGCGACAACCCACGGCTGGTGATGGCGTCAATCACCTCCAACGGTCAGACCGGCCCGCTGCGTGATCTGCGAGCTTATGCCCCGTCCATCGGCGCGATGTCGGGGCTGGACAGCACCATGGGCTACGAGCCTGCTGAAGGCGAGACCGGCCGTCCGCTGGGCCTGAAGCACGCCTACGCCGACCTGTGCGGCGCGCTGCATGCGGTCTTCGCCATCGTCTCGTCACTGCACCGGCGCGAGAGCACGGGACAAGGCCAGTATATCGACGTTTCGATGCTCCGGGCCACCGTGGCAACCATGGGCGCTGGGTTGATGGAGTACGAGCTTACGGGCCGGGTTCCCCAGCCAAGGGGCAACTACGATCCTGTGATGGCCCCCTACGGCAATTATCCCTGCAGTGGAGAGGACGAGTGGGTGTCCATCGCTGTACGCACCAACGAGGAATGGCGCGGGCTGGTAGCGGCCATGGGCGATCCAGCCTGGACCGGTGAACCGGAATTCGCCAGCCGCTACGCCAGACTTAACCACCGGCGTGAGCTGGACGCCCGGATTTCGGGATGGACGCAGGAGCGAACGGCGTGGGAAGTTACGGAACTGCTGCAGTCCCACGGCGTGGCCGCCTTCCCGGTGCTGGGCGCAGAGGGGAGGCTGTTCAACCCGCATTTCCGGGAACGGGGCCTGTACTCGGACATAGAGCATCCGGCGTTGGGCACAGAGCCGGTCTTTAACCTGATGTGGCACCTGAGCCGCACCCCGCCCCGCATCCAGCGCCACGCGCCGCTGCTGGGCGAGCACAACCGCGAGGTGTTCTGCGGCCTGCTGGGGCTGGACGAGTCTGAAGTAACCCGTCTGGAAGAAGAGCAGGTAATCTGGTAGAAATCACCCGCGCCTCGCTTCATCTATTTGTCCGCGAGGAACTTCTGTTCCCTCTCTCGGAGGGACAGGGTTAGGGCGTCCCTGCAACAGAATGCGCTGACCAACGAAAGCGGAGAGGAACAAATGACCAGCCAGAACGAACGGGAGCGCGTCGTCGAGACCCTGCCTGAGGTCGAGGGCGGCATATCACCGGAGGCCGTCGCCCGCGCCAAGGCGATGATCGGCACGCGGATGCGCACCGAGAACTTTGTTCGCGACGCTTCGCTGGGTGCGCTGCTGAACTTCGTGAACGGCATCGGCGATTCCAATCCCATCTTTCGGGACCAGGAATACGCCGCCTACTCCAAGTACGGCTCCATCATCGGCCATCCCTGCGCCCCCTACATGCGCCACTGGTCGGGCCGCACCCGGTGGGGGCTGCCGGGAGTCCACGGTTTCTTCGCCGGCAACGACTGGGAGTATTTCCGGAACCTGCGTCCCGGAGACGCGGTCAACTGCGTGGAGCGGGTGCTGGACGTTCAGGAACGCCAGAGCCGCTACTCGGAAACGCTGGTGATTCAGTTCGTGGAAACCAGCTACACCAACCAGCGCGACGAGCTGCTGGCTCGCGTAGTGGGCTGGTGTACTCGCCACCAGCGCCGCGCCTCACGAGAGCGGGGCAAGTACGCCAGCGTCCCGCGCCGCCACGAGTACGCCCCCGACGAGCTGGAGGCCATCGACCAGCAGGTGCTGGCGGAAAAGGCGCGGGGCGGCCAGACCCGCTACTACGAGGACACCAACATCGGCGACGAGCTGGAGCCGGTGGTGCGCGGGCCGCTGTCGCTCCAGGACGTGTCGGCCTTCCTGGTGGGTACCGGGCGTTCCAGCGCACACGGCGTGCTGTTGCGGGAGGCATTGCGGCACCCTGACCACTTCTTCCGTAACCCCGAGGCCGGCGGCGGGCTGGAATACACCGGGATCGGACACCTGCGCGACTCGGTGGCGGAGGCGGTGGGCGTTCCCGGCGCCTACGACTACGGCCCCCAGCGAGTGTCGTGGATGGGCACGCTGGTATCCAACTGGATGGGCGACGATGCCTTTTTGAAACGCCTGCGCGTCGAGTGCCGCCGCTTCAATGTCTATGGCGACACCCAGTGGTGCAAGGGCCGGGTCATCGGCAAGCACGTCCACGACGGCGCCCCGCTAGTGGACCTGGAAATCTGGGCCGAGAACCAGCGCGGGGAGATCACCGCGCCGGGCCAGGCCACGGTCATGCTGCCGTCCCGAGACCCGCGACTGCCTTGGTTCACCGACGGCCGTGCCCTCAGCCTGCGCGAGGTACCGCGCGGGGAGCAGATGCCGCCCATCCTGCCCGAGTAGCGGCGGGATTGCGTTGCATTTAAAAACGGAAGCTGCACCACATTTGAGAAAACGGAAAACGAGCGATATGTTATTTGGACTGTGGGGCAGCTAATTGGTGCGTCGGCAACGCAATATTGCAGCGTCTTTCGGAGGGCAACGTAAATAACATTCGATCCAGGGACTTCCTGAACTTGGTTGACGGATTTGGATTCGGTTTAGACAGGATTTCTGGAAGCCATTACATATTCAGCCACCCCTTGGTTCTTGGGGTCGTCAGCCTTCAGGAAGTGAATGGTCAGACAAAGCCATACCAATTTAGGCAGTTTCTGAGAACGGTCGAAAAGAATAGCTTGAAATTGGATAATAGCGAATGAAAGACTATCATATCAACATCTTTTACAGCGAAGAGGATGGCGGTTACATTGCAGACGCGCCTGATCTAGAGTCTTGCTCCGCCTTTGGAAATTCCCCTCAAGAAGCTCTTGCCGAACTTGAGCTGGCTAAAGGGGCATGGATTGAAACCGCCCAAGAACTTGGCAAGCCAATCCCTGACCCCAAGTATCGGCCGTTCATCTATCAAGTCGGGCCTATTTCGATCGGCAGCCAGTAAGCCGTGATGTCAAATTTAGTGGCTTCAGCGACAGAGAACCCAACCGCCCTCGCCGGACTTCGGGTGCTGGAGCTGGGCGGAATGGTCGCGGTTCCCTACTGCGGCAAGCTGCTGGCATCGCTGGGCGCCGACGTGGTGAAGGTTGAGCCGCCAAAGGCCGGGGACCCGTCGCGGCGTCGCGGGCCGTTCCCCGGAGATGATCCTCACCTGGAGCGCAGTGGTACGTTCCTCTACCTGAATACCGGCAAGCGGTCCATCACGCTGGACGTTGACGACCCGCAGGGCCGGGACATGCTGCGGCAGCTGGCCACAGGGGTTGACGTGGTGATCCACGACTCGCCGCCTGCCCTGGCCCAGTCCCGTGGTCTGCAACGAGAGTCGTTTGAGGCGGAACATCCAGGGCTTATTGTCGCGTCGGTCACTCCATTTGGCTCCAGCGGCCCTGACTCGGATCATGCGGCCCACGACGTAAACGTGTTCCACGCGGGCGGCGAGGGCAACCTGCTGCCCAATGGCCTCGCCCTGGACATGTTTCCCGAACGCGCGCCCATAACGGCGGGCGGTATGATGGCGTCGTATCAGGGCGGGCTGACCGCAGCCGTGGGGGTTCTGGCCGCTGTGGTGGTCCAGTGGAACGAGGGTACCGGTCAGGCCATCGACTGCTCGCTACAGGAGGCGCAGCTTGCCATTGGGTACCTGCCCATTCAGCGGCTGGAGGCCGAGGGGTTCATGGAAACCCGCTTCTCGCGGTTCTTCCGGGTGGGCGGCGTTATGCCGGCCGCCGACGGGTACGTCGAGTTGCTGACCCTGGAGCCACGCCAGTGGGAGGGGCTGTCCCGTCTGCTGGGCGAGCCTGAATGGGCGAGCCCCGACAAGTTCCGCGACCCGGCTACCCACGGCGCGGCCATCAACGAGAACCTGCGGCAGTGGACCGCCCAGCACACCCGGGAGTGGCTCTACCGGGAGGGGCAGGCCCACGGAGTTCCCATCGCTCCATACCTGACCCCTGCTGAGGTCTACGGCAGTACCCAACAGAGAGAGCGGGATTTCTTCGCCGGCGTGCCGCATCCCGAAGCCGGGAACTACGATTACGCCGGGCTGCCGTTCCGCATGACCGAAACGCCTCCGTCGCTCCGGCCCGCCCCGCTGCTGGGAGAGCACAACTCCGAGGTCTACGGCGCGTTGGGCTACTCGGATCTGGACCTGACTGCACTGGCAAGAGCCGAAGTAATCTGATGCGGATTGACGGGCAGGGGGGCGCAGGTGTCCATCAGCCTTTATGTACTCATGGCGTTCATTGGTTTGATCTTGGTACTGGAGGTGCTGAATGGCGCGTTGGATCATGCCCTCAACGCCTACGGCCTGGTGCCTCGCACCACGAGCGGGTTGATCGGCATTCCGGCCAGCCCATTCCTGCACGGGAGCTTCCTGCACGTCCAGTCCAACGCGGTCGCCCTGCTGGCGCTCGGAACCCTGGCGGTCATTCGCAGCGGCAGCCGCTTTCCATGGGTCTGCCTGGTTATCATCCTTGCCGGAGGACTGGGAGTCTGGGTGATCGGCAGACCGGCGGTGCATATTGGGGCCAGCGGCTTGGTCTTCGGGCTGTTCGGCTACCTGCTGGTAAAGGGCGTGATCGATTTCAGCATCCTGTCAGTGATGGTGGCCATCGTCGTCGCCGGTGTATTCGGGTGGATGGTGCTGTCCGGCGTATTGCCCACCAACGGTTACGTATCCTGGGAGGGACACCTGTGCGGGTTGGCGGCGGGAGGTCTGGCAGCGATAATGGTGCGCGGGCCAAGTACTTCCACCAGGACCGGGAGCATGCGTCAACTGGAGCGTTAGCGCTCGTTCCGTCGGCAGGACCAAACCCCGCGGGGGAGACCAAACCCCGCGGGGGAGACCAAACCCCGCGGGGGAGACCAAACCCCGCGGGGGAGGTGGATAGATGGATTCCATCAGCGATAACCCGGCCGACGGGCCGCACGGGCCGCACGGACCGCTGTCCGGCATTCGCGTGGCCGACTTCTCGGTGCACGCGGCTGGGCCCTTTGCCGGCCTGATGCTGGCGGAGCTGGGAGCGCGGGTCATTAAGATCGAAAGCTCAGCCCGCCTCGACATCACGCGCCGTCCGCACACGATGTACGGCAAGCCGCCCTCCAGTTTCGAGCAGATCAACGCCAACAAGAAGTCCGTGTGCCTCAACCTCAAGGAACCGCGGGCGGTGGAACTGGCCCTGGAGCTCGTCAGCGCTTCAGAACTGGTCCTTGAGAACTTCCGTCCCGGCGTAATGCAGCGGCTCGGGCTTGGCTACGAGGCCATGAAGGAGGTCCGGCCGGATATCATCCTGGTGTCCCTTTCCTCAAATGGACAAACAGGCCCCGAGAGCAACTACGCCGGATACGCTCCAATGTTCGCTGCCCTGGGGGGTCTGGGGCACCTGACCGGCTATGCCGACGGGCCCCCGGTGGAACTGCGCCACGCCATGGACCACACCGGCGGGATGCTGGCCGCCCTGGCCGCAGTGGCCGCGCTGTCGGCACGCCAGAGGACCGGGCTGGGTCAGCACGTTGACGTGTCGGTGCGCGACCTGGCCACGTCGTTCATCGGGCCGGAACTGCTGGACGTCGCCATGAACTCGCGAGAGCCACACCGGGCCGGCAACCAAGACCCGTCCGCGGCTCCCCAAGGAGTTTACCGCTGCCTGGACGAGGACGAGTGGGTGAGCATCTCGGTAGCCTCGGAGCCTGCGTGGCAGGCCCTCGTTGCGGCGATGGACTCACCTCCCTGGGCGGAAGGCGACGGTTTCGGAGATGCCTTTCGGCGCTGGCGTAGGCGGGATGAACTGGACGCGCTGATCGGGGGATGGACCATTCAGCATACAGCCGATGAGGTAACAAAAGGACTCCAGGGCCGCGGCGTCGCTGCGTTCCCGTCGCTGGCGCCGGACGCAATGATGCGTGACGCCCACCTGCTGGCCAGAAATGCCTTCCCCACGGTGTACAACAGTGAAACCGGGGAACAACAGAGAGCTGTGGCTCCGCCGTGGAGATTCTCTGAGACTGCGGCTCAAATCGATCAATGGACCCCAACACTCGGTCAGCACAATCTGGACGTGTTCTCAGGGATTCTGGGGCTGCCTTGCGAGGAGGTGGAGGAACTGGAACGGCGGCAAATCATCTGGTGACATTGTCAGGGTAATCGCGCCTCAATCAAAACAGCTTTGCCGGTGCCCGTCATTCCCAGTCCTCCCGCCCTCTCCCGCGGCCACCGCCGTAGCAACCCTCATTGAACGCCTCACCTAGCCCTCACCTGACGGGGGTTAACCACAGAGAGCACAGAGGGGGGAAGCCCTCACCCTAACCCTCTCCCGGAGGGAGAGGGGATGCACGCCCCCTCCCCGCGCCTTCCGCCCTCTCTTCTCTCTGTGCTCTCTGTGGTTAACCCGTCCCTCCGCGCGCAACGAAAACCGCCAAATCTGCGGCGCAAACCCTTGACGCGCCGTAACGAGCGGGTAATACTGCTAGAGCTATCATTACGTCCGGATGGACTAATCCGTCGGCCCGCGCCGACTATCCCCGATTGTGAGGAGGATGCCGCCCATGTGATACCGGGCTCCCGCCAGTGGCGGGACCGCTCTGCGGACATTCCCGAATAAGTCACATACCCCGGCTTAACCGGGGCGGGAATCCAGGCAGATTCCCACATGGCCTTTAACAGGCAACAGCCCTACGGCGGGCAGCATCCCCGCGAGAGCGGGTACCGGGCAAGGCGGTGCAAGGGGACCCATGTGGCCCCGTTTCCGCAACGGCCCACCAGCCGGCCCCAGGGCGCACCAGGCCGGGCGGTGCAGAGGGCTCGAGTGGCCCCGATACCGCAGCGGACCTGAAATCAGTCCGCCACCCTCGCGGTAGCGGGGGGGCAAACCAGGCTCCAGGGAGCAGAGGGCTCGAGTGGCCCCAACTTCCCAAGCGAGCCTGTCGAAAGGAGAATTTTCAAAAGATGAATTCAATAGTTGGCAAATCCACAGGGATTGCCCTTCTGCTGGCGGCAGGCCTCCTCGCCGCCCTCTTCGCCATGGGCGTCTTCTCTGCCCAGGGCGTGGGTGCCACCGTGAACAGCGACGCCACCTTCGCGCTAAGCAACCACACAGCCGGCGCGACAGACGTCACCATAATAGCGACTTTCCAGGTCAGCGCAAACGTGGTTCACGATGGCGTGGCAACATTTACCGTCGCGGGCGGCGACGGCGAATTCGACTTTCCGACGATCGCTGACGGAAGCGCTGGCGACGCTCTGCCTGCGGAGCTAAGCATAACGCAGGCTGGTTCCGCCTACCCAATAGCACAGGTAGACGTGGATGCTACCCTTGCCGACGCTGAAACGGTAACGATAAAAGTCACTTCCAAAGCGTCTAACCCTGCAGTTGACGGTGAGGTTCAGATACTTGCTGATGTGGACATAGTCATCACCATTCGAGGCATCACCAACCCAGCTTCCGCAGGCGACTATACTATTGGTGTCAACGACGGTAATACCGCAGTAGTCGTCACCCTTGCCATCACCGCAAGGGAGAACATGGCCACGGCCGAGAATACCCCTGGCGCGGGCAGCCGCCTGGAGATCCAGGGCGCTCTTTCGTCTGACACCGTCGCCACGATTAGTGACGACACCATCGTGGTGGGTCTGGCCAGCTTCGGTGTGCCCACCAGCATCCATCCTGACGACGTTGATATCCGGGCCGGCACCGGTAGCAATGCCATAAACGTCAAAGCTGGAGATGTGACCGTAAGCGGCACGACTGTGACCATCTACGTCGGTTTCGACGCGGCTGGCTTATCAGTAGCCCTGCCATCTGCCACCGATACGCGGGTGATCTTCCGCAAGGATGCGGGCATTACCCTGCCCATCAGGCACGGCACCTACGACATCAGCATCGGCACCGTTGCCGTGGACGCTGACGCGGTGGCTGCTGATGACATCAACCGGGTGCAGGTGAACCGCGAGGTCAGCGTTGACTCGGCTAGCGCCTCCCGCGGCACCGAGATCACCTTCAGCGGCAAGGGCTTTGCCGACGGCACCGCCGACGTAAGGATCAATGGCGACGTGTTCACCAACGCCGAAGTGGACGACGGCGAGTTCAGCGCGGCCATTGACACCGCAGCGGAAGATAATGATGGCGATCCCGTCTTCGACGCCACCAACACGCTGAATGCCAGCGACTCGCGGGGCAATTCCGCCGCGGAAGATGCCGCCTTTGACATCGATCCGTCCTTCTCCGTAAGCCCGGACAACCCGCTGTCTGGCGCGGACATCACCATCACCCTGGCGGACGCCGGGGATCCTACTGCGGTCGGCGTTTCCTTCGCTGGTGCCACCGCTGTAAACGCCGCTGTAAACGGCGACGGCAACTGGGTGGTGCAGGTACCCGCCGGCACCCGCATCGGTACCATCCAGCTCAGCATTGATGTCGATGGCTTGGATGACCCCCTGACCCAGAACATCACCATCGGCACCAACGACCTGACCATTTCGCCGACCACGGTTGTGCCTCGCCAAGAGATCGCCATTGACGGCGGCGGCTTCACCGCTGGAGGTGTCATTGCTGGAGGTTTCATTCGGGAGAACAGCGTGACTGTCGGCACCGTGGAGACCACGCATGGGGAGCAACTGGTTAACAACAACGGCGACGTATCCTTCAACCTGCTGGTCCCCGACGGTGCGGCTGCCGGCACCCGGGAGGTCCGCGTCGAGGACGCTGCGGGCCGCGTCGGCGTGGCTGACATCACCGTGGCCGAGCCCACAGTGACCGTCGACCCCGCCGAGAGCCTGATCGGCTCCGACGTGGTGGTAACCGGCTCCGGGTTCCCGGCCAACGACCTGGTGCTGATCCGCTACAACGATTCCGTGGTGGAAACGGCGCAGACCAGTTCCACCGGTGATTTCCAGGACACCATCACGGTCCCCAGCGGAACGGGTCCCGGCAGCGACAACACGGTTGAGGCCGAGTCCCAGGTCAACGACACAACTTTGACGGCAGAAGCCGATCACAGCCTGCCCGATGCGTCGATAACCCTGTCCCCGGCCTCGGCCCAGGCGGGCTCGACCATCACCATCTCCGGTGACAGCTTCCTTGGCTTCCTGCAGGTTGCCGAGATCAAAATCAGCGGGACCAACGTGACGCCGGTGCCTGGCCCGGAGACGGACGTCTGGGGCGCCTTCTCTGAGGAGGGCATCCGCGTGCCGCAGCTCAGCCCGGGCCGCTACGCGGTGCAGGTGACAGTGGACGGATCCTCGCCCACCGAGTTCCTGCAGGTCGTCGAGGCCACCGTCGCGGCCGTCACCGCCCCCGCCGACGTGTTCGCTCCGTTGGGCGACCGCCTCGAGCGGGTATGGTACCTCGACCGCGAGAACCAGAAGTGGAGCTTCTTCGACCCGGCTCCCAGGTTCGCAGGGCACAACACCCTCGAAACGGTACCCATCGGCACGGGCGAGTCGGTGACCATCATCATCAGCGCCGGCGATCCCGTGGAGTTCCAGGGCCTTAGCCTGTACCAGGGCACCAACCCGATAGCCTTGGACTAGGCCGGAACCTCAGCAGCAGGAATTAACCCTGTAGCAGGGGGAAGCCGTCCCGGCCATGCGCCGCGGGCGGCTTCCCGCAACCCCACGGGCGGGGCACGGCTCCGCCCGCGAGCGCGTCAACGGAACAAGGAGGAAGGAATGACCATAACCAGAATAGTGGCCCTGCTGAGCGTGCTGGCCCTGTTGGCTTCGCTGCCGCTGTCGGTGGCCTTGGCCCAGGACGGAGGCGGATCACCGCGCCTGCCCTACACGGTGGTCGGCACCGCCATGCTCGACGGCGAGACCGCCGCCGAGGGCACCATGGTCGTCGCCATGGCCGACGGCGAGAAGGTCGGCGAGGGCACCGTCGGCATGGACGGCGTCATCAGGAACCTCGATATCAGCATGGGCGAGATGGGTTCCATGGTGTCCTTCTCGGTCATGGTGGACGAGATGGAATACATGGCCTCGTCGGACATGGAAGTCATGATCGGCGAGCCGGGCGATCTCGGCGGCCCGGTGATGCTAACTGCATACAGCAGCGACGAGGGCCGGCCGACAGAGCCGACGGAGCCCCCGGCCGTGGAGGTCGAGAAGGGCGAGAAGGGAGATAAGGGAGATAAGGGAGAGACGGGCGCTCAGGGAGAGACGGGCGCTCAGGGCGAGAAGGGCAACACTGGCGGGAGGGGCGCTCAGGGCAACCAGGGCTCCCCCGGCGAGGACGGCTCGGCCGGCTCCGCCGGCTCCCCCGGCCAGGACGGCTCCGCCGGCTCCCCCGGCTCGGACGGCTCCGCCGGCGATGTCGGGCCTCCCGGCGTCAAGGGCGACACCGGCGACGCGGGTCCTCCGGGCAACGACGGAGGCGTGGGTCCCGCAGGCGAGCAGGGTGAGGCCGGCAGCGGCGGCGGCGTGCTCACCATCGTGGCCCTGATCATCGCCATCGTCGGCGTGGTCGCTGCAGGCGGCGCATTCATCGCCGGACGCCAGAGCAGCTAGCCCACCGCACAAGCCACTCCCGAGCAAACGGGAGTCCCCAGCAACCCACCAGGGGCGCCCCACCAGGGCGCCCCTTTTCCATTAAACACAGAGATCACAGAGGTTTTTTTATTTTCTCTGTGCTCTCCGTGATCTCTGTGTTGAAAACTCCTCTCTCTGTGGAACTCGTTTTAAAATTTGTTGAAAAAATAGTCAGAGTAGGTCAACATAAGAGGCAGTTGAAACCGGTGCGGTTTGCGGAGGTGCGGACGTGAAGGCGAAGTGGGCGGTGTGGCCGCTGGCAGTGATGGCGGCGATGTTGATCCTGGCGCTGGCGGCCGCCGTGCCGTCCCAAGACCAGGACAAGCGTCCGCTGCAACCGTTGCTGCAGGACTTCTACTCGGGCACGGCAACCGTCCAGGGATTGCCCGCCTCCGCCGGCACCCGGATCGTCGCCTGCATCGACGGCTGCGATAGCTACCAGAGCGCCCCGGTCACCGTCGGCCAGAACGGAGGCTACCTCCGCCTAATGCTGGAGCCCACCGATAGACGGGCGCTCGGCCGGGATGTCACCTTCTACATCGTTAACGAGCACGGCAGCATCCAGGCCGATCAGGTCCGCCGATACCACGGCAGCTTCTACTTCTTTGACCTGGACCTGAGCTTCGGCTCGCCGGTGCCTGCGCCCGCCACGCCAACGCCGGTGCCAACGGCCACCCCCGTGCCGACGGCCACGCCGGTGCCAACGGCCACGCCGACACCGGAGCCCACCGCGACACCGGTGCCCACGCCGACGCCCGTGCCGACGGCCACGCCGGAGCCGACGCCGACGCCCGAACCGACGCCGACGGCCCTGCTGCCCGTGACCGGCGACACCGCCGTGACCCGCATCCCGCCCCTGGCCCTCGTGGGCGGCGTGGTCCTGGCCCTGGCCGGCCTCGCCCTGCTCTACGCCGCCGCGCGCCGCGCCTTCAGCCGCGGATGATATATTTGGAATTGTCGGACCTGCCCGGCGAACTGGTCGAGCGCGGTGTGTGGTGGCAGGTGGCAGGTAGCAGGCTTCACCATCGTCAGTGCCGTCAGCGTCGCGCTGCTGGTGGAGCTGGAGGGCTCCGAGGCCCGCGCCTACCGGTATCTGGAAGCCGCGGTCAAGACACTGTACTGGGCCAACGTCTTCGTCCTGATTGGCCTGTTCGAGGGGGTGCGAAGAATGTTCGAGAAAGCGTCAGATCTGAGGTCCAAAGGCCGGCAGCAGGCGATCAACAAGGCCACCAAGCGCGTCCGTAATGAGGCCGATGCCCGCTTGGAGGAGGCTGTGAAGCGCGAAAGGAAGGAGGCCCGTGCCCGCTGGGAGCAGGCCTTTGAGCGCTTCGGCGTAGATGTGAACGGCGTGAGAATGCTTCCCTTTACGCCGGAGGTGCAGAGATTTCTCGACGGCGAAAAGGACTAGAGCCGGAGGAGCGGAAACGAGACGGGAGCCGTAGAACAGGGGTGGCCGCAGGGTCGGCCCCTGTCGCATCCAGCGCTCTACCCCCGCGGCGGGGTCAGCAGGTTGATGCGCAGGTCTGACGGCAGGTTGCCCGGCGTCACCACCAGCCGGGGCTGCGGCTGCGTCTCGTCCTCCAGTCCCATGCGCCGCAGGAAAGGCTCGACTCCGTCCAGCGCCACTCCCTCCTGGCCGTGGCCGTAGTGCATCGGCACCACCACCTTGGGGTCCAGGTCCTGGATGGTCTGCAGCGCCTGGTCTAGACTGAGGGTGCAGTGCCCTCCCGCCGGGACCAGCGCCACGTCGACGGGCTTCAGCTCCTCCAGCTGCCGCGTGGTCAGGGGCCGCGCCAGGTCGCCCAGGTGGCAGACGCTGATGCCGTCCATCTCGATGGTGTAGGCCACGTTCCGGTGCTCGTGGAGCGCGCCATCGGGCAGCGGGGTCATCACCCCCCGTACCATCACGTGGCTGAACTCGTACTCGCCGGGGGCGCGGAACACCCGCGGCTCGCCGGTAACCGTGTCGGCGGCCGAGTGGTTCGGATGCGTGTTGCTGACGGTGACGATGGCGGCGGGGCGCCCGTCTACCCTCAGGCCCAGCACCTCGGGGAAGGGATCAGTCACCACCACCATTCCCTGCGAGTGCAGGCGGAAAGACGAGTGCCCAAGCCAGACCAAGTCCATCTCGCGCCTACCTCCCTGCCCCTACAGCCATCGATCGCTGCGGGTACTGCGGCCGCCGTAGTCAGAGTCGTCGCCGCGCAGCCAGTTGGCCAATGCCCAGGCCGCGGGAACCAGCATGGCCGCCAGTAACAGACTTATCAGGTCTCCGGCAATGAACGGGTACAGACCCGACGCCAGCGTCTTACCCTCGGGTGCGAACATCGACATCTGGATCAGCCCCGGAACGTACAACAGCACGGTGCCTGCCAGCAGCACGTGCAGGATCCAGACGCTGGCGCCCAGCCCCCGCTCGCACAGAAAGCCGACCAGCTAGGCCGCAGCGACGTAGCCGATGATGTAGCCGCCCGAGGCCAGCAGCCAGAAGAACCCGGAGCTGCCCGCGCTGAACCCGAAAACGTAATCACCAGCGCCTGCCTGCCCCAGGTAGCCGTCGGCGGTACCTGCGTAGACCGGCAGGAACATGCCAACTACTAGGGCGTGTTTTCAAACTGTGTTCCAGAACAAAGTTTACCCGGTATGACCATTTTTTGCGGCCTCCGACCCTTGTTTAGTGCTTGTCGACGACGCTACAGTCTTGCCTGGGAAAGTTGATTTGGGACCATCCCGGAGTTTGAAAACACGCCCTAGGTATAGGGCCAGCGCCGCCGCGCCGCTCTAACTGCCGAGGGCCGCGCCGGTTACCAGCACGGCAAACGTCTGCCCCGTGACGGGCGCCGGCGTGAACGGGAAGTGGATGGAGAGACGCGCCAGGAGTACCACGAAGAGGGTGAAACCAATGATCAGGAGCAAGTCCCTGGCCACCCGCGCCCGAAACTCCTCCACAGGCAGGACCACATCCGCCAAGGCCGCGACATCGGAACCACTGGATTGGTAATACACAGCACACACCCAGCCGGGAAACTGACGGCCCACCGGTTCGAGGGCCGTATGATGAGTATAGAACGCGCCGCAAATGGGGTCAACGGGAATGGGGACAGTCCGTGGCAATTCGTTACAGATGCGGCCGCAAGGGACTGTCCCTCTTTGAAATTAACATCATCCCTCATTTCCATCTATACGCCGTCATTCCGGCGAAAGCAGGAATCCAGAACCCCCGTACGCCGTCGCATAACAGTCATTCCTGCCCCCGCCCCTCCGCAAAGGGTGCCGTTCTGCTTGCTGGCGATGATGCAGACGCAGGTCGTTTTCACGAGGGCTCTGGATTCCTGCTTTCGTAGGAATGACGGTTTTGAATTTCTTGGCAACGGCACTCAACAAATGTCAATTTCAAAGAGGGACACTACCGGCCGCAAGAACTGTTTGACACTTCCGCGAACGCTGTGCTAATTTCGAGACAAGGCCCCGTCGGCTATGGCCCGGCAATGCCCGCATTCGGGGGCACAGCCGATGCTGAATGACCGCGCATCGACCATCCTCAACCTCCTGGTAGACGAGTATGTTCAGACCGCCACCCCGGTGGCGTCTGACGGGATTGCTCGCAGCCCGGCCCTTCGGGTCAGCCCCGCAACGGTACGCAGCGCGATGTCCCAGCTCACCGAGGAGGGGTATATTTCGCGTCCCCACGTATCCGCCGGGGGTGTTCCCTCGGACCGGGGATACCGGCACTACGTGGAGTCGCTGGACAAGTGGCCCGAGCTGCCGGCCAGGCTGCGCAGGCGCGTGGATAGCTGGCTGGGCAAGGCAGAGCCCGACGCCGGCGTGTGGGCCCGGCGATGTGCTGCCGCGCTGTCGCAGATGACGGCCAATCTGGCCATCGCAACCGAACCTCGCTCCACATCGCCCCGGCTGCAGCGGCTGCAGCTGGTATTCCTGCAGGAATCCGTTGCCTTGCTGGTGATCGTCTTGGGTGAAACACGGCTGCTCAAGCGGCTGCTGCCCATGGACGACGCGGTGAGCCAGCACGAGCTCGACCGTGCTGCTGAACGGCTAAACATATCGGTGGCGGGTCTGAATCGCCAGCAGATCGGGTCCTTGCCGCTGGACTTGGATACGCTGGAAAAGAGGGTGCTGCAGGATACCCTGGGCATGATGCAGGATTCCGAGGAGTCAGACCTCCCCGAGCACCACGTAGAGGGACTCAGCCGCCTGCTGAATCAACCCGAGTTTGCTGAAGGAGAACGCGCGCGCCTCCTGGTGCAGATGATGGAGGAGCGGGTGATGCTGGAGCGTATCGTGGTGTACGCCCATGACTCCGGTCCGAAAGTGATCATCGGGGCGGAGAACCGAAAGGAGTCATTGCATCCCTTCGGCGTCATCGTGTGCCGGTACGGGCGCCCCGGCGGGGTGGGCGGCGTTATTTGCGTTGTCGGGCCCACTCGCATGAGTTACCAGCTGGCAATCGCAGGCACCCGTCACCTGGCGCCTTTTATGAACCGGATGGTGCAGGCGCTGGAGGAGGGTGACGGGACTACCTGACAGGCGCGGTGAAGGCGCAAGAGCGCGTGTTACTGAAGTGAACATGGCCGCACCGCCTCGCAGAAAGCGGGTTTGACTTCGTACTTGGAACCATTGCCTGTTGGGCGGCGTACATCAAGATCCTGTAAAGTCCGTCAGAGGTAACCGGGAATGTTGCTGCTGGCGAACGTCTTTTTGCTCCAAATCCAAGTCTCGAATTCCGGTGGAGGGTGGGGTCTTGGTCAAACCGGGGGCAGAAAGCTGTAGTCATACACGCCGGCAGCAGGCAAGTCGAGTGCAGCTTCCTTCGGAGCAAGAAGCGGAGCAAAAAGCCTTGGGCCTTTGCGACGTCGCAGTCCGCCGGTAACAAACCGCGGTTGGTTCCATCTGTATTCCACCGACGGACCAGATGGGCCCCGCGCTCGTCCAGTGTTTGCTGTGCCTCGCAATTGATTACCATAGATGCGGCTCGTATAATGACCACTAGATTCGCCGTGGTATTGTCAGAGCCACGGAATTCAACTTACAAGAAGATTTCAGGCCGTCAGCCGGCATCAGGACCTAAACCGGCACGGCTGGAGGAAAGCAGTTATGGCAATAGACATCTTGACCGGGACCTTTACCGTGAAGACCGGACATGCGCAGATGCTGAAGGGCGGCGTGATCATGGACGTGGTCACTCCTGAGCAGGCCCTGATCGCTGCGGAGGCTGGCGCCGTGGCTGTGATGGCCCTGGAACGCGTACCGGCCGACATCCGCGCCGACGGCGGCGTGGCCCGGATGACCGACCCTGCAATAATCCAGCGCATCATGGACGCTGTGACCATCCCGGTTATGGCCAAGGTGCGCATCGGCCACTTCGTCGAGGCGCAGATCCTTGAGGCCATGGGCGTGGACTACATCGACGAGTCGGAGGTGCTGACGCCGGCCGACGAGACGCATCACATCTGGAAGCAAGACTTCAAGGTGCCGTTCGTGTGCGGGTGCCGCGACCTGGGGGAGGCCCTCAGGCGCATCTCCGAGGGCGCCGCAATGATCCGCACCAAGGGAGAGGCAGGCACTGGCGATGTGGTTGAGGCCGTACGGCACATGCGAGCCGTGCAGGACAACATACGCAAGTTGCAGACAATGCCAGACGACGAGATGGTGGTGGAGGCCCGGGACCTGCGGGTGTCCCTAGACCTGCTACAGGAGACCCGCGAGCAGGGCCGTTTGCCGGTAGTAAACTTCGCTGCCGGTGGCGTGGCCACGCCCGCCGATGCGGCGCTCATGATGCAGTTGGGTGCTGATGGCGTGTTTGTGGGTTCCGGTATCTTCAAGTCGGGCGACCCGGCCGGCCGTGCCTACGCCATTGTGCAGGCGGTCACCCACTACAAAGATCCCAAGATCCTGGCCGACGTATCGAAGGACCTGGGCGAACCGATGGTGGGACGCAACGTCCGCGAGATCCCTGAGGGCGAGCTGCTGGCCCCGCGGAGCATTTAGGGTACTCCAGCCAAGTGAGGCGCTGATGGGAGCCTTTGAGGTAACAGTGGGTGTGGGACGTCTTGGCGGTGGGGAACTTACACCAGTGACGGCATCAGTGGAAACCGGTGCGGCTCATTCTATGATACCAGAGTCTTTTCTGACACAGCTGGGGTTGGCCCCTTCCGAATCTTTCCTCTATTCCGTCGCTGATGGCCGGCAGGTGGAGTACGGTTACGGCATGGCCCGCTTCGGACTGGAGGGCCGAGAATTTTATTGTCCAGTTATTTTCGGCCCCGAAGGTCAGTTTCTGTTTGGCGCAACCAGCCTTCAGATTTTTAACCTGAAGGTAGACCCCGTCGATGAGCAATTGGTCAGAAGGAAATTTTAAGCCAGACCCATTTAGGCCCGAAACGAGTTCTGAGTCTCCGGCAAAGTGGGGCGGTCAGCACAAAGAATTGAAAATTGGCGTCTTAGCAGTACAGGGCGACTTTGCCGAGCACATGGCTATACTCCGCAGCATTGGCGTGGAGGCTCGGGAGGTCAGATTACCGGAGCAGTTGGAGGCTCTGGACGGATTGATCATTCCCGGCGGGGAAAGCACCACCCTCAGCCGCCTGATGTCCATTTACCACCTCCGGGAGGCGGTTGCGCAAATGGTCGCCCGCGGCCGTCCCGTGTGGGGCACATGCGCCGGCATGATCATGCTGGCCAGCGAAATTACCGAGCAGGACCCCGTTCCCCTGGGCCTGATGGATATTGGCGTCCGACGCAACGCTTTTGGTCGCCAAGTGGACAGTTTCGAACAGGAACTCCGGATCACCTCCCTTTCCCCGGATCCCTACAACTGCATCTTCATCCGCGCGCCCGTGGTCGTCCGCGTGGGGCCGTCGGTGGAAGTGCTGGCCAGCCTTGAGGATGGCCAGCCCGTGGCGGTGCAACAGGGCAACCTCCTGGCCACCGCTTTTCACCCCGAACTCACCCGCGATAACCGGGTGCACCAATATTTCTGCAGTCTCGCGGAATAAAAATCCAAAGGGCCGCCCTTAGAATGGAATGGAGGCCAAAGGGATTCAGAGTTTCCGGAACAGGTCAAAATCATCCTGGGTGGAGGAATGATATTGGCGACGGTGCATGACACTGTGCGGGAAGAGCTGGAATTGGTGCTGGATGTGCTGCCTTACCGGGTATCTTCGGCCCTGCGGCAGCGTGAAGATCTGGCTGAATTGCTCGAGGTAGTACTGGATCTTGGACGTGAGCCCGAGGCCCGCTTCGTTAGCGGAGATTGCTCGCTCAGCTCTCAGGAGGTCGACGGTGACGACTTGCAGAGCGTTATCGAGCGTCTGGGTGAGTTTGGCGACGATAACAGGGCCGGTATCGAACGCACCCTGCATCGAATATCGGCCATCCGAAATCGCCGGGGCCGGGTCATCGGGCTGACCTGCCGCATCGGCCGGGCCGTATTCGGCACTATCAAGATGATCGAGGACATGGCGTTCTCCGGAAAGAACATATTGCTGCTGGGGCGCCCAGGAGTCGGGAAAACCACCATGCTTCGCGAGATGGCGCGGGTGCTCTCAGTCTCGGCCAACAAGCGCGTAGTAATTGTCGATACCTCAAATGAGATCGCAGGAGACGGTGACGTGCCTCACCCGGCTATCGGCCGGGCCCGGCGGATGCAGGTGCCAACCCCATCGCAGCAGCACGGCGTGATGATCGAGGCGGTGGAGAACCACATGCCCGAGACCATCGTCATTGACGAGATGGGAGCCGAACAGGAGGCTGCCGCCGCTCGGACCATAGCCGAGCGGGGTGTGCAGCTCATCGCCACCGCCCACGGGAATACGCTGGACAACCTGATCATGAACCCGACCCTGTCGGACTTGGTGGGAGGTATACAGACCGTCACTCTCGGCGACCAGGAGGCGCGGTATCGCGGAACGCAGAAAACGGTGCTGGAGCGCAAGGCGCCGCCTACCTTCGATGTGGTCGTCGAGATACACAGCTGGGAGCGGCTGGCAGTCCACAACGACGTGGCGCATGTAATCGACCAGTGGCTGCGCGGATATCCCATAGTTCCGGAAATCCGCTGGATTGACGAGGACGGCGAAATCCAGCGAGAGGAGCAGGAGTACCGCGCCAACGACGACGCCCCGGCACCCTGGCAGCCCGAGGGGCGCCGCAACGGCCGGGAGCCCGGGCCGGAACGACGCAGGGACGGCAACCGGGAATCCGGACGCGGCGCCGCAGCTCCGCGCCTGCCGCGTCCCATGGCTGAGATGTCAGATGAAGAGGCCGCGATGGTCTCTGAGGTGAGAGTCTTTCTGTTCGGCGTGGGCCGCGACAAGCTGGAGGCCGCCATGGTCGAGTCGGGTGTGCCAGCCCAGATAGTCAACGAACTGAGGCGGGCCGACCTGGTTCTCACCACCAAGACCCATTACCGCCGGGGCTCGCAACTGGTGCGAATAGCCGAGGCTAATGGCAAGCCGGTGTTCGTGTTGCGAAAGAACTCGTTGCCCCAGTTGCAGGACTTCCTGCGCAGCGTGGTAGGGCAGTGGCACCGGGGTGGAAGGCGCGCCGCTCCGGAGGACGACGAGCGGCCCCAGGCCCCCAATATAGAGCGGGCAATGGAGGAGGCGGAGGAAGCCGCCAATCGTGTCCTCGGCGGGGAGACGACCGTAAAACTCGCGCCGCAACGCTCGCACATCCGTCGCCTGCAGCACATGCTGGGCCAGCGGTACAACGTTGCCTCGGTCAGCCAGGGCCGGGAGCCGGAGCGGGCGGTGATGTTCTACCGGGTGTGAGATCCTCGAAACCTCACTTTCATCGGACCATCGTCGATAGTGCAATATTTCACTTGCGCCTGGTCCGTTGGCACGGTACACTAGCGGCATCCTGAATTCCTCGGAGGATGCCGATGGAAGGCAAAGTACAGATCGAGATCACATACTGCGTCAGTTGACAGCATCTCGGAACTGCCACGTGGATGGCAAACGAGTTCTTCCGGCATTTCGGCCCCGACGCAGCGGTGGCAATCTCCCCTCGCGGCCAGAGCATCATGGAGGTGTTCGTGGACGGCGAGCGCATCTTCGACAAGAAGGGCGAGGGCAACGTCTTCCCCGACTTGGGTCGCGTCCGCAAGATGCTTGCCTATGTGCGCGAGAGGATCGAGCAGGCTGACCTGGTAGCCGCAGACGACTAGAAAGCGTCGGCAGGCGCCCTGATTGATCAAGGCAGAGAGCAGGGCAAAGAGTAAAGTTAAGCCCCTCTAGAACGGAGGGGCTTATTTTTGAGCTTCGAGTAACTCCTCCGCGTCGGCTGTTGCCTGGTCCCTCGATAATAAGGGCAATAGCGTTTCCACGATATTCCAGATGCTCCCGGCCAGTTCGTCCTGGGTGAGCCGGGCATCCAGTGTGTGCCAGCCGGGGCTGGAGCTGGCCAACTCCAGGTAGCCGCGACGGACGCGGTTGTGGAACGCCAGGGACTGATCCTCGAACCGGCGGTGGCCCGCAACGTCGGCCCGGCCCACCTCCGCAGTATCCCCGGGCATCAGGGCCATCTGAAGCTGGGGAGGTCCCACCCGATTCAGTCCCTCGTCCGGCGCGATGTCGAGGAAAAAAGTGGCGTCGGGTAAGAGTCCACCGGTAACATAGTCGTTCAGGTAATCGATGACGTTGCGTCTTACGCCTCGTCCGTAGCCTTGGTATGCCACCGTGGAGCCGGTATACCGGTCGGCAATGACCGTGATTCCCTGTTCAAGGGTCGGCCTTATCTCCTCCGCCACTAGTTGCGCCCTGGCTGCCGCAAAGAGCAGGAGCTCCGATTCCAACGTAAGGGGGAGCTTGCTCTTCAGGTACTCACGCAGGTACAGGCCGAGGTTAGTGGTGCCGGGCTCTCTGACGAGGACGGCCTGATGTCCCGCCTCTGAGAGCCGTTGAATGAGGCGCTCGGCCTGAGTGCTCTTGCCGGAGCCCTCGCCGCCCTCGAAAACTATGAACAGCCCCTTGTCCACGAATGCCTCGATCTCGAGAGTAATGTATAGGCACGGCATCAAAACGGCGCAAAGCCAGCACTCTGCGCCCTTCGGTTTGCGCGGGGAAATGATAGCATACCGCCGCAGTCCAGTCGGGATCTTTGACGGTATGCACCCAGCACGTATACTTGATATGCTTATACGTATATCCCTTAGGGTCGCGTTCAGATGAAAACAAAGCTCACCATCACAGTGGACTCAGAAATAGTGCCAATGGCCAAGAAATACGCGAAGTCGCAGGGCGTGTCACTCTCCTCCCTAATCGAGCAGGCCCTGAGAGACATGACTGAAGAACAGGAGCCTACGTTCTCTGAAAAGTGGCGAGGCAAATTTGAACCGGCTGCAAGAGATACGCCTCGTTATGAAGCATTGGCACGCAAATACCTTTAATGCTGCTTGATACCGATATTCTCGTAGATGTCGCCCTCGACCGACGGCCGTTTTCAGAATCAGCGTCTGAGCTTATTGACTCTCTACAACGGGGCATGGCCAGAGCATATGTCGCCTGGCACACTGTTTCAAATCTTTACTACCTGGTGTCGTCCACCTTGGGCGTTCTCGAAACTCGGCAGTTCATCCTAGATCTTACGAGATTTGTATCACTTGCAGAAACGGGCACGGGGGACTTACGGTACGCCGGCGAGTTGCCAATGCGCGACTTTGAGGATGCGATGCAAGTCGCAGCGGCGAGGGCGTGCGGCGCGAGGCACATAGTTACCCGGAACTCCAGGGATTACGTTCGTTCTCCTATTCCCGCCATTGACGCCAGAGAGGCGCTGTTGCTGCTTTCCTGACTACCTCAATGTAGTTCTACTCTCCCAGCAGGGGAGCGATGACCTCTTCGCCGAAGCGGCGGATGATGGTTTCGGGGGAGGGACCGATGGCGGTTATTAGAAGGATGTCCACGCCGGCGTCGAAGATGGCCCGGGTCTTGGCCCGGCACTCCTCGGGTGTTCCGACGATGGCGAACCGCTCGGCGAAGTAGTCGGTGAGACCCAGCTCGTCGGTGAGTGTGGCGTTTCGGGTTTGACCCACCTGCTCGTGCTCGGCGGCCTCGTATTCGTGGTGCAGGATGGACACCGCTTCGCGGTACTGCTCGGGGACGTTTTTGCCCTTGAGGGTGAACCGGAAGGAGTGATGGCCGGAAGCGGCAAGTGCCATCTTGATTTCCTCAATCGCCTCATCACGGTCGTCAGCGATATTGCACTTGGCGAAGGCCCAAACGCCGGTAGCGCCCGGTTCCCTGCCAGCGGCGCGTTCACCCTCGCGGATGCGGGCAACAGTGTCCTGCAGCACCTCAGCGGTAAGGCCGGTGTGGATGATGGCGGCGTCAGCGATGGACCCCGCCATGGCCAGCGTGCGCGGACCCTCGGCGGACATGGCCACGGGGATCGTGGTGTTGGACCAGCGGACGTGGGCCCGGTCGCCGCGGAATTCGCTGGTTTCCCCCGCCAGCATTTCCCGGACGCTCTGGATGTAGTGGTGCAGTTCGGCCAGCCGTGCCGGACGCAACCCCAAGTTAAGCACGGCGCTGTCGCCGCTGCCGAGGCCCAGGAATGCCCGTCCCTTGGACAGCTCATTGATTGACGCTATGGCCGAGGCAGCAACCGCTGGGTGGCGTGTCAGGGGATTGCTGACCGTTGGCCCGAGCATTACGCGCTCGGTGTGCGCGGCAACGACGCCGAGGGTCACGTACAGCTCGCGGGCCAACGACTGGGAATCGGCGACACCCACGTAGTCGAATCCCATTTCCTCCGCCAGGCGCGCGCCGCTGGCCACATTCTCGAGATTGTTGGGGAACATGGTGACGCCGAATTTCATGCGTACTTCACACTCCAGGCTTGCTCGAATATTCCATCGCATGGTGGGCAGCTATCGTCGAGGTAGCCGGTTGACTCGGCTGGACCCGAGGGAGACGCCCTCACCCTACCCTCTCCCAGGGGGAGAGGGAACTGGCTCTTGAGGGAGAGGGGACTGGTTGTGGACTGCATTGCTGTTGGATTTCACCCCCACCCTAGTAGTCCGCCACCCCCAAATTGATGGACCAGTCACCGGGCCCCGTCATTCCAGTCTTGAGCCGGAATCCAAGAACCCTGGCGCTGTTGCGTTGGCCTTTTTCCAGCATCTCTGGATTCCGGCTCAAGGCCGGCATGACTATAAAGTCTTCGGCAGTCATCAATTCAATAAAGTGGGACTACTTGCCCTTCCCCTCAGGGGGAAGGGGACTGGGTGTCGAGGGAGAGGGGGCAGTTACTGGTAGACCAGGCGGGGGCCGACGGTCTTGATGTAGCCTTCGTAGTTGCGGCGGGTCTCGGGGATGGAGTCGCCGCCGAATTTCTCCATGAACGCCTCAGCCAGAACCAGCGCCACCATCGCCTCGCCGACGACGCAGGCCGGCGGAGCCTGGCAGATGTCGGAACGCTCGTAGTGGGCCTTCACCTCACCACCTGTGTCCAGATCCACCGAGGGAAGCGGGTGCATAAGCGTGGCGATGGGCTTGATAGCGAATTGGGCGGTCAGGGGCATCCCGTTGGTCATGCCGCCCTCGGTGCCGCCGAGGTTGTTGGTGTTGCGCTGCCAGGGCCGGTCGGGATCGGTCACCGGCTTGATTACGTCCTGGACCTCGGAGCCTCGCTTGTGCACGATGTCCCAGCCGGGGCCGATTGAGACGGCTTTGACGGCGTTGATGGACATCAGCGCCTGCGACACCCGCGCGTCGATCTTGCGGTCCCAGGACACGTGGGAACCCAGGCCGATAGGGACGTTCTCGGCGATGATTTCGACAATGCCGCCCACGGTGTCACCGGCGTCCTTGGTGGCGTCGATCTCGGCGGTCATGCGCCCGGCGGCCGCGGGATCGGCGCAGCGCACCGGGGACTCCTCCACGGCCTGCCAGTCGATATTCGCGGGTGGCTCGGCGCGTACGCTGCCAATGGACAAAACGTGGCTGTGAACCGAAACGCCGAACTCCTCCAGCAGCCTCAGGGCCACGGCTCCCGCGGCGACGCGGGCTGCAGTTTCGCGGGCGCTGGCACGCTCCAATACGTTCCGGACGTCGTTAAAGCCGTACTTCATCGCGCCGGGCAGGTCGGCGTGGCCGGGGCGCAGGCGGGTGACGCGCTGACTGCGAGGGCTCTGTGGCTCGCCCTCGATGGGGCGAACCGACATGGACTCCTCCCAGTTGGCCCAGTCGCGGTTTTCGATGCTCATGCCGATGGGACTGCCCAGTGTCATCCCGTGACGCACGCCCGAGATGATGTGGGCCCAGTCCTGCTCGATCAGCATTCGGCCGCCACGGCCATACCCCTTCTGGCGGCGGGCCAAGTGTATGCCGATGAAGTCCTCGTCCAAGGGCAGACTGGCCGGAACGCCTTCGACTATGATCACCAAACCCTGGCCGTGGGATTCTCCGGCAGTTACGAAACGGACCATACTCTCCGAATACACCTAAACACAGAGAGCGCAGAGGACACAGAGATTTAGGACTTAATAACAGGATAGGAGTGGCTGGGGAAATCCCTAAAAATTCTCTGTGCTCTCTGTGTGCTCTGTGTTTAACTCCCGTATTTAGCCCCTCGCCAGCATCGCGGCGTTGGCGGCCTCAAGCATAACTTGGACGGGCGCGTCCTGGCCGGTCCACATCTCGAAGGACGCGGCACCCTGATATACCAGCATCTGGATGCCCCCCAGGGTGGCGGCACCGGCCCGTGCGGCCTCGCGCAGCAGAGGCGTTTCCAGCGGATTATACACCAGGTCATTAACGAGAACTGACGACCCTATGTCTGTGGCTGAAAGGGCTGAGCCGTTCTCGTCGGGGCCGTGCACCATGCCCATTGAGGTGCAGTTGACGATCAGGGCCACTTCCGTCGCGGCACTGGGAGCATCGGACAGGGCCAATGCCTCAGCCGCGGCTCCGCTGTCTATGGAGAGGGCCGCCAGCCTCTCCGCCCGCTCCAGTGTACGGTTGGCTATGAACAGCTGGGCAGCCCCGACGCGGGCCAGCGCGTATACTACGGCCCGGGCCGAACCGCCGGCGCCCAGCACCAGCACGTCCCGCCCCCTTGGTTCGAAGCCGGCGCCCTCACGCAGGGCACGCAGGAATCCGATGCCGTCGGTGTTGTGCCCGGTGAGCTGCCCATCCCGCGCTGAGTCGGCCCCGTTGAAGGGGCCCCGGTTGACGATGGTGTTGACCGCTCCGGCGGTGGAGGCCCAGTCGTCTACCTCGTCGAGGAATGGGATTACCGCTTCCTTGTGGGGCACAGTCACGTTAATGCCCAGGGTTCCCGGAGCGCGCAGTCCGGCGACGAACTCGCCCACGTCACCGGGGGCGACGTCCCAAGCCTGGTAGGTGGCGTCGAAGCCGATGGCATCCAGCGCGGCCTGCTGGAACACCGGCGAAATTGAGTGGCCGATGGGGTGGCCGATTATACCCATTCGCTGCGGCACCGACTTCATAACTTGCCGTCGCTCGCCCAAAAATTTCTCTGCGATCCCAAGTCCCGAAACCGCTTTGTCGTAACGCTATACCAGGTGTGGCCTTCCGTGGTGGTCTGACCTACAGTGGCGAAGGTCAGAAGCCGCAGAACAATCTGTTGCTTCGCCTAGCTGGAGGCGAGCTCCAGCGCCTCCCGGATTTGCTGGATTGTACGCGCATGGTCGTCATCATGCCGACTTTGTTCATCCGCTGACAGGCGAGCCCATTCAATCGCCTCTTCCGTTGTGGAGAATGCCTTAAAGTTCCTCATCGGCTCCATATGGTCAGAATCGACCCACATGGGGAAGGTTTCTGCCTCGTAGCCGCCAGCATCAAGCCGACTTATTTCTATGGAATATCCCTTTCTAACTTCCCAATATTCGATCTTCGATATCTGGTGCGGCTTGCCTTGGTGGGTTGAGGCCGCGAGTACGGCCCATTCAGCGGCAGCGGCAGCTGTCTCAAAAGTCTCGTACTGATGGTTGCCGTCTAACTGAAAGGCCGCCACGGATGCGCTGAATCCCCTGAATCCAGTGCAAACCGTGACGAAGTTTCCGTGAATTACGGCACCGTAGCCTTGTCCGCTTGTCAATGGAAATATTTGGAGTTCGGCCATCTAGTAGTCCCTCCCGGCCCAAGTACCAAAACGTGAATTGAATGCAGTGCGCCGACAACTCCTTAATGGTGGCAATAAAACCGGAGGCAAGACCGGAAAGAAGGTCTACTGCCCCAACTGTTCCAGGATCTCGTCGAGGCGCTGCTTGCGTTCACGGAGTTCCGCCAGGCGTGCCTCCTCGTTTTCCACCACATCCGGCCGGGCCTTCTCGCGGAAGTTGGGGTTGGACACCAGCTTCTCCACCCGTTGCAGGTTGCGGTCGCAGTCGGCCAGTTCGGCCCGCAGACGCTCGCCCTCGGCGTCCAGGTCCACCACGCCCTCGAGGGGCAGGCGCACGACCAGTGGGCTGACAATCAGCGTGACGCCGCGAAGATTCCCGCTCTCGCTGGAATCACGGGTGGCTTCGTCGCCGGAGACGATGTGCAGGGGCTCCACACGGGACAGGGCGCGGATAACATCGGCCTCGTCCTCGATGGCCGCTCGCTGTCCGTTGGCCTCCACCAGCGCCTCCAGATGCTGCGCCGCGGGTATGCGCAGCTGGGCCCGGGTGTTGCGGACGGCCCGCACCGCCTGTTGCACGAGGGTAATCTCTTCCTCGGCCGCCGGATCGATTCGGTCGCCGGACGCCGGGTAAGTTGCGATCATTATAGACTCTGCTTGGGCGTCGCCCTCCCGGGGCAGTCCAGACCTGAGCGTCTGCCAGATTTCCTCGGTGATGAAGGGCATGAACGGGTGCAGCAGGCGCAGGATGCGCTCCAGCACGTGGGCCAAGGTGGGCAGTGGAGAAGGCTCGGCGCAGTTGCGCAGCCGGATCTTCGCCATCTCGATGTACCAGTCGCAGTAGTCGTTCCAGATGAACTCGTGGAGGCGCTGCTGCGCGTCGCCGAGCTCGAAGGATTCCAGCGCGCGGTTGACGTCCGCAGTTACGCGGTCGAGGCGGCTGACGATCCACCGGTCCTCGCGGTGTTTGGGGGTGACGTTGCTCCAGCCCTCGAGGGCGCGCTTGCCCTCGAGCTGGCTGATGACGAACCGGGAGGCGTTCCAGATCTTGTTGGCGTAGTTGCGGCCCGCTTCCAGCCGGTTTTCGGTAAAGCGCAGGTCGTTGCCCGGGGCCGTGCCAGTGGTCAGGGCGAATCTCAGGGCGTCGGTGCCGTACTTTTCCAGCAGGTCCAGCGGATCCATGGTGTTGCCACGGGTCTTGCTCATCTTGGCGCCGGAACCGTCGCGAATCAGGCCGTGCAGGTAGACGGTGTTGAAGGGCGGCTTGCCGGTGTTCTCAATGCCCAGCATGATCATGCGAGCCACCCAGAAGAACAGGATGTCGTACCCGGTCTCCAACACCGTCGTCGGGTAGAAGTTGTCGAAATCGCCGGTGTCCTCTGGCCATCCCAGCGTCGAATGGGGCCACAGGCCGGAGCTGAACCAGGTGTCCAGCACATCGGGGTCCTGCCGTATGTCTGCGGAGCCGCAGGACTCGCAGTCGTCGGGGTCCGTCATTGCGACGGTCATATGGCCGCAGGGGCCGCAGTACCAGACGGGGATGCGGTGCCCCCACCAGAGCTGCCGGCTGATGCACCAGTCACGGATGTTCTCCAGCCAGTTCAGGTAGACGCGGGTGAAGCGCTCGGGGACGATGCGAATGTCGCCCTCGGTGACAGCACGGTAGGCCTTGCCGGCGATGGTGCCGGGCTGCTCATGGTTGCCGATGTTGACGAACCACTGCATGCTTATTAGAGGCTCGACCACTGTGGCGCAGCGCTGGCAGTGACCGACGGAGTGGCGGTGCGGCTCCACCTTTTCCAAAACGCCCAGCGACTCCAGCTCCTCTACAACGCGGCGTCGGGCCTCAAAGCGCTCCATGCCGGCGTACCTTCCGGCGACGCTGGTCATGTTGCCGTCTTCGCCGATGACGTTTAGGGCGTCGAGGCGGTGGCGCTGACCGACCTCGAAGTCGATCGGATCGTGGGCAGGGGTGACTTTAAGGGCGCCGGTGCCGAACTCCGGGTCGATTGCCTCGTCACCGACAACTGGGATGACGCGGCCCATGATCGGCAGGACGGCGTTGCACCCTCGGATTCCGTCGTAGCGCGGGTCGCCGGGGTGCACCGCGACGCCCGTGTCGCCCAGCATGGTCTCAGGGCGGGTGGTGGCGACGGTCACGTACTTCTCGGGGTCGTCCTCCAGCGGGTAGCGGATGTGATAGAGCTGCCCGTCAACGTCCTGGTAGTCCACTTCGAGATCGGACAGGGCGGTGGCGCAGCGTACGCACCGGTTAATGATGCGCTCATGCCGGTAGATCAGGCCCTTTTCGTACAGGCTGACAAAGGTGGAGCGGACGGCGTTGCTGGGGCCGGGGTCCAGTGTGAACCTGTGGCGCTCCCAGTCGGCGGAGATACCCAGGCGCCGCGACTGCTCGTGGATTATGCCGCCGGACTTTTCGACGTGCTCCCAGACCCGCTCGACGAAGGCCTCGCGGCCGATGTCGTGACGGCTGGTGCCCTCTTCGAGGAGCTGCCGCTCAACGACCCACTGCGTGGCGATGCCTGCGTGGTCGGTGCCGGGCAGCCACAGCGTCGGCACGCCGGTCATGCGCCGGTAGCGGATGAGTGCGTCCTCGAGGGCCTTCTCCAAGGCGTGGCCCAAGTGCAGCTCGCCGGTCACATTGGGCGGCGGCATGATGATGACGTACGGCTGGCGGCCTGCCTGCGGGACGGCGTGGAAGTAACCCTTGTCCAGCCAGTCCTGGTATATGCGCCGCTCGACGTCAGCAGCGCTGTAGGCCCTTGGCATCTGGTTTGAAGCCCCTGGCGCGTGGGCGGAAGTCATGGGCGTACACAAACTCCGGCGTTGAATGAGGAAGCCGAGCGGCAACCGTTCGGCATGCTTGCGGCCAAGGGCAAGCAGACAACGAAAACCGCCACTGGCATTGAGGCAAATATACCACCGGCGCGCGCAGGGCGTCTATTGGGAGAGGCTTGTGGCGTAGGGGGTTTCCCGCAGGGATTCGAGGCGCAGGATGGCGAGGCGGGTATCGTAGGCGACGCGGGCAGGGTCCCAGTAGTTGACGCGGCGCTTGTGGAGCCAGTAGGTGAATTCCTTGAGGTCGGACAGGTTCAGGCTCTGGCGCTCCCCCAGGCGGGCTTCAGCGCGGAACTCGGACAGCAGGTCGGTGCGGGTCTTGGTGTACAGGTGGCGGAAAGCATCCTCCACCAGTTCCTCGCTGTCGGAGAAGCCCAGGGCCAAATGGCGCTTGCGGGCGTACTCCTCTGCCGCCAGTTGCAGGGCCTCCTCCAGCACGATGCCGTAGTGGAAGTTCAGGTAGGCCCGGTATTTGCTGACTCCGAGCAGGTCGCGAAGCTCATCATCGACTAGAGGTTCGGGAAGAATTCCATTAATGAGCAGCCGTTCCAGCTCCAGCTGCGGAATGTACCCGTCGACCTCTTCGCAGAGGCGTTCGGCCAAGAGCAGCCAGTCGAAGGCCTCACCGCCCACCATGTACTTGTACCGGCGGTCCCGGTGCCACTCCTCCACGGGCATCCAGAGGCCCATGGCCTCCAGCAGTGCGCGGTGCCAGGGAACCCCGGCTGCCAGCTGGGTGCGAAGCTTGTGAATAACGCACTCGGGAGGCTGGCCCGCAACGTCAGCGGAAGAAGCCGGGAGCTCATCGGGCGATACACTGCCGACGGTCCCCGCGGGATCGGCCACCCTCGTTCGTGGCATCAGGAACCCGACCGCAAGGTGGCTTCGCTGTTCGATTGGGCCGGACCAGCGGCCGCCATGACGGCATCGAACACCTGTATCCGCCCGGGCTTGGGCGAGCGGATGAACCGGAGAAACTGCTCCACTGGCATCGTGTTCAGGATGTGCCCCGGCTCGCACCAGGCCCGCCGGGCCACCGCCACGCCGAACCGGCCACCGGACAGTTGGGAGTGGTGATGGGAGTCGGTGGATATCACGAGCGGAACGCCCAGCTCCCGGGCCCGGTAGGCGTGGGTGTCCTTGAGGTCGAGCCGTTCGGGAGACGCATTAATTTCCAGCGCCGTCCCCGTAGCCCTGGCCGCCTGCAACACCGCCTCCAGGTCGAAATCGGTGGGAGGACGCTGTCCCAGCAGCCGGGTCGAGAGGTGGCCGATGATGGTGACCGACGGGTGTTCCATGGCCCGTATGATGCGCCGGGTCATGGTCTCGCGGTCCTGGGACATGGCGTTGTGCACCGAGGCGACCACCACATCCAGCTCGGCCAGCACCTCATCGGGGAAGTCCATGCGGCCGTCGGAGCGAATGTCCACCTCCGAGCCGGCCAGGATGCGGATGTCGTACTGCTCCTGCAGGTGCCGGAGCACCTCGCGCTGGGCGGACAGCCGCTCGGGCGTCAGGCCATTGGCGACTCCGAGGCCCTGTGAGTGGTCGGTGAGGGCCATATACTCGTAGCCCAGGGACGCAACGGTGGAGACCATCTTCTCGATCGGATCGCTCCCGTCGCTCCACTCGCTGTGCAGGTGCAGGTCGCCGCGCAAATGGCTGGCCTCCACCAACTGCGGCAGGCGCCCTTCGACGGCGGCGTCCAGCTCCCACATACCGGCGCGCAACTCCGGCGGGATCCATGGCAGGCCCAGGCGGGCGTAGAACGATTCCTCGTCAGGAAAAACCTCCACCTGCCCGGACTCGATGTTGGTGATGCCGTATTCGTTGAGGGACAGGCCCATCCGGTTGGCGAAGTCGCGCAGGCGAATGTTGTGTTGCTGGCTGCCGGTGAAGTACTGGAGCATGGCGCCGATGGACCCGGTCTCACCGGTGCGCAGGTCGATCTGCAACCCTGAATCTACGATAACGCTGGTCTTGCGGGGGCCGTTGACCAGCACCTCGCTCACCTGGGGCAGAGTGGCCAGGCAGCGGCCAAGTTCCTCGGGTTGCGGCGTGACGGCCACCAGGTCGACATCGCCGATAGTCTCTTCCCATCTCCGCAGGCTGCCGGCCGGGGTGAGGAGGCCGATGCCATCGTCCCGTTCACGCAGGGCCGCCATCACCGACTCAGCGGTAGGCAGGGCCTGTCCGATGGGGGTGCGGCCACTGTTCATGGAACGGGAGGCGCGGATGTGGCGGAGGATACTGTCTGCCGCCTTCTTGCCCATGCGAGGCAGGGAGGCCAGGCGTCCGTCCTGCGCCGCCTGCTCCACACCCTCGACCGTGCTGATGCCCAGCTCGGTTCCAATGAGCACGGCGGTCTTGGGGCCGATGCCGGGAATTGCCAGCAGATCGAGGGCGCCTTCAGGCAGCTCGGCCTTCACACGCTCATAGGTACGCACCTGGCCAGTGGTCACAAGCTCGTGGATTTTCTCGCTGATGGCCTTGCCGATGCCGGGGATACCCGTCAGCTTCTGCCCATCGGCGACAGCCTGGGCCAAGGGAAGGGACAGCCCTTCGATGGCGCGGGCGGCCCGCTGGTAGGCACGAATCTTGAAAACAGACTCGCCCTGCATCTCCAGCATCACGCCCAGCTGGTCGAACAGCTCCGCTATATCCTCGTTGGTCGGCTGGCTTGACGACATAATGTCTCCGCCTTACGGTCATCCTTGGTCTGAATGGCGGCATCTTCCCCACTATAAAGTGTTGCCTAGCACTTGTCGAACTGGTATCAATGCCGAAACAGATGGAAACCGGAGCGCAGCGAGCGTGTTACATTGGCGCGCGACGAAGGGCGTCCGGAAGGTGCGTCCGGAAGGTGCGTCGGGAAAGTGGAAGATTGCCCAATGCCTGGCATAACCACGTGAGGATCTGATTGATGCTCACCGGCATTGAACTTGTGATCGCCATTGTCGTTGTAACCGTGGGTGGGGTGGTGCTGGGGACCGTCAGCTTCGGCCTGGGGTCGGTGGCATCTCCGGTGTTGCTGATCCTGATAGGCGCCAAGCCGACGGTGGTAATAATCAACACCTTCATCGTGGTCCAATTGTCACTGGTTCTCTCGCGAACCTGGCGGCATATTGATTTGCGGTCGACCAAGTGGCTGATCCTGGGAGGTGTTGCCGCTGCTCCCCTCGGCGTGTTCGTGCTCAACATCACGGCCCCGGGGGTACTCAGGATCGCCATCGGGGTGGTGATAGTGGTGATGGGACTGCTGAACCTGCGGGAACTGAAAATCCCTATAGTCACCTTTCCCGGGTCGGGCATCATCTACGGCTTCATGACCTGCCTGACGACCGCCTCCGTCAGCATCGGGGGGCCGCTGGGAGGGATCTACACGGCGGCGCAACGCTGGCCGACGGAGACTGCGCGCGCGGCGCTGGCGGTGATGTTCAGCCTGTCCAGCCTGCTGGCGGTGGTGCTCTTCGCCTTAACAGGACTCTATACCCGCGAGACCCTCATCAATGCCGGAATGCTGCTTCCGGGCCTGCTCCTGGGGTTCGGCATCGCAAACCTGCCTGTGGGGCGCCTGAACGAACGGTCATTCCGCTACGTGGTGATTGCGCCGGCGGTGCTAGCCGGAAGCATGTTGCAGGGACGGGAGCTGCTGGGATGGTGACCGAACTTGGCCCTCCTTCTGCAGAATGGATGTAGCCCTGTCGCGATTCGGTTGACACCCCACATCGCCGATGGCTATATTCCACCTACCATCACTTGAGCCATAACTTGAGCGAGGAGACTGAACGCTATGATGCAGACTGGGCGTGTACGAGCTGAGGCTGGCAACGTGACCTTCGTTGTTCAGCACGAGCTATGGGACGGGAACATCCAGGACCATTCAGACCAGGGCGTGGTCATCCTGGTCGAGGTGGGCGACGCAACCGCGCTGCGGTTCAACTGCTTCGACCGCGAAAAGAGCTATGTTTACGGGCCGGAAGGCAACAACATCAAGTTCCGGATGGACGAGACGGTGGACGGCAACCCCATTGGCTGGTCGGTGAAGACCTTGCGAAACAGCATCGGTCTCATGCTGACCGAAGCTGGGTACGCCGAGGCCGCGGGCGCCGTGGACTTGGCCGCCGTTAACAAGGCCCTGGACGAGGTGGAAGAGGTTGCCCGCTACAAGTTCGCGGCTGAGCGCAACACCGTGAAGCACAACCGCGGCACCGACGTGTTCGAGGCCGGCAACATTCGCTTCGGCCTGGAGAACCGTCGGCAGGGTTCCGGCGACGGAGGCGTGGCCATCCACCTGCTGTCCGAACTGGCCGGCAACACGGGTCGGGTGTTCACCGAGGAGACCGAGCTGCTGGCCTTCGACTGCTTCTGGGACGGCCCGCACTACCACTACGGCCCCCGCAACAAGAACCACCGGATCTACTGGGACAAGACGCTGGTCCCCGACCCGCTGGGCTGGTGCCTGGACCAGTTCAAGAGCAAGAGGCTGGGGGCGATGCTGGTGCGCGCCGGATACCCCGGCGTTGCCGCCGATCTGGACGAGGACCTGATCGCCTCAGTGCTGCCCGCCGTCGAGGCGCGGGCCCGAGAGATGGAGGCTGGCGGGATTCCCGCCGAGGTGACTCCGAACCTGGTGCAGTAGACCTCTCCGCACTACCCTAGCGGCAATGTACTCGCAGACCGCCGTGGTTATCCACTACGGCGGTCTGGTATTTGAATGGCCAATGCCCCTGTTGCACTACGCATTTCGTAAAACCAATCGTGCTGCGAATTTTGAAAATAAGGGTTGACACGATGGGGGAGTTAATGTAAATTCTGCCCCAACAAGCGGATCAACGCACTCAGAACGGAGGCAGGCACTGTGTACCTCTGCGTGTGCAAGGGAGTCAGGCTTTCGGAAGCCGTCGAGTCGGCCAAGCGCCGGGGGTGTTCCCCTGCGGAGCTGACGCAAACATTCGGCTTTGATGACGGCGATGCCTGCGGCCGCTGCCTGAGCAACATCGAGCGCATTTCCGAGCTGGTGGAACTGAGGCTGGAAGGCCTGCTGGTCAAGGCCGTATAAGCTGATTTCGTGATATAATATATTCAGGCGAACGTTGAGCCGCCGGTGACGCATTGTGCGCCGGCGGTGTATTTTTCCCCCCGTATTTTCCCTCCTCGTATTTTCCTAAGGAAAGGAGACCCATCGTGAAAGCCAAGGAGGGCGTAGTAGAACGCCTCAACAACATACTGACAATCGAACTGACGGCCATCAACCAGTATTTCATTCACTCTGAGATGGCCAATAACTGGGGGTTCCCAGGTGTCGGCCAACTGTTCCGGGCCAACAGCATGTCCGAGATGGAGGATGCGCAGCACCTCATCCGGCACATCCTGTACCTGGAGGGGCTGCCCAACCTGCAGCGGCTTAACCAGGTGCAGGTTGGCGAATCGACCAAGGAGGACCTTGAGCTGAACCTGGAGGCTGAGAGGAACGCGGTAGAGGCCCTCAGAGAGGCCATCACTCACTGCGCCTCGGTGGGCGATTACACCACCCGAAACATACTGGAGGGAATGATCCGGGAGGAGGAGCAGCACATCGACACGCTTGAGACGCAACTGGAGATCATCAGCACGATTGGCATCGACCTCTACCTGAACCAGCAGATCCACAGCTCTGGGTAACCGCCGGGGCTATTCCACAGAAACACGCAGCCGGGCCCGCAGAATCACGGGCCCGGCTTTCTTTGTGTGTATCAACAGGGACCGGCAGACGGTACTGTGCATACTTATTTCAGGTGGTTGAGTTACTTAGCTGCCGTCACGTCTAGAGTACGCTTCAACATTCGTTCTGTCCCAACTCCGCCTGGAGTCGTCCGATCAGGATTGGCACGTCCCGTACTGCGGCCATCCACAAGCTATCACGGACAATTTGGTGAAAACCGTGGACCAAATGATGGCGCATACCGACAATCTTGTCCCATTCGATATCCGGATTCTCAGCGCGCCAATCCCCGGAAACTCGCCAGGCCGACTCCCCTATGAGTTCCACCGCCTTGGCAACGGCAAAATAGAGCAATAAGTCGTCGTCAAGTTCTGCCCTGCTTCGCCCATCGACAAAGTACCGGCAGACCAACGCGGCCTCCAGCATTTCCCGGAGGCGCGCGATGTCTTCATCCGGCAAACAATACCTCCGCCGTTGCCACAGCCCTGTCCCAACTCCGATGATCATCCCGCATTCCTGGACGCGATTGCAGGGAAGCCTTGACGACTCCAAACAGGGCAGTAAAATCATCTTCCAATTCGAAGTGTTTCGAGAATCCTCTGGTCTGGCTCTGTTCGAACTCGGCCAGTAGGAAAAGGTCTACGCCCGGGAAGGAGCGTCGGGCTATGTCTATGTCGCTTGTGGCCAGCCATCTTATGCCTCTTGACCGGCAAAAGTCGGCCAACTCTTCCTTGGGGAGCGCATTCACCTTGTCTTTCACCGCCTGCCTTTCCGCAGCATCTATTTTCGTCCAAGTCTCTCGCGCCTCGGCCAGCATTTCGGGCAGGTAGGCGGCATTGTTGGAGGCGAATTTCACCGTGGCAGAAGCTAGGACTTCGTCGCGGTAGTAGTCGGCCAATTCGGGAAGGGCACGAAGATCGGCGATGGCGGCTCCCAATAAGTCTCCCAACTCCCGTTCTATCTTGAAAAATTCACGGCCGATATTACGGCCCTCCTCGAATTCAACCAGCAGAAAAAGGTCGGCGCCGGGCAGGGTGCGGCGCACACAATTTGCCTCGTACGTAGCCAGCCACTTGATTCCGTTTTCGCTGCAGTAGCTCGCAAGCTTCTCTTCTGTTTTCTGCTTAGTTTGGGCCATGTTTTACCCCCTCCTTCCAGACTAATGCCGATGGACAATCCAAGGCAAGGCAACTCAGCTACTCCGGTTGCAGGGATTGGTGGGTCTCGCTGTCGGCGATGATGGCATCCCAGTCCCAGCGCATGAGGTACATTTCCACCATTCGCCACGTCTCCGACTGGTCGTGGTAGTGGGGACTTGCGGGGTGGCCCGAACTACCCAGTGGCACCACCCACAGCGAGTCATCCCAATTGGCCGTGTCGTAGGAGTAGCGGGCCACGGACAGGCTGGTGACCGTTGCCAGGGTGGCTGGAGAGTAGCCGCCCTGCAATGGTGTGTCGCCGTCGCCGCTGTGGGGGATGGAAGGAGGGTCCAGCAGACTGCCCAGCTCCGGGTGTGCCGCCGAAAGGGTGTGGCGGGGTACGGCCCGATGAATGCGGTCCCAGGCCCAGCCGTCGGGGTCGTCGCCCAAGCGCTCCTTGAGGATTGCCACACCCCGGGCCAGCGCGCGGGCTACGGCGGCGGGCCACGAGTCGCCCTCGGACAGGAGCGAGCGGTCGTCCTGCCGGACCATCTCGACCATCCGCGCCTTGAAGCGGTTGCTGAAAGAGCCGAGGCCCCGGTCGGCCGGATGCCAGGCGGCGTCGGCCAGTTCCGAAGTCAGGTTGCGCTCAAGCATCTCCTTGAGCAGCGCGTCGCGCATTGCCGAGTAGATGGTCGGCTCCACCCGGTGGGCGTCCATGCTGCCGTCCCACGCCAGCAGCCGCTCGCGGGCGATGGCCGACAGGGCATCCTGCGGCTCCACGCCGGGGAGGATCGCCAGGTAGGCCATCGCGGGCAGCGACACCCGCTGTGCGTGCACCTTGGCCATGTCGGCTGCGGCGGGCCGGATCAGTGGCATCAGGCCGTTGGTAACGCTCTTGACCCGGAACTCCGGAGTGAAGTCGACGGCGATGTAGTGGGGATAATCGTCACCCACCGGCCTGTTGTTGGCCGTAGCGATGTAGCCCTCCTCGGGGTTGATGCGTATCGGCAGCTCCTCGAAGGGTATGTCTCCCTCCCACTCGTGCTCGCCGGTCCAGCCCGGCACCGGCAGCCAGCCGTTCACCCGCGAGCGGACGGGGATGCGGCCGCGGCAAAGGTAACCGTAGTTGCCCTCAACGTCAGCGAAGAGGAAGTTGTTGCAAGGATCGACCCAGCCCCGCTGCGAATCAACCAGCTCATTGGCGCTGCGGGCCCGGAGCATCTGCCACAGGGTGGCCGTCCATTGTGACGCCGATTCGGTGGCAGTGTACTTGAATGACATTCCGGATCCCTCTTCAGGACCGCCGGAAATTACGGGGCCGTGGCCGGTCATGACCACACGGATTGTCTCCTCTCGCCCGCTGTTGCTTCGCACCTTCTCTTCGTGGACTTCGGCGTCGCGCCATTCGCCCTTATAGAGGTACTGCGGCGTACCCTCGTCGCGGAGCTGCTCGATGTACAGGTCCTGGTAGTCGGCGGCGGTGTGGGTGACGCTCCAGCAGACCCACGGGTTGTGGCCGAAGTGAGGGAAGGCGGGGACTCCGGGGAAGGACAGCCCAGTGACGTCGAACTCGGGGCAGGAGATGCGGTTCTGATAGTAGGCGTTGGGAGTGTCGAGGCCCCGGTGGGAGTCTCCGGCCAGCAGCGGCTTGCCGGTGGCGGTGGAGTCGCCGCCCAGCACCCAGCTATTGCTTCCGACGTCCAACTCGGACAGGTAGTTTAGCGCTGCTGCGCCCTCGGCCAGTTCCTTCAGGCCGACGTCCAGGGTGCCGCCCGCCGTTGCTCCGGGGGGGAGGATCAGGAGGTGGCCCGGCTCGTAGCCCGGGAAGAGCTTGCCGGCCTTCTCAGGTCCCAGGGCCCGCACCATCCGGGCCCGCCACACCTTGGACTCGAACACGCCCATGAGAATGTGGCGCACCTTGTATACGACGAGGCTGTCCCACGGCTGCCACGGCTCGGGCCGGATGCCTGCGATGGCGTACTCTGCTGGCAGCGGGCAATCGCGCTCATCCTGGGCCTGTCGAAGAATAAAGGCGTTCACCCCGGCGGCATAGGCGTCGAACACCATCCGAGTGTGTACGTCCATGGCGGCGTAATCGGCCTTGGCGCTGACCACCAGGCGGAAGCGGCGCATCAACTTGTCCTGCTCCAGTGCGCCATCGCCTACGGCTTCAGCCCATCGCCCGCTGCCCCGCAGGCGGTCGTATTCCATGTGCCACAGCCGGTCCTGGGCGGTGACGAAGCCCTGGGCGAAGAAAGCGTCGCGCTCGTTTTCAGCCCGTACGTGGGGAATGCCCAATCCGTCGCGGTAGACATCAACGCTCTCCTTCAGCCCATTGAGGCGCAACGTACCGGAAAGCTGGGGAATCGCGGCTTGGAGTTCTACTTGCCCAATGGCACCGATGCCGACCATTACGTTCACCTCATACCGCCTGTTTTGGCGATGATAACACGGGACTCAACGCATCAGGCGGGCGGACCGGACCCGGACGGGCAGCGCCACCAATGGCTGGGTTCAGGGTTTTTAGTTCTCCCTCTCCCGGAGGGAGAGGGCTGGGGTGAGGGCGAAAGGCCGGGGCTATACGATGGCCGCTCACGAAGGGGAACGCCCCCACCCTAACCCTCCCCCGGAGGGAGAGGGAACAAATGAAAGACCCTGTAGCTGGGTCGGCCTGGATTTCCAAATTTCGAATCCCGCGCATATAATTGAAACTTGCAATCTGAGGCTGGGCTGCTGCCTGAACGGTGGCTCAACCGCAATTCAGGGGACGTTCGTGGCGATATTGACCATCCGGCTGGTGCCTGACCCCATCCTGTTCCGGAAGGCGCGGAAGGTCGCCAAGATTACGGCGCAACACAGGAAACTGGCCGATGACATGATAGAGACAATGACGGAGCACCACGGCGTGGGGCTGGCGGCCAACCAGGTGGGCGTGCTGGAGCGCATCTGCGTGATCCAGACTCCGGACATGGAAGAGGCCATGATCCTGGTCAACCCCGAGATCGTCCGGGCCGAGGGCCTGCGGGAGCTGGAGGAGGGCTGTCTCAGCGTTCCCGGCTACCGCGGCATGGTGGTGCGCTCCGAGAGGGTGCGGGCCCGCGCCCTGGGCCTGAATTCCAAGTCATTCAAGGTGGACGCGGAAGAGCTCCTGGCCCAGGCGCTGGAGCACGAGATCGATCATCTGAACGGCATCATGTACATGGACCACCTGGTGGCCCACACCACCCTGTACAAGATTGTCGAGCAGCCCGACGGCAGCGAAGAGGATGCCAAGTTCGAGGCCGACGGAGACGGTCACGATCATGGCCACCATCACGCGCACGATCCTGAATTCGAGGCCGACGGAGACGGTCACGATCATGGCCATCATCGTGTGCACGATCCTGAATTCGAGGCCGACGGAGACGGTCACGATCATGGCCACCATCACGCGCACCATACTGAATTCGACGCCCTGCATCGGCAGCTCCACGAGATGCGAGGCGAAGCTGGCGATTCAGCCGATCCGGACGCGGTGGAAACAACGGCCCCGTAGGGACAAGCTGCCTCGTCCGCCGGGCCGGGCAAACTGGGCTGCCAACTGGTCTCATTAGCTGACCCTATCCCTCCAGACCTGCGCTATATATGACATTCGCTTCGCATACCGGTTCAACGATGATTGCCTTGCTGTCCACATTTTTCGCCGCTCGTAGCGCAGAGGCGTACGTGGTCGGCGGGACTGTGCGCGACCGCCTTATGGGACGGGATGCAGGTGCGGACCTAGACTTGGCCGTAGATGGGGACGCTGTGTCCCTGGGCCGGGAGCTGGCAGCAGAACTGGGCGGGTCTCTCGCTCCCCTTAGCGTGCCGCGTGGCATGATGAGGGTCGTGGTCCAGTGTCCAGAGGGATCCGAAGGCAAGGACACGGTTATCGACCTGTCCGGTTATTCAGATGGGATCGAGACCGATCTGGCGCGACGGGATTTCACGATCAATGCCATGGCCGTGCGGCTCGCCGATTGGCAAGACGACAACTTTGTCAGTCAGTTAATTGACCCTTTCGGCGGTCGGGCCGACCTGGCACTGAAGGCCGTCCGGGTGCTGAACCCTGGCGTGTTCGAGGATGACCCAGGGCGGCTCCTGCGGGCGGTGAGGCTCTCCGGCGACCTGAGGTTCCGGATCGAGCCCGAAACCGTGCGGCTGCTGATGGCCAATTCCAGCCTGCTGCGGTTGGTGTCTCCCGACCGGGTGCGCGACGAGTTTCTCAAGATCCTGGCGCCCAACGGCGCCCGGGGCCGCATCGAGGCCCTGGACAAGCTGGGCCTGCTGGAGCACGTCATTCCCGAGCTCATGGCCACCAAGGGCGTGGACCAGCCGCGTATGCACTACTGGGATGTTTGGGGTCACAGCCTGCACACCGTTCAGGCGGCCGAGGGAGTTATCGGCGGGCACCAGAACTCACCGGTTTTTTCCTGCATTCCGTGGACCCCCGAGACCGAAGCCCACTTCTCCCAGGTCGAGACCGATGGGCATACGCGCCGCACCATGCTGAAATTGGCGTCCCTGTTCCACGACATCGCCAAGCCCCAGACCAAGACACTGGAGCCGGATGGCCGGACCCGCTTTTTCGGTCACTCGGAGCAGGGTGCAGAGGTGGCGGAGCGCCGGTTGACGGCGTTACGGCTCAGCAATCGCGGCGTGTCGATAGTATCGCGCATGGTACTGCACCACCTGCGCCCCTCGGGCATGTCGCACGATGGAGAGTGGCCCACGAACCGGGCGATCTACCGGTATTTCCGGGACACGGGAGACGTTGCCGTTGATACGCTTTACCTGGCCTTGGCCGATTATTTGGGAGCAAAAGGGCCGGAGTTGGCGCATCCCGACTGGCTGGAACATGCTAAAATGATTTGTCATATCCTTTACACTGGGACGCAGGAACCGGTCGCTGCGGCCACGGAACGCCTGATCAACGGACACGACCTCATGTCCCGGTTCAAACTCCAGCCCGGCCCCCACATCGGCACCCTGCTGGAAACCATCGAAGAGGCCCGCGCGGCGGGCGAAATTGAGACCCAGGAGCAGGCACTGGAATTGGTTGCTGCCACACTCGAAAGCAATATGTCTCGCCGCGATGATGCGCGGACCTGTTCCGGTTAGCCGATGCGTTCCCGCAGCGTCCGCATCACCCTAGTTATCCTCATAATCCTGGGAGTCGCCCTGGCGGCCCTGGGATTCCGGTCCATAAACATCGACATCCCCGGCTTCCCCGCATTGGTCCGCGATGGAGCCGGGCCCCTCGGGCTCAAGCTGGGCCTGGACCTCAGCGGTGGCGGCCACCTTGTCTACCAGGCCGACACCGGATCACGTTTTGACGTGACGCTGCTCGAGCCAGCCAATTTGGAGGACGTCGCCTCCGCGCTTGACGGCTTCCGTTTCGGTGATGAGCAGGTCGCCCTCGAGGACTTCCAGGTCTTTCCCCGCGACGCCTGGCTCGTACTGCGGGAGGTGGCGGATACCTCGGCAACCACGGTCGAGGCAGACGAGACCCCATCAGGGGAAGGAGAGGCGGCGGTTGTTGAAGTGGAACTCGAGGAAGGTGCCGGGGACGAGGAGCCGGAGGAGCCCCAGCTGGAGACCATAACGGTCGCCAGTGTGTTCCAGATCAGGATGCCGCTACTTGCCGCGGACGACCTGAGGCGTACCGGGCTGCGGGACTCCCTGGAGGACGCGCTGGGGCAGGTGGATCTTTTCCAGGTCACGGATATAGGCTACCCGGACGCCAGCCAGATGCAGGGCGTCCTGGAAAACATCACCCGCCGCGTCAACCGCTTTGGCACCGAGGAGCCGATTATCCAGATCTTCGGTGAAGACCGGATTATAGTGCAGCTCCCCGGCGCCAGCGGCTCCACCACCGACTTGGCCTTTGCCGAACCGGTGGACGACATTGGCGCCGTCACCAATGCACTGAGAGAGGCCGGCTACCGCGACGTGAAGATGGAACGGTTGGATGACCGTTCGTTTCGCGTCCTGTCGGGTATAGTTAGCCCTGAAGTGCAAGCCGCTGCCACACAAGCACTGACCAACGCCATCGGTGCACCGAGACTTACCGTGAGCAGCGCCATCGATGAGGCGAAGGGACTTATCGGCCAGACCGCGTTGCTGGAGTTCAGGGAACGCACCTGCGGCTCCGTGGACCCGATTAACGGCGCTTGTTTCGATCCCATCGACGCGGATCTTGGGCTGACTGGAGACGACCTGGAGCGAGCAGAGGCGGCGGCCAACTCCCTTGGCACCAGTTGGGTAGTCAACGTCCAGTTTGACGGGCGCGGCTCCGAAATCTTCTCCGATCTCACCCGCCGCATTGTCGGCGTCGAGACGAAACGCATCGCGGTGTTCATGGACGACGAGGAGCTCATCGCGCCAGTGGCACGGGCCTGGATCCGCGATGGCCGCACCGAAATCAGCGGCAACTTCACCCGCGAGAAGGCCCGCACGCTTGCCATTCAGTTGGAGTCGGGACGCCTCCAGGTGCCGCTGAAGCTGATACAGGAGAGCGACGTCACCGCCCACTTCGGTGCCGAGTCCCTCCGGAACAGCCTCAAGGCCGGCTTGGTGGGCCTTGGGCTGGTGCTGCTGTTCATCATCGCCTACTACCGCATGGCCGGCGTGGTCGCCGCCTGTGCCCTGCTGTTCTACGCCGTAATTGTGCTGGCGGTATTCAAGCTGATCCCCATCACGCTGGAGCTGGCGCACATCGGCGGCTTCATCCTGTCCATCGGCATGGCGGTGGATGCCAACATCCTGATCTTTGAGCGGATGAAGGAGGAAGTCCGAATAGGGCGGACTCTGGCCTCTTCGATGGAGGTTGGCTTCAGCCGCGCCTGGCCTGCGATTCGAGACTCCAACACCTCCACCATGATTACCTGCCTGGTGCTGATGTGGTTCGGCGACCGCTTGGGCGGCGGGCTGGTTACCGGCGTCGCCATCAGCTTGTTTATCGGCGTCGCGGTGAGCATGTTCACGGCGGTGGTTGTGAGCCGCAACCTGCTGCAGCTCATGGCCTTCGCCGGGCTGGGACACCGGATCGAGCTGTTCACGCCAGAGAAAGCGGGAAGGGAATCCACCCAGGCCAGTTCCGGGCCCGCGAGCGGAGGAGGCCGGTAGTGCTGGACATCGTCGGCAAGAGGGGCTGGTACTTCCTGTTCTCCGCCCTGATCATCATCCCGGGCATCATCTCCATGCTGCTGCCGCCCGGTTGGGTAACGCTGGACTCCGGTCTGCGCCCGGGCATCGACTTCACCAGCGGCGCAGTGTTCAACGTGACGTTCAGCCGGGAGGTGGACCAGCAGGATATCCTGGACCGGATGGACGCCCTTGAACATCCAGAGGCCCTGGTGCAGCAGGTCGGGATCAACAACTACTTCATACGCACGCGGGTCCTGGAGGAGGCTATCGGGGGCGACCTTTCCGAAAGGGAGATAATTGAACGCGACCTCGAGGAATCACTGGGACTCGAGAGGAAGCTGGTCGAGTTCGAGAGCGTATCGCCAATAGTTGCTTCCGAGACGGTAAACATTGCCTTCTACGCCCTCGCTGCCGCCTCGGTGTTCATCCTGCTTTTCGTGTGGTATGCCTTCCGCCGGGTGCCCAAGGCCTACCGTTACGGCATCAGTGCCGTGCTGGCCCTGGTCCACGACCTTCTGATCATCCTGGGAGTATTTTCCATCCTGGGGCGGGTCATCGGGTTCGAGGTGAACTCCATGTTCATCGTAGGCCTGCTGATCGTCGCCGGATACAGCGTCAACGACACCATTGTCGTCTTCGACCGCATAAGGGAGAACGTCTCCCGCCACCCGGACCGGGACCTGGGCGGGCTGGTCAATCTGAGCATCATGGAAACCATCGGGCGGTCGCTCAACACCAGCATCACCACCCTGATTGTGCTGATCGCCATGCTGCTGATCGGCGGGCCCAGCATACGCGAACTGCTGGTGGTCCTGGCCATCGGCGCCGTCGCCGGGACGTACAGCAGCATCTTCATTGCCAGCCAGTTCCTCGTGATGTGGGACCGTGGCGAGATTGGCCGCCTTGGCCGCGCTCGCCGCAGCGCCGCCACCGTTGCTTCCTCCCTGCTCAGCCTGCTGGGCAAGTAGCAAAGGCAAGAAACAACTGTTGAGGACCTGCAGAGGGTGTTATCGCCAGCAGGCGGTTAACGCCCCGGCACCAGCGAGACCCGCCCCAGGACGGTTCGCTCCGAGAGCAGGTCGAGCGCCCGTGCCGCCTCCTCCAGCGGCATAAGCCGTTGCAGGACGGGTGTCAGCTTCCCTTCCACGGCCAGCGCGATGGTACGCTCCAGCGTTCTGCGGGAAACACCGGAAACACCTGTGATGCGGGCATCGCGAAACACGATTTCCGGGATGATGCCTCGCAGATTCCCCTCACCCCCGACTTCACCCAGCAGCGCCAACCTGCCGTACTGGCGCAGGCAGCGCACAGACGACCGAAGCGTGGGTGTGCCCACGGTATCTATGACAACGTCGGCTCCCAGATCGCCGGTCACAGCCATGACTACCTCCGAGAACTCCAACCCCGAGTCCGGGGCACTCATCTCGATGACATCGTCTGCTCCGTAGCGGTACAAAACCGTGGCCTTTCCGGAGGTGGAGGTTATGGCCACAGTGCGCGCGCCGAGGGCCGCCGCCAGCTGCACGGCATGAACTCCAAGGCCGCCGCCAGCGCCCGTTACCACCACCGTCTCGCCTGCAGAAACGTCCACTGCAGACAGCGCCTCCAACGCCACTCCAGCAGGGCAGGCAAGCAGAGAGGCCGGGGCCAGTTCCACGGTGTCGGGAAATGGCACCAGGCTGTGCTGGGAAAGAGCGACGTACTCGGCGAAACCGCCGTTGCGCCAGTGACCGATGCCCTCACCGTCACGGCAGCGGTGCTCCCTCCCGGACTGACACCGGTCGCAAAGGCCGCAAGCGTTGGTCAGCAGGGATACAACTCGATCGCCGGGACGAATGCGGTCTACCCCTTCACCCACCTCCTCGACGACGCCGGCTATCTCATGGCCCAGCACCACGCCGGGAGCGACACCGCGGCGGAGCGTGCCGTTCATCACCAGCAGGTCGTGATGGCAAAAGCCGCAGGCGGCGACTCTAACCAACGCCTCGCCCGGTGCTGGCCTCGGGACAGGTATGTCCACCACCGAAAGCTGCGGGGGTATTCCTGGGTTTTCCAGTATCAAGGCGCGCATCGCTCGCCATTGTATGCCGTCAGCGGTGCGCCGCCAACGCCTGTACCGTATAATCATCCCGGACCGCGAACCCGCAGCCTGCCGTTGGAGGGTCGAAATTGAAGATTGGCGCTCACGTTTCAACGTCGGGCGGAATCAGCAAGGCCGTGGAGCGAGGCCAGGAAATTGGCTGCGAGGCGTTGCAGATTTTCGGCTCGTCCCCGCAGGCCTGGGCATTCCGGAATATCCCGTATACTGAGATCGAGGCGTTCCGGCAGAACATGGCGGACGCTGGGATGGGGCCAGTTTTCCTGCACGCCATTTACCTGGTCAATCTTGGCACCGACAGGCCGGACGTGCTGCAGAAAGGGATAGATTCCCTGACCGCCCATCTGAGCCTTGCCGGGCGGCTCGGGGCCGGGGGCCTGATCTTCCATCCCGGCAGCCACGGCGGAGCCGGCTTCGACGCAGTCTTGCCGCAGGTCGCCGACAGTATTCGGCAGGCACTGGACAGGGCGCCCGATGCACCCTGCCTTGCCGTGGAGAACATGGCTGGCATGGGCAAGCACATCGGGGCCCGGTTCGAGCAATTGGGCGCGATCCTGGATGCGGTCGACGACGAGCGGCTCAAGGTCTGCCTGGACACACAGCACAGCTTCGCCGCAGGTTACGACCTGACCACCGGCGAGGGGATTGAGGATATGCTGGCCCAGCTTGACGCCGGGCCCGGGTCGGCCAACGTGGTGGCCGTCCACGCCAACGACTCCAAGCGGGTCTGCGGTTCCGGCGTGGACCGCCATGACAACATCGGCGAGGGGTTCATCGGCGAGGACGGGTTTGCGGTATTCATGGGTCATCCCGCGTTCCAGGACGTACCATTCCTGTTGGAGGTCCCAGGTTTCGAGGGCAAGGGCCCGGACAAGCGCAACGTGGATATCCTGAAAGAGATCCGCCAGAGGGTGGGCGCTCCCCAGTGATCCACATGACCTACAGGGAATTCGTGCGGCACGTCCGCCGCGCCTACGCCCTGCTGCCCCCGGAGATTCACCGGCGGCTGGAAAACGTGGACATCGTGGTGGAGGAATGGCCCGGCCCCGACGAATCGGAGCTTCTCGGCGAACATGATACGCTCTTTGGTCTCTACCAAGGCTGGCCTCTGACCGAGCGGGAGGGCATCGGCGGACCGCTCCCCGACCGTATCGTGGTCTACCGTCAGCCGATCCTTCGGGCCTGCGAGACACGGGAACAGACTGCCCGGGAAATCCAGGTCACCCTCTGGCACGAGGTAGGGCATTTCCTCGGAATGAACGAAGAGGATCTGCACCGGCTGGGTTACGGATGACTCCCCTTGCCGCCACTGCCGGCCCTGCCAACTGTAATCCACTGGAACGGGTGCCCCGCGCGACTTCAGGCTGTGCCGTTCGGCAGCCATGAACCGGGTGACCGGCAGGGTGGGGTGGGTGTTCGGGACTGCGCTGGGGCTGGGTCTGTTTCCTTTGGCACCGGCGACGCTGGCCAGCTTAGTGGCGGTGGCGGTATACGGGGTGCTCCCCATCGCCGGGGACTCTCCGGCCTTCCTGGTGCTCATCGGGGCGTCGCTGCTGATCGGCCCGTGGTGTTGCGGCAGTTTGACCAGCGACGCCGATCCCGACCCCAAGCGGGCGGTGTGGGACGAGGTGGCGGGGATGTGGCTGACCTGCCTGTTCCTGCCCAAGACGCTGCCTTGGCTTGCCGCCGCATTCCTGCTGTTCCGCGTGTTGGACGTGCTGAAGCCGTGGTTCATCCGCCAATACGAGCGTCTGCCGGGCGGCTACGGAATCATGGCGGACGACGTTGCCGCTGGCATTTTGGGCGCTGCAGCCCTGAACCTAGTGTACCGGCTGGTCTGGCAGGGGGCCTTATGAAGCGCGGAAATCCAGCTCCCGAATCAGCTCAAAAGCGTTGATGCAACGAATGCCCAGTCTGCTACACACATCCGGGACGTGCCTGTTCGCTCCTGTTCTACTTGGCCTCGAAACTTCATTGCTGACCACTACCCGGTCGGCGGGGTCAGCGAGTGTGGGCAATCAAGAACGGGTCTTGCCCCATCTTTGTAAGATCCTGATCATTTAATTGATCGAATTCCAGCTCGTAGCCCTCTTCAATCACCCTTCTTACTAGCGAGGTGCTGGATTCCTCTTGTAATAAGAGAGTTGGCTGGTGATCCCTCAACCATTGTATGAAGGCGTCTGGTTTGCCTGCAGTGATTTCTTCAAAAATTTCCAACGGGATTTTTGCTTGATTTTGGGCGGCCGCGCCGTCAAGCCATTCCCAAAACTGCGGGACCCTCTCAAGAGGATAGTAATCCCGGTTCGCATTTATTGGGACATTGGCATCCAGCAGGTAAAGCAAGTCTATACAACCTAAGCCCCCGTAGGGCGGCTACTCCCGAGAATTGCCTGGACCTGCATGGGGCGCACGTCCAGAATCCTGGCAGCTCGGGACGTGGACAGTTCCCCACTCGCCATCAAACGGCTTACCAAAGATGTGAGCCCTTCGCCAAGGCAGTGTCGACGCACCACATAATAGTTCGGGCCACCATCTTCAGGCTGTCGTTCCGCACGCTGGGCAGCACGGCGTTGAAGCCACTGTTCACGAAATCTTATCGAGAGCTCTCGATACTGAGTCTGTCCGATAGCGCCGGCGCGATATGCCCTATACGCCACCATGGTGCGGCTGAGGTTGCGGCCGTTTGCGTATTCACCAATACGTTCGGCAATGTCGTCAAGGTCAATAATATTTTGCAGGCCGATGTCTCCGGTTTCATGGCCTGGCAACAGGAACTCGCCGGCAACGTCATCGCAAAATCTCTCGATTTCGTTGTCCGCTTGCTGCCCACTGACCCCGGTCTGGCCAAGAATAAGGTGGACCATCTCGTGCAATAGGGTGAATGTCCACGAGGCTCGAGTATCCCGGTCGTTGATGACAAGGAAAGGAGCGATGTTATCCGCGATGGAGAACCCACGGAAAACTTCCAGCTCAATGGCAGTGTGATGGCTACCCAAGTCGCCTTTGAGCAGCACGAAAATCCCCTCTTTCTCCGCGCTGGCCCGCATAAAATTAAATGCGGCATCTGCCCCCTTTTGGGCACGGTAGTCTGCCAACCGAACGTTAAGAAAAGCACGCAAAGATTCTAGGACGACAGTTTGCCCTTCTGCTATTGTTCGGGAACCAATGAAAGAGAGGTGGCCCCCCTCGTCTTCGTCTTCCAGTACGGCTCGAACCATGCTTTGTCGAGCCTTTATGTCTCGGAGGAGGGCATCGAGGTTTGCGGCTCCGACGGGGGACTGAGCGTCTCCCGCAAGGGTGCGAAAATCAGCTCCACGGTCGCCCTTCAGCGGCGGCTTCGGCAGATAGAAAGTGAGCAGCGGGCGGCGGTACTGCTTGGACATTCGTAACAAGAGGGGCCTCGACAGGTCTTCAGCACCCGACTCGTAGCCGTCGAGTCGGTCGAGGGCAGTCCACTTTTTAGTATCGCGAATGTTCAGCTTTCTAACCGCCTCCTCTTGCGTGAGGCCAGCGGTCTCGCGCGCCCAGATCAGTATTTCCGGATTTACCGCAGGCATATCATTTCTGAATATATCATAAGGTTCACGTTAGTTGTGTGCGGCCGAGCAGTGAAGTCACGGCAATCGCGTCTCAACTGAGTGGGGCCTTGAGGGGCTAATCCTCTCTCCAGCCGGCTTGCAGGCGTTTGCCTTGGTTGCCCAATTTCAGGCTGGTTTCCCGCTTCAGCAGGTTGGGGGATATCTGCCCCAGCGTGGCCATGTTTTGGGGACAATGACCCATTCGGATCCGGTTCTGGTCCCCCCGGAATGTTACGTCCTAGCTACAGTGCAGCGATTTCTCAGTGCGCCAGTGGGTCCTCGCAGCCGCCCATAACCGCCCGGCCGAACCGTTCCAGGTTACTGATGTAGTATCCGGACTGAACCGCTGTGCCTGTATCCGTCTCCCGGCGGCACACCACCTTGAGCACCGGCCGCAGCCCAGGCCACCGCAGGGCCATTTCATTGTATGAAACAAGTATTGAAGTCTCGACAACGGTGGTGAGGAGGTGGAGAGGATGAGGTTACGAGAGGCTTTGGATGGAGTGCCGGACCACCGGCGCAGCCAGGGCCGGCGATACCCTTTGGGAGCGATTTTGGGTCTTGCGCTTTGCTCCGCCACGCCGCTCACGTCTCTGAAGCCCTTACCGTGGTAGGGATTCAGCCCCATCTCACCCGAGGATGAAAAGGCCCTGGACCCCGCGACAAGTTAACTTGCTTCCATCGCAAATTTGCCCTATGCCCCTGCGCGTTTTGACCTGGTTTAGTACTAAGCAAGTTTGACATTGTCCGCCAGCAGCACTTAAAGTTGCGCTCATCAGCGGTCAAACTCCATTGCTGGGCATCGGCGCACTACTTCCATCTTCCGCCAGAGCGACGCTAGGCTGTCCTGATTTCGATGGCCCAGGCTCTCCCACGGGGACACCATGGGTTCCCTGGGGGTATTTGGCCAGGAAGTCATCCATGCGCTGAAAGAAGGTTAATGCAATTCTCCGGTTCCAACATTGCGGCCGTCGGCCCAATCATTACACCACCTGACGCTGGCGAGCCACCCGTACCAGTCCAGGGTACGGAGGCCTCTGCCCCCCACCCCCCGACTTTTCCAGAAAAACGTCAACTACCAGATCGGCTGGCGAAGCCAGTCCTTGGCCGAATTGTGTTGTGGTGTTCAGTGACACCACCCTCAAGGAGGCCACATTGACCAGGAAAGTGACGTTTTGGTTACGCCCAATACTCAGACAGGCTGGGGCCGACATCGGGATTCCGGCTGGCGCCACGGCCTCGCTTTTCGCGTTTTCGGCAGCCGGATGCGGCAAAGCTTTTGACGAAATTCACCCAAATCGGACCTTCTCGAGCCTTCTTGCGCTCTTTCCCGGCGAGCCCGAGTATCGTGAGATAGTCCATATCGGCGACTATGTTCGCGTCGGCCAAGCGCTGGACATCTCCCCGCCTGGTGACGATGCCGACGGCGATAGCCTATTGGAATACATATCATCCGTTACGCAACACAGGGACGGCATTTTCACAGGTATGATGACCGGTCCCTGGATCGGCGGGTTCACCAAACCATGCCGCCAGCTGACTCGAACATGGCCGGCACCTGCCGTTCGACGCCCGGAACGTGGAACAGACCGTCATGACCAGCGTTCATCCCGGTGTCTTGGAGTCCCGGTGTCTTGGAGGTGGTTAGAGGCCGCTTCGATCCTGACTTCGCCCGGCGCGCCCTCGACCGCTGCACCCAATGTGCGCCTGCGGACTGCGAAGAAATATGGAAAGAGGACGTCGAACGCGAGGTTCGCGTCTTGAAATGCTTCTTGACAAGGGGGGACCAGCTGGTACTTCCAGGAGACGTGGGGCCGAATTATTCCCGGATGCCGAGGTCTATGCCAGTGGCGGATAGTTGATCGCCATACTCGGGGCCAAGGGTTCCCGAATCTGAGCGGACATCGTCTTAAGGCGCGATTCGCTTCTTTATAAGGGAATAGACGGTTTTCCATGAAAATCCAACTTGAGGGACAAAGATGTTAAACGTGTTCACCAAGGGAAGGCTGATTCTGGGGGGTGCGGGCCTCATTATTGTCATAGCCATTGTGGCCGTGGTCCTGTACCTCCTCTTCCTGCGTGGGATGGACCGCCCCGGCGAGGCGACCGCCCAGTACGTACCCGACAGCGCACAGGTATACATCTCCCTAAACCTCCGCCCCGGGAATGGTCAACTGAAGATGGGGAGCGACCTCATAGACCGGTTGCAGACAGACGACTTCATAGACCGCCGGGACGAACTTCTCGACGAGGGGGAGGACGAAACGGGCATCAACTTCTTGGACGACGTAACTGACTGGCTCGGCACCGACGCCACCCTGGTCTTCTTGAACGTGGATGCGGACCGGCCGGAGTGGGTCTTCCTGGCCCAGGTCAGCGACCGGGACGCCGCTGCCGATTTCCTCGAAGACCTGGCCGACTATCTCGAAGACGAGCTCTACACGGAATTCGATACCGACCGCCGTCGCGGCGTTGAACTGTGGGTGGCAGACGACGAAGACATAGCATTGGGGCTAACCGACGATTACCTTTTTGCGGCCGACAGCGAAGACACCATTGAAGACATGGTGGAGAACATAGACTCCCCTCCCAGGCGGTCTCTCGCGGAGAGCCAAGCGTTCATAGACGCGCAGGAATCGTTGCCGTCCGACCGGTTCATGTTCGCTTTCGCCCAGGTTGAGGACTCGCTGGACACTCTCGAAAAAAGCGTCGGCCTCTCCTACGAAATAGGGGAGGAGGCGTTCGAGCAGGTTGAAGACAACACGCCGGAACACGCGGCGGCGTCCGCCTCGTTCATAGAAGACGGCATTCGATTCGACTTCGTCAGCGAGACTCCCTCCGGGGCCTTCACTCTGGACGCCGCCAACAGCCTGAGGTCGCCCGAGGCGCTGCCAGCAGACACCCTCGTCCTGCTTTCGGGGGTAGGCGCCGAGGAGGGTTGGGAAGAGTTGACAGACTCCATAGAGAACCTCGACCCCTACACCCAGGAAGACTTCGAGGAGTTTCTGGAGGAATTCGAGGACGAGACGGGCGTCGACCTGGAACGTGACTTGATCGACTCCCTGACCGGCGAGATCGCCTTCGCCCTTCTGCCCAGCGATCTACGCGACCTATTTGACGACGGCCTGGAGGCTGGAGTCGTCGAGGGCTTGCTGCTAGCCGGCGTCCAGGATGCGGAACCCCTCCTGGACGTGTTCGACACTTTCGCCGACCTGCTGGAGGATGAGGGTATCGACATCGACCGGGACTCGCTCGGCGAATACGAGGTGGTAACCGCAAGCGGCGATGACCTTTATGGCTTCTCGGATTACGAGCCGGGTTACGTGGTGACTGACGAGTGGGCCGTCGTGGGAACCAATATCGACGGCCTGGAGGCCTTCCACGATGCCGTGTCGGGCGAAACAGACACGCTGGGATCAAGGGCCGAGTTCAGAGAGTTGTTGGAAGCGGCCCCCGAACCGCTCCACTTCTTCCTTTACGCAGACCTGGCAGGGGTGCTGGAAGCGGTGGAGGACGCCCTGGATGACTCAGACAGGGAGGACTACCGGCGAGATGCGGAGCCGTTTGTCGAACAGCTCGGCTCGCTTATGCTGGCGGCGTCAATCACAGACTCTCGAATCCACCTCACGGCCGCGGTGACCCTTCGTGATTAGCCGAAAGATGGGCCGGTGGGCAACTTCCCGCGGGATGCGGCGTAATAAGTCTTGGCGGCAGGATGCGTAACGAGGCCGCCGCACTGCGGTTTCCCCGCGGAAGAGGGCTGCTCCGCGTCCTTCTCACGGCCGTCCTCGTCGTCCTCATGGCGTCGGGCTCTGCCGGGACGAACGCCCAAGTCGGTGCGCCGGCCCTGGAGCTGGAGTACGAGGTCACCCCCGCCTTGGTGTCCACCGTCTCCGACGAATTGACGGTGGAGATAACCGTGGCCGGCAAAGGAGGCCGGGCGGGTGATCTGCCATTGGAGATCCGGGAGAATCTGCCCCGTCGGCCGTTGGAAGTGGTCCTGGTTCTGGACCGTTCGGGCAGCATGGAGTACGACGACTACCAGCCCACCCGGATCGAGGCTGCCAAGGCCGCGGCCCGCACCTTCCTGAAACAGATCCAGGTCGGGGATTCGACCGCCCTGGTGTCCTTCAACGACCGCGTTGCCCTGGACGTTCCGCTTACCGAGGATCGGGACCTCAGCCTGGAATCTCTCAGGCGCCTTCAGCCCGCGGATGGCACGGCCATCGGCGAGGGACTGTACAGAGCGATTGAAGTCCTGGAGAACGGGGCGGACGAAAGCGTGAAGGCCATCGTTCTTCTGTCTGACGGCGCGTCGAACGAGGGGCGGGACCCGCGCCGTGCGGCCGACGCCGCCAGGGAGGCCGGCATCCCGGTGTTTACCGTGGGAATCGGGACTCCAGGCGACGAATTCGACGAGCCCACCCTGCAGCACATTGCCGAGGTGACAGGGGGAGAATATCTCTACGCCCCCGACGAAGAAGGGCTCAGCCAAGTCTACGAGCGGATGGGCGGTAAGGTCATCAACGTCGCCGGAGTCAACGCCAGCCTCGAGATCGAGGTGACAGAGCTGTTTGAGCTAGGCAGCTATACGCCTGAAGACTTGGAGTCCGGCCGTGGCGGGCGCCTGGTCTACCGCTGGGACCAGGTCCCGGTGGGAGAGACGAAAATCATTTTGCTGCAAGGCTGGCCGACGGCGGCGCCTGCGGGAGAGAGGGCGGCTGTAATTAACTCCATAACGTTGAACTACCAGTCCCTTGGCTCGGACCGGGTGCGGACGGTCTTCGCCGGGCCCGTTACGGTCGAGTTCGAGGACCTTACCGAGAGGGGCCCCCTGGAGATAGAACGGATCAGCTTCGACCGCATCGAGGCTGCTTATTCCGCTTCTAACGTCTACTTTCAGAACGACGACATCCGGGCCGACATCCACCTGGACCGGCGCCCGCGAGAGGATATCGTCTCCATTGCCTGGGCCCAGCACGCCCAGGGGTTGTCTGAAATTAGCCGGGAATTCTCTGGCGACGATACGATTTCGCACCGGTTCGGGCACCCCGGTTATGTGGGCCGCTACAATCTGACAGGAACCATTGGACAGGACATCGAGCCGATTTACGACACGCACAAGGAGGAGCTGTTCGTGGTTTTCGAGCCTCCCAGGAGGTTTCAGAACTTTGCCCAATCCACGACGTTTCTCGGCGACCTCAACGAGTCCAAACGTAAGGTGTCAGGATTCACGGACCTCCATCCCCGCCACGCCCGCATACTGGAGGCAATGGCTGATCTTTTGACACTCAAGGAGCGACCGACCGACCTGAGCGACCCCATGTCGGCGGCCGAAGTTTTGGCCCTCGACTTGAAGGACAACCTGGTCATCTACCCCAGAGAGGCCGATTCCTCAAACACCGACCATCCCAGCGACCTGGCCATCCTGGATGCCGGGCTGGGAGACTGCACCGACATGGCCGCTCTGTTCACGTCTATGGCGCGCTCGCTGAACATCCCCGTCCGGAATATCACCTTCCGCGGCAATTTCCCAGACGGTAAAGGTGGCTACGAAGAGAATGGCCACGCCATTTCCGAAGTGCACGTTGATGGGGAGTGGGTCCACGCCGATCCGACCTGGTATTCGTTTGACCACCCAGACATCTACTTCGAGCGTGATGTCCAAGGTATGAAATTCAAGGTCGAGACCAGTCCCGGCGTTCTTGAGTATGACCGGCTGCTCACGCTCAAGTACTCCGTCGGGCTGATTTCCCCGCATCGGGGAGCAACAGTGCGGCATGACCTTGACGATGGCGACGATATCAAACTGAGGCTGGAGCTTGGCAATATGTCGACCGAGGGACAGTGGTTTTTTGACAAGCCCAAGGCAAAGGACGTAAGAATCAGGGTGATCGATGACGCCGGACTGGATATAGAGCGTCCACGATTGGACAACGGCCCGGAGCTCGACCCCGGCGAACGGGATACCGCCGAGCTGGAGATCAGGGTGCCGGATGACATTGCAGACGATGTTCCGCCCGGCGGCCAGCGTATGCTGAATATCGAGTTGGAACTGGAGTACGGGGACGGTGCCGGTGGCACCATCACCAAGACCTACCCCTACACTATCCGGTTGCACCGTGGGGCCTAAACGCGGATGAACTGGAAGGTCTGGGCGGCTTTCGTGATCATTGTGGCGGTGACCGCCGCGTGGGGAGTGTTGGCGTTTCTTCCCCACCAAGGCAGGACTATCGAACCGTCATCGGAGCACGTGACCCGCATCCACGTCGACTTGGAACTGCCCTACGAGGGGACCGTCACCGTGACCTATCCGGCCGAAAATGCCCCCGACGACGATTTCTTGGTGGTCGCAGCGGCGCAGCGGGATATCTACGCTCTTCTGGAGCAGTACTTCGTGCCCTACGAGGACCCGGACGATGTTCGCGTCAGGAGGCGTGGGGGTGAGGTCTCCATGAGCTTCCCCCTCATCGCCCGGGAACGCTTGGAGTTCCTGTTCCCGGAGGCCACCCTGGAGGGTACGTGGCGCCCCCTCTGGGAGAGCCTGCACTTCACGGTGGTACTCCCGGCTGGGTACGAGGTCACCGGGACGATCCAAGAGGGTCTAGAGGATGACTTGGAGGTGGAGCGCGGCAACCGTTGGACCGTCACCGGCGAGGAGCTGGGTGGAGGACGGGCGGACTTCACGATCGACTACGCCCGTGCGGGGAAGGAACAGTGATGAGGGCTGTCACCACCGCCAAACTCTGGCTCCGGCTCGGAAGAGCGGGGAGATGGAATTGGCGGCCACTCCTGGGAGCGGTGGCCGTACTGGCCGTTGGCTTCCTGCTCACCGTGGCCCTGTCGCTCCCCGCGGCGCTCGTGCCCGGCACCCGCTTGGGGGCCATGCTTGCCGGGGCGCTCATCGCCGGGGCGCTCGTCGGCCGGGGGAAGGCACTGTGGGCCCGGGCCGCGTCCGGCGGTCTCATGGGCCTGCTGCTGGGGGCAGTCATTTCCGTCGTCGCTTGGGGCCTGCTGAGCGATGCCCCGGACGCGGCCTTATGGCAGGTCACGGGTCTCAACATCATGGCCAATTCGAACATCCCCCCAGTGGACCAGGGATTGAGGTCATGGATTGGCGGATATGATCAGCTCGGGGGCCACCTGCTGTACGTCAGGTTCGCCGTGTCCAACCTCCTTCTGGGCCTTCTGGGTGGTCTGCTCGGGGGACTGCTGGCATCTAGAAATCCGCGCGTCCCTGTCGATGCGGCGACACCCGAAGACGGGAGCGTATGCGCGGAGCCGCCAACTGACGCAGAAAAAGTAGCGGAAAACCATGTAGGATGCCTTGCGGACGCCTCGCTCGTGGAGTCTTCTGAAGAATCAGGCCTCGATACCGAGGGCGTGCCGACCTAGAATTGCCGGATGATGGCAAATTTCTAACGAAACGGAGTAAGTTACTGTGACTAGTGGAGAGGAAGGGGAGAGCACCGTAACCAGCGGAGGCAATGGCGAACCCGCTGCCACCGACGGAGAAAATGGCGAACGTGCTGCCACCGGCGGAGGCAATGGCGAACGTGCTGCCACCGGCGGAGGCAATGGCGAACCCGCTGCCACCGGCGGAGAAAATGGCGGACCCGCTGCCACTGACGGAGAAAATGGCGAACCTGCTGCCGCCGACTCAGGCAATGGCGGACCCGCTGCCACCGGCGGAGGCAATGGCGAACCCGCTGCCACCGGCGGGGGAAATGGCGAACCCGCTGCCACCGGCGGGGGAAATGGCGAACCCGCTGCCACCGGCGGAGGAAATGGCGAACCCGCTGCCACTGACGCAGAAAATGGCGAACCTGCTGCCGCCGGCTCAGGCAATGGCGGACCCGCTGCCACCGGCGGAGGCAATGGCGAACCTGCTGCGGGTGGAAGAAGAAAGATGCTGCTCTGGGCAGGCGCCGCGGCCCTGATCGCCGTGGTTGTGGTGGTTGTGGTGGTTGTGGTGGTCCTGCTCGTGCGCGGGGGCGGCGGTTCCCTGCCAACCGGGCCCCTTGGCCTCCTGCCTGATGATGTGTCGAGTGTGGTGGTAAGTGATGTGGAGCTCATCATGGCCGGAGATGCGCCCGATGATGCCGCGGATGATTTCGAAGATGTATGGGAAGACCGGCTGGAGGATATCGGCGTATTTCTCGACGACCTCGACACTATTGTCCAGGCCCAGGGACGCGACGGATACCTTATCGTCGTAGCGGGTAAACTCGATTTTGAGCGGATTATGGACGACCTGGACGACGCTGATTACGACGACGACAGCTACCAAGGGTACGAGATGTGGGAGGAGGGAGACCTGTGGATGGAAGCGGTGGGGCTCCTCGAGGGTCGCGGTGAGCTGGTTATTGGAACCTCAGATGCCGTGAAGGGCGTCTTGCGGTCGCTCGATCGCAGCGTCGGGTCCCTGTTGCAAGACGATGACAACGACATCAGACGGGTGTTGGAGCGGGCTGGGCCGGGCTGGCAGGTATATGCATTTGAGGGATGCCAGGGCGCCGATGTTCGCGGCTGCGAGGCTGCAGGAGGCGCCGCATCCCTAGGCAGTGAAAGCTACCTGGTGGAGGGCTCTCTGGTTTTTCTCTTCCGCAACGAGCGGACCGCCGAGTCGGAGATGGATGACCTAGAGGACTACCTGGACGATGAGTTTCACCGCGACGTGGATATCGAGGAGGTGAGGACCGACGGCGTGTTCGTCATCGTCACCACGTCGGTGGACGAGGACGATTGGCGCGGCCTGTTCCCGTAAGCACGCGCCGTAAGCACGGGGACGGCGACCAGTGGGCTGTCATCCTAGAATTGATGGACGAGTCACCGGGCCTCGTCATTCCGGCAGCTGTGTCGTCATTCCGGCCTTGAGCCGGAATCCAGACGGGCTGGAAAAGGGCCAACGCAAACAGCGCCAGGGTTCCTGGATTCCGGCTCAAGGCCGGAACGACGGCACCCGGTGACTCGTCCGTCAATTCTGGGGTGACGGGCTACCAGGGGGAGTCGAGATGGATAAGATGTGTCCCATCAGGCCTGTTTGGGCGGCAATTGCGGCGCTGGTAATTCTCTTCGCCTTGGCCTGCGGCGGCGGAGAGGATGTCCCATCCGTCGGCTCGCTGCTGGAATTGCTGCCCCAAAATGCCGACTCCTTCACCGTCGCCGACTTGGAACAGGTGCGCGACGAACGGTTGGACGGCCTCGAGGAACAGCTTGCCGATGTGGTCGACAGTGGGCGGCTCGACGACTGGGAGATCGACCTCGACGACGCTGACTCACTGGTCATTTCGGACCCCAACAGCGGCGGCGCGCTTACTATGCTGCGCGGACGGTTCGTGGTGGCGGACGTGGAGGACGCCCTGGACGACGAAGATTTCCGGGACAGCGACCACCGGGGCGTCGTCATCTGGAGCGAGCGCGGGGGCGGCGCCGCACTGGCCTTTGTGGGCGAAGACGTGATCGTCATCGGCGAGGAGGAACGCGTCGAAGAGTCCATTGATGTATTCCTGGACGATGCGCAGTCGGTGGATCAGGACGACGAGGCTGGGGCCATCACGGAGGCCCTGGAGGATGCGCTGGTCTACAGCGTGGCCGAGGACTGTAACTATAGAGGCTGCCGCAGGCAGGGGAGCGCCGTGCGGGTCGAGGCCGGGGACCTGGTTGCAGTGTTCGCATTCCTCTTCCGGAACGATGACGCCGCGGCCGACGCCGAGGGGGACATAGAGGACGACCTGCAGGAGTTGGTCGAGGACCCCAGGGCAGAGGCGGACGGTGAGCTGGTAGTCGTCGAATTGCCCGTCGACGAGGGCCAGTTGGCTTTGGACCGGGGCGGCGCTCTCGCTTACCGGCTGGACGAGGACTCGCCAGCGGCAAGACCCACGCGGGCGCCACCCACGCTGGCGGCCGCACGGCCCGCTGACGACCACGGGGACGACCGCTTCGACGCGACCCGCATCCGGGACGGCGAAGCCCTAGATGGCGACATAGAACGCCGCGACGACCGGGACTTCTTCGCCTTCCGGGCGGAGCGAGGCCACGAGTACCGCATCGAGACTCACCCGGGCTCCAACCCTGATACCGTCCTTGTCCTCTACGGACCGGACGGCGATTACCTGAGTGAGGACGATGATTCCGGCGACGGCGCGGCGTCCCTGCTGAGATGGACGGCCCCTTCATCGGATACCTACTTCATTGAAGTTTCCGGTTTCGACGGCGCGACTGGTAGCTACTTGCTGTCGCTGAACGAATCGTCCGGGCCAGTCGCTGCACCTACGGCCAGGCCCGTCGCTGCAACCGAGGCACCCGCAAGGGCCGAGCCAACCCAACCGGCCCAACCGCCATTTACCGGCGACGACCACGGGGACGACCGCTTCGACGCGACCCGCATCAGGGACGGTGAAGCCCTAGATGGCGACATAAAACGCGACGGCGACCGGGACTTCTTCGCCTTCCGGGCGGAGCGAGGCCGCGAGTACCGCATCGAGACCCACCTGGGATCCAATGACGACACCGTCTTGGCGCTATACGACCCCAACGGCTACTACCTGGTTGAGGACGATGATTCCGGACGCAATGGGGCTTCCCGGCTCGAATGGACGGCCCCCTCGTCGGATACCTACTTCATCGAAGTTTCCGGTTTCGGCGGCGCGGCTGGGACGTACGCGCTGTCGCTGCACGAGACGTCCAGGCCCGCCGCAACACCCACGCCCACACCCACGCCGGCCCCTATTGTTACCGAAGAGCCTGCGCCGACGCCGACGCCCACGCCGGCCCCTATTGTTACCCGAGAGCCTGCGCCGACGCCCACGCCGGCCCTCGACTACTTGCGCCACGGCGGCGAGTTGACGCTGGCATTGCCGCAAGAGCCGTTCAACGACGGCTTCTCACCTCTGGACAACCCTTCGATCTTCGCGTCTCAGATATACAGCCTCATCTTCAGCCGCCTGTGGAGGACCAGTCCTGAGAGCACCGGGGGCGTCGAAGGTGACCTTGTGAGGGCGTGGGAGGTCGGCGAGGGTGGCAGAAGGTGGGACGTGTATCTCAGAGAGGACGCATTTTTCCACGACGGCAGCCCGGTAGTCGCCCACGACGTCCTATACTCGATGAGAGAATTCTTTCAGGGCGAGTTCGACGACCCCGTGGTAATCGACGACTACATTTTACGCTTCCATTTCACAGAGCCAAACTTCGGCTTCCCGAGTGCCATGGCGTCGTCCCCCAGAGCATTCGTCGTTCCACGGGGCATGTTGGATGAGCCCATCGGCCAGTTCTCGGACCTGGTGGGGTCCGGTCCCTTCGTTCCTTTCGAACACGATAGAAATGTCCGTTCGGTCCTGAGGCGCAACCCCGATTACTACGTGGACGGACTTCCGTTTGTGGATGCCTTGACCCTCCACGTCATACAGGAAAGGGCCACGCGTAACGCGGCTTTCCTGACGGGACATATCGATTTTCTGGGATACCCTTACTCACCCACAGGTTCCGGCCACTTCCCGCCCCTGACGAGTGAAGAACGGGCGGGACTTTCCGGATACGCCGATCTCGGGAGTTACCCGGCCGTGGTCGCGCTGTGGTTCGATACCCGGAACGCGCCTTTCGACGACCCCCAGGTGAGGCTCGCCGTGAACCGCGCCATTGACCGGGCCACTTTGAACTCCCTCTGGGCGGCGGGCGAGCCCCAAGGGCCGGTCCCCGAAGCCCTCTTTCCGGAGTGGCGCACCCGTCTCGATGGACCGCGTGAGTTCAATGATTGGAACGTTTACGACCCGGAAAAGGCCGTGCATCTCCTGGAGGAGGCCGGATATCCCGACGGGCTCGCCACCTCAATTCAAGTTCCGCGCGACTACCCGCCGATTTGGAGCGACCTGGCCGGATGGATTGTCAGTATGCTGGCTTACGTGGGCATAGACGCGGAGGTGGTGGAGAGTGACCGCCACGCCCCCGCCGAACGGGGTATCAAGCTGGCGCCTGTGATGACCCCGCATGGTGATTTCGAAGCATTCCTCCGTGAGCACTTAAGCGTTGACGGCCAGTACAACTACAGCCGGATGCCCTTGAGCCATCCCCTGCTGGACAACAGTAAACCAGACAGCATTCTCGCTCACCGTGCGGTACTGGCGGCGGTACTGGCGGCGGAGGTTTACTACATCCCGTTGCCAGCGCCGCTTTACGCCCGAAGCGAAAGGCTGCGAGGCCCGTTCTGGGCGGAACTATACGACCTCGGCGCCCTGAGGGGCGTTTGGCTCGAACGCTGACATGGGCGTGGGCGACGGGTCCGAGATTTTTGGAACAGCGGGGGTGCCTGTTCCAAAGGACCGTCTGCAAGACTCCTTACTGGTACTTCAAAACGCCTGCGGACGGGAAATCCGGATCCGTCCGCCTTGTATCGTAATTATGGCGCGTTGTTCAAGGGCTTAACGGTAACGGTTAGTTACCTCCGCAACCATTTCGATTCTCTGGGACATTCGAACATCGGGCAGGCGCATAATTCCGGCGTGGGAGATTCTGTGCAGGTAGATAAGTTCTCCGATTCTGCCAGTTCCAATAAGGTTCTGTCTCCAGGGTCCGGACCGAGGGCTTGGCCTTCCAGCACGTCGTGGCCGTCGTCGCGGAGCCGGTCTGACAACCGGCGTCCGGCGCATCGGTCTACCAAAAACCTCACGACTCGGAGACCGAAACCGTGGCCAGCGTGTCGCCAGATATGACTGTGTGCGCGTAGGCGATGCAGGCGCGGATGTCTTCCGGTTCAAGGTCCGGGTAGTCGTCCAGGAGTTCCTCTTGGGTGGCTCCCTGGTTCAGCAGGCTCAGTACGAGTTCCACTGATATCCGCATGTCGCGGATAATTGGCTTACCGCCAAATATGTCCGGCCTAGCGGTGATGCGTCTAAGGAGCTCGTGATTAGTAGGCATGGCTTCTCTCCCCAAGTTCATTGTCTATAGGCTACCGGGGCGCCGCCAACAGCATTCCGTCCAGTAGGCGCTTTTCGTCGCTGTCGCAGGAATAAAGGGCTGTTAGTGTTACAGTGCCGCCTTATGCGGCAAGGTGGCAGAGCCCCGGCTAAATGAGGGTGTCGGCGTCGAGCAGGGAGCGAGCGAGAGCGTCGTCGTCGGTGGAGACTGCGACTATGGCGTGCCCCGCGAGGCGATGCACGATATGGATGGTGCGCACATTGAGCCGATGTTGGCCAAAGAGTTCCGCGACGCGGGCGAGTGCGCCGGGCTGATCGGGCAGGTGAAAGACCACAGCATCCGTCGTTACCGCGCGCAGGTCAGCCTTGAGCAACGCATGAAGCGCCCCATCGTCGTCGCTTGTGCTGAGTGAGATTACGCCGTACTCCCCGGCCAAGCGTCCGTCAATTGTCTCGATGTTGATCTCCGCCAGGCCCAGCGCCTCCGTAACGAGCGCAAGCCCACCCGGCTCGTGGGACACGACCACGATGATGCGACGGCGCACTGTATCGTCAGTGTGAGGCTGGTTCATGTCTCTGTTTGGGGAAATTCCAGGCAATCGGCGATGACCCTGTCAATCATATCGTGGGTGACGTGGGGCATGGTGATCAGGTGAGCGATGTCGTCCAGTGGCGCGAGCTGCCACTGGGAGAGCACATACGTCGAGGGGCGCGGGAAGACGACCTTGACGCTGTTCTTCGCCCGCCAGGCCGGAATCCCGTTCGCGTTGAACTGCTGCACCGCATATTCGGCAGTGTCGAGCATCCGCGCCACGATCCGGCGAAAGCCCTCCCGCCCGTGCTTGGTCAACGAATACCAGATGATCACCGGCGTGAACGCGTTGCGCGAACCAAACAGCGTGGTGTCGAGAGCGCCCATGTACTCGTTGGCCCGGCCGATCTGCGCCGTGTACTCTCGCCTCGTCACCACCACGCCACAGGGCAGCGGCGACCCGATCAACTTGTGGCCCGAGATCGCGATGCTGTCGATTCCGCTATCGAAACCGAACGGCTGCGGATCGTCCACGAAGGGAAGGATCATCCCGCTCAGTGCCGCGTCGGCATGTATGTAGTATTATTGGAGCGCCAACTCCTTGATGATGTCGCGAATGCGGTCGAGATAGTCAATGGCCCCCTTCATCGTGGTGCCGATGTTGGCCACGATCAGGGCCGGCGCATCGCGGTTGATTCGAATCGACTCCCGCAGGTCGTCGTAGTCGATCTCGCCGTTATCCTGGCTGCGGTTCATGATGTTGCGGATGTTCAGGACATGCAGGATCTTGAGCACCGAATAGTGCGTGTCCTGCGAGAAATAAGCGACCGGCTCGCGCAGCATCTCGCGGCCCAAGTAGATGCCGTACATGTCGCCCTCGGTGCCGCCCGCCGTGACGTACCCCCAGGCCTCAGCGGCCGGCAACCGCACCACCTCCGCTATCGCGTGCACCACCTCACGTTCGGTTTCGTGCGTGTTTGACTGGTAACGCGAGTAACCGAACGGGTCGCCCACGTTGTTCGCCGCGAAGGCCAGCAGTGGGTAGAGCGCAGAGTAATCAAATTCCTGGTTGACTGGATAGCCCGCAGAAAATGGGTCCAGCAACTCGAACGCAGAACGGATTTGGTGAATGCGGTGATCGAGTTCAGGCTGCTTTCTTGGGACGCTCTGCCGCGACGGACTGTGCCGCCGCAATGGGTCACGCTTGGCGCTCAGCCAAACGGGCGTGTAGCAACGTTCTCGGCGATGCCGTTGGCGCTCCTGGAAGTTTCACGGTCGTGCTGAATGAAGGCCATAGGCCACAAATGGGCAAAACCAGGAACTGTCCATTTTGGGAGTATCCCAGGCCCACAAGACACCCCCGACAAGAAGATGGCATTAAAGATAGGTACTGCAAAGCCAGTCAATCCGCAGTGTGCCGTCTCCGGGGCCTTTTAATTCTCCCTCTCCCTCGGGGAGAGGGCTGGGGTGAGGGCGAAATGCCGGGGATATATACGATGGCCGCTCACGAAAGGGAACGCCCCCACCCTGACCCTCCCCCGGAGGGAGAGGGAACTTTTAAAAGACCCTAGACGGTGAGTGCCCTCCATATTGACAACACACTAATTTGCCATTTTCCTGCCAACTTGTTAGTATCCTGCCTTGGTAAATTGTCTGGCCCGGCAGTACAGAATCTTGCGGCAATCTGACATATCCCTCTTGGAAACTATCTCAAAGCTCACAAACTTGCTGAAATTGCGCAAATCGCCTACCGGAATCGTGGATTCCCGCGAAAGCGGGAATGATGGGTAGGTAGGTTCGCTGTCTCAATCGATACAGAAGATGATTACGAATGCCATGAGCACCGCATAGTGCGTTACATGTTCTCAAATCGGAATGATTTCAGACGGCCGGGGAGCACGCCTAACTGGCGGGGCACACCTAATTTGCGTCTAATTTGCCGGGGTTATGTTTACACTTGTCCTCGCCTTCCCGCTGCTGCTGGCCGTCCTGTCTCCGGACGGAGCCGCGGCGCAGACGCCCGACCCCGAACCGGTGCGGCCTCCCCAACTTGGCGGCGACTTTTCGAACCTGGGGCCACTGCTCAGCCAGATTGCGCAACATTAGCTCCTCGCCGGAGCCGCCGTCGCTCTGGGAGGGGAGCCCCCTCGCGAAAGCTGGGTGCCGCTGGCCATCTACGGAGAGAGCGTCGCGCGGCTGGACGAAGTGGCGGCGTTCCTCGAGTCGCGCCGGCGCGCTCATGGCCTCCATTCCCGTGTCGCTGCTGCCCGAACTGGCCGCCCAGCCGGGGGTCAAGTACGCGCCCCAGCGCATCGCTCCACGCCTGGATTAGACTCCCGAAGATCCGCCCATGATCCTGTACCCGAATGGCGCCGCCGACCCGATGGGCGCGACGGCCTGGCATAACGCGGGTTACACCGGCGACGGCGTCCGCGTGGGTGTGATTGACGGAGGCTATGTCGGGTTCACCACCAGGCTAGCTCCGCACCTGAAGACGCCGGCAGTATTCAATTGTTGGCCTGCCAGCCCCATTCTCGGACAGGAACCGCCGGGGCCAACCTTCAACAGCAGCGACTGTGAACGGGACATCAACCACGGAACCAAGGTCGTCGACCAACTGCTAGGCGTCGCGCCTGACGTATCCCTCTACCTCGCCAATTATGACTCCAGTAACGACAACCACGCGTTTTCCAAAACGGTCGAGTGGATGATCGCGCATGGCGTACAGGTCATCAACTTTTCCGCCGCCGCGGTTTGGTCGGGGCCCGGTGACGGCACATCGGTGTTTCAAGACTCGTAACTCAGAGCTGTTGACCTGGCCGTAGCCAACGGCATCGTCTGGGTCAACGCTGCGAGCAACGGCAACGGCGAGGCCTGGTATTCCGACAGCCCAACGTTCACCGAGGTCACGGTGGCCGGGGCGAGCAAACAGTACATCGACTTCAAACTGCCGGATGATGCGGGTTCGGACACCTGTCTGGATGTCTCGCTTCAAGCTGGACCTCCCAGTACTTACATTTTCGAGATGAGGTGGGAAGGGGAGTGGCCTGGGGCGGACATCGACCTGGACCTTCACCTGCATCGGCTGAGCGGCCCCGATCAAGCGCCGGTGGTCAGTTCTCTGTCGGCGCAAAGCGGCTCGAAGAGTAATCCGGGCGCCCATTTCCCCCGCGAGAGGATTGCGTATAAGACCGGGGAGGGGGGGTGCCTTTTGCCTGAGCGTGGAGCGCGTATCGGCCACAGCCCCGAAGTTGGTACATTTGCGGACTTTAGATGGCGTCCCTTGCTTTGGAGTCTGGGACGATACCAACAAGGAGTGCGACACCAAGTTCGCCGGTCACCGCAGCATCGGCAATCCGGCAGAGAGTGCAAACCCCGGCTTGCTGGCCGCCGGCGCCCTGGGCTTCTTTCAATTCCCCGATGAGCGGCCGTACTGTTTTCTCGAGCCGATCAGCAGTCTGGGTCCGACGACCGATGGCTGGGTCAAACCCGATATCACCGGCATCGGCCGGCTGGCCCGTGACGGCACGTACACCGGACCGGATGGGACCAGCTATGCATCGCCGGCGATCGCCGGGCTGGCGGCGCTGGTGCTCGATCGCTATGCCAGCGACAGCAGCTACGACACGCCCGCCGAGGTCGCGGCCTACCTCAAGGAACAGGCGACTGACCTGGGCACGTTCGATAGCGAGGGCAATCTCCTGATTGGCACGGTGGGCCCTGACAACCGGACGGGCTACGGACTGGGCGTTCTGCCCGACCCGGACGAGGCCAGCGATCCCATCGCGACCCTGCACCTCAGCACAGTATCCATTTCCGAAGCACCCCCGCCCAGCGGGCCGGCAGCCACGCTCAACGTCACCCTGGACAAGCCCGCCGCGAACAATATCACGTTCAGGATCACAGGAACGTCATCCGGCGCGTACACGCTGAGCGAAGCGGTCCCGCTCATTGCCTTTGACCAAGGTGAAATCACCAGCGACACGCCGATTACGATCACCTCCATCGATAATTCCGACGACGCCGCAGACCTGGACGTCACCTTTTCGTCCCTCCTCACACTCAGCGCATTGGTCAGCGGCCTGGAACCGGTGACCCTGACCATCGTGGATGACGACGGCCCGCCGAGGGCCCACCTGTCTCTCGCGCACAGCACGGTCTCCGAGCGGACCCCAAGCCTGAACGTGACGGTCCGGCTGGACAAACCGTTGGACCCCGCCGCCGCCTCAGCGTTCGCCGTGGCGGTCCCGGATTCGGGCTACACGCTACACGCAGAGCCGTGACGCCACACTGACCATCCCGGCGGGTGGCACCACCAGCCTTCCGCTGGCCATCAACCTCACCGACAACAATGTCTATGCGGGCGGCTCTGCCCAGGTGACCATCTCGGCGACGACCACCAGCGCGGGAGTTACGGCGCCGGGGGCCGTGACGCTGACCATCACGGACGATGAGTCGCTGCCAAAGGTCGTCCTCCTAATGGATGGTGTAGCGGGTGAGAGCTGTAGGATGGACGAAAATGTCGGCGGGTCCATCGCGATCGGCGCCAGGCTGAGCGGAGCGGCGAGCGAGCAAGTAACGGTCGAGGTGGCGGCGTCGCCGTCGCAGGGCTACACGCTGAGCCAGAACACGATGCTGACCATCGCAGCGGGCCAGACGGAGAGCGCGCCGGCGTCGTGACCATCCTCCCGACGGACAACAGCGACGACGACGTCAACCGGGTGCTTGAAATAACGGGCACAGCTTCCGGCCCGGTGCTGAGCCAACCTGACCCGATGACATTGATCATCGTCGATGACGAGGGCAACCCGGGCCTCGGGCTGGAGATTATTCCCTCGATTTCAGACCGGAACGTCGCCGTGGCAAAAGACAATTTCACGATTGTCACTGCCCGTCTGGACCGGGCGACGACAGAAGATGTGACCGTGGCGCTCACGGTGGCGCCGGCGGACCTGGTTTCGGTGGGACTGGCCGGCGGAGAGAGCATGATACTCACGATTCCGTTAGGCAAAAGGAACAGCTTTCGAACTAACCCCTCACCTCCTCCCAAGTACACTGGATAAATGGACCTCACTGCGAAGAGAAACGGCGTCTACGATCGAACGGACAAGCTGGTCACCGTGTCCGGCACCGTGACCGCCGGTACGGTCGATGGTCCCGACCCGGTCATGCTGACCATCACTGACGCTGACCACCCGCAAATCGTCAGGCTGGTGCTGGCAGACAACTCGATCGCCGAGGGCGAATCGACGCAGGTCAGCAGCCGTCTCGAATGGCCCCAATCGCACGACACGACGGTCACCGTGGGACCCCGGCCACCGCTCTATACGGTCACGGGCGCGGTGACGATGACGATCCCGAAGGGAGCCACCACTTTCAGTTCGTCTGTGACGATCGCGTTTGCGGATGACGGATTGGACGGGCCGGACAAGAGCTTCGCCGTCACCGCTACGGCATCGAACGACTTGGCCGGCGTGGAGCATCCGGCGCCGGTCACGCTGTACGTCAGCAGTGCGACAGCGCCGGGCGCGCCCACCGTCGGGACGGCATCCAAGACCAGCCTGTACCTTACTTGGGTCGCTCCGGACAACACCGGCAATCCGGCCACCACCGACTACGACGTGCGCTACTGAGATACCTCCACCGGCTGCGACGCGCCGGGTGAGTGGACCGAGCTGGACGATTCCACTCCGAACGCCGACCTGATGGCTACCATCACGGGCCTGACCGAAGGCGCCGAGTACCAGCTACAGGTGCGCGCCCAGAACGACGAGGGAGAAGGGGACTGGTCCGCCAACACGACGGCGGCGACAATCAGCTGTCCCAGCACCGACGTCTGGTGCGCCGACCTCACCGCGGGCACTTTCACGACTACGTCCGCAGACCCAAGACGCTACACCGGTTACGACACTGCCCCGACCATGGGGACGCTGTCGCCGCTCACCTTCGCTTTCGCCGGGAGGACCTGGACGGTCACCGAGTTGACTTGGGTTGAGCTTGACACGCCAATAGTCCTGCTGGATCTCGCCCCCAGCCCGTCGGTTGGCCAACGTGGAAGAACTGGACCGGCTGAAGCTGGTAATCGATGGGGCAGAGTTCACTTTCTCAGAGGCGGACCATACATCCGGGCCTCTCCGCATCAGATGGAACAGCAGCGGGGCCTTCGTAAATACGCAGACCTCCACGGTGCGCATCGTGGACCCGCAGGCGGGCAGCAACAGCGCGCCGACCTTCCCGGATTCCGAGACCGGCGCCCGCTCGGTGGACGAAAACACCGCCCCTGCGACCGACTTCGGGACTGCCATCGCCGCCAACGACCTCGACACCGGCGATAGCCTGACCTACAGCCTGGGCTCCACCGTCAACGATAACGATTTCGCCATCGTCTCCTCCAGCGGCCAGCCGCGGACCAATGCCGCCCTGGACTACGAGACCAAGAGCAGCTACTCGGTGACGGTGAGCGTGAGCGACGGCAAGGACGCCTTCGGCGTCGCCGACAGCGTCATCGATGACACCATCGAGGTGACCATCACCGTCAACAACGTTAATGATGCCCCGGTGATCACAAACAAGCCTGCCAACGGCACGTTAGATGTGGCGGAGGACACCGCGGACGAGTTGAAAATCTTCAGGGCCACCGACGACGAAGGGGCTAACATCACCTGGTCGCTGGATGGCACGCACAGGGATGCCATAGCCATAAAACCCGACACGCTTGGTGTGTATTATACCGGCGAATTGGTCCCGGCTGACGGCACGACGTTGGACTACGAGGCGAAGAACTCGTACGGCGTCACGGTCATTGCCAGCGACGGGACGGCTTCGGACTCCGTGGCGATCACCGTGAACGTCACCAACGTGGACGAGGCGGGGACGGTGACCCTGGACCTCACCAATCCGGTGGTGGGCACGGAGATTACCGTCAGCCTCAGCGTCCCCGATGGCGACATCTCAGCAACCACTTGAGTTTGGGCCAAGTCCACCACTTCCGACGGCACCTTTACGGCCATCTCAGGGGCTATAACCGACAAATACACGCCGGTGGACGGCGACGTGAACAACTATCTGCAGGCCACCGCGTCCTACACCGACGTCTTGGCTTCTGGCAAGAGCGCCAGCGGGGTGACGGCCAGGTAACAGTTCAGAGTTGATGAGGCGAATTGGCCGAAAGTTGCCGAAAGAGCAAAGGGGGACAGTTTCGCGGTTATGTTAAATCAGAGGCATGGATGCCGACATTGACCTGACGGCCGCCCCCCGGGAAACTTTGTTGGCAATCATTGCCCAACAGCAGAACACTATCGCCCAGTTGCAGCGGCGGATTGAAACGCTGGAGGGAAAGGCCAAACCGGGCCGGCCCCAAAGGGATGCCCGGCATCAAGCCTCAAACGGGCCAGCGGCCCCCCAGGGAAAAACAGACCAGGAAGCCCCGGCCCCACGGTTTCGCCCGCCAGCGCACGACCCCCACCCAGCGGGTGGCGCACGCCGTGGAGAGTTGTCCTGATTGCGGCACCGGCTGTCCGGGGGCTGGATCCAGCGCACCCGGGAGGTCATCGACCTGCCAGTGGTTCCGGTCCAGGTCACCGGACATGTCTTCATCGCCAGGACTTGTCCAGTGTGTGAGAAACGCCGGGTGCCCAAGGTGGACTTGGGCGGGGTGGCGCTGGGGAAACAACGATTGGGAGTAAACCTGCTCAGCCTGATGGCGGCCCTGCGGGAGGAGGGCCGGTTGCCCTTCCGCACCGTCCAGTGGTATCTGCAGACCGTCCACCAGTTGCGCCTGAGCCTCGGCGCCATCGTCCGGGCCATCCACCAAGTGGCCCGGCAGGCCCAACCGGCGGTGGACCGGATTCTGGAGCGCATCCGGGGCAGCCCGGTGGTCCACGCCGAGGAGACCGGCTGGCGCCAGGATGGGGTCAACGGCTACGTCTGGACTTTCAGCACTCCCACCGGGCGGTATTTCCTGCGCCGCGGGAGGAACAAGGAGGTGGTGGACGAGGTGCTGGATGAGTCCTTCAGTGGGGTGTAGGTCAGCGGCTTCTATGCCGCCTATCATCACTACCCGGGACTGAGGCAGCGCTGCTGGGCCCACCTGCTGCGGGACATCCACGACCTGAAGTCGCTGTACCCCAGGGATGCCTCACTGCTCCGGTGGGCGGCGGCGGTCCATCACATTTACTCGGCGGCCAAGAGCTTGGCCCATCCCCAGGCACGGCAACGGCAGCGGGTCCAGCAGCAATTGGAGCGGAAACTGCTGGCCCAGTGCCGTCTCTACGCCCAAGACCCGGCAGCCGCCCAAGGCAACCTGTGCCGACGTATCGAGAGGCACATCAAGGAACTGTTTGTCTTCGTGGCTGCCTCCGGCGTGCCCTCGGACAACAACGCTGCGGAGCGCACCTGCGGCCCTTGGGTAATCAGCCGCAAAATCAGCGGCGGCACCCGCTCGGAGCAGGGCACCGACACCAAGATGACCCTGGCCTCCCTCTTCGGCACCTGGCGCGCCAAGGGGTTGGATCCCCTCTCGGTCTGCCGTCAACTCCTCGGATCCCCTCAACTCTGAACTGTTACACGGCCAGCGCGGTGGCGACGCCCGCCGTCAGCAACAACGCGCCGGTCTTCGCCAGCGAGACCCTCAGCGTGGCGGCGAACGACAAGATTCCGGCGGGGGCGACCTTCGGGGCGCCGGTCACCGCCACCGAAGCCAATGACCACACCATCACCTACTCGTTGGAGGACGACGCCACAAGTTCGGCGCCTACACCTCGTTCGCCATCGACTCCGCCAGCAGCCAGTTGTCGTTGGCCAGCGGGGTAACGCTGTCAACCGACACGGACTATGTGTTCAACGTGGTCGCCACTGACAGCGCCAAAGCCACGGCCAGTATCGAAGTCACGGTGGAAGTGGACGCCTGCGACGCTGTCTGGTGCGCCGAGCTGACGGCCGAAACGTACGTAATCTCGGGCGACACGTTCGCTGGATACGAGACCGGCAGCTATGGCCAGTTGCTGCCCAGCCGTGCGATCAGTGTCGGCGGCGTGACGTACCCCATCATCGACCTTTCCGACGACGCTTCCACCCCGTACCTGGGCTTCAGCGATATCGGCGCCCATCTCGTCCTTAACGATCAGAGACTTTCCTTGGCGATTAACGCAGGTTCCTTTGCGCTGGACTCCGACAGCGCTGAACTGGGTGGCTATTTCGAGTGGACGATCACGGGCGGTGTGTTCACCAACGGCAGTACGCACCAGGTGAAGATCACTCAGAAAAACGTGGCCCCGTCCTTCCCGGCTACCGAGACCGGCGCCCGCACCGTGGACGAAAACACCGCCGGCGGGACCGCCATCGGTGCGGCGGTCGCGGCCAACGACGACGACGATCTGACCTACTCGTTGAGCGGCACGGACTCGGCGTCCTTCACGATCGACGCTGGCAGCGGGCAACTGTCGGTGGGGGCCTCGACGGTCCTGGACTACGAGACCAAGAAGAGCTACACGGTGACGGTGGGCGTCAGCGACAGCAAGGACTCCGCCGGCGTCGCCGACTCCGTCACCGACGCCACCATCGAAGTGACGATCACCGTCACCGACGTTAATGATGCCCCGGTCATCGCCGGGCTGGATGAGGTCACCTTTGAGATCGACGAGAATGAGCCGGTGAGCACCGCCGTCGGTACCGTCTTCGTCGCCACGGACCAGGACGGCGATGCCATCACTTGGTCCCTTACCGCCTTGAGTGGGGACGCTGCCCTGTTCTCCCGGAGCAGCGAGATGGTGGGCGATGAGAGCAGGCAGCAGTTATTGACCGCCGCCGCATTGAACTACGAAGCCAAAGCGACCCGCACCTTCACCCTGAGGGCCAGCGACCCCAGCCGGCTCTCCGACACCGTTGAGGTGACCGTCACCGTCAACAACCTGAAGGAGCCTGGCGTGATCAGCTTCGATTCGGCCAGCCCCCAAGTTGGCGCGAAACTGACCGTCAGCCTGACTGAGCCGGACGGCGGCGAGGTCATCACCGCCTGGCAGTGGGCCAGTTCTTCCGACTGGGACCCAGTGGCTGAGTCGGGCGATTGGAGCGAAATCGACGGGGCCACGGCGGTGTCCTACACGCCGGAGGCCGACGACGTGGACAAGTACCTGCGGGCCACCGCCATCTACACCGACCACAAGACCTTGGGCTCGGTAGACCCGGAGGAGGCCAGCGGGGTGACGGACAGCGTGGCGATGGCGGCGGCGGTCACCGACGCGACCCCGACCTTCGGCAGCGAGACAGTACCCAACCAGACCTACTCCGTCGGCGCGTCCATCCAGACCACCACGCCGACCGAGGCCACCGGCGGCGACGGCACGTTGACCTACACACTCACGCCGGAAGTATCCACCAACACCGCCGGCCTGACCTTCAACGCCACCGCCCGCACCCTTACCGGCACGCCCACCACCTCCGAGGTGGCGGAGACCTACACCGTCACCGACGGCGACCAGACCGCCCCCGATACGGCCACGCTGACCTTTACCATCGAAGTCAAGCCGGCAAGCCGCCCAAGCCGACGGCAACCCCCGGCAACGGCCAGGTGACCTCCGCTGGGACCCGTCCTCGGACACCGGCATCACCAGTTATACCGTCGAGCAAAGCACCGACGGCGGGACCAATTGGACCCAGTCGACCTTCTCAAATCTCACCAAGACCGCCGCCGACGCCACCATCGACGTCACCGGCCTGACCAATGGCAGCACCTACCACCTTCGGATTACCGCGGTCACCGGGCCGGGCGACGGCAGCAGTCTCCAGGCAGTGCCGGTGACCGCGGATACCGTGGCCCAGGTTGACCTGACTCCCAGCAACGGCCGGATCGATGTCAGCTGGACCGCCCCCACTGGCGTCGTAGTCGTCAGCTATGATGTGGAGTACTGCGACACCTCCGCCGACTGCAGCGACGATACGAACTGGACCGACGCCGGGCACACGGGCACCAGCACAACCATTACCATTACTGGACTCACCAACGGAAATTCTTACAGTGTCCGAGTGCGAGCCCGAACCTCGTCCGACCCCACCGCCTGGTCCGTCGTCGCCGAGACCGTGGTGGCCGACCCGCCGGGGGCGCCGGGCAAGCCGTCTTTGACGGCGGGCAACGCCCAGATCGTCGCGGTCTGGACTGCGCCGAGCAGCAACGGCGGCAGCAATATCACCGGCTACGAGGTGCAGTACTGTCCAACCCCCCGCCGACTTTCACGGAGGCGCGAGTACGACCGCTCCGTGAACGAGAACACCACAGCCGGGGAGAACGCCGGGGATGCGGTGACCGCCACCGACCCGGATGCCGACGCCACACTGACCTACACCCTGGGCGGGACCACCGACGATCAGGCCTTCGACATTGACGGGGCCAGCGGGCAGTTGAAGACTAAGGCTGCCCTCGATTTTGAGACCGATGCGTCCTACGAGGTGACGGTGAGCGTGAGCGACCGCGAGGACGCCGCCGGCGACGCGGACACCGTCATCGACGCCACGATCACGGTCACGATCAGCGTCACCAACGTCAATGATGCCCCGGTCATCGCCGGGCCGGAGGAGGTCACCTTCGAGGTCAGCGAGAACGAGGCGGTGACGACCCTCGTCGGGACCGTCACCGCCACGGACCAGGACGTCGGGGCCGCCATCACTTGGAGCCATACCGGAGAACGGACGCTGGCCTGTTCGATATCGGCAGCAGCACCGACGGCACTACGAGTACGCTGAATGTACTCACTGCCGCCGTGCTCGACTTCGAAGAGAGCGCCACCCGCACCTTCACCCTGACGGCCAGCGACGGGACCGCCTCGGACTCCATGCAAGTGACCGTTACCGTCACCAACGTGGACGATGCGGGGTCGGTGAGCATCGATAAGGGCGACGGGTACGTGGGCACGGACTACACCGCCAGCCTCACCGACCAGGACGGCAATGTGACGGGTGCTACCTGGCAGTGGGCCATCTCCACCGACCCCTCAACCGGCACGTGGGACGACATCAGCGGGGAGATCTCCGACACCTACACGCCGGTGCGCGACGACGTGAACAAATACCTGCGCGTCACCGCCTCCTACACCGACGCTTTCGGCGGCAGGAAGACCGCCAACCGTGTGACGGCCAAGGTGCCCAACCGGCGCCCAGTGATCGACGGTGATTTCTTCCGCGAATTTACGATTACGGAGAACTTGGCGATCGGGACCAAGTTGGCGCAATTTACGGCATCCGATTCGGACGGCCACAGCATCACTTGGTCCACCAATGTATCCTCCACTAGTGCCCAGGTCTTCGATGTCGACTCCGACGGGTGGTTGACGACCGCCATTGTGCTTAACTATGAAGTGGTCCCGCGCGGCCACAATGATATGGAATTCATGGTGTTCGTGTGGGCCGATGACGGCAAAGGCGGCAGAAGTAGAGTAATTCCAGAAGTCAACGTCACCGACGTGGCAGAGCCGGGATCAGTGAGCTTCGCGGGCAGGCCGTCGGTGGGCGCGGAACTGACGGCCGTCCTGTTCGAGCCCGACATTGAGGGAGTATACGAGAGCTGGGAATGGAACCGCGACTACGACCCCGGACTGTAACACCTGTCGTGGGAGTGGGGAAAGTCCTCCCACTACGACCCCGCCAACCCAGGGGTGGCGGCCGCCTGGACCAGCGTTCACACCGAATCCTCGGCAGACATCTATGCAACATATACACTGGCGCCGGAGGACTCGGGCAGCTACCTGCGGGCCACCGCCACCTACGGCGATGAACACGCCTCGGACAATACCGCCAGCTCGGTGACGAGCCATGCGGTGCTGGCGCTGGCGACTGTGCCGGCCAAGCCGGCGGCGCCGACACTGGTGGCGGGGAACCAGCAGATTATCTCGTCCTGGACTGAACCGGACGACAATGGCGCCCGGCCGATCACCGAGTATGAGGTGCAGTGGAAGGCAGCCAGCGCCGTCGACTGGACGGGCGCCTCCTCGCCAGAGGGAAAGCGTCTGCATGTCCCTGGTCATTCCGGGCCTGACCAACGACACCGCATACGACGTGCGGGTGCGGGCCACCAATGATGTTGGCGACAGCGACCCGTCCAATGTCGAGACGGTGACGTCGGCAACGCAGACGGCGCCGGCCCACGCTGGCAATCCCGGCCGCGCCGGCGCTGGAGGGGGCGCACGGGCAGATTGCCGCGTCGTGGTACGTGCCGGACAATGACGGCAGCCCGATCGCCAGCTACACGCTGCAGTGGACGAGGGCTGGACAGGGATGGGGCAGCGCGGTTTCCCATACGACCACCGGCCCCGGGGAGACCTCTTACACCATCACCAATCTGCCCAACGGTACCGAGTATGTGGTGCGGATGCTGGTCACCTATGCCGCCGGCGACAGCGGCTGGTCCGAGGAAGCGAGGGCAACCACCAACAGCCTGCCGGTCTTCGACGAGGGCGCCTACGCGGTCCGCTTCGTGGAGGAGGACGCCGGCGGCTATGCCATCGACTACCCCACAGCCACCGACGCCGACGGCGATTCCTTGACATACTCGCTAACGGGCCCGGACTCGAGCCACTTCTTCTTCTGCTCCTCGGACCAGAAGCTATTCGCGCAGAGTTTCGACGACTACGAAACCCGGGACAGGTACTATGTGCAGATGCGAGCCGATGATGGGACGGTTTCGGTTAGACCCACCATTGATTTGACCATAATCCTCACCAACAAGGATGAGGCGGGAACGGTGAGCATCACCCCCACCAGTCCGGTGGTGGGCAGGGAGCTTGCCGCTACCCTCAGCGACCCGGACGGCGTCACCGGAACCGCCACCTGGGTGTGGGCCAGTTCCACCAGTTCCACCGGCACTTTTACGGACATCTCCGGGGCTACGAACGCGTCCTACACTCCGGCAGACGACGACGTGGGCAACTACCTGAAGGCCACCGCCACCTACACCGACGGCCACGGCCCCAACAAGAGCGCCATCGCGGTGACGGCCAGCGCGGTGGCGGCGACCGATCTCGCCAAGATGGACCCGGCAGTACTGAAGCCGGGGGACCAGCAGATCGAGGTGTCGTGGACTGCGCCGTACGACGGCGGTGTCCCGATCATCGGCTACAACTTGCAGTGGAAGCCGACCTCGGTGGCCGATTGGGAGGGCCAGCCTGAGGCTAGTCTGACGGTGAGGACCTCCTACACCATCACCGGGCTAAAGGACAACGTCGCACTAAGCAACGGCACCGCATATGAGGTGCGGGTGCAAGCCTTCAATGAGCTTGCCCCCCTCAGCAACGTCCCCGGCGCTGGCTTCGGCGAGTGGTCCGACCCTGCCACGGCGACGCCCACAGCGACGGCGGCGTGTGACGAGTTGTGGTGCGCCGAGCTGACGGTGGCCGAGAGTCCCCCGATATACGGGTACTGGGAAGCGAATGATTCGGGCGAACCGGAGCCCAGCCGCGTGTTCCGCCATGACGATGTTGACTACACCATTATCAGGCTGGGCCGGTACAAGCTGGTTGACAAGCTGGGTTCGCGTGACCTGCGCGCGCTCGAACTGGAGCTGACGCCGGTGGGGTCGATGCAGGCGCTCGGCCTGCTGACGCTGCGAGTGGACAATATCAATTACCCCTTCGCGGATGCGGTGCCGCCGAACAATGATTCGAGCAGGTGGATCCTCTTTTCCACTCAGGACCTGCAGGTCGGGCAAACGTACGACGTGAAGATCCGGGAGGGGCTGTCGATCAACAGATTCATTCCGCGGAATCTGACCCCGAGCGAGCTGTACGAGGGCTTGGTGCTGTACACGTTTACGGCGACGGGGGCGGCGGCGGATGCGACGCTGACCTGGAAGCTGACGGGAACGGACGCGGACCTGTTCAGCATCGACAGTGCCAGCGGCGAGCTGTCGCGGCTGGAGACGACGCCCTTCGATTACGAGACGGAACGGAACGACTATGAGCTGACGGTCAGTGTGACCGACAGAACCGACACTGACCAGGTGCAGGTGATCATCAACGTGCGCAACCATGACGAGCCCGCCACGTTGAGCCTGGACTCCGAGAATCCGTACGTCGATGGGGTGCTGACGGCGACGCTGGGCGACGACCCCGATGGCACCAAGTCGGATCTCGCCTGGCAATGGGAGCGCTCGGCCGACTGGGATCCCGTGGATCTGACGGGTGAGTGGACGGCGATCACCACGGCTACGTCGGCGGCCTACACGCCGGAGGCTGACGATGTGGGCGGCTATCTGCGGGTCACGGCGTCCTGCGATGACCCTCATGGAGATGACAAGAGCGTCCAAGCGCTGACGGTCAACCCGGTGACGGCGACGGAGGGCGGCAACCGGTCGCTGGTGATGTCCGACGGCGGCGCTGCTACCCGCCTCGGGGAGGAGCACACCCCCGCCGCGACCAACCTCGGGGCGGGGTTCTCGGCTACCGACATCGACGGCGACACGCTGACCTACACGCTGAGCGGGACCGACGCCGCATCCTTCGGCATCGTGTCCACCAGCGGCCAGCTGCAGACCAAGGCCGTCCTGGACTACGAGACGCCGGCGGACGCCGATGATGACAACGTCTACAAGGTGACGGTGGTCGCACCGATCCGTCCTCCGCCACCGACGAAATCGCGGTGACCATTAAGGTCAAGAACCAGTCCGATTTCCCAGGCAAGCCTGGCACGCCCACGGTCACGGCGAACGGCGCTACCGGCTTGACCGTGCGCTGGACCGCGCCGGACAAAACGGGCAGGCCAGCGGTCACCAGCTAACTCGTGCATTACCGCAAGCTCGGAACGTCGGCCTGGTTGATTGATCCGTACGGCTCTGGCACGGTTGCTTACCTGACCGCTCTGGAGCAGGGCGCCAAGTATCAAGAGAGTGCGGACGAAAAACGACGTAGGCCGCAGCGAGTGGTCCGAAATCGGCACGGGCACGTCGGCAGCGCGGCCCGACAATGTGACCGGGGTGACGCTGGCGTAGAGAGACGGGCAACTGATCGTGTCGTGGGCTGCACCGTATGACGGCGGCCTGGCCATCAACAAATACGAGATACGTGTCTATGTCAAAGCCAATGGGTGGGACTCCGGAAGTACCTACAAGGTGGAAGGTACTCCGCCCGCACCCACTTACACGATCGAGGGGCTGACCAACGGCACCGAATATGTGGTGCGTGTGAGGGCCTACAACCCCATTGGCGGCAGCGCCTGCTGGACCGATGATGTCTACGGGATACCGTTCCCCGGCAGCGCGCCCGAGCTCCCCGATGCGGGCAAGGCGCACACCGCGTCGGACAACACTGCCATCGGGGTCACGATCGGCGCCCCGTACGCGGCCACCGACGACGACAGCGACCTGCTGACCTACAGCCTGGGCGGAGCCAACGCCGCCTCCTTCAGCATCGGTGAGACCAGCGGCCAATTGGCGGCCGCCGAGGTCCTGAGCTACGAGACCCAGAACGTCTACAACCTGACCGTGATCGCCGCCGACGGCACCGGCGGCTTCGGCTCGATCGCGGTGACCGTCCCCGTCGAGGCCAAAGCAGGTACGGTCAGCATCGCACCCGCCAGCCCGAAGATCGTCACGGCACTGACAGCCACGCTGCATGACGAAGACGGCGGCCTGGTGGAGATCGGGTGGGTGTGGGCCAGCTCGTCGGACTGGAACCCCGGGGCCAAGACGGGTAACTGGAAGAACATCTCCGGCGCCTCGGGCGAGAGCTACACGCCGAAGTCCGACGATCTGAGCAAGTACCTGCGGGTCACCAGGCGCTACCTCGACAAGCACACATCAGGGATCGTCGAGGTCAGAGAGGTGACGTCCAGCGTGGTAGTGAAAGCGGACGGCGCCAACACCGCGCCGGTCTTCGATGAGACGGGGGCCGTGACCCGCTCGGTGGCGGAGAACACCGATGCCAGGCAGAACATCGGGGCTGCGGAGTCGGCCACCGACGACGACGAGCTGACCTACAGCCTGGGCGGAACCGACGCCGAGTCCTTCGCCATCGACTCCAGCAACGGTCAGCTCAAGACCAAGGCCGCCTTGGACCATGAGACCAAGGCGCCCTACGCAGTGACGGTCAGCGTCATCGACGTCACCGACACGGCCAGCCTGAATGTGACGATCAACCTCGGCGACGCGAACGACCCTGGCGTGGTGACCTTCGACTCGACCAGCGCGACGGTTGTCGTGGCGCTGGCGGCCAGCCTTAGCGACCAAGACGGCGGGGCCACGGCCGTGATCTGGCAGTGGGCCTGGGATTACAGTCCCGGCGGCACCTTGACGAACGTAATCGACGGGGCCACGTCGGCTTCCTACACACCGCGGACGGCGCACGCGAACAATTACCTGCAGGTTACGGCGGCCTACACCGACGACTACGGCTCGGGCCAGACCGCCAGCTTGGTGACGGCCAACACGATCGTGGCGGCGGCCACCCCCCGCCAACACCGCGCCGTCCTTCACCGATGGCGCCAACACGACCCGCTCCGTGGCGGAGAACACCGCCGCCGGAGAGGACATTGGCGACGCCATCGCCGCCACTGACCCAGAGAGCGACGACCTGACCTATTCCCTGAGCGGGACCGACTTCGCGGCCTTCGCGATCGACTCCGGCAGCGGGCAGCTACAGACCAAGGCCGACCTGGACTACGAGACCACGGCGTCCTATTCGGTGACGGTGATCGTCAAGGACCCCAAGGACGTGGATGGCTATCCCGATCAGGTCACGGACGACACCATCACGGTGAGCATCACCGTCACCGACGTGGACCCAGAGGCGGCGGCGAGCATCACCCCGGCCAATCCGGTGGTGGACACGAAGCTGACTGCCAGCCTCGATGAACCCGTCGGCGTCAGCGCGGGAACCACCACCTGGGTGTGGGTCAGTTCCGCCAACGGCTCGACTGATTGGAGTGACATCAGCGGTGCCACGTTGGACAACTACACGCCGGCGGACGTGAACAGCTACCTGCGAGCTTCCGCCACCTTCACCGACAACGACGACGTCCGCAAGACCGCCAGAGCGGTCACGGCCAGTGCCGTAGCGGCGGCAACGCCGGTTACCAACAACGCGCCGGTCTTCGACGGCACGTCCCTCACCGTGGCGGCGAACGACAAGATACCCGCCGGGGCGGCTTGGGGAGCCGGTCACCGCCACCGCCACGGACACCGACGACACCCTGACCTACTCGCTGGCCGACGACGCTGGCAGCTCGGGCGCCTACAACTCCTTCGCCATTGACGGGACCAGCGGGCAGTTGTCGCTGGGCAGCGCGGCGATCCTGACCAGTGGCACGGACTACGTGTTCAACGTGGTGGCCACCGACACCGCCAACGCCACGGACAGCATCGAGGTCTCGGTGGAGGCGGCCGCCTGCGACGCCGTCTGGTGCGCCGAGCTGACGGCCCAATCAGATGCCGGCGACGAGTTCGTCGGATACGAGACCGGCCAACACGGCAAGTTGCTGCCCAGCCGTGCGATCAGTGTCGGCAGCGTCACGTACTACATCAGTGATATCACCGACGACGATTCTTCCGAACTCGCTCCGACTCTGTACCTGGGCTTCGACGAGCGCACCGCCCATACCGACCTCGCCGATGACGGCCTCTCCTTGACGATTGGCGGAACATCCTATGCGCTGGACGCCCAGAGCGCTGACGCTCTGGGCTATTTCAATTGGGATATCACGGGCGCCGTGTTCAGCGATGGCGATAAGTACCAACTGACGATTGTTGCGGCCAACCGCGCGCCGGTCTTCCCCGCTTCCGAGACCGGCAATCGCTCCGTGGCGGAGAACACCGCCTCCGGGGAGCCCATCGGGGACGCCATCGCCGCCACCGACGCCGATGGCCACACGCTGACCTACTCGCTGGGCGGCACCGACGAGGCGTCCTTCGCCATCGAGACGACTAACGGGCAACTGAAGACCAACGCCGCCCTCAACTATGAGGCCCCAGCGGACGCCGACACCGACAACAGCTACGAGGTGACGGTGAGCGTTAGCGACGGCACCGCCACCGCCACCATCACCGTGACCATCAGCGTCACCAACGTCGACGAGCCGGGCACGGTAAGCATCGCTCCGGCCAGTCCGGTGGTGGGCACGTAGCTTACCTCCACCCTCACCGACCCCGACGGCACAATTACGTCACTCTCCTGGGTGTGGGCCAAGTCCGCCACTTCCGACGGCACCTTTACGGCCATCTCTAACGCAACAGCCAGCACCTACACGCCGGCGGCCGGTGACGTGGGCAACTACCTGCTGGCCACCGCCTCCTACACCGACGGCGAGGATTCCGGCAAGAGCGCCAGCGCGGTGACCACCAGCGAGGTGGCGGCGAACGTTCCGGCGAAGCCGGCTGCGCCCACGGCGACGGCGGCATCATCCTCGAGCCTCACGGTCCCCTGGACCGCGCCGGACAGCCGCGGCAGCGAGATCACCGACTACGACGTTCAATACCGTAGTGGCACGTCCGGGACTTGGGCCGACGCCAAACACAGCGGCACGGCCACCCCTATGACCATCACGGGTCTAACGGCGAGCACGTCGTACCAGGTGCAGGTGCGGGCCGGGAACGTCAAGGGGGCTGGCGACTGGTCGGAGAGCGCAACGGCCACGACCGACAACAACGCGCCGGATATCAGCGGGGGTAGCACTTTCACCCTATATAAGGAGGAGAACACGTCGGGGCTGATCTACGACTTCACTGCCACCGACGCGGGCGACCACACCATCACCTGGAGCCTTGGCGGCACCGACGCGAGTTACTTTACCATCGTCAGCAGCAACGGGCGGCTCACGGTGGGCAGTGGGACGACGTTGAACTTCGAGGCGAAGAGCTCCTACAACTTCAACGTCATCGCAAGCGACGGCAAGGGCGGCACGGCCTCCGTAGCGATCACCCTGAACGTCAGGGACGTCGACGAGAATCCTGGGAAGCCCGCCGCGCCGACGGTGACGGCGGCATCCACCACGAGCCTCACGGTCATCTGAAGCGCGCCGGCCAACACCGGCCTGGCCATCACAGGCTACGACGTGCGCTATCGGGAGGGCACGTCGGGGGACTGGACCGACGCCACCCACAGCGGTACGGCCACTTCCGTGACCATCACTGGCCTTTCCAGCGGCACGTCCTATCAGGTGCAGGTGCGGGCCAAGAACGATGAGGGAACGGGCGCCTGTCGGAAAGCGGCACCGCGGCAACGGTCACCAACACCGCGCCGACTTTTGACGACGGCGCCGACACCACCCACTCCGTGGCGGAGAACACCGATGCCGGGCAGAACATCGGGGCTGTGCGGTGTCGGCCACCGACGCGGACACCACCGACAGCCTGACCTACTCGCTGGGCGGCACCGACGAGCTGTCTTTCGCCATCGATACGACCAACGGGCAACTGAAGACCGAGGCCGCCCTGGACCACGAGACCAAGAGCAGCTACAAGGTGACGGTGAGCGTCAGCGACGGGACCGCCACCGCCACCACCCCGTGACCATCAGCGTCAACAACGTGGAAGAGGCGGGAACGGTGACCTTTGACTCTGCCACGCCAACGGTGGGCACAACGCTGACTACCACCCTCACCGACCCCGACGGTGGCACCGTAATCGACTACTGGGTGTGGAAGAGATCTTCAAACTGGACCGGCACCACCGGGACCTGGAGGGAAATCAGCGGTATCACGTCGGCGTCCTACACGCCGGTGACCGAGGACGCGGGGAAGCACCTGTCGGCCGCTCCCTACTATGCCGACGTCCTCGGCGGCGCCAAGTTCGCCACTGGATACACGACCAGCGAGGTGGCGGCGGGCCCGCCCGCCAAGCCGGACGCGCCGCCGACGCTGACGGCGGGGAACGCCCAGATTACCGTGTCGTGGACTGCGCCGGCCAACGGCGGCAGCAATATCACCGGCTACAAAGTATAGTGGAAGGATGGCTTGACCGCCTGGGCCGACGCGCATTCGGCTACTCTGAACGTCAATTTGGGGACCTCATACACCATCAAGAGCCTGACCAACGGCACCGAATACGAGGTGCAGGTGCGGGCCACCAATGCCAAAGGCGACGGCGCCTGGTCGGACACCGCCAGCGCGACGCCGGCCGACACGGCGCCCGACTTCGGCAGCGAGTCGGTGGAGAACCAGAAATAGATCGTCGGCACGGCGATAACCGTGGAGCTGCCGGCGGCGACGGGCGGCGACGGGACGCTGAGCTACACCCTGACGCCCACTCCGCCGGCGGGCCTCAGTTTCGCCGCCGCCACCCGTGAGCTGAACGGCACGCCGTCGACTTCGCAGGTGTCTACGGAATACACCTACACCGTTACCGACAGCGACCCGACCGACCCCGACGCGGACACGCTCACATTCATGATCAAAGTTGCGTCGGCCAACCTGTCGGCGGCTCCGGGCAACGAGCAGGTGACCCGGAGCTGGGACGACGCCTCCGGGGACACCGGCATCGCTGGCTGGCAGGTACGGCAGTGCAGCGACGGTGGGACCAACTGGGGCGACTGGGCCACTATCGACGGCAGTAGCAACACGACCACGAGCCACCCGGTGACCGGCCTGGCCAACGGCACCGAGTATACCTTCCGGGTCAAAGCCTACACCGAATCTGGCGGGCTTAGGCATAGCGGGGAACACGCGGAAGCCACGGCGACGCCGTCCGTCCTCATCACCGCCACCTGGGCCTCCGGCGGCGGCGTCATCACCGCCGGCAGCAAGGCCTTCTACCACACCGTCAGTTTCACCCTGGACGGAAGCTCGGTCGAAGTGCAGGGCATCGAGACGGAGGACTTGGAGGTCGAGAACGACGAGGCCGATCACGTCCCAAGTTCCTCGGGCAGCAGTTCCGTTGTCTCCTTCACAGCGACTGAATGGGGGCAGGTCCGCTATCGCATAAAGGCCGGCACCGTGGCCAGCAGCGATGGACTGCTCAACGCGGCCTCCGACTAGCAGACGATTGACGCCTTCGATTCGACCGTGACCGCGCCCAATGCCCCGGCGGGTCTGGCGGCGGAGGAGGGCGACGGCGAGGTGACGCTGTCCTGGACAGACCCGAACAATTCCAGCATCATCAAGTACCAGGTCCGGCAGAGCGACGACGGGGGGGCGAACTGGGGCGACTGGGCCGATATCTCCGGCAGCGACAGCACCACCACGACCCACACGGTGGCCGGTCTCACCAACGGCACGACCTATGACTTCGAAGTGCGGGCGATGAACGCTGGCGGCTATAGCGCGGCGGCCAGTACCAGCGCGAGGCCGCACATCAACGCGGCGCCGGTGATCGGAGACAGGCCTCTCGGCGACGTGTTTGACGTGGCGGAGAACGCCACCCCGGCAGTTATCAAAGCCGTCTGGGCGACGGACGTCGACGACGATTCCATCACCTGGTTGCTGGAGGGCACGGACAAGGACTCCTTTGACCTCAACATCCCCGGCGGTGGCTTGGCTCAGTTGATCCTGGCCAGCGGCACGACGCTGAACTACGAGGTGAAGAACGAGTACAGCGTCACGTTGAAGGCCAGCGACGGCAAGGGCGGCTCGGACTCCGTAGCGATCACCGTGCGCGTGACCGACGACAACACCGAGGCGCCTGGGAAGCCCGACGCGCCCACGGTGTCGTCGACAACAACCACGAGCGTCACGATCGCGGGGAGCGCGCCGTCCATCAACGGCCCGGCCATCGACGACTACGACGTTCAATACAAGCTGTCCTCGGCGGGCGGTTGGACAGAGTGGGAGCCGGACGACGACAGCACGGCGTTGACGGCGACGATCACGAGCCTGGCAGCGAGCGTGGCGAGCACGTCCTATGACGTGCAGGTGCGGACCGAGAACGCCGAGGGGACGGGCCCCTGGTCGGACAGCGCAACGGCCACCACCCCGGCAAACAACGCGCCGGTCATCAGCGATGTTGAGGCCACCCTCGGCCTGGACGTCAGTGAGAACTCGAAGGGCATCATCAGCACCTGCAACGCCTCCGACGCGGAGGGCGACGCCATCACCTGGAGCCTGACCGGCGCCGACGCGGGTTCCTTCACCATCGGCAGCTCCAACGGGCGGCTCTCGGTGGGCAGTGGGACGACGCTGAACCACGAGTCGGGCAAGACGTCCTACAGCTTCACGGTAACCGCCAGCGATGACAAGGGAGGCTCGGACTCGGTGGCTATCACGCTGACGGTCACCAACGTTGAGCCACCGTCCGCGCCGTCAGTGTCAGCCGCTTCCAGCTCCAGCCTGAGAGTCAGCTGGAACACGCCGGGCGGGGATGCCCCCACGGACTACGACGTGTAGTACCGTCAGGGCACGCCTGGGAGTTGGAGCAGCCATCCCCACAACGGCACGTCGACCACCACGACCATCAGCGGTCTCAGCGCGACCACCACGTACCACGTACCACGTACCAGGTGCAGGTGCGGGCGCGGAACGTGGAAGGCGAGAGCGGCTGGTCGGCCAGCGGCAGTGGGACTACGGCTGACGACACCACGGCGCCAGCGGCCCCCGCCGCGCCGAAGGTGACCGGGACTTCGACCAGCAGCGTAAGAGTCACTTGGAGCGCCCCGGCCGGCGCCACCGGCATCACGGACTACGACGTGCGGTACCGCAGGTCCGGTGCGTCGTCTTGGATTACGCGTAGCCACAGCGGAACTTCCACCACGACGACCATCAGCAGCATTACCAGCGGCACGTCCTACCAGGTGCAGGTGCGGGCCAGGAACGCCGGAGGCGAGGGCGCCTGGTCGGCCAGCGGCAGCAGAAGGACAAGCACGTCCGCGCCCACGCCCAGGCCTCGAATCACCAGTGGAGGAGGAGGCGGCGGCTTCCTCCCGTCGAACCGCGCGCCGTCCATCAACGGCCCGTCCCCGCGGACGATTGACGTGCCGGAGAACTCGAGGTTCGGCATCGCCCAGTTCACCGCCTCCGACGGCGACGGCGACCGGATCAGGTGGAGCCTGAACGGAGAAGACGCGAAGTTGTTCGTCATCTACAGTAACGGGCGGCTGTCGGCCGTGATTGGGACCGTTATGGACTACGAGTCAGGCACCAGGTCTTATGGCTTCGATGTGGTCGCCAGCGACGGCAGGAGATCGGACACGGCCAAGGTGATACTGAAGATTACGGACGTGGCTGAGCCGCCGTCGGCGCCGGACGCGCCGGTGGTAGCCGTCCTGCCGGAGACGGGCCTGAACGTCGCATTGACCGCACCCGAGAACACCGGTCCTCCGATCACGGGCTATGACGCCCGATACCGGGAGTCGGGCCAGACGGAGTGGACCGACGCCGGTCACGACGGCGCGGAGACGAGCGCGGACATCACCGGTCTCTCGTCCGAGATAGAGTTCGAGATTCAGGCGCGGGCGACCAACGACGAGGGCGTGGGCGAGTGGTCCGCCACTGGAACAACCGCGACGGCAGCCGACCACTACGACGTCAATAACGACGGAACCTTTGAGCTGGATGAGATCCTGACCGCCATCAGCGACTATTTCCAGGACCTGGTTGAGCTCGATGTCGTACTGGAAGTCATCGAGGCCTACTTCAATAGTTGATGCCTTGGAAACAATCTCAAAACCCGGTGAACCAACCCGGTGAACCAACCCGTCATTTGTATGTTGCGTATGCGGCACAGACCGGCCAATCTGTGTTGCAGGCGTGAGGGGCGCGTCGTCCGTCATTGGGCGAGCCGGGGTTGTTTGCCCTGACTGCGCCGAGCGGGAGTAGGACACCCCTCACGCCACGCCAAGGCCCTCCGAACGGATACCGGGGCGCAAGGCCCGCATAGCAAGTGGGGAGGACCTCAGCGAATGATACCTGCAACAGGAGGCAGCAACAATGACAACCACCACCACAGCGGCCGTCGTGGGCATTGACGTGGGCAAAACCCGCCTGGACGCATCCTCCGGCGGAAGGGAGGTCCACCCCTTCCCCAACGATGACCCAGGCATCGCCGCCCTGCTGGCCTGGCTGACGGCTCAGCCCGTGGCCCTCGTCGTCTGTGAACCCACCGGCGGCTACGAGGGACCCTTGGTCCATCGACTGGCCCAGGCTGGCCTGCCGGTGCATCTGGCCCATCCCAACAAGGTCCGCGCCTTCGCCCAGGCCAGTGGACGCCAGGCCAAGACCGACCGTCTGGACGCCCAGGTCCTCGCCCAATACGGGCAGGCCTTTGCTCTCCAGGAATCTCCGCCTCCGGATCCCCAGCGGGAGGAACTGCAGTCCTTGCTCCGCCGCCGCCGCCAGCTGGTCAACCAGAGGGTCCAAGAACGCAACCGTCTCGACCGGGCCTGGAACCCAGCAACCCGGGCCTCCACCCAGCGCCACATCGACTGGCTGGATGCGGAGATTGCCCGCCTCGACCGGGACTACCAGGACGCCTTGGAGTCCAGTGAACACCTGTGCCAGCAGGCCATTCTGTACCGCAGCGTCCCCGGCGTCGGTCCCCTCACCGCTGCCACTCTGGTGGCTGACTTGCCCGAGTTGGGCTATGGCGACAGCAAGGGATTGTGCGCACTCGCCGGGCTGGCTCCCTGGGCCCGGGACAGCGGACAGCAACGCGGGCATCGCGCCATCAGAGGTGGACGGCCCGCAGTCCGCCGTGCCTTGTATATGTCGGCCCTCTCCATCGTGCGTACCGAGGGCCAACTGCGCCAGTTCTACCGGGGTCTGCGCCAGCGGGGCAAGCCTGGCAAAGTGGCCCTCGTAGCGGTCATGCGCAAGCTCCTGACCCAACTCCACGCCATCGCCCAACGCGGCACACCTTGGACACCCAACCACACACCGGCCCTCTGAACCCGAAATCCAGCCAAACCCTTGACATCCAACACGGATACTCCCGCGATAGCGGGAATCCAGGACCCCGGAAAGAGATTGGCAAAATGGCAGCTAATTGTGTGAGTTCTGGGATAATTCCTTAATGGTTGATTCCTTGGCACAGAACGTAGCGGGAATGAAGAAATCGTGAGCGACGTAGTTAGGAAGGCGTTGGCGCTGTTGTTCGCCGTGGGATCGATGATTGTCTTCAGCGGGCTGTTGGTCTCCGGTCCGGCGGAAGCCCAAACCCACAGCGCTTCGCGAGCCTTCTCATCGCCCTATGTAGCGCCTGATGGCACGCTGGAGGTGACGGTCACCGTTAGCGGCTACGGCGTTTTCGGCCTGGTAGTGGAGGCCCTTCCTGACGGATTCAGCTATCAGGGTTCCGGCCAGCCCGATAGGGCGGTCACCGTGGAAGGCCAGACGGTGAGCTTCATATTGCTCGGAATAGACAAATTCACCTGCACCGTCGCCGCCCCGGAAACGGAGGGCCAACATAGTTTCTCCGGTATCATCAGGAACTTTGAGAAAGTTGAACAACCAGTGGGAGGCGCAGACACCATCACGGTTGGCCCCCCGCCCACGCCGGAACCCAGCCCCACGGCAACCCGACGCCCGACGCCCGACGGCTACGCCGGAGCCCACGCCGACGCCGGAACCGACACCCACGGCAACTCCGCGTCCGACGCCTACGGCTACGCCTGCGCCTGACGCGCACGGCGACGCCGGAGCCGACGCGCACGGCAACCCCGCGTCCGACGGCGACGCCTGCGCCCACGGCAACTCCGCGTCCGACAGTTGCGCCTGAGCCGACGCTCACACCCACGCCGACGGTAGAGGAGGGTCTCGGGACTGGCGCTTGGGTCGGGATCGCGGTTGCGGCGGCAGTCTTCGCGATTATCGCCGGAGCGGCAGCCTTCATCTTCGTGCGCAGGCGCAGGACCCTCTAGGCGTCGCGCCAAAGCAGCTTCCAGCGACGGGCTACAACCGGTTCTTCGGGGAGGAGCTTCTGGATGGTGGCAATGACCACTCCGCCGGAGATCGCCGGAAGCTTCTGCCGCAGGTCGGCCCGGCTTTCCACCTGTACGAGAGGTTGGCGCATCAGGCCCCGGCAGCAAGAGATGGTGGCAAAGAGCAGATCGTCCAGGTAGTTGCGGTCGGTGATGGCGGTGAGCACTGCGAGGACTGCGGGGGCGGGTTTCCCCATGGAAGGCTCGCAAACGACGGCCAAGGCATAGCGGGCCGTGGGAGTGCTGATTAGTCAGCGAGCCGGCCGGCCTGGACTTCTTGAGCACTGCCGGGCAGTGTCCCAGGCTGCGGCCGGTGGCCAAGGTGGTGTGCTGCCGGGAGACGGCGACGCGCATAGCGGTGCAGTCGGGATGCTACATCATCAGCCTGGACGGTTCGGCTGGGCGGTGATTGGCGGCGGCGAGGACCCACGGGAGCATTGAGAACTCGCTACACCGGAGCTTGGACGCAACATTCCGGGAGTACCAGTGCCGGATCCGAAAAGACCATAGTCCCCAGAACATGGCCACGCTGCGGCAAATTTCTTACAACCCGCCGCAGCGGGAAACCAGCCTGAAAGTGGGCATCCAAGGCAAACGCCTGCAAGCCGGCTGGAGAGAGGATTACCTCCTCAAGGTCCTACTCAGCTAAGACGCGATTGCCCTGGAAGCTAATGGGGACGTTTCACATACGCTGGGTGCAGCAGTATCGATAACGAAAGAAGCGATCGGCATTGGTTCAGGCTATGCCTTAGCCGATGCAAGGGCAGGGAACCGGACGGGACGCTGTCCGCCGCTCTAAACGTTCCTCGGAAACGTCCCGGTTTGCCGGATGCGACCGGTGCGGCCGAGGCCCGACCGGTGCGGCGGCGGCCCCCTCCAAAGCGACAGGGCCCTCCGGTTTACCCCACCGGTCGCTCGTAGAATCTTCCCCGGTCAAGACACGCCACAGGCCCGTTCACACTCCCAACCCGAACCGCAGCGCGAGGGTTCCCGTTTTCGTCAAGTCTGGTGGGCGGGACTGGACGAAATCGAAAACCGGGGCCGATTCCGACGTCACCCCGTCCGATGGCTTGGGGATGGTGTACGTCAGCACGGCCTCGTCGTCCACGATCTCGATGCCCTTGACGAAGTTGCGGATAAGGGCCTTCCGCTCCGGGAAGGTGCCCTTCTGGAGGAACTCGCGGAAGTCCGCCACGTACCCCCGTATCTCCCTGCTGGTGGGCAACTCCACACGACGCTGCTCCAACTTGCCCTCGGCCTCCTCCCGCGCCGCCGTTAGCTGGTCCTGCCGGGCCTTCAGGGACAGGATGCGGGACGACAGCGCCTCGATAGGCAACTGCCTGGTCTCAAGGGCCTGGTAGAGGTTCTCCAACCGGCTGTCCACGTCGGCAAGCTCGCTGCTGATGGCCGTCAGCCGCCCGTTGACCTCACCGGCGAGGTTGTCGATCTCCTCGGCCACCAGGGTCACCAGCTCGGTGATGGTCTCCTCGGTGAGAATCCGCTCTCTCACCTTCTCGATGACCACGTATTCCACCTTCGTAGCATTCAGGTAACGAGCGGTGCAGGCCCCGGCCCCTTCCCGGAACAGGCTGCCGCAGACGTAGTAGGTGGAACTGGCCGCTCTTGGCTCCCTGGCCGGAATAGGGCTTGCCACACACCCCGCAGCGCAAAAGCCCGCTCAGGAGATACTGGCTCCCCACTCTGGCGGGACGCTGCTTCGCCGGCGCCCGTTCGTGCAACTCCTGCTGCACCAAGTCAAAGGTCTCCCTAGACACTAGGGCGGGCCAGGCTCCTTCTACCCTTACCGGCTCCCCGCCTTCTCGTCCTTGCTCTTCAGGCCCCAGACCGCCGTTCCAGTGTAGACCTCGTTGGTCAGCAGGTAGTGGACCACGTTCATCTGCCAGCGCCGTCCTCGGTTGGTGATGCCCCGGCCGTTCAACTCCTTGCAGATCTCCTTCAGCCCGTTGCTCCGCCGGGAACTCTCGAAGATCTCCTTGACCATGGGGGCCGCCACCGGGTCCACCTCCGGAGTGGGGCGTTCCTTCGCCCCGTCGCTGACCTTGACGCGGTTGTACCCGAAGGGGGCCTCGGAACCCAGGAAGTAGCCCCTTGACGCCGCCTCCCGCATCTCCCGCACGACCTTCTGGGCAAGATTTTCGCTATAGAATTCGTCCACGCTCTCGATGATGGCCTCCATCAGCTTGCCGGTGGGGGAGTCGTCGGCGTGCTCGGTGATGGAGACCACGCGGATGCCCTTGCGCCGCAGCATGGATTTGAAGGCCACGGCGTGCTCCTGCTTGCGCATGAAGCGGCTGAATTTCCAGACCAGAATCACCTGGAAGGGAGCGCTATTTCTGCGCCCTCGTCGATCATCTGCCGGAACTGGGGCCTGTCGGCGATGCGGCCGCTCTCTGCCTCGTCCACGAACTTGCGGGCCACAGTGTAGCCATTGTTCTTGGCGTAGTCCCGCAAGGCTCGAAACTAGGCGGCCACGGATAGGTCCACGTCCTGGCGGTCACTGGAGACCCGGGCGTACAGGGCCGCCGGGGTCAGGGGTTGCACCTGCTTCCCCATGCTCCTCTCCCCTCGTTGTCCTTTTCGGGTTTCAACTTGCCGCCACTCGGACCCAGACAATCCCGTCAACGTGCTCGAAGTGGCTGTCCGCCGAAATAAGGTCGGCGCCGGTCTCCATTGCGTGGGCGGCAATCCAGACGTCGTTGGTCGGAATGGGACGCCCCTTCGCCCTCAGCGCTGTCATTACCCGTGAATAACGGTCCGCAGTCACCGGGCCCACAGGAACGAAGGACACATAGGGACGTTCGAGGAAGGATCGAAGTTCCGCAAGGTTCTGCTCGAAGAGCGCCCCCTGCCGGAAGCCGTATAGCTGCTCACCTACCACAACAGCCGAGAACAGCACCTCCTCAGCAGCTTGTATCAGGTCTCTCACTTGGTGGTTGCCCCGCATGAACGCGGAGTAGGCGTTGGAGTCCAGCAGAATCCTCATGTCCACGCTGACTCGTCCACAGTCTCGAAGACCTCAAGAGCAGCATCGAAACTCTCTGCTTCATCTCGACTCCATACGCCGAACAGGTCGTCCAACGAAGATCCTATTGCGTTCGGATTCCCCTTGCTGTCCGTTAGGCCGGCACCCTTCCTGAGCAGCCTCAACGCCGCCTGATTCAGGGAGATTCCCTCTCGTTTTGCGAGGCGGCGCATAATGGCGCTCAGTTCGTCGTCGAATCCCCTGACCGTAAGTTGGTTCATGGCGTTTTTCCCCCATAGAGTCAAATATAGAGGCTCTACGAGTCATTTTATTGATCACTCACGCGCGGGTCAAGATCGACTGGCAGCCCTTACGTGAACAGACGCCACGCCATCGCTGACGGCCAGCAGCACGACCAGCGCGGCCACCACTACGCCCAGCCTGACAAACCATCTTCTTGTCCTCCCGTGGGCGGCGCGCTCGCCACCGTAGGCCGTCTCCACCTCGCGATACGCCTCCGTCAACTCCTCGTAGGCGTCTCTGCTGGCGGCTGCGGCGTCCCTGGCCTCGTCCCGTTCCCGTTCCAACTCGGTTGCTTCCCGCTCCACCTCCCGCACGGCCCGTAAGTTCGCCCTCCCTGCCGAAGGCCCGGCGGCAGCAGCTCATCGTCGCTCAGGTACTCCGGCCCGTGCATCCGTACGTAGACCCGGCGGCCCTCCCGGGCCACCTCGATCTCTCCCCTCCTGATCATCCGGCCCAGGATCGAAAGGGATATCTCCAGCTCCTGCGCCGCCTCCGCTTTAGTGACCGAGCGGACAGGCTCATCCATCGCATTTTCCTCGCTGTTAGCTGACACGTCGCCGCTTGCACCGGGCGTGACAGTTGTTATCCGACAGGCTGCTTTATTTAAGCTCAGGTTCTCAGTTACCAGCGGGTGCAAACCCTGACCGGTCAGGCCCTATGTCAACCCCGTTTTGTACGTGAAATCGACCCAATTCGGGGCAACGCGGCCTACGGAGACCCTGGAAACCGGGCCTGTCGCGGGATCTGGCAGCCCCCATTGGGCATTGAGGGGAGACAGGTCGGAATCGACCTATCTGTGTCCACCTACAGGAACCATCCGGTGATAGAGCGAGTCCCAACTGTAGGCGCTCAGTTCCGACAGCGCCAGCCGGGGGGATTCCGGCTCCCACAGGGGACGCCAAGACCGGCCCAGTATCCCGGTCCGGGACAGCGCGGGAGAGCACGACACGAAGACCGGAAGCGACATCAGGTTCATGCGGGCCGCCGTGTTCAAATAGGTGGCCTCCACATCCTCGCTGTCCACTACGAACAGCGTCGTGGGGAACGAGGGTTGGTCTCTGCCCGGCTCGTTCGACCAGTAGCAGCTCGTGTAGGGTCTCAGGCGCGCCACGACGCCCCTTGGATGACGGGCGCGAAGCTCGTACTCGAAGTAGAGGGGTATGTGGAGACCGGTGGCGATGAGCTTGCCCACGGTGTCGGGGGCGATGGCCGAATCCCCCCAGTTGAAGGACCGGTCCGACTTCGCGGTGGGTATGGACCACAGGAGTTGGCTGGACGAGTCTGTTCTGGCCTCGGCTCCCAGCTCGGACAGGAACCAGGTCACGCCGTCGGCGTGCTTCGTCTGCCGCGCCCACGTTTCGATCCGGTGGCCCAGGTGCCGCCTGCGTCCTCGCGAGTCAGTGGTAAGCTCGGTGCTCCAGATGCCCTGCGTGGTCGGGAGCTGGGCGCGGTCCCGGTGAGTGACGTAGCGGATGCCTCCGGCCGACAGGGTGTAGCGGGTGTCGCCCCGGCCTCCGTGACCCTCGACCAGGCCCCAGGTGTAGATCAGGCTGCGCATCATCTGGCTGACGCGGCCCTCGGAGACGCCGAGCCAGCGGGCCAAATGCTCGCGGGGGATCATCGGGTGGTCGGTCACCAGGTCCAGCGTCCGTTTCTCCGACGGTCGCAGGCCGAACGCCGGCGCTGCCCGGATCCTGCTCTCAGGGTCGGGAATCGAGGCGCGCTTGCGGCCCGGCGACTCGGTGTGGAGCCGCCTGCCAGGGCTGCCCTGTGAGCTCGCAAACTCAAGGGCGTAGTACGAACTGCCGAACACGAGGGAGTTCTGCCGCTAGGCGCGGTAGTCCCGCCTTTCCAGCGCTTCCCTCGACTCCACCGCAACGAAGAAGTCTCTCAGATTCATTCCATGCAGAACCTCGCCGTCAGCCCCTGCTCCCAGACGCTGGGCGTCAGGATCAGGACGGCGCCGGGGCGGCGCCAGTAGTCGTACTCGGCTATGGCCCGCAGCCGGTCGTAGAGGGACCGCCGCCGCAGGGCCAAGCCCTGCCGCACTACGCCGAACCGGAGGCCGTCGTGGAGGGTGATGGCGGCGTCGAAGCGGCCCCGCCGGTGGAACTCCACGTGAGACCGGAGCTCGTCTACGCCTGGGGACAGGGACGCGGCGAGACGGTAGACAGAAGCCACCGCCTCCATCCGGCGGATGAGCAGCCCAAGCCACTCCCTGGACACCAGGTAGGCGCGCACGAAGTCCGAGGGCGTTGCGAAACCGAGCATCCCGGCGGCCTCGCCGATGCCGTGGGCGGTCAGGTAGTATCTCCCGCTGGAAGGCAGGTGGGCGGTACCGTGGCTGACGCGCCCGGCGATGCCATCGGACAGCAGGCCCGTCAGGACGCGGTGAATGGTTGCGTGGGCCTCGCCCTGGATGCCCGCCAGTTCCGCAGTGGCGATGAACGGCATCCGGCTGAGCGAATGGAGCATATGTACGTCAGAAAGGGTCATGTGTCGAATCTACCAGAGTTGGGGCGACGTCCCCTCGGTCATCTTGCATTCATGTCTGGCAAGGCTGGCCGGATAACGCTGAGCAACGATGGATGTACATCAAGTGGCAAGCCTGTAAGATCGTTGATATTCTTCTGTGTGGCCGCTTCCACGGTTTCGACGCTGTCGCTCTCGGCGTCCAGGACGGCGCGGGGTAGGGACCTGCTCAGGTGCCCCCGTTTCAGGGAGCGCCAGAGCGTGTGGCAGGACATGCCGAAGTGTTTGGTCGCCCGTGCAACACCGCATAGGTGCGCACGTAGCGGTGGATGGCGTCGGTGAGGTCGCCGCCCGCCGGCTCCGCCCTGTCCGGGTCGCGTGTTGGGGCCTTGTTCGTTGTCATTCTCCGTCCTCTGTTGATGATGGCCTAACACTTCATTGTCCAGGAGAAAGACGTTGAAAACAGTGCCTTAGATGGAGTGGTTTTTGAGGCAGTTTTGTGTCATAGGCCGTGGATGCGCAGACTACCCCTTCGAAGGTGGGGGTTTCGGGAGAACGTCCTGGAGGTGGGAAGGCGAAGCGAATTCCGGAGGGGCGTTGATGCGTCAACCGGGGCGATTCGTAGCTGGAAGATGCGTCAACTTCTCAAGGCAGCTTCATTGCAGCAAACAATTGGAGTTCAGGTCCCGTTCCAGCCGGAAGTACATTTCCCACGTTGTATCGGTGCATTTTGCTCCCCTGGCAAATCGGGGCCGGTGACCAAACGCCCTTCGTAAAAGGTGCATTCTGCCCCGGGCGGCAGGAGGGCCGGTCACGATGCCGGGTCGATGGGTCGGGCGCATGGGGGATGGGGGATGGTTTGGGGCGGCTCCGTTGCGCGTAGGCGGCAGTTCTCCCTACGGCTATGGTGGGAGCAGCATGCCTTGTCGGGTTACGGGGCCGAGTCCCTGGTATGAACCATTGTTGCCCCATTGGAGCAAGCGAAGTCGGCAGCAACTGACTTGGCTGGTTGTGGTTGAGGTTGCAAGCAGATTGCGGTCTTGTGTGGGCGGTGGGTGCTGACGGCCCGCCAGATCAGAGTTGGGAGCATTGTCCATTGAAACGCGTGTGGGGAGTGGAGTTAACGTGACAGCCCCGCGGAGCACTGAATGGTTGCGCCCAGACGGTCTTGGCTTCCTGCACATGTCATACTTTGTCATGCTATGCTGGTCGCACGGCTAATTTGCAGGTCAAGAACATCCCGCACGAACTTCACCAGCGCATCCGACATCATGCACGGCTGAACAACCGAACCGTAAGTGCCGTGGTGCTCACCGCCGTGGGGCGCGAGTTGGAAAGGTGGGAATGGCAGGAGCGTCTTGCCCATCGTACCAAGACCGACCTTGGCGTAGAAGTAGCATCGCTGCTCGAGGAAGTACGCTCCCTCCACGACACGGAGAGCCAGTGAGCCGGTACATTATAGATGCTTCCGTTGCGGTCGAGTATCTGCTGAAGACACCTCTCGGCTTGGCCGCGTCCAACATAATTGACGGCGCATCATTGCTGGTAGCACCCGAGTTGATGGATGTGGAAGTGCTGTCGGTGTTGCGCCGGGCAGTGCTGAATGGGCGTCTTGAAGAGACTCGGGCGCAAATGGCCGTGGACGACTTGAGCCATTGGCCCGTAGACCGCACATCTCACCAGATCCTGGCCCGGCTGGCCTGGGAGCACCGCCGGAACGTCAGCGCTTATGATGCTTTCTACGCCGCCGCCGCCCGCGTTTATGGACTCCCATTGATGACTGCCTACGGGCGGCTGGCTCGAGCGCCAGGTCCGGGAGTGGATGTCCAGCACGTTCGCATTGAATGATCCGGCCTCTTTGCGGGAACAACAATATGAAGGGCCAGCTATTCACCTAGTATTTTCTCTCCGACGGAATACAGGCGACCACCGAATGGCGAGAGTCAGTCGTCCGTCCTGGTGGATTCGATGGGTTCCGAGACGCCGTCTCCAGGCTCATCGACGAATTCAGCCGGTTCAATGAACCCAATGAATCAGTCACCGAGCAAGACCTGATACGCCCGGTGCTGGATCTGCTTGAGTGGGTCGATTACCTGCCGCAACAGGGAACTGACCGCAACGAAGACATCCCTGACCATCTCCTTTTCTCAGACGCAGCGTCCAAGGTCCGCGCCGCGGCGCGCAGAAATTCACAGGACCGGTACCAGGATGCTCTCTTGGTCGAAAAGAGCAAGCGGTATGGCCTTCCGCTCGACAGCCAGGACCAGAGTGACAGAATCCAGAGCGGCGCTCCCCACGCCCAGATTCTCAGATATCTGTCCACCGCGGACACCATTTCTAACGGACGCATACGGTGGGGAATCCCGACTAACGGAAAGGTCTGGCGTCTGTACGACAACCGGGCGCGGCCCCGCGCCAGCGGTTACCACCCGGCGGACCTTCAAGAGATGCTGGAGCAAGGGAACGACTTCGCCCTGTACTCTTTCTTCCTCCTCTTCCGGCGTGACTCATTCACCCTGCGAGATGGGGCCACGTCCACCTTCCTCGAAACGGCGATCGCCGAAGGGCGGAGGTACGAGGAGCAGGTTGCCTAGGACCTTTCCGGGGTTGTTTTCGAGAGGGTATTCCCCACTCTGGTCAATGCCCTGGTCCGGGAAACCAGCGAACGTCTTGAGGAGGTCCGTGACTCTGCGCTGATTTTCCTCTACCGGCTCCTGTTTCTGCTCTACGCCGAAGACCGCGGCCTTCTCCCGGTCAACGACCCGCGATACGACGATTACGGTCTGCGAAAGCGTGTGCGGGACTACGTTGCCCGCAGGATGGAACAAGGGGATAGTTTCTCCGGTGTCTCGACCAACTACTACAATCACTTGACCATGCTGTTTGCCCAGATTGACAAAGGCGACTCAACCATCGGGCTGCCTCCCTGTAATGGCGGACTTTTCGCTGCTGAGTCCGCTCCGATTCTGGAGACCCTTCGCCTGCCGGACGCGGTGGTGGCCCTAGTTATCTACGACCTGAGTCATACCGCTGTGGGACACCAAGCCGGGGGCACGCGCCGTTTCGTCAACTACCGCGATATGTCCGTCCAGCAACTCGGCTCTATCTACGAGCGTCTGCTGGAGCGAGAACCGGTTCTGGGTGAAGCTGGAACTATCACCATCCGCCCGAACCCGTACGCCCGCAAGGACAGCGGCAGTTTCTACACACCCCAGGAACTCGTAGACCTGATAGTTGACCGGACCCTCACGCCCCTGACGGAGGAACGCCTGAAAGCCTTCGAGGACCGGGCGGAGGAACTCAGCAGCGACCGTCGCCCCAAGAGGGAACGCCTTGCGGAACTGGCCAAGCTGGACCCGGCGATGGGCAGCGGACATTTCCTGGTCACCGCCGTTGACTTCCTGTCGGACTACATCACCAGCCTGGTCGAGTACTCGGCTGCCGTCCCGGAATGTTCGGATGGGGAGTATGTATCGCCGTTGGTTGCGAGGGTAGCCGTGATCCGGGAAGCCATCCTGCAACGAGCCAGGGAATCGGACTGGGTCATCAACGAGTCTCAACTCACCGACCAGGCCATCATCCGGCGCATGGTGCTTAAGCGGTGCATATACGGCGTAGACAAGAACCCCCTTACGGTAGAGTTGGCCAAGGTCTCCCTTTGGCTGCGCAGCTTTACCACCGGCGCTCCGCTGTCCTTTCTGGACCACCACCTACGCTGCGGGGACTCACTCATCGGGCTGAGCGTGACGGAGGGGATCCAGGAGTTGCAGCGGCTGGGCGGACTGTTCGCCACCGGAGCTATCCAGGCGGCCGAAAGCGCCACTGCTGCTATGCAACGCATTGGGGAAATATCGGACTCGGACATTTCCGAGGTGCAAAAGTCCTCCGCGTTGTTCCATAGTGTTGAACAGACCACCACTGATCTCCGCGGTGTGCTGGACTTCCTCTACGGGGTGCGCTGGCTCGAGGCAGGAATGAAAAAGAAGGAGCTTGCCACCTTTGAAAGCCCACTGGCTGAGGCGATGAGCGCCGAACTTGACAACGCCTTCGCTCTCCTCGCCCGCGGCCCCGGCGCAACGTCAACGGACTCAGATAATTCCTCGCAGACCTTTCCAGCGATATGGCAAGAGGCGACTTCCATAGCCAAACGGGAAGAATTCCTTCACTGGGAGGCAGCATTTCAGGGCGTCTGGCGCAGTTGGCAGAACCACCACCCATCCGGTGGATTCGATGCCGTGATTGGCAACCCGCCTTGGGACCGTATCAAACTCCAGGAAGTGGAGTGGTTCGCGACACGCGCCTCAGAGATTGCACTGGCCGCCACGGCCGCGGCGCGCAGGACGGCTATCGCGGGCTTGCGCAAACAGGGCGATTCCTTGGCCTCCGCCTTCGACACCGCAAAGGAGCGGGCCGACGGTCTGGGCCAATTGGTCCGGGCCTCCGGTCACTATCCTCTGCTGGGGGGCGGCGACGTTAACCTGTACTCCCTGCTCGTCGAAAGGGCCACCTACCTAGTCAAGCCGGACGGGATGATCGGTCTGCTGACTCCATCGGGCATCTACGCCGACAAGACCGCAGCCAATTTCTTCAAGACCGTTTCCACCGGCGGGCGTATGGCGGGGTTGTTCGATTTCGAGAATAGGCGTGCCGGTACCGATTTGCCGCCTTTCTTCCCTGACGTGACGTGGATTCTCGCTTCAAGTTCTGCGCCTTCATTTTCGGCGGGGAGCGCCGTACGTTCGGCGAAAGCGACTGCGCCTTTTTCCTCCACGACACCCAGGGCATCCGAAACTCCGACCGCTGTTTTCCCCTGGCGCCAGACGACTTCACTGTCGTAAACCCGAATACCGGCACCGCGCCCATCTTCCGCACGCGACGCCACGGCGAAATCACCCGCGCCATCTACCCGCGCCATCCGGTGCTGGTAGACCGCTTCGGGGGCAAGGAGCGCAAGACTTGGCCGGTGAAGTATGTTCGGATGTTCGATATGACCAACGACTCCCACCTCATCCGCACTGAGGGGCAGCTTCAAGCCGAGGGGTTCTACCCCGTTCAGGGCAACCGCTGGAAGCGGGGCGACGAGCTCTATCTACCCCTCTATCAAGGCCGGATGATCTGGCAGTTCGACCACCGAGCCAATTCGGTACGCATTAACCCGGAGAGCACGCACAGCCCATATCTTAGCGAACCGGTCAGCGATGAGCAGCACACCGACCCGGAGTTCCTGCCTCAGACTCAATACTGGATGCCCTCCACCCACGTGGAGGCTGCTCTGGCTGAAAGACAAGGCTATACATTGGGCTTCCGGGGCATTGCCCGGCCACGGATGCGAGGACCGTGATCGCTTCCATAGTGCCTTGGGCTGGTTATGGGAACACAGTACCCTTACTTATTGGAGACGACACGCTGGCCTCTGCCTGTCTCGTGGCAAACCTGAATGCCTTGTGTGTGGACTTCGTTGCGCGACAAAAGGCTCAAGGCACCCATCTGAACTGGTATATCCTTGAACAAATTCCCGTCATTGCACCCGGCGAATACGACCGTCGATTCGGAGACAAGACCGCTCGGGAACTCGCCCGCAACCACGTACTCCGGCTCACTTACACCGCCCACGACATGGCTCCTTTTGCGAGGGACCTGGGCTACGACGGCCCGCCATTTACCTGGAACGAAGGGGAACGCCGCCACCTTCGTGCTCGCCTTGACGCCCTCTACTTCCACCTCTACGGCCTCTCCAGGGACGACGCAGCCCACGTGCTGGATACCTTTCCTATAGTGCGCCGGAATAGCTGGTAAGAGCGTACATGCCGCGTATCTTCGACAACCTTGAGCCGACACCCAGCGCGGTAGCCGGAGTGCCAATACTTGAGCAACCAGGACAGCCCTGGGGCGGCGTTTCAGGTTATGCAAAGGCGCGGTGCCGCCATGACGCAAGGCTGGATGGAGGTATCGACTAAGCCGCTCCTCGAGAAACGAGCCGCTTTCCTTTGACAGGACATTCGGTAGTTCCTATACTCAAATCCAACCACCCCGGCGGGCTCCCCGCAGGAGACGTACCTGTGACCGACAGACTTGGCGACCGCCGTTCTCGCGGCCTGGCGATTCCCCTGCGGGGCGCGGCTCTGCTCCTGGCAATGCTGCTGGCCGTCGCCTCGGCGGCCTGCGGGGGCAACTCGCCTGCAGGGGGCGGGACCTCGACGCAACCGGAGGCCACGGGAGCCCGCGGACCTGCCAAAGAAAGCAACGAGACCGGCACAACCCGCCCATCCGGCCCCGTCACCGCAGAGCCGGAGGCCACGGGAACCCGCGGAGCTGCCAAAGAAAGCAACGAGACCGGCACAACCCGCCCGTCCGGGCCCGTCACCGCAGAGCCGGAGGCCACTGGGGAGGCGGGCGGGGCGACGTCCAGGCTTGGAGGAGACGGCGGGAAGGCGAAATTCGAATTCGTCTCGGTCAGCACCGGAGAGAGCCACACCTGCGGGGTGAGGGCCGACGGCGCCGTCGCCTGCTGGGGCAACGATGATTCCGGTCAAGCCAGTCCGCCCGGAGGGGAATTCGCCTCGGTCAGCGCCGGGGATTACCACACCTGCGGGGTAAGGCGCGACGGGTCGGTGGTCTGTTGGGGCCTTGATTATTCCGGTCAAGCCAGTCCGCCCGAAGGGGAATTCGCCTCGGTCAGCGCTGGGCAGTTCCACACCTGCGGGGTGAGGGCCGACGGCTCCGTCGCCTGCTGGGGCCATGATGAATACAGCCAAGCCAGTCCGCCCGAAGGGGAATTCGCCTCGGTCAGCGCGGGGGAGTGGCACACCTGCGGAGTGAGGGCCGACGGCTCCGTCGCCTGCTGGGGCGATGATGAATACGGCCAAGCCAGTCCGCCCGAAGGGGAATTCGCCTCGGTCAGTGCTGGATATAAATACACCTGCGGGGTGAGGGCCGACGGCTTCGTCCCCTGCTGGGGCCATTTTGAAACGCTCCGAACCTTGCAACCCGTAGGGGAATACGCCTCGGTCAGCGCCGGGTGGAGCCACACCTGCGGGGTGAGGACCGACGGCTCCGTCGCCTCCGTCGCCTGCTGGGGCGATGATCTATACGGTCAAGGTCAAGCCAGTCCGCCCGAAGGGGAATTCGCCTCGGTCAGCGCCGGAGGGCGCCACACCTGCGGAGTTAGGGCCAATGGTGCCGTCGCCTGCTGGGGCTATGATGGTTCCGGTCAAGCTACGCTGCCCGAGGGGGAATTCATCTCGGTCAGCACCGGGGACGGACTCGCCTGCGGGGTAAGGGCCGACGGCTCCGTCGCCTGCTGGGGCGAGGAAAATTACGGCGAAGCCAGTCCGCCCGAGGGGGAATTCGCCTCGGTCAGCGCCGAGGATTACCACGCCTGCGGGGTGAAGACCGATGGCTCCGTCGCCTGCTGGGGCAACGATGATTACGGCCAAGCCAGTCCGCCCGACGAGGAATTCGCCTCGGTCAGTGCCGGAGAGCTCCACACCTGCGGAGTGAGGGCCGACCGCTCCGTCGCCTGCTGGGGCTGGGATGATGACGGCGAAGCCAGTCCGCCCGAGGGGGAATTCGCCTCGGTCAGCGCTGGATATGAATACACCTGCGGGGTGAGGGCCAACGGCGCCATCGCCTGCTGGGGCGATGATGTATGGGGCCGAGCCAGTCCGCCCGAGGGGGGATTCGCCTCGGTCAGCGCCGGGGGGTGGAGCCACACCTGCGGGGTGAGGACCGACGGCTCCGTCGCCTGCTGGGGCGATGACGGTGACGGCCAAGCCAGTCCGCCCGAGGGGGAATTCGCCTCGGTCAGCGCCGGGGACGACCACACCTGCGGAATGAGGGCCGACGGCTCCGTCACCTGCTGGGGCAATGATGATAACGGCCAAGCCACGCCGCCCGAGGGGGAATTCGCCTCCGTCAGTGCTGGGCATTCATACACCTGCGGAGTGAGGAGCGATGGGTCGGTGGTCTGTTGGGGATGGAAGCCGATGGTTATGCCTGTCTTGGGCGGAGGTTAGTCCGAGGCAACGACGGCGAGGCGTCCGTACTTGTCGTTGGCTGTCTGAATCGAGGCTTGCCGAATTGAAGGACGGGCAGGATTGAGGCCATCCGGTGAATTCTTCAATCAGAATTGTCTGATGCGAGGAGTTCACCCCCCCGGCTTTCGCGGGGGCAGGCTCTAACCCTCCCCCGTCAAGGGGAGGGAACCTTTCCCTGGATGATACCAGCTCAGATTGACGATGGTGTGGTGAGTTCAGCCGAGAGGCAAGTCTTCCACCTATTGGAAACCGCCCCGGGTACAGGTGGATGGACGGTTCTTCACTCACTGGGATTGGCGCGCAGGATGGACCGCCCCTATGGAGAAACAAATTTCGTCGTACTCATTCCCCGAGAAGGCATCCTCTGCCTTGAAATAAAGGGAGGGCGAGTGTCCTGCACAATGGGATGTGGCGGACGATGAATCGGCATGGGAATCTGGCGGTGCTCAAGAAAAGTCCATTCATGCAGGCCAGGGACTCCTTGTTTGCTCTGCGGGGTTCGATCATGGACCACTGCGGGCAGGGGTCCCCAGAATCGAACTGTCCCATCGCGTTCGCTGTGGTGTTCCCCGACGTTGTCCGTCCCCCAGCAACTCCTGAGTTTGATGGCTCAGACGTTATCGACGCTCACGATCTGCGAAGACCGATATCCGCGTCCATCAATAGAGTTGTTAAGAGTCGGCTGAGGGACTTCCAACCGCGCAGCGGTGAGCGATACCCGACACCATCTCAACTCAGGGCGGTCCTGACCTACCTGCGGCCGAACTTCGACCTGGTGGTCGCAAAGTCAGTCTCACTGTGTAGGACTGAAACCAAGCTGATGAGCTTGCCTGAAGAGCAGTACGACCGCCTTGACGAGCTTGAGGACAACCCAAGCTGTCTGTTTGAGGGAGCCGCCGGCACCGGGAAGACCCTGCTGGCACTTGAATACGCCCGCCGGGCGAACAGCGCCGAAGGTTCGTCTGTTTAGTTTGTTGGCGTTGGGTGTTCGTACTCTCGTGTACGGTGGAACCCTCTCTATGATCCTCGGACGGAGTTTGGGCCGCTAGCGGAGGCTCGAACCACACGATGGGTTATTGAGTGTCGTTGCCTGCTGTAGAATCCAAACCCACCGCCCATGAGTACCGCAGTTTTACGTCGCGATTGTATCTGACCCGTAAAGGTTCTTGATTTTGTCCAGGTCGGTGGAGACAGCCGGACAGGAAACATTTTGCGTAAGAAATAATCAACACCTTAGAGCAGCGGAAGTGGTCTTGGCTGCAGGAAATCAGGTAGCCGATGATGCCCGGTGTGTCGGGGTGTTGGAGCAGCCTTTCCGGTGCTGGCGCGTTTGGTACGGCGGTGTCCACTCCAGCGTGGCCCGGTTTCGGGCCCTGCCTGTTACCGGGAACGACTGTCTGAAGAGATCGAATCCGCCGCAGCCTCACTTTCGTGGTCACTTCCGTAAGAATTTGGTCACGTAGTCGGCGTCGACTGCGGGCATTCCCAGACCGATTTCCGATAATGCTTCGGAGAACCGGCTGATGTCGTAGACGCTGGTATCGGACAGGTACGGCTCGACTGACTCCAGGGACCGGACCAGAACTTTCAACTCCATGTCATCATCACGGTCGGCCATCGTTTCCAATCTTGATTTCCAGTCCCCTAATTGAGCGCGATCCGCCACGTATCCGTGGTTCTCCATATATGCAAAAACCTGATCGGCGGGTACGGGGCCCTGTTGGACCACGTTGTATACCTTGCCCAGATGCCTGGGATCGTCGGAAATTCTCGTTATTGCCTTGACCAGAGAGTCGACAGGTGTCATCTCGAAGAACCATTCCGGCGCCAAGGGGGCACATCCGAGGCGGGCGCAAGCCTTGATAATCAACGAGAGAAAGTCATTCGGGTTGACCGTGCCCGTACCGCTGTGGTGGCCAATATTGCCCGGACGGAAGATGCATACCGGCAGTCCTCGAGAAACAGCCGACCAGACAAGCCGCTCCGCAACCCATTTGGCCTGATTGTAGCCCCCCTCCATCCTGTCGACGAACCCGTCTATGTCGCTGTTTTCAAGGTAGGGGGTGTCGTCTCCTCCGGGGAAAATGCCGTTGGATGAAATGTATTGGATCGGCTTTGTCGCAGCGGTGCAGGCGAACTTGAGCACCTCCAATGTCCCGCCGACGGTGTGGGGCTTGGCTGCAGAATAAGGGTAGGCATAATTGACCGAAGCCGCGCAATGGAATATCAGGTCGACCTCTTCCGCCAACCGCCGGTACTCGTCATTGTCCAGTCCCATCCTGGGCTGCGTCAGGTCTCCAGCCACCGGGACAATCCGGTCTCCCGCGGAATGACCGCCCAGCTCGTAAAACCTCAGGGTGTCCAGCACGCGGTTGGTGGACCCGCCCTGTCCTGAGTCCCGGTCCCTTACCAGGCAGTAGAACCGGGTATCCTGTCCCGCTGCACGCACCAGTTCGTCGAGCAAAAAGGCTCCCAGGAATCCGGTTGTTCCCGTCACAAGGACCGAGGACGCCTCGCTGAGACGTGTTATTCTCGGGGCGCCTCTTGGTGCAATCTCCGGATCCAGGGTCGAGTCCTCGGCCAGCGAAATTCCAGATTCCATGTTCGGCCCTCTATTTTCCAAGTACGCGCCCAGCTCGTTTATGGTGGGGTACTCGTAGATCTCCGTGCCCTTTAGTTCAATCCCAAACAGCTGTTCGATGCCCAGGGTTAGGTCCAGGCCCGTCAGGGAGTGGCCGCCAAGATCAAAGAAGTTCCAGTCGTCTTCCAGTGAGTCGCCGTCGACATCCAGTGCTTCGCTCCATAGCTCCCGCAAGGCCATGAGACGCTCCCTCGCGGTTGCGTGCTTGGACAGCGGGGTGCGCTGCTTGACCACAGGTCCCCTTTCCGGCAATGCGGGCAATGCTTTGCGCTCCAGTTTGCCCGTCTGTTGATTGATCGGGAGCGTCTCCAGTTCGACGAAGTGGCTGGGCACCATGTAAAGCGGCAGATGCCGTTCCAGCAGGGCACGCAGGTCTCTGCTCGTCCGGCTCTTTGCATCTACTCTCCATGCCGCTTGCGAGCCCCGGACGACGTAGGCCACGAGCCGCTTGTTGGCTTCGTCCTCGTTCTCGGCCAACACCGCCGCATCCGCCGCGTCACAGTGCTGGCGGAGGGTCTCCTCTATAGCGCTCAGGTAGACGGTGTAGCCCCTGATCTTGACCATCGAATCATTCCGGCCGATGATCGTCGTCATACCCCGCGCATCAACCTCGGCCACGTCGCCGGTGGAGTAGTACCGGTCTCCGTCCCGTATGACGAACTTCCCGGAATCCAGGTCGGGCCTCCTCAGGTAGCCGCGGGCCAGACCGCGACCGCCAATGAAGAGCTCCCCGACTCCGCTAGGCGCCAGGGTGGACTGTCCTTCCGGGAGCACCCGGAGCGTCACCCCATCCATTGCGTAACCGACCGGGCACGCATTCCTGGTGTCGAGGCACAGGTCCGTCAGTTCAATGGTGCAAACGTCGTGAGTTTCACTGATGCTGTAGGTGTTGAACACACGCGCAGAACGGGGCAACACGTCCAACGACAGCCTCAGCAGGCTGGCCGGCACCACCTCGCCGTTCAGCCAGACTACTCGGAGGGACGACAGGGCAGACCGCAATTGTTTGGGGTCTGTCGAATTCAATACTCCCTGCAGCAACGACGGAGTGAACAGGATCTCGGTTATCCGTTGCTCTGCTATAAACTTGGTAAGGGCGCGCGGCGCGAACACCACATCATCGGGAATTACGTACACCGTTCCTCCCTTCAGAAGCGGCCTGAGGAACTCCCAAGGAAAGAAAATATTGCAGGCGACCCTGTCTCCGACGCTGTAGGAACTGAACCTGTACCTGGCCAAGTAGGATGAAATCAGGGCGCCGCTGGTCTGCATCACGCCCTTTGGTTGTCCTGTTGTGCCGGAGGTGTAGGGGAGGAAGGCCAGGTTGCCGGTGTCAACGCATATCTCATCTGTCGCGGGATCGAGCACTCTCCAGGACTGGTCGGAGTCAATGGCCAATAGACTAGGCCCAGCGAATTTACTCAGTCTCGGCAAGTGCCGCGCCTTGGTGATCACCACCTTGGGTTGGGACTCGGACACCAGTGTACCAAGCAGAGAATCGGGGAGGTCCAGGGCCACAGGCATGAAGGCCGCACCGGCCTTCAATGTTCCAATGCTCGCGACGATGTACTCCGGGCAGGTTTCCATGCATATACCCACCGGATCATCGGTTGATACGCCGCAACGTCGAAGGTAGGCCCCCAAGGCATCCGTCGCTTGGTCCAGTTGTGCATAGGATGTCTGCTCGGCGCCGAAGACTATTGCCGGAGTGTCTGGAGTCTCCGTCGCTTGAGCCTTGAAAAGCTGATGCAAACTACTCTCTGCGGAATTCATTTCGTCATCTCAAGCATCCCCAAACGCAATCAAGCAAAACGGGCGTTTGTTCTAGATTATTAAAGGACAATAGCTTAGTTTACAAAACATGGAGCCTAAAGTAAATTGTAAATACATATTGACAGTAACTTTTCGTCGCAACGCAATCCGACCTCTTCGAGGGTGTCCACATGCAATTCGACTCACTGGACTTTTACAGAGAGCACGCCCGGAGATATTCCCAGCTTTCCCACGAGTTCACCCACTCGGTGTATACCGGTTCCTCTCATCCGGCCCTGAAGGGAGACCTGGACCTGCTGAATCGGGTTGCCGAGCTGGCCTGGGGGAAACGGGGCTTGGACGCAGGGTGCGGGGCGGGGGCCCGGGACGTTCACTTGCTGCACACAAGGGGGTATGACGTCTACGGAATTGACGCGGTGGAGGAGAACATCAGCCTGGGCAGAGAATTGCACCCGGAAATAGCGAACAAGCTCAACGTCGCCGATCTGCGAGAGCCCCTGTCGTTTGAGTCGGGCTTCTTCGATTTCATATTATGCAACGCCGTCATACAGCACCTGACACCCGAGACCACCGAAACTACGACCATCCCGGAGTTGGCGAGAGTCCTGGCCCCCGGAGGCGTCCTGCAGATCATGTTCAAGACCGGTTCAGGGGTAGCCACCGTCAGTGACCGGGCCTATGGTGGGGACGGCGTGGACAGGTCGTTCCAACTGTACGACGAGTACCGCTTGCTGAGCATCCTGGAGGGTTGCGGATGTTTTCTGGTGGAACCAGAAGGTAGCGGGGACTTGGGTGGAATGCTCTATTTCAGCGACCCGAAGCCGATGCGCTACTGCGCCTTCTGGGTGAGGAAGAATTAGGCCTACCCGTTCACAGGGACAAGGGACGAGCATCCAGGGTAGCCGCCGTCTCTTGGATCTCGGCTGCGGACAAGCTCGCCATACCGGCCGCCTGGCACTTGAGCCCAGCGTAGGCCGTGGCGAACCGGGCGCTGCCTTCCAGCGGCCATCCTGCCCGGAAACCGTAGATGATGCCGGCCGAAAAGGCGGCACCGGCCCCGTAGCAGTCAACCACCTTTACCCGCGGCGCCTTGATGCAATGGGCCTGCTGCCCTTGGGCAACAAGGCAGCCCTCTGCGCCGAGGGTCACCAGCACAGTTTCCATGCCCAGGTTGATCAACGAGCGAGCGGTGTCGACCGGGCTTCCGGATGATCCCGGTTCGTCCATTGATACCTGGCAGATGGTGGCGTAACGCATCAGGTCTGAAAGCGAGGGGTTTCTGCTGTACTGCGACTCCAGGTTTAGGAAAACTGGGACGCCTAAAGAGACGGCCGTCTCCATGGCCGCGAGCACGCTGGGCCCGTCGTACCAGTCAACATAGAGCAAGCCGGCCCCCGACAACTGGTGGGAGCTTGGCGCCTGCAACGCGGCCAGGGCGGAATGGTCTCTCCGTTGGAAATAGGTGCGGCCTCCGTCGGCATCCACGATTCCAATCTCCACCGGTGTAGTCAACCCCTGCCTGACCCGATGCTCCACGTCCACTCCCCACGAATTCAGATGTCCTGTTACCGTCTCCCCGTAGTGGTCGTTTCCAACCGGGGAGGAGATGAGCCTGGTTGGGACCCTCCAATTGGTCAGAACGCTTGCCACAATCGCGGCATCATCTCCCACGGTATCAACCGAGTCCCGCACGAGGGCGCCACCATTCTTCGGCGGCAGTTCGTCGACCATCAGTAGCAGGCAGTAGGTCAGGAACCCGAAGCAGACAACGTCTCCGCTCCGGCTAATGGCTGGATTTCGCCCGCCGTCAGGCGCTAACTTGTCGTTGTGCATAACGTCTGGGGTCTTTCTCAAGAAATACCAATGGCAGGATGCGGATATTGTAATGACGACAAGGGCAGTCAACCCAATTTATCAACAGTTGGTTCCGTAGTCGTGCCTTACCGGCTGGGACATTTCCCGCCAGGCTAGGTAATCGCCTCCAGCATACGGCTGCAAGACTGACCGGCCGGGGTGATCCGGCAGGCGGGCAGCCAAACCCGTCCCGGCCGTTCCCGCTTCAACAACTATGTGATCGTATCTCTGCCTTATCCGACTCCGGGTTTCTGTTCACCACTCGGTTGGTTCTGATGGGGAGGCCAGTGGCAATTGATGTTTTGCCCACCTCGGGAAGGCCTCCGAGGATCAGTAACATTGGATGTGAAATCCAGCCTTTTGCAATCTAACGGTTGCCGTGGGTTTGGTGTCCTGTGGAGAATGGGGCCCACTATGACCCTCTCACTATCGGCTGAGTTGCTCTGACGGGTCGCGCTCCAAGGCTTGCGGGTGAAGTGGCGGCCCAGGGATCTCTCAATCTCACGCCATTTTCGCTCTTCCTCCGGGGTGACGAATGTTATCGCCTCCCCGGAGCGGCCCATGCGTCCGGTCCGGCCGACCCTGTGGGTAAACAGGTTCTCCGAGTCCGGCAGATCAAAGTTGATGACCTGGCCAATGCCCTCAACGTCCAGCCCCCTGGCGGCCACATTTGTTGCCACCAGGATAGCCACTGCGCCGGACCGGAAGGCCGCCATAACTCGTTCCCGCGCGCCTTGGCTAAGATTTCCCTGGAGCGCTCCAACCGGGTATCCCATCGAATCCAGCTGCTTCGCCAGCTGCTTGACGCTGCGCTTGGTCTTTCGAAAAACGAGAACCGAAGCGCCATCCCGTTGATTCAACAGCGTCCGCAGAGCTTCAATCTTGTCGCTCGGTTCAATGTTGTAGACCAGGTGCTCAACGCTGGGTGGAGCTTGCAAACCTGCGTCCACTTCCACTCTCACGGGCCGGCGCAGACGCTTCGCTGAAGTCTGGGCTACCCACTCCGGCATGGTTGCGGAGAAGAGGGCCGTCTGTCGCTCTTTGGGCGTCCGATCAATGATGGCCTCGACGTCCCGGGCGAATCCTTGGTCCAGCATCTCGTCTGCCTCGTCCAGCACAAGGAATCCTACCGATTGCAGTTTGAGAGTACCCTGACGCAGATGGTCCAGAGTGCGGCCCGGCGTCCCAACGATTATCTGTGGGCCTTTCTTCAACGCTGTATACTCCGGCTTTATGGACCGACCACCATAGAGCAGCGTAACTTGGATTTGCTGTGGAGAAGCCAGGGCTTCAATGACTCCTGCCACCTGGATGGCCAGCTCGCGGGTGGGTACCAGCACAAGCGCTTGGATTTGTCGTATCGATGCGTCGCACTGCTCGACCAGGGGAACTGCAAACGCTAGGGTCTTTCCGGACCCGGTACGCGCCTGGCCTATCAAATCCCGTCCTTCAAGGAGATGGGGTATGGCTTCCACCTGAATCGGTGTGGGTTCCGATATGTTCATCCGGAGAATTGCCGTCCTGGTAGCGGCCTTCAAAGGCATTCCAAGAAACGCGGCCGCGCCGTCAGGAGGGCTACCGGCTGTGGGATGATCTACGGCAGTGAGTTGCTCGCCCACCGGAGCTTTGACAGTGAATGAAGGGCCGTTGCGATGGGCATTGAAGCACGGTCGGCAGTACACTGGCCTGTCTTGGGTTGGCCGAAATGGGACGGTCGTAGACATGCCGCAATCAGCGCAAACGGCGTGGTGACGCTGGGCGCGGCCGGACGGAATCGGCCGACTAGATAGAGGTCTAACAAGCACGGGCAAAAGACTCCTTAGCTATGAAGGTGACACATGGAATTCAGCGTGGGGCGAAAAGACGAGAGCGTGGAGTCTGATGGACCGTTGCTGTGCGAAACCTTAGCGCAACTATGTGGCGCAATCCGTAGAATAGCAGATTTATCCCAAAGGTGTATATGCGCGCAGGAGTGGAGTAACAGTTCAGACTCGGCGAGTCGAATTGCCCGGACGCCGTTCGTTAACAAGCAACCCGGGCGTCAGTGACGGTGACCCATCGCCCTTATACGGTGGTCGGACACTCGGGATCCCCTCAAGTCTGAACAGTTACAGGATAACGGGTGTCCGTCAAAGTTTTGGGGGCAGTTTTTGGAGTGTAATCGTATTTGGGTCAGCCATTGGGAGCCTGCCGCGATGGTGATAGACAACAGGCCGAAGTGCCGATTGTGACACTTTTGCACGGTCAATTTCCTCGCTTTACGCCCATTTTACTCCCCACTTGCTACCTCTCCAAAATTATGACGGCCACCCCAAGATAACAGTGCGCCCGGTCGCCCTGGAGTTGGGCCACCGACAGAGGAACGGAGGCGGAATCGGGGCGGTCGGACGGCAGAGGTTGCGGAGTGTAGGGGTGGTTTGGGGAAACTTGCGCCGCCCCGTCCGTCTCTCGGCGAACACCCCGGGTGTCAAGTACGAGCCACGCATATGCCCCTGCCGTAATAACAGGGGCATACCCATTTCTCTACGCCTTGCCGACGGACTCTATGTGGGCATATGCGAGCCAACGGCCCGGCCACACCCCCACAACGAACCTAATCCCGAAAGCTCTTGTTTTCGTCCAGATTGGTGGGCCTACAAGTACCGTACTGCGAACTTTCCGGTGGACGGTTGCCTTGCGACCGTCCACCACTCCTTCGGACGGTAGGCCGAAGGATAGAATTGCGGCAAGCAGCACCGGTCACCTCGTCTATCGAAGCCCCAGGCCGTTCCCGGGATGCCGCTGCCCGCCAGCTACCGGGGCCAGCACGAAGAGCGGATTCTTGGAAGGGCCTCCGATCCCGCGCTTGGGCCAGTTCCTGATCCAGGCGCACGGCAAGCCCGGCAGATTATCATTTAGGTGCATCTTTTCGGTTGTCGAAAACCAGGAAATGTGGACCGACATAGAGGTTCCCATACACAGGATCTTTATTATGACCTTCGTCGATAGCTGCTGGATTTAAGCCCCAGTTTACTCCGTATGTCCTAATTTTGGCTCGTTCTACATTTTCCTTAGTCCACAGTTCATTTGTTTTATCTTGATCAATAAATGGAAACTTTGCTTCGTCAAGAGCAACAAGTTTTGGCTCTCCAAAAGTGAATCTCTTTCCGTCTTTGTCTATAGTGTAGTCAACAGATGCATCAAAATTCCCTCCAGGATCTTTACCATCAGGAGTTACATACATTATACCCCAAGACTCAGGATCAAAGATTTTTCGGCCATCAAATCTTTCATCGGTAGGCCACACACTTTCATTAAATCTAAATGTTCTTCCCGTGACGTAAAGAGTAATATTCTCATTATCCTGTACTGGAAATACTATTCTGTTATTTGCATTATCGTATACTCCCAGACCTCGAAAAGCTCCTGAATCATGAGAATCAATAATCTGCACGAAAATAGATTTATCAAAATTAGTACTCACGAAAGCTGCCGATAAGTCTCCGGTGTCATCCACAAATGCACGAACTCGAGGTTCAAGACCAGCTATAATTTCAGTTTTATAGACTACCAAAAAGTCCAATCTATTTGTGGCAATATCCCTATAAGACTGTGCAAACGAATACCACATTCCAGTTTCTTCTAAATTGCCCGTAGCCAGTGCATCCAAATCTACTGCAGTAGAGTTGGGTTGGAAATTAAGACCATTCAACCATTGCTGCCTTATTGGATTCAATGCTGCATATTTAGAAAATAATTCTGGATCAACGCTTCCTCTGAATGAATTATTTCCTGCTATAATCGAATCATCCGTAAACCAAGGAGATGCGCTAAATCGTATGTCTGAAGAGCCATTTAAGGAAAATGGGCCTTGGAATACTGTCTGTCTATAAGCCTGACGGTAAAGTTCATCAGGAGGATAACTTTTGATTACCCACTCCGGCATTGTCGCTAAATCTCTTTCAGGTAATGCCAACCAAGACCAAATATCAGATCCTGCAATCAATGCTTCTATTCTTTCCTCGCTGGATAGAATATAGCCTCTTCTATCTTCCTCTTGCCCATCTGCTAATCTGATTTTTCCAGGAGTGTTTAATTGATTCTGGAACAGTATCAAATCTGTTACAGAGGCAAAGCCTGTTGGGTCCTGCAAGCCGTATTTTTGCTGATGCTTCAAGTAAGCGTCGATTGTCAGGTTAGCTTCTGAAGAATCCAAACCAAGAAAACCAGCTGCAATTACCGCTTTTTTTGTTAATTCAAAATCTTGTGTTGCGTGTTCAGCTAGTGTTTCGAATGAAGCGAGATTGTTCTGCGTGGGATTTTGATAATCTGACAACTTGTTTAGGTGGTCGTTAAATGGAGCATTGCTTTGATAATCAGAAAATAGAGTATCAATTCTCTCCTGCAAAGTTGGCTCAGGGGAGGGTCGGGGTGTAGGAGCGGGTGCTGGCTCGATGCCGGTAGGAGATGGAGTTGGCATTAGAGCTGTCGCAGGAGTCGGCGCCGGTCCTGGAGCAGTCGTAGCAGTCGGCGCCAGGCTTGGGGCGGTCGCAGCAGTCGGCGCTAGACTTGGCGCGGGATCAGTCCTTGGGCCGTCGCAAGCGGCGGCTAATGCTGCGACAACCAAGGCTGTTCCCAGCATCAGGCAACGGAAGAGGCGACAAGTTGTCATGGGCATATCAGGTGCCGAGAAAACGACAACAGCGACCGCTGCGGACGAGTTATGGATAGAGTAGGCGCAAGCCGGAAGTGGTGGGCCGTGTGGGGATCGAACCCACGACACCCGGATTAAAAGTCCGGTGCTCTGCCTGCTGAGCTAACGGCCCGTAACTGCAGGGGCTTTGACCGCCCCTCACAATTATTGTAGCATCGCCGTTCCCTCTGCGTCCTATGGGCTGCCTTACCCAGGCAAGCGGTTCACACCCATATATTCTTGCGCGGTTTGGGCGCGTTGTGGTAGCGTTAAGGACGTAATGCGTTGTATTTCGAGGAGGATTGCTATGGGATACACACCCAGTTACCTCGGGCACGTCAACATTTACGTCCGCAACGCCGCGGCTGCCCGGGAGTGGTATGAGTCTGTTCTGGGGCTGCACACCTATGACTTCAAGGAAGGGCGCGCTGCGTTCATGTCGGCCGACCGGAATCAGTCCCACGAGATCGCGCTGATGGAAGTGGGCGAGAATGCCGATGGCCCCCGCGCCGGGCAGGTTGGCCTCAACCACATGGCGTGGCGAATGGGAAGCCTGGAGGATCTGGCCGACTTCTACAACAACCTGAAGGAAAAGGACGTACCCATCCAGCGGGTGTCCGACCACGGGCTTGCGCTGGGCATCTACATCAAGGACCCCGACGGCAACGGCATCGAGGTCTATTTCGAGACTCCGCGCGAGGAGTGGCACCGCCAGGACAACCTGTTCATGGCTGGCGACCGCCCGCAGGGCAACTTCCCTGGACCGTGGGAAGGCGACCTCGTCCCCGACGGCGTGGCGGCAGTGGCTGCCGCCAACCGCAGCTAACCCCGGAACCATGCCGTGACTCCCGCGAGAGCGGGCATCCAGCGGCGAAAGGCGATTGACAATCGGGGCAATTTACAGGGGCGCACAGTTGTGCGCCCCTTGCTCTTTGCTGGTAAGAAACCGGCAGCCTATTGCACCACCGCTATCGCTTCAATCTCGATGAGCATGTCGGGATCCACCAGGCGGCTGATTTCCACGAGAGTGCTGGCAGGGTAGTTTGAGGAAAAGAACTCAGCGCGCACCTCGTGGATGGCGGAGAAGTTTTCGGCCAGGTTGGTTACGAACACCGTAACCTTCACCACGTCGTCCATGGTGGCCCCACCCTCGGCAAGCACCGCCCGCAGGTTTTCCAGCACCTTGCGAGTCTGGGCGCGAATGTCACCCCTGCCCACCAGTTGCCCGTCCACGCCGCGAGCGACCTGCCCGGAGGCGAACACCATCCGCCCCGCCGGCACAGCCACGCCCTGCGACATGATGCCCGCCGGCGTGGCCACTGCGCTGCTCTGCAGAATCGTTTTTGCCATGATTTGCCCTCACCCTTAACCTCTCCCAGCAGGAGAGGGGATATCGAGAAACCCTCTCACTTTCGAGGAGAGGGCGTCTATGCTATTGCCACTCAGCGTCCGGCGGCCAGATGTTGGAGCTGCCGCGAGCCGCGCCCTGCAGGACGGGTTCGCCCCGCAGCGCTCCGAGGACTTCGATTGCCTTGAGGTAGTGTTCCGATGAGGTGTGTGCCTGAAAGGCGGCTTCATCCACATAGATTTCGTAGACCCAAAGCCGGTTGGCGTCGGCCGCGTCCTGGATCACGTCGAAGCGCAGGCAGCCCGGCTCCGTGTCGGCCGCGGCCTGGGCGTTGGGCAACAACGCTTCCAGGAACTGCTCCTTGGCGCCCTCTTTGATCTGTATCGGTGCGATTATGACGTACATGGCGCTTCTCCTTTGATTCCCTCTCCTTCCGGGTGAGGGTGGCTGTGAGGGCGTCCCTCCCCTTATTTCCACTCGGCGTCGGTGGGCCAGACGTTGCTGCTGCCGCGCGCCGCGCCCTGAATGCCCTCGACGCGGATGTCGGCAGTGGCGTCGCGGAACTTGATAAAATGCGGTGCCTGGGTATGGGCCTGGAAAGCATCCTCGTCTTTGTAAACTTCGTACAGCCAGATACGGTTCTCGTCGCCAGCGTCCTGTATTACGTCGAAACGCAGGCAGCCCGGCTCATCGTTGACCGAGCCAATGGCGTCAGGGATGATGGCTTCCATAAACTGTTCCTTGCATCCCGGCTTGATCTGGATGGGAGCGATGATTACATACATCGGTCAATCTCCTTGCCATCGATTGAATTGGCAGACCAGTCGCGGCTTCACTGAAGGAATCGTACCTTAAGGCAACTCGATTCACAATCAACGTTAAAGTTGCTTTCAAGTGGGCACTGCTCCTCGGGGAATTGGGCGATACCAATAGCTCATGACGCACTGCGCGGTGCGTGTTACCATTCCCGAAGGGCAACCAAGAACCGTAGCAAGGGGGCATGGTCATGCCAGCCAGAACCGGGGCGGAGTACATCGCCAACCTGAAGGAAAACGGGCCGGAAGTCTACCTGCACGGCGAAAGGGTCAAGGACGTCACCACCCACCCGGCGCTGCGGGGCGGAGTGGAGTCGCTGGCCCGTCTCTACGACATGCAACACGACCCGGCCATCCGCGACGAGATGACCTACATTTCGCCCACCACGGGCGACCGGGTGGGAACGTCGTTCATCATACCGCGCACCAAGGATGACCTGGATGCCCGCCGTGTGATGATGCGCCACTGGGCCCGGGCCACCTTTGGAATGATGGGTCGCAGCCCGGACTTCATGAACGTCAATATCATGGCCATGGCTGCCGCCGGGGACTACTTCGCTCAGAACCGCCCTGAGTTCAGGGACAACATCAACAACTACTACGAGCACGTGCGGGAAAACGACCTGGTTCTGACGCACACGCTGCTCAACCTGCAACGCAGCCGCACGCCGGGCACCACCCCGCTGGAGGACCGCACCGACATCGCCCTCCGGGTAGAAAAGGAGACCGACGCCGGCATCGTTGTTCACGGCGCGCGGGTGCTGGCCACCCTGGCTCCGCTGTCCGAGGAAATCGCGCTGTATCCCACCACTTCGCATCAACTGCCAGGGCAGGCGCCGGAGCCCTACGCGTTCGCCTTCGCCGTTGCCAACAACACGCCCGGCCTGCGATACCAGTGCCGCGAGAGCTTCGACTTCGGCCAGTCCCACTTCGACCATCCCTTGGGGTCGCGGTTCGAGGAGATGGACGCCGTCGCGTTCTTCGAGCATGTTTTCGTGCCATGGGAGCAGGTGTTCCTGCTTGGCGATGTGGAGCTGTGCAACAACCTGCAACAGGCCACCAACCGCCACCTGCACTCTGGGCACCAGGTGGTGACCAAGAACGTCGCCAAGTGCGAGTTCGTGCTGGGCTTGGCCACGCTGATGACCGAGACGCTGGGGTCGTCATCACAGCAGCAGGTCCAGCAGATGATCGCCGAGATTGTAGAGAACCTGGAAGTCACCAAGGCCTGCCTGCGGGCCGCAGAGGCCGATGCTGAGGTGGACCAGTGGGGCGTGATGGCACCGGCGGAGCTGCCCCTGCAGGCCGCCCGGAATCTGTTCATCCGCATGTACCCGCGCATGGGCGAGATCATCCAACTGCTGGGCTCCAGCAGCCTGATGGCGCTGCCCACCGAGGCCGACCTGGAGGGTCCGCTGGCGGAAGAGATCAACCGCTACCTGGAGACCGACTCCACCTCGGCGCGCGACCGGGTGCGCCTGTTCCGGCTGGCCTGGGACATGTCGTGCAGTGCCTTCGGAGCAAGGCAGATCCTCTACGAACGCTTCTTCCAGGCCGACTCCGTACGCAACGCAGTCATCCTGTACAACATGAAAGACCGCCAGCCCCACGCCGACTGGGTACGCCAGTTCCTGGAACAGGAGTAACGAGGGATTAAACACAGAGAACGCAGAGGACACAGAGTAAAGGATTTAGATAACCGGATAAACTCTGTGTTCTCCATGCGCTCTGTGTTGAATAGTAATTCAGGAGGAGAGCCATGCCGGAGCCGCGAGTAATCAGGTCAAGCGAGGTCGAGACGTTGCAGCGGGCCGAGGGTGTGACCGTCGCGAGTCACATCAACAAGGAGTTCGGGGCCACCGAGATTTCCAGCGGCATCACCAGTTTTGAGCCGGGCCGCTCCAACACCACCCACTACCACAACGCCGAGGAGTCGGTCATCGTCATCGAGGGCGAAGGCATCCTGATGATCAACGGAGCGGAGCATCGCGTGGGAGTCAACGACGCCGCGTTCATCACTCCCGGCACCCACCACCGCCTGATCAACACCGGCAACGCCCCGTTCCGCATAGCCTGGTCGTACGCCACGGTGGACGTGTCGCGCACCCTGGTGGATGATTAGGAGGTGCGCTTTGGCTTTTGCTAAACGAAATCAGCATGTTGATGAGGAATTGACAGGCCAGCTCGACAAACTCCCTCAACCTGAAGAGGTTGAGGAGCTTTTCTCTGTGCTGCGCATATCCACGCTGCGCGAGCTGTCGACGGAAATCGTCAATTGCAGCATCGAACACGCTCAGGGGAAAATCGACCGGCTAGAGTATCTCCAGCTCATCAACAGTTGGATTGCGACGGCGGAAGAAACGGTAGCCGCTGGCAAGAATGTTTCCAGAATTGCTTCAAGACGAGGTTCTCCATGACATCTAGGCGCCAACAGCATCAAGACAACTATGACCATGTCCTGCCTTTCATGCGGGAAGCCGCAGATGAGTATTACGGAGGAAATCTTGACCGGGGTTTTCGGCACTGGGCCTTCGCCACCGTCTTCGGCGTCGGGCAGGATGACATACAGGGAAACGACATCCTTGACTACACCACAATCGATGGTTCGGACGATTTTGAAATTGATGGGTATTTCATTCTCGAATCGGGTAGTGACTCAGTTGTCAATCTTTTCCAAAGTAAACACAGAACCCCAGGCACGACCATGGGGCCTAAAGAACTGGCCGCATTTCTGAACGCCCCTAATCGTATCCTAAACGCAAATGAAGTTGCAGCTTGTCGCAACGAAGAAACCAAAGCGTTACACGACAAACTGATCGAAATGCTTGCGTCCAGAAACAACAGATGCTCGCTCCGTTTGGTCTGGGTGACAAGCGGCACACTGTCGCGGGCGGCTCGCGACCACGCAAAAGAAAACTACTCCCAGACCATCACAAGAGAAATTCGTGGAAACCCAACGGACATCACGGTGACTTTAGACTGTTTTGATCTCTCAGATCTACGCCGTCAATATGACGATCAACTGGAGAGTGATGACAGTCTGTATAAATGTGACTACACTTTCCAACTCGAGCCTGGATCGTACCATCAGACTGGGGCTGGGGCGGAATACCCTACTATCTCAATGACTGTACCTGTGAAGCAAATCATTGATGTGTTCGCTCGTCATAGCTACAAAATATTTCGACTGAATCCTCGTGGGCCCCTCGGGAACGGGACCAATAATCGAATCAAGGCGACTCTCAGGGATCCAATTGACAGAAAAAGATTCCACTTACTAAATAATGGCATCACAGCAATCTGCGAGTCGTGGCGGAGAGCAGGAAATGATCTCACAGTGCGAGATTTTCAGATCATAAACGGCTGCCAAACCACTGCCTCACTTTGGGATGTTCGATCTGTGATTGCTGAAGACCCAGCCGTGTTGGTAACTGTAAAATTGATTGAGTGCCCATTACAATTTGCACCTACGATCGCCAGAACAACCAACGATCAGGCAACCCTAAAAGCCGAAGATTTCGTTTCCAATGATGATGTTCAAGTCCGGCTGCAGCGAGAATTCTCAAACATGACCCCACCATGATTTTATCAAATAAAGCGCGGCGAATGGGGAAAAATGTTAGGAGGGCAGACAGAGAAGGAAAAATATCGTGGTAAGGATGGCCGTTATCAGCAATTGGTTAATAGAGAGGTCGCACAGGCGGTAGTTTCCTTTGCGGGTTATCCCGGTGAAGCCAAAGATCAGATACGCAACTTCCTAAACAAGGAAACAGTATTGTCCATCGCTCGTGAGAGTGAGTTCAGTTACACTGGTCTTTACTCCGACAACCTCTCAGCGATTCAGTTGTTGCTTCCTGCTGTAATCCAGCAGAAAGTTAAAGATCGGGTTGCCGCTGACAAGGCAACAGACAACTGGCTGGAGTATGCCAGATTTCACATTATCTGGCTAATTGCTGATATTCTCCGGGAACACTACAGCATCGACAACCGCTTGTTCTCTGCTCAACGGTCAGCGTCCATCCTGTCACTAATAGATGAATGGTTTAATCCGCTTTACACCATAGCGGTTGCTGCCACCCGAAACACATTGGAGGATATGCAAGCGAGAGACGAACGAGCTCTACGCGAAAATCCCGACTACCAAGTCGAATTTATAGGTTATCGAGAATTTTTCCGAACCCCAAATAACTACCGAACTATGGAATCAAATCGTCGTGGTGCCTTTCGGATGGCAAATTCCCTAGGCAACCCGACGGCAAACCTTCCGACATAAGCCTTAGACGGTCACGTTCACACCACCAAATGCAACATAACGTAGCCGCCACGGGAGGGCAAGCTGGAGAGCCACGCCATCAGCGCGGTGCGCTCACCTGCGCCGATGCCTCTCTCAGTGCACCAGTTATCGGCGCGTTCTATCAGTGCCGATTGCTCGAATTCGAGGAATGTGTTTTCTCCCCAACCGCCTCCCCAATAATCGCCATCGTCCGCGTCAATCCCCAGGTCCGGGTTGATCGCCAACTCCTTGAGGAAGTCAGACACTGGCGGTTGGGGTTCATCCAAGTAAGTGATGTTGACTACGCCTACGCTCAAACCCATCTCAGGCTCCACGACTTGCAGTTAATTCTGTAGCAGAGATGATATCGGACCGCACCCCGCGCCGCCACCACCAACTGTCAGCAAACTCCGTAGCCCCGCTACTCCGCCAGCTCCACGATCATCTCCACCTCCACTGGGGAGCGGAGAGGGAGGCCTACCATGCCGACGGCCGAGCGGGCGTGGCGGCCTTGGTCGCCGTACAGGCTGACCAGCAGGTCGGAGGCGCCGTTGCCCACCACAAAATGGCGCTCGAAGTCGGGGTCGGCGTTGACCATTACCAGCAGCTTCACCACCCGCCTCACGTTGTCCAGGCTGCCAGCGGCGTCCTTGATGGCGGCGAGGCAGTTCAACATCGCCACACGGGCCGACTCGTAAGCCTGCTCCTCCGTAACGTCGCGGCCCACCTTGCCCGGGTTCAGGATGGAACCGTCGGGCATACGGGCTATGTGGCCAGCCACGAACAGCAGATTGCCCGTGCGCACCGACGGCACAAAGTTCGCAACCGGTGCGTTGGGTTCGCTCAGCGACAGACCCATCTCGTGCAGCTTGTCTTCAACTGACATTGGATATCCTCCATAGAATTACTAAACACAGAGCGCACAGAGAACACAGAGGTTAATTTTGTTGTTTTCTCTGTGGACTCTGTGTGCTCTGTGTTGGAATTTGTCGCTAGCCGAGTTTGACGATCGCCTCGACCTCGACCACCAGCTCAGGCCGGACCAGGGCCGACACCCCAACGGTGGAACTGGCAGGCGGGTTGGCAGGCCAGGTCTCCAGGCGCACCTTGGCGTAATCGGGGTAGTCGTCTATGTTGGTCAGAAAGCAGGTGATCTTGCAGACGTCTTCCATGCGGCCGCCCGCGGCCTCGATGACGCCACGGATGTTGGCCATCACCTGGCGCGACTGGGCCTCACAGCCCTCTGCCGCGTTGCCGCTGGCGTCGACGCCGACATGGCCCGACACGTACAGCATGTCGCCGAGGCGGATGCCTGGCGAGAGGTTGGGATTCGGGGCCACTCCGGGTGGGATTATTGGCTGTCGTTCTGGCATTTCGGTCTCCTTTAGTTCTGCGTTGAGTGTTCGCTGTCACAAAGAGCGCAGAGTTTCTGGTTTCTCTGCGCTCCGGTTAATCTTGCTTGTGCCGTCGAAGGTTAGCCGGGGGTCAGTGCGCCGCGGCGGTCGCGCCCGACCGTTCGCGGTGTACGGAGATGCACCCGCGTACGCCCTCCAGCTTGGAGAACAGCTTGCTCAGCTGCTGCAGTCCAGTGGTGTGGACGTTGAAAGTGAGGTTAACGGTACCGTTGGGTTGCTGAGCCGTGACAACATTGGAAATGTTGACCCCTTCCTCCGATACGTTCTGGGTCAGGTCGCGCAGCAGGCCAACCCGGTCGTAGGCGAGCATTGTGACGCGCACCGGGAAGAGCTCCTTGGCCTCGCCCCATTCCACCTGCACCAGCCGTTCCGGTTCGTCTTCGTGCACCACGCTGGGGCAGGTGCGCTTGTGCACCGTCACGCCCCTGGAGCGGGTGACGAAGCCCACAATCTCGTCGCCCGGAATGGGACTGCAGCACCGGCCCATGCGGGTAAGAAGGTTCCCGACACCCAGGACCTTGATGCCAGAGGTGGGGCTCGATAGAGGCAGATCGGTCCGTTTCCGGGCGAGCGGGTGCTCCGGCTCCTGACGTGCCTCCGCCAGCTTCTGGGCCAGCTGACCGTCGCCGACGCCGCCCGATCCCAGGTTGGCCAGCAGGTCGTCAATATTGTCGTACTTGAACAGCCCCAGGACTTCGCTGTCATCGAATTTCAGGTTGAGGCGTCGCAGTTCCCGGCGCAGCATTTCTCGCCCGCGCTGGATGTTGGTTCCCCGCTCCTGCCGGCGAAACCACTGCCGGATGCTCTGGCGGGCGTGGGCCGACCGTATGTACCCTCGATTTGGGTTGAGCCAATCGAGGCTGGGGCCACGGTCCGACTTGGTGCTCATGATCTCAACGGTGTCGCCGTTTTCCAGCGGCGTGTCCAGCGAGACCAACCGGCCGTTGACCTTGGCGCCAACACAACGATTGCCCAGTTGGGTGTGAATCTTGTAGGCAAAGTCTATGGGCGTCGAACCAGCCGTCAGTTCTACAATCCGCCCCTTGGGGGTGTAGACAAACACCTGGTCGTGGAATATGTCCTCTTTCACCGATTCGATGAATTCGGCGGTGCTGGTAACGTCGCGCTGCCACTCCAGCAACTGCCGGAGGCCGCTCATTTTTTCCTCGAAGCGCAGATCCTTGGAATTGCCCTCTTTGTAGCGCCAGTGGGCTGCGACACCGTATTCCGCGGTCTCGTGATGCTCGAAGGTCTTGATCTGCACCTCCAGGTGGGTGCCGCCCTCGCATACGACTGTGCTGTGCAGCGCCTGGTACATGTTTTCCTTGGGGTTGGCAATGTAGTCGTCAATCTGTCCGGGAATGGGATGCCACATCTGGTGCACTATTCCCAGCACCCGGTAACACTCCGCCTCCTTTTCCACCAGCACACGCAGAGCGAACAGATCGTATATTTCGGTAAGTTCCTTGCCCTGCGCCTCGAGTTTCTGGATCTTCCGGTAGGTGCTGTAAATGTTCTTCGGGCGGCCGGAAACGTCGGCCGTGATGCCCTCGGACTCCAGCCTGCCGCGCAGGAGTTCCGATACCTGCGAAACGTAGGCCTCCCGGACGGCCCGGCGCGCGGCAAGCATCCTGGAAATCTCGCGATACTTCTCTTCGTTCAGGTAGCGGAAGGCCAGGTCTTCCAGCTGCCACTTGATTTCCCAGATGCCCAGGCGATGGGCCAGCGGCGAGTAGATGTCCAGCGTTTCCTGGGCGATGCGTCTCTGCTTTTCGGGAGGGAGGGCACCCAGCGTGCGCATGTTGTGGAGGCGGTCGGCCAGCTTGATCAGGACAACCCGGATGTCCTCCGCCATGGCCACCAGCATCTTGCGCAGGCTCTCGGCGTACAGACTGTCTGGATCGTCCCCCCCGGCCGGCAACGCGCTGATGGGGTCGTGAATGCGGCTGTCCAGCAGGGTCAGCTTGGTAACGCCGTCGACCAGTTTGGCGATCTCAGGCCCGAACTTACCGGACAGTTCATCCAGAGAAACGCCGCAGTCCTCCACGACGTCGTGCAGAAGGGAGGCCGCTATGGTCTGTTCATCGAGGCGGAGATCGGCGAGGTAAAGAGCAATTTCCAGGGGGTGGGCGATGTAGGGCTCGCCGGATTTTCGCAACTGCCCCTCGTGGCTGCGATCGGCAAATTCATAGGCATCCCTGATTAGCTCGGTCGCTGCCTCCGGCAGGTATTCCGACACCCTGTCAAGGATCTTGCCAACTTCCTCAATAGCCGCTACCCCAAGGTAAATACCCCCACGTGTCGAAAATGAACGATCGCTAGTCCTGGTGGCATGGATGGGAGGAATAGACGGGGAAATGCGCCCCGGCCGGACTGTATTTCCCTTTACTTCCCGAGGCCTGTCGCCCTCGGGTAATTGGCGTGATTTTACTCGCTTTCTTGCCAAAATGCCATTGTCCTGAATGCCGCAGGAGACCAGATGGCTGTCCCTGCTCGTGGGTCCCATCGACAGGTTTTTGCCCGTGAAGGGTTGTTTGACCTAGGTCTAAGGCCATTGCTACACTCGCTGCGCGGCCTTGATAATTCCATCTTGCATCTATCCTAATTCATTTTGCGCCGCCCGGAGTGAAATATGAGCGAGACTGCGAGCAGAGTTGGTATTTTCTCTTTCGAGGTCGATAGCTCCGCCGACCCGGCGCTGCTGGCCAAGCGGGCCGAGGATCTGGGCTTTGAGTCCTTTTGGGTTCCGGAGCACGCCATCCTTCCTGTGCGCACCACATCGCCCTACGCCGGCTCCGCTGACGGCGCAATCCCCGAGGAATACGGTCGCATCGTGGACCCGTTCATTGCGTTGGCGCGGGCCTCAGCCGTGACCAGCCGCATCAAGCTGGGCACCGGCATCTGCCTGGTCCCCGAACGCAATCCCCTGTTGCTGGCCAAGGAAATCGCAACCTTGGACCGTTATTCCGGTGGCCGTTTCATCTTCGGCATCGGCGCCGGCTGGCTGCGTGAGGAGGCCGAGATCATGGGCACTGACTTCGACCACCGTTGGACCCAGACCCGTGAGTCCATCGAGGCGATGAAGCAGCTATGGACCCAGGATGAAGCCGAATATCACGGACAGTACTACGATTTTCCGCCGGTCAAGTCGGTCCCCAAGCCGGTGCAGAATCCCCATCCACCGGTCTACCTCGGCGGCAAGGCGCGCAACGTGTTCCGCCGCGTGGTGGCCTACGGCGACGGCTGGATGCCCAACCGAACCTCGGCGGCAGAGATTCGCGCAGGCCGGGCAAGCCTGGACGAACTGGCCGAAGCAGCGGGACGCGATCCCAGGTCCATCGACATCATGGCCTTCGGCTTTGGCGACCAGTTCCGAACCCGGGAGGAGATCGAGGAACTGGTGGACGCCGGCGCTGACCGCATCACCATCTGGCTGAACAACACCGAGGGTGATGCTGCCATCGAGGAGATCGAGGAAATCGCCGCCGCCGTGCTGTAGGCTCAAAGCCGGGCGTTCCCGTTCGCCTGAGCCTTCGCATGGCGGTGCGCCTCCCGATTCGTCAGGATTTTGCCGCGGCTGTCCGCGCCTGGGCAGATTTGCGATTAAATTAACTCCGCCGTTTCTGTGGGGCCCGATTTGAGTCTGACAAGACTACTTCACAGCGGGCGTTGCTACTGACTTCGACGGTTTCTCCAATGGTTATCGTCGAGCCGTTCCACAACCCAACAACCGTTTCCGGGCGGTGGATACGGTAGGCAGCGATAGCGTCTCGGATCACTTGGGAAACGGTTTTGTCGCTCTCCCGCCCGATCTTTTCCAGTCGCTTTATCTCGTTGATAGTTAGCCGAACAGAAATAACGCTGGTTTCCTTCTTGTTGCCAGACGCGACTAGATGGGTGACGTCCCTGCCCAATTCGTAGTAGCTGTCATTCACAATCTGACCTCCTTCTATATCTCTCAATATGATGAGTGTTGAATGTAAAGGCAGTAAGTGGACGCCAAATCCCCCGTTTCCCAGTCGGTTCGACGGGAACTGCCAGAAAGCGCCCTCCTAGGGTAAGCTCTACCATTACGGCCGGTGCCTTCTGCCCGAACCCGGCGGATTGTCAAAGAATCGAGGTGCTCCATAGAATACTTCTCTTATTTCCGCAAAACTAACAATATGTTTTTCCGTAATTCCTCGTTCCTTTAGGTGAATTTCTAGGTCATCATTGAATTCCAATTCTTCAACAGGTCCAAATTGACCGAATAGCGTTTCCGCTTCGACTTCGGTCATTTACCTTGACCTCCACAACTCGACTGTATACATTGTATACACCTTATACAAGGGCGATAATAAATGTCAATTTCCTTCGACCAAGTAGACATCGACTTCCTGCTCCTTGCCGACCGGGCCGAGGTCCTGAACGGCAAGCTGTACATGATGGGTGGCGCCTGGGACCGGCGGCACATCCGGGAAATCGGCGCTCCGGTCCCGCTCACCATCGTAGTCGGGATCCTGGTTCCCTGGAACCTGACCAACGGGCCTCACCGGTTGCGCATCCGGATCGAGGACGAAGACGGCAACCCGGTCCCGCCAGAGGTGGAAGCAACGGTGAACGTGGGAAGGCCGGTCAACGCCACCCAGGGACAGTCATTTCGGGCCACGGCCGTCATCAATAACCGCTGGACGCTGCCCCGCTATGGCGTGTATCGGGCCGTGGCCTCGGTGATCGGGCAAGGCGAAAAGAGGGCAACTTTCTACGCCGTGGAAGCCGGATAGCCGCCCCTGCCAAACCATCACGGACGGTCAGCCGCTAGACCGGCAGGGGCGCCTCGCTGATTCCCTCGGGCAGGCCCACTTCGAACGCGTTGATGTTGAAAGCGAGGCAGGAGTAGTAGCCCATCAGGGTGGTCAGCTCCACCAGTCCCCGGGTGCCGAACTGGGCCATTGCCCGGTCGAACGTCTCCTCCCTCACGCGGTGGGTGCGGAAGAACTCGCGGCCGTACTCGATCACTGCCGATTCAGCATCGGACAGGCTTGGCAGTTCACTCCTGTCGCGCAGGTTGTTCACCAGTTCGTCGCTCAGGCCCGACTGGCGGCCAAAGGCGGCGTGGGCATTCCAGATGAATTGGCAGTCCATCTCCCTCGCGGTCACCAGCATGCCCAGTTCGCGGATATTGGCGGGAAGGCTGGACTCGTCGCCTCGCAGGTAGGCGCGCAGGTGCTCGCCCCGCTTGATCAATTCCGGAACGTGAATCATCACTGAAAGGGGCCCGGTTTCTGGGACACTGCCCCGTGCGGCAACGAATTCATCAAACGCGTCCAGTTGCTCCTGCGGCACTCCGTTTCTGTTGGCGGCGGAAATTCTGGCCATCACCATTTCTCCTTACCTTCGGGAAAGTATCACGATTCGAGATACTTCTGCCCGCGTCGTCCCTTTACCGGATAAGAGTATAATGCCTTGATGTGCATTCGGGATGATGGAGTGTGCCCCTGCTGTCTCCACGCCCAGCCAAGGAGAGGGTAATTTAATGCCCAGCAGTCCGTGAACCAGGGCGGCAGAGACAAATATGTAGTATTCGGAGCATTGGCGATCGGGATTTTTGCCTCTGTCGTCGACCACGGCAGCGTCATAGTGGCGCTCCCCTCCGTGGCGGAGGCTCTCCACATAGAGCTGGCCAGCGTTCAGTGGGTGGTCATTGGTTTCGCCCTGACCATCAGCGCGCTGCTGCTGCCCATGGGCCGCCTGGCCGACATGATGGGCCAGAAACGAGTGTACATCCTCGGCAGCGTCATCCTAATGGTGGGTGCTGCTGGTGCCGGCTTCTCGCCCAACATCACAACCCTGCTGCTTGCCCGCATCCTGCAGGGCGTGGGCGCGGCCATGACCCAGGGCACCGGCATGGCCATCATGACCTCGGTATTCCCCTCCAACGAGCGTGGCCGCGCCATCGGCCTGCTGATGACCACCGTGGGCGTGGGCGCAGTGGCCGGGCCGGCAATCGGCGGGATCGTCGTTGACCTTATTCACTGGCGGGCGGTGTTCTTCGTCAACATTCCACTGGGAGTGGTCGGGGTAATCGCCACGCTGTTCGTGCTCCGCCGCTGGGAATCTGAGCGGGCCTCCGGGGGCAGCAGGTTCGACTGGATCGGCGCCGTCCTCTCCACCGGTGTGCTGGTGGCCCTGTTGCTGGGACTAACCCTGGCTGTCAACCGGGGATGGATGGCTGCCCCCATTCTCGCGGCCTTCGTGCTGTCGGCCGGCATGTTTGTCGCCTTCATCTGGTGGGAGCTGCGAACCGAGACTCCGATGTTCAACCTGCGGTTCTTCCGCGACCGCGTATTTTCCCTGGGTATATCGGCGGGCTTCCTCACTTTTCTGGGACAGTCGTCAGTGCTGTTCCTCATGCCCTTCTATGTCCAGAACGTGCTGGGATACAGCCCGAAGATCGCTGGGCTGGTGGTGATGCCTGGGGCGCTGTCCATGGCCATCATGGGATCCGTTACGGGCACCCTGTCCGACAAGTTCGGATGGCGCTGGTTTACCGTGGGCGGCATGATGTTTTCGACGGTCGGCTTGGCGATGCTCAGCCGCATTACCGACACGTCCCCCCTCTGGGAGGTGATTCCGGGCCTTGTCCTGGTGAATACCGGAATGGGAATGTTCTATTCCCCCAACTCCAGTTCCGTGCTGAGCACAGTGGGACGGGAGAGCTACGGCGTGGTGTCGGGGTTCCTGAACCTGGTGCGAAACTCGGCCAACGTAATCAGTCTGGCCATCGCCACCACCATCGTGACCGTTACCATGGGGTCGCTGGGCTTCGAGCCTAGCCTCGAGGCGGTACGCAACAACTCGGTGGAGGGCGTGCGCACCGCATTCACGGTCGGAATGCGCTACGCCTTCTACGTGCTCATTGCGCTGGTCATCGCCGCGATGGCCGTCTCGTTCCTGCAGGGCAAGCCCAAGACCGCGCGGCTCCAGGAGCAGCCCGCCCCACAGCCAGGCGACTGACGGTTACCTGACCGGGCGGGAATACCACCCTCCCCAGGCCCATTTTCTCCTTCTGAGCAGCGCAATGAAGAGAGGATTGGTCCAGATCAGGGTCTTCCAGACTGGCCATCGGTCAAACCGCCGGGAGGACGCCTGCACCCGGGGATTCCGAATCAATCTAATGCTGCCGTTTTCTCTCTTGGTCAACCTCTTCAGGGCCCAGTAGAAATCCACATCCTCGCCGATCCAGGCCGTCTCGTCGTATCCGCCAATCTTCTCAAAGGCGTCCCTGCGACAGAATTGGGTCGCGCCCTGGACCATCCCGAACATTCTGCTGAGCAGCCTCCAGCCTCTCAGATAAATTCTGATAACGGCGCGTTTGGGTCTGTAGTCGACGTCTACCCCACCGCCAAGGCAGGCTGCGTTGTTCATCGCGGCGTGGATCACTTCGAGCAGCGTGGGCGGGACGGTCACGTCAGCATCGACGAAGACGAGCACATCTCCCCCTGCGTGCCGGGCGCCGGAGTTTCTGGCTTTGGATATCCCCTGTTCCTGCTCGGAGATCACCTTCACGCCCAACGCCACAGCAGCGGTCGCGTCGTCGCTGTTGTTGTCAACCACGAGAATTTCGAAACAGGTGCCGGGGATTGAACGGAGTGGTTCCGCTGCCGCCGTTATGGAGTCCAGCGTTGACGGAAGGTGCGCTGCCTCGTTGTATGCGGGGACGATGACGGAGATTTTCACAACAGCCCGTTTGCCCAGGGATAAATAGGCGATTCATTGGGCGGGCGGTACGGCCCGCCAAACCGTCAGGACCGTGCCTCCCAACCCCCCTCACACTTGGCGGTAGCGGTTGACGATGGGCAGGCGACGGTCGCGGCCGAAGGCCCGGGGGGTGATCTTCACTCCTGGGGGTGCTTGGCGGCGCTTGTACTCGTTCCGGTCAACAGCGGTGATTACCTGGCGCACCACTGCCGGATCGAACCCCATCTCCACCATCTCGCTGTAGCTGCGGTCGTTCTCGACGTAGGCCTGGATCACTGGATCAAGGACCTCGTAGGGCGGCAGGCTGTCCTCGTCCAGCTGACCCTCCCGCAACTCGGCGCTGGGCGGTTTGTCGATGATGGCTTGCGGGATAACGCCGTCCTTGCTGCCAAATAGCTCGCCGTGCTCGTTGCGCCAGCGGCTCAGGGCATAGACCGTCATCTTGTGCACGTCCTTGAGCACCGCGAACCCGCCGGCCATGTCGCCGTACAGGGTGGCATAGCCCATGGCCATCTCCGACTTGTTGCCGGTGGTGAGCACGATCCGCCCGAACTTGTTGGAGACGGTCATCAGTACGTTGCCGCGGATGCGGGCCTGCACGTTCTCCTCGGCGACGTTGGGCTCCGTCCCGGCGAACCGTTCTTCCAGCATATCCGTGAAGGCGGTGTGGGCCAGCTCAATGGGAATCTCCCAGAATTCGATGCCAAGGTTGCGCGCCAGCTCAGCCGAGTCGTCGACGCTGCCCCCTGAAGAGTAGCGCGACGGCATGGTGATGCCCAGCACGTTTTCCGGCCCCAGCGCGTCGGCGGCGACCACGGCGGTCAGGGCCGAGTCGATCCCGCCCGAAAGTCCCACGATGGCTTTGCTGAAGCCGGTCTTGGTCAGATAGTCGTGGGTTCCCATCACCAGGGCCCGGTAAATCTCCTCGATCTCCTCCGGCTCCTCGTAGACGGACGTAGGAGGCGGTAAATCTTCCCTTGAGGAACACGCCTGCTCTAGCCCTGCCCCGCTCGGGGTGGGTATGCGCACCAGCTTGGGAGTGCCCACAGTCTCCAACTCTGCCTCGCGTCCAACCCCAGGGGCTGCTGTTGGGACCGCAGGTGGAGGGACGTGATCCAGGTTGATGTCGGCGATGATTAGCGCCTCTTGGAACGCGGGGCCGCGGGCCAGCACCTGCCCCCAGGGATCGCAGACCAAGCTGTTGCCGTCGAATACCAGCTCGTCCTGCCCGCCTACGGTGTTCAGATAGGCAACAAACAGACCGTTTTCGGTGGCTCGACTGCCCACGATGCTGTCGCGTCGGTAGGCGCTCTTGCCGGCGTGATAGGGAGAGGCATTGATGTTGACGATCAGCCCCGCTCCCGCGCCCCGCTGGACCGCCGAAGGTCCCACCTCGTACCAGATATCCTCGCAGATGTTGACGGCAAAGCGGACATCGCCCAGCTCATAGACAGGACAGACGTTGCCCTTCACGAAGTAGCGCTCTTCGTCGAACACGCCGTAGTTGGGAAGAAAAATCTTGTCGTAGGTATCGATGAGCTTGCCGTCGTATCCGACGGCTGCGGAGTTGGCGACCCCGAACTCGCGGGGTTGAACGTACCCCAGGACCACCACAATGCCGGCTGATGCCGCCACGACCTCCTCCATGGCCGCTGCGCTGGCGTCTATGAAGGACTTCTTGAAGAGCAGGTCCTCGGGGGGATAGCCGGTGGTGGCCAGTTCGGGGAAGGCAACGAGTTCGGCGCCGGCCTCTCGGGCCTGCTGAAGATATTCCAGCATTCGTGCCGTGTTGCCGGGGAGGTCTCCGACGGTGAGGTTTATCTGGGCCAGTGCCAGGCGAAACGTGCGGGCCATTTCAATGCCTGATAGCTTTTCGTATAAGTATACCCGAAAGCAATGTAGAATCGCGGAATTTCTTGCGCAGAGAGCAGAGGGGCGGCGCGATGGACACGGATCCCTTTGGGCAGGCTCAATCCTCTGCGTCAACTCTGTTGAAAAACCGGCTGGTGTTACACTACCCCGGGTTTGGAATATTCAGGCCGGTTCAGAGGGAATGAGGATCAGCACCAGCGTCAGGGCCCGGTTGGCGCGACGCCTGCCCGTCTATTACGGGTGGGTGGTGTTTGCCATCGCCAACCTGTCCAGCTTCGGGGCAAGGCCGGTGGCGTCGGTGGCGGTGCTCTCGGTATTCGTGATCCCCATGACCGTGGAATTCGGCTGGTCGAGGGGACTGTTTTCCGGTGCTGTGAGCCTGGGTGCCGTCTGCGGGCTGGTGATGTCGCCTTTCGCTGGCCGGTTGATCGACCGGTACGGCTCCGGGGTGATACTGGCTGGCTGCTCCGCGGTCGTGGGAGTCTGCGCCCTGCTGCTGGCCGTGGTGGCGCAGGCGTGGTCTTTCTACGCCATATACGTGCCCGGCCGGGCCGTGTTCTCCAGCCCGCTGGAACTGGGAACGACCACCGCCATCAGCAACTGGTTCATCCGGCGGCGCCCCATGGCCTTGGCGTGGTTCGGAGCGGTGCAGGGCGTTGGCTTGGGACTGCTCCCCCTGGCGGCGGCGATGATGATAGATGCGCTCGGCTGGCGCTCGGCCTGGGTCGCTCTGGGCGTCTTCACCATTGCCACGGGGATCCTGCCCCCTCTGCTGCTGATGGTCCGTCGGCCGGAAGATATGGGCCTGGCCGCCGACCCGGTGGGCGAGAGGCACGAAGCCAACAGGGCCGCTACCCATGCCCCCTCCCAGGCCGCGAGGGCGACGGCGCTCTGGCGTGACACTAACTACACGGTGCGGGAGGCACTGCGTACACCGGCCTTCTGGATCCTGTCCCTCTTCTCGATGGTGGGATTCACGGCACAGGCAGGAGTGAGCCTGCACCAGGCTGCGCACTACGTCGACGCCGGGGTATCCCAAAGTCAGGCTGCCCTGGTGGCCACTGCATTTGCCACGGGACAGATCCCCGGTGGCATGGTCTGGTCGGCAGTGGGGAGGCGAATACCCGTACGCTTGATGCTGGCCATCTCGGCGGTTTGGGTGGCCGGGGGTGTCTTCGGCATCGGGTTCAGCCACCGGCTGGTTTGGGGCATATTGTTCGGATTCCTGTTCGGCGCAGGAGTGGGCGGGCTGCACACCCTGCTTCGGCTCGCTTGGGCCGACTACTACGGACGTCTGCACCTGGGCGCCATACGGGGGCTGACGCTGCCGGCCCAGATCGCAGGGCAGGCCATCGGGCCAGTGGTTTCCGGATTCATGTTCGACGCCGGTGGCGGTTACCGCGTCCCATTCGTCATCCTCGGCGCAGCGGTAGGCCTCTCGGCCTTGCTGGTTCTAGCCGCCGTGCCCCCACCGAGACGGGAGAGCGCCTCCCAAACTTGACAGTGCCTATAGAGGGGACAAGTGGAATACTTCATCATCTTGGCATCAATCCACGCTTCCCTGCGCTGTCAATCGCCTTTGCCGGATATCATCGGACCCACTGGGACTGCCGTAACACTGGTTACCCGGTTCCGGCGGGCGCCCTCCTACTTACTACTGCAAACATCGGATCGCCCGGCGGACTGTCCTCGGGGTTGAGGAAAAGCCCCCGGATGTCCTCGAAGTTTCCTGCCTCCTCCATGTAAGTGCCGACCAGGTCCACCCGTCCCCGGTCGCTGGACGCGCGCCAAATATAAACTGCCTTCGTGGCGAACATCCGATTGGAGAAGCTGACGATGAACACTCCCGACGGCTTCAGGATGCGGTTGACTTCATGGAATGTCTCAACCGGACGCGTCAGATACTGGGCCGAGACGGTAATCAGGACGGCATCGAACGTTTCGTCCTCGAATGGCAGCTCAACATTCTGGTTGACATTGTGAACAACGGCCTCGTCCAGGTCCGGATTTTCCTCCATCTCTTCGCGGTTCAGGCCCAGCCCCACCATGCGGGTCTTGGGATGATCCTCCGGCCAGTGAGAGCGCCAGCTGCTCATGAGATCGAGCACCACGGAATCCGGTGGCACCATCTCCCGGAACAGGCGGCCGACAGCAGCAATGGCGCCATCGTCGATGTGCACCACCTTGCGTGCCTGGAGATAGAAGAGACGGTCGTCCTCCTCGTCCATTCGCTCGAAGTTCTGGGGTGAAAACTCGGTCATCGCCGCAACCTCCTCCGTCCTTCGGCGGGATTTTACCACGGGCCCCGAACTGAGGCTTGCCTGTAAGGCTCACCGCGGGGTCTCTTGACGGTTGTTTCGTCTGGGCCGTCATTCTCAAAGAGAAAAGATTTTGGCTTTGAAAAGTGAGAACCTTCACTACGCTAACGGTGACAATCACGAGGCCCAGAGCCGACACGGCCAGCCCCAAAAGTCCCCTTTCGTAGCATCTGCAGACCCTGTGCCTCTCAATTGACTCGAACCGGGGCTAGGCAAGGGCGAAATTTCGGCTAAAATCTCTGCTTTAAGAGCAGAGATCAAACGCGCTCGCCCTAACCCTCATTCATGGGGAGAGGGAATCTGCGGGGGTGAAGATATGACGCAACAGGAAGTGCGACAAGGACACCCATACCTGATGTACGAGGCCATCATGCGCCAGCCCGAGGCCGTGGAGGAAATGCTGACCAAGCACTCCAACACGGTGCAGCCGGTGGCAGCGGAACTGGCCAGGAAGCGCCGCATCTACATTGTGGGTATCGGAACGTCCTGGCACGCCGCGCTTGTGGCAGGACACTGGTTCAAGAAATTCGCTGGCGAAGGGCCGGTGGTCGAGGTGCTGCATTCCTTCGAATTCTGCGCCTACCCGCCGGCCCTCAGTGCCGACGACGGGGTTATCGTCATCAGCCACAGGGGCACGAAGACCTATTCCTACCTGGCCCTGGAAATGGCAAAGAGCAGTGGCGCCTACACCATCGCCATCACTTCCACCGATCCAGGCCCACGGATCACTGCCGCAGACGTACAGCTCCAGACGGTGGCCCAAGAGCGCTCCGCCGCCTTCACCATCAGCTACACGTCCGGGTTGATGGTGCTGGGCATGCTGGCTGCGGCCCTGGGCAACTGGACCGACCGTAGCGGCGACGTGGCCCAACTGCGGGCCCGCCTGGATGACATACCCGCCGCGATGGAGCACGTTACTGCACGCCTGACCGAACTGCAACGCGCGGCCAGGCGCTTTCAGAGCCGGGAGCGATTCATCTGCGTGGGCTGGGGGCCCAACACCGCCTCAGCCTACGAGGTGGCACTGAAGATCAAGGAGACCAGTACCTGCGACAGCGAGGGCCTGCAAATCGAGCAGCTCCTGCATGGACCGTTCTGCTCGGTTGACCAGAAGTGCCTGGTAACGCTGGTGGCTCCCCCCGGTCCCGGGTATGAACGGTCAATGAACGTAGCCCGGGCATCCTCGGCGGTCGGGGCTCCGGTGTGGGGGCTGGTGCAGGAGGGCGACACCCTGCTGTCCGATCTCTGCACCGAGCGGTTCACTATGCCGGTGGTGCCGGAGTTCTGGAGCCCCTTGGTGTACGTGTTGCCACTGCAGCTGTTCACCTACTATCTCGCGGTGGCGAGGGGCGCCCATCCCGATCTGTTCCAGCAGAACAACCCGCGCCAGGCCGCCGCGCGCCGCCACTACGAGCTCTAGGCGCCAGTTGCGTACCTGCATTCCTCAAATAATCGGCAGCCAATGATCTTCCCTCTCCCTTGAGGGAGAGGGTGAGGGTGAAATCCAACTGGCCATGGATCAGGACCGGAATCAACGAATCCCATCAGGAGAAAATCATGGCAACAGACAAACAACAGGAAGTGCTGGCCGGTATCGCAGAAAGCCGGGGATACACTCTAGAAATGCACGGCATAATGGCGGCGGCCGACCCGGCCTGGGTGGAGAAGTACAACGGCTTTATCGAGGCCACCTATACGGGCGAACGGACCCTGGACCGCAAGACCAAGGAGCTGCTGCAGGTTGCCGTGGAGGCCGCCCTGCGTGCCGACGTCGACCAGATCCAGGCCCACGTCCGCGTCGCGCTTCGGGAGGGCGCAACGCCCACCGAGATACTGGAGGCCCTCCAGTGCGTCGCCATGCCCATGGGAGGCTTGGCATTCCGTCGAGGCCTACAGGCCTGGGCCGCCGAAACCGGGTTCTCTGCCGCCTAAAGGGTCTAGTGCCCTTGAGATTCGTCGAGGAGACCAAGGTGAGGGCCCGAACCCTCTACACGGTCTCGATTAGCCGTTAGTGAGTAATAACTCAGTGCAGGACGGTGCGGGCCCGTGAGGGCGATACGGTCGCAATTGCCGCCGTATCGCCTCCAGTGTCGTAAATTGCACCACAAGGGCCTGTCCGTGAGTGGCCTTTTGGTTTTCCAATACAAGCCACCGAGATCCCGTCATTCCCGAGAAAGCGGGAATCCAGGGCCGCCCGGGTGTGCCCACAATTCTAGACGGTAAGGGACTTTGGATTCCCGCTTCCGCGGGAACGACGATTCTGATTAGTCCAAATGCGATTGCCCTGTCCTGTCCGTGAGGATGAGTGTGCGCAATAGTGCCAACGTCGCCTTACCTGAGACCCTACTCGGGAATATCTGCCGTTAGCGCGATCAAATGGTGTTCCTTGAATATTTTCATGTCTGTTGCCGGTAAGCAGTGATCAACCTGGGGGGTTGCTGTCCCCGGTCAAGTTGGCACACGGATCTCACCCGCTGAGAGTCGGCGCGCCTACTTCTGCCAGTTGACGCGATTGCTCAGGGTGCCGATCTCGCTGATTTCGATGTCACAGACGTCGCCGTCCTTCATGTTCTCCGTTGCGCCCTCGGTGCCCATCCAGAGAATGTCGCCGGGCACCAGCGTCAGGTACTTGCTCATCTCGCTGATGTAGTGGCGTACGCCGAACAGCGCGGTGGCAACGTCGTACTCGCCCACGACCCGCTCGTTGACTCGGATAACCACGTGGAGGTCGTCGGGGTTCAGGTCCGTTACGATCCACGGGCCCATGGGCTTGAAGGTGTCAGTGTTCTTGGCCCGCCACATGGTGCGGTCGTTCCGTTGCCAGTATCGCTCGCTGACATCGTTGCCGATGGTGTACCCGAAGACGTAGTCCAGTGCTTGGGTCTCGCTGACCGCCTGAAGAGGACGGGCCGCAGGTCTTCCCCATGACCACCACCAGCTCACCCTCGTACTGCAGCTCCTCGGTGGCGTCGGCGGGCACGATGATGTCATGGCCGTGGGGGACCAGGGCGTTAATGGCGCGGTAGCCAACGTCGGCCCTCTTGGGCAGGTTTGGCTCCTGGCCCCTCATTTGGGCCGCCCAGGTAACATGCTCCGGGTAGTTGATGCCGGCGGCGTAGAATGTCGGCGGAATGACCGGCACCTCCAGCTGTACTGCTTCGATCCTGTGCGACGCGCCGGTCTTCGCGTGTTCGCCGAATGGATCGCCGGAAATCTCCTGGACTGTATCGCCCTCGATGATTCCATAGGATGTGGACCCGTTGGCTGTATACCTGCACCACTTCATGGATGCGCCTCCCCGATTCGTGTAAGAATTCCCTGTGATATGCTGGCCTGCAGAAACAGGACCGGATTACCGGCCCCAGGAACATTCTAATTCAAGGGAAACGAACATGCGATTGGAAGGGAAGACGGCGCTGATCACCGGCGCCAGCCGCAACATCGGCAGGGAAATCGCGCTGACATTCGCCAGGGAGGGAGCCAACCTGGTGCTTAACACCCGGCAGAGCGCCAAGGAGCTGGACGAAGTGGCGGCCAAGTGCCGCGAGCTTGGCGCACACACCGCGACAGCAGTCTGCGATGTTGGCGACGCCGACTCGGTGAGGCGGATGGTGGCAGACGGTATCTCCGAGCTGGGCAAAATCGACGTATTGGTCTCCAACGTCGCCATCCGCCCCCACAAGCCGATCATCGAGGTGCCGGACGACGAGTGGTTGCAGGTGATGAACACGAACCTGAACTCGGCTTTCTACCTGTGCAAGGCCGTGTTGCCCGGGATGCTGGAGCGAAACAGCGGCAGCATCATTGCGTTGGGCGGTCAGTCTTCCATCACCGGGCGCCCCAACACCGCCGCGGTTACTGCGGCCAAGACCGGCCTTCTGGGGCTGATCCGCGCCATCGCGGCCGAGGCTGCGCCTCACAACGTGCGCGCCAACATGGTGAACCCCGGATCCACCGATACGACCAGGGAACACCCCGAGTGGTATCCGGAATTCCAGGCCGACACAACTCGCGGTTCCGCCGGGCACTTGCAGGATCTGCCCATGGGACGCCAGGCCACGGTGCAAGACGTCGCCAACGCGTGCCTGTTCTTCGCCAGCGACGAGTCCGGCTACATCACAGGCGACAGCGTCAACGTCATGGGCGGCCGTTATATCGTCTAGGAGGCGCCGGCCTCTTCCCATGCGGCTGCGGCGGCACCCAGCAGCCCGGAGTTGTCGCCCAGCACCGAAGGCACAAGGTCGAATTCCTTGTGCAGTTCGCTCATCAGCCGCGCCTGGATCGCCCCCTTGATGCGTGGAAACAGGTCCAGTTGCATAAATCCCTCAGACACACCCCCTCCCAGGACGATCAGGTCGGGGTTGAACATGTGGACGGCGTTGGCCAGGCCAATAGCCAGACCGTTCACGGCCCGCTCCATTACGGCGTTGGCCAGCTTTTCCCCTTGCATCGCTGCTGCCACCACCGCTTCGGCGGACAGTTGTTCAGAACCCACGGCGGACAGGCCTGACTCAAGGTAAGCGCTGTCGGCCAAGGCGGCGCGAGCATTGTTGGCGATTGCCGTTCCGGAGGAAACAGCCTCCAGGCAGCCCAGCTTGCCGCACTGGCACAAAGGCGCGTCGGCGGTGGTATCGACGGTGGTGTGGCCAACCTCGGCGGTGAGACCGTTGGCGCCCAGCAACAGCGTGCCGCCTTCCACCAGCCCCCCACCGATCCCGGTGCTGACCGTTACATAGAACAGGCTCTTGAGTGGATGGCCGGCCTGGGCTGTGTCCCGCCCGGCGCCGAAGTGGTATTCGCCCATGGCTGCCAGGTTGGCGTCGTTGCCAAGTGCTACGGGGAGGCCGTACTGCTCGCCCCATAGCTGCTTGAGGGAGACGCCGTCCAGTGCCATCAGATTGGGTGGCTGGTAGAGGATGCCGCTCTCCGGGTCGACGGGTCCGGCAACGGCTATCCCGATGCCAGCGACCGGCAAGCGCTCCAGCGCGAAGGCCTCGGACAGGAGTGTGCTGGCGAGGGCCAGGTACTGGGCGGTGTCGCCCCCTCGCGGGTTGGGTCGCCGGTCCTGCCAGAGGATCTCCCCGCGCCGGTCGACCAGCGCCACCCGGCACCAAGTGCCGCCCCAATCCACAACCAGCACGACCTGGGTTGATTGCTGCTCGGTCATTTCGGTTTCCGTATTGGTGTATGAGGAAGACAGAGAGGCCCGCACATTGAAGGATCAGCCTTCCAGCAAGGATTCCAGAATCAGGCGAAGCCGGTCGGCGTCCATGGGCCCGGAGAATTTCCGGACTATCCTGCCCTCGGGGTCGATGAAGAACTTCTCCGGGATGCCCCTGACACCGTAGCTGATGGCAATTTTACCCTCGTCGTCGATGCCGTTGGGGTACTCGTGGCCCTGTTGTAGCAGAAACACTTCGGCGTCGCCAGCGTTGTCCCACAGGTTGACACCGACGAACTCCACGCCACGTTCCCGGTACTCCCTGTAGACCTGGGCCAAGGCCGGGGCCTCCTCACGGCAGGGTGGGCACCACGACGCCCAGAAATCCAGCATCACCACCTGTCCCCGCAGGTCATCGCTGCTGATCTCACCCCCGTTCATCAGGGCGAGAGCGAACCCGGGCGCGGCCTCACCGCCGACGTTCAGCTCAACGGTGCTGTCGTTGACTGCCAGTCCACCCCTCGCCGGGCCCGACGTTACGGACGCCCAGGCCAGGATTGCCAGGAAGGCCAGTACCGGAACCGCCACTGCCACGATGACCAGCGTGCGGCGCCCGAACGGGAGCCCGCGCCGCCCGGATTCCTCCGGGCGGGCGCCGGCCGTTTCTCCGTCGTGTTCGCCCAAGGGCCGCTCCATCACACCTCGGGTTCCGGCCTGCCGCCAAGGGCACGGGCCACCAGCGCAGCCCGCCGCTGGAAGTAGTCTTCCTGCCCCATGCCTCCGCCTTGGTACCGTTCGTCCAGTGCCGCCAGGGTGGCCACGAGTTCCGCCCGTTCCGACGCGCCGGGCGCGGCTTCATCCTCTGCCGGGAAACCTCCCGTGTCCCCGGCCACCGCGGGCCGGTAGCGGCGGAACCCCCCCAGCAGGAGGAACACCAGCAGGACGGCGCCCATCGCCGTTGGAATGGCCGTGATCCAGAAGCTGCCGCCAGACAGGTAGTTCCCGATCTGGGCCAGGGCGCCGGGCTGAGGCAGCCCGTCGAAATTCAGTTGCACCCCGACCGAAGGGGGTATGTCGCGCCCCTCCCAGGCCCGGTAGACCTCATTGCCAATACCCACCGGGGGCCGGGGCGTGAGGCCACCGATTTCAATGCTTTCAAAGCGCTCCGGTATCAGAACCTGGAATATGACTGCACCTTGGGGAAGGCTGTTGCGGAAGTCCAGCTCCCCTCCTTCGTAAGGGAACGTGTACGCGAAATCGACGCTGTGTTCCCCAGGCGGCACAGCCGCGGTCAGGGCAAAGCCCGACCCGACCGAAATCACGTCCCCACCGCGTAGGTTCGATTGCACTGTGATACCAGCGGCCTCCGGCGGCAGCGCAAACCGCATGAAGCTGAACATTCCAGGCCGGGCCGTCTCCAAATTGGGCCGCAGGGTCCTGTCGGTGGGGTTGGAAAACCGCACGAATTCGGTTGCCGTCGCTGTCCGCTGCGCCGCGTCAAAGTCCGAGATGACCATGACCTGCCGGTCCACGCGCATGATTCCGGCGTCCTCCGTCGCCTCGTGAATTGTGATCATCACCTCGTCGCTCAACTCGCCGGGCAACACCGTCTGGCTGTAGAACACCCCCTCGTAGTCTACGCTGACGGTATAGCTCGCTCCATCCAGGATCGCCACGTCGTCGAAAATGAAGCGGCCCTGGGGACCGGCCTGGGCCTGACCGGTGCCGCCCAGAGTCCCGTCCGGGCCGGTAATGAGCATCAGGACTGCCAGGTTGCCCGGTGCATTGGTGCCCGCCGTGCCGTTGACCACTCTGCCCTTGACGTTCAGGGTCTCCTGGGCCGGGGCAGTTCGCGGAGATGCAAACGCGATCACTCCGGCGGCGCCGAGAATAAGGGCCAGCAGCAACAGCCGGACCGGCGTGAGCCAGCGGCCCGCAGCCTCGGATCGCATCCGGCGCATCACTGTGTCTGCGCGGCGGACGGGGATTCCTCGGCTGTCTGGGGTTCGTGAGTTCCCAGCCCGTTTGGCGAAAGAATCGCGTTGCAGTGCGGACAGCTGCCAGTTGACGTAACTCCGTCCGAAGACGCTGGAAGGGGAGCATCACACTGCGGACACGGCCGCCAATTTCCGGCCGCCATTGTGCGCACCTGCAGGATCTCCCGCTCAAGAACGAGTTCCGGCGGCGCATCACCGCTGTCGAGTTGTTCCTTGATCGCGGCAGCGACCTGGAGGCGGTAGGAGCCGAGCTGGTACCGGTACTGGTCGTCGGCCACGTTGCCCAACTGGTATTCCAGCTCCAATGTGTCGATGGAATCGAGCAAGTCCTCCAGGCCCACGCTGCCGTCTTCCGCTACCGCAGCCGGATCCCGGGGCGGTCCACCATGCTCGTGGCCTCGAAAGAAGGAATAGCCGACCATGACCAGACTGAAGCAGGCCAAGGCGCTTCCCACCAGGATGGTGAAAATAATCTGCCCGTCCATAAGACCAGTCTAACAGCTTTGGCCGGTAGGGCGGATACCGCGTCGGATGCAGGTCATTGGCGAAGGGGAACAGCGGCAGGCGCTCGGGCGGACAGCCGGGAGGGAACGCGGGAGGGCTCAGGCCACAGGGCAATCACAGTTCCCAGAATCATGACCGGACCCGCAACCCACATCCACCAGATCAGCGGATTGACCAGCAGGCGGAAACCAACGTCGCCCTCTGGCAGGTTCTCGCTGGGCACCACGTAGAAATCCTCCACCGGCGTAGAGCGAATGGCGGCCCGGGTGGAAGCCATGTTGAAGCCGGGGTAGAAGGCGCGGTTGGGACTGATCGTGTCCAGCAGTTCGCCGTCCCGGTACACTTCGACTGACGAAATGAATTCGGTCCGGTTTCCGAGGGGCACTACCGCGGTCCCCAAGTATCTGATTACATAGTTCTCGATGGTGGCGGTCTCGCCCGGGGACAGCACCACGTCTTTCTGGGAGTTGAAGAAAGATGTCCCGACGACCCCCAGCATCACCATCAGCACCGACAGGTGCACGATATAGCCGCCGTAACGTGGCCGGTTGGCCCAGATGAGGTGCACAAAGGCCGAGGCGTAGTCCAGCGCCGCCCAGGCCGGGCCTCTCCCACTGGCTGACAGGGCGCGAACGCGGGCGCGAGCTCCTCGGTACCATTCCATCAGGATGCCTGCTGCCACGAAGGCCGCCAGGCAGAATCCCGCCAAAGCGTAGGCTCCCGAGTCTGTCGTGGGGCGAAGCCCTGCCGCCACCAGCACTGCGGCAGTCAGCACTCCCACGGCCAGAGGTACCACCAGGGCGCGACGTATGCTGGCCCAGTTGGCCCGGCGCCACGGCAGCATCGGCCCAATGCCCATCAGGAACACCAGCCCCAGCATCAGGGGCCCGTTGACCTGGTCGTAGAAGGGGCGGGCCACGGTTATTTCCTCGCCGCTGGTCAGCCGCGAAATGAGTGGGTACACCGTCCCCCAAAGCGTGACGAAGGCGATGGCCAGCAACAACAGGTTATTGACCAGGAACGCCGCCTCCCGGGACAGCATGGAGTCCAGGTTCTGCGCGCTCTTCAGCAGCGGGTAGCGCCAGAAGAAGATCACGAACGGGACAATCACGCCTATGGCCAGGAACAGCAGGAATACCCAGCCAAGGCTGGACGCGCCGAAGGAGTGCACCGACGGCACCGAGCCGCCGCGGTTCATGAACATGCCGTACAGGGCAAGGCCGAAGGCGACGTTAATCAGGGCAATATTCCACATCCGGAACATGCCCCGCCGCTTCTGCACCATGATGGAGTGTATGAAGGCGGTCAATGCCAGCCAGGGCATGAATGCCGCGTTCTCCACGGGGTCCCAGAACCAGTAGCCGCCCCATCCCAGGATAGTGTAGGCCCACCAGGAGCCGAGCAGCAGCCCTGCCGCCAGCAGGGCCCAGCTTATGATCCCCCAGACGCGGCCGACATCGACCCATTCGTCGCCCGTCTTGCGAGCCAGCAGGGACCCGACGGCAAAGGCCAAGGGGATCGTGATGCCCACGAGGCCAGCCATTAGCGCCGGAGGGTGAAAAAACATGCCAAAGTGGGTCAGCAGCGGATTGATTCCTTCACCGTCAGCCGGCACGAATGGCAGTTTCTCGAAGGGATTGGCCATAACCGCAGTCACGGCCAGGAAAAAGGCGAGCACCAGCATCAAAACGCTTGTCGTATACGGCAGCGCGTCCCGTACCCGCTCCGGCGCTCGCCACACCGCTATACATGCCATGACCGACAGCACCATGGCGATGTAGAGGAGTGAACCCTCGTTTCCGGCGTAGAAGGCCACCCAGGTAAACCGGTCCGGCATAGCCAGGTCGCTGTGCCTGGCCACATAGGCGATCTCGAAATCCCGAGCGACGAAGGACACCACCAGGCTGAGTGTGGCCACCACCAGGGCCACCACCGTGGCATACATCGCGGCTTGCGCGCTCTCTACCAGCGCTAGCGACCCGCGCACCTTTCCCGCCACTGAGCCGATGGAGGAGTAGGCAGCCAGCGCCAGTGCAAGCCAGAGGCTGATGGCCCCCAGGTCACCCATGGGTCTCGCCGGTCGGTGGCGGACGCTGGGCAGGGTCGTCAGGGACTTGCTGGTCAGGGACTTGCTGGTCAGGGACTTGCTGGTCAGGGACTTGCTGGTCAGGGACTTGCCTGGAAAGCGGGGCGGCCGGTCTCACGGGTGCCGGACCCGGAGCGTTGACCTGCCCCGACGCGGTACGCCGTGAGGCAAGTATGCGATCTGTAATCTCGAGGTACGGCGCCAATTCGGGGTCATCGACTTGGCGGGCAGGCCATTCAGCGGATCCGGGGACCGAAGGGGCGGGCCCTGGAGCGGAAGCCGCACGCTGCCGTCCCGTCATGGAGCGGATCACCAGGAACAGACCGGCCAATCCGGCGGCAACGCCCACGACCGGAAGAATCCACGCCAGCAGATTGACTCCCGATTTCGGCGGGGCCGCTAAAATGTCGGGCCCGTAGCGGTCGACGAAGTAGTCCAGAATCTCCTCCCGCGTCTTGCCCTCTGCCAGCATCTCCCTTATTACGGCGCGCATCTGGAAGGAGATTTCCACCTGGGCTTGGTCGATGGTCTCGGCAGGGCAGACAGGGCACATGATCATCTTGTCGATTGCCTGGGCTTCTCTTTCCATGCCGTCATCCGCGGACTGGGCAGATAATTTCGTCGCTGAGGCCGTGAACATGAGCAGCACCAGGACCAGCGCCAAAGAAAAAGCGCACACGTGCCACAGAGATATATTCTTGTTGCCGGCCAAGAATTCTCCGCGCCCTGTGTGCGCTACGTGTTCATATTCGGTCAGTTGCAGCTATGGAAGGGCACTGACGTACTGGGCGATGGCCCGGCGCTCGTCTTCACTGAGCAGCTTCCCGAAGGGAGGCATAACGGACACAGGGGTGAACGGTCGTACTTCACTCCTCAGATACCCTTCAATTACGGTCGGTTCCAGTACCGTCAGGTTGGGCGGTCTGGGCTCGCTGGTGGTGGGGTCAAATATGTTGAATTGGTATCCATATCCACCGTCAGCGGGGCTACTCGTCAACCGCTGCAGCACCGGCCCGCTATCCCTGCCATCGGTACCGTGGCACATCTGGCAGTTGATTTCGTACAGGTGTGCGCCAGAGTCGTCGGTCGTGTTGGGCGGCGCCGGGTAGAAGGCCACGGCTCCGTCAACACCCGGCAGCCTGGGCGGCTCATGCGACTTGTAGGACTGCTGGTAGTGCTGCTCGTAGAAGATGTCGACCGGATACGCTCCAGAGGTACATCCTGCCAGGGCAAGGGCAGCGAGCAGGGCCATCCCCGCAACCAGCGCCGGGAGGCGCCTTCGGCGGACGTCACCCATTGCTGGCAGGGAGAGGCCATCTGCAGGCCCTCCCCGGCCCGCGGCTCGGCTAAGTGGACTGTTCTTGAATCGGCTCAACATTCGGATGCCGACCTCTAACTCTCGCGTACCACGTCGATGGCGCCCGCCTGGGTAAAGAGGGCGGACACCTGCGTCAGTTGTTCTTCCTCCACGTTGGCCAGCACCCCGATGTAGCCCTCGGTGATGCGAGTGTCATAGAGGCCCTGCTTGAAACTGGGCAGTCGCGATTCGAAGATGATGCCTATGATCGTGAAAATGATGGCTGTCAGCATGGTGCTTTCGTAGGTGACCACTGCCATAGGGGGCAGGGAGAGGATCGGCTTGCCCGCCTGCACCAGCGGATAGGCCATCTGGGTCATCGAAGTAAGCAGTATGCCGATGGTCAGTCCCACCAGGGCTCCGCACAGGGGGAAGACATACAGACGGTGCCCCTCGTGCCGTTCCCCGAATGCCCCTTCCGGATAGGGTGTGTCCGTCAGAAAGTCATAGTCGCCCTGCGACACCCCGGCCTGCTGCAGGGCATCCCCTGCCTCGGCCGCGTAGTTCGCGTCCTCGAACAACCCCAGTATCGGTCGTTTAGCCATAGTATTCTCCAGGAGGGAGTGGAGAGCAGTGAGGCACCAACCCTTGTCCCCTCTCGCCTCTCTTCGATCTCCTCGCTTCTAATCCTTGCTTCTAATCCTCGCGGTAAACCGCCGGGACCGACACCCGGCCGACTTTAACCTCGGTTCGCAGGACCTCGTATTCCTTGACATCGTACAGCGGTATCAACGGCACCACCCTGGCAATAAGCAGCATCAGCAATGAGACCAGCGCAAATGTCGCGCCGATGATGGTCCACTCCACCGCGCTGGGTGCGTAGACCGAGTACCAGCTGAACGTGAACACCTGCTTGTTCTGGAGCCCGGGCACGATGATTATGAATCTTTCGAGCCACATCCCGATGTTCACCGAGATACAGGCCGTCGACATAATCCACACGTTGCGCCGGAACGCCCGGGGGAGCCAGAGGGTGACCGGCAGGAAATAGGTGGTGAACACGAACACCATCATCCAGATGTTCCACGGGTTCTGCATAAACTGCAGGTCCCTGACCGCCAGCTCGTCAGCCTCCCTTCCGTAGAAACCGAAGATGATCTCCATCACAAAGAAGTAGAACCAGCCCGTGGCCACCACGATCAGCAGCCGTCCCAGGGCGTCAATGTGCTCTTGGCGGATGTAATTCTGCCAACTGTAGATGTAGCGGAGAATTATCATCACGAGGGCAACTGCAGACACTCCCGAGTGCACCGCGCCCACCACGAAGTACGGGGCGAAGATGGTGGAGTGCCACGTCTTTACCGCCACCGCCATACCGAAGTCCCAGGACACTATCGAGTGCACCGAGACGAACACTGGCAGGATGAGCGCAGAAAGCAGCACACCTGCTATGATCTGTAGCTTCCACTGCCGCGGATTACCGCGCCAGCCCAAGGCCAGGATCGTGTAGATCCGGTGGCTCATGCCTGTGGTGCGGTCGCGCAGCACTGCGAAGTCAGGTACCAGCGCCACCAGCACAAACAGGATGCTGGAAGTCAGGTAGGTGTAGACCGCACTGGGGTCCCAAACGAGCGGCGACCGGATGTTGGGCCAGATGCCACGTGCGTAGTCGTAGGGCATGAACGGTATGGTGTAAATCCAGTAGATGGTACGCCAGGGACGCCCGGTATGTATCAGGGGCATCATCATCGCCGTCATCAGCGAGAAGACGGTGAGAATCTCTGCAGCCCGGGTGGCGGGCCGGCGCCATTCGGCCTTGGAGAGGCGCAGAATGGCCGACAGCATCACCCCAGCGTGGCTGATGCCGATCCAGAACACGAAATTGGTGATAAAGAATCCCCACATCACCGGCCGGTTCAGACCGGTCACCCCGAATCCCTTGTTGACCAGCAGGCCTGCCGCGCTGAATCCTCCCAGCACGATCAGGCCGAGAATGGTCACTGCAATCGGGAACCACTTCGGCGACTGCAGAATCGAGACCAGCAACTCCCGGTTGATCTGCCGGTAGGGTATGGGTGTCCTGCCTTCCTGCATTTCTATAGTAGCGAGGTGGAAGCAGCGCGGGCGCTAGCCCTGGTACTTCTCGCTCCCTCCTCTCTCTCCCCTCTTATTCGGGTTTGGCCAGCACCAGGTACTCGCCCCGCATGAACCGGGACATTCGCTGGTACAGCGCCCCTTCTTTGACTTCCCAGACAGACAGTACTGGCAGAATGCGGGTTCCCAGCAGATAGACGAATATCGCCCCACCGATGCCGCCAACTACGATGAATATATCCCAGATGTCCGGGTAGACCGCCGCCGGCACCTGATCCAGGAAGGCGGCGTATATATTGCCGGAGTTGGCGCCACCCACGAATACGCGAACGCTGAACATCAGGGCGCCCAGTGCAGCCGACACTCCGGCCAGGGTAGGTCCCCAGGCGGTGCGGCGCACGGGATTCCACAGCAACAGCAGGAATGGTATGACGAAACTGAGCGCCAAGTTGGCTGCAAACACCCCGCCGTAGGATTCCCCGAACAGGTACTTGATGATGTTCTGCTCCACCACCAGGCGTCCGTACCAGTAGGTGATGAAGAAAGCGAACAGGTGATAGGCCCACAGCAGGGTCAGGCCCAGCTGCACCTTGCTGGCCGACCAGAACACCGACTTGCCGTAGTACTCATGGTAGCCGCCCCAGCGGCGCATGATGTACAGGACGATCAGGCAGGTGCCCAAGGCCACCTGGAATCCGGTAAGGCTGTAGAACACGGGGAAGATGGAGTCCTTCCAGCCCGGAATCATACTCTGGGCGTAGTCGGAACTGATGATGAACTGAACGAAGATCAGCGTCATGAAGTAGAAGGCGCCCAGCATGGCCAACCCGGCTTTCTGAGCGTTCCACTGGCGCTTGGTTCCGTACCAGTGACCGGCCAGACGGCGGTAGAGCCAGCCCCGTAATCCGGCGGCGGTGTTCCGGGCCTCGGCCATGTCAGGCACTGCAGACAGCCAGAGAATGAACAGGGAGGTTACGGCCAACCCGATAATCCCCGCTAGGTCCCAGGCGTGAGGAGCGCCGATTGGTCCCTCAAACCAGATGGTGCGGCGGATCTCCAGGTCGTGGGCTCCGCCGTGAGACGGATCTGGATTGGCGATCGGCGGCAGGATCATCATCATCGGGATGAAGGTGATGATGTTGAAAATGCCAACTACGGCAAAGAGTTCAGAAACTCGAGACAGTGGCCGCCGCCAGTGGCTCTTGGTGAACCTGAAGGCGACTGCGGCAACCGGTGCGGCGCTGGTGATCATGAAAATGTACGAGAAGGTGGCCATGTAGTAGCCCCAAGGGGCCCGGTCATCGAACCCGTCGGCCGCAGCCCTAGCCACGAAACCCACAATGCCAAGTACCAACAGGGCGAAGGTCAACGCCATGGCCAGCGTCAAAAGTCCGGGCATGGAGGAGACCTTCGCCGCCATTTCGCGGGTCATCACCCTGGGATTGGGAAATACCCACATCCCGGCGTAATGGCCGCCGGAAATTCCTCCGTGACCCTCGCCGTGGGCTGTGCCGTGATGGATATGTTCGCTTTCGCTGGCTGCCATCTATGAGTCTCTCGTCATTTCCGTGAAAACGGGAACCTAACTTCTCGGGGCCTGGATTCCCGCTACGGCTTTCAATAACCCGGGGGGCTGACGTGCTTTTCGCTGTATGCTCCTCGTTTAGTGGGCTTCACCGCCGATGGGGTATTTGTCGACCTTCTTCAGATAGATCACGTTGGGCTTTGTTCCCATTTCCTCCAGGAGCCGGTACACACGGGTCTGCGATTCATCGATGTGTTCCCCGTGGTGCACCTTGTCGTACTGCTCGTTTGCCTTTTCGAAATACCCGTAAACGGGCCCGGTGGGGTCGGTCTGCTCACCGAACATCAGGGCGTTGGTCGGGCAGGCCTGGGCACAGGCCGGCAGGAAGTTTCCGTCCTTCATGCGCTGATAATTCAGGTACCTGTCCTTGCCTGCCGGAATCCTTTCGCCGGTCAGCGGCTCCACTCCCCGGCGCTCAACGGCAATTTCGCCACGCCTGATACGCTGCACGCAGAATGAGCAGCGCTCCATGATACCCCGGCTGCGAACGGTGACGTCCGGATTGAGCTGGTTGCGCAGCCGTTCCGGCCACTTGGGCTCCCACCAGTTGAAGAAGCGGACCTGGTAGGGGCAGTTGTTGGCGCAATAGCGGGTGCCCACGCAACGGTTGTATACCTGAACGTTCATGCCCTCATCGTTGTGGTACGTGGCAAATACCGGGCAGACCGGTTCGCACGGAGCGTTCTCGCAATGCTGGCACATGATAGGGATGAACCGCGCCTTCACATTCGGGAATTCTCCCTCCCAGTACCGTTCGATGCGAATCCATTCGTAGGCTCGCCGCTGCTGGAAGTAATCCTTGGTGTTGATGGGCAGGTTGTTCTCTGCCTGACAGGCCACGACGCAAGCCTGGCAGCCGGTACACCGGTCAAGGTCTACTACCATTCCCCATTTGTGGTCAATTCGGTTCGTTACCATATGCGTGCCTGTTACCGATTTTTGTTGCGTTCGTTAAAATGCCGGGATTGGGCTACCCGACGTCGGGAGCCACCGTCTTGATGATTTCCTCGGCAGGGCTCAAGCCCACTTCCACCGAGCGCGCGTTGCCCTCCAGCTTGGAGATGTTCACGCTTTCGCCAGTGCGGGCGATGATGACAGGGGTGCTGGCCCAGGCCAGTGTATCGGCGCCGGCTACCCTTGTGGGCTCCAATATCTCTGCCACGTTCGAGCTTTCCGTACCCGGCCGGTCCGTAGCCCAGACCGATCCATGGCGGCGTCCGCCGCCGAAGGGGACAGCAACCACGCCTGGCGGAGTGGCCGGCGTCGGATAGGAAACTGCCCTGATCGAACCCTGCGAGGACTCGATGCGCACGATGTCGCCCTCCCGGATCCCGTACCTGTCTGCGGTGATGTCGTTGAGCTCCACCCAAGTCTGCCATGTTACCGAAGTAATCGGGTCGGGTGTGGCCTGCAGCCAAGGCAGGTGGGCGTTGTCGCCGTCCTGCAGCGTGTTGTGCGAGAAGGGCACCAGGTACAGGGTGTTGGGCCCACTGAAGCCTGCGAAATAGGGAGCAGTGGGCAGATCCAGGATCTCACGCAGCAGGCCATCACGCGGCCTCACAATCCTCGGTCCGGCGGCTGACTCATCCCACCAGCCACCACGCCTCAGCAGCGTGGTCCAGAATTCCTCTGCCGTGGCGGCCTCTATCGACCCGCTGTTGCTGTTGAAGAGTTCGTCGGCACTCCCCCTCAGCATATCCTGGTAGCTCCGCCAAGGCAGCTCCTCCTCACCGACGCCCATGCCGTCCGCCGCGGACAGGAGAACGTCCGGGAAGCTGCGCGGATCAAGATCCCAGAGCGGGTTCACCACTGGCTGCTGGAACCCCGCTACCCGGTAACCGGGGGCTGGATCGGGAATGTCGTCGCCCCAGTCCTCCAGGTACACGCGATCGGGAAGCAGCAGGTCCGCCAAGGCCGTGGTGTCGTCGATAAATGGAGAGAAGCTTACTATGAACAGGTCCTGGGCGCTGACGATGGCATCCCGGAACTTCAGGTTTCCCGGCAGCCCGTACGCTGGGTCGACGTTGTGCAGGAGCAGCATGCGCGTCTCGCCGCTCCGGATCTGCTCCGCCACTCGCTCAAAGTCATTCAGGGTTGCCGACTTCGCCGTGGCTGGAACCCCCTCCCATGGACTGGAAGGGTTCAGAATGACTCCCCCCTCAGAGCCGACGCTGTTGACCAGCCAGTTCAGGAACGCGGCAGCTTCGACGTTGAACAGGCCATTCGTATGAGCGCCGGCGGAGCCGCCCGCTATGGCAATGCTCGGGCCTTGCGTCGCAAAGTCACGAGCCAGCTTGCGGACGAATTCAACCGGATCGCCGCCTGCGATTTCCGATGACAGGCCGATGCGCTGGACCACGTACTCGGGGCGGTAGCCGTTCAGCATTTCGCGTCCGGCGTCGCCACCCACCATGGCATCCACGTCGACCCCGGTCGCTTGCAGGTTTTCCTCCACGATTACCTGGGCAATGCTTAGGGCGAGATGGCCCTCCCAGCCGGGGGTGATCGGGATCCACTTATCGGCGTTGGCCGCCGTCATCGAAAAACGGGAGTCAACGTGGTACAGCGTTCCTCGCTTGCTCCGCCCATCGCCCTGCCTGAATTCGCCATAGCCCCGGTTCCAACGGGTGGGCGAAATCCAGGTGGATAGAAAATCCGCGCCGAAGGAAAGGATGATGTTTGCCCGCTCAAAGTCCAGGTCGGGCAGAACATCCTGCTCGTACACGTTCTTTACGGCAGTCCGGTAGACATTGTTATCCACTGGCTCGTAATTCAGGTGTTCCGCGCCCACTGCGCTGGCGAACCGCGAGGTCAGGAGCCCCAGGTGGCCCCGCGCCGGCTTGGTGATCATGACGGCGCGAGAACCGCGGTCGTTGAGCTGACGCACCAGGGTGTCCATGGCCTCTGGCTCCCAGCCTATGGGATCGAACCGGCCCGAACCGCGGTTTCCGCCTCGCTTCATCGCGCCGGGAATGCGGTCGGGGTGATAGAGGGCTTGGACTCCCGCCTCGCAACGGGCGTGGCTCTTTCCCTGGTTGGTGGGGTACAGAGGGTTGCCTTGGACCTTTTTGGCGCGCCCCTCCATCACCCTGACCAGGATCCCCTCGCAGGAAGGGCAGTTGCGGCAGAGGCTTGCGTACCAGTTGTCCTTGCCCCGTACCAGGTCCTCAGGAAGGTTGACCGGGCTCTGGATGTTCAACTCGCCCTCGCGGATCCCGAAGCCCTCACAGGCCACGGCGCCTAGAGCGCCCAGACCGGCCCAAGCCAGAAAATGTCGCCTAGTAAGTTTCATTGGCAGTCAGAAGAGAGACGAAAGACATGGGGCTGTGTTGCCATACACTCGCGGAAATATTCCCTATTTTTCGCTCCTAGCTCCTCTCTACTCACTCCTTTTCTACTTGTGACAGACCGTGCAGTCGGTCGGCACATCGTTCACCCTGTGGCAATCGAGACAGGTGCCCATCTTGAGAGACTGACCTTCCTGGGGCTGTACCTCCTCCATATTGCCCACGTCGCCGTGGCAAATGGAGCAGGTCTCCGTGATGGTGTAAGGCCTGTTGACCTCGTTTCCGTTGATGTCGAACCGATCTCCCGACACGCCCTCCTCATCCATATCACTGGTGAAGAACCGGATGTGCGCCTCGTGTATAAACCTCACGTGGTCGGGAACACGGTGCACCCTTTCCCAGTTTATGGGCTCGTCTTCCTCAAAGAACTGTCGCACCTTGTCTATCTCGTCCTGCGCCTGGCCGTCGCGGCCCGAGATATCCTTGTGGCAGAACAGGCACTGCTCCACAGCGGGTACCGTTGCAGCGTCGCCCTTGGTGACGTTGCGGTGGCAGAACTCGCACTGGATGCCGTGTTCCTCCACGTGAACTGTGTGCGGGAAAGCGATGGGTTGCGCCGACGCGTTGCCCAACCCGAAAGGCGGGTTGGAAAACCAGGAAATGAACAACACGACTATCACGAACCCTATGACGACGGTGAAAACTCCGCCCGCCACCATGAGCGGCAACATTTTGCCTGTGGGTCTCATTGTAGGATGGAACCGTTCATCTTGAGTTGCCTGATGCCCCCGTCCGCGCAGCTCGCGTTAATCCGAGGCAATGATATCGAAACCGGCCTGCCTAGATCAGCAGCCGGCTCCAGAAATTCCTTACGTCGAGAGTCTGGTTGATTCCAAGAATCAGGATAATAATGGCTCCGGCCAAAAGCAGGACGGCGAACAGGGTCAGGGGAAGCTTCAGCTTGGCGGCGCCCGACGGGAGGTGCCCAGTGGACACTGCGGACGGGATGAGGGCGTACGCGGTGAGCATGGTGACGGCAAAAGTGGCTATCAGTGGGAAGTAGATCCAGAACCACTGCAGAAAGAGGTGAATGTTATGCCAGTCGGTGCTGGTTAGCGCTTTGGGGTCCATGGAAAACCGTTCACCCTGAATCCGCCCCTGGTTGCGGCCTGCCTGTCTCTGGCAAAACTTGTCCCCGCCTGGGCGGGGAGTTGCGGCCCGGATTTCTGCCCCTTCAGCAATTCAGCTCCAGATCAAGAAAACCAGCGGGCCGAAAACCGAGTGAAAATTATCACAACCCTTATGGAGTGTCAAGGGATTCACATTGCCATTCGGTGCTGTCACCTTCCATGATGCCGCTCCGATGCCGCTCCATCGCAATGTCCCTGTCTGTCCATTTACGCCCTCTCCGCCAGGCACGAAGCAGCCGGATCACGCCTGCCTTGGCTCCCGCTGAACGGGCACCGGACTACGGATACGGAATCCCGCCAAAATGGGCGAGATATGGGTTAAGATAATCACCCCAGCGGGGAAGCCGCCGTGCGCGCCCAAGCGGAGCACAGCGTACCAGCAGCATTGCAAGTGGAGCGGAGCAGCATGTCGGCCAGGAACGGGCAGCAATACATCGAGAGACTGAGAGAAAGACCGCCGTCCCTCTACATGCGGGGAGAAAGGATCAATGACCCCACGGCTCATCCTGGATTGAGCAACGGGGTGAAGACGCTGGCCCGCCTCTACGATCTGCAGCACGATCCCGAGGCCGGGCCGGAGATGACCTATGCCTCGCCGGCCAGCGGGGAGCAGGTTGGCCTTTCCTTCATTGTCCCCAAGAGCGCCGGAGACCTGGAGTCCAGGCGAAAAATGATGCGGCGCTGGGCGCGCGTCAGTTGCGGAATGATGGGCCGGACGCCGGACTTCCTAAACGTCAGCCTGATGGCCATGGCAGAGGCAGGCGATTATTTCGGGGAAGACCGGCCGGAATTCAAGCAAAACATCCGCAACTATTACGAAAAGGTACGTGAGGAAGACTTGGTCCTCACCCACACCCTCGTCAACCTGCAACGCAGCAGGGCGCCCACCGAGACCATCCTGCACGACAATACCGACATCGCGCTGTCCGTGGTCAAGGAGACGGACGCCGGTATCGTGGTACATGGGGCACGGCTCCTGGCCACTCTGCCCATCGCCGATGAGATAGCGGTGTACCCCGCCCGGTCCCACCGGCTGCCCACTGGGGCGCCGGGACGGACGTCCTTCGCCTTCGCCATTCCCTGCGACGCTCCCGGATTGAAGTTCCTGTGCCGTGAGAGCGTGGACCACGGCCGCTCGCACTTTGACCATCCGCTCGGTTCACGGTTCGAAGAGATGGACGCGCTGGCGTTCTTCGACAATGTCTTCGTGCCCTGGGAGCGGGTGTTCCTGTTGGGCGACCCGGACCGCTGCAACAACATGTCGCGCCGCACTCACCAGTACCTGCACTCGGGCCACCAGGTGGTGACCAAAAACGTGGTTAAGCTGGAGTTCGTTCTCGGACTGGCCAACCTGATGCAGCACACTCTCGGCTCCGGCCAGCAGCCACAGATGATGCAGATGACCGCCGAAATCATCGAAAACCTGGAGACAACCAAGGCCCTGCTCCGGTCGGCCGAGGCCGACGCCGCTCCCGACGAGTGGGGCGTGATGTGCCCGGCGGAAATGCCGCTGACGGTGGCCCGCCACCTGTTCATCCGCATGTACCCGCGAATGGGGGAGATCCTGCAACTGATGGGTTCCAGCAGCCTGATGGCTCTTCCCACCGAGGCCGACCTGCGTGGGCCGCTGGCCGACGAACTGGCGAGTTACCTGGATACCGACACGGCCACGGCGGAGGACCGGATACGGCTGTTCCGGCTGGCCTGGGACGCCTGCTGCAGCGCGTTCGGATCGAGGCAGATTCTATACGAGCGGTTCTTCCAGGGCGACGTCTACCGCAACGTGGTCCTGCTTAACAGCGTCTACGACAAGGAACCTGCCACCGCCTACGTTCGGGAGTTCCTCGAGGGCGAGTAAGCGTCCGGTAGGCCCCGTAGCGAGGAGTGGTCCAGACAAGATAGGGGCGCACACTCGTGCGCCCCTGCTTTAACTGCCCTGTTCTTAATGGGCGGGTGCCGGTGACGAGCTATCCGTCCCCATCGCCGCCGGCTGGCACCGGTGCGGGCACTCGCGCCGGAGGTGAGGCTGATCTAGCCGGGGGCGGTCTCATCCGCGCCTCCTCCGGCAACTCGTTCTCCCAGTCGGGTATCAGTACCTGTGAGGTGTCGTCCAGTATGGCAATCACCACCACACCGCCCAGACTGTAGGCCATGGAGAGACCCAAGACTGCCAGGTAGGAGCCGGTCGCAAACATGATCAGTCCCGCCAGGGCGGTGGCAACGAAGTGGCCCATCAGCGCGCCGGTGGTCTGCCATCCGTAGACCGTCCCCATCGGCCCGTCGCCGTAATACTGGCGGTTGATGATGAGATAGCCGGTCCATTCACCACCGAATCCGAGGCCAAAGGTGACCGCGAACAGGTAGAAGAGCCATGGCTCGGCCGGTCCGAACATTATGATGGGCACTGTCAGGCCCTGAACGGCTAGGCTGACTGCCATCATCCGGCGAGTGCCGTAAATTTCGGCCAACACCGGAGTGCCGAACCTGCTGATTATGCTCACCAGGGATATGATCGTGAGGATGATAGCCGCTGTGGCCAGCGAGTGGAAAACACCCGAGTCGATGGCGTATTTGGCAACGTAGATCAGGATGATGCCGTGGCCGGCGCAGCCCAGGCCGTGGATCAGAGGAAGGTTCCAGAATGGCCGAGTGCGGCGGATGTGCTGGTTAAAGGCTTTCACCCTCAACTGCTCCATGCCTTTCGCCAGCTTGGCCGTCACGGAGTCGCCGGGCCGGGTCCCATAGGGCTGTATGCCCAGATCGGCGGGACGGTTCCGCATGAATGGCACCATGGCCAGCATGACCCCTCCGCCGACGAGCCCGATGATAAGAAAGTTGCCTTGCCATCCCAGAGTCTCGATAAGCCAGCCGGCAAGCGGTGCGAAAGCGCCGGTGCCGATGCCCCCGGCGGCCCACAGGATGCCGATGCCCAAGCCCAGGCGGCGGCGGAACCAGCCGCTCACCGACGCCATCAGCGGCACCATGCCCAGCGACTGGGTAAGTGATAGCAGTACGCCGAAGAACAGGAAGAAATGCCAGAGTTCGCTGATCCGGCTGAGGAGCACCATGCTGATGATGTACAGGGTGGCCGCCGCAAACAGCATTGGGCGCGCACCAAACCGGTCGCCCAGCCATCCTGTGACAGGAGCGTAAACGGCGCCAAACCCGTAGTAGCAGGCGATGCCGAGGGTCACCAGGCTCTCATTCCAGCCAAAGGCCCCGTCCTCGTCGGTGAGTGGGGGCAACATGATGCCTGCGGCCATGCTGATTGAGCTGGCGAAAATCTGGACCGTGGCCAGGATGGCGATGACGATCCAGCTGTAGTGGAAAGGGAGACGCGCCGCCAAGCCCCTGGCTTGTGGGGCGGATTCTGCGTTCTCGGTGGCCTCAGCCTCAGTGCGCCTTTGCAAATCAACAACTCAGCTAGAGGCGATTATGGAGCCTCACGATTTTACATACGAAATAATATCATCGTTTAAGCCTTGAAGATACATGACAAAGCGGCGGGGCCGGGGCCTTTTAGTTTTCCAATACGAGTCGCAGAGTCCCCGTCATCCCCACGAAGTGCCCGTCACTCCCCTTGGTTCTTTCAAGCCAGGAGCGGGAATCCAGGACCGCCGCCGCGAGCAAATCTGATTACAGCAAGGCAGCGCGGCTTCCCGCTCATGCACCGTCCATACACCGTCATTCCAGCGAAAGCTGGAATCCAGGACCGTCTGGGTGCGCCCACATTCCAGACGGTAAGGGGCTCTGGATTCCGGCTCAAGGCCGAAATGACGGAGGCGCCGAAATCATGGGAACTCTGTGACTCGAATTGGAAACTAAAAGACCTTGGCGCAGAGGAAGTGAAATCCTCTGCGCTCTCTGGGAATACTTGGAGGAAAATGCGCCATTACGGCATTATGTTCATCTGCCTGATGATGGACTCTCCCAAGGCAGAATCGCCCTCTATGGAAATCCTGCCCGACCGCAATACTTCGTCGGGGTCCCACCGGCCGCAGCCCAGGCACCCGAAGGTCTCGGCGTCCACGCTGATGCGCACAGTTGGGCTGTCCGGCACATTGTCCAGTTCTCGGCCCCTTCCGCCTTCCACGCCAACGGCCATCACGCGACCTGCAGGGCCGGAGATGTCGAACACCACCGTGGCGCCGTCAGGAGCTTGCGCTCGCCGGGCCGCAACGAAGGACATGGCGCGGATGACGCGGTTCAGGGCGTGGGCCGCCGCTGGGCTGTCATAGTTTCCTGGGCGATAAAGTGCGCGGCGAATATCCTGTTCGTGCACCCAGGCATCCATGATGCGGATGCTGATGAACTCGGCCATTGGCGCCGGGCCTATCGGCGTCTGCATTTCGGCTGCGAAGTCATCGTCGGACTGGCTGCGGAGGAATTCGAGGCGGCGCCGGGTATTCCCGCGGAACTCCTCGAGGACCTGCTGACCGCCCCTCGAGCGTCGATAGTCCACCACCGCCTCGTTCCGCTGCCCCTGCTCGCTGCGTGTGTGAGCCAGGGTCTCATCACTCGGAGTGTGGCCGGGATCGGGGTCGCCCAGGATGCCCGATTCCGAGCCGGCCAGGTGCGAGATCTGGTCCTGCACTGACCAGCCGGGGCAGTCGGTGGGCGTCTTCCACTCCGCCTCGGAAACGCCGTCGCAGAGTTCGCTGATGGAGTTCCAGACGTGCCCCATCATATCTACAAGTTGCTGATTGGCTTCGTTCATCTGAGGTTCGCCCTCACCCGAATCCTCTCCTGCAGGGAGAGGGAAATTTAGCGACCTTCCCCTCGAGCGACCTTCTCCCGGAGAGGGGAGGTAATGTACACCGGAGCGCGCTAGCCTGCCGCCTCGCCCTCTTCCTGGCGCCTGCGGTTCTCGCGGAACCGGATGGCGTGGATGACCTCGTCGGCGGCCATGCGCCCCACCGGGCCGGAGGCGTACATCGATCCCAGAACCACCCCGCCACGGCCGAGCAGGAACTCGGCGGGTTGCACAAAGCCGCCCCGGTCGTCGGACCACCAGGCTCCGATGGTGTCGGCATCCGCCTTGGTTGCCCCGTAGGCCATCGCGAAGGACAGGCCCTTCCCCTTAACCTCCAGTGCCTGCTCCTCGTTATCCGTGCTCACCGCGTAGACGGTGACCTCCAGTGCGTCCAGCTCAGCCCTTGCTGCCTCGTATGCGGCCAACTGCCGCTGGCAGTAGGGTCACCAGTGCCCCCGGTAGAACAGCAGTGCGGTATACCGGCTCGGCGCGTCGCCGGGCAGGGTCAGCGTCCCGCCGTCCACGAGTTTCAGATTCAGCTCGGGGAACCGTCCCCCCTGCTGCAACATTTCGCCCATGAGTGTCCTCCGTAGACGTTAAGGGGATTATACCAACCGCCGCTTGTTTGCCCACTGCTGTGGTTGTGGGTTCACACCGCCTGGTACACGCTGTTCCTGGCCCGAGCCATCTTGCGGAGTCGCTTCTGCCCCTCCAGCGACCGGACGGCCCCCTGCACTCGCGGCATGCCGTAACGACGGAACTGTCCCACTATCTTGGTGAGCGTCTTTGGCTGCTCGCAATAGTCCCACACCAGTTCGCACAGCGCCGCGTCTGCACCGGGCAGAGGGTACATTGGCCTGACCGTGGTGTAGCCCGGATTGCCGTCCGCTTTCTCGCCCGGGGTGAACTCCAGCAGCCCCGCGTGCTTTTCCAGGAACTTGCGAAATCGTGTCCGCAAAATCCCTGGGCCGCCCGCGGACCCGTAGCCGTGAATGACGCGCAGCGTACGGCATGCGTGGCCGCCGGGCTGCACAGCCCTGTTGTAGGAGTCCACGAACTCTTTGAGGGCTTCGGGCCACGTCTTGCCGTGCAGGTCGAGGTCGAGGCTGTCCAACACGCTCCCTGGGCCGGGCCAATTGCGAATTCCAGCATAGGGCTCGTCCGTCCCGGAGGTCAACCGTGTAGAATGTCGGGTAACAGTTCAGAGTTGATGAGGCGAATTGGCCGAAAGTTGCCGAAAGAGCAAAGGGGGACAGTTTCGCGGTTATGTTAAATCATAGGCATGGATGCCGACATTGACCTGACGGCCGCCCCCCGGGAAACCTTGTTGGCAATCATTGCCCAGCAGCAGACCGTCATCGCCCAGTTGCAGCGGCGGATAGAGGCGCTGGAGGGAAAGGCCAAACCGGGCGGCCCCAAAGGGATGCCCGGCATCAAGCCTCAAACGGGCCAGCGGCCCCCCAGGGAAAAACAGACCAGGAAGCCCCGGCCCCACGGTTTCGCCCGCCAGCGCATGACCCCCACCCAGCGGGTGGCGCACGCCGTGGAGAGTTGTCCTGATTGCGGCACCGGCTGTCCGGGGGCTGGACCCAGCGCACCCGGGAGGTCATCGACCTGCCGGTGGTTCCGGTCCAAGTAACCGAACATGTCTTCATCGCCAGGACTTGCCCAGTGTGTGAGCAACGCCAGGTGCCCAAGGTGGACTTGGGCGAGGTGGCGCTGGGGAAACAGCGGTTGGGCATCAACCTGCTCAGCCTGATGGTGGCCTTGCGGGAGGAGGGCCGGTTGCCCTTCCGCACCATCCAGTGGTATCTGCGCACCGTCCATCAACTGCGCCTGAGCGTCGGCGCCATCGTCCGGGCCATTCACCAGGTGGCCCGAAAGTCCCAACCGGCGGTGGACTGGATTCTGGAGCGCATCCGGGCAAGCCCGGTGGTCCACGCCGACGAGACGGGCTGGCGGGAGGACGGCGCCAATGGCTTCGTCTGGACTTTCAGCACCCCCACCGAGCGGTACTTCCTGCGCCGTGGCCGCCACAAGGAGGTGGTGGACGAGGTGCTGGATCAGTCCTTCAGTAGGGTGTTGGTCAGCGACTTCTATGCCGCCTATCATCACTACCCGGGACTGAAGCAGCGGTGCTGGGTGCACCTGCTGCGGGACATCCACGACCTGAAGTCGCTGTACCCCAGGGATGCCTCACTGCTCCGGTGGGCGGCGGCAGTCCAGCACATTTACTCGGCGGCCAAGAGCTTGGCCCATCCCCAAGCACGGCAACGGCAGCGGGTCCAGCAGCAATTGGAGCGGAAACTGCTGGCCCAGTGCCGTCCCTACGCCCAAGACCCAGCAGCCGCCCAGGGCAACCTGTGCCGGCGTATCGAGAAGCACGTCAAGGAACTGTTTGTCTTCGTGGCGGAGCCTGATGTGCCCTCGGACAACAACGCTGCGGAGCGCAGCCTGCGGCCTCTGGTGGTCAGCCGCAAAATCAGCGGCGGCACCCGCTCGGAGCAGGGCACCGACACCAAGATGGCCCTGGCTTCCCTCTTCGGCACCTGGCGCGCCCAGGGATTAAACACCCTCTTGGCCTGCCGTCAGATGCTCGTTTCTCCTCAACTCTGAACAGTTACAATGTCGGGTTTCCAGAATAGTCGGCAGAATTGGCGACAACATATGCCACGAAATGGGGGAACAGATATGAAACAGCTCACAAGCAACGTATGGGTGGAGACAGAGGTCCGGGGCTGCAACTTCGGGTTTGTTACGACGTCCGACGGCATCGTGATGATCGACAGTCCCCACAAGCCCAGCACCGCCATGTGGCTGAAGGCCGAAATCGAAAAGCGCGGCTTGCTGCGTTACATCATCAACACCGAGCCGCACGGCGACCACTGGACCGGCAACGCCTTTTTCGATGCCCCGGTCATCGCTCACGAGGGTGTTCGAACCCGCATCCTGAACACCGACATGGCCGAGCACACCGCCCGCATCGGCACATTCGGACCCGACGAACCACCGCTGCTGGCGGGCTACCGGGCCAATGCCCCGGTGATTACCTTCCAGGACGGCATGATCCTGCGCGTCGGGGACCACACCTTCGAGATGATCTATATGCCCGGACACACCCTGTCCCAGGCAGCGGTGGTGATAAAAGAGGAGGGGGTGGTATTCACCAGCGATAACATCTTTCATGGAGTCCAGACTTGGCTCCACGAGTGCCACCCGGACCTCTGGCTGATGGCTCTCGAGTCGCTGCGGAAGCTGGACGAGGACATCTTCGTCCCGGGCCACGGCGCGCTTTGCGGCAAGGAATACCTGGACGAGCAGGGCGAGTTCATCATCGAGTGGAAGGACTACGTGCAGGGTGCCATCGACCGGGGCCTGACCCGCGAACAGGCGGTGGCCACACTGACCGCCCTGACCGAGCGCTACCCGATGGACGTGGAGCAGAACGGCATGGCCCCGATGGTAATGCGCATCAGCGCCGCAAATCTCTACGACTACCTCACCGGCAACTGGCCCCCCGCCGGCATGGGCACAGTAGCGACGCGGCTACCGGGGGATGAGCGGTAGGGGATCGGACCGGGTGGACGGTCAATTGGTGAGTCTGGTGAGTCCCTTCGAATTCAGGGCGCTGTAAAGTACGAAACCGCCGAGTATCGCGACAATGTCGGCGGTTTCTCTTGGGTAACAGGAAGGAGCCTTCAGTCGCGCAGGAAGATCCACTGGATGACAGCCTCTAACACGCAACCAGGCATCACCAGGAAGGCCACGAAGCTCGTTACCTGAGAAAAGCGGCTCCCGTCCCCCTGGATCCAGTCGTTCCGTCTAAGCCATTCCAACATGAGGGAGTCCTAACAGTAAAGACTCGCCTTGCGGGAGGCAATCGACCCTGCCAGCTTGACCCCATTGCAAACGTTGCTAAAATAACAATGGCCTTACCGGGCTGTGGGCGTCCCCATTTCGGCGGTGCGCCTAAACGCGTGGACCCCGCCAGCAAGACCGGCGGGGTCCACGTTTATCAGCAGGCAAGTGGGCAGCTGAGGCCGCGATGAGGAATTGGGGTGGAAGACGTGCGCCAAGGTTCCACGTTTACTCCCTTGCCGAGTAAAAGAGTTGGGCTGGATGCCACAGAGACCACAACCCTAAAATCTTGCAGAAAGGAGCCGAGCCGAGATCGCTCTTGCGCTTAAGGTTCGCAGTATCGCCGAGTGGAATGTGCCGCAGTACATCATAATTTCCCAGCGCACAACCGGTTTCGTCGCGCTGCCCTTACCGGCGCCGCCGGTCGCGGCGCAAGGACCGGCTCCGCGTATGACGGGGACTGTCAGCTCAGGTGGGGTTTGTCAGAGCGATGAACACCCACATGTGGTCGGGTTCCGTCGAGCCAGTTGGCGGGGAGACCACCGGGAAAGAGCAACCGGCGACTGCCCTGGGGGCAGCCACCGGTTCTCGATGCCTTGTTTCTTGGCCTTGTCGGTTGGCGGGACTGCAATAGCGCTATGGGATGCCCATTCCGGCTACCCTTCCCGCTGGGCCTCATACTGGCGGAGGGCCGGAATGACCTCCTGGGTCATCAGGTCGATGCTGCGTACCGCGACCTCGTGGGACATGGGCCCCTCGCGGCCCCAGAAGATGATGTAGCCAGGGTCGATAATGTCGATCAGGTGCTTCATCTTCTTGATGACCGTGTCCGGATTTCCGGTCACGATCTGGTAGGTTTCCTGGGCGTCGTCATAAGGCAGGACAGGACCGCCGGGGACGACGGTCTGCACGGCGCGTCGGGCCTGCTCCCGGGGGCCGGTGGCCGCCGCGCGGGTCAGGTAGCCCGGCGGAGCCAGCCAGTGGTTGGGCGTGACGCCGAAGGACGTCCCCAACTGCCAGTAGAAGTTCTTGCCCTCCTCGTACGCCTTTTCGTCGGAATCCGCCACGTTTACCCGCACTGCGTACCCGCGATGCTCCGGCGTCGGCGTCCATCCGTCGGCCTCGGCGGTGTTCTGGTACAGCTGGTAAATGTCCGACAGCAGCGGTAGAGGCGGGGCCAGGGCAACGTAGGGGTACTGGTGTTTGGCGGCCCAGATCACCGACTCCGGCGAGGCCACTCCCGGTATCCAGATGGGCGGGTGCGGCTTCTGCAGCGGCATCACCCAAGGGTTGACCACGCGGTAGTGGTAGTGCTTGCCCTCGTACCGGAAAGGACCTGGATTGGTCCAGGCCTGCACGATCACGTTGTGGGCCTCGTCGAATCGTTCGCGGTTGTAAATGGGGTTGGTGTTGGTGGCCATGCTCTCCTGGCCGATGCCGCGAACGAAGCCGCAGACCACGCGTCCGCCCGAGAGGATGTCGATCATCGCGATTTCCTCGGCGACCCGCAGAGGGTTATCGTGGATGGGCAGCACGTTGCCCAGGAACACGATCTTGCCCTGCTTGGTACGCGACGCCAGCACCGACCCGATGACGTTGACCGACGGCATCATGCACAGCGGATTGTTGTGATGCTCGTTGATCATCACACCGTCGAACCCCGCTTCGGTGCAGTACTGCAGCTCATCGAAGTACATGCTGTACAGATCCTGCGCCTTCTCTGGGCTGAAGTGCTCGTTGGGGAACATGAGGTTGTTGTAGCCGACCCGCTTTGCCTCGTCCTGCGGATAGGCGGTGTAGCCCATCTCGGTAAAGAAGAAGAACTCTCGATTCATCAAGCGCCCCCATATCGGCCCGGCAGGGCGATTTTGCTCATCTATTTGGTCTCCGCAAGTATGAAATCAGACAGACGGCGTGTCAATTGCCGCATCTCCCTCCGAATCGCTGCCGGCAAAGCCACTCGCGGCCGCGTCGACGGCGGCCTGTTGCTGGCGGGCCGCCCAGTTCTGCAGCCAGCGGCGGAAATCGTCGAGGGCGGGCGGTGATACGTAGAAGACCTCCACGTCGGGCGGGAACTGTACCTGGTGGCGTTCGCTGATGAGCAGCAGCCCGACCCCTTCCTCCTCAAGGGTCGCGTCGATGCGAGCGGCAATGTACTCGTAACGGCGCCGGTTGGCTTCAGCGTGCCATTCCTGCAGCCCGGACGCTACCACGGGGCTGGCCATGGGCATCATGAGGCAGCGTTGCAGGTCCAGCGTCTCCAGCAGTATCTCGATGTCCTCCGTTGCCTCCAACACGGCGCCTCCTGAGCTTGCCGAGGGGTCGCACTTGCCCGCGATGAAGGCGAGGCTGCGGAGGTCCCCGGCCTGGAGCTGCGCCATCCCCTCGTCCCCGCCGGCGGTGACGCTCTCGTGATAGGTGTGCCGCAGGCCGCCGAGGGCGTTCTCCAGCGCCGCCACCTGGGTCTGCATCTGCTCCCAGTAGTTCTGCAGGGCCGCGGCGCCGCCGAGTTCATCGGGCGCCGGACTGTACACCAGCGGCACCAGTATCAGCTTGCGGCGGCCCCGGTACTGCTCTGCAGCGGGACGGCTGATGCGGCCCAGTTCCTGGGTCATGGCGGGCACCTCCGAGACTGATAACAGGGGAATAATGCCAGCGACTCGCATACGCGCTGAACTGGCTCGGTCGGTACGCAGTTTAGCTGGTTATAATAATTGCCGTCTGTTGTTTTGCCGCCTGTTGAAGGTTGTCTGACAGCCGACGGTTGCCATGATGTACACAATGTAGAGGAGGACAAGGATGCGCCTCATCGTCCTGATGGTTCTGCTACTGGCCGCGATTGGCTGCACCGGCGCATCGCCGACGACCCCTCCCGTAGACGCGCCAACGCCGACGCCGGTTCCCACGGTAACGCCCGACATACCCGCCACGGTGGCAGCGGGCGTGTCCACGGCCGTCGCCGCCATCCCTACCGATACGCCCGTGCCGACCCCAACCCAGCCTCCAACGTCAACGCCGGTCCCAACGCCTACTACCATGCCTGTTCCGACAGCGACACTGGCGCCCACCCCGACGCTGGCGCCCACCCCGACGCCGACGCCGACGCCCACCCCGACGCCGACGCCCACGCCGACATCGGCTCCCACTCCAACACCCACGCCCACGCCCGCTCCCACGGCAACGCCGACACCGGCTCCCACTCCAACACCCACACCGACCCCCACGCCCACTCCCACGGCAACGCCGACACCGGCTCCTACACCAATGCCGACGCCTGTCCCCACGGTAACGCCGAGGCCCACTCGCGCACCTACCGCCACGCCCACAGCGACGCCCGAGCCGCTCATGTCATACCGGGAAGTAATCGACCTGGTGCACCCGTCGATAGTGCAGCTTGTTACCAACAAGGGCAGCGGGTCCGGGTTCATCATCCGTGCGCTGGACAACTCGGCCTATGTTGCCACCAACCAGCACGTGGTCGACGGTGCGACCGGCACTGTCAGGGCGGTTGTTGGAGACAGGGCGATTTACCCCGGCCTGGTTATAGGAGAGGATGATCGCTACGACTTCGCGATAGTCTGGATCTGCTGTTCCGAGGGATTCGAGGCCCTGCCCCTGGCAGAAAGCGGTTCATACTTCTCAGGAGACGAAATCGGGGCCTTCGGCTACCCGCTCCGGGCCGACGCGATGCAGGCCACGTGGGGCAACTTCCACAAGCTTGAACCGCAACCGGACGAGAATGGCTGGGATATGGAAAACCGGCCCTTGAATTTAGCCAGGGGCAACTCCGGCGGTCCGATAATTCACAGGAAGGGGCAGGTCATAGGAATCAATGCCGGGGGGGTTCTCAACCAGCCCTTCGCCAACGGTGTCTCGGCAGGGGCCATAAGGGAACGCCTGCCGCTGCTCATTGGCGGCCACACTCCGGACAACAGGAACTGGCCCGCGATCGACTGGAAGGACGGAGTGTCGGTGACCCATGACGGCCTTCTGAAGCTGGATGTCAAAATCCGGCAGTCCTCCTTTGCGGCCTGTGATGCCAACACCCCGATAGGCCAAGTCTGCAAGCCAAATGTGGTGGTGTACAGGAGTGGTTCTCCTGTCAAAGCGGTTTTCGGCTACTACTGCGGAGAGGACGATAAGGGAAGGACAACATGGTGTATCGACAGTTCCGCCGAAGCGCATTTCTATTACCCAAGCTCCGGTCGGCTGTCGGTCAAAGTCCTGACCGATTTGCATGAAAAAGAGGACGGCGCTCGCTGGGATGTCTGCATCCACAGCAACACGGAGGAACACCCGCTGCTGGGTTGCTCGCCGATACAGTGGGAAAGCAAGTGAATCGGGCCGACTGGAGCTGATTCCCGCTGAGCTGAGGGCGGGGGCGGCACCATCACCCCAGTTGCGCTATCACATTCGTTGGCAGCTTCGCCCGCCCTTGCCGCCCCTTGGCTCCGTTGCTACACTTCCCGGAGTCGGTATTCAACCGTCATTGAAGGAGAACACATGATTTATGAAGTCCGCACCTACGATATGAAGCCGGGCGCCGTCCAGCAGGCCGAGGAAGCCTTCGCCGAAGCCCTGCCCTATCGCGAGAAGTATTCGCCCATCGCTGCCTTCTGGCACACCGACATCGGGCCGCTGAACCAGATTATCCACGTCTGGGGCTACGAGAGCCTGGAGGAGCGGGCCAAAGTTCGCGATGCCGCCAGCAAGGAATCCAACTGGCCGCCGAAGATCACCCCTGGCAACATCCTGAACATGAACGCCGAAGTCTGGCAACCGGCGCCCTTCATGCGTCCCATGGGCGGCGACCAGGCCTTGGGCGACATCTATGAGATGCGCACCTACACCTATCAGCCCGGCTCCATGCCCGAGCTGCTGCGCCGCTGGGCCGAGTCCCTGCCCTACCGCGAGGAGTTCTCGCCGCTGGCAGCCGGGATGTACACCGAGTTCGGCGGGCTGAACAAGTGGATGCACATCTGGCCCTACAAGGACCTTGGCCACCGGGCCGAGGTGCGAGCCGCTGCCAGCAAGATTCCCCAGTGGCCCAGCGGCGCCCCGGGCCGCGTCTCCCAGGAAAACAAGATCATGATCCCGGCCAGCTTCTCTCCCATGCACTAAAAACCGCCCGGATGATGTGGACGCAGAGACCTCTTCAAGATAGGTAGGTTCTGCGTCCTTTTTGTATCCAGTGATGATCCAAGGAGTATCTGAAATGAAACTGCTGACCTACGATTTGGGCAATGGGCCGCGCTGCGGGGTCCTCCAGGGCGACAGCGTGGTGGACGTAACCGTGCTGCTGGGGGAGCCGCGCACAATACGCGACGTCGGGGCACTGCTTGCGCTCGACGAATCCGCCGTCGACCGGGTGGGCGACGCCCTGGCCGGAGGAGCCGCTGCTCCCGCCGTGGCGCTGGAAGCCGTACAGCTCCGCTCTCCGGTTCTGCAGCCGCCGACGGTACGCGACTTCATCGTCTACGAGGAACACGCCAGCTCTCAGGGCACCCGCGAACCCAACGAGGTATGGTACCGGATGCCGGTATTCTATTTCTCCAACACGCTCTGCATCTACGGCCCCGACGATACCGTGCCCTTCCCCTCGACCTCCGATCAGTACGACTACGAGATGGAGATCGGTGCAGTCATCGGCAGAAACGGTACCGACGTACCGCAGGCGGACGCCCTGTCCCACATCGCCGGGTTTTGCATCTTCAACGACTGGAGCGCCCGCGACGTGCAGTTCGACGAGATGGCCTTCGGCCTGGGGCCGGCCAAGGGTAAGGACACTGCCAGCACCCTGGGTCCGTGGGTGGTCACCACTGACGAAATGGCTCCCTACATCCGCGACGGACGGTTAGCCGTCAAGTGCCAGGTGCGGGTCAATGGCGAGTCTTGGCTCACCGACGGTGACGCTGCCATGGCCTACTATACTTGGGGCGAGATCGTGCAGCGGGCGTCCAAGGACAGCCGCATTGCACCTGGCGACGTTATAGGCAGCGGCACGGTGGGCGGCGGCTCGGTGCGCGAGGCCATCCGCAAGGGTTACGAGGCGGCCCGCTTCCTCGAGCCGGGCGATGTGGTGGAGATGGAGGTGGAAGGCATCGGAGCCGTTCGGAATACCCTCGGCGAGAAAAATGCCGATCTGTCTTACCCGTTCCCAGCAGCGAGTCCCACAGGAGTACCAGACCGCGGCACTCACACCGGCTATAGGTACGCGCTGCAGAGAGGCTAGCTGCGACTGCGGCATCGCCCAGCAACCGGAGGGGTTTAGGCGCGGGTGGCCGCGCCGGAGCTATTCAAGCGGCAGATTCGGCCCGGAATCGATTTGACACCGGGCCGAATCTCGTGTGATCCCGCGTGCCTCCTGCAATTGAGGCAATGGCAAGCGCCACCGGCATCCACGACGCAGGAGGGCAACGCAGGTCCGCCGGACGGCGCAATGGAAACGGAGGACCGGGAGGGCGGCGACACGGTAGAGGACTGATCAGTCCTCTTCCCCTGACTGTCGATGGCTTTGCTCGCCGCTGGGTGTTGCGGGGCCGGGGGGGTCGGCTGCGGCGGGCCGCCCCGGGACCTCCCGCGATGGCCTGGCTACCGAAGCGCGCCTTTGGGCACTGCTGATGACCTGTCCCCGCTCAACTCCGCGACGCATTCGTTCATATTCCGACGAGAATTCGGCACCTGCGATGAGAATGAGACCCGAGAAGTAGGTCCAAGCCAGCAGGACGATCACCGATGCCAGCGAGCCGTAGATCTCCGCATAGTTCGCGTAGTTGTCAACGTAGAAAACAAAAACGCTCTTGGAGATCTCAAAGAGTACCGCCGCCAGGAGCGCTCCGGGCCAGATGTACCGCCAGTGGGTATGCGTGTTGGGCGTGAACTTGTAGACCAGCAGGAATATGGTTAGGGAAAACACAAAGGGCAATATCCGCGACAGAAAGCTGGCTAGGGCGTTGTCAAGGAACGCCATGCGGCCAAAAACGGGCACCTCCACACCTTCGAGCATCTGCAACGCCGCTGTGGTGCTCACTGACAACAGGAAGAACGGCGCGACACTGAGAGCCATGGCGATGTGTCGTAGCTTGTCGATGTAGAAGGGCCGGTCTTGGTGAATGTCCCAGGCCCTGTTTACCGAGCGGCTGATGGCGCCAAACATCAGGCTTGCCGACCAGAACAGGCCCAGGAAGCTGACAACTCCCAGAAAGCCGTGAATGCTACCCGCCGCTTCTATGTTGGTCGAGAGCAGTTCCTTGGAAACTGGGAGATAGGTCTGCAGGAAGCTGAAGACCTCTCCCTCCAGTGCTTCCGGTTCGATCAGCAAGCTCAGGAGACTGATTATCCCCACCGTCAGCGGGAAGACCGAAAGGACAGCGTAATAGGCCAGACCCGCTGCCATGTGCGTGGCGTCATCAGCACTCATTTCCCGGACAGTGCGGTAAGCCAGCTCTGCCATGGGATTTGCCATCAAACGCCGCTCGGTGCGACGAATGCGCACACGGGTCCTCCGGTAGCCGCGGTGGCTCGCTACCCGGCCCTTCTGACGCTCCACGTGGCCGACGACCCTTTCCCGATGCCGCTGAAAGGGGAAAAACAACCTTTGCTTCAAGTTGGCAGGAAGTGAGAACATACTCCAATTATATTGGGAAAGGAAAACATCCTCCAATCTGATCGGGCGGCGTTCTAGGGCAATCGCGTTTTAATCAAAACAGCTTTGCCGGTGCCCGTCATTCCCGCGAAAGCGGGAATCCAGGGTTGTCGGGTTGCGCCCACATTCCAGACGTTGAAGGACATTGGATTCCCGCGAAAGCTGGAATGACGGGGAATTCTCTGGCAATAGTGGGTAACTAGATGAGAAGAAGGTTAAAACGCGATTGCCCGGGGCGGCGGTCGGAGCCACTTCGGCCACCACCATTTCATCCATGCTCATTCCGAATCCGAACCCGACTGGGCTGAAAGAGGAGGAGATCGATTGGAGCAAAATTGAAGCTGAACCGGCCGGTTCCTCAATCCTAGGGAACCGGCCGGTTCATGCGTGGTTTCTGGCAGGCGCACCTGCTATTTCGAGGGGATCCGTTGCCAGCGGTACGCCCTTGAATAAAGGGCGCAGGCTGTTGCTACGCCGGTTCGGCCAGGAACACCGGGATCTTACGGGTCGTGCGCTCCTGGTACTCCGCGTAGGGAGGGAACGCCTCGACTGAGATTTCCCACAGCCTGGTCCGCTCAGAGTCATCGCGGACCTCACGGACCTTCATCGTGTGGACATCGGCCTCGTCCTGGATTTCCACGTTGGCGTCGGTCCTTAGGTTGTAAACCCACACCGGGTTCTTGGGAGCTCCACCCTTGGAACCCACCAGCACATAGTTGTTGCCGTCCTTCACCCGCATCAATGGTGTCTTCCTGATGGCGCCGGTCTTGTTGCCTTGATTGGTCACGACGATGACCGGGAGTCCCGTGTCGCGCAGCGTGGTGCCCTGGATGCCCCCGCTGCCTTCATAAAGCTCCACCTGTTCTCGAACCCAATCGGCGGTCGATGGAATGTATTCGGCCATGGTTCTCTCCCTCTGCAGTAAAATTACAGACTCAATAATACCCCGAATCTGCCATGACCTGCACCGGCAAGATCACTTGCGGCCGACGCTTACTCCGCGGCTCCAGGCCGACTTGTAGCTTTGAGTCCAGGTGGGAATGTTATTGGGTGGAGGAGCATTCTGCGTCTACAGCGGTTGCCGGTGATCAAAGCCACGGTTGGTGTCGTGCCAGAAGCCAATGCTGTCCTCGCCGCTTACCCAGCAGAGGAACACCTCTCGCCCCTCACGCCTGTGGGGAAAGTCCACCAGCCCCCTTGGGATGTCCCGGATGATGATACCCTCGGCGACTATGTCATCGACCACACCCTGGAGCTCCCTTCCCATGTCGTCGAGCTCTGACTGCATCCTGATTATTTCGTTGTGTTGCTGGAATGTCCCGTTCAGCCGCTGTAGTGTTCGCCGTAGTTCCGTCAGGCGTTCCCTGACTTCCTCCAGCCTAGCCATGGACGCATTGAGCCGCTGGAACGTGCGCACCAGCCAGGGCACCAGTTGATTCGCCTCCTCGAGGGTGAAAAGGCGTCGCTCCATACAACCGCCATTCGAGGTTTTTGATATGGAGAATGTATCCCAACAGGGGACGGCGGCGCAATCCTCGTGCGGTGCAGCGGCCGTATGGCGTACAATAGGCAAACCCGCTGCGGCCTTTCGCGGCTGCACATCTCCGGCGGAAAGGACGCGATATGCCGATTATTGACCACCGCCACGCGCCCGAGGTGCCCTGGAGGCCAGGCTACCGCAAGTGGGACATCACTACCCACGAACACGGCGTTTCCACCTCCCTCAGCCTCAACACCGCGGAGCCCGGTACCGGCGCCCCTTTGCACACTCACAATATCGATGAGCTAATTGTCATAATGTCGGGCACCCTGGAAGTCCGAATCGATGGCGAGGTGCACCGAGTGGAAAAGGATCACACGGTGGTCATCCCTCCCGGTGCGAAGCACGGGTTCAGGGTGGTGGGTGAGGAGAACGCCGAATTGCTGGTGGTTTTCCCTGACATGAATCCCTATGCCGACCACAACACCACTTACCTGGAGGGTGCCCGGCCTGCCGCTTACCCTGCCGTTTACGATGAAGGCAAGGCTCCGGCGCCTGCTGGAGATTAAACTATCGCCTTGAACGAACCAGTGAACGAGACCCCTTCGCCCCCGGCCAGCGACGAACAGCATGTAGCTGACGGAAATGATCGCAATTGTTTCCAGGGCGGCGAGCTTGCCCTCCTCCTGGACCGCAAGTCGCGCCGCTACATGCTGACGCTGGACGAGGCAGAAACTTTTCACAGCCACCTGGGCCGGCTGCGGCACGACCAGATCATCGGCGGAAGCGTCGGAGGCTGGTACCGCACGGACCGTGGACACACCCTGCTGGCGGTGCGGCCCACGCTGGGCGACTACGTGCGCCAGATGCCGCGTGGACCCCAGATCATTTACCAAAAGGACTTGGGCAACATCGTCAGCTTCGCCGACATTTTCCCGGGCGCCACGGTCATCGAGGGTGGCCTGGGATCCGGTTCCTTGACCGCTGCCCTGCTCCGCGCCGTGGGGAAGGACGGCAGGGTCATCACCTATGAGATAGATGAGTCCGTCCTGCCCAAGGCAATGCGCAACATCAAGCGTGTAATTCCTGATACTTCCAACCTGGAAGTCAAGGTCAGGAACATCTACGACGGCATAGAGGAGCGCGATGTCGACCGGGTGGTGCTGGACGTGCCCGAACCCTGGCAGTCCGTGGGCACCATTGCCGACTCGCTGGTAATGGGTGGGGTGATGCTCAGCTTTCTGCCCACGGTGCTGCAGGTCCACCGGCTGGTGGGCGCCCTCGAACGGGACGGCCGCTATCAGATGGTGGAGTCGATGGAAACTTTGCTCAGGACCTGGCACGTGACCGAACGCAGCGTCCGGCCGTCGCACCGGATGGTGGCCCACAGCGGCTTCCTCACCACCGCCGTCCGCTGCCTGCCGCGGCCCGGCTGGCGGCCCCCCTCGGATGAAATGCAAGACCAATCCACCGACGACCCGGAGGAACGCCTCGATGGAAACGATGAATAGGGACATTACCCTTGATTTTCTGAGCCGCCACGTCAAGACCGATATGCTGATGAAACACCTGCTGTCGGTGGAGGCGTCTATGCGCGGCTATGCCCGCAAATATGGCGATGACGAGGAGCGCTGGGGGATCGCGGGGCTGCTCCACGACTTTGACTGGGAGATTTGCCCCACGCCGGAGAGTCATCCGACCTACGGGGCCGAAATGCTGCGGAAGGCCGGTTATCCGGAGGATATCATCCGCGCCGTGCTGACCCACGGCGAGCACACGGGCATCCCGCGCGAGTCGCTGATGGAGCACACCCTGTTCGCCGTTGATGAGCTTTCCGGCTTCATACGGGCCGTTGCGCTGGTGCGTCCCAACAAGAGCCTCGGCGAAGTTACACCCCGGTCGGTGCGCCGGAAGATGAAGGACAAGGCCTTTGCCAAGGACGTGAATCGCGAAGACATTCAGAAGGGCGCCGATGAGCTGGGCGTGGATCTCGACGAACACATCACCTTCATTGTGGAGAGCATGAAGCCCGTCTCTACGCGAATTGGCTTGGCCGAAACTGAGGCGTAGGTTCTGGGCTCAAGCCGAAGGTCACTGCGGCGTTTCGTACCCGGGCCAGAGGGTGTCCCAGGCCATTTCGAACTCGACTTCCGTTGCGGGATACCGTCCGGCGGCCAGGTTGATGTGGTCTGCGGTTGGCACTGGCGCAGGCATGCCCCGGACAATCGCGCCCGGCTCATCTGACCTGCTGTAGCCCCACAACTCCGGCTGTCCGACGTTTTTGCCGTGGACCATCACCTTGAAATCGCCCATGCCGCCCGGTTTGACCAGCTCCCGCAAGCCCATCCTGGCTGACTGCCAGAGCTGGCGGGGATCAGTGGGTGGGCGTCGAAGCAGGACATCCAGTCCCAGGTTGCGCAGGAATTCGGCCTGGGTTGCGTACCCCAGGCAGTCCAGCCCCGCACGTGCGCCGGCCCTTGCCAACGCCGTAAAGTCGACCTGCGCCGACATGTCCTGCTGGCCGATTCGTTCCAGGGGCCGGTCCGTCTGCAGGTGGTCGCGGTAGGTTGTCAGCGTACCCCGGAAACGCTCCGTGGCTGAATACAGGTCCTCCGCCGTTCTGCCGTAGTCGATGGTCAGCACGAACCCGCGGGTCAATGCTTGCGATAACGCACCGGCCCAGCCGTCGAGATGCAGATTCACTTCTGCGGTTTGGCCCTCTTGCAGCCTGATTCCCAATGAGTCCAGCCGTTCGGCGAGCAGCGGAGTGGAGGGTTCGCTTGTCTGGGTGATCAGTTCGTCCCCACGCAATCCAACATAGACCTCGCGCAGTTCGCCGCCCTCCACCGTAATCTGGTGGACGGGCATCGCGTCAAGCAACTCATTGGAGAGGATGCAACCGACGATCGCACGAAGCGGTATGCCGTCTGATGCGACACGATGTCCCCCCAGCAGATCGCTTTCGTGGCCAGGAGCCGCCGACCGATCGACACAGACGTAGCGCAGGCTTTGGCGGAATCCAGCGTTCAACCCAGAGGCAGCTGTTGCGATGTCCCGGCATAGAAGTCCGTTGCCTGCCCCGGCCTCTACCACTGTGAATGGCGCAGGCTCCCCCAGCAGTCTCCAGAACTGGAACAGCTGCAAGGCCAGCAATGCCCCGAAAGCCGGATGGACCGCCGGGCTGGTGTAGTAGTCGCCGGCAGCGCCGATTCTCCCTTCCGATGTGTAGTACCCGCCACGGGGATGGTACAGCGCCACGTCCATGAATTCGGCGAATGTGATCGGCCCCCGGGCGGCTATGCGACGGCGTATTTCTGCCTCGGCGGACATTGCTGGTCTCATTTTCCGGCTGCGGTTCGTTTGGCGGTAAAAACCGAAGGGGCCGTAACCACGGCCCCTCTCGTTTGTCTGAATTACAGGACGCTCTAGGCCCGCTGTTCTATCGGCACGTACTCCAGATCCATCGGGCCGGTGTACTGAAGCAGTGGGCGAATTAGGATGTTGTCCTGGTACTGCTCCACGCACTGCAGTGTCCAGCCGGGGATGCGGCCCAGCGCGAAAATGGAGATGAACAGGTCGTCGGGAATGTCTAGCAGGTAATAGATCGCCCCAGCGAAAAAGTCCACGTTTACGCAGATGCCCCGGTCGCGGTAGGGCAGCATTGTCTTTTGTTCCAGGTGCGAGAGGATCTGGAACCAGCGGGGTTCTCCCTTCGTCTCGCCCAATGCCTGTGCCCGGGATCGCAGGTGGCGGGCCCGCGGGTCCTCGGCCCGGTAGACGCGGTGGCCGAAGCCCATGATACGGCCGCCAGCCTCCAGGTGCCGCCGTGCGTATTCCTCGGCGTTCTCTGGGTTCCCGATGTCCAGTGACATCTTCATCACTTCTTCTGCCGCCCCGCCGTGGGCTGGCCCCTTCAGCGTCCCGACCCCGGTTACCACTGCCGAATGAAGGTCGGAGATGGTGGAGGCGGTTACCCGCGCGGCGAACGCGGAGGCGTTGGCTCCGTGCTCGGCGTGGAGAATGAAGTCCACGTCCAGCAGGCCCGCGGTCTCTTCGTCCGGCAACTCGCCGAACATCATGTACAGGAAGTTGCCGGCGTGGTTTAACTCGGGGTTGGGAGCGACGGGCTCCAGTCCCTGCCTCAGGCGATGATGGGCCGCTACGATCGTCGGTGCCTGGGCGGTCAGGCGGATGCCCTTGCGAATGGTGGCCTCGACCGAGTTGTCCGCCACCTCCTCCACGTCGTACCCCGCCAAGGCCGAAATACCGGTGCGGAGGGCGTCCATCGGGTGAGCGTCCTTCATCACCTCCAGAACCGTGATGATGCCGTCGGGGACGCGCCGGTTGGCGCGGAGTTCGGTGTCGAAGTCGGCCAACTGTTGCTTGTTGGGCAAATGGCCGTAGAGCAACAGATATACGACTTCCTCGAAGGTGGATTTCTCAGCTAAATCGTGGATGTCGTAGCCGCGATAAAGCAGCTTTCCCACCTGGCCGTCTATAAAGCTGGACTCTGTTGTGTCGAGGTAGACATCCTTGAGTCCCTTTACGATTTCGGGCATGGCCAATTCTCCTTACGGGTATGCGCCGTGTCGGTATATCAGTGGCGCAACTGTGCCGCCAGCCAGGCAACCGGAGGATTGGTGGTTGCGCGTCACAAAAACTGCCGCAAAGCGACGGCGGGGTTGAGTCGATACTAGCATCGCCCCATAGGGGTGTCAAGGCTGGAACATGGGCCAGCAAACATAACGAAAGAGGGGCGGATCCACCTTTCGATAATGAAACTCTCCCTGTTACCGTGCATCCGGAGACGACGTCAATACGACCTGCCCATTGCGTCAAAAGGCCGATGCGGGCAGGTTCATGGGTGATGTCTCAGGGAACAGGCGGAGGCGGTCGCTAGATTGGGCTGTCCGGAGGCAGACCCATTACCACTCGTCCATAGTTCTGGCCGCCTAGGTCCATGATCAGAGCGTCCCGGTGGGCCACCGCGTGAGCATCGCGATGGAAACGCTGCAGAGGCACGGAGTCGAATAGGGCGTGCCCGCCGCTGACGTCGAAGATGCGGTTGACGGCCTGGAGGCACAGCTGTGTGGTGAACGCCTTGTCCCTGCGGACTCGCGCCCTCTCCAGGGTACTGAAGGGTTCTCCCTCTTCGCCCTTCCGGAGGATTTCACGAACGTCGCGCTCGAGCAGGGCCCTTGCGGCATCGACCTCTGCGGCCGCGTGGGACAACCGCAGGTGGATGGCTGGAGAGTCAGCGGTCCTGCCTGGCCCCGCGGTGCCTGCCAGCCTCGCCGCGAATTCGTCGATCATCCCTTGGGCAATGCCCAGCATAGGCGCCACGAGATCCCACCCCAGGAGGACCGGGATCGGCACACGGTAGCGGTGCTGTTCGTGCAGCTTCCATCCGCTCAGGTCGCTGTCTCCCGCGGTGGACACCTCGACTATCCGATGATACGGAACAAAGGCGTCGTTGATCGAAATGTCCTTGCTGCCGCTGCCCTTGAGTCCCGAAACGAACCAGGTGTCAATGATCTCGAAATCTTCCCGCGGCACCAGGGCCCAACAGCGTTCGCCGACTCCGGGAAGGCCCAGCATGACCCAGGACGACGCATCACAACCGCTGGAGAACTCCCACCGTCCCGAAATCCTGTAACCACCGTCCACTGGAACACAGGTGGACCTGCCGAAGTTCAGCGAGCTGGAGATCAGGGCGTCCGGGTTCACACCGAACACCTCCTCCTGTGCCTCCAGCGGCCAGTAGCCGATCAGCCATGCGTGCCCTGTCCACAGTCCATAGCACCAAGCGGTGGAGGGGCACCCCCGGCCCAGTTCGGCCGCCGCCTCGTACATCAGCCCGTAGTCGCCGTCAATGCCGCCGTACCGTACCGGCAACCCGATGCGATACAGCCCTGAGGCCAGCAGTTCGCTGACGGATTCGTCAGGCAGTCGTCGCAGTTCTTCAGTGTGTGCCGCCCGCTGCGCAAAGACAGGAACCAGTTCGGAGGCTGTTCGCAACACTTCAGGGGCGGAAAGCCTTTCCGCCCCTGTGTCTGCTTGAATCGTCAATGCTTGTATCCTGACAGCTACGAGTTAGTCGCCCGCCACAGGTACCCGCTCCTCCAGCTGCCGGGGGAACTGGTTGCCGAACAGGCCCTTCTCCGGGTGGCGTTCCCACTGTTCCTTCGGCTGCTCGTAGTAGGCCTCGATCTCGTTGTCATCGGGGTCCAGCAGGTAGACGCCCATCGAAACGCCATGGTCGCCCATCCGCACGATGCGAACGTTGTTCTCCCTCAGGCGATCGTACAGTTCCTGGAGGTCCTCGAAGGTCTCCATCTGCCAGGCCATGTGGGCCTGACCGACAATCGAGTGGTCGGGACCGTTGGCGTCCATGCCGATGGCGCGGATGGCCAGCTCGTGGGACTTCTCGGTGTTGGCCGACATGAAGACGGTGCCGCTGGCCGTCCTCTCCATGATGGTCAGACCCATAACACGTGTGTAGAAGTCCACTGACCGGTCAATGTCGCGCACCCGCATAACCAGGTGCCCCAGGCTCTTTGGCGTATATGACATTTCCTTTCCTCCTGCCGCAGCTTCGCTTCTATTTTACATCCAACTTCTTCCTTCAACGTCAAGGAGAAGGAAGAGGCGAGGCGGAACCCTACGGCCAGTCCTCGTTCGCCAGGAACTGCCGGACTTTGGCTTTGAATGGTTCCTTTTCGTAGTTCTGGAAAAGGGTGATGGAATTTCGTACCGGGTTGCCGCCAAACATCCGCTCGTACAGCACCTGCCGCCCGCTGAAGGCGCTACACGACGCGTCCCAAGCCAAGTGGAAAATCCGGGCGCGGTCGCGGGCTTCAGTGGAATCGGTGGCGAAGTATCGCTCTATTTCCGGTGCGATACCGGAGTCGAAGTCGGCCTCGGCAGGCAGGGCCATGAGACCGCCAGTTCCAAGCATCTGGATGATCTCCACCATGCGCGGGTATATTGTGCGGCCGAAGATGGTCCGCCCCGCCCGCATGGCGTTGACGTCCGGCGACATCATGCCGTATTGGTTCATCGTCGCGTCGGCCTCCGCCGCCCGGACGCAGGCACGCAGCACGTCCCGGTCGGTAATCAGCTCTGCCACCTGCTCCTGCACGTGAGGAATGCTCTCTGAACCCAGAGTATCCACCATCAGGTCGGCTAGTCCCAGCATGAACTCCGCTTTTACCAGGCACCGGTTCAGTACCTGGTGCCCGGTGTGGGCGTCGGACTGCGTGCCTGCAGCGTATCCGTTGCCCAGCTCCACGTTGCCCAGCAGGAAGATCCGCTCCCAGGGCACCAGCACGTCATCGAAAAACACCACCGAGTCCATTTCATCGAACCGCGAGCCCAGCGGGTGGTTGAAGTGGGACCGACCGAAATCGAAACTTTCCCGGCACAGGAACTTGACCCCCGGCGTGTCGCACGGAATCGAGAAGGAGAAGGTCTGCTTCCGGGCCTGCTCGTCCAGCCTGTGGCTGGCGACCGGGTATATTGCGATCTCGTCGGAGATAGGCCCCAGCGTCGCGAGCGTGCGGCTTCCCTTGACCACGATACCCGCGTCGGTCTCCTTGACCATGGTGAGGGCCACATCATCGTGGAGGATGTCCGTCGGCCCCTGGTGGCGGCGCCGTTGCAGGTTCACCAGTGCGTGGGTGAGTGTTACGTCGTTCTCCCGGATGAACTCGTGGTAATTCAGCATGTTCTGCTTGAATTCCGGCCGGTCCTGGGCAAAATAGCCAGCCGACCCGGCCCAGGCCGAGAAAATCGTGTTCATAAAATCGGGGGAGCGGCCCATCATTCCGCAACTGGCCCAAGCCCATCTGGTCATCATTTCGCGGCGCCGCACCAGGTCATCAATGCTCTTGGGAATGAGGAATGAGAGCCCCACCGGGTCGCCAGTCGTGGGGGAAGCGAAGGTCATTTCCTCGCGCAGCGCCGGGTCGTGCTGCATGTCGTAGAGGGCAGCCACCGACCGCACTCCGTTACGCAGCGCGGGGTGTTCTGCCACGTCCTTGATGCGTTCTCCGTTCAGCCACACCTCGCGAGGTCGTTCTTTGAGGCCGGTGATGTATTCCTGTCCGGTACGGGCTGGCATCGCTCGTCACCTCCGCTGGGCTGGTCGGCTGATGGCGCGAGTAGGGCGTGGAATGGGGCAAATATGTACCTCATTACCCGCTGTGTCAACCACAGGCCGCTGGTTTTCGCAATCACTGGCAGCGTTGACAGTGGCAAGGCCCTTGCCTAACATCGCTCCGAGTCTCCCCGATCTTCCGGAGGAATAATGACTGAATTCAAGACCGGTTCGGTTCAGGCCAACGGCCTGAATTTCCACTACCTTGAGCTGGGCGAGGGGCCCCTCGCCCTCTGCCTGCACGGTTTTCCCGACCACGCCTGGTCCTTCCGCCACCTGCTCCCCGACCTGGCCGACGCGGGGTTCCGGGCCGTCGCCCCATTCATGCGCGGCTACGCCCCCACGGATGCGCCCGAGGACGGGAACTACCGGTCCGTTGTGCTGGCCCGCGATGCGCTCGCCCTGGTCGACGCCATTGGCGGCGGGCAGGCCTATCTCATCGGCAACGACTGGGGAGCGGGAGCAGTGATCGGCGCGACGGTGCTCGCGCCGGAGAAAGTGAAAAAGCTGGTTATCATCGCCTCGGGACGCGTCGACGAGGAACTGGCGATGGACTATTGGTACCTGAGGGGCACCTGGCACTTCTATTTCTTCCAGATGCCCTTCGCTGAAAGGGCAGTGGCCCATAACGACTACGCCTACGTGGAGCAGTGGTGGCGGGACGCCTCACCGGAGTGGGACATCCCGGCCTACGCACTCGAGAGCATTCGCGAAACCTTCCGGAAGCCGGGAGTGGTGGAGGCCGCGCTTGGCTACTATAGGGCGAGGTTCGGCCCGGAGCCGCAGGACCCGGCGTTGCTGAGGGACGAAGAACGAATCAATGCAGGCCCGGTTACGGTGCCCACCCTTGCCCTGCACGGCACCCGGGACCGTCCCAGGCGCCTCGAATCCTTTGAGAGCGAGGCGATGGACGCATTTTTCACCGGCGGACTGGAGAAGGTCATCATTCCCGGCACGGGCCACTTCATGCACCAGGAAAAGCCAGAGGAGATCAACCCCAGGATCGTGGAGATTCTGACCCGCTGACCCCGAGCTTGTGGAGGGACCGCGCCGCCTACAGCTGGCGGCGCGTGGGATCGGTCCGGTCCCGCAGCCAGTCGCCCATCAGGTTGAAGGACATCACCAGCAGCGTGATTGCAACGCCCGGCACCATGGGCAGCCACCAAGCCACGAACACCCACTTCTGCGACTCGGCCAGCATGCTGCCCCAGGACGGCTGCGGGCGCGGAATGCCCAGCCCCAGGTAGCTCAGCGAGGCCTCGGCGATGATTGCCAGCCCAACCTCAAGCGTCGCTAGGACCAGCAGAGTGTTTAAGATGTTGGGGGCGACGTGCCGGAAAATTATGCGGTGGTTGCTTGAACCGGCAACGCGCGCCAGCCGGATGTAGTCCATCTGCATGAGCGACAGGACCTCGCCCCGGATGATCCGGGCGTAGGTCATCCACCGCAGGAGGGCGATCACAAAAATGACCTTCCAGAGACCTGCGCCCAGGATGGCTATCACGGTCACCGCCACCATCAGGTAGGGCAAGGCCAGGAAGCCGTCGGTGAGGCGCATGAGGATGGTGTCAACCCAACCCCGGGCAACGCCGCTGACCAGCGCGATCAACGTGCCCACCGCTCCGGAGATGAACACCGCCATGAATCCGACGATGACCGAGATTCTGGCGCCATAGATCATCCTGCTGAGTATGTCGCGGCCGAGATGGTCGGTGCCCAGAAGATGCTGTCCCCAGGTGGGCTCCAGCAGGATTTTGGTGGGTTGAGTCTTGATCGGGTCGAAGGGCACGATCTGGGCGGCAAAGACCGTAACTATTATGATCACGGCCAAGTAGAAGAAGGAGAACTTCGGTACACCCCGCATGGTAGAGCGCACCGCTGCCAAGGGGGCCAGAGCCCTTTGCGTCCGTTCAGACAGAGATACCGGCGCGGCGGGCGGTTCCAGCCCCAGCCCTGGTTGCTGTACTACAGCCACTCAGCGGCCTCTTTCTTGTGCCACGCGAATTCTTGGGTCGAGGAATCCATATATGATATCCACTGTTAGATTTATTGACACGATGATAGCGGCTCCAAAAAACACCACCGTCTGCGCCACTGCGAAATCCCGCACAAATATGGAATCCACGAGCAGCCGGCCAATACCAGGCCAAGCGAAGATGGTCTCCGTGACCACGGCTCCGGAAATCAATTGGGCAAAATTCACCATGAACAGGGTAAAAATGGGAATCGAGGCATTCTTGAGAGCGTGCTTCCAGATGACCAAGCGACGGGGCAGGCCCTTGGCCCGGATCATCTTGATGTATTCAGAGTCCAGTACCTCCAGCATGCTGGAGCGCACGATGCGCATGTGGGCTGCCACGAACAGCCAGCCCAGAGTAACGGCCGGGAGGACGATGGCCTTCCAGCCCAGCCTTTCGATACTGCCGCCTGCAGGCAACACCCTGAAGTAAACGGCGAATACCAAGATCATCAGAATTCCCACCCAGAAAATGGGCATGGACTGTCCCAGGATGGCGGCCACCTTGCCCACCCGGTCGAAGATGGAATCCGGGTTCGTCGCTGACAGCACCCCCAGCGTTACGCCAACCACTATGGAGAAAACCATAGCAGCGAGGGTCAGCTGTACCGTGGCGGGAAGACGGTCTACGAAGACCTCAAAGGCGTCCCTCGAATCCCACCGCAGAGATTCGCCGAATTTTCCTTGAACTAAGTTCTTGTTGTAATTGATGTACTGTTCCCAGTAGCTCTTGTCGAATCCGTAATATTCAATGAGCCGCTGGCGGTCCTCCGGGCTGGCCTCTGCTGATACCAGGAAATTGATGGGATTGCCTGTGAGCCGCACCAGGAAGAAGACAGCAACGGTTACCAACCACAGGGTAAGCAACCCTTGAAGGCTCCTGACTAGCACGTACCTGCTCACTTGTACTCCCTAAAGCCCAGTTACCAGGTCCCATGACTGGGTTGCCGGAACTGCCGGTGGTGTTTCCTGAGGTACAGACAAGGGAACCCTTGCACTTGGGTTCCCTTGCCATTGTCCGATAGTTGCCGAAGGGAATCCTATCGGTCTAGTCCCTGAGAATGATCCGGTTCAAGTCCGTAAAGTGGGCGCCGAACGGCGGCTGCCTGTGCTCTAGCACACGGTCTGTGTAGCCGTACACTGCGCTGGCGTCATACAGAGGTATGATCCAGTGATTTTCCAGGGCTATGTCGTCGACCATCGCCATGAGTTCCAACTGACGGACCGGGTCTACTGTATTGCCCAGCTCCTCGTTCAGCCTGTCGCTCTCGTCGTTGTATTCGTTTCGGAAACCTTTGGATGAGTAGGCCAGGTTCACGAGGAAGGAGCAGTGCTCCTGTCGGCCCCAGCTCCACTCGTTGACTGACTGGTACTCGCGATTGCCGGCGTCGCCGCTGGAGTAGTAGGTGAACGGGTCATGTTCGTTCACAGACAGTTCAATGCCGAGATCCTTCCAGTTGCTGGCTATGATATCCATGGCCTCCCGCTGGTTGGGCCGCCCCGTAAATTCGCCAAAGTGGGCCGACAGGGAGAAGCCGTCGCCGAATCCCTCCTCCTCCAGGATCTGCTTTGCCCGCTCGGGGTCGTAGGGACTGACGAAGTCCTGAGACTCCCGCCAGCCGAAAGATCCCTTGTTGCAGATTGACTGATTGGGCAACAGGAAGCCAAAACCGGTGTCCAGAATTGACTGCTTGTCCACAGCCAGCGCCAGTGCCTCGCGGACGCGGACGTTGAGGGTGGGGTCGTTACCCCACTCCGCGGGGTCGGCTTTCGGATTGCCGTCTGCATCTAGTTCCTTCAGCGCGAACTCAAGGTCGAAGGCGACTTGCATCTTGCCGTTGGCGCCCAGCGTCTGGGTCCAGATATCGCCATTGCCCGGGTTGACGCCCGCGCCTTCCGCCCCGTCTTCGGATCGAATCAGGTCCTTGGCAATGGGGAATGGAAGCCCCAGAGCCATGTCCACGCTACCCGCGCTCAACTGAGCGTAACGCCCTGTGGCGTCCGGAACTTTCACCAGCTCAAGGATTTCGTGCTGTGGCATCTTGTAGTACTCGTAATCGCCCCAGAAGTCGTCCCACCGGACTAGAGTGGCGGAGTCGCCAGGGTTGAACTCGGTAAGTTCGTAGGGGCCGCAGCCCACTGGGTTCTTTACGTATTCCTGATGTCCGACTTCGATCAGGTACGCCGACGGGTGGAACCAAACGAGATGGTAGTTGGCCCCGTGCAGGGTCGACCACCCAGCCGGACTGGCGGAGTCGGTCCCTATGAAAATTTCCGTATCGCTAATTACGTCAATGGCATCCGCGTCGACGAGGCTATCAATGGTGCTCGCGAGAAAACTCCCGGCGAAGCCATCAATGTTCCCTAGGATACCGTCGATATTGGTCTTGACGTTCGCGGCGTCTAGGGCTTCCCCGTTCTGGCACCTCGCGTCAGGGTGCAATACCAGACTGATGCCGTCTTCCGTCTGTTCCCACTCCTGGGCCAGCAGGGGCCGTATTACCATGTTCTCATCCCGAGTGAGCAGTCGGGTGAGGAAATAGTCGCGCAGGAAGCTGGGCTGAGTGTCTTCCCAGGTGTTGAGCAGGTCGGATCCCCACCCGTCAACCGCTACAGTCAGCTTGCCCACTGATTCAGGCGCCCCGATATCTGTTGGAACCGAAGCTGGGACCACCGTGGGCGTCGGCACTGCCGTTGCGCCGTCTTCGCTCTGCTGGGCCTGGCCTGCCGCGGCAGCGGCCTGCTGGGCCTGCTCGGCAGCCTCAGTCGGCTCAGGGCTATCCCCGGGGGCTGCCGGCTCTTCAGTGGCGTCCCCGGCCGAGGTTTGCGCCGCTGGTGCCGTTGTTGGCGTGGCTGAAGTTGCTGTATCAGTTGACTCCTCTTGCTCGGCGCCTCCGCAGGCCACGATGAGGCCCGTTACCACAATTAACAGCAAGAATGGCACGAAAAACTTATAAGCCGGTATTCGATTCAAATCCTCTCTCCTAAAGCGGGATGGTTTCGTAAGGCTACATCGACCCCTAAGTCGTGTCAACATTAACAACAGCACGAGCGGGTAGTACACAGAACTGTAACCAAACGTTAACTTCGTGGTTACATTCGACAGGATAACCAGCAGACCAAGCTAGCGAATGCGTTTGTGCCCTAGTCCGGCGTCCGGTTGCCTCCGCCTCGGTGCCACCGGCGGACGGCGGATTACCGTGCGGCAGGCGCCGGGGCTGGTTCGTCTGGCGCACAGCCCTGACAACCCTGACAACCCTGAGAACGGCGCGGGCTCAACCGCGAACGGTGAGCTTGCCTGCGGAGTACCCGCCGTCAACGTAAATTACCTGCCCATTGATGTATTCCGCGGAGGGCGAGGCGAGGAAAAGCACGGCATTGGCGATGTCTGTTGGGCGCCCTGACCGGCCCGCCGCAACCTGGGCAAGGAAGTTGTTGCGGTATTCGTCGGAGGTCTCGACAGTTGCGGGCGTCTCAGTGAAACCCGGGCCAACCGCATTGACGGTTATACCGTATTCGCCCAGCTCCAGTGCCAACACTCTTGTGAGCTGCACCACCCCTGCCTTGGCGGCGCAGTAGGCGCCTCCCTCGTAGCGCGCGTTGTTCGCGGCGGTCGAGGCGATGTTGACGATTCGCCCGCTGGTGCCCTGCTCGATCATCCGTCGCGCTGCCGCCTGACAGCCGAGGAATTGACCTTTCAGGTTCACGTTAAGAACCTGATCCCAGTCATCTTCGGCCATATCCACGATCAGAGAATTGAAACCAAATCCGGCGACGTTTACGAATATATCCAGCGACCCCGAAGCTGCTGCCGTGTCCGCGACCATTGAGCCCACCTGCCCGCGGTTGGTGACGTCGACCTGCGCCGCCCTAGCCGCGCCGCCGGATTCCCTGATCTGCCGCGCCACGGTTTCGGCCCCATCGAGATTTCGGTCGGCTACGGTCACCGCCGCGCCGTTGGCGGCCAGCGTTTGAGCGATCTCGCGGCCGATGCCGGAGGCCGAACCAGTGACGATTGCGGATTTGCCAGCCAAAACCATGTCACTCTCCGGGAAATACTGTGGATTGCTACAAATTTAGAACTTATGTGAGGGAGCTGCCGGGGCCCTACGGCAGTGCGACGGCGGATTTCTGGTCTATCGAAACCGGTGCCGTCTTGTCGATGTTCTTGATCTCGTCTGGATACAGGTGGCAGGCAACCATCCGGCCGTCCTCCGTGGGCGACAGGGCAGGCACCTCCTGCAAGCAAACGGGCATGGCGTAGGGGCAACGGGGATGGAAAGAACAGCCGCTGGGGGTTTCCAGCGCGCTGGGCACCTCTCCCATGATGGGAATCGGCCAGGCCGGGGTGGTGCCCGGAGGCGTCGCCGCCGCCACCAGGGATGCCGTGTACGGGTGTTGCGGTACCGAGCAGGTCAGCTCAGCATCGCCCAGCTCCACCAGCTTGCCCAGGTACATGACCCCGATCACATGACTCATGTGCTCCACGGAGGCGAGGTCGTGGGAGATCAGTATGTATGAGATTCCCCGCTCGCCCTGGATGTCCTTCAGCAGGTTCAGCACCTGGGAGCGTATGGACACGTCAAGGGACGAGACCGGCTCATCAAGCACTATCAGGTCTGGATTAAGCGTCAGAGCCCGGGCCACGCCGATCCGCTGCCGCTGACCGCCGCTGAATTCGTGAGGAAACTGCGACTGCACCGATTCGTGCAGTCCCACAGACTGCAGCGCCTCCGTGACCTTTTCCTCGCGTTCCGCCTTGCCGAATCCATGCACCTCCAGGGGCTCGCCGATGATGTGCCCAATCCGCATTCGTGGATTCAGAGCCCCATAGGGATCCTGCAGTACGGCCTGGACCCTTCTGCGGTAATTCTTGATCTCCTGCGATGACATACCCTCCAGTGAGTTGCCGCGGTACAGGATATCGCCGGAGGACAGGTCGAGGAGCTTGAGTATGAGGTTGGCAACTGTGGTCTTCCCGCAGCCCGACTCGCCCACGAGAGCGAAGGTCTGGTTCTCCATAATAGAAAAGGACACGTCGTCGACGGCTCTGACCGTTCCTATCGTCCTGCTGCCCAGCAAGCCCGATTTGACAGGAAAGTGCTTTACGGCGTTTCGTGCCTCGATAATCGCGTCGCCAGATGTAGTTGTGGTCACACCACACCTCATTCGTGCATTCGATGATTCACTCTACCAACCAGCACCTTGTCTTCTGCATTCTTCCCGCGTTGAAAACGCCTGGGAAATCGCCCTCACGGCACCGGTCCATCACCTTGTCGCAACGAGGGTGGAAGGGACAGCCAGGAGGAAGATTGCCGGCATATGGCGGATCGCCCTGGATGGTTCGAAGACGCTCTCGTTTTTCTCCCAATACCGGCAACGCCTCCAGCAGAGCCTCTGTATATGGGTGAGTGGGGTTATTCAGCACCTCGTCCTTTGGACCGTATTCAACTAACAGGCCGCCGTAAAACACTGCCAGATTGTCGCAGAGATTTCCGACGATGCTGATGTCGTGGGTGATGAATATCAGGGCCATTCCGGTCTGTTGCTGCAGGTCCTTGAGGAGCTCCAGGTACTGGCGTTGGGTGGTAACATCCAACGCGGTGGTCGGCTCGTCGGCGATCAACAAATCGGGTTGCGGTCCGATGGATGCGGCGCTGGAGGCCCGCTGGCGCATGCCGCCGCTCATCTCATGGGGGTAGTTGCGTACTCGGAGATGAGGCGCCGTGATCTTTACCATCCTCAGCAGTTCGATGCTGCGCGCCATCGCCGCCTTCCAATTCAGCCCCGAATGTACGGTCAAAGGCTCGGCGATCTGGGTGCCGATGGAGAATACCGGATCCAGGGCAGCCATGGAGTTTTGCAGGATCATGCCTATCTTGATTCCCCGCAGCTTTTCCATCTCCCTTTCCGTGAGATCCAGGGTATTCTCGCCGTTGAACAGGATCTTGCCTCCTACGATTCTTGCTCCTCGCGGCAGGAGACGAAGGAGTGAAAGGCAGGTGATGGTTTTCCCCGAGCCGGACTCTCCCACTAGTCCCAACGTCTCGCCGCGCATCACATTGAAACTTACGCCGTTGACCGCCCGCACTACGCCGCGGCGGGTGAAAAAGTGGGTCTGCAGGTCCTCTACCTGCAGCAGAGGGCGCTGCCCATCGGTGGCAAGGTGGGCCCTGGCGTCCGCAGTCTGAGTTTGCTGGGTAGTCACAAACAGTCTCCTCTGGAGCGGAGCGTAACCGAATTCGTAACAGGCGGCAGAAAAACTTCGATGGGCAAATGCCTGCGCGAGTTCGTGATTGGAGAAAGGTAAGCCTGAACTCCTACACTGTCAAGAATCGCAGAGTTTCTGCAACGGTGAATATGCGCTCACCGGAGGCAATTGGCCACCCGGCAATTGGCGCGCGGCCCACCGGGACCAGTCGCGGTCCGGCGATTTCCATCAGGCGCTCCGTGTGCCGGAGCGGGCGCGTCGATATCCCTGCTCTGCCAAATGGCTTATAGTTAGCATTCGGTTTAGTTCATCGACCCGGAGGGGAAATGAGATACGACGCAATCGTCATCGGAGCCGGATCCGGCGGCGGAGTTGTGGCCACGCGGCTCAGCGAGGACCCTCATCGCTCAGTGCTTCTGCTCGAGGCCGGCCCGGACTACCCGGACTTCGAGCACCTGCCAGAGGAGATAAAGTTCGGCTTCGCATCGGGCATCGATACGGTCACGACTCACCATAACTGGGAATTCTTCGCGCGCGGAACCGATACCAGCGGCCCGCTGCAGATTCCGCGCGGCAAAGTCACCGGCGGCACCAGCGCCATAAATGGCCAGGTGTTCCTTCGCGGCGTCCCCGAGGACTACGATTCCTGGGCGGCTGCGGGCAACGACCGCTGGAGCTACCAGAACCTGCTCCACTACTTCCGCAGAATGGAGACCGATACGGAGTTCGGCGGGAGTGATTTCCACAACTCCGACGGCCCCATCGTCTGTCGGCGGTTCAGCAAGGCAGAATGGCGGACCGATCAGACGGCTTTCTACACCGCCTGCCGCGATCTCGGCCTGGCCGACGTTCCCGACTTCAATCACCCCGACGCAACCGGCGTTGGTCCTGTGCCGCTGAACAACCCCAACGGTATCCGGCTAAGCACGGCTTTGGGATACCTGAACCTGGCCAGGCACCGGCTTAACCTGACCATTCGCCCCAACTGCACCGTCCATCGTCTGCTCTTCGAGGGCAAGCGGGCCACGGGAGTACAGGTGGAATCAGGTGGAGAGACTTTTGTGGTGGAGGCTGACGAGATCGTTCTGAGCAGCGGCAGCATCGGCTCGCCTCATATCCTGCTGCTGTCGGGCGTTGGCCCGGCGGAGCAACTCGCCGCCGCGGGTATACCGCAGGTGCATGAACTGCCAGGCGTGGGGCAGAGCCTCCGCGACCACCCCATAGTCTATGTTCCGTTCAGGACAAAGCCCGGGCATGGGCTCGACCCCAATGCTCCCCGCCTTCAGGTGGCCGCCCGCTGGACTGCGACTGGGTCCCCGCACCGGAACGACCTGCAGATTCTCATGGGCTCTCTAATCAATCCGCGATATCTGATCAACCCGGACGGCAGCCCCGTCGCCGGCCTGGGAATGTACACCTTCATCAATCTGGAAGAGGGTTCCGGCGAGCTGCGGGTTGCCTCCCCCGACCCACAGGCACCGCCGCAGATAGACTTCAGGTTCCTCGAGAGCGACTTTGACCTGGAGCGTTGCCGGGAGGTGGTGCGGACCGCCGCCGATTTGGGACACAGCGCCGCATTCAGCGACATCATCGAGGAGCGCATCCATCCGTCCGACGAGGAACTGGAATCGGACGAGGCTCTGAATGCCTACATCCGCCGCACCGTGGTCAGTGGTCAGCACATCACCAGCAGCTGCAGGATGGGCCCGGCAGCCGACGGCATGGCGGTGGTCGACCAGTTTGGCCGCGTGCATGGCCTGGAGGGCCTGAGGGTGGCCGATGCGTCGATCATGCCCAACTGCGTGCGGGCAAACACCAACTGCACTACAATGATGATTGGCGAACGCATAGCCGACTTCATCCGCTCGGGCGGCTAGGTGCGCGAGGGTTCGGGGAACGCTGCGGAGGAGAGCGAATTGGGGATCGTTAGGGTAGCCGGAGAATTGGCTTCAATGTCGGGCGGGTTCAGACCGGTCGAGTTTCTAGCCGACACGGGATCCCTCTACACACTGGCGGTCCGAAGTTCCTCTGGGATTCGGCCGAGTTAGAGTGATGGGCCGGGAAGAGCCAATAATAGTTGGGGCAATGGAGGTTCCCATTCCTCTGCTGGGATCCACCGCCTTACAGGCTCTCGGTCTTAAAGTAAACCCGACGGAGGAGATCGTCGAGTTCGCCAGTCCTTACCCGCCTCCGGCATAGTAAGAAGGGAATTCCAATTGAATAGTTGGACGCCCCCCTGCGTTCAAAGTTGGCGTTGCCGGGCCAAATAGCATGGGACATGCTGCTTCAGAGGGGATGAGGAAGAAGGGACCCGCAGCACCGTGGTCAGCCGCCAGCATATCACCAGCAGCTACAGGATGGGCCCGGCTGCCGACGGCATGGTGGTGGTCGACCAGTTTGGCCGCGTGCATGGCCTGGAGGGCCGATGCGTCGATCTTGCCCAACTGCGTGTGGGCAAGCACCAACTGCACTACTATGATGATAGGCGAACGCATTGCCGCCTTCATCCGCTCGGGCGGCAAGGTGGGATGGACTTCGATTGGAGATGGTCCATTGGGTCTGGTGAGAGTTGACGGTGAGATAGGTCCGGACAGAGAACGGACGTCCACTATCAGGTTCATGGTGGACACCGGGTCTATGTACACGGTGGTCGGCCAAGACCTCGCCGCTGAGTTGGGGCTGCAATTCCCGGTTCGCAACACCTTGGTCATGGCTGATGGCGCCTCTGTGGATGCTCCACTGGGATTGGCCTACTTGCGTATTGCAGATCGCGAAGGCGGAACGATCGTTGCCGAGATGGATTCTGCGGAGCCCCTGCTTGGCGCGTTTGCTATGCAGAGCTTGGGACTGACAGTCAACATGATCGAGGAAGTTCTCGAATTCAACGTGCGATATCCCCCTCCTGTGTAATGTGCCAAATGACCAACGGGTGTTCTCGAAAAGGCGTGGCCACGGTTGATGGCGCCACCCTGTACCGTGCCAGAAACCTTCAGGTACCTCTCACCTCACCCTCTATATACGGTTTTCTTTCCATCCTGATGTGGTCCTGCCGGTAGTACACTTGTGGAATGATTAGAGAACTTTTCGCCGACAAATCCGACGTGTTCCAACGCCTGGCAATCATCGCCGGGCGGACGTTGCTCGGGCTTGGGCTGGGTATGGTCCTCAGCATGGCCGCCCTTGCCGTCGCCTGGGGCCTGTACATATTCGCCGGGGCGAGCGAGAGGTCCACGTTCATGATCATGTCGATGGCAGGGGCCGGCCTAGGCGCGGCCGTCGCCGCCAATGTGGCCTGGATCAAGCTGGACCGGCAACAGCGGACCATGTTCGCACTGACGCTGCTCATCGCGATAATTGGGGGCGTCATCGGCGGCTTGGCCGGATACCAGTTTGGCGCCAACCGCGAGATCGAATGTTGCGCTGAACCCCACACCACGCCGTTCATCTACACGGCCTTTGGCTCCACCATTGGGGCCAACGCCGTGATGTACCTGTCCTGGGCAGCATCGGCCGCCACCCGGCTGTTCAAAGGCGGGCGAGGCACGGTTGCTCAGAGACCCTGATTCCTACGATTAGCCCAAATAGGCCATGAGGAAGGGGCGGGAGACAATCCCGCCCCTTGGCGTTGCCGGCTGGCTCAGCTCTGGCGGATCACTCCAGCTTGATGACTGTTCCGTCATCGTCAATGCGCAGGCCGACGATGGGCCCCACCTTGGCGTTGAATGAATCGGCGATGATGGGATGGCTCGTGTCGCCCACCCGGTTCACCCAGGCCGGCACCACGTGCTCCATCACGGCGGTGTTCAGGCTGCGGAAATTCATCTCGTCGGAGAAGGGGACGAACTCCATTGCGTCTATTCCCGCCCCGCGAGGGTCATCCGAGGTGTTCTTGAGCAGCCCCATCTCATTCTGGATGGCTGCGATCCGCAGGGCCTCCAGCTCTGACTTGGCTGCCTCCTCGATGATGATCTGTTGCAGATCATCGGGTATGGAGGCCCACTTTTCTGCGTTGATCACGTTGTTATTAGAGGGGAAGCTGACCAGCGGGCCGATGATGTAATCGGTCACCTCGTACCAGCGCTGCCCGAAGCCGGCGTCCGCTCCGGTAACTCCGCAGTCCAGGATACCGCGCTCAATGGCGGTGTAGACCTCAGCGAAGGCAAGGAACTGGGCGGAAGCGCCCATGCCGTTGATCCAGTCCGACAGCGCTGCACTGTGGCTGCGAGTCTTCTTGCCCTCGAACCCGTCAAGCGTGTCAACCTTTTCGCGGCAAAAGAAGAACTGGTCGTTCCCTGAATACCAGTTGTGGTTCATTATGACGCCACCCGTCTCGCTCAGCACCAGTTCCTCGATGTCCTTGATGATCGCCTGGGTGGCCTCGAACTCCTGCTCGCGGGAGGAGTAGATTCCCCAGAGATTCTGGATCTCGATGGGAGGCATCTCACCGCCCACGTAGCCACCGTAGATCGTCGCCGAGTCCAGAGTCCCGGCAGTGACCAGGCTCAGCGTGTCAGGCCCGGCCAGCCCCAGCTCCGGGAAGGAGCTGGTGATGAACTCCACCTTCCCGTTTGTGCGTTCCAGCAGATTGGGCGCAAAAAACTCGTGCAGCGCTACACAGGGCAACAGAGCCCGGTTGATGCAGGCGTGCTGGATGGTTATGGGATCTCCGTCGTATGTCATAGGAGTAGGATCGAGAAGCTTGGCCTTGCCGAGAAGTTCCTCGTAGATGGCGCTCTCGTAGATCCAGAGATGCCGCTGCAGTGACTCCAGGGTCACGTTCCCGTCGAAGTCTCCCTGCTCCACCGTTTTGGCTGGGCCGACGAGCTGCGTGATGTCCCCCACGTAGATCGCGCCCGGTTTCCCTGCGTTATCATTGGCGTAGGCCACAAGCGCAGGATCCACGTTATCGGTCCACGACATGGCTGCCTGTCCCTCTTCCTCCTCCTCCATCATCGCCTCTGTAGGTACAGGGGTGTCGGTGGGGGACTCCTGCTGGGCGGTCGCCTCGGTCGCCTCCGGCTGAGTTGCCGCTGTCGTTGCTGGCGCCTGGGTGGCCTGTGCAGTGGTCTCGCTTGTTTCTGCCTCTTCGTCCTGAGAAGCCTCCCCGCAGGCTACCAATATCCCCAAGAGTAGTATCAGGGCCAGTACCAGAAATAACGGTCTACGCATGTCGGTCATCCTCCTCTGTGCAATCGCGAGTTCCGAAGTGGCCAAACAAAACGTGGTTCGTAATCGAGCATTCTTTTTGCGCTTTCATCTGGGCGAATCCGTGTCCCATTTGGCAATTAGTGATTCAACACTCTGCTTATCCGGTCACTTCGAACCTGAAAATTGTGGCCTGTCTGCCCAGAAAGACCGCACCCTGCCAGCACTCTATCCCAAACACCAACTCGATTGCGAATATGGCCGGCAGATGCTCGAAGGGTGGCTGAATATATCACGCTAATGGTCTAATGTAAAATATTGCATAACAGTATTTCAAATTGATACTACTATTATGAAATGCTATTGCATAAGAAACTCTGCAAAAGAAATGGCAATAGTAGGGCAGAGATAGAATTTGAATTCGTGCACAATATTGAGAGCAGACCATTAACCGGTTCGACCGTTGGGGCCAGCGTGGAATGTACTTCATCGCAGCAAGAACTGGCGCGACGCAGCGACAGGCACAATGGGCGAAGCGCGATGGGGCGGGAATCAAATCCCGCCCCATTTCTATTGTGGGTAGGCACCAAGTCAGCAGGCTAGTCTGTCTTCACCACCGATCCGTCAGACTCGATTTGCAGGCCGACGATTGGGCCGACCTTGTTGTTAAAGGTATCGGCGATGATGGGGTGGCTGGCGTCGCCGACCCGGTTCACCCAGGCTGGCACCACGTGTTCCATCACCGCTGTGTTCAGGCTGCGGAAGTTCATCTCGTCCGAGAAGGGGACGAACTCCATTGCGTTTAGTCCTGCCCCGCGCGGGTCGTCCGAGGTGTTCTTGAGCAGCCCCATCTCGTTCTGGATCGCGGATAATCGCAGGGCCTCAAGCTCCGACTTCGCTGCCTCCTCCAGGATGATATCCTGGAGATTCGCCGGAATTTCGGCCCACAGCTCACCGTTGATCACGTTGTTCGTAGAGGGGAAGCTCACCAGGGGGCCGATGATGAAGTCGGTGACCTCGTACCATCGCTGCCCGAATCCGGCGTCCGCTCCGGTAACTCCGCAGTCAAGGATGCCGCGTTCGATGGCGGTGTAGACTTCTGCGAAGGCAAGGAACTGGGCGGAGGCGCCCATGCCATTGATCCAATCCGACAGGGCGGCGCTGTGGCTGCGGGTCTTTTTCCCCTCGAATCCGTCAATGCTGTCGATCCTTTCCCGGCAGAAGAAGAACTGGTCGTTGCCGGAGAACCAGTTGTGGTTCATGATCACTCCGCCGGTCTCCTCTAATACTAGGCCCTCGATGTCTTTTATAATGGCCTCGGTGGCCTCAAATTCCTGTTCCCGGCTGGCATAGATGCCCCACAGGTTCTGAATCTCGATGGGAGGCAACTCTCCACCGACGTAGCCACCGTAGATGTTGGCTGAGTCCAGTGTCCTATTAGAAACGAGACTCAGGGTATCGGGGCCTGCCAGGCCCAACTCGGGGAAGGAACTCACGATGAATTCCACCTGACCGTTTGTCCGTTCCCAGATGTTGGGCGAGAAGTACGACTCCAGCAGCTGGCAGGGCAGCAGCGCCCGGTTGATGCAGGCGTGCTGAATCGTAATAGATTCGCCGGAGACTTCGAGGGGCGTGGGGTCGGTCAGGTTCGCCTTCTCCAGCAGTTCCCGGTAAATGTCACTCTCGTATACCCACAGGTGGCGCTCCAAGGATTCCAGGGTGACGTTTCCATCGAAGTCGCCCTGATTGACCGTGGGTGCGGGGCCGATGAGTTGGTTGATGTCGCCGACATATATCGCGCCAGGGCTGCCGGCGTGTTCGGCCGCGTACGCCACCAGCGCGGAATCCGCCGGAGGAGCTGGTGTGGCTGTTGCCTCCTCTCGCTCCTCCGTCCTCGCTGTGGGTTCCGGAGTAACGGTGGGTTCCTCATCCTGCGTTGTCTGCTGGGATGGCTCCTGGGTGGCCGGCGCCTGGGCCGATTCAATAGTGGCCGGCGGCTGGGTAGCCTGGGCAGGGGCTGCGCCTGAATCTTCCTCTTCGGGCTGCGCGGCCTGTCCGCAGGCTGCGAAAACCGCCAGCAGAAGAATCAGGGCGAGGGCTAGGAACAACGGGCTACGCATCTTGCTCATCCTCCTTTGTTCATTCGCGAGTACCGAAGTGGCCAAAGAAGACGTCGTTCGTTATTGCAGATCCGTTCTCGTGGCTTTATACGGGCGAGTAACTACCCGATTCCGGTAAGAGTATGATTGACCTCCTGTATGGCCAGCTGCTTCGGCCCTCTAAATTCACGGTCTGCAAAATCATTTGCATCACACCCCATTTGAAATGGGACATAACGCATTCTGAAATTGCGAAATCATCAACTATTTATGCGAGAGTGTTAGAATATATCACGCATCCGGTCTGATGTAAAATATTGCATAGCTATACTTCAAATGTATAGCTCTATTTCTGTATTCCACTGCAAGGTAATCTTTACATAAGGAGTAGGAATGCCAGGGCTGCGATTGAATTATTGAGATTGAATCTTTGAATGGAGTCAAGTTGGGGAGAACTGCCCGATTTGATGCCCGAGGACCAGTTCTTAGCCAAGCGGCCGACGGCGAAAATTACGCCGGAGCCGGTTTGCGGTCTAGAGTGTTACCGATGGAGCGATGATGTTGTAAAGTTGGGCTCGTCGAGACCGGAACCCAGTGGAGGAAAACAATGCAATATCACATCAACCATGTGCACGTGCGAGCCCAGGACCCTCACGCCTCTGCGGCGTGGTACGAGAAATACTTCAACGCCAATAAGCTGTGGGCCAGAGAAATCATGCCCGGGACCGTCACGGTAAGCATGGAAGTGGGCGGACCGGTGCGCCTCAACATCTCGTCCAAACCGGCAGGGACATCCGACGAACGGAGCGTCGCGGAGCTGAACCGTCTGGGCCTCGAGCACTTTGGCTTTGACGTGGAGGACCTGGAGGCGGAGCTGGCCCGTCTCGAAGCCGATGGCATTCGCGTGGTGCTGCCTCTGACCCAGACGCCCACCGGCTCGCGACTGGCGTACATCGAGGGCCCTGACGATGTGCTTATCGAATTGGTGCAGCCCGTTCGCTGAGAACCCCGCTTCCAAGCCTGGCCAATGCCGCGGGATAAACGGTCTCTAGTCTGATCGCAAAATACCCCCTCCCTTGAAGGAGAGGGTCAGAGTGAGAGTCGCCCGCTTATGGAACTGTTGTCCCAGGCCTCATTCAGAAAACTGGGGCATCACCTCGGAGGCGAAGAGTTCCAGGGAGTCCAATACCCTCCCGGTCTCCATGCCGCCGAAATTGACGAAGAAGATCAGGTTCTCCACACCCGAATCCTGTAGCCGTCCGACCCGCTCAGCAATGTGGTCCGGACTGCCGAAGAGCATCACGTCGTCGCACCGGGCGGCGTAGTCGAACACCGCGTCTGGCGAGTACCGGCTGCGGTAGGCGGCGAACTCGTCGGGCAACAAGTCCACCTGCTGGCCCGGCGGAGCACTGACTTCCTGACCGGTCTGCTTGAACCACATGAATGGGACCTCGGCCTCTCGCCGTGCGCGCTCGGTGGTGGCGGCAGTGTACAGGGCCCGCGCCACCACCACGCGCTGGGGGGTGTATTCCAATTCGGCCTCGGCCAGCGCTCCCCTGTAGAACTCGACCTGACCGGAAACCTGCGCCAGGGTCTCTGCCTGTCCGATCAGCAGGTTCCAGTTGTCGCGCACGACCCGGGCCACGCTGTCGGCGCCCGAGGCCGCCACGTAAACCGGTGGATGAGGCCTCTGCACAGGCTTGGGATGGACGGTCAGGTCGTTGAAGCTCCAGAATTCTCCCCGGTGGTCGAATGGCTCATCGGAAGTCCAGGCCCGGGTCAGCACCTCCATCGATTCCTCGAAGCGACGGGTGGCCTCCTCCATCGGCACGCCCATCCGGTGGAACTCGCCCCACTGGTAACCGCGCCCCACTCCCAGGTCCAGCCGGCCGTTGCTGAGCAGGTCCACCGTCGCGGTCTGCTCAGCCAGTCGTACCGGGTTGTGGAAGGGCAGCACGGTCACTGCCGTCCCCAGCCGGATGGTGTCAGTGACACCGGCAAGGTAGGCCAGGACCGACAGCGTGTCCGACACAATACCGTGGCGGGTAAAGTGGTGTTCGGTAAACCAGACCGAGTTGTAGCCGAGCCTCTCGGCGTGAAGCACCTGGTCCAGGGCCTCGCGGTAGTACCGCTCCTGCTCCCGTGGGTTGGGAAGCTGCACCGAGTGAAAAAGGCCGAATTTCATTGCTCAAGCCTGCCCCGGTTCAGTCCTGTGCGACCCAGTCCGCCACCCGCTCGCCGATCATTATGGCAGTGGCGTTGGTATTGGCCCGGGTCACCTGAGGCATAATGGACGAGTCGGCAACCCACAGTCCCTCGACCCGGCGCACGCGGCACTGCTGGTCGGTAACCGCCATTTCGTCGCCGTCCGGCCCAATGCGGCAGGTGCCGGATACGTGGCGGGAACTGCCCAGAGTCTGACGTATCCAGGCATCCAGCTTGTCGTCGTTCCCGAGGGTTTCGTCGTTGGGAGCCACTCGTCCCTCGGAGACGCCCTGGTACACCTCCGATTCCAGCAGGCTGCACGCCAGTTTCACCGCATCCCGCATCCGGCGCATGTCGTTCTCGTGGTGCAGGTAGCGGTAGTTGATCGAAGGCTGCACCGTCGGGTCGGGAGACTGCAGGCGCACCCAGCCGAATCCGTCTGGCAATTCGAGGGCGCAGGCGATGCGGGCCGTTCCCGAGGGGACCATCTCCCCCGTCATAACGTTCCAGACGGCCAGAGTATGCAGCATTACGTCGTTGGGATGGGACGGCGGCTCCGATGTGACACGCAGGCCAAACCGCAGGGCCTCTGCGTTTGCCGTCAGCTTGACGTCTTCCCTGACCTGAAAAGTGACGGATCCCATGGGGTGGTTGAACAGGTTTTGACCCACGCCGGGTGATTCCACCAGCACCCTGACCCCGTGTTCATCAAGCTGGTCGCGAGGTCCAATGCCCGAGAGCATCAGGATATGAGGCGACTTGAGGGCGCCGGCGCTCAGCACCACCCGGTCGCAAGCCACGGTGAAAGTCTCTCCGCCGCTCTCCGCCTCCACGCCTGTCACTTGCCAACCCCCGTCATCCTGGGCTTGCCGTAGGATGATGCGGCGAACGAAAACGTTGCCGCGCACCGTCAGGTTCAGCCTGTGCCGCGCCGGGCTCAGGTGGGTGAGGGCGGTGCTCATCCGCCAGGTGTTCATGTTGTTCATCGGGATGGCCCCGATGCCGCCGGAGTTGGGCCCGTTCAGGTCATGATTCGGGGCATATCCCCGCTCCATGCAGGCCTGATAGAAAGCCCGCTGCACCGTTGGCCACTCCTCATCCTCCCGGCGCACCACGGGAATCGGGCCATCCGTGCCGTGGAAGTCATCCTGGATATCCAAGTCCGTTTCGGCCCTTCGGTAGTAGGGCAGCACCTTCAGGTAGCCCCACTCGTCATTGCCGAAGGACTCCCAACGCTCGAAGTCTTCCGGCAGACCGCGCAGATAGACCTGACCATTGATGGAACCGGACCCGCCGATGACCTTGCCCTGAGCAATGTTGATCTCTCCCTGCTGGTCGTTGATGACGCCGCGCAGGTTCCACGAGATCGGCGACCCGACAGCCTCACCCTCGGATGAGTGGCCATTGCGCACCGGTTCTGGCAGGTGTTCCGGGTCCGGATAATCCTGTCCCGCCTCCAGCAGCAGCACCGAACGTTTGGGGTCCTCCGACAGTCGGCTGGCCACTACCGATCCGGCTGAACCGCCGCCGACAACAACAACGTCGTATTTCATGGTTGATCCTCACCGAAGCTGAAATGTCGCGCCGATTCTACACCCTGCAATTGCTCCGGGCCAATCGGCTTATCGCCATGGACTCTGCAGGGTCCACGGCGAATCCGTTGGTGGTGAGCCTGTCGAACCTATGACGGATTCTGACGGCCCGTGCTTCGACGAGCTCAGGACTGGCCGTGTGAGCACTTGAATGACTTTGCGGGGGCACGGCCCAATCGCCCAGGGCAATCGCGTCTTGATTTCAGCGACTCAGAAAATTGGGTCGTAGTAGCCGAAATTGCCGATTTACAGGGCGGGTTTTTCGTTTTCCCGGTCATTTCCGGTCATTTCCGGTCATTTCGGCAATTCCGGGCTGGTCGCTGGTTCAAGGCAGGCCCAACCGGATGTCAGGCGGGTTGTGATTGCGGTCCGTTATAGACATAGAATTTATCCTAGAGAGGGGGCGCCAGGCTTGGCAAGGGGCGAATGACAGCAAAATGCGGCTCCAGCTTTTAAGACGCGATTGCCCTGCCCAATCGCCGGTCCCGTTGACGCTCCCGATTAGGATCACTATCATTTCCGGCAATCGATATGACCGGAAAACAAAAGCGAGACTGGACGCGAGGAATAACAATGATTACTGATCTGCCGAGGCTGCTCCGCTATTTCGACCGCTTTCACGAGCGCACGGTGCGGGATATCGCGGCGCTGCCGCCTGCCGCCGAGTTCTGGCGGCCGCCGAGAGGGGAAGGCGAGAAGGCGTGGAGCATCGCCGAGATCGTGCATCACATCGCGGAGTCCCGCCTCTACTTTGCCAGCGCCTACTGCGGCCGCGGTTGGCTCTACGACTGGCCCGTTCCCGGCACCGAGCGGCAGGCTGGTTGGATTCCAGCTATAGAGGCATCTTTCGCCGAGTTCCACCGCCGTTTGGACGACAGCCCGCCGGAGTGGCTGCAGCGGCGGGTGAAGATGATCGACACGGACGGGATGCTCAGCGGCTGGCGTTTAATGATGATGCTGTTCGAGCACGAGGTACACCACCGCAGCCAGATAGACACCTATGCGGGGCTAGAGGGGTGGGATGTGCCGCACATTTACGGCCGTTCGCGGGAGAGCATCGACGAGTTGCAGGAAGAGCAGCGCAGGCTGGCGGGGCTGTAGGCATTCAGAAGGGAAAACGAGAGCGTGGAACCAGCTTTTCCCCGGCCGGGTCAACGACTACTAACAGGGTTTCCAGGGCCAGCGACCCCAATAGTGGATTGGTATACTCTTCGTTGAAAATAACGTGAGTCATCACCTCACGTCCGGCCACCCTGATCCACGTATAGGCGACGTCTACGGTCTTTTCTGTGCCGTCGGCCAACTGTCCGGTTTCGCTAAAGGTGGGGGAAATCCCCAAATCCTTTAGAACCGAGGCAGGGACGGCCGACATAAATGTCCCGGTGTCAACTACCGCAGACATGTCACGCCACTGTCTGCGCTCACTGTCCCCGACGGAAATTTGAACTCGAAAAACGCTCATAACCCACCATTTGCTGCCAGGATCACTACAGCAGAATGCCGTCTTCAGGGATCAACCTGTTGCCGTGCGGGTCAACCGCCAAGTGAGCGTTTTCCAAGGCTAAAGCGCCCAGCAAAGGCATTGTTCCCTCTTCATTGAAGATAAAGTCCGTAATGAATTCTTCGCCCATCAATCTGATATAGGTCTGACCAACATCCATGGTCCTGGTCTCGCCCTGGGCAAACCGGTACCTCTTTTGTCGACTGGCAATCACGTCCAACCCACTTAGGATGGATGAAGGAACTGAACACGTGGACGCGCCTGTGTCCACCAACGCCTCAACTGAAACCCAGCGCTGCCTTTCAGGATCGCCGATCGCTATTTCGACAAAGAACGTTCCCAACTCTTGAACATCTCCTGGTATGAGTGTAGGTGCTTCAGGATGAGCATCGCCCCTGCAGATCCGGGCCACCGATGTCCAGAAGCACCCATATCCGCGCCCTACTTATATCTGAACGCTGAAAGTGTCCGTCTATACTTCCTCGTCCGGTCGCCCGAGGGTTACATTAGAAGGCCATCAACCGGGATAAGCCTCTTCCCGACAGGATCGACCGCCATGTAGGCGCCCTCAAGCGCCAACGCCCCGAGCAATGGTGAGGTTCCCTCGGAATTGAAGATTACCTGGGTAACCAGCTCCTTTCCGGCAAATCTTATCCAGGTATATCCGACTGGCAACTCCCTCACTTCACCTTGAGCGAACCGGAACCGTTCGGTGGCTACGGGCCGCACGCCCAATTCCTGCAAGACACTGGCGGGTATCGAAGTCGTGGACGCGCCGGTGTCAACCAACGCGTCCAATGTCCGCCAATTTGCGCCCTGCTCGTCCCCCAGATCAATTGGGATGTAGAACGGGCCCATATCCTCGTCCTACTCGTCGATGACCCCCGCGCTTATGGCCTGTCCGCGCAGGTCGCCCTGCTGCTCAAGGTGGCTGCGGATCTGGCCCACGGCTGCCGTAAGCATCCCCGAGTCCAGCAACCCTGCGGCCTCACCCTGGTCGGCCTCAGCGAGCAGTTCTGCGGTGCGCTCACTCACCTGCTGTAGCGACCAGTCAACCTGGTCGGCGACTGCGACGATGCCTTGCGGGAAGTCGCGGTGGGAAGCCCCGGGAGAACCGGAACGGTCGTATCCGCCGCCATGCCAGTGCCCCGGCCTGTCGTGGCAGTCGAAGCGGATGATCTCCTCGTTTCCGACGTCGATGCCGATGGTCGGGCCTCCGCACCACGAGCCGCGCACGTTGAGGGCGCGCACCGGCCACACGTAGGCCGTGACCTGCCCGTCCTGGGACAGCGGCAGGTGAAGCGCCTGCCCTAGGTACTTCTCTCCATTCCTCTTGGTTGCCATTGAGACACTCCGTCATTCAGATTTGTGCGAGATGAGATCGAAACTACCACAGGGCCACGACGAATACAATCGCAACCCTGGGGGCATTGGAATTTTGTTTGTAAACCTTGAACGCAGAAAAACGTCCTCCTCTGGTGAGCGAACCGGAGAAGGACATGGGCTCTACACGCTGGAAGAGGCTACTGTTAAATGGGCCCGCGTCGAGGCCAAGGCCCTATGGATTGATGAGACTGCTTCTGCTCTCGACGACGAACGTTTCCCGTCGTTCGGCGAAGTCCAGCACAACCCCGGCCAGTGCCTCCGGCCGGTCTACGGCGACGGCGTGACCCGCGTCGTAGACATAGCAGATGCTGCAGTTGGGCACCTGCTCCTTCCATACTCCGCCGGCACCCCTGGAGACCAGGCGGTCCTCCTGCCCGAACACCACCAGCGTGGCGCAGGTGAGCTCCGGCAGCTGACGGGCGGCGTCAACGTCCGCTGCCTGCCATTGCTCGGCCAGTGCTGCCAGCACCGCCGTCCTCCCAGGTTCCGGAGGGGGATGGGCAGGGTCCTCCTCTTCCGGATGGGCCAGCATTGCAGCGGCTGCCAGTTCCGGCGTGTTACGCGGCAGTGGCGGGGCTGGCTCTACGCAGAGGGGCGAGACCAGCGCCAGAGCCGAAACGGATTCCGGCCGCAACAGGGCCACACGCAATGCCACGCTGGCTCCCAGCGATGCGGCCGTCAGGGCGTAGGAATCCAGGCCCGCGGATTCGGCAACGCCGATAACCGCCTCCGCCGTGTTCTGCACCGTTCCGGCGTCTCCGGCATCCCGGGGAGGCTCCACACTGATGACACGGTACCTGGAAGCGAGCGAATCGCGGAGCGCTGTGGTTTCCCACGGTGTCCAGTCCAACAGCAGGACAGGCGATCCCTGCCCTGACCCGGTATAGATTAGACCGTGTTTGCAAGAAGCCATTGCCTAGAACTCTTTTATTCGGGGCAGGACCTCCCGCCCGAACAGCTCGATTTCGGACATGATTTCGCCATGGGTCAGGCTGGGCTGCTGAAAAAACAGGTCGATGACCCCGGTCCCACAGCGGTCGTGGTAGGCCTTTATCTGCTCCGTGATCGAGTGCGGCCCGCCGACGAAGGTCAGCCCGGGCGCGCCGCCCACGATATCGCCAGAGGCGCTGCCAGCGAAGACGTGGCTGTAATCAATGTCCTGCCCCGTCCTCTGGGCCTGTATCACCTGCGCGACCGATGAGCGCAGCCCCATGCCCCGGGCGCGGCCCTGGTCCTCCTGCCGGTGGAACCAGTCCCAGGCCTTTTCGTCGGTCTCAGCCAGGTAGATGCTGCCCCTGAAGACCACCTCGTCCGGTTGCGGCTTCCAGCCGGTCTCCTCGCACCACTTGAAGTACTTATCCGTGATGGTCGCCACGTCCTCTACGGGCAAGAACGACACGCCCAACCCCAGCCGGTGGGTAGCGGCGAAGTGCACCGCGTCGTCGCTGCGGGTGGCGACGATCGCGGGCGGAAGCGGCTGCTGCACCGGGCGCGGCCATACCGAAACGGTGCGGTACTGGTAGTAGCGGCCCTCCCAGGCGAAGGGCTGCGGCTCGGTGAGAGCCCTCAGGATCAGGTCCATGCTTTCCAGCATGCGTCCGCGGCCCTCGGCGGGGTTCACGTTGTAGACCTGGTCCTCGTTGGGAGTGCCCCGCAGGAAACCCATCACCAGCCGGCCGTTGGTCAGATTGTCCAGCAGCGCCAGTTCCTCGGCGATCCGCACAGGGTTGTTCAGCGGCAGAAGATGTCCCAGCATGGCCATACGGGCCTTCTTGCACCTCTCGGCGACGGCGGCGGCCATAACCGACGGCGTGCCGGTGGCGATGCGTCCCGAGTAGTGGTGCTCCGAAAAGCTGATCCACTCGAAGCCCATCTCCTCGGCAAACTCGCATTCTTCGATGCCATCCTGGTAACTCTGCACCGACAGTTCCGGGTCGTTGTAGGCCGGTGGCGTAGGCCAGGTGGCCGGAAAGTCCCGCCTAAACGCGTACCCCATTGCTCCCAGATACGAAGCCTTCATATTCGCTCCCGCTCGTCTGACTTGCCCGCCCGCTGGAACGGTGAGCTACAGCTCCTCCAGTTCGTAGGACAGGGTGTTGAAGTTTTCGTGGCCGTTTTCGGTGATGAGGATCATGTCTTCGATTTGATAGGAGCCGGTGCTTGCGGAGTAGTATGGAGTTTCCAGGCAGAGCAGCATCCCTGGCTGCAACTCGCTGTGCTCGTTGGCGCTGATGAAGGGCGGCTCCTCGACGAAAGTGTCGAGCCCGATGGAGTGCCCGTAGTGACCACGGCTGTACCCTGGGAAGCCGTGCGCTTGCATGACGTCGTCTGCCGCGCGGTAGACCGCCGAGATCGGCGTTCCGGGCCGCATCACGTCGCGGGCCGCTGCGTGGGCCCCGGCCAGAGCATCATGCACGCGGCGTTGCTCGGCCGACGCCCGCCCGAAAGCGAACGTGCGGCCGCAGTCGCTGAAATAGCCACCCACGGCAACCCCGCAGTCGAACTTGATCAGGTCGCCGGAGTGCAGACCGCTCCGGTCGCCGAAGCTGCTGCCGGTGCCGGCGCTGATGAAACCGTAGGCCGACTGGAATTGACCCAGGGATGGGTCTGCCATGGCCGCCTCGAGCGCTCCAGCCTGGTAATTGTACTTGATGGTCTGGGCGCTCTGGCCCTCCCTTGCGTCGGCGATGGCGCGGCGCAGGCCCGCCTCGAACAGTGCGGCCGAGTTGCGATGCATCTCGACCTCCTGTGGATACTTGATCGCCCGAAGGCCGTAGAGCATGCCGGTCACATCGACGAACTGGCACTCCGGGTTGTTCTGCTGCAGACGGAAGAGAGTGTCGGCATAGACATATCGCAGGTCGATTCCGATGGTGGCGGCAGACAGTCCGCGGTCCTCCAGCAGGGCGGTGACGGTTTCGTCCAGCTCGCTGGGGTCCCACTGGGGCGGACGCGAGATCTTGGAGTCACCCCCGGCGGTGCCGGTGATGACGTCCAGGTCCCGGTTTTCGACCCACATCCGGTAGGTGCGGATGTCCTCGATGGACGTTGCCGTGCGCGCCGCGGGGGCAGCGAAGTCGCTGGTCATCAGCGCGGCGGGCAGAGAGGGGTCAGCAGGTATCAGGGCCAGGTCGGTGCCCATCAGGCGAAAGGACAGGTTGACCACGGGACTGTAGAACCCGGTGGTGTAGAAGATGTTGCCCGGAGTGGTAACCAGGCAGGCGTCGATCTCCAGACGCTCCAACTCCTCGCGGACCCTTCGGAGCACATCATTGAACATGCTTGAACCTCCATTGGCTTAAGGCGGATTTTACACCTATGGCATTATCTGCGCATCGTGAAAGGCGCATGTCCACAGGGCAATCGCATTTGGATGCTCGCCCCGGCATAACCAGGTTATACACTGGCATTCCGGCGAAAGCGGGAATCCAGGGTTGCTGGGGTGCGCCCACATTCCGGACAGTTAGGTGACTTTGGATTCGCGCGAGAGTGGGAATGACGAGTCCAATTGGTCCAAATGCGATAGCCCTGCGCATCTCCACTCCAAGCGCGCTGACGACGCTTGCGCGGAGTGATTTCGTGGACAATGCGGAAGCGCATCGTTAGTATTCAAGCAATCAGGTCGAAGGCCTTGGGGTTGCAAATGAGGCTGACCGGTAAAAACATGTTCTACGGTTGGTGGGTGACCATTGGCTGTTCGCTGATTGTGTTTGGCGTGGCCGGCGGTCAGTTTTCATTCGGGGTATTTCTCACGCCAATGACCGCTGACTTCGGATGGAGCCGGGGCACACTGTCGGCGGCCTTTGGCGTGTCCTATTTAATATCCGGCCTGCTGCGTCCCTTCGCTGGATACCTCGCCGATCGATACAGCCCCAAGTGGGTGGCCTTGACAGGCGTCCTGATCATGGGCTGGATGCTGGCGCTGATTCCGAGGGTCGAATCGCTCTGGCAGCTATATGTGCTGTTTTCAATTATGAGCGTTGGAATAACGCTGGGAAGCGGTCCGATCCTGACAAAGATTGTCAGCCAGTGGTTCCTGGCGAAGCGCGGCCTGACGCTTGGGCTGGTCAGCGGTGCAGGCTCTTTCGGCGCCATGATCCTCGTGCCGGCCACGTCTGCTTTTCTCTGGCTGCTTTCCTGGAGGGAGGCGTATCTTTTCCTGGGAATATTTCTCCTGCTCGTGGTGCTTCCCGCCGGAATACTGCTCATTCGCAACCGCCCGGAAGACAAGGGGCTCTTGCCCTACGGGGCCGGTGACAACCAGTCGGCGGGTGGCGGACGGCGAGGGGGAGACGTGAACTTCTCCTTCACCCAGGCGATCCGGACGCCAATGTTTCAGAAGCTCACTTTCGGGTACTTCGTTTGAGGGTACTCGATGAGCTTCGTGAATGCTCATTTTGTCACCTACGCCCAGGATCTCGGTTACGCCCCACTGACCGCGGCTTTCATGTTCAGCATCATAGGCGCCACCGCCATCGTTGGCGCCCTGTGGCTGGGGCATCTGTCGGACAGGTTTGGCCGCCGGGTATGGCTGGCCCTTTCCTATCAGCTCCGGGCCATGGGCTTTATCGTAGTCCTCCTGTCCATGGGCATTTCCTTCCTCGGCGTACCGCCGCTGGGCATTGTGGCCCTGGTGGGGGGAGTGCTGTTGGTTGGGTTGTCGTGGAACGCAGTGGTCGGAATCACCGCCGCCTACACCGCCGACGATTTCGGCACCACCCACATGGGGAAGATCTACGGCACCATGTTCGCAGTAATGCCCATTGGTTCGGGTCTGGGATCCTCCCTGGGAGGCCTCATGTTCGACATCCGCGGTACGTACGACTGGGCCATCTGGTCCAATATTGCGCTGCTGATAGCCTCCGCGCTGCTGGTCCTCTCCATCGGTGGCAAGCGGCCCCAGCTACTGGGCGGCCCGGCTCCAGCCGCCGGCGACGACGACTAGGAGGGAGCATCGCTGCCAGGCCGAGTATCCTCCGGCATTCCAAGTGCAAAATGTAGTCCGGCGACGCCTGGTTGCTCCGGCCATTGAGTAGAACCCCGGCAAGTGTTGCCTGCCGGGGCTTTTGCTCGGCATGGATGGATTGCCGCTGGATTATGGGAACCCTTCTGGCGATGCCTTCCGTAAGAACCACAATGAAGCATCACAGGGAGGAACCACAGGGAGGAACCACAGGGAAGAACCACAAGGAGGAACCACAAGGCCTGCGATTGGTGCGACATTCTCGCTGAACGGCGAGAATAATCGTTCCTGCTGCCATTGCCTTCCTGGCAGACGAAACCGGAGGCCAGGCGCCGAGTGGCCGTTGCGTTGCACCGCGCTCCGCCGTTGGAGCAATGTGTCGAGCGCTGTGCGGTTCCTGCCCGGCCGCCAGCGATGATCTGCCTTCGGCCAGGCGGTATTGCCGACGAGCGGGTCTCGCTGCCCCGGCAACTACCTGCCAGGCTGGATTGGAATGATCTCTGTCTTCACATAATGGAAAGGCCCCGGCAAACATAAACTGCCGGGGCCTTTCCTTTCGCTTGGTCAGGTTGCTACTGGGTTATGGGCACTCTCTCCGTCGAGCCGTCGGGCAGGATCTTCAGGCCTACGATGGGAGCGACCTTCTCGTTGAAGAGTGCGATGATGTTGTCCCGGTTGTCCTCGTCCTGGCGGCTGATGAAGCCGGGGACGACGTGCTGGGTGGCCACCACGTTCCGCATGTGGTCCATCAACGCGGGCGAGAACTCTTGGTATTCCAGGCCTGCGTCAATATTCCGCTGGATCCAGACCTCGTTCCAGGCCGGGGTCACGCGGATGGCCTCCAATTCGTGCCGGGCGCCTTCCTCTTCCAGGATCGCCTGGATGTCGGCTGGGAGACCTTCCCAGACATCATGGTTGACGATGACGGTGTTCAGCAGCTGGCTCGACAGCGGGCCAACCATGTAGTCGGTCACCTCGTACCACCTCTGGGCGTGAGCAGCAAAGGCCACGGTTACGCCGCAGTCGAGGATACCGCGCTCCAGGGCCGTGTAAACCTCGGCGAAGGCCACGAACTGGGCGGCGGCGCCGAACCCTTCGATCCAGTCGGAGAGGGCCGACCCGTGGCTGCGCACCTTGCGTCCCTCGAAGTCGGCCAACTCCGTGATGCCTTCCTTGCAGAAGAAGAATTGGTCGCCGCCGGAAACCCACATGTGCGTGAGCACCTTGCCGCCGTCGGTATTCTCTTCGAACAGGCGGTCCATCTCCGGGCCGATGGCCTGGGTCACCTTGAACTCGACTTCGTGGTCGGGGTACACGCCATACATGATGGCCAGCTCGGCCTCGGGCATGTGGCCCGACACGTAGCCGCTGGTGATTTCAGCCCAGGACAGCGTTCCGTTGGTGACCTGTTCCAGGGAGTCCGGACCCGCGATCCCCAATTCGGGGAACGATGTGATGGGCACCAGCACCTTTCCGTTGGTGCGCTTTTCCACCTGCGGCTTGAAGAAGTTGGACCACAGCTCACAGGGGGCAACCGTCCGGTTGATGCAGGCGAACTGGATTTCGATGGGGTCGCCGTCGTAGGTCATCTCTGTGGGGTTGGTGAAATTGGCCTTTTCCACCAAGCCCTTGTAGTACTCGGAGTCGAAGAGATAGCTCTCTCGTTCCAGCCCTTCAAGATTGACCATGTCGTTGGCGTCACCAAGACCCTCCGCGGGGGCCGGTCCGACCAAGCGGCCGAAATCGCCGTCGCCGAGGTAGAAAGCGCCGGGGCCGCCCGCCCACTCGTCGGCTGCAGCCGCCAATGCCGTGTCACTGTCCGACATCGCCTCCTGTTCTTCCTCTTCCTCCGGCTCCTCTTTTTGCTCCATGGTCTCTGGAGTATCAGTTGGTTCGGGGGCCGCCGTTGCTGTCGGCAGTGCAGTAGGCGAATCAGTGGGTGGAGGCGACGTGGGCTCTTCCGCGCTGCCGCACGCAACCACAAATGCCATGACCAGAATCAATGCCAAGCCCATTAGAAAAGGTTTTGCCATTAACGCACTCTCCTGAAAGATTATCCCTCCACGCGTTTTCTCCCGGCAGAAGGGGAATTTATCCCCTTGGTGGAAATTCTTGCATGGCTCGGCGGAATATAGCAAATAGAATTCACTCGCGCAATACGAGACCGCCCGGCAATGTGGCTAAATACGGCACGAGCAAGGCGAATTGCGATAATGCGATAAATGAACATGAAGGCGATCTTTCTAACTCTTTAATCGCTTATTACGACAATATAAATAGCCCCGGCGGAGCATTCTCGCCGGGGCTTGTTGATAGCCTGATTTAGTTTGCCGTTGTGCCGCTACTGGGTCACTCGACTCGTTCTCCGGTGCCGTCGTCCCGAATCCTGATGCCCACGATCGGAGCGATCTTTTCGTTGAACAGCTCAATCATTGCGGGACGGTTATCCTCGTCCTGCCGATTGACAAAGCCGGGGATTACGAATTGTGTGGCCACCACGTTCCTCTGGTGCTCCAGCATTTCGGGTGAAAACTCCTGGAAAATCATGCCGGCCTCAACGTTGCGCGGGATCCACACCTCGTTCCACGCCGGGGTTACGCGAAGGCCCTCAAGCTCGTGCCGGGCGCCCTCCTCGAGCATGATCTGCTGGATGTCGGGTGGCAACTTATTCCAGAGCAAGGGGCTCATCATGATGGTGTTCACTGCCTGGGTCGCCAGCGGGCCGACCATATAGGTGGTCACCTCGTACCATCGCTGGGCGACGGACGCGAACGCTACGGTCACGCCGCAATCCAGGACGCCGCGCTCCAGGGCTGTGTATACCTCCGCGAAGGCCACGAATTGAGCAGCGGCGCCGAAGCCGTTGATCCAGTCTGAAAGGGCCGAGCCATGACTGCGCACCTTGCGTCCCTCAAAGTGGGCCAGTTCGGTGATGGGTTCCTGGCAGAAGAAGAACTGGTCGGCGCCGGATATCCACATGTGCGAGATAACCTTGCCGCCATTGCTGTTCTCCTCGAACAGGCTGTCCACCAACGGTCCTATTGCTTCCTGGACCCCGAGATAGTGTTCATGGGTTTCGTACACACCGAACAGGATTTGCAGCTCAGCCTCGGGCATGGCCCCGGATACGTAGCTGCTGGAGATCTCGGCAAAGGACAGGCTGCCGTTGGATATCAGGTCCAGCGAGTCCGGTCCGGCAATGCCCAGCTCCGGGAACGAAGTGATTTCGACCAGCACCTTCCCGTTGGTGCGCTCCTCGATCTGGGCCTTGAAGAAGCTGTCAAACAGCTCGCACGGAGCAACGCTCCGGTTGATGCAGGCGAACTGGATTTCTATGGGCTCGCCGTCGTAGGTCATCTCGGTGGGGTTGGTGAAGTTCGCGCTCTCCACCAGGTCCTTGTAGTACTGGAGCTCGAAGATATAACGCTCGCGTTCCAGCCCTTCGAGGTTGACCATATCGTTGGCGTCGCCCAGGCCTTCTGCGGGCGCCGGGCCCACCAACTGGTTGAGGTCTCCGATGTAGAACGCGCCGGGCCTACCGGCACGCTCAGCGGCGGCCGCGACAAGGGCCGGGTCGACGCCGGGCATTGGCGCCGTTTCCTCTTTTTCTTCCTCCTCCTCTTCCTGTTCCATTGCCTCCGGAGTGTTGGTGGGTTCAGGCGCGGCCGTATTCGTCGGAGCCTCCGTTGGCGCCTCGGCGGTGGGGACCGACGTAGCCTCTTCGGCGGTGCCGCAGGCCACCACGAATCCCATCAGCAGAACTAACGCTATGCCCAACAGAAACGGTTTAATCATCTACGCACTCTCCTGATAAATTCCCCATTTTCTTTCAGCCACCCCGGCGATTGGGAGACCACGTTTCTGTAGCCAGAACCAATCGGATGGTTCGGCAGAATATAGCAAATCGAGTTCTGGCACGCAATATCCAGTAGAGCTTGGCATTATTTCTAAATAAGGTATGTATGAGACGAATTAAGGTAAACAGTAAAATTATTATGAACTCAAAGGGTTAGGGCTGTGCGGACGCTTAACACCACAATATTAGAGGCCCCGGCATATTTTCGCCGGGGCCCCGTAATGCCAAGGCCTCGTAATGATAGAGATCTCAGGCAAGTTTGGGGCAGCTTGTAATCTGCCCTTATTTTACTCCGTAATCGGCACGGGCTCGGTCGACCCGTCGGAGTTAATGCGGAGGCCAACAATGTGAGCCGCTTTTTCGTTGAACAACTGGATGATGTCCGCATCGCCGCCGCCAACCCTGTTGACGAAGCCCGGAATGACGTGCTCCATCACCGCGACGTTCTTCATGTGGGTCATCAGCTCTTCATTGAACGGCTGGAAAGTCAGCCCGGCGTCGACATTCCGGACAACCCAGACCTCGTTCCAGGCCGGGGTCACCCGCATGGCCTCCAGCTCGTGCCTGGCCCCTTCCTCCAGCAGTATCTGCTGGATGTCGGAAGGCAGATTATCCCAGACCTGCTTGTTTATAATGGCATTGGTGAGCAGCTGGCTGGAGAGCGGGCCTACCATGTACTCGGTGACCTCGTACCAACGCTGGGCGTGAGCAGCGAAGGCCACGGTCACGCCGCAGTCCAGGATGCCGCGCTCCAGGGCGGTGTAGACCTCGGCGAAAGCCACGAACTGGGCGTCCGCACCCATGCCCTCAATCCAGTCAGACAGGGCCGCTCCGTGGCTGCGGGTCTTCTTGCCTTCGAATTCGGCGAGACTGGTAATACTGTCCTTGCAGAAGAAGAACTGGTCTCCGCCGGAAATCCACTTGTGGAAGACCACCTGCCCGCCGCCCGTCGCCTCGGAATACATGGCGTCGATATCCGGCTGGATCGCCTGGGTGACTTTGAACTCGACCTCGTGGTCGGGATACAGGCCATAGAGCAGGGCTATCTCTGCCTCCGGCAGGTGCCCGGCGATATACCCGCCGTAGATTTCCGCAAAGGAAAGGGTCCCGCTGTCAACCAGGTCCAGCGAGTCGGGGCCCGCCAGCCCCAGTTCCGGGAATGACGTGATCACGATCTTGAATTTGCCGTTTGTCCGCTCCTCGATCTGCGGACGGAAGACGGCGTCCACCAGCTTGCAGGTCGCCAGCGTCCGGTTGATGCAGGCGTACTGAAACTCTATGGGATCGCCGTCGTACACCAGCTCGGTGGGGTTGGTGAAATTGGCCCTCTCTACCAGGTTGCGGTAATACTCGGAATCAAACAGGTAGCGCTCCCGCTCCAGGCCTGCAAGGTTGACCATATCGTTGGCGTCCCCCAGTCCTTCCCCTGGAGAGGGTCCCACCAACTGGCTCAGGTCCCCGATGTAGAAGGCACCCGGCTTGCCCGCCCAGTCCGCCGCGGCCGCTACGAGGGCCGGGTCTATGTCCTCGGCCGTGGCCTCGGTTTCGGGCTCCTCGGTAGCCTGTGCTGTCGTGGATGCTGATTCCTCTGTCCTGGTCTCCGTAGTGGTGTCCTCCTTCTCATCCTCGGTGGCGGATTCCTCCTGCACCGCCGCCTCGGTGGGTTCTTCCTGAGCCGCCGCCTCGGTGGGATTCTCGGCGGCGGTCGTGGGAGCGGCGGACTCTCCGGCGCTCTTTGTCGCCTCTGGCTCGGTAGCGCCTCCGCAGGCCACCACGAATGCCAACAGCAGAACTAACCCTATTCCCAACAGAAACGGTTTAATCATCTAAGCACTCTCCTTGAAGGATTTGCCCATTAGCGTTTAGGCCCCGTAGGTCGCCAATCGCACGGCTCCCGAGCCCAAAGATAGCGGCACGGCACGGCACAGCAAAATGTATCAGAATAACATTTTAAGCGCAATATTGTTGAATGTATTCTAATTTACATAGTGCATTAATCAGAAATATTACGAATTTAATCAGTAAAGTTGCTGTAGAGATTCATTAATAGTAAAACAAATAGGGGAGGAGCTAATCGCTTGAGCAGAAGTCCTTTACAAGTGGAAGGCCCCGGCAGAACACCGGGGCCTAGCGGAATACGACCTGCGTCGAGGCTTGCCTACGTGGCAGAGCCAAGGGTCGGGGTGATGACGGCTAATCCAGGGCTAATCCAGGAAGGTGAGCGAGCCGTCGGGTTCGATCTGTACCTTGGCCCATGGGGCTACGATGTCATTCCAGATGGCAATTTCATCGGGTCCCACACGCTTTATCCAGTTGGGCAGCACCCGTCCCAGGGCCACCTCATTGTAAACGAACTGCTGCATCTCGTCTGACCAGGGCATGAATGTCATACCTTTGTCAACGTTGACCTGCACCCCAGTCTCATTCCAGACGGCTGCCAAGCGGAGATTCTCCAGCTCCATCTTGGCGCCCTCTTCGATGACTATTTGCTTCAGGTTCTCAGGTATGTTATTCCAAGTGTTACTGTTCATGGTCTCGAATCCCATGGGCATCGAGATGAACGGGCCGATCAGGTTATCGGTTACCTCGTACCACCTCTGGCCGTGGCCGGCGTGGGCACCCGTGACGCCCGCGTCCAGAATGCCGCGCTCCAGGGCGGTGTAGACCTCGGCAAAAGCCATGAACTGTCCCTCTCCGCCCAAGCCGTTGATAGCGTCGGTCATGGTGGTGCCGTGGCTGCGGGTCTTCAGTCCATCAAAGTCTTCCTTTTCCGCACCGCGGTTGGAGAAGAAATACTGGTCATTTCCGCCGTACCAGATGTGATAGATCAGCTGGCCGCCGCCGGTCTCCTCGCCAACCCCTGCGTCCAGGAATGGCAGCAGACGGGTATTGGCCTCGTGTTCCGGCTTGAAATCATCCCACAGGCCCCAGACATAGATGATGTCGATCAGGGGCCAAGTCCCGCCAACATAGGCCGGCTGAATCTGGGCAAACTCGATGGTTCCCGATTCCACCAGTTCGATCATATCGGATCCGGCCAAACCCAGTTCAGGGTAGCTGGACACTTCGAAGTCAACCTGTCCGTTGGTGCGTGCCTTAACGTTCTTCGCGAAATATTCGATTTGCAGTACGCAGGGCAGCAGGGCGCGATTTATGCAGGCGTACTGGATATCGTGCTGCTCTCCGGAGGATGTCAGAGGCGTGGGGTCGAGCAGCTTGGCCTTATCGATCAGCGAACGGTAGTAGTCCGTTTCGAAGATGTGGCGGTTCTTTTCCACAAACTCCAGGGGAACCATGCCGTTGCCGTCCCCCAAAGGGTCGTCGATGGTTATTTCGCCCGTTTCCTCGTCTTCTTTCTCAGTGACGCCTGGAGCAGTCCCTACCAGGCGGCCGAAGTTGCCGTCGCCGATGTAGATAGCGCCCGGCTTGCCAGCCAGAGCGTCGGCCAAGGCCACCAATGCCGGGTCAATGTCCGACGTCGCCTCCTCTGGGTCCGTGTCCTCCCCCGTGGCCACCGCGGTTGGTTCCTCTGTGGGCTCCGCGGTGGGTTCCTCTGAGCCCCCGGTGGGGCTTTCGGCGGTAGCCGTGGGAACCGCCTGCTCCGGAGTTTCCTCCGGTGTGTCCGACTCTTCGGCGCTGCCGCAGGCCATGACAAAGACCATCAGCATTATCAGCGCCATCCCTATAAGTAAAGGTTTCGCCATTTAGGCACTCTCCATTGAATAGATTCCCTTTCCACGCTGCACTGGCAGCCGGCCTTAGGAGGAAGTCTCCACCGATGCCTTCCCTTAGCATGGTTCGGCGGAATATACCAAATCAAAACATGTGGCGCAAGGCAATTGTCGACATTTGCCTTAAATGGCGAATGGACGCAATAATGCATATGCAATCAGATGATTATTTAACGAAAGACGTCAATTCAATCTTACATAATGGACAATACTGGCAGTTGATGCGACTTGAAGATTCGCATGCAATATGAAAGGCCCCGGCAGCACACCGGGGCCTTGGATTCCCGAGTCGTGCAACCTTTATGGTCCTGTCAGCGAGGTACTGCCGACGGGGTTGATTTTGACTCCGGCCACCGGACCGAAGCTCTTGCAGAACAGCCGCACAGCTTCGGTGCTGCTCCCGGTTTCCACGCCTTCTATGGGATACAGTAGCCCAGGGAAGACGATGGCGAATCCTGCAACGATGACCGTGACTCCCAGTCCCTTGATCCAGCGGCTATTCCCGAACCAGCAGCAGATCAGTCCGGCAGGAATCATTGCTGCGGAAACATCGAACCGTGTGGGCTGCAACCCCCAGTCGAATTCCCGGTCCAGTTCGCTGAACAAATACCGCAACACCATCGAGTAGTAGAAGAGGATAACGGACAAGGATAGCAACCAGAGTCCCGCTGGCTGCTGCCCTCGCCAGAAAAACCGTGTCGCCAATCCTCCTAACAGCAAAACCCAAGCACCAATGGAAGCAAGCCACACAAGGGTGTTCATCGGAAACCATGTCTCTTAGAGACTATCTCAAAGGGCGGCGAACCTACCAGCTGTAATATGAAAGGCCCCGGCAATACACCGGGGCCATCTAATTCTCGGAATTGGGCTATCCGCTATTGGTCTATCAGCGATGCGCTGCCGTCGGGTTCGATCCTGACTCCCGCAACAGGACCCACGGTCCTGTTGAAAATTTCTGCCGCTTCGGTGTCGGGACCACCGACTCGGGTTATCCAATTCGGAATCACTCGCCCCATCCCCACTTCCTCGAACATGAAGTCCTTTATTTCGTCGCTGAACGGAATGTAGATCATTCCCTCATCCAGGAGTTTCGGGATGCCCAGATTGGACAGTATCGGTGTGACCCGGAAAAACTCAAGCTCGTATCTGGCTCCCTCTTCCCAGAGGATGGCCTGGAAGTCATCCTGAAGGTTGTTCCACACGTCCGCGTTGAATGTGGCGTTCTCCACGGTGAACAGCGGTAGCCCTCCTGCCATATAGTCAGTAACCTCGTACCAGCGTTGGCCGTACGCTGCATTGGCCCTGGTCACCCCGCCGTCCAGGATTCCGCGCTCCAGCGCCGTGTACACTTCGGCAAAGGCAACAAATTGCGCCTCCGAGCCCATCCCGTCAATCAGGTCCGACAGGGCTCCGCCGAAGCTGCGGACTTTCAGCCCGTGGAAGTCTTCCAGATTTTCGAGAGGCGTCTTGCTGAAGAAGAAGATCTCGTTTTCCGGCACCCGCCACAATTGCATGATGGTTATGCCGCCTCCGGTACGCTCCTCAATCAGCCTGTCCAGATCCGGGATGGCAGCCGCTGTCGCCAGGAAGAATGTCTCGTTGTCCCTGTAAACGCCCCACAGATTCTTCATGTCCATCGTGGGCAGGTTGCCGGCGGTGTAGGCGGCGGGCAGCTCGGCGAAGTCCAGGGTCCCGTTCGTAATGAGGTCCAGCACGTCCGGTCCGGCTATGCCCAGTTCGGGGTAGCCGACGATCTCGATCGTCAGTTGCCCGTTGGTGCGCTCCAGGACCCGTTCCGAGAACAATTGGGCTATTTGCAGTGTGTAAGCGAGCGGTTGATGCAGGCGAACTGAATAGACTCTTCCATTCCGGTTGTGGTCACCTCGGTCGGGTTTGTGAAGTTGGCCCGCTCGATCATCCTCTTATAGTAGTCGGACTCATAGACGTACAGGTAGTCCTCCAGGTGCTCAAGGACAACCCCGCCGTAGTCCCCGATGTCGCCGGAGATAGCATCTGGCACCGGGCCCACCAGCTGGCTGAGGTCGCCTACGTAAAAGGCGCCCGGCCCGCCGGCCAGTTCAGCCGCAGCAGCCTTGAGGGCCTCGTGAGCCTCCATCATGGCATCCCCTTCGGACGCGTCCTCAGGGTCCTCCGTGGCTTCCTCCTGCATTGCCTCGGCGGTGGGTTCCTCCGTTGCCTCTGTGGGTTCCTCCATAGCCTCGGTGGTGGGTTCCTCCGCCATCGCCTCTTCCGTGGGACTCGTCACTGCCGCGGTCGTAGGTGCAGCCGATTCTGAAGTTTTTTCAGCCTCCTGTTCCGCTCCCCCGCAAGAGAGAATGACTATCAGGAATAAGGCCAGGATTCCGCCCATTAGCAGGTTTCTCATGGATGAATCTCCTGAATTAGTAGTTGCCAAACCGGTTTGCTCAGAGTTCTGCCGAGCAACAGGCGCGAGTCCTCGTACCCTTTCCTCCGATCGCCTCGGAATATTGCAGAGCATTTCGAGGCAGGCAAGGATTATAGACACCAATACTTTGAGAAAGAGGCAGCATAGCGGTGAAATCAGCCTAACAGATATACTAAATTCATAAGAATACGGTTGATGAGGGAAGGTGGGCTCGAGTCCCGTTGAACTGGCCCAGGGAGGACTGTGGACCGGTGCCGGGCTACCGGGGAGCATTGCTTGGCTCTGACACCCCCCGCGTGCGCCACGAGAGGAGCCACAGACGGAAGCAAGTCCATCCCAAAACCTGGGTGTAGAGTTCGGACAGTCTGCGTGTTCGTGGAAATTGCGGCCGATGCGATGGCGGGAACGCTCCCCGGGGAGTCCGCCGGCCGCGGCGTCAGCGGGCGGCGAGAGGCGGGGGGCCGGAGAGACCACCCTCGGCTATGGCCCCGTGCAGGGCCACCACCGAGCGGGCCAGCGACTGAAGGTCGGCGACGGCTTGGGGATCCGCCAGCTTGCCGTCCTGAAAGTGTCGCGATTGCAGGTACACCATACCCGGTGCCACGTGCGCGCCGAACCAGGCCAGCAGCCGGCCGCAGTTGTCCGTCGATGCTGAGGCAGTGGTGATCGGTCGCACCCATCCCTATCAGCCCGCAGGCCTTGCCCTGCAGCCCCTCCACGGGTACATGGTCCAGCAGGTTCTTCAGCGCGCCGGTGAAAGATGCCCGGAACACCGGCGTGGCTATGAGGTACATATCCCCCGCAACCACCCGTTCCACCACCGCCCTCGTGTCGTCCTCGTATTCAGCCAGGGGACGGCCGTCAGCGAACGAAATTAGGTAATCACCCAGGTGCAGCGATTCTGCCACTGTCTCCTCCACCAAGGCGGGACCCTCACCTTCCAGCCCAGACAGCGCAGCGTGGATCGCTTGGTACAGCCTGCCAGGCCGGGTGACGGTGCCGTGGATGGCGAGCAGGGTTGAGGGCATCCTGTTCTCCTTGTCGCTCCCCTATATTGGGGGACTTCCCCACCCGGACCCTCTGCCGGAACGGGGGCGTTTGAGGCCGGAACGGGGGCGTTTGAAGAGGGAAGGGCACTAACGACTCGCGTCGGCCTTCCTGGCGGCAGTGTAGCGGTTCTCAGGAATGGGCAGCCCCAGGTTGCCTCGAAGGGTATCGGACTCGTACTCCGTGCGGAACAACCCACGTTCCTTCAGGATGGGCAGCACCTGGTCCACAAAGTCGTTGAAGCCTTGGGGTAGCACCGCGCCGCTGAGCATGAAGCCGTCGCATGCACCCGATTCGAACCAGTCCTGCATCGTGTCGGCAACCTGTCCGGCAGTTCCGATGAACTCGTGATGTGGCGTGGTCACCCGCAGGGCCATCTCACGGAGGGTCAGCTCCTTCTCCCGGGCCGTCTTCTTGATGCTGTCGGTAGAACTCTCCCATCCGTTGCGCCCAAAGTCGCCCAGCTCCGGGAATGGCGCGTCCAGGTCGTACTGCGTGAAGTCCAGGTCGTTAAAGAAGCGCCCCATGTAGTTCAGTGCCTGGTTGATTTCCACTAGGCCCGCTATCTCGCGGTATTTCTCCTCCGCCTCCTCTTGGGTCCGGCCCACAATCGGTGAGCAACCCGGCAGAATCAGCACCTCCGCGGGGATGCGCCCCGCGGCGATGGCCCGGCTCTTGACATCCTGGCTGAACGCCTCGGCGTCGGCCCGCGTCGCCTGCCCGGTGAATACCGCGTCCCCGATGGTGGCGGCGAACCCGCGCCCGGCCTCCGACGATCCCGCCTGGATCAGCACCGGGTGTCCCTGCGGGGATCGGGAGATGTTCAGCGGCCCCTGCACCGAGAAGAATTCGCCGACGTGGTCCAGGCGATGCATCTTGCCGGGATCGATGAACTCCCCGCTGGCCTGGTCGCGGATAAAGGCGTCGTCCTCCCACGAATCCCACAGGCCCTTGGTGATCTCGATGTACTCGGCGGCCATCCGGTAGCGCAGGTCGTGGGCCGGGTGCTCCGGCTTGCTGTAGTTCAGTGCGGACCCTTCCAGCGGCGAGGTCACCACGTTCCAGCCAGCCCGCCCTCCGGAAATGTGATCGATGGACATGAACTGCCGCGCCACCGTGTAGGGGTCGCTGTAGGTGGTGGAGAGCGTGGCCGCCAGTCCGATGTGCGTGGTCTCCATGGCCAAGGCCGCCAGCAGAGTCAACGGCTCCAAGCGATTGAGGAAGTTGGGGTGCGACTTCTCGCTGATGTACAGCCCATCGCCGAAGAAGGCGAAGTCCAGCTTGGCTTCCTCGGCCCGGCGGGTAAGGTTGCGGTAGTAGTCAAGGTTGATGGCAGCATCCGCCACGGCGGTCGGATGCCGCCACGACGCCATGTTGGAGCCGGTCCCGGCCAGGAAGGTCCCGATGCGCATCATCCGCCGTTCAGCCATAGTCTCAATCCCGCCTATTCTCCCTCACCCTCCTGAGGAGAGTTGGGATGAGGGCGCCTCCCTCAAAAATTCCCTCTCCCTCCGGGGGAGCGTTAGGGTGGGGGCGTTTGCCTCTGAATCAACCCGCCCAGCAACTCGAACGACCGCAGGCGCTTCTCGAAGCTGTCCATAGCGGTGACCGCGATTATCTCATCGGCCCCGTACTTTCGCCGCACTTCCAGCAACTGGTTCTTTACCGATTGGGGAGTGCCGTGGACCACACCCGCCTGTCGCACCGTGATCTTGTAGCCCTCGCCCGACTGACGCCCGAACTCCTCGCCGGCCTCCACACTGCCAACGGTAAGGATGCGCCCGCTATCGAGTGCGATGCGTACGACCTGTATCTTGGCGGCGTGCGCTGCAGCCTCCTCGTCCGAGTCGGCCACGATAATCGGCAGGGCCAGCATGGTGTAGGGAAGTTGTTCTCGTACTTCCCCCATCCCGGGGAGGGAGTGCTGGGGTGAGGCCGATCCGCCACATCCGAAGCCCGACTGGTAGCGTCGCACGGCCTCCGCCATCTCTTCTTCGTCGTTGTTCAGGAACAGCGCGAAAACGTAGGGCATCGACATCTCCGCAGCCATGTCGCCGCTGGATCTGGTGGTACCCAGCAGGAACAGCTCTGGCGGCTGCGGCGCCATTGGGCTGGCCTGCAGTCCGTGCAGCGGATGTTCCGGCGCCAGCTCGTCTGTCAGGAAGCCACGCAATTCGACCAGCTTTTCGGCCAGCGACAATGCGGGCTCATCCTGATCTTGTCGGAGAACGCCCCGCCGCAACGCTGAGGTGGAGCGGGGCAGTCCGCCTGGCCCGCGCCCGATACCCAGGTCCACCCTGCCAGGCGCCAGCGAGGCCAGCACGTTGAAGTTTTCGGCCACCTTGTAGGGGCTGTAGTGCTGCAGCATCACGCCGCCCGACCCGACGCGGATACGTGAGGTATGAGCCAGCAGGTGTGAGACCAGCACCTCCGGCGACGACCCCATCACCCGGTTTGAGCCATGGTGCTCCGCCACCCAGAACCGGTGAAAGCCCCACTCCTCGGCTCTCTTGGCCAGCTCGATCGTGTGGCGAAGGGCATCCACCGCGTCATTCCCGCAAAATCGGGAATCCGAATCGTGGACGGGGCTCTGATCGAGTATGCTCAGCTTCAAGTCCAGCCCGGTTCCTCCTGGCAATTTCGTCATTCTCGCGGATGCGAGAATCCAGCCATTGTCCTTGCGACGCTTAGCCCGATTCTACAACACCGGTTCCCCCCAGTTATACAAGTTGGTTATACCAGTTGGTGAACGGTTGCAAAAATGGCTATCCCCTTATGCTATTATTCGGCGAAATACCATCTATCTTGACTCTTTCGACGGGAGAGGTGACCTATGGCTCCGAAGGGAAACGAATGGCTGGCAATGACCAGCGAAGAAATCCTGGAACCCGGAATCCCCATCTGCGACCCTCATCATCACTTCTGGGTACAGCGCCCCGAACCGGTGGACTACCAGCAGTACCTGCTGGAGCATCTCACCGCGGACATAAACAGCGGACACAACGTCCGCTCCACCGTGTTTGTCGAGGCACGCTCCAGTTACCGTAATGATGGCCCCGAGGAATTGCGATCGGTGGGCGAGGTCGAGTTCGTGCAGGCCATGGCCGACGCCGGGGCGGCCGACCCCGTCCTGAGCCAGTCGAAGGGCGGGCCGATCCGTCCGGCCCACGGCATCATCGGCCGCACCGACCTGAAGTTGGGCGAGGCCGTGCGCCCGGTGCTGGAGGCGCTCCAGGAGGCCAGCCCCAACCGCTTCCGCGGCATCCGCCATTCCGTCGGCTGGGACCCCAGCCCGGAACTGGACAACCGGGAGGTCGAGGGCTGCCTGTTGCGCGACGACTACCGCGCCGGTGCCAGGGTACTCGCGGACATGGGCCACGTGCTGGAGAACTCTCTCTACTTCCCGCAGCTGGATGACCTGGCGTCGTTCGCCAACGCAGTGCCGGAGGTCACTATCGTCTTGAACCACTTGGGCGGGTTCTGTCGCATCGGTCCCTACGCCGGGCGCGGCCCGTCTCCCGCTTCCGACGATGAGGTGATGACAGAGTGGCGCCGGGGTATCGCTGCCGTCGCCGCTTGCCCCAACATCGTGATGAAGTTGGGTGGCATCGGCATGCCCCGCATCGGATTCGACTGGCACGAACGCGAAACGCCGGTCGGCTCCGGGGAGATCGCCGATTCCATCGCCCCCATCATGCAATACCTCATCGAGCAGTTCGGACCCTCGCGCTGCATGTTCGAGAGCAACTTTCCGGTGGACAAGGTCTCCTTTTCTTATCACGTGCTCTTCAACGCATTTAAGCGGGTCTCGGCCGACTACTCCCCCTCGGAAAGGGCCGACATGTTCCACGGCACAGCCGCCCGCGTCTACCGCCTGGACACGTAAAGAAGGCAAAATCTCCACACCCCAATACCCGCTCCCTTGAGGGAGCGGGCTAGGGTGAAGGTGAAATCACGTTATCCAACAAGCAACGACTAGGAGCAAACAACATGCCAGAAATCAAACCTTTCGAGATCGCCGTAGACGACGCCATCCTAGAGGACCTCCGGCAGCGGCTGGCCGATACCCGCTGGCCCGACGAGATTCCCGGTGCCGGGTGGGACTACGGCAGCAACCTGGCCTACATCAAGGAACTGTGCGAGTACTGGCGCACCAGCTTCGATTGGCGCGCTCAGGAAAGGAAGCTCAACTCCTTTAACAACTGCAAGTCCGTGGTTGACGGCCTCGACATCCACTTCATCCACGAGAAGGGCAACGGCCCCAACCCCATCCCTCTGGTTATCACCCATGGCTGGCCCAGCACCTTCTTCGAGATGTCCAAAATCATCCCCCTGCTCGCAGACCCGGCGGCTCACGGCGGAGACCCCGTCGATGCCTTCGACGTCGTTGCCCCGTCGCTGCCCGGTTTCGGCTTCTCCCAGGCCTCAGGCGAGCGCGGCATGGAGATTGGAGGAGTGGCCGACCTCTGGGCCAAGCTGATGACCGAAAACTTGGGCTACCCCAAGTTCGTGGCAGTCGGCGGCGACATCGGCGCCGGTGTGACGTCACGGCTGGGATACAGCCATGCTGACAAATTGCACGGCATCCACCTTACGTCCGTGACGCGCCCCACACCCTACCTGGGGCCGGACGCCCGTCCCCTGACCGCGGCCGAGGAGGCCCACAGCGCCCAGCGCGAGCGCTGGTTTGCGGACGAGGGAGGTTACAACCACCTCCAGGGCACAAAGCCGCAGACCCTCTCCTACGGCCTGAACGACTCGCCCGCCGGTGTCTGCGCCTGGATCGTCGAGAAGTGGCGCACCTGGAGCGACTGCAATGGCGATGTGGAGAGCGTTTACACCAAGGATGAGCTGCTCACCACGGTCACCATTTACTGGGTCACCCAGACCATCGGCTCATCAGTCAGGATGTACCGGGAGAACCAGACCCACGTCTGGGATATGGCAAAAGACGAAAAGGTCCCGGCCCCCGTCGGCATGGCCATGTTCCCCCAGGAAATTGCCCGCCCGCCCCGGGAGTGGGCCGAGCGTTCCTACAACGTGGGCCGCTGGCAGGAGATGCCCCGGGGCGGCCACTTCGCCGCCTTCGAGGAACCGCAGCTGCTCGCCAACGAGGTCCGCGAGTTCTTCCGTCAGTACCGCTAGCCGTGAAGAGTCAATGTATACTGAAACCAGGCGGCCGCACTCGGTCGAACCAAATTGAATGAGCGATCAGCGTCCTGAACGGGAATCCATTTGGAGCATCGGCAGAAAGTGGCTGCCCTGGTACTTGGCATTAATTCTTTGGCTGACCATCGCCTGGACGTCATTTACGGCGTGGCTAGTTATAGACAGCAGTGATCATGACGGGGTCGCTAACATCGCCAATGCCATAGTCCGTGATACCGCAGCGGGCGCTGTACTGATCCCAATATATGCACTGCTAGCAATCACAGTACTTGATTCTCTTGGAGGAGCCACAATGGTAACTGCGCGATTCTTGACAGAGAAATTCCTGGAGCCGCTCCGGGAGAGGCTACGCGAGGAGGGTCGCAAGGATGCGAGCCGCCGATGGGCCGCCTGGAACCGGCGGCGAGAAGCTGCCGAAAGCCAGGGCGAGACCTTTGACGAACCTCCTCCTTACTCGGAGGAAATCGGATTAATGACACACAAGGAGTGAACCATGCCGGTAACCAGGCTTGAAATCACTTCGCAACGCCCCTTTGCCGATGGACAGTCCTTCGGCGAAGTAGGCTCCTATACTCAGATCGACGGAATGGCGTACTTTGCCGTCGACCCGTTGCACTCGGCCAACGATACCATCGCCGACATCAAGCTCGCCCCACGCAACGAGCAGGGGCTGGTGGAGTTCTCTGCCGACTTCCGCGTCCTGCAGCCCGACGATCCAGCAAATGGCAACGGACGCCTGCTGCTCGACGTGCTGAACCGCGGCAAGGCGCTGGCCCTCCGCAACATCAACAGCGCACCCGACATCGCCCCTGACGCCCCGCTGGATCCCGGCAACGGTTTCCTGATGCGCCAGGGCTACACCGTCGTCTGGTGCGGCTGGCAGCATGACGTCCCCGCCACTCCGGGCTTGCTGCACCTCCACGCCCCCGAGGCGCTGGACGACGGCCAGCCTGTATCGGGCAGGATTGTCGTGACCTTCCAGCCCAATAGCGTCGTCCAGTCGCAATACCTGTCCGACCGCATGCACCGGGCCTACCCGTCCAACCACCTGGAGGACTGGCAGTCGGTGATGACCGTGCAGGACGATGAGGATGCACCGGAGCAGGTCATCCCCCGCCAGCAATGGTGGTTCGCCCGACTTGAGGACGGCCGCCGTGTCCCGGATCCCTGCTACGTGCATCTCGCCGGAGGGTTCCAGCCCGGCAAGGTCTACCAGATCATCTATAGCACCACCGGCGCCCCTATCGTCGGCCTCGGTCTGCTGGCCACCCGCGACATTGCGTCGCACCTCCGGTTTAACGACGCATCCGGTGGAGTTCACCCTCACTCTGGTTTAGGGTGGGGGCGCCACCCCATCGAGCGCGCCTACGCCTTCGGAGTCTCTCAAAGCGGCCGGTTCCTGCGCTCCTTCCTGTACCACGGCCTAAACCGCGACGAGGCGGGCCGCGACGTGTTCGACGGCTTCATGCCACATGTGGCCGGGGGCAAGCGCGGTGAGTTCAACCAGCGCTTCGCTCAGCCCTCCAGCCAGGCCACCCGCAGCGTCAACAGCCTGTTCCCCTTCGCCGACTCGCCCCAGACCGACCCCGATACCGGCCTAACCGACGGACTGCTGTCCCGCCTCTCGTCGCAAGGCGCGTTGCCCAAGGTGATGTACAGCTACACTTCGTCGGAATACTGGGCGGGGCACGGCGCCCTCGTCCACACCGACGTCGAGGGGCGACAGGACATCGAGCCGCCAGATACAGTGCGTGTCTACGCTTTTGCAGGAGCCCAGCACGCCCTCGGCGGCCTGCCCCTGACCGACGTTGACCCCGTTGACGGCTATCGCGGCGCCCACACCTTCAACTGCATCGAATACCGCCCTCTGCTGCGGGCAGCGCTGGTCAACCTGGACCGGTGGGTATCCCACGGACAGGCGCCACCGCGCAGCCAGTATCCCCGCATAGCCGACGCCACCGCCGTGCCGCCTGCCTACGCTGCTCCCGCCCTCGAGGCGATACCCGGCGTGAAGCTGCCCCGGCCAATCCGCAAGTTCACCCGCCTCGACTTTGGCCCCGATGCCGGCGTGCCCACAGTCGTCCCGGCGACCATCGGTCGCGACTTCCCCTGCCTCGTCTCGCAGGTCGATGCCGACGGCAACGAGGTGTCTGGCATCTGCATGCCGCTGGTGTCGGTGCCGCTGGCGACGCACCTGGGCTGGAACCGCCGCCACTCTGACATCGGAGGCGAGGGCCAGACCCTGTCCACCGGCGGATCGTCGGGCGGCACCCTGCGCGGCTCCTCCATCCCATTTGCCGCCACCCGCAGCGAGCGTGAAGCGGCAGGTGACCCTCGCCCGTCCATCGAGGAGCGATATGGCTCCCGCAAGGACTACCTCGATCAGATTGAGGCCGCCGCCCGCCAGCTCGTCGCCAACGGTTACCTGCTGGACGAAGATGTGCGGCCGCTGGTCGCCCAAGCCGCCGAGCACTTCGCCGCAATGGCTGGCAGCCTGGCCGAAGCCCAACCCGTCGCCGACTAACTCGGTCCCTCACCCTTACCCCCTCCCATGGGGAGGGGGTAAGGGTGAGGGCGCACCCCTCTCAAAAATAGATTGGTTGAAGATTAGGGAGAACTCGATGAAATATGACGTGATCGTAATAGGCGCCGGTTCGGCTGGAGGCACTCTCGCCACCCGGCTGGCCGAGGACCCAAACCGTTCGGTGCTGCTGCTGGAAGCGGGCCCCGACTATCAGGACCTGGAGCAGACCCCAGACGACCTGAAGTTCGGCTACGCCCCCCGGGCGTCCGAGATGGGCGCGCCCCACAACTGGTCCTTCACCGGCAAGGGCAGCGCCGCCCGCTCCGAGGACGTCGTGGTACCCCGGGGTAAGGTGGTCGGCGGCACCAGCGCCATCAACGGACAGGTGTTCCTCCGCGGCGTGCCTGAGGACTACGACAGCTGGGCCGAGTGGGGCAACGATGAGTGGTCCTTTATAAAATGCCTGCCCTACTTCCGCAAGCTGGAAACGGACACAGATATTGTCGACGACTTCCACGGCTTCGACGGCCCGGTCCCCGTCCGCCGCCATAGGCGCGAGGCCTGGCTGCCCTTGCAGGAGGCATTCCACGTTTCGGCCACCGCCGGGGGCTACTCCGAGGTCTACGACCACAACCACCCCGACTCCAGCGGCGTCGGCCCCCTGCCCATGAACAACCCCAACGGCGTGCGGATGAGTACCGCCCTCACCTACATCACCAACAATCGCCACCGCCTCAACTTCACCATCCGCGGCAACGTCCTCGTCCGTCGCATCCTTTTCGACGGTCAGCGCGCCTGCGGCGTCGAGGTCGAGAGCGGCGGCGAGACCTTCACCGTCGAATGCGACCAGGTCGTCCTCTGCGGCGGTGCCGTTGCCTCGCCGCAGATCCTGATGCTCTCCGGCGTCGGCCCGGCCGGACACCTGCAAGAGATGGGCGTGCCGGTGGTCAAGGACCTCCCAGGCGTTGGCCAGAATTTGCGCGACCATCCCCTGTGCGCCGTCCGCATCAAGACCCGGTCCGGCTTCCCGCTGGACCCGGACGCGCCGCGCATCCAGACGGTGTTGCGCTACACTGCGTCGGGCTCCGGTCTGCGCAATGACATGCAGATCCTGCCGTCGTCCTTCTCGACTCCCTTGGGCGGCGACCCCTACGCCGAGGAGGGCATCCGCTTCACCTGCATCCTCGAGCTGGCCAAGAGCTCGGGTGAGATCAAGCTGCGTTCCACGACGCCCGGTGACAACCCTGACATCAACTGCCGCCACCTGGAGGAGGAGGTCGACCGCCAGCGTATGCGTGAGGCTATCCGCCTGTCGTTCCAGTTCATGGAGCACGAGTCCTTCAGCGACATTGTCGAAGATGCGATATCCCCCACCCGCGAGGAAATCGAGTCTGACGACGCTTTGGACGCCTGGATGCTTGAGACGGTGGACATCGGCCAGCACCTTTCCGGCACCTGCAAGATGGGCCCGGCCAGCGACCCCCTGGCCGTGGTCGACCAGTACGGGCGCGTCCACGGCATTGACAACCTCCGCGTCGCTGACGCCTCGGTCATGCCCGACGTCATTCGCGCCAACACCAACCTGACCACCATAATGATCGGAGAGCGAGTCGCCGACTGGTTCATTCAGCAGACCGGCTAATCACCAGGCACCTCGACTCCCCTTCCCTACAGTTCCCTCTCCCTCCGGGAGAGGGTTAGGGTGAGGGCGTCCCCCCAACACAAAAAAGCAGGGGCGCACAGCCGTGCGCCCCTAGCAGTCTATCTCCTCTTGCAGCCTCCTCCCCTGCCAGCCGTCATTCCCGCGAAGACGGTAATCAAGGAGTTGCGGAATCGGCGAACCCAGTAACAAAAAAGTAGGGGCGCACAGCCGTGCGCCCCTGTCCTTATCCCGCGAAACCATTCGTCCTGAACTGGTCCTGCTCATCCCGAGCCCAAAACCGCTCATCTTTAGCCTGTCGAATGATGAACGGCCGTTGTTGCCGACCTAGTAGTGCCGCAGCTCCACCACGTTGTCATCGGGATCGTAGATGTACAGCGAAATGCCGTCGCCGTGGGAGCCCCAGCGCTTGCCCGGTCCGGTCTGGATCTCCACGCCGATGGCCTCTAAGTGCGCCTTCAGCTCATCCATGTCGGTGTAGTCGATGACCATGCAGAAGTGGTCCTGGTTGCGGGGACCGTCCTTGTCCTCCGGCATGTTCTCCGAGGCAAAGAAGTCGATGATGGTGTCTGCGTTCAACCGCGCCGACGGGAAGCGCACCTCGCCGGCCCGCCACTGCTCCACCCGCTCGGCCTGCAACCCCAGCACCTCGGTGTAGAACCGCAGCGACTCCTCAACGTCCCGCGATCGCAGGACGATATGGTCCATCTCGGTGATCTTGACCAGCGGCTTGGTCACCTGCTCGAATTTGGTCTGGGTAGCCATATTCGGCCTCCTGAAAATCACATTTCAAGATCTGATTCCAACTATTCGCATTATATGGCCCGCCACCCCCGTTGTCATCCGCCGCTTGCGGCCTCTCAAATGCCCTACAATTTATCACACTCCCCCTCAGGGGTAGGGCCAGGGTGGGGGTGAATCGCCCAGGTCAGAGCCACACGTATTACCAACTATCCAAAATCAAGGGGAGCGCCACTGTGCCTCCCCCTACCCCTGTCCGTCCTTTGTAGTCAAGGTAGCGCAGTGGCTTGAGACTCCATTAATGTCTTTGAAACACAGGTGCTTGAATGGAACGCCAACCACCTGATACAGTATTCAAATACCTTCGGGATACATAGGGCGGTATGCACTGCCTTTCAAAAGCTGAAACCATAGTTTCTCTAAGGGAGAGGAGGGTAGGATGGGACGCCGAAACACCTGGAAGTCGGATTCGGGCGAAAAGGGAGCAGCTGGGGGTCTCGCAGGAGAAACTGGTTAGGCGAGTAGGCCTTAACGTGCGGGCGATAAATCGGATCGAATTGGGGTTACTGTCGGTATCGCTTATCGCAGATTATCTGCCTCTGATTGCTGCTGAGCTTGGCGCTACAGTGGAGGTGTTGCTTGAAGGAGAACTACAGTCTCAACGTTCGACCCGCGGAGAGTTGCAACGGCTGCGAAGGGATGGCCTCATTCGAAGTGACGCTGACCTCAAGCTAGTCGAAGAGCTCGCAATGGAAGCTCATAAGAAGCGCCGCAATGCTAATATTCCGCTGAGTCGAGAGGAACTTATTCTCCTTATAGAAGTCATCAGAGGCGCTGATGGACTCTAGGCCTCGTGTGGTCAGGAAACCTGTGCCTAATCGCGTAAGGCGAATTATAGGGGGCTTCGTTCCAGAGGGCGAAAGGCTCCCTAGAACAACCATCCCCGGCCATCTTCAATTGCTGGGAAAGGACCTGGGGGTAAAAAAGCTCTGATCCGATCTATGCCTAGTAGGTCGGATCAGCATGCAGGCATTGACGCAATGCTGGTACCCCTCTCCGGCGTTTATTCTGTCGTGATCGACGAGAAGGCTTCAGAGAGTAGGCAACGTTACTCATTGGCACATGAATTAGCTCACATTATGTTGTTGGAATCAGATCCAGCTAGCGATGACCTGCTGAAAGCACCCCGATTCCGGTCGGCCGCCGCCGAAGACAGGGCATGGAAAGCCGAAGAACGCCTCTGCGATGAAATTGCGGCCGAACTTCTTATGCCGGAAATGCTGTTTTGGCTGAAGTAGAAACGCTAGGGTACTCTCTCCAGCACATGCCCCGACTAGCTAATATATTGGGAACATCGCTGACAGCAACCGCTATTCATTACTGGGAATTGCTGCCAGAACCTTGCCATCTGCTCAGCTGGCGGCCGACCGGTAGTAAGGGCCAACAATTCAAACCTACTTGGCAGATGCGCAACAAGGCGCATGGACTATCCATCTGTCCAATTACCGCGTCGTCTATAGCTAAGCGCAACGAATTCAGCGCCGTTAGAGACAATTGGCAAACCCTGCGCACATTATTCTCCTACGAATGCCTGTTGGCCAAACATAGGGACGCCGGTAAACCTTACATCCGCCCGTTGGCATTCGAAACAGAACACATAGGATTTGGCAGGCCGGCAAATCGCACCATCATCTCCGCGGTGTATTTGGACCCCGAATTGTGCAACTGATCAGCCCTTGGTATTGAGCGAGCGAAGAAATGGATACTTGGCCATAATTCCCGACACCATTCCCCCTCTGCGCCCTCTCCGTTTAACCCCTAAGCCGGCCCGCACACCCTCACCACTCTCCCCCGTCTCGCTCCTTAGTCCTCTCCGCTCTGTGCTCAGTGGTAAATCCTCCACTGACACCCACCTCCTTGCCAAACCACTAGAACACGTGTACCATAATAACTGTCCCGCCCGTAAGCCCGCCCCACGACGGCAGGGCCAGTCAAGGACAGCTACTGAAGCCTGGTGAAGCTCTATCTCCGATAACGCCGGGAAGACCCCGCCTACCCAGTTCCCTGGGCGTCACCCTGGCAACGCGCCCGCCGGGACTGCCGTACCTCACAGTACCGGAAACTACCGGATTTTCGAAAATTCCCGGCCAGGGCCGCCACCCCGGCACGAGCCAGGGTATGCGCAGACCCGGAACTTGCGAGTGTCCCAACCGGCGGCCCATGCAAGGCGAAATGGGACGGGATTCAAAATTGCTGTCCCATTTTCCCACCCAGACATCGGGCGACCCTGCCGGCGCCGAAGTACCGGAAACTACCGGAAAATCAAACAAATTCCACCCGGCTGCGCCAAGTGGGACGAAATGGGACTCAATGGGCCGGTTTTGAAAAATTCCGGCCCGTCAGCAACGGAAATTCTACCTTTTAGCTTTGAAATCAGCACGACGGTCGCTGAAAAATGGGAAGCGGTGGGAAAAATTCAGTCCCATTTCTCCAACAGAAACATCGGACGCCCCGTCCCTTTCCGCCTTCCTCGAACAGCACTGTCGGGTGCGCGCTGATGCCAGGGGATCGGCTCAGCCTGATGCGTTGGCCTTGGAACGCCCTCGATGAACCCTTGACAGGCGCAAAAAGCCCGTGTTTACTAATTGTCGGAGTCCGCGCACTCACCGGGTGGATCAAAGGCGCTGCAAACTCGAGGGGGCGGAATTTTCCAACGGTGAGTCCAGGAAGGGATAGGTAGACCCCGTGCCGGATGCATACCTGCGGTCAGTGGGAATCTAGGTTAAGATCGCAGCCCCTTGAAAGCCTTCCTCCAGACACGAAAGCCTCAAGACATTAGAGGCTTAATTCCCATACCGAAGAAGCTTACTTTTCTCCAGTTTCCCTGCCCCGATCTATTCGGGGCTTCTTTTTTGTCCCGGTTTGAGGCAGGCAATTCGCGGGAGAGACTGCCCGCAGCCCCAACTCTCAGGCCATGAGTTCAGGGATTATGCCCAGGGAGGCCCCGCGAATTGACAATGACGTTTTCAACAGGGCAGTTCGGTCTGCCTTCAGGAGGTCGCGTCGGCTCTCCGGCATCGGAGGTTTGGTAGATTGTCTTAATGGGTCGGGTACAAAGCCAAAACACCAGTTTCTGGCCAGGAGAAGGTTAAATGCGCCCAAACCTGATTAAGGTTCCCGTAAGCTTCATGCCTCTCGGCGTGCTGTTGCTCGCCGCCGTGCTTGCGCTTGCTGTCATAGCGTGCGGCGACGGAGACGCAGAGGGAGCCCCAGGGGAAGCCCCGGCAATGATGACGGAACTCTCCAGCCTGAAGGGTGAAATCAACATCGACGGTTCCAGTACCGTATTCCCGATCACCGAGGCAATGGCCGAGGAATTCGGCAACGCTACCGGCGGCAACGTCCGCATCACCGTTGGCGTGTCGGGGACTGGTGGCGGCTTCAACAAGTTCTGTGGCGGCGAGATTCACATCTCTGACGCCTCCCGCCCCATCAAGCAGTCCGAGGTCGACCTCTGTGCTGAGGGCGGCGTTGACTACGTAGAGATCCCCGTCGCAAACGATGGTCTCAGCGTAATGGTCAACCCGGCCAACGACTTTGTCGAGTGCATAACCGTCGATGAGCTGCACACCATCTGGGCCCCAGAGGCCGAGGAAGTCATTACCAAGTGGAACCAGGTGCGTCCTGAGTGGCCGGACCAGAACATTGGCCTGTACGCCCCTGGCGTTGACTCCGGAACTTTCGACTATTTCACGGAGACCGTGAACGGAGAGCCGCAGGCATCGCGGGCGGACTTCCTGCCCAGTGAGGACGACAACGTGCTGGTCACTGGCATCGCCAACGACCGCGGTGCGCTGGGCTACTTCGGGTATGCCTACTATGCCGAGAACGCCGACCGGCTGAAGCTGGTACCAGTCGACGGCGGCGACGGGTGCGTGCTGCCCACGGACCAGACGATTCACAACGGCAGTTACTCGCCCTTGTCCCGGCCGCTTTTTATCTACGTGTCTTCAGCCGCGATGGGCCAGCCCCACGTGAAGGCGTTCGTGGAGTTCTACCTGGATGCGGCCAGCCGGAGCTTCATCAGCGAGACCGGCTACATCCCCTTCCAGGACACCGTTTACGGGCTGGCCCTTGCCAAGTTCCACAACGGCACTACCGGTGCGGCCTTCGGCGGTGACGCTCGCATCTACGGCACCGTCGAGGAAGTGCTCCGGGCTTCACAGTAATCCAGCCGCCCTTACGGCAAGGCGGCCAAGGAAAAGCGGGAACCGTGGCCGCCCGCTTCTTCAGTGCCTCTTCTTCGGCCAGCACTCGCGTCCGTTTGCAGTTTCATCCGTAGGACTTTCCAGAGCGGCAATTCTTCCGGACCGTCTTTTGACGCCCGTCCCTGGCCCAGCTACACTGGCAACCGCGAGCCGCAAGGGCGCTGGAGAAGTGAAATGAGCATAGCCAGACTGTACACGGGTGATGACGGTCAGACCCATATCGAAGAATTGAGCCCGGAATCTCACCCGGAGCTGAACTCCCTGCAGACGGCCACGGGAATTGTGTTTCGTACCTTCGAACCCGGATACTTCAGCGACTGGCATACTGCGCCCCGCCGCCAGTATGTCATCACCCTTGAGGGAGAGGTCGAGATTGGCCTGGGCGACGGTACGGTACACCGGTACGGTCCCGGCCACGCGACGTTGGCGGAGGACCTGACCGGTCAGGGCCACACCACCCGGGCCATCGGCGACCGTCCCCGGGTTACGGCCACCATCCCGCTGTCTGATTAGTGAAGTCTCCTCCTTTTTGGGAGCACCGGTAAGCCTGCAAGAACGGGATATGGAGGGAGCAATGCCAATCGTGGCTCACGATCCCGGGCTGGAACGGATCATATCTACGTCGCAGCCCATCAATGAACTTGCCGGGGGGTTCGGGGGCGAGCAGGGCCCGACTGAGGGCCCGGTGTGGTGGCAGGAGGGGGGTTACCTGCTCTTCAGCGACATCCACAACAACCGGCGGATGAAGTGGGCCGAGGGCGAGGGCGTCTCGGTGTTCAGCGAACCCACCAACCGCGCCAACGGCCTGACCCGCGATCCCCAGGGCCGCCTCATTGCCGCCGAGCACGACGGCCGCCGGGTGTCCCGGGTGGAGCCGGACGGCTCGATCACCGTCGTCGCCAACAGCTTCCAAGGGAAGCCGTTGAACCGCCCCAACGACGTGGTGGTGAAGTCCGACGGCGCCATCTACTTCACTGACCCCAACGCCGGGATGCCGGTGCAGACGCAGTTCGACCTGAACTTCCCCGGCGTCTACCGCGTCTCTCCCGACCTCGGAACAATCACCTTGCTGGTTCGGGACTACATCGGCCCCAACGGCTTGGCCTTTTCGCCAGACGAGAGCGTGATATACATCATCGACTCCCGCAAAGGTCACCTCAGGGCTTTTGACGTGCAGCCCAATGGCACGCTTGCTCTGGCCACCAGCCGCATCTTCAGCCACAACCTGGGCGAACGCCCCGGCATTCCTGACGGCATGAAGGTTGATATAGAAGGCAACGTCTACGTGGGCGGCTCGGGCGGCATCTGGATCATCGACCCCTCGGGCAAGCATCTGGGATCCATAGAGACGGGCGCGCCACTGCACACAAACATGGCCTTCGGCGGCGGCGACTGGAAGACCATCTATTTCACCAGCTGGGACAGGCTGTGGTCGGTGCAAGTCAATATCCCCGGCATTCCCGTCCCCACGCCCAGGCCGTAAATTAAGAAAATAACAGAAAATTCAGCGGGCCATCCCGCTCGTGATCCCCGCGATAGGGGGAATCCACGACCACGGGTAACGATTGGGAGGTTTTCAAGAAAGCTAGTCGCTCTTTAGGCGAACACCTAGCGGGCCAATGCCCGGGGAATCGCAAATCAATGCCAAGATAGAGAAACCGGAGGAACTCGAATGGAATTTGGACTCTTCATGATGCCTCTCCACCCACCCCGGCGCTCGCCTTCCGATTCGTACGATCGCGACATCGAGCTGATCGTGCAGGCCGACAGGCTGGGCGTGCGGGAGGCCTGGATCGGCGAGCACATCACCGAGACCTGGGAGAACGCCCCGGTGCCCGAACTGATTATCGCCCAAGCCCTGGCCCTGACCAAGAACATCATCCTCGCCACCGGCGTGACCATGCTCCCGCTCCACCATCCGGTGGACACCGCCCACCGCATCGCCATGCTGGACCACATGGCCCGTGGCCGGCTGTACTGGGGAATTGGCCTGCGCTCCCTGCCCACCGACCTGCAGCTGTACGGCGTGGAATACGACAGCATGGACGACGTTCGCGAGCGGGGCCGGGAGGCGCTGGAAGTCGTGCTGGGCCTGTGGGCAAACGCCGACAGCGGCAAGTTCGGTTACGAAGGCAAGCACTTCCAGATCCACGCTCCCGAGGAGATGGCCGAACTGGGCCGCCGCCTGTACTTCAAGCCCTACCAGCAGCCGCACCCGCCTATCGGCGTGGCCGCATCATCCCCGAACACCGAGACCATCAGGATGGCAGGTGAGAGGGGATGGATTCCCATGACCAATCTGCCCAACAAATACATCCCCGACCTGTGGTATTCCTGCGAGCAGGGCGCCGCCAGCGCGGGCCGGGTGGCCAACCGGAGCGAGCTGCGCCTGGGCCGCGACATCTACGTCGGCGAGACTCCTGAGTCGGCCCGGGAGGAGGCCCGCATCGTCTTGGGCATGCCCTTCGAGGATCACCAGTGGAAGAACCGGCGGGCCGGAGGCATACTCAATCAACTAAAGAACGACCCGAACATGGCCGACGAGGATGTGACCGTCGACTATATGATGGAAAACATCTGGATCGTCGGCGACCCGTTGGAGGTTGCCGACAAGATCGAACAGACTTACGAGGAGTCCGGAGGCTTCGGCACCCTGCTGGGCATCACCCAGGACCCGGACGACCATACGCTGGTGCAGCGGTCCCAGCAGCTCCTGATGGAACAAGTTGCTCCCAAGGTGGCCCACCTGACCTAGCCCGTTCAATAACCTCCTTATCACTCACGAAGAATGTTAAACCATAGCCCCCTCTACCTTGAGGGAGAGGGTTAGAGTGAGGGTAAATTCTCCGGGAGACGGGATATGCTTATTCTCAAGTGACTATCTCAAAACCCTGCGGGCTGCCAACCGGTCTTTCCCTCGAAAGCATTAATCCACTCTCCCTGACGAACGGCGGAGTTTTGGCAGGCTTGGCGCGTCTTGAGGAAGGGCTTAGGAACTTCCTCCAACGAGAGGGAGAACAGGATGTTGATATGACAACGCTAAACGAGCGTTTCGAGAAGGGCCTGGAAACCAGGTCGAAATTTGTCGGCGGTGGGCCCATCGGGAGCGGCTCAGTGCCAGCCTCCCAGGAGCTGGCCCCCGACCTGCACCGCATCGCCGGCGAGGCGCTGTTCGGCACCATCTGGCAACGGCCCGGGCTTCCCGTCCACCGCCGGGAAATGGTTACCCTCTCGGCCCTGACGGTCCTGCAGCGCGAAAACCAGCTGACCCGCCACGTGGCCAACGCCCTCAACCTCGGTCTCACCCCGCAACAGGTGATTGAAGTCATGATCCACGCCTCATGGTATGGCGGTGTGCCCACCGCCTTTAACGCCATGGGTCTGGCCAAGGAGGTATTTGACGGGCTTGGTATCGACTTCCAGCCGCAACTGGTCTTCGATCCGGAGGAAACCCCCGATGACCTGTACCAGCGCGGCGCCGCCCGGCGCGAGGAGCTGATGGGGCCGACGGACCCGAACCGCCCGGGGCCTGTTACCCAGGCCGAGCGGGACTTCAACCGCCTCAGCACCGAATACTACTGGGGCTCGGTCTGGAACCGTCCAGGACTGGAGCTGGCCGACCGCTCCATCTGCACCCTGGCCTGCCTCACCGTGCTGGGACGCGAGGGCCCGCTGCGGAGCCACATCAGCGGCGCTCTGCATATTGGGTTGACGCCCGAAGAGATCGTGGAGGTGTTCATCCACGCAACCTTCTACGGCGGAATACCCTTTACCCGGGCAGCCATCGATGCCGCCAACGAGATCTTCAGGGCGCGCGGTCTGGGCTGACCCCTGAGGTCGTTCTTCGGAACTGTACGGCTGGGGCGGGCCTGATACCCGCCCCTTTATAATGGCAGGTATGCGTCAAGTTGACCCCGGCACGATTGGTGCGGTTGTCGATCTGGAGGAATTCAGATTCGACTGGGCAGACCTGCCCGCCCTGACCGCTGACATACCGGGTACAGGCGGCCGGACACGGGTCTGCCTTGAGGACTTCGTGGTCTCGGAAATCCCCCGCCTTCAGCCAGATGGTGTGGGTGAGTTCGTGTACGCTTACGTCGAGAAACGCGGACTCAACACCCACGACCTCGTGGCCGCCCTCCGGAAGCAGGGTGTCCCCTACAACGATGTGGGTGTGGCAGGGCTTAAGGACAAGAACGCTGTCACCCGGCAGTGGCTCAGCGTCCCCGGCAAGCACGCCCCCGCCCTGGAAGTGCTGGACAGGCTGGAGGGCGTACGGGTTCTGGAGTTGTCCCGCCACGGTACCAGGTTGCGGCGCGGCCACCTGCGCGGCAACCGCTTCGAGGTGCGGGTGCGCCAGCCGGATGCTGGCTGGGAGGGTCAGGGAAATTCTATCGTCCGTAGGATTCAGGACACTGGCCTGCCCAATTATTTCGGGCCGCAGCGTTTCGGGCGCTTCAACAGCAACGCCATCGATGCGGTTCGCCTGTTCCGGGGCGAAAAGGTCCCCGGAGGCCGGAGGCTCAACGAGTTCTTCATCTCCGCGCTTCAGGCCCATCTGTTCAACTGGATCCTGAAACGCCGCATCGAAATGGGCCTGTACGACCGCGTTCTTTCCGGTGACCGCGCCCGCCGCCACGATACCGGCGGCATGTTCCGGGTCGGAGACGCCGAAACAGAGAGCAAGCGGGCCGCACGCCTGGAGATCAGCGCCGTCCTGCCTTTGTACGGCCGCAAGGTTTCCGGGGGATTGGATGCGGCCTTTGCCCTGGAGGACTGGGTGTTGCGACGGTTTGGGTTACGCCGCAGCGACTTCCGCCCCCACACCCGCGGCTCGTGGCGCATCAGCAGAGTACGCCCCGAGGAAGTCGCCCTTCGCCCCCGCGATGACGGTTATGTCATTGAATTCACGCTGCCCAACGGTGCCTACGCCACCACGTTCCTGCGCGAACTGATCAAGCGCGAACTCGTCAGGCAGGATACAGACGCTTCTGAAACCGCGGCAGACATCGGGACTGCCGAGTAGGTTAATCGCATTAAGACCAACTTAGAGCCTATCCTAATAACCCGGCGGCTCGGAGAGCGATAAGGGCACAGGCGAAATGAAGCAGGGCGATGTAATTGCTAGGAGACTTGTCCCAGCGGACCAGAATGCGCCGGAAGCGGTTCATCCAGCTGTGGGTGCGTTCCACCACCCAGCGCCGGGCCTTGTAGCCTGCCTCCTTTTTGATGGCCTGGGCCTCCTCACCCCGGCTGCGGATGTGGGCCGTAAAGCCAAACTCCTCCAGGGTCTGGCGCACCTCGTCAAAGTCGTAGCCTTTGTCCAGGCACAGACCCTGGGGATGCTCTGGGCTGGGTGCTGGACGTGGCACGGGGAGGCTGTCCACCGTGGCCCGCAACAGTTTCATATCGTGGCGGTTGGCCCCGTCCACTGCCAGCCCCACCGGAATGCCCCCGGCGGCGACCCATTGCTGAAAGCGCAGGTGGGCGGTAGAGCCGGAGCAAATGCCTGTGGCGTCCAGGGCTTTCCACTGGCAGCCGGTGCGCAGCACGTAGAATATACCGTTGGCGCAGGTCCGGTCCGGAACCCGGGGCCGGCCTCCGCCCAAGGGATGGGTATTCACCCGCTGGGGAAGGAGTGGATTCAGTGCCTCCCACAGCTCGTCTGACACCTGGAAGGAGCCGGTGGTGGGGTTGGTTCGAGTGGCTGGGCCGACGCGGGGCGGTCGAGGCGGCTTGGGTTCTTTCGCTTTCTTCATTCCCCAAGTCTAGCCGCTCCTCTGCCTCCTTCCCCATTCACTACTCATACGGGTTTCACCCATTTTTAGGACAGGCTCTTAGTACTCAGTCAACCGAGAATTGATGGATGAGCCACCAGGCCTCGTCATTCCTGCGAAAGCAGGAATCCAGAGTCCCGTACCGTTTGGGCGCAGAGGGTCTTCACCCCTACCCTAACCCTCCCACGAGGATCCTGGATTCCTGCTTTCGCAGGAATGACGGCCAAGGGCAGGAATGACGGGCCGGGGGCCGGGATGACGGCTGGTGTGCAAGCAGAATGGTCAGCCAGTTAGTGTCCTGCCCAGAGGCTGGCCCGGCTACAGCCCCATCAGCCTCACAATGTTCCCGCCCAGGATTGCCTCCTTTTCTACTTCCGACAGCTTGGTCATGTTCCGCACCCACGACACCGGGTCATCAATGGCCATGTCGAACGGCCAGTCGGTGCCGAACACCACCCGCTCAATACCTACGGCGTCGATCAGGTATAGCAGCGCGTTTTCGTCGTGGGTCAGGCAGTCATACCAGAACCGGCCGAGATAGGCGCTGGGCAGCTGCCGGATATTGACTCGCGCTTCCGGCCGCACCTGCCAACCCCGGTCCATGCGGCCTGCGCCGTAGCAGGCGAAGCCCCCGCCGTGGGCCAGGCAGACCTTCAACTCCGGGCAGGCGTCCATCACTCCGCCGAATACGAATGAGGCGAAAGTCACCGTGCGGTCCAGCAGGTTGCCGATGGTGTTGGGAAGGTGATAGCGGCCGCTCCGGGGGGTGACAGTGGTATCCCCCGACTGGTGCACGAAGATGACGGCGCCCAACGCCTCGGCTGCACGCCAAAGAGGCAGGAAGCGCGGATCATCGAAGGTAGCGCCATTGACGTGGTCGCCAATCATGGCGCCCTTCAGTCCAAGCGTTTCAACCGACCGCTCCAGCTCTGCGACAGACGCGGCGACATCCTGCATTGGCAACGTGGCGAATCCTGCGAACCGGTCGGGGTGCCGTCCCGTCAACTGGGAAACGTGGTCGTTGCACTCCCGGGCCATGGCGGCTGTCGCCTCGGCGTCCCGCTCGTAGAAGTAGAGAAAGGAGTTGGTGGAGAGCAAATGCACGTCAACGCCAAGCTCCTCCATCTCCTGCAGGCGCTGCTCCGGCGTCCACATCGTCCGCGGGGTGTATTGGTGAATGGGCAACAACTGCGAGGTGCCGATGCCGTGCCAGTCTCTGCCCTCAGACAGTGCGTTCAGCAGTCCTTCGGGGCTGATGTGAGCATGGATGTCTACGATTCTCATTTAGCACGGTTCCCGGTGTTTCCGAAAAATAGATGCGCTGTGATGTCTGGAGGAGATAGGAGAAGTCTCCCCGCTACCGGCATGCTTACTGCGCCCTTCCGCGCGGACGGATACGCATGGTAACTGAAACTCGCGGCGTTGTGCCTGGTCCTGTGCCGTGCTAGTGTTCGCCAAATCGCGACTCACGGAGGAATGATGCCAACAGAGTCGGAGAGGCCCGTCCCAACTATGATCCCTTTCCGCCCGGCCAGAGCAGCAGGTCCCTGGTGTTCGAGCTGGACGTCGAGGACATGGGCAACATGCTCAAGCGGGCCTTCATCGACACTCACGGCAAGTTCACCGTCTACTGCGACGAGCCCGCCGCCATCGGCGGCAACGGCACCGCGCCAGCGCCGTTGCACTACTTTGCCGCCTCCATCCTGTTTTGAGAAATGATCCAGATCGAGAGGTACTCCCGATTGATGAAGGTCGAAATCAGCAGCGTCAAGGCCCACGTCGCCGTCCACTTCGGGCTGGAGGGCTCGGTGCTTGCCGGGACGATACAGGCCAGCGCCCCGCGGGTGGAGAAGAACTACGAGATCGAGTCGCCCGAGGACCGCAACCGGGTTGCCGCAGTTTTGCGCAACGCCCGCAGCGGTTGCTGGGTGAGGGCCGCGGTGGCCAACCCAACGCCCTTCGAGGACAAATCCACGCTCAACGGCCAGCCCATCTACCTGGACTGACGACCTTGAACTCCGGCCAAGAACGCAGGGGCGCACAACCGTGCGCCCCTGCTGCGCGTCCCCTCTCGCCGGTCCTGGGACCGGCTACCAGCCGAGGCTCTCGGGTATCAGCACCAGCGAAATGCGTCCCACGACCGGCTCGTGCTCCAGCACCATGTATTTGCCGATTGGCGTGGGCGCGACGCCCCGGTCTTCCAGCCAGCGGTCGTGGCGCTCCAGGGTATAGCCCCGGGTGCGGGCCTCGGCCTCTGCCAGCGAGGGGCAGATTTTCTGTGTCCCCGCCACCAGGATCACCCGCCGCGCGCCGTAGGAGTAGGCACCGACCTGGCTGCCGGAACTGCTGGCGATGACGATCTCGCCGGTCTCGGCGATGGCCTGCACGCTGCCGACGAAGTAGTCGGCGGTCGTGGTCTTGCGCCGGAACTCCCGCTGCGCCGCGGGGTCGGGTTGTGCCATCATCTGGTCGTGCAGGTTCACGTAGCGATCGTTACCGTGCATGAATTCGGTGTAGCCGATGGCGCTCAGGGTTTCGGAAGTATTGACGAACACCTCCGAGCCTTCCGGTACCAACTCCCGCAGCTTGGCTAGGGCCGCCTCGCGGCTGTCAACCTGGAACGCCTCGACGTTGCGGGCCGCCAGGGCCTCGATGGTGCGCTGGATGGATGCGGCTTCCGCTGGTTTGGTGGGATTGCCTTCCGGCATGCCTCAACTCCTGAATGGTTCAACTCCTGATCGTTGTCGGCTAACCTTGCTGCCCAGGCCGCAATTGGGGCATTACCTCGTCGACGAACAGGCCCAGGCAGCGCATCACCTGCTCTGGTGTCAGGTCGCCCCACGCAAAGATCGGACAGAAGTAGTTGACTCCGGTCTCGTCGATGGCTCGCTGCACCCGCTCCCTGACGGTCGATGGCGAGCCGGTGATCACTATGTCGCGCGATTCCAGGTCGTCGAAGTCCCGGACGAAGTTCAGGAAGTCGTACCCAGCCTTGTCCCATAGGAAGTTGATGTTGTGGAACCATGTCCCAAATGCCGGCTTGGCCTCTGCCCGGGCTTGTTCGTCCGTGGGCGCTATGTAGATGTGGCGGACGAGGCCCAGCTTTGGCACCGCCACGTGGCTGTTCAGTCCGTCGGACATGCGCTCGGCGTTCCAGACCTGCTTGTACAGGTCGTAGTGCGCCTTGGTTTCGGCGTTGTCGGCAAAGACGTGGCAGGTGTTGAAGCCATGCTGGGCCATCCACGGCACTGTCTCGACATTGTTGCTGGCATACCAGAGCGGTGGGTATGGCTTCTGGTAGGGCCTGATCCACAGCTCTATGTCCTCGTAGTTGTAGTGCTTTCCCTGGTAATTGAGCATTCCGGTGGTGAAGCCGCTGGTAAACATGGCCATCTGCTCGTTGAACACTTCCCAGCTGATGTCCAGGTCAACGTCGAACTTCTCCGCCTCCACCGGCGAGACCCCTCGGCCCACACCGAGGTCCAGTCGTCCGTTGCTGAGATTGTCCAGCATGCAGATCTCGTGGTACAGGCGGATGGGGTTGTAGAAGGGCAGCAGGTAGACCAGGGGGCCCAGCCGCAGCTTCGATGTGCGTTGCGCCGCTGCCGCCAGGAACACCGACGGAGACGGGGAGACGCTGAGCGGCGTGATGTGGTGCTCGGCCAGGTGGTAGCTGTGGAACCCGCTGCGATCGGCGAATTCCAGCATCTTGAGCCGGTTCTCGAATATCTCGTGGGGCGCCGACTTGTCCCACTCGATCCAGTCGAACAGCCCGAACTCCAGTGTGTCGTTGAGTGTGCTGACCTGGGTCATGGCTTACCTCCAAGCTGAACTCGGGAGGCCGTGGTTCAGCCGCATGATACGGTCGACGGGACGTACCCGCAAACAGGCGAGGGCCGTTGCCAACCCGCCCCAGACGGGTATGTCCGACTGCGCAGGTTAGCGGCGGCCCTGAGCTTTACTGAGACGCTATCCCCGCTGCGCCGGTGCGCCCGCCACGATCAAGTCGGCGAACGCCTTGTCGATGCCCCGCGGCCACTCCCGGCTCGACGGGTCTGAGACATTTATGATCAGGGGCGGGCCCAGGCCCTCGATCTCCATGCGCAGCACGTCGCCGTTCTGGACGGCCCCAATGTGCTGGTGGTTGACACCGGTGGCAATGACGTCGCCGGGCTCCAGCGTGGTGATCTTCGACATCTCCGAGATCAGTTCCGGGATCTTGTGGGCCATGTCGCTGGTCGGGAAATCGTGGCGAGCCTCGCCGTTGTTCCATAGCCGCACCTGCAGGTCCTGCGGATCGGCGATCTCGTCGGCGGTCACCAGCGCAGGCCCCATGGGTGCGAAGGTGTCCCAGCACTTGCCGAGGAAGAAGCTGTTCCCGACGGCGCCCTGCAGCCCGCGCGCCGACATGTCGAGGAAGTTGGTGTAACCGAAAATGTATGACAGCGCGTCCTCCTGCTCCACCTTGCTGGCCCGGCGGCCGATGACGAAGGCCAGCTCCGGCTCGTGGTGGAACACCGAGGCCGGTGCCGGCGGCAGTTCGCATGTGTCTCCGCTGCCGATCACCGCGTTGGGGGCCTTCAGGAACGCGTCCAGCACGGCGGCTTCGCGCATGCCGAACTCCAGGTAGTTCACTGCCGCGCAGATCAGCTTCGGCGGCCGCGGCACCGGCGGGCGCATTCGCACGCTGTCCAAGGGTACGCCCTCCCGCCCATCGATGGCAGCCTCGATTCTGGGTCGCATTTCCTCCCAGCTTATGATGACCTCTTCTATCAGGTCCTGAGGGCGGCGGAAGCTCATCCCCTTCACCGCTGACATCGCGTCGACAATGCGGTCGTCCCTTATGACGCCTAGCTGGAAATCGTTGAAGAGCGCCAGTTTCATCGCCAAGCCTCCTGCTCCAGTCTGGCTACGGCGGCTAGTGTCGCACGGGCAGCGCACAGCGGCAAGCGCGGCAGGGCCATCGCAATTCGCTGCTCTTGAGCGGTCATACCTGCGAAGGCGGGAATCCGTGCTGTCTTGTTGTAATCAGATATGCTCGAGGCGGCGGCCCCGGACTCCCGCGGAAACGGGAGTCCAGGGCACCGGCAAAGCTGTTTTGATTAAAACGCGATTGCCCTGGGAGGAGGGACCCTTCGTCACATTTGGAGTGACATTTGAAATACCCTTGGAAGCGGTGGGCGTGGCCTTGCACCCGAGGCCGATGGCAGTTAATTTAGGTCTGCCCCACTGTGGGCGATCGGTGGGCAGCTCAACCGGTTGCGACTGCCCCTCGCCAAGAGGAAATCAAAAATGCCCGATATCAGCTACGAACTGCGTGGCCACACCGCATATATTACGATACGGCGCCCACAGGCCATGAACGCCCTGGGACCAGACCAGCAGGCCGAAATCATCGGGGTGTGGGAGACCTTCCGCGACGACCCGGAGGCGTGGGCGGCGATCATCACCGGCGAGGGCGAACGCGCTTTCTGTGCCGGGGCCGATCTGAAGACCTACACGCCGGTCTTGGGCCAGCGGGACATCTACGACCTGCGCCAGGACGCCGACCGGCCCGGATTCGGCGGCATCACCCGGGGCCTGAACATCTGGAAGCCCATCATCGCGGCGGTCAACGGCTACGCCCTGGCAGGCGGACTTGAACTGGCCTTGGCCTGCGACATCCGGGTCGCGTCTGAGAACGCTGTTTTCGGGTGCTCCGAGGTCCAGAGGGGCTTCCACCACTGCGACGGCGGCACGGTACGGCTGCCCCTCATCGTCGGACTCGGTAACGCCCTCCGGATGCAGCTTACCGGCGAGCACATCGGTGCTGCGGAGGCCCTGCGCATCGGCCTGGTCAGCGAGGTGGTCCCACTCGACCAGCTCATGCCAGCCGCCGAACGCTACGCCGACGCCATCTGCGCCAACGGTCCGCTGGGTGTGCGCTCGGCCAAGGAGTCCATGATCCGCAGTCTCGGGCGCGTGCTGGAGGATGCGCTGCGGTTCGAGAACGTGCTCTTTTCCACCCTGACCCGCACCGAGGACTTCGCTGAGGGACCGAGGGCCTTTGCCGAGAAGCGGCCGCCGGTGTGGAGAGGCAGGTAGCTCTTGCCACCCGGGTGAGACGCCCTCACCCTGGCTCTCTCCCTCAAGGGGAGGGGACTTTCGTTTATTTGGACGTGGAGGAATTGAATATGTCTGAAATCGAACATCGCGTTCCTCTTGATTGGGACGCGCTTGAGGTGGGCGAGACTTTCGAGAGGTTTGAATACGTCCTCACCCAAGAGATGATCGATGGGTACCGCAGGGGCGTGATGGACCCGGAGGCGGCATTCCCGACCATCTCTCACAAGGTGGACGTGCGGCAGTTCAACGCCAAGTACTCCGATAACGGTTCGGTGAACGCCCGCTGCTCCTTCCATTGCTACAACTCGCCGGTTCCTGGCAAGAGGTTGACCGTCACGGCCTGGGTGGCCGACAAGTACCTGCGCCGCGGCAAAAACTATATCGTTACCGAGGCGGTTTCGGTGGACGAGGACGGGCGGCTCATTGACCGGGTGATCACCCACGAGCTGAAGCAGCCGTGGGAGGTGGGCAAGAAATGGGAAGGGTAGAGAGAAGCTACGCCGAAGGCGACACAGTGGGCCAGCTGGTAAAGGAAATGACCCAGGAGGCCATAAACTTCTTCGAAGGCAGCGCGGGGCACTCTGGGCCCTCGCAGTTCACTGACGAAGAGGCGGCCCGCGAGACCCTGGGCACCTCCGGCACCGTGGCCTCGGGCCGTATGTCCATCAGCTTCGCCCTAGAACTCATGCGCCGCCACTTTGGGAGCGACGTATTCAACCACACGGGGACGGTTGACCTTCGATTCATAAGGCCGGTCAGGCCCGGGGACACCATAACTTTCGCCGGAGAGGTGACCGGGGCGTCCCGGGAGGCCAACGGTCAGAAGGTCATCGTCAAGATCGAAGCGCAGAATCAGAGGGGCGACACCACTGCCGTCGGGACTGGCAGCGCCATTGTTCCCAACGCGTTCCTGCCTGCCGAGGAGTAGATCTCATCCGGGCAACGAAATGAGAATTTGATTTCGCCTTACATATTTACAATGGCTGTTGGTGATATAATAGGTCTGGCGCAAGTTAGGGTGTCCTGCTGTTGGTTACAGATTCCGTTACCGCTGCCTCGGATGACCTGGACTGAGCCCGGAAGGTTATACAAAAATCTGGAGGTTATCCGAATGGCATTGGCAGACAAAGAACTCACTTGTGTGGAGTGCGGGGCGCCGTTCATTTTCACGGTCGGAGAACAGGAATTCTTCTCGTCCCGGGGCTACACCAACGACCCCAAGCGCTGCTCGCCGTGCCGTAGCGCGCGCAAGAGCCAGCAACGTGTTGGTGGCGGCATGGGTGGTGGCGGCAACCGGGAGATGCACCCGGTGGTTTGCGACCAGTGTGGCGTCGACACCATGGTTCCTTTCGTTCCCCGTGGCGACCGGCCGGTCTACTGCAGCGACTGCTTCAGTTCCATCCGCCGCTAACCGGCCCTGAGGCTCGGATATCAGAGCTGCCCAGATGAGGGTGGCTCTTTTCTTTTTGTGGTAGAGTTTTGCCCGGGGTACTTCGGATGACTGACGCGATTGGGATTGTTGGTTGCGGCTCCATTGGCCGTGCTCTCCTCCATGCCGGCGACACCGGACGGTTGGGTGTGCCTGTGGCCGGGGCGACCAGCCGCACGGCGGAGACGGCGAGGGAGTTCCTAGAAACGCTGGGAACATCGACGCCTTACCTGGAAATTGACGAGTTGGTTGAACGCTCTACCTTGCTCATCGAGACGGCTGGGGGCCACGTGGTCCCCTCGCTGGCTGAGACCGCGTTCGACGCGGGCAAAGACCTGATGGTCATCAGCGTCGGCGCACTGTTGGAGCACCCCAATATCATCGACCGGGCCCGGGAGACCGGCTGCCGGCTCTTCGCGCCCTCGGGCGCTATCGCTGGGCTGGACGGCATAAAGTCCGCATGCCAAGGCCACGTCGACCGCGTGGAAATGGTCTCCCGCAAACCCGTCGCTGCGCTGGAGGGAGCGCCTCACCTGGTGGAAAACGAGATTCCGATCGCCGGGTTGGATGAGGCATTGGAAGTGTTCTGCGGCACCGCCCGGGAGGCCTGCCGGGGCTTTCCCTCCAACCTGAACGTTTCTGCCGCGGTCAGCCTGGCCGGCATCGGCCCCGACCGCACCACGGTGCGCATAGTGGCTGACCCCGCGCTGTCCCGAAACTGCCACGACATCACCGTTGAGGGTGAGTTCGGACTGTTGCAGGTACATATCGAGAACATCCCGTCTGAGAACCCGAAGACCGGCCGGCTCACTGCTTTGTCCATAATCCGCTCCGTTCGCGACGTATTCGACCCGGTGCGCATCGGCACCTGAACTGCCGCTCCGCGCTCACCCGGTCTTCTGCCCTCGAAGCATGCCCCTACTTCTGCCGCACCTGGAGTGTGCCATCAAACCCCCACATCAAAGGTAAATCGTCCAGGGTTTTTAAGTTCTCCCTACCCCTCCGGGAGAGGGCTGGGGTGAGGGCGAAATGCCGGGGCCATACGATGGCCGCTCACGAAAGGGAACGCCCCCCTAACCCTTCCCCGGAGGGAGAGGGAACAAATGAAAGACCCTGGTGGATCGTCAGGACCAAGTTGACATGACCCAGGAAAGTACAGTGGCAGAGAACCCCGCATCCATGTCCCGCCGGTTGATGATACCTGGCTTGGCGTCGGGGCACGCCACCTTCCATTGGATCATCCAGAGCTTTGCCGTCGCTCTGCCGGAGATACAGGTGGCCTTCGGCCTGAACAGCGTGGGTGCGGCAGGAATAATGTCGGCCCGCGAGCTGGCGGCGGGACTGATAGCGCTTCCCGGCGGCGTGGTGGTGGACGTTCTGCGACGTTACTGGGGCTTCCTGCTTGCGGGCTGCCTCGGCCTTGCCGCGCTGGGTTCGTTGGTGATGGGTGTTTCGCCGGTCTACCCGCTGCTGCTGATTGGTATCGGGGTCGTGGCTATTTCTCATTCGGTCTGGCACCTGCCGGCCTCGGCGTCTTTGTCTTACCACTTCGCCGAGCGTCGGGGCACGGCGCTGTCGTTCCACGGCGTGGGAGGCAGCGTCGGCGACGTCGTGGGGCCGCTGGCCACCGGCGCGCTGCTGGCCATCCTGGGGTGGCAGAAGCTGCTCAGCATTTATGCCATTGCGCCTTTCTTTCTCGGGTTCATGGCTGTGTGGACGTTCCGGCACATCGGGCACGTGAACACCGAGTCAGGAACACCTGCCGATTCGCCGACCATGGCCCGGCGCCTGGAACTGACCGGTCGATTGCTGCGCAACCCAGTCTTGTGGGGGTTGACGATCGTACGCGGCCTGCGCGGAATGTGCCTGGTGTCGCTGGTGACCGTTTTGCCCCTTTATCTAGGCAACGAGCTGGATATGGGCCCGGGATGGCGCGGCATTCACATCGCGCTACTGATCGTGATCGGGTTGCTGGCGAAGCCGGCGGCAGGCTATCTCTCCGACCGGCTGGGGCGCAAGCAGGTGCTGGTGCCGGGCCTGCTCTGGTCCTGCCTGGTAACCCTGGCCCTCATTCCATTCAACGATGGCATTTCGCTGACAATCGCCATCGCGCTGCTGGGCCTGTTCCTGTACCCCGACCAGCCGATCCTGACGGCGGCGGTTTTTGACCTAGTGGGCCGGGAGGTGGCATCGACAGGATTGGGCGTGGTGGCCTGCATAGCGTTCCTGATGTCCGCGGTGTCGGCCTTGGTCGCTGGCGCGATTTACGAGACGATGGGATTCACGGAGACCATGTACTACATCGCCGCGCTGTTCGGTCTGGCCGCCGTGGTTTTCGCCGTGCTGCCGCTGGCCCGGCGACCCGCAGAGTAGCAGGGGCTGGGCAAACCTGTCGGAGCTTGAGCCTATCGGAGCTTGAACTCGATCAACGGAGTCGCATAAATGACAGGAATCATGGGCGAACCCTTGGCAGAGGCACAGTTTGACCGGAACTACACACCGTGGGCGCGGGTCGTCGTGGCTGGAATCCTGTTCATTACGGTGGTGGAGATGCTCCTGTTACCGTTCTGGTGGGCGTTAAGCTTCTGGTACGGGCCGGAATTCCTGCGCCGGTGCTCGGCGAGGCTGACGACAAACGCGCTCGAAATCAAGACAGGCGTGTTTTTCCGCAAGGAATGAGCCATCCCGTTGAACCGCATCACCGACGTAAGATTGCATGACGGTCCGGTGATGCGGCACTACGGTCTTCGGGGGCTGAAGGTGGAGACCGCGGGAATGTCGGGGCAGGACGCCAGTTCCGAGGGGAACCTGATCGGGGCAGTTGACGCCGAGGAATTCCGCAACGCGGTCCTGGCTCAACGCCAACAGGTAATCGACGCTGAATCGGGACGGGCCCCGTCGTCGGCTGCGCTCCCGTCCCAGGCCAATTCCGATGCGGTACTGTTGGAGATTCGAGACATCCTGGCCCGGATCGAGTCCCAGTTGGGCAGCCGGGACAACGAGTAGGGTCGTACATCCGTACGCCCCGTTGCGGCCAGGAATTTTAAACCGCTTAAAGCAGGGCCGCCTAAAGCAGCTTGGCGCAGTCGTCGAGGATGGGAGTCACGGTCTCGGCACCTTCGGATGGCAGGCTGAACAGCGCCCGGTCCACGCCGTACTCCTCCATCCTGGCAAGGTTGTCGGGCTCAGGACGGGCACCGAATACGGTGATGTTGATGGAGTCGGGGTCACGTCCGATGTCCTCGGCGCGACGCTTCAGGAGCTGGATCTTTTCGGGAAGGCCGGGACCCTCCGCTGCCCGTCCGCTGATGGGCATCCAGCCATCGCAATACTCCAGCACCCGGTCAAAGGTGGTGGGGCCGTCGCCGCCCATAAGAATCGGCGGATGCGGCTTCTGCGCCGGCTTGGGCCAGGCCCACATCTTGTCGAAATTCACGTAACGGCCGTGAAACTCTGGCTCATCCTGGGTCCAGATCTCCTTCATGGCCAGGATGTTTTCCCGCAGGATCCGCCAACGCCGCTTGAAGTTGGTGCCGTGGTCTTCCATCTCCTCGGCGTTCCAACCCCCACCTATGCCGAAGATGAATCGGCCATTGGAGATGAGGTCCAGGCTGGCAACTTCCTTGGCCGTGGTGATGGGATCACGCTCGATCATAAGGCAGATTCCGGTGCCCAGCTTCAGGTTGGTAGTTACCGCTGCGGCGGCAGTGAGAGCCACGAAGGGGTCGTAGGTGTGCCAGTACATCTGAGGCAGGTCCGGGCCGCCCGGCCACGGCGAGACCCGGCTGGTCGGAATGTGGGTGTGCTCCGGAACCCACATGGACTCAAAGCCTCGCTCCTCCAGCATCCGAGCCAGTTCGTCCGGGGCGACGGAATAGTCGGTAACGAACATCATCGCGCCTAGATCCATATCAACCTCCTGCAAATTATTTCCTGTTTACATAAGGGAGTTGCGGCACTCACTCCCCCTAACTCTGGGAGTGGATTGGGTTAGTGGAGTCTCTTGAACCCAAGTTATTTTGGCGGCAGCTCCGCAGCGAAGACTATGCCCCGCCCGGCCCAGGCCGCCAGCCCTGTGTCGTCAGCGAAGCCTTCGGCAGCCACGTATACGAAGCTTCGCATCGGCCTGCCCGTCATATCAAACGGGCGGGAGTGCGGCTCCGCCAACGCGTCTTCCATATTCTCCTTGCCAACGCGCACCACGAGCTCGCTGCCTTGAACGCCGCAGGCCATGTTCCCGTTCAGCATAAAGCACAAGCCGCCGAACATTTTCTGCTCGCGCACGCCGGAACGGTCGGCCAGCAGGGCCCGGACCCGGTCGGCGAGATCTTCGTCGTAGGCCACCTAGAACAACACAACCGAGCGTAGGACTTCGCCCCGCTCCATCTTGTGGAAGGCCTCCTCCACGTCGCCGATGCCTATGGTCTCGGAAACAAAACGGTCCAGGTCCAGGCGGCCCTGCAGGTACAGCTCGATGAACATGGGGAAGTCTCGGGTGGGCAGGCAGTCCCCGTACCAGGAAGACTTGACGGAGCCACCCCGTCCGAAGATCTCGATCAAGGGCAGCTCGATTTTCATGTCGGGGCTGGGAACGCCCACCAGCACCAAGGTGCCAGCGTGGTCGCGGGCGTAGAATGCCTGCTCAAAGGTGCGCGGATTGCCCACGGCCTCGATGGCCACGTTGACGCCGTCGCCCCCGGTCAGCTCCCGTACGGCTTCAACTGGATCGGTATTTCGGGCGTTGATGGTGTGCGTGGCACCAAACTCCCGGGCCCACTCCAGCTTCCGGTCGTCGATGTCGATGCCGATGATGGTGTGCGCTCCGGCCAGCTTCGCCCCCGCGATCGCTGCGTCGCCAACGCCACCGCAACCGAACACTGCTACCGAGTCGCCCCGGCTAACGCCGCCGGTGTTAACCGCTGCGCCCAATCCGGCCATTATGCCGCAACCGATCAGCCCGGCTGCCGCAGGGCTGGCCTCGGCAGGCACCTTGACCGCCTGCCCAGCGGCCACCAGCGTCAGCTCAGTGAAGGCACCGATTCCCAGCGCAGGCGACAGGATCTTGCCGTCGGGCAGCGTCATCGGCTGGGTGGCGTTGCGGCTGGCAAAGCAGTACCACGGACGCCCCCGCACGCAGGAACGGCAGGTGCCGCAGGGCGCGCGCCACGCGAGAATGACGAAGTCGCCGGGAGCCACGTTCTCAACCTCCGGCCCGACGCTTTCCACCACGCCTGCCGCCTCGTGGCCCAGCAGAAACGGAAAGTCGTCGTTGATTGCTCCCTCGCGATAGTGCAGATCGGTATGGCAGACGCCGCAGGCCTGCACCCGCACCAGTGCCTCACCAGGGCCCGGGTCCGGCACATTGATGGTTGTCAGCCTGACTGGTGCTCCGCGGGATTCCGCCACCACGCCCTGAACTTGATGGGCCATTGCGCCTCCATCGTCATTTGATGCAGGGTAGTCTTAATTGCATTTCGCCCTTGGCATAGTAATTTCAGCCAAGGGCTTTGTCTACCGCGCGATTGCCCCGTCCAGAGGACTAGGCTGCCAAGGCCCGCTCAATCTCCAGGGCGAAGCCGATCAGCGCCTCATCATCTCCTCGGCTGCCCATAATCGAGAGACCCACGGGCAACCCATCCGCCTCGGCCAGCGGCAGGGACAGCTGCGGCCGTCCAGTCGTGCCGCCCATGCAGGTCAGGCGTACGATGCGGACCTGCGACCCCCGGCGTCCCGACAGCGGTTGACCCCGGGTCGGCGCCACCACTGGCGATGTGGGGAAACAGAGGAAACCGCCGCCAGCCAGAACCTCGTCCAGTCTCTGGCGGACTGCGTCTCGCGTCGTCCGCGCCTCACCAATCTGGGCCTGGGTGAAAGACGTGGCCAGGGCATAACGCTCGGTCACCTGGTAGCTGAACCTGGGATTGACAGCATCGATCCAGTCGGCCACCGACTCCCATGCTTCGATGGATTGCAACGTGTTCTGTTGCGAGGCCCACGTTTCCACTCCATCGGGTGCCAGCCGAATCGACTCGGATGCAGAGGCCATCCGCGCAACCATATCTGCCACCGGGCGCAGAGCCGCAGAAACTGAGGGGTCACACTCCTCAAACAGGTCCTCGGCGATAAAAACCCGCGAAGGAACCCCAGCCGTAACGCTGGATCCGAAAACGGCTTCCGCCACCCGCGCGAAAGTGGCAGCGTCGAGAGCGAACCAGCCGATTGTGTCGTAGCTGGGCGCCTGCAGAAGAATGCCCTCCAGTGGTATGCGCCCATGGGTTGGCCGGAGGCCGTACAGGCCGCAGAAGCTGGCCGGAATCCGCACCGAGCCGCCAGTGTCCGACCCGAGGGCGAAGTCGACCAGCCCCCCGGCCACCGCCGAAGCTGAGCCGCTGGATGAGCCGCCCGGCACTCGCCCGGGCGCGCGGGGATTGACCGGCGTACCGTAGTGGGCGTTCTCGCCAAGGATGCCGCGGGTCAGCTCGTCAGTGTGCGTCTTGCCGACCATGGTGGCCCCTGCGTCCACCAGGGTCTGGACGATCCAGGCGGTGCGCTCTGCCGGTGCGTGCGTGGTCTTCCAGTCGGGGTTGCCGCCTCCAGTGACGTGTCCGGCCACGTCGAAGATGTCCTTGGCGGCGAAGGTCAGCCCTGAAAGCGGCCCTGCGGTTACCCCCTCGAGGTACGCGTCGGTGTCGGTGCAGAAGGCGCCTATGGTGTCGTTCAGCGGCGGCCTGTTGGCGGTCATGGCGATGTCATCTCCGTGTCTTGAGTGGGTTTCGCAAGTATAGTCCAATGGACGCCGTATGGTGCGGTATACTGTCAGCATAACCAGCGTTTGCCGAAGCGAGCGATGACGGCCAAGACGTAGTTCTCCTACATTCCATACAAGCCCGACAATTCGGATGTATTTTACCCGGAGCGGCCGGACGAGTTTCCGGATGCCATGTACCAGTTCCCAAAGTTGACCCACACAATGGACATCCTGCTGTGGCGGTATGAAGACCGCCCAGATGTCTTGGTCAGCGGCGACAACGCCATTTACTATCAGCAGGGCAACCCGAGAGTGCACCGTTCTCCCGACGGCTTCATTGCTTTCGGCGTTGACAGGGACGCCATCTGGCAGGAGAACGGCTACAAGGTCTGGGAGGAGGGCAAGCCGCCGGACTGGGTGTTGGAAATCGCCTCACTCTCTACTGCCAAGGTGGATCTGGGGATAAGGCGGGAAATCTACTCCCGTATCGGCATCGGGGAGTACTGGCGTTTCGACGCATCGGGCGGCGACCACTACGGAGAGCCGCTGGTGGGGGAGTATCTGCAGGGCGGCTAATACCGGCGGTTCGATATCAATACTTCCGCCGAGGGCGTGGCCTGGGGCCACAGCCCCGCGTTGAACCTGGATATCTACTGGGGAGACATACACCTGCAATACTTTGACCCGGTGGCCGGGGAGTGGCTGCTCGGCCTGAAGGAGGCACAGGCCGAAATCCAAGAAGTGCGGGCTGAGTTACGGGAAAGACAACGCCGGGTGCTCGAATTGGAAGAGGAGTTGCGCCGCCGGGGCTAGCCAGGCGTTTCCCCGGTGCTCGCCTGGTAAATTTCTGTTTGCGAAGAGTTTCTAGCGCGGCTTGTATTTAGACGCATATTACCGGAGGACATCTCGAAATGCTGACCGCCGAAGCCAATGAACGACTGACCCGCGTCGGACCGGGCACGCCCATGGGGGAGATGATGCGGCGCTACTGGCTGCCCGTGCGTCCGACGGCGCAGCTCATTGAAGAGGAGGTCATCGCCGTTCGCCTGCTCGGCGAGGACCTTGTGCTGTTCCGGTCGGCCGATGGACAGATGGGGCTGGTTGGCAATCGCTGCCCTCATCGCATGACGGAGTTGAGATATGGCATCCCGGAAACAGGCGGCCTGCGCTGCTGCTACCACGGCTGGATGTTCGATCCCTCGGGACGCTGCGTCGACACACCGCTGGAAGCGGCCCACGATCCCTTCAAGGACCGTATCCGCATCAAGGGCTATCCGGTGCGGGAGATGGGCGGGTTGGTCTGGGCCTACATGGGCCCGGAACCCACTCCGCTGCTGCCGCCCTGGGACCTGTTCGTGATGCCCAACGCCATCCGGCAGATCGGCATCATGAACCTGAACTGCAATTGGCTGCAGTGCCACGAGAACACCGGGGATCCCACCCACAGCGTCTACCTGCACGGCAACCTGTTCGAGTACGCGCTGCGAAAGCAGGGCAAGCTCGAGGAGCGCGCCGCCGACGGAGGGATGCACACCCTGTATTCACGCATGAAAACTGGAATAGGAATCGAATCGATATACGTCAACCCAACTCGCTACGGTATGGAAAAGGGAATCAATTATTCCAAGGCCCTGGGCGCCGACCGCGACCACACGTCCCGTCACGCCACCGTTATCTTCCCGTTCTACACCCAGACCGGCGGCCCGGGAATGGTGCGCCAGGAGTTCCAGATCCGTGTGCCGGTAGACGACACCAACACCTACCACATCAACTATGGCTGCTATATGGCCCCGGAGGAGGTTTCCGCTCCGGTGCAGGAGACCATTCCCTACTACGACGTTCCGCTGTTTGACGACGATGGCCGTCCCATCCTGGACTTTGTGCTGGCGCAGGACGCCCATGCCTGGATCTCACAGGGGCCCATCACCGACCGTACGCAGGAGCACCTGGGCCGCACCGACTTGCCCATCGTATTCATGCGCCGCCAGTTCGAGGAGCAGATGGGCATCGTCGAGGACGGTGGCGACCCGATGAATGTGTTCCGCCACGCGGAGGCCATGCCGGCCCTGATCCACGGGGGCGACTGGGATGAAGGGGAATCTGAGGGCAAGTCCTCGGTGACAGGTGCGGGAAGCGCTCTGTCGTCGTACCGTGGCGCTTACCACAAGGGCTACGCCATCGACGACGCAGACCGCTATGGCCCAGCCATGCCCCTGGTCATCGATCTCATGCAACGTATCGACGACGCGCAACACCAAGCGGCCCGCTGATTGACGGGAGCGAGGATGTTTGCGGCCCAAGGCGCCGCAACCCGCGGCCGGCCGACAACGCCGCGCCGTCGGTTCTTATCCTGTCGCGCGAAGTTGGGCTGTCTGTATACTCGAACTGAAGAAAATCTGCTTGCACAAGAGATTTGGAAACCAGAGGGCAAGTATGTTTCGAAGAGTCCGATTCCCGCGTGGGACGCTCTGCACCGTTGTTTGGTTCTCTGTGGTGGCGTCCATTCTGCTGGCCGGGGTAGTCGCTTGCGGCGGGCCTGCCGCCCCCGCCACAATGCCTCCGCCCACCTTTCCTCCACCCACAGAGACCCCGGACCCGTATGCCAGGAATTCCGCTCAGCCTGGGGCGGTAGCATCGGCGTACTGGAGCAACCCGGTAACCTGGGAGCCGGAAGACGTCTCCCGGTTGGAGCGGGTGACCCAGAAACTGGTCGTGCCGCCCTTCCTCCCCAAGCACGAACAGGTCTACACCGGCGCTCCTCGGGTTGTGGAAGTGCGAATGGAGGTGGAAGAGAGGGAAATAGATATCGCCCCGGGCGCCTCTGTGTGGGCCTTTGCTTTCAACGGCTCCTTCCCGGGCCCCATCGTAGTCGTTCACGAAGGCGATTATGTGGAACTGACCTTGGTGAACCCGTCAAGCAACCAGCTTCTCCACAATGTAGATGTTTACGCCTCAATCGGTGCGCTTGGCGGCGGATCTCTAACCATCGTCAGTCCGGGAGAGGAAGTGGTCCTGCGATTCCGCGCGGTAAAACCCGGGGTGTTCGTTTATCACCGCGCCCCCGGAGACACCATGGTGCCCTGGCACGTGACGCACGGGATGAACGGGGCGATTATGGTGTTGTCCCGAGGAGGGCTGAGGGACCCCGCCGGCAACCCTCTGGAATATGACCGGGCTTATTACATCGGATAGCAGGACTTTTACCTGCCGCAGGACGAAAACGGCGAATTCGTGCGAAACGATAACCCCTCCGCGTCTTTCGGTGATGACCTGGAGGCTATGAAACCCCTTGTTCCGACTCATCTCGTTTTTAACGGCACTACCGGAGCCTTGCAGAGAAACGGCAAGCTGACTGCCAGGGTGGGAGAGAACGTCCTGATTGTCCACGCCCAGGCCAACCGGCAGTCCTACCCGCACCTGATCGGGGGTCATGGCGACTACGTCTGGGAACGGGGAGGATTCAATAATCCGCCGGCCTTGGGCTTGGAGACTTGGGTAATCGCAGCCGGCTCTGCCGGGGCATCCATCCATACGATTCGCCAGCCCGGAACCTACGTTTACCTTTCCCACAACTTGATTGAGGCGTTCGTCTATGATGCCAAGGCCATTCTCGAAGCTGAAGGCGAATGGAACAATGACCTGATGGAGTTGGTCAAGGCGCCCAGCGGCAGCCAGTAGCCGGCCGGTGCCGCCGGCAGAGGGTTCCCTCAGCAATTACGCTGAACGAACCCAGCTTGTCCCCCCTTCGTCAAGCGGGATACTGTGCATCGCCCGGTTTGTGTTCAGGGCCTTTTAATAGTTCCCTATCCCTCCGGGTTAGGGTGGGGCGTCCCGGTGCATTCAACACCTTGATGGTGGAAAGGATTCCACTCTCAGCCCAACCCTCTCCCTGAAAGGAGAAGGAGAATGAAAAGGCCCTAGGCACGGCCAGGGGCCGGGCGAGTCCTAAATGCTTTTGTGAAACCCGTTGGTCTTGAACCTGGCGATGGCGCGCCCTTCGACAAGCTCAGGACGAACGGTTGGACTCGCAAACGCGCCTAAAGTTGTAACTGCCTGGGAATCCCGCTACCGTCCGGCGGCGAGGTCCTGCAGGTGGGCGGCCTGGGCGGCGAGGCTGGCGAACTCGGCCACGTCAGGGGCTTGGGGCATCAGTTGCTGCTGGAGGCGGCGGGCCTCGTCGGATACGGCTTGCAGGCTCCCCTCGCGGGCCCAGTAGCTGCCGCGCAGCACCTCGGCGAACTTGGCCACCACCGCCGCCAACTGGAACCGGGACGAGGCTTCCTCGAAAGACACTGCCGCATCGGCGGCGCCGAAATCCCGGCTGATTTCCACAACCTCTTTGAGGTCAACATCCTCGTAGCGCATATAGACCGTGCCCAGGGTTCCCTGGGCGCCCTCGCGCAGCTTCAGTTCATACAGGGCCGTGACGCTGTGGCCTGCGCCTATCTCCTCCGCGTCCACCGTGTCGTCTCGGAAGTCGTCATCGTCAACGTCGCGGTTCTCGTAGCCCAGCAGGCGGTAGCGGCTGACTGTCTCGGGGTTGAAGTCGACCTGCACCTTGGCGTCCTTGGCGATTGTCTGAAGCGAGCCGGTGAGGTCATCAACGAAGATCCGGCGAGCCTCCGACAGGGTATCCACTTAGTAGTAAGCGCCGTCGCCGTCGTTGGCAAGCTGCTCCATCAGGATGTCGTTGTAATTGCCCATGCCGAAGCCGACGGTGGTGAGGGTCACGCCCCGCTCGACGTAATCCCGCACCTGGCCCAGGATCGAGTCCGAGCCGGTGTTGCCCACGTTGCCCACGCCGGCGGACAGCACCATCACGCGGGTAATCCGCCCCGGCTTGATCTCCTCGGCGGCCAGCCTGTAGGCAACCTTCAAGCCGTCTTCCACGTAGGTGGAACCGCCCGGACTCAAGAAATCTATGGTCTGCAGGATTTCTCCCTGGTTGCGGCCCGGTGTCGGCTCCAGCAGCACCGAGCCCCGGTCGCCATAGGTCAGGATGGCGACCTCGTCGCTGGAGCGCAGCTCGTCCACCATCAGCCGGAGGGACTGCTTCACCAGCCCCAAGCGGTCTTCGCGGGCCATGGAGCCGGAAATGTCTATGGTTAAGACCAGGGTGGCGTCCTTGCGCTGCTCATCGTGAATCTCCCTCCCCTGAAGGCCCACGCGCATCAGCCAGTGGCTGGCGCTGCCAAAGGGCGAGGGCGAGCCTTCGATGTGGATGGCGAAGGCGTCTTCGGTGGGGGCTTCATAGCTTTGGTCGAAGTAATTGACGAACTCCTCCACCCGCACCGAGTCTGGGTCGGGCAGGTTGCCGTCATCCAGGAAACGCCGCGCTACCGTGTACGACGCGGTATCCACGCCGATGGCGAAGGTGGAAAGGTGATCGTCCTCGGTGTCTATGAAGGGGTTGACGCCGTAGTGCCGGAAGAAGGTCAGGTCATACGCCGAGTCGTTGACGGTGGCCGAGCCGCCGATGGCGTTGAAACCCTCGGCCTCCGCGCCTTGGGTGGCCACGACGACCGGCTGCTGCTGCGGGGGATAGGCGGTCGGGGCTGTCGTGGCCTCCGCCCGTATTGTGTGCCGGAGATGTAACTCTTGCCAACCTTCGCCGAGTTTTTGACCGCCCACATCGACCGGACCGGCATCGGCGACGCCGATCTGGCCCGGCGAATCGGTATCAGCCGCCTGACGCTGATCCGCTGGAGGGAAGGGGTGACCAGCCGCCCCCGCTACCGCGAGGACGTGCTGCGCTGCGCCGAGTTGCTACGCCTGACACCCGAGGAAAGGGACGAACTGCTGGTGTCGGCGGACTTCCAGCCCGAGGACGTCCCTCCCGCGCCGCCGGAGTTGCAGGGTGTGGCACTGGCCGTCGCGGGCAACGCGCCGGGCGCCGCGATCCCGGCCAGAGTAACCGGCGGGGCGACGGTGCTGGCCCCGGCTACGCGGCGGCGCAGGGGGATTCGCGTCGCCTGGGCGGTTGCGCTGGGCCTTCCCGGGCGATATGCCGTCCGTCCCCGGCTGAAGGCGCGGGGCTTCAGCAGAAGGGCAGGCCGCCAAGGTCAGTTTCAAGGACCAACCGGTCTTCCAAGCTGCTTGGCACGCACCCGCTCAAATCGTTGCCGCTGAGGTCCAGAGCTCGCAGGTTGGAGAGGCTGCCCAGCTCCGGCGGTATCTCCCCGCTCAAGTCGTTGTCCCCGAGCTCCAGACTCCACAGGTTGGAGAGGCTGCCCAGCTCCGGCGGTATCTCCCCGCTCAAGTCGGTGTCTCTGAGGACCAGATATTGCAGGTTGGAGAGGCTGCCCAGCTCCGGCGGTATCTCCCCGCTCAACTGGTTGCCGTAGAGGGACAGCCCTGTCAGGTTGGAGAGGCTGCCCAACTCCGGCGGTATCTCCCCGCTCAACTCGTTGCCGCTGAGGGTCAGCGATTCCAGGTTGGAGAGGCCGCCCAGCTCCGCCGGTATCTCCCCGCTCAACTCGTCGCTGCCGAGGGACAGCACTATCAGGTTGGAGAGGCTGCCCAACTCCGGCGGTATCTCCCCCCTCAAGCCGTTGCGGATGCCTAGCTTTGTAACGCGCCCTTCGTCGTTGGTGGTGACGTTCTCCCATTCGTCTAGGGGCGCGTCGCTCAACCAGTTGTAGCTGAACGGCCAGTTCTCACCATCCGTTGCGTTGTAGAGGGCAACCAGGGCTTCCCGGTCCGTTTCGACGGAGCCGGAGGCCGCGGGCGGCGCTGTCGCAGGTACAGGCGCATCGGTGGCAGTGGGGGCGTCCCCTGACCCTGGCGTGGAAGGCGTCCGTGCGGGGGAGGCCGGCGTCTCCGGCTCATCGGTGACCCGGTCCGAGTCGGGCAGGTCTGTCGGCTCGGCGGTGGCCCGTTCCGAGGCTGGCCCATCCGTCGGCTCATCGGAGCCGCCGCAGGCTAGCAGCAGCAACGGCATAAGCAGTGCCAGGGCAAAGATTCCCAGGGAAAGGCGTGGTGTTCTCATCTCGATTCACTCCCTGTGTTTGCTGGGCCGGGGTGTGACGGCCCGGCGCGTCCGAATCCCAACACCCGGCGGAAAACTGCCTGCACCGCCTTGGGCTGCGATTCCGAGGGTAGTTGTACAACTGGGACGGGCGCGGTCGAAACAGGGGCTTTAATTCTCACCCTACTGCGAGGTAATCCCTCGAGCTGGGGTTTCTCATCTGAAAACGGTCTTTGGGAAATTCGTCTAGGGAGCTCTGCAACCCTCGACTGTACCGCTTCCTGTTAGGGGTTAGGGTGTCTTATAACACATCAGAGCACGGTATGCTGTATCCCTGAGTACTAGGGCGTGTTTTCAAACTATGTACCAGAACAAAGTTTACCCGGTATGACCATTGTTTTGGCGGCCTCCGGCCCTTGCTTAGTGTTTGTCGACGACGCTACAGTCTTGCCTGGGATAGTTGATTTGGGACCATTTCGGAATTTGAAAGCACGCCCTAGTACCCTAACCTTTGAATTGATGAATAAATGGATTTCATCTCGTCATTCCCGCGCCCATCGTTGTTCCCGCGAAGGCGGGAACCCAAAACCCTGCACGGCAGAAATGCCCTGCTCACCTATACTCCTGGATTCCAGCTCAATGCCAGCCCCATATCCAGTACGGGGCGGGAATGACGGAATGTGCCGGGCTTTTGGCTATCTGGAAAGCAACCGCCGATGCCACCCCAAGGTCCTTTAGTTGTTTCTATCGGCCATAGAGTCTGTTCGTGGTGAGATTGTCGGACCAAGAACAGACGGCCCCTCGACAAGCTCAGGGCCAACGGGTCTGGTCAACAACTAAAAGACCCCCGGTTCGTGTCCGCGTTCTGTTGACCGTCCCCCCGGCAATACCTATAATCCCGCGCAGGCATAAAGTACTGCTGAAGCCTCGCTTGCCCGCAAACAATAAGCGACTGGAGGATAATTATGGCAAGCACCCGAGCACCGTTCCTTTCCGCCAAGTATGGCGGCTACTATCACTCGCAGGTTCCCAAGGAAGACGAGGAACTGACTCACGTCGGCCCCGGCACCCCGGCGGGCGAATACCTGCGCCGGTTCTGGCAGCCGGTCTGCTACGCCGACGAACTGGGCGACGTTCCCGTGGGCTTGAAGATCCTGGGCGAAGAGCTGGTCGCCTTCCGTGACTTCAGTGGCCGGGTCGGGGTGGTCGAGGCCCACTGCCCCCACCGTGGCACGTCCCTGGAGTTCGGGCTGGTGTCCGAGCGGGGCATTCGCTGTTGCTATCACGGGTGGCTCTTCGATGTCGACGGCACCATACTCGAGACGCCGGGCGAACCGGCCGGGTCCACCTTCAAGGACCGCCTCTGCCACGGCGCCTACCCGGTGCACGAGTACTGCGGCACTATCTTCGCTTACATGGGTCCGCCAGACAAAATGCCGGAATTTCCGATAGCCGACAGTTGGGACCGGGAGGGATTCAGGCTCATTCCCGGCCAGCGCTACGACTATCCCTGCAACTGGCTGCAGATCCTGGAAAACGCCATGGACCCGGTGCACACATCCTTCCTGCACACCATCGTGAGCGGGTCGCAGTTTACCGATGAGTTCGGCGTGGTGCCGGAACTGGACTTCATGGAGACCCCCATTGGTATTATCTACATCGCCACCCGGCGCGTCGGCGACAACATCTGGGCCCGCATGGTAGAGAACGTACTGCCCAATATGCAGCAGGTAGCGCCCATCTGGGAGGATGGCAAGGAGGCCCACGACTTCGACGGGCCCATGATGACCCGCTGGATCGTGCCGCGGGACAACAATAGCACTATGCTCCTTGAGTTCCGGCACATCAGCGAGGCCGAGGAGAAGGAGCCAGCTTGGTGGATCGACCGCGAACAGATGCTCCCCGCCCAGTTGCCGGTCTCCGATGATCACCGGGAGACGCAGCTCCAGCCCGGCGATTACGAGGCCCAGATCTCGCAGCGGCCCATAGCCATCCACGGTATGGAGCATCTGGGCGCCACCGACCGGGGCATCACCACGTTCCGTCGGCAGATTCGTCGTGGAATCCGTGCCGTTCAGGCGGACGAAGACCCGACGGAGGCCCTTACGGTCGACGAGACCGGGCACGTTCCCACCTTCTGCAACGACACCGTGGTCTACGCCCCCGCCGCCACCACGCCCGAAGAGGATGTCAAGCTGATGCGGGAGACCGGGCGCCGCTTGGCCGAGGAGTACATCGCCACTCGAAGCAACGGCAACGGCAAGTAAGCCGCTACACACCAGCGTTCCAGCGGCCCCGACGCAAGCCGGGGCCGTTTCCTTTCGCGATCTATGCCTGATTCCAGATTTGCCATCCTGAGTGGAGCGAAGGTTCCCGCCTCGGCACCCAAGAGTCGTCACTCAGCCAGAAATGTCCGCCGCGCCTGAGACCTCTCAAGGCGCCGTTATCCCCAGGCCCGGTGTTAAACTGGTTTCCGTCAATTTTCGTTGAAGGTGCTTAGTTTTATGCGCGCTGCCGTGATCACCGAGCCGGGCGGTCCCGAAGTTCTCAAAGCGCAGGAGGTTCCAGATCCCGTGCCGGGACCTGACGACGTCCTCGTGGACGTCAGGGCGTCGGCTCTGAACCGTGCCGACACGTTGCAGCGGCAGGGTGGTTATCCCGCGCCGCCGGGAAGCCCTGACGACATCCCTGGGCTGGAATTCTCCGGAGTGGTGCTGAAGGCTGGCGAAAACGTAACGGACCTGTCTACAGGCGACCGGGTTTTCGGCTTACTGGGCGGAGGGGGATATGCCTCCCGGGTGGTGACACACTCGCGTATGGCCATGCGCATCCCCGGGAACCTCGACTTCGTGCAGGCGGCGGCCGTGCCCGAGGTGTTCTTCACCGCCTACGACGCGCTGTTCAACCACTGCCAGCTTTCCATGGGGGAGTCGGTGCTGATTCACGCGGCAGGCAGCGGCGTCGGGACTGCAGCGGTGCAACTGGCCCACAATGCCGGTGCTTACGTGTTCGGCACCGCTGGGAGCGCGGACAAGTTGCAGCGGGCCGCCGAATTGGGAATGGACGTTGGCATCAACTACCGGGAGCAAGACTTCAGCGAGGTCGTGCGCGAGCACACTGGCGGGGCGGGTGTCGACGTGCTGCTGGACGTCATCGGCGCCGATTACTGGGACCGCAACCTGGCGTCCCTGGCTCTCCGGGGCCGGTTGGTGCTGGTCGGTACCATGGGTGGCGGTGGTGTCCAGGCCGACCTGCGACCGATGATGTTCAAGCGGCTGCGGGTTCACGGCACCGTACTTCGATCCCGGCCCATCGAGGAAAAGATCGCTCTCACCAACCAGATCAAGCGCCACGTCCTCCCCCTAATCGCGTCGGGAGCCATCAAGCCGGTTGTGGACAGCGTCTATCCCCTGTCCGAGGCCGCAGAGGCGCACCGGCACATGGAGAGCAACACCAACTTCGGCAAGATTATCCTTTCGATGGACTAGTAGTCCCACTTTATTGAATTGAAGACCGCCGAAGACTTTATAGTCATTCCGGACACTATATCGTCATTCCAGCCTTGAGCCGGAATCCAGAAGGACTGGGAAGGGCTAACGTAAACAGCGCCAGGGTTCCTGGTTTCCAGCTCAAAGCTGGAATGACGGGGCCCAGTGACTCGTCCATCAATTCTAGGGTGAAGGACTGCTAGACGCAGGGCTGCAACGGGTAAGGCGGCCCTTTGGATTCTTGGCTTCCGTTGGCGGTGACCCTGTCGAACCAGCAACGGATTCTGGCGACCCGTCCATCCACAAGCTCAGGACTAGCGGTGAGGGTGCTGAACGACTCGCAATCGTTGTGGCTCACTGGCAATTCGGGACTTATGAGCGGCCCAATGGTCTGCTATCATTAGCCAACTTGATGCGCCGGTCATTCACCCAGGCGAATCGGAGGTGATTAATGGCAGATATTCTCGGCGTTGGCTGCACCCACTACCCGCCGCTGATCACTCCGGACGAGGACCGTGGCTTCCCCATCAATGTCACCCTTAACCGCGATGATCGTCTGCCCGAGGAGTTGAAGAATCCCCTCAACTGGCCGCCGCCCATGCAGACTGAGTACGGCGACGATCAGGGCCTCGCCTCCGCCTCTGTCCACCGGACGCGACTGGTCGAGGGCTTCCGGCGTGTCCGCCAGGACATCCTCGACTTCAACCCCGATTTCGTTGTCATCTTCGGAGATGACCAGTACGAGAATTTCCGGGAGGACATAATACCTCCTTTCTGCGTTCTGGCGTACGACGGATTCCAGTGCACGCCCTTCAGGCGGCACGGCACCCCTCGCCGAAACGTGTGGGACGAGTCCGCCGACAAGGTGTTCAGCTACCGCGGCCATCCCGAAGGAGCTCGAGTCCTGGCCAGCGGGCTGCTGGACTCCGGCATCGACATGGCCTACGCCTATCGCCCTCTGCACGAACCGGGACTGGCCCACGCCTTCATCAATACCCTGCTCTACCTGGACTACGATCGCGAGGGATTCGACTTCCCCGTCATTCCCTTTGCCGTCAACTGCTACGGCCGGGCCGTCATCAGCAACCGCGGCGGCATCCTGCCCCACAAGGTCAACGGCCAGACGCTGGAGCCCGATCCGCCTGGCCCGTCGCCCAAGAGGTGCATGGAAGTGGGCGCAGCCTTGGCTCGGGTGCTGAAGGACAGCCCGTACCGGGTGGCGCTGGTAGCATCGTCGAGCTGGTCCCACGCCTTCCTCACCGCCAAGAATAACTACCTGTGGCCCGATGTGCCCGCCGACCGCGCCCTCTACGACGAGCTCAAGCAGGGCAACTACGAGGCATGGCGCACCCGCACCACTGCCGAGATGGAAGCCTCCGGACAGCACGAGCTGCTCAACTGGGCCTGCATGCTCGGCGCCATGTCCGAACTGGATGCCATGCCTGACAGTATCGAATTCGTAGAGACCCGGGTCTTCACCTCCGACAAGGTTTTCGCCACTTTCAAGGCTTAACCAGGAATGCGCGAACGACCCTCTCACTCAGGGGAGGGCAGGTGTGAAGCAGATACCTAACCAGGCAGATACCTAACCGGAAGGAGGGAAGACAATGGCCAAGGACATTTCGATTCTGGTCGGAACCATTGGCGCTGGCCTTTGGGTGAGCGACGACGGCGGGCGGAACTATGGACGCGCCGGCGGCATCTGGGGCGATACACGCGTCTACGGCCTCAAGGTGGACCCCACGGATCCTGCGGTGGTGTATGCAGGCACTGACGAGGGTATCTTCCGCAGCACCAATCGCGGAAAAGCCTTCGAGCGTCTGGATTCTCCGATGAACTCCCTGCAAGTCTGGAATATTGCCGTCAGCCCTTCGGACCCCTCGGTAATTTTCGCCGGGACCAGTCCCTCGGCCCTGTTCCGCTCAACTGACGGCGGTTCCAGCTGGAAACAGCTGACCGTAGACATGGCCGAGGAATGCCCAAACGTCCGCGTTCCCCGCGTGACCGCACTGGAAGTCGACCCCAGCAACCCCAGCGTTGTCTGGGCAGGCGTGGAAGTTGACGGCGTCCGCCGCAGCCTGGACGGGGGAGATACCTGGACGCGCATAAACGGTGGTCTTAACGATCCTGACATCCACGGTATGACCGTGAGCGCCGGGTCCGACGTTACCGTTTTCACCAGCACGCCCGGCGAGGTCTTCGCCAGCACCGACACCGGCGAGAGCTGGCAGGGTCTTGGTGTCCGCGACTCTTTCCCCCTGCGTTACTGCCGTGGCATCACCGTCAAGGCGGGCGATCCCGATACCCTGCTGGTGGCCACCGGCGATTCGCCCTTCGGGGTTACGGGGGCCATCCAGCGCTCCACCGACCGGGGTAAGAGCTGGGAGAGAATGTCCCTTCCCCAAAAACCCAACACACCCATGTGGGCCTTCGCCACGCACTCCTCCGACGCCGACTTCATCCTGTGTTGCAGCCACTATGGTCAGATCTACGCCACCGCCGACGGCGGTGACTGGTGGGTCAAGCTGCCCCGAGAATTCAGCGAGGTACGCGGCCTGGCCTGGACCCCCAACTGACGATTTCAATGCCAACAGACATCTAACGACACTTGGAGGTACATCATGCCGCTGGACCCGCAAGCGCAGGCAATCATCGACGCAGTGAACGAACTGGGGCTCCCCGCCGTGTGGGAAGTCACTCCTGAACAGGCACGAATCAACGCGGCAGCCCGCCCTCGTCCCGCCGGGCCGGAGGTGGCCGCTGTAGAGAACCGCAACATCCCTGGCCCTGACGGCGACGTTCCTGTGCGCATCTACACACCGGAGGGCGCCGGTCCCTTCCCCATCCTGGTCTGGTACCACGGCGGGGGTTGGGTGATTGGCGACCTGGAGTCTGCCGATCCCACGGCCCGGCATCTCTGCAAGGGCGCCGGCAGCGTGGTGGTGTCGGTTGACTACCGCTTGGCTCCCGAGACCAAGTTCCCCGGCCCTGCCGAGGACTGCTACGCGGCTACCGTGTGGGCTGCCGAAAACGCGGCCAGCATCCATGGCGATGCCTCCCGCGTCGCCGTGGGCGGCGACAGCGCCGGCGGCAACCTGGCAGCCGCAATTTCTCTGATGTCGGCCGACCGCGGCGGGCCCGCCATCGTTCATCAGCTGCTGGTATACCCGGTTACCGAACGCAACTACGATACCCCGTCCTACTCCCAGAACGCGGAGGGATTCCTGCTGGCCCGCGATGCGATGCGGTTCTACTGGGACGCCTACTTGGCCAGCGACGCCGACGCCGACAATCCCTACGCCGCACCGATGAAGGCCGATAGCCTGGCAGGGCAACCCTCCGCGCTGGTCATCACCGCCGAGTTCGACCCCCTGCGCGATGAGGGCGAGGCCTTCGGCCGCCGCCTCCAGGAGGCTGGCGTCGAAACCACGATCAGCCGGTACGACGGCATGATCCACGGCTTTTTCGGCATGGTGGGCATAATGGACAAGAGCGGCCAGGTGATGGAGGAGGCCACGGCCGCCCTGCGAGCCGCCTTTGCGGGCGCCGCAGTCCCCGCACCTGCCGACGACTAACCTGCCCAAACCGCTTCGTCCGTGTCCGAGTCTTTCATCAGAAGAGCAGCCGGACCGTTCATCCTGAGCCTGACGATGGATGGGCGGTTCGGCTAGCCTAGGCTATTACCAGCCAAGGGCCTACCACCCAGGTGGATTTCGATAACCCGATACCGGAGGAACAAGATGACCACCGCCAATCCCGTTGAGGTAACAGTCTGGCAGGACTACACTTGACCCTTCTGCTACGTGGGCCTGGGCAGGCTCGACATTGTCGCCAAGGAACTGGACATCAAAATTGACCGCAGGCCATTCCTGTTGCGGCCCGACTGTCCCCCGGAAGGCCAACCCCGCCGCCAATTCGACGGCGAAACAGAGACCGAACTGAACCCGGCCATGCAGGACCGCGCCCGCGGGGCCGGCCTAGTGATGCGCCGCCCGCAGTGGTCACCCAACACCCTGTACGTCCAAGAGGCAACACTCTACGCCAAGGAACAGGGCCTCGACGACCGGTTCCACCACGTGGCCGCCGCCGCCTACTGGGAAGAGAGCGCCGACCTCGGCAGCCTCGACGTCGTCAAGAAGTTGGCCGAAAATGCTGGTCTGGACTGGACAGAACTCGGCCCCCGGCTGGAAGCCGGCCACTACCGGGATGCGGTGGTGGAGTCAAATGCGACAGCCCGCGCCAGCGGAATCGGTGGCACGCCCACCTACCTCGTCGGCGGCTGGCGAAAGTTTGGTGATCTTGGCGTCGACGAGCTCAAAACGATTATCGAGGCAATGGGCCGCTAGGCCCCCTGTTACTGTTGCATGTCTATCGAAAAGTCCATAGCCATTGCGGGCGCAGGAATCTTCGGCCTGTCTGCCGCCCTCGAACTCCGGGGCAGAGGTTACTCGGTTACAGTCGTGGACCCCGGTCCAGTACCTCACCCGCTGGCTGCGTCCAACGACGTAAGCCGGATGATCAGAATGGACTACGGCGACGACAAACTGTACAGCGACCTCGGTGCCGAGGCCATCGAGGGCTGGCACGCCTGGAATGAGCGGCGCGGCCGGCCGCTGTACCACGAGAATGGATTCCTGGTGCTGACGAGCCGGCCGCTGCAACCGGGCGCCATGGAAAGGCAGTCGTACGATCTGCTCACCGCGGCCGGCTGGCCACTGGAGCGGCTCAATTCCGAGATGCTGGCTGAGCGGTTCCCACTGTGGAATTCGCAACATTACACCGACGGGTACTTCAATCCTCGCGGAGGATGGGGAGAGGCCGGAGAAACGGTTTCGTTCCTGGCCGCGGAAGTTGCCGCAGCTGGAGTTGAGATTCGTAGCGGGTTCACAGCCGCCTCGATCGTGCAGGAGGCCGGTCGCGCGGTCGGTCTGTGTTCGGATGATGGCGAGGAGGTCCGGGCGGACGGCGTCGTGGTGGCTGCGGGAGTCTGGACTCCCCGGTTGATTCCTGAGCTCGGAGACATGATGTCCCCTGTGGCGCAGACCCTGGTATATCTGCGGCCCAATCTGCCCGAGCGGTTCAGGCCGCCGCATTTCCCTCCTTGGGGGGCCGACATCCCGAGGACCGGGTGGTACGGATTTCCGGCCAACGCTGAAGGAGTGGTTAAACTGGCGAATCACGGGCCGGGCTGGCTGGTCGACGCCGACGCTCCCAGGGATGCAGATCCCGCCGTCGTCGAGTCCAGCCGGAAGTTCCTGGCTCATTCAGTGCCGGAACTGGCCCAGGCGCCCCTGGCCGGCAGCCGCGCCTGCTTCTACAATGACACTTGGGATGGCGACTTCTACATCACGCGCCATCCGGAAATCGAAGGACTCGTTGTCTCCACCGGGGGCAGCGGACACGCCTTCAAGTTCACTCCGGCGCTGGGACGGATAACGGCCGACGTTGTGGAGGGAAAACCGAACCGCTACGCCGAAAGGTTCGCTTGGCGGCCCCGGGGGGAGGTTACCAAGGAGTCAATACGCTATCACGGTGAGTAGGCCGGGTGGTGTCTTCTCGAGTTAGAGAGCAGAACGAAGAATGGGGCAGATTCAGTTCCGCCCCTTTTCTTTTGCAGGGTTGGCCGTTGCATCCGCCAGAGCCGCTCAGCCCCAGTTGGGACTCGTCTCGAACTTCTTGAGCTCTGGCATAACCTCTGAGGCGAACAGGCGCATGCTGGCCTCTGCGTCCTCGTAAGCCATTCCGCCATAGCTGAATGCCGCCACCAGGGAGTCGGTGCCGGTGTAGCCGTGGATGTCCATCACCTTCTGGTAGCACTGCTCCGGCGTGCCCGTCACCTGAAGGTTTACGAAGAAGTCGGTCACGTCTTTGTCGCCGTAGGTGTTTATCTTGTCGGTGAAGCCGCCGTAGTACTCGTAGCCCCTGGTGGTCTTCAGGTGGTCGCTACGGAACTCGTAATGCTTCATCACCGAATCCCAGTAGGCTCCAACGTAGCGCCGGGACATCTCTGTTGCGCGCTCCTCGTCGTTGTCGCAGTAGGCGAAGGTAACCACCACGGGGGCTGGCGGTTCTCCCTCGTTCACCTCCTGGTAGGTGGCCCGGTAGGATGCCAACTCGGCTTGCACGTCGCTCCAGGGCTTCTGCGGGATGATCAGTACGCCCACGCCCAGCTTGGCCAGTACGATGCTCGACTCTGGCGAGATGGCGGCAGCGTAGGTGCGGCCCTCGAAAGTCCTGAATGGGTTCGGACGGATCTCCACTCGCGGCTGTTGTACGTACTCGCCCTCGAACTCGGCGTACCCTTCCTCCAGCGCTCGGACCAGCATTTCCGCCGACTCGTTGAACCGCGTGCGAGAAGTGTTCATATCCAACCGGAACCCCTCGTATTCCGCCCGTGCCAGCCCGCGCCCGACGCCCACGACCACCCGGCCGTCGCTGAGGTTGTCCAGCATCACGAACTCTTCGGCCACGCGCACCGGGTCGTGCCAGGGCAATACCACCACCATCGACCCCAGCTTGGCCCGCTCGGTCCGGCCTGCCATGTACGACAGGAACTGCAGCACGTCCGGGCACATGGTGTAGTCGGTGAAGTGGTGCTCCACGCCCCAGATCGACTCGTACCCCAAGGGCTCGGCCAAGTCGGCGAGCCGGAGCTCGTTGCGGTACACTTCGTAGTCGGACAACCGCTTGCCCGGATTCTGGAACACCGTGGACATGCCTACATGCATGGGATTCCGTCCTCAATTGCTGGGAACCGTGAGCCCGGCCGAACTGAGCCTGCTTAAATATCAGTCATCGCCTGGCAGGTTGCCGGCTACGTCGACACGCAGCTCGCTCTCGAGGCGCTCCCGGACGCTTTCACTCAGCACGCCGCACTTGAACAGGTTGTTGACCAGCGTATTGTGCATCTCGCGCTTGAACAGTTGCCGGAACAGAACGAAGTCGCTGCTCTGCGCCTTGTCCCGGCGCATCTGGCGGATCTCGTCGATCTGGTGGTTGTTGAAACCCATGTCCAGGTAGGCTTCCCTCGGGAACCCTCCGGTCAGGGTGTTGCGCAGGAAGTGGATGGTGAAGTCCTCCATCTCCTCCCGCTCCTTGGGCGACAGTTGCTGCACCTGCTCGGGCAGGCTGAGCATACCGAAGCCCATGTGGCGCGCCTCGTCCCGGAGTATGAGCTTGCAGCCCTCACGCAGAAGCTCGTCCTTGGCAGTCTCCGCCAGCATCTTGAACAGCGCTACGGCGAAGGTCTCGCCGACCAATTGCAGGCCGATGACCTTGATGTACCACCGGGAATCGCCCAGGATGTAGTCGAACAGTTCCTGCCCCACTGCTGACTGGCCGTAGACCTGCCCAACCCGGCCGTGCAGGTAGCGTTGGAAGAATTCCGTGTGCCGGGCCTCATCCATTACCTGCGTGGTCATGAAGAACTTGGTATCGGCATCGGGCAGCACGTTGGCCAGCTGGGAGCAGACCAGCACCGCAGCGTGCTCGCCGTGGAACAGCTGGCTAAGCCGCCAGGCAGAAAATAGCCGGTTCATCTCGGCCCGCTCGGCGGCGTTCATCTTGTGCCAGTATGGCGAGTCGTAGATGTCGATCAGCTCGTCGGCGACGAATCCCTGCTCCAGGTCGACGGGCGTATCCCACGCGATATAAGTGGAGGCATTCCACTGATCCCGCTTGGCGTTCTCGTAGAGCCGCCGCATGTCCTCTTTCTGCACCTCGTGGTCGTGCAGGTAAACAGTGTCGTACTGTGAGTGGACCACGTGGGCCGGGCCGCTCCAAGGATCCATCGCATCACCTCGCGAGTTCAGGAGATCAACGCCTGCTGAAAGGCCATGGTATCGGGGCTGACACTGAATGTAAACCGGCCAGAAAGCGCCAGGCAGGGCTATGGCGCCCGGCCGACAGGATTCTTGTAACATCAGGTCGGAAAGACTTCCTGGCCTTGGCAATTACCGGCGCGGCCACCACCGGTCTGGTTGATTGAGCCATTCCAGGAATGATTGAGGAATTGGGGCCTGACCACGCAATTATTGCGCTACGTCGAGGTCAGTCGCTGTAAGCGGTTGCGCTGCTCCCGGCTTTCGGGAGTGAACTCCAGTGCAGGGGACGAGCGGATTCGTTCCAACTCAGGAAGCAGCTTCTTCACTTCGTTCAGATAGATCTCAACGATGTCGGAATCGAGCCAGTCTTCGTAGAAGTTGATGTGCAGGGCTTGGGCGATTCCGAACAGAGTAATTAGGTCCTGTCGTTTTTGCTCGTCGGCAACTTGCTTTGCGACGTCCACTATTCTCCTGTGGCCGCCGTGGTTCCAGCCTCGTTCTTCGGCGATGGCCTTCAGGGCCTGGGCTGCCGCCCCCCAGCCCTTCTCCGAAGCCTGGATGTTGTTCCCGCGCCGGAGGTAGCCGTCGGCCTCGGCGATGCACCATTGGCTCAGATCTGCGTACTTGTTCGTATCGGAACCATTGGAATTGGAACTGTCTTCCGTCATTTCTCTATTCCTTTCGGTAAAAGGGGATTAATAGCCCCACTTTATTGAATTGATGAATGCCGAAGACTTTATCGTCATTCCGGCCTTGAGCCGGAACCCAGAAGGGCTGGCAAAAGGTTAACGTTAACGGTGCCAGGGTTCCTGGATTCCGGCTCATGGCCGGAATCACGGGGCCCGGCGACTCGTCCAACAATTCAAGGGTGACCGACTACTGGCTGCCGTTCCCTGTCGCCTGATTGTACCAGTCGAGGATTTCGCTGCCGGTCATGAATACCACGCCCTCGAAGCGGCTCATATACTCGAAGATGGCGTCGTAGTAGCGGATGCGGTGGGCAGCGCCGGTGATGTAGGGGTGGGTGGAGATGCACATGACGCGGGCGCTGTCGGCCCCCTCCCGGTACAGCGTGTCGAACTGGTCCTTGGCCCGCTCGAACAGCTCCGGCGAGCGGTGATGCTGGACCAGGTAGATCGGGATGTCGTTCAGTTCCACGGTGTAGGGCAGCGCCACCATACGGCCAGACTTGACGATCATCTCGTAGGGCTGGTCGTCGTTGCACCAGTCGGCGATGTACTCGATGCCCTCCTCGGCAAGCACATCGGGCGTGTCAAAGGTCTCGGCCAGGCCCGGACCCATCCAGCCGCGGGGCGCGGTTCCGGTGGCCTCCGCGATGGTGTCGATGGTGCGGCGAATCACCGCCCGCTCGTCGGGCTCGCGGTTGATTACCCGCTGGATGAACCCGTGGGCCAGCATCTCCCAGCCCGACTTCAGGCTCTCCTCCACCAACATCGGATAGCTCAGGCACACCGAGGCGTTGAGGCTCACCGTGGCGCGGATGCCGTAGCGGTCCAGCACCTGCTTCAGCCGCCAGTAGCCGACGCGAAGGCCGTAGTCGAACCAGCCGAAGTTGGGGATGTCCGGGATGGTGCTGACACCCTGCGGCGTGGGCAGCACGGTGCGGGCCATCGGCTCGTTCATGTCCCACTCCTCAACGTTGATGACCGGCCAGACCGCGACGCGAGCATTGTCGGGCAGCTTCAGCGGCGCGCGGTGGAAGATGGGCGAAAACTCGGCACGGGGATTGGCCATGACTGCCTCCTGCGGCTGTACTGATAGAGGATTAACCCAGGACTATCTCTGGCCTCCCGTACGCATTTCCACACGCACCCTTCCGCCAGGGACATCATACACCCGGAATCGCCAGTTCATTTCGGCACTGAGCAGGGGGTACACCATTGTGTAGGACTCTTCGCGAAAAACATCCTTGTCTGAGGAATTGGAATCACTTGTCCTGTGTAAGAACCGGCGCCATATCTGCCAGCCGGCTCCCGGGTCCCTCAGAATCAGAAAAGAAGGCAGATTTGCGTCTCCCTCCTCCTGCACCGGGATCGTACCGAGGGTCAGCGGACTGTAGACCAAGGAGCGACTGTCGAGGTCCTCTGCCATCATGGCCGGACCGTGCAGCGGCCGGTCAGGGAAGCTGCGGCCGATTGCGTTCCAGACGGCACTGATGTTCCCATCGTTCAGCGGCTGAAGCACCATTCTTACGGACTCTTGCCCCACCATTGGGTAGGTTCCGTCCTTGATTTCCACCACATGGAAGTTCACACCGATGTAGTCGTCAAAATTGCCGCTTGTGCCGGTCACAGCGTGATATATCTCAGCACAGGTGCAAAACGTTTCGTCGGGATTGTTATTTGTACCGAATATATCACTGGAGATCACGAAACCCGCGACGGCCTCTATCCCCCTGCGAGCACATTCCTCCAAGGGAAGCCCAAGGGAATCATCCGACCATCGTATTATCTGGTTCATCGGAAACCGGACTCCTGTTGCCAATCCGCGAGCACCCGAAACGTTAGGCCCGTAGCGCATTGGTGTAATACGAGACTGCCCGGACGACTACCCGCGCGTTGATGGGCAATTGTCGAGGCAGGCAGTGAGAAATGGGCGAGAACTCGACGCCGAAATTGGCCAGGATTAACTCCTGCGGCTGTGAGAAAGATAGTTTTCCAAAAATAGGTCCCTAGTCCTGCCTTTTGGGTAATTCGGTGGCTTCCAGCATCATTGCTTTCCAGCCTGTATGAACCCGGCCTTATGATACAGTCATTACCCCGGGGAATATATCTCGGTCTCCGGAGAAAATGCAGCCCACGCGAACAAGAAATGGTTGCCATGCACTATGGAGGTCAGCGATTTCCCGGCCAGCGGCCCCGACACCGCCTGACCCAGTACGTTCCAGACTGAGCCAGTCTGGCCGTCAACGAAGCCGTTACCTTCGGCGCGAAACGTGAGCATCTGGCCGTCCAGTGCGGCCTCGAATACTCCGGTCGATCCCACGTCCCTTGAGTCGGCAATGCGTGACTGGTCCAGGGCCGATGCGGTTCCCGGCTGGAACAGCACTACGATGTCCCGGCCATTCGCTGAGTAGTTGACGGCCCGTTCCTGCTCAAGGGTACGAAAAGGGAAGGCCAGCGGCTGTCCGTCCAGCTCCAGTGCTGCCACACGCTCCATGGGCAGCAGCCGGTCGTCGAGTTCGCCGCGGAACAGGAACGGAGACTGGTCGGCGCGGTCGTAGCCGCCGTATGGGTTGCGACCGTATTCACGGCTGTGCCCCGTTTTCCGTGAGAGCACGTCGGCGGTAGGGAAGGTCTCTTTGAAGTCGCCCCACGACACGATTTGAGCTGCCAGCAACTCCAGCTGGTAGCCGGCGTAAAACCCTACGATGCCCTCGCCGGTAAGCTGCTGCCACCAGCTCTCGGTCTGCCGGTCCCACATCACGAGATCGCTGTTGCGCAGGTTACCCGAGACTCCGAATGTCAGCGTTTCATCGTCCACGCGCCGGTCGAAGGCCACCGCGGAGTTGCACAGCGGGCAGAAAGTTACACACACCGGCACTCCGCCCAGGGTGTCGTTGGCGATCTCATGCCATGTGAGTATCGCCAGCGGGTAGGCCCGGGCCTGCCCGTTGATCTCCAGTGCTACCACCGGCTGCACGTCCTCCAGCCAGGAGTCAGCAGCCTCAATGCTTTCGAACTGCGGGTCGTCCAGCGGCGGGATTTGGTCCCGTCCAACACCGCCCGACAGGAACTCGTCGTAGGGAACAGTGTGCAGGCGGAAGTCTGTCTGCCAGTGTCCGGTTGTAAGACGAGCCGCATCCAGCGCGTTCTGATAGTCGGGGTCCGCCTCCACCGCTCGCACTCTGCTGCCCGCCGCCGGGGAAGCGGGAGCCGATGGCTCAGCGATCGCTCCCGAACCGACTGGCGGTTGGGTGGCAGAGACTGCTGCGGTTTCGACTGGACGATCCGTTGGAGGCGCAGCTGCCGAAGATGTCTCAGCCGTTGGCGTTGAAGTGACCGCAGGGTCGCCCGCGCTGCTTACAGCGGTGGCGTCGGCTGGCGCGTCATCCTCTCCGCAGGCAACCAGCAGTAGCCCAACGACGGCTAGCGCCAACAAGACCATGAGGAGAGACTGGCGGACCCGGCTAGAGGAGGTTACCGCGTCCAACGGTCAGCCAGTAAAAGACAATGTATGCTCCGGCGATCACCATGAATGCCGAGGCGATGGGTTGGATGTATGGCAGGGCCCGCCGCATCAGGCGGACCATCGCGCCCTTGAAAATCGCCATTCCCAGGGTCATCACCATGATCACCAGACCCATTCCCAAGGCGTACAGGAAGAAGTTGCCCACCACCTGCAGCAGCGAACTGGTGGCACTTCCGATACCCACCACGGCGATGAAGATCGGCAGGGTGCAGCTCAGGGACGCGGTGCCATAGGACAGGCCGAAGGTGAAGAAACTGCCCACGCTGACGGTGTTTGGATTGCCGAAACGGTCGGCCGCTCGGGCAGCTATGCCGGTGTACAGCTTGCCTCCCGCCACCATCCAGGCCCCGGTTCCCACCAGAACGGCGCCGATGATCAGCCCCAGCCAGGGCAGAAGGTCGCTGATGAAGGATGCCGACAGGCCCACGGCGCCGCCCACAACGCCGAAGAGCAGGATGAATCCGGCGGATACAGAGCCGCCCACCACAAGTCCCCGCAGAACCGCGGCCACAGGTCCAGGGCGTTCATCCTCCTTCAGGTTGGAGCCGAGGTACAGTCCGAGGTAGGCCGGCAGCATGGCGAAACCGCAGGGATTCACCGCGGAGGCCATTCCTGCGGCAAAAGCAAACAGGGCCGTCGCGCCAATCAGACCGCCCAGGAACTCTTGGGAGTTCCCCGACAGCTTGCCTTCGACAAACAGGTTGATCGGGTCGATGCCGCCTCCGCTGCCAACGGCCAAAGCACCGGCAATGGCAATGGCCAGCGCGGCTGCGGCCACCGTGGTTGTTACCAACCAGGTGCGACCCGGTCCCTCTTTCAATGCTGCAATTGCTGTAATCATTCTCGAATGATACGCAGAGACGCGGCGGATGGATTCCCCAAGGTTCATCACCCGGTTCTCTCCCGCTGGGCCATCCGGTCCCTTTGGGTGATCGGACCGCGCGCTAGCGGAACGGTGTCGGGTCGAATATCCCTGGCGGCGCAAGGCCGGCAAACCTCTCCGGGTGCAGCACTTCGGCCAATCCCTCCAGAACGTCCACCACCCGCGGACCGTGACGGCTGGGGATGCGGCCGTCAAATACGAAGGCTCGCCCGTCGAGTACCGCCGGAAGGTCCTCCCAGCCCGGCAGTACCGTCAGCTTTTCCTGCGCCTCCTGCCAGGACCGTTCCGGGCCGAAGGCGCAGGGCATGATCATAAGGTATTCGGGTGCGTAATCCCTGACCTCGTCCCACGTGATCTCGCGGGAATGTCCCCGGGGTGTGGCCAGCCCCTCCGACCCGCCTGCCATCTCCGAAATCTCCGGCAGCCACTGCCCGGTGTTTCGCAGCGGGTCCAGCCAGTCGAGACAGACCACGCGGGGGCGATCCTGGCTAGTCGGCACACCGTCGGTCACCCGCCGAATGCGGGCCTCCAACGACTCCCGCAGCTCCCTACCCCGCTCGGGAACTCCGGCAGCGTTGGCGACGTTGCTGATGTTCTGCAGGATGTCGACCACTCCGCTGGGGCGGATGGTCAGAATCTCCGGCTGGTAGTCCAGCACCTTGGCCGCGGTCTCGAACACCGATCCGCTGGCGATGGCGCAGACCTCGCAGAGTTCCTGCGTAATGATCAGGTCGGGCCGCAGGCGGGCAAATAGCTCCTCGTCGATCCAGTACATGGGGTTGTTGTTGGCCCGGGCCTGCTGTACCAGCGCGTCAATCTCGCCGCTGTCCAGGTGTTTTACGTTTCGCAGGCTGTGGCTGACCACCGGACGCGATTCCGCCGCCTCGGGGTAGTCGCAGGCGTAGGATACCCCCACCAGGTCGTCGTCCAATCCAAGGGCGAAGACCATTTCGGTGGCACTGGGAAGCAGAGAACAGATTCGCATGGGCTCATCCCCGGTGCGTCAGATGCAACCAGTATAAATCCGGGTTTACTGGGAGTACAGGCCGTCAACCGGATCGGGGCTAAAGCTTGATCCCGGACGCGAATTGCTGCGGGATCGCCCTGCGACGCGCAATTCTACGGCGCAATTCTACGAAAGGATCGGACGCAGTTCAGAGCGCTGGGCCACAGGGGGAAGGGAAGTGCAGGAGCCAGTCTGAGGAGATCTCTTGGAGGCGACGGGCGGATTCGAACCGCCGCATAGAGGTTTTGCAGACCTCCGCCTTAACCGCTTGGCTACGTCGCCTTGTATGTCCAGATTCCTGTTCGGGAAACAGTCCCTTGGCCGGAATGTGGTGCCGAGGGCGGGATTTGAACCCACACAGGCGCACGCCCACTGCCCCCTCAAGACAGCGTGTCTACCAATTCCACCACCTCGGCCGGGCAACCAGGATAATATTATAGCACCCCCTTTTTGCCCTGCAACACCCGGACCGGGCAGGGCAATCGCGTCTTACCTTTCTTCGCATCCAGCAACCCACTACTGCCGGGAATGACGGGCACCGGCAAAACTGTTTTGATTAAGACTCGATCGCCCTGCAGACCCGGGCTTTTCCCAAAGGCATTTGATTGTCATCCTGAGAGTGCCGAGGGGTTAGTTCTTGTGCGAAATTCTTGGCTCCTTAGACAATGAAGGGGCTCAACACAATGAATGAGGCGTAATTCCAACACCCTGATTCGGGCCGCCGCAGCCGCTTTACAAATCTTGCCTTGCGCAGTGTGGATATTTTCAGAAGGGTTAGGTAATGCGCTATCATTCGGTCAGTAATTTACTCCAAGCAGGAGAATGGAAAATGAAGGCCACCACCAAGCTGCGGCAGATGCTCAACTCCGGCGACATGGTCGTCGCCCCCTTCGTCCTAAATGCCCTGCACGCCAAGATCGCCGAATCCGTTGGCTTCCAGGCGGTCTACATGACCGGTGCCGGCACCGCTGCCGAACGCGGCTTCCCTGACGTTGGCCTGCTGACCATGACCGAGATGGTCGCAAACGCCAAGTACATCGCCAACGCGGTGGACATACCCGTAATCTGCGACTCCGACTCGGGATACGGCAACCCCTTGAACGTGATGCGTTCGGTGCAGGAATACGAGGCCGCAGGCGTCGCCGCCATCCACATCGAGGACCAGGTTTTCCCCAAGAAGTGCGGTTTCTTCGAAGGAAAACAGGTCATCCCCGTGGAGGACCACGTGCAGAAGATCCGCGCCGCACTCGATGCCCGGAGAGACCCCGACTTCGTCATTATCGCCCGCTGCGACGCCTACGCCGTAACAGGTTGGGAGGACACCATACGCCGCTGCAGGGCCTACGTGGAAGCTGGCGCCGACCTGGTGTTCGTCGATGGCATCAAGAGCGAGGAGGATATCCGCAACTACGCTAAAGACATGGGCGACCTGCCCCGCATGTATAACGGCGACCTGATGAACACCAACGATCTGGCAGACCTGGGCTATAAGGTCACCATTTGCGGCAGCACCATCTGGCTCATCTATCAGCAGGTAAAGGAATCCTTTGAGGAACTCAAGGCAACGGGCGCTGTCGACCCCAAGCGCTTCGCCACGCGCTGGGACGTCGCCTCCCTCCTCGGCCTCGCAGAGATCTACGAGCTCGAGCGCAAGTACGGCGTCAGCGATACCGTCCCCACCAACGTTTAGGTCCAGACAGGAAGGCGGTACAATAGCAGCCTGATTTATCGAACCTTGGCAGCTGGCCTAGGGGTGAAATGACGACGAAACCAAAGCTCATAACTGCTGGGGAATTGCTGCTGCTTCCCGACGACGGCATGCAGCGCGAACTCATCCGCGGAGTGTTGACGGAAGATATGCCGCCAGGGGATAAACACGGTTTTCTGGTCGCCAGGATAGGCAGGCTCTTTGCCAATTACGCAGAAGACAACGACTACGGGGACGTCCGCGTAGGAAATTCCGGCTTTCTGTTGGAGCAGGACCCAGACACGGTGAGAGGTCCGGATGTGGCATGGGTCGCGCCGGGTCGCCTGCCCCGGCCCGCCGTCGGATACGCGGAGTTGGTGCCGGACCTTGTAGTTGAGGTCAAGTCTCCTAGCAACTCAAACCGGGAGATGGCGGACAGGGCGATGATGTGGCTTAGTCACGGCACCCGTATGGCTATTGTCGCCGACCCGCGTACCGTCACTCTCACCGTATACCGCCCCGGAGATCCGCCGCGGGTACTGGGCGAGTTCGACACCTTCGAAGGGGGCGATGTTCTGCCTGGCTTCACCGCCCCGGTCTGGAGCTTTTTCCGCCGCCGCCAGTAGCGTTAAAGCCGCTCGCTGCTAAAAGCGTGTTCGCCAAGTGGCCAACTGAAACGAAAACCCGTTCGTCCCTAGCATTGCGAGGGGCGAACGGGTTTTACTCTTTCCGGAGCTGGGTGAATGTCTTCCGGCGGCGCGGACGCGTTCCGAACGCTGGCGGCGTGCGATTGAGCTGCCTAGTGCCCCCGGTGCTGCTGGAATTCCCTCTCTGTGGTTTCGGCTTCAACCTGCTGGTACTCGGGCAGGCTGATCAGAGCCTCCACTCCGGCGCGCATCTCGGCCACCTGCGGAGCGTTGATGCCGATGTGGCCAGTGTCCCGCAGGCTCTCGTAGATTCGACGGATCCCGTCCACCGCCGCAATGATCGAGGATGTGGCGTAAATCAGGAACTGGCAACCCAGGTCCTGGTACTCCTCCACCGTGATGTCGTCGGCACCGGCTATGACCATCAGGGGGATGTCACGTACTCCTCGGCGGAAGGTGGCCAGGTCCTCCCGGCTGCGGACCCCCCGCGGCATCACCAGGTCGACACCCAGGTCCTTCAGCGCGTTGCCCCGCCGAATCGCCTCGTCCATGTCGCCTTCCACTGCGGTGAAGGCGTCGGTGCGTCCAACAATCAGGAAGTCGGCGTCGGTGCGGGCCCTCAGGGCGTAGCCGATCTTTTGGAGAAAGTCATCCATCGGAATGACGTGCTCCAGCCCGGCGTGATACGAGGCCCGTTTGGGGAAGAACTGGTCCTCGATGTGAATGCCCGCCAGGCCCGCCTTTTCGAAGGAACGCACCGTGTGCATGGCGTGCACCGGCTCGCCGTATCCCGCGTCGGCGTCGCAAATCACCGGCAACGAGACGGCTCGCACCACTTTCTCGGCCACCGAAAGCTGCTCGGTCATGGTCATCAGAGGTTCGGTCACGGCAAGGTGTGCGCCCGAGATGTAGCCCCCGCAGTAGACGGCGTTGAACCCCAGCGACTGCACCAGTCGCGCCGAGATGGGATCATAAGCGCCTGGCGCGACGATCTGCTCCCCGGACTGTAGCCTTGCCCTTAGGTCGGTCCGCACTGACATTGCTCTAACCTCTCAGGTTTGGGTTAAACACACAGCGCACAGAGGACACAGAGAGACTTGGGGATATATCTAAAACTCTGTGCGCTCTGTGTTTATTTTAGTCTTGAGGAATGAGGGGAACTACCTCTCTCGAGAACTGCTCCATATTCTCCTGGATCGAAGCCACGCTGTCGCCGGCCGGGAAGCCGACGATGAAGTTGGAAACCCCCAGATCCATGTACTGACGCAGGTCGGCGGCGATCTGCTCCGGCCGCCCGTTCATCCACGGCCTGGATCCGTCGGCGGCGTTGTTAAACCGCACGTCGGTGCTGAACGTCAGGTCGACGGCGTTCTCATCGCGCCCTGCCTGAACCGTCAGGCGCCGCAGCCGGGCGATCAGGCCCGACAGCTCCTCCGGTTCCAGGATTGCCGGCGGCCGATGACCGATGGGCATCCAGCCGTCGCCAAACTTCGCCGCCCGGCGGATGGCCGGTCCGGTATGACCGCCGATCCAGATGGGCGGATGTGGTTTCTGCAAGGGCTTGGGCGAGAAACCGCTTCCGGAAAGCTGGTAGAACTCGCCGTCGAAGGATGGGTTGTCCTTGCTCCACAGCTCCTTGTACAGCTCGATATATTCGTCGGTGACCGCTCCCCGCTTTGCGTAGGTGTCCAGGCCGAGGGCCTCGAACTCCTCCTCCATCCAGCCGACGCCGGCGCCCAGGATAACCCTGCCGCCCGACAGAACGTCCAGAGTGGATAGCATCTTGGCAGTCAGTACGGGGTTACGATAGGGCAGGATAAGCACATGAGTGCCCAGCCGTACCCGCTGGGTGCAGCCCGCCAGGAAGTTCAGGGCTGCCAGGGGTTCGAAATAGGGTTGATCGGGAACGAATGTCGCCACCCCGTCGGAGGCGTAGGGATAGAAGGAGCTGACCTCTCGTGGCAGGATTACGTGGTCGCTGACCCAGATGTGGTCGTAGCCCAGGTCGTCGGCACGCTGGGCCAACGCGCGGAGCTCGTCGGCTCCGGCCAGAGGGCCGCGTGTAGGTACGGAAGTGCCAAACGTGATTGCCATAATGTCCTCCGTCAGCGCAGCGGGTCGCGTGCGCCAATAGATTCGGTGATCTGCGGGCCAGTGTAACAGACGCCTCCGCAATTGCGGCGAGCTAGAATATACCGCTTGCCGGCCGGGAGCCGCGCCGTTTTCGAACCACGTAGCTGCTCCCGAGGTAATCGTGCCAGCCGCGCTTGCTCTGGTCGAATCCTATCCAGATGTACCCCAGCCAGAGGATGAGTTCCGATACGGACTTGCCCACCAACTCCCGGACTATCACCCGGTGCCAAGGCGGGATGTTCCCGTTTGAGTCAACAACCTGGATGCCGAACAGCATCTTGCCCAGTGTCTGGCCCCGGAGGGTGGTTAAGACTATGTTGTATACCGTCGAAATCCCCCAGACGAGCAACAAAAAGCTGTAATTGATTGTCTCCAGTGCGATGGTCACCTCTTGCTCGATTGCCGGATCAACCTCACCGGTGGTGCGCGAAAGGCCGATTGCCGCCGCAATGCCAGCCGCGATGAGGTACGAAATGATCCGGTCGACCGCAAATGCAGCCAGCCGGATCCAGAATCCCATGTACTCCACGCCCGCGCGGGAGGAGGCCATGGCACGGCCGCAGTTGGGGCAGAATTCCGAGGTGCGGGCCGCTGACGCGCCGCACGAACCGCACCTCAGGCCACCCGCTATCGCAGACGCCTGTGAGCGGCCGGGGGCATCTATGCAGTCAAAGCAGAGGCGATCTGATGCCCGGAAGTGCAGCGTGCAGAGGGGTGACACGCCACACCGGATGCAAGTGTGCCCCTCGCCCCAGGGCACGCCGACGCCACAACTCCTGCAGTAGGGTATGTAGTCTGCGGACGCGGGGCTCGGCAGGACATAAGGCGGCTCCAATACGCCCGACGCAGTCTGCACGGGATGTCCACAACTGCCGCATACCCGGCTTTCCAACTCAACGGGAGTTCCGCAGTTTCCGCAATAGGATAGTCCTGTATCGAAACCGGATTCCTTGGCCATTTCCCCCGTGAACTCCGAGCCATGAAATTACTTCAACAAGCATACCCCGCTTGTTGGGGGGTCTCAAGTGAGCGGCATTCACGGAAAGCGCCAGGGTCTTTTAGTTCTCCCTCTCCCTTTAGGGAGAGGGCTGGAGTGAGGGTGAAATGCCGCGATTAAACTATGGCCGCTCACCAAAGTGAATGCCCCACCCTCTCCCTCTCCCTCTCCCCCGGAGGGAGAGGGAGAGGGAACAATTGAAAGACCCTGCGGAAAGCGCACCGCGTCCTCTTGAATGCGATTTCTCCTAACGTGATTTTTCCTGTTATAGAATAGTGCTTCTGTAAGATGTCACGTTAATGCGGTTACCGGGTTATCCATAGCGGGAGTGTGCTGTGTGCCTCAAGAATCGCCACGATTTCAGCAGGGAATTCCTCGTCCCCCGGATCCGCTGCATTCTATCAAGACGCTGCTCAGGAAAGGGTACCCACCGCCTTCACTAGCTCTGCCCTTACCGGTTGCGGTTCTGTTGGTATTCCTGTTGTCTGCCGCCATATCCGGATGCCTCTTTGAATCAGATCAAGAACCGCCGCCTGGCGCCACCCATGTTTCACCCACGGCAACGGTCCCAGCCGAACCCGGCGCTACCTCCACATCCACGGCCTTGCCAGCGGGAACGGCGGCGATCCCCCGGAGCACACCGTCGGCGTCTGGATTGGTGCTGCCGGTTTCGATTGCCGGAGTTCAGTCCGACCTGCCCCAATATGATCGTCAGACCTGGCGACACTGGATTGACGAAGACCGCGACTGCCAGAACGCCCGCCAGGAAGTGTTGATCATCGAGTCAACCGTCGCGGTCACCTACCATTCGGACGAGCGGTGCCGTGTCGCCACAGGTCTTTGGGTGGGGCCGTATACCGGAACGACGGTGGATGATCCCGGCGATCTGGATGTCGACCACATGGTGCCACTGGGCAACGCCCATCGTTCCGGGGCCTGGAATTGGGACCGCGAGCGCAAGCGGGAATACGCAAACTACCTCGGATACGAGGATCACCTTATCGCCACCGCCAGCGGTGCCAACCGCTCCAAGGGCTCGAAAGGGCCTGGAGAGTGGCGTCCGCCTTTGGAGGAATATTGGTGCGATTATGCAGTTGACTGGGTCACCATCAAGAACGAGTGGGGCCTGACCGTAACCGAGGCCGAGTACATCGCTCTCACCGAAATGCTGGCCACGTGCGAGATGACCGTCCTGCTGCAACCCACGCAGGTCATGCCGACGTTGTCTCCCGTACCAACTGCAGCGTCCGGCCTGCAGACCGTGACGCCGCCGTCTCCCGTACCAACCGCAACGGTCGGCCCGCAGACCGTGACGCCGACAGACCTGCGTTACGATCCTTTTGGCCCCGACCGGAATTGCGGAGATTTCGACAACTACGAGGAGGCACTGGCCTTTTTCCGCGCGGCCGGCGGCCCGGCGGCCGACCCCCACAGGCTGGACTCAAACGGAGACGGCCAACCCTGTGAGACCCTGCCCGGTGGCCCTTCCGCTGAGGTGCAGACGGCGGGGCCGGGACTTGCGGCATCGTCAGTTCTAGGTGAGGGAGACGCGGTCGAAGAAGACCCTGTATGTGCCGGCACTGGTCCACTTGGGAGCGGCCCCTCCCATCTGCTGGCTTCCCCGGTGGCTGGCTCGGAAGGAATTGACTGCGGTCCCTTGACTGCGCCAGCGGCCCATGTCGCCCTTTCGCCTGCCCCGACCCCGACCCCAACCCCGACTCCAGCAAACGCTCCATCGCCAACTCCCTCCCCTTCTCTCAAGCCTGATCCTGGCTTATCGGTTGCAGAACAAACACCTGTGCCCGCTGTGAACTGCAGCGATTTCTCTAACTGGCGGGATGCGCAGGATTTCTTCCTGTCAGAGGGAGGACCCGCCGAAGATCCTCACGGTTTGGACAGAAATGATGATGGAGTGGCGTGCGAGTCGCTCCCCGGTGCTCCCGATGACGATGCCGCGCCGAAAAGCCCTACGCCAGCTCCCGCGTCCCCGCCTGAAGGCCCTCCGATATCAGGATCTACGCCGGTCTTGGAGGCATTAGCGCAACTGCCCTACGATCCAAGCGGCCCCGACCGCGACTGCGTAGACTTTACATCGTGGTGGGACGCCCAGAATTTCTACCTTGCGGCCGGCGGCCCTGATCAGGACCCGCACAGCCTGGACCACAACGGCGATGGCTCAGCCTGTGAATCACTTTCTGGTGCTCCAACGCAGGTTTCGGAACCTGCGCGCGATGAGTCGGCCACTCCAGCATTGGCCCCCGAGATTGAGGACCGCAACTGCGCCGATTTCTCCAATTGGAGCGAGGCCCAGGCGTTTTACCTCGCTGCCGGCGGTCCTGATCAGGACCCGCATGGACTGGACCGGAACAAGGACGGCGAGGCCTGCGAATCCCTTCCGGGCGCTCCCGACGACGAGCCGGACCGTGTACAGCAGAAGGCGCAGCCGACTCCAGCCGGACAGTCGCCGACAGAGGAGAACGAATTCCGGGACCGGAACTGCGGCGACTTCAAGACCTGGCAACAGGCGCAGAACTTCTTCGTGTCAGAGGGCGGACCGTCGCAAGACCCGCACCGACTTGACCGGGACAAAGACGGGATCGTCTGCGAGTCGCTCCCCGGCGCTCCCGGATAGTGGGGTTGTAACGACCAACGTATTGGGATCCTCTTCGGCGCTACGCGCAGTTGTACCGCTTGGAGGCAGTGTGCTAGGCTAAATTTGAGGTTGGTTATATATATGAACGAGCATTTGTCGGCCAACAGGGTCGTGGTCGCCATGAGCGGGGGTGTTGATTCCTCGGTCGCTGCACTGCTGCTGCACCGTCAAGGTTGGGACGTTCTGGGTGTCACCTTGAAGCTGTACAGCCTCGATGAATCAGAGTTGCCGGCCGATCACCAGGGTTGCTGCACCCTGGATGACGTGGAGGATGCGAGAGCAGTCTGCCGCCGGTTGGGCATCCCCCACTACGTACTGAACATGGAGCGCGAGTTCCACGATCAGGTAATGGACTACTTCGTGGCTGAGTATCGCCGTGGTCGCACCCCGCATCCCTGCATAGCCTGCAACGACAAGATCAAGTTCAGCCAGTTGATGGCCCGCGCCGATGCCCTGGGGGCGCAGTACGTCGCCACCGGGCACTACTCTCGCATCGAACGGGGCCCGGCCGGCGCGACGCTGCGCAAGGGGATCGACGCGTCCAGGGACCAGTCGTACGTTCTGTTCGGTATGACCCAGGCCCAGCTGGCCCGTACTCTGTTGCCAGTCGGCGGGTATCGCAAGGACGAGATCAGGCAACTGGCGCTGGATGCCGGCCTCATTACGGCGGATAAGCCGGACAGCCAGGATATCTGCTTCATTCCCCTCGGCGACTACCGTGAGTTCCTGCGCCAGCGATCGCCTGGCACCCCCGGCGATATCGTTGAGCTGGACGGCTCGGTTGTTGGTACGCACGAGGGGATCGAGTATTTTACGGTCGGCCAGCGTCGTGGGCTGGGCCTCCCTCGCAGTCCCGGGGAGCCCCGCTATGTCGTCCGCTTGGAGGCGGACAGGAACCGCGTGGTGGTCGGCCCGGAGAGTGCCTTGTACTCGACGGAGGCGTGGGTTTCAGGGGTCAACTACGTCAGCGGCGATCCTCCCCCCGCCGATGGTATGCCTGTATCGGTCAAGATACGCTATAAGTCCTACGAGGCCCCTGCCTCCCTGTACCCACTTCCCGGTGGCGCGCGGGTGAGGTTCCTGGAGCCGCAACGGGCCGTCACGCCAGGGCAGGCCGCCGTGTTCTACTGCGGTGATACACTGGTCGGCGGCGGCACCATCGAGCCGCCGGGGATGGAGCTGTGGGCAGATTTGGCGGCCGCAAAAAGTACCACTTGAATACTTTCGGGTTGAATGCTATCGGGCGCGACCCACAGCAGGGAATTCCTGGCCTGCAGATCCAGCACGCGACATTTGAACGCGACGGGGAATCTGAAATCCTCTGCTGGGGGAACGGCAAGCCCTGCTTTGGAGTAATGGCTACCTTCACCGGTTTATTCTTCCTCTCCGCTGGAGACGTCAGGACTGCGTCCGTAATGACGATGATGGGAAACGGGCATTTCCTCAAGCCCCGCTTTTGCGGCACCAATGCCGTTACAGACCTGGGCGCGGAATAGCGGTGCCCGACCTTTCCCTCGAGCGAGCGCTGCTGCGACGCCACTTAACTCCGGTGGCTGGGGCCGACGAAGCCGGCCGTGGGCCGCTGGCGGGGCCGGTGGTGGCCGGTGCGGTCGTCCTGCCGCCGGGGCTTACCGGGCGCGAGGAATGGCTGCGGCTGCTTGACGACTCCAAACGCCTGACCGAGTCCCGTCGCGAAAAGGCATTCCAGGCAGTTCAAGAATATGCGCTGGACTGGTCATTCGCATCCATCGAGCCTGATGAAATCGACCGCATTGGGATAGGTGCTGCGTCGCTCCGGGCGATGTTGCTTGCCGTGGGTTACCTGAAAGTGAAACCCGCTCACCTTCTGCTGGACTACTTGCCGGTACGACATTGCCCATATCCCTATGACACCGTGGTGAAGGGCGACAGCCTGAGCTACAGCATCGCCGCCGCTTCCAACGTGGCCAAGGTCTTGCGGGATCGCTTGATGGCGGAATATGACAGCACCTTCCCAGGCTACGGGTTTGCCAAGCACAAGGGCTATGGCACCCGCTTGCACCTGGAACGATTGCGGGAGATCGGGCCCTGCGACATTCACCGGCGCTCCTTCCGCCCTGTGGCTCAGGCCCGTCTGGATTTTCCGGAGCATGCACGTTCATGAGCAGCGGCAATCGGCAATTGGGCCAGTGGGGCGAGCGGCAGGCAAGCCTTCATCTGGAGACCAACGGGTACGTTATACTCGAGACGAACTTCCGTTGCCGGGCTGGGGAGATCGACATCGTCGCCCGACAGGGTGATGAGCTGGTGTTTGTCGAGGTCAAGACGCGCCGTGGCGACGCCTTCGGTCAAGCCCAAGACTCCATCTCGCCGACAAGGGCCGAACGGCTGGCGGACGTGGCCGAAGAATTTCTCCAATTGCGGCTGGCAGACGGCTACCACTCCGGAATTATGTGGCGCATAGACCTCGTCTGCCTGAACCTGGACCGTCGCGGGAGGCTGCTGTCGGTCAATCACATCGAAAGCGCCATCGAGTTCTGAACGTGGAATTCTCGCTCTTCTTAGGGGCGGCACAAGCAGTGTGGTTGTTCGCGTCCTGCACGTGGGCTAGAAGGTCAGGGTCAATCTGCCGAGCATACCGCACGAGACGAACAGCACCGCTGCGAGCATGACCAGTATGAGGCAACCGGTGCGGAGGCTCACTGCGTCGTTCGCTCCAGGTTGGAGATTTGGCGGTTGATCTGCGCCGCCATGTAACCGGCACCGAACCCGTTGTCAATGTTCACCACGGCGACGCCCGGAGCGCAGCTGTTCAGCATCGATAGCAGCGCAGCCAGCCCCTCGAAGCTGGCCCCGTAGCCGGTGCTGGTGGGTACGGCAATCACTGGCGACGACACCAGCCCCGCAAGCACGGCTGGCAGCGCGGCATCCATCCCGGCTACCACTACAATGACTCTCGCCGCCTGGATCTCGGGCAGCCGGTCCAGAAGGCGGTGCAGGCCGGCCACTCCCACATCGGCGATCAGTGCGACGTCCTGTCCCATCAACACGGCGGTCAGCTTCGCTTCCTCCGCCACCGGCAGGTCTGCTGTGCCTGCGGTCACTATCAGCGTACCTGGCAATTTCGGGCCTGAAGGTGGCGATGGCACCACAATTGCACCGGCTAGGTCGTGGTACTCGGCTTCCGGAGCAATTTCGAGCACAGCGTCGTAGGCCTTTCGCCCGGTCTTGGTCACCAGAACCGGGTGTCCACGCCCGCACAGCGCCGAAACGATGCCCGCAATCTGGACCGGCGTTTTGCCCCTTCCCAAGACCACCTCCGGAAAGCCGGTGCGGAGCGGCCGGTGGTGGTCCACTTGCGCGTAGCCCAAATCCTCGAAGGGCAGGTCGCGAAGCATCGACAGGGCCTCTTCAGTGGTCAGGCAGCCGTCCCGAACCTGTTTCAGCAGTTGGGGAATGTCCAGGCTCCCCTTGCCGGATGCCTCACTCATGAGCTCAGGCCAGCAACTGCTGACGGGCGGCCTCAGAGACCCGCTGGTAGACTTCCTGGAATGGCAACCCGGTTTCCATGGCAATGCGACGACAGTCGTCCGGCTCCGGCGCAACACTGGCAGGTGAGCCGGCCAGCAACTTCACTTTGACGCTGACCGGGCCCATCTCCGTCTCTATGGTTACGCTTTGGCGGACGGCCACGTAGCGGTCCACCTTGCGGGAGCGGATGCCCAGAGTTGGAGTTTCGCGCAGTATCAATTCTATGGCGGCCTGCTCCAAGTGTGGCGGGACCAATGCTGACAGCACGGTGCCGGGCCGGTTCTTCTTCATCTGCACCGGCGTATGCCATACGTCCAGCGCACCCAGAGCGAACAGCTGCTCCTGCGCGTATCCCAGCACCAGCCCCGGCGCGTCGTCCAGGTTGGTCTCGAGCAGCACCACGCTGGCAGGTTGGAAGACGGCCGGCCCTTCCCGGTCGTTCCCAGGGGATTCAGCCGTTTCGCCCAGCCAGACACGCAGGGCATTTGGAAATCCGGCCGGATCCTTCGTTCCCAGTCCGACCCCGGCGCATTGAACGGATAAAGCGGGCCGACGGAACTGGGCCAGCGCGGTTATCAGCGCGGCCCCCGTTGGCGTGGTCAGCTCGCCCGCCCCGGCGTGCACCGGGTTGTCGGCGGCCACCGGGGCGCCCGAGGCGGCAATCAGTTCCAAGGTCGCCGGCGCCGGGTTGGAATACCCGCCAATACGGTGCGGCGGCGAAGGCTCCCCCAATACCAGGGGCGCTGCATAGACCTCCTCAATGCCTAGTTGCTGCAGGCCAATACAGAACCCCACCACGTCAACCAGCGTGTCCACGCTTCCCAGTTCTTCCAGCTCCAGTGATTCCTGCGGCTCTCCGTGCACTCGGGCCTCGGCCTCCCACAGGGCCCGCAGAACTCCCGAAGCTTGCTCCTTCACACCCACGTCGAGCTCGCTGTTCTCCACGGTACGGAGCAGTAAGGCAGGGGAATGCCTCCTGCGGTCTTCCAGTAATACCTTGAGATGAGTTCCTCGAGTTTCGCAGCGGGTCTCCTCGGCTGATTCGATGCCATACCCTCCTACTGGCAGCTTCAACAGTTCGCTGCGCAGCAGTTCCAGCGAAAGGCCCGCGTCAATCAGCGCTCCCAGAAGCATATCGCCGCTGGCCCCGCCGATGGGCTGGATGTAAACGATCTTCATCGAATTCGGACCGGGAGCGTGAGTGAGGACATAGAATCCCTTCTCCCTCAGGGAGAGGGCCAGAATGAGGGCGGCCGCTGGTCTTACGACTTCAAGACTTCGTTAAGGCTGCCGGATCGCAGGCCCGATAGGTCCAGCGAGACCCACAGGTAGCCGATTTTCTTTAGTCCGGCGACAATCTCTTCTCTCCGGTTAAAGGCCGTTTCCATGTCAGACTCCGACGCCTCGACCCGGCACAGCTTGTCGTGGTGGCGCGCCCGGAACTCCCGCAGCCCCAGTCCGCGCAGGAATTCTTCGGCCCGCTCGATCTTCGAAAGCGTCTCCACGGTAACTGGGGTCCCGTAGGGCACCCGGGAGGACAGGCAGGGCTGCGCAGGCTTGTCCCACACCGGGATGTTGAGTTGCCGTGCGATGGCCCGCACCGCTGCCTTGTCCAACCCGGCCTCCAGCAGCGGGCTGCGGGCGCTGTGTTCCGTCGCCGCCTGCATTCCCGGCCGGTAGTCGCCCTGGTCGTCGGTATTGGCCCCGTTGGCCACCCAGGTGTATTTTTCTGCCTTGGCCAAGGCCGTCAGGTGGGTATAGAGTTCGGTCTTGCAGAAATAGCAACGGCGCGGGGAGTTTTCGGTGTAGCCCTCGCGGTCCATTTCATTGGTGCGGATGACGCGGTGGGCAAAGCCGAACTGTCCCGCCAGCTCCTCGGCTATCTGCAACTCTCGTGCTGCCAGCGCGGGGGACACGGCCGTAACTGCCAGCGCGTTTTTGCCCAGCGTGTCATGGGCCGCCACTGCTACCAGGGCGCTGTCCACCCCGCCGGAGAACGCTGTCACCACCGACCTCATATCCCGGAGGATGCCCCTTAGCACATTTAGCTGTAAGTCGAGAGTACTCTCGGTCATAATTTCCAATTCGAAATCCTGCGCGCGTGGACTACAGGTATCACGGAGATGTCAGCCGCCTCCCCTCATTGGCTCACCCATTGAGAAAAGACGCGATTGTTTCCACGAAGGAGTCGGGTTTCTCAAGCATCAGCAAATGACCCGCGTTGCCTATCGTCCCAGTACTCGCTCCGGTGATCAGGCCCTGGAATTCTGCGGCGTACGACGGAGGATTGATGCGGTCCTGCTCTCCCCACAGGATCAACGTGGGCGACTTGATGCGGTAGGCGCGCCGGTTGAGCCCCTTGTCGGGAAGAGGCCAGAGAAACTTGCCTGCTGCAGCAATGTCCTGCATCCGGTCGCGGGCCAGCATATCGACCACGCCATCCAGTGAAGAAGCGCCTTCGGGTGTTGCAGCGAGGCATTCGGATAACTCGTTAGCGTTCAGGGCCAACAGGTCTGCAACTGGCTCGTCGTCGCGCCACACACCAGCGGGCGATACCAGCGCCAGCCGGTCAACCGACGAAGGCGAAAAGATAGCCATCTCGGCGGCAATCATTCCGCCCAGGAAGTGTCCCACCACGTGGGCCCGGTCAACTCCGAGAGCGTCCAGCAGCTCCAGATGGTACAGCGTGAGGTCGGTCAGGTCTGCCAGGTGCTCCAGTCCGGTTGCCTCGCCATACCCGGGAATGTAGGGAGCATAAACCGTGAACTGATGCGACAGCCGCTCCAGGAACGGCGCCCATCCCTTTTGCCCCACGGCGCCATGCAGGTAGAGTAGCGGCGGCCCGTCGCCAGCGGTTTTGACCACCGCACGAAAGTCGCCGCCCCGCATGTCCAGGTGGATGGTTTCAGGCATGGTAACTCCGAGAATAGTTGCTGGAACCTAGGCCTTGTGTCTAATAGCTTACATCGCGACAGGCGATTTTTCAAAACTGGGCATCTCATCCCAGGTTCTTCCGTCCAGCTCTCGCCCCTGGCGCTTTTTGAAGACGCCGCCCCATTGTTTGAAGTAGAAGGGCACCCCAGCCTCCTGACATTGGTTTCGTATTTCGAGAGCCCAATCTTCGGCCATCGGCCTCGCTCCCGGTCCGGATTCCCCGCCGACTATAACCCAGTCGATTCCGTCGAGTTTCAAATTGGGCAGCGGTTCCAGCAGAGGCTCCAACGACAAGAACTTGATAGCTGCCCCGGACTCGCGCAAGAGGTCTATTCGGTGTGCGTAGCGCTCCGATTCCACACTGACTCCCAGCCAGATCTGCTCTGGCCAAGGCAGTTGGCTACCAAGGGTTGCCAACCGCTCTGGGCGCTTTGTCAGCACTTGGTAACGGTGCCAGTGCGCCCGTTCCATCACCTCGAAAACATCGCGGACGAATTTATCCGGGATTTGCTCATGGAACAAGTCGCTCATCGAATTGACGAAAATTGTTCGTGGCTTGCGCCATCTTAACGGAATTGACAGTGCCTCGGGGTGGCAGGTCACCTCAAATCCGTTGCGATACTTGACCATTCCTATGGCCTTCAGTCGCTTGGCCAGCCGCTCTGCATAGCAGAGCTTGCAACCAGGGCTAACCTTGTTGCAGCCGGTCACCGGATTCCAGGTGGCATCGGTCCACTCAATTTTGCTGCCGACGGCCATGCTTCACCAGCGATCTAGCAGGTGCTTGGCTATTGTCAATGCAATTCTACCGCCTGGCCCCGGGTTCGCGGCGGCAAACATAAACGCGAATAGCGGCGAATTGTTGGAATTCCGGAACATCATGGGATTGGGAGCTACTGCCGGAAATACACCTTCTAGTTTACGCTGATACAAATCCACAATTGCTTGTTGGTCATCGCGGACTGTCTCCGTTTTATCATCTCCAAACCAAGTTGGCTGGCTGGAAGATTGATACAGCACCTCTCGCCATTCCGGGCCGCCAAAGACCCGGTCGAGATTTGTGGCGTTTGCCTCGTCGGGCTCCCTTGCATTGGGCAACATCCGGGTAATTGCCGAAAGCGGAAACAATATCCACAAATCTACCGACTTGGTCTCGGCAATTCGCTGGACGGTTTGCCAATTAACCTGAGTGGCATAGGGATCAATGAAAACGACTGCCCTTTCGCGACGCCAAGGCGTTCCCAATCGTTGGTTTTGAGATGTGCACCAGTCTTGCAGAAACTTGTTTGCTTCTTCAGAAATTACACGGATATTGCGGTCTCGGAATTCATACTTCAGTTTAGATAACTCTGCCGCATACTCGGGGTTGAGTTCAACGAATAGGAAATAGTCAAAAGGCCTATCATCTACTTCGATAGCTCGTCGGGCAGACCCCTTCAAGACATTCGCCGCTTCGTTGTCCCATCCGTTTTCCGAAGTCAGTAGCTTGCCTTGGGCTAGGTCCTCCGAACCCACATTGACGTACCCCGTGCCAGCAAAAGCGTCTACGTACAAGAGACGGAAGTTCTGCTCTTTTAGCGCAGTCGTATATGCTTTGAGATAACCTTCCAGGATTCGCAACTTATCGTCAGTCCAATCACCGCCGAACGCATTTACCACTCAAGTCTCCCTCGCCTATCCTGACAATTGCAGTTTCAGGCAATGAGAGAAATTGTAGGGAGCGGATTAATTCCTAGCAATCAGCAACTGTCAGCAATTCACAGCCCCGCGTACCACCCTGCGATCGCTGCTCCGATGTCGTGCGGCGAGTCCTCTTGAATGAAGTGGACGCCTGGGACGGTCACCTCCCGCTGATTCGGAAAGGTGCGGCAGAATTCGCGCTGTGGGCCGGTGAGGATGGCGCCCGGTTCGGCATTGATGAACAGCTTGGGCACGACCGTCTGCGATAGCCACTCGGCGTATTCGGCGACGATGGCTACCACGTCGGCCGGTTCCCCTTCTATTGGGATCTCTCGAGGCCACGACAGCGTGGGGCGGCGCGATTCGCCGGGATCAGAATAGCGGCGCCGGTAGACCTCCATAGCCTCATCGCTGATGCCCTTGATGGTGCTTCCCGGGAGCACCCGCTCGACAAAGACGTTGCGCTCCAGGACCATGCTCTCGCCTGCCTCGGAGCGAAAGCCCTGGAACACCTGGCGGGCCGCCTCCGGCCATTCTTCCCAGGTCACCGGGCGGACTATGGCCTCCATGTAGACCAGCCCCCGCACTCGCTGCGGGTTCCGCCGCGCCCAGTGAAACCCCAGCGCAGAGCCCCAGTCATGCACCACCAGCGTTACCGGATCTTCAGGAAGCACCTTGTCGAACCAGGCATCGAGATAGCGGCTGTGGTCGAAAAAGCGGTACAAGCCGCCGGGGGCGGCGTCCGACTCGCCCATCCCCATCAGGTCTGGAGCCAGGCACCGCGCCAAAGGCGACACGTGGGGAATGATGTTGCGCCAGAGGTACGATGACGTCGGGTTGCCGTGAAGGAACACGACAGCCCCGTCCCCAGACTCGCCCCCTGTGTCAACGTACGTCATCTCAGCGCCGCCCACGTCAGCGCGCAGGTGGGGGTGGGGGTCGTTAGGTGAGACTTCGCTGGTAGTCAACCGATCTGCTCCATTGCTTCGGTCATAACCCGCTTTGACTCAAGATGCGGGAACCCAGAGCAACTCTATGATCCCGCCCAGGAACCCGGCTCAGGAACCCGGCTCAGGAACCCGGAAAAATATAGTTCCGTCTGCGTCGTGTCCGTGGGAACGCCAAAGCCGAATCTCTGCCAGAAGTTCGTTGTGGCGGGCAAGGGCCCGTTCCTCCGCCGCTGCGAGTCGAGCGTCGACTAGCTCCATCGTAGCTGAAAGGCGAGCGTCGACCAGCTCCATCGTAGCTGAAAGGCGAGCGTCGACCAGCCCCACCATAGCTGAGTGGCGAGCGTCGAACAACTCCATCGTAGCTGAATGGCGAGCGTCGGCCAGCTGCATTGCAGCTGCATGTTGCATATCAGAGCGTTCGCGGGATGTGCGGATTTCCCCGGCCAGCATTTCCTGGCCTTGCTCGAGCTTTCCCAGCCTGCTGTTGATATTGAACAATGCCCCGACGACCGCAATGAGTATCGCCGCAGTGGCGGCAATGAAACTCGCAATGATTGGTACGGGAATGGTCATGGGGTTCATTTACTCCAAAGTTGCCACCCTAACCCTGTTCTTCCGACAGAGGGAACCATGCGCAGGCCCGTCGCCTAAGCCATCACTGGCGTGATGGCGTTGGGATTGGAGACCCCCTCCGGCCACCAGCGGGTCTCGTACTCCGACCAGATGTCGCGCACGTAGGGCATGACCTCGCGGGCAAAGAGTTCTGTGTTCTTCATGGCCAGTTCCTTGGGCATGTCGCCGAACTGGAGCAACAGCATCAGGTTGCCCACCCTCAGTTCCTTGATGGCGTGGGTCAAGTGCTCCCGCACTGTCTCGGGCCCGCCGACTATAACGTTGCCAGCGTCCAGGTAGTCGGTCCAGGTGAACTCCTTCAGTTGGTCCTCGCGCGTCTGAGCGGTTGAATTTGCCACCTGCGAGTTGTTGCTCCGCTCAGAGCGGTAGCCCGGCGGGTTGCCAAAGCCGGAGTGGACGTGCAGGCACTTCTTGAAGAAATATTCGATTGACTCCTTGTACTCTTCGGCCTGGGCGTCGGTCTCCGACACGGCAACCAGCTGCAGGAAGCCGGCGTGGTATGGGTTGAACTCCTTGCCCTGACGTTCCATCTCGTCCCAGAACCCGTCAAGAACCGTCTTGCCCACCTTGTAGCCCCCATACGACAGGTAGCAGTAGACATAGTCGTTCCGGATGGTCCAGTCCCAAGTCTCCAGGCTGCCGCTGCCGGGAACCCAGATGGGCGGGCGCGGCTCTTGCAGAGGGCGGGGCCAGATGTTGACATAGCGCTGCTGGTTGTATTTTCCGTTGAATGAGAAGGGCTCTCGCTCGGTCCACGCCTTGACCACCAGATCGTGGGCCTCTTGGTACTTTTCCCTCAGCGTTATGGGTACCTGTCCGTAGCCGAAGATGGTGTCCATGGCCGTACCCAACGGAAATCCGGCTATCAGCCGCCCGCCGCTGAGGACGTCCAGCATGGCGAATTCCTCCGCCACCCGGATGGGTGGGTTGTAGAGGGCCAGGCTGTTGCCCAGCACCACGATGGCGGTGTGGGACGTACCACGGGCCATGGCGGAGGCCATCAGGTTGGGGGAAGGCATCAGCCCGTAAGCGTTGGCGTGGTGTTCGTTGACGCATATCCCGTCGAAGCCCATCGTCTCGGCGAATTCCAGCTCGTCGAGGTAATCGTTGTAGAGGCGGTGGCCCTGGTGCGGGTCGAACAGTGAATTGGGCACATCGACCCACACGCTGTGGTAATCTTGTTCAAAATTGCTGGGAAGTCCCTGGTAGGGCATCAGGTGGAAAAAGCACATCTTCATTGCGAATAATCCTGTACTGCGGGTTTTCGCTGATTCTACACTGAACCGCCCCGCCCCGCCACAGGCCCGGTATTGGGCGCAGGGCCTCTTAATTTTCCGATGAGAACCACAGAGTTCCCGTCATTCCCCCTGGTTCTTTCAAGCCAGGAGCGGGAATCCAGGGCCGCCGCCGCGAGCATATCTGATTACAGGAAGACAGATAGGCAGGATAGAGGTGTAATCTCAGTTGATAGGTTGGCATATTGCGAAAGGATGGGGAAAATTGATGTTCAGCATTGAATCGCAAATCGAACTGGTAAAGACCCTGGCCTCCAGCATAAGCTCGCGGGCAGCTTCGCTCACGCCGGAACAACTGGCCCTGCCCAGCGCCTGCGCCGAATGGCAGGTACAGGACGTGGTCGGCCACCTGGTCGGCGGCGCCGAGCGGCAGATAGACGCCATGCAGCGTGGCAGGGCCGGTGATTCCGGGGCGCCCGAGGGGTTCACTCCCATGGATAACTCCGCAGTGTCGGCTACCAACGCCCAACGTGATATCCAACGCCGTGAGCAGCTCGGTGGCGGGCTGGTGGCAGCCTTCGATGAGCACTACGCCCGACTTTACCAGTTACTGGACGATTTCCATCCCGACGGCTGGGACACCCTCTGCTGGCACATGCGCAGGGGCGCCATGCCCGCCTCAGAGTACATCGAACTGCGCCTGCAGGAGTTGGCCATCCACGACTGGGACATGCGAAAAGCACTTGAGCCTGATCCCTCGCTCCATCCAGACTGCATAGATTCTCTCCTTGGGTTTGCTCCCAAGTGGCTTGCAATGTGTTTCCGCCCGGGCAGCGAACTCGATGCGCCGGTGGTCTACGAGTTCGATCTCGCCCCACCCAACGACGTCAGCATTATCGTGAAGGTAGACGGCAACAGCTTCGAAGTTCTGACACCGGAAGGCGCCCCCGAGGACCGTTGGACGGTGTGCGCCGAAGCCTCCGCTTTCCTGCTGTTCATCTATGGCAGGATCACCGGCAGGGAGGCTATAGCAGCCAACGAGTTCGCCATTTCCGATGACCCGGGACCCCTGGACAGGTTCGAGGCTTGGTTCAAGGGGGTGTAGACGACGGCCAGTGCGCCCGATCGGCTGCACGCCATTAAACATACGGAGCGTATGCGTTGAGTACTGACACCAGAGACGTTGTGGTCATCGGCGCCGGCATCGTGGGCAGCATGACCAGCTACTTGCTGTGCCGTCGCGGCCTGAGCGTCACCCTGATGGAAGCCGATACCCTGGGCAGCCACGCCTCCGGTCTGGCCTTTGGTGGGCTCGATCCGCTACACGGCATCGGCGTTCCTGATCCGCTGCTGGATTTCAGCCTCTTCTGCCTGGGACGGCACAGGTCAATCGCCCGCGAATTCCATGGCGCCACGGGGCTGGATCCCCAGTTCCGTTCTCGCGACCGGCTGTACCTGGCCTTTGATGACGATGAGGCCGAAAAGGAGCAGACCGACGAGGCCTGGATGAGGAGAGTCCCCGGCTTCAGCGTCAGATGGTTGGATCGAGACTCCGCCAGGCGACTGGAGCCAAAGGTCAACCCCGAATGTATCGGTGGCCTGCACATCAGTGGGATGAGCTCCGTGGATGCCTATGATCTGAACATGGCCGCTCTACGCTCAGCTGAACGATTTGGCACCAAGCTGGTTGCGCAGAGGGCAACCGGCCTGGAGTTCAGTAACGGGCACGCCCTTGCAGTCACCTACGATGGCGGAAAGATAGAGGCGGGAACGGTGGTCATCGCCATGGGGCCATGGTCCGGGCTGGTCGCGGACTGGTGCGGGGCTTTCGCCCCCGTGGAGCCGCTGAAAGGCCAGATATTGCGGTTCCGGTATGAGGGCCCGCCGTTCAACGTCTCCCTCAATTACAGCGGCAACTACGTTGACTCAAAATCGGACGGCCTGGTTTGGGCAGGCTCGACCGAAGAGGACGCCGGATTCGACGACCATCCAAACTCCAGGGGTCGCGATAGCATACTCAATGACCTGGCTCACATGGCGCCATCTGTGGTGTCGGCCCGGCTGGTGAACCACACCGCCTGCCTGCGGCCGGTAACCCCCGACGGAATCCCCATCGTGGGCCGCCTACCCGGCTGGGACAACCTGTACCTCGCCTCGGGCGCAGGCCGCAAGGGCATCCTCTGGAGCGTCGGTATGAGCCAGGTGGCCGCCGACCTGATAACGCAGGGAGAAACGGAGGTCGCCGGCGCCGCGCACCTGGCCCCCGACAGGTTCGTCACCGATTAGAACAGGGCGGCTGCGGCCGTTCTCGTCAGGGATGGGCGCCAGTGCCCGCAGCGGGCCGACGGGAGGAGACCCCTGTCGGTGTTATTTAACGTTCTCCCTTCTAGCCACCAGTAGCCCGTCCTCCCGCGTAATCCGCATGGCGAAGGGATAGCGGTCCAGCTCCAGCGCCAGGTCCACGTCCTGCGGGTGGTACTGCGGCTGCTCCGGGTCGAAGAACTTCTGAGTCGCTCCGCCGGTCATGAGCAGCGACCTGACCGCTTCAATGTTCGGCCTGCGGTCCTCCAAGATGTTGCGCAGGTAGATGCCGCACTGCTCGTCCTCGTCGGAGCGCACCCGCCCTTGGTCTCCCATGGCGATGATAGACACAACGTCGGGCTGTTCGCGACGGATCGCGTTGACAGTGGCCTGCGCCACCACGAAGGATCCCAGGTAGATACTGTCGGCGTTTCCGGCGGCCGCCACTCCCACCGTGCCGGCCCGGGTCGACTGCACCAGACTCTTGCCCGCGATGTCGGCCTGCGAGATCTCGTGGGGGGAGTTGCCGAAGTCGAACCCCTCCGGCCGTTTCCCGTCCACCTCGCCCATCAGCAGGTCGCCGACCCCGCTCCGATGCAACTCCAGCGCGTCCTCAGCCTCGGCCACCAGCGTTATCTGCTTTGCTCCCCGGTCGAAAGCAATGGCCGCGGTCGTGAAGGCCCGGAAAACGTCGATGATGATCGCGGTGCCCGTGGCCTCCCTGGCGTCCCGGACCAAGCTGCCCATGCGTATTTGCATAAGGGTCCTCGAAGTGAAATTCCTTGAAGAACGGCCCCTGGGGCTGAGCCTAAACAGCGTCCCCGGTGAGTGGCTCCAGGATGTCGAGAAGTTCCGACACCGAAGCCAGGTCCAACTCAATAGCGTCGGCGCTCAGCAGGAATTCGCGCTTGTAATAGTTGCCGTGCAACTCGTTGGCGATGCTGCGCAATCCGCGCAGGTGGTCGTTGCCGGTCGCACGGCGGGCATTGTCCAGTACCACGCTGAACTGGTCATGCTTGGAGTATTCCCAGCCTTGGGCAGTGGCCACGGCCTTGGTCATCCAAGCGGCGGCGCCCCATCCCTTTTCCGACGCTTGGTGCAGGTCTCCCGCGGCAAGATACTCCCGGCTTTTTGCCAGGAACTGGCGGGCCTGCTGACGATAGTCCGCAGCGGCGGCATGGTCAAAATGATCTTCTATCATTGCCATCTAGGTATCCTTATCGGTGAAATTACCCCAGCTTGGCCAGCTTCTGCAGCGACCGGATTTCGCGGGGCGGGTTGAGGTGGCTGCCCGTGTGCGTCCACGAGACCTCGCCGACGTATATGTCCCCTTTGGAGTTGATGCACACACCGTGGGGCGCGATGAACCGGCCCGGCTCCTCGCTCTCCGGGGCGTCACCCAGCCGCGCCAGCACGTTGCCCTTGACGTCATGGATGCCGACGCGCGGGCCTAGGCCGAAGGCTTGCGAGTTGGGGCCGATGGCCACGCCCAGCTCGCCCACGTAGACTTTCTGGTCGCCGCCCTGGTCGATGTACAGGCCGCAGGGGCGGGCCATGTTCTTCCATTGGGTCTCGAACTTGCCGTCCTTGCCGAAGACCTGGATGCGCTGGTTTTCGCGGTCGGCCACGTAGACCCAGCCGTCCCTGTCGGTGCAGATGTTGTGAGCGATGTTGAACTGACCCTCGCCGGTGCCCGACTCGCCCCAAGAAAACAGCAGTTTGCCTTCGGGAGTGTACTTGTGTACCCGGGCGTTGCCGTAGCCGTCCGACACGTAGAACTCGGCCGTCTGCGGGTCGATCGCGACGTGTGTGCACCGGTTGAATGGATCGCCGCTCATGAACGGGGCCGGTTCGCCGGGAATGCCCAGGGTGAACAGCACCGTTCCGTCAAGCCTGCACTTGCGCACGGTGTGGTCGCCGTCATCGGTGCAGAAGATGGTGTCGTCGGGGCTCATGGTAATCCCGTGAGCCCGGGGATACAGGCCCTCGCCCCACGAACGCAGGAAGTTGCCTTCGTTGTCGAACACGATCATCGGGTGCTCGCCCCGGTTGAACACGTATACGTTGTCGTTGGTGTCGCAACCCACGGCGGCGCACTCCTTGAACGACCAGCCATCCGGCAGATTGCCCCAGCCCTCATCGACCTCGTACCGGTATTGGCCCTCTCCCAGTATCATCATCTCGCGTCCTCTCGAATGTCAGATTTCAGAATTCTGGTTGCGTTTGATTCCAGCGCCGGTTTGCTAGGCACTCGCCCTCTCACGTAACGCACGTGGTCAGAGTTCCTTGAAGCTCGTGAATCCTGCTGAACCCGGAGCATCTGGACTGTCGTCGTCCGGACCGGTAGGTCCTCCCCGGCGAGCCTTGGCGTTCCATTCCTCGATCTGAACTTCCACCAACGCGGTCACCCCCAGGTCGCTGGCGGGAGGCGGGTTGTAGTCGCGCTCCAGCAACCGGTCCGGGAAGTAGCGCTGGACCGTCTGGTCGAACAGCTCAAACCTCTCGCCGTGGCCGGTCACCTCGCGGGCCGTGCCGAACAGCACCACGCTGCGGTAGTTCATCGAGTGGTTCATCGCCTTGCGTGAGTACACGAGCCCATCGGTAATGGTAACGGTGACGCACACCGGAGCGCCCGTGGCCAGCAGTTCCAGGGCGCGGCTGCGTATGGAGCCGTACAGGTAGAGACGGTCCGGCTTCTGGCAGTCGTAGTGGTAGGGAAGCGGTATCACGTAGGGCAGCCCATCCTCGATGAATCCCACGTGGGCCACCACCCCATTGCTCAAGATTTCCGCCGCGTCCTCGGGCACCGCCCGTTCCGGATGATTTTTGATCCTGGTACGTTCGCTTAACTGCAAATTCGTCTCCGATTAGCTTGTTCCAGAATTACCGCAGCCGTGGCTTGGGTGCCTCTCCCCTGGCATCAAGTTTCGCCAAGTTTCGCCATGAGGAAATTTTAGCATGGCGGCTCTTTGGCCCGGAGGTTTGCCACCCCCCCATACGGTTGCTAATATGACGGCAAATAAATGGCTGGGCAGGGATGCAATGCCGCATCACGAAGAGCAGCAGACCAGGCGAGACTTCGTCAAGTATTCCCTATACAAGGTCGACCCCAAATGGCGAGGCAAGGCAGAGAATGAACGGCATGCCGGCAAACAGGAGTTCGCGTCAGTGCTGGACGAGTTCTCCGACCGGGTGTCCATCTCCAGCTACAGCCTCGTCGGCACGCGGGGCGACGCCGATATGATGCTGTGGATGGTCAGTCCGACCATAGAGGCCATCAACGAACTATCGGCGCAGATCAACCGCACCGATCTGGCTGCCTACCTGACGATGCCCTACTCCTATCTGGCGATGACCCGCCGCTCTCCCTACGTGGTCGATCACCGGCACGAGGGGCAGGAGGGAACGTCGTCCACCATGCGCATCGTGGGCCGCAAGTATCTGTTCGTCTATCCCTTCGTAAAGACCCACGAGTGGTACCAGCTCCCCAAGCAGGAACGACAGGAGCTGATGAACGAGCATTTCGTCATCGGCCACAAATATCCCGATGTAAAGATCAGCACCGCCTATTCCTTCGGGCTCGACGACCAGGAGTTTGTTCTGGGTTTTGAAACCGACGACCCGTCCAACTTTCTGGACCTCGTGATGGAGCTGCGCGAGTCAAAGGCCCGGCCCTACACCCTGCTGGATACGCCGATATTCTCCTGTATCAGCAAGCCAATTGAGGCCTGCCTGGACGATCTGGGGTAGGCTGATCATCCCTTGGGCTGGTGTCGCCCGTAAAGCACAGACACGGACAGGGGCCTGCGGAATCACAGGCCCCTGATTTTATGTCAGCAAAATTGTGGCCGGAGGTGCGGTCCTTACTTGCGCTTCATCTCGGCAGGGTCGGTGTTCTTGAAATAGTCGTAGTTCTTGGCGATGTAGTCCTGCCACTCGGCCGGGACCGAGTCCTCTGCGAAGATCGCGGTCACGGGGCATACCGGCTCGCAGGCGGCGCAGTCGATGCATTCGTCGGGGCTGATGTAATACTGGTCGTCTTCGTCGCGGGTGTAGATGCAGTCCACGGGGCAGACATCGACACAGGCGGAGTCTTTCAGGCCAACGCAGGGCTCAACAATGATGTAGGTCATGGCTATCGGCTCTCTTAAAGAATTGGGGGGCGGACCCCACCGTATGCGCAGTGGGTGTCTCCTAGATTGATTATAGCACGGCAGGCGGGGTCTGCAATAAGGCTGGAACAGCTGCTGAGTAACCGGAAAGGGAACAACAATTTAGATCTTGGAGGCTGCCTCGTTCCGGTCAGGTTCAGAGAACCAACCCGTAAGTCCGTTTCTTGATGGCCAGGTTCACGAAGGTCTCGGTCCGTTGCACTCCCTCGATCACGCCCACCTTGGTGCGCAGGAAATTGCCCAGGCTTTCTGCAGACTCCAATCCGGCCCAGATAAATACGTCGAAGGCGCCGGTGGTGATTGCAACATAGTGCGCCTCTTCCAGAGAGGCGATTGCCTCTGCCACGGAATCCGACTTTCCCGGTCCCGTCTGCAGACCTATGAGGGCGGTGGTGGCATAGCCCAGCTTTTCCAAATTGGGAACCGCGACTACCTTCACCACGTCATCCTTGATTAGTCGGCGTAGCCGCCGCCGCACCGTTCCCTCGCTGACACCGACCTCGCGGGCAATTTTGGCGTTTGAGGCCCTGCCATCCAGTTGCAACAGGGCTATAATTTTGCGGTCCAATTCGTCCATTGTGTTACGCTCCCTTAAATTGTCAGCGGCAGGATTGGCCGGCGCGGCCACTTTTCTGACCTAATGCGCCATCCGCCATGGCGAATCATCTTATTTCCGTATTCTGGGGGTGTCAATAGCGGATTTCATCTCATGCATACATATTTTAGACCAAAATCGCCACTATATCGGTGATTTGTTCATATAATCTGGCGAAGTACCTGAAGACTTTGAAGGGCGAAACCGAGGGGCCTTGTACCGGCGTCGCCGGGTGCCGTTTGGATTCCCGGAAGTCGCTATTTCGTATCTTGGAAAGCCTAGATACTACTGCGGCCAACCTGGATTCGAGCTTTGCGGCCGTCCCCGAGCCGTTGACAGTTCCAGCCTTGGCTGATAAATTTCATTGGTTGGAGATTAGCAATAAACCGTGTTTGAGTGCTAATTTGCAACCTGCGTCACGGGTGCTTAATGCTTAGGAGATGATTAATGCCTCGATACGATTACCGTTGCGTCGAGTGTGATCACAATTTCGAGTTGAGACAGAGCTTCAGCGAGGCCGGCAAGGGCACTTGTCCGGAGTGCTCCGGCGATGGCCGGCGTGTCTATCACGCAGTTCCCGTCATATACAAGGGCAGTGGCTTCTACACCACGGATTACGGCCGTCCCAAGCCTCCAGCTGAGAATGGGGCGAACAAGAACGGCAGTGAGTCCGAAAAGCCCAGCAGCGACAGCAAGCCCTCAGAATCCACCACCTCTGACAGCGGCGGCAGTTCGTCCAACAGCGAATCCGCGTCGCCAGCTGCCAGCACCGCCAACTCCAGCTAGTTCACATCACCCTGAACTAAAACCTGGATCTGAACTTGCGAAATAGCCGGCTGCGAGCGCATGCCGGCTATTCCTATTTCTCCAGAGGAGCAGCGTCCCCACATGCGAGCGTTGGTGCAACGCGTAAGTCAGGCGTCGGTAGAAATTGATGGCACTGATGTCGGACGCATCGGTCCCGGGCTCCTTTTACTGCTCGGCGTTGCCGCCGACGACGAGGAGGCCGATGCCAAATACCTGGTGCCCAAGATCGCCAACCTCCGCATATTTGCCGACAATGACGGCCGGTTCAACAGGTCTGCGCTGGACATCCGGGCCGAGATCCTCGTGGTGAGCCAGTTTACCCTTTACGCCGACACTCGCCGGGGACGCCGCCCTGACTTCACTCGCGCCGCGCCGCCCGATCTGGCCGAACGGCTCTACGAGCACACGGTTTCGTTGCTGCGCGAGACCGACCTGACGGTTGCCACTGGACGTTTCCAGGCATACATGCAGGTCAAATCGCAGAACGATGGCCCCGTTACCATCCTACTGGACAGCGCCGACCGCCACCGCCCGAGGCACTGATCCCTATACTCGAAATCGACGCAGATGTGCGTCGTTCTTCATCGGTGCCAGCCCATACCGAGGTACAGCCCGCGCAGGTAGGCGATCTGCCCGCCGTGGGCCAGGTTGTCCCACATTACCTGCCCGAAGCAGGCCGCTATGGATCGCGGCTCTGACAGTGGCGGCAGCACGATCTCGCGAGCCAGTTCCTGCTCGCTCACCTGGGCAAGGTACGCCCGGGTCGCGGCATTAACGGCGTGGTAGTATCCCTCCTGCACCTCCCGCGATGGGGGAGTCCAGGCCGCGACCTGCCCGGCAGTCCACCCTACACCCCGGTCCTCGATGCCGGGCTCCACACTGTACTTTTCGGCCCAGCCTTCCCTCGTCCACAACTGCTCCGCGTCCTGCAGCCTGAAGTGGACGAACATGTCCATCACCCGGCTAAGGTGCCACAGGATCCAGGCTGCAGAGTTGCATCCGTTGGCCGGGGCTCGACTGAGCATGTCATCGTCCATACCCGCGAGGGCGGACTCGATCATATCCCAGTTGCGTTCCAGACAGTTGGTTATGGGGTCTGTGGTGCTGGCCATATTCCTTTCCTTTGACACGATTAGGCGCGATTTGGAAGAAATCAGGACGCCCGCTAGGTGAGATAAGGCGCCCTTCGAATTGACTTCGGCTTGATTCCGAATTTACTCAAACTCTAGGTCCAGGCTGATGTCCAATGCCGACGGAGAGTGAGTAAGCTCGCCTATCGAAATGAGGTGCACTCCAGTTTCGGCCACGACGCGGACGGTACTGAAGTTGATGCCACCGGATGCCTCCACCACGGCCCGGTCGCCAATGAAGCCCATGGCCTCGCGCATCATGTCCACCGGCATATTGTCGAGCATGATGATGTGAGCGCCAGCATCCAGCGCAACTCTGGCGCCTTCCAAACTCTCGACCTCCACCTCGACGCGGATGGTGTGCGATGCTTGCTCCAACGCCAGCTCGATAACTTGGCGCAATCCCATCTCGCGGAACCGGTTGGCCTCAATGTGATTGTCCTTGATCAGGATGCCGTCGGCCAGGTTGTAGCGGTGGTTGTATCCGCCGCCCGCCCGCACGGCGTACTTGTCCAGGTAGCGATGGCCCGGGACGGTCTTGCGCGTGTCCACAATACGCGACCGCGTTCCCTCGATGGCGCGGACATAGCGGTTGGTCAGGCTGGCGATGCCGCTCATGCGCTGCATGAAGTTCAGCGCAATGCGCTCTGCCCGGAGAATTCCTGCAGCCGGCCCTGCCACCCGGGCGACGCCGTCGCCGGGAGCCAGCGTTGACCCGTCGGCCATCAGGGCCTCAAGCTCAAGGTGCGGCTCCACCCGACGGAAGACGGCTAGTCCAACTTCAACCCCCGCCAGCACCCCGTGGGCCTTGGCCCGGACCATTCCGACGCCTCGAATTTCCGGCGGCACGAGAGCTGCGGTCGTCGGGTCGTTGAACGTCTGGTCCTCGGCGATGGCCGCATCAATCAGTCCGTAAACCTCCGGCGGAAATTCAGGCACAGGTCTCTCCTCGGGATTTCCTATCTCTTTACCGCAGCGCCAGCATCCTGTCCAGGGCTAACAGGGCTTCACGAAGGATGTCCTCGGGCACCGTGATTTCGTTCATTACCCGCCCCTCCACCAACGACTCCATCACCCACAGCAGGTAGGCCGGGTGGATGCGGTACATCGTGGAGCAGGGACAGGTCACAGGGTCGAGGCAGAAGACCGTCTTGTCTGGATTATTTATAGCCAGGCGGTTCACCAGGCTGATCTCGGTTCCGACAGCCCAGACGCTGCCTGCGGGCGCATTGTTGATCTGGTTGCGGATGAACTCGGTGGAGCCCACTAGGTCGGCGGCCTGCACCGTCTCCATCACGCATTCGGGGTGCACGAGCACGTTCACTTCAGGGAAGCGTTGCCGGGACAGTTCGATCTGCTTTACGGTGAAGCGGGTATGTACCGAGCAGTGCCCCTGCCAGAGCACCATTCTGGCCCGCCGCAGTTGCTCCGGGGAATTGCCGCCCATGTTGCGGAAAGGATTCCAGACTACCATCTCGTCCAGCGGCACACCCATCTTAAGCGCGGTGTTGCGGCCCAGGTGCTGGTCTGGCAGGAAAAGCACCCGGTTTCCCTGTTCGAAGGCCCATCTCAGCACGGCCTCGGCGTTTGACGATGTGCAGACCGCGCCGCCGTTCCTGCCACACAGTGCTTTGATGCCGGCGATGGAGTTCATGTAGGTAACCGGAACGATCTCACCGGGCCCCAGGACCTCCATCAGGTCGTCCCAGGCGTCATCCACGTCGTCCATCGGCGCCATGTCCGCCATTGAGCAACCGGCGGTGATGTTGGGCAGGATCACCCGCTGATGCTCGGCGGCCAGCACACATGCGGTTTCGGCCATAAAGTGCACACCACAGAAGATTATGTAGTCGGCTTCCGGTTTGCTGGCCGCCTGTTGCGAGAGGAGGAATGAATCTCCCTGGAAGTCGGCGTACTTGATTACCTCTTCCCTCTGGTAGTGATGGCCCAGCACTGTTACCGAGGCGCCCAGCTTCTTCCGGGCGGTAAAAATGCGCTCGTCCAGTTCGTCAGCGGTGTAGTGGAGGTACTCGGTGGGAATCTGCTGCCATCGCACGTTGACGGATAGTTCTTCGGCCAGGGGCTTGGCAGGCAGTTCGTCTTCCGTCTTGCAGAATGCAGAATGTTCCAGTTCCGTGATTGGTACGATGGGACGACGACGGGTTGTCATCTTCGGTTCCCTTTCAAAGCGGAATGAGAAATGCGAAGAATGAATTCGGGCGACATTGTCCGTTCACTCCACGCAATCGGGGTTTCTAAATCGGCTGTCCCTGCAACGACCACGGCCCGGCCCGCTCAACCCTCACATTCACCAGCTCTCCCAGCCGGTCGCCACAGTCCTCGGTCATGGGGAAAAATACTAGCTTGTTGGATCGGGTCCTCCCCTGCCACTTCCCCTTCTTTCTGGCCTCAACCAGTACATCGAACTGGCTGCCGACCAAGCCGACGTTGAGCTCCCTGAGAATGCTTTCCTGCAGCGCGTCTACCCTCTCGCGACGATTGACCTTGACCTCATGCGGAACGTCGTCCTCCATGGTGCGGTCTGCGTTGGTACCGGGACGCGTCGAGTAGGCGGCGCAGTGCACCTTGTCCATCCGCATTTGCTCAATCAGTTCGATCGTGCGCTGGAACTGCTCCTCGGTCTCGCCCGGGAAGCCCACGATGATGTCGGTGCTGAGCGACGCCTCCGGCACGGTGTCGCGGATCTCCTGAACCAGTGATATGTAGTCGTCGCGGGTGTAGTTGCGGCGCATCCGGGCCAGTACCTGATCGTCGCCTGCTTGGACTGGCAGGTTGATGTGCTCGCACACCTTGGGCAGCTCTGCCACAGCCTCGATGATGCGCCGACTCATATAGTTGGGGTGCGAGGTCAGGAACCGGATGCGGTCCAGGCCATCCACATCGTTAAGGCGCGAGAGCAGCGTTGCCAGGTCGGGACGCCCTGGGTCTTCGTTGGGCAGGTCGTGTCCGTAGGCGTCTACCGTCTGGCCCAGGACCGTTACCTCTTTCACGCCACGAGAGACCAGTAGTTCCACCTCGTGCGCCACCTCATTCACCGGCCGGCTGACCTGCCTGCCGCGTCGATACGGGATGATGCAGAAGGTGCACATCAGGTCGCAACCGTGGATGATGGGAACGTGGCAAGCGACGTCCGGTCGGCTGGGGGCCAGCGTCCCCACGCAACCCTCCCAGTCGACGCTGATGCGCTCACCGACCAAGTCCAGCAGAGGCTCGAACTGCTGGGGACGCATGAAAACGTCGACATAGGGAAACCGGCGGGCAAGCTGGTCCGACTTGGGGCCCACCATGCAGCCCATAAGGGCGATTACCGTGTCTGGATTCTCCCTCTTGAGGCGTGATACCGCGCCGAGATTTCCGACTACCTTGTCTTCCGCTGATTGGCGAACCACGCACGAGTTCAACACAACAACGTCAGCTTCCCTGGCATTCTCCGCTGACTCCAACCCCATCTGCTCAAGAGCAGAGGCAAGGCGCTCAGAGTCCGCCGTGTTCATCTGACAGCCAATGGTCCAGATGTGAAAACTGTTCATAGCACCAATGAAAACAAGGCCCGCTGAATCGGATAAATGGTAGCCGGGTCGGAGGGAACCGGGGGTAAAGTGGTGGCGGAGGGAATGGGATTCGAACCCATGAACCCGTTTTAAGCAGGTTAAGCGCTTAGCAGGCGCCCGCACTAGACCACTATGCGATCCCTCCGTAACTATCCATGCTAGCAAATGCCCCCAAGCTGGGCAGGTGTGCAAACGCTCGCCCTCGGGCCGCCGGTTCCGCAGGCCCGTTGGCGGGTCTTTGCCAGGGTCTCTGGATTTTGCTCTACCGGTTGCGGCGATTCTGCCGACGCCGACGCCGGGCCGCACGCTGGGCTGCCAATCGCTCCTTCTGCGCCTTGGACCTGAAGAACCTGCGGTCCTTCAATTCCCGAAGGATGCCCGAATGCTGCACCGACGCCCGGAACCGGTTCACCAGGCTCTCGGACGATTCGCCCTCGCGGGGGGTGACGTAAGCCATTTAATTCTCCCTGCTCTGGTGGACTTGCTGGACATTGCCGGTAATTTACCACAGGGCCCATCGACCGGCAACGTAAACAAGAACGTCATAACCGCCGAAACCGCGCGCTACGACGAGGCATGGGCAACGACCCGAGGGGGTGGAGCGGGCGATGGGATTCGAACCCACGACGTCTTGCTTGGGAAGCAAGCACTCTACCACTGAGTTACGCCCGCTCGCAGCGGCTGATCACTCCCTAATATATTACAGCGCCACCACAATGGCAAAGCCCACCAAGGCAATCAGGGTATCTTAGTTTTTACTCGTCATTCCCCCCGGTTCTTTCAAGCCAGGAGCGGGAATCCAGAGTCCCTCGCCGCATGGAATGTGGGCGCACCCCGGCAATCCTGGATTCCCGCTTCCGGGGGAATGACGGGCACCGGCAAAGCTGTTATGACAAAGACGCGATTGCCCGGTCTACTCCGGAGGGAGCAACCGGTTGCCTCTCCATCCGGGAGAGGGCTTGTTTGTTGCTGAAAGGCCGGAACCATGGAGGATGGATTTCAGACAACCCTACGTCTCCAACTCGGCCATCCGGCTCTGGTGCACACCGGTCCAGTACTCGGCCCATTCCTCCCGCGTGGCCCGCTCCGTCTTGCCGGGAACGTAAGCCGGTGAGATCAGCGGCAACGCCCGTTCCACCTCGAGCAGCACATAGGACCGGGCTGGCAGCTGCACCTTGTGCACGCCCCGTGTGCCGGTCTCGAAGGCGTGGCAAATCTCCTCGAACAGTGCCTCGCCCTTTTCGACGATGCTGACCGTCCCCTTGAACCGGTATCCCTTTCTGGAGTACACGTCCACCACGTTCAGCTCCAGTGCCGGGTTGTGGCGCAGGTTGGCCATGGTCGTCGGCGAGGCCAGGTCTGCGAATATCAGGTGTTCGTCGTCCCACACCGCCGTCGTCCCCTTGGGCGAGAGATTCGGCGTCCCGTCGGGACAGACGGTTGCGATGAACCCAAACCGTTGCTGCCGCACCACCCGCTTCATATCGTCATTAAGGATTGCCATGTTCCATCCTCCCCAAATCGAGTTCCTATGCCAGGGGGAGTAGTGCCCACTCCAGTTTTGACAATAAGAGTGTCTCCGGTCTGCACATTCGTCTGCAAACAAACGATGTCCCTGGCTCGAAAACACCTGCGCCCCTGGTAACCTGGTGGACCGTAGTGCGCTCCAAGGGCCGAGGCGACCTCAGAACCACACCGCCGCGCGCTCCGCAATCATGATCGCCGTTGCGTTGGTATTGGCGCGCACCACGTTGGGCGCCACCGACAGGTCCACCACCCGCAGGCCCTCCGCGCCCCGAACCCGGCAGTACTGGTCCACGACCGCCATCGCGTCGCCCTCAGGGCCCATCCGGCACGAGCCGCAGGTGTGGAATGTGGTGCCGATATTCTCGTGCAGCCACGCATCCAGCGATTCGTCCGACTCCAGGTCGGCGTCCGTCAGGAATGCCAGGCCGTGAGTCAGAGGGCGGAACTGCTCGTGCTCTGCCAGTTGGGCGCAGAGGCGTATGGCCTCCCGCAGCCGGCTACGGTCGAACTCGTCCTCCAGGTAACGGTAATCGATGACCGGACCGGCCGCCGGATCCGTGGAGGCCAGTTTCAGCTCGCCGGCGCTCTCGGCGAGCTCCAGGATCACGGTGAAGTGCAGAGTGCGCCCGTTGCGGCTCCGGCTCGCCCCGGCGATGGGGTCGCCGCCGCCTACTCCCGCGTACGACGTCATCGTGATTTGCATGTCGCTTCGCAGGTGCGACCCCTCCGCCGTGTAGCGCAGACCGGTCTGGATGCGAGGCACGTTCTCCGACAGCGCCACACCTTCCCGCGGTTCCAGGTCCACCAGCACCATCGGGTGGTCCCGCAGGTTCTGGCCCACCCCCGGCGAGTCCAGCACCACCGGTATGCTCATCTCTCGCAGGTGGTCCGCCGGGCCTACGCCCGAGAGCAGCAGCAGTTGCGGAGACGCCAGGCCCCCGGCGCACAGCACAATCTCATCACCCTCGACGGTAAACACCTCGCCACCGCTCTCCACCTCGACCCCGATCGCTCGTGGTGAGCCTGCCGAACCACCCTCGAACACCACCCTTCGCACTGCCACGCCGCCGCGCACCGTCAGGTTCAGCCGGTGCCGCGCCGGGTTCAGGTACGACAGCGCCGCGCTCATCCGGATGTTGCCGGGGTTGTTCATCGGCACCGCGCCCGTCCCGGTGGTTTCCGGGTTGTTCATGTCAGGGTCGTACGGAAATCCCGCGTCCAATGTCGACTGGTGGAATGCTTCGTAGACCGGCAGCCAATCATGCCGCGGCACCCGCCGTACCGGGATCGGCCCGTCCGTCCCGTGGAAGTCGTCCCGCACGTCCATGTCCGTTTCCAGCTTGCGGAAGAAGGGCAGCACTTTTACATAATCCCACTCGGTATTGCCCTGCTCGGCCCAGGAGTCGTAGTCCTCGGGCAGCCCGCGCAGGAACACCTGCCCGTTCACCGACCCCGAGCCGCCGATGACCCTGCCCCTGGCAATGTTGATGGGCCGCGACTGCTGCGAGCTGCCCCGGGCCTGGTAAGACCAGTTGAACGGCGAATCGATCTCCGACCCTCCGTTGTTGGAGCCGTACTTGAGCTCCTCCGGCAGCAACTCGAAGTCAGGGTAGTCAGGTCCCGCCTCCAGCAGCAGCACCGACCGGTTGGGATCCTCCGACAGCCGCGCCGCCAGCGTGCAGCCAGCCGACCCGCCGCCAACAACAATCACGTCGTATTTCATATCATGCTCCCATGGGTGAGGAATTAGCAGAACGAACCAGATTCCTGGTTCCGTCAATCTTATGAGTGCGCCAGCAGATTGGCAAACCGTAGCTCTACGAGACGGCGGCCCTTCGCCTCAGTCCACCATGACACAGCACTTCCGGCCATCTAAAATACAGTGCAAGGAAATAGACTCATAAAGGACGAGGGTCAGGTTTGCAGCCCCACGAATTCGTAGCCAAATGGCGGAACATCAGCTTCGGCGAAAAGCAGGCGTCTCAGGAGATGTTCCTGGATATATGTGCCCTGGTTGAACATCCCACGCCGGTCTCCTATGGGAACAAGGATGTGTTCACTTTCGAGAAGTGGGTGCCCGGCGGCTTCGCCGACGCCTACCTGGAAGGCCACTTTGGCTGGGAGTTCAAGGGCGACGATTCGGAACTGGATGGCGCTCTCAACCAACTCCTCAGGTACCAGGTCCACCTGAAGACGCCGCCGCTGCTCATCGTGTCTTCGTTCAAGAACATACGCATCCAGACCAACTTTCCTGGCATGGCGACGGAACGGCACGAGATCCCGGTGTCCCTCCTCGACCAGAAGGAGCATCTCGACAAGCTGAAGTGGGCCTTTCACGCCCCCGCTGAGTTCCGCCCCGACCGCACATTGGAGGCGGTGACCAAGGAGACTGCCGAACTTTTCTACCTCATAGTGCAGGACTTGGAGCAGCAGAATCCTGATTCAGAAAAACTGGCGCGCTACCTGAACCAGATCGTGTTCTGCCTCTACGCCGAGGACGCCGGCCTGTTGCCCAACAGCCTGTTCACTCAGATCGTTCGCCGGCACTTTCACAACCCCAGCTTGTTCGACCAGGCCATCCGGAACCTGTTCGGAGAGATGGTTGGTGGCGGCCTCTTCGGAGCCGACCAAGTGGCCCACTTCAACGGTGACCTGTTCAAATCGGTGGACACGGTGGAGTTCAGCCTGAACGCCCTCTATTACCTGAGCTTGGCCGCCGAAAAGGACTGGCGCAACATTGAGCCATCCATCTTCGGCACCCTGTTCGAGCGCGCCCTCGACGCCTCCAAGCGCTCCCAGCTCGGCGCCCACTACACCAGCGCCGCTGACATCGAACTCGTGGTCGAACCGGTGGTTATGGAACCCCTGCGCCGCGAGTGGGACACCACCCAGCAGGAGGTCAACGCGCTGATCGACGCAGGGAATGTTCCCGCGGCCCGCGCCCGGCTGGAGGCGTTCCAGGCACGGCTTGCCTCGGTCACCGTGCTCGACCCCGCCTGCGGCAGCGGCAACTTTCTCTACACCGCCCTGCGCTCCCTGCTGGACCTCGAAAAGCGCGTCATCGACTTCAATGACGTCAAGGGCTGGGAGGAGATGTTCCCGGCAGTCAGGCCCAACCAGATGCTGGCCTCGAGATAAATCCCTATGCCGTCGAGCTGGCCCGCACCGCTCTTTGGATCGGTTACATCCAGTGGCACCAGACCAACGGCATCCACTACCTCCAGACACCCATCCTGACCCCCATGGACACCATCCGCCAGACCGACGCCATCCTCGACCTTTCCGACCCGGACAATCCCACCGAACCCGAATGGCCCCCCGCCGAGTTCATCATCGGCAACCCTCCGTTTCTCGGCCATTTCCCCTTCCGCGAACAGTTGGGCGACGAATACGTCAACGCAGTGTATTTCCACTACGGCAGCCGCATCCCCAACTCCAGCGACCTTTGCTGCTACTGGTTCGAGGAAGGCCCGCGCCCAGATAGAGAGCGGCAAGACCAGCCGCGCTGGGCTGCTGGCGACGCAGGCTATCCGCTTCCAGTCCAACCGCCCGGTGCTGGCCCGCATCAAGGAAACCGGCGACATCTTCGCCGCCATATCTGACAGGGATTGGGTGTTGGAGGGCGCAAATGTCCACATTTCTATTGTCTGCTTTGATGACGGAGCCGAAGAAATCCGTACTCTGGACGGCGAACCAGTTTCCAGCATTAATGTAGATTTGACTGCTGGCACAGACTTGACGCAGGCTAAACCCCTTACGGCAAACCAAGGTTTGGCCTTTCAAGGTATTGGAAAAGTAGGTGATTTCGATATTCCGGAGGACATCGCTGTCCAAATAATGTCTCAACCTAATCCGCATGGACAGCCTAACACCGAAGTTGTCAAGCGTTGGATCAACGGGATTGACATTAGGCGCCGTCCACGTGACGTATGGGTAATTGACTTTGGCATTGATATGTCTATGGCTGATGCGGCCTTGTATGAGGCTCCCTTCGAGTATGTCAAAGAGAAAGTGATGCCAGAGCGGATTAATAATAAAATGAAGTGGCGGGCGGAAAATTGGTGGCTGCATGGCTATCCCGCTACTACTATGTGTCGGACTCTGGCGCCGTTGCATCGATATATCGGCACGCCAAAAGTTGCCAAGCACCGTTTTTTCGTATGGTTGACTGGCGATATGCTGCCGTCCAATCTGATAATCGCCGTCGCCCGTGACGACGATTACTTCTTCGGCGTACTACAAAGCAGGATTCACACAGTTTGGGCGTTAGCAATAGGCACGCAATTGGAAGACCGGCCCACATACACCCCCACAACCTGCTTTGAGACCTTCCCTTTCCCAATACCCGACGATGCGCAGCGAGCTGCCATCGCCGCCTCCGCCGCACGCCTGAATGAGCTGCGCGAGGGCTGGCTCAACCCGCCAAACACGCCGGAGGCCGATCTCAAGAAGCGCACCCTCACCAACCTTTACAACCAACGTCCCACTTGGCTCGCCCACGCCCACGCCGCCCTCGACGCTGCAGTATCTGCCGCCTACGGATGGCCTGCAGACATCGAAGATGCCACCATTCTCGAGTGCCTGCTTGCCCTCAACCTGGCCCGGGCCGCCGCCGAGACGGGCTAACGCGCCGCCAGCCCTAACGCACGGCCGCGGCTGCCTGCCCCAGCAGGCGCATTGTGCGGTCCACTGACGCTGCGGCGTCGTTCCCGGCTGAGATCGGCGAGGCCAGCACCTCCGTCGCGCCTAGGTCGAACAGACGCTGCACTCCCTCGGCGCACTTCTCCTCGTCGCCCCAGATCACCGCTCCGTCGATCATCCCGTCGCTCCAGGTGCCCTCGGTGGCCTCGGGGTAGCCCGCGTCCACCAGCATCCGCTGGTAGAAGGGCAGCCGGGGATTCATCACCTGCTGCCGCACTGCCGCCCGCACCTCCCCGGCGTCGTCGTGGACGCACACCGGCGCGTGGGCGATCAGCGGCGGCGTCTCCCGCCCGGCCCGCTGGGCCCCGGCCTGCATCGCGGGCAGCGCCACATCACGCAGGTAGTTGAACGGGCAGATCCAGCTGATCGCCCCGTCCGATTCCGCTCCGCACAGCTCGAATGACCCCTTGCGCAGCGCCGAACCCATGATCTCGATGTCCAGCGGTTCGGCGATGCCGTCGTGTGCGGTGTAGTGATCGCCGTCGAAGTCCACCCGCCCCTGTTGCAGGATCGCCTTCAGGATCTGCAGGTACTCCCGCAGGTGCCCCAGCGGCGCGTTGAACTCGATGCCCATGGCCTCGATGGTCGGGCGGTGGCTGGGCCCCACGCCCAGCCGGAACCGGCCCGGCGCCAGCTGCGCTACGATCTGCGCCTGCTGCACCATCACCAGCGGATGCCGCGGGTAGGTCGGCACGATTGACGTCCCCAGCTTGATGCGCTCCGTCAGTCCGGCGGACGCCGCAAACGCTGTGATGCTGTCGGGCCGGGCCCCGCCGGTGGTCATCCACGCCGCGTGGATGCCCAGCTCCTCCGCCCGCAGGATCATCGCCTGTATCTCGCGGATTGTCGGCCCGCTTACCGCAACCCCAACCAGCTTCTCAGCCATGACTGCCCTCCTCGAAATCTTGGTTCCCGCGAAAGCGGGAGGTTGTACATTCATTTACAGCCAAAGAAAAACACGCCGCATCGGGCGTGTCAAGCAAGGTCAGGGCAATCGCAGAGAGGGATGGAAGTTCCCTCTCGTTCCGGGGGAAGGTTGGGTTGGGGGTGCGCCCAGGTCCCGCACATCCTTCAACCCGAATATCCCCTATCAGGCTAACACGCTACGCCGTCTGCTCGTCCTCGTCCTCGCCCACCGCTCCAAGAAACACCTGCGTCAGGATGTCCGAGTCGCGGATCTCATCCGGCGTCCCCTCGAACACAACCCGGCCCTTGTCCAACACGTAGCCCCGGCCGGCGATGCCCAGCACTCCCCTGATGTTGTGCTCCACAACCACGATGGTGGTGCCCAGGAGGTCGCTGATCTCGGAGACCTTTTCGAAGACTTCCTTTACCACTATCGGGGCCAGGCCCAGCGTGGGCTCGTCCAGCAGCAGCGCGTCGGGATTGGCCATCAGCCCGCGGCCCAGCGCCAGCATCTGCTGTTGCCCTCCCGACATCTGACTGCCAAGATCACGCCGTTTTTCGTAGAGTACTGGGAACAGCTCCATCACCGAGTCCAGCCGCCGCTGTTTCTCCACCCGGTCGTTCAGGTGCAGGCAGCCCATTTTCAGGTTTTCGGTGATAGTCAGATGGGTAAAGACCCTCCGGCCCTGCGGCACGAACGCGATTCCCTCCCGCACGATCTCGTGGGTCGCCGCCGCCAGCAGCCTCTGCCGCCACCAGACCTGCCCCTCCACCACCGGCGCCAGCCCCATGATCGCCCTCAGCACGGTCGACTTCCCGGCGCCGTTGGGTCCCATCATCGCCACCCTCTCGCCGCTTTGCACGCCCAGCGACACCTCGCTGAGCGCCACCACCACCCCATACCGCACCGAGACATCCGTCAGCTCCAGCAAGTGTTCTTCGGCGGTGTTGGTTTCCCGCCCCAAGTCTTGCGTCGCAGTCATTTCTAGCACCCGGCAATTTCGTTGCGTTACCAGAACTTCATTCCCGCCAACCCGGTGGACTCCGGAAGGCGTCCCTCGCGCCTGCGCAGTAATTCATGAGGCAAGCGAGAATCCAGCCCTTCACCAGCATGTCATCGCTGCCGCCCTCTATTCCTGCAAGCGGACTCCCCGAGCGCCTGCGCCCCCGACCTCATGCGCCCAGGTATGCCTCGATAACTTCCTGTCGGCTCAGCACATCCTCCACCTCCCCGTCGATCAGCAGCTTGCCGCTGTCCAGCACGATCAGGTGGTCCGACATCCACCGCACGATGTCCATGTTGTGGGAGACAAAGATGATGGTGTACCCGTCGTCCCGCATCTGCTTCATGATGCCCAGCACCCGCTCCAGCATCCGGGGAAACAGCCCTGCGAACGGCTCATCGAACAGGTACGTCTGCACGTCCAGCGCCATGGCGTGGCCGATCTCCAGCAGCTTGCGCTGGCCGTACGAAAGGTTCATCGCCAGCTCCCGGCGCTTGTCCCAGAGTCCAACGGTCTCCAGGATGCGCTGCGCTTCCTTCCGGTGAGCCGGCCGTACGCACTCCAGCAGCGCCGGCAGCAACCCCCGGGCCGTCAGCACCACCACGATGTTGTCCCACACCGTGATGTGCTCGAACAGCCGAACTTCCTGGAACGTGCGTGTGATGCCGTGCTCCGGGTTCTCATGGGCCTTTACCACTCTCATCCCCACGCCGTCGATGATCACCATGCCGCCATCCAGAGGCAGCACGCCGCTCAGCAGGTTCACCATCGTCGATTTCCCCGACCCGTTGGGGCCGACGATGCTTGTCATCCCCTCCTTTGGGATTGTCAGCGAGAGCTCGTCCACCGCCCGCACGCCGGCGAACAGCTTGGATATATCCACGGTCTGAATGGCCGGCCGGCGGCCGTTCCCGGCGTCATCAGGGCTCATAGCCTGAACCTCCCAACCAGTCCCTGGGGCCGGAACAGCATCAGAAGTACCAGCATCACCCCGAGCACCACCAGGCGCGCTTGGCCGACGTATTCGACGGGCAGGAAGGGAATGAACCTCATCCCCTCCTCCAGCAGTACGAAGGCCATCGCTCTCAGCAGCGAGCCGCAGATGGTCGCCAGCCCGCCTAGGATCACGATGGCCACCAGCAGCATGGACTCGAGCAGGATGAAGGAATTGGGGTCAACGAACGTGGTCCAGATCGAGAACAGCCCCCCGGCCAGCCCGGCCATCATGGCCGATATGGTCCACACCGCCAGCTTGTAGTGCGTCGCCCGGTAGCCGAACACCTCGAAGGCCCGCTCATCCTCCCGGATGGCAGTCAGCACTCTGCCGAAGGATGAGGTCACGATGAACCACGAAACCCCCAGCACGATTACCAGGAAAGCCAGGACCAGCCCCAGGAATTCCAGCTCCCCGGTGAGCACCCTGGATCCAACGGTGGGGCGCGCGATCTCGTGAATCCCAAAGGCCCCACGAGTCACGCTCCTCAAGTTGAGGAACACGTTGAACGAAATGATGATGAACCCGAAGGATACCAGCACGAATATATCGCCCCGGAACCGGTTGAAAACCACTCCAACCGCCAGCGCGACTGCTCCGGCCAGCAGCACGCCCACGGGCAGCGCGGCGAAAAACGGCCAGCCGAGGGTCGGGATTGCCTCGGTCCGCAACTGCTCATAGGGCGCGTTCGATGTGAGAATTGCCACGGTGTAGGCGCCGATGCCAAAGAAGCCGATGTGGCCCACAGAAAGCAACCCGGTGTTCCCCACCACTATGTTGAGGCTGATTGCCAATATGGCCCATATCCCGAAGACGGTGCCGATGGTAATAGTGAAGCCAACCCCCTGCCAAAGCATGAAACCGATGGCCCACGAGATGATTAGCAAATTGGCCCACAGCTCTATGTTGCTGCGGATTAGGGTCAGCACGCCATTGGGACCGCGCACCGTGTCCAGAGGGCCTCTTGCGTTTACCTGCATATCGTATCGACCGGACTGCTACTTTCTCGGCAGGAGGCCCCGGGGCCAGAATGAAAGGAAGATGATCAGCAGCGCGAAGGAAATAACGTCCTTCCACTCCCCCGCCAGGTCCCAGATGCCGAATTGCTCGATCATTCCCAGGGCGAACCCGCCGACGATGGCCCCGTACAGGTTCCCCTGCCTCCCACCACGGAGGCGATCCACCCCTTGAGCAGCAGGAGCAGGCCCATACGAGGCTGTATCGCCGTGTCGTGTCCGCTCAGTATCCCGGCCAAGGCGGCAAATATTGCCGCGATGAAGAACACCGCCGCGATGATCACGGTGGTGTTGATCCCCACCACCTTTGACACCTCTTCGTCATCCCCGATGGCCCGCACCGCCTTGCCGAACGTCGTCATCCTGAGCAGCAGAAGCAGCCCCACGAATTCGGCCACCGCCACCCCGATAATGAATACGTTAAAGCCCTTGATGTTGGCGCCGCCAATGGTCCATGGCGTCGTGGCGAAAACGTCGGGCAGCGGACGGGGCGCGCTCTGGAATACGATGGTGGTCGTGGCAGTGATCGCCAGCAGTATCCCCAGCGAAGCCACCAGCATGATCAGCGGCGACCGCGAGCGCTGCCGCATGTACACGTACAGCCCCCGGTACAGCGCCAGCCCAGCCACTCCTGCCAGGAGGCACGAGACCGCCCAGCTCAGGTACAGCTTCGAGCCTGGCTCTCCCGCCAGCATTAAACCGCACCAGGCCCCCAAGGCGGCCGCAACAATTCCTGCCACGGCCGTGAATGGGACAGTTTCAGACCAGGGACCGATTTTCTCAGATCCCCGTTTCAGAACAAGGAACGCTACGACCGCCACCGCTGCCCCGACCGCCGGTGCGAACAGCACGTTCAGATTGCCGGGAAAGGTGAGCACGAAGCCCAATGTACGCGCCCGCGCCCGCGCCCCCGCCAACCAACCCGATCCCGGTAAGCGGCACCGCCCGGCCGAATCGCGCTCTCAATCGCGAATAGAAGCTGGTGTGCAACGCCCAGGCGACCACCCCTGCCGTCACCACCGCGAACCCCGCGTTGACCGACGCCTCGTTGACCTCGTAGCGTCCCCCCAGCGTTTCCGATGACCTCAGGTAGAGGACGCTGTAGGCCCCGATGGCCGCCGCTGTGCCGTAATACAGGTCGAAGAACCACACCGTGCTGTAGACCGGGGTGAAGCCCATGGCCAGCAGAGCATACACTGCCCCGACTGACAGCCCATTGAATGCGAATTGCAAGGACTGCGTAGGGGACTCGCTGACCTTCCACCCCACGTAGGCCAAGGCGACCAGGGCGAGGACGATGGCCTGCAATCGGGTGGTTGAGAATGAGGGAAGGCGGATTTCGCCGACGGATTGGCCCAGCAATACGTTATTCGCGAAACGATTTTAGGTCAGTGAGCGTCCCGAAAATACCACAGTTACGGTTTCAGAACCGAAAAACCAAGAGCAGGTTGGGGGCGATCGATCCCCGACGTCTTGCGTCGGCCCGTTAGTAGTCCCACTTTATTGAATTGATGACTGCCGAAGACTTTATCGTCATTCCGTCATTGAGCCGGAATCCAGAAGGGCTGGGGAAAAAGGCCAACGAAAACAGCGCCAGGGTTCCTGGATTCCGGCTCAAGACCGGAATGACGGGGCCCGGTGATTCGCCCATCGATTCTGGGGTGTCGGACTACCCATCATTCCCGCGAAAGCGGGAACCCAGAGCCCTGCCCTCTACCCCCTCCAACATGCAAACTCCCTCCATCACACAAACCGCACACTATCCTCCATGGTTCGCTGCATGGTTCGTTGTCCTTGCAGACACCATCAGGGCCATTAAGGGAGAGCGTGGACGAACAAGGGGCCGGTCGCAGCAGGTGCGACTGGCCCCTTGTTGGTTCCTGGTAACCGCGAATCAATCTAAGGCGTCTGCGCCTAACCCAGCACGCGGTATGCTTGGTTGCCTTCGTTCCGCTCGGCAAGGGGCAGAACCTCGACAACCAGGTTCCCCAGCCCTATCACCTCACCGTCTTCGTCGAAGCCGTAGTTGTCCCCGATGGCGCCGCTCCAAGTGATGTTGTACAGGCAGTCGCGGAAGGCATCGGCGTTCTGGTCGTTGTTGATCCGCCCCAGGCACTCTGCCGTGATGTACACCTCGTCATAAGCCGAGCCGATGTACCAGGGGAGGGTGACATAGTCGTAGCGATCCCTGAAGTTGGATAGCACTTCCTGACACTTGGTATTGTTCGGGTCAAGATCGGCGATGATGGCTTTCAGGCCGGTGGCTGCGTCTCCCGCTATTTCCAGGGCGGTGGTCCCAACGGGAACTATTTCAGAGTATATCGGCCCTTCGTAACCCAGCTCCCTCACCTGCTTCACTATGGTGCCACCCGTAAACTCCGATTGTGAAGCAATGTGCAGAGCGTCCGGACCGGCGTTCACCAGTTTGGTTAACTGAGTCCTGAAGTCGGTGACTTCGGAGGCGTAGCGCTCCACTCCCACGACTGTTCCGCCCAATTCTTAGAACCGCTCCACCATGGTACTGCGGACTCCTTCGGCGTAGTCGGTGGCCTCGGTGATGGTCGCCACCGAGCGAATGCCGTCGGTCCACAAGGTGTTGCCGGTGTCAATGCCCAGCTGCTGGTCGCTCATCGCGGTGCGGAAAATGTAGTCGCCCGCGTTGGCGATATCCGGGTTTGTCGCCAGGCCCGAGAACATCACCACGCCGTCGGTTTCTGCGAGGGGAACGGCTCCCAGCATCGCACCACTGCAGGATGTCCCCAGAATGATCTTTACTCCGTCGACGTCGGTCAACTTGTTGTAGGCGGTGATGGCATCCTGGGCGGCGCACTTGGAGTCTTCGACTCTGAGGTCCAGTTGCCTTCCATTGATGCCGGCGGCGGCGTTGATCTCATCCACGGCCATCTGCTTGGCTTGCACCGCCACGTTGCAGTAGGTCTCGCCCGGCCCGGTAATGGACTCCATGACACTGATCACAAACGGCCGCCAGGTGCCGCCGCCATCGCAGCGACCTCGTCCGGAGCCGGGCCCAGGACTGCGTAGCCCTGGTTTTCCTCAGTCCGTCCGTCGAGGGGCAGTACCTCGATCACCACGTTGGACAGACCGACAACCTCGCCGTTCTCGTCAAAGCTGTAGTTGTCTCCGATGGCCCCGCTCCAAGTGATGTTGTACAGGCAGTCGCGGAAGCCATCGGCGTCCTGGTCGTCATTGGTCTGGCCCAGGCACTCGGCTGCTATGTACACGTCGTCGAATGCCGATCCCAGATACCAGGCGAGGGTAACGTAGTCGTAGCGGTCTCGGAAGTTGGACAGTACCTGCTATCCCTTGGCGCTCTGGGGATCAATGTCGGCGAGGATCGCCTTCACCCCGGTGGCCAAGTCCCCCGCTATCTCCAATGCCGTTGCGCCTACTGGCACGATCTCTGAATAGATCGGGCCGTTGAAGTTTAACTCTCGCAGCTGTTTGATTATCGTGCCGCCCGTGAATTCCGACTGGGCCGCGATGGGAATTGCGTTCGGGTTAGCACTTAATAGCTTGGTCAGTTGAGTCCTGAAATCGGTGATATCAGAAGCATAACCCTCCTCTGCAGCCAGGACCCCGCCCAGTTTCTCAAACTGCTCTACGGTGATGCGGCGGACGCCCTCGGCGTAGTCGGTGGCCTCCGTGATGGTGGCCACGCTGCGGATTCCGTCGGCCCACATTACGTTGCCAGTGTCCACGCCCACATGAACGTCGCTCATAGAAGTGCGGAAAATGTAGTCGCCCGCATTGGCGATGTCAGGATTGGTCGCGAGCCCGGAGAACATCACCACCCCGTCGGTCTCTGCCAGAGGGGCTGCCCCTAGCATTGCCCCGCTGCACGAGGTGCCGAGAATAATCTTCACCCCATCAACGTCTGTGAGTTTGTTGTAGGCCGTGATCGCATCCTGGGCAGCGCACTTCGAGTCTTCGACAATGAGCTTCAGTTGCCTTCCATTGATGCCGCCGGCGGCATTGATCTCATCCACGGCCATCTGCTTGGCTTGCACCAACACGTTGCCGTAGGTCTCGCCCGGCCCGGTGATCGACTCCATTACCCCGATCACGAATGGAATCTCTGGCCCTGCCCCCGTGGTTGGCTCCTCGTGGGACCCGCAGGCCACGGCCAGTAGCAACACTGGAATGACCAACAAGAATGTGAAGAGGAGCAGTCGGCTCAGTGTCGTGTTTAAGGTTTACCTCCCCCGCATCGTTGGACATTTTTAATTTCTAATATAAAACAATGGAAGGCCATATTGTCAATGCAAATGTATCATGTGCGTCAAAAAGATACGTTGAAATTTGTGAGAATAGCCAACATAAAGGCGCTCGCCATGAGACTCTCCCCAATCGGCTATACTTCGGCACAGACAAACGGAGACGGGAGCGCGCAGTAGATGCCGGAGCAAGAACTCAGGCCGGTGGCAACAGGCGAGTTTCTCCAGTGGTTGAGGGCGGAGTCAAGGGCCCACAGCAACAGGCTGGACAACGACCCGGAGGAGTTGCGTCCGCATTTCGACCTGTCTCGCTCCCTCGCGATATTCGAGGGCAGTAACATCATCGGCGGCTGCCAGTGCCATCAACTCGAAATGTCCATTCCGGGCGGTACCTCCGTCGTCGGCGGAGTGGCTAATGTGGCCGTGCAGTCCACGCACACCCGCCAGGGGGTAATGTCACGGATGATGCGACGCCAGCTGAACGACATGCACGAGTGGGGCGAGCCGCTGGCCGCCCTCTTCGCCTCCGAGAGCGCCATCTACGGCCGTTTCGGTTACAGCGTGGGCACCCAGTTCGAAAGCTGGCGGATCGAGCGCCCCTACAACGCCTATGGCCGCAAGTACGTTAGCCCCGGTCGCATGGTCTTCATCGAGCCGGACGATATCGGCCGAGAACTGCCGGAAGTGTACCGCCGCGTCACCGCCGGGCGCCCCGGCGTGTTCCCGAAGCCGCCGCACAAGTGGGACGAAGAGTCCCGCGCCCCCGATGCTCATGATCCGCAACCTCGCGTCAGGGGCCGCGGCCGCGGGGGCCTGTTCTACGCCGCCTACGAGCAGGACGGCAGGATTGACGGCTATGTTGCCTACCGCTCCAATCGCCCAACCATCACCATCAACGAGCTGATGGCGGTCACCAGGGAAGCCTACGCCGCCCTATGGCGCTTCTGCTTCGACATCGACCTTATGGGCGTCACCGAGGCCATCAAGCGCCCCCTAGACGATCCGTTGCCGTGGATGCTGGCCGACCCCCGCCGCCTGCAACGCACTGTTCGCGATGGCGTGTGGATCCGCGTCGTAGACGCCGCCGCAGCCCTCCGGCAGCGCCGCTATGCCGAACCCGGCGCCCTGACGCTCGAAGTACGCGACCCTCTGTGCCCCTGGAACAACGGCTGTTTCCATCTGGAGGGTGACCCCGAAGGTGCCGTCTGCACTGCAACCGCCGGCTCCCCCGACATAACGGCCGACATCGCAGCTCTTGCGTCCGTCTATCTTGGCACCGTCAGCTTCTCCAGCATGTGTGCCGCCGGTCTCATCGACGAACACAAACCGGGTGCCCTCCGCCTCGCCGACCGCATGTTTGCCGTGCCTTTGCAGCCTTGGACCCCGTTCAACTTCTGAAGCTACGCATCCGTTACCTCCCCCGCGTAGAGCGGGCCAGGTCGTGGACGTTTTCCCCTCGGTCATCTGACACAACGATTTGCCCAGAGGGCTAACTCCCACCCGTCTTCCACGCCACGACTCTTGGTTGTAGCCGCTCCGTGCCCCTGATCTGCCAAGAGCCGTCTACCTCGTGCAGAGATTCATCCAATGCCCGTTCCAGCCGCTCCATCTCCTCGGTCCCGGGTGCCACGTAGAGCCGCTGCGTGATCATTGCCCGCGCTTCCTCAAGGCTGTCGAAGCCCCGAGCCGGTAGCCCGCCGATCTCGGTCACCTCGGCTTGAATCCCCAATTCCTCCAGAACTGGCAAGAATTCTGGAAGGCACGGCAGCAGGTGCCGGGGCTCGCCGTGCACCCGCTCCCACAGCCCGCACATCTGTGTTTGGGGCGGGGACTGGAACAAAACACACAGGACGACACGGCGGGCGTGGCTGTCAAGCTTTCGCACGAAACCCCCTATGTCCTCGACGACATATACCACGTGGCTACACAAAACGACGTCGGCTGGCTCAACGGAAGCCTCCAGCCAGCCAGCCCCGGTGATCGATACGTTCCCGATGCCGAATTCCTCGGCGGTCTCCTTCAGCACGGCGCACATGCTGGGCGATGGCTCTACGGCCGACACCGCCCGGCAGGAAAGCGCCAGCGGCAGCGCCAGCCGGCCGCCGCCAGCGCCCACGTCCAGCAGCGTATCCTCGGGCCGCAGATGAACCCGCAACGCCTCCACCAGCGGGTCCCCCTGCCGATGCGGGTCGTCCTTGAACTGCCGGGCGTAATCGGTCCAGTGGTCGCTGGGCCGGACCCCCCGTTTGCGGTCCGATTGCTCGTGCTCCACCCGCACCATTTCGCCCCACGTCTCGATTGCGCTCATATCAGCCTCTTGACGATGAATAGAAGATCACTGTTTTAGCATTTGGTCTATTTGCTTTGCTCTGACGAAGCCCTTGTTTCGCTGTGAGAAACGCGGCTAACGAGGGCTGGGTGCCCAACCGGGGCCTGTTAGTTGAAAGGCAACCAGTCCCGCCATTCTCTCCCCAGCCATGAACTTCTGTATGATGCGCACCAGTCTTTCTCCAGATTTTGGCGGACCTAAAAGGAACTCAACTCGCTTCAAGTCCTCGGGTTTCTGCTCTCACATGCTACACCCCCCGCCACCTGATTCTTCACGCCGAAATGTGGCATTCTTGGGGCGTTGATATTCGACAGAGATCCTGAGGCTGCGATGCGCCCGCTACCGAAACCCTCCTGTATCTGCGTAGTCTAGGTTGAGTGCACGCTGAGGGTTGGGATAATATGTCGCTTGGCCTGTTCTGGCCATTGCTCCATATCTAGCCATCATCATCTCGGGTCTCTGTCATCTCAGGTTCACAATAGGGGGTTGCTATTTCCCGGCAATTGGGAATACGGACTGGGTGCCTCCCACTGGCATGCCGGTGCGATTGACTTCAATGCTGCCTCTGTTGCTGCTTTGGGGACTCTTGATCAGCCTGGGTTGCGTTTCAACCCAAATGGGCGCCCAGATTGACGCTACGGCAACTGCTCCTGTCGAAGAGGATCTGCGGCCAGAGGTGCGAATCGGACAAGTCTCCTACTTTGTGGACCTGGCGGTGCTGCCCGGAGAGCGGCAGCAGGGTCTCTCCGGACGCGAAAGCATGGCCGGGGACACCGGCATGCTATTCGTGTTCGAGGATGAGCGGCCGCGTAATTTCTGGATGAAGGAAATGCACTTTCCGCTGGACATAATCTGGATCGACGCCCAGTGCCGCCTCCTGGATGTCGCGGCAGATGTTCCGACGCCGCCTCCCAATGCCGGCAACGAAGAGATCCCGAGAGTCTGGTCGCCGGGGCCAGTCCGCTATGTGCTGGAGGTCAATGCGGGTGAGGCGGCGCGGAACGGGCTGCAGCCGGGCGATGAGATGGAGTTTGTGGGAGCGATAGAAGGCCAGTACGGCTGCTAGCGCATCACGGTACTTTGAACCATAGGCGAGGGTTCTGGATGGACATTCTGGTATCGGGCTCGATGGCGTATGACCGGATAATGAATTTCAACGGGCGGTTCCGTGATCACATCCTGCCCGGTCAATTGGACAACATTAACGTCAGCTTCGGCGTGGAGAGCCTCACCGAGCACGTCGGGGGCACCGCAGGCAATATCGCCTACTCGCTGTCACTGCTCGGTGAACGGCCCCGAATCGTGGCAACCCTCGGTCGCGACTATCACCGGTACTTCGAGTGGATGGCGGAGTGCGAATTAGGAACGGACGATCTCCGCGTGGTTGACCAAGAGCTTACCGCCGGGGCCTACATCACCACCGACCTGGACTCCAACCAGTTTACCGGCTTCAACCCCGGGGCGATGAAGCACCAGGCTGGTTTCAGATATGAGGGCGTCGATCCTTCTGACACTATCGCCATCGTTGGTCCAGGCAACCTGGCTGACATGATGGAGTTCACGGCCAAGAACAGCGAACTGGGGATATACACCATCTTCGACCCCGGCCAGTCGTTGCCGGTCTGGGAGCCGGCCGCCCTGTCGCTGTGTATCAGCCAGGCCAACATGCTCATCTGCAACGAGTATGAGATTGGAATGATCACGAACAGCACCGGACATTCGCAGGGCGAGCTTGCCGGGATGGTGGAGCATCTCGTGGTGACACTGGGGGCGGATGGTGCGGAGCTTCACTCCAATGGCGCTACCGAGAGAGTGCCGGTGGTCCCCACGGACGCGGCGGTTGATCCCACGGGAGCCGGCGACGCCTTCCGAGGCGGGCTGATCAAGGGACTGGCCAGAGGTACTGGCATCAAGCGCGCCGTGCAGATGGGTGCGGTCTGCGGCTATTATGCCGTGCAGGTCGAGGGAACCCAGAACTATCGCTACACTCTGGATGAGTACGAGGCCAAGTTGCGGGAGGCCTTTGGGGGTTGACCGGCGCACAAACCGGTTACGCCAGTGACCCGGGCCATGTTCCAGCTGCAGCGGATGACGTAAGCTCTCGTGCCTCCTGAGCGCCTTCAACTGCGGGTGATCGTTGCCGCGCCCACTTGCTTTCGCTACAATCTGCGGGGCGGTCGGCTGGCCGCACCCCAAACCCTCCCATTGAGACATTCCATTGACCACTGACGCCACATTTCCCGCGCCGCTGAACCACGGGCCGCTTGACGGCGTGAAAGTCCTCGACCTGAGCGAGGACATCGCCGGGTCGTTCTGCGCCCGCCTGCTGGCCGATTACGGGGCAGACGTGCTGAAGCTGGAGCCGCCGACGGGGGCAGCCCTGCGCCGGATGCCGCCGTTCTTCGGCGACGACCCGCACCCGGAAAAGAGCCTATTTTTCCTGGCGATGAACCTGAACAAGAAGTCGGCGACCATCAACCTGAAGACGGCGGCGGGCCGGGAGCTTTTCCGGGAGCTGATCCCGCACGTCGATGTGGTGGTGGAGAGCTACCGGCCGGGGTACCTTGCCGACCTGGGTCTGGGGTACGAGACCCTGGAGGCCATCAACCCGGGGCTGGTGCTGACGTCGATCACCCCCTTCGGGCAGACCGGGCCGTACAGCCAGTACGCGGGGGAGGAAATCGTCAACTACGCCATGGGCCTGATCATGAGCATCAGCGGGCAGCAGGGCCGCGAGCCCCTGAAGCACGGCGGGTTTCAGGCACAGTACGAGGGTGGGCTGAACGGCGCGGCGGCCACGGCCATGGCGCTGTTCATGCAGGGCAACACCGGCGAGGGGCAGCACATCGACGTGTCCGTCACCGAATGTGTGGCCTCGACCATGATGGCTACCCAGACGATGTACCCGTTCATCGGGGCAACGCAGCCGCGGCGGCGCGCCTCGGGGAGCAACTTCGGCCACCCGATGCCGTGCGAGGACGGGTGGATCATAGTGCAGACCGGCGGCGGGGCCACTTGGGAGACCATCGCCAACTTCTTCCGGGACCCCAGGCTGCACGAGCAGCGGTTCACCGAAACCGCCGAGCGCAACCGCAACGGCGAGGAGCTGGACCGCATAGTGTTGGAGTCGATCAGCGAGCGGGGCAAGTGGGAGCTATTCACCGAGGCGGCCAACTCGCGAATGCTGTTCGGGCTGGTTCAGACGCCGTCGGAGCTGGCCGAGTGCCCGCAGCTGGAGTCGCGGGACTTCTACCGCGAGGTCGACCACCCGGTCATCGGCAAGATCAAGGTGCCGGCGGTGCTGTTCAACCTGTCGCTGACCCCGTACCAGTACCTGATGCCGGCGCCGACGCTGGGGCAGCACAACCGGGAGATCTACGTCGACGGGCTGGGCTACACGATGAAGGAGCTCTCGGTGCTGCGGCAGACGGACTCGATCTGATGACGACTCCTCCTATCAGACAAGCAATGGGCGGCAGGCTGCCCCTCGAGGGGATCAGGGTGCTGGACTCGACGTACGTGTTCGCGTTGCCGTACGCGGGCGGGCTGCTGGCGGATATGGGCGCCGAGGTGATCAAGGTCGAGGGGCCGGGGCGTCCGGACGTTACCCGGACCGGCGGGTACTCGGGCGTTTTCGCCGAGAACGACTTTGGCGAGGACTGGTGGAACCGTCCATCCACCTACAACCTGATCCACCGGGGCAAGCAGTCGATCACGCTGGACATGACCGACGCGAGAGGGCGTGATCTGTTCAAAGAGCTGGTCATGGTTTCCGACGTGGTGATGGAGAACTTCACGCCGCGGGTGATGCGGAGCTGGGGCCTCGACTATCCCAACATGCGCCATCTGCGGCCCGACGTGATCCTGGTATCGAACACGGGCTACGGCCACGGCGGCGGGCCGTACTCGGGCTACCCGGCGCAGGCAACGACGCAGGAGGCGACCCACGGACATTGCTGGGTCACCGGCTACCCCGGCGAGGGGCCGGCCAAGGCCGGGGCGTCGTTCGTGGATTTCCTGTCGACCTGGACAGCACTGTTCGCTATTGGGGCGGCGCTGCGGTACCGGGCCCGCACCGGGTTGGGCCAGTGGGTGGACATGGGCATGTACCAGGCCGGGGTGATGTTCCTGTCGGAGTATATCCTGGACGCCACCGCCAACGGGCGCGAGGGCGGGCGCATCGGCAACCGGCACCCGTGGCGGGCGCCGCAGGGCTGCTACCCGGCGGCGGGCGACGACCAGTGGATCACGCTGTCGGTGGGCGACGACTCGCAGTGGCGGGCCTTCTGCTGGGTGATGGGCCAGCCGCAGCTAACCTCGGACCCGCGCTTCGCGACGCTGCTCGGGCGGCGGGAGAATCACGACGCGCTGGACGAAGTCATCGCGGCGTGGACGTCGGGGCAGGACCGGTACGACACGATGCATGCGCTGCAGGCGGAGGGCATCCCGTCGGGGCCGGTGCTGACGGGGCGGGACATCCACTACGACCCGCAGTTCAAGAGCCGCAACTTCCTGGAGCGAGTGAAGTACCCCTCGGAGCGCAACCTGGGCGAGCGGATGTTCCTGGGCCGTCCCTACAAGTTCTCCAAGAGTCCGCTGCACATCCAGGGGCCGTCGCCGGCCTTCGGTCAGCACAACGGACCGGCGCTGAAGGAACTGCTGGGCGTGCCAGAGGGGACGTACCAGCAACTGGTGGAGGATCTGGTGATCACCACGGTGCCGACCTCCGGGGAACCGTCGCCGGTTGTGCCGCAGCCCGAGGCACTGGAGCGTGGGATCATCGCGGCGTGGGACCCAGACTACCGCGAGCGGCTTGGGCTGGGGTAACTCTTCCTGACTGACGCGGCGCAGCATCGGTCAAACCAGGAAGGCGGGCGGGGGTTCCTTGCCCCTGGTTCCGGTAGTATTCGCACCCGCTTTCGCGGGGTTATTCGCGTTTTCACAGGGGTGACTGCCTCCGTTGCTTCAGAAGGGGACGGGCTCGATGGAGCGGGGGATCAGGCCGCGCTCGGCAGCCTTGGGCAGCAGGGTGCGCAGGACATCGTTGACTTGGGGCAGGATCCGGCGGTCGAGACAACGCTCCAGGTAATCGTAGAGGGTCACGAAGTTCTTGAGGCGGAAGCCGCGGCCGCGCATCCGCTTGAAGAGGATCTGGGCCCAATCGAACACCGGCAATACGGGGCCGGGCTTGCTGCCCGTCACGGCTTCGGTCATCTCATCGCAAAATTCATGGGCCAGGTCTCGGAGGCGGTACACTTCGAGTTCTATGGCATATTTGCGGCAGAGGGCGTCAACCTGGCTGCGGATTTGGGACAGGGTCATAGGTTCAGCTCCCTAGGTTGGTTGAGGTCGGAGATTTTTGATTTCACGGACATTTGCGGACATATCCGGCCACCGGCGGGCCATTGCGCATCCGCTAAGGTAGGCGGGCGCGGCTCTCGGGCAGGCCCAAGACGGGTCCGGGGCGGCCGGTCTTGTTGCGTTTTCGCGGCATGGGCCCTTGCGTTGGCTGGATGGAGGGTTGGGTTCGGATTCATGGTCGGCAGGGAAGTCTTGTACTGACAGTGACTAGGCTAGGGAAGCGCCACCGGGCTTGGCAATGGGCAAATGTCAGTCACAGGGTTTGAGGGGAGAAGAGCGACGGGGGCGAGGACGGCGGAACGCCCGGGAGGGAGGGTGTTTCGAGCGGGATGTTTCTTGACACTGCGAAAAGGCGGGGCATAAGCTAGAGGTCCAGGGGGGCCCGTAGCTCAGTGGTAGAGCAGCCGGCTCATAACCGGCTGGTGGCAGGTTCGATCCCTGCCGGGCCCACTTCTTTTGTTCAGCTTGTCCAGGTGAACGATGCTGTCCGGAGGAGGACTACCATGCCGTTGCAGCTAGACCACACAATCGTGCCTGCCTACGACAAGGTGAAGTCTGCGGAGTTTATCGCCCACCTGTTCGGGCTGAAGTACGAGGGGCCCTGGGGGCACTTCGCGCCGGTGAAGGTCAATGACATACTGACGCTGGACTTCGATGACTCGGACAATCCCCGCTCCAATCACTACGCCTTCCTGGCCTCGGACGAGGAGTTCGACGGGGTCCTGCAGCGGGTGAAGGACGAGGGAGTCGTCTACGGGAGCGGGCCGCGCTCGCGGACGGACGGGGAGATCAACTACAACCACGGGGGACGCGGGTTTTACTTCGAGTGCGAGAATGGGCATGTGTGGGAGGTGATTACGCACACGTATATCACCGATTGACGGGGGGGTGGGGTGCGCGACGGATGGTTCCAGGACGGGCGGGACCACCGCGATTACTACATTTGTCTGCTGAAATAATAAATGGGTGAATCCATTTTGCAGCATAGGAAGGTATTATGAACATTAATCGTATCAAGTCGCTTCGCAATTACGGCGTATTTCGGAACTTCACTTGGCCTTCGGAATTGCACGATTTCGGGCGGTTCAATCTAGTTTACGGATGGAACGGGTCGGGGAAAACGACCATAAGCCGGGCACTTAGAGACCTACAGCATTGTCGCAGACCCTCCTACGGAGAAATGGTACTTTCGGTAGGCAATCAGGATTTGCAAGGAGCACACTTTCCTGACGCATCAATTTCTGTACGTGTGTTTAATAGGGACTTCATTGCTGAAAACGTATTTCCGACTGGAGGAAACACACATCCCATCCTCATACTTGGACGGGAGAGTATTCAAAATCAAAAGAAACTTGATTTTTATGAATCAATGCTTGCGCTGGTCGAACATTTGCTGGGGAAGGCTCGAGTTTCCGAATCCTATGCTGAAAATACGCTAGACAGCCATTGCATTTCTCGTGGAACCATCATAAGAGAATTGCTCAGAGGACCTGGGAGTAGTAGATACAGCAATTACAACAAAGGTCACTATAAACTACACGCTGAAGAAATGCTGAACAAGGATAGCACCCCTGACAATGTTCTAACTGACGTTCAGAAGGAGAGGTTGATTTCGCAACACCGATCTTCACCGAAGCCCGAAATTGAAGAACTGGAATATATGGGGTCTGGATTCTCTATTTTGAAGGGAAAAACATCAGAACTTCTTTCATCTACTGTGGTATCTCATCCTATTGAATCGCTAGAGGACAAAGCAGAGACCTCGGATTGGGTACGGCGTGGTCTCAAACTTCATAAGGAACACAATGCATCCGTATGCCTCTTTTGTGAACAACCGCTTCCACGGCAGCGAATGGCAGATCTGGAAGCCCATTTTAGCGCTGCCTACGAGGCGTTTGTTAGCTCTCTAGAAAAATTAAAAGGAGAGATAGATTCTATTCGAGAATGTCTTACTAACCTAGAACTGCCGCGGAATGCGGAATTCTACGATCATTTTGTTAGCGAATACAAGTTGATAAATTCAAAAATTGACAATTACTTTAGTCAGTCCGCATTTTATTTGGAATATTTGACAACGGAACTATCAAAAAAGAAGATGCACCCGTTTACGCCCGTCGCCATGGATAGCGAGTCACCTCCTTTGCCAGACAACACAGTGTGGGCTAGTTTGAATAGTATAATCCGGAGACACGCCCTTGACAGCAAGAACCATGTCGCCACCGTGAACATCGCAGCAGGTGAGCTGGAGCGCGGGTTAGTAGCTGAAGAATTGGAACATTTCTGTAAACTATCTAAAGACGTCAAAGTGTGTGGGACAACAACTGCCGCGCTTAATCGCCAAGCGATGGCTCTGCGCTCAGAGATTAGGCGACTGGAAATGGAGATCACAGAACATCGTAGGCCTGCGGAAGAACTGAATGATGATCTGACTAGGTATTTGGGACATAAGGACCTGCAGCTCGAAGTGAGAGACAATGGTTACGTATTGAATAGGAACGGTATTCCAGCAACCCAACTGAGTGAGGGAGAAACTACTGCCATCGGCCTCCTATATTTCCTGAAGTCTCTAACGGATCACCGCTTCGAGATTTCTAAGGGAGTGGTCGTTCTTGATGATCCGGTTTCGAGTCTAGACTCGAACTCTTTGTTTCTCGCGTTCGGATTCATCCAAGAACGCACTAAAGAGGCTGGGCAACTGTTTGTGTTGACGCACAATTTTACCTTCTTCAGTCAAGTCAGGCATTGGTTTCACCATTTGCCAGGCCAAGGTAGAAGTGACGTTAGCAAACGTCCAGCGCGCTTTTACATGTTGAATTACAGCGTTGATGACAAGGGGAGGCATTCCAGAGTAGATAAACTGGATCCATTACTGGAGATGTATGATTCTGATTACCACTACCTATTTTCCTGCATCCTGAAAGCAGCATATACGAAAACGCCGTCGTTGGAAGCAAACTATATGCTTCCAAATATTGCAAGGAGATTGCTGGAATCATTTATGGCGTTTCGCCATCCAGACGTAGCCGGTGATCTACGTACCAAATTGCGAAATATTGATTTTGATGAAGCAAAGAAGTCACAGATTCTACAATTCGTACATACATTCTCTCACAACAATGCGATCGTGGATCCGGATCACGACCCATCGATTCTTGCTGAGGCACAGGACGTACTTTCAAATCTGCTATCCCTGTTGGAGAAAGAAGATCCCGGACACATCAAGGCGATGAAGAATCTAGTAGTAAATGTGAGTGGGAACGAATCCGGCGAAGATTCCTAACCAAGGCCAATTCTCTTAAGCCGATTGGGCCTCTTCCTACTCCTCCCCCAGGGTGGCGAGGCGGTGGGCGATTTGGTCGGGGGTCAGGTCTTCTATGTGGGTGGAGATGGACCACTGGTTGTTGTGGGGGTCGGTGATTCTGGCCAGGCGGTCGCCGTAGAACTGGTCGGCGGGCTCGGCTACGGAGGCGGCACCGGCGGCGATGGCCTGGGCGTAGACGGCGTCACAGTCGGCGACGTAGAGGTGGATGAGGGTGCTGGTGGGAGGGTACTCGGGCGGCAGAGCGTCGGCGAGCATGAGGGCTGCGCCGTCTATTTCGACCTCGGCGTGGCCGATGCCGCCTTGGGGCATTGGCATGCGAACGCGTTCGACGGCCCCGAAGGCGTTGCTGAGGAAGTCTATGAATGCGGCGGCGTTTTCGACGATGAGGTAGGGGGTGATGGCGGTGTAGCCGTCGGGGATGGGCTTGACGTCGGGCATGTCGGCTCCTGTGGCGCTGCGCGGGAGAGTGGGACGATGGTATAGCAGACGGGGCGCATGCTCAAGGGGAAGGAGCGGGTCTTCGCGGCGGCGGGTGTGCCGGAGGGCTGGAGTCCCGCGTTGTATAGGCAGTGCTTACCACAAGGATGACGTGGTGGTATTGCCATTTCAGTCCGATTCCTCCTGCACCACTTCTGTTGACTCTACTCGACTCTGCGTTGAATCCGCATTCGCAACAATGGGGTATGATGAGTGGCGATTCATATTGTGTGGTGCCCGTTCCGGGGGATAAGCCATGGACTTGAATGAAGACGACGTCATCCAGATCATCAGGTATCTGAATGAATCGAGCTTTAGTGAACTGCGGTTGCAGATAGGCGACCTTAGGATCGTGGTCAACAGGAGCGGCAGCCTGGCCCCCCTGCCGGAAGTTGACCAGGCCTCAACGCCGACCGGCCCCCCGGCAGGCTACTCAGCGCCGGCGGCTCCTCTCCTAACAGTAGAGGAACCGCCCTCAACGCCGGTTTCAAACGTCCAGCAAACGCGACCCCCTGAGGAGGATGCACCGGGCCAAGGGCAACGGGTATCTATCACGTCGCCCATGCTGGGGACTTTCTACAGGGCCTCCATGCCGGGGGAACCACCCTTCGTAGAGGTGGGAACGACCGTTGATGAAGACACCACCGTTTGCATCATAGAAGTGATGAAGCTGTTCACCACCATCAAGGCGGAGAAGCGAGGGCGAATCATCCGCGTTTCCGCAGAGGACGGAGAACTGGTGGAGTACGGACAGGTCCTCTTCCTGCTGGCCCCCGACGCAGACTGACGGGTAGACTGATGGAGGGATTTCGCTCAATGGCAGCCATTACGCGGGTCCTCATCGCCAACAGAGGCGAAATCGCCGTCCGCGTTATCCGCGCGTGCCGGGCCTTGGACGTTGAAACCGTGCTGGCCGCATCGGAGGCCGACAGAAACAGCCTGCCGGCTCAGATGGCCGACAGGGTGCTGTGCATTGGCCCAGCCCCGTCGGCAGGCAGTTACCTCAACGTGGGAACAATCATCGAGGCGGCGCTTGGCAGCGGCTCCGACGCCATCCATCCGGGCTACGGGTTCTTGGCGGAGCGGCCGGAGCTGTCCCGAGCCTGCATGGACAACGGGCTTGTCTTCATTGGCCCAAGTCCCCAACACATCGAGACGATGGGCGACAAGCTGGCAGCCCGGCAGGCTGTTGCCGCTCTGGGGATTCCGGTTGTGCCAGGGTCCGGGCTGATCGACGATTTCTCCAACGCGTCGGCCACGGCGGAAAATATCGGATACCCGATTTTGTTGAAAGCGGCGGCGGGGGGAGGCGGCAAGGGCATGAAAGCGGTCTACCGGCCCGACGACCTGGAGACCGTATACAGAGAGGCCGCCGCCGAGGCCCGGTCGGCCTTTGGTGACGGCCGGATGTACCTGGAGTCCTATATTCCCAACGCCCGCCATGTCGAAGTGCAGGTACTGGCTGACCGTCACGGCAATAACGTCCACCTGTTCGAGCGCGACTGTTCGGTGCAGCGCCGCTATCAAAAGCTGATCGAGGAAGCCCCGGCGCCAGGGCTATCCGGCAGCCTCAGGGAAAAGCTTTGCCAGGCGGCCTTGGGGATTACGCAAGCCATCAAGTACGAGAACGTCGGCACCGTCGAATTCATTCTCGACCAGGACAAGGGGAGTTTCTACTTCCTGGAGATGAATACCCGCATTCAAGTAGAGCACCCGGTTACGGAGATGACAACCGGCTTCGACCTGGTGCAGGAACAGATTCGGGTGGCGCAAGGGGAACCAATCAGCTTTTCGCAGTCCCAAGTGGTCCCCAGGGGTCACGCCATCGAATGCCGCATCAATGCCGAGCAGCCGCGGGACGATTTCCGGCCATCGCCTGGGCGAGTAACCCGATGGGAGCCGCCGGAGGGGACGGGTATCCGGGTAGACAGCCATTGCTACGCGGGCTACGTAGTGCCGCCGTTTTATGACTCCCTTATGGCCAAGCTGATCGTGATTGGCAACACCCGGATGGAGGCCATAGCGCGACTGCAGCGAGCATTGGCCAACTTCCACGTGGCCGGTGTGGACACGACCATCCCTTTTCTGGCGTCTTTGGTGGAACGGGCCGATTTCATCGCGGGATGGGTCAACACCGGCTGGCTGGAGAAAGTGGCCAACATTGGAGGCAACCAGACATGAACCAGGTGGCATTCGTTGATACGACGCTGAGGGACGCCCACCAGAGCTTGTGGAACGGCCAAATGACGACGGCGATGATGCTGCCCATCGCGCCGGTGATCGATCAGGTGGGCTTCGAGGCACTGGATTTCATGGCACTGATCAGCATGGACTGGTGTGTGCGTAACCAGCGGGAGAACCCCTGGGAGCGGATCAAGCTGATGTCGGAGGCCATGCCCAACACGCCGTTGATCGTAGGCGGCGTGTTGCGCAACTTTGGCAACGTACCCGACTCGGTGACCGAGTTCTGGGCCAAGAAAATAAGTGAGGCGGGAGCGAGCAGGCTCCGCATCAACGACCCGTATCACGACATTGATCAGATAACCAAGGCCATCCAGTGGTCCAAGTCCGCCAACATGATCACCATGGTGGCGTTGATATATTCCTACAGCCCGGTGCACACCGACGAATATTACGCCCAAAAGGCGCGCCAGATAGCGGATGCAGGCGCGGAGCGTATTTTTATCAAGGACGTAGACGGCCTCCTGACGCCGGACCGGGTAAAAACGCTGGTGCCTGCCGTAATGAAGGAGATCGGCGGTCTGCCCATGGAGCTTCACGGCCACTGCTCCACCGGCCTGGCCCCGGTCTACTACATGGATGCGCTCGAATTGGGCGTCCAGACGCTCCACACCGCCGTGGCGCCGTTGGCCAACGGGCCCTCGCAACCGTCGGCGGACATCATCCTGCGCAACGTCAAGTCCATGGGATACTCCACAGGCATCGACGAAAAGGCGCTTGCGGAGATGACTGAGCATTTCCGGTTCGTAGCGAAAAGGGAGGGCTTCCCGGAAGGGGCGCCCGTGGAGTACGACCTGAGGCAATACGAGCATCAAGTCCCCGGCGGAATGATGTCCAACTACAAAGCTGAGCTTGCGAGGCGGGGACTGGGCCACCAGTTGGACGCACTGCTGGACGAGATAGCCCGCATTCGCCGGGAGTTGGGATACCCCATAATGGTGACGCCGATCTCCCAATACATCGGCGCCCAGGCCATCCTGAACCATACTACCGGTGAACGATACCGTATCGTTACTGACGAGGTGATCAAGTACATTCTGGGCCATTACGGGGACCTGGCGGCCCCGGTCGACCCCGACGTAAAAGCGTGGGTGATGGCGATGCCCAGGACCAAGGAACTGTTGGACTGGGAGCCGCCCCAGCGCCCCATAGAGGAGCTGCGGAAGGAGTACGACCCGGACCTTTCGGACGAGGAGTTTCTGCTCCGGGTCCTCAGCTCCAACCAGCAAGCGGTCGACGAAGTGCTGGCCGCCGGCCCCAAGTCCTACGAATATCCATCAAAGGACAAACCGGTACTGGACTTGGTGCGGGAGCTTACGAGCAGAAGGGACATAGCCTCCATCAGCATTCAAAAGGGAGATTTCTCACTGACGCTGCGGTAGGTCCCTGAACAACTTGGGAATTATCTCAAAGCACGGCGAACCAACCAACCCGTCATTCCCGCAAACGCAGGGTCTTTTAGTTTTGATACGTCATTCCCGCGAAAGCGGGAATCCAGGACCCCGGTAAGCGATCGGCGAAATTTCAGCAAATCATGTGGGTCTTGGGATAGTTTCTGTTGTAAGAACTCACGGCACCCTGGCACACCACGCAAAACGTAAGAATGGGACAACTCGTGGCTTGGTAAGCCTCGAATTGCCCCATTCCACCAGATAGTGAGCGGTATTTATGGCGGAGGGAGTGGGATTCGAACCCACGATACAGTCACCTGCATAACGGTTTTCAAGACCGCCGCCATCGTCCACTCGGCCATCCCTCCTGGATGCGAAGCTAGAGGATTATCACTTCCTCACTGCCAATTTGCCATTTTTCCTTCGCCACTCAGCCGCAAAGTGGCTCACTGCTTCTTCCTGCATTGATGGTATCACCCTGCATTGATGGTATCACATGGGAATACAAATCGCCGGTTGTTCCTAATGTTGCTATGCCCTCGTCTCTCTGGGACGATCTTTGAGCGAATCCCCTTGGCCAGCATCAAGGAAGCATGTGTGAGGTAAGTCATGGACTCTGACTCGTCTAAAGCCGCCCTTTTTGGCCGCTCGCCGAAATCACCCGGACACCACATCCGAGTCCAGTGGAGAGCCATCGGAACGGCAAAACACGAAATCGCCATTCCTGGATTGCCCGGAGGCTCGCCAGCGGCGAGCCTCCAATGATTCGACCGATTCCCCAGGCAAAGCGACCACTCGTTGCCGTCCGTTCTTGGGCCCTTTCAATTCGATCCCGGCGGACGGCAGCTTGATCAGGGCACGTAGAACCGGTAGCGTACCAGCGGAAAGATCCAAGTCCCGGGACAGAAGTCCAAGTAGTTCAGACCACCTGAGCCCGGTCCGAGTATCCAGCCCGAACCTGCCGATCTGTCTTCGAACGGATAAACGGCTAAGCAGCAACTCCCGCGGGTTGCAGGACGGTCTCGATGACCTTTACCTCGATCTTGGCGATGTGGCTGGTGGGCTTGTCGCCCAAGGCCCGGCGCTCGTCCGAAGCGAAGTAAGCGGCTTCCTTCTCCGGGATCTCCTCGGAACTGTTGAAGTTGCGGATCCAGATGAACTCGTTGCGGTCGGCGTTAACGTATGTCGCCGAGATGGGCATACCAATCTTGTCGTGAATGGGGCGAATCTCCTCGTTGAAGACCTTGAGCCAAGAATCCATCATGCCCCGGTTGATCGTGTAAGTGCGTAGCTGTGCAACCATTTCGCTCCCTCTCTCTTTGTGATATGCGTTTTGCGTTGCGTCGTTGACTACGCCGCAGCAAAGTGCCGCAGGGCGTCCTGGTCGAATGCCAGACCGAGGCCGGGCTTGTCAGGTACTTCCAGGCAACCATCAACGAAGGCTGGCGTTTCCTCCCACAGCCGCAGCGACCAAGGCATGTACTCCACCGTGAGGCCGTTGGGGATGGCCGCCATGAGCTGGATGTGTACCTCCGGCACCAGGTGGCTGACCACCGGCATGTTAAACGCCTCGGCCATGGCCGCCACCTTGCGCCATGGCGTGATGCCGCCGACGCGGAGGAGGTCGATCATCACGATGTCGATGGACCGGTTCTCGATGAGCTGCCGGAAAGGATTGACGCCGTAGACGTACTCTCCCGAGCAAATGGGGGTGTAGAGGGCGTCTGCCACCTTTGCCATGCCTTGGTAGTCGTCGTGGGCAACCACGTCCTCGAGCCAGAACAGGTGGTACTCCTCGACGCGGCGCCCCACGTCGATTGCGCGGTTGACGCTCCAGAGCTGGTTGATGTCGCACATCAGGTCGATGTCGTCGCCGACGGCGTCGCGAAGCGTGCGGATGCGGTCGACCTCGCGGCTGGCCAGGGCCTCGGCCCCCATCTGTGTCTTCATCTGGCGGAAGCCCTTCTCAACAAGCATCGGACCGATCTCGGCCAGCCGCTCCACGTTGACCGGACGCATCAACGCGCCGCTGGCATAGGTGGGGACGCTCTTCCGGTAGCCGCCCAGCAATGACGCCACCGATTGGTCCAACGCCTTGCCCTTGATGTCCCAGAGGGCCATATCCACGGCGGCCAGGGCCATGGTCAGGAGTCCGCCTGGCCCGGCTCCGGAGGTGGCCTCCTGCAGGCGGGAAACAATGCCTCGATCTCCATCGGGTCCTGGCCGATGGTCAACTCGGCCAAGGCTTCTACCGAGGTGCGCAGGGCGCCTGCGACGGGGCTGGCGGAGAGCGCCGGAACGAAAGTGAGCCCCACGCCGTCCACGCCCTCGTCGGTGGTCATCTCCAGTGTAACAAAGGCCCGCTGCCGACCCGAGTCGGGCAGGCTGTTGGCCAAGGGATCGTCGGCGGGAGTGTGCAGCAGGCGGGTCTGGTAACCGGTGATTTTCATATCGATGCGTCCCAATTTCATGTTGGGCAAACCGGCTTAATTCTATCACAGCGAGTATTTACACCGAGTATTTACACAAGGAGATTGACAGACGACAGCGCCACACTTATACTAAAGCCTGTTTAGTAATCAGGCTTCAGTATATGAGGTGGCAATGAGCGGAATGACCAGCGAAGAATATTGGGAGAACCTGGTGAAGAGGAGCCTATGCCGCTTTCTGTTGCTCTCGCAACTCGCCAAAGGGCCGCTCCACGGTTACGCGGTCAACCAGGCCATCAAGGAGGCGTGCCAGGGATGCTGCGAGCCCACTGAGGCGATGGTGTACTCGACCATGAAGGAACTGCAGGACAATGGGTATGTGGAGAGTCGGATGGAGGAACACCAAGGCCGTCGGCGCCGCGTTTGCTGGCTGACCCCTGCCGGTGAGGAAGCGTTTCAGTCCGCCGCCAGGGTGTGGGAGCGGATGCTGCCAGCAGTGCAGGACTGCGTGGCACAGGCTCGATCCCGTACTCCGGTCGCCGCCACAATCTGAACTGCAATCTCTCACCCTTTCGCCACGACAATGATCAATCGCAACTATCGCAAGTTTTGTACGAATACATTCAAGAAAGGAGACACGAAAATGGTCGCCAACCAAGGTGAAATCAAGGAACTGGTCAGAGAAAAATACGGTGCGCGGGCGCGGCGGGTGATCGAGCTCAGCCCGGTGGTCGAGCACGGAGCGGACGAACACACCGACTCCTGTGGATGCGGGCCTGCCGGATCGGCCTGCTGCGGCCCCGAGGACCTGGAACACGCCTTGCGGCTGTACAACGATGGCCAGTTGGCCGGGCTGCCCGCCGAGTCCATCGCGGCCTCAGCCGGTTGCGGCAACCCCACGGCCCTGGCCGGGCTGCAGCCGGGCGAGCGGGTGCTGGACCTGGGCTCCGGGGGCGGCATCGACTGCTTCCTGGCAGCGCAGCAGGTGGGCGAGTCCGGGCATGTGACTGGACTGGACATGACACCCTCAATGCTGGAACTGGCTCGCAAGAACCAGGCATCGCTGGGACTCACCAACGTCGAGTTCGTGCAGGGCGAACTGGAGGCCATGCCCCTGCCCAGCGATTCCTACGACGTTGTCATCTCCAACTGCGTCGTCTGCCTTTCTCCTGACAAGGACGCCGTGTTCGCCGAAAGTCTCCGGGTGCTTGCACCGGGCGGGCGCATCCACCTTTCCGATGTGCTGGCCCTGACCGCCGCGGGGCCTGCCGTAACTGACGCGGAGAGCTGGGTGGCCTGCGCCGCAGGCGCCGAGTACCACGAGACCTACATCGACCGGATGCGCCGTGCCGGGTTCGAGGACATCGAGGTTCGGGGTGAGGGCGTCGAGTTCTGGGACGAGTCGGATAAGGCCACCTACACCAACACGGCCAGTTTCAAAGTGACGGCCAGAAAGCCTGTGTAGGCCCTGTTGACAAAGGGCAACCGTCGGTGCGCTGGCAACGTCAGAACCGGCAGTTGAGCCTCGGCCTAAAATCATAATGCTCGAAACCCGTTCATGGTGAGTTCAGCACTCCATGAACGGGTTTCTTGGTGGCTTTCCGAGTTGCCGCCGGCCGTCAGTGGTACTTGATGGTCTTGAAAGCCTCCGCGTACTTGAGGCCGACCTTGGCGGCGGTTTCGGCGCGGCCAATGGGAAAGTACTTCTCGGCGGCCTCGGGAGATACCTGTGACCTGTGGGCCTTGAGGGCCGCGATTGCAATGTCCAGGTAGCCGTCGACGTCTACAAAGTGGTCCGATCCCTCCAGCCCCCCGACGATCCAGACTTCGCGGACCTTGTGGGGTTCCAGTCCCTCCTCCAGCAGTTCCGGAAACGTCAACCGGTCGCGGGCTGTGGGAAAAACCGCGGCCAGGGCCGCCTCGCCGGTGGCCAGGTGGTCCGGGTGGCTGCCGTAGTAGCGGCTGTCTATGTCGCGGGTGGGTGGTTCGGTGATGACCACCTGAGGCCGGTGGCGCCGAATTTCGCGGGCAATGTCCTTGCGAAGTTGCAGGGTGGGTTCCAGGCAGGAGTCCGGGTAGCCGAGGAATACCACATCTTTCAGGCCCAGGATCCTGCCTGACTCTCTTTGTTCCTCCGCCCTGATGGTTGCCAGCCTCTCGGCGGTCATCTCCGGGTCGTCGCTGCCCTTGGAGCCGTCGGTGCATAGCACCAGCACCACCTCCCATCCCTCGGCGCACAGCTTCGCCATGGTGGCGGCGCACGTCCACTCCGCGTCGTCTGCATGGGCCATAATGACCATTGCCCGGCTGTACGGTTCGTCCCTTTGCGAATCTGTCATAACTCTGTCCTTGGTTTCTGGTGATGGTTGCCTGAAGGGCCGCGAAACAGGTTACCCCAAGGCCCGCCCGGATTCCAGCGCCGGATTCCAGGGAAGGTTGTCGCTGGCCGAGGGCGGTGATAGCCTTTTCGCGATGCGGTAGCCGGATAGCGGGGAGAATCAAATGGCCAGACTGTGGGCGATGACCGTGGATTTTGACTCCGTCGCCGTGGGGGACACGCTCCCGGTTCTCATCAAGTGGGAGACAGACGACACGATCCAGCGCTACGCCTCTCTCCACGGAGACTGGGACGGAGAGGGTGAGCCACCCGACGCCCTGCCGCAACGGACCGTTAGGTCATATATCGTCGAACTGCTGGGCAAGGGTTTCCCACCTGAGCGGCTGGATGCCGAGGGCAGCAGCGTGTCCGTGGAGCACCTGTTGCCCGTCATAGCCAACGATACCATCAGCCTGTCCGGCCGTGTGGTGGAGAAGCGCATGGCGGACGGGCTGCGGCTGGTAGAATGCGCCGTGGCCGTGGAAAACGACCGCGGCGAGACCGTTGCCAGCGCCGTCGCCGTGGTCAGCCTGTAGTATCGGCGCAGGCGCGCTCGATATGCTGCACCCGGGAAATGACTGTCCCGGGCAATTGGAGAGATGAGCGGGAACCGTCCCTCGGCATCATCCGGCATCATCCAGCCGGCGCCCTTCGACTAGCTCAGGGTGAGCGGCCGGGGCTGCGACCGCAGTTTACGCCTTTTCCCGCACCACCGGGTTTGAAAGCACTCCGATTCCCGGAATCTCGACCTCAACGAGGTCGCCGTCCTCCAGGGCAGTTGTTACGCCGGTTGAACCGGAAAAGATCAGGTCGCCAGGTTGCAGCGTGATCTGCTGGCTGATATAGCTGACGATCTCGGCGAACGTGAACAGCATCTCCTCGGTGCGTCCGTGCTGCACCTCTTCCCCGTTCAGCCGGACGATCATCTCCAGGGCCTGTGGGTTGATGTCGGTCTCGATCCATGGGCCGACCGGGGCGAAGGTGTCGGAACCCTTGGCCCGCCAGAAGGTCCAGTCGTCCCTCTGCCATGCACGCTCTGAAACGTCATTGCCGCAGGTGTAGCCGAAGATGTAGTTGCCGGCCTCCTGGAGGCTGACCCGGCGGCAGGGTTTGCCGATGACCGCCACTGCCTCGCCCTCGTAGTGGACCTCGCCGGAAGTGTCGTGAGGCAGTATGATGTTCTCGCCGGTGGCGGCCAGGGAGTTGCGGGCCTTGATCCAAGGCTCAGGGTGCTCCGGCACCTGGGGGTTCTCGTCGCCCAGCACACCGGCGGCGAACTCCAGGTGGTTGGCGAAGTTGAGCCCGGGCGCCCAGATTTCCCTGGGGTCCGTCGGCGCAAGCAGCTTGACGTCGGCCAGCTTGCGGCGCTCTCCATTCACCTTGAACTCCGAGAAAATGTCGCCCTCGATCTGGACTACCTCGTCGCCCTCCACCGCGCCGTGGGCGATGTGCCCGTTGTAATTGAACCTCACGATTTTCATGCCTGCTCAACCTCTGGTCTGAAGTCTGGTGCGAAAAGACAGAATGTAGCGGGTGGCGAGACGTCTGGCAACCTGGGTCGCGGAGCGAACGGGGATTTATAGTTCTCCTTCTCCCCCCGGGAGAGGGCTGCGGTGAGGGTGAAATGCCGGGGCTATACGATGGCCGCTCACGAAAGGGAACGCCCCCACCCTAACCCTCCCCCGGAGGGAGAGGGAACAAATGAAAGACCCTGGCAAAGCGGATTGCCCCTGGCGGATTTCCAGGGCAATCGCGCTTTAACTGCGCACTCAGGGATATAGAGTCTGTAAACCGTCATTTTTGGCCCCGGCCGTCATTCCTGCGAAAGCAGGAATCCAGGACCCCCGTGGGAGGGTCAGGGTAGGGGTGAAGACCTTCGGCGCCCAAACGGTAAGGGGCTCTGGATTCCGGCTCAAGGCCTGAATGACGGAGCCTAGTTGGTCGTAATGCGATTGCCTCGTTGGGATTTCCCCCACGGCAATCGCGTCTTAAAAGCTGGAGCCGCATTTTGCTGTCATTCGCCCCTTGCCAAGCCTGGCGCCCCCTCTCTAGGATAAATTCTATGTCTATAACGGACCGCAATCACAACCCGCCTGACATCCGGTTGGGCCTGCCTTGAACCAGCGACCAGCCCGGAATTGCCGAAATGACCGGAAATGACCGGAAATGACCGGGAAAACGAAAAACCCGCCCTGTAAATCGGCAATTTCGGCTACTACGCCCCAATCTTCTGAGTCGCTGAAATCAAGACGCGATTGTCCTGGGATTTCCCCAGGGCCGCACCCGCCTTTGCGAAAAGTGTTATACAATATGATGCCGATGTCTGGCCTCGAAACGGCGGCCGCTTTACGTTTGTAAAGGAGCCATTGTGAAGCTCGGATTCTTCGTTACCAACCAGTATCTGCCAGGCGAGTCCATGCCGCAGAAGATCCGTGAGAGCGTGGAGCAGGTGGCCGCAGTCCGCGACGCCGGGTTCAGCCTCATCGCCACTGGGCAGCACTACCTGGCGGCCCCCTACCAGATGAGCACCGTGTTCCCCCTGTTATCTCGCTTGGCCGCTGAGGCAGGCGATATGCAGGTGGCCGCCACTGTCCTGTTGCTGCCGCTGCATAACCCGGTGGAGCTTGCCGAGAGCATCGCCACCCTGGACTGCATCACCAACGGACGGTTCGTGTTCGGCATTGGCCTGGGATACCGCGACGAGGAATACACTGCCTTCGGCGTGATGCGTGAGGAGCGCGTCGGCCGGATGAACGAGTCGCTGGACATCATCAAGCAGCTCTGGACCGAGGACGAACTGGAGTACGAGGGTAAGTTTTACACCATCCCGAAAACACAGCTGATCACCCGCCCCGTGCAGCAGCCGCACCCTCCCATCTGGGTCGCCGCCAACAACGACGTGGCGATCCGGCGGGCTGCGCGCTGGGGATATCCGTGGCTGATCAATCCGCACGCAACCGTCTCGATGGTGGCCGACCAGTGGACGCACTATACCGCCGCGCTGGAAAAGGCTGGCAACCCAGTGCCTGCGGATCTGCCGATGATGCGCGAGATGTATGTGGCCGCAGACCGCGAGACTGCCTACATCGAGAGCCAGCCATACCTCGAGGGCAAGTACGCTGCCTACGCCGCATGGGGGCAGGACAAGGCCCTGCCAGGAGAGGAGTCGTTCAGTGTCCCGTACCAGGACCTGGCAAGAGACCGCTTCCTGCTTGGCTCGCCGGACGATGTGGTTGCGGAGTTGAATCGCTACGCGGAAGACTTGGGCGTCAACATGATGATCTTCCGGATGCAATGGCCCGGAATGCCGCAAGAACAGGTTCTGAAACAGATCGAGCTGCTGGGAAGAGAGGTCATCCCGCAGGTGGCTGACTTATAGTCCTGTTCGAGAACCGGGGCGTGTTATTGAGGAGGACAACAGGCTTCGATTCTACGACCCGGTTCAGGGCAGCTATTTGAGCACGTTGCGGGAGGCACACGCCGCTCTGCAGACAGAACACGCCGCTCTGCAGGCAGAAAGGGCTGCCCGCGAAGTCGGCCAGGCACGCATTCGGGAGCTTGAAGAACAATTGCGGCGACCGAGGTCAGGGCAGTAACTCCAAAAACGTGTCACTTGGTCCACCAGTAAATAACACGGTAGGTGCAAGCAGTGGTTCCTCCTGGCGACATTGGTCCCATCCCAATCTGGGTTGGCGTTTACGTTCTCTTCGTGGCCGCGGCGGCCGCTGGCGGGTTCGCGATATACCAGCGAGTATTCCGGTTGGTGCTACAGGGCCGGGCCGAGGCACGGTTTGACCGGCCAATGGAACGGCTCATCGGCGCAATGGCCATCGTGCTGGGGCAGACGAAGGTGCTGCAGCGCGTTCCCTTCGGCGACTGGGCCGGTCTCGGCCACGCTGCTATCTTCTGGGGCTTCCTCACCTTCATGCTGTCCTACGCCATCTTCATTTTCGGCGCGGCGGCGTGGAAGCCGTTTCCGGAATGGCTGTTGACCGAGACCGGGTCAAGGGTCTACAGCAGCTATCTCGACATCCTGGCAGCAGTGCTGTTGGTGGTGCTCATCTGGGCGGCCACACGCCGCTGGGTGGTGCGGCCCCGGCGGCTGAGCTTTGACCTGACCCGCAATCCCGAGGCCATAATCATCGTCGGTATGATCGCCGGCCTGATGGCATCTACCGTTTTGACTCACAGCTTCTATGTCGCGGAGGGCGGCACCGGTCCGGAAGCCGACGTCATCATTGGCGGCGCTCTGGGCGGACTCTTTGTGGGCTGGGGCATCAGCGAGTCCGCGGCCAGCATCCTGCAGGGTCTCTTCTGGTGGGTCCATTTTGCCATAATCCTGTTTTTCACGGTCTACATTCCGTTCTCCAAGCACATGCACATGGTGGCAGCCCCCATCAACGCTTTCTTCCGCACCCTGGATTCGAGAGGCGCGCTGCCGGCCATGGACCTGGAAAATGCCGAGCGGTTCGGGGCTTCCAGGGTGCAGGACTTCACCTGGAAGCAGCTTCTAGATGGATACGCCTGCGCCGTTTGTGGGCGCTGCTCCGACGTGTGCCCGGCCAACTTAACCGGCAAGCTGCTGTCGCCCATGCACATAGTCGAGAACCTCAAGGACCACATGGTCGAGATCGGCCACCAGGGCGCGCGCGATCCGGTGCACGTTGAGCCCTCACCCATTCTGAACAACGTCATTCCCGAGACTGCCATCTGGGACTGCCTCAACTGCGGCGCCTGCATGGAAGAATGCCCAGTCAATGTAGAGCACGTGCCGACGATTATGGATATGCGGCGCTACATGGTACTGGAGGAGTCCAACGTCCCCGAGACGGCCATGAACGCGCTGATTAGCCTGGAGCAGCGAGGTCACCCGTGGCGGGGTACTCAGTTCTCGCGCACCGACTGGGCCGAGGGGCTGGACGTGCCCACGCTGGCGGAGAACCCCGACGCAGAGATCCTGTTCTGGGTCGGATGCACGCCTGCTCTCGAGCAGCGCAGCCAGGCAGTAGCACGCTCAATGGTTAAGGTGCTAAAGTCGGCCAAGGTCAACTTCGCCATCCTGGGGGCCGAGGAGACCTGTACCGGTGATCCAGCCCGGCGCATGGGCAACGAATATCTGTTTCAAATCATGGCCACGCAGAACATCGAGACCCTGAACAGTTACAATGTAAAGAAGGTGGTGACCATCTGCCCTCACTGCTTCAACACCATGAAGAACGAGTACCCGCAGCTGGGCGGTGAGTTCGAGGTATTGCACTACAGCCAGTTCGTGGATGGCCTCATCCGGGAGGGCAAGATCAAGCCGGTCAAAATGATGGACGTCACGGTGGCCTACCACGACTCCTGCTTCCTGGGCAGGCACAACGGCGTATATGACGAACCCCGCAACGTCGCCAAAGCCATACCGGGGCTGAAGCTCGTGGAGATGGAGGGCCGTTGCCGCCAGCGCGGGTTCTGCTGCGGGGCCGGCGGCGGCCACATGTGGATCGAGGAAAGCCAGGGCCAGCGTGTGAACCACGTCCGCACCGAACACTTCCTCGAAACTCAGGCGCAGACCGTGGGCGTTTCCTGCCCCTTCTGCCTGCAGATGATGACCGAGGGGATTCAGGCCAAGGGGCTGCAGGCAGAGAAGGAGTCCAAGGACATACTGGAGTTGCTGTCAGAAAGCCTCGAAGCTTAGTCCACTCCAAGCAAAACTGTCTGCCAAGAGGAACAAAATGCAGACAGCAGGGCAAAGGAAGGTAGAGGAATGCCAGGTATTGACCAGGTCAGCATAGTCCGCAGTTGCAGTGTCTGCCGCTCGGAGATAGAGACGATCACGGTCAAGAAGGACAACATGATGCTCTCCTCAAGAGCGCCTGTATGGTGTCAGATCTGCGAGGAAGAGCGGCCAGAGCGACGGGACATCGCCGACAGAATGGATACCATCGAGCAGGAACAGGCATCGTACCCACCTTCACACCTTGCCGTGCCGTTTGGTGCGCCGCCGGTGCGATGATATGTCCGATCAGCCAGAAGAGAACGAACCAATTCCACAGGTGGCCCTGGTACTTACCAGTAACTTGTTCTTCATACCCCGAATCGAATCTGCCGCCATCCGCTCCGGGATGGAGGCGGTCTACGGCAATTCGGCGGCCGGGCTTTTGAAGTCCACGTCCGGGCGCGATGTGGCCCTCGCGCTCGTGGACCTCGAGACAGATGAGGAAGCTTGGGTGGAGGGAATTTCCCTTCTGTCGTCGGCGTTCAAACAAGGCGAGGACGATATCTCTCCCATACCAATCATCGCCTACGGTCCGCATGGTGACGCGGAAACGTTGCGCAAGGCGCGGACACTGGGCTGCGACGCGGTGCTGACCAAGAGGGATTTTTCTCAACGACTGCTGGAACTCATGAAGACCCGCGGACAGGTCGCCATTTCTTCCTAGGGCTATATCGCTCCGAACATGTTCTGGAACTGGGCCGAAAAGCGCTTCGTATTCTGTCCGCAATCACAGGTGGAGAGTACCCCGGACCAGGTGGGGCTGCCGTACGAGGATGTATTTTTCACATCCTCAGACGGTCTTAAACTACATGGATGGTTTCTCCCGGGCCCATTGCTTGTATCCGGCCCCCCGACACAAACGTGGCTGTGGTTCCACGGCAACGGGGGAAACTTGGGTACCCGTGTTGGCCAGCTGGAGCAAGTACAACAGCTGCTGGGCGTCAACCAGTTTATTTTCGACTATCGTGGCTACGGCAACAGCGAGGGCCAACCAACGGAACGCGGTATCTACCTTGACGCTCGAGCCGCCCTGGAACACCTGCGGACCCGATCAGATATCGACCCGGATCGAATCGTTTATTTTGGACACTCCCTGGGTGCGGCCGTAGCCATTGAGCTGGCCGTTGAACACGCGCCGTGCGGAATGGCCCTGGTGGCACCATTCTCCTCTATCAGAGACATGGCCAAGCTCGCCGTGCCGATTCCGCTGGCTGGGTGGTTCGTCCGGAGTCACTTCAACTCGTTGAAGCGCATCCGAAAAGCCCAGGCGCCATTGCTCGTGCTACACGGAGAGCTGGACGAAATAGTGCCGCACTGGCAGGGAGTGAAGCTGTACCAGGCTGCCAACCGTCCCAAGCGCTTCGTTACTTTGCACGGGGCATCGCACAACAGCGTCCAGCACGTTGCCGCTCAGGCAATGGCCAGTGCTTTGCTGGAATTCCGCGACGGACTGGCCATCGGGGATGTCGCTCCCGGCTACACTCCTCCGATAATCTCGGTCTGAACGTCCAGCAACTCCACATCAAGCCGGGACTGTTCGACGAAGTCGAGTACACTGGCAAGCATGGCGTCGGCATGTCCCCGGTCGTTGCTTACGCAGGAGACGCCCAGGGTGAGACGCTGCCGACGGTCCATATCCTCCACCTCCGCCACTGCCACGTTGAACCGGTTGCGAATTCGGTCCGACAGCGACCGGGCGATCCTCCGTTTTTCTTTCAGGCTGGAGACCGCCGCGAGGTGGAGGGTCAATTTGCAGACGCCGACGTGCAACTTAAATCACTCCAGTGGAGTCATGCTCGGGATTACGGTTAGGGCGGACGTTCATATTTGTCGGCCATGCCAATTATTCAAGACAGCGGCCGTACCTGAATTCCAAGTTGAATCATACTATCATTCCTGCTCGATCGAATCTTATTGGGCGGGTAATGCTGACATAAGTATCGCCGCGCCGTTCGGCGGAGCACGCCCGGTTATGGCGGCAGCCGGGTCGAAAGGGATTCCCGCCCGAACCAAACGGGCCGGTAACCCTTTCTGGGACACTGGATTGCGGCCAGGTTGATTTACTACGGAAGCGGTTGCCGTGCATGGCCTACATTGTTGACGGGGTTATGGTTGGCATTTAGATTATAATTGTGCTTGGCAATTGTTTGATCCTCAGCTTAGGCTGCCCGGCAAGGAGACTGGATCCCCTATGGCCAGTACCCCTATGCCCCCTGATTTCGTCCGATCGGAAGTCCCCGAGGTCGTCGTAACCCGACTGCCCCAGTATTTGCGCATTCTCAACCGCCTGATGGAGGACGGAGTCACGGTGGTGAGTTCGCAGCAACTGGGCGAAAAGCTCCAGGTTACGCCTGCCCAGATCCGCAAGGACCTGAGCTACTTCGGGCGATTCGGGAAGCAGGGCCGGGGATACAGCGTCAACGACCTGCTGGAACGGCTACGGCAGATCCTGGGCGTCAATGCCTTCTGGAACGTGGCGGTTGTCGGCGTAGGCCGGTTGGGGCGGGCCATTGTGAACTACCCAGGGTTCACCCCTGACGGGTTCCACCTGGTGGCCGCCTTCGATGTCAACAGCGAGGTCATCGGGAAGGACGTTGGCGGCCTCACGGTCCAGTCCCTGGATGACCTCCGCCTGGTGGTGGCAGAGCGAAAGATCAGTATTGCCATTGTGGCCGTGCCCGTTTCCCACACGCAGGAGGTGGTGGACCAGCTGGTGGCCTGCGGAATTCGCGCCATTCTCAATTATGCGCCGATAATCCCCCATGTCCGGGAGGGCGTGAAGATCCGGAATATTGACCCGGTCCTGTCCCTGCAGTCGATGACCTACTATATCAACAGCGCCAACGACGAGTGAAAACGCCAAGGTACCCCTTCCAGCTAGGAAGGGGTACTTTGTTTCCAAGGCCTTCCATTCTGCTGGCCGCCCTTACCCTGATGAACTGACGGTCGGCGGCAGTTGGCCGCTTCCAGGGCGCGGGCGCCGCCGACGAACGGTGTCGAGGCGAGCTTGTGCCCTGCGCAGGGAGGCCAGCGCCCGCTCCATCTGCATTTGGGTGGGACGGCTGGCGATGCGGTCCTGGGCACGGCGCATTGCCTCTTGGGCCCGCTCCTCGTTGATTTCCTCGGAGCGTTCACAAGCGTCTGCCAGAATGATCACGCGATCGCCCAGCACTTCCATGAAGCCGCCGGTCACAGTGAAGTAGCTGTCGGCCCCGTTCTTGCGGATGGTCAACTCACCCGGCCGCAGCATGGTCATGAGAGGAGCGTGCCGCGGCAGGATGCCCAGCTGGCCATCCACGCCGGGAGCAATGACCATATCGACCTCGTCGCCGTAAACCTGCCGTTCGGCGGTGGTGATTTCCAAAATCATCGGCATGGCGGACTCTACCCCTGGGCGCGAATTCCCTCGGCCTTTTCGATGGCCTCGTCGATGGTGCCCACCATGTAGAAGGCCTGTTCGGGCAGGTCGTCGTGCTGTCCCTCAAGGATTTCCGAGAAGCCCCGGACCGTTTCCCGGAGGGGCACGTACTTGCCGGGCTGACTGGTAAACGTCTCGGCGACGAAGAACGGCTGGGTCAGGAAGCGCTGTATCTTGCGCGCCCGGAACACGGTCAGCTTGTCCTCCTCGGACAGCTCCTCAATACCGAGAATGGCAATGATGTCCTGCAGTTCCCGGTAGCGCTGCAGCACCTGCTGGACGCCGCGGGCAAGCCGGTAGTGCTCCTCGCCAACGATGCGCGGCTCGAGCATGCGCGAGTAGCTGGACAGCGGGTCCACCGCCGGGTACAGCGCTTGGGCCGCCAGCGACCGCTCCAGGGACACCACGCCGTCCAGGTGGCCGAAAGTGGTGACGATACCCGGGTCAGTGTAGTCGTCTGCGGGCACGTAGATGGCTTGGAACGAGGTGATGGAGCCGCTGCGGGTGGAGGTGATGCGCTCCTGCAGCGCGCCCATCTCGGTGCTCAGCGTCGGCTGGTAACCCACCGCCGATGGCATCCGGCCCAAGAGCGCGGACACCTCCATTCCGGCGAGGATATAGCGGTAGATGTTGTCCACGAAAAGCAGCACGTCCTGGTTCTGCTCATCGCGGAAATACTCGCTCATGGTCAGGCCGGTTAGGCCGATGCGGGCCCGCACGCCGGGCGACTCGTTCATCTGGCCGAAGACGAGAACGGTGCTTGAGAGCACGCCAGAGTCCTGCATCTCATGCCAGAGGTCATTCCCCTCGCGGGAGCGTTCGCCCACCCCGGCGAACACCGACACCCCTTGGTGGACGGCGCCGATGTTCCGGATGAGCTCCTGGATGATCACGGTCTTGCCGACGCCGGCGCCGCCATAGGCGCCGATCTTTCCGCCTTTCATAAACGGCGTGATCAGGTCGAAGACCTTGATGCCCGTCTCCAGAATTTCGACGCTCGGGCTCTGGTCGTCGAAAGTGGGCGGATCGCGGTGGATGGGCCACCTCAGGGGAGTCTCCACCGGCCCCAGGTTGTCGAGAGGCGTGCCCGTGACATCGAACAGCCGCCCCAGCGTCTCGGGTCCCACCGGCACCGACACGCGCTCGCCGGTATCGGTTGCCTCCACGCCGCGGGCCAGACCGTCGGTGGCGCCGAGGGCGAGGCAGCGGACCCAGTTGTTGCCGATGTGCTGTTGCACCTCCAGAACCAGCCGTTCGCCGTTATTGTCCACCTCCACTGCGTCGAAGAGGTTGGGCAACTCGTCGGCAGGAAATTCGATATCAACAACTGTACCGATTATCTGCACGATTCTGCCGGTAGCCATATCATTCTCCTGAAACAGGATAGGCGCCGAGACCGGGAGCTAGGCTCTCAGGTACAGGGCTCTAGGGTCGATTGAAACCGCCTCATTGTCCATGTCGAGGCTGATCTTAAACTTCTGCATCATATCGGCCCCGATGATGAGTTCCTCCGCCAGGTCCTCAGCGATGTAAAACATGTAAACAAGGGGTGTTCCGTCTACGTCCACGGCCAGATTAATGATCTGCTCGACCGTGAAGGTTTCCAGTCCGTTGGCCATCACAAAGTGTATGGGGACCGGGGAAGTGTCTATGTTTCCCAGTGGCCTGGCGATGTCGCGACGCACAAAGGAGGCGCCCGCCCCGGTGTCATATAAGACCCGCACGGTATCGCTGTCGCGATTGCCGGTAACGGTGTATTCCTTGATGATGAGTCCCATCGCTACCCTTCCAGCACTGCCATTCCGCCGATCAGGTCGAGCAGCTCGTTGGTGATGCTCTCCTGGCGCAGCTTGTTCATCACCAGTGTGAGGTCCTCTCCCAGTTGCTTGGCGTTGTCGGTAGCGTTGCGCATGGCCACCATGCGGGCCGATTGCTCGCTGGCGATGGATTCCAGCAGCGCGTGATAGATCTGCATCTCCACGAATCGTGGAAGCAGGCTCCGAAGCACTGACAGGTTGTCCGGTTCGTAGATGTAGCCGACACGCTCTGCCCCGGTCAGGTCCGAGGGGGTAATGGGCAGAAGCCGTTCGACCACGGGCGTCTGCGACAGGGTCGAGTTGAAGCGGGTGTATGCCACGTACACCTCGTCCGCCTCCGCCTCGGCATAGGTGTCAACGAGCATATTGGAGATGGCCACGGTGTCGAGCAACGTGGGGGTTTCGCCCAGGTCGGTGAACACTGCCCTCAGGTCGCTGCCGGAACGCACCATGAAGTCACGTCCCTTGCGGCCCACGGCAACCACTTGCACCGGCACTTCCTGGTCCAGCATGAACTGGCCGACACGACGGTTCAGGTTGGCGTGCATGCCGCCGCACAGCCCCCGGTCAGGGCTGATCGCCAGCACGGCGATGCTCTCCACCGGCCGTACCTGCAGGAGAGGCTGTGATGCGGAAACATCGTCATCCGGCTGGGCCGCCAAATGGGCTATAACTTCCTGAATCTTTTCCGAATAGGGCCGCCCCTGCAACACGGAGTTCTGGGCCCGGCGCATCTTCGATGCAGCAATGAGCGACATGGCATTGGTAACCTTGCCGGTGTTCTCCACGCTGCGGATACGTCGGCGTATGTCTCTTACGCTGGGCATTCTTTCTGCCTATCCCCCAGGGTTGCCTTTGTCACCTGCACGGAACGACCGCTGACGCGTTCCTCTCTAAATGCCGAAGGTGGACTTATAGTTCGAGATTACCTGGTTCAACTTGGCCTCAGTTTCGTCGGTAATATCCTTGGTCTCGGCGATGCTCTCGAGTATATCGGGGTGGCTGCCGGAAACGTGGCGGAGCAGGCCAACCTCGAAATCTGCTGTCCGGTCCAGTGGCACGTCCTCCATGGAGCCTGAGTTTACGGCAAAGAGGATCACCACTTCCTGCTCCAGCGAGAGAGGTGCGTACTGGGCCTGCTTCAGCACCTCGGTAGCCAGCTGACCGCGCGCCAACTGTGCCCGGGTGGCGGCGTCGAGGTCTGCGGTGCCGAACTGGGCGAATGTTGCCAGCTCGCGGTACTGGGCCAGGTCAAGTCGCAGGCGCCCGGCCACCTTGCGTATGGCCCTGGTCTGGGCAGCGCCGCCCACCCGCGATACGGAGAGCCCCACGTTCACGGCAGGGCGGATGCCCGAGTTGAAAAGCTCCGGCTCGAGGTATATCTGGCCGTCCGTAATCGAAATCACGTTGGTAGGAATATAAGCCGACACGTCGCCGGCTTGAGTCTCGATGATGGGCAGGGCAGTGATCGAGCCGCCTCCGTGCTCCTCGTCCAGTCGCGCCGAACGTTCCAGCAGCCGGCTGTGGAGATAGAACACGTCTCCGGGGTAGGCTTCGCGCCCCGCCGGACGGCGAAGCAGCAACGACATCTGCCGGTAGGCCCAAGCGTGCTTGGTCAGGTCGTCGTAGACCACCAGCACGTCCTTGCCCTGGGCCATGAATTCTTCGGCCATAGCGCAGCCGGCGTAGGGGGCCAGATACTGCAGCGGAGCCGAGTCGGAGGCGCCGGCGGTTACCACGATGGTGTGGTCCATGGCGTTTGCTTCTTCCAGGGAGCTGACCACCTGCGCCACCTTGCCCTGCTTCTGGCCGATGGCAACGTAGATGCAGATGAGATCGCCACCTTTCTGGTTGATGATGGTATCTATGGCGATGGCGGTTTTGCCGGTGGAGCGGTCGCCGATGATGAGCTCCCGCTGACCGCGTCCAATGGGGATCATGGAGTCGATGGCCTTGATTCCAGTCTGCACCGGCGTGTTGACCGACTGGCGCACCACCACGTTGGGGGCCACCGTCTCTGCGGACCGGTTGCCAGTGGTGATTACGGATCCCTTGCCATCGAGCGGGCGGCCGAGGGGGTCGACCACCCGGCCGATGAGGGCGTCGCCAACCGGTACCTCGATAATGCGGCCAGTGGAGCGCACCCGGTCGCCTTCCTTTACGGCGTTGGGATCGCCCAGGATGGCGGCGCCCACCAGGTCGGCCTCAAGGTTAAGCGCCATGCCGAGAGTGTCATTTCCGAAATCCAGCAACTCGTTGGAGCGGACACCTTGGAGCCCCTGGATGCTGGCGATGCCATCACCCACCTGGACCACGGTGCCAACGTCCACCAAGGCCAGGTCGCCACCAAACTCCTCGATCTGGCGCTTAATCAGCGAAACTATGTCCTGTCCTCTGGTTGCCATTGCAGGCTCTCCTTAGTTGAGTGGATTAAGACGATTTTAGAAAACCGATTATACCCCTCTGCCCTATCGCCGCCACGGCCAATGTCCGACTGCCACGTGCCCTATCGCCGCTACTGCGATACCGGCAAGGGCGTATTGAGCGTATTCAGTCGGGACTTCGCTTAATTTGAGAGGCATCAAAAAGATTATGGCTGGAATCACGACAATTAAATAGAGGGCCCTTGCTCTACCATCTTAATGGCCCTCACGATGCGGGCGTTCGTAGTAAATTGCAGTCAGACGGAGGCCGAATTCTTGAATCCGGCATTTTACCAGCGTAAAGGTATGCGCTATGCGCGAGGCAGAGGAAGTCTTTTCATGTTTAGTGGATTCTCCACGAAGCCGTCGCAGTCTGGCAGCAATTGACACAGTCAACAACGCCAAGAAAATAGCGACACAGGAATACGCAGTATATTCGAGTGACCTCCCTCCTACTTCCAGTAGCGCACCAAAGATTATGCATTGGACCGCAACTGCCAAACTGAGAGCTTTCCGTTGCGTCAATAAGACAGCTCCAGAGCCAGAGGCGAGTTGCGGGCTATCAAGCAATGCTCGCTGGCAACAGTTGCGACACTTGGGGCGGCGGCCACTCAGCGGGAGCCCAGGGATAGTTGCTCGCGCAGCCCGTTCAGCCGGGCCCTGGCGCTGCCGTCCAGCAGGCGGTCGCCTATCTGTATGACCAGCCCACCGAGGATCTCCTCGTCGACCAGTGGCGTGACAACCACCTCACGGCCGATGAGCTCGGCCACGAACTGGGTGACCCGCTCAACCTCTGCGGGTTCCAGCTCAATCGCGGTAGTGACTTCGACCCTTTGACGCCCTTCCTGACGGTCCAGCAGGTCAGAGTATTCCTGGCAGGCGCCGGGTATAGCGTCCACCAGGCCGCGCGCCGTCAGGAGGTTGACCATGTTGCGTACTATGGGGCTGATTCCTTCCAGCACAGCCTCTATGGCCTGTCGCTTGTCTTGCGCGGATACTCCGGCGTGCTTGAGCAGCGCACTGAAGTCGGCGTCTCCGAAGGCCTGGGCCACAACGGCCATGCCCTGGCCCAGCGGCTCCGCCTCACCCTGTTCCTGGGCCAGTTCAAACACCGCCTGTCCGTATCGCATGCCTGAAACCCTTTGAGCCATTGATTAGCTAACCCCTTCGCAGGCTTTCGCCTTCTTCCAGCACCTGTGTGATCAGGTCCTCGTGGGCCTGGCGGTCCAGAGAACGGCGCACGACCCGTTCGGCGGCCGTAATAGCCAAGTCGCTGAAGTTGGCCCGTACTTGTTCAATCGCCGCGTCCCGCTCCCGCTGGATGTCGGCCTGGGCCCGGGAGACGAAGGTTTCCGCCTCGCCGCGGGCCCGTTCCATTTCCTCGCCACGAAACCGTTCGGCGGCCTCGCGGGCCAGGTCCATTATGCGCTGGCCTTCGCGGCGGGCCTCCACCAGTTGCTCCTCCACGGCGGCCTGGGAGGTGGCGGCCTCTTCGCGCGCACGCTCGGAGGCCTCCAGGCTTTCGCGGATTCTCTCGGCCCGCTGGTCCATGAGGCGCAGTATGGGCTTGTAGGCGAAGAGGAACAGCAGCCCCAGGACCAACAGGAAGTTGATCAGGTATATCAGCAGGCTTGGGAAGTGGATTCCCAATGTCTCCAGCATTTCGTCCTCTGCTGCGCTAGAAGATGAAGCCGATCATGATCGCGGCCACCAGGGCGTAAATACCCAGCGCTTCGGCGAACGCGATGCCGAGAATCATGTTGGTCTGGATGTTGCCGGTTGCTTCCGGATTGCGCCCGATGGCGCTCATCGCGGCGGCGCCCAGGATGCCGATGCCGATACCAGGGCCGATCAGCCCAAGGCCGATAGCTATACCGGCGCCCAGCAGCTTGGCCGCTTCTGCTTCAATCTGGGCCAGCGGTAGACTCAAAAGTGCCGAAAGGATTTCCATTTCCCCTCCTTGTATGGTTCCTCAAGTATGTGCAGGGTCTGACGTTCTAGTCCTGCCGGGACGCGTAGATGGCGAATATCCCGCCCAGAGCAGCGGCGGCGATCCCCAACGTGGCAAGCACCATTACAAAAATCAGTATTTCCATGATTCATCGCCCCTCTCGGTTAATCGCCCATCCCTGACAGCGGAGAAGGCGATTTCCCTCAGCTAAGTCTCTCTAGTGATGTTCTTCGTGCCCCTCGTGCTCGTGGGCAGTCATGGCAATGGCGGCAAACACGAGGGTCAGACCCGCAAAGATCAGTCCTTGGATGAAACCGACTAGCAGTTCCAGGCCATAAACACCCACTGTGGCCACAAAGGGCACCAGGAAGGCCGACACCAGCACCAGGATCTCACCCGCGGTCATGTTTCCGAACAGACGGAAGGTAAAGCTGATGAGCCGCACGAATTCGCTGAATGCCTCCAGCGGGCCGACAAAGAAGAAGTCCAGCAGCCCTTGGAAGGCCTCAAGAAGCTTGAAGCGGAACAGGGCGCTCACGCCAGAAGCCAGGCTGCGTACCCGAATAAACTTGCCGAGGTAGCCAATGCCCAGCATCCTCAGCCCGAGATACTCAACGAACACGAAGGAGATCAGTGCCAGGGCCAGCGGCATGTTGATGTCGGTGCCCGCGGGACGCAGGAGGTGGATCTCCACGATCCCGTCGGCCTTGAACCCCAGCGAAGGGTAGATGGGCAGCAGGCCGATCCACGCGTTGATGACGACAAAGAGGAATATGGTAGCGATGACGGGGAACAGCATGCGGGAGCGTTGCGGCCCAACCGTACCTTCAACGAACCGCAGCAGGCCCTCGATTACAATCTCGCAGAAATTCTGAAACCGGCCGGGCACCAGGCTGGCGCGCCGTGCTCCCAGGGCAAATATCAGGACAAGGATGATGCTGGCGACCCAGCAGGACAGGAGAGTGTTGGTGATGATGAAGTTGTTACCGACGTACGGCCCCTCATCGAGAACCGCGTGGGCATGTTCGTCCAGCTTCTCCTCGCCGTACTCGCGTTCGTCGTGCTCGGCGTGGAGGAACTCTGTGTAGTGCTCACGGGCGGCAAGGGGCCCAACAACCTGGGCAGGAAGATGAACGGCAGGTTTGTGGATGAACGGTCCCTCCGCCGTCTGGCCGGAGGCCCTCTCATCTTCGGACTGCACGAGGCCGGCGCCAATGGCTCCGGTAATCAGTCCGGCAATGGCGAGAGCCAGGATGAAAAGCAACCCGCCAACCAGCAACCCCTTGCTCACTGGGAGATATCTCCGTTGGAGCCAGACTTGCCGGATGTGTATTCGTTGTTAAGCAGAGGGCGCACCATCTTGTAGAGACCGTAAAATGCCGCCACAGTACCAGTAAGCACTCCCAGCAGGGTGAAAAGCGGTGTCAATCCAGACCACCTGTCCAGCCAGATGCCACCGACCGCTCCGACCACAATGCAGATGGCCACATACCAGCCCAGACCCAAGAGTCGCAGCGCGATAAGCCGACGGTCCATTCAACCGCTCAAACGGCAAGGATGTTATCACCACGGGGATTGGATGTCAATACGATTTTCGTCAGGCAAACAACCGGCCGGCGGAGATACCAGTCGACCCGCCGGGTCTGCATGGGCCTCCGCAGAGGTACCAATTTGGGGCGAAATGGACGCGGCCCGGCGACAATCGCCAGGCCGGGCCGGTTGCATTCACGAGAGCCTGATCTCTACCCGTGTATTGCGGAAAGTCACCTGTTCCCAAAATCCTCGAGGTCCAGCGAGTCAATGAAGTCGGTGAAGGCGGACATTCCCTCCAGTTCCTCCTCCTTCACTTCTCCCCGAGGTTCAGCCGATTCCTGGTCCGCCTCTTGCGTTCCGGCGGGCTTGCCTTCCTTGTCGAGGTGAATTCCCGCCTTGTCCAGGACCGCTTCGTTGGCGAAGATGGGCACCTTGGCACGGACTGCCAGCGCCACTGCGTCGCTGGGACGGCAGTCTATGTCTTCGCTGTGTCCATTGACCTCTATGGTGATGGTCGCAAAAAAGGTGTCGTTCTGGAGGTCATTGACCAATATGTGCTTAATGGAGCCGCCCAACTTGTCGATGACCTCCTGGAGCAGGTCATGGGTCAGCGGACGGGGCACGCTCAAATCCTGGAGCTTCACGGCGATGGCGTCTGCCTCCGCTGGGCCGATCCAGATAGGCAAGTACCGATCGGACTCGTTTTCCCGGAGGATTACGACTCTTTGATAGTTCATCGGACTCACCCGGATGCTGTCAACAGTCATCTGTTTCATTGGCTATGCCTCCGAATAGGTCCGAGATAATGGAAAATTGTATTCCTGTGCCAAATTCACTGTCAACCCGACAGAGTACGGATGCAGGGCAATCGGGGCTGTCTTGAGCGATTGGTGGCCTGGAGTCGCCGGGCTCCGAGCGGGCCAAAATGCTGGTTTCGGGCGTCAACTCTAACATAAGGTGGAAGCTCGAAGGTTCGGAACGCGTGTGCATGCTCTGAATACAAGCGGTCAGGGGTGCGGTTCCAAGCAAGAGGCAGGGGCAACCTCTTTGCTGGCTGCCCCTGCATAGGGTCCTTGGTCTATCCCGGCGAATGCAGCGCCGGGGAGTTCCCGGGCTGCGCTCCGTCGCGTGGCGGGTACGGGCACGTTGAAAGTGCCGTCGGAACGGCACCGGATCATTTAGCGGACAGGCTGCGGGTCGCCGAAGTACTGGGTTGTCAGGGTGGCCGTGGCTGGCCCCGACAGCACATCAATGCCCCGTCGAACGGCGGAGGTGACGCTGTTCAATTCCTGTTCCAGGGTACGCAGGCTTCGCAGGGCGTAGGCGTCGGCCTCGGAGCGGTTGGCCTCTGACTGCGCCTCCGACTGTTCCACCATGCGCCGTGCCCGTTCCTCTGCGTCGCGCAGCAGGCTGGTGGCACGCTGCTCGGCCTGGAGTAGCAGTTCGTGCTTGTCCAGGCGCTCCCGGTAGTCGTCCTCGGCCTGGGACTTGGTGCGGCGTGCGTCGGTCTGGGCCAGATTTATGATGTGGTCCCGCTGGGACAGCACTTCCTCGGCCGCCCGGGTTTCCTTCGGTACGGTCAGGCGGAGTTGGTCCACAAGCTCCATTGCCTTGGTGCGGTCCACCAGGATTTGACCGCCGGCCCGGGCAGCCTTGCTGGTGTCGATGAGTGTCTCCAGCTTGTCGATAACATTAATAATATCTATGATAACCCCCTCTCCCGGTCACTCTTCTTGAGGGACCTGATTTTCGAATTTCGAGTAGAGTGCTTCCGCCACGTTTGGAGGGACCATCTCCCCGATATTTCCGCCTAACCTGGCAACCTCCTTCAGAAGACTGGCGCTCACGAACACGTAGTCCTGTGAGGTCATAAAGCAAACCAGATCCACCTCCGGCTCCAGTTTGTTGTTCATGAAGGCCATTTCAAATTCGTATTCGAAGTCGTAGCCGGTTCTCAATCCTCTTACCACTACTCCGGCACCGATTTCCTTGGCAAAACGGACGGTCAGGCCCGAGTATTTGACCACCTTCACGTTGGACAGGTGAGAGCAGGCCTGTTCGAACAGCGCCACCCGTTCGCTGGTGCTGAACAGAAGGCTCTTGGACGGCGTGTCGTAGACCCCCACGATCACCTCATCGAACAGCTTGGCGGCTCGGGAGGTGATGTCTAGGTGCCCTACCGTTACCGGATCGAAACTACCGGGATATAGCGAAATTACCATCTTTACCTGCTGCATCTCCGGGGCGCCGGGTTTGCCCTGAAGCTCGTTCAATTGGCCAGTTCGTTCAAATAAAAAGAAATCGCATTGTCCCCGTACTGCCTGAATGTCACTTGGTGCAGTTTGCCGTAGGCGGCACGGAGTTCGGTTTGCTTTGAGTGCCCCGCCACGACCATTGCCCCATCTGTCAGCAGGCCGCGTTGCCGGGTTATGGACTCGAGGACCCCGTGAAAGGATCCCATTCTGTACGGTGGGTCCAGAAGCACCAGGCTGTAGCCTCCAGGCAGTGTGGGCAAGGCCCTCGTGGCGTCTCCTTGCCGCACCTCCGCCAAGCTCCAGTATCCAGTGGAAGCCAGATTTTCCCGGATTACGGCGCACTGCCTGCGATCCCTCTCCACGAAATCGGCCCATGCCGCGCCTCGGCTTAGCGCTTCGATCCCGAGGCTGCCGGTGCCCGCAAACAGGTCAAGAACCCGCCGGTCCAAGTACAGGGGGGATTCCAGAATGTTAAAGATTGCTGCGCGCACCCGCTCCGTGGTGGGGCGCACCCCGGGAATGACGGCGCCCTTCAAGCGCCTCCCGCGGGCCTCGCCTCCGCCTACTCTCATGGCTTGTACACGCAGAAATTATACAAGGCTTATACTGCAGTGAACAGAAATTTTCAACTTAATTTAGTCCAAATTTAATACTTACACCAAATTGGCAATACAAATTACTCGCAGCGGAGGGCCCGCGGCGTATGTCGGCCGTAACGAATATGAACCGTGGGCCTGCCGGATTTGGTTGACGCTCCCGGTGGCCTGTGCTAATATCCGCGCCACGGCGCAACCCAGACGCGAAGCTGGCGTTTGCCCTCGCGCCGTTCATCCAGAACCGCGCGAATGCGCCATGCGTGTGTCTCGTGCGCAGCCAGAAATCCCCCCGGAACCAGTAATTCCCGGACGATATAGGGGACCACTACTCAGATGAGCTTCAGCCAGCACCTGGCCGGCTTAAAGCCCGAAAGGGACACGGTTTTGACCGTCGGCGTGTTCGATGGTGTCCATTTGGGCCACAGGCACCTGCTCGGCCACTTGCTTGACTGGGCTTCTCCCGGCTGCATCCCCGCCGTCATCACCTTTTCCAATCGCCCGATTACCGTCTTCCGGCCTGGAACCTTTCCAAGTTACCTTACCACACCGGAACACAAGGTAGCGTTGCTCAAAGAGGCCGGAATTGAGCTGGTGGCATCCTTGGAATTTACCGAGGACCTCTCACAGGTAACCGCCCGCCAGTTCGCCGAATTGCTAAGCGGCACAATGAAAATGAAAGGCCTCGTGCTCGGTCCGGATTCGGCCTTGGGAAGAGGCCGCGAGGGCGACTTGGCCTACATGCAGGCCGAGGGCGAACGGCTGGGGTTCTGGGTGCGTTCGGTGCCCCCTCTCGAGATCAACGGCCTGCCGGTCAAGAGCCGGGTTGTTCGCGAGGCCCTGGTTGCCGGCGATGTTTCCCGCGGCGGCAGCCTGCTGGGGCGCAACCACTGCCTCACTGGGAGAGTGGTTGTCGGCGACCAAAGGGGCCGCACACTGGGATTTCCCACGGCAAACATCGATGTTTATCCCGGCCTCCTCTGGCCTGGTGACGGCATTTACGCCACATGGGTCCACTTCGGCGGAGAGCGCCACCTTTCAGCCACCTCCATTGGCGTGCGCCCTACCTTCGGCCTCACCCAGAGGCTGGTGGAGGTGTACGTGATGGACTTCAGCGGCGACCTTTACGGTCAGCAGATGACGGTGGAGTTCGTCGACAAGGTGCGAAACCAGGAAACCTTCGCTGACATCGACGTACTGATCGCCCGGATAGGCCAGGACGTGGCCGACACCCGGGCTGTGCTGGCCCAGGCTGGATAGTGCCGGGCCGGGAGGAGAGGAGAGAGTTTGCTTAGCCCCGAGACGCTGGACACCATCGTCAACCGAGGCGTCAGCGAAATCATCTCCCGGGATGAGTTCATCCGGCTACTGAGCTCCGGTAGCACTCTGCGGCTGAAGATGGGTTTCGATCCGAGCCGTCCCGACATCCACCTTGGCCATGTCGTCGGCCTTCGGAAACTACGTCAGCTGCAGGACCTGGGCCACCAGGTAATCCTCATTGTCGGCGACTGGACCGCTCAGATCGGAGACCCCAGCGGCCAGTCTGTGACCCGGCCGATGCTGACCCACGAGCAGGTGCTGGAGAATGCCCAGTCCTATCTGCGCCAGTTCTTCAAGGTGGTGGACGAGGACCGTACCCAGGTGATGCAGCAGAGCGAGTGGTTCGGCAAGTTCACGCTGGCCGACGTCATCGGGCTGACTGGGCGATTCACGGTGGCCCAGTTCCTGCAAAGGGCCGATTTTGCGCAGCGATATGCGGAGCAGCGCGCCATTGCGATAACCGAGCTGCTTTATCCACTGCTGCAGGCCTACGACTCGGTGGCCATAGAGTCGGATGTGGAGTTCGGCGGCACCGACCAGATGTTCAACCTGCTGGTGGGCCGCGAGCTGCAGGGAATGATGGGCCAGACACCGCAGCAGTGTTTCATGATGCCCATTCTCGTCGGCACAGATGGCGTGCAGAAGATGAGCAAGAGCCTTGACAACTACGTGGGAGTAGATGAACGCCCCGAGGATATGTACGGCAAAATAATGTCGATCAGCGACAACCAGATGGTCAGCTACTACGAGCTGCTGACCGACCTGCCGTCCTCCAGCCTTGCGGACTTGAGGAGCGACCTGGCCCAGGACAGGGTCAACCCGATGGAACACAAGAAGCGGCTGGCGTGGGACGTCACCAACCAGTTCCACGACTCGGACTCAGCGGATGCGGCGCAAGCCCACTTCGAGCGCGTGGTACAGGGCCGCAGTCTGCCGGACGACATCCCTCGCGTAGCTTTGGAAGGCGGATTGTCCAGTGGCGATCCTCAGGATTCGGCCAAGTTCCAAGTTCACCGCGCAGACATCCTGTTGGTGAAACTTGGATTAGCATCCAGCAACACGGATGCTCGCCGTTTGATTTCCCAAGGCGCCGTGGAAATCTTTCGTCGCTCGGGAGACTCCGGGCGCCTGACCGATCCTCGAGGGGACGTTACCGTGGCTGAGGGTGATGTTTTGCGGGCGGGACGTCGTAATTACGCCGAGGTGGCAATTACCCAGTAGTCCCGTCAGTACTCAATCGCCTCTGTGGGCTAATGGCTGCCGTTTTCGTTTTGCTGCCGTAGCCTGTCGTTCTCGGCCTCGAGCGTTTCGATAGTCTGTCGCAACGACCGGATCAGTTCATTCTGACTCTGGCCGTTGCCCTGTTCCCTGCCGTTGCTGAGGGCGGCAACCAGCAACGCCATCAACTCTTGGTGCCGACGCACTTCGTCCTGACGTCGGCGCTCCTCATCTTGTCGGCGGCGCTCCTCGCCCTGATGGCGGCGCTCCTCGTCTTGCCGGCGGCGGTCCTCATCCTGCCGACGTTCTTCCTGTCGGCGCTCCTCATCTAGCCGGCGGTCTTCCTGTCGGCGGTCTTCCTGTTGCCGGCGCGCTCTTAAATCAAAATAGCTGGATAGCATTTGCGGCACTCCCAAGACCGCCAGCATTATGGCGGTATATGCTCCCGCTTGAAGGGATTGTAGGATTGTCCACTGTGCCATTTCCATTATTATACCCCGCCGGCGCGCGACGTGAGTCGAACGCCATCTGCTGTCTGATAGCGGTCACGCTCAGCCCGCAACCATGCCTGCGTTGACACCCTCCGCCGTCGCTGACTAGACTTGCCGGTATAGATATTTTCGAAACGGCTGCCGGTTGGCGCCGTTCAATTCACTCCCAGTCCTTTCTACTCGGACACTACGGAGGTACTCACTTGACTTCCGACCACGAATTTCAGCAACTGAAGGACCGCGTCTCCGACTGGCGCGCCAGGCAGGGCCCCGACAGCCAGAGACGGCCGGAGTTTCGCACTCCGTCGCAGATACCCGTTGAGCAGGTCTACACGGCCGTCGACACCGTTCGCGACGAGCGTGTGGTTGGGAACGACCTGCCTGGAGAATTTCCGTACCTGCGCGGTATCCACGAAACAGGTTACCGGGGACGCCTCTGGACCCGGCGAATGTTCGCCGGGTTTGGCCGTCCCAAGGAGACAAACGAGCGGTTCAAATTTCTCCTTGACCAAGGACAAACAGGACTGAGCGTCGCCTTCGATATGCCCACCCTCTACGGCTATGACACCGATGATCCACGAGCGTTCGGCGAGTTCGGCACCTGCGGCGTGGCAGTTTCCTCGCTCGCCGACATGGAAACGCTGTTCGACGGCATTCCACTGGACGGTATCACCACCTCCATGACCATCAATGCCCCCGCTGCCATCATCTGGGCCATGTATCTGGCCGTGGCCGAAAAGCAGGGCGCATCGCTGGAGAAGATCGGGGGAACCATCCAGAACGACATCCTGAAGGAATACATCGCCCAGAACGAATACATTTTCCCGCCCCAGCCCTCGATGAGGCTGGTTACTGACACCGTGGAGTTCGCCGCCAAGCGCGTACCCCGCTGGAACCCCATCAGCATCAGCGGTTACCACATACGCGAGGCAGGTTCCAACGCGGTGCAGGAACTGGCGTTCACCCTTGCCGATGGATTCGAATACGTCCGCCACGCCCAGGAGCGAGGGCTCGACGTAGACGAGTTCGCTCCCCGTCTCAGTTTCTTCTTCAACGTGCACAATAATTTCTTCGAGGAAATCGGAAAGTTCCGGGCCGCCCGCCGCATCTGGGCCCAAGAGATGCGCGACACATTCGGCGCCGCCGACAGCCGCTCCCACAAGCTGCGGTTCCACGCCCAGACTTCCGGTCAGTCGCTGACGGCGCAGCAGCCGGACAACAACGTGGTCCGCGTGTCGCTGCAGGCATTGGCGGCCGTTCTCGGTGGGTGCCAGTCGCTGCATACCAACAGCAAGGACGAGGCGTGGGCGCTGCCGTCTGAGGAGGCGGCCCTCCAGGCCCTGCGCACCCAGCAGATCATTGCCCATGAAACCGGCGTCACCGACACCGTGGACCCGCTGGGCGGCAGCTATTTCGTGGAGGTGATGACGAACCAGATGGAGTCGGGCAGCTACGACTATTTCCGGCGCATCGAGGACGTGGGGGGCGTCATCCCGGCGTTGGAATCCGGGTTCCTGCAGAGGGAGATCGCCGAGGCCTCCTACATATACCAGATGGAGGAGGACCGCAAGGAGCGAATTACTGTCGGCGTCAACGAATACAACACCGGCGAGGAGGTTGACATCCCCCTGCTGCGAGTTGACCGTGAGGGTGAGCGGTTGCAGATAGAGGGAATCAACGAGGTGCGCCGCATTCGAGACAACCGGGAGGTGGCCGAAAAGCTCAGATCCCTGGAGGCAGCGGCTCGAGGTAACGAAAACCTGATGCCGCCACTTATCGATGCAGTCAAGTCCTATGCCACCCTCGGCGAAATGATGGACGCGTTCCGCAGTGTGTTCGGTGAGTACGAACCCGCGTGGGCGTTTTAGCCGACCCCGGGCATTAGTCCCGGCGGGAGAGCAAAATGGCGACGCGGGAGCTGGAGACCAGGCACGCCTAAGATAATTACTGTGCCCTACCTGGGGACGGCAACCGGTACGGGGTAACCGGCGGAGTCCTATACATGGCCTCGGGACCCGGCGAACGTCACCGGCCGGCTTCGCTGAATTTCACATTGCTCGTTACCCTCGCGATTAATGCCTCTGGATTGGGGAAATAGCCTTACGCGCCTTTCGACGTCATTTTCGGACCACGAGAAATTTTTCAGTCGGACCTGCTGTTAGTAGCTGCCGACTGGCTGAGCATCATTATCGAGCGGGCCTGCGAGTGACCGCCCGACCTGTCGATGGAAGTCTTGCCGCCTTTTATGAGGCGGCGGGACCTGGAGCTCAAACGCGAGCGATACGCCCACTTCGGTGTGCCGGAATACCGGCTGGTGGACCCGGAAACCCGGACGATACTGGTGCTGGTACTGTCTGGCGGCGATTACGGCGAGAGGGGACATTCAGCATAGCTGACGAAACTACCCCCCCCCCGCTCTTGTCAGGACTGACGTTTCCCGTGGTGCGGGATTTCGAAGGCATCCATCGGCCCTTTAATCGCGTGTTAACTTTTTCGCATCTAGCAACCCACTATTGCCAGAAAATTCCCCGTCAATCCTGCGAAAGCCGGAATCTATCCCATCTTGTAGCAGCAATGTCAGCAAAGGCAGAGACCCTCCGGATTCCCGCTTTCGCGGGAATGACGGGCACCGGCAAAGGTGTTTTGATTAAAACGCGATTGCCCTGAATGACGAGGGATTTGACATGCATATGCTCCGGAAGTTCTGCTAAAATAATAGGGTACAGCCCGGGCGGAAGTGGCTCAGTGGTAGAGCACCTCCTTGCCAAGGAGGGGGTCGCGAGTTCAAATCTCGTCTTCCGCTCCATTTTTACGCCATCGGAATCCCCCACCTTTTGGCCCCCGTTTCCCCTGTAGCCCATCACCGCCAGCATCTCCGTACTTCAGGGGCTGCGCCACGCCTCAAGAGCGATCAGTGCAATTGCCCGGCCCCACGACTAGCCCCTCTCCTACAGCTCCACCACCATCTGCAACTCGTTGGTCGGACGGCACAGGGCCTCGAATGCGCCCTGTATCCCCTCCAGCGGAACGAAGTTGGTGGCGGTGAGCATGTGGTCGACGGAGACCAGGCCCTTCCGCATCAGGTCCAGCGCTATCCGCCAGTCCTGTGGCTGGGTGCCGAAGGACGACTGCATCCGCACCTCCCTCGCCATCCAGTTGGGCGGCAGGACCGCCGTTGGCTCCCATGCGATGGCGAGCATCACCACTTGCCCGCCTTTCGCGCACAAGTCCAGGGCCTGCTCCATGGTTGAAGGTGCGGCGGCGCATTCGAACACTACCTGCGGTCCGGCGCCGCCGGTGAGCTCCATGACCTGGGCCTCTAGGTCACCGTCCAGCGGGTTCAGCACCGCGTCGGCCCCCAGGCGGCGGGCGGCCTCGCCCCTCCCCGGCGCCGGCTCCGACACGATAACGGTGGTGGCCCCTGCGGCCCGCGCCGTCTGCATGCACAGCAGCCCGATGGGCCCGGCGCCCAGCACCACCACGGCGTCGCCCAGCTTGATGTCCGACAGCCGCGCGGCGTGGACGGTGACGGCGCAAGGTTCCGTCAGCGCCGCCTGCTCGTCGGTAACGTCGTCGGGCACCGGCGTGAACTCCCACTCGTCCATCAGCACGTATTCCGCGTAGCCGAGCTGGCGGGCATCGTGCTGGAAGCCCATTGTCCGGTAGTTGAATCTCGGATTGGCTCGAGGTCCGGGTGGTGTACCAGCGGGAGGGTGGCCGCCTCCACCAACCACGCGGTCGCCGCTACGCACGCGCGAAACACCAGCCCCCACGTCCACAATGGTGCCGGCGAATTCGTGCCCCAGCACAGTTCCGGGCTTCGCGATGTCGTACATGAAAGCGTGAACATCAGTTCCGCAGATGGCGGCGTACTTGACCTTCATCACCGCTTGGCCGGGCCCCGGAACCGGGTCGGGAACGTCTTCTACCTGCAGGACCTGTTCGCCCTTGTAAACGGCCGCTCGCATGCGAGTCACCTCATCAGGTTTGTTTCCACCAGTATAGCCCCTCAGTTGCTACGCCATGTTGACCGATTCCCCCTTGAACAGGCGTGAGTCTGTCCTGGTACGGCAGGGGTCTCCGCATTCCACATTCGGGCATTGTAGGGTTAAACTGGCAGGCAAAGCTGAGGGTAACCATCAAGGCTGAGGGAAACCATCAAGGAGGGAGACTGATGAATTCACTGGGACGGGTCGCCATCGTTACCGGCGCAGGTTCCGGAGTGGGCCGGGCTTCGGCTCTCGCCCTGCTGCAGGACGGCTACTCAGTGGCCCTGGCCGGGCGCAGGATGGAGACACTGGAGGCGTCGCTGGCAGAGGCCGAGGAGGCGCGGGAGCGGGCCATCGCGGTAACCACCGACGTCGGCAGCCCCGAATCGGTCAGCGAGCTGTTTGCTCAGACGAGAGAGGCCTTCGGCGGCCGTCTCGACGTCCTGTTCAACAACGCCGGCAGCTCCTCGCCCCCGGTGAACATGGAGGACCTGACTTTTGAGCAATGGATGACCGTGGTCAACGCCAACCTGACGGGCACCTTCCTCTGCACCCAGGAAGCCATCAGGATCATGAAGGGCCAGGACCCCATGGGTGGGCGCATCATCAACAACGGCTCCATCTCCGCCTACGTGCCCAGACCCAACAGCGCGCCCTATACGGCCACCAAGCACGGCGTTATGGGCCTGACCAAGGCCACTTCGCTGGACGGTCGAAAGTACAATATAGCCTGTAGCCAGATCGACATCGGCAATGCGGCCACCGACATGACGGCTCCCATGGAGCGTGGCATCCTGCAGCCCACTGGCGAAATCAAACCGGAGCCTCGCTTCGACGTGAACCACGTGGCCGAGCAGGTGGTCTACATCGCCAACCTGCCTCTCGACACCAACGTGCAGTTCATGACCATCATGGCCACCAAAATGCCATTCATCGGGAGGGGGTGATTTACCATGGCTTTGATCGAAGCCAACGATTTCAGGTTTGAGGTAGACGAAAGCTGGGGCCGCTTGCCCGACGGCTGGAGCGCGGGCGTCGTGACCGGCGTGGTGGTGGACTCACAGGACCGGGTCTATCTTTGCCAGCAGCAACAGGATCCGCCGGTGCTGGTGTTCGACCGGAACGGAAACTTCCTCGACTCCTGGGGCACCGGTTACGTAGTTGAACCCCATACGATGTACATCGGGCCCGACGACGTGATTTACCTTGCCGACCGGGGCGCTCACGTGGCGATGAAGCTGTCGGTGAACGGAGAGGTCCTGCTGGAGGTCGGCAACAGGGGCCAGCCCTCGGACACAGGATGCTTCGAGGACGAAGGGGTCGTGCTGCGTGCGGGCGGTCCGTTCAACCGCCCCACCCGGCTCTCGCCCTCGCCGTCAGGGGACCTGTACGCATCCGACGGCTACCGGAACTCCCGGGTGCACCGCTTCGCCGCCGACGGACAATTCATCGCGTCGTGGGGCCGGCCCGGCGGCGATGGCCCAGGCGCGTTCTTCTCGCCCCATTGCCTCTGGGTGGACAACGACGGCCTGATTTATGTCTGCGACCGTAAGAACAACCGCATTCAGATCTTTGACCCAGAGGGAGAGTTCGTCACCCAGTGGACCAACGTGCAGCTCCCCACAGACCTACACATCGGGCACGACGGCCTGTTTTACCTGGCGGAGCGGGAGAGCAACGAGGCCACGGAGAATCTGTTGACCGTACGCGACGGCACGGGCAGAGTGCTGGCCAGCTGGACGACACCGCGCAGCCACCAGGTCTGGCCCGATGCCCGCGGGGACATCTACCTGGTCAGCGGCGGGGCGACGGATGCGGCCAAGGGCTTGGGAACCAAGTACGTCAGGGTGCGCTAGACCGATAGCTGTGCGCTAAATTCCCTGTCCCGGGGGAGAGGGAGAGGGAGAGGGCGTCCCCCTGTTTTTGCCGCGACTGATTGCGCCACCATTGTCTGCTTAGAGGGTGTGTGGCAATTCTTTGAGAAACCCGTTTGTCCTGAGCTAGTCGAAGGATAAATGGGTTCAGTCCGCTGCCTTCAGACTGGCTGCAGCCCAACCGCCCATCCTTCGACTAGCTCAGGACGAACGGTTGGGCTCTGTCACAGGCATTCTTAGATGTAGTCATGGACTACCCTGTTACGCGAAACACCAGAGTTGTCAGCAACCCGATTTGGGCCGCGCCGATGCCCAAGACCGCCAACAGGATTTGCCGTTGTCCGGCCCGCAAATCCTGGACTGATTTGGACAATTCGCCAGTCTGCCCTTCCAACCGGCCCAGCCGTGCGTCGTCAGTTACTGTCGCCACGTCCTGCCTCCGCACTGGATTCCACGAGCATGTTATCACGGAATTAACGGCGGCTGTTTTGATTAAAGGCGCGATTTTCCTGCCACCCTGGGAATGGCGCCAATGCCCTGTGCCCTGGAGTTCTGGAGTAGATAGGCTCTGCGACGGCCGGTAGGGCCGCGCTTTTAGCGTGAGTCGCGCACCGTAAGCTGAGACAGCAGCCGCCTGGACGTTTCCGCGATCTCGGCGACGGCATAGTTGAAGGCCGCTTCGTTGGCCTGCGACGGCTGGCGGTAGCCGCTGATCTTGCGGACGAACTGCAGCGCGGCAGCCTCGATCTCGGCTTCCGTCGCTGGCGATTCCTTGTTGCGCAAGACCTTGATGCTGCGGCACATGTCGTCGCTCCAGGTTGAGGATGCCGGGAATCCCGGCCTGTTCCAAGGCAATTATCAGGGAACGATTGGCCGGTTTGAAGCATATTCTCCAGTGAAAACCCCTGCACAGACCACCGAGGCGGTAAATTCGACAGGGCGCCGGGGAGTATTGTTATGAGACGTTTGGCAACACTTTCAGTGGCCGCGCTGATGTCAATGGCCTTGGCGATGGCCTGGTTCGGGTGCGCCGGCGACACCCCTGGAGAGTCACCGCCGCTGGAAACGGGGCCAGGTCCGTCCCCCACTCACGCGTCGGGGACTCCGGATGCAACCGAAACTCGGAGTACAGGCGCGGTCAACTCAACTCCACGGGCGATGGTGGACAGAGCGACATCGACTGTGGCTCCCTCCGCCACGCCCGGGCGAGAAACTCCAACGGAAACGGAGAGTCCAATGACTGCGTGGGCGCCTACTGTTGCCGCGGTCACACTCCTAGCTGAGGAGGAGATGCGTGAGTCCGCAGGGGCTCCCGCGGCCGCGAGCATGCCAGACGAGGGAATTGAGCTGCTGGCCAGCGGATCCGACAGCAGTTCTGGGATTGCGCCATATCAGCCCGTATCGCTGTCTGCCGGAGAGGTAGACGACAACGAACTCTGGGAGGAGTACCAGGAATACCTGGGACGGTACGAGGGGCCGCCCGTTCACCGAGTTGACGTATCGGAGCGGTACATCATAACGGTGCTGGACAACAGTGGACGTCCGGTTCCCAATGCTCTGGTAAGAATCTCGGCCGACGGAGACGATCTGTTCGCAGGACTTACTTATGCCAACGGCCAGACGCTCTTCTTTCCGAAAGCGTCTGCGCTGGATATTGAAGTCGAATCCCTACAGGTGTTTGCGGAGAAATATGGAGTGAGCCAGACCAAGGAATTCAGCCGTGGCGGCGAGACTGGGTGGCAACTGACGCTGAACGTGGACACGTCCTACAAGGGAGGCGTCCCGCTGGACGTGCTGTTCCTGCTGGACTCAACGGGGAGCATGGCCGACGAAATCGATCAGATAAAGATGACCCTGCTTTCAATTTCGGTCCGGATTTCCGACCTGCCCTCCCAGCCCGAACTGCGATTCGGGATGGTGAGCTACCGGGACCGGGGAGACGAATATGTTACCCGCGTCTTCGACTTCGACGACGACGTGAGCCGCTTTTCGAACACTATCCGCGGCGTCCAGGCCGATGGTGGTGGAGACGGGCCTGAATCTCTGAATGAGGCCCTGCACGTTGCGATACACCGGCCCGAATGGCGCACCGGGGACGCGATACGCCTGGTGTTCTTGCTGGCAGATGCGCCGCCGCACCTGGATTACGAGGACGACTTTGACTACGCCGTAGAAATGATCGAGGCTAGAAGGCGCGGCATCAAAGTATTCTCCGTTGCGTCCAGCGGGCTGGACAGCCAGGGAGAGTTCATCTTCCGGCAGATAGCCCAGCACACGATGGGCCGCTTCATCTTCCTGCTGTACGCCGGCTATGGGGAAGGGCTAGGCACCCCGCACGATGTCGGGGAATTCACCGTCGAACACCTCGACGACCTCGTGGTCCGCCTGATAGAAGAGGAACTGGCGGCGCTGTCAGGCGAATAGTCCCGGCAAGGGCACCTCCGCCGTCTCAGTTGGCGTTTCCCGGGCGGTACTTGTCGCCCTCCTCGCGGGTGATGCGGCCTGATGCCATCAGCCACATGCGAGCGATCTCCGGCCCCATGAACTTGAAGCTGCGCCGCAGCTCCTGGGCCAGCGGCGGGTATTCGTGGCCCTTCAGCGCTTCGTAGAACCATCGGCAGAAGCTGCCATGCTCGCCGCGGAGGGCCTGCACCCGGCGGGCATTCTCGATCACCCCCTCGATTTTCAGGCGATTTCGGACGATCCCGCCGTCCTGCCGCAGCCGCTCGACATCCTCCGGCCCCATGTCAGCCACGGCGTCGATCTTCCAGTCCGCAAAGGCATTCCTGAAGGCGTCGCGCTTGTCCAGGATCATCTTCCAGGTCAAACCGGCCTGGAAGACCTGGAGGCTCATCACCTCGAACAGCGCGTCATCGTCAGTAGACCGGCGACCCCAGATCTCGTTGACGTACCAGTTCCGCAGCGGGTCCGGCGGCGCATTGGGATCGGGGATGGATTCGTGGGGCATCTGGGCCTCCGTGGGATCGCTGGCCGCCCATCCTGGCCCCTTGCTGCCTGCTGAGCCTCATGCTGGGCCTGTCGAAGGATGAACGGCTGGCTGGGGTCACCCGGTGTGGGCTGCTGCGTACGGAATTACAAAAATGCAAGCAGCTGCGTGTCCGGCAGCCCGTTCATGGCGCGACAAGCTCACCATGAACGGGCTGGACCATTGGCGTCCGTAGGTTACCAATCCGGACTACATTCGGCTAGCGCGGCACGATGGGCAGGGTAACGTGGGACGGGTGCGCCGCATCGTGCAGTATGGTCTGGACGGCGGGCTTCAGCTCGGTATCCGCCGCGATCACCCCACCGGTGTTGGTGTTGCGGTCGAAGCGGGGGAAGTTGCTGCTGGATACTTCCAGCCTTACCTGGTGTCCCGCCTTGAACACGTTGCTGGTCGCCCACAGGTCGATGGTGTAGCAGTAGGCGCGCCCCGGCTCTATCAGGGAGGGGCTGGACATGGACTCGCGGTAGCGGGCGCGGATGATGCCGTCGGTCAGGTTGCGGGCGCATCCGTCCTCGCAGACGTCCACCAGCTTGGCCGTGAAGTCAGTGTCGGTGGCCGATGTGGCGGCCCAAAGCGTGACGGTGATGGGGCCGGTGACCTCCAGGTCCCGCTCCAGCGTTGGTGTGGAGAAGACCAGCACATCGGGGCGAGCCTCGATCTCGTTCTGGTCGTAGGCGCCGTTGGCGGCGAAGTAGGGGTTGCAGCAGAGCTGGCCTCCGCGCGTGGGCACCGGGTTGGCCGGGTTGTACAGGAACACGTCCGGCGCCTCGTCGGACGGCGGCACCGGGCTCAGGCTGCCGTCGCCGTGCAGGGTGTTGGCGTTGCCGCCGCTGTGCAGGTAATAGTTGGTGGCCTGGGCCCGGGCCAGCGGCCACTCGTTCTCGTCACGCCAGACGTCGTCGCCCATCACGAAGATCTTGATCGGCGGCTCATCTAGCAGCCCGGTGTCCTCGCCCTTCAGCCAGTGCTGGAACCAGCGCAGGTGAATCTCATCCAGCCCGAGGGCCATGGCGTCGGCGGCCACGCCGAAGTAGTGTTCCCCTGCCATGCTGCCGCCCCGCGAGCCGTGTTGCCACGGGCCGAGGATCAGCCTCTGGCCGCGCCGGGCGTCCTCGGTGGCGCCGTGCTTCTGCATCCCGAGGAAGTTGCGGATGGTGCCGCCAAGGAAGATGTCGTACCAGCCGCCGATGTTCAGTGCCGGCGTGGTGATGTTGGAGTGCTGGTCCTCGATGCACAGTTTTTTCCAGTAGTCGTCGAAGCTGGGATGCTCCAGCCAGTCGAAGTAGTAGTCGGCCAGTCCGCCGTCGAGGTGCGGGAAGTCCTTGAGCGGCAGGTGGCGGAAGGAGTCGGTCATCCCGTCGACGGCTTTGAGGAGCTCTCCCTGGCGGGTTTGAGGGATGCTCTTTGCGCCGGAATGGGTCTTGAAGTTGGCCAGGGTGAGTTGGAGCAGAGTCCAAGACATGTTGAAGCCCAGTTCGAAGGCGCCGCCCTGGTAGGTCCAGCCGTCATGGTAGTTTGAGGCGGTGACGTTGGGCGCAATCGCAGCCAGGTGCGGCGGGACACTGGTGGCGGCCAGCCACTGCGTGGCGCCGACGTAGGAGGCGCCTATCATTCCAACCCTGCCGCTGGACCAAGGCTGCACGGCCGCCCACTCAACCGTGTCGTATCCGTCGTTGATGTCGTCAACGAAGCAGTAGAATTCCCCTCCGGACGTAAAGCGGCCCCGGGTGTCCTGGATGATGAGCGCGAACCCGGCCTTGGCCGCCTTCATCGGGTCCATCATCTGCGCCGCCAGCGCCCCCGACTTGTCGTAGGGCGTACGTTGCAGGATGGTCGGATACGGGCCGGGGCCGTCGGGCCGGTAAACGTCGGCGTAGAGCGTTGTGCCGTCGCGCATGGTGGCGGGTACATTGGTTTCCACCTTGATCGAGACCGAATCAGGCATTGCTCTCCCTCCTAATTTATAACCACAGAGAACACAGAGGTTCTTGGGTTTGATTATCCAACGACTTCAATCCAGCAAAGGCGGGGATCCAGGGTGATAAGCGCGATTCATCTCTCCATGGCCGTGCGTGTGAATTCCCGGTTTCGCGGAAGTGGTGGAGGACTGGATATGTTCAGCCGTTGGATTATCTGAACCGGGGCATCACGCTATCGGCGAAGAGGTCCATCTGGCGGTACAGGCCGTCGGCGTCGGAGGCCAGGAAGCCCAAGTTGACGTGCTCGGCCCCCGCCTCGATCTTCGCCTCCATCTCCCGGGCGCAGTCGTCAGGGGTGCCGGCCAGGCACAGTGCGCGGGCGATGTCCCCGGCGCTGCGCTCCGGCGTTACGTACCGCTCACCCACGTTGCGCACGGCTAGCTCCATGGCTTCGTCGCCATTGACGGAGATGGCCGTTGGTTGGTTCAGGCCCCAGTGGAAGCCTTCCAGCTCGCGGCCGGCCTCGGCGGCGAACTGGCGCACCATGTCGTTGCTCCATTTAATGCGCCGGTTGGTGAACAGGTATGGATACCACCCCTCGCCCTTCAGGGCCGCCCGCCTCATTGCGGCCTCGCTGCGTCCCGACACCCAGATGGGCGGGTATGGCTTCTGAGCGGGCTGTGGCAACAGGGTGACGTCGTTGAACTCGAAGAAACGTCCGCTGTGCGAAACGTGCTCCTCGGTCCAGAGCCGCTTCATAACATCTAGCATCTCGTCGGTACGCCGCCCTCGGGTACGGGTTGAGATGCCGAGGGCGTCGAATTCGACGTGGGTGCCGCGCTGACCGCTGATGCCGATGCCGAAGTCGAGCCTCCCCCCGGAGACCTGGTCCACGCTGGCGACCAGCTTGGCCAGCATCACCGGGTGGTACAGCGGCACGATCACGATGCCAGTCATGATTCGGATGTTTTGCGTTGCCCCGGCCGCGGCGGCCATGGCAGGCAGGTTTAGCACGGTGGGGCGCGGCGGATTGCCGTCCATCACGTGTTCGCCCATGGTCACGCGCTGGAATCCCAGTTCCTCGGCGCGCCTTGCGAATGCAGGAACGTCCCAGTAATCCTCCGCGCTGAGGCTGCAACCAAAAGTTATCCTGCCGCCGCTCATGCTGCTACTCCTTGCCCGCAAGCCCGGGCCAATGACGAGCCAATTCTACCACCGCCGCGGCAGTTACGATAAAATCCACGCATCATGGTTCAAGCCAGCATGGCCAGCATGGAAGGAAAGACCTGCCTGGTAACAGGCGCGAGCGACGGCATCGGCTACGTGGCGGCCCGCGAGCTGGGCCGCATGGGCGCCAAGGTGATACTCGTGGGCCGCAATTCGCCCAAGACCGACGCCGCAGCGGAGCGCATCATCGGCGAGACTGGCAACCAAGGTGTGAGCTATCTGCTGGCCGATCTGTCCTCGCAGCGTGACGTGCGCAGGCTGGCAGAGCGGGTACGGGAGCAGACACCGCGCCTTGACGTTCTGCTGAACAACGCCGGGGCCATCTTCCTGTCTAGCCGGGCCAGCGAAGACGGGCTGGAGATGACCTTCGCGTTAAACCACATGGGCTACTTCCTGCTCACCACCGAGTTGCTGGACCTGCTGCGATCCTCTGCTCCGGCTCGAATCATCAACGTGTCGTCGAACTCCCATGGATCGCCGGGAAAGTTCTGGATGGAGGATCTGCCCAAACCCGGGAGCAACCGCGGCTACCGCGCCTACGGGCGCTCCAAGCTGTGCAACATCCTGTTCACCTACGAGCTGGCGCGGCGGCTAGAAGGCACCGGCATTACCGTTAACGCGCTGCATCCAGGACTGGTGCGCACCAACATCGCCAGGAACAACGGTGTGCTGGGAAGGGTCGTCAACTTTTTTATTGGCGCCCGGGGCATGGACGCCGACCACGGCGCGGAAACGTTGGTATACCTGGCCGCATCGCCGGAAGTCGAGGATGTGACCGGAAGGTTCTTCGTGGACTGCCAGGAAGTGCCCTCGTCGCCGCTGAGCTACGACACTGAGCTTGCCGCCGGGCTGTGGCGGATGAGCGAGCGGCTGACGGCGGAAACGGGAGTTCGTTAATTCAGGAATCACCCCCACCTTGACCCTCCCGTCTGAGGGGGTTTTGGGGAGAGGGAGTCTTCGTAAAGAGGAGAATTGAGGATGAAACGAGCGGTTGAGTTTTATAGCGAGGGATTCAAGCTGCAGGGCGATGTCTACACCCCCGGCGACCTGGCCCCAGGCGAACGGCGGGCGGCGGTGTTGCTGTGCCACGGTTACACCGGCGTTAAGGACCTGTACCTGCCGGACAACGCCCGCGTGCTCAATGAGGCCGGCTACGTGGCCATGGCTTTCGACTACAAGGGATGGGGCCAGAGCGAGGGCGTTTCACCGCTCCGCCTGGCGCCCCACAGCCGCGTGTCCGACGTGCAGGCGGCCATGACCTTTCTCGGCGAGCAGCCCGAGGTGGACGAGGAACGGATCGGTATCTATGGCACCAGCTACGGCGGCGCCACCGTCACCTGGACCGCCGCCATCGACCAGCGGGCCAAGTGCGTGGTCAGCGTGGTGGGCATCGGACATGGGGCGCGATGGATGAGCCGCGTCCGGAGAATGGACGAGTGGTTCGACCTGCTGGACCGCTCCAGGGCCGACCGCATCAAGCGGGTGATGACCGGCAAGTCTGAGATGGTCGAGCGCGGCGAGATTCTGCTCCCGGACCGCCAGTCGGCCGCGCTGGCCGCCGCCCAACGGGCCAACAATCCCAACGCCGTAATGACCATCCCTGTCGAATACATCGACGACACGCTGGGCTTCAACCCCGAGTGGGTGGTGGACAAGATCGCTCCCCGTCCGGTGCTGTTCATCACCAGCGACCAGGACCGCTTGGTTCCGCCGGAGGAGTCGGAGCAGCTCTACGCCAGGGCCGGCGAGCCGAAGAAACTGGTGATGCTGAAGGGCGTCGGCCACTACGAGGTCTACGAGGAACCGGCATTTTCCGAGGTGATGCGCGAAACGCTGGACTGGTACCAGAAACACATGCCCGCGAAGTGTTAAACTTGGGCATCAGACGCCAAGCTCTCCCCGCCGAAGTGGGGAGACAGACACAGGAGGTGACAGCGATGTCGAACAAGGGATTCTCGCACATCGGCCTCTCCACCCACGACCTGGACGCTACTCGAGAGTTTTACGAGAACGTGCTCGGCTTCGAGGTCGTCCGGTGCGACACCATCAAGATCCGGCAGGGCGGCTATATCCGGCACATGTTCGTCGACGTTGGCCGCGACCAGCTTGTGGCGTTTATGGAACCCAACAACATCCCAGGTATGCCCGATGATTTCGATGCCGGCATCAACAGGGGATTGGGCATCCCCGGCGTTTTCTACCACTTTGCCTTCGAGGCCGGGAACCTGCACGAATTGAACGCGAAGCGAGAAGAGCTGACTGGCAAAGGTGTGCAGGTCACCGACATCGTGGACCACGAGTGGGCCACGTCGATCTACTTTACTGACCCCAATGGCATCTCGCTTGAGTACTGCTGCCTGACCCGCGATATCGGTACGGTGGATGACGTGACATTCCAGGAACGGTTCGAGCGGTCAATCGTGATCCGCGACGGGCTGCCGGTCTTCGTCCGCGAAGTCCAGCCAGATCCGCTAGAGGCCGTGCTGGCCGACGACTAACCGCCTCTCTCCATATTCCCCAAAGACATTGGAAGTCAAAGTGAAAACCGTTCATCCTGAGCGTGTCAAAGGATGAACGGTTTTCCTGTAAGACTGGCTGGCCTCTGAGTGGCGAGCCACCACGCCTTGGACAAGCGGTCTGACTTGGCTGGCCCCCGGCGACGATTAGCCAGCGCCCACCACCCTTACGCGGTGGTTGTTGCTGTCCGCGATATAGATGTTGCCGTCAGCGTCCACGTCCGCGCCGTGGGGGCGGTCCATGGCCGCTTCGTCGGCGGGGCCGCCGTCCCCCTTGCCGCCGAGGCGGCCGCCAGCGATGGTGGTAACGTAGCCAGTGGCGGTGTCGATGCGACGAATGGCGTGATTTTCGGTATCTACCACCAGCACGTTGCCGGCGTGGTCGCAGCGTATGGCCTTGGGGCCACCCCAGGTAGCGATGAACGCCGGGCCGCCGTCGCCGCCGTATCCGAACTCCCCCGTTCCTGCCAGCGTGGACATCACTCCGCCTGCGTCCACCTTGCGGATGCCGTTGCCTTCGCGCTCGGCGATGTAGGTGTTGCCCGCGTTGTCCATGCACACCGCCCTGGCGCCCAGGATACTGGCTTCCGTAGCTGGCCTGCCATCGCCGCTGCGCTCCTTGGCGCCATTACCGGCGAAGGTGGTGATGATCTCCAAGGCGAGGTGGAGGATGCGGATGCGCTGGTCCTGGACGTCGGCGATCAGCAGGCCGCCCTTTCCATCGAGGAAGCAGTCGTTGGGTTCCCGGAACTGCGCTGACGTAGCAGGGCCGCCGTCTCCCCCGTAACCAGACTCCCCGGTGCCAGCGACCGTGGTGATGATCCCCGTGCCGGCGTCGATCTTCCTTATGACGTAGTTCAGACGGTCAACCACGTAGATGTCGCCGTTGGCATCAACCTGCAGGGAGTATGGCTGGTTGAATGCGGCCCCGGCTGCCGGGCCGCCGTCTCCCGAGTACCCCTCGGCTCCGGTCCCTGCGATGGTGACTATCACGCCTGTCGCTCGATCAACCCGGCGGATGCAGTGGTTCATGGCCTCGGCCAGGTATAGGTTGCCGGCGGAATCGAAAGCGCACATGAAGGGCTCGCTCAGCAACGCGGAGGCCGCCGGCCCACCGTCGCCCGAGTATCCCCGCTCCCCCGTGCCGGCAAAGGTGGTTATGATGCCCTGTTGGTAGGTCATCTGTTTCGCCTCATTATTGAGTATTGAGCTTCGCATTCCAGTATACTCGAGTGTATTTGTGGGTTCCCGAGTGCAGTTGGCCTTAATTGCAATTGCCCTGTTTCGTGCAGAAACCAATGGGCGGGTTTTGCAACACCCCGGTTTCGCGCCCGTCTGCGCTTGCCGAAAATGCTCGTGCATAGTAGATTGTGGTGAACTGGAATTCAGAATATTCCGACAGGGTATGTGTCCCAATTTGCTCTCCCCAAGGATGAAGAGAATGACGAGCAACAATCGAGACAAGGGACTGATTGTCATCCAGCTCACCGGCGGAAACGACGGCCTGAACACTGTCGTACCCTACGGCGACGGCCGTTACTACGACTCCCGCTCCACGGTGCACATCGCTCAAGACAAGGTGCTGCCTCTCGACGACGAAATCGGCTTCAACCCCAGCATGGGGCCGATGAAGGCGCTGTGGGACGAGGGGAAGGTCGCCGTCATCCAGGGCATCGGTTACGAGAACCCCAACCGCTCCCACTTCCGCTCCATGGACATCTGGCACACCGCGGAGCCCGACGCCATTGGCACCGAAGGCTGGCTGGGCCGCGCCGTGCGGGAAATGGACCCCCAGGGCGAGAACGTATTGACCGCCGTCAACTTCGGGCGCGGCCTTCCCCGCGCACTGGGTTGCCCCGGCGTTTCCGTGGCCTCGGTGGGCGACTTGGAGACCTATGGCCTCTTCCCGGACATTGAGGACGAAGAGTTGCGAATGTTCACCCTGGAGGCGTTCTCGCGGATGTATGGCAACGTCGCGGGCCGCGACCCCGTGATGTCCCTGCTGAGCAAGACTGGACAGGACGCCTACCTCGGCGCCGACATCCTGCGGACCGCTCCCGCTCAATACTCCTCTGCCGTGGAATACCGAAGCGATTTACTTTCCAAGAATGTGAGGAGTATTGCACAGGTGTTCCTGGCCAACCTGGGCACCAGGATCTACTACACCCAGCACGGCAGCTTCGACACCCACTCCGGCGAATTGCTGACACACGCTGACCTCTGGGGAAACGTCGCTGGCTCGGTGGGCAGCCTGATGGACGACCTGAAGGAGCACGGCCGGGAGGATGACGCCGCCGTACTGATCTTCTCCGAATTCGGCCGCCGCATCAAGGACAACGGCACCGGCAGCGACCATGGGTCCGGCGGTGTTGCCTTCCTCATCGGCGGAGCGGTCAAGGGCGGACTGTTCGGGCAGTACCCGTCGCTGCACGAGGCGGAGCAGTTGAACGGGGACCTGCGCCCCAACAACGACTTCCGCTCCACCTATTCCGCCATAATCGACGAATGGATGGGCTTGGATCCCGACCCGATCGTGAATGGTCAGTTCGAACCCTTCGACCTGTTCCGCTCCTAGGCTGTGGCAACAGGTTATACGGGAACGAGAAACAATCCCTGACGCGAGGACTAGTGATGAGCGATAACAACATCGCCCTGATGGCCCACCTGATGCGCCGAGCCGGGTTCGGGGCCAATCGCGACCAGCTTGAGCGCTGCGTTGAGCAGGGCTACGAAGCGACCGTTGAGGAACTGCTGGACACATCCAACCCCAACAACATGCCCGATGACGTCATCCGCCGGTATCACGTGGAGCAGTCGGAATTGCGCGACCTTGCCGGTTCGGCTGCCTACTGGATGTACCGGATGATCTCCACCGAGAGTCCGCTGGAAGAAAAGATGGCTCTCTTCTGGCACGGCCTGCTCGCCACTGGATACGCAAAGTTGAACCAGGCACGCTCCCAGCTCAACCAGGTCGAGATGTTCCGCCGCACCGGTCTTGGCCCGTTCGACGAATTGCTCCAGGAAATTTCCAGGGACCCGGCAATGCTGGTGTGGCTGGACAATCAGGACAACCGCGGCAACGCCATCAATGAGAACTACGGCCGGGAATTGCTGGAGCTCTTCTCTATGGGCATCGGCAACTACACCGAGGACGATATTAAGGAATGCGCCCGCGCGTTTACCGGCTGGACGCTGGGCAACGCCGAATACATGTCCGTCCGCGCCTACAAGGACTCCATCTGGCCCTATGGCCGTATCGCCTGGCACTACGACTACCGTGAGGAGGACCACGACGACGGCGAAAAGACCTTCCTCGGCGAGACTGGCAATTTCAACGGGGCGGACATCATCAGCATCATCGTCAAGCAGGACGCCACCGCCGAGTTCATCTGCACGCGGCTCTTCCAGTTCTTCGCCGCGGACGAGGTTACCGCGGGGGGCAGCCGCTGCATCGCCGCGATGAAGGAGACCTACTTTGAGTCCGGCTACCAGGTAAGGGACGTGCTTCGCACATTGTTCAACTCGGAATACTTCAAGTCCAGTGAAGCCCGCTTCGCCCGCGTCAAGGCTCCGGTGGAGCTGGTTGTCAGCGCCATTCGCACGGCGGGGAGCCATCAGACGCCGCATCTCGGCATCGAGCGCGTTTCCAACAACATGCTGTACATGGGACAGGGCTTGTTGCAGCCGCCCACGGTCGAGGGCTGGCACGAGGGCACCGAGTGGATCGACAGCGGATCCTTGGTCGAGCGGGTCAACTTCGCGGCCAAGGAGTTATCTGACGTTAGCAGCCCCGGCGTGCGTGCCATCATCAACCGGCTGGCCGCAACCGGCGATGGTACCCTTACCCCGGCCGAGTTCGCGGACAGTTGCGTTGACCTGCTGGGCCCGATCGATGTGGGTGATGACACCCGTGCGGTGCTGGTGGACTACGCGTCCCGGCAGGGCGACCTCGATCTCCGGGATCATGAGCCGGGGGACGAATCGGAGCAGCGGGTCGGCAATATGCTCCGTCTCATTGCATCCACCCGCGAGTACCAGCTGGCTTAGCAGAACAATACAGAATCCTCGCTCTCCCCCTGGAGAGGATAGACAGTTAGTTTTCCCTCTCCAGGGGGAGACGGTAAGGGTGAGGGCGTGACCACTCAGACACAGTCACCCAGCATCACGCTGGACTACGTTAAGACCATCGGCATCGTCAGCAACGGCCTCAACGGCCGTGGCTATGCCAACCCCTATGACCTCGCCGTCAGCCGCGATGGACGCATTTTCGTGCTGAACCGTTGCGACCCCGCCCGGGCGACGGGCATCCGTGTCGGCGTCTGCAACCTGGATGAGGATTACCTGTACGAATTTGGCGATGGTGCAGGAATGGGAGACACCCAATTCCGCTGGCCGGTGTGCATTGCCTTCGACAGCCGGGAGCACCTGTACATCACCGATGAGCAGAACCAGCGCGTGACGGTCTTCGACAGCGATGGCCAATTCCTGCGCAAGTGGGGTAGCCTCGGCAGCGGCGATGGCGAATTCAACGGACCTGCCGGTATCGCTGTGGGCCCCGACGACTCCGTCTACGTGGTAGAGCAGCACAACGCCCGGGTGCAGAAATTCACCTCAGATGGCACCTGCATCGGCAGGTGGGGCTCGCCGGGTAGTGGTCCAGGGCAGTTCAACCTTCCCTGGGGCGCGGCAACCGACAGATCGGGCAACGTGTATGTGGCCGACTGGCGGAATGACCGGATCCAGAAGTTTACCGCCGATGGTGAATTCCTCGCGGCCTTCGGTTCATCGGGAGTCGGCGAGGGACAGTTCCAGCGCCCCGCCAGTGTGGCCGTCGACAGGGAGGGATTCATCTACGTGGCCGACTGGGGCAACGAGCGGGTGCAGGTGCTAGACCCAGAGGGCGGATTCCAGTTGCTGTTGCGAGGACAGGCCACCCTCTCCAAGTGGGCGTTGGAGTATTTCGCCGCCAACCCCGAAGAGAAGGCGGAGCGCGACCGCTCCAACCTGAGGCCACAGCTGCCGCCGCACCTGAATACGCCCTACCACATCTCGTCGCAGACCGAGCCCTATTTCTGGGGACCGGTGGCCGTGTCTCTTGACCACGAGGGCCGGCTCTACGTTGTGGAGACCAACCGTCACCGATTCCAGGTGTACCAGAAGGGATAGCGCAGGCGGTCTCGGGCAGAAAAATGAAGGGGCGCACGGCTGTGCGCCCCTTCCGGTTAAGAACACCTTTGAACAACTACGCTGTTGCAGACAGGCCGGCGGCCTGGATGCCGGCGAGGGCCGCATCCTCGTCTTCCTGCGCGCTGCCGCCGCTGCCGCCCACTGCGCCCACCAGTTCGCCGCCCTTGAATACGGGCAGCGCACCCTGGCCGGGAATCATGTGCCCGCCTTCCATTGCCATCAGTCCCCGGAACACGGGGGCCAAGGCGTTCTCGGTAAGCTCACCGCTGGCCCGTCCGAAGCAGGATGCCGCAACGGCCTTTGCCCGGGAGATTGGGGGCGTGCGCCACGAGGCGCCGTCGGTGCGCATCATGGTGATCAGGTCTCCGCGGGCATCCACCACCGAGATGCTCATCCTCACGCCCATCTCCAGCACCTTCGCCTTGGCGCCCGCCAGGATAACTTCTGCCTCAGCCAGTGTCAGGCTTGCCATACTTCACCTCCGAATTCATAGCCAGGATTGACCGCCCGTATTGTAGGCCAGAAACAGTCCGGTGGGGAGGGGAGAGCGCACGGCTTGCAGGGCTATTGCATTTTAATTTTCTTCACATCCAGCAACCCACTACTGCCAGAAAATTCCCCTTCATGCCCGCGAACCCGTCATTTCCGCGAAAGCGGGAATCTATTCCGCCTTGCAGCAGCAATATCAGCGGAGGCAAAGATAATCTGGATTCCCGCGAGGGCGGGAGGCCAAAGTCCCTTATCGACAAGACTGCGGACACTCCCTGCAACCCTGGACTACCGCCAAAGCGGAAATGACGCTTCATTAGCTTAATTGGGGTGGAACGCCGTCCAAATGCAGCCCAAATGCAGCGGCCGCCCCCTGGCCTCGAAATTGTGAGGAGAGTGGCCGGTGCTTTCCAGCCTGGGGCGGACAGGGCTACGGAGAGTACAGCTCGGTGTGGGGGTAGAAGGCCTGCCACCCGAACCAGTAGGCATCCCGGGAGGGGAGACGCGGCAGCCGTTGTGACGGATCCCCGGTGTTCTCCAGAGCGTCTTCCAAGAGTCGCCAGGTCCGTCCGTCGCCGCTCTGGAATTGTCCCCCGGCGGAGAACTGTAGCTGGAGACCCTGGCTGTCGTAGGCGCGGCTGCCCCCGCCCGCAACGGTGACGATCACCACGTCCTGCCCGCCTACATTGTCGTTCACAAGCGGGTTCTGCACCAGGACATCGCGTGGATAAGCCCGGGCCGCGCCTCCGAATTCCAACCCGAAAACTTGTTGCTTAATGGGCAGAGCCTCGTCGATTCCGGCCACCGGGAACATGATCCCGGTATCCGCCCGGTAGGAGAAGTAAATTGAGCGGGGGTTGTCCTCGGGCAGATATTGTTCCGCAGGATAAACGCCGGTCTCGTTGCTGATTACAGTGGTGTCTGGATGCTGGGCCAGCCACTCACCCCAAGTGGTCAGGATGTTGGGCAGGACCTCGAGCCTGATGCCGCTGTTTGCCAACGGACCCACCACAGGCACTCCTCTGAACTGGTGCCACAGTGTTTCGGTCACCCGATCGTACATGAGCTTGTTGCTGCGATAAAGCATCCCGGAAGTGCCGAACTCAGTGGTTTCGCCGTTGATCTCGGTGAAATACACGATTCCAGAACCGCACAGGGTTCAATAGGCTAAGGCAAATTGCACCCCTCCCAGCGTGTCATTGGCCATTTCGTGAGGGTTGAGCACGCGAAGAGGATAGGCCCGGTGCTCGCCGTTGATTGAGACGCCGAACACCCGGTCGCCGGGGTCCAGGTACCTCGCCTCCTCCGGCGCTAACACCGGTGGAAATTGCAGGTCTGGAATGCCGTCGCGGCGCACGCCACCCCAAACGATTTCCTCCAGCCGGATACTGGCAGGGACTCCTGTGTACATGAACTCACCCATGGGCTGGTCGATGTAGCTGAAGAGCTGCCCCTTCCAGCCGTCGTATCCCTCTGGCCCTCTCACCTCCGGGTTCTGCGCCAGCCATCTCGCCCACCAGTCCCAGTTCTCCTCTCCATAGGGGACGATGGCAAACTCGCCCTCGGGGATCTTGTCGCGGATCCTAACTACGAAGGACACCAACGTGAGCAGCGACTCCTCGTCGGTCTGGAATCGCATGAATTCCATGATCACCGGAATGAAGGCCTCGTTGTGCGAGTAGGCCATTTTTCGGCCGACGTCAGCTAAGGACTGATCGAACGTGGCGTACATCAGTTCGGTGGGATCATCGGGAAGATGGCCGAGGTCGTTGGCGTTCATCGGCACAGCTTGCGGGGGGAAAGGGGCAGCTTCCCCAGTGGGCGCAGGAGTTGGAGCCTCCGTGGCGTCGGTGCTTTTCGGCTGAGAGGAAGGCGGGTCTGTCGGCGGCGGCAATGTCGCAGTTGGCGGCAGTGTTGTTACTGGCGGTGCCGTTGCGATGTCAGGCTGCGAGCCCGCGGGCTCTCCCGAGCACGCCAGTGCAAGGACAGCAAGCAAGGTGACCGCGAAGACGGGGACCAGAGAAATAGGGCGTTTCACGATGTCTCCCTGAACAGTTCCCGCCCTATCAGCACTCGCCTGATCTCGCTGGTCCCCGCGCCGATCTCGTAGAGCTTGGCGTCCCGAAGCAAGCGGCCGACCGGAAATTCGTTGATATATCCGTTGCCGCCCAGCACCTGGATAGCCTGCAGGGCCATCTGCGTGGCCCTCTCGGCAGAAAAGAGCAGGCAACCCGCCGCGTCCTTGCGGGAAATCAGGCCGCGATCAGCGGCGCGGGCCACGGCGTACGCGTAAGACTGGGACGCGGAAAGTGAGGTGTACATATCGGCCAGTTTGGCCTGGATCAGCTGGAACTCGCCGATGGGCTGCCCGAACTGTTCCCGATGGTGAACGTAGGGCAATACGGAATCGAGGCAGGATTGCATTATGCCCAACGGGCCGCCGGTCAGTACCAGCCGCTCGAAGTCGAGGCCGCTCATCAGGACGGCCACTCCCCGGCCGACCTCGCCCAGCACGTTCTCCTCGGGAATCTCGCAGTCTTCGAAGACCAGCTCACTGGTACTGGATCCGCGCATACCCAGCTTGTCCAGCTTCTGGGAGGGTTTGAAACCGGGGATTCCCCGTTCCACGAGGAAGGCAGTGATGCCCCGCGAACCCGCTTCGGGGTCGGTCTTGGCATAGACCACCAGGGTGTCGGCCTCCGGGCCGTTGGTGATCCACATTTTGCTGCCGTTCAGCACGTAACGGTCGCCCTGCTTTTCCGCCCGCAACTGCATGCTCACCACGTCTGATCCGGCTTCCGGCTCGCTCATGGCCAGCGCGCCCACGTGCTCACCACTGATCAGTGGCGGCAGGTAGCGCTGCTTCTGTTCCTCGCTTCCGTTGCGGAAAATCTGGTTGACGCACAGGTTGGAATGTGCTCCGTACGAGAGACCGACGCTGGCAGAGCCGCGGGACACCTCCTCCATCACCACGGTGTGCGCCAGGTAGCCCAGCCCGGCGCCGCCGTATTCCTCGGAGACCGTGACGCCGAGGAGGCCGAGGTCGCCGAGACGCGGCCAGAGGTCGCGGGGGAATTCGTTGGCCTGGTCGATCTCTTCCGCACGGGGAGCGATTTCGGCGCCGGTGAACTGCCGCACGGTTTCCCGGACGATGTCCACCGTTTCGCCCAAGTCGTGGTTGAGGGTGGCCCAGGGTGCTCGCCGGGAGGTCATTGTCGATTCCTGCAGGGATAGATTAAGGGTTTGAGCCGCATTACGAATTTAGGGATACGCCCTCACCCTAACCCTCTCCCTGAGGGAGAGGGAAGCGCCGTCAGATGGTACGGTGGTCGATGACGCGCCGCGCCTTGAATTGTGTGCGTTCGAATTCGCCGGCCGGTTTCAATTCCACCGCGACGCCTACTCCGAGGGCGCGGCGCAGGGCGGCAGTGATGTCCTCCCGCACTCGCTCCAATGCAGCCGGGTCGGACTCGCGCTTTACGTAGGTGTCAGCCAGCACCTCGGTTTGAACCGTCAGCCGGTCCAGCTGCCCGGGTTCCCGTTCCAGCAGCAGCCGGAACTCGCCGCCGAACACATCCATGCTGCGCAGGATGTCCTCGATGCGCGATGGGAAGACGTTCTGTCCCCGAACGATGATCATGTCGTCGGCCCGGCCGTAGATGCCGCGTGTCAGGGTTGGGTAGGTGCGGCCGCATGGGCAGTCGACCATGTCCCACCGGGCGATGTCGCCGGACCAGTAACGTATCATCGGCTGCGACGTGCGTTCGGTGTGAGAATACACCGGTACACCTTCTGCCCCGAGGGGCAGGTTCCGGCGGGTCTCTGCGTCCACCAGCTCCGTGTACACGATGTCCTGCCACAGGTGCATGCCGGTGGACAGGTGGCGGCAGCCCGAGTTGCTCATCCAAGGGGTCATTTCGGCCATGCTGCCCTGGTCAACCACGTAGCAGCCGAAGGTATCTTCGATCAGCCGGCGAGTGGCAGGGACGCTGGCTCCCGGTTCGCCGGAAAAGAACATGAACCGGAATCCGAAATCCTCCCGCGGGTCGAGCCCCATCTGCCTGGCAGTCTCGGCGAGGTAAAGGGCATAGGACGGCGTGCCGTAGAGAGCTGACGGCCTGACCGAGGCGGCCCACTCGGCGGCCCGTTCCGTCTGGCCCGGTGCCCCGCTGCCGAAGGGGAAGCAGGTGGCTCCGAGCCGTTCGGCCCCGACCAACGCTCCCCAACTCCCCACGTAGAGGCTGAAGACGGCAGCCACCATCACCATATCGTCGGGTCGCAGACCCGCACCCCAGAGTATGCGAGCGTGGGCTTCTGCAATGCGGTCCCAGTCATCGCGCCCGATACCGAACACCGTGGGCCGCCCGGTGGTACCGGATGTCCCGTGCACCCGGAAGACGTCGGCGGGCGGTATACAGAGAAAGCGGCCGTAGGGCGGATGCTCCTCCTGCTCCCGGCGGATTTCGTCCTTGGTCAGGATGGGCAGTTGGGCAAAATCCTCCAGGCTGCGCAGGTTTTCCGGGTCTACCGGGGCATCGGCATAGAATTCGCGGTAAAAGCCGGAATTCCGGAACACATAGCGCACCTGGTCCCTCACCTTGACGAGGATGACGCCGTCGCGCTGCTCGGGGGGCATCGTTTCCAGTTCCGGAGACCAGTGCTCCTGGCCAGCAGGTGGAATGTATTCAGGCTGATACCGCGGAGGCCAAGCGTTTTCAATCATTCTAAACACTCAGCCTAGTGATGCCGATGAACGTTGGCTGCAATGAAATCGATCATGTCAGTCGTAAAGCTTCCCACGGGAAAGACCCCGTGCACGCCCATCTCCTGCAGCGGCGCCACGTCGTCCTCGGGGATGGTGCCGCCAACCAGCAACAGCACGTCCCCGGTCAGGCCCCTGTCGTCCAGTGCCTTGGTCAGGCGAGGCATCAGGCGCATGTGCGCGCCGGACAGTATGCTGATGCCTAGCACATCGGTGTCTTCCTGCAGGGCGGTCTGGGCGATCTGGTCGGCTGTGACCCGCATCCCCATGTAGACCACTTCGAGCCCGGCGTCGCGCATGGCCCTGGCAATGACCTTTACGCCCCGGTCGTGCCCGTCCAGGCCCATCTTGGCAAGCAGGACTTTGGGGGGAGTCCGTTCGTTGTTATCACTCAATGTGGACAGCCTCTATCATCGGTCACGAAGTTCGGCCCTCTGGTCGGATCTTCCGGAACTCCCAGTCTCCGCTTTCGTTCTCTACCAGCGTCCGGCCGTGGGCCCTGGCGATGGCGTGGTGCTTGGCGGCTAGGACCGTTGGAGGCTTGGCGAAGATTACGGTTGCATCGGGATGGCCGCAGTCACTGGCATACTCTTCCGCAATCAGCAGAGCCTCGTCCAAGAAGGATGGAGCTACGCCCTCAGCTCCGGCAAAGTCCAAATACAGGCCGCTGTCCCGAAGGAATTTTTCCTTTTCGAGGGCGGTCTTAATTTTCCGGGCGGACCTCCTGGACGTCAGCAGAGGAACGTCCTTGTCCACGGCGTCAACTACTTTGACTCTCTTCATGACAGAACCTTTATGATGGCATCGAAACAAATACCAGTGTCCCAGGAAATAAATTGGCCCGGACCACCCTGGCTTGTGAATTGCCGCTCAAGTCGATAAAGCCCCTCCCAGAATGGATTATCAATTCTCTGCCGGGTCGGTGAGATTCGTCAAAGGTGCTGAAAAGGCCTATTCCCCGGTTGCTGTTCAGAGTTCCGCTCACCAATTCTCCCGTGGCTCTCCTGACTGCGGCCCACTCGAATCCGTAATTTTCCCGATGTTTTGGATTGCGTTCAAGGGACTGGTGTATTCCAACGCCGCCATCCGCGACAGCTATGAGGAACCTGCGTTCTTGTCCCGAGGAGAGGAATTGGACGAGTCCGAAAGCACCTATTTCAGATTCGGAATGCTCCGCAGCGTTATTGACCAACTCCGAAAATGTCTCGACTACGTCAGGATACAGATTAGCGGAACCCTGCCTGTGAGTGGACAATGAGATATGGAGCTGGTCGGTCAAGTCTTCAGCCGACGACGAGTCAAATCCCGTTAAGGGCAGGATCACACCTGAGGAGCTGGAAATATCAGCCCCACCATATTCGACGGCTACGTTTCCTCCCTGCAGGACGCTAAGCGACCCCGTGTCATGCAGGCTCAGTGCTGAATCTCCGTCTTTGGGCAGTAGCACCGCACAATCACTCCCGCGCCGCTTGGCCAGCAACAGGTATACGACGCACCAGAGCGCGGCCGGAACCCGCACGCTGGTGCATTGCCTGAGGTTGACGATCACCTCCGGTTCGTTGAACTGGTCCGAACGGGGATCGAATTTGCCGAACCTGGCCGGAATGCTGCGGGCGTCTCTGAAAACCTGGCGAGGGATGATTTCCATAGCTGTCTCGGGCTGGCTCTACTGCGCTAGAAAAACCGGGCACGAATGCGCGGGGCTGGAATCAGTTGTTCGTTGACCGGGTCCGCGACCAGCCGGAAGATCTCCAGTGTTGTCGCTCCTAGCAACGGCGTGTTATCAGGGCGGGCGAAAACCACCGGTACCGGTAACATCCATCCCCTAAGTCTGATAACTGCGTCGCCTATAGCATATTCCACCAAGCTGTCATCGGCCAGTTCGAAAATGTCGGTTTCCAGCCACGCAACACCCAGCCTGTCCAGCAGATCCTCGGGCAGCATGGTGTAGATTGCGCCCGTGTCCACCATAGCGTCAACTGCCACGAATTCCTCGTGGGACGGATTGCCCACCTCCAATTGCACGCTGAACGCTCCCACTTGGTCGATCCTGCTTCTCACACTCTCCCGCTCCTAGAAGACCGCGGGGTCAACGTATTCACCGTAGACGTCGCGCATGGTGTCCAGGATTTCGCCCTCCGTGGCCAGCGCATTCACGGCCTCCAGTGTCGCGGGCATGAGGTTGGCGTCGTCCTTCGCCGCCTGCTTCAGCGCGGAAAGTGCGCTGCGTACCTCGGCCGGGCTCCGGTTGCTGCGGGCCTCCGCCAAGCGGGCCCTCTGCCATTCCTCCTCTTCCGGGTCGAACTGGAACAGTTCCAGTTTCTGCTGCGACTCCGACTGGTACTGGTTGAGGCCGACGATGACCTGCCGGCCCGACTCGATGCGTTGCTGGTACTCGTAGGCTGATCTCGCGATCTCCCGCTCGATGTAGCCGCTGCCGATGGCCCTCAGGATGCCGTCACGCATGGAGCCTGCACCCATTTCGTCGATCCGGGCAATGTATTCCAGGGCGGCGTTCTCGATGTCGTTGGTCAGTGTCTCCACGAACAGCGATCCGCCCAATGGATCTGCGGTGGCGGCGGCGCCGGACTCGTGGGCGATGATCAGCTGCGTCGCCAACGACATTCGCATTGCCTCCTCCGACGGTATGTCGTAGGCCTCGTCGTAGCCGCTGACGTGGAGCGACTGCGTGCCGCCCAGCACGGCGGCCAACGCCTGCAGGGTTCCCCGCGCGATGTTGTTCTGCGCGTCCTGGCGCATCAGGGTCGAACCCAGCGTCTGGGTATGGAAGCGCATCCGCATGGACTCGGTGCGGGTAGCGCCGTAGCGTTCCTTCATCACCCTCGCCCACATCCGGCGGGCGGCGCGAAACTTGGCGATCTCCTCGAACAGGTCGTTGTGAACGCCGAAGAAGAACGACAGGCGTGGGGCGAAGCTGTCCACCGGCATATTGCGAGCCAGTGCCGACTCCACGTAGGCCATGCCCTGGGCGATGGTGAATGCCAGCTCCTGTACCGCGTCGGAGCCGCTCTCCCGGGTGTGGTATCCGGATATGGAGATGGTGTACCAGTTCGGGACATTGGCGGTGCAGAATTCGACGATGTCTGTGGTGAGCTTCAGAGACGGCTCCGGCCCCAGGGCGAAGGTCTTCTGGCCATGAAACTCCTTGAGCGAGTCGTTCTGTACCGTGCCGCGCAGGGCTGACCAATTGACGCCGCGGCGTTTCGCCACGGCGATGAACATGCTGAGCAGCACAATGGCAGGGTGATTGATGGTCAGGGATACGCTGACCTGGTCCATTGGAATCTCGTGGAACAGATCGTTCATGTCGCCGACTGTGTCGATGGCAACCCCCAGCCTGCCCACCTCTCCCTCTGCCAGCTCGTGGTCTGAGTCGTAGCCGGTCAGAGTAGGGTGGTCGAAATCGGTGCTTATGCCGGTCTGCCCGTGCTCCAGCAAAAAGCGGTAGCGCTCGTTGGTTGCCTGCGGTGTACCGAATCCGGCAATCTGGCGCCGGGTCCACAGCCGCCCGCGGTACATGTCAGGATAGGGGCCCCGCGTGAAGGGAAACTCACCGGGGCGGCCGAGGTCGCGATCGAAGTCGATCGCAGCAGACGACCCCGGCTCGTAGACCGGCTTGACCTCCAGTCCCGAAAGCGTTTTGTATTCCTGCTGACGGGAGTTGGCGCTGTCGCTCATTTCCCTTCCCTTTGAACTTGCCTCGATTTCTCTTGAATGCTACGGAATACCTAAAACGGCTCGTCCCGCCGTGGCAAGAGCCTGGGGAAACGCCCTCGCCCTAACCCGTTCCCAAGAGGAACAGGGAATGTCTATGCGATTAGCCGACCCGCACGTATTTGTCGATGCTCTTTTCAGCCGTCAGGGCCAGGTATAGGTCGCCGTGGGCGTCCACCCAGGAGCCGTGAGCCGAGCGTCCCGGGAACCGTTCCAGCACCTGGCCCTCTCCGTCCAGCACGCTGATCTGGGGCGGTTTGCCGTCCTCCGGACGCTCGCTGGTGTAGAAGATGCCCTCGCTGTCCTGGGATATGTCGAGGGGGCGCTGCATGTCGGTCCACATGGTGATGTACTCGCCATCAGGTGAGAAGACCTGCACCCGGCTGTTTTCACGGTCGCACAGGTAGATGCGGCCGTCCTGTCCCACGATCAGGCTGTGCGGCAGGTGGAACTGGTTGGGGCCGCCCTTGCCAGGCTCGCCCCACGACGAGATGAGTTCTCCGGCGGCGCTGAATCGGTGCACGCTGGCGTTGCGGTAACCGTCGGACACGTAAAGGTCACCGCTGGGAGACGGCACCAGTTCGGTCAGGTAGTTGAAGGGTCCCGCGGAGCGGGGACAGACCTCGCCTGCTACCTCGCAGCCAGTGTCGGAAAACACGCCGGGAGTGCCGATGGTAAGAAGCGGAGTGCCATCGAGGGCGCACTTCTGCGCTATGCTGCCCTCACGATCGGTCAGGTAGACGATGTCGTCGGCGATGTAGATTCCGTGGGGATTCTCGAACCGGCCGTTACCCCAGGAGCCCAGGTAGTTGCCCTCGCGGTCGAAGATCACAACCGGGGGCTCGGCACGCTGGAAGGCGTAGACCCGGTCCTGAGAGTCCGCCGCGACGGCGCTGACGGTACCGAAAGTCATACCCTCCGGCAGCCGTGCCCAGTCCTCGATTACCTCGTAGGTGTACTTGCCGCTTCCTACAGTAGCCATAAGCAGACTGTCTCCTCAACTTCGCGATTCTTCAGGCGGGGATCCGCCGCCACCATACTACCATAGCCGGGTGACAACGATTGACGGCCGTCCAAACCCCGCCCAATCGCGTTGTAATCAAAGCAGCTTTGCCGGTGGCCGTCATTCCCGCTTTCGCGGGAATGACGGGGAGTTTTCTGGCAATAGCGGGTCACTAGATGCCGAGAAAGTTAAAACGCGATTGACCTGCGTCTTAACCCCGCCCATTGTAGAGGTAGTGGGGGCCGTCGGCTGGGATGCTCCAGTCGTCGTAGAACTGGTGGATATAGGGTAGCAACCGTGCCGCCATATTCCTGGTTGCCAGCGTTTCCTGTTCGATCGGGCGGGACAGTTGCTCCCGCAATTCAGCGGCGACCGCGTCCTCGTCGGCCTTGACAGACCGGCCGCTGCGCAGGACAACCTCGCCGTTGATTAGCACGGTGTCCACATGGGCCGACTTGCCCCGGTAAACGACGGCGTTCACGGCGTCAGCGGCGTCGTCGCCCGAACCCTCGAAGTAGGGCGCAATCATGGCGTCCCAGTTGAGCAGCACCATGTCGGCGTACCTGCCCGCCTCCAGCACCCCAATGCGGCCGTCGAATCCCGTGGGGCGGGCCGCATTCGCCGTCGTCATTCGCAGGGCCTGGTGTGAGTCAAGGGCTGGTCGCTCGAGACCTGGCTGTCGGTGAAGCTTCGACGCCAGCCGCATCTCCTGGAGCATGTCGTCGTCGTCGTTCAGGGCGGTGCTGTCGGTGCCCATCGCCACATTTACGCCGCGTGACAGCATGGCATTGACGGGCGCGATGCCGTTCTTGAGCCGCAGGTTGGAGCTGGGATTGTGGCAGACGGTTGTACCGCTGTCTGCAAGCAGTTCGATGTCGTCCTCGGTAAGCCATACCGAGTGGGCGCAGGAGAGCTCCGGGCCGAGGAAGCCCAGGTCGGCCAGGTGCGCGACCGGTGTCTTGCCCCACCTTCGTATCCCGTACTCTTTCTGGTACCAGCTTTCCACCAGGTGCATGTGGACGGCGGCGCCGTACCGTGCGGCCATCTCCTTGGTGCGGAAGAAGAAATCGTCGGATACCCACTGGACGTTGCTGGGACTGAGCAGCACCGAGACCAATCCGCCCCTCGCCTCCGCGCCGTGGTTCTCGCGGAGCGATTCGAAAAACGAAAAATATTCGTCCTCCGAAATGTCCGTTACTCCCAGGTACTGGCGTACGGCTGCGGCAAGGTCGGCGGGCAGACCGGACAGGAAAGCGTCGTCGTCGTGGTACACCACCCGGTTCTGGCCGCGGTAGTAGACTGAATATGCAGTCCGCATTCCAGCGTCGCCGAACCCGTTGAGCACCTGCGCAGATTCCTCCGCCATACCGCTGGTGGGAGTGCGAGGGTGATTGTACATCGCCGTGGTGGTGCCCGATTTCACCATCTGGATGGCGGTATACAGGGTGATCAGGTGCCAGTCCACGGGGCGCCGGCCCCATCCCTCCACGATCCAGGACTCAAGGCAGCCGTCGACGGTGCCGAACTGGAAGGTGGAGACGCCCCGGCCGTGGTGATGGGCGTTGGTCATGCCCGGCATTACCAGGAATCCCGGGCCGCCGATGACTTCGTCGACCTGGCGTTCTTTGAGTTCGTCGTAGGTCCCCACTGCCTCGATGACCCCGTCGCGCTGTAGCACCGCACCGTCGTTAATGACACTGCTGCCGGACTCGCCAGTTCCTGCCTCACAGATGACGTATCTGCCGCGAATCAGCGATGTCGCCATTGCATACTCCCGCCCGTGTGATTGCGCCTATCATAGAGCCGGGTGTTGCCGTGTCAAGGCGGATTGGTGGCGTATAATGCGCCGGACGAGTCTGAGCGAGAATTCAAGGTCGGAGGCTGTGAAATGGCAGGACTGGATGGCAGGGTGGCGTTGGTCACCGGCGCGGGCGGGATGCGCGGTGTGGGGAGGGCCACGGTGATGAAGCTGGCCGGACTGGGCGCAGATATCGCTCTGACCGACGTGCATCGCGAGACGGAAGACCTGCCCCCAGCCGAGGTGCGAACCAACTGGCGCGGCGTCGACGCAGTGTCCGAGGAAGTTGAAGCGCAAGGCCGTAGCGCCTTCCCGGTCTACTGTGACTTGGGCGACAGCGCCCAGATCGAGCGCATGGTCGATCAGGTGATCGATCGCTTCAGCCGGATCGACATACTGGTCAACAACGCTCGCGCCATCATCGGCAGGGACAAGGTGCCGGTTACAGAGCTGGAACAAGAGGTGTGGGAACACTTCCTGCGCATCAACGCCACCGCCCCCTATCTGCTGACCAAGGAAGTGGGCCGACGGATGATCGAGGCGGGCAACGGCGGACGCATCATCAACATTGCCTCCAACGCCTCCAAGCAGGCCAGCGCGACGGGCGCAGCCTACAGCGCCTCAAAGTTCGCTGTGCTGGGACTGACGCAGGCGTCTGCCCTCGACCTGGCGCCCTACGGAATCACGGTCAATGCCGTTTGCCCCGGGCCAATCAATACCGACCGCATGAGCTACTGGGAACGGGACCGGGCCGCCGAGAGTGGCATCACCCAGGAGGAGTTCCGCAGCCAGATCGTTCAGGCTGGCGCCCAGGCGAGCCCGCTGGGCCGCATCGCAGAGCCGCAGGACGTTGCCAACGTCGTCGCGTTCTTGGCCAGTGATGAGGCCTCGTTCGTGACCGGCCAAGCCTACAACGTAAACGGCGGCCTGCTGTTCCACTAGGCATCTGACACGCTAGAATTGATGGACGAGTCACCGGGCCCCGTCATTCCGGCCTTGAGCCGGAATCCAGGAACCCTGGCGCTGCTTATGTTGGCCTTTTTCCAGCCTTTCTGGATTCCGGCTCAAAGCCGGAATGACGATATAGCCTCCGGAATGACGTCATAGACTTCGGAATGACGATAAAGTCTTCGGCAGTCATCAATTCAATAAAGTGGGACTACTAGGCGTCGCGGGGGCCAAGTACCGCCTTGAGCAGCGTATCCGTTAGCAGGCCGCTGCACCCAGCGGTATTCTTTGCCGCCTGAGCGGCTCGCGCACCACCAGCGTCAGTGCAGTGGCGACCAGCGACAGCGCCAGCATGAGCACAAAGGCTGCGTTGTAGTCTCCGGTTATGTCGTAGATCCGGGCTCCGGCCAGTGCCCCCAGGCCGCCAGAGATCTGGTGGATCATGGAAACAGTGCCGGTCAGCTGGCCCAGCCGGTGGGGTCCGTAGATGTTGCCGAGGAACACCACGGTGAGCGGTGCCGTTATCAGGAAGGTGAATCCGTAGAGCAGCCCGAATACCAGGATTGCCGGGGTGTTCTGAAAGGGCAGGATCAGGGCGAAGATACCTATCCGCATTAGGAAGCAAAGCGCTGTGGGCCGCGATGCGCCAAAGGCGTCGGCCATCACACCGGCAGCAAAGACGCCAAGCAGTCCCATCACGCCCATCCACGCCAGCAGGTTCCCTGCCAGCACGTCGCCCACACCCTGATCCTGGGCGAAAGCGACTATGTGGGTTGCGACGAAGAAGTCCTGGAACCCGCAAACGGAGTAGATCCCAACCAGCAGCAGGAACGGCCGCGAGGTCAACGCTTGCTTTAGCGTCAACGGCTGGGGCGCTGGCTCGTTATCCGCGGCTGGGGGGGTTGTTGTATTCTCAGCCGACGGCCCGGGGCGCACAATCATCAGGGTCAGCGGCAGCAGGATCGCGAAGTTGGCGGCGGCCAGCACCATAAAGGATGTGCGCCAGCCGATCGCGGCCAGCGCCCAGGCCAATGCGGCCACGATTACAAGCTGCCCAATGGCGTTGCCGGAAACCGCGGAACTTGTGGCGATGCCGCGGCGCTCTACGAACCACTGGCTGAGCATCACAACCACGGGGGAGATGGAGGCGCCGGAGCTGCCGAGCGCGTAAACTACCCCGTAGACCAGAAACACCTGCCACGAGTAATGTACATGTCCCATCAGCGCCAGGCCCGCAGCCCCTATGACTGCGCCGATGGCAATTGTCCCGCGCAGGCTCCAGCGGTCCACCAGCCTTCCCACAAAGGGCAAGGCCACAGCCGAAACGACCATGAACATTGTGACCGCCAGCGTCAGGGTGGATCGGCTGACGTCCAGGTCCTCGGACATTGGCTTCAGCATGAGGCCGAAGGCGAAGCGGGAGCCGCCACCGAAGAAAAGGATGGTGAATCCTGCTCCCAGGATCGCCCAGCTGTAGTCAAGTCGCTTCAAATCGCCTTTATGTTCCGGGGGGTTTAGAGTCGAGGGCCAAGGCTATTTCATTTGTTCCCTCTCCCCCCGGGGGAGGGTTAGGGTGGGGGCGTTCCCTTTTGTGAGCGGCCATCGTATAGCCCCAGCATTTCGCCCTCACCCCAGCCCTCTCCCGGAGGGAGAGGGCGAACTATAAAACCCTAGTCGAGGGCCTGGCCGACCACAAAAACGAGAATGGGGCGCTAGCGGTCTTGACTGAAGCACACAGGGGCAGGCTCGACACCTGCCCCCTGTGCGGTAATTTACTTGCGAACCTGCGGCTGAGTCTAGCGGAACAATCCCTTCACGGTGTTGATAACCCGTTGCTCGTTTGGCAGGTAGATATTCTCAAGTGCGCGGCTGTAGGGCACCGGAGTGTGAGGTGAGGTCACGCGGGACGGCGGCGCGTCCAGATAGTCGAAGCCCTCCTCGGCCACGCGGGCGCAGATCTCCGAGGCCATGCTGCAGACCGGGGTGTCTTCGTCCACCACCACCAGGCGGTGAGTCTTGCGCACCGACTCCAGCACATGGTCGTAGTCGATGGGAGAGATGCTGAGCAGGTCGACCACCTCGGCGTTGATACCCTCCTTGGCCAGCTCCTCCGCCGCGGCGGTGGCTATCCAAGTCATCTTGGAGATGCCCACCAAGGTAACGTCGCTGCCCTCGCGTACCGTGCGAGCCTTGCCTATGGGGAAGGTGTAAGGCTCCTCGGGAACGGGGCCGCGGTTGGTGTAAAGGCCCTTGTGCTCAAAGAATACCACCGGGTCGTCGTCGCGTATGGCCGAAATAAGCAGGCCCTTGGCGGTGTAAGGGTCGGAGGGGACTACGCCCTTCAGCCCGGGGATGTGGCTGAAGATGGAATAGTAGGACTCCGAGTGCTGGGCCGCGCTCCCGAAGCCGGCGCCGATGCGGGTGAGCATCACGAAGGGGACCTTGACCTGCCCGCCGAACATGTAGCGCATCTTGGCGGCGTTGTTCAGCATCTGGTCCATGCATACGCCGATGAAGTCGACGAACATCAGCTCGGCGATGGCCCGCATTCCCGTGGAGGAAGCGCCGATAGCAGTGCCGACGAAAGCGGCCTCGGACAGCGGGGTGTCCAGCACCCGCTGGTTGCCGAACTGCTGGATCAGGCCGACAGTGGTCCGGAAAGGCCCGCCCCAGGCGTCGACGATGCCCAGGTGTTCCCGGCCGGCGCCTCCGGCGATCTCCTCCCCCATGATAATGACCGATTCGTCTCGCTCCATCTCTTGGCGTATTGCCTCGTTGATGGCCTCGCGTACTTGCAATTCCCTGGTGGCGGTGGCTGTCGTCATCACTCACTCCTGCTTGGTGTGGGTTAACGCAATGGCGCTGAGACGCAAAGTTAAATCGATTTTCGTGGCGTCTTTGCGCCCTTGCGTTGAAAATGGCTACTAATCGGGCATGTTGACGCCGCGTCGCATCATGGCCACGGGGTATTCGACATATACGTCTTCATAGAGCTCGTGAGGCTCTGGGAGCGGGCTCTGGTCGGCGAACTGCACCGCCTCCTCCATCAGGGCGCCGATTTCGACGTCGATCGCATCCAGCTCTTCGGCGGTGATTTCGCCCTGGGGAACTACTGTCTCGCGGAACAGCTTGAGCGGGTCACGTCCCCGCCAGTAGTCTTCCTCTTCCTTGGTGCGATAGGACAGTGGATTGTCGAAAACCGTGTGGCCATAGAAGCGGTACGTGCGGCATTCCAGCAGAGACGGTCCCTCGCCGGCCCGGGCGCGAGCCACGGCCTCGCGGGCCGCGTCGAATACCGCGAACACGTCCATACCGTCCACGTGGATGCCGGGCATGTCGTACCCGGCGGCGCGGTCGGAGACCCGGCTGGTCGAAAGCGCGTACTCCACCGGCGTCGACTCGGCGTATCCGTTGTTCTCGCAACAGAAAACGACCGGCAGCTTCCAGACAGAGGCCAGGTTCATGCACTCGTGCAGAACGCCCTGGTTGGCCCCTCCGTCGCCGAAGAAGGCCACGGCCACCCGCTGGTTGCTGTACTTGAGCTTGGAGGTCAGGGCGGCGCCGACGGCCAAGGGCACACTGCCCGCCACGATGCCGTTGGTGCCCAGCATTCCCTTGCTCATGTCAGCGATGTGCATGGAGCCGCCCTTGCCCTTGTTGGGGCCGGTGGAGCGGCCGAACAACTCGGCCATCATGCCCTTGGGGTCGACGCCCTTGGCAATGCAATGGCCGTGGCCGCGGTGGGTGCTGCCGATGTAGTCGTCGTCGCTCAGGTTGGCGCAGACGCCTGTGGGCACGGCCTCCTGTCCGGCGGACGAATGCACTGATGCCGACATGCCCCGCTGTCCGGTTTCTGGGATTCCTCGCTCTTCAAAGTCCCTGATGGTCTTCATGGTGCGATACAGTTGCAATAGAGTGGCGCGGTCGAGGTCCATACTACCCCCGAAATGCGAAATCTGAATTTGAACAGACGATGCGTTTCGCTTAACTGCGAAATTTTTTCCATACTAGCACGAGGGCAACCTATGTCAATAGAAAGGGTGTCAGGGGGCAGGGTTTTTAGTTCTCCCTCTCCCTGCGGGAGAGGGCTGGGGTGAGGGCGAAATGCTGGGGCTATACGATGGCCGCTCATGAGAGGGAACGCCCCCACCCTAACCCTCCCCCGGAGGGTGAGGAAACAAATGAGAGACCCTGTATCAGGGGGAATCCAGGGTCACGGTTACCGGCTCTCCCGGTCCCGCCGACAGAGTGGACGCCGCGCTCCCATTTGCGACGGCAATTTCCAGGTAGCCGTGGCTGCCCACCAGGGCTATCAATCCCGATAACGGAGCGCGGTCATTGAATGTTCGGGACAGGTGGGGAATCGACCTGCCCCGTATTCGTATCTCACCGATGTCCCGGCCGTCAATGAGGCCAAGGGGAATGCTGCTGACGAGATTCCCGTATACGTCGCAGTAAATGATTTCGCCCCGGATTCCTTCGGCATCCACCCTCGGTCGCGGTATTGGCAGGTACTCAAGGTCTGCCACCGGCGCCCCCATGGATTCTGCGGCCACGCCCAGGGACAGGTGGGCCGCGGCGGGTGTGAAGACGTCGCGACCGTGAAAGGTGTTGCTTACGGGGTGCAGCCAGAAGTCAGGGTTCGTCAGATGAAGGGCTGTGAGGGGAGGCGGCACTCCAACAGGCCCTGAGGCGTTGGGCAGATCGGACAGGTAATCATCCAGAACCCTGCTCAGAAGGCCGTTGTCGGGTGCGACGAATGAGCCGCGGGGTGTCTGCAACAGCACGGGGCGACGGGAGGTGCCAACTCCGGGATCCACCACCGCCACGTGTATGGTGCCGGACGGGAAGAACCTGTAGCTGACGCCCAGGGCAAAGGCGCCCTGGGCGACATTCTGCGGCGAGATCTGGTGGGTCAGGTCAACCAAGCGAAGCTCGGGGTTGATGCCCAACGCGACGCCCTTCATCACCCCGGCGTAGGAGTCAGACAACCCGAAATCAGTTGTGAATACAAGTAGCGGGCCGCTCATTGCTGGTCAAGACGGACTGAAAAATAAATGTCCCGCTCTACACCGGGAGAACAGGCCCTTATGTAGGCCACAACCGGACGACTACGATGGAGAGGGCGAGGAAAACCACCGCCAAGAATATGGTCAGCTGGAAGAGCGTCTTCTCGGCCCCGCGCCGGGTTCGCACGGTGGACTGGGCGGCGCCAAACAGCCCGCCGCTGCCCTCTTTGACCTGCGCCAGGATTATCAGCACAAGTACCACCGATATCAGCACCTGCACCATCAAGATTGCTGTGACCATCTAACCCATCACCAAGTGTTTGACGTCGGTTTTGTTATCTGGCCGAACTGGTTGCGTCCAGGCCACGCGCCGGTCGGCCGCCGTGCTCAGTTTGCCTCGTCCTTGACCCGTTCCAAGGCGGCAGCCACCAGCTGGTTGACCAGGTCGGGCTTGGCCTGGCCCCGTGTGATCTTCATTACCTGGCCGACAAGGAACTTGGACGCCGATTCCTTGCCCCCCAGGTAGTCCGACACGGCACGAGGATTGGCGTCCAGTGCCTGCCGAACCGCCGGCTCGACGGACGAGGTGTCGCTGATCTGCGTATAGCCTTGCTCATCTACGATCACCTTGGGCGAAGCCCCCGATTTGTATGCTTCCTCCAGCACGGTCTTGCCCTTGGTAATGCTGATTGTTCCTTCGCCGACCAGTTCTATCAACTCTACCAGAAATTCAGGTGAGACCGACGAATCGGATATGTCGCGGTTTTCCGAGTTGAGGAGGCCGCTGAGGTCGCCAAGCATCCAGTTGCTAACCTGCTTGGCGTGGGTCTCCAGCGCTGCGCCGGTTAGTGCAGGCATCCCCGCGGCATTCTCGAAATAGTCGGCCATCGTCTTGCTGGCAGTGAGCAGAAGTGCATCATACTCGGGAAGGCCAAAGTCTCGCTGGAAACGCGCACAACGTTCGGGCGCCAGTTCCGGAAGGCGGGTTCGAATCTCCAGCACCCAGGAGGGTTCGATGTCCAGCGGCGGAAGGTCAGGCTCCGGGAAGTAGCGGTAGTCGTGGGCGTCCTCCTTGCTGCGCTGGGACACTGTAACCGCTCTGTCCTCGACCCAGCCTCGGGTTTCCTGCACCACGCGGCCTCCGTCCCCCAGCACCAGGCGCTGCCGTTGGGCTTCGTAGTTGAGGGCCTGGAAAACTGACCGGAAGCTGTTCACGTTCTTGATTTCGGTGCGGTTACCGAGTTCCTCGCTACCCGCAGGGCGGATGCTGATATTGGCGTCGCAACGGAAACTGCCGTCCTGCATATTGACGGTAGAGACGCCGAGATACTGGAGCAGGGAATGCAGGGTCGTCAGGTAGGTGCGAGCATCCTCGGCCGAACGAATGTCAGGCTCGCTGACTATTTCCATCAAGGGTACGCCCGAGCGGTTGACGTCCACTAGGCTGTAGCCGCCGTATTCTCCAGGAAAGTGCTGCATCTTGGCCACGTCCTCCTCTAGGTGAACGCGGCGGACGTTAATGGCCTTGGCGGTCCCGTTCGTTTCGATTTCCAGGTAGCCGCCGATGGCAAGGGGGAGGTCGTACTGGGAGATCTGGTATCCCTTCATGAGGTCGGGATATGGGTAGTTTTTCCGGTCGAACTTGGTGGTCCGAGGGATATCGCAGTGTAGCGCCAGTCCGGTCATTATCGTGTATTCCACGGCCTTCCTGTTGATTACCGGCAGCGCTCCCGGCAGCCCGAGGCACACTGGGCATACCCGGCTGTTGACCGGGGCGTGCTGATAATCAGCGCGACACGAGCAGAACATCTTGCTCTGCGTGTGCAGCTGTACATGGACCTCTAGCCCGATTACTGTTTCGTACTCCATTCCCCTTCCGTATTGTTGAATTGTCGAGGGATTGCCGGGGGTCAGGCGGCGTCAACCACGGCGTTTGACTCCATGAACTCGACGATCCATTGGCGCACGGCCTCGGGGGTCTGCTCCTCCAGCGGCACATCGTGGTACACCGAGCCGTCCAGGCATTCCTGCAGGTAACGGGCTGCGCTGGTGGCGTGGGCCGCATCGGCGCCGGGTATAATCACAGACGGCACCTTGAGCGCCATTAACTCTATCGGCTCAGGGCCAGTGGCGGTGTCGCGGTCGAAGAGCGTCTGCCCCATCAGGGCAACCATAGCCAGGTAGCGGGCCTGGTCCTGACCACTAAAACTCTCGGCGAATGATTCGTCGGAACAGATGGTTGACGCCCACGGCCCGGCCTTGGGTTCGGCCCAAAAGCTGCAAGCTTTCTTAGCCATGTTGACCACGGCGTCAAGGCCATTCGCCCTGACGAAGTCAAAGTGGGCCTGAAAGCGCTCCAGGCCGTTTTGCCGCCAGCGCACGCCGCCCACGGGCCAGTGCAGCAGCAGGCCCAGGGTGGCCTCGGGGTATGTGACACCGAACGCGGTCGCTGTCGAGCAGCCCATGCAACCACCGAGCACGAACGCATGCGGGATTGCCAGCAAGTCCAGCAGCCCTTTTGCCTCGTGGGCGTAGGTGGTCCAGGACACACGCTCCACTTTGCCGCCGGAGAGCCCCGCCTCCCGGCGGTCGTAGGCAATGCAGGTATAGCGGCTGGTTAGGGTTTCCAGGGGTTTCATACCGGCCCATACGCCAGAGGTATCCCACTTTTGGATGGTCGAGTCAAATCCTCCAGGGGCCATCATCAGCAAGGGTGCGCCCGAACCTCTAACCTCGTAATGGATGTTTATTCCGTTGATCTCAGCGTATGGCATCCCGCCTCCTTACGGCTTGGACCGGTGATTGCCCGGAACCAGCTTCGTTCCCTGGAACCGACCCTGTGGTCCCCCATAATAGGAGGTCGGCAACTGGGTTCCCGGTTGGGTCAATTGGCCAAGCCGCTGGCTCGAAGCATCTCCTGGGTCGTCGAGCCGATGTCTGCAGGCGTGGGGATGATGTTTGCGCCAGCCGCCCGGAAGGCCCTCACTTTGGCTTCTGCGGTGGCGCTCTCGCCGGTGATGATCGCTCCGGCATGGCCCATACGCTTGCCGGGAGGAGCAGAAGCCCCCACCACCAAGGCAGCGATGGGCTTGTTGAACTCCGAACCGATATAGGCGGCAGCGTCCTGCTCCATGTTGCCGCCGATCTCCCCGATCAGCACCACGGCGTCGGTGTCGTCATCCTCCTGGAACAGGCGGAGCACCTCGACGAAGCTGGTGCCGATGATCGGATCGCCCCCGATGCCGACGCAGGTGGACTGGCCGATGCCCGAACCGGTCAGCTGGCCCACGGCTTCGTAGGTCAGGGTGCCGCTGCGGGATACGATTCCGACCCGGCCAGGCAGGTGAATCGCTCCGGGCATGATGCCCACCTTGCAACGGGCGCCGGGGTTGATGAGGCCGGGGCAGTTGGGACCGATCAGCCTCACTGGCTGGTCCTCCAGGTAGCGCGCGACACGTACCATGTCAGCGCGGGGACTCCTTCGGTGATGCAGGCGATCAGCGGGACGCCCGCATCGGCTGACTCGACAATGGCATCAGTCGCAAAGGGCGGCGGCACGAAGATGAGCGCCATATTGGCGTCTGTCTCGGCTACTGCTTCCTCCACCGAGTTGAAGACCGGCACCTTGTCCTCGAACAGCGACCCGCCTCGCCCCGGAGTTACGCCGGCGACCACGTTGGCGCCGTAGGCCATGCAGTTGCGGGCGTGAAAACTGCCTTCCCGCCCTGTGATGCCCTGCACAATTACCCGAGTGTTTTCGTCTACCAGAATACCCATTCAGGGATGCTCCATCTATGTGAGTGTCTTACCACCTTGGCAGTCCAGGGGTCGGACCTTAGTCGCCGCCTCCCCTTTACAAACTCTGTCAGTGGGTCAGCCATTCGCCAATTCGCCTAGAACTGAGACTATTTCTGAGAGCTTGTCTGAGATATGGTAAATTCCGTAGCCTAGTCCTCCTAAAACGATTGCCGCCACCCATTTCCCCAGGTCGTAAGCTCCGATCAACCTGTTTACTTTTTCGGCAATGTTGTCCAGCTTCTCCGGGATACCACTCACTGCGTCAACCACTTTCTGGACACCATCAATTCCAGCTTGCTGCATCTCTTCGATGCTGGCAATACTGACCTGTTGTATGTCCTCTACGCCCCTCCGGCTGGTCTCAGCGATTTCGTTGACTGCATTTAAAGCTACGTCTCTGAATTCTTCTCTGTGATCCTCCAGGATTTGTCCCGCCTCACCCCACCCGACCACAACCTTTCCTTTGCTCAAGAAATAATCCGCGAAAATACCGCCCCGCTCAGCGCGAACCACCCACATGTCCGAATCTGGAAGGGAAGATTTGTTTGCCATCGCGCTACCCGGCCCGCTTGATGGCGTCGGCGGCCTCGGAGAGGGTGCCGGTGAACACGACCGGCAGCTCCGACTCCTCGAGGATGCGCTTGCCCTCGTCCACGTTGGTGCCCAGCATCCGGACCACAACGGGAAGGTGGGAGTTTGCGGTGCGATAGGCCTGCACGATGCCCTCGGCGGCGATATCGCAACGCAGGATGCCGCCGAATATGTTGACCAGCACCCGCCGCACTTTCTCGTCTGACAGGATGATGCCGACGGCGCTGGCGACCTTCTCCACGCTGGCGCCGCCGCCAACGTCCAGGAAATTAGCCGGCGTTGCGCCGGCGGCCGAGGTCACGTCCAGTGTCGCCATGGCAAGGCCGGCCCCGTTCACCAGGCAGCCGACGTCTCCGTCCAGGTTGACGTAGGCGATATCCAGCTCGGCGGCTTGGGCCTCGAGCTCGTCCTCCTGTGCCCTGTCCCGCAATTCGCGCAAAGACGGGCGGCGGAACATCGCGTCGTCGTCCAGGGTGATCTTGGCGTCGAGGGCCACCAGGCCGCCGTCTCCGGTGACGATCAGCGGATTCACCTCGACCAGTGTGCAATCGTTGTCGACGAATACCTGGTAGAGCGAGTTGAATAGTCCCGGCGCGGCCGATGCGGCGGCTCCCTCCAGCCCCAGCCGCCGCGCTACGCGCCTTGACTGGAACGGCATCAACCCCAACACCGGATCGATGGGCTCGGTGTGAATGCTCTCAGGGTTGGTGGCGGCCACCTCTTCGATGTCCATCCCGCCAGATGCCGATGCGAGCAGAACGGGGCGGCGCTCCACACGGTCGACCGTCAGCGCAAGGTACATCTCCCTGGAAATGTTGGCCAGTTCCTCAACCAGCACCTGGTCGACCGGTACGCCTTCGGGTCCGGTCTGGTTGGTGACCAGGTTGGTGGAAAGCATGGCGTCGGCGGCATCGGCGGCATCGGCGGAAGACTGCGCCACCTTGACGCCCCCCGCCTTGCCCCGACCACCCGCATGGACTTGGGCCTTTATGACGGCGCGGCCGCCTAAACGTTCCGTTGCGGCGCGCGCTTCGGCAGCGTTGGAGACCACTGCCCCCTGCGGAACCGGTATGCCGTATCGGGCAAAGATTTCCTTCGCCTGGTATTCGTGTATTTTCATTCCAAATCCTGGCAGACCACCCGAGGTCGGTCTGCCAATGATGAAAATCTCTTTGCGTGACGCGGTTTGATAAGGCCCTTCCAGCAGTGTAAGTCTGCCCGGAATGGCCTGTATGCCTGTATGAATGTAGGCGATTTTCTCTGGTCAGTCAAACGATGGTGCGGTTGCCGGAGGAGCCATCCATCGTGGGCGGCGACATCGACGTGAAGCAAAGAAACGCCCCTGCGCCATCTGATGCCAAGGAATCCCCTAATTCGGCGATGGACAATTCCACGGCTCCAAAGCATAATCCCGTCGCAAGTCGACATGGCCCCGCTGCAACCGGGCGCAACCGGGCGCAACCGGGCGCAAGAGGAAGCCGCAGGCTGCGGCATGGTCGGCTGCAACACGGAATACGAAGCCGCGGGAGGTTGTATGGTCCGCTACAACAAGGTAATCGAACTTCTCGAACAGGGAAAGCCGGTGTTCTGCTCCGGCCTGGTATGGAACGGAAACCTGGACGATCTGGCCTTCATAGCCGATTCGGATTACGACATGACCATCATCGAGATGGAGCACCAGGACTTCAGTTTCGACAAACTCAGGATGTCGCTGCAGTTTCTCCTGTCTCGCAAGAAAATCACGGAGGGCGGTACCCTGCAGGCCGATCCAGCGCCCCTGGTCAGGGTGCCACCCAACTTCCGGGAGCGCAACCAGTGGGTGCTCAAGCAGGCGCTGGACACCGGGGTCTACGGCCTGGTTCTTCCTCACCTGAACACCGTTGAGGACGCCCAGGCCGCCGTGGTGGCGGCCCGGTATCCACAGGTGCCGGGCGCTGCCGACTTTGAGCCAGAGGGAGAGCGTGGATGGTGGTACCGCATTGCGCCACGCTACTGGGGCATGACCCCCGCCGAATATTATGACGCAGCCGACCTGTGGCCCCTGGACCCTGACGGAAACATGCTGCTGATGGGCATCGTGGAGGAACCCCACGGTGTGGAGAACCTGAAGGATATTCTGCGCGAGGTCAAGGGAATCGGCGCCGTATGGGCTGGGCCGGGGGACATGTCCGTATCCATGGGGCACAAGGGCAACGCCGGACACCCCGACGTTCAGGCCAACCTGCTGCGGATTCTTGAAACCTGCAAGAATGCTGGGGTTCCCTGCGCCACGGGCGCCACTGCCGCAGAGGTGCCGATGCGCCTGGAGCAGGGTTTCAGCATCATCATAACCTCCCCCGAAAAGACCACTCACGGACTGGAGGAGGGTCGGCGGCTGGCAGGGCGTTAGGCCGGGGGACGACTGGCACCAGTTGGCGGGACTCTTGCCTGCGGGCAATCCTCGATTCGGCAAAAATTAAGGGGGCAGACTCGTGTCCTGCCCCCTTTGGTTGTCGCGAAACCGGCCAACAGCGGTTACAGCCTATCTGCGCCCGCTACCTGCAGGGACCTCTAACTCGCCGGAACTCTGGAGGAACCGGAACAGCTCGGAGTCCATCGACAGGATCATGGTCGACTGGGTGCTCAGGAACCGTTTGTAGGCCTCCAGGCTGCGCTGGAAGGTGAAGAAATCCGGGTCGCGGTTCAGTGCGTCCGCCAGTATGGAGATGGCTTCGGCCTCGCCTTCACCGCGGAGGCGCGCGGACTCGCGGTCGGCCTTAGCCAAGATAATCTCGACCTCACGGTCGGCTGAGGCGCGGCGGGTGCGGGCCTCTTCCTCGCCCTCGGCCCTCAGCCGGCGGGCGATCTTTTCGCGGTCAGATCGCATTCGCTCGAAAATGCGGCCCGCCACCTCCGCCGGGAAGTCCGCCCGCTTGATGCGGATATCGATCATCGCCACGCCAAACCTCGGATCCTCATTGCTCAGGTCCTCCTGCACGTTCGCGAGCACCTCCTCCAGAATATCGGTCCGCGAGTTGGTGGGGTTCACGAGTGAGTTGCCCTCGTCATCGGTTATCGGATCCCCCTCGGCGTCCAGTGCCACGTCACCGCCAATAATTTCCTCGCGGCTTCGTTCGGCAATTTCGGCACGCAGCGCGGCGTTGATGCGCTGCCCCAGTACCTGGGATGCGTTCTCCTGCGTGGTAAGGGTCTGCAGGAATGAATGGGGATCGTTAATGACATACCGGGCGTATACATCGATCTCGAGGATGTTGATGTCCTCGTCCAGAAACGGGCCCGGAGGGGCGTCGATGCGTAGCACGCGACGGTCATAGGATGTGACCCGGTCCACGCCAAAGGGAGCCTTGACCCGCAGTCCAGGCGTTGTGTGAATGGCCTTCACGTCACCGAAGCGGGTTACCACAACCTGCTCGGTCTCATCCACCACATACAGAGATGTGAGCAATGTGATGAGCAGTATCAAGCCCACCACACCCGCGATAACCAGGTTTCTCATTGGAACCCCTTATCTATTGCCTATTTCACTATGCCCCCGGGGGGCTTCTGCCGCCAACCGGGGATACCCAATTGCTCTCGCCGTCCGAGTGCAACTCTGCGGCGGACAATTGATCTGCCTGTCAGTTCCTGGCCTAGAAACTACGGGATGTTAGGGCTGGGGGCTGGGGCCCATCGGCACCGGCACCACGCCGTCCTGACCTCCCAGGATCAGGATAGATTCTGCCTCAGGTGAGACTATGATTTTCTGTACCGTAGGAAGAATTTCCTCGATTGCCTCCAGGTACAAGCGTTCCTGGGTCACCTGGCTGTTGGGGGTAACGGTCACTTCCTCTCTGTTCAGGTACTGGACCGTAAAGGAATCTCCCGCCTGAAGTGTTTCGCCAGTTTGTACCGAGAACGTGATTATGTTGGTTTTCGTGTCAAATGCCGATGGACTGAGGTCGAAGCCCGGTATGACTCCGCCATCCGGCCCGTCCACCATAGTGAAGTCTTCTGCAGTTATACCCGTTGTCGGGTCGTCGTCCCCGTCGCCGTTATCAATGTCTAGGGCAGGGTTGGACAGGCGAATGCTCACACTGCCTGTGCGCGCAAATTCCGGGACCACCAAGTCCTCGTTGCCCAGGTAGGAAACAGTCGCCCTGGTTCCTGTGTCCACCGCCCCACTTTCCGAGTCCACTGAGACGGTGAAACCACAGACCTGCGTGGCGGTCTCCGATGCCAAGGCCTGGCGGGCAGTGAATCTGCACTCGGGCGCCCCCAGGACCAGCAAATCAGCGATGAAGAGCCCGTTTCCACTCACTACTTGCACGTCCTCCAGACCGATACCAGTGGCGGAATTCCCGTCGCCATCGGCTCCGTCCGTATCCTGGAGTGTGTTGGTCAGCTTGATCGACCTGTCGGAATACTGTCCCAGGATGGACAGGAACTGGTCGGCTTCACCTTGGGCCCTCTCGATACGGGCCCGCTTGAATGCCTCTGCGGGCTGTATGATCTGCTCGGCGCGGCCCCTGGCCTCCGGGATGACCTGGTTCTCGTAGGCCTGGGCCAGGTTGGTAGCGGTCACCTTGTCCTGACGCGCTTGGAGCACGTCGTTAAAGGCGGCTCGCACATCCTCCGGAGCTTCCACCTTCTGGAGCTCCACGCTGATGATGTTCAGGCCTGCCTCGTAGCTGTCCAGAATTTCCTGCAGCTTCTCCTGGGCGGACAACTCCAGTTCAGTCCTCTGTTCAGCCAGCACTTCTCCCAGCCCCCGCTGCCCGACCACCAAGCGAAGGGCCGCCTCTGTGGCGTCCTTCAAGGTGCGGCCGTCAGGGCGGCCTGGGGCAATGTCTCGCTGGGCGCCGTCGTTTTCTCCAGGGTCGAACACGCGGAACAGGTAATGATTCAGGTTATTGATGTTGTATTGCACAACCATCTGAACGTCAATGATGTTCAGGTCGCCGCTGATCATCTGGGCTTCAACCGCCACCGACTGCAGGACACCGCCCTCGCCGCTGCGGAAACCCAACTCCATCCGCCGCGTTTCGACCGTCTGGATCACGTCGCGGTTGCCCACCGGAGAGGGCCACCACCAATGGAGGCCGGTCTCGGTTACCGTACTCTGCCGCGCGGCGCCAAACAAACGCAGGGCTGCCTGCTCGCCGGGGCTGACGGTGTAGATGCCAGTGGCAGCCCAAATGATAACGATAAGGCCCACGATCAGAACCACGGCCAAGCCGATTCCGCCGCCGCCGAGCCTGTTGGAAATCCGCCTGAAGGTGGTGCCGGCTCCGGCCAGAATCTGGTCGAAGTTCAATTCAGGCGCTCTGGGTGGTTGCCCTCCGGGTTGGTACATGCTAGACAATTCCTTACTGCGCCGGTTTCGTCGGCGCACGATCCGCATTAGATAATAACACCGCGTTAACCTTACGACTATAACGGCGGCACGGATTCGACGGTATAATGGCCGCAGCCCGCTAGGCGCTGGCATTGGGCCGCGTGTTGCGGGTGCTCTTCAGCACTGCGGCCGTTACACTTGATCTGTGAACGGGACGCTGCGAACAGGATGTGAAATCGTATGACAACCCTGGCTGGCCTGGAAGTTAAACCCAGCGAGGATATGACCCGAATTCAGGCAGTATGCGAGCACCAGCGGGGCCTGATATACGTGGTACCCGCAGAGCGCAGTTGGGTGTGCACTGCCGAGTCTATGCCGGCCCATGCCCTGGCTGGTTTCTTCCGGGAGCTGGTTGCCCTGAAGAACCCGGGAGTCGAGGAGCTGATGAGGCAATGGGGACTGTATTACCGGCAGTTGCCGGCTCCCCAGGACGCGGAAACGGCGCAGTAACTTCCCATCAGCCCTTGGGCAGCCCTTGGGGTCTCCGATCGATGTAGTGGAAAGGGCAGGATCTGGTCCCGCCCTTTTGCAACTTTAAGCTACATCCGATTTGCTGAACTAACGCGGCAGATCTTCGCCCTGGCCGTCTTGGCCGCTGGTTGATGGCAGGGTGGGCGCAGGCCTTGGCTGAATGGTCGGCTGAGGGCGCGGCGCCGTATGAGGCGGCGGTTCCGGTGCGGGAGCCGGTACGCCTCCTGGCTGGGTCCCGGGTCTGTCCTCGTTGAACAGGTGGTTGAGTGCCTCGCCAGAGACGGTTTCGTGCTCGATCAGGTACTCGGCGAGCGTGACCAGTTTAGGCTTATGGGTGATAAGGAGTACGTTGGCCTGGTCGTAGGCGCGGATGATGAGCAGCTTGACCTCCTCGTCTATCTGCTCCGCAACTTTGTCGCCGTAGTCCCGCTCCTCACTGAGTTCCCTGCCGAGGAAGATCATCTCCTCGCGCTTGCCGAAAGTGCGTGGGCCCAGGGACTGGCTCATGCCATAGCGCTTGATCATCCCCAAGGCTATCTTGGTGGCTCGCTCGATATCGTTACTGGCGCCCGTGGTAAGCTCGTCAAAAATCTGCTCTTCGGCCGCGCGGCCGCCCATGGTCACGGCCATCATGTCGCTGAACTGGTTCTTGGTCCAGAGATAGCGATCCTCCTCCGGAAGCAACGACGTGTGCCCGCCCATCGAGCCACGGGACACGATGGAAATTTTGTGCACCCGGTCGGCGTGCGGCAGGGCCCAGGCCACCAGGGCGTGTCCTGCCTCGTGGTAGGCGGTCATTTCCTTTTCCCGCTTGCTTATCATGCGGCTCTTGCGTTCGGGGCCGGCGACTATGCGGTCGACCGCTTCCTCGAACTCCGACATGAAAATGGACTTCTTGTTCAGCCGGGCGGCCAGGATGGCGGCCTCATTGACCAGGTTCGACAGATCCGCCCCGCTGAACCCTGGAGTCTCCTTGGCCACGGTGTCCAGGGCGACCTCGGGTGCGAGGGGTTTGCCGGATGCGTGGACCCTGAGGATGGCCTTGCGGCCCTCCAGGTCGGGCAGGTCAAGCGTTACGCGCCGGTCGAAACGTCCAGGGCGCAGCAGAGCTGGGTCGAGGATGTCGGGCCGGTTGGTGGCCGCGACCACTATGATGTTGGTAGTGGTCTCGAACCCGTCCATTTCCACCAGGATCTGGTTCAGCGTCTGTTCCCGCTCGTCGTGTCCGCCACCCAGACCCGCGCCGCGATGTCGCCCGACGGCGTCAATTTCGTCCACGAACACGATGCAGGGGGCGTTGCGCTTGGCCTGTTCGAACAGGTCGCGCACCCGTGCCGCACCGACGCCCACGAACATCTCCACGAATTCGGAGCCGCTGATGTGGAAGAATGGCACCCCGGCTTCGCCGGCAACAGCACGCGCCAGAAGCGTCTTGCCGGTACCCGGCGGGCCCACCAGTAGCACACCCTTGGGTATGCGGGCGCCAAGGGAGAGGAACCGTTCCGGAAACTTCAGGAATTCCACGATTTCCTGGAGTTCAACCTTTGCCTCTTCCACTCCAGCCACATCGGCGAAAGTCACCGTGGGCCGGTTGATGGTCATCATGCGGGCGCGGCTGCGGCCGAAGCTCAGCGTCTGGTTGTTGCTGCCCTGTGCCTGCCGCATCATGAACAGGATCAGGCCGCCGAAGAATATGAGTGGCAGGAAGTTGAGGAACAACCCAAAGAAGCTGGAGAGTCCGCTGGAACCCTTGGAGTAAATCTCGACACCGGGTTCCCCGATTTCGACATCGCTCTCCAGTAACAGAGAAGTGATGCTGTCGCCCCTCTCGAGCTTGCTATCGAACGATTCGCCGTTGGTACGGTAAACGGTGAGTTTGTCGCCGTTCACCTCAATCTTGTCGAGCTGGTTACTTTTGGCCAGGGAGATGACCCGGCTCACCGGCTCTTCGTCGCTGCTGCCAAAGGGCATCAGAGTGTAAAAGATGACAATCACGCCAACGATGATCATCAGGTACACGAAACTGTTGCGGAGCCAGCGATTGCTGCCCATAAAATCCCCTTGTCGGCAGGCCATTGCCCGCCTTGAACGGTCGCCATCCAGTCTCCTAATATTATCCAAGCCTCCGCGAAATTGCAAAAGGCGCTTTGCGGACGTGAACATAAGCTGGCGCATTGGGCGTGGCGGGCGGCCGGCGCATTCGCCCGGGGATAGCGGGCAAACGGGTATACCGGGGAATTTCCCCGCAATATCCGGCAGTAGTGGGCTGCCAGATGGAAAAAAAGTTAAAACGCGATTGCCCTGGGTATGCTGGCCCTCCGGTTGACATTCGATGCATGGGTACTACGTCTGCTGCGGCCATTGCGCTACAATGGGGCCGTAGACGGTTTGGCATTCGATCGTTGGCAATGCTATCGAAGATTGAGGAGTGGGATTATGGCCGAGTACGCTCATCCCGAGTCGCTGGTCAGCACCGAGTGGGTTGCGAATCACGGAGATGACCCGAATGTCCGGTTGGCGGAAGTAGACGTCGATACTTCTGCTTACGAACAAGGGCATATAGCCGACGCCGTGGGCTGGAACTGGCAGTCGCAACTGCAGCAGCCGGTGCGGCGGGACTTGGCGTCCAAGGGAGAAATTGAGCAGTTGCTGGGCGCCTCGGGCATTGGGAACGAGACGACAGTCATACTTTATGGCGACAATAACAACTGGTTTGCTGCCTGGGCCTTCTGGCAGCTCAAGTACTATGGACATCGCGACGTTCGCATCATGAACGGTGGACGGGCCAAATGGGAGGCTGAGGGCAGGCCCTTCACCACCGTAGTTCCCAGCCCGGCAACGACCAGCTACACGGCCTCGGAGGGCGACCAGAGCATACGCGCCTATCGCGACCAGGTCCTGGCACTGGTGAACACGGGCGGGATCTCGCTGGTCGACGTCCGGGCCCCGGCGGAGTTCAGCGGCGAACTGCTGGCTCCGGCCAACCTGCCGCAGGAGGGTTCGCAGCGGGGCGGTCACATCCCCGGCGCGGCCAACATTCCCTGGGGCCAGGCGGTGGCCGAGGATGGCACCTTCAAGCCTGCAGAAGATCTTCGCGAGCTCTACGGCGGTAAGGGGATCGACGGCAGCAGTGAGACCATCGCCTACTGCCGCATTGGCGAGCGCTCCTCGCACACCTGGTTCGTGCTGACCCAGCTACTGGGGCTGGAGAACGTCCGAAACTACGACGGCTCGTGGACCGAATGGGGCAGCATCGTCGGAGCGCCCATCGAGAGGTAAAGCAGCCCGAAGAATTCAGGGCAGATACGTTGGAACGATAAGAGCAGGCGGAGCGCCTGCTCTTTTTCGCAGTCCTGCCTTGATGAATTGAGAAATTGACAGAAAACTCTTCCCAAATCGCTGCTGCTACGAATACAGCATAATATGTAACGAATTGTTCAGATATTTGAAATATATGCGTAACATTTCAGAAACCGGCCTGTAACACTCTGGCCATATATTACAAACCGGAATAATCTCACGCTTCTGTTATCAGGGAGAGAGGAGAGAGAAAATGCTGGCTGTTACGGCTCCCTATTCCAGGCGCGCGGCGGTGTTGCGTCGGGTACTCCCCTTCGCCATTGCCGGCCTGTTCGCGGCCGCGTTGATGGCCGGTTACAACATGGCCTTCGCCCAGGATGCCGACCCGATTGAGAGCAACGCGACCAATATCAGCAACCTGACCACGATGATGGCGGCGTTCCTGGTCTTCTTCATGCAGGCAGGATTCGCCTTCCTGGGTGCGGGATTGATCCGGAGCAAGAATGTAACCAACTATATGACCAAAAGCTTCATGGACTTTGGCATTGCGTCTCTGTCCTTCTGGGCTTTTGGTTTTGCCATCATGATGGGCGCTACGGCCGGAGGGATTGCCGGCACCGGAAATGTATTGGACGAAGATGGCAACGCTCTCGGGACACTCTTTTTCCTGGCGTATGCCGGAGACGACTGGAGTATCTATGTAGGCTGGATGTTCCAGATGGTGTTTGCTGCTACTGCCGCGACCATCGTGGCAGGTGCCGTGGCCGAGCGCACAAAGACGCAGGCTTACCTGGCCTACAGCTTCATGATCTGCGCTGTCATTTACCCGCTCTATGGCCACTGGGTCTGGGGAGATGGTTGGCTGACCAGCCTCGACGCGATCGGCCTGCCGGCTGCTGCCGACTTCGCTGGTTCTGGCGTAGTCCACGCGATGGGCGGCTTCATAGCGCTGGCGGGAGCGGTCGTGGTTGGCTCGCGCTTAGGGAAGTTCAACTCCGACGGCAGCCCCAACCTGCTGCCAACCTGCTGCCAGCCCACAACGTCCCCTTCGTAATTATTGGCACCTTCATCCTTTTCTTTGGGTGGTTTGGTTTCAACATCGGGGGAGCAGAGTCCATCGGTCTGAACGCCGTCAATACTCTGTTGGCAGGCGCTACAGGATCGGTCGTGGCACTTTACATTTCGATAGTCCGGACCGGTCAGGCGGATATCCTGATGGGATGCAATGGCGCCCTTGCGGGCCTGGTAGGGGTAACTGCTCTAGTGGCCTATGTTGACCCGTGGGCTGCCGTGGCTATCGGAGCGGTTGCCGCTCCTTTGATGATGGCCTCGGTGTGGTTCTTCGAAAACATCCTTAAGGTTGACGACCCGGTTAGCGCGATTTCGGTGCATGGTACCTGCGGCCTGTGAGGGCTTCTTGCGGTGGGTATTTTCGCCAGAGAGGTGGTCGGGAATACCGGCGACGATGCAGTAATCGGCCTTGTGGGTGGTGGAGGGCTGCAGATTGTTTCTCAGCTCATAAGCATGGGCGTGGTGCTGGGCTGGGCCCTGGTTACGGGGTTCGGCATGTTTTTCCTGCTCAAGTACAGCATGGGGGTTCCCGCCTCCCGGCAGGAAGAGGAGCGGGGCATGGACCTTTCGGAGCATGACCAACCCGCCTACGACTTCTGACGACACCCAAGCATCAGCGATCGGCGAGTACGGGCCGGGACATCCCGGCCCGTTGCCATTGCCGGAAGCAACAAACGCTTAACATTTCCCTGGAGGGTGTGATACAACCGGAGGTGATATTCTGGTTCCAAGTAAACGGAGGAACGTCAGGGATGATACCGATCATAGCCGCCTGCGCATTTGTCGGCCTGTTCGTTCTCTGGGTGATCCTCCCGCGAAAGTTCCTCGAGAACAAGTAATCGTTCGATCAATTCTGGCCTGGCTTCGCGCCAGCTTCAGAGAACGCCAGGGCGGCGGGGACTGTCCCTCTTTGAAATTAAAATCATCCGTCATTCCTGCTACGCCGTCATTCCGGCGAAAGCAGGAATCCAGAGCCCCGGTACGTCGTCGCATAACATTCATTCCTGCTTCCGTCCGTCATCCCGCCCCTCCGCAAAGGGTGCCGTCCTGCTTTCTGGCGATGATGTAGACGCAGGGCGTTTTCACGGGGGCTCTGGATTCCCGCTTTCGCCGGAATGACGGTTTCGTATTTCTTGGCTACAGCACTCAACAGATGTCAATTTCAAAGAGGGACACTACCTGGCGGCAACTCCGGCATGAGAAAACCCCTGGTCCCGAGTGGCGCGGGGTCTCTCTTTGTCGAGTTTTCGAATCGACGGATGTAACAAACATTTAACAAAGGCGCAAAGAGCCTGTAACAACCAGGGGCGATACTGGGGTCACAACGAATTCGGAGGAACACCTAGAATGATTGTCATCGCCGCCGCCGGAGCCTTCATCGGACTGTTCGCCCTGTGGGTGGTTCTTCCCAAAAAGCTGCTCCGCAAGTAAACCTTCCCGGATCCTGCGCCCTTGGGGGAGATGCCTGACCAATCGAGTTAATTGATCGCTCCGCGCTGCCAGACAGCGGGGAGCGAGTGCTTTCCTGAAGCGGGGAATCGAAAGGAACCTGACGGTTAGCAATAGTCGCTGGTCGCGTCATGACTCCAAAAAAGCAACCAAGTTCAGGTATAATTCGACCTAAAATCTGTGAGACGGAGGTTGACCGATGAGCTACAAGGCGGAATATATCTGGATTGACGGGCAACAGCCCACGGCCAAGCTGCGGTCCAAAGGCAAGATTGTTCCGGATGGGGAGGGCCCCCCGCTCTGGGGCTTTGACGGCTCCAGTACCAACCAGGCCCCTGGCGAAAATTCGGACTGCGTGCTCAACCCGGTATTGACGGTTCCGGACCCAGTGCGGGGCGACGACAACAAGCTGGTTATGTGTGAAGTTCTGCTCACGGACATGACGCCCCACCCGTCGAACACCCGCGCCGGCTGCGCCGCCGCTGCGCAACAGTACACGGACCTAGACTGGTGGTTCGGAATCGAGCAGGAATACACCTTCTTTGACGGCATCAAGCCATTGGGCTGGCCGGACAACGGTTTCCCAGCGCCCCAGGGCGGCTACTACTGCGGCGTCGGTTCCGACGAGGTTTTCGGCAGGCCCGTGGTGGAAAGGCACATGGACGCCTGCCTGGATGCCGGCCTGGCATTCTCCGGCATTAACGGTGAGGTCATGCCGGCACAATGGGAGTTTCAGATCGGTCCGATTGGCGCGCCTGCCGTTGGCGACCACCTGTGGCTGGCCCGCTGGCTGCTCTACCGCATCGGGGAGGACGTGGAGACCGTTGACGGACGCAAGGGCATCAGCGCCACCCTCGACCCCAAGCCTGTCAAGGGCGACTGGAACGGCGCCGGGGCCCACACCAACTTCTCCACCAACAGAATGCGGGAAGACTTCGACGCCTGCGTCGCCGCGGCGGAAGCCCTGAAGGGGCGCCACGACTTGCACATCGCCAACTACGGGCACCGGATAGAGGAGCGGCTGACCGGCTTGCACGAAACCTGCTCCTACCGGGAGTACCGCTATGGCGTATCCGACCGGGGCGCTTCGGTTCGGATTCCTTGGCAGGTGGCCCGGGACAGGAAGGGCTACATTGAAGACCGTCGGCCCAACGCCAACTGCGACCCCTACACCGTTACCAGGCTGATCATGGAAACCGTGGGGGCTGCAGCCACCGCCTAGCCGTACGTCCGCCCACACGATGCAACAGGTTAGGATTTGGCCTGGACCAATCAGCGGCGACGAAGAGGTGATAATGAAGGCGCCACATCGGCAGATGCGGCGCTTTCTTCTTGAGGAACCCGATGGCTGGCTGTGTGGGGGATATCAGGGGAACCTGACAGGCAGTCCTGAACGCATTGACTCGTAGCAGGCCTGCACCAGCGCCACATCCCGCGCTCCCTCCTCTCCGGTCATCGTCGTCAGGCGGCCCTCCTGGACGCTTTGCTGGAATTCCCTCACCATCCCGGCGAGACCAGCCCGGTCGTTGCCCAGCGTTTGCCTGTGGCGTCCGGAAGGGGCGATAAGGTCTATCCAGTCTCCGCCCAGCTCGAACGCGATGCTGGCCCCCGCGCCCGACACGGTCACCCAAGGCCGCGGGTTGTGAGGCCCGGCGCTCCACGAGTGGTTGATCACGCCTACCAGGCCGCTGGGGTAACGCAGCATTGCCATGATGCCGTCCTCGGCGTCCAGGCCGGGTTGCGCCGACGGCACCTCGGCGGCGTAGACTTCTGAGGGGTCGCCAGCCAGGTATGCCAGCAGGCTGGCCTTGTGAATTCCGCCGTCGATGAGCACTCCGCCGCCATTCATCTTCGCGTCATTGCGCCACTCAGACGGCTGGAATGGAAAGTCCTCCTGCAGCTGGATCAGGCGGAGATCCCCCAGATCGCCCCGATCAACCATTTCCTTGGCCGCCTGCACCGGAGGCATGAAACGGTAGTTCTCGGCCACCATCAGGACCACGCCGTTTTGGGCCGCAGCAGCGACGATGCTCCGCGCCTCCCCAGCAGTTCGCGCCAACGGCTTCTCCAGCAGAATGTGCTTGCCGGCGCCCGCGGCTAGCCGTGCGTGTTCGAGGTGCAGGTGGTGGGGCGTGCAGATGTAGACCCCGGCAATTCGGTCATCGGCCACCGCGCTCTCGTATGAACCGAAACTGCCGGATCCTCCGAACTCGCTGGCGAACCGCGCCGCACGTTGCGAGTCCCGGCTGGCGAAGTACAGGTCGATCTTGCCAAGTTCGCCCTGGATGGCTGAGGCGAATGTTCGGGCGAAAGAACCGCAGCCTATGACGCACAGGCCGAATTTCACGTTCCGCTCCGTCCTGGGGATTTCGAAATCTATTCGATCGTTTCCAGCCTGAGAGTGTAGCTGGAAGGAATGCGGGTGGCTGGGGCCATCGGCTGGATAACAGCCACTATCCGCTTGATGCCGGGGCCGGACTCCAGGATGATGTTGCCTTTGTTTGCTTCATCGAGCTCCATGTGCAGGGCGCGATTATCCGCCTGTGCGTCTCCCTCGTAAACCACTTGGACCATGAAGCTCTGGCGCGCCAGGTTGTTGGTCCACACGAACCCGTCAGGAACCCATTCCGCCTCTAGTTCCGAATCCGCATCGTCACCGGCGCCCCGGATGTTCCTCAAGCACAGGCCGTGGTCATGTACGGCAGCGTCGGTGATGTACTGGAATCGCACCAGGACTTGTTGTCCGGACCAGCGGTCAAGGGGTATCGATTCGTCCTGCCAGCCATCGGAGGCGCCAGTGTAGCCAGGGCCGAATGACACTTCCAGTAGGTCGTCGCTGCTGGTAAGCGGCGTTTCCAGGATCGCCCAGGTCTGGCCATCGTCCCGGGACACTTCCAGGTAGGCGAAGTCCCAGTCCTCTTCGATAGCAAACCATACCTGGAAGTCGAGAACCGGGTGCTCCACCCGGCGCAGGTCGAGGTGGGCGGTGAGGGTGGAGTCGATGACGTCACCGTTGTTGCTCCACCAGCAGCCATCCCCCGTGTCCACTGGCAGCAGCGCCACTGTTTCATCGCCATGGAACGTCAGGCGGGCGGCCGTTGGCAACGCTTCCAGCCGCACGTACTGGTTGGCGTATTGCGGCGTGGCTACGGATAGCTCGCCTTCGCCCTTTAGGTACCCATACACCGGGACCTGGAAATCCAGCTCCGAGTAGCCAAACCTCCCGATGTCCTCGTCCAGCAGGTTTGCCACCGCCCAGTCGCGGAATACGTCTGTGAAGGTAACGCCGTGTCCACCCTCTTCCAGGTAGGCGTCGACCCCACGGATTCCATCCGAGGCTTCTTCCAACAGGGGCCGCAGGTCCTCCTGTCCTCCGTACTGTTCGGTGAGGTAGTGCATGAACAGGGAGGCGGCGCCGTAATTTTCCGCGCCGCCCACGTGGTTGGCCGGCCATTGCGTCAAAGACGTGGGCCCCGCCCGTCGAAACTCCTGCACACTGGAGTCCGGGTACCCCACGATAGACATCGCTAGTTCGGATAATCCCTCGTTGACCCAGGTCTCCTCGGTAGGATCAGCGTTCCAGTGGATTGCGTGCTGCAGTTCGTGGGCGATGACATACGAAAAGACGTCGGTACCAATGGGAAGGTATCGGGCGTTGATGTATATGGCCTCGATCTCATTACTCACCGGCCGGATCTCTCTGGGATACTCGTCGGCAGTACTGAAATAACCGCCCACCCCCCGGAGGTGAGCGTTTATGACGTACAGATGAGGGTCTCCGTCCACTCCGGGTCTCCACTCGTTTCCGAAAACACCGGTTACCGTGGGGTAAATCCTGTCTTCAAATTCTTTGGCCGACCACTCGATATCCTTCTGGTCCGCCCGCACTCCATCCTCCACGAACCAGTAAGCATGAGGGGTTACCAGCCTGAGCTCGAACTCGCTCTCATAAAGCCTGCCTGAATCAAGGTCGACCAGCTTGAATGTTGCCCGGTGCCCCGCTTTGAGCGTGCCTGCGTGGCGTTTCACCACCCGATCGACGTCCTTGGTCCCTGGAATCAGCCTCTTGGCCAAGCGGTAATAGTCCATGTCCGGAGGAACGGGGAATTCTGAGGCAGGCAGTTTCTCATCTACATCACCCGTTGTGGCTCGCTTGCCTGGCGGTGTAATGGTCGCTGCCGCCGTCGCTCGGGGCACCGCTGTTGCAGTGGGCGTCATGGCCGAGTCGTCCGGGCCCTCCTCCGATGGCGTGGGGGATCCAGTGACGGCGCCGGCGGGAGCAGGTGAGGGCAAATCAACGGTTGCAGGCGTTGGTTCAGGTAAGGGATCGCTCCCGCAGGCAGTGATTGCTGCCAGCGCCAACGCCCCAGCGATCAGTACCGCCAACACGAATTTGCGCTTGCCTCGCTCTGCGATGAATGGTATTGACTTAGGCATTCCGAAATACGCGACAGTCTGTGGCGCCTCTGGCATTATGTTACAGATAATACGGTCTGGCCGCGAAACCGCACGCATGCGAGTCTTTGGAATGTCTTACGACGTAAACCGACTCAGGAGAACGCACCCGCCGGCCTGTACCTGCGTTGAATGCACCCAGAGACGGAACCGAAGGGGCAGAAGAGGGGGCGGCGGGGGGCCCGGCAGGCGGCGATTCGGCTGTCTGCCACTGCTGATAGCGTTGTCAGCCGTCGTGGCATTCGGCGCGGTATTGGCTGCTTCGCTTTGAGGCTTAGATTTCCGGGCGCTCCTGCTGCTCCGTGGCCGGCGGTCCCGGCGGTCTTGGCCCCGGACCAGGGGAGCAGTCAGGCGGCGTAGCAATGCCCGATTCCGGGGCAGCCAATGCGGCAGCCGGGTCCTGGTTGTACCGGTTCATGGCGGCGTCGATGCCGTCTGCAAGGAGGCACCGTACCGCCTCGGCAGCTCGCTCGACCGCCCCTGCGATCGCCTCCGAATCGCCACCTTCGAACTTGCCGAGGACGTAATCCGCGGCCGCCATGCCGGGCGTCGGTCCGCCGATGCCCACGCGCAGCCTCGGGAAACCGGTACCGCCAACTGCCTGAATGATCGAACGAATGCCGTTATGCCCCGCGTCACTACCGGCAGCGCGGAGCCGTATCCGTCCTGGCAACAGGGCCATCTCGTCGTAGATGATCAGCAGGTTCCTGCCATCCCCTCCGAACCGGGCCATGAGGTACTCCACCGCCTCACCGCTGTTGTTCATGTAGGTCCGCGGCTTGGCCAGCACCACCCGCCTGCCCTCGTGAAAACCGGTCCCCAGCACCGCTTTTGGACGCCGCTCTTTGACCGGAATTTGCAACTGCTCTGACACCAGGTCCAGCACCCGCCAACCGACATTGTGCCGTGTGGCTGCGAAGCGGGGGCCGGGATTGCCCAGCCCGACGATGATGGCCGTGGCTTCAGTCAAGGGTACCTTGCAATCCATCCGCAAGAGACGCTACAGGCGACTCCAGTATTTTCAGGAACGCCTCCTCGTCCAGGATGGTCGTCCCTAGCTGTTCGGCCTTGGCCGCCTTCGATCCCGGGGATTCTCCCACCACCACGTAGCTGGTCCTCTTCGTAACGGAGGAAGTGATCTTTCCGCCCAGACCCTTGATCCGCGCTTCGGCCTCGTTTCGGGAGAGGGCCGACAGCGTGCCGGTGACCACGAAGGTCAGCCCGGTAAAAGGTGTGGCGTCCGTTCCAACGGCAGCGGCGGCTGGCAGCTCATCCTGTTCCAGCCTCACGCCCGCGGCGCGCAGCTTGTTGATCACCCACTGATTTTCCGGTTCCTGGAACCAGGCGATGATGCTCTCGGCGATCTTGGGGCCGATGCCGTCGATTTCGGTCAGGTCCTCCTCCGTGGCCTGGGACAGGTCGGAGAATTCCAAGTAATTCTGGGACAACAGCTCTGCGACCTCGGAGCCCACGTGGGTGATGCCCAGCGCGAAGAGCATGCGCGGCAACGGGCGGGTCTTGCTGGCCTCAATGTTGGTCATGATCCGCGTTGCCAGCTTGTCGCCCATGCGGTCCAGTTCCAGCAGCCGGTCCTTTTCCAGCCGGTACAGGTCGGCTACGTCGGAGACCATCCCACACTTGATCAGGACGCCACACCAGCGTTCTCCCAGCCCGTCGATGTCGGCGGCGCCCTTGCTGACGAAGTGCTTCAACAATTCGAAAAACTGGGCCGGGCAGGATGAATTTGGACAGCGGTGCATGGCGTCATCTTCGTTCTTCACCACGGGGGTGTCGCACTCGGGGCAGCGTTCCGGCATCCGGAAGACCTGCTCGGCGCCTGTGCGCTGCGCAAGGACCGGCGCGACAACCTGCGGGATGACCTCCCCTGCTCGCTCGACGACCACGGTGTCGCCGACGCGTATGTCCTTGCGGTGGATGTCATCCTCGTTGTGCAGCGAAGCGTGCTGCACGGTGGCGCCACTGACCACCACCGGCTCCAGAACGGCATAGGGATTCAGGCTGCCGGTGCGACCCACGTTGATTCCGATGTGAAGTAGCCTGGTCACGGCCTGTTCCGCCGGAAACTTGTAGGCGATGGCCCAGCGGGGTTCCCGGCCCACCACGCCCAGCTGTTCCTGCAATGTCAGCGGCGATACCTTGACGACCACGCCGTCGGTCTCGTATGGCAGGTCGTGGCGTCGTTCCAGCCAAGTCTGGTAGTAGTCCTGTACCTCCTCCAGCGACTGGCACAGGCGGTTCTCATGGTTGATGCGAAAACCGGCGTTCCCCATCCATTCCAAGGCTTCCCAATGGCTATCAATGAATTCCAATCCCTCAGTGCTGTTAAGGGAATAGACCCAGATTTGCATATTGCGGGCGGCGGTCACTTTCGGGTCGAGCTGCCTGATGCTGCCTGCGCCGGTGTTGCGAGGGTTGGCGTACAGTGGTTCACTCCGCTGGGCTCGTTCCAAGTTCAACCGGCGGAATTCTTCGATGGGCAGGTACACCTCGCCGCGCACCTCCAGGCGTGAGGGGGGGAACCCCTCCAGCGTCAGCGGTATGGTGCGGATGGTCCTGAGATTGCGGGTAACGTCCTCGCCGGTGGCGCCGTTTCCCCTGGTGGCTCCCTGGACCAGGACGCCGTTCTCGTAGGTGAGGTTGACCGCAAGACCGTCGATTTTCAGCTCGCAGACCATTTCGAAGTTAGCGCCGTCCAGCAACCCGGTAATGCGCCGGTGCCAGGCGGCGAGTTCTTCAAAGTCGAAGGCGTTACCGAGGCTCAGCATCGGCCGTGAGTGCTCAACCTCATCGAAGGAGGGCGATGGATCTCCTCCCGCCCTTTGCGTGGGAGAGTCAGGGGTGAGCAGTTCCGGGTGGGCCGCCTCGATCTCCCGCAGCTCCCGCATCAGGGCGTCATATTGCCCATCGCCGATTTCCGGATCATCCAAGGTGTAGTAGCGGTAGCCGTGATAGTTGAGCTCGCGGCGCAGTTCGGCGGCGCGCTCGCCAGGACTGGTATGCTCCATACCGGTGAACTCCGGGGACAATGATTGACTCAATTATAGTTCAGGCGGCCAGGTAAGGCTCTTCTGCTGGACCCGCTTGCCGCATCCCGGGCGGAGGAACACTTGCCATGTCGCTTGCCGGGAGTTCCGCCTAATCGCCGCAGAGGGCCTGTGATTGGAGGCCCCTATCCTCCGGCGCGATGCCGACGGGTGCAGGCTTGGCGCGTGGCAGGCGGCGGCGCTTCCCGCGGTGATGCCTGTACGTATCAGCCACACTCAGGGCAAGTTTCGCCGGATCGTGCCGGGCCGTTGCCCCTCGGTCGATCACGTCGGCCTCCACCAGGAGGACCGCGTCATCCCACGGACGGGCGGGCCTGATGAAGTCGAGACCTGCCGGCGTTGGGCCGTCGGGTATGTTGCTGTTGGCGATGACCGCCTGCACCGAGCCGTGGCCTACGTAGTGCCGTACCACGTTCAGGTGGTCCTGCACCGAATATCCCACCGTCTGCCGGGGTTCCTCGGCGACATTGCAGACGTACACTTTCAGTGCTTTCGACTGCTCAATGGCCTTGGCGATGCCCGGAATGAGCAGGTTGGGAACAATACTCGTGTACAGGCTTCCTGGCCCGATTATTATCAGATCGGCATCCCGCAGGGCCGCCACCGCCTCCGGGTGAGCCTGGGGGTTGGGCGGGCGCAGGGCGAGGGACGTGATGCGCCCCGAGGCGCCGGCGACGTTGCTTTCTCCGGTCAACGTCTCGCCGGCCTCGGTGGTTGCTATCAGGGTCACGTCCGTTGTGGTCGACGGAATGACGCGCCCCCGGATGGCCAGCAGCTCACCGGCAATCTCCACGGCCCGGGAAAAGTCACCCCCGATGCCTGCCAGGGCCGCGATGAGCATGTTGCCGAAGCTGTGGCCGTTAAGCTGGCCGTTGGACTCGAACCGGTAGTCCATCAACTTCTGCATTACGTCTTCGGAGTCGGCCAACGCCACGAGGCAGTTGCGTATGTCTCCCGGCGGCTGAATGCCCAGTTCGCTGCGCAGCCTCCCGGAACTGCCGCCGTCATCGGCCATGGTTACTATGGCGGTGATGTTGTGGGAGTAGAACTTGATGCCCCGGATCAGGCTGGGAAGACCGGTGCCGCCGCCGATAACAGTTATCCGGGGGCCCGATTCCAGCGCCCGGTGGTCATCGCGGAAAGGAAGCCAGCTCCACCGGTGGAACCGGGTATTTTGCAGGCGGTCAAATGACATAAAGAGGTTCGGTGGCGACTTTATATCGAGCTGCCGGGGCTATGGACAGGGTGGCAACCGGGAAAGTCGCTGTACCAACTAAGCGCTCGTATTTTACCACTGCCTGGGGAGTCCCGTATGAGATGAACCTGGAGCATTCGACGTGGAAATTGCCGCGCCGAATTCCGGGGCCCCATGGGGCGAGACTGCCGAGGGCCCTAGGAATTGATGCGCACCCTTCGGCCCTCATCCGACGACTGTTGCAGTACGTCGAGAAAGCGGTGGCGTTCAACTGCGGTGTCGAAGTCCGGCTGGGGATCCCCACCCGTGCGGATGGCATCACCAATGATCCCGTAAAGCTGGGCCACGTTGTAGGCCTCGCCTGCCGGCACCGACCCAGGAGCGCGCAACAGGTGGGACGGCACGTTCAGCGGTTGCAGTTGCTGCCCGGGGCCCTGAGCGCCGAATATCTTGACGTTTCCGTACTGCACCATCTCTTCGGAGCGGGCCTGCAGCGTTCCTTCCGTGCCGTAGATTTCCATGCGCCAGCCGCTGCCAATCCACGGGATTGTGGCGATGTGGGCCGAGGCGGCAGCGCCGTTTTCCAGCACTCCGCTTACCACCACGTTGTCGGCAGCGTCCACGGGAACCGCCCTGCCGTCCCCGATCTGCCATTGGTCGAGCTGCACGCTCACCTGGGCCGTCAATTCCCGGAACTCTCCGACACAGTGGCAGAAGATATCCAGGGCATGCCCCGAGGCGATGGTCAGGGTATTGGCTCCGTTGGCCCGGTCGGCCATCCACCCCCGGTCGTTGCCCCGCTGCAGCAGGCCGGGCAGGAACATGGTCATGTTGCAGGCCAGCATTTCGCCCACGTAACCCTCGGCCACCAGTTCCTTGAGGCGCAGGAGCGCAGGGCCTCCACGGGCCTGCAGGCCAACGAGGGTCCGGACGCCCTTATCGCGGGCCAGCCCAGTCAGCTCCACTGCCTCGGCGGTGTTGGCGCCCAGGGGCCACTCGCAGAATACGTGCTTTTCTGCCAGCAACCCTGCTGACACCATCCCGTGATGGGCAGGAACGCTCACCGATACCACCACCAGGTCGACGTCGGGGTGATTGGCCATTTCGGTGTAATCGTGAAAGGCCAGCTTGGCTCCGTAAAAGGCCTTGGATTCCTGGGCCGTCTCGGGACGGGAGGTGCAGACCGCCGTTAGCTCGAAATCGGCCATGCCCAAGAGCGCCGGAAGATGGGCGCGCTTGCTCCACCCGTAATTGGCGTTGGCCCCGATGATCCCCACGCGAATCCTCTCGGTCATTGCGGCGACTCCTTTGATACTATGCTTGGGCGGCTATGCTTGGGCGGCCGGGGCAATGCGTGTGTGCCACTTGGTAGCCTGCTCGTAGGCATGAGCGGCGCTGAACAGCGTCTCCTCCGCAAAGGGCCGCGCGCCAAGCTGCAGGCCGATAGGCAGGCCGTCGCCGGTAAACCCGCCGGGGATCGATATGGCGGGAAGCGCCGTAAGTGAGTAGCACCCGGTGTAAGCGCGGCGGAAGAAGAAACGCTGCCGGACGTCCTCCGCGCTCTCGAATCGGGCCGTCAGGGCAGTGTGTAGCGGCGCCGGGTAGGGCGAGGTAGGCGAGACCAGTAGATCCACATCCTCGAGGGCAGCCATGAACTGGCGTCGCAGCAGCACTCTCGCCTTGGCCGCGCGGTTGTATACCTTGAACGGCACCAGCGAAGCTGACAGCAGACGGGTGCGGCTGGCTTGGTCCAGTTCCTCGGCCCTCGTTCGCAGAATTTCATCCCTCGCTCCGGCGCCCTCTGTGTCGGCGACGCCCACGAAAATTGCGCCGGCCAATTCCACCAGCGGGATGGAAACCTCCCGCACCTCGGCGCCAAGACCGCGAAGGGTGTCCAGCGACGCCTCAACGGCCTGCCGGACATCCGGGTGCATATCCTGGCTCTGGTGGAGCTCGCGGATGAGGCCGACTCGCAGGCCCTCGATGCCCCTGCCAAGGGGACCGGTGTAGTCTGGCACCGGACGGCGGCTGGTGTAGGGGTCGCGCTCGTCGTATCCGGCGATTACACCCAGGACGATGGCACAGTCCTCCACCGTTTTGGTCATGGGTGCGGCCGCGTCCAAGAACCAGCACATGTGGGTCATCCCGTAGCGGCTCACCCGGGTGAAGGTGGGGCGAAGGCCTACCACGCCGCAGTAGGCCGCCGGGCCACGCCCGGAGCCGCCGGTGTCCTCGCCGATGGATGCGGCGCACAGGTGGGCCGAGAGGGCCACGCCGGAGCCGCTGCTGGATTCACCCGGCGTGCGATCCAGGTCCCACGGGTTCGCCGGTATGCCCCAGGGCGGCTCCTGCGTGCCCCCCATGGCCAGCTCGCTCAGGTTCAGCTTGCCCAGCAACGTGGCGCCAGCGGCCTTCAGGCGTTTTACGATGGTGGCGTCTTCGCTGGGAACGAAGTCGCGATAGACCTTCGAGCCGTTGGTCGTCAGTATGCCGTCGGTCCAGAACTGGTCCTTGATGGCCATTGGCACACCCGCAAGTGGGCCCGGGTCGCCGTTCGACTCCAGCTGCAACTCTACCTGCCGGGCGGCATCCAGGGCCTCCTCGCGGGTCACTGTGATGTAGGCCCGCAACCGGGAGTCCAGCCGGTCAATCCGGTCGAGGTAAGCCTGCACGGCTCCGGCAGGCGTGATCTCGCCGGCCCGCACTGCCCTGGCAGTTGCCGCCGCGGACAGGAAGACTATCTCGTTGCTGTCCATTTATCGCCCTCTCATTCGATGTTGGGAAATAAGCCTCTAGCAGTCCGTCACCCAAGAATTGATCAACTAGTCACCGGGCCCCGTCATTCGCGCCTTGAGCTGGAATCCAGGAACCCTGGCGCTGTTTACTTTGGTCTTTTCCAGACCCTCTGGATTCCGGCTAAAGGCGCAAATGACGGCATAGTGGCCGGAATGACGACAAAGTCTTCGGCAGTCATCAATTCAATAAGGTGGGGCTATTAGCCTTCGTCCGGGAAGATGTCCACGGGCTGAATGTCGGCGAGGTCAAGATCGCTAAGGCGGCCCAGTTCCAGCATCAGGCTACCGAACCGGTTGGCCACCTCCGCCACCTCGTCCTCAGGAATGGGAATCCCGGCAAGGCGGGCAAGTTCCCTGACCCGGTCCTCGTCGGAGAGTTGTCTGCCGGTCATTCTGGTCCCCCTGTTAGCGGATGCTTGCCAGCGGATGTGGTTGGCCTGCACGCAATCCTAGGGTTGTAGAACCGGTGCGTCAACGTCCGGCGTATGAATGGGTGCTATACTGACTCGAATCGATACAGGCAATTGCGGGAGGTGGCCTGATGAAATGGGCATCGGCCATATCTGAACATTCCACGCTGCAGGAAGCTCTCGACCAGTGCGCCGCATCCATCGTTGGGCAGTTGGGCGAGGCGCCGCAACTTGCGGTGGCCTTCGTGTCGCCGCACTACCAGCCAGACTACGGGCGCGTTGGCCCGATGCTGTCCGAGTTGCTGGGCGCAGAGCACACCTTTGGTTGCTCCGGGGGCGGCATCATAGGCGCCGGGACGGAGGTGGAGCAGCGGCCTGCCCTGTCGGTTACAGCAGCTACCCTTCCCGGAGTGAACATCGAGGCCATCCACCTCGAGGGAGACAAGCTGCCCGACCTGGACGCCGGCCCCGACAAGTGGACGGAGCTCCTGGGCGTGTCCGAGGCGCAGGACCCGCAGTTCGTGATTCTGGCCGACCCCTTCTCCTTCCCCGTGCAGAACCTGATCATGGGCCTGGACTTCGCCTACCCCCGCGCTGCCAAGATCGGCGGCCTGGCCAGTGGTGCGCAACGGCCGGGCGACAACGCGCTGTTCCTCGACGGCGCCGTGCACGACTCGGGCGCCATCGGGCTGGCGCTTCACGGCAACATAATGGTCGATACGGTCGTGGCTCAGGGCTGCCGCCCCATCGGCGACGCCATGCGCATTACCTCCAGCCAGCGCAACGTCCTGGTGGAGCTGGACGGCAAGCCGCCGATGGCTGTACTCCAGGACCTGTTCCGGTCCCTGTCGGAGCGGGACCGGCAACTGATGGGTAACTCGCTGTTTCTCGGGGTGGTTATGGATGAGTTCTTAGATACCCCGGTGCAGGGAGATTTCCTGATCCGGAACGTGGTGGGAATGGACCAGCGCAGCGGTTCCCTGGCCATCGGCGAAACGCTGAAGGAGGGCCAACTGGTGCAGTTCCACCTGCGCGACGCCGAAACGTCTGCGCAGGACCTGACCTTCGTGCTGGAGCGCTACGCCGCCGAAAACCGGGAAAATGAAGTGCCAGGGGCGCTCCTGTTCTCCTGCCTGGGAAGGGGCCAGTACCTCTACGGACGCGCCAACCACGACACCGACATCTTTCGGGATAAGCTGGGACAGGTGCCGCTGGGCGGTTTCTTCTGCAACGGCGAGATCGGTCCGGTGGGCGGCACAACCTTCCTGCACGGCTACACCAGTTCCTTTGGCCTGTTCCGTTCACGGGTGTAGACCGAACGGGCCGAATAATATGCAGTAACCCGTTCGTCCCGCACCGCGAGGATGAACGGGTTTCAAGTACTACCAGCAAATGATGGCTGTCAGGGTTGGCATCCCGGTTTCGCTCAGCGGCCAGTTCAGCCTGCAGGGTGCCCAGACCCTGGCCGGCATCCGGGCTTGGGCCGAGGATGTGAATGGTGCCGGCGGGTTGCAGGTCGCGGGCTCAACCCGGCCGGTCGAGTTGATCTGGCAGGATGACGCCAGCCGCCGGAACCGCGTCCGCGAGATTTCGCGGCAGTTGATCGTCGTTGACCGCGTAGACCTGCTGATCGGCCCGTACTCCTCCGTGTTGACCAACGCCGCCGCCGAGGTGGCCCAGTCCTACGGCAAACTGTTGTGGAACCAGGGAGGTGCGTCTCCTTTGGTCTACCAGCAGGGCAATCCGTGGGTGGTGGGGATTCTTACGCCCGCCGATGAATATCTGGCCGGTCTGCTGCCAGCGGTCCGGGAGGCTTGTCCGGGGGCATCGAGTGTTGGCATCGTGCGCGGTTCAACGGGCGCGTTCCCCCGCAACGTTGCCACCGGCGTGGAACGGGCTGCGGAAGGCTTGGGCTTTCGTGTCGCGCCATCGCTGACGTTCGACGCCGACGCTGAGGACTTCGGAGACGTTGTTCAGGCGGTGTGCGATACCACCCCGGCCGTGCTGGTCGTGGCCGGGCGGTTCCAGGATGATTTGCGCATTGCCGAAATGCTGGCAGAGGCCCCCCCGTCAAGCGGTGCGGTGGCAGTGGTGGCTGCGGGAGTGGAAGCTTTTCGTGAGCGGCTCGGACCCAGGGCGGAAAATTTCATTGGCCCCAGCCAGTGGGAGCCCGAGTCTGGGTTCGCCATAGACTTTGGCCCCAGCGTGGCCGATGTTCAGGCCTCGCTGCGACGGGCCGGCCATCCGGTGATTGACTATCCCATGGCGCAAGCCTACGCTGTCGGGGTTGTGATACAACGCTGCGTCGAACAATGTGGAAGCCTGGAAGATCGTGACTTGAGGGAGACCGCCGCGTATCTGGATTTCACCACTTTCTACGGCAGGTTCCGCATAGACGCTGAAACCGGGCGGCAGACCGGCAAGCCGGGGCTGCTGGTGCAGTGGCAGCGCGGGAGGAAATCGATAGTCTGGCCTCCGGAACATCGCAGGGGAAAGCTTGCCCTCCCGTGGCGTTAGATCTTGTGAAATTGGCGAGGAAGCGTTATGAGGCTGGAAGGGCAGGTGGCAGTGATCACTGGCGCGGGACGCGGCATCGGACGGGCCATCGCCCTGTCCTATGCCCGCGAGGGTGCGAACCTGACGCTGGCCGCCCGCAGCCAACCGGGGCTGGATGAGGCCCTGGCGGCAGCGACCGAAATTGGCGCCGACGCAATCGCCGTTAGCACCGACATTACCAGCCAGACGTCCGTGCAGCACATGGTCCGGAGTACGGTGGAACGGTTCGGCCGCATCGACGTTCTGGTCAACAACGCAGGCATTTCAGGCCCCATCGGCCCGCTCCAGGAGAATGACATCGATGACTGGGTGGACACCATCAACGTCAACCTGACCGGCACGTTCCTGGTCTGTCGCGCCGTGATCCCGGTGATGCTGGAGCAGGGAGGCGGCAGGATCATCAACCTGGCCGGCGCCGGCGTGGCCAACGCCTGGAGCAACATGTCGGCCTACTGCGCGAGCAAGGTCGCCGTGGTGCGCATGACGGAGGTGCTGGCGCAGGAGCTCGAGGGCAAGGGCATCTCCGTCAATGCCCTTGGACCCGGGTCGGTACACACCAGCATGTGGGAGAAAATGACGGAGCAGGCTGCCGAGGCAGGAGCGGATTTCATCCACGAACTGGGTCAGAGGGTACTCTCCGGCGGCGGAGCGCCCATAGATGACTGCGCAGAATTGGCCGTGTGGCTGGCCTCGGGCGAAAGCGGCACGCTTACAGGGAGAATAATCTCAGCGGCGGCCGACGATTTCCGCAGCCTTGAGCCAAGGATTGAGGAGATAATGGCAGGAGACGCCTACACCCTGCGCGTGGTCAAGTCTTGAAAGACTCCACAGCGGTGACCCGATCGCAAAAAGATGGGGACATATCCGCCCCCATCCTTGCTTCATATTTCGGTGGGCCCTCATTTTGCATCTCGATGGGGGCCCAAAGGAAACGAGCAGCTAGCTCTCCAATTTGACCGGGTTGCGTAGTACGCCGATGCCGCTGATGTCAATCTCGCAGACGGCGCCCTCGCCCATGTCCTGCGTGGTGCCGGGGGTTCCGGTGAAGATGCAGTCGCCGGCGTTCAGGGTAACGTACTTGGTGATGAACTCGATCATCGTCGGAACGTCAAAGATCAGGTCACTGGTGCTCTGGTCCTGCTCCACGTTTCCGTTCACCCGCGTTTGCAGCCACTGGTCCGCCGGGTTTGCATCGGTCTCAATCCACGGGCCCATGGGCGAGAAGGTATCGGCCGACTTGGCCCGCCACCAGTCCGAGTTGTTCTCGTTGCGGTCCTTGCGCTGCCAGTCGCGAGCCGAAACATCGTTGCCGCAGGTATAGCCAAAGACGTGATTCAGGGCGTCCTCCTTGGAAACGTAACGGCACGTGTCCTTGATCACAACGACCATCTCGCCCTCGGCGTCGAACCGCTGGATCTCCTTGGGCCGGATGATCGTGTCTTCCGGACCGATGACGCTGGTGGGCGTCTTGTGGAAGATCATCGGGTACTCGGGGGCGGGCCGGTCTCCGATGTGGGTGGTGTAATTCAGTCCCATGGCCAGTATTTTGCCCGGCTTGACCGGGGCAAGCAGCTTGACATCCGACAGCTTGTGGACGTGATCGGTCAAGCTGTGTTCCCCGAATATGTCGCCGTCAATGGCGGTCACGTTGTCGCCGTCGACGACCCCGTAGTGAATATCTCCATGCGCTACATACCTGGCGATTTTCATCGGTTACTCCTAGCTGATCTGATCAGGATTCATTGTCCGGGTTGCCCCGATTTCGAGGCGGAAATGCAGCGCAATTTTAACCCCTGCTGAACCCGTTGGCTACCGGGGAGGAAGCGTGGGGCAGAGCTTTTTAGTTCTCCCTCTCCCTTCGGGAGAGGGCTGGGGTGAGGGTGAAATGCCGGGGCTATGCGATGGCCGCTCACGAAAGGGAACGCCCCCACCCTAACCCTCCCCCGGTGGGAGAGGGGACAAATGAATGACCCAGCGGCGTGGCGAATCAGTTCTCGATGACAATCTTGCCGTAGAAGTCGCGGTCCTGCATCGCCTGATGGGCTGAACCCACGTCGAAGAGGGGAAACACGCGGCCAGGGATGCCCCGGAGGGATCCGTTGCGCACAACCTTCATGAAGTCGGCGAAAGTGCGGTTGCTTCGGCCGCCGCTACCCATCAGGTGCAGAGGTTTACCCTGTAGCAGAGACAGATTGAGGTCGGCCCGCGCCCCGGAAGTAACCCCGGTGATCACCAGGCGGCCGCCGCTCTTGAGAGAAAGCAGGTTCTGCTCCCAGACGTCGGCACCCACGCAGTCGAAGACTAGGTCCACGCCCTGGCCGTCGGTCAGTTCCTTCACGCGTTCGCTGAACATGGGCGCTTCGCGGTAGTTGATCACCTCATCGGCTCCCCACTCCTTCGCGGTCTCCAGTTTCCACTGGCTGCCTGCGGTGGTGATAACGCGCGCGCCCATCATCTTGGCGATCTGGATGGCCATGCTCCCCACGCCGCTGCCTGCCGCCTGTACCAGCACGTCGTCCCACGGGCGGATCTGCGCCTGGGTCACCAGGCAGTGCCAGGCTGTATGAGCCGCGATGGGCAGGGCGGCGGCCTCGGTGAATTCCATGTCGTCAGGGATGATGTGAGCGTTCACCGCCGGTGCGGTGATGTAATCGGCGTGGCCGCCGTCCAGGTCCACACCGAGGCGCTGCTGGTCCGCGCACCACTGGTCGTCTCCCATCACGCAGTGCTGGCACTGGCCGCAGGTGGCCCGGTTGTTCAGTATCACCCGGTCGCCGATCTGGAGCGACGTGTGGGCGGCGGGGCTGATTGCCACCACCTCTCCCGCGATGTCACAACCCATGATCCGGGGCAAGGGACCGTTGTAGGTGTGGCCTGCTCTCAGGTTCAGATCCAGATGGTTCAGGGCGCTTGCGCCTACGCGTAGCATGATTTCGCCGGGACCAACCTCCGGGTCGGGACGGTCTCCGTACACCAGCTTGTCCGTTCCGCCGTGTTCGTTAATAAAGACTGCCTTCATGTTCGCGCCTCCGTTATTGCCGGGAGTTTCATTGTCCGTGTGAAAAAGGGGAACCCACAGCGTCCCGGGAATCGGTAAAATGGGACGGAATAGCGAGAATGATACTCAAGGCGCAATCTACCGTCAAAGGGCCATCCGGCCGAGATTCCCATGTCTGCAGACGAGTTGGTAAAACTGCTGGCGGAACTTAAGGCCGCCTACGATGGATTTACGTGGGAGTCTGCGCTGTGGACCCAGGTCTCCTCCCGCCGCAGCCCCTACCGGACGCTGGTGATGTTCGGCCTGAGCGCCCGCACCAAGGACGCGCTGCTGGTGGAGATGTGCCGGGAATTCTTCAAACGGTTCCCCACTGCCGTTGAACTGGCCCACGCCGTCGAGAGCATCGCAGACGATGTCAGGGGGATGGTCCGCCCTGGCCAGGTGCCATCCGTGGAGTCGATGTCCCGAGCGCTTCGGCAGGGCGTTCCGGGGGACCGGGAGCCCCTGCTTCAAATCAGGGGAGTGGGTGAGAAGATCTCGGAGTGCGTGCTGGCCTATGGTTGGGGGAAAGAGGCTCTTCCTCTCGACGCCAATTGCGTCAGGGTGTTGGAGCGTGTGATGGGTGTCGAACGGCGTAAAGGGCGGCCCCAGGAACCAGGGCCATTGCGCGAGAGGTTGAAAAGCGTCTATCTTAAGCAGAGTGAACGATTCTCCGAATTGGCGATCAGGATGGTGGATGTCCACGAAATCCTGCGGTTACACGGTCAGGTCTGCTGCACCAGAACCCCGGACTGTGCCCGCTGCCCGGTGAGCCAGTGCCTTGCTCGCCGGGGCCCACGGGACGAGGGGATACAAATCGAGTGGCCGCTCACTACCTGGGATGATTGGAGGGATCTGATCAATGAGCCTGTCTCAGTTTGACATATCCGGTCAAAAGGTGCTGGTGGTGGGAGCAGGCCGGGGCATCGGCAAAGGCATCGCCCTAGCCTTCGCCGAGGCTGGCGCAGATGTTGCCGTAACCAGCCTAAACCCCGCCACCGTGGGCCAGGCCGCAGAGGAAATCCGGGCCTTGGGGAGGACCGCTCTGCCATTGACCGGCGACGCTACAAAGGCCGCAGACATGGAGCACATTGCTGCGGATACGCTCCGCCAGTTCGGCCACGTGGATACCCTGGTCAACTGCGTGGGCGACTCCATTCGCAAGCCGGTCTCCGATATGCCGGCCAGAGGCGGGCCGGGCGGCAACAGACCAGGGCAGAAGGGCATGAGCGAGGAGGAATGGCACTTCATAGTCGACGTGAACCTGACCGAGGCCTTCCAGGGCTGCAGCGCCCTCGGCCCGCACCTGCTGGAACGGGGCAGCGGCACTGTAATCAACATCTCAGGCTTCGCGTCGTTCCGGGGCCGCGCCGGCTACGTCGCTTACGATGCGGCCAAGGCTGGAGTGATGCGTTTCACCGAGAGCCTGGCGCAGGAATGGGCGCCCTACGGCGTGCGCGTCAACTGTGTCGCCCCCGGCTATTTCCCCGATCCTGAACAGGTATCGGCGGAGGCCTACCAGGCCCGGCAGGAGCAGGCGAGGGCCCAGGTGCCGCTGGGCAGGTTGGGCGATCTGAAGGAACCCGGTTACCTCTGCGTATTTCTCGCCTCGCCCGCGGCGGCGTATATTACGGGCCAGACTTGGGCAGTGGACGGCGGGGTCAGTATCAAGGCCCCCTAACGTCCAATGGGGACAAACGATTCTCCAGCGATGGAGGCAAATAGTCATGATGAATTACCAGCTGCTGGTGCCGGGCCTGCTGGACCGGGCCGACATCTATTTCCCCCACAAGGAAATCATCACCCGGGAGGGTGATGGCGTTCACCGCTATACCTACAGGGACCTAAAGGGGCGGGTGAACCGGCTGTGCAACGCCCTGGCGGGTCTGGGTGTGGGCAAGGGCGACCGGGTCGGCACCTTTGGCTGGAACACCTACCGGCACCTGGAGGCGTATTTTGCGCCGCCCTCAATGGGGGCTGTCACCCACACCACCAACATACGCCTGTCGGCCGACGACCTGACTTACATCGTCAATCACGCCGGAGACAAGGTGATGCTGGTCGACCCCGACCTGGTTCCCATTCTCGAGCCATTGGCTCCCGCTTTGGAGACGGTCGAGCATTTCGTGATAATGACCGGCGATTCCAGTTTTCAGACCTCGCTGCCGTCGGCCCACATATACGAGGAACTGATGGACGCGGCCCCGGGCAGCTTCGACCGCCCTCCGCTGGACGAAAATGATCCTGCGGGGCTCTGCTACACCTCCGCCACCACCGGGAAACCCAAGGGAGTCACCTACACTCACCGCGCCCAGATCCTGCACGCAATGATGGAATGCTCGGCCGATTCCGCGGGTGTTCGGGAGCGAGACGTCGTGATGGCCGTTGTGCCCATGTTCCACGCCAACAGCTGGGGCGTGCCGTTCTCGGCAACCATGACCGGCGCCACCCAGGTGTTGACTGGAGTGCGGCCCGACCCTGCCTCCATATGCCGTCTGATCAATGAGTATCGGGTCTCGCTCAGCCTTGGCGTCCCGACGATCTGGGTCGGGATGCTGGACTACCTCTCGCGCACGGAAGAGGAGTTCGACCTCTCCTGTCTCCGGATGGTGGTGAGCGGCGGCTCGGCGGTGCCGCGGAGCATGATCCAGGCATTCAAAGAGCGGCTGGGGATCGATCTGGTGCAGGCCTACGGCATGACCGAGGCGACGCCTGTGGTCTCGTTCAACCGCTTGGGAAGCCACCTTGACGGTCTGAACGACGAAGCCCGGCTGACGGAACAGGGTAAGCAGGGGACGCCAGTTTACGGCATCGAAATGCGCTTGGTCGATGAGAGCGGTGTGGACCTGGAGTGGGACGGCGAGCAGCGCGGCGAGCTGCTGTTTCGTGGGCCGTGGATCGCCTCAGAGTATTTCAATGACCCACGCAGCGAGGAGACCTTCATTGACGGCTGGTACCACAGCGGCGATATAGCCTCGCTGGACCCGTGGGGCAACATCCAGATTGGGGACCGGGTCAAGGACATGGTCAAAAGCGGCGGCGAGTGGATTTCCTCGGTGGACCTGGAGACCGCCATAATCGCCCACCCTGGCGTGCTGGAGGCCGCGGTCATTGCCATCCCGCACGCCACGTGGCAGGAGCGCCCGATTGCCTGCGTCGTCCCCAACGCCGAATTCCGGGATTCTCTGCAGAAAGGCGAGGTGCTTGACTTTATCCGCCCGCGCTTCGCCTCTTGGTGGATCCCCGATGACGTCGTGTTCATCGACGAAATCCCAAAGACCAGCGTGGGCAAGTTCGACAAAAAGGTGCTGCGCGACCGCTTCAAGGACCATCAGACGGGGTGTTAGGTTCCCGTAGCTCAGCTAAAAGAATTCCCTCTCCTGTAAGGAAGAGGGAAAGAATGAAGGTGAACAGAAAGAGGAGTAGTACCTGAAAGAGCCAAGGAACCCAAGCGCCGGGTCAGGGCAGGTCTTTCCCGGCGCTTTCCTTTTCTCCCGGAATGCTGAGCAGCCGGTCGATTTCGGCTTGCGTTTCCTGCCTGCGACGGAAGATGAAATATACGTACACTATGAACACCACACCTGTGACCACGAAGGCGGCTATCAGGTAGGACAGGTTGGAAGGTGGCAACGCGGTCTGCAAAAGTTGAAGCATGTTCCCTCTCGGCTTGTCGACACAAGGGAAATTTACCTGGGAGCGGCCTAAGCCTCGGCGGAGCGGCTCGCTCGCCGCATCTCAAGCCGCAGGCGCCCCAGTTCGTCCTCGGCGTCTCTTGCGGCCATCCGCTCCAATATCAGCCAGATCGTGAAGAACAGAAAGGCGATGGACGATACCAGCAGCACCATGGACATCGTTCCGCTGAGAGAACCGCTATCGGCCAGCGGCCCCACCACCTGCTGCGGGTGGATCGAGCGCCACCACTGAACCGAGTAATAGACGATGGGGACATCGATGAAGCCTATGATGCCCACCACCGCGGCGTAGACCGCTGCCTTTGGCCGGTTGGGCGCGTAGGCCCGTACCATCAGGTACCCCACATAGATCAGCCACAGCACGAGGGTGGTGGTCAGGCGAGGCTCCCAGGTCCACCACACGCCCCATACCGGCTTGGCCCAGATTACGCCGGTGATCAGGGCCAGTGTGACGAACACCACACCAACTTCCCCAGCGGCCAGCGCCATGCTGTCCCACCGGTTGCTACGCTTGATCAGGTACATCAAGCTGCCGACGAATACGATGAAGAAGGCCAGGAATGACATGAGCGCGATAGGAACGTGGAGATAGAAGACCCTCTGCACGTTGCCAAGGTTGGCATCGGTGGGCGCCACCACGAAGATCAGGTACAGGTCGGCCAACAGCAGAATGCCAGCGATGATACCAACCGCACTGCGTGGCGTGAGCCATCCGCCGGACCTTGCTGCGGCTTGCCCACCGGAACCCTGGGCGGCCCTATCCGTATCGTGCAAGACGATTCAGTCCTCAACCACAAATGAAAAAACCCAAGGGCATATTACCAGAAACACCGCGTCGAAAACACCAATGAGCGGCAGCCACCGGCCCACCCCGACGAATGTCTCGCCGCCGATCGCACGGGTCGAAACCTCGACTGCACCCAGGATCACGGGCAGTACGATCGGAAAGAACAGCACCGGCAGCAATATCTCTCGCGACCTGGTCTGGGCTGCCAACGCAGAGAAAAGGGTGCCGATGAGCGCAAATCCAAAGGTTGCCAGCAGGATTGTTGCGCCAAGGGTCCAGGAGAGCGCCGAGAACCCCAGCATCACGGCGTAGGCCGGCAACAGTACCGCTTCGATCAAGAGCATGAAAATGAAACTCGTGGCAGCCTTGGCCAGGAAAATGGCGTCGCGGCTCACTGGGGATACCAGCAAGCCCTCCAGTGCTCCGGCCTCCTGTTCGCGCACGAAGGCCCGGTTCATTGCCAAGGTGGCGGCAAAGGCGAATGCCACCCACAGGATGCCCGGGGCCAGTGTCTTGGCCTGCGTCGGCGTTGGATCAAGAGCAAAGCTGAAGACGATGACCACCAGCAGACCGAACACGATGACCGAAATAACCAGTTCCCGAGAACGCAACTCCAGAACGATGTCCTTCCAGACCATCGCGGCGATGGGTCCCAGAAGCCCTTTCACCGCCCGGACTCCGCGGAACCTGACGCCGACAGGGCAGCCTGGATGTCCTCGGCCCTGTCCCCGGGGACGATCAACCTGCCGCCGGACAACACGGCGGCCCGTTGTCCCCAAGCCAGACCCAGCTCGATGTCGTGGGTGGTGAGGACGGCCGAACGGCCCTCCGCCCTCCATTCGGCCAGCAGGTCGCCCAGCATGCGGCGCGAGTCCCGGTCAAGGCCCGCTTCCGGCTCGTCCAGCAGCAGCACCTCGGGTTGGTGAAGGATGGCGCGGGCAATGGCTGCGCGTTTCTGCATCCCGTTGGACAGTGTGCGTACCTTGTCATTGGCCCGGCCGGAGAGGCCGACCCGCTCCAGTGCCGATCTCACCAGCGCTTCCCGGTCGCGGATACCGTAGAGCCGGGCGTAGTAAACGAGATTCTCCTGGGGAGTGAGGTCGTCATACAGGAAGCTGCGATGCCCCACCACGCCGATGCGCCTCCGCACGTCGGCGGTCTGGCGACGAAGGTCACGCTCGGCAATCCGCACCGTGCCGGCGTCTGGGCGCACGCTGGTGGAGAGGATACGGAGCAGGGTGGTCTTGCCAGCGCCGTTGGCCCCGAACAGTGCCAGCGCCTCTCCCCACGATACCGACAGGTCCAGGTCCCACAGCACCGGCCATTCCCGGTAGCTCTTTTCCAGCCCTCAACAGCTATGGCAAGGCCGGTTCTGTCGATGCTCAAGGTGCTTGGCCAGCGTTGGCAGCGGTGGGGTCATCTGTTATCATTTTCACAAAGTCTGGGCGGCGCTGCCGCATTTTCTGGAGATGAACTTGGACTCTCGGGCCGCTGATTCGCAGGATGTCGAGGCCACTGGGCTTCGATCCAACCGCACTCGCTTTATTATCGTTGCGACGGTGGTGGTGCTGGCCCTGGGTTTCATGATTTGGGCGGCCTTCGGAGAGAACACGCGCTATTTCCTGACGGTTAGCGAATTCAACAGCAGGGCTGAGATTCAAGACGGACAAATGGTGCGTGTTTCAGGCATGTTGGTGGAGGGCACATTTGACCGGGGCGACAAATCCACAATCTCCCAGTTCCAGTTGACGGACAGCGAGGGGGCCTACTCGGGGTCCGAGTTGCTGTTGGCAAGGTATGAGGGAGTGTTGCCTGACCTGTTTTTTAACCCCCACTCCGAAATTATACTGGAGGGCAGTTACAGTGCCGAAGGCGTTTTTCATGCCGATGAGATACTCGTGAAGTGCCCCTCCAAGTATGTCGACCTGGAAGAGCAACAGTACGACCAGCCAGTTTATTCCACCACCTGATCACTTTCCAATCTACCGGTGCGGCGCGCGCAGGGAATTCCTGCAGACTTGCCGAGACCAGACTCGATGGCCGCTCTGAGTGGAGAAACGTCAGGTACCCGGCAGGCGCTGCCTCTGCGCCTCGAATTCCTTTTTCGTTAACGCCCCTTAATCCCGCAAATCTGCAATTTCTAGAGCTCATCCGCCGCGCTGACCGGCTCACCCTAGTCTACTCCCAATACGGTAACCCTGGCTCCCTGGTAGATCGCAACCTTGGAGGATCCCAGGGGAAAGCCCTTAATTGCAAATGGGCAGGTGCAACACCTGCCCATTTGGTTCTTTATATGATTGAGTGCCAGTCTAGAACGCAAAGGCCGCCATGAGTTCCTCGGCAGAGCGTGCCCTGGCTGTCTCCCAAGTCTGCTCCAAGCGTTGCCCCAGGGACGGGCGCGATTCGTCATTATACACCACACCGACTGGAAAACCGCCTCGTTGCAACAGGTCGTAAGCCTCTCCCCTGCTGGATGCATCGTGTTCCTCGGGGACATCCCAGAGGGTTGGCTCGATGCCCTTCCGGGGGTTGCCCTTCAGTTCCTCGAAGGTGTCATTGTAGGTGGTGCAGGGAGACTGCACGTGAACGATGGAAAAGCCCTCGTGCTCCATGCCCTGCTTGATCAACTGGGACAGGGGCCTGGGCTGTCCGGAGAACCCGGACGCGACGAAGGACACGCCGAGCGTCAAATACAGTTCAAGGGGATTGATCTGGCTCTCGATCTTGCCGTAGGGGGTTGAACTGGTAATCACGCCCAGCTTGGTCGTGGGCGAACTTTGACCCTTGGTCAGGCCGTAGACGCCGTTGTCCATGATGACGGCGGTGATGTTCAGGTTGCGGGCGGCCTGGGGGCCGATGTGCTCGCCGCCGATGCTGAGGAAGTCGCCATCGCCTGCCACCACGACCACGTTCAGTTCGGGCCGGGCCATCTTGACGCCCATGGCGATGGGAAGGGAGCGGCCATGGATTCCGTGCATGCCATACGGCTGGTCGCCCTCAAGCAGGTGAACCAAGTTTCCTGAGCACCCGATGCCCGCTACCACTACGTTGTTCTCCATGGGCAAGCCGGTCCCTTCCAGCCTGTCGATCATGGCGAGTTCCAGCGCCCGGCGCACTCCGAAGTCGCCACAGCCGGGGCACCATTTGAAATCGTATTCAGGGTTCTTCTTGCTCATACCCCTAAAGCCTCCGTCAACCGGAAGTTGGTCATCTCGGAAATCTTTTCTACCAGGGTGCGCGCCTTGAACGGCAACCCGGTGTACTGGGTAATGGATTTGGCCTTGATGCCCTCGCCCCTGAGAATCTGGGAGAACTGGCCCTGGTAGTTGAGCTCGGGCACAATAACCAGGTCCTTCTGCCTGAGTTCCTCTAGGAGCCTGGGGGGCAGCGGGTTCAGATACATGGTGTAATACCAGCCAACCGGGGCGCCTTGGCGCTTGAGAATGTCGTACGCTTCACGAGTCGGCCCCTTGCTCCCGCCCCACGGCAGCAGCGCCACAGAGTGCTCGGTGCCCTCCCCCTCGTAGTCGTCCTCTTCCAGCAGCTTTATCTTGCTGAAACGGCGTTGCGTCATCTGGATGTGACGCTCCGGAAGGTGCGTGGTGTCTCCAATGTCGTCATGCTCGCTGCCGTTGGCCACGTAGGCTCCGGGGCTGCCAGGCAGTGGCATGGGAGAGACTTCATACCCAGCATAGCGCTTGTAGCCGTTGTTGCCGTCGTAGACCCAGCGCTTGGCCTGCCTGACCTTGTTCAGGTCGGGTTTGGGGATGTTCTGGGCGCGTTCAGCCAAGGCCATCTCGGACATCAGAATGACAGGGCCCTGGTACTTTTCGGCCCATTCGATGGCCTTGATGGCGCCGTAGAAGCATTCCTCTACAGTTCCCACTGCAATTACCGGCATTCGCACGTCACCGTGGGCAGGGAACATGCAACCCATGAGGTCGGACTGCTCGGTCTTGGTGGGCAGACCTGTCGCTGGTCCACCGCGTTGCACATCGACCACCACCAGCGGAATCTCTGCAACCCAGCCCAGCCCCAGCCCCTCGCTCATCAACGATACGCCAGGCCCCGCAGTGGCGGTCATTGCCCGTTTGCCGGCGAACCCGGCCCCGAGCAGGGCGGTGATGGACTCGATTTCTGAGCTCACCTGGTAGGCGAAGCGGTCCTTGCCGATGAGGTTTCGCTCCATGTAGAGGAGAATCGGCGTGGCGGGCGATATCGGGTAACCGACATAGAAGTCCAGCCCACCGGCGATTGCGCCCAGGGACAGCGCCTCGTTACCCTTGATCATCAGCTGCTGGTATTCAGGCATCTGGGCCGGTGCCAGCTCGCCGAGATTTAAGCCACTGAGAGCGATGTGCTCCCGCCCCAGTCTCAGTGCCTGAATGTTCGAGCGGATGATCTCATCGTCGCCCTCTCGGCCTCGGTTGAAACGCTGTTCCACGAATTCTTCCAGGTACTCGTGGGGCATGTTCACGAGGTGGGCCAGTGCGCCCATGATCACCATATTGCCCGCACGGTTGTTGCCGGTAGAGCGGGCCAGCTCTTCGATGGGCAGTCCAAAGGCTCTGGTGTCGCCCTCCAGTTGGAATTCGGTGGAGTTGAAGATTATGACTCCGTCCTCCCGCACCTCTTCGGCGTGGCTGTCATAGGCCTCTTGGTTGAAGGCCACCAGCACGTCCACATCATCGCCGGGGGCCTGCACCGGGTCCACCGAGATGCGGGCTTGGGTCCACGTGGGCCCACCGAGAATCTGGGATGGGAAGGTGGCAAAAGTAAGGGCGTGGTAACCAACTTGGGTGGAAGATTGGGCCAAGCCCTCGGCGGAAGTTACGACACCCTGTCCGCCTTCACCGGCGAACCGAACGACGAAATCTCGCATTTGCATAAGGGGAGTCCTCCCAGCTCACTGTGAGAAGCGGAAAATATTGACAGACAGCCGCGAAGCCCGTGAGGCTAAAGGAAGAAGGAATAGGTCTGCCCGGGGAAGTAAAGAGGAATCCCGATTCGTATCGGGATGTTCAACTGCAGCGGTCATGATAGCTTACGGGTAGCTTCCCCTGGATGTTCCGGCCATAACTGCCGTGAGTAGGGCGAACTCAACCACGAGGCCGAAAGATGCGGCGGTCTAAGTTAATGGACTATACACCGCCCATTTTTCCTTGTCAACGAATTACGCAACGCCCAGCCAGCGTCCTGCAACCCCGGGGTTCCCGCCTGTTTTGGTGCAGGGGCCGGCCAGGCCCACGCCTTCGAGCCAGTAGCGGCCAGTGACGACGGGCCAATTGTTGGCGTTTTTAGCCCTGTGCTAGAATCGGCCCCATGGACGAGCTCAAATACTGGGTAGCGCTCAGCGGCATTCCGCAACTGGGGGCGGCCCGCTTTCGTCGGCTGGAATCCTACTTTGGCGACCTGAAAGACGCTTGGTGGTCCGGATCCTCCAGGCTTCAGGAAGCCGGGCTGGACTGGAATACGGCCCAGGAAGTAGTCGCGGCACAGCAGGCAACCGACCCCGACGACGCTATGGTGGCCCTTGCCCGGGATGGGGTGAGAGTGACCAACTGGAACTGTGACGACTATCCTCCACACCTGAAGGAGATCCACGATCCGCCTCCGGTGCTGTATTATCTCGGTGAGTTGCTGCCCGAGGACCAGTTCTCGGTCGCAGTGGTTGGCACCCGGAATCCGACTGCCTATGGCAGGGAGGCCACCACAATTCTGACCCGCGACCTGGCGTCGGCAGGCATAACCATCGTCAGTGGCCTGGCCTTGGGCATCGACGGCGTCGCCCACCGGGCCGCCCTGGAATGTGGCGGCAGGACCATCGCCGTGGTGGCCGGGGGCCTGGATTCGGTGTACCCTCGCGAACACGCCGACCTGTTTCGCCGGATTCAGGAGCAAGGCGCGGTGGTCAGCGAACACAGGCCGGGCGTCCGGCCCGATGCCCGCAACTTCCCGCGCCGCAACCGGCTGATCAGCGGGATGACTCTGGGTACGCTGGTCGTAGAGGCCGGCGAGGGAAGCGGCACCCGCTGGACAGTGCAGCAGGCTCTCGAGCAGGACCGAGAGGTGTTCTGTGTGCCTGGTGGTATATTCTCACCGGCCAGCAAGTTTACCAACCGGATGATCAAAGAGGGCGCAAAACTGGTTGCAGAATATACCGACGTTCTGGAAGAATTGAATCTGCCGGAATTTGCAGGCCGCATTGCGGGCCAATCAGGCCCTCAGACGCCCTTGGATTTGCCTGCAACCGGGAATAAAGTAGATGATGACCTGGAGGGCCTGGACGAAGAGGAATCGGCGTTGGTGGCCCGACTCTCGGGCGAACCGGTCCATGTCGATGATCTGTGCAGGCTGTCTGGAATACCGATAGCGACGATTACCAGCATGTTGACATTGTTAGAACTCAAGGGGAAAGTGGCGCAGGTGGGCACGATGCACTATGTCCGGGCATCCGCCGTGGAGGAGATTCATGGCAGCTAATTCTGGTACAGCCAAAGGTAAGCCTTCGCGCGGCAGCACGACGTCCAAGGCGTCGCCAAAGAAACAAACTCCGCCGACTGCGGCAAGGAAGTCAGCGGCCGCAACCAGTGCAACTGCGGACAAAAGTGGCGGAACGGCAGCCTCCAGGGGCGGCAAAACTGCGGCAAAGGCCTCCAGCAAGGCACGAACCTCCAGCAAAGGGAGGAAGACCTCTGCCAGGCTCGCTCCGATCAAGACCAAGGGCAAAGACCTGGTCATAGTGGAGTCCCCGGCCAAGGCCCGGACCGTTGGCCAAATTCTTGGCAATGACTACGTGGTCACCGCCTCCCAAGGCCACGTGCGGGACCTGCCCCAGTGGCGGTTCGGCGTGAACATCGAGGAGGACTTCGCGCCCTCCTACGAGGTCGTCAAGGACAAGAAGGACCTGGTCAGCCAGCTTAAAGTTGCTGGTGACGATGCCAGGAACATCTACCTCGCAACCGACCCTGACCGCGAGGGAGAGGCGATTTCGTGGCACCTGCAAGAGGCGGCGGACTGGGACAACCGCACGTCGCCGCCGAAGCGCGTCGTGTTCCACGAGATCACCAGAGACGCCGTAGAGGAGGCTTTCAACCACCCCCGCGAAATCGACATGCAGTTGGTTAATGCGCAACAGGCGCGACGCATTCTCGACCGGCTGGTCGGATACCAGATCAGCCCGCTGCTCCGTAAGCGGGTGCAGCGCGGCGTGTCGGCGGGGCGCGTTCAGTCGGTGGCCCTGCGTATGGTGGTCGATCGCGAGCGCGAGATCGACGCCTTTGTCCCGGTGGAGTCTTGGACTATCGACGTCAAACTGCGTAAGGAAGACCAGGAAACCGAGTTTTCAGCCCAGTTGCGCTCCCTAAAGGGACAGCGGGGGCGCCTGACCATTTCCAAAGAGGAGGACGCACGTCGCTACGAGGCTGAGCTCGATGGCGCAAAGTACAGCGTGGCCGAGGTGAGCAAACGCGACGTCCGGCAGCGTCCGGCAGCGCCTTTCACCACCAGCACCATGCAACAGGAAGCCGGCCGCAAGCTGCGGTTCACTGCGCAGCGCACCATGTCGGTGGCCCAGCAGCTTTACGAGGGCCTGGACGCGGGCGACGGCGGCCCCATAGGCCTCATCACCTACATGCGCACCGACTCGACGCAGGTGGCTGCCAGTGCCGTGTCCGAAGCGCGTGAATACATCGCCGGCCGCTACGGCAGCGAGTTCCGCCCAGACAAGCCGCGGATGTACACCCGCCGCTCCAAGGCCGCCCAGGAAGCCCACGAGGCGATACGTCCGACGTCAATCCGGCGTGATCCTGCTTCGCTGAAACCGTACCTGAGTTCCGAGCAACTGCGGCTCTACACCCTGGTGTGGGAGCGGATGCTGGCGAGCCAAATGGCCGACGCCGTGTCGGAGGGGACCACGGTCGACATCGACGCGGCCTGCCGGGACTCCGGTAACGTCTACAATTTCAGGGCCACCGGCTCTGTGCTGAAGTTTGCCGGGTTCCGTTCCGTGTACCTTGAGGGCCGGGATGAAAACTCAGACGCAGACAGCGCCAAGTTGCTTCCCCGGCTGGAAGCTGGTGATCCACTGGCCTGCGAAGGGCTGACGGCCAACCAGCACTACACCGAGCCGCCTCCTCGCTTCACAGAGGCCACGCTGATCAAGGCGATGGAGGAGCGAGGCATCGGCCGGCCCAGCACCTATGCTCCCACCATCGGCACGCTGCTGGCCAGATACTACGTGGAACGGAAGCAGGGCCGCCTGTTTCCTACCACCCTGGGCCTCACCCTGACCGACCTGCTCAAAGAATACTTCCCAGATGTAATGAACCTGGACTTCACGGCAGGTATGGAGGAGGACCTCGACGCCGTTTCACGAGGTGAGCGGGGCTGGGTTCCCATGCTCGGCGAGTTCTACGGCCCGTTCCGGGAAGCAATGGATAACGCCACCGAATCCATGCCCAGGGTGCGGCTGGAGGAGGAAACCGACGAGGTCTGCGAAGACTGCGACAAACCCATGGTCATCAAGATCGGCCGGTTCGGCCGGTTCATGTCCTGCACCGGGTACCCTGACTGCAAGGGCACCAAGCCCATCCTGAACAAGATTGGCGTAGCCTGCCCGGACTGCGGGGGCGACCTGGTGGAACGCCGGGCACGGGGACGGGGAGGCCGGACGTTCTGGGGTTGCTCCCGCTATCCCGCCTGCCAGTTCATCTTGAACCGCAGACCGGTGCCCAACCCCTGCCCCGAGTGCGGCAAGCTGATGGTGCAACAAAACCGCACCACTAATTCCTGCACCTCCTGCAGCTGGCAGGAAGCGGCCAGCCAGGACGGGACAACCGAATCGGCGGGGCAGAGCCAGGCCGGGGAGTTGGTGGGCGTTGGCGATTAGCCTTCCGAGGGAAGTTTCCCCCGGTGCGGACCTTCCGGCGAACGTCGTTGAGTTCGAGGCACATCTGGAGCGTTTTCCTGCCTATCTGCGTGGGCAGCGAGGTCTTTCCGAGAACACCGAACGGGTGTATGTGGCTGACCTGCAGGCCTTTCGCGAGTACCTGCTGGCGGAGAGGCTGTCGCTCAGGGACATGGACCGCACTACCCTTAGGGGATACCTGGCGTGGCTGGCCACTCCGGTCCGGGAGGGGGGCAAGGGTTACGAGCGGGTGAGCGTGGCCAGGAAACTGACGGTGCTGCGCTCCTTCTACCTCTTCCTAGTTCAGGAGGGAATGTTCCAGTCTACCCCCGTGCCGTCTGGGCGCAGTTTCAAACTGAAGTTGGCCAAGTCCCTGCCCACCTTCCTTGGCCATCGCGAGGCTGAACGGCTGCTGGACGCCCCCGACGAGACCACGACGATGGGCGTTCGCGACAGGGCCATCCTCGAGTTGCTATACGGCTGCGGGGTGCGCCTGGCAGAGATCCACGGCATGAACCTGCCGGACATAAGCTTTGACCGGCGGTCGATTCTGGTCCGGGGCAAGGGAAACAAGGAGCGTGAGACCCTCTACGGCCAGGCCGCCGAAACCGCGCTGCAGCGCTACCTTGAGGAGGCCCGGCCGGAACTGGATGCGGAGGCGGCCTCGGCGGAGAGGACTGACGCCCTTTTCCTGAACCGCTATGGCCAGCGGCTTTCCCGCCGCAGCATCGAGACACTCGTGCGCAAGTACGGTACTGCGGCAGGCACCCGCGACGACGTGCATCCCCACACTTTGCGCCATACTTATGCCACGCACATGCTGGAGGGAGGCGCCGACCTGCGGGTTATCCAGGAATTGCTGGGCCATTCCAGTCCCCAGACCACCCAGATCTACACTCACGTGACCAAGACCGAGGCGCTGCAGGCATACCTGGCCCATCACCCCAGGGCCGACGAACCATCGGCAGCAGATTCCTCTGTAAAATCAGAACCCGAAGAACTGGAGTAGCCTGCCGATGGCCCGTTTCCTTGTCTTGAACGGACCCAACATCAACATGCTGGGGCGCCGGGATGCCGGTTACTATGGCGTCAAGACCCTGGACGAGGTGAACGACGAGATCAGGGCCGTCGGCGATCGGCTGGGCGTAGAGGTCGAGTTTTTCCAGTCCAACCACGAGGGCGCGCTGGTGGACCGCATCCAGCAGGGTTGGGGGCGCATCGATGGCCTGATCGTTAACGGCGGCGCCCTTACGCATTACGGCCTGACGCTGAAAGACGCGCTAATTGACTGTCGCCTGCCCTTTATTGAGGTGCACCTGAGCAACCCGCTGGCCCGCGACCCTTGGCGGCGGCACTCGGTCCTTTCGGACATAGCCCGCGGCCAAATTGCGGGCTTTGGGTGGAGAAGCTATACTGCGGCCTTGGAAATACTGGCCGCGCTGGTGGAGGAAGAGTCCCAATGATGCAATCGCGACTGGCAACCTTTGTCGCCAAACTTCCCGAGCGGGAAGTGGATGCCATTCTGGTTTCCGGTGCCGAGAACCGGCGCTACCTGTCGGGCTTTTCCGGCTCTGCGGGTTTCCTGTTCATCTCGGATGGGCGGGCCCACCTGGCCACCGACTTCCGCTATACGGAGCAGGCCACGGCCCAGGCTTCCCACTTCAACGTTGAACAGATCAAGCCCGGTTGGGATTGGTTCCTTACCCAGCTCAAGGAATCCGGCGCAAAGAAGGTGGGATTCGAGGGCCAGGTTATGACTGTGGCGACTTACAACAGCCTGATGAAGGCCATCACGGAGGACACCGACATCTCCGGGATCGAGCTGGTGCCCTTCTCCGACCTGACCGACGATCAGCGCAGCTTCAAGGACTCCGACGAACTGGTGCTGCTCCAGCGTGCCATTGACGCCTCAGACCTTGCCATGGAGCGGGTCTGCCCCACCATAGCCGAGGGAATGACAGAGAGAGAGGTCGCCTGGCGGATGGAGGTGGCGATGCGTGACGCAGGCGCCGACGGCATCAGCTTCGACACCATCGTCGCCGCAGGACCCAACGGCGCCATGGCCCACCACATGCCCACCGACCACGTAATCAAGCGTGGCGAGCCCATCGTCATCGACATGGGCGCCAAGGTGGGAGGCTACTGCTCCGACATCACTCGCACGGTGGTGGTCGGCGAACCTGATGAAATGTTCCACAAGATCTACAACATCGTCCTGGACGCGCAACTTACCGCCATCAGGGACGTGACGATCGGCATGAACGGCGAGGAGGCCGACAAGCTGGCACGGGACGTCATTGCTGACGCGGGATACGGCGAAAACTTTGGCCACAGCCTCGGGCATGGGGTGGGCCTGGCTGTCCACGAAATCCCGAGGGTTAGTCCTCGCTCGGAGGACCCCCTGGACCTGAACTCGGTATTTACGGTTGAGCCCGGCATCTATCTCTCAGGGTGGGGTGGCGTTCGCATCGAGGACATCGTCATCCTCGGCGAGGGTGGAGCCACTCCCCTGAGCAAGGCTTCCAAATAGGCAGTCAACAGTTCCCCTCTCCATTCAATGAGAGGGGAATTTGAAGCCAGACGAACACTTACAGGCGGTCTGCATGAGCATTAACTTCAGCGACCTCAATCGTGGCTTGGTCATAGAGTTGGATGGTGCGCCGTGGATGGTGATGGACTATGAGCGCCACAAGATGCAGCAACGGGCCCCCGTGACCCGCATAAAAATGAAAAACCTGCTCAGCGGTACCGTCGTGGAGCGCACCTTCCAGCGCTATGACACCGGGTTCACTGTCGCCGACATCGATAACCGGCCGACTCAATATCTGTACACCGACGGCGAGTTCTACTATTTCCTCGACCAGGAGACCTTCGACCAGTACGAGTTGACCACCGAGATTCTGGGTGAGTCGCTGGGCTATCTGAAGGAGAACGCCAATGTGGAAGTGGTGTTCTACAAGGGAGCCGCCATCGACGTCAATTTGCCGACTCACGTGGAGCTGGAGGTGACCGAGACGCCTCCCTCCTTCCGTGGCGACACGGCCCAGGGAGGTAACAAGCCCGCCACCCTGGAAACCGGCCTTCGGATCAACGTCCCCATGTTCATCACGCCAGGGACCGTGGTGCGGGTGGATACTCGCTCCGGAGCCTACTCCGAGCGCGTGAGCTGAGGTTGTGCCGACCTACACGGTCAGCCAGGTTGCTTCCTACATTCGGAGCGAGCTGGAGTCGGACCCGCACCTGGCGGACCTGTGGATCGAGGGTGAGGTTTCCAACCTCAGCATCGCATCTTCAGGCCACGCTTACTTCAACCTGAAGGACCGCCAGGCAGTGCTCCAGGCGGTTATGTTCCGGAGCCAGCGCGGCATCCACCTGCTGGTCAACGGCGAAAAAGTGACGGCGCACGGCCGGGTATCCTTTTACGAGCCCCGCGGCACCCTCAATATCATGGTCGACGTGGTAGCGCCCCAGGGACTGGGGGAGTTGGCCCTGGAACTGGAGCGCCTGAAGCAGAAGCTGACCGCTGAGGGCCTGTTCGACGCCAGCCGGAAGCGGTCGCTCCCTGTCTTCCCAAGGGTCATTGGTGTTGTCACCTCGCCCACAGGCGCCGTGTTCCACGACATCCAGAACGTGCTAAGCCGTCGTTACCCCCTGGCAAAGCTGGTGCTGTCTCCTACGCAGGTGGCAGGGGGAGGGCGCGGCCGCGAATATCGCTGCGGCCCTGGAGCTTCTCGACCGCGACGGGGGCTGTGACGTCATCATTGTGGCCCGGGGGCGGAGGCTCTCTGGAAGACCTGTGGGCGTTCAACGAGGAGTCGGTCGCCCGCGCCATTTACGCCTGCAGGACTCCGGTGGTCAGTGGCGTGGGCCACGAGACTGACGAGACCATCGCCGATTACGTTGCTGATGTTCGCGCTCCTACGCCGTCCGCCGCTGCGGAGCTGATCGCTCCCGACGTACGGGACCTGCGCGCCACGGTTGCCCACTTTATGCAGCGTATGGACCGTAACCTGGCCGGACAGCTGCAGCAGGAACGGGCGGGCATCGAGCGCCTCCGCCGACAGATGGAGGCGGACCTGCCTGACGTCACTACCCTGCGGCGCCGGATCGACGACCTTTCCCGCATTGCCGGGGCCTCCGTGGCGTCGCTGGCCAAGCAGAAGCGGCTGGAGGTGGATGGCCTGCAGCAAAGGCTCTCGCGGGCTGGACCCGCGTGCCACCCTGCGGCGGGGTTTCGCCGTTGTCGAACACTTGGGCATTGGACGGGCGCTTACCAGTGCGGCCCAGGCCACCCCCGGCGACCAGGCTGCTTATCACAGTATCGGACGGGGAGGTCCCGGCGGTGGCGGGCAGTCCAGGCGAGCCAACAGCCTCGGTTCCAAGGTCTCTGCCACAGGACGCACAGCGGCCCGCCAGACGTAAGCGCAAGCCAAAGGAATCTCAGCCGCCGGCCTCCGCGTTGCTGCTATAGCCAGGCCGCTTGGACCTTGGCCGTTTTCTTCGATTCCCGGAGACGGCGTTCCCCAACTCTTCCGGAGACACTTTGAATGTCCACTGATAACGCTGATCCGGCCAACCTTTCAGTGAATCCAGAGGAACCTCGGATTCGAAGATGCATTCCGGCGGCTTGCGGAGATTGCGGAACGGATGGAAGCCGGGGGGTTGACCCTCACCGAGGCGACGGCCCGGTTCGAGCAGGGCATGAAGCTGGTGCAGCATTGTAATCAGTTGCTGGACTCGGCCGAGCTGGAGATCACCACACTCCGCGACAACTATCAGCGCTCAGCCGCATCACAGCCCGCGCAGGACTCTGATGAGCCGCCCTATGCCGAAGAGGAACTCTTACGAAGAGGTGGTGGAGGATGAAGACGAGCTGCCTTTCTAGCCGTCGCTTCGCGGGACACTGCCCGGTACGGGACCAGAGAGGATGGCGGCAGCCGTAGAAACGGTTCGGATTGACCTGCACGTTCACAACCTGGCATTCGCACGACTCCGCTGCTCCGGTGGAATCGGTCTTGCAGCACTGCCGGGATTCCGGCTTGGGGCTGGTGGCGGTCACAGATCACGACAACATCCGCGGTGGATTGGAGGCGCGCGAAAAGGCGTCAGGTTTCCCCGTGATCGTTGGGGAAGAAATAAGGACCTCCCGGGGAGACATAATTGGGCTGTTCCTCGAGCAACCGGTCCCGGCGCGTCTTTCGCCCTTGGACACTGTAAAACGGGTCAAGGAACAGGGAGGGCTGGTCGGAATCCCACACCCGTTTCGACCGGGTGCGCCCCACGGCCATGGGTCTCAGATCGTTGCAGGAAATCCTTCCTTGGGTGGATTTCTTGGAGGCATACAACGCGCACACCCTGCTTTCGGCGGACAACCGGCGGGGGGTTGAATTCGCGAGCGTCCATGAGCTGCCCACGGTGGCCTGCAGCGACTCCCACTCTGCCCTCGAGCTGGGACGCACATACACGGAAGTGCCCGCAAACGAGCTGAACGGTACCCCGGAGGGACTGATGCGGGCCATTTGGGCGGGGACCTGCGTGGGCCGGCGCCCCAATCCTCTTCTGCTGTTGGCACCGGGTTTCGCGAAACTCAGAAAACTTCGGGCGTGACGATGCTGAGGATCGGCTGGTTTTCCACAGGAAGGGGCCAGGGTTCCCGGGGCCTGCTCCGGCTCGTGCACGAACGATTGGTTTCTGAGGGTATTGACGCCCGAATCGAGTTCGTTTTCAGCAACCGTGCGCCGGGAGAAGCTGAAGGGTCCGACGAATACTTCAAGCTGGTCGCGGACTACGGCCTTCCGCTGGTGACCCACTCGTCGTCGGAATTCCGGCGGCGTACCGGTGGACAGTTCTCCGACCATCGCGCCGAATATGATGCGGAGGTCCTCGAGGCGCTCTCGGGCCGCCAGCAGGACATCTGCGTGCTGGCTGGGTACATGCTCATCGCCAGCTCTGCCCTGTGCCGGGCGTTCCCGTTGCTCAACCTGCACCCGGCCCTGCCCGACGGTCCCATCGGCACCTGGCAGCAGGTGGTCTGGGAGCTGATCGAACGGAGGGCGGAGCGTACAGGCGCGATGATGCACCTGGCCACCGAGGAGGTTGACCGGGGGCCCTTGGTTTCCTACGTCACTGTGCCGCTCAGGACAGCAGCGCTGGAGCACCACTGGCGGGACCTAGCCGACGGTGAGGTGTCCGAAATCAAGGGGAGAGTTGGAGAGGACTTCGAGCTGTTCCAGCTGATACGGGCCGAGCAGTTCCAGCGGGAACCCTACCTGCTGCTGGAGACTATGCGGGCACTGAGCAGGCGCGACATTGTCCTGGATGTCGCTTCAGTTGGGGATGAGGTTTCGATCGCGAAGGTCGGCAATTCGACCCGTATGGCTACGGAGGCCTCTGCCTTGACGAAAAAATTGAGGACGCAATCCGGCAGGAGGACTGAATTTCCCTTCAGTGAAGGGGCCGATCCCGGAGGCGGAGAATCGTCAGGCCGACTTTCGGATGGGCTCTGTAGGGAGGGACAGATCCTCGCCGTTGGCGTTGTACAGCTTGGGCGTCGAAATGCCTTCCATGTCGCCACGGTCGACGATGCACCTGACGGCGCTGTTGAGTGATGGCAGGTCGTACATCACATCCAGCAGGGTGTCCTCGATAACGTAACGCAGGTAGCGCGCTCCAGTGCGATGCTCCAGAGCCCTCTCGGCCGCCGCTTCTAGTGACGATGGCGTGAATTCGAGATCGACGCCGTCCATCTGGAAAAGGTGCTGGTACTGCTTGACGATGGCGTTCCTGGGTTCGGTGAGCACCCGCACCAGTGAGTTCTTGTCCAGGGGGTCGAGGGTTACGGTGACCGGCAGCCGACCGACCATCTCGGGGATAAAACCGAATTCCAAGAGATCGTCAGGCGTGACCCCGCCTGTCAGCCCGCCAGGTAACTGCTGGTCGCTGCGAGCTCCGGCAAGGAAACCGAGGCGGTTGTTACCGGAGTTCTCCCGCTTTTCCACGACCTCATCGAGGCCATCGAAGGCCCCGCCGCAAATGAACAGGATGTTGCTGGTGTTGATCTGGAGGAATTCCTGGTGAGGATGCTTGCGGCCGCCCTGGGGAGGGACGTTGGCGACGCATCCTTCGATGATTTTCAACAGTTCCTGCTGCACACCTTCGCCCGAGACGTCCCGCGTGATGGACCGGTTGATGCCCTCCTTGCGGGCAATCTTATCCATCTCATCGATGTAAATGATCCCGTGCTCGGCGCGGGGTATATCCCAGTCTGCCGCCTGGATGAGGCGCAGCAGTATGTTTTCCACGTCCTCGCCCACATAGCCCGACTCGGTGAGGGAGGTTGCGTCGCAGACCGCGAAGGGGATGTCGAGGGTGCGAGCCAAGGTTTCGGCGAGCAGTGTCTTTCCGCAGCCGGTGGGGCCCATGAGGAGGATGTTCGTCTTCTGTATTTCGACAGAGGGGGACCTCAGGCCACTCCGAATGCGCTTGTAGTGGTTGTAAACCGCAACGCTGAGGGTTTTCTTGGCCCGCTCCTGTCCCACGACATATGCATCGAGATTGGCATAGATCTCCCTCGGTGTCATACGGCGCATGGGTGGGGGTGGGGGCGGAGTTATCCCATCCTCTTCCGCCACCACCTCGGCGAGGGTGCGGACGCAGGAAAAGCAGACTGCTGCCTGCCCTTGGCTGGACAGCAAAATATCAGACTTAGGTTGAGGTCTGTCGCAAAAAGAGCATTGCGCCGATTGGGGAGTATTACGGCCAGTAGTCAACGATTATTTCCTCACACTCAGCGTCACAACCTGGCTACCCTCTGAACTGCTGATCCGTTCAGCTTATCTCAGGCGCTTTCTTTGGCCTCTTCAGTTTCCTCTTTTTCCTCTTTCTTCGCACCCAAAATCTCGTCGATCAGTCCGTACTCTGCGGCCTGCTCGGAGGTCAGGTAGTAGTCACGGTCGGTGTCTACGGCGACCTTGTCGTAGGGCTGGCCGGTGTTCTCGGCCAGCATCATGCGGAGCTTTTCCTGGAGACGAATGATCTCTCGGGCTGCGATTTCAATGTCGGACGCCTGGCCTTGGGCGCCGCCCAGCGGCTGGTGCATATGGATGGTCGAGTTGGGTAGCGCGTAGCGCTTGCCCTTCTTGCCGCCCGACAGCAGCAGGGTGGCCATGCTGGCCGCCATTCCCAGGCAGATGGTGGAAACGTCGGGCGAGATAAGCTGCATGGTGTCGTAGACGGCGAGGCCCGAGCTGACCACGCCGCCAGGGCTGCTGATATAGAGATTGATGTCCCGGTCTGCGTCCTCTCTCTCCAGGAACAGCAACTGGGCAATTATGATGTTGGCAATCTGGTCGTTTATCGGGGTGTTGAGGAAGACGATCCGCTCTTTCAGTAGCAGGGAGTATATGTCAAAGGCCCTTTCACCCCGAGGGCTGGTCTCGATGACCATTGGAATAATGCTCTGAGGAACGAACATTCCGTTGTTTTGGGGTGTGTCAGCCATCTGGACAGTCTCCTTCTTGTATTCCTCGATCGTCTGGCGCATGGAAATGGGGGCGAAGGTCACTCGCTCTGCCCCTCCTGCTTCTTGGGGGTAAGTATTTCGTCAATCCAGCCATATTCCAAGGCCGCCTCGGCAGTGAGGTAAAAGTCGCGGCTGGAGTCTTGGGCAACCTTGTCATACGGTTGCCCTGTGTTTTCCGCGAGAATGGTATTCAACTGCCTTTCCAGCCGGATAATCTCCCTGGCGGCAATTTCGATGTCAGAGGCTTGGCCCTGTGTTCCACCCATCGCTTGGTGTGTGTGTATGGTGGAGTTGGGGAGGGAGTAGCGTTTTCCCTTGGCTCCTCCGGCCAGCAGGAACGAGGCCATGCTCGCCGCCATGCCTAGGCAGATGGTGGCCACGTCGGGGTTGATCAGTTGCATTGTGTCGTAAATTGCCAGCCCCGAACGGATAACTCCGCCCGGGCTGGTGATGTACAGGTTGATATCGCGGTCGCGGTCCTCTCGTTCGAGGAACAGCAACTGCGCGATTATCGTGTTGGCGACCCGGTCGTTAATGGGAGTGTTGAGGAAAACGATGCGTTCCCGCAACAACATGGAGTAGATGTCGAATGCCCGCTCGCCCCGGGGGCTGTTCTCTATGACCGTGGGAATCATCGCTTGGGGAACGTAAAGCCCGTTCCAGGCAGGATCGCTAGTCATTTGGTCGCTCTCCGTCGCTGGAATCTACGTCGGCGTCGCCATCCTCTGCCGAAACGGGATCAGAGTCCGCTATCGTGGGTTCCTCCGTTGAAGCGGAGGCAGAGACTTCGGCTTCCTCCCCTTCGCCGGTTTCTGTGGCTTCGTCGGTTTCTGTGGCTGGCGCACCGTTGCTCTGGGCAATTTCGACCAGTAGCGCCACAACCTTGCGATTGAGCAGGGAAGATCTCAGGGACTCGCGAGAATCCTCCGAGTTGAGTATCCGCCTCAGGCTGTCTACGGACTCCTCGGCCGAATTTTCGGTGAGGCGGTCGATTTCGGCGTCGATATCGGCGTCCTCAACCTCAACGCTCTCCTGCTCTGCCAATTTGCGCATTATCAGGAAAGTGGCTAGGCGGTCCTCGGCCTGCGGACGGATCTGTTCCTCCCATTCCTGAGTTGTCTGGCCGATGAAGCGGAGATAGGTATCCATGTCCAACCGCTGATTTCGCAGCGTGCGCTCGTGGTCCTCTCGGATGGACTCCATCTCCCGCTGGTATATGAGCTCTGAAGCCTGGATGTTGGCGATCTTCTTCACTTCCTCGAGGACGTTCCGCTCCAGTTCCCGCTGGGCGGTGGCCTCGCCCTCGTCGGTCAGCCGCTGGCGGATGTGCTCCGACAGGGCCTCCATGCTCTCGAAGCCGTCACGGACACCCTTGGCAAATTCGTCATCCAGGTCAGGTAGCTGTTTCTCTTTTACGGAAGCAACCTCAACGTGAAAATAGCAATCCTTGCCAGCATAGTTTTCCTGGGGGTAATCGTCAGGTACTGCCAGGGTGAAGTCTTTTTCCTGTCCCTCGGTCATGCCTTCCAGGTAAACAGAGAAGCCGGGCAAGGGGAGTTCGTTGTCCAACTGGGGGATGAAATCCACCCCCTCATCGTTGATGGCGTCTTCGCCAGCGATGTTTCCCTGTACGTTCAGGGTTACCAGGTCTCCGAATGCAACGGGCCGCTCCACCGGTTCCCACGGAGCGCTCTCGAATCGCAGGCTTTCCAGCACCCGGTCCACATCTTCCTGGCCAATATCCACCGGGGGAGACTCCACTCGAATTGTGCGGAATTCACCGAGGTCGACCTCAGGTTCCAGCGGTACCACGGCCTTGAAGGAAACGGGTTCGACGTCGAGGACTTCCAGTTGAGGCTCGGAGAAAGCGCGTATCTCATGTTCCCGGAGGACCTGGTCCAAGGACTCCGGAATCATGAACTCCAGCGCCTCCTGCACCAGGGTTGCACGGCCCAGATGGCTCTCGACCACTGCGCGGGGGGCCTTGCCAGGGCGGAATCCGGGGATCCGCACTCGGCCGGCTAACCGGCGGTAGGAGCGATTGAGAAACGGCTCCTCGTCCTCGGAGTCCATAGAGATGTTGAGAGTGACTTCGGTTGAGCTATCCGATTCCCGCGTAACTTGCACCGGCTGCCCTCTGCATTCCCAGTTGCTGCCCGCCGTATGGCGGACGCACGCCTTTACCGAGTCATTCGGTGGACTGCGAAAGTATAGCACACTCAAGGTTGCCGTAAAAGAAGAGGACCCGCCTCCTCAGGGCAATCGCGTCTTGATTTCAGCGACTCAGAAGATTGGGTCGTAGTAGCCGAAATTGCCGATTTAAAGGGCGGGTTTTTCGTTTTCCCGGTCATTTCCGGTCATTTCCGGTCATTTCGGCAATTCCGGGCTGGTCGCTGGTTCAAGGCAGGCCCAACCGGATGTCAGGCGGGTTGTGATTGAGGTCCGTTATAGACATAGAATTTATCCTAGAGAGGGGGCGCCAGGCTTGGCAAGGGGCGAATGACAGCAAAATGCGGCTCCAGCTTTTAAGACGCGATTGCCCTGCCCGCCTCCTAGAGGGCTACGCGTTCGGACCAATTGGACGCGTCATTCCCGCGAAAGCGGGAATCCAATGTCCCTCTCCGTCTGGAATGCGGGCGCACCCGGGCAACCCTGGATTCTCGCTTTCGCGGTAGTGACGATGTATAAGCGGGAATGACGGTATGCAACCTCGTTATACCGGGTTTATACCGGGGTGGATATACCGGGGTGCGCATCCAATTGCAATCGCCCTGCCATCTCCGATAGTACAGCGGAACTGGACGGCGCGGCCATCGGCACCCGGTAGACGGGCAGGCTCCGCCCACTTCGCGGGACAACGGAACTCCTGCTGTCCACAGCGATGTTCCCGTCGGCCCGGGTGGACAGCGAATTGGTCCCGCAGGTCGCCCTTTTGCGATCGCCGGTTTCCTGCGGCATCCCCCCGATCTTGCGGAACCGGGGCCACGCGCGTACCGGGCAGGTGGCCGTGTCCGCTTTTTGGGAGGGGATATTCGACGGGGGTGCTCTGCCGTGATGAGGTGATTAGCTTTCCAATTTCCCAAAAATAGCTCAAATAAATATTATATTTAGTTGACAATAGATAGCGCGGGTTGGTAAGTTCAGTCATGCTTTGAACCAGTAACGCCGGTTTTGGCATGCTGGTACCCAATGTCGAGTCAACTCTGCCGAGCCAGGCGGAGGACGGGTGGCACAGTGGTTCTGTCAGCAGACATCTCTAAAGTCGCGGCGTCAACCGGCCGCTGGAGGGGGGCTGTGAGTCTCGATTCCGGCGGCGAGGGACCGGCTTCGACACCTTACCACCGGCCCGTGCTGGTCGGCGAAGTGATTGGTGGCCTTTCTGTCGCGGAGGGTGGGGTCTACCTGGATGGCACGCTTGGTGAGGGTGGGCATTCACTGGCCATCCTCGAATCGACCGCCGGCCCGATCATCGGAGACGGGGCGGAATCGCCCAGCGCTGGGCCGTCGGGCGGACCAAGTCTGGTAATTGGCATTGATCTCGATGGGCGGTCTGTGGCCGAGGCCTCCCGGCGGCTGTCTTCTTTCGGATCCCGTTTCCTGGGGCGGCACGGCAACTACGCGGAAATGGTTTCCCTGTCGGCTCTTGAGGGAGTGCGGCAGGTGGATGGTGTACTGCTGGACCTTGGGTTCTCCTCCCGGCAGGTCGACCGCCCAGGCTACGGTCTGAGCTTTCAGACCGACGAGCCGCTGGATATGCGGTACGACCCGGCCCAGGGTGTCAGCGCCGCTGAAGTGGTCAACAGTTCCAGTGAACGGGAGCTCGCGGACCTGTTCCGGAGGCTTGGAGAAGAACCGCGGGCACGCGCTATTGCCCGGGCAATAGTCAGTGAAAGGTCGCGACAGCCCATCAGGACCACTGCCGAACTCGCCTCCTTGACGGAGAGGGTATCAGGGAGGCGGCGAAGCCATCGGATTCATCCGGCCACCAGGGTGTTCCAAGCGTTGCGAATTGCGGTCAACAGGGAGTTGGAAAACCTGCAGGCAGGCCTGTATGCGGCCGTGGCCCTGCTTCGTCCCGAGGGAAGGCTGGCCGTGATCAGTTATCACAGCCTGGAGGACCGCATAGTCAAGAACTTCCTTGCGCACCAGTCAGCCGACTGCGTTTGTCCTCCGGGGCTGCCCGAGTGCGTGTGTGGACAAATTCCGGCTATGGCCATCATCAACCGCCGGGTTATCCGGCCATCCGGGGAGGAAGTCGCATTCAACCCTCGCAGCCGGAGCGCCCGGCTGCGACTGGCAAGGCGAACCCAGTCCGGTCTTTAGATCGAATGACCTACGTAGTGGGAAGGTGAGTACACCATGAGAGACACATTCTATACGGCGATAGACATAGGCACGTCGAAAGTAACCGTTCTGGTTTCGCGAGTGGGAACCGAAGGTGACCTCAAGGTATTCGGTACGGGCGTGGTTCCGTCGGAGGGAATACAGAGAGGGCGCGTTGAGAACATCGAGGACGCCCGGACCAGTGTGCTGGCCGCGATGACCGAGGCCCAGCGCTATATCGGGTCGACCGGGCCCGTAGGCGTCTATGTAAGTGTCAGCGGGTCCCACATCTCCAGTGTGAACCGCAGGGAGATCCTGGACAACCAGGCGAATTCCGAGGACATCTCGCCCAAGATGCTCGACACGATGCTGAGAGGGTCGGTACCGAAAGTCCAGGAGGACCAACAGATTCTTCACGTCATCCCGATCGGCTACACGGTCGACGGACTGTCCGGAGTACGCAATCCACTGGGCCTGGCCGGCAAGCAGATCGAGGTGGACTCCCACGTGGTGATGGGCGACTCCGTGGTCCTTCAGAACAGCGTCAAGGGGGTGGAGTCCAAGGGCGTTTACGTGAAGAGCCTGGTGCTGCAGGGAATTGCGTCCGCGGAGGCCACCCTGACCGGCGATGAGCGGGAGATGGGCGTGGTGATGCTGGACATCGGTGCCGGTACGACCAACGCTGTGATTTACCGCCACGGCTCTCCCTGGTACTCCGACGTCCTTCCCATCGGCGCGCACTCCCTTACCCGGGACCTGGCCGCCGCTTTGGGATCGTCCCTCCACGTGGCCGAGGATATCAAGGTCAACCACGGCAGTGTCTATCCCGATCACATTTCCGACGACGAAATGGTGGAAATTCCAGACATGAAGGACCACTGGCAGCGGCCCATCCCGAGGAAGGCGCTGGCCGAGCCCCTGAACGCCCGTATGGTCGAAATCATCAAGATGGTCCTGTCCAGGATGAAGCAGGGCGGTCTCAACGAGTGGCCCACGGGTGGAATGGTGCTGACCGGCGGCGGCGCCCAGATGATAGGTCTGCCCGAACTGGTTGAGCAGATCGTTGGCGGACCGGTCCGTATCGGGTTCCCGTATGGCATCTCCGGTCTGCCGGTGCAGTTGCGCAAACCGACCTTTTCGGCAGCGGTGGGCCTGTTGCTGTGGGGCATCAAGCACCAGGACAGCATCCAGGAAATGAACGGGGGCGGATCCAAGGAAACCAAGACAAGGCGATGGCGGTTCAGAGCTCCCATGCGGCGCAAAGCCGAGGCGCAGACTGGGTAGTTGGCCGTCAGACGGGGGAATCCCGTACCGGAATATTCAAGGGCCCTGTCAGGGCCACACCAAAATATCACACAGGTGGGGAGGAATCGAAATGACCACAGGTAATTCAGCGGCATGGGAATCCCTGGAAGAACCGGAAAACACCTTTGAGATGGTGCAGGAAGTCAATGCGGGTGCACCTTCCATCAAGGTGTTCGGCGTCGGCGGCGGTGGCTCCAACGCGGTGAGCCGCATGTACAAGGACAAGCTCCCGGTGGTGGAATACTGGGCCATAAACACCGATGCCCAGCACCTGTTCCGGTGCGACGTCCCCAATCGGATCGCCATAGGCAGCAACCTGACCCGCGGGCTCGGCGCGGGCGCCAACCCCGACCTGGGCCGACAGGCAGCGGAGGAGAGCCGCACCGAGATCGCCCAGGCAATTGAGGGAGCGGACCTGGTCTTCGTCGCGGTTGGTATGGGCGGCGGTACCGGAACTGGCGCTTCCCCCGTCGTGGCCCAGATCGCCAAGGAGTCCGGCGCTCTGACCGTAGGCGTTGTCAGCCGTCCCTTCAAGTTTGAGGCGGCCGCCCGGCGGAAGAACGCTGACGAGGGCATTGCCAAGCTTAAGGACCACGTCGACACTCTGATCGTCATCCCCAACGACCGCCTGTTGCACCTGCAGGACACCGAGAACCAGAATTACACCTGGGCGGACGCCCTGATGATTGCTGACTCGGTGCTGCAGCAGGGCATCCAGGCCATCGCTGAAGTCATCACCGTCCCTGGCGAGATCAACGTCGACTTTGCCGACGTTCGCACCATCCTCATCGACGCTGGCCCGGCCTGGCTGGCCATTGGCAAGGGCAAGGGCGAAAACCGGGCAATCGACGCGGCACGCATGGCCACGAAGAGTCCGTTGCTTGACATCACCATGGATGGCGCCCGGCGCATCCTGTTCGTAATGACCGGCGGCGCGAGCCTGACCCTGCAGGAGGTGCAGGACGCGGCCCAGGTGATCCAGGACATGTCGGACCCTGAGGCCAACATCATCTTCGGCACCTGCCGGGACCCGCGGCTGGAAGACGAGGTCAAGATCACAATGGTCGCCGCCGCTTTCCCGATCATGGCCGAGACCCGACAGCTGCGGGAACAGGAACTGGAGCGCCTGCTGGCCGACGTCGCTCCCCTGTCGGACGACGACCTGGACGTCCCGAGCTTCCTGCGCCGCAACTCCGGCCGACAGCGCGGTGGTTTCCGCTAGGCCTAGAAAAACATCGGGTGGGTCACCAATGGCCCACCCACCATGGAAACTCGAGGACTACCCCCCGAGTAATGTTCTCGGCAGCCTGCAGCACTCATCCAACATAATCCGGTAACCAACTAGGGCGCCGGGAATCCGCTTTGACCGCCCCTCTCGCAGGGGCGGTTTCTTTTTGGCATGTCACGTCGCCACCGGGGGGTGCCGCATCAGTCATAAATTTGACGGAACCGATCCTCTTCATTAGAATCCAAGCACCAGAAGTAGTACCGCCAAGCCAGGGCGGCACAAAATGGTGTACATAATCTTTGGGCGTGCCGGGGGCTATTCTGGAACGGGCAAGATAGCATGCGGTGCCCATACTGCTCTGACAGGAACTCGAAAGTAACTGACTCGAGGGTAAACGACGTCGGCATACGGCGCCGCCGGGAATGCCTGAACTGCCAGCGGCGGTTCACTACCCACGAGCGGGTCCAGTCGGTTCCCCTGATGGTGTCGAAACGCGACGGCCGGAGGGAGGAATTCAGCAGGGAGAAAATGATCTCAGGATTGCGGAAGGCTTGCGCCAAGCGCCCGGTGACCGCCCGCGAAATTGACCAGTTGGTCGACGAGGTGGAGGCAGAGTTCCAGCAGAACGGGAGCGGCGAGGTATCTTCCGATCTGCTGGGAACCGCCATCATGGACCGCCTCCGGGACGTGGACCGGGTGGCTTACATCCGGTTCGCCAGCGTGCACCGCAACTTCGAGGAGATCGAGAGCTTCGAGAAGGCGGTGAATGATTTGAGGGAGGGCAACCAGTTGCCGCTGTTGGATATGCCGCCGCCCTCCCGTCGGCCAGGGCGAAGCCGCCGCCGCGCACCTGCGGCTACAGCTGCCAACCGGAATGGTAACAGCGGCGTAGTTGCTGAACCCAGGCAACCGGAAGAAGCTGAGGAAGAAAATCAAGGTGAGGCTGTGGGGAAGATGGGAGGCGAAAAGGAGTAGCTCCCCATGGATGGCACCCTTAGGCTCCCCCTGCTGGTAAGACTCTTGGCCCTGAACACTGAAATATGCGAGATGCGGACCGAACTGATGCGCCAGCCAGTTGCTTCAGGCCGCATCGCTGAGCTACAAGAGGGAATCGACCGGCACAGCCGCTCCAGTCTCACCACCTGTTGGCTGGAAGGCGGCTATGACCTTGAGGCGGACGACGAGGAGTGGGAAGGTGACTGGGAGGACGGTTTCGCCAGCGCGGATTGATTGCCAATTCGCCACGTATTCCCGCTGCCTTCGGTTACCAAGATGCGATGAATTCAAGTTATTCGCTAGGTTACATAACTTGACAATCATTTAGCAGCCTGCCAAAATCCCCGATACTCTGTACTGTATTTAGTCGCTGCTAGCATACTGAATGTAGTATATTATTTCCGCAGAGCCTACCCTCAGACACTTCATCGTCTTCTGTCAGCAAGGCTTTGAAAGAACCAATAATATTTGGTACATTTATTCTAGTTTCAGCCAAGGGCAGTCAGCCCTCATGGTGAATGGGAAGGGGAGATGGCAGCCATTAGAGGAATTGGCGAGGAATCAGGGATAGTTGATCCCAATCCGAAGAGCCGTCAGCGGGTCACGGCCGCGCTGGAGGCTGCCGGGATGGCTTGGCAGATCAGCCACCGTTCCGGCGACCTGTCAGGCAACGCGGAGGTGGTATTGCGCCGCCGCTACTTGTCCAAGGACCGCGACGGTCAGGTACTGGAGGACCCGGACGGGATGTTCCGCCGCGTTGCCCACAACCTGTCGCAGGCCGACAGGAATTACGGTGCCGGTGAGGAGCAGCGGCTGGCCACCGAGGAGCGCTTCTACCTGGCCATGCGCCGCTTGGAACTGCTGCCCAACTCTCCGACGCTGATGAACGCCGGCCGTGATTTGCAACAGCTATCGGCCTGCTTCGTCCTGCCCGTCGATGACTCGCTGGACGGAATATTTGACAAGGTCAAGCAGACCGCCCTCATACACAAGAGCGGCGGCGGTACTGGCTTTGCCTTCAGCCGCCTTCGCCCAGAGGGTGACGTCGTGGGTTCCACCGGCGGCGTGGCCAGCGGTCCGGTCAGCTTCATACGCGCCTTCGACACCGCCACCGACGTGGTGAAGCAGGGTGGCACCCGCCGTGGCGCCAACATGGGCATCCTCGACGTTACCCACCCGGACATACTGAAGTTCATCCGCTCCAAAGAGGACGGGAAGACCCTGGTCAACTTCAACATCTCGGTGGGAGTAGACGCCGATTTCATGGAGAAGGTCAAGAGCGCTGAGTCGTTTGACCTAGTTAACCCGCGAAACGGAAAGGTGACCGGCCGGCTGAATGCCCGGGAAGTATTTGACCTGCTGGCAGAGATGGCCTGGAAAACTGGAGACCCGGGACTGGTCTTCCTCGACGTCATAAACCGGGACAATCCCAATCCTCAGCTGGGCCGGATCGAGAGCACTAACCCATGCGGCGAGCAGCCGCTTCTGCCTCATGAGTCGTGCAACCTGGCCTCCGTCAACCTGGCTCGCATGGTCACGTACTCTGGCGGCGATGTATCCATCGACTGGGACCGGCTATCCGAGACAGTTCAGGTGGCGGTCCACATGCTCGATAACGTCATCGACATGAACGAGTATCCCATTCCCGAGATTGCCGAGATGAGCCGCAAGACCCGTCGTATCGGCCTGGGGGTGATGGGGTTTGCCGACCTGCTGGTCCAGCTTGCAATTCCCTACGACTCTGAGGAGGGGCTCTTGGCAGCCGAGCAGGTGATGGGCTACATCCAGGAGGAGACCCACCGGGCCTCCATGCAGCTGGCACTGGAACGGGGGACGTTCCCGGCCTGGGAGGGCAGCGTCTACAACGGCGGGGACGGCGAAGTCCGCCTGATGCGAAACTCCGCACCTACCACCATCGCTCCCACGGGGACGATCAGCATCATCGCCGGCGCATCCAGCGGAATCGAGCCGCTTTTCGCCTTGGGATATGTGCGCAACGTGATGGACAACACCCGTCTCGTTGAGAGCAATCCATATTTCGAAGCGGTGGCCCGGCACGAGGGCTTCTATTCGGAAGAGTTGATCGAAGAGATCGCCCGCGGCGGCACCCTTGAGAGCCTGGACGTACCCCAGTGGGTCAAGGATGTGTTTCGTACCGCTCACGACATCTCGCCCGAGTGGCACGTGAGGATGCAGGGCGCGGCGCAGGCCCACACGGACAACGCCGTGTCCAAGACCATCAACTTCCCGCACACTGCCACGGTTGACGACGTGAGTAACGCCTACATGCTGGCCTACGAGCTTGGCTGCAAGGGCATTACGGTCTACCGCGACGGAAGCAAGGACGGGCAGGTGCTGAGCACCGGCGATTCCGGCAGCACACAGGAGGAGGAGGCCGCCATACTGCCGATCCAGGTTACCCCTCGCAGCCGTCCCCAGACCATACAGGGCGTCACGGAGCGGGTGCGCACCGGCCACGGCAACATGTACGTGACCGTCAATTTCGACGAAAACGACCGGCCCTTCGAGGTGTTCGGAAACCTTGGCAAGGCCGGTGGCTGCGACTCGGCCCAGCTCGAGGCCATCTCGAGGTTGGTTTCACTGGCCCTGCGCTCCGGCATCGATCCCAGCGTCGTGCTTGAGCAACTGCGGGGCATCACCTGCTGCCCGGCCTGGGACGAGGGGACGCTGGTACGCTCCGCTCCCGACGCGGTAGCGTTGGCGCTGGAACGCCAGACCTACGGCAAGGAGGGCCGCGCCGCCTTGGGACACGGAGTACAGATGGCCTTCGCACCGGAGGTCGTCCACAGCGAAAATGGTCATAACCACGAGAACGGGAATGGCAGGGGCGAAAACGGAATCGTGCAGCTGACGGGCCGACGCTGCCCCGACTGCAACACGCCGGTCATATACCAGGAGGGTTGCCTGATGTGCATCTCCTGCGGCTGGAACAAGTGCGAGTAACCGGGCACTGGACCTACACCATAAGGCTACAGCAGGGGCGGGTTTGAACCCGCCCCTTCCTCCACCAGGCTCTTACCAATAGGCGGGGCCCTTTCGCATGGACGGGGCGGGAAGAGGCCCGTGATATAATCCGAGGCAGCCAAGCGGACGAGGAAACCACGATGAGTGACGGCAGGAAACCGGGCATCGCGATTACCATGGGAGACCCCTGCGGCATCGGCCCGGAGGTGGTCGCCAAAGCCTTGGCCGACCCTAGGGTATATGACTCCTGCCGCCCTCTGGTCGTCGGCAGCAGCTATGCAATGGAGCAGGCGGTGGCCCTGACCGGAGTGCCCCTGCGGGTCAGTCGCACCGGCGATGCCGAGGGTGCCGGAGAGGACAGCGCAGTGATCGACGTGCTGGATATCGGCAACCTGAATCCCGAGGACATCACCGTGGGTGAAATTAACCCCACCTGTGGCAAGGCCGCCATGGAGTGGGTCACCAGGGCCGGAGAACTGGCCTTGGCGGGATCGGTGGGCGGATTGGCCACTGCCCCCTTGAACAAGGAGGCGGCGAGCCTCGCAGGATACAAGGCCATCGGCCACATGGAGCTTCTGCAGGAACTGTCGGGGGTCCGCACCGTGGCCACCATGCTGATGGCTCGCAACCTGCGCGTCGTGCACCTGACCACCCACCGGTCGCTGCGGGTGGCCTGCGACTACGTCAGGAAAGACCGGATCCTGGACTACCTGCGCCTCACTCACCAGGCGTTTGTGACCTATGGATTCCAGGAACCGCGTATCGCCGCCGCAGCGCTGAATCCCCATGGCAGCGACGGCGGCCTGCTGGGCAACGAAGAGGCCGAGGAGATATCTCCGGCAGTGGAGGCGGCCCAGTTGGAGGGCATAAACGCCGTCGGGCCCATCCCGGCAGACATCGTCTTTCATCACGCCACGGAGGGCCGGTACGACGCAGTGCTGGCCATGTACCACGACCAGGGACATATACCCGTCAAGGTATACGGTTTCGAGGAAAGCATCACCGCTAATTTGGGGCTGCCCTTCGTCCGCACGTCCGTAGACCACGGCACCGCGTTTGACATCGCGGGCAAGGGTATCGCCACCCATACCAGCATGCTGGAGGCAATCCGCCTCGCCGTGGCGCTGGTCACGGGAGACGGCCTGGCCGATTTCTGACTAATGGGCAAGGGCCGACGGAAGCATTCCTCCTGAATCCTGTATTGGTCTCCTGCGGGAGAGACGCAAGAAATACAATTGGTTGTTGAATTCGGGTCGCAATTCCCCGCTTTGATTTGTCCGCATCCGGCGCGCAAGGTGCGGCTGCGAGAGGATATGTTGGCGGTAAAGGTGCAGGACATATGAAGCTATCGTTCATTGGCGGCGGAAAGATGGCGGAATCCATCGTCCACGGCGTGCTGGCTGGCAAGCTGGCGAGGCCGGGTGACATTGCCATCGGCGAGCCGGTGCCCGAGCGGAGAGAATTCCTTTCTTCCGAGTTCGGCGTCTCACCCGTCGCCGACAACCTGGAGGCCGTTTCGGGATCTGACCTGGTCGTGCTGGCGGTCAAACCCCAGGATCTGGGATCCGTTCTCGGTCAGCTCAAGGGCTTCCTGCAGGCGGACCAAGCCGCCTTGTCTATCGTTGCCGGAGCGCGGATGGACACCTTGTCCCAGGGACTGGAACACGATGCGGTGGTTCGCGTGATGCCCAACACACCGGCGCAGGTTGGCAGCGGCATGACCCTCTGGACCTGCTCGCCCGGAGTGACCGGCAGCCAGCGGGACATGACCAAGGCAGTACTTGCCAGTATTGGCGAGGAGATCCACGTTTCCGACGAAAAGTACATGGACATGGCCACCGCGCTGAGCGCCAGCGGGCCGGCCTACGTGTTCCTGTTTATAGAGGCGCTTATAGACGCCGGGGTCTACGTGGGGATGCCTCGAGACATGGCCCGTACCCTGGCGCTGCAGACCGTATTCGGGAGCACCAAACTGGTGATGGAGACCGGCCGCCACCCGGCAGAGCTTAAGGACATGGTCGTCTCTCCGGCAGGCACCACTGCCGAGGCGTTGCGAGTCCTTGAAGAGCGGGGCGTGCCCGCCGCCGTTGTCGCCGCCGTGGATGCGGCTTACAGGAAGTCGGTCCAGTTGGGGCAGGGGTAATCGAAGCGGCGCAAGGCCGGTACTGTTTTGGAACTCTTAATCCGTCTGGTCAACTATTTCATCATTCTGTTTACCGTGGCCATCTTCGTCAGGGCGCTCATGTCATTCCTGCCCTACGTGATGCGGCCACCCTACCATGTATTGGTTGAATCCATATTCAGGGTCGTTATCCAGATAACCGAGCCGGTGCTTGCCCCCGTCAGGAGGATGCTCCCCACTGTCGGTGGATTGGACTTGAGCCCCATGGTGGTGGTGATATTGCTGTGGCTCATCCGCGCAGTCCTAACATCGCTGTAATTCCGGTTGACCCAGAGACCAGCGGACCATAAACTGGTCCCAGACCCCACCAACTGGTTGATCTGATGCAACAACAAGAACTGCTAAAGGGAAATACGGACACGCTGCTTCTGGCGCTCCTTCAGGAGGAGGCCATGTATGGTTACCAGATCGTGAAGGAGGTCAACCAGAGGAGCAGCGGATACTTTGCGTTCAAGGAAGGCACGCTGTACCCCGCGTTGCATCGCCTGGAACGCGCCAGGCTGATCGAAGGCCGCTGGGAGGACACTCCGAACGGTGTCCGCCGCCGCTATTACTTCATCACCGAGCACGGAAAGCAGGAACTGACCGACCGCCAACGCGAGTGGCAGAGATTCAGCAGGGCCATGAACTCAGTGATGCTGGCGGAGACTTAACGCAATACGCCAGGGCTTTGTCAAAATGCCGGGCTCAATCAACAACTACCTGAATTCCTTGGCCCGTCGCCTCCACCTCGACCCCAACAGGGAGCGGGAGATCCTGGAGGAGTTGCAGGGCCATATAGAAGACAAAGCCGCGGAAATTGAGGCAACGGGTCTCGACCGCGAGGCAGCGCTCGCCTGCGCTATCGAGGAGATGGGCGCGCCTCGTACCGTGGCCAGCCGGATGTATGCGGTGCACAGCACAGGAGTCTGGCGAGACATTCTCTTGGCTGTTTTGCCCCACTTTCTCCTTGCAGCATTGTTCGCCCTGCACCTGTGGAGTCATTATTTCCTGGTCACGGTTGTGCTGGTGTGCATCGCCTTCGTGACCTGGCGCAACTGGAGGGCCGGTCGGCCCAGCCAGTGGTCCTATACCTGGATGGGTTATACCCTGGCCGCACCCGCAATCTCGTGGCTATTGTCTCTCATCACCCTGGCATACGGGGGCTGGACCCTGCTCACCACGGGCCAGCTGCCCTTCAACGTGGTCCTGTTCCTCCTGCTTGTTGGCTACGTGCCCTTCTCCATGTGGATCGTCTTCAACGTGGTGTCCAAGATCGCCAAGCGCGACTGGCTCTTGGTGTCGTTGACGGCGTTGCCATTTCCGTTCCTGACCTCCTGGGTGCTGTTTCTCAACTGGTCAGGGGGCCTGTGGAGCGATCACGCCGAGAAGATGCAGCAGTCGGATACGGCCCGGGCGTTCATCTTCCTGGCCTTGGCGCTAACCACTGCCGTGTTCCTGAGAGTGGGCCCACGGCTGCTCCGGATCGGCCTGCTGGCAGTGATCACCTCAATTCTGATCGTCATCACCGCCCTCTCCCTGCCAGTCGACTTGGGATTTGTGGCCGTGGGACTGATGATACTGGCGTCCGTGGCTTTCCTTCTTTCGCCGGCGGTCCTGGAGGCCAAGGCCAACCGGCGCGACGGCCTGAGCGTTGCCAACCAGGGCAGTGACAGCACTCGCTGGTTCTCTGACTCCGGCTAGCTGTGGTCTGGGCCTGTCCTCTTGTCCTCCAACCCGCCTCGTTCCCGCCCACCTCGTTCGAGACTGATCGCCGATGCCACGCGCCTCCGCTCGCTCCTGTTGGCAGACGCAGAGGGAGGCGGATTAGCACCGGGCAACCCGAAGCTGCTGCTGCTCTCCGGTTTGCCAGGGACAGGCAAATCTACCTTTGCCCGCAAATTGGTGGCCTGCCATCCGTTCCTGGTGGTGGAATCCGACCGGCTGCGCAAAGCGCTGGTCGCCAAGCCGGAATACACGGCGGTTGAACATGCCCGGGTGTTTCGTGCCTGCCACTGGCTGATCGACGAGTTTCTGGCCCAAGGTTATCCGGTGCTCCACGACGCAACCAACCTTGTCCATAGGAATCGCAGGCCGGTCATGGCCATTGCGAGAAAACGTAATGTGCCGCTTGCGATCGTCGTGGTGTCTGCTCCTTCTGAGTTTGTCCGGAAACGATTGCGGGATCGCGAGGCCGGATTGGACCAAGAGACATGGTCCGACGCGGGCGAGGAAATCTATTCCCGAATGGTCCCGGTCTGGCAGCCCGTAAAGGGGAGGCACATCGCGGTCGACACTTCGAAAGATATAAGGCCGGCCCTTCGACAGGTCCTTGATTGGGCCAGGTCGTGACCCGGTCAATACCTGGCCCGGCAGATCGTTGTTGGCACGGGACCGAGGTTTGGGCTAATCTTGCGCCAAAGCCGGGAATTGATTGAGAGGCTGACGATATGAAAATCAATGCTGAGATCACCGACGTCACGACAGTGGATACCCCGGCGCTGATCGTGAATCTCTTCAAAGGAGTCAAGGCTCCTGGTGGAGCCACTGGCGCCGTTGACAAGGCCCTGGATGGGGTCATCACCAACCTGATTGAGGACGGTGAGATTACCGGAAAGCGCGGTGAACTGACCCTTCTGCATACCATGGGCAGGATCGCCCCGGCGCGCGTGCTCGTGGCCGGGCTTGGCTCACAGGACGATTTCGACGCCGAGGTCGCCCGGGGCGTGTCTTCGGAGGCCTTGCGTTACCTGCGAAGGAGGGGCATCTGCCAGGCCGTGACCATCGCCCACGGAGCGGGCATCGGAGGGCTGTCGCCCGATGAGGCGGGTCAGGCCATCGCCGAAGGCTCACTGCTTGGCACCTATCGTTTCGACCGCTACCACACCAACGGCGACGACAACGACGGCGACTTCGATGAGTTGACCATTGCCGAGCTTGACGAGTCCCGCGCCGAGTCCATTCGGCAGGGAGTGGCCAGGGGCCAGGCAATGGCAGAGGCAACCATGATCGCCCGCAATATGGTGAATGAACCGGCCAACGTGATGACCCCGACTTCAATGGCTGAGATAGCCCGGTGCGTGGCCGAGGAACACGGCCTCGGGTTTGAGACGCTGGACAATGCCGAGATGCGCGAGATGGGCATGGGAGCCTTTATGGGGGTCGCTCAAGGCTCCGATGAACCGGCCAAGCTGATCATCCTTACCTTCGAAGGTGATCCCGGCAATCCGGGCAACAACCTGGGTCTGATCGGAAAGGGCATCACTTTCGACACCGGCGGAATCTCTCTAAAGCCGGCGGCGGGCATGGAGTCCATGAAAGGCGACATGGCCGGAGGGGCCTCGGTAATCGGGGCCATGCAGATCATCGCCCAGCTGAAGCCGCGGATTAACGTGACCGGCATGGTGGCCGCCACCGAGAATATGCCCGGTGGCTCGGCCCAGCGTCCCGGCGACGTGGTGACCGCCATGAATGGTAAGACCATCGAGGTCATCAACACCGACGCCGAGGGCCGCCTCGTGCTTGCGGACGCTCTGAGCCTGGCCCGCCAGCGGGGTATCACCCGCTTGGTGGATATCGCAACTCTGACCGGAGCGATGGTCACCACCCTGGGCAAGGCCTGCACCGGCGTGATGGGCAACGACGACAGCCTCATTGGAGACGTTATCGAAGCAGGCAAGCAGACGGGGGAAAAGTTCTGGCAACTGCCCATGTTCGACGAATACAAGGAACTAATTCGCAGCGACGTGGCCGACATGAAAAACACTGGTGGACGCCAAGCGGGCTCCATCACCGCTGCGTTCCTGCTCCAGGAGTTCGTCGACGGTGCGGCGTGGGCTCACCTGGACATCGCCGGCACCTCAACCTCGGAGAAGGCATCAGGTTACATGGTCAAGGGGGCCACCGGGACGCCGGCCCGCACGCTGGCGCAGCTTGCAGTTAACCTCGCGAACAACCAGTCGTGATAGTCAGGGTTTATTAGTTCTCCTTCTCCCTCCGGGAGAGGGCTGGGGTGAGGGCGAAACGCCGGGGCTATACGATGGCCGCTCACTAGAGGGAACGCCCCCACCCTAACCCTCCCCCGGAGAGAGAGGGAACAAATGAAAGACCCTGTCCCGATACTCAATCTCCGGCAATCTGGTTGGGCCAATGGTGTATAATTCCGGAAATCCGAACCGCTGGGCGCAAGAATTTAACAACCTGGAATTCAACAACCTGGAATTCAACAACCTGTAAGGTGTGTGTAATGTCGAAAATCGAGGGATTGGGACATGTCGGCATCTACGCCGATGACATTATGAAGCAACGCGATTTCTACACCAGGGTGCTGGGACTGCAGATCGCTGACGAGGACCTGGACGGCCGGGGGATGACTTTCCTCAGCTCCGACCCTGCGAGGGAACACCACGAGTTCGTCCTGATGAAGGGCCGGGTCACTTCCGGCGATGCCAAGGTGATCCAACAGATCTCTTTCATTGTGCCCGGGTTGGACGAACTGAAGGAGTACCACCAGCGGATCAAGGCCGAGGGCGTGCAAATCGACCGAATCGTCAGCCACGGCAACGCCTTCGGTATGTACTTCTTCGACCCCGAGGGCAATCGCATAGAACTGTACTGCAAGACCGGTTTCGACGTGCCCCAACCCCACGGTGATCTCATCGATCTGGAGGCGCCGAACGAGGACTTGATCGGAATCGCCCGGGCCGCCATCCCGGCCAACTAGCCTCCCCGCCGATAGTCGTTGCAGATCATGAGGACCCGGGCGGCCGCGCGGCTGCCCGGGTCTGGTATTTCATAGCTCTTCCACACCCCTCTCCCACAGAGGCAGTGCAGCAAGAACAGCCAGATGGCCAATGCCGATGCAGTCAGGTACAGCGACCTGCCCCGCGCCTTCCACGTATTCAAGTGGCGGGTGCTGTTGGCCTTCGCGGTCTTCTACCTGTTCGCGTACCTGGGCAGGTTCAGCCTCTACCCCCTTGCCCCCTTGGTCAAGGCGGGACTGGACCTATCCAACGTCGAGATAGCGCTGATATGGGCGATGCTGTTCTGGGGGTTCGGGCTGGGAGACGTGTTTCACGGCCGGTTGTCGGAGGCCTTCGGGCTGCGCCTGTGGGTGATGGTCGGGGCGATCCTGACTGCGGTTTTCAACTGTGCCACAAGTTTCGCCAGCTCGACGGTCACGATGGCAATCCCGCTAGGGCTGGCCGGTTTCGTGAACGCGGCCTGTTGGGCGCCCGCTATGAGCATGATTTCGCAGTGGTGGCCACGCAGCCGTCGCGGGGTAGCCATGGGCATCGTTGGCACTGCCGCCGGCGGCGCCATGCTGGTCATGTGGGCCCTGGCCGGGTGGGTGGGCGCTGAATGGGGCTGGCGCACGGCCTTCCGCTATCTCCCCATAATTTCCGCCGTCATGGGTGTGGTTTTCTATATGCTGGTGCGCGACAGACCAGCGGACCTGAACTTTCCGGAATACATAGAGGAGGACGAGGTATCGGCCGCGCCTGAGGCCATCGACCCGGAGAAATTGCGGGGGCTGGGACCGTACTGGTGGCTGATGAGCAATTCCCGCTTTCTTTTGGCTTGCCACGTAAAGGGACTTGAGAACGTGGTTCGCTACGGCCTGACCACCTGGGTCGCGATCTACTATTCTGAAGTGGGTGGGCTGTCAATCGAATCCACGGTATTCGTAACCGTGCTGCTGCCGGTCGGCTACCTCATCGCTCCACCATTGTCGGGGTATATTTCCGACCATTTCCTGAACAGCCAGCGAAGGCCCCTGGTAATCTCCTCCTGTATCGCCAGCGCCGGAATCATAGCCGTCATCGCCATGGTGCCCCCGTCCAACGAGATTCTGGGCGCAGTCCTGTTGCTTACCGGAGGGGTAGCAATGGGGATGTCGCCCATGTCCACGGTCTCGGTAGACATGGGAGGGCGGCGAATGGCGGGCACAGCATCAGGGGTCCTGGACGCCCATGGCTACCTCTACGCCGGCGCCCAGGCCATTGTTTTTGGAGTGGTTCTGGATATGACCGGCAGCCCATGGCCAATAGTGTTCTTGGCCATGGCGGCCACGCGGGTCATCTCGGTATTCATGATCAGGGTGGTAAGGGTCTAGCCAGTGCCGCAAAGCGTGGAAATGCGCGGGCCTTTCCACCGGTGGTGGATCAGGATGCCCAGGAAGGGAGCATCCTGGCTGTTCCAGTTCCTTGTGGTCGTTGGCGCGCTGCTCACGCTGTTCATCGCCCTCACGCCGCAGGGAAAGGCCGGCTTTCACACCATTCTCTTCGTCACCCAGGTGCTGGACCTGCCCCTCAAGCCGCAGGCGTGGTTGTCCAGCGAAACCCTGCGGGAGGAGGTGCATTACCAGTCATCGGACGGTACGACCGTGGCCGACGTATATCGCCCCGACGACGACCGGCAGCACGCCGCAGTGGTGCTGTTCCTGGGGGCCAACGCCGCAGGACGCGACGATGCGGACGTGGTGAACCTCGGCAACGCCCTGGCCAGGGCAGGCTACGTGGTGATGTTCCACTGGTCGCCAACAATGGCGCTGCGGGCCAACATTGAGCCTGCCGAAACCGGCAACCTTGTCTGGGCCTTCCAGTATCTCGCCGAACGCGAATACGTTGACCCGGAGCGCGTCGGCTTGGGCGGATTCTGCGTGGGAGCGTCCTTCGCCCTAGTGGCTGCAGCCGACCCCAGGATCCAGGAGCAGGTGTATTTCGTCAACGCTTTTGGTCCTTTCTACGACGCGAGGACTCTGTTGCTGCAGGCAGCCTCCCGTTCGGTGGTCTATGACGGTGAACGCACTCAGTGGGATCCTGACAAGCTGACGATGCGGGTGCTGGCCAACGAGCTGATTGAAACTATCGAGAACCCCGTGGATGTGGACTCCTTGACTCGCCGCTACCTGGATAACCAAGCCTTGTCTGGGGAGGAACTGGACGCCCTGTCCCCGGCCGCCAGAAACGTTGCGCGACTGCTGGATGGCACCAGTCCCGGCGAGGCGGAGAGGTTGTACCAGTCCCTGCCTGAACAGTTCCGGTCTGACATGATTGGGATTTCACCCTCGGCCCATGTTGACGAAATCCGTGCCAGGCTGCTTATTCTGCACGATCGTAACGACCGGCTGGTGCCAGCCGCCGAGTCTCGCCGCCTGCGGGATGCGACCGAAGACCGCCGCAATGTACGGTATACAGAGGTGCTGGCCTTTGACCATGTGCGCCCCGGCGGCGGTGGTACAGGAGATCTGCTCGCGGAGGCGTGGCGCCTGTACCGGCACATGTACAGCATCATTCGCATCGCTGTCTGATCGCCTCTTTTTGCTCAATGGGGTTGGTTTTTGCATTGACTTCACCTGCTTCCCTGCTAATATCTGTACAGGCAAATATTTGCAGAAACTTGGATTTGCGCATTGCATCACGAGCAAGCCTTGGAACTGCTCCGCCTCCAGGGAAACAGGATTACGCCGCAGCGGGTCCTGGTGCTTTCCGTCGTTGCGGAGGGCGGCGGACACATGGGAGTGGACGAGGTGTTCCGGCGGGCCAAGGAGGCCTACCAGTACATGGACCTCGCCACCGTCTACCGCACGTTGCGCCTCTTCAAGGACGCCGGGGTGGTCACCGAGGTCGAGATCGGAGACCGTCTCCATTACGAACTGACCCTCCCCGGAGACCTTCATCACCACATGGTTTGCCGCGAGTGCAGTGGCGCTTTCAACCTCAGTCCCCACTACCTCGAGGAATTCCGGGAGACCCTGGTACGGGAATTCGGCTTCGTTCCCGATCTCGAGCACTTTTCCATCACCGGCGTCTGCGCCGGATGCCAGGGGCAGCAATTGAATTAATGAGGGCGATCCCGGGTTGAATCCTCTTTCAAGGCAGAATTGATTCAAGGTATGGCAGGACGAACAAAGCGATACCTCGCGCTCACTGTCGGCGTCTCGGTTGTTTTGCTACTTTTGGTTTTGGGAGCTTGCAGATCTGACGTAGAGAACGGCGGCAAGCTCAGGGTTGTAACTACAGTGTCACCCATCACCAGCATCGTGGAAAACATTGGCGGCGACCGTATTCAATTGGAGGGAGTGGTGCCGGAAGGCGTCAATTCGCACATTTTCGAGCCACAACCATCACTGGCGAGGCTTCTGTCTGAGGCGGATCTCATCATCGCCAACGGTCTGTTCCTGGAGGAGCCGACCCTGCAGTTGGCCGAAGCCAACAAGAGGGACAGCACTCCAATCCTGTTGCTGGGAGACCAGTCCATCACCCCCGAACAGTGGCAGTTCGACTTCAGCTTCCCTGAATCCGACGGCCACCCCAATCCGCACCTCTGGCCGGACCCGGCGCTAGGCCTGAAATACGCGGAGCTTACGGAGGCCCAGTTGGCCTCCATGGATCCCGGCAACGCCGGTTACTACAGGGACAACCTGGATGCCTTTCGAGAGCGCATCAATGCGATGGACGCGGCGATCCGCGAATCCGTAGCCACGATTCCGCCGGAAAACCGGCGTCTGGTGACCTACCATGACTCCTGGGCCTATTTTGCGCTGGCTTACGGAATGGAAGTCATTGGAGCAGTGCAACCCTCCGACTTCGCCGAGCCGTCGGCGCGAGAGGTGGCCGAAATCATCGACCAGGTGAAAGAGTTGGGACTTCCCGCCGTGTTTGGGTCCGAGGAATTCCCGAGCGACGTTCTTGAGACCATTGCCCGTGAGGGCAGCACAAACTTCATCGACCAGCTGGCCGATGACGACCTGCCGGGTGTCCCCGGGGGTCCTGACCACTCCTATTTAGGCCTGATGCGGCAAAATATGCAGATCATGATTCCCGCCCTCGGCGGAAGCGTGGATGCTCTTGCCGATGTCGACGTCAGCCCGGTGTTCGAGGGCGAGAGCGGTGCTGTCTATCCCCAATAAATTCGGCTGCGTTGGAGCCGTGTCCCGGCCCCGGTACCGGCAAAAGAAACGGGCTTCCCCGGGCAGCCCGGTTGCGGAGGAAATTTAGCCATGTATCTGCACCCGAGGCTGCTCGCGCTGGCTGCAGACGTTCGCTGGCGCATCATAATCTCCGCGATAGTCGGCCTGCTTGCGGTTGCTGCGGGTGTGGGTCGGCTGGCCGTCGCTGCCGTGATCATCGTCGAGGTGGTTCGAGGCAACGCTACCTTTGAATCGCTAACCTGGCCATTGGTGATCATGGCGGTGCTGATCGTGGCCAGGGCCTGCCTGCAGTACCTGCAGGAGGTGTTGAGCCACCACACTGCCAGCCTGGTAAAGGTGAAGCTGCGAGAGCGGCTTTATGAGCATTCGCTGGCCATGGGCCCGGGGTATTTCGATTCCTCGCGAACCGGCGACGCGCTGATGTCCCTGGCCGAGGGTGTGGAGCGGCTGGAAGCGTTCTTCGGCCGATACCTGCCGCAGATGATCATTGCGGCACTGGCCCCGGTGGTGATTTTCATATTCATGGCCCTTATAGACTTTCGGACGGGCTTGATATTCCTGGCCTTCGCACTGCTCACTCTGATCATTCCCAACCTGTTCCACCGCTGGAATCGCGAGCGCAGCATGGCCCGCCGCGACGCGTACGGAGCTCTGGGTGCCGATTTCCTGGACGCGGTGCAGGGACTGGCCACGCTCAAGGCCTTCGGCCAGAGCCGCGCCCGCGGCGAACTGCTGGCGGAGCGCGCACGGGCCCTTTTCCGCACCACCATGGGTGTCCTGGCGGCCAACGCCGCCACCGGAGCGCTAACCATACTGGGAATCACCGGCGGCGCGGCAGTGGCACTTGGCTGGGGCGCCGTTCGGGTGGCCGACGGCGACATGGAGCTGCGGGCTCTGATGATCGTGCTCATGCTGGGCGTGGAGGTATTCCGGCCACTGCGGGAGTTGGTGCAGCTCTATCACGACGGCGTGATGGCCATGTCCTCAGCCGAGGGCATCTTCGCGATAATGGACTCACCGGTAGCCGTCCCGGACTCCGGGCGGGAACAGTCCTCCCCCCTGCCGGGCGAGGCAGCGGCTGACCTGCAACCAGAGATTACCTTCGAAGACGTTAGCCATTCGTACAGCGAGGGCCGCCGGCCCGCCCTGCACGATCTCTCGTTTACCCTTCACGAGGGCGAGACCCTGGGGCTTGTCGGGCCCAGCGGCGCCGGCAAATCCACGATCGTGTGGCTGATCCTGCGGTTCTTTGACCCGTGGCAGGGCGTCGTGAGGTTGGGAGGCCGAGACCTGCGAGACATACCCCTCGACGAATTGAGGGAGCGCATCTCGGTCGTTACACAGGACACTTACCTGTTCCACGGGACAGTGGCCGAAAACCTTCGATTCGGAAATTCCGATGCGACCCAGACCCAGTTGGAGGAGGCAGCTCGCGCGGCCAATGCCCACGAGTTCATCAGGCATTTGCCCAACGGTTACGACACGGTCGTCGGCGAACGGGCCGTACGGCTCTCGGGCGGGCAGAAGCAACGCATTGCCATCGCACGCGCCCTGCTCAAAGACGCTCCCATCCTGATCCTGGATGAGGCGCTCTCAAGCGTCGACGCCGAGAACGAGGCCTTGATCCAGCAGGCCCTTGACCGGCTGATGGAGGGACGCACCACCCTTATCATCGCCCACCGCTTGTCCAGCGTGGTCAATGCTGACCGGATCCTCGTGCTGGATGACGGCCGGCTGGTGGAAGCGGGCAATCACGGGGAACTGGTCGCGGCAGGCGGGATGTACGCCAACCTGATGGCCCAGCAACAGGAACGTATCGAATTCGTGTTTCAGCCGGCGGAGGAGGCCAGCAATGTTGGTCATCGAGCATCTCCGCAGGTGGACCTGAACGCCTTTATGCCGGTCCCTGCGCATCAGGGAGACGGGCACCATCATCACGCGGCGCCGCAGGCGCATCACGACGGACACGAGGAGGAAGAACATCGCCAGGGCCATGGCAATGAGGAACTCGGCCACGGGCGCCACCACGATGAGGCGCAGCCCCACGGGCGCCATCACGACGATGAGCATCACCCCGTTGCCGATCCCCATCCGGACGCTGGACATCACGGCCCGCAGCCGGATGCATCGGCCTTCATTCCACGGCCCGCGCACGATGGGGACGGCCATCATCGTCACGACGCGCCCTCCGCCGGACAGCACGACGGACACCAGCAAGGAGCCGGTCCTGGCCAGCTGGGCATTATCGCCGTGTGGGTCCGCCTGCTCGGGCTGGTCAAGCCGTGGCGCAACGAGCTCATCCTGACCTTCCTGCTGGGTGTGGCACATCACGGCACGGCGATCGGTGTCGGCGTGGTAAGCGCGTTGCTGGTGGGACAGGTGATCACTGGCGGCGAGCTGACCCTTTTGTTGGTACTGCTGGGTGTCCTGACGCCGGTGGCCGCCTTCTTTGTCTGGACGGAGTCGTGGGTGGCCCACGACCTGGCGTACCGCCTGTTGGCGGAGATGCGAGTGGACGTCTACCGCAAGCTGGACCCGCTGGCCCCGGCCTACATGACCCGCCGCCGGTCAGGCGACCTGGTCAGCATTGTGGGCGGCGACGTGGAGACGGTGGAGTTCTTCTTCGCCCACACCATCACCCCTGCCTTCACAGCCGTGGTCGTGCCCGGTGTGGTCGTCGCCGTGCTGGCGGTGATCGCGTGGCCCATGGCCATTGCCGTGGCGCCCTTCCTGGTGGCCGTGGCATTGAGCCCCTTCTTCGCCCAGAGGCGCTCTGAGCGGCTGGGCGAAGAACTGCGGCATCAGCTGGGCGACGTGCACGCCCACATGGTCGACAGCATCCAGGGGATGCGAGAAATAGTCGCCTTTGGCCAAGGCCGCTCCCGGACTGGCGAGATGGTGGCCAACAGCTGGCGGTTTGCGCACATCCAGCTCCGGTTCCTCAAGGAGAGAGCGTTCCAGATAGGGTTCATAGAGGCAATGACCGCCCTCGGCGGCCTGGTGGTGCTGTCGGTGGGGGTCTGGCTGCTGACGAACGGCACCATCTCCCGTCCCGAGCTAATCCTTTCGGTGGTGCTGTCGGTGGCGGCATTCGCGCCCGTCTCTGACATAGCCCGGACAATGAAGCAGCTGATGGAGACCCTGGCTGCGTCACGACGCCTGTTCGCTATCCACGATGAGCCGGTGCCGGTGGTCGACGGCCCAGGGGTCGCTGCAACGGCAGACACAACCAATGGTCACCGTGCTGCGCCCTCGGTGGCCTTCGACGCCGTGGGCTTCAACTACGGCCCTGGAGAGGCACAGGCCCTTAACGGTGTGAGCTTCGATGTGGAACCAGGACACACAGTCGCGCTGGTGGGTCGTTCCGGCGCCGGCAAGACCACCTGCGCCAACCTGGCGATGCGTTTCTGGGATCCGGCAGCCGGTTCGGTGCAACTGGGCGGGCATGATATACGCCAGTACCGGCTGGACGACCTGCGACAGCAGATCGCGCTGGTGTCGCAGGACACCTACCTCTTCAATGCCAGCGTTCGCGACAACATTCTACTGGGCCGCCCTGAGGCCAGCCAGGACGAATTAGAGGAGGCAGCGAGCCTGGCCAATTGCCACGAGTTCATCACTGCCTTCTCCGAGGGATACGACACCATCGTGGGAGAGCGAGGGATGCAGCTTTCCGGCGGGCAGCGGCAGCGAATCGCCATCGCCCGAGCTCTGCTGAAGAATGCTTCAGTTCTGATCCTGGATGAGGCGACCTCACACCTGGATGCGGTGAGCGAGAGCCAATTGAGGCAGGCGCTGGAAAACCTGATGCAGGGCCGCACCACCCTGGTCATCGCCCACCGGCTTTCGACCATACGCAACGCGGACCGCATCGTGGTGCTGGACAACGGCGAGGTGGTCGAGCAGGGCAGCCACCAGGAACTGCTGGAGCAGCACGGCCTGTATGCCCAGCTCGTTGCAACACAGCTGGTCGCGGCCGCGAATGGCCACGAACCTCATCACGAAGACGAAGAACGCCATCACGCTCACGATCCACAACCGCCCTCCGAGTGGACGGGTGTGCCCGGCGGACACCAACACCATCACTGATAGCCACTCAGACGCAGGAACACAGACGAGTGCCGGAACACCCAGATGCCAAGGGCGAGAGAGTCGCCGGTAATAGGCTGAACTGATATATGCTGCATCCACTTCCGCACGAACATGTCTACGGCGGCCCCCTGGTCGAGATCCGTGGGCTCTCCTGCGGTTACGAAAGGCAGAAGGTGCTGGACGGTGTCGACCTGCAGATCCTGCGGGGAGACTTCATTGGGCTGCTGGGCCCCAGTGGCTCGGGGAAGACCACCCTCCTCAAGGCAATGCTGGGCGCCGTCGACGTGTACGAGGGCGAGGTACTGGTCGAAGGAGTCAAGGCATCGGAGGGTCGAAGGCGCATCGGCTACGTTCCCCAACTGGAAACCATAGACTGGAATTTCCCCGTTACGGTCCGCGAAGTTGTGATGATGGGCCGGACCATGCAAAACCGTTTTTTCCCCTGGTTTCGCCGGGAGGAAAGGGAACTCGCCGAGCACATGATGGAACAACTGGGCATCCTTGAGCTGGCGGGCCGTCACATCCGCAACTTGTCTGGCGGCCAGCAGCAGCGCGCCTTCCTGGCTCGAGCCCTGGTGAGTAGTCCATCGCTGCTGCTGCTGGATGAGCCCACCTCCGGTGTTGATGTCAAAACCCGGGACGACGTGATGCACCTTCTCCACGACCTGAACCACGAGGGCGTCACCATCGTGATCACCACCCACGAGATCAACGCGGTGGCCGTGCACCTGCCGCGGTTGGTCTGCATGGCCGGGCGAGTGCTGGCCGAGGGGACACCCTACGACGTTATAACTACCGAGGTGCTGCGCCAGACCTATGGCGCAGAAATGCCGGTAATTCACTACGAAGGAATGCCCATAGTAGCCGAAAGTCCCCATCGCTATGGCCGCAATGGCGGCGAAAGTGATGATGAAGCGATGGGCGGGCACGCCCACAGACATGCTTGATGTAATTGTCGAACCCTTCGCCTACTCGTTCATGATCAGGGGAATGCTGGCCGCCGTTCTTGCCGGAGCGCTGTGTGGAGGCATCGGTGTTTACGTAATCCTGAAGCGAATGGCCTACATCGGGCATGGTCTTGCCCATGCCGTCCTCGGCGGGGCAGTGGTGTCTTTCGTGATGTCGTTCAACTTCCTCATTGGCTCGACGATCTGGGGTTTCCTTTGTGCCCAGCTCATCACGCTTACAACCAAGAAGCAAAAGATCGCCTACGACGCCGCAATCGGCGTCATCACCACCGCCAGCTTCGCTGTGGGCATCGTCCTGATCAGCCGCAACAAGAGCTTCACCCGGGACTTCGAGACGGCGCTTTTCGGCAATATCACGGGTGTGTTCCCGGGTGACCTGGTGGCCCTGGCGGCCATGACCGGTGCCACGGCCCTGGTGCTGTTCGTGGCCTACAAGCACTTCCTGTTCACCACCTTCGACGGGGAAGTGGCCCAATTTTACGGCGTCCCGACCGGGTGGGTGGAGGCGGTGTTTTCCCTCGTCCTCGCCGGCAGCATCGTGGTATCCCTGCAGGTGCTGGGCGTGCTGCTGATAGCCGGGGCCACGGTCATTCCGCCGGTATCGGCGCGGATGCTCACCGACAGCTTCCCCAGGATGCTGCTGCTGTCGTCGGGAATCGGCGCGGTATGCGGGTTCTTCGGGATATATATCAGCTATTTCGTGGATGTTTCCTCCGGAGCAACGATAGTCCTGGTGGAATCGGCAGTGTTTGCCGCGGCCATGGCCTACTCCACCCTGCGCTCCCGATTCATTGCATTCAGGCAGCGGGAATCTCATACAGGCGCGGTCCCGTCATCGCCGGACCCAGCCGTCCGGTCAGGCGCCGAGCCGGTCAAGACGGAGGGAGACTGACGTGACAGCGCCTTAGCGGAATCACTCCCTCAAGTTGGGAGAGGATTTCTAACTCGGAGGCAAAAGGAACGGCCCCGGCGATTCGCCGGGGCCTATTTTGTGCGGTGGGAGAAATCTGCAGGCAGCTGGCTATGCCTCGGTCTGCTCGGTCTGGCTGCCCTTGACCGTGATGGTGATGTGGGCCATGGAAGTGGCGTCTGGTGCGCCATGCCAGTGGTTCTCGCCGGCGGTAATGACGACGACGTCGCCTTCCACAACCTCCATGACCTCGTCGTCTGTGGCGACTTTGCCCTTGCCCTCGGTGATGACCAGGATCTGGTCACCGGAATGTATGTGGAACTTGTTGCGGGAGCCGGCGTCGAAGGCCACGATGGCGAAGTTGAAGTTGCTGGAGTCATCGGGGTTCAGGATGGACTGCCGCCACACCTGCGTTCCCGTCATCAGTCCGCCGCTGCCCAGGGGGGCCATGTCGGCCGGGGTCCGGGGGATGTCGCCCATGGTAACTTTCTTCATCGTCTGTTCTCCTGCTATGCGGTACCCGGCGCCTTTTCTCTGGGCGACCGGCGATGTTTTACACCAACGAACATAATACATTCGGTGGGCAGGGTAGTCCAGCCAACATAACGGCTGGTAACAGTTCAGAATTGGTGAGGTGAATTGACTGAAATTGGTTTCCTGGACCCTGGCATGGGTGGAGGCGGTTATGTCATATAGATGGCATGGATGCCGATTTCGACCTGAACACCGCCAGCCGCGACGCCCTCATCGCCGTCGCCCCCGGCAACCATCTACTATTTTGGAGCATCAAGCCGTCATCGACCAGTTGCAGCGGCGGATAGAGGCGCTGGAGGGAAAGGCCAAACCGGGCGGCCCCAAAGGGATGCCCGGCATCAAGCCCAAGTCCGGCCGCCAGCAGACTCCCAGGGAGAAAGGTCCCAGGAAGCCCCGGCCCCACGGTTTTGCCCGCCAGCGCATGACTCCCACCCACCGGGTGGCCCACGCCGTGGAGAGTTGTCCTGATTGCGGCACCGGCCTGTCCGGGGGCTGGACCCAGCGGACCCGGGAGGTCATCGACCTGCCAGTGGTTCCGGTCCAAGTAACCGGACATGTCTTCATCGCCAGGACTTGCCCAGTGTGTGAGCAACGCCGGGTGCCCAAGGTGGACTTGGGCGAGGTGGCGCTGGGGAAACAGCGGTTGGGCGTCAACTTGCTCAGCCTGATGGCGACCCTACGGCCCGATGGCGGCCCTGAGGGAGGAGGGCCGGTTGCCCTTCCGCACCATCCAGTGGTATCTGAGGACCGTCCACCAGTTGCGCCTTTGCGTCGGCGCCATCGTCCGGGCCATCCACCAAGTGGCCCGGCAGGCCCAACCGGCGGTGGACCGGATTCTGGAGCGCATCCGGGGCAGCCCGGTGGTCCACGCCGACGAGACCGGCTGGCGCCAGGATGGGGTCAACGGCTACGCTTGGACTTTCAGCACTCCCACTGGGCGGTATTTCCTGCGACGTGGGCGCCACAAGGAGGTGGTGGACGAGGTGCTGGATGAGTCCTTCAGTGGGGTGTTGGTCAGCGACTTCTATGCCGCCTATCATCACTACCCGGGGCTGAGGCAGCGCTGCTGGGTGCACCTGCTGCGGGACATCCACGACCTGAAGTCGCCGTATCCCAGGGATGCCTCACTGCTCCGGTGGACGGCGGCGGTCCAAGACATCTACCGGCAGGCCAAGGGCTTCAGCCATCCCGGCGCAGGTCAAAGACGGCTGGCCCAAGGGTGGTTGGAGCGGAAACTGCTGGCCCAGTGCCGTCTCTACGCCCGAGACCCGGCAGCCGCCCAAGGCAACCTGTGCCGACGTATCGAGACCTTCATCAAAGAGCTGTTCGTCTTTGTGGCCGACCCGGCGGTGCCCTCGGACAACAACGCTGCGGAGCGCAGCCTGCGGCCCTTGGCGGTCAGCCACAAAATCAGCGGCGGCACCCGCTCAGACCGGGGCACCGACACCAAGATGACCCTGGCCTCCCTCTTCGGCACCTGGCGCGCCCAGGGGTTGGATCCCCTCTTGGCCTGCCGTCAACTCCTCTCTTCCCCTCAACTCTGAACTATTACAACGGCTCAGCCAGGGTCTTTCATTTGTTCCCTCTCCCACCGGGGGGCTAGGGTGGGGGCGTTCCCCTTCGTGAGCTGCCATCGTAAAGCCCCGGCATTTCGCCCTCACCCCAGCCCTCTCCCAGAGGGAGAGGGAGAAGGAGGCCCCCACCCCAGTCCTCTCCCGGAAGGAGAGGGAGAACTAGAAACCCTGACGGCTCAGCTGCTGCCTCGCATCTCCTCGAGGGACGCGGCAATCGTGCGGGCAAGGCCACCGGGGCGCTCCGCGAACTTGGGCGTCGGATACCACTCGTAGTCGAAGCTGTGCGAAGTGTGACCCTCGATGCTGCATCGGAGATCGGATACCACCACTTGAAACCCCAGCTTTTTAGTCGCCTGTTCGGCAAGAATGTCCAGCACCACGTCCGGGCATCCAAAGACCACCAGGAATCCGCCCTGACGCCCGTCTGCGTTCGGGTCGGCGACACGGGCGCGGAACACTGGGCCATAGAGGTCGAATTCCACGATGGTGTAGGGTCGTTCAGCCACGTTGTAGTCGGGCCACCCGATGTTTATGCTGCCGCCAACTTCCCAGTGGTGCATTTTCCTTTGCCCGGGCCCAGTAGCCAGGTTAGTCCATGGCGATGGCAGGACGGACCGGGTCTGCCCTTCTGCCGCGTTGGAACACGGCCCGGACCTGCCGCAGCGCATGAATGTCAGCCGATGGGTCCCCGTCTACCACCAACAGATCGGCCGACTTTCCGGGTTCGACGGTTCCGACTTGGTCCAGTATCCCCACCGCGGCGGCGGGGTTGCGAGTTCCAGCCTGGATGGCCTGCATGGGCGTCAGGCCCGCGTCGTGCATTGCGATGACCTCGCCCTGGAAGTCGCCGAAGGGGTAGCTGCCCCACCCGCAGTCTGAACCGCCGGCCAGCCTGACCCCGGCGCGTATCAGCCGTCCGAACTGCTCCATTGCCACGCCGCCCATGCGGTTGGAGCGCTCCCAGCGTTCCTGTTCCGTCGCCGTAAAGGCTCGCTGCTGCCTGATCCGCTCCAAGTGAGCGCGCGACACCCGGCCTAGGTGCATTGTCGGATTTAGGTAGGCCCCCGACTCAGCCAAGCGGTCAGCCGTGGGTTCATCGTACCGGTAGGAGCCGTCGGAGTTGGCAAAGAAGCAATGCAGGATGGCGTCCACACCGGCATCGAGGGCAAAGTTGATGGACTCGGTGCAACGGCAGTGGGCCAATACCGGTCGGTTGCGATTGTGGGCCTCGTCCACCAGTGCCCTCAACTCCTCAAGGTTGAACGAGGCCCGGTAGGGGTCGCTGGTCAAAGTGCTGCCACCCGACGCGGCTACCTTGATGAAATCTGCCCCGTCCTTGACCCGTTGCCGGACAGTTGCTCTTATGCCGTCAACTCCGTCAACCTGTCCTCCCATAAACCATAGGTGCCCGCCAGTGATGGTCAGTGGAGGGCCCGAGACCAGTGTGCGCGGCCCATCCACCAGTCCTTGTGACAGGCCCTGCTTGAGGGAGAACGCGGTGCGATTCCACGATCCGCAATCGCAGAGAGAAGTGACGCCGGTGGCCAGCGCGTTAGCCACATTGCGGGCTGAGCGGAGCAAGCGGACGTCGTCGCTGTCGTCGCGGTCCACCTCTTCGCCGGTGCGCCCGTCCCCTGGCATGTTGGTGTGGGTGTGGAGGTCGAACAGCCCGGGAAGCAATGTCGCATCAGGAAATTCCAGCATCTCCCGGGGGGCGTCGCTCTGTGAGCTCTCCACGTGACCCCGTCGGCCGACCCAAAGGATTCGGCCTTCGCTGAATCCAACAGCCATCCCCTCCTGCGGAGATTCCGCAACTCCATCAATAAGCTTGCCTGGCAGGATTACCGTCAGTTTACTGTGAGAACCGGTCAAGGCAGCATCTCCCATCCCGCCGGGGGCCAAAATCTGCCGCCCACCGGTTGGCTCTGAATTTAGGCGGGATTATAACCCGAAGCAGGCCTAGCGTCTCTCCCGGAACATCAGGAGGGCCAAGGGAACACCCGAAAGCAAGATCAGCAACAGGGCCGGCATGGCGGCACGGGCAAAGAAGGCCTCAGAGGTGTACGACCAGACGGAGGTTGACAGCGTGTCGAAGCCGGTGGGGCTCAGTATCAGGGTTGCCGGCAACTCTTTCATGGTCAACAGGAATACCAGCGATGCCCCGGCAACAATGCCTGGCCGGGCACCGGGGAGAGTTACCGAGATGAATGCCCCCGCCGGGGAGCGGCCCAGGCTGCGGGCGGCCTCTTCAACCCGCGGGTTTATCTGTAGCAGCGAGGCGCGCACCGCACCCAACGCCGGCGATAGAAACAGCGCCGTGTAGCCCAGCAGCAACAGCCATATCGTTTGGTAAATCACGCCGCCGTAGTTGGCTCCAAAGAACACCAGAGCCAACGCGATGGCAATTCCGGGAAGAGCAAAGCTCACATACCCCAGCCTTTCCAGCAGTCCACTCAGCAGGCCCCAGCCCGAATTTGCTGCTGGATATCGTACGGACAGAAGCCCGACCGGCATCGCGGCCGCGGTCGCAGCCAGGGCTGCCAGCGCAGAGATGTAGACTGAGTTCCGTGCCGCCTCCCAGAGAGGGTCCAATGGTTCCCCGGCAGACACTCCGCGCACAACCCAATAGATGAGGATGCCAACTGGCATACCCAGTGACACCACGGACACAGTGGCGCAAAACCCGATGGCGGGCCATCGCCACCTGCCCAGGGGCACCATCGATGGTGGGCGCGTAGTCCCGGAAGAGGTCGAGTGATAGCGGCCGCGGCCCCTGCTGACAAATTCCAGGGCTACCCAGGCCAACGCAAGGACCACGAGCGCGATCGACAGTCCGGCCCCCAGGGTGCGGTCAAGGGCCGACTCATACTGCGTGAATATGGCCCAGGTAAACGTTTCATACCTGAGCAGAGAAACGGCGCCGAAGTCGCTGAGCGTGTACAGCCCCACCAGCAACGCCCCGGCTCCGAGGCTAGGACGAAGCAGCGGCACGGTTACCCGGAAGAATGTGGCCACGGGCCCAAACCCAAGTCCCCGGGCCGATTCCTCCAGTGCTGGGTCCATTCTCTGAAGTGCGGCCCTGACAGTCAGAAAGACGTAAGGATAGCTCAAGAGTGTCAGCGTCAGGAATGCACCGGAGAATCCGTAGATGCTGGGCAGCCGGTCTACGCCGAAGGGACCCTCCAGAGCGCCCTGCAGCATCCCCCGGGGGCCAAGCGCCACCACCACGATGAACCCTGCCACGTAGCTGGGGATTACCAGGGGCAAGGAGGTGGCGACAGCCCAGGCACGGCGCCAAGGCATGTCTGTTCTGGCAGTAAGCCAGGCTAGGGGCAGGGACAGTAACACCGAGCCGGCACTGACCGTTACCACCAGGAGCAAAGTGCGTCCCAGGATGCCGGCAATCTTTGGTCTGAAGAGTAGGTCCCACAACTCGCTCCCCCCACCAAGCGCCCTGACTGCAAGGTAGACGGGAGGCAGCAAGAGGGCGGCTCCCACTATCAGCGCAGGAACCAGCAATACCAGTGGAGGGGGGTTCCTGCGCACCGCCCGGGGCAGCAAGTGCAACGCGGCCGTGAGCTGATTCCTCAAAGCGTCAGCCTGCAACTTTGAAACGTCAGTACAGAGTCAGAGAGACACCCTATTGACAACTCCCAGTTCAACCTCGCTGACTCGCCAATCCCATATATATGGGACTGGGGAGTGCATCCGTATAGCCAGGAGTGTACAGATTGGCTACGGAGCTTAATACGAACGATTAGCCAGGACAGTCTGCCGGAAACGTTAGCATCGGCACTGTCGAGTGTCAACGTTGCCCACAGAGTCGTAAGAGCGGTGTTCCATGCAGATCGATAGCAGAGATTTTCCGAGTGTGGAATTCGGCGCTCCCTTCGGGCAATTCGAGGTTTCGGCCACAGCGACAGATCGTCGTCGGGGTGAATGATTCGCCGGTTGACTGCCGGCAGTCCAATGTATACACTTGCACCCGTTCGTTTGGGCTGTAATCGCCCATATCAGTTAACATAGAATTCTGGTTGCAATCAGCGACGTTTCAGACAACTGGATACAGTCGGAATGATTAGTGTAGCCAATTCTTCCCATAGGGCCTCTGCTGACCACGAGCGAGAGGCGACGAGAGTTGCCCGGGGCACTGCGCTGGAATGTTCCGGCGTGTCGAAGGGTTTCGGCAGCGTGCAGGCGGTTTCCGGCCTGAATCTGTCCGTAGAGAAGGGCCGGATACTGGCGTTGCTCGGTCCCAGCGGGTGCGGCAAGACCACTACCCTCCGCCTGATAGCCGGTTTCGAACGACCCGACGAGGGTGAGATCAGAATTGGCGGCCGCGTTGTCAGTTCGTCCACCGTGGCTGTGCCACCAGAGAAACGTCAGACAGGTATGGTTTTCCAGGAAGGGGCCCTGTTCCCAAACCTCAATGTAGAGCAGAACGTCGCCTACGGCCTGAAAAATGACCCGCACAGGTTGGATCGAGTCGCAGGGGCACTGGAGCTTGTGGGTCTCTCCGGGATGCGCCGGAGGCTGCCCCATGAACTCTCAGGAGGTCAGCAGCAGCGGGTCGCTCTCGGACGCGCCCTGGCTCCCCGGCCTGAAATACTGTTGATGGATGAGCCGTTTTCGAACTTGGATGCCAAGCTGGCAGAGCAGTTGCGGCGCGACGTCGCCGAAATCATCAGAAACAGCGGGGTAACGACAGTTTTCGTTACCCACGACCAGGACGCCGCCCTCCACATGGGCGACCAAGTGGCCCTGATGAACGAGGGCAGGCTGGAGCAGACCGGCACTCCCGCGAGGATTTTCCACTCGCCCGAGACCAGGTATGCTGCGGAATTCCTGGGTTCGGCGGACTTTTTGCCTGTTTGTTTCGTTGATGGCCGGTTGAGCAGCGAACTGGGCCCCCTGGACCACGTTGCCGTACCAGCCGGCCACTTCGGAGAAGGAGCCGGACCGGGGTGGGAAATCATGGTCCGCCCTGACTGTCTCGAATGCCTACCCGACGCAGACGGCAATGCAGTTATCGTCGACCGGGAGTTTAGCGGCGCTTTTTACCTCTATCGCCTGCGGTTGACCTCAGGATCTCAAGTCAGTTGCCTGATGTCCCACATCGTGGAGCTGCCTATCGGCGCCCCCGTTTCCGTCAGGCTGCGCGAGGGGCACCAGGCCCGCCTGTTCGTTGACGGACGGCTTGCCGACTCCTCGGGCGAACGCCACTGACCTGATCGCTGTCCCCACGGCGGTTCCATCGCGATTCTGCTATACTTTTCTCTTGCCAGGCTGCAAGAACCCTTTCTCTGTGCCCTGGAACAGTTCTATTTGTTGTCTGTCACGAGGACTCCATGCCACGACCCAGGAAGGCTGCTGTAAAGAACGATGTGGCCGACGAGGAAAACCAGAATGACCGTTTGTCGCCCGGTACCGAGAATTACCTATTGTGCTTGTACCGGCTGTGGGAAGACGATGAGTTTCCAACAATTACCCAGTTGACCGATGTTCTCCGTCGGCTTCCGTCAACGGAGGGCCTGGGCACGTCAGTACCTTCGGTGGCCGGCATGGTGCGGCGTATGGCGCGGCAGCAATTGGTCGACGTAGGCGCGGACAAGCGCATTCGTTTGACGAAACAGGGCATGGAAGGCGGCGAGGATATCGCCCGGCGGCACAGGCTGGCGGAGTGGATGGTCGTCAGGTTGCTGGGGATGGAACTGCACCAGGCCCACAATGAGGCGCACAGGCTGGAACACGGAATGTCCCCCCTTCTGATGGAGAAGCTGGTGGAGCGGCTGGATAACCCTAGGCGTTCACCATACGGCAGGCCCATTCCTGGCACCGGCGAGCCCAAAATTCCACCCAACTCCCTCACCCTCGATTCCGCAGCCAAGGGAAGATCGTACATCGTTGACCGTGTGCCCGAGGAAGACCCGCAACTACTGAAGTTTCTCGACGACTCCCGCATCGTGCCCGAAAGGGAGATTACGGTAGCAGACGCAACCCCCTTCCTTGGCGTGATGGAAGTCGCAACACACCAGGGACAGGTCTCCATGAGCTACGCGGTGGCCCACCAGATCGTGGTCCGCCCGGCCTAGGGCAGCCCTCGCCCAGGTGAGCGGGCCACTGCACCCGTTATGTGGCGCCGTCGTCTTCTTTCTGCGGCCGCACCCTAAGCCGGTCACGCAGCTGTGCCCAACCCTCGGCCATGGGACGGTCAGGGAAGGATGGCGCATCGCCTTCCTGGAAGACGCTCACCAGGATGAACACCGGACCGCCCTGTTCCATTGCCTCCTCCAGCCCGATCAACAGTTCTTCGAGCCGGTCGAAGTGGTATGCGCGGGCATAGCCGGAACTCTCGGCCATGGTGACCAGGTCCAGGTGGTCAAGTTCTTTGATAGGCACTCCGCCGGTTGATGAACGGGCCGAGTCGTCGAACACGAAGTGCACGAGGTTAGAGGGACGCGACTCGCCAATGGTGGCCAGACCACCAAGGTTAGTGCGCAAAGTGGCATCGCAATCCAGCACCAGCACTTTGCCGTCCGGCTGGGCCAGGGCCAGGCCGAGGCCCACCGCAGGAGCCCGGTCCATGCAGTCCATCAGGTCCAGGTCCAGTTCCCGGCGATCGGACACCCGGCTCCACTCCCGCAGCGCTGCTGAGGTCGAGACCACCAGCGAGTCGCCGCGGTGATAATTGACCGCGCGAGCCGCCTCCGCGTAGGGAATGCCCGGCGATTGCTGGCCTGAGGGGGAATCGGAGGCGGAATGCGTCATGGTACCCGCCTGTCCTGGCGCTCATCAGGGCCTTCGCGTTCCGGGTAGCTTGATTCATTTCTTGCTTTGGAGGTCCAGGAAGGGCGCCGGAACCCCACCATCAGCCACATTGCCGCCAGCACTGCTACACCGCCGGCCAGACCGATAAGTACGTTGGAGTTCTCGAAGGCCCCGAACAGCAGCAGAAAGCCCAAGACGAAGACCGCGTACGAGGCCAGCCGCAAGAATAACCCTTTGCCCAGTCCTCCCAGCATCGGTAACCGCCCTCCGAAAATCTGACTGGTCTCAATGGCACCGTTGGTAATGACACCTGATACAGGAGGGGGCAGGTCATCCACCTGCCCCCAGGTCTGAGTCGAACGCATTGGCACGCGCGCCAATGGGGCTGGCTAGTCGCTGATCAGGATCCCAGGCATATCGCGGATGGCCATCTGCATGGTGCGGTTAGCGCGCTGCCGGAATTGCACCGGCGTGTTCTCGATCTCGGGCTTGATACTGAGATGCACGAACACCGGTCCCTCGGCTGCCATCACGTCGCTAATACTCGTGGTCAGGTCCTCCAGGTTGTCGAAAGAGAACGTTGCGGGATACCCGGCGGCCTTGGCCATTCCCTCCCAGTCGGTCCTGCCGGATCCCGGCACCGGCTGCCCGCCGGTTACCGCGTAGACGCCGTTGTCGAAGACCATGTGGCACAGGTTCTTCGGTGTCTTGTTGGCTAAAGTGACCATGGCGCCGAGGTTCATCAGCAGGCTGCCGTCGCCGTCCAGCACGATCACCTTGCGGTCCGGCTGGGCCAATGCCAGTCCCAGGCCGACATTGGAGGCCTTGCCCATGGCTCCAGAAACCGGCATGTCCAGCTGTTCCTGCGTGGTTACGGTGGGCAGGCCGAAGCGGACGTTGTTTGCGTTCATGGTGGCGATGATGACGCCTTCGCCACGATTTGCGTCGATCACCTTGACTGCTTCCTGGTTGTCAATCATAAAACTATTTCCTCGGGCCCCCGGCGGTGCAGGGGAAGGTTGGAGTGGCTGGTTTCAGTGGCGTCCTATGCTCCGAACTCGGTACCTACCAGCACGGCCACCGGCCTCTGAGTGCGTTCGGCTTCCTGGATGGCCACGCTGATGCGGTCGGCATCCTCGTCGGTTTCGATCAGGTAGTAGTTGATGCCCCATGCGTGCAGAATGTGCTCGATGAAACGGGCTGCGGAATCGTTAGTTATGCCGTGCCTGCTCCAGCCCCGGTATCCGACCAGCATCACCAACGGCTGGTTCACGTCCAGGCCGAGCCCGCGTATCGAGTCGCCTGACTCAAAGATGCCCGTGTTCTGGATCAGGACGATGGGACGCTTGCCGCCCACCCACAACCCCGCGGCGATAGCCATTGTCTCGCCCTCGCGGCAGACAGGCACCAGGTCCAGCGTCGGCTCGTTGGTGAGCAATTGGTACATGAAATTGGTCTCGCTGTCCGGCAGCCAGACCACGTGGCTGATGTTGTTCTTCTTAAGTTCCTCTACGACCGCGGCGGGACGAAGTACGACCTCTTGAGTAGTCATTTCAGCTCCTTATGCTGAGCTCGTCGAAGTCCTCGCCGCCATCGCAAATTCCTTCAAATTCGCCAGCAACGGGACGACTCATTATATTCACCGCCCTGAAAAGGCGTCAATTGCGGCAACCTGGTGCACAGGGTCCTTTAGTTCGCCCTCTCCCGGAGGGAGAGGGCTGGGGTGAGGGCGAAATGCCGGGGCCATACGATGGCCGCTCACGAAAGGGAAAGCCCCCACCCTAACCCTCCCCCGGAGGAAGAGGGAACAAATGAAAGACCCTGACTTGGGGCAGGGTAACCGCATCCATTGCGATAGCCCTGCAACCTGGGGCCGCCGCCGCTACGCCGACAGCACCCGGCCGCCGCCACCAAGGTAGAGGGCGGCGCATGTGTCCCTCAGTTCGACGTCGGCGTTCAGCCGCGACGGCCACAGCATTACGTCGAATTCCCGCCGTGAGGCAAAGAGGGGAGCGGGAGTGTTGCGCACGATGTGCAGGGGCCCCTGACCCGACCCGTTTACGTACTGCAATATCAGGACTCGGGCAGCCTCAACCATAACATCGGCGGCCTCGGGCGTCAGCGGTTCAGGGATGGGGGTACGGGTTTTGGGCGAAGTCAGGTAGTTATACCACGCGTTAAGCACCTCCTGCACCGCCACGGCCTCCGGCTGGGCCCGAAGCCGCAGGGCCGCCCCGCGCAGGTAGTTCGGCAGTCGGCCAAACAGCCAGTCAAGGTACAGCGGATCCGCGGCTACTCTTTCTGGCAGTGGAACGCCACCTGCCGATTCGATCACATAGGCGCTTCCCCCGTTCGCTTTCGGTTGTTCAACGGGCAGGTGCGAGCCATGGGCCAGGTAGACCGGTACCAGGATCGGAGGGTGGGGCTCCATAACCTCCTCCCCCAAGGCTAGCAGAAAGGCAAGGCTGGCGACCGTTGCCGCCAACGGATCGGCAGTCATCCCTACGAACTGCCCCGAAATGTCCAGCAGAGCGTCAGGCGGAATCTGCCCCTGGGCCAGACGGCATTCGAGGGCCGCGCGAACCGCCTGGGCCAGCGCAACTCCATCGCCGCAATACGGAGCAGCACACTGTAGCGATGGGTTTTGCGAGAACGCAGAGGCATCCAGTTCCCGTGGTTCAGCTGCCGCCTCGCCGAGAAAATCCAGGTACAGGCTGGCTAGGAGATCCGAAGTCGGCTCCGAAAACTGGAGAGATTCCAGGGCAGCCAACAGCCCTCTGGCAGTTTCCATCGACAACGCGTCGTCTCCGATGCCCATGGACAGCCGGAAAAAGGGCCAGGAAAAAAAGTCCTCGCCCAAGAAATTGCCGAGCCCCGCGCCCAGGAAATAGTCTCCACCGATAACGTCCCAGAGGTCTCGCTCCGAGGGACGCGCTTCCAGGAACCGGTATGCCATCAGCCGACATAGCAGGGACAGGCAGGTGTGGCGAACAAATACGTCAGGGTTCGTATCCGCATCGAAGGGACGGGACGCCACCCAGTACCTGTAGCTGTTGTCCACGGGAGCGAGGGACTCGGTGTCACTATAGATGGCGGAGAGGCGTTCGATGGCCTGCTTTATGGCAGGACTGCCGGGGCCCAATGCAGCCGCCAAGGAGCCTGTTTCGGGGGATGTCGCCACGCTCGCTCCTAGAACTCGGCGTTTTTCGGGGTGCGCGGAAACGGTATGACATCACGTATGTTGGTCACGCCGGTGATGAACTGTACCGTCCGTTCGAAGCCCAGCCCGAAGCCGGCGTGAGGCACCGTCCCGTAGCGGCGCAGGTCGAGGTACCAGTAGTACTCCTCTTCGTTCAATCCCGCCTCCCCCATCCGGCGGCGCAAGACGTCCTCGCGCTCCTCCCGCTGGCTGCCCCCGATGATTTCGCCGATGCCCGGCGCCAGCACATCCATGGCCCGCACCGTCTTCCCGTCGTCGTTCAGGCGCATGTAGAACGCCTTGATCTCCTTGGGGTAGTCCGTAACGATCACCGGCCGTCCGATTCGCTTCTCCGTCAGGTACCGCTCATGCTCCGATTGCAGGTCCACGCCCCAGCTCACCGGGAACTCGAAGGACTCCTCAGACCGGAGGAGCATGTCCACTGCCTCGGTGTAGGAGATGCGTTCGAACGGGGAGTTGACGATGCCTTGCAGGGTGCTGATCGTCTCCTCGTTGTACCACCGGTTGAAGAACTGCATGTCTTCACCGCAGTTTTCGAGGACATAATTGAAGATGTATTTGAGGAAGTCCTCAGCCAAGTCCGCAAGGCCGTCCAGCTCGCAGAAAGCCACCTCGGGCTCGACCATCCAGAATTCGGCGAGATGCCGGGAGGTGTTGGAGTTCTCGGCCCGGAAGGTGGGTCCGAAGGTGTAGACGTTGGAGAGCGCCATCGCAAAGATTTCGGCCTCAAGCTGGCCGCTCACGGTGAGGAAGGTCGGCCGCCCGAAGAAATCCTCTGAGACGTCGACCGCCCCCTGCTGCCTTGGAGGGTTGTTCAGGTCCAGCGTCGTTACGCGGAACATGGAGCCGGCCCCCTCCGCATCGCTGCCTGTGATGATCGGCGTCTGGATGTATTGGAATCCATGCTCCTGGAAGAATGAGTGTATGGCGAAAGCGACTGCGCTCCGGACCCGGGCCATGGCTCCGAAGGTGTTGGTCCGGGGACGCAAATGGGCGATCTCACGCAGGAACTCGGGGGTGTGTCGCTTCTTCTGCAGCGGATAAGTCTCCGGGTCGGCGGCGCCTAACAACTCGATCTCTCGCGCCTGGATCTCAAATCGCTGTCCCTTCCCTTGGGACTCGACCACGTTTCCAACAACGCTGACGCTGCATCCGGTGGACAGGCTGTTGGCGACAGAGTAGGCCGCGTTGGTCTCGTCCACCACCACCTGTAGGTCGCGAAGAGTGGACCCGTCGTTAACCTGCACGAAGGTCACCGAACGCGACGACCGCCGCGTCTTGACCCAGCCCTGTACCAGCGCCTCACCCAGCGGGGAGTCGCTGGAAAATATTTCGCTGATTCTGGTTCGCTGCATCTGGCGCCTCCTGTCAGCGGAGCGGGCCTCTTTCCAGTCGAATATGACGAGGAGGGCCGTTTGAACCAGTAGAGAATGGTTTCCCCGCCAGTGGGACTTACGAACCCGTTCGAAGCTAGACCGCTCCGGCTTGGAATTTGCTCCTCATGTTCTCCTCCAGCGGGTTTGCCTCCCACTGGTCGGCCCAGAGCTGGATAGCTTCGACAACCTGCCGGAAAGCCGCTCCCTTATCCGTCAGGGAGTATTCCACTACAACCGGCTTGCTATCGTACACCCGGCGCTCGACTATCCCGGTTTCCTCCAGCTCCTGGAGTCTCTGGGAAAGGAGGCGGTCGCTTAGTCCTTCCACGTAGTTCGAAATGTCGCTGAATCGTCGGGGCGCAGACAACATGCTCCGGATTATGAGGCAATTCCACTTCTTGCCGAGGATGGCAATAGCACGATCGTAACGCGGGCAGGGCTCTAGGTGTTTCATCGCAGTCCTGTCTCCGTTACACATGGATTTTGGGGATACTAGCACACTGAAAAAAAATTAGCTACTATCAAACCCCTTGACATTAGTGTGGTTATAGACTAATCTATTATTAGTTGCTTGCCAAGAGGCATAAAAGGCTTAAAGGTAAGTGGCAAATTTGAGCGGCAATTAAGCCGCGATAGAGGTATCGATGCCAACACACACCCCAGAGAAGGTTACTCCCGACACTGATGTTGCCGAGGTCCGGCCCCCGGTGAAGGACAGCAAGCCGCACAGCGGGACCGTAGCGCGCCTGCTGAGCAAGGTCTCCAAGATGCACGGCGAGTACGTCGACTACAAGATGGAGGCTGGAATCTGGAGAAAGCTGTCCCTTTAGCGGCGGCGCCTGTGGTCCCCGGTTCAGCCCGCTCAATGCCGAGGGGCCTGAACGAACTCAAATGCAGCCAACAGGCTGCGAAGGAGGCTCAAATGGCCAATTGCACTGTTGATGAAGCCATCCCTGATAAGGGCGCCGTGGAGGTCCGCCTCAAGGGCGAGGACACGAAGCTGCACACCGGCCCCGTTCGCCGCCTGCTGGCCAAGGTCTCCAAGATGACCAGCGATTACACCGAATACAAGCTGGACAACTGCGACTGGCGGAGGCTCTCCCTTCGTTAGGCATGCAGTCCTGGGGCGGGAGGTCATCCCGCCCCGGCGACGATGCTCCGGACCGCGTTTCCCCGCGAAATTCCACACGATGCTAGGTTGCATAAAGGAACTTCAAATGGCCACCTTCATTGCTAATGAAGTAACTCCAAAAGCGGTAGCTGCAGAGGTTACCACTGAGGGAAGGGACAGGAACCGGGGCCCTGCCCGGATCGTTCGGGAATTGGCCTCAACTCCTTTATCCCTTTACAACTGGATTTCCGGTCCCCCCACCACGCAACTGGATCGCAGGCGAGCCCAAATGGCGGAGATCACAAACTCTCACACCCACAGATTCCTGTACCTGTAGGGCAGCGCACATTCTCAAAGTTGAGCGGCGCCGGGAAGGGCAAATCGCGGAGCCGCTCGATTTTTGCCCATTACAGTACGGGTCGCTGCCTGTGCCACTCCGTCGCCTGCTCGTAAGCGTGGCCGATCTGAAGCAGGGTGGACTCGGACAAGTGCGGGCCGATTAGCTGCATCCCCACCGGCAGGCCATCGGAGAAGCCGCACGGCACCGAGAGGGCGGGCAGCCCGGCGATGTTCACCGGCAACGTGCAGACGTCGATAAGGTACATTTGCAACGGGTCGCCGGTCTTTTCTCCTACGGGGAACGCCACCACCGGCGATGTTGGCGTGACCAGGGCGTCAATCGACTTGAATGCCTCGGCGAAATCCTGACGGATCAGCGTCCGGGCCTGCTGCGCCTTCAGATAGTAGGCGTCGTAGTAGCCTGCCGACAGCGCGAAAGTGCCCAGCATGATTCGCCGGGTTACCTCGGGGCCGAAGCCGTGACGCCGCGTCTGCTCCATGGCCCCCCACATATCCTCGGCTTGCTGGTAGGAGTATCCGTACTTCACCCCGTCGTATCGGGCCAGATTGGCTGAACACTCCGACGGGGCGATGATGTAGTAACAGGCCAGCGCGTACTTGGTAGACGGCAGCGACACCTCGCGAATGGATGCCCCGAGTGATTCCAGCGTGGCGATCCCCTGCTCCACCGCCTGACGGACGCCGTCCTCCATTCCCTCGACGAAGTACTCTCCGGGCACTCCCAACCGCAGCCCTTCCACGCCCTGTTCGAGGCTCGAGCCGAAATCCCGCGCCGGCAACGGTAGTGAGGTGGCGTCCCTGGGGTCGTGTCCGGCGATGGCGTTCAACGAAAGAGCGCAGTCGGCCACACTTCGGCCGACAGGTCCGATCTGGTCCAGCGACGAGGCGTAGGCCACCAGCCCGTACCGGCTGACCACGCCGTACGATGGCTTGAGGCCCACCACCCCGCACATCGCTGCCGGTTGCCGCACGCTGCCGCCTGTGTCCGAGCCGAGGGCGAATATCCCTTCTCCCCCGGCCACGGATGCTCCTGCACCTCCGCTGCTGCCCCCGGGAACCCGGGAGGTATCCCATGGGTTTAAGGTGGGATGGAAGGCCGAGTTCTCGCAAGACGAACCCATGGCGAATTCGTCCATGTTGCCTTTGCCCAGCATAACGGCGCCCTGCCGGAAAAGCCGGTCCACCGCCGTGGCGTTGTAGACCGGCACATAGTCCTCCAGCATTCGCGAACCACAGGTTGTCAGGACGCCTTCGGTGCACAAAACATCTTTGACCTGCATGGGAATGCCGGTCAGTGGGTGCGCTTCACCGTCGGCCAGCATGCGGTCGGCGGCCTCCGCCTGTTGCAGCGCCAATTCGGGCGTGAGGGTGATGAAGGAGCGCACCTCGTCTTCGACGGCGTCGATGCGGTCCAGGCAGGCGCGGGTCAACTCTACGGAGCTGATCTCTCGGGAGTCCAGCATCCTGCGGGCCTGTTGTATGGTCAGCCAGTTAAGCTCGGACAACTGCTCTACTCATGAGGCCGCAATCTGCGCTTGCCCAATAGCTCCAATCGCCACCAATCTTTCATTCACGCGAAAGAGGGAATCCGGAGCCTTTCTGGCCAAAGCCAGCCTGCTGTTGCACGAACCTGTGGATTCCCGTGAAAGCGTGAATGACGGATTGGCTGGGTCAACGGATGTTGAACAAAAACGATACGGCAAGGTGGTTATGACGGCGCAATGCATAGATAGCTGAAGCCAAGGATCTCTATTCGTCCAGAACCGCCTTGACACGGAAGAACTCGCCGTCACGCCGTGGCGCGTTGCTGAGTGCGGCGTCGGGCGACAGCGAGTCGGCCGGGGAATCGTCGCGCATCACGCCGCGCAACTCACCGGCGTGGCCGGTAGGCTCGACGTCCGAGGTGTCCAGCTCGTTCAGGATCTCGAACTGGTCGATTATGTCGGACAGTTGGCCTGCGTACAGATCGATGTCCTCCTCGGTAATTCCGATGCGTGCCAGTGCGGCAATGTGGACTACTTCGGCGCGACTAATGGGCATGTCCATCTCCCCGGGACAAGGTCAGGTGACAATTTAGCATATCGGATAACGTGAGCAGCGCGGATGCTGTATTATTCCCGGTGAATCACCACCGGTCCAAGAGTGGCGACCGGCCCTGGCTTGAAAGGAAATCCCCGTCGAGTGCTTACCCGTCTGTTCAACTGGCGACCCCGGACGCCCTTCTACTATGGATGGCTCATCCTGGGAATATCGTCCATGGCCACCTTTGGCGCCACCGGCGTTTCCCAGGTAGTATTGGGTGGCATTCAGGTTTACATTTCCGAGGACACCGGCTGGGATCCCAGTATTCTCTCCTACGCCGCCACCGCCGGCACCTGGTGCTCTGGGCTCATCGCCCCGGCCATCGGGCGCCTGGCAGACAGGTACGGCCCCCGCTGGCTGATGCCCGTCGGCCTACTCATCGCCGGGGTGTGCTTTCTCGGCCTGTCGGGAGTGAGCGCAGTGTGGCAGTTCTATGCCGCATACGTGGTGTCCCGGGCTGTGTCCAACCCGGTGCTGATTGGGCTGGTGCCCAGGACTGCCGCCGTCAACTTCTTCCGGCGCCGACGGAACATCGCTCTGGCACTGGTGTCCACGTTCCGCCCCATCGCAGGAGCGATCAATATCCAGATCTTTGCGTTGATTGCCCTCAGCCACACGTGGCGCGAGGGATTCCGCTATCTCGGAATTTTCAGTTTGGCCCTGATCATCCCGGTGGTCTTGCTGATGCGCCGGCGCCCAGAGGACATCGGGCTGCTGCCAGACGGGGCGCCTGCTGCCAGTGGAGTTGCACCCGCAGGCACAGCGCGTCCCGCTGTTGCTCCAGTCGAAACAAGCTGGACAGTCAAAGAAGCTTCAAGGACCCGCACCTACTGGCTCATTGTCGCCACCGCCTGCGTGGGCACGCTGGCGTCCAGCAGCGTCGGCTTCAGCCTGGTGCCATACTTGGTCGAAGGCGCGGGTTTGAGCGTTGTGGCTGCCGCGGGGGTGCTCAGTTTCGGCACGGTGCTGTCCATCGCCAATGTGGGCTGGGGGGTTTTGTCGGACCGTTTCACACCCCGCCGGTGCCTGATGGTGACTATGGTTGGAGCCGGGGCCCTGCTGTCCTTCCTGACTATGGTGGACTCGCTGGCAGAAGCGCTGGCATTCGCGCTGGTCTGGGGCATCTTCTCCGGAGCGGTGGGCAGCATGGAGAACATGATGCTGGCGCAGTATTACGGGCGGGAGTCATACGGCTCCCTGCTTGGACTCTTTTCTCCCTTTCAGACGGCGGCGCTGGGACTGGGCCCGTCGCTCGCTTCGTTGCTGCGGGAGTTGTGGGGTTCGTACACACTGCTATATACCGTGATGGTCGGCGCATACCTGGCGTCAGCACTGTTGCTGTACCTGGCTCGCCCACCTGTGAGAGCGCCAGCAACCGAGGCTGCAACGGGCGACGAGTAGCCCCACTTTATTGGATTGATGGCTGCCGAAGACTTTATCGCCATTCCGGCCTTGAGCCGGATTCCAGAAGGACTGGAGAAAGGCCAAGTAAACAGCGCCGGGGTTTCTGGGTTCCGGCTCAAGGCCGGAATGACGGTGGCGCGCGGGAATGGCGGGTGCGTGCGGGGGCTCTGGATTCCTGCTTTCGCAGGAATGACGGGGAGTGGCGGGAATGGCGAGTTCAATAACCATCAACGGTCGCTCTGCCCCCACCGTCACCCGCCACCAGCGGTCATCCTGCGCCCCCCACCGTCATTCCTGCGAAAGCAGGAATCCAGGACTCCCGTGGGAGGGGTCATAGTGGGAGGTGAAGGCCCTCGGCGCCCAAACGGTAAGGGGCTCTGGGTTCCGGCTCAAGGCCGGAATGACGGGTTGGTTGGTTCGCCCTCTTTTGAGATAGGCTCTAAATGGCGCAGCTTTCGCTTCCTGGCCTGCCAAGGGTGGACGCTCGCAGACGGGAAGAACCAGTCCGCAAGCGTCCGCTGTCGCTATCGGCTGTACCCTGATGGAGTTGACGGCGGTAGCCGTTCCTCCACGCCCTTGGTCAGGTACTCCAGCAGGAACAGGAAGTCGGAGTAGGAGTCCAGCGCGCCCAAGTCGCCTCGCAGGGAGCGCAACTGCTCCAGCAGGGCCGTCAGGCCGTCAAATACGCCTTGGCCGGCATCCTCCCGGGCATCCTCCGGGGCGTTGGGCAGGACACTGTACAGGTCGGCGGCGAGGGCCACGATGGCGCCGAAGTGGACCATAGGATGGTCGTCCAGGTCTGTGTCCGACGCCAAACCAGCCAGGGCAATGGGAGATCGATTCGGCTGGCTCATCGAGTCTCCGGTATCCGGGTCAACCCACCGCAGTTCGATATTTTCCAACGGCCATACCGGGCCGGGCTGCCAGCCCTCCACCAGTTCCAGCTCGTAAAAGACGGTGGTGGACGCGCCGGAGTAGATCTCAGCGAACTCCTTACGGTCTTGGGTAAAGCTCTCATCGGACGTTACCCGGTTTTCGTAGCCGATGATGCGCCATCTCTCCACCACGTCCGCGTTCCAGGTTACCTGCGCCCGGGTCTGGTCGGCGAAGGGGATGGACAGGGCCAGCCAGTTGTCGCGGGCGAAAGTGGCCTCCGCCTGCGTCGTACTGCTCAGGTAGCGGTACCAGCCGTTGCCGTGCTGGGCCAGCACTTCCAGCAACGGGTCGTTGTAGTTGTTGATTCCCACCCCGATCGTTATCAATCTCAGGGGATTGCGCGCGTCAGGATCGTACGCGGTCTCCAGGATCGCGAAGGGGTCGGTGGCGTCTACGTTTGCCACTCCGTCGGACATCAGGATAACGTAGTTGTAGGCGTTGGGCCGCATTTCGCGGGCTTCCGCCGCCAGCCGCACCCCCAGGTTCAGCCCGGCCTGCACGTTGGTGCTGCCGTGGGGCTGGAGCCAGCTGATGGAGTCCTTGACCCGGTTATCGTCTGGTGACTTGTGTGCAACGGTGTAGCCATCGATCACGTTGTCAGTGAAGTGGACCACGGCGATCCGGTCGTTGGGGCGCAGGCTCCGGCGGATGCTTTCCGCCGCCTGCCGGGCGATGTCCACCCGGTTGCCGTCGGCCATCGAACCCGAGGCGTCCAGCACCAGGGTGACGTTCAGTGGCTTGTCGTCCACCAGTTCCGGGGCCTTGAAGGCTATGCGGGCCAGTGCCTTGTCATCGTCCAGCGGGTGGGGAAAGATGCCGCTGGAAATGGAGAAATTCCGGTCGCCGGAGGGTGGGGGGTATCCGTAATCGAAGGCGTTGATCCACTCCTCGGCCCGCACCGAATCGGGGTGCACCTCGTAGCTGGAGCGGGCCCAGTTGAGCGCCAAGTGGTACGACGTCCGGTCGGTGTCGAGGCTGAACGTCGAGACGTTGTCCTCCGACGCCGCCACGAAGGGCTGCCGCTGGTAGTCCCTGAAGGTGGTCGCTGGCGGACTCCCTCCGTAGCCGGGCACAGCGGTCGACTGTGGCGGTGGAGGAAACCCCAGGGCACCACTCGAGCCGGCGCTTTGAGACGCGGCTGTGGCCCTGGGGGAAGGCACAGCAGTGGAATACATAAGAATTGCGGGAGTGGGCACCGGGGCCCCCAGGGCAGCCTGGGAGTCAGCCTCAGCCTCCTCCATTGTCTCATCCTCCACGATCACCAATCGAGACATCGCGGTCGAGACTGGCGAAGGAGTCGATACGGGAACCTGTGACTCCGGCGTCGCATCTAAGGGGGAGGGGGATGGAGTTGGCACCGGAACGGCCGACGAGGCGGCGCTTTCCGATTCCGGCGTGGAGTCCTCACCCTCGGGTGAGGGACCGCTCTGCGGCTGAGCGGTGCTGCGCTGCTCCTCCGGTCGTGGCTCTGAGGGGACCGGCGGCGCTTCCGTTGGCAAGGAGGTACTGGCAGGGGCCTGGGTGGCCGAAATTGCCGCTATCCCGCCTGTAGGCTCACTGCCGCCGTCGCCGGAAACGGCCCACACGGTTGCTGCGACGGCCACCGCGATGACGGCCACGCCTGCGCCCGCGAATGCCGGGGAGAGCCGGAAACCCCTCAACGGGTTCAGGCTTCCCAATAGCCGTGAAAAAAACGATGAGGGATCAGGTTCCTCCAAGCGGCTCTCAAGCCACGGCCAAGGATCGTTGGGAGAGCGGAGGTCAGGTGCCTCCGAGTCAAAGTGCTCCCCGAGGATGCGCTCCACTTCTGGATCGAATTCATTGTCTGGCGTGTCGTTGCGTGCCATAGCGCTAACCTCCCTCTGAGCTTGGCGAAGAGCGGACAGATGCCTCTGTCGTTTCGAGGCGGGAGTCGTCCAATTGCTGCCGAAGTAAAGCGAGGGCGCGGTAAAGGCGAGATTTGACCGTTCCCTCTCGCACCCCAAGCGCGCGGGCCACCTCAGGAACCGTCAGCCCGGCGAAATAGCGCAGCGCCACGACCTGCCTGTGGTCCGGGCTGAGGGCAGCGATGGCTCGTCGCAGGGCCAGACGGTTTTCCAGTTCGCCCAGGGTCTGGGCCGGGTCGATGGCGTCTGCGTCCGGCGCCTCGGGACCGTTGCCGTCAAGGCTCACGGTCTGGTGCGAGCGCCGCCTCTGCTGCGAGAGCACTGCGTTGACCAGGATGCGAAGCAACCATGGCTTCACCGGCATCTCCCTCCGGAACCCCTTGATTCCGCGCCAGGCCGACAGCAGCGCCTCCTGCACCTGCTCCTCGGCCACGGCCCGGTTGCCGGTCATTAGCACCGCAGTGCCGAAAAGCACGTCCCTGTACCGGTCTACCAGGTGCCGGAATGCTTCGCGATCTCCGTCCTGGCATCGCAAAATGGCTTCGTTGTCAGTCATAGATAGTCCTCGTGCCTGGTATTGCGATGAGGCGGTTGATTGATAATATGCAGCCGATGCGGGAATCGTTCCCTGCGGAGCGAATGAAAATGAAATTCGCCTGCGGCCACATAAGCGCCACGGGCGAAAATTGGGGACGTCCCCACCCATACCCTCCCGCGGAGGGAAGGACAATCTCTTTCCTTGGCGCCGTTTAGTTCATTTCTGAGCCGCCGGAAACGCTGATTGACAGGCCGGTGACGTAGTCGGACTCGGCGGATGACAGGAAGGCAGCCATGCGGGCTATGTCGTCGCCCTGCGCAACGCGGCCCATGGGCACCCGCACCGCGCGGTCGGCTATCATGCCGGCCCGGTACTCCTCGCTGGACTCTCCCGCGGGGGCGAGGGCCGCCGCGATGAAGTCAACACGCTCGGTGTCGACGAGGCCAGGGCAGATGGCGTTGACGTTGACCCGGTGCTGGGCCATCTCCTGGGCCATGGCCTGGGTGAAGCCAATAACTGCGAACTTGGAAGCGCAATAGGCGGCGTACCTTGCGATGCCCCGCTTCCCGGCGCCGGACGAGATGTTGATGATCTTGCCGCCACCGCCCCGGGTGGTCATGTGGCGCGCGACGGCACGGGAGACCAGGTAGGTGCCGCGGACGTTCACCCGCATGACCTCGTCGAAGGCCTCCTCCTCGAGTTCCACCACCAGCACACGGTCCATGCCGGGACGAGAACCGGCATTGTTGACCAGGATGTCTACGCGGCCAAATTTCGCCAGTGCCTGACCCACCATGTCGTCCACCTGGTTGCTGTCCGAAACGTCGGAGAATATGGCCAGCGAATTCCGGCCCATGGCCTCGATCTCGGCGGCCACACTGCTCAGACCCTCCCAGCCGTCCTGCCGGTCCTCGGCCCGGATGGCGTCGAGGCTCTGCGGTACATCGGTGACCACGACGTTGGCCCCCTCGCTGGCGAGGCGGGTGGCGATGGCGCGGCCGATGCCGTGGCGTCCGCCCGCGCCGGTTACGATTGCGATTTTGCCGTACAAGTCATACATGTTCAGGCCCCCTGGCGTAGCAGGATGCCCGCCGCCTTTTGTTTCCAGCCGATGGACAGAACGAAGAAGCTGAATGCCACCAGCGCCATGACCGGACCGGACGGCAGGTTGAAGTGATAAGAAAGATACAGTCCTGCCACGCCCGACGCAACTCCAATCAAGGCCGCCACAAGCATGGCCGCAGCGAAGCTGCGGGTGAGTTGCAGGGCAGCGGCCGCCGGAGTGATGAGCATGGAGATCACCAGGATTATGCCCACTGCCTGCAACGCGACCACCACCACCATGGCCAGCAGGGCCAGCAGGAGGTACTCCAGCTTTTCGGTGGGCAGCCCCACAACCGCCGCGCCAATGGGATCGAAGTTGGAAAAGACCAGCTCCTTGTGCAGACCGTACAGCATGAGCATCACCGCCGCGGCCACCCCCAGGGTGACATACATCTCAATCCTGGAAACCCCAAGCACATTGCCGAGGAGCATGTCCTCCAGCCGCACCTGGACCGAAACGCCCTGGGATGAGGCCACGCTGATCATGATCACTCCGGTGGCGAACAGGGCCGCAAACAGTATGCCCACCGAGGCGTCCTCCCCGATGCCGGCCCGCTTGATGAGGTAGCCGCTGAGCAACGCCATGATGATGGCCATCGGGATGCCGCCGACGAAAACGCTGGCCGCCGCAGTGCCGAAGATGGCAGCCGCCACGATTCCGGGCAGCACCGAATGGGCCAGGCCGTCGCTCATGAACCCCAGGCCGCGGGTGACCACGTAAACGCCGGCCACCGGACACATCACCCCAACGATCACGGCCACGATCAGGGCCCGCACCATGAACCCGTACTGGAACGGCCCGGCCAAAGCTTCAGTGATGATGTCCATGCTCGTCTCCCGCCAGGCCGTGTCCATGGAATGGCACCACACCGAAAGGCCCGTAGAGCTGGGTCATCACCTCCTCGTTGAGCACCTCCCTCGGCGGGCCGCAGGCGCACACGTTGCAGTTGAGGCAGAGGCACTCGTCGCAGTAATGGGCCATGTGGTTGATGTCGTGGGAAGACATCATGATGGTGCGGCCTTCGTCCCGCAGTTCCAGCAGCACGTCCATCAGCGCAGTCTGCGAGGCGATGTCCACCCCGCTGAACGCCTCGTCCAGCAGCAGTATATCGGCGCCCTGGGCCAGCGCACGGGCAACAAACACCCGCTGGCGTTGCCCGCCGGACAGCTCGTAGATGAGAGACTTGCGACGGTCCCACATCCCCACGCGGTTCAGGGCTTCCTCTGCGGCGGTGCGGTCGGCCCGGCCCGGGCGCCGAAACCAGCCAGCGTGCCGCACCCTGCCCTGCATCACCACGTCCCAGACGCTGGCCGGAATGCGTGAGTTCACCCGCTCGTACTGGGGAACGTAGGCGACCACTCCCCGAGATTCCTGCATGGTCTTGCCGTGAATCAGCACCCGGCCCGACGTGGCGGGCAGGAGGGCCGTTATGACGTTGAACAGGGTGCTTTTGCCAGCCCCGTTTGGCCCGACGACGCCCATGATGCAGCCGGGACCCGCGCTGAAACTCACGTCGTCGAGAATCTTGACTCCCCCGAATTCCACCGTAATGTCCTCGGCTTCCAGTGGGGGGATTGAGGTTGTGGCTGTCATGATTATCGTAATGCCTCCACTATTGTGGTGGTGTTGTGGCGCATCAGTTCCAGGTAGGTGCCAGCCTCGCCACCCGGTTCGCCCAGCGAGCCGGTATACAGACCGCCTATGAGAGTCGCGCCGGTCTCCTCGGCGACGCGCTGCGCCAGGCGCTCGCTATGTGACCGCTCTGTGAACACGGCGGGTACTCCCTCGCGCTCGATGGTATCTATCAGACTGGCCAGGTTCTGGGCTGTGGGCTCTGATTCCGTGGTAACCGGGAATATCGCTCCGGCAACCTTGAACCCGTACCGCCGGGCAAAATACTGGAAGCTGTCGTGGGAGGTGACCAGCACCCTGCGCTCCTCCGGCAGCGTTCCGACCTGGACCGTGATCCAGTGGTGCAGGCTGTCCAGTTCACGGCCGTAAGCGGCCGCGTTTTCGCGGTAGAAGGCTTGTCCTGCCGGGTCCACCGTGGAAAGCTGGGCCGCGATACTATTCACCGCCTGCTGCACCCGCAGCGGGTCGAACCAGAAATGCGGGTCCAGTTCGCCGTGGCCGTGGCTGGCACCATCCTTCTTCCCGTGGCCATGCTCCTCGTGCCCCCCGGTCTCGCCGAGGATGCCAACGAAGGCTATCTTGGTGGGATTGCCAGCGACCTCCCAGCTTTCGACAACTTCCAGGTCGTGATCGTCCAGGCGAAGTACCTGGCCACCAATGGAGTCGGTGACGAACACCGCGCCGGGAGCGGTGGCGATGTGCGGGGGGGCCCAGAAGCCCGTCTCTACAGCCTGCGATGTGAGAAAGTCGCGACGCCGAGGCCAGCAGGTCGAGGTCGTGGGCGTCGTACATCTGCAACTCCCCGTCGCTCATTGACTACCAGAAGGGCCTCGCCGTCGTGGCTAATGGCGACGCTGATCGGGAACGAGGTTGCCGGAGGCCGGTATCAGCTGCTCCATTGAGCCCTCCTCGGGCTTGATCAGGTACAGGCCCGTCTCCCGTCCCTGTGCGAAGAAGTGGTCCAGCCTGGGGTGTCCCCAAACCGAAGTGAGGCGGATTTCCTCGAGTGTGCCGCCGGGAGCAGGGATGAATGATCCCTCATAGTTCCCGTCTTCAGATCCAATGACAAGGGCTCCTCCCATGCAGCCAAATACTGCCATGTGGCCATTCCCGGCGTCAGCCGTGCAGCTCCTCACAGCCATCATGGTCGATACGGAGCACCTCGTCCGTTGAGATCCACGATTTCAGCACCGGTAGGTAACCGAGTACTTTTCCGGGTCGTCGTTATAGTCCGGATGCTGGAAGGTGACCGCGAACAGGCCGTCCTCCAGGGGCACGGCAGCCCCGTGTTGCGGGCCGAAGTTGAGCATTGGCGGAACGTAATCGCTGCCCTCGTCCTCAAGTTCGTGTTCACTCAAGAATACGACGTCGCCAGAACCGTCATAGAAGATGGCGGCCCACTCGCTGCCGCACGGTGACCAGGTGAACGTGGGCCGGTCACCGGACAGGTCAATGCCCAGTAGTTCAACCGGCGCCTTCCACTTCGGTCGAAGTGGTCGCCGTGGGCTTCAAGGTAAATGCCGCCGTCGAATACGTGAGCGGCATTGGAATCGCTGGCCACCACTATCGCGAAGCGCCCACTCCTGGTGGAATAGATGCGTCCGGCCCGCGAGCCGAGATCAAAGAAGTCCTGGTCGACGTCTCCGTGCTCCAGGTCAATGGCTGACAATGCACCGGACACTGCGCTGCCGACGATAATGGCCCGATCAGATCCTCCGCTGTCTCTTTGCCGCGCTCGCCGAAGATTTCCGTGAAATCTATAGGGTCAACGACATCCCCCAAGGCCACTATGGACTCCTGGCCGCGGGCGGCGTTCTCGATCAGCTCATCAAGCCATCCTCCCTCCAGGGACAGGCCGACGCTGAAGACCAGGTCGGCATCGGCCACGCGAGCGATATCCCGTGCGCCCGGCTGGTAGGTGTGCGGATCGGCGTTGGGTGGCAACAGGGGGAACACCTCCACCCGGTCCTTTCCAACAGCGCGCACCCAGTCGGCCACGATGTTGCTGGTCGTAACTACGGCTACAGTCTCCCCGGGCCCCATCGCAGTGGCCGGCTGGCTGTTGTCCTGGGATATGGAGGCAGCTTGATTTGCGGGCGCAGGGGATGTTTGCCCACTTGCGGTGGAGTCTGTCCGGGTGGTTGCCTCCTGGCTGGTGATGGAGCCAGTGGACGAAGTCGTGGCATTTGGCGTATCAGCTACCGAACCGCCGCCACACGCCATCGCCAGCGACAGGATCAAGACGGCAATCAGCAGGCCTGTCAAAATCAGTTTCCTGGTAGCCATTTGTCTCTTGCCGCTCCCGGAACTCTATTGAATCACTGTCTCAATAAACCCGGCAATCAAGACACTGTATCAACTATTATCTTTAATTGATATTGCGTATCATTAACGTTACGTATATGATAACCTGTCTCATTTACTGCTCTTAAGCGAATAGGAGTAGCAGAAAAGTGGTTAAAAGGTACTATGCCGCGGCCTGTCCGCTTTCGATGCAGCTGCGGCAGCGGCCGTACACCTCCAGCCAGTGACCGCTCAACTCGAAGCCGTGGCGGGCCGAGGTTGTGACAAGCACATCCTCGATGTCGCAGCCGGTCAGGTCCTGGGAGGACCCGCAGTGGCCGCAGAGGAGATGATGGTGGTGGCCGTGGTGGCTCAGCTGGTAATGCAGGTCGCCGTCTTCCAGCAGCACCCGGCACAGGACGCCGGCATCAACCAATATCTTCAGGGTTCGATAAACCGTGGCTCGCCCCATGGATGGAGGCAGCTGTTTACGCAATTCCTCTGCGGTAAAGTGGTGGTCCTGCTCGCCGATCGCTGCCGCCAGAGCGCGGCGCGGCGCCGTCGAGCGGAAACCCCGTCCGTGCAGGGACTCCAGGATCTGGTCCGCAACTGCAACTCCACGCTTCGTCAGCGCCATTTATATTACGCCTGATACTTATTGAGACAATGTATCTACTGGCCACCATTTTACGCGCCCGCCTCGTGGGCGTCAATATTTCACTTGCCGCTGGTGGAGCCGACGATGGGGCGGCGGAAGGGTGGGGCGCCTGCCCGCGCTCTGTGCTATCTCTTGTATCTTCCCGGTGTGCCAACGAACACAGGGGCGGCGGAAGAACACCTGGCATACCGCCTGTGACCGGGGCTCAGCCGGATGTTGCGGCAGGGTTCCATTGAATGCCCCGGTGATATACTTTTATTGGCGCGTCATGTATTTCGGCATACTGTGACCGGGAGTTCCGGAGATTCGGCAGCACAATTTCAGAGGAAGTTGACTTGAACACGCTGAAGACATTCATACTCTTGATGGCCCTCTCGATGATGCTGATTATTATTGGCGGCGTCATCGGCGGGGAGGGAGGCATAATCGTTGCTCTCGTGTTCGCCCTGATTTTGAACGTGGGCGCCTACTGGTTCAGCGACCGGATCGCCCTGGGAATGACCAAGTCGCAGCCCATTACCGAGAGGGATGACCCCGAGCTGTACAGCATCGTTCGGGAGCAGGCGCGGCTGGCTGGCCTTCCGATGCCCAGGGTGTTCGAGATCCAGACCGACTCCCCCAACGCTTTCGCCACAGGCCGGAGCCCAAACAATGCAGCCGTCGCAGTGACCACCGGAATCAGGCGCATACTGAGCCGCGAAGAATTGTCGGCAGTGCTGGCCCACGAGATGGTCCACGTGGGTAACCGCGACACACTGATCATGGCAGTCGTTGCCTCCATAGCCGGGGCGATTTCCAAGCTGGCGATGCTGGCCCAGTTCTCGGCCATCTTTGGCGGGATGTTCGGGGGACGGGAAGGCCGCGACAACATCATTGGCCTGCTGATTGTCGCCATCGTAATGCCGATAGCGGCCGCGCTGGTGCGGGCCGCGGTCTCGAGAACCAGGGAGTTCCAGGCCGACGCGACCGGCTCCCACAACTGCGGCAATCCCTTGGCCCTTGCCAGTGCCCTGCAGAAACTTGAACGAGGGTCGGAAGTCCGCCCGATGCGGGTTTCCGAAGGCGCATCGCATCTCTTTATCGTCAATCCCCTGCGGCGTGCCTGTCTGGCCAGTCTCTTTTCCACTCATCCACCCACGGAGGAGAGAGTCGGGCGGCTCACCTCGATGAATATTGCTCCCCGGTTCTGATTCAACGACCACGGACGGTCTGATCGAAGCAGGAATGAGCGAGCCGTATTTCGCAAGTACATTAGGCAGGATATGAATATTTCACGAGAGCGGCTATGACCATTCTGCGGACGCTGGCGGGACTTGTGCTGGGGCTGGTGATTTTTGCCGGTCTGCTATACCTGCTTGTCGTGGTCAACTTTTCCCAGCGGCTGGAGGACCCGGAAATATACAAGGTCGCCATCGACGAGACCGATGCCTACAACCGCGTGTACGACGAAGTGCTGGTGGATGATGCCCTGAAGGACCAGACCGAGAACCTCTTGGGGGGAGTGGAATTTGACGTTCAGACTGAGGCGGTCGAAATACTCAGGAACGTCATGCCCCCGGCCTACCTTCGCGAGCAGATGGAAGACAATATCGACCGCTTCACCGGATTTCTCCGGGCAGATATCAAATATCTAAACTTTTACGTAGAACTTGGCGAGCCCCTGGACCGGGTTGAGCCGGCCATCCTCGACAGGGTGTACATGGTCATTGATGACCTTGAGGTCAGCCCGCCAGGGCCTCCGGGGTGCACCGAGAACAGTCTCCGGCGGCTGGCGGCAGACTCAGCTTTGCCGTTCGCCAAGTTGTCCAACGGGGAACTGCCAACGTCCGCCCCTTCCCTCGACACCCTGACCAGGGAGTGCCGCGGCCAGCAATTCGACCAATGGTTTGAGATAGTCCTGGATGATCAGGTAATGAACTCCGAAACTGCCAGGATTCTTGAGCAGCACAAGGAGGAATTGCGACAGTCTTTTATGGACGGCGATACCAAGCGCTTCCTGAAACAGGCCGCCACTCGCCTGATTACGCCGGTGATAGACGATGCCGTAACTGACATTCGCAGGGACCTTCAGCGAAACGATCGACTGGATCTACTGGATGAGCTCGCCGAGGGTTCTGAGGATCTGAGCCGCAGTGACATCGACGAACAGGCCGAGTCCCTGCGGGGCGTCGTGAGTGCGGCCAACGGTCAGGGTCGAACCATCGCGCTGGTGCTGGTAATCGTGGGATGCCTCCTGCTCATTGCGGTCCACTTCCCGCGACCAGGTGACATGCTGCGCTGGCCCGGGGTCACCCTGCTGTTCGGTGGCGGCGCCTGCCTGGCTGTCGGCTTCGTCTTGAATTCCGCGGTTCCCGGCCGGATAAGGGAGGCGTTGCTAAACCCTATTTCCTACTCGTCAGACATTCCGGTCACTGCCGTCAGTCTCGCTGGCGACCTGGGAGAGTCATTCGCCCGGCAGGCCACGGCCGGGTTTATTCCCGCTGCGGTTGCGGTGATGGCGGTTGGAGGCGTCTTGGTCGTCGCCTCCCTGTTCGCTGGTGTCCTCTGGTCGGCATTGCGAAGAGTTCTGCCCGGTTCCGGTGGCGATGACCGCGTCCGCTAGAACAGTGCAATGGGATTGACCGGCGAGCCGGTCACGTTTCGCAGCCGTAGCGGCGCCAGGGTCAGCATGAACTCGTAGCGGCCCTTCTCGGCGCAGGCGTCGGCCAGTTCCTCCAGGTTGGCGTTGTCAATGAACCACAGGCCCAGGCTGACCAGGCAGATGGTGTGCAGCGGATTGCCGATGGTCATGTAGGGATTGGGGCGGGCGTCGTTCGACGTGTCGGTTCCCATCATGGCGATGCCCCGCTCCTTGAACCACGGAGCGCATGCAGCCTGGTGGGCGGTCATGGGATCGGATTGTGACGAAGGACCCCGTTCCAGGCGCATCCGGTAGTTGCCGGTGCGGGTGAGCAGTATGTCGCCCTCTTCCAGTCTCACTCCCTGCGCCTGTTCCGCCGCCTCCAGGTCCTCCGGCATGACGGGTTCAGCGGGATCCAGCCAGTCGACTCCGCGGAGCCGGGGAAGGTCCAGCAGAACCCCCCGGGTGATGATGCCCTCGTAGGCTGCCTCGATGGCGTGGGACTGGGCGCCCTCCCTGGAGGTCACCAGGCTGGCCGGTACGCCGTTGTACATGAGCCCGTTCCACGAGTAATGGGACATGGCGTCTATATGGGTAATGGTCTGCCCGTGAAACACCATGCCTATGAACTCGGCCGCTCCGCGCCGGGTGTAACGCCGCTCGGGAGCGTCCGTGTCGCGTCCCTCTCCGCTGTCGACCATGTAGCGTTGCACTTGGAACGCAATGTCTGGCGCCATTTCGGTTGTTATGGGACGGGCGCAACTCACCGGGACACCCTCGGTCACCAGGCCCACTGCTCTCTTTCGCTGCTCCGGACCAATGAAATTCAGGCACCCCAACTGGTCGTCCGGGCCCCAGCGTCCCCAATTCTTCAACGAATCGATCCACTGCAGCACCTGGGATTCATCCGGTATGGTTCTCGCCATTAGATCCACTCCTAATAGTCCCACTTTATTGAATTGATGACTGCCGAAGACACTATAGTCATTCCGGAGACTATATCGTCATTCCGGCCTTGAGCCGGAGTCCAGAAGGGCGGGGGAAAGGCCAACGTAAACAGCGGCAGGGTTCCTGGATTCCGGCTCAAGGCCGGAATGACGGGGCCCGGTGACTCGTCCATCAATTCCAGGGTGACAGCCACTTGCCGCCTTCTGCCATCGCAATTCCGAAATTAATGGTTGCCCAGTCGAGAGCCGACAATTTCCGGGTATCCCCTCAGGAACTCCTCTCCGCTGATTGCCCGGCGACCTTCCAACTGTATCCTTTGCAGCGAAAGGGTCCCCGCACCCGTGGCAACGCTGATCCCCCTGTGCGATTCACAAGAAAGCACTTGGCCGGGAGGCGCGGAGGGGTCGCCCTCGTCAGGCAGCGCGTTCACTGTCAGCAGCTTGAGCATCCTGCCCTCCCACCCGGTGTTCAGCCCAGGCCAAGGGTCGAAAGCCCGGCATTTGCGGGCCAGCGCCTCAGCCGGTTCCTCCCAGTTGATCAGCCCGTCGGCACGCTCCAGCTTGCGGGTAACGGTTGCCTGCGCATCGTCCTGGGGTAAAGCATCCAGTTCTCCCCTCACCCACAGGCTGAGGTTATTTCGCAGGAGCTCCCCGCCCATTTCAAACAGGATTCCGGTCAGTTCCCCGGCCGATTCGTGCCCTTGCAGTGGCATCTCTGATTTCGCGATGACTGGCCCAGTGTCCATGCCTTCGTCCAGGAGCATAAGCGAGACGCCGGTAACCCTGTCCCCTTCGAGGATCGCCGTTGCAACGGGGGAAGGGCCCCGATGTCGGGGCAGCAGTGAAGGGTGAAGGTTCAGGCAGCCGTGGCGCGGCAGGTCAAGGACAGGTGGGGGAAGAAGCCTGCCATAGGCTGCCACCACGATTGCATCCGGGCTCAGGGACGCCAGCGATTCCTGCGCTGAGTCGCTCCTGAGGCTGGGTGGCTGGAGGACCGGCACCCCCAGGGAGGAGGCCGCGATCTTTACTGGGGGGGCTTCGGGCTGACGGCCCCTTCCCCTAGGGCGGTCAGGGGGAGTAAAGCACGCCGCAATCTCAACCTCCGGCATCCCGTGCAGGCCCTGCAGCACTGGCACCACCGATGACGGGGTTCCCATGAAAATTAGTCGTATCAAGTCATCAACCGTTTCGAGAAAAGAGAGACCAACGCGAGGCAGAAAATGCAGGGCAATCGTGTCTTAACTTTCTTCGCATCCAGCAACCCACTACTGCCGTAAAATTCCCCGTCATTTCCGCGAACCCGTTATTCCCGCGAAGGCGGGAATCTGTTCCGCCTTGCAGCAATGTCAGCAAAGACCCTCTGGATTCCCGCTTTCGGGGGAATGACGGGCACCGGCAAAGGTGTTTTGTTTAAATGAGATTGCCCTGGCAGAAAATGTTTGTTGACATCGCGGAATGGAGCGGGGTAGAATTGCACTACCGCTTTGCGGAATCTTAGTGTAAGGAGGTGATATGAATGGAAGTTAGTTTAACACGCAGGGGCGATGGTAGGCATCAGTCTGGACATGACGAGGTGATTGTTTCGTAGCTCTTCGCCACGAAATATAACCCGAACGTCGGGCCCAGGCCAATGTCTACCATCGCCCCTAGGATCCGGAAAGGAAATTCGGGCGAGCCCAAGCCAGAGTTGGCCGGGCCCGATTATTGTGACCGGCACAAGGGCACCCGGCCCGTATAAAGTAAGAAGCTGGCAAATTCTTTCTATATTCGCTAATGGTGAGCCTGCCGGACCAGCGGGGGGCTTGAACGGGTATCCTTCGACAAGCTCAGGGTGAGCTGAATATCAATGGGCGGCGCAAATTTGTAGTCGTCCTGCCGTCTGAAGAGCGGTCATTTGACATGAAACCATGCGGTTCGTACAATTTTGCCTGCATGATGTACAGGCGTATCGAGTTGACCTGAAAATTCCGGAGATTGAATGCTAAGGATTCGGCTCAGCAGGGTTGGAAAAAAGGGCAGTCCCACCTACAGGATCGTCGTAGCAGAGGCCAGGGCGCCCCGCGACGGGTCCTACCTGGAGTGGATCGGCACCTACGACCCGATGCAAGACCCCCCGGCGATTACCCTCAAGCAGGACCGCGCACAGCACTGGCTCAGCCAGGGTGCACAGGCGTCGGATCCAGTGCGGCGCATTCTCGAGACGAGAGGAGTTTCAGCCGGGGCTGCAGGCCCGAACGAAGAGGCCGCAACTGGGGAAGAACCGGCTGAGGATTCTGAAGCGTGAAAGAACTGATCGAATACATCGCCACCTCGCTGGTGAGCAAGCCCGAGGATGTCCGCGTGGAAGAGTCGGTTGAAGGCGGGCGCACTGTTTTTCGCCTTCAGGTGGCCCCAGAGGACAAAGGCAAGGTCATCGGACGCCAAGGCCGAGTGGCCCAGGCGATGCGCGTGTTGCTGCGCGTTGCTGCCGTAAAGGACGGCGCCCAGGCCGTTCTCGAAATCGAGTAACCACTCCCAGACCTCACCGAGCATTGCAGAGTTCTCAGCACGAACCCTCCGTCGTCGTCATCGTTGCGAGGGTCAACGGCCCGCACGGACGTGATGGCGCTCTAAGCGTCGAACTCCTCAGTGATCTTCCTGGGCGATTTGACATAGGCCGTGAGCTTCTCGTTGACGGCTCCCCGCATCTCATTACCGACACCCGGCAGACGGGCCCCTCTACTGCCCTGATCTGGTTGGAGGGCATCACCGCCCGCAGCCAGGCTGTCCCCCTTGCTGGCAAGTACCTGGAGGCCCTGCCAGACGACAGTGTTTCTCTCGAGGAAGGGGAATATTTCCACTATCAGCTAATCGGCCTGCAGGTGCACACCGAAGATGGGGAAGATTTGGGTTGCTTGGAGGAGATCCTCGAAACTGGCAGCAATGACGTCTACATCGTCCGGGGACCGTCAGGTGAAGTGCTGATTCCAGCCACTTCCAGCGTGGTGATGGAAGTTGATGTGGCTGCTGGAGTAATGCGGGTGAGGCTTCCCGACGGCCTGAGATGACATTTTCGTTTTGATTCTCCTTTGGGCCGATGCTAAAATCGGCCTTAGCCATTTGCGGCGCCGGGAGGTAGCGCAATGTCCGGTCACTCCAAGTGGTCCACTATCAAGCATCAGAAGGGCGCAGCCGACGCCAAGCGCGGCGTGCTCTTCACCAAGCTGAGCCGGGAAATCGCCCTCGCAGTTCGGGAAGGGGGCGGAACGGACCCAGTCATGAATTTCAAGTTGCGGCTGGCCCTGGACCGGGCCAGGGGCAAAAACATGCCGCAGGACAGCATCACCCGCGCTGTCAAGCGGGGCAGCGGCGAGGGCAGCGACGGCGAGTCGCTGGAGCAGGTCACCTACGAGGGATATGGCCCAGGCGGAGGCGCCATCCTGCTGCAGGCAGTGACCACCAATCGCAACCGTACCGCGGCCGAGGTGCGCTCGGCGTTCAACCGCGGCGGCGGCAACCTCGGCGAGAGCGGCTGCGTGGCTTGGAACTTCGAGTTGCGCGGTGTCGTAACCATCGACATCGACGACGAGGAGCGTGCCGAGGAACTGGGTCTTCTGACCATCGACGTGGGAGCCGAGGACATCCAGATCGACGAAGGTGTTCTGGAGATATACTCCCCCATTGAAAGCCTGCAGGAAGTGCAGAAGTCCGTCGAAGCCGAGGGAGTGGCCGTCCGTTCCGCGGAATTATCCATGGTCCCCAAGACCACAATAGCCCTGGCCGAGAAGGAGGCAGAGCAGACCCTCCGCTTGCTGGACGTGCTCGAGGAGCTAGACGACATCCAGAAGGCCTTCACCAACGCCGACTTCCCGCCCGAGGTTCTGGAACGCTACGGGTCAGGCTAGCCGCCGGGGTTCTCCGGTCAACCTAGATTCGGAGTCATTTCTTGATGTCAACGGAACAGCGGATCTCCACACTCGAAGAGGTATCCCATCTGTTAATATCTGCTTCGCGAGGACTTCATGAGTCTGTCCAGAGACTTCAGGCTTCTCTACGAGAGGCGGAACGAAGGCGTGAGCAGGATATGAGAGAGGTGTCCGAGGCCTTGCAGCGTTCAGAAGAGGCAGTGGAGGCACTGATGGCATTCGTTCCGATCACTCAGGCCGAGATCGTCCGTTTGGACCACCGTATAGATGTGATAGAGGGTGCATAAGGGCGCCAATGCCATCCAGGTACGTGGTATCACCCTGACCCTGCCGCGGGGAGCCCATAATGACCGTATTGGCAATTGACCCCGGCACCCTGCGCATGGGATACGCTGTCGTAACAGACCGCCCGGCCATCGACGCCGTGGACTACGGCGTGGTATCCCTGCCCTCTTCGATGCGTATTGAGAGCCGCCTCTACCAGATGCATTCCCATATTCTTAACATGATTGCGATCTTCCGCCCCGAGGCGGTGGCGATTGAGGACCCTTTCGTGGGACGGGGTGAGCGTAGCTTCCCAGGTTCCTCGCTGGCCATCGGGCAAGCGCAGGCTGCGGTCCTGATAGGCGCAGCCAGCCAGGGGGTGGAGATATTCAAATACGCTCCAGCCCAGGTCAAGCGGGCGGTTGCCGATTACGGAGCAGCGACCAAGGAGCAGATGCGCGGGATCGTGGCCGCCACCCTCGGCCTTCCTGCGACGCTGGAGATAGACGCCGCCGACGCACTGGCAGTCGGACTGTGCCACCTGTCTCAGCAGCAGGCGGCGGGTGCCCTGCTCACCGAGATTCCGCCGGGCCGCGAACGTTAACGGGGTGGTTCTGGGTCAATTGCCATACCGGCGGCCAACCCGGCGGCCATACCGGCGGATTGAGAAATGATCGTTGGTGTGCGAGGTGCGCTTACGGCCACCGGCCCCGATTGGGTGCACGTTTCTGTGGGTGGGGTCACGTTGCAGATCTTCGTGCCTTCCAACTCCATTCCCGCGTTGGGTGCAACCGGTTCTATGGTGTCGCTGCACACCCTCCTCCGCCTCCGCGACGAACAGCCTATTCTCTACGGGTTCCCCGATGATGCATCGGTAAAGCTGTTCACTCTTCTGAACGGTGTGTCGGGGGTGGGGCCCCGGCTGGCTTTGGCGCTGCTATCGTCCACGGACACGGCGTCTCTGCAGCTCGCGGTGGCATCCGGCGATGCCGCCGCCCTTGCTGCGGCGCCGGGCGTGGGGCGGCGCATTGCCAACCGAATCATTCTCGAACTGCGCGGCAAGGTCGACGATATCGAAGGGACTCCGGGCGTAGTTTCTGCAGACGGAAACAGCGAGGTGCTGGAGGCGCTCTCCGCCCTCGGGTACTCGGCTGCCGAGGCCAGGGCAGCTATCGAAGGTATTCCAGAGTCGGACGGGCTGTCGGTTGAGGAGCGGATTCGTCTTGCCCTTCAGAGATTTGCACAGCGTTAGTTTCGGGTGGCGGCAGGGGAAGGCGGCTGGTCTATAATTAGGTAGCGAAAACAAAGTGAAGTTGACGGGGAACGAGCATGACCATCTACGCTCGAGGAAAGAAGTGGGCCGAAGCCGGCCGAAAAGTCAATGAACGGCGCAACGCCCAGCCCGAGGACCGTCCTTTTCAGTTGGTGGCCGACTTCGGCATGACCGGCGACCAGCCGGCCGCAGTGTCCCGATTGGCCGAGGGGGTTGACCAGGGACTGAACCGCCAGAGCCTGCTGGGTGTGACCGGCAGCGGTAAGACCTTCACCATGGCCAACATCGTTCAGCAGGTGCAGCGCCCCACGCTGGTCATGGCCCACAACAAGACCCTCGCCGCCCAGCTCGCCTCGGAGTTCAAGGAATTCTTTCCCCACAACGCAGTCGAATACTTTGTCTCATACTACGATTACTACCAGCCCGAAGCCTACGTTCCCCAGTCCGACACCTACATCGAGAAGGACTCCAGCGTCAATGAGGAGCTGGACAAGCTCCGGCTGTCCGCGACGACGTCGCTGCTAACTCGTCGCGATGTGCTCATTGTCGCCTCTGTATCCTGTATCTACGGCCTTGGTGATCCCAACGACTACTTCAACCTGGTCGCCCAGGTCAAGGTGGGCGAGATCCGTAGCCGCAGCCAGTTGGTCCGGCAGCTGGTCGACATGCAGTACGACCGAAACGACCTGGAACTCTCCCGCGCCAAGTTCCGGGTGAGGGGCGATGTGCTGGAGCTCGTGCCGGCGTACGAGGAGGCCGCCGTCCGTATCCAGTTCTTCGGCGACGAGGTGGAGCGAATCGTTCAACTGGACCCTCTGACCGGCGAGATACTGGCCGAGCTGCCGCAGGTGGCCGTCTATCCGGCCAATCACTTCGTGACGACCAAGGACAAGCTCGATCTGGCAGTGACCGGTATCCGCGAGGAGTTGGAATGGCGGCTGCGGGAACTGCGGGATACGGGCAAGATTCTCGAAGCAGCCCGCTTGGAGAGCCGCACCAATTACGATTTGGAGATGCTGCAGGAAACGGGGTTCTGCTCCGGCGTGGAAAACTACGCCCGCCACCTGTCCCAGCGACCGGTGGGCAGCGCCCCCTGGACCCTGCTGGACTACTTCCCAGACGACTACCTGATGTTCGTGGACGAGTCGCACATGACGCTGCCCCAAGTGAGGGGCATGTTCCATGGAGACATCTCCCGAAAGAAAACCCTAGTTGAATACGGATTCCGCTTGCCCTCGGCCTTGGACAACCGACCTCTAAATTTCGACGAATACGAGGACCACATCAACCAGGTGGTTTACGTCTCCGCCACCCCGTCTGCATTTGAACTGCAACAAAGCCTACAGGTCGTGGAGCAGGTCATCCGACCCACCGGGCTGCTTGACCCCACCGTCGAGGTGCTGCCGACCAGGGGACAGATCGACGATCTGCTGTCTAGGATCAAGGAGCGGATTGAGCGTGCCGAGCGCGTGCTGGTAACCACGCTTACCAAGCGAATGGCCGAGGAGTTGGCCGACTACCTGTCCGAGATGGGCATACGCAACACCTACCTGCACTCCGACATAGAAACCCTCGACCGGATCGAGATCCTCCGCGATCTGCGCCTGGGGGTGTACGACGTTATCGTGGGCATCAACCTGTTGCGGGAGGGCCTGGACCTGCCGGAGGTCAGCATGGTTGCGATCCTTGACGCCGACAAGGAGGGCTACCTGCGTTCCGATACGTCGATGATCCAGACCATTGGCCGCGCGGCCCGGCACTCCAACGGCCACGTGGTGATGTACGCCGACAGGATCACCGACTCCATGAAACGGGCCATTGACGAGACCGCCCGGCGCCGCCAGCTCCAGAACGAGCACAACACGCGTCACGGCATCGAGCCCCAGAGCATCCAGAAAGAGGTGCACGACATCACCGAGGGCATCAAGGCCATCGCGGAGAATCGGGCCCGCTACAACATCGTGCGCAAAGAGATGTCCCGCACTGACATGTTCAAGGTGGTCAAGGACCTCGAGGTCCAGATGAAGGACGCGGCCAAGGGGCTTCAGTTCGAAAAGGCGGCCCAGTTCCGCGACGAGGTCTTCGAGCTGCGCAGGCTGCTGGCCCTGGAGGAAAAGATACTGGCCCCCGTGGCCGACTAGTGGACCTTCCTTCGCTTCTCCAATACTGCGAGCAACTTCGCACGGAACGACGGGATGAACAGATTCGGTTGCGACCCGCGACGCACCCTGGCGCCATCCCCCTAATGAAAGTTTGACCGCTTAACCGTACCCGGCATTCGCCTACAGGGGAAAAACGAAATGCCCAGCATCTACCGCGCAGATCACGTGGGAAGCCTGCTCCGTCCAACCGAGGTCAAGGATGCCAGGCGTGCTTACCAGGATGGGCGCCTGGAATTGAGCGAGCTCACCGCCGTTGAGAATCAGGCCATCCTCAATGCCTTGGAGCGGCAGCGCGACGCGGGCATGCAGGTTTACACCGATGGGGAATTCCGCCGCGCCGGGTTTCAGAACGATCTGATCGTAAGCGTCGAGGGTTTCGTCGATACCGATACGCCCGCGGTGGTCCGCATCTGGCAGGGTCCTGGCGGCCAACCGGCTGAGCAGGGCACCAGGCAGGTGGTGGGCGGCAAGCTGCGACAGGTACGCAGCCTCACCGGGAATCAACTTCCGTTCCTGCAGGAGCACGCACCGGGACCCGTCAAGATGACGCTGCCCAGCCCCAGCCAGTTCCCGGCCCTTACTTTCCAGCCCGGCGTGACTGACCAGTTCTACTCCACCCGGTCGGAACTACTCTGGGAGATCGCCGGCATAATCCGTTCCGAGGTCTCAGCCCTTGCCGAGTCAGGGGTTGAATACATCCAGATGGATGCGCCCCGGTACAGCTACTACGTCGACCCGCGATGGCGGCAGCACCTGTGCGACCTGGGCGAGGACCCCGACCGCATGTTTGAAGAGGCCATTGCTGCTGATAATCATTGCTTGGACGGGGTGCAAAGGGAGGAGGTTACCGTGGCCTTCCACGTCTGCCGGGGCAACAACCAGAGCAAATGGTATGCAGAGGGCGGATATGAGGCCATCGCCGAGCTGCTGTTTGGTTCGCTGAAGGTCGACCGGTTCCTGCTGGAGTACGATACCGATCGCGCCGGCACTTTCGAGCCGCTCCGGTTCATGCCTCCAGACAAGATGGTCGTCCTGGGGCTGATCAGCAGCAAGGAGGCCGAACTGGAATCGGCCGAATCCCTGCTGAGGCGCATCGAGGAGGCCAGCGCCTTTGTCCCCCTGGAACGGCTGGCCGTCAGCCCCCAGTGTGGCTTCGCCTCAACCGCACCCGGCAACCTCCTCGCTGAGGACCAGCAGTGGCGCAAGCTCGAACTGGTAGCGGAGGTCGCCAGCAGGGTCTGGGGTGACTGACCTCTACCACCGCCGACACGGCGCATCAGTTGTCGTGACGGGCTAGCAGTCCCACTTTATTTCATTGATGACTGCCGGAGACTTTATCGTCATTCCGGCCTTGAGCCGGAACCCAGAAGGGCTGGAAAAAGGCCAACGTAAGCAGCGCCAGGGTTCCTGGATTCCGGCTCAAGGCCGGAATGACGGGGTCCGGTGACTCGTCCATCAATTTTGGGTGACGGACTACTGAGGCAAAAGCCCAACGATTTCTCGCCTCGCCGTCCCACGGGCAGGCTTGTGGCGGGCTGAGCGCCTACTCCTCCAGCGTCCGTATGTAGTTGACTACGTGCCATATCTGCTCCTCGGTCAGATTGTCCCGCTGCGGAACCATGGCAGTGTTGGGGATGCCGTCCCCGACGAAACGAAACAGGTCGGCGTCCCCGTGCAGCGGCACGTGAATCAACAGGTCTGCCGGTGGAGGCAGCAGCCCCGTTCCCGCCGGGCCGTCGCCCCGGCCCTCGTCGCCGTGGCAGGCCTGGCACACCTGGACGTAAGCGACTGCCCCCAACTCCAGCGACTCCGGGGTCGGCGGGAAGGGATTGCGCAACACTTCGGCGCCGCCAAGTCCGAGCTGGGTGTTGAACAGCAACAGCAATCCCGCCGCCACACCTGCGATGCCCGGTGTCATCACACCGGCCCCGGAACGGGAGAACCAGCCGCCCAGTGGCAGGCCCGCCACGAGGAACAGCAGTCCCAGGACCAGCAGCCCCGCCCCGAGCAACAGGTATGCGGTTCCCGGCGACGGGGAGATGTAGGCGCTGCCTCCCCCGCCGGTTGACACCGCCTCGAACCGGAACGCGGTGCGGGCGTCGAAGGCATCGGGACGGCGAATCAGCAACTCTGCCTGCCAGATCCCCGCAACGCTGAGCTGGGCGCCCTCCCTGATGTATGAACCATCACCCCTCGAGGTTGCCGCCAAAGCGTCCTCGCCGAGGTCAGAATCAAGGTAGACCAGTTTCAGCAGTACCTCGTTGGCATGGTCGATGGGATTGCCAAGGCGGTCGGTTAGAGTAACGATCAGGTCGTTGGATCCCACCCGCCCCGGCGTTACCTCGAGGCCGACGATGTCAGTGTTGACCGTATCGCTGAAGGAGATGAACTGCCGTTGCCCAGCGAGTTCGCGGGAAGTCACCTGCCGGGCTGGCTCAAGGCTGGTCAGCATGCCAACGGCAGCGAGGATCAGGATGGCAAGCACCGCCTCCCCCAGCAGAAAACGTCGCAGCCAGCTCGCCGCATTGGGGTCACGGCGCAGGCGTGGCCGCACCCATACCAGGTTCAGTCCGCCCAGGAACAGGAGCGGCAATACCAGGGCAACCTTGGCGATAAGAGTCGCTCCGTACGGAGTGTTGAGGGCCTCGGTAACGGTAACCTGGGCCCAACCGCTGAACACCCCGGTTACCACGATGACGGCCACGCTCATCGCTGCAATGACCGAGAATCTCGGCAACATATCGGCCAGGCATTCCCGGCGTTCCTCGTCGGGTATCGTGCGGAAAAGCGATACCCCGAGAGCGAAATGGAACAGGGCGCCGACCCAGAATGCTGAGGCTGCCAGATGCAGGAAATCGGCGGCAATGGCCAGGTTGCGAATATCCACTGTCGCCGCGCCGTGGCTGGTGAGAGTCAGTGTCCAGAGGACTGCGCCACCAAGTCCGATGGCCAGCAACGTGATAGCAGGCCTCCAAAGCTCGGAAACGAACCGCAGCCCGGCAATCGCGACGCCAAATCCAAGGGCGGCCGCCATTCGCCATACCCACAGGCCGCCCCAATCAGTCGCTGCCACCGTGTCCCGGAGCGGCCCGACGAAGGCTCCCCACAGTGTTACCTCCTGGGTTATGGTGGTGACCAGGAGCAGCTGGCCTGCCGACGCCACCAGGAGCAATCCCACAGCGAACGCTACGAGCTTCAGCGACCTTGCGGAAAGGGATCTGCCAACATCCGACACGGCGCTGGCGGCGCGGTTCCTCAGCAGTGCAGGCCGCGCCACTAGGCTATCAAAGACCAGCCCTCCCACCATGGACAAGGCTGCCAGCAGGATGAGCCAGCGCAGCAAGGGAGAGAAGGGAGACTGGAGCAACGGCTGTTCCACCGTTTCCACCGGCACGGCGGACAGGGGCTGGCCCACGGCGAAGACGAAGGAGCCCCGCACACGGTGACCGTCGACCGTGGATACGTTGTTCCAGGCAACGGTGTAGGTGCCATCAGGGACTTCGTCCAATCCGACGGACATAACGAGGGGATTGAGGTCGTCGACCTCGCTGTTTTCGAGGTCCACTCGCTCTCCCGTCGAGTCCAGCACCTGGATGCTGCTAAGGCTGGCCTCGATGGGTTCCGTAAACCAGATGATTATCCGCTCGGGCGCGTCCTCAAGCTCCGAGCTTGGTGCCGGTTGCGCCGAAGCCAGGTTGGCGTGGGCCGATGCGCCCTGCGGCGTCAGCCACCACCACGCCGATGCCGCCAGAATCAACAGGGAGGCCAGCGCCAGCAACGTGCGCTTGCGCCTGCCCCCCGTCGTCTGCCTGTAGCCGTGAGAATCGATTCGCGACAGTCCGGCCAAAAATTTCCTCGCCTAATGGGGTTGGCGTGCCCGAACGGCCATGAAAACTCCGCCCGCGCCCAGTGCCGCGCCGACTATGCCGATGATCAAAGCCACGACGGCCAGCGCGTTTCCGCCCCCGCTGCCATCGGAGGCACTGCCCGCCTGTGCCGCCAAGGCTGTATCCTGGGCCTGCTGTGCTATGTCCCGCGCTCCTTGAGCGGCGGCAACAACCTCGCGCATCCCGGGCAACTGCTCTGGGAACTGAAGGTCTGCTGAGGTCTGGATGTCGTCAAAGTTTCCGCCTGCTCCCGCGGATACGAAGGTCTCATCCACTGCTGTACCCTCGATGGTGCCGAAGACGCGGAACTCGTAAACACCGGCCGCCGTGGGAATCAGCCTTGCGACATAAAGTCCAGGGTCGCCCCAGGCCGCTTCGAGGTCCAGGATCCGCGACGCGCCGGTGGCGACGTGGGTAACCTCCACCTGCAGGTTGCCCTCCAAGTTCTCCACCGGAACCGCAACGCTCTCGTCCTGTCCTGCCACGCTTGCCAATGGTTTGGCCGCTCCTTGGGGGAGGATCAGGCGGCTGGTCTGTCCCTCCCCGGAGCCCTTGCCACCGTTGGTGCCCCCGGGATCGTGGCGCTCGCCCTGACCGGCGCTCGAGGGCTGTGGGTCGCCTGTCTTTGAAGGCCCGGGCGCCGGGTCGTGGTGTCCGTCCGAATCATCGTGAGATGCGGCTGGAGTGGCCGTCGGCGCCTTATGGTCCTCGCCTTCCTTGCTGTGCTGGTCCTCCGTCCCGTGGCCGCCCGTGTCCTGGTCACCTGCGTCCTCGCCCCCGTGGTGCTCCTCGCTTGGCCCAGACTCCTCTTCGCCGTGTGGCATGGCCGGAGTGGATCCGGGATCCCCGGCATTGTTGCCGGGTTCGCCGTGACCCTCCTCTTGGACCCCATTCGCTCCGGTGACCTCACTGGCCACGATCTTGTTCACTCGAACGGATACGGCATTCCGGGAACCCTCATAGGCAGGCTCCTCCAGCCAGCCGACGGTGAAACGGTAGTCGCCGACGGGACGGCCCTCGTGGGCCAGCAACGCCCCTGCAGCCAGGCTCAGCACGGCGACCGACGTCGCGACGAGCCAAACCAAATTACGGATATGCCGACGCATAAACTCTCCTTTCGCAAACGGTGTGAGCGTCTGTTTTGTTCGGGCAACCACGCCAGGCCGTTTCATTCCGTGGACCGGCTCCGGCTGGAACCCGGCAAGGGGTGAAGAGAGTTATGCGCGCGGAGGGCGTTTCGGCAGGGCGATAGTGGCGCCACTGAGGACGGCGCTCGTTGCAGAAGTGGTCGGGAGAATCCTCGCGTCGTCCCCGTAAAGAATGAGCGACGGAGCGAATAGAGGCAATGTCAGGTGTACTGCTCTTGTTGCGGTCCTGTCGCTGGGCGAGAAATACACGACCCCAGCCTCCTCCGGTCCGCCCGCTTCCAATGCGGCAGACGTCATCAACCAGCGCGCGCGGTGAGCGTGGTCCTGCGCGAAACTGTGGTCATGCTCGTCCGGGGCCGGGCCAAGGTACAGGTGATGGTGACCAGGGTGCCGCTCGGCAAAGTGGTGGTCGAACATCGGCCCCAGCGTCAATAGCGCCAAGGCGACGGCCAGCGCCAAGCAAATCAGTTGCAGCGCGGCCTGACTCCAGGAGCCTTCACCTGCATTGAAATTCAGCGAGGAGTCTCTCATTCCACGGCAATGGTTCGGTGTATGACCGGGACCAGGATGGCCCAATTACCCAGTGCTGACCAGTTGGTGGAGCCGGGCCAGCAGCGCGCCGTTTTCCTCCATGCTGAAGTTGTCAACCGTCGCCACGGCGTCACCGGTGGTGCCATCCACCGCTCCTGCGTCGACCATGCCATGTACCATCAGTGCTTCCGCTCCGGCGTCGGGGAGGAGGTTCCGGTCGGCGAGTTGAGACAGGGCCGCCGCCAGGCCATAGCCGCCCCAGTTCGACACGCTGGCGATGACCAGCCGGTCAACGCGGCTGATGGCGGGATCGTCGGGCAGGCTGTCCACAGACGGGATCACGTCGATCAGGTTTCCCATGCCAATCTCGTTGCCGCCATCGCCTATGCCCACTGACGGGATGCTACTATCGAACAGGTAATCGACCCGGGCCGTTTGGGGCGTGATGTCCCGCGCCCGCATGTTCAGGTAGGCATCGTTGCGGTTTCGCCCGCATCGCTCGATGGAAATCAGCAACGAGGGCTCGAGCTCCTGGAGCAATTGCTCGGCGTGGCGCTTGCTCTCTTCGACGTCGGCAATGGGGAATTCCACGACGTCTGCGCCGCCGGACCATTGCTGCAACACCGGGGCGGTGTAAGAATCCGTGACGTAGGTGACCCTCCGGCCGAGTGCCTGCAGCGCCTGGCCGATGGCGATGGCGCCGGGCGGCCCGTCGGTCTCCGGTTTACCCGCCATGATCACGTAGAACCCGGTCACGATTACTGTGTGGCCGGGGTGGTCCATGACGTACTGCGCCGCCTGACGGCAGAAATCGTCCGGCAGGTGAGGCCGAAGAGCCAGCATACCCCGCTTGTCGTGGTCCAGGATTATGTCCTCGATGGTCTCAGTCATGCCTGTTCCTGCGAAACGATTTTGAAACGAATTCGGTAGGGCACCGGCGGCCCGGCAGCTTCATCGCCGGGACATCGCCCGGAGAAATTGAGGTCGACGCAGTCGCTCGGCGCGCTTACGGGCCGCCGGGCCTCTACAGCACGGCGTAGTCAACGTCCCGCTGGTCGGTGATGAACATCCTCCCTGGGGCGTGCGTGATCATCAGGGGCGGCTTGCAATTGAGGGCCACCGCCTGGGGAGTCACCCCGCAGGCCCAGAACACCGGTTCCTCGTCGGGCTTTATCTCCACTGCGTCGCCGAAATCGGGGACATCCAGGTCGCGGATCCCGATGTCGCGCGGGCTTCCGATATGTACTGGCGCACCGTGGGTGGCGGGGAACCGCGAAGTCACCTGCACCGCCCGCACCACCTGCTCCCGCTTGATGGGCCGCATGCTCACCACCATGGGGCCGGAGAACGCGCCCGCTGGAGCCGTGTCGACGTTGGTGATGTACATTGCCACGTTCTTGCCCTGCTCCTGGTGCCGCAGGGGAATGCCAGCTTCTACCATTGCCTGCTCGAATGAGAAGCTGCAGCCCAGCAGGAAGCTGACTAGGTCGTCCTGCCAGTAGTCAGCGAGCGTGTCTACTTCGGCCGTAAGTTCGCCGTTGCGATACACCCGGTACCCCGCGGCATCGGTCCGGATGTCCGCACCCGGCGCGGTCAGGGCCGGCTCGACGCTGCCCGGCTCGATCACTTCCAGCAACGGGCACGGCTTGGGGTTCCTTTGGCAGAACAGCAGGAAATCGAAAGCCAGGTCTTTCGGCAGGATAGCCAGGTTTGCCTGCACGTGACCGGGGGCCACCCCTGAGGTGACGCCGCGCCACTGGTTGGTGCGAATGCGATGCCGCGCCTCTGCAGCCGCGGATGCGAATGTCTGAACTGTCATTCCGGTTTCCTCCGCCGGAGCCTCTCCCGATCCAAGTGGAGCTGGTCCGGAGTGGATTGGACGTTGAAATACTATGATAGTTTGCAGGCATAGGAGCGTCAAATTTACGCTCCTGGCAGCAGGGCGAATGGGTTTGTATGCGATTGCCCCGCCCGCACACCAGGGTCTTTCATTTGTTCCCTCTCCCTCCGGGGGATGGTTAGGGTAGGGGCGTTCTCTTTCGTGAGCGGCCATCGAATAGCCCCGGCATTTCGCCCTCACCCCAGCCCTCTCCCTCCGGGAGAGGGAGAACTAAAAAACCCTGCCCCCGTCGGCCAGCGAATCTAAGGCAGTTATGCATTTTGGTATACTGACTAGTTGTTGTTATCCTCTTTGCGGGAGGATTGCGATGGCAGAGGAACAGGCATGGTCATCCGGTTACGGTAGGACCGTGGCTCAAGGTTGGGCTGGATCAGTTGTATAACGTAGTAGTGCTGGTCGACCAGGGCAGCGCCGGCGGCCTTGCCGCCGCGGTCGGACGCGCGGGCATGACTTGCAGGGTGGAGGAAGGCGGCGAGCTCTCGTGGGACGAAGTTGATGACGTTGTTCTCGACGCCGTGCTGCTGGACATGTCGTCGCTGGCAATTTCGGATGCCAGAAGGGCAGTAGGAAGTTGCCGCGAGAAAAAGGTCCCAGTTGTCGCGGCGATTCCCAAGGATGCGATTAACAAGTACGATCCGGCGCTCAACCCGGACGAGTTGGTGATTTGCCCCGCATCCAACGACGAACTGTCGCTGCGGGTGAAGCAAGCAGTCTACCGGGTCAACGGTCCCTCGGGCTCGCAAACCCTGACCGTCGGCGACCTCAGCATCAACCTTGAGCGCTACGAAGTATCCGTCGCCGGACGCCGGGTGACCCTGACCTACAAGGAATTCCAGCTGCTGGCCCTGCTGGCGTCCAACCCCGGACGCGTCTACACCCGCGATGCGCTGCTGAGCCAGGTGTGGGGCTACGACTACCTCGGCGGAACTCGAACCGTTGATGTGCACGTGAGGCGGCTCCGCTCCAAGGTCGAATCCCCGGGCCGGTCCTTCGTCGAAACCATCTGGAACGTGGGTTACCGGTTTAGGGCTCTTGGTTAGAAGTCCCACTCTATTGAATTGATGACTGCCGAAGACTATATCGTCATCCCGGAGACTATGTCGTCATTCCGGCCTTGAGCCGGAATCCAGAAGGGTTGGAAGAAAGCCAACGAAAACAGCGACAGGGTTCCTGGATTCCGGCTCAAGGGCCGGAATGACGGGGCCCGGTGACTCGTCCATCAATTCTAGGGAGGCCCACTACCAGCCTTGCATCCTCTGGGCCGGGCCGTGTCTTAATGTGCCAATGGCGGCACTAGCGGGCACGGGAATTCGCGGTCATTCTGCAACGGATGCGGCACGGCTGAGGAAGCGCGACACCTGCGCCGCCAAGGCCGAATGCTGCGGGGCCTTCAATTCGGGGTCCTCCCCGGCGATTCGAGACGCGAGCTCCCGGGCCGATTGCAACAGTGCGCGGTCCGAAAACTGGGCCATCCTCAGCGACGGCAGGCCGCTCTGGCGGGTGCCAAAGAAGTCGCCCGGCCCGCGGAGCTCCAGGTCGATTTCCGCCAGCTCGAATCCATCGTGCGTGCGCTCCAGGGCCGACAGACGCTCCTTCGCAGCCGCGCTCTGCGTCTCGGACGAAAGCAGGAAGCAGTAGCTCCGGTGCTCCCCACGCCCCACTCGGCCACGAAACTGGTGCAACTGGGCCAGGCCGAAACGCTCCGCACCCTCGATCAGCATGACGGAGGCGTTGGGCACGTCGATGCCCACTTCCACAACGGCGGTGGTAACCAGCACGTCCAGGTCACCGTTGCTGAAGCTGCGCAGGACCCTGTCCTTGTCCCGCGAGTGCATGCGCCCGTGGAGCAGGCCCACCATCAGGTCCGGGAACACCTCTCCTGACAGCCGCTCGTATTCCTCGGTTGCGGCCCGCGCCTCAATGCTGGAGGACTCGTCAATAAGCGGGCAGACCACGAAGGCCTGGCGCCCCTCGGCCACCTGGTCCCGCACGAACTGGTAGGCCCCGGATCGTTTTTCCTGGGGCACCCACCGGGTTCCCACCCGCTGCCGGCCGGCAGGCAACTCGTCGATGGTGGAGATGTCCAGGTCTCCGTACAGGGTCATCGAGAGCGTCCTGGGAATGGGGGTAGCGGACATAATCAGCGTGTGAGGGTTCTCTCCTCCACGCTGCCGCAGCGCCGTCCGTTGCATCACGCCGAACCGGTGCTGCTCGTCGGCCACCGCCAGCGCCAGCGCCGGGATGGACACTCCCTCCTGGATCAGCGCCTGGGTTCCGATAACCAGGTCCAGGGTACCGTCCGCGGACATTGCGGTCAGCATTCGCTTGACCGGGGCCCGCACGCTGCCGGTGAGCAGACCCACCGAGACAGGGCGCGCCAATCCCTCCAGGTGCACCGAGAACATGTTGTCTTCCCGCACCGGCCTTGGCAGACCCTCCAGCATCCGGGACACCGAGCGGAAATGCTGCTCTGCCAGTACCTCCGTCGGAGCCATCAGTGCCCCTTGAAACCCGGCCACTGCCGCAGACAACAGCCCGGCCAGGGCCACCACCGTCTTGCCGCTGCCAACCTCGCCCTGCAGCAGCCGGTTCATCGGAGGAGCTCCGCGTTTCATGTCCTTGCCAATCTCGTCGATGCAACGGATCTGCGCCCCCGTCAGCTCGAAGGGCAACGAACGCAGGAAATTGTCCACCACACCGGCAGGCGGATCGACAGACGCGCCCCTCACCTCGACCTGAGATTCCCGGCGTCGGCCCAGCACGGCCAGTTGGAGCGTCAACAGTTCGTCGAAAGCGAGGCGGGAGCGTGCGGCTTGCCAAGTTTCCTCGTCGTCGGGGAAGTGGGCCTGGAAGATCGCCTCCCGGAGGGGCATCATACCTGCCAAGGAATCTGACCCGGCCACATCGGGCGACAGAGTTTCCTCCACGCCGCCCAGCCAGTTCTGCAGTGCGTCCCAAGTGAAACCGCGCAACGCACGTGCGTTCAGTCCCTCGGTCAGTGGGTATACCGGGACCATGCGCCCGGTGTGAATGCCTGCCTCCTCTCTCTCGAGAGGTTCCACGGCAGGGGACTCGAATACCGGCTGGCCTCGGAAAACGTCGGCCTTACCGCTGATGGCCACCCGGCGGCCGGGGGGAAGCGTGCGGGCCAGGTAACGCTGGCCGAACCAGATGACACGCAGGTTGCCGGTATTGTCCCCCAGCACCGCCTCCGTATCCTGCCTGCGCCCACGCGGGCCCTGGGCGACAACCCGCGATTCCCAGACGGTGGCCACGACAGTGCAGTCCTGTCCGGGCACGAGTTCGGCGATGTTCACCACGTTCGAGAAATCGTCGTGGCGGCGCGGAAAGAGATACAGCAGATCGCGAACTGTGGCGACATCCAGCCGCTTGAGCCGCTCCGACATCTTGGTGTTGATACCCCTCAGCCGGTCAACCGGGTCATCCACGCTCTGCCCGCCCGGCTGAAGGCGGAGGGCCGGCCGCGGCTTGGGAAGGGTGTCAACTGCGGTCAGCTCAACGGCTGGATCAAGGGCAGGGACGTGCTGGCGTTGCCCTTCGCCTCCCGACCCTTGGGGGCAATTCCCAGGTTCTTTCTTTACTGTCGGCGGGGCGTTGCCAGCTAGCAGGTCCAGCCACTGCCTGCCCCAGTTCTCCCGCTGGGCTGGTGACATATCGCCGTAATTTCGCTGCAATAGGAAACCGGTATCGGCGCCAGGGGGGGTCAAGGACTCCATTTCCGCGCGCCACCGTTCCCGGAAACGGTCCAATCCGCCAACTACGGCGCTGTTGTTGAAACCCCGCTGACTCTCGAGGCCGATGACGTTTCGGAAAATAACCGCCCAGTCGGGCGTGCTCGTTCTGGGGAGTTCCATTACATAACGATAAACCCGAGTGCCGGGCCAATCAACCCAGATCCCCAAGGCAATCGCATTACGGCCACCCAGGCCCCGTCATTCCGGCCTTGAGCCGGAATCCAGAGCCCCTTACCGTTTGGGCGCCCAAGGTCCCCACGGCGGTCCTGGATTCCTGCTTTCGCAGGAATGACGGCCAGAGGCAAGAATGACGGTTTACAGACTCTATATCCCTGAGTGCGCAGTTAAAGCGCGATTGTCCTGCCCGGATCCGTTCCCAACTCGCTGCCGGGCGCCCACCATCGCAGACTGCTGCCATTCGCCGGAAAGAGATCTGTCAGCTGCGGCTATGCCGCATCGTAGCTGCCCTGCGTTACTGCCACACCCAAGGCGTTGGGGCCCACGTAGGTTCCGAGCACCGGACCGAACCGCGATTCGACCAGGTTTTCCGGCGCCACCAGTTCGGCGAGCTGCGCCCTTATGCCCAGCGCCTGCACGCGGTCGGTGCTGTAGCTGATGTTCACCTGCCGGATAGGGGCCAGCTCCTTGGCCAGCTCAACCAGACGATTCTTGGCCCGCTCGAGGCTGCGCGGCCGCTCGACGGGGTGTACCTCGCCGTCCCTGATGCTAAGGATGGGCTTGACCTTCAGCATACCGCCGACAAACGCCTGCGCCTTGCCGATCCGTCCGCCCTTCTGAAGGTACTCCAGCGTGTCCACCATCACAAAACCGTGATTTCTCGGGAGAGACTGCCGAACCTGGCGGGCTACCTCCTGGATGTTCGCGGACTCGCGCGCCATCCGGGCGGCATCCAGCACGATCAGCGCCATAGGTGCGGAGGCCGACTGGGAATCCACGATTTCGATGTCCGAAGGGTCGCCCAGTGATGCCTTGGCCTGGGCTGCCGAGTTGAGCGTCCCGCTTAGCTTGGAACTGACATGGATGGACAGTATCTGGTGTCCCTGGTTCAACAGCCGTTGGTAGAACTCCTGAAAGTCGGCAATGGTCGGCTGCGACGTCGAGGGCAGGCGGGAGAGGGTTGGGAGTCGTGAGTAGAACCGGTCGGCCGTTAACTCGACCCCGTCCTTGTATGTCTCACTGCCAATGATTACATAGCAGGGCACGACCGTAATGTCGTTGGCCTGCGCCAGTGCCGACGGCAAATCCGACACGCTGTCGGTGACTATTCGTATCGCCATTGAGCCTCCAACTCAGCGGAGGGCGAAACGCCCTGCTTTTACCCTCTGGCAGCGACCGTTACTCGATGGATGCCAGGTATTGATAGTGGGGTTGGCCTCCGTAGATCTGGTCCACCTGCAGGCCGGGCGTGCCCTCCTCGACCGCGGCGGCGCAGGCCGCGGCGGCGTCCGGATCAGCGTCCGCCCCGCGGTAAATGGTTAGGATGGAACTGGAGTCAACTCCAGCCATTCCTACAGACCCTTGGAGCGCCTCCTCTGCAGAGGAGGCCGTGAGCACCAGCTTATCGTCGAGCAAAGCTATGTAGTCCCCGAGACTGACGGATACCCCGTCCACGCTGGTGTCCCTGACCGCCTGGGTGATCTCGATACTGGCGACCTCTGGCAATATCGACTCCATTGCCGCGAGGTTCTCCTCCAGCGTCGACAGGGGATTGTAGGCCAGCATCGCGGCCACGCCCTGCGGGACGCTGCGGGTGGGCACCACGTGGACAGAGGGGTCGTTGGCGGCAACTTGCTCCGCGGTGAGAACGATGTTCTTGTTATTGGGGAGCAGGATGGTGTGATCCGCCCCGGCGCACTCCACTGCCTGCATGACCTGCTGCACGCTTGGGTTCATGGTCTGACCGCCCTCGATGACGTGCCCGCAACCATATCCCTTGAACAGATCCGCCAGTCCCTGACCAGCCGCGACTGCCACGACCGTCAAGGGCGCGCCCACGCTGGGAGCGGGAGCCGTGTGGCCCGCGGCCCACTCCATGTTCTGCTGGTTCATGTTCTCGATCTTGACGCTGGACACTGTTCCCAAGGCCACCCCGTAGCTGATGGCAGCGCCGGGATCCTCCATGTGGACATGAACCCGCACGTTCTGCGAATCGCCAACAACGACGGTGGACCGGCCCATTTCCTCGCAATAACGCCTGACATCGTTCAGGCTGAGGCTCGTGCCGCTGATGATGAACTCGGTGCAGTAACCCCAGACCTCCTCGAGGGAAGCATGCACAAAGCCCTTGTTTCTCGACTGGCCGGAATCACTCAGGGAGGCCATGCTGCTGTCGATAATGATATCGAGCCGGACTCCCATGCTTACTTCCCGGTGTTGGTCGGGGGACAACGCCTCGAGGGCGCCCCCGACGATGATGACCACCCCCAGTCCGCCCGAGTCGACCACTCCCGCCTCTTTCAGAACCGGCAGCTGCTCAGGGGTGTCCCTGAGCGCAATGCAGGAGGCCTCGAAGGCGGTCGCCAGCAGACCGGTTGCGTGGGCTCCCTCCACCACCTCCAGCGCCGCCTCGGCTGCCCTGCGGATAACGGTGAGCATGGTTCCTTCTTTGGGAGCGCCCACTGCGCCGTAGGCAGCAACTCGGGCCAAGTCCAGCGCCTGCGCCAGATCGGCGGCAGAGCAGGTATCGCGGCCCTGGAGGGCGTCGCTGAAGCCCTTGAAAAACTGGGAAAGAATGACCCCGCTGTTGCCCCTGGCACCGAAGAATGCGCCTTGCGCCAGCTCCCGCGCAACCTCCCCGGCCGTTACGCCCTCGGCATCGGGGCAGCGTTCGATGCCAGAACGCAAGGTCAAGGACATGTTGGTCCCGGTATCGCCGTCGGGGACGGGAAACACGTTCAGGGCGTTGACGGTCTCTCGATACTCCTCCAGCCGGTCAAACGCCAGCCGGAATGCCCGGCGGAGTTCGGATCCCGTCAACTCTTGCTGCCTCATGGACGTCAAAGTCTGGACCTCCGGTGTCGCTTCAAGGCAATCGCTGGAAAGGGAGTATTATATTACCACCCACAAGAATCCTGCCAATCTAAATTCCTACTAGGGTCTTTCACTTGTTCCCTTTCCCTCCGGGGGAGGGTTAGGGTGGGGGCGTTCCCTTTCGTGAGCAGCCATCGTATAGCCGGGCATTTCGCCCTCAGCCCAGCCCTCTCCCGGAGGGAGAGGGAGCACTAAAAACCCTGAAATTCCTAATAAGCGAATTGATCTGGGGCGTGCCAATTGATCAGGGCCCTACGCCGGGTTCCAGCGGGGTACCCTCTGCGACCGTTTCAACGCGTGTCGATTTCGGTTGACACTGCTGGGCGTCTGCCCTAGTATAATTGTCGAGGTTCTCATGGATTACGCGGTTTTCAAGACAGGTGGAAAGCAGTACAGGGTTAAGCCCGGCGATACCCTGGACGTGGAACTTTTGCCCAACGACGTGGATTCTGTGGCGGAGTTCGACGAGGTCTTGGCAGTGTCGAAGGACGGCGAACTGACCGTTGGTGCTCCCAAGGTTGAAGGAGCCAAGGTCCTGGCCCAAGTCGTGTCACACTACAAGGACCGGAAGTTGATGGTCTTCAAGTACAAGGCCAAAACCCGCTACCGTCGGAAGCGCGGCCACCGTCAGTCCTACACCAGGCTGGAAATTCAGGACATACTCGCACCCTAGCGTCCACAGTGCTCGCTGAGGGTCGCGGAACAGGCAGGGGAAACATGGCTCACAAGAAAGCAGGTGGCAGCACCAACAACGGAAGAGACAGCAATGCCAAGCGCCTGGGAGTGAAATGCTACGGCGGCCAGCGGGTCACGGGTGGCTCGATCCTGGTGCGCCAGCGCGGCACTCGCATACGGCCTGGGAACAACGTCGGTCTTGGCCGTGACTACACGCTTTTCGCTATGATGGATGGCGAGGTCAAGTACGAATGGGCCGCCAAGGGCCGTCGCCGCGTTAGCGTCTATCCCATCTCAGAGGCGTAACCCGGCTTCGCGCAAGCAATCACAGGCAAGGACTTTAGGGATGAAGGCCGATATCCACCCCCGCTTTTTCAATGCCACCGTTATTTGTTCCTGTGGGCACACCTTCCAGACCGGGGCCACCCGGCCGCAGTTGAGGGTGGAGATCTGTAGCAACTGCCACCCCTTCTATACCGGGGAGCAACGCATCGTGGATACCCAGGGGCGTATCGAGAGATTCAACAGGCGATTCAACCGTCGATAGGCGGTCCACCAACCAGATCGAGGGCCCAGGCCCTCGATTTTCATTTTGGCTCCAGTGCCAGTCACGTCACCCATTTTCCGCACCACTTTTCGTTGTCCGCAGACCAAGATTGACAGTAGAGGCCATTTCTTGGCGAATCAGCCAGCACATCTGTATGGCGGCCAGGCCGTAATCGAAGGAGTAATGATCCGGGGCCGCGACTTCTTCAGCCTGGCCGTCCGGAGAGAGGACGGCAGCATCAAAGACCTGCAGCAGCGGCTCAACCCCATCTATAACGGCCGACTCAGGCGGGTCCCACTGGCGCGCGGCGTTCTCACCCTGCTCGAAACCCTGATTCTAGGCATCAGGTGCCTGCAGATTTCGGCGGATCTGGCCGCCGCCAGCCCCAGCGATAATAAGGCCGGAAACGAGGGAATCCCTGGCTGGATTATGGGCGCTACGCTGGCGATTTCGCTGATCTTCGGGATTGGGCTGTTCTTCCTGCTGCCGCTGGGGGTCGTACGCCTGCTGGAGCCGATGATAGGGAGCGGCCTTCTCAGCGAGGCCATCGAGGGAGTACTGCGGCTGGGCATCCTCGTCGGCTACGTCGCCGTCATAGGGGCCATGCGTGACATCCGCCGGGTCTACGCCTACCACGGCGCCGAACACATGACGGTGCATGCCCACGAGGCCGGCCTGCCACTCAACGTCGACAACGTGCGCAAGTTCGGCACCCCTCACCCCCGTTGCGGCACCGCATTCCTGCTGACGGTGGTCTTGGTATCGGTGGCAGTGTTCATCGCGTTTGCCCTTCTGGAGGCCTCGTGGTGGTGGCGCATCGCCTCCCGCATCCTGCTCCTGCCGGTGATCGCTGCCGTGAGCTACGAGGTCATCAGATTCAGCGGCCGACACCAAGCGGCGCTGATTGGCAAGGCCCTCGCCACGCCCGGGCTGTGGCTGCAGCGTCTGACCACGCGGGAGCCCGATGACGCTCAAATCGAAGTTGCCATCCGCGCAATGGAGACCGCCGTCGCTGCGGATTTGGGCCGGACTTAAGGGGCAGGCAGCAAGCGGGAATGGCAAAAGAACGCCGGGGCCAACCCAAGGCTGGCCCCGGCGTTCACGTTTCTGCCTGGCGCTTGCTGGTCTACCAGAGGTTCCAGCGAGGGTTGCCGTCCGCCTGTTCCTGGAGGTATGGGACGATCCAGTCCCGGACTTCCTTTGCTATGTAGAAAGTTGGCTCGATAAGCTCGCTTTCGTCCGCAATCAACCCCTCCTCCATGGCGCGGGCGGCGACGTCGGTGCCCGGCATTACGCTGACGCCGATCCTCAGGTTGGCGAGGGCAGGGTTGATACGGCGCAGGAAGTCCAGCTTGTGCTCCACGGTCTCGCGGGTCTCACCCGGCTCCCCGAATGTGCGGGCTATGGTGTAGTGCAGGCCGCCTTCCTCGCATAGCCTCGGCACCTCGAGTTGCGCCTCCATGTGCTCCTCCATAGAGCCAGTGCCGCCGTGAGGGTCGCCGCCGCGATTGCCCATCAGCACCAGCGCGCAACCGGCGTCCCTCATCAGGCGCACGAGTTCCGCGTCGCAGTTGAAGGAGGCGAGGCAGGTGTTCCAGCGGATTCCCAAGTCGGCTTCGAGGATGGCGCTGCACAGCGACTTGGCGTGGTCCAAGGGAAAGTTGAAACCGTTGTCCACGAAGAAGACCTTGCGAAGCTGGTAGCGCTCCCACAGCTCTTTAACCTCGGCCACCACCTCGTCGATGGGCCGGATTACCCGGAAGTCCGCCTCGCTCATCCCTACTGTGGAGGAGGGCGTCGGATAGGAGAAGCTGCCCAGCTTGGTCAGTACGCCGACGCCGAAACCGGCAGTGCGGTATTTGTCCATCTCAAGGTCGTCCAAGCGGGGACGGCTGGCGAAGGAAGAAACGCACAAACCCTCGTTCAGCACCACGTCGCCGTCCTTGCCGTAGACAACGCCTGGCAGGTCGTAGGCCGATAGTTCGCCTATCTCGATTCGCTCGCAGACCTCGGCGAAGGTCTCTCCGGCATCGCCGGCCACCCCCAGGTCGGGCTTCAGGTACTCGTAGCACTGTTTGGGCAGCAGGCTGAAGGCAGGACCGCCCACGATGATGGTGGCTTGGCTGTGCTCGCGGATACGGTCGATCACATCCTTGGTGATTGGCAGCGCCCATTGGGTGTTCAGGTAGCTGTGATTGCTCAGGTTCCGTAGCGAAACACCCACCACGTGGGGCTGAAATTCCTGGACGATGGTCTCAATTTCGGACAGGTAGTCGTCGGCGAACATCAGGTCCACGACTTTGACCTGGTGACGTTCGTGGTCGAGGTGTCCCGCGATGTAGGCCAAGCCGATGGGCATGGGCTGGGCACTCATTCGGCTGTTCAGCCGGTCTTGCCGGTTGGTGGCGACGAGCAGGATACGCATTTTAAACTCCCGTGGCGCCCGGCCTTCCTAGCCAACCATATTCAGCGGCAGAGGCGGAGCCGGGCTGGTCGACCCATTATGGATCCCGGCCCATTATGGATTATGAAAACCGGTTTGACAAAGCCGAGGCAGCGAGACCCTGGTCAGTTAGGGTGTAGAATTCGGGGTTATCTGCTTGACAAATTATTGAGATTCCAATTAGAGTTGCCGAAAACCAAGCTGAGTTGGTGAGGTTATGGTAACGACCATTAACGAGAACATGTTCGCCCCGGAAATCATGTACGACCCCTACACCTATTATGGTCAGCTGCGGGACGAAGACCCGGTGCACTGGAACGAGCTGTACGAGCTCTGGGTCATCACCAGGCACGATGACCTCGTGTGGCTGACCCGTAACCACGAGCTGTTCTCCAGTTCCGTCTGGCTCAATGACCCGCGCGGGCCCTATCCTGCCGTCAACGAGTCGGACAGCGAGCTGTACGAGTTCGTCCGCAATTACCAGGGCAAGCAGTTCATCCAGTACGACCGTCCCGACCACTTGGAAATGCGGAAGGTCGTGCACGCCTACTTCACGCCCAAGTCAATGGAGGAATGGCGCCCTTTGGTCCAGAACGCCATCAACGAGTTGCTGGACGAGGCCGATCAGAAGGACGATTTCGACATGATGCGCGACTTGGCCACGCCCCTGCCGGTGCTGGTCATCGCCGAAATGATGGGTGTGCCCACGGAGGACCGCCCGTACATCCGCGCCATCGCCGAGAAATTGCTGAACATCGCCCGCGGCGAAGCCGACCGCCTGCCCAGGCTGGTGGAAGGCATGGAGGAGATGCTCGAGTACGTCAACCCAATGGTTGAAGAGCGCATCGTAAACCCCGGCGACGACTTCATCTCCGTGCTGGCACAGGGCGAAAAGGCAGGCGTCTTCACCCGCGAGCAGGCGCTGGTCAACACCTCCCTGCTGCTCCTCGCCGGTCACGAGACCACCATCAACCTGATCTGCAACGGCACCTTGGCGTTCATGCGGAACCGGGACCAATGGGACCTCCTGAAGGCCGATCCTCAGGGCATGATGGTACGAGCCAACGAGGAAGCCCTCCGCTACGATTCTCCCGTGAAGTCCATCCAGCGCCTGGCCGCGCAGGACGTCGAGATGCGGGGCAAGCTGATCAAGAAGGACGACCGCGTCCGGTGGTTCATCCCGTCGGCCAACCGCGACCCCAAGAAGTTCGAGCGGCCTGACGAAATGGACATCACCCGCTGGCCCAACCCGCACGTGTCCTTCGGCGCCGGCATTCACCACTGCCTCGGCGCCACCATCGCCCGCGTGGAGGGACAGGAAGTGTTCCGCGAACTGGCCGAGCGCTATCCCAACATGGAGCTGGGCCAGGAGGAGATGGATTACGAATCCAGCATCACCTTCCGCTCCATCAAACAGATGCCCATCATCACCAACGCGTAACCTGGGCAAACCTCAAGGCTGGAAAATCAGGCCCCCGGCATTATCGCCGGGGGCTCTTATTTGGCCTTCAATTCCCTCTCCCTTTGGGAGAGGGTCACGGTGAGGGTGTATCCTAAAACTACCTGCTCCCGAAACGGTTGAAGGAGCTGACTTCCTCCGCCGGTGTCCTTTGCGTGGGGCCGAAGCCTCCTCTCGGGTAGCCAAGGGGAGTGAGGCAAACGGTCTCGACGTGCTCCGGAATTTCCAACCACTCCTTGATCTGCTCCTCTCCCCTGATGTGCACCGTGGTGATGCGGGTTCCCAGCCCGAGGGCGCGGGCCGCAAGGAACAGGTTCTGGATGGCCAGCCAGATCGAGGAAGCGTAGCGTCCCCGCTCGATGGGTTCGCCGGGCGTGTACCCGGCATGCCCGCGGGAGTGGTCGACGCAAACCAGGATCATCGCGGGGACCTCGGGCATGCGGTTGGCCAGCTCTCGAGCCTGCCGGTATGCCAGGGGCTCATCGGGCCGGGGTTCCGCGCCCTGGGCTCCCAGCCAGATATCCCGGTACAGTCCGCCGATCTTCTCGATCAGGTCCCGCTCGGTGACGGCGATGAAGTGCCATGGCTGGGTGTTCCCTCCGCTGGGAGCGCGGATGGCCGCGTCGATGATCTTTTCGATATCCTCCCGCGACACGGGGTCCCGCCGGTAGCGAGTGATCTGCCGTTGGCTGTATAACGCTTCCATCAGTCCAATGTCATCTTCCACTGCATTCCTCCTGCCGGGGACGGAATATGAGGGTGCGTATTCATCGCAACTCCCTCCGGGGGAGGGTCTTTCATTTGTTGCCTCTCCCTCCGGGGGGGTTAGGGTGGGGGCGTTCCCTTTCGTGAGCGGCCATCCTATAGCCCCGGCATTTCGCCCTCACCCCAGCCCTCTCCCGGAGGGAGAGGGAGAACTAAAAAACCCTGCCTCCGAGGGGAAGGGAGATTCCAGGGTCAAGGCTTAGATTGGCGGCCGCCGGGTGTGCCAGTCGGTGGCCTGCTCGTAGGCGTGCGCCACGCGGAACAGCGTTTCCTCGGCCAGCGGCCTGCCGACTATCTGTACGCCGAGGGGCAACCCCGACTCAGTGAAGCCGCACGGCACCGATATCGCCGGCACTCCTGCCAGGTTGAAGGGTCCTGTGAAGCTGATGCGCGCGTTCAGTCCGGCCACGGCGAATTCCTTGCTTGGCACGCCGGGTATGCTCTCCACCGGCGGCGCCGGGCCGACTCCGGAGGGCAACACCAGCACATCCACGTCTTCCAGGGCAGACAGGATTTGCTCGCGGATTAATGTCCGCAATTTCTGCGCTTTGTTGTAGGCCTGGGCAGGAATTATGCTGCCGGTGAGGAACCTGATCTGGTTGTTTCGGTCCAAGAGCTCGAAATTGGGTTCAAATGTCTGCCGGTGCAGGTTGGACCATTCGACGCCGATGATGGTCATGCTCAGAGCGCCCGCGTGGGGCGCCAACGGAATCGACACATCCCGGGAATCGGCCCCCAATTCCCCCAGCGTGGCGACGGCGGCGGTGACCGCGTCCCGCATCTCCGGGTCGAGGTTTGGAGCATCCATCCGATCGGCGATGACGCCGACCCGCAGGCCGCTTATGTCGCCGGTCAGGGCAGCCCGGTAATCCGGAACCGGAACGTCCCGAGAGTAAGGGTCCTTGGGGTCATGGCCCGCGATGGCCTGGAAGGTGATCGCTGCGTCTTCAACAGTGCGCGAGATGGGGCCGACGATATCCATCGACCAGGAGCCGCCCATCACGCCGTGGCGGCTGACCATCCCGTAAGTTGGCCTCAGGCCCACCAGGCCCGAGAAGTTGGCCGGGCTGCGAACTGATCCCCCGGTATCCTCGCCCAGCGAGGTCGCGCAGAGGAACGCCGCGGTGGCCGCGCCCGAGCCGCTGCTGGAGGTGCCGGGGTTGCGGGTGGTGTCCCATGGATTGCGGGGCGTGCCGTAGGGGTGGTTGTAGATGTCAGCCATGGCAAACTCGCTCATGTTGAGCTTACCCAACAACACCGCCCCGGCCACCTTCAGCTTGGCCATCACCGTGCTGTCCTCGTCCGGCACGAAGTCCCGCAGCACCGCTGAGCCGCCGGTCGTTCGTATGCCGGCGGTGTAGAACTGGTCTTTCACCGCCATTGGCAATCCGTGGAGCGGCCCCCGGTAGGTGCCCGAGCTGATCTCTTCCTCCGCCTGCCTGGCCGACTCCAGGGCCTGTTCTCGCAGGACGGTGATGTAGGAGTTGAGCTTGCCGTCAACGTCGTCAATGCGCTGCAGGTAGGCCTCCGTGGCCTCCACCGGCGACACCTGCCGCGATTCGATAAGCCGCGAAAGATCTGATGCGCTCAGAAACGGAATCTCGCTGCGTTCCATAGCTCACTCCTGGCAGGTCCTTGCTGCAGATGCGGAAACCGTCTTTCGATAGGGTTTGGCCGGTAGCCAAAAGACTAATCTTCAGGAACGGTTGCGATCAGGCGTCCGCTTTGCACCGCGACGGGGAAGGCGGTCATTTGCGAGTTGGGGCCGTTGATGCAGACACCCTCGGTCTTCTCAAAGCGCCAGCCGTGGTCGGGGCACATGAACACATTGCCCCAATCAACCACCTCGCCCATCTGGTGCGGGCACACGTTCGATAGCAACTGGTATGCGCCCTTGCGGTTCTTCGCCAGAAAATAGGACCAGTCACCGATGTCCACCGTTGCGGGGAGCTTGGTGAACGACGATTCGGGGCCCAGGTCCACCTTAATTTCCTTGTAATCGGCCATAGCCGCCTCTACAGGTATGGTTTCAAGTGTCGGCCGGAACGATTCAGCCGAGGCGAGGCCAGTATAACCCAAAACCGGCAGAAATAGCCGCCAATCGCGAACCTTGACGCGCACGGTGTTTTGACGCAGTATGATGCCACTTCCAAAGTCAGACAGCGAAGGAGGCAGATATGGCCGACCTGTCGAAGGATGACATACAGGCTCTGGGCCGCGCCGTGGGACTGGACATACAGGAACCGGAGCTGACCGAGGTGATGTACAGCCTTAACGCCCTGCTGGAATCGCTGGACGCCATCAACCCGCCCGGCCTCGATGAGGTGGAGCCGCTACCCATTATCCTGCCCCCGGCCTAGGGCGCGGGCATTAGTATGACGATTCCAGAATTGACTCCGCACAAGACTGTCAGCCTGAGGGGCCACCCCACACTCAACAAGAAGTGGCTTCAGCAGCGGTTGACTGGCAATCCTTCTCTGCTAGGTTTAGGGGACTTGGACGTGCGCGATGTGGAGCGCCCCCAACCTGGCAGAAGACGTCACCAGTAGGTTTCTCAATGTGATTTCCTCGCTAGGAGACTATCTTTAAAGACGGCGATCCAACCAACCCGTCGTTCCCGCGAAAGCAGGAATCCAGGACCTCGGTAAGTGATTAGCGAATTTTCAGCAAATTCAGTGCGTATTGAGATAGTTTCTAAAAACAGGAGGGTAACGATGGACAAGTCCGAGCTTCCCTTCCTTTCCGCGTCCGAACTCTCCAGGCTCATTGCATCGCGTGACGTTTCGCCCGTCGAGGCGACCGAGGCATACCTCGACCGCATCGACTCGCTGGATTTCAAGTTCAACGCCTACCTGACCGTTACCCGCGACTTGGCGATGGATGCCGCCCGGGAGGCCGAGCGGGAAATCACGGCAGGTAACCACCGTGGACCAATGCACGGGGTTCCCGTGGCGGTGAAGGACCAGTTTCTCAGTGCCGGGGTGCGCACAACCGGCGGCTCCCGCATCTTGGCAGATTACGTGCCGGACGAGGACGCTACTGTCATCGCCAACCTCAAGCAGGCGGGAGCGGTTCTCCTGGGCAAGACCAACCTCACGGAGTTCGCCATAACGGGCTTTTCGCACCGCTTCAGCACACCACGCAACCCATGGGACCTTAACACCTACGCCGGCGGGTCAAGCAGCGGTTCCGGCTCCGCTACGGGTGCCTACATGTGCGCCACGTCGCTTGGCGAGGATACCGGCGGCTCCATCCGCTTTCCTGCTACCTGGTGCGGCCTGGTCGGCCTGCGTCCCACCTGGGGGCTGGTCAGCCGCTATGGCGTGATGCGGGGCGTCTGGTCCATGGACACGGTGGGCCCCATCTCCCGTACCGTCGAGGACGCCGCCATCACCTTGGGCGCCATTGCGGGCCACGACCCCAAGGACAGGTTGACGTCTGCCTCCCCGGTGCCGGACTACCGGGCAGCCCTTGGCAGAGGTGTAGAAGGACTGCGGATTGGCGTGGTCACCGAACAGATGGAGTCCGGCTTGGTGGATTCCGACGTGAGACGCGTGGTCGCCCAGGCCATCTCGGTACTGGGTGAGCTGGGCGCAACGGTGGAGGAGGTTTCGCTCCCTGTGTCGGCGTGGTCCAGCCCGGTATCAGGAACCCTGCTGGCTGTGGAGCCGGCCAACAACCACGCCAAGTGGGTGCATGACAATATCGATGACTACGGACATGACGACCGAATTCTGCTGCTGACCGGCAGCGTGATCCCCGCCCAATACTACAACAAGGCCCAGAAGTTGCGTACCCTAGTGCGGCAGCAGGTAATGGAATCGTTTGACAGCTTTGATGCGCTGGTATTCCCTACCTCGGGCAAAACGGCGCAACCCATCGCCGATGATCCGCCAGTCACCGGCAAGGAAAATGCAACGAGGCTGCCTTTCCTAATGACCCGCCTGTTCAACCTGGCCAGCTGCCCTGCGATGTCCGTGCCCTGCGGATTGGACGACCGCGGCATGCCGGTCGGTCTGCAGATCGGCGGCAGGCCATATTCCGAGGAAACGCTGTTCCGCATTGCCCATGCCTACGAGCAGGCCACCGACTGGCACAGCATGCGCCCCAGGGCGGTCGCCTGAAGCGCGATGTCCCTGCAAGTGGCGCTCTGATCCCGGTGGCAACTGCTGCAAAAAGGGGCGGCGCATCATTGGCGCCGCCCCGATCGCTTGGTGCGTGATCCTATTTTGCGCTAAGCCGGATACATCTGGTCGGCCAGCACTTCCTGCCACACGGCGTCAGCGGGCAGGACGCAATCTATGGCGCGGAGCTTGTAGTAGCTTTCGGACAGGCCCGGCGGGTCGCCGCCGTCCGCCACCGTGTCGGCCGCACCGAGGAGCATTCTGCGGGCTACCACGATGGCCATATCGCTGGCCGCCAGGTTCTCGGTGCTGCGGTCCACGATGGCCCCCATGCTTTCCTGGACCGCCTGGTCCTGCGTGTTGATGCCTTCGATGCCAGTGAACGTCTCGTATTTTTGTACCTTGCGGTCGATCATCCAGTCGTTGTCCCGGTTGCGTTTGGCGCGGTAGCTGGCGTCCAGATCTTCCGGCCCGCGGCCCAGCTGGCGTTCGATGTCCCGGTCGGCTTCGGACAGCGGCTCTTCACCATAGCTGTACAGCCAGTTGAATACCATCGAATTCTCGTCATCGGTGGGAACCCAGCAGTGTCCGGCGATCATGGTGCGGGTGGTTCCGCCAGACAGTCCGAACTGTTGTGGGCGCATCTGATGGAAGGGCAGCACGAAATGGTAGGCCCGGATAAAGTTCTTGCCCTTGCCCTCAAGCTCGCGAACTCCGGCGTAGCGATAGCCGTAATCCGTACGGTCAACCTCCACCCTGGGTGCCTTGCCCGTCACGAATGGGGTATCGATGCCGATGCCGGGCCGGGTGGTGTTAGTGGTGATGCGGCGGTGCAGGATTGGCGCGTGGGCCGTATCGACGCCGCCCTCCACCGCCTGAAGCCAGTTGCACTCCTGCACGTTCTTGGTAATTTGACGGTGGCTGTCCGGCACCTGGGTCCACTCGAAGCGGGGCACCGGCGGCTGCCGGTCGGCTGGGCCCATGTACGCCCAAACCACGCCGCCCATCTCCACAACCGGGTAAGAGATGGCCTTGACCTTGGTGTGGTAGTCGCTGTCTTCTGGTTCGTTCATCATGTGTCGGCAGTTGCCTGCAACGTCGAACTTCCAGCCGTGGTAAATGCAACGGAGGCCTCCCTCTTCGTTACGGCCCAAGAACAGAGACGTACGCCGGTGGGGGCAGAATTCCTCCAGCAACCCCACCTGGCCAGATGTATCGCGGAAGGCCACCAGATCCTCGCCCAGCAACCTCACCCGCACCGGCGGGCAATCGGGTTCTGGGAGTTCGTCGCAAAGCAGAGCCGGGAGCCAGTAACGGCGCATGGTATCGCCCATGGGCGTACCGGCTCCAACCCGGGTCAATCTGTCGTTGTCGATCCTGGATAGAACCATCGGTTGCCTCCTGTTAACTCGGGTTACCCCGCGCCTTGGACGGGCAGTGATCTGCCCCTATTTGCGATGATTCTAACGGGCATGCGGCCCTTTGTCATGCCACCGCCCGATTGACAACGGCAGGCGGCGTTCCTAGAATCGAAAGGCTGTGAGATAGAAAATGGGCAGGTCAGCAGGCGATGACGACCACAAGACAATTGTATGCATTGCAAGAAGTGGATCTCGACCTCGACAGGGTCTACCGTGCTCTCGAAGAGGCCGAAGACGAACTGAAAATAGAAATTTCCATAGAAAACCTGGAGAGTGCCCTGCAGGACGAGCAGGAACGCCTGCAGGAAGTGGAACTCCGGCAGCGGGACAACCAGATGGAAATGGAGACCCGGCGGGAACGAACCGAGGCGCTGGAGACACAGCTGTACGACGGGTCAATGATTAATGCCAGAGATCTGGAGGCCCTGCAGCTCGAGGCGGCCAACGTTCGCCACCTGCTGGAGCAGGATGAGGCACTGTCCTTGGAACTATCCATCCAATCCGAGGAAACAAGGACACGCTGTGCCGGCCTCACCCAGCAGCTGAGCGAGACGAAGGCGCGCTGGGACATGCAGCAGGTCGAGTTGAACCGCCGCGTGGACGAGCTACGGGCCGAGCAAGGGGAATTCGAGAAGCAACGGGAGTTGCTGGCCGCCAGGTTTGATCCCGCGACGCTGCAGCGGTATGAAACGCTCCGAAAGTCCAAGGGCGGCCGGGCAGTCGCAAAGGTGGAGCGCGACCTCTGCCAAGGGTGCCGGATGTCCCTCCCCACGCAGTTGCGGCAACGGGTCAAGAGTGGCCGCCAGACGGTCAACTGCAGCAGCTGCGGCCGCATGCTGTTCGTGGATTAGCCAAGCGGCCTGCCATTGCGTGTACTTGGCGCCGAATATTCGGGGTCTTTTCCATTGCTCCATTACTAGACCGGGGAATTAACTCGACTAGGAGTTCGGTCTGGGTTCTACGCTAATGCTAGAATACGGTCTTGAGATTGTTGCTCTTCCGAGACCAAGGTCACTGGGGGTGTGAATATGACTGCCGCCAAAATGACCACCGTTGAGCAGGCCGCATCGCCGCTTGAAAGGCTGGTGCTCAATTTCCGTGCCGTGAATATTACGCCCGACCAGTTTCTGCATCTGTGCTCCGACAACCGCGACCTGAGGATGGAGCTCACTGCCGAAGGGGAGTTGATTATAATGCCACCCACCTGGTCCATGACGGGTTGGCGCAATAGCAAATTGAATCAGCTATTGGCCAATTGGTCAGATGTTGAAGGGTCAGGATTGGTATTCGACTCCAGTTCGGGTTTTACATTGCCCAACGGAGCTGTTCGATCACCCGATGCAGCCTGGGTGCCCTTGACTAGGTGGAGAGCCCTGACCGACGAAGATCGGATCGGTTTTGCTCTAATCTGTCCCAACTTCGTAATCGAGCTCCGCTCTTCCTCCGACCGGCTGTCCGACCTGCAGGCCAAGATGGAGGAATACTTGGATAACGGCGCCCGCTTGGGCTGGCTGATCGACGCGCAGGAGCAGAGCGTATACGTCTATCGTCCCGGACAGGAAGTCAAGTTGCTGGACACGCCCGAATCCATCTCGGGCGACTCTGTGCTACAGGGATTTGTGCTGGATTTGACGGCCATCTGCTGCCCCGTCTCAGGACAGCCGCCGTTTGAGACTGCCCCTCTTTGAAATTAACATCATCCGTCATCCTCATCCATACGCCGTCATTCCTGCGAAAGCAGGAATCCAGAGCCCCCGTACGCCGTCGCATAACAGTCATTCCTGCCCCGTCCGTCATCCCGCCCCTCCGCAGAGGGTGCCGTTTTGCTTGCTAGCGATGATGTAGACGCAGGGTGTTTCCCCGGGGGCTCTGGATTCCGGCGAAAGCCGGAATGACGGTTTTGTATTCCTTGGCAACAGCACTCGATAGATGTCAATTTTAAAGAGGGGAACTACCTGCCGGTTTGACCACCCATACCGGTCGTGCTAGATTGGCTAAGGAGGCCCAGCGGACTGGGTGGCCGCCTTGGAGACCGGTAACGGTCGCCGGGGAGGAAAGTCCGGGCTCCTCCGGGCAGGGTGCTGGGTAACGCCCAGGCTTTCGCAAGGGATCAGTCCGGCGCGAAAGACGGAAAGTGGCACAGAAACATACCGCCTCTCGGACCTTTGGTCTGTCGAGGTAAGGGTGAAATCGGGCGGTAAGAGCGTCCGGCCGGCTGCGGTGACGCAGCGGCGGTCAAACCCCACCTGGAGCAAGGCCAAATAGAGGGACTATGAGCGCCCGGCTCGTCCCCGGGTTGGCTGCTCGACCACGGTGGCAACGCCGTCCCGCTCCCGCGGGCCCCGATCCTGATCGGGGGGCTAGATAGATGGTCACCGCCCCGATGTTTCGGGGTACAGAACCCGGCTTACAGGTCCGCCGGACCTCCCGCACACTCCTGCATCCGTTTGAAACCCGACCGCGTCCGCTTGAAACCCGGCCGGCAGTGGTCGCTATCGATGCGGCGGTTGCCGGATTGGGTATCGTTGTTTATGATAGTTGGCGTGGCCGCTTATCATCCCGGTGCGCCTCCGAGGAGTTCTCCCGACGTGTTTCTTGACCTGCATTGCCATTCCGTTTCCTCCGACGACTCCCGCGCCACGGTGGAGCAGTACGTTAAGTGGGTGCAGGTGCTGCGCAAGAGAAATTACGCAGTTGACGGGATTGTTCTCACCGAGCATCGCAAGTTCGACTTCGACAAGGACTATTCGGCGCTGGCTGAACAGTACGGCATGTTGATCCTGAAGGGATCCGAGTTGGACACACGTTACGGCCATTTCCTGGTCTACGGCGTGAGCGACGGACTCACGCGGGACATGGATTTCTCTGACGTACGGATGGACGCCCGAGAGTTGATGCGGGCGGCCCGCCACCACGACGCAGTGGCCATTCCAGCTCATCCGGGCCGGTTTGGCATCGGGCTGACCGAATATATCCAGCAGGGTGAGTCCTTCACGGACGTGTACGCCGTGGAAATATTGAACGGCGGAGGAAGAGCGGGGGAGAATGAGCGGGCGGAGGAACTCTGCGAACAGTTCGGTTACCTGGGCATCGGCGGTAGCGATGCGCACTTCACCAGCGACATCGCCACCTGCATGACGGACCTCCCGGCCAGAATAGCCAGCGAGACCGACCTGGTCGACGCCCTTCTCAGCATGGAGTTCCGGCCTGTACGCCTGAAAGCCACCGCAACTGTGGCCTCTGCGTGAATTTTCGTAAAGCGATTCAGAGGGCACAACCGGAGCAAGCGCCATGACGTTGGAACTGAACTACGATAAATCGTTGCACGAAAAGGAACACAGGGCGGGGCCTTTTGACATCACGCCGGAGATGATTCAGGCGGTGAATGCTAGCCTGGGCGAGAAGGGCACCGCGTATATTTCCGATGAGGGCGCCAAGGAAAGCGGGTTTCGCCGGATGATCGCGCCACCGACTCTCTGCTCGATTTTCGTGCGGGAAGTCCAGTTACCGGAAGTGGGGATCGAATTCGGCAGCACCCAGATGCACGCAGGACAGCGTGTGCAGCCTGTCGCTCCGGTCTATGCTGGTGACCGCCTCACCGCCTCGTCGCACCTCAAGGACGTCTACGCCAAGACAGGCCGCTCGGGTACCATGGTGTTCATCGTTTGGGAGACCACCTTCCGCAACCAGGATGGAGAGGTGGTGGCCGAGGTGCAGGAGTCGTTCGCCCGCCGCGAGTGACCGTCCCGTCCGGTTTCCCCTTCGACAGCTATGTGACAATTACAGGATACCAACCGTGGCCTGCGAGAATCGAATTGCCGTACTTTGAAGATCTGGAATTGGGAGACATGGTAGGCCCCATTGAAACTTTGGCTACTGACGAGAGCGTGGCCAGCTTTTGCCAGGTATGGTCGCCTCCGACTCCCAACCGGTTTACTGACGCAGAGACGGCTCGCTCCTCCGGCATGGCGGGGCCCATCGTACCCGGTATCATGGCCATGGCCATGATGGCCCAGCTGCTGACCGACTGGGCTGGGCCCGACTGCATCAGGGACTTGGACGTGGTGTTCCGGCAACCGGTGCCCCACAACTCCCCGCTGACGCTGGAGGCCACCATCACCGACCTCCGGCAGGAGGCCGGGCAGAACCTGGTGGAATGCGACATTGTGATGGTGGGAAGCCAGGGCGAACGGCATGTGGGAGGCCGGGCCATCGTTTCCCTCCCAAGCAGAGAGTAACCTTTCCCCCAATTCCAACCCCCGCGATCCGAGATCGCAAGGGGGCATCGTGCCCAGTGAAAACCGTGTTGCATAAATTGCGCCAAGTTGACTTCATCGTTGACGACCTGAGTCACGGGACGAGCCTTTACGATAGTTACCTGGGAATGAAGGCTGTCCACCACTCCCGGGCTCCGGAAGGAGACCGGGCCGTGTTGCACGCCGGAGATGGCACTTTCGTTGAACTCTGGCGCCCCGACCTGGGCGATGCCGAGTCAGCGACCTTCAAAGAAAAGCGTGGAAGAGGCCCGTACCGGCTGTTGTTTGAGACCAGCGATCTGGATGCCCTCCTGGGGAACCTCAGGCGGCTGGGCGTCAGGCACAGCGGTGTTTCCCAGCGACCGGGACGGCGCACTGTCGAGCTGGACCCTGTTGCGACAAATGGCGCCGTGGTCCGGGTCGTGGAGCTGGAGGAGGGGCCGAATCCCTGGCCGTTGGCAGGTGACGACTGGGAGGCCTCCCCTCCGCCGCGCACCCTGCGAATGAGGCAAATCGCGGTTCTGGTGCGGGACCTCGACCGGGCATTGGAGCGGTGGTGCGAAATATTCCAGCTAGAGGCCACCAAGCGCTTCGAAGTCAGCTTCACGGACCTGGAAATTGCGGTCATACCTCTGAGGGGGCGCGACACATTTATCGAGTTGGCCCAACCCACCAGCCCGGACGCACCATCCCAGCGATTCCTGGACCGTTACGGGGAGGGCATCTATCTCACCATCTACGAGATCGAAGACTCGATGGCCATGGACGACCACCTGAAGGACTCAGGGGCCAGGTTCACCACGTCTCGACGAACTGCCAACTACACCAACCTTGGTTTCAATAGCATCTGGCTGCACCCCGCAGGCTTCCTGGGTGCTTTTACCCAGCTCTCACAGGTGTTTTCTCAGGGCAATCCCTGGCCCCCTGCCGGCGACGAATGGTACCTGGATTAGGGCCCTGGACTCCCGTCAGAACCGCCAGGAATAGCCGATGATGAGCAGACCAGATTGACACTCCTAGCTAGTTCGTAATATCTTTCTCATAGTCCGGCGACATAATCGCACGGGGTTTTTTTATGGCACTGAAAATTGCCGTATTGGCCAAACAGGTTCTGGATCCCGAGATGCCAATGGCGGCCTTCCGCATCGACGAGAACGCCAAGCGGGTGGTACCGCCAGCAAATATCCCCCCCGTCGTGAACGGTTTTGATGAGAACGCCGTGGAGGCCGCCCTGCGGATCAAGGATGGGCAGGAAGCCACGGTAACCGTGATTTCCACCGGTTCCTCCTTCGCCCTCGACGTGATGAAGAAGCCGTTGTCCATGGGTGCCGACGAGCTGGTTCTGCTCCAGGACGATGCCTTTGACAACACCATCGACAGCTTCCAGACGGCGCAACTGCTGGCCGCCGCGATTCGCAAGCTGGACGGGTTCGACCTGATCATCTGCGGGCGGCAGGCCTCCGACTGGGACAACGCGCAGGTGCCGCTTGGGGTTGCCGAGATCTTGGGCGTTTCGTGCGTATCGCTGGGCAAGAAGGTGGATGTGACCGGCGGCAAGGCCATCGTGGAACGCATCGTCCCTGATGGTTACCAGGTGGTCGAAGCGGAACTGCCCGCCCTGGTCACCGTCAGCAACGAGCTGGGCCAGCCGCGCTACCCGACCCTGCGGGGAATAATGGCCGCTACCCGCAAGCGCCCAACGATTTGGAGCAACGACGATCTGGCCTTGGACGATTCTCAGTCGGATGCGCGCATCACCCTGCGTCGGCTCTTCATTCCGGTCAGCGACCGGGAATGCGAGTTCATCGAGGGTGAAGACGCCGCTGAATCCGGCAGGCAGCTGGCCCTCAAGCTGCGCGAGGCCAAGATAATCTAGGGTGTGTCCTGGCATCGTCCGGCTCTCCCGGGACGATGTTCAAAAAGCAGGAATAGCTTCCACACCATCGAATAGCCGGTTTTGGAGGCCGTAATGGCTGACGCCACAGGTGTACTTGTAATTGGGCAAACATCCGGCGGAGCGTTGGATTCCACCGCCGCCGAGCTGCTGGCGGCGGGCAGGTCGGTCGCCGACACTCTGGGAGAGGAACTGTCCATCGCGCTATTAGGCGACGCGGTTGGAGCTTCGGCGCAGCAGGCCATCGCCCACGGTGCGGACAGGGCGTACGCGGTCACCAACCCGTTGCTTTCGGAATTCCAGGCGGACCTGTATCTGACCGCCATGGATGCTCTTTGCCGCGATGTCAGCCCGCGCGTGGTGCTGATATCCCGCACCAATGAAGGCCGCGAGCTGGCCCCGCGACTAGCTTTCCGCCTGGGCGTGGGGCTGGCGCAGGACTGCCTCGAAGTCTCCGTCGACGAGGCGAGCAAGACCCTGCTGGCCAACCGTCCGGTATACGGCGGCAACGCCATAGCCGTGGTCAGTTGCGAGCACACGCCACAGATTGCCGCCATTCGTCCCAAGGCCTACGAACCTTCGGAAATGGACCAGTCTCGCCAGGGGCAGGTGGTGTCTTTCCCCGTAGAACTGGAGGCATCCCAAGCCCGGACCCGGGTGGTGGAGACCGTCCGCGAGGAGTCAGAGGGCGTAAAGCTGGAGGACGCTCGCGTGGTCGTATCCGGCGGGCGTGGCCTGGGCGGCCCGGACCCGTTCTCGGGCCTGGAGGTCCTGGCCAGGCTGCTGGGCGGCGCCGTGGGTGCCTCCCGGGCGGCCGTGGACTCCGGCTGGGTGCCGCCGTCATACCAGGTTGGGCTGACCGGCAAGTCCATCACCCCCGATCTCTACATTACGGTGGCCATTTCCGGCGCCAGCCAGCACATGGCCGGCTGCTCCGGGGCCAAGTGCATCGTTGCCATCAACAAGGACGCCACCGCCAACATATTCAAGGACGCTCGCTATGGAGTTGTGGGAGACTGGGAAACGGTGCTGCCCGCCCTGACCGAGGCAGTCCGCGAGTTGATGGACAGCTAGAGATACCTCAGGTTGGTCCGTGGAATCGAGACAGCAGGGGCGCAAAACTATGCGCCCCTGTTCTGTTGGCAGCACCCTATTCCAGTATGACGTTATCTATCAGCCGTACCGGCCCAAGTTGAACGGCCGTCGATAGCATTGCCCCGCTCTCGGCTTGATCCAACTCCTCCAACGTGTGCGGAGAGGCCAGGCTGACATAGTCTATGGCGCCCAGCAAAGGCTCCGCCCCCAGTCCCTGCCGGACTGCACTCCGAATCTCTGATGCGTTGGTCTCGCCCCTTTTCCACAGGTCCAGGCCGACTGACAGGGCCCGAAACACCACCGCGGCCGCGCTGCGCTCCCTTGAGTCGAGTCGAACATTCCGGCTGCTCATGGCAAGGCCATCGACCTCCCGAATCGTTGGCAGCGCGACGATTTCAATGCCCATATCCAGGTCGCGCCCCAGCCTTCGCACCACCACCGTCTGCTGACCGTCCTTCTGGCCGAAGTAGGCCCGATCCGGGTGCACGATGCCGAACAGCTTGGCCACCACGGTCGCAACTCCCCGAAAGTGTCCGGGCCGTACCGCGCCCTCCAGCCGGTCCGCTATGGGGCCAACGTCCACCCAGGTATCAAACCCAGGGGGATAGATCTCGGAGACATCGGGAACGAAAACCAGGTCGGTGCCTCGCTGCCGCAGCAGTTCCAGGTCGGCATCGAGGTCGCGTGGGTATTTGGCGAAGTCCTCGCCCTCCCCGAACTGCGTGGGGTTGACGAAGATGCTCACAGCTACGGTTGCCGATTCGGCACGGGCCCGGTCGACCAGTGAAAGGTGGCCGTCGTGCAGTGCCCCCATGGTCGGCACCAACCCGAAGGGACGCGCCGATGCCCGGCAGGCGTGCCGCATTGCGTCACTGGAGTTCACTACTTGCATGGATGCATCAGCACAGCGGGGATTCTAGTCCGTGAGTTCTGAAACCGCAGGAATTCCCCCCAGCCCGGTGGCCAGCCTAACGGCCCTGAGAACGGCCCGCGCCGTGGCCACTGCAGCGGCGGCGCCTAACGTGGTGAGGTCTGCGACATCCTCAAACTCACCGGTAGCCATGGCGAACATCGTGTCGCCGTCCCTGATAGTGTGGCAGGGATGGATGGTCATTGAGAGGCCGTTGTGGCTCACCCTTGCCAGGTAGTTGGCCTCCTCGCGGGTAAGCCTGGCGTCGGTGGCCACCACCCCGATGGTGGTGTTGACTGGGCCGTCCGGCATGGGCGTAGGGGAGCCATCCAGCAGGATGCCGACGGGGTCGTCAAAGCCGCCTTCCTTCCTCCTGGGGCCCGCCACCAGCTCTCCCGTGTACGGGTCCCGGATGCCGCCAATCGAGTTGACCACCACCACCGCCCCTACTGTGGCGCCGCACGGCAGTTTCAGGGACGCGGAGCCCACGCCTCCCTTGCAGGAGCGGTGTGCGCCTCCGGTCTTGGCCACCGTGGCGCCGGTTCCAGCACCGACAGTTCCCTCCGGCAATGGCGCGCCGGCGGCGGCATCGCAGGCGGCTCGTCCCTCCCGCGCACCGGGGCGCACCTTCGAGGTTACGAGGCCAAGGTCGTAGATGATGGCTGATGAAACGATGGGGACGATCACATCCGCCGTTACGCGGTAGCCAGTGTCATGCTCCTCCAGCCAGGCCATCACGCCGGATGCGGCGTCCAGCCCGAAGGCGCTGCCGCCGCTGAGACTGACGGCAAAGAGCTGGTCGACCCGCCTCGCGGGTTGCAACAGGTCGGTCTCGCGTGTCCCTGGCGATCCGCCTCGCACGTCGACGCCGCCGACTGCGCCTTTCCGGCACAGCACGACGGTGCAGCCGGTAGCGTTCTCAAGGTCGGTGTAGTGGCCGGCCTCGATGCCGGGTACGGATGTGATTGTCTGGTTCAATGCAGCGTCCCGCGGTCAATCAGCCGTGGCCGAAAAGAGGGGTCAGTTCGGTTCGGCCCTGTAATTGGGGAACGGAGTCAGCAAGACGATGACGCCCGCCACTGCCGTCAGTATTGCAACGTAGACGTACATTGAACCGTAGCCACCGAGGTTGTCAATGATATAGGCGACCAGCAGTGTGGACGCGAATCCCACCGCCCCGTTTATGCCGAACACCAGGCCCGCCACGGTGGCCTCGGTGCCTCTCTCAGCCGCGTCCAGGATCCCCGCCAGCATCACTTGGTGCAACGCAAAGCTGAACAATCCCAGCGCCGCCATTACTATGGGCACGAGGTAGCCGTCGCCTGCCGGTATAACCAGGAAGGGCAGCACTGCCGCCAGCGCCAGTCCCGGCACCAGTATCTGCTTCCGGCCCAGCTTGTCCGACAACTGGCCCAGGATGGGCGAGGAAATCGCTCCTGTTCCGGTCAGCAACGCCATCTGGAAGCCGGTCCAGAAATACGAAAAGCCCAGACCGCCGTCTTCCGGCGAATTATTCAGGTAGAACGGACTCCAGTCGAACATGGCGTTGTTGGCTACGCCCCGGAGGCTCGCGGCCACCAGCAGCGCAAGCATCGCCGGGTTCCGGAAGAAGTTCCACCCCGCCCCTGCCAGTGTCCGAAGCGTGCGTCTCTCGGCATCGCCCGGCCGAACATTTTCCTCCCGGCCCAGGTCTCGCAGCGACCACCACACAAAGAGAGCCACAACGCCGGCGGGTATGGCGTACAGGAACATCACCTCCCGCCACACCAGGTACCCCAGCAGGGTTCCCGCGAGCAGTGGCCCAAGGGCATTGCCCACGGTGGATCCGAAACTGTGGATGGATATGGAGAACGCTCTCCGGTCGGAGAAGCGCCGGGACAGGGACGCGATGGCGGGCAAATGCCACAGGGACCCCGGTATGGAAATCAGGATGATCCCGATGATCAGTATGCCCCAGTTGGGTGACAGGCCAATGACCACGAAAGCTATGACGTTCAGCACCATGCAGATGGTGAGCATCAGGCCCCACTGGTCCCGGAACCGGTCGACCAGCACTCCTGATCCCATGCTTATCAGGCCGTTGCCGCTGGTGCGGATGCCCAGCAGAAAGCCAGTCTGCCGCGTGCTCAAGGCGAGAGTTTCGGCGATGGCAGTTAGGAAAACCGGAAAACCCAGGTCGTACAAGTGGGCTACGCCATGCCCGAACGTCAGGGATCCAAGGATAAAACTCCGGTTCTGCCTGTGTCCGCCCGAAGCCCGTACCGCTTCCGCCATCGTCGCCTGCCTGATAGATTGCTGGGGCAGATGCCCGCCTTGCCAGCGAACATACCGGCTGATTCTATTCCTGCGACGTAAGAGGCGCAACCCGCCGGAGGTCACTGGAGATCTAGTGCTGTGTGATATGCTACGGCATCGCTTGACGGCGTTTCAGGGTATGCGGAGGAATTCATGGCCTATGCGGGTTTGAGTCTCGATGGGAAGGTGGCGCTGGTTACCGGTTCGGCCCGGGGAATTGGTGCAGCGCTGGCCGTTGGTCTGGCCGAGGCCGGGGCCGATGTCGCCGTGTCCGATATGAGCTCTCGCCTGGAGCTGGCGCGAGACACCCAGACTTCAGTGGAGGCGCAAGGCGTCAGGAGCGGCACCTACGAACTGGATGTCCTCGACATTGCCAGCATACCGCCCGTGATCGACCGAATCGTAGGGGAGTTCGGCCGTTTGGACATCCTGATCAACAACGCCGGCATCCGCATCCCCAAGCCAGCCCTCGAGGTGACCGAGGAGGAATGGGACGCCACCGTCGACACCAATCTCAAGGGCCTGTTCTTCTGCGCGCAGGCGGCTGCCCGGCCCATGATTGAACAGGGATGGGGGCGGATCGTCAACATCGGCTCCCAGTTCTCTGCCGTTGGCTCCGCCGGCCGTGCCCCCTACATTGCCAGCAAGCACGGCGTCGCTGGACTCACCCGCGCCCTGGCCGCCGAATGGACGCAGTTCGGCGTTACGGTAAACGCCATTGGCCCCGGGCCCACGGAGACGCCGGGTGTGCTGGCGGCCTACAACCGCACCCCCGAGGAACTGCAGGCCGAATACGCAGATAAAATGCCCCTCGGCCGCCGCATGCAGCCGGAGGAGCTGGTGGGCGCGGCCATATTCCTCGCCAGTCCCGCCGCTGGCGCCACCACCGGCCACTTGCTGCTGGTCGACGGCGGCTGGACCGCACTGTAATGCAATTCACGGTTCAATCAGGAGGCGAGAGATGCCATCAGAGGAACTGGAACGAAGAATCCAGGTGCTTGAGGATATCGAGGCAATAAGGAAGCTGAAGCACAGCTATTGCCGCTACTGCGACGACCAGTATGATGCTGATGCGCTGGCCGGCCTGTTCGTCGAGGACGCCGTGTGGGACGGCAGGGAGCGAGGGAGGAATGAGGGCCGGGAGGCGATCCGGGCGTTTTTCAAAAATGCCCCCAACCGGCTGCCCTTCGCCATCCACATGGTGCTGAACCCGATCATAGAGGTGGACGGCGACCGGGCCACTGGCATCTGGTACCTGTTCCAACCCTGTACCTACGCCGAGGGAGAACGGGCCATTTGGGGCTCCGCCCGCTACGACGAGGAATACGTCAGGGTTAACGGGGAGTGGAAGTTCCAGAACCTCACCCTGACCTCCCACTTCTGGACGCCCTTCGACGGCAAGGGCTGGGTCGAGACCAAGTTCGCCTAGCCGTTATCTCAGCTGTTCCAATTGGGCGATGATGTCTCTTGTTGAGGTCCGGTGAGAGTCGGAACCTATGAATTCCCACGTTACCATTCCCCCGGTGTCGATAATAAACGTTGATGGTATCGCATAGCCGGAGGCCTGGTTAAACACGCCGTATGATTTGACGACGTCGCCGGACTCGTCGTACAAGATGGGGAATTCCAGCCCCAGTTGCTCTACAGCATGGGCTGCCTCTGTCAGGTCGTCAATACTGACCGCGAGTAGCTCGGCGTTCAGTCCTGAAATTGCTTGGTAATCATTCTGCAGCTCGCCGAGCTGCCCCCGGCAGTAGGTTCACCAGAATCCCCGGTAGAACACCAGCACCACGTTCTTGTCTCCAGCGTACGAGGCGAGGCTGACCGTCTCGCCTCTTGCGCCGGGCAATTCGAACTTGGGCGCGATATTGGCCGCTGGGGGCGCGGGTTCGGAGGCGGTTGAACCGGCGTCGGTCTCAGCAGGGGACGAGGCGGCGGTGGCGGCCGACTGCGTTTCGCCTGCGCTTGGCTCAGCGGCCCCTCCGCAGGCCGCCATCGCAACAAACAGCAGAACTGCCGCCATTACCGCGTACAACCGTCTGACATTGAGAAATATTCTCGCGTACACGAACTACTCCAGGGGAGTGGCCCCTGCCAAAGAGTCGGACCCGTCAGCTCAGCTTCTGCAACTGCGCGATTATGTCTTTGTTCGGAGTCCGGTGAGAGGTGGAACCCCTATGCATCCATACAACGGCGCCCTCGGCGTCGATAACGAAGGTTGACGGATATGCATAGCCGGCAGACTTGTTGAGCACTCCATAGGCCTCTACCACTTCGGTTGCCTGGTCATACAGCACAGGGAAGTCCAGGCCGAGGGCGTCTACTGCGTACCTGGCCTGGGAAAGGTCATCGACGCTGATGGCCAGTATCTCGGCGTTCAGGTCTGTGAACTTGTCATAGTCCTTTTGCAGCTGCCCGAGCTGCGCACGGCAGTAGGTTCACCAGAATCCACGGTAGAACACCAGCACGACGTGCTTATTCCCTCGAAACGATTCCAGGCTGACCGGCTCCCCGTCCAACGCGCTTGGCAAAGTGAACAGGTGGGCAGTGTTGGCCTGGCGAGCCGGCTCCGGGGTTGGCGTGGCCGTTGGCGCCCCGGTTGCAGGAGCAACGGTTGGTCCAGAAACAGTAGCCGTTGGCTGAGGAACGGGCAGTTCCGTGGGGCCGGCCACCGTGGGTTCCGGACTCGCCGGGGTTTCCGGAGTTGGCGGGGCTTCCGCCACCCTCGCCGCTATTGTTTCCGCAGGTTCTGGAGTCCCACCGGCGTCCGCAGCATCTGTGGGTGCGGGCGATGAGTCGACAGTCGCGGCAGCTACTGTTGGCCCCTGCCCGGTCGCGACTGTAACTGTGGCTCGTTCCTCAGCTGGCGGGTCCGATGCTGTCGACGTCTGTGAATCGCCGCCGCACGCAATTAGTGAAGCCATCGTCAAAGCGAGGAGGGCCAACAGGGCCAAGCCCATTTTGGACGTCAAACGAAAGCCTTTTATGCGATTCAAACGCGAGATCCGTGGGCCGATTTCTCTGTGGACGTTCTGTCTTTTCCATTTTATTGCGCAACGCGGCGCGGGGCGGATTTCGTCCACTTATCAAGCAAGGCAGCGGATTGGCTGTCCACCGTTGTAAGCAATCATGTCGTCGGCTATCGGGCCAAGGTCGAGCACCGTACCGAGAGGTTCGCCGCGCAGTTCAGAATAGGCACGGTGCAGGTTGCCGGCGAGGCGCTCAGAATCGTGCCAGTGCTCGAAGCGCTCCAAGTCTGTCAGCTGGGCCGCTTGGAGCGGCGGCAATTGTGCCGCAAATGCGTCTCTGGCGCGGTCCTGGACGAATCTGAGATAGGCTTCCATGTCGTCAAGCACCTCTATCCCGCACACCGAGCCGTGGCCAGGAACGATGGTCTCGGCCCCGAACTCGCGCAGGCGGTCCAGTGCCACCAGCGATCCCGCGATGGACCCCATGGCCACGAAGGGCGTTCCCCTGTTGAAGGCCAGATCGCCGGTGAACATCAGCTTCCGCTCGGGCAGCCAGACAACCACGTCGTTGGTCGTGTGGGCCGGCCCCATGTAATGGAGTTCCAGCCTGAGGTCGTCTACGAACAGGTCCAGGCGCTCCTGGAACGTGATGAAGGGCGGAGCCACTTCCAGGTCGCCCCACACCACGTTCGGGAACAGGGGGCGCAACGCGTGTATCCCGGTGTCGATGACGGTCTGTCGGCAGAGTTCGTGGCCCACAATGGAAGCGCCGGGAAGCAGGTAGTTGCCGTGGGTGTGGTCGCCGTGGTGGTGCGTATTGACCAGCGTTCGGATGGGCAGGTCCGTCACCCCACGGATGGCGCCCAGGAAGGCGCGCGTGCGTGCCTCGGTGAAACAGGTGTCCACCACCGCGACCGCATCGCCACCGGTAATGAAGCCCGTGTTGTTCAAACCCCAGGTGCCGTCCAGCTGGATGTAGGCGTACACGCCGGGGCTGACCTCCTCCACCGTGGGAGGGGGCAGTTCGTCTGCGCTGCGAGCATCGTGTGGGATGGCGTTCTCTGGCATGCCGTGCCTCGCTGATTTGGCTGGGTTCCTTGTCCAGTTCAGGATACGGCCCATCCTGTGAAGGGTCAACATTGATCGGCCCAGGGCCACCCGCCGCGTGATTCCACAGGATGGCGGGCCCGCCTGCCGGGCCGAAATGGCAGTATGGTAAACCCGCCCATTGCGCTGTAATATTTTCGGCGGAACCGGAGCGCATATTTCACCCTGGAGAACCTGTCATGCCCGTCATCGCCCCCTACGGCTCCTGGAAATCACCTATAACCACGGCACTGATCGTTTCAGGTGCAGTGGGACTGGGACAGATTGCGCTCGATGGTAACGATAACTACTGGATTGAGATGCGTCCGTCGGAGGGCGGGCGCATGGTCATCGTGCACAGGAACGCCGCGGGCACAACTGCCGACGTCACTCCCGCAATATACAGCGTGCGCACGCGGGTTCACGAGTACGGGGGCGGCGCGTTCCTGGTGGCAGGGGGAACGGTGTATTTCTCCAACTTTGCCGATCAGCGCCTATACCGGCAGGAGCCGCAGAGGGAACCCGAGGCCATCACGCCCAATGCCCCGCTCCGTTACGCGGATGGAATATTCGATACGCGGCGCGGACGCATCATCTGCGTACGCGAGGACCACGGCGGGGACGGCGAGCCGGTCAACGCTATAGTTGCCGTTGACGCCAATGGGGCAAATCCGCAGGAGGTTTTGTTCTCCGGGTCCGATTTTTGTGCCGCTCCACGGCTCAGTCCTGACGGTAGCAACTTGGCGTGGCTGGCATGGGACCACCCGAACATGCCCTGGGACGGCACGACGTTGATGACGACCGAGGTCGATGCAGACGGCAGCCTGGGCGAGCCGCGCACGGTGGCCGGTGGCCTCGATGAGTCGGTGCTGCAGCCCCTGTGGTCGCCGGAGGGGGAACTTCACTTCGTATCTGATCGCAACGGATGGTGGAACCTGTACCGGCTGCGCAATGGTTCCGTCCAACCGGTTCTGGAGTTTGAGGCCGAGTTTGCGCGCCCGCAGTGGGTGTTTGACCCTGCGGCTTACGGCTTTCTCGACGATGGACGCATCGCCTGCTGCTACGTCCAGCGCGGCGTCTGGAACATCGGGGTCATTGACGCGGAGCGCGGCATGCTGACTTCCTTGGACATGCCGTATTCTGAGATGGGGCGCGGTGAGCTGCGGACGTCCGGCCAGCGCGTTGTCTTCATCGCCGGAGCGCCCGACAAGCCGATGACGCTGCTGTCGATGGACGTATCAAGCGGCGAGACGGAGACCCTGCAGCGGGCTAACGACCTGGAGATCGACACAGCCTGCCTTTCCACTCCTGAACTGGTGGAGTTCGATACTACGGACGGGAGAACGGCACATGCCTTCTACTATCCTCCGCGCAATCCCGATTTCGAGGCGCCGGAGGGCGAGAGGCCGCCGCTCCTGGTTAAGAGCCACGGCGGTCCCACGGCAGCTGCTGCTATCGCGCTGGACTTGGGCATCCAGTTCTGGACCAGCCGGGGATTCGGCGTGGTTGACGTAAACTACGGCGGCAGCACCGGCTACGGCAGGGAATACCGGAGGCGGCTCAACGGCGCTTGGGGCATCGTTGATGTGGACGACTGCGTTAACGCGGCGCGGCACCTGGCGGCTCGCGGCGACGCCGACCCGTCGCGGCTGGCCATTGACGGCGCCAGCGCCGGCGGTTACACCACGCTGGCCGCGCTGACTTTCCATGATGTGTTCAAGGCCGGGGCAAGCCTCTACGGCGTGAGCGACCTCGAGGCCCTGGCCAAGGAGACGCACAAGTTCGAGTCGCGTTATCTCGACAGCCTCGTGGGGCCTACCCGGAACGGCAGGACCTTTACGTTGAGCGATCGCCCATCAATCACACACATCTGCTGTCGTGCCCGCTGCTGTTGCTGCAGGGGCTGGAGGACGAGATAGTGCCGCCGAACCAGGCAGAAATGATGTTCGAAGCCGTCAAGTCAAAGGGGCTGCCTGCGGCCTACGTGCCGTTTGAGGGCGAGCAACACGGATTCCGGCGCTCCGAGAACATCGAGCGGGCCCTGCAGGCAGAACTGTACTTCTATTCGCGGGTATTCGGCTTCAAGCTGGCTGATCAGGTCGAGCCGGTGGAGATAGTGAACCTGCCCCCGCAATCTGCATAAACCGGGGTTCCCATCCGACCTAAATTAAAATTCGTGATACTCCCCGCTCCACTTGATATCCTCTGAGGATCTGCCCTTTCGCCCCTCGGCCACGATCTCTTCTTCCAAGAGCGGTTTGCCGTCCTGCATGACTTCGTTCACGTAAGATACCCGCACGACAAGCCAGTACATGCCCTTGGTTGTTGCCTCCTCCACTAGCCTGATACCGTTTTCGACCAGCCTCTTTGCTTGCTCCCGGTCTATTGGGTGGGAGGCGAGCATCCCCAGGAACACGTCAGGCCCTATCTGGCTGAACTCGGCGCCCAGCACGAGCGGCTCCTGCCCGATAGCTTCAAGAATTACGGCCTGAGTCTCTGGCAAGATGCGCTCCCAATGGGAGTACTCGAACTCCACGGTGGTTGACCGGGGAAAGGCGACGACAAGGACGACCACCAAGACAATCAGGCTTGAAAACGGTCTCCGGAGCATGAATGTAACCGTTGGTGCTCTGTACACCCTTGTGCTTCTTACCCAAGCTACCTGGCCCAAGCTATCTAAGGTAGTCCCCTGGGGCCCGCATATTTGTTATCCACCCACACGGAACACACGGAACACACGGAACAAACGGAACAAACGGAACAAACGGAACGAAGCCAAGCGTCGCCATCAAGGCGATCACATTTGGAGAGACACGTTACCCTAACTGCTGGATGCCATCCTCGTCTTGTGGTCACGCCGTTCGGCGCAGTTCCGGCACCAGCCGTAGAAGTCAATGCGCTGGCCGGTGAACTCGAAGTCGCTGGTTTCCTCCAGCTTGGCTTTCATCTCAGCCACTATGTTCCTGCCTGAACTGGAGTCCACGACTCCGCCGCAACCCACGCACACGAGGTTGGCGTGTGGGGAAAGGTTCGCGTCGTAGCGGGCCTGCTTCTGGAAGGGCAAGGCGCGCACGATCCCGGCCTGCTCCAGCGTTTCCAGCGTGGAATAGACGGTGGCCAGGGTCACGTAGGGAAAGAATTCCTTGACCCGCTGGTAGATTTCCCTCACGGACGGATGATCACCGGAGTTGACCACCACCTCGGCGATGGCCAGGCGCTGGGGAGTTTGCCGTATGCCCAGCGCTTTCAGTTTTATTGCTAATTGTTCTGGAGTAGTCAAAAGTGACCTCGACTGTCAGCAGGACCTCCATAAGCCTGCTGCCATTGATAAATCGCATAGAGCATAAAAGAGACAGGGAAGGAGGACCGTCGTCCTCCTTCCCAAATTTGAATCCATCCTTGGGCGGGAGGGGACGGACTAGAGGCGGCCGCCGTAGAACATCGGCTGCTGTTTGCGGTAAATCTGGATGCGGTTCCGGCAGGACTCGACCACGAACAGTCGGTCCTCATCGTCCACCTCGACGGCGACGGCTCCCCAGAAAAGCTTTTCGCGCTCGATACCCTGGGCAATTTCCCGCTCTTGCCACATCTCGGAGTTTGCGTCCAGCTTGTCCTTGCCCCACTTGGAGATGGTGGCGTCTCCGGCGAGAGTCTCGACCAGCTCGCCCTCGGGGCTGTAGATCCGAACCTTTTCGTTGCCCCAGTCAGCGACGTAGACCAGACCCTGCCTGTCGGTGTCGACGCTGGTGGGACGGCTCAGATCGCCCTTGCCGTACTCGTGCAGAAACTGGCCGTCGGGGGTGAACTTCTGCACGCGGTCGTTGCGCCAGTCGGCGATGAAGACGTTGCCTTCCCGGTCGATTGAAATGCCCCAAGGCAGTCCGAGCTGGCCCTGTGCGGTGCCCTCGGTGCCCCACTGGGAGATGAACTGGCCGCCGGAGGTGAATTTCTGCACGCGGTGGTTCTTGCTGTCGACGACGAACACGTTGTCGTCGGCGTCGAAGGCCATGCCGGACGGGCCGTCTAACTCGCCGTCGCCGCTGCCCTTGGTGCCCCATTTGCCGAGCCACTCGCCGTCGCGGTCGAACATGGAGATGCGGTTGAGCCACTCATCGGCGACGTAGACGTTGCCTTTGCTGTCGATGGCGACGGCCGTGGGCCATATGAGGGACCCGTCATTCTCGTTCTCTTCGGTCTCGCCGGCTGTGTGGACGCCTCGGGCGAACTCGCCGACGTAGTCTTCGTCAACCGTGCAGATGGTGATGCGCTTGCCGTCGGGGCGGTACTCATAGGAGCGGTTGAGTACGTACATCGTGTCGTCCTCCCCCAGGGCCATGGCGACAGGGTTGCGGAAGCCGGGGCCGGAGAACTCGCCGCGCCCGATGGTGTGGCTGTACTGGAAGGTGATGCCGATAGTCTGTGTAGCCATCGTTACCTCGCTCGATTCAATTGTCGCCTCGCGATTTTCCCGTATTCGGAGAGGAGCTAGGGGGCGAATGGTTCACCCCCACCCTCCCCAGATGGAGAGGGGATCAGACTCGGATCGCTAGGCGGCGATGAAGTCCATCTGCTCAAAGGTCCCGCCGACGATCGGCTTGGCGTCCAGGCCCATCCACTGCTCCAGCAGGGTGGAATAGAGGCCGCGGAAGTCGTTGTTGTAGTGCAGGTCCCCTTCCAGCAGCTTGTCGGGAGACATCGAGGGGTACTCACCGTACAGCCCGCCCTTGACGTGGTCGCCGACGACGAAGGCGACGCCGCCGGAGCCGTGGTCGGTGCCGGACCCGTTATCGTGGACGCGGCGGCCGAACTCGGTGAATACCAGCAGCACCACATTGTCGCTGGCGGCCTTCTCGCTGACGTCATGGTAGAAGCTGGAGATGGCGCGGGAGGCGTCGGTCCATAGCTTGGCGTGGGCGCTCAGTTCGCCGGCGTGCGTGTCGAAGCTGTTGTAGGGAGCGGTGGTGTACAGAAAGCGCGTGCCCAGGTTGGCCAGGTGCACCATGGCGATGTTGCGCATGTACTGGGCCACCGTGTCGTTGCCGTATTCTACCGAGGGGCTGTACATGTCGGGGGCGGTGGCCAGGATGTCGGCGCCCTTGAGCGCGTCCATGCCGGTATGGGAGAGGTAGTCGACCACGGCGCCGCGCCCGACGGCCGGGGAATACATCCGGGAGAAGAGGTCGAGGGCCTCGTCGCGCTCCTCTTCCTGGATGCCGGTCAATACGCCGTAGGTCTCAAGGTTGCCCACCGAGGCCACCGGGACCTGCGGGGCGGCCATCGAGCGGGGCAGGCCGCGTCCGAAGTTGACGCCGGTCAGCACGTTCTCGGCGTTGGGGTCAATGTTGCGGATGGCACGGCCTATCCAGCCCTCGGTTCCAACCTTGTCCGGCTCGCAGGTGTGCCAGATGTCCATAGAGCGGAAGTGCGAGCGGTTGGGGTTCGGGTAACCGATGCCCTGGATGACGGCCACCTTGCCTTGGTCATACAGCCCCTTCAGTGGACCCATTGCCGGGTTGAAGCCGACGTAGTCGTTAAGGCGGAGGACCTGTTCGTCGGACACCCGCACTGTAGGGCGGTTGTCGGCGTACAGCGGATCGCCGTAGGGAATCAGGGTGTTCACGGCGTCGTTGCCGCCCGAAAGCTGCAGTACCACCAGTACTGGGTCTTTCTTGGTTGAAGTCATTGCTTGACTACTCCTCAGTATGATTCCCTATCCCTCCGGGGGAGGGTAAGGGTGGGGGCGTCACTACAGGGCTACTCGGCGGTGGTACCGCCGTCAATGACCAGCTCGGCGCCGGTCACGAAGGATGATTCGTTGGATGCCAGGTAGATCACGCCGTAAGCGATGTCCTCCGGGGTGCCGACCCGCTTGAGGGGTAGGCGCCGCATGCGGGCCTCCCAGCGCTCCGGGTCGGAAAAGGTATCCCGGATCATTTCGGTGTCGATGGGTCCCGGATGCACCGAATTGCAACGGATCCCTTCCGGGGCGTACTGGATGGCGGTCGACTTGGTCAGCAGGCGAACCGCACCCTTGGTGGCGGTGTAGCTGGCGGAACCCTCGGGGCTTCCCACCAGGCCGGCGGTGGAGGAGATGTTGATGATGGATCCGCCGCCAGCCTCCCGCAGAGCGGGGATGGCAGCCTTGGTGCCAAGGAACACGCCCTTGGCATTGATGTCCATTATCCGGTCCCAGTCTTCAACCGTGGTGTCCTCGATCCCCTTGCGAATGAGGATACCGGCGTTGTTCACCAGCGTGTCCAGGTGGCCGTAGGCAGAGACGGCGGCAGAAACCGCGCCGCTCCAGTCGTCCTCGCTGGTTACGTCCAGGTGAACATAGGTCACATCCAGGCCGGCTTCGGCCAATTCTGCCTCCACCTGTCGGCCAAGATCATCTAGGATGTCTCCGATGACCACCCTGGCGCCCTCCTGGGCCATCATCCGGGCCTCCACGGCCCCTTGGCCGCGGGCTCCTCCACTGATCAGTACCACCTTTCCATCCAGTCTGCCCATTTTCGTCTCCAGGAACGAGATATCAGGAGTGAGGAGCGAGAGGAGGGCTTTCCCTCTCTCGCTCCACTTGCCTCACCGTTCATTAAGCGAACTGGAATTCCTGGGTCGCGACGATGAGCTGCAGGGTCTGGCCTACCCTGCGGGCGTAGTCCTCGGTACCGGCCTCAAGGCGGCCACCCTTCTCGATGTGTTCAACCAGGTAGTCACGCGTGTCGTCGGGCAACTGGTAGGAGCCGACCATGTCGAGACAGCGGTCAACAAAGTCTTGGGGTTCCGTGACGCCCTCGGAGCTCAGCCGTTCGATGATGGCGCGTATGCCGGGCAGGTTGGTGTTGCCCACCTGGTCGGCGGTAAAGTTGATGCGCTCCACCAGCGTGCCGCTGTCGATCCATTCGGCTCCGGTGTGCCAGCCCTCCACCGTCGGCGGGTTCAACAGGTCCTGGCCCATGTAGCGGATTTCCATAGCGATGGGGTGCAGCCCCGGCTTGGGGTGGGTGAAGTCCTGCACCAGCCGCATGGTACCGGCCACGGTTTCCGCTGGGCTCTTGACCTTGGCAAACCGGGCATTCTTGAAGAAGTCGGAGTTGAACAGCGTCCGCAGCATGGCGGTCAGGCTGTAGTTGGACTCGAAGTAAACATCCTCGAGCATCTTGACGGCCTCTGGGTCGCGCGGGGGTGTGTCCTGCCAAGACGGCACCTGGGGTTCGTCGGCCACGAAGTAGTTGTAGAGATGGCGGGCAACGAACCGCGCCGTGGACGGCTGTCGGGCGATGATGTCGATGATCTCTTCGCCGTTGAACTTGCCGGTCTCGCCAAGGAAGGTCTTTTCGTCCTCGTCGTGGTCGGCGGAGTTGAATACGAACTGGGACGTGTAGCGGCCATACGGGTAGCGTGGGATGGCGTTGGTGATCGTCCAGCCGGTAAAGGCCCTGGCGACCTCCTTGACATCATCCTCGGAGTAGTTGGCGCGGCCATCCATGCCGACGCCCATGGAGAACAGCTCAAGCAATTCCCGCCCGAAGTTCTCGTTAATGGCGCCCTTGTGGCTCATGCAGTTGTCCAGGTAGAACACCATGGCCGGGTCGCGGGAGAGCTCCAGCAACAGATCCCGCAGGCTTCCCATGCCCATTGCCCGGAACATATCCAGCTGATCCTGGATCTGGCGACCGTGCTCGCACTTGGAGTTGCCGGTGCAGAAGATGCCGTGCCAGAAAAGTGTCATCTTTTCCTGGAGCGGACGCCGCGTGTTGATCATCCGGTAGGTCAGATAGGCCTGGTTCACTTCCAGGGCGTTCATCTCCTTCCAGTCAACGAAATAGCGCTCCAGCAGATGCATGTCCAGGTCGGGCTGCTCCAACGGGGAAAGGAGTTCATCGACGGTTTCCTCGTAGCCATTGGCGGTCCGCCGTTCGACCTCCTCGTAAGTGGCGCCGAACCCGGCGCGCCGCATGAGGTGAGCCATAAGTTCAATATCTTGGTCGGCCATGAATGCCTCTCCTGCCTGGAAGTTTCGAAGCCGTGCTCCGGATACCGGATGCCGGTTCTGTTCAAGGGACACATCGGACACACGCCCGTGCGGGCTGCGTGTCCTCAACTACATCGGATTATAATGATTCCAAGATTGGATTGTCTATGTCCAACGAGCTGCCCAGCCAATCGCAGTATGCGAGTGCCAGGACTGTTGGAGACTCGCTCCAAATACGGTGAAACGAGTCAGAGGTCCGGCCACGGGGCGAATCCGGAAATGAATCGAGGGACTGACACGAAGCCAGCCCCCTATCCGGTAATGATTTCGCCGGTAATGATCCCGCAGATTAGGTTGATTCTCCGATTCGGGATAACCGGGCCGCTGCCTGGGCTGAGGCACTATTACCGGCCGAACCTGCGCCGGTGCTGGCGCAGTGCGCAGTCGTTCATGATCACGGGGATCCCGGCGGCCTCGGCCTTGGCCTTCGCCTCATCGTTGATCACGCCGTCCTGCATCCAGATGTACTTGGCACCCACCTCGATGGCTTCGTCTACAACAGGCATGACCTGGTCCGAACGGCGGAACACGTCCACCATGTCAATGGCCTCGGGCACCGACTTGAGGTCGGAGTAGCTCTTCTCGCCCAGCACCTCTTCGATCACCGGGTTGACCGGAATGATCCGGTAGCCCTGGTTCTGCAGATAGGCGGCTACCCGGTGGCTGTCACGCTCCGGGTTGTTTGATAGCCCGACCACCGCTATGGTCTTGCTATTTCGAAGCTGCTCGTCAACCAGATCGACATAACTGCTGGCCATGCTGTCCTCCCAAGTTCGGTTTCGGTGCGGTTGAAATCTGGATGTAACCCAATTGCTTTCTATATTAGTTCCACGTCCTGCCGGAGATGTAACGATGGGCGGTAATGGCCGCTGTTGCGCCGTCGCCAGCGGCCGATACCAGCTGTGACGATGAATGCTGCCGGATGTCGCCCACCGCATATACGCCAGGCACCGAGGTCGCCATGGAAACGTCGACCGGGATGTGGCCGCCGCCGTCAGTATCCAGCAGCCCCTCTGCGATGCCAGCGTTGGGAACCAGGCCAACGTAAACAAACAGCCCGGAGAGTGCTTTGGCATCCTGAGTGCCAGAGGCCAGGTTGGCAGTTCTGACTCCAGATACGGTGGTCTCGCCCAGAACTTCCTCGACCACCGTGTTCCAGAGCACCTCGATCTTCGGCTCGGATAGGACGCGGTCTACCAGTTGCGCCTGAGCCCTGAACTCGTCCCGCCTGTGGAAAAGCAGCACCCTTTCGGCATACTGGGCCAGAACCAGCGCCTCGTCGGCAGCCGAATCGCCGCCACCGACTACTCCCACGACCTCGCCGCCGTACATTGGGCCGTCGCAGGTGGCGCACTGGGACACTCCCCGGCCAAGGAACTCTTCCTCTCCAGGAATGCCCAGCATACGCAGAGTCGAACCGGCCGCGATAATCACCGCCTTCGCCTGCAACTCTCCGGAATCGGCGCTGACGACTCGATAGTCTCCGCTGGACGTAATCGCGGAAACCTCACCCATGATGAATTCGGCGCCCGACGTCATGGCTTGCTCCTGCGTCATCGCCGCCAAGTCCGCGCCCATCACCCCTTCCGGGAAGCCGGGAAAGTTCTCCACCTTTTCCACGTTTATGATGGATGCCCCACCCATCATTCGTTCGATTATGCCTGTCCGCATACCGTGGTGAGCGGCATATATGCCGGCGGTCATGCCGGCCAACCCTCCGCCGACGATCAGCACATCGTAGTCAGCAGCCATTTTTCATGCCCCAAGTTACTTTTGCCCCCGTTGATCGGGAACTATAGAAAGGGTAGCAGGCAACGTTCAAATTGGCCAGTCGGCAACCGTAAAACTCAGGGCCTTTTAGTTTTCCAATACAAGCCACAGCGTTCCCGTCATTCCCCCGAAAGCGGGGATCCAGGGTTGCCGGGGTGCGCCCACATTCCGGACGCTAAGGGATTTTGGATTCCCGCTTTCGCGGGAGCGACGTATCAAAACTAAAAGACCCTGCCGCCCTATCCGGTTTCGTTGACACGCATCATGGCCAACCGTAGACTAGAATTGAGACAAAAGTTTCGATAGACATTTGATCGGCCTGGAACCGGCCGGCCGAAAGAGAACTCTTGCAATGGAGAATTTCATGCCGTCGTTAGCGGATCTGGACCCGGAAGTAGCGGCAGCCCTGGGGGGTGAGGACCGCAGGCAGAGAGAATCAATCGTGCTGATCGCGTCGGAGAACTATGCCAGCAAGGCGGTGCTCGCCTCCGGCTCAAGCGTCATCAGCAATAAATACGCAGAAGGCTACCCCGGGCGGCGCTACTACGGCGGCTGCGAACACGCGGATGTTGTCGAGAGCCTGGCAATAGAGCGGGCCAAGGAACTCTATGGGGCCGAACACGCCAACGTCCAGCCGCACAGCGGCGCCCAGGCGAACATGGCAGTCTACTTCGCCCTGCTCGAGCCAGGCGACACCGTGATGGGAATGCAACTGGACCACGGCGGGCATCTCACCCACGGGGCCAAGGTTAATTTCTCCGGCAGACTCTACAACTTCGTGTCCTATGGCGTGGACCCGGAAACCGAGACCATCGACTATGATGCAGTCGATCGTCTGGCCCAGGAACACAGGCCCAAGATAATAGTCGCAGGGTACAGCGCCTATCCCCGCCTGATCGACTTTCCGCGTTTTCGCGCTATCGCCGACAGTGCCGGGGCCTATCTGATGGTGGATATGGCCCACATCTCGGGCCTGATAGCCGGTGGGGCGCATCCCTCGCCGTTGCCCCACGCCCAGATCGTTACCTCCACCACGCAGAAGAGCCTGCGCGGTCCCCGCGGCGGCTTCATAATGAGCACGGAGGAACTGTCGAAGGACATCGATTTTGCCGTATTCCCGGTTATGCAGGGCGGGCCGATGATGCACACCATAGCCGGCAAGGCAGTCTGTTTCGGACAAGCGCTCAAGCCAGATTTCGCCCGGTACGCTCACCAGGTTGTTGAGAACTGCCAGGTCCTGGCCACCGGGCTTTCCGAGGCCGGAATGAGACTGGTTTCGGGCGGTACCGATAACCATTTGGTGCTGGTGGATGTCACGCCCTTGGGCATCACGGGAAGGCAGGCCGAACAGGCCCTGGAATCCGTGGGAATCATTGCCAACAAGAACGCGATTCCATTCGATAAGCGGCCACCCCGGGTCACCAGCGGTCTGCGCCTGGGCACACCAGCAATCACCAGCCGGGGCATGGGTACGCCGGAGACAGCCCAGGTCGCCTCCATGGTGGCCCAGGTGCTGAGCAACATCGACGATGGGGAATTGCGTCGCCGGGTGGCAGACGAAGTGAAGGAACTGACGGCTGGTTTCCCCGTGCCGGGTATCGACGACTAGTTGAGGCCGCTGGGGGCCGATGCTATAATCACTGGGCTTTACGCCAGAATTTTTGACAGTAGGGGAACCTTTGCGTAACTACGAACTTGTGGTTGTACTCAGCCCCATGATCAGCCCCGATGAAGCCGGCCAGGCTTGGGAGCGGATCAAGGGATTTATCTCCAACCGCGAAGCGGACATAGTCCACGAGGAACGATGGGGCACGCGCCGCTTGGCCTATCCCGTCAAGAAGGGCCAATACCAGTTTCTCGAGGGCAATTATCACCTTACCAGGTTTTCTACGGATCGGTCTTTCAATCGCGAATTGGAAAACTACCTGAAGCTGGACGAGCACGTATTGCGGTCCCTGGTGACTGCGACGCTGCCCGAGGAGGAGCTGGCAGCCCACGCGGCGCAGACCCGGGCCCCGCGGCCGCCGCGGCCTCCCGCGGGCACGCCTCCCGCAGGCGCTCCCCAGGGAGCAGCGCCAGCGGCCCCTGCCCCCGCCCCTGCTGATGCTGCAGCGGGCGCGCCCTCGGCCGCTGAGGCCCCGGCAGCGGATTCGCCAACTCCGGCCGCTGAGGCCCCGGCAGCGGATTCGTCAGTTCCGGCCGCTGAGGCCCCGGCAGCGGATTCGTCGGCTCCGGCCGCTGAGGCTCCGGCAGCGGATTCGTCGGCTCCGGCCGCTGAGGCTCCGGCAGCGGATTCGTCGGCTCCGGCCGCTGACACTCCGGCCGCCGACACTCCAGTCGCTGATTCGCCAACTCCGGCCGCTGAGGCTCCGGCAGCGGATTCGCCAACTCCGGCAGCGGGCCCGGTGACTGACGAGGCGCCGGCCTCCGAACCGGTCTCAGACCCACAGCCGGAACAGCCGTCGGAGTAGCGGGGTAGGCCGTGAACAAAATCATCGTCATTGGCAACGTCGGACGGGATCCCGAAATGCGCTACACCCCCAGCGGTTCGGCGGTAACCTCCTTCAGTGTCGCCTCAAGCAGACGTTACCGTACAGCCGACGGAGAGCAGCGGGAGGAGACCGAGTGGTTCAACGTCAGCGCCTTTGGCCGTCTGTCAGAGATCTGCAACCAATACATCACCAAGGGGCAACAGGTATACATTGAAGGACGCCTCAAGGGGCGCAGCTACACAGACCGTGATGGTCAACCTCGATACTCGCTCGAGGTTACGGCCACCGATATGCAGATGCTTGGCCGCCGCGGTGACAACGAGTACGGTGGCGGATCCGGAGACCGGGACAGTTTTGGCGGGGAACGCGGAACGGGTGACGGCGGAGCCGCCCCCTACGACGAGACCGACGACCTGCCCTTCTAGCAGTGCGATCCAGAGAGTCAGGACCTGAAGGAATCAGAGATATATGACGACCGAAGCCACAAACAGACCACCCGACGGACCACAGGGAGGGCGGCCGCCCGGACCACAAGGAGGTCGACCTCCCGGTGGGCCGGGTGGGTCAAGGCCTGGCGGTCGCCCCGGTGGGCGCCCACGAGGCCGTTTCGTGCCGCGCCGGAGGGTGTGCACCTTCTGCGTGGAGCACATCAAGATAATTGACTACAAGGACATCGACAAGATACGCCGGTTCGTTTCCGACCGGGCAAAGATCGAACCCCGCCGCCGGACCGGAGTATGCGCCAAGCACCAGCGTGCGCTGCGGATTGCGATCCAGAGGGCGCGGCACATTGCTCTCATCCCCTTTGTGGCCCATCATTCTTTTCCCACTGTCCGCCGCTGAAGGTGTGCTGCCTCTCTCTTTGCGCCGGAAGGTTCCTCCTGCAGAAGCCTTTTTGGTTTCTACAGCAAACCGGCAGGCCTTCTGCCTTTTGGCCCGTGTGCCGGGAGTGAGCAATGGCGCTTGCCAGGCTTAGCGGGCGCTTCGGCAGACCGGAAAATCGTGCTGGCCGTCGCCGCCGCGCCCGGTCCGGTACGGATGACGGCGGCGGCCCTGTCACTCCAGTCGCCGGGGCCGGGGATCGAGGGGAACGCCGCCGGAGGTTTTTGTCCGTCGGTGTGGGCGTTTTCCTGCTAGCTGTGATATTCGGAGTGGTTGTCTTCGGGTACTACTGGGAGTTCTTTCGCCCTCCCCGTGTCTGGGCCGGCAGTGTCAACAACGTCGAGTTCACGATGAGCGATCTCATCCAGCGCATTCGGGTACTCCAGGGCGTCAATCGGTACGATGGCGGCCGGGTGGACCTCAGTACGGTCCCGTTCGAGAACCTGCAAAACCTGATAGATGTGGAAATACTGCGCCAGGCCGCGCCTGCGTTGGGCATCGCTCCCAAAAATATTGACGTGGAAAACCAATTGCGCCGCCGGTTTCAGCCGCAGGCGCCTGAGGGACAGGAAGTCGACCCCGGCCAGTTGGACCAGGAATTTCGAAACAATTACCGGACCTTTCTGACCGCCACCGGGCTGAGCGATTCGGAATACCGGGTGATAGTTGAAGAGGAACTTACTGAAAGCGGTTTGCTCTTCCTCATGTGGGAGGGAATCGAGAGCCCCCAACAACAGGTTGAGGTCAGCTGGATACGATTGCCGATAGACCCATCGCAGACCGGTATGGGAATGCTGCTGCCCGAGCAAGTGACACAACGCCTGGAGGTTGAGCAGTTCGACACAGTTGCCCGCGAGGTGTCACTCTCGGAAGGTAATGCGGACCCTTCCGGGTATGTGGGCTGGGTGCCCAAGGGCACGTTCCCGGAGCTGGACCCTCTTATTTTCGGGGATGAGGAGCTCGGAACAGTCGCCTTGGAACCGGGGGAGGTCGGTCGGCCTCTCTATACCGGCCATGGCATCTATATCATTAAGAAACTGGCTGGACCAGAAGAACGGGAAATCAGCGATTTCATGAGTGTGAAGCTAGCAGAGCAACGGGCGGAAGATTGGCAGAATTCTGCGCTGCAGGCGGGAATAGACAGCGAAACGGTAAAGATGCATTTCAACAGTTCCCTGTACGCATGGGTGGCTGACCAGGTGGCAGTGTCGGCCCCACGAATTCCAGCGACCAATGAGACAGGACGGTAGGTTTCGAAAGGCGATGGCGCGTGAATCCGGCATAAACGTGGGATTGATGGGCTTGGGTGTGGTCGGCGGTGGCGTTGCTTCGGCGCTGCTGCAGGAACCGTCGCCCGTGGCGAAGAGCGTGGGTTTGCCGGTCAACCTGCGCCGGGTGCTGGTGCGCGACCGGTCGCGACCCCGTGACGTTGAAGTGCCCTCCGAATTGCTGACCACGAACGCCGAGGACATCCTCGATGACCCCGAAATAGACATCCTGATCGAGGTGATGGGCGGCTCTGATCCGGCGTCAAGCTACTTTCGCCGCGCCCTCGAGTCGGGAAAGCACGTGGTCACAGCCAACAAGGAAGTGATGGCAAAGGATGGCGCTGAGCTGATTGCCCTGGCGCGCGCCAACCGGGTCAGTCTCCTCTTTGAAGCCAGCGTCGGAGGCGGCATCCCCATCGTGGGTTGCCTGATGAACGAGTTGGCCGCCAACGATGTCTATTCCATCCGCAGCATCATCAACGGCACTACCAACTACATACTCACCCGCATGGCCTTTCAGCGCACCGCCTTCGCCGAGGCCCTGGCGGAGGCGCAGGCCCTGGGGTACGCAGAGTCCGATCCCACCAACGACGTTGAGGGCATCGATGCGGCCTACAAGCTCACCGTCCTTGCCACGCTGGCTTACGGCCGCCGTTTCCGCCCAGAGGATGTGTACCGGCAGGGGATATCGGCCCTGGAGCCCCAGGATTTCCGCTACGCCCAGGAGTTTGGCTACGGCATTAAGTCTCTTGCCATAGCCAGCCTCACCGACGGAGAGGTGCAACTGCGGGTCTACCCTGCCCTGGTTCCCAGGGACAATATGCTGGCGAACGTGAATGGCGTGTACAATGCGGTTGAAGTGCACGGCAGCCTTTGCGGACAGGTGCTTTTCCATGGAATGGGCGCAGGCCGCGGCCCGACGACCAGTGCGGTGCTGGGCGACCTCGTTGAGACCGCCAGGCTGGTGCGGGATAATGCCACGCCGGGCGGACCACGCGAGTTGTTGGAGCAGTTGGGAGTGCAGCCTATCGATGCCCTGCAGACGAGGTACTACATACGCCTCGTCGTGGCCGACCGTGCTGGCGTGCTTGCCCAGATCGCCCGTGCCCTCGGTGATGAGAACATCAGCATTGCATCGGTCTTGCAGAAGGACTCCGATCCCGAAACGCAAAGCGCTGAAATCGTTATAATGACTCATCCCGCCCGTGAATCATCGGTTCAGCAGGCGCTCTTGGTCATCAATGCGCTGGAACCCGTGCGTCGTGTCGGCAACATGTTGAGAATCGAAGAGTAGGCGGTCGGAAGAGGGCGTAGGCTGGAATGCTAGGGGTTGCAGCGAGGGAGAAATGGGCCGTGGAGTTCTGAGAACATACCGGGATCTGCTGCCCGTGACCAACGCCACGCCCATGATCACAATGGGAGAGGGCGATACGCCGCTGGTCAAGTCGAATCGATTGGCCGCCGAACTGGGGTGTCCCGAGCTGTACTTCAAGCTGGAGGGATGTAACCCCACGGGTTCGTTCAAGGACCGGGGTATGGTGGTCGCCGTAGCCAAGGCTCTGGAGGAGGGCAGCCGCGCCATCATGTGCGCCTCCACCGGCAATACCAGCGCCTCGGCCGCCGCTTTCGGGGCGTACAACGGCTTGCCGGTACTGGTGATCATTCCCCGCGGCGAGGTGGCAATGGGCAAACTGGCCCAGGCCATGGCCTACGGCGCGAAGATCATCATGGTAAACGGTAATTTCGACACCGCTCTGGATTTGGTGCGCACCTTCACCACCAAGCACGAGGTCACGCTGGTCAATTCCGTGAACCCCTACCGCCTGGAGGGCCAGAAGACCGCGGCCTTCGAAATTGTGGACACACTCGAGGATGCCCCGGACTATGTGTTCATTCCGGTGGGCAATGCAGGGAACATCACGGCCTACTGGCGGGGCTTCCGGGAATATAAGGAACTGGGACGCAGTAGCAAGCTCCCCAAGATGATGGGTTTCCAGGCCGAGGGCGCCGCTCCCATAGTTCGTGGTGAACCGGTCGCCAACCCTCAGACCATCGCCTCCGCTATCCGCATAGGAAATCCGGCCAGCTGGAAGGGCGCACTGGAGGCGCGGGACGGCTCCGGTGGCACCATCGACATGGTGTCAGACGACGAGATCCTCGAGGGGTACCGCCTGCTGGCGTCCCATGAGGGCATTTTCTGCGAGCCGGCGTCGGCGGCGTCCTTTGCCGGCCTGGTCAAGTTGCACCGCCAGGGCCTGGACATCTCGGACAAGAGGGTGGTCTGCATATTCACCGGAACCGGGCTCAAGGATCCTGACTTGGCCGTGTCCAGCGTGTCGCCTCAGACGATCGTGGTCGAACCCACCCTGGAAGCAGTGGAAGCAGCGGCGCTTTTGTAGGCTAATCCAGAGGCGCAAAGAGAATCGGGACGGAACAGGAGACTATCACGGTCGAGAAAAACCGCATTCAACGGGCCGTTGCGGAGATCCTGGAGGGCATCGGCGAGGATCCCGGCCGGGAGGGATTGCAACAGACGCCGGCCCGGGTGGCCCGGATGTACCAGGCGCTCTTTGCCGGTGTCGGGGCCCGGGTCGAAGAGGCGATTGATGCCGTTTTTGAGACCGAGGCTGACGACCCTGTGGCCGTATCCCGATTGACCTTCCATTCGATGTGCGAACATCACCTGCTGCCCTTTTTCGGAGAGGCCCGGATGGGATACCTGCCCCAGGGGAAGATCGCCGGGGCCAGCAAGTTGGGCCGTGCCCTGGAGGTTGCGGCGTCGCGTCCGCAGATCCAGGAGAGGCTCACCGCCGAGGTGGCAGACGCCCTCGCCCTGGTCCTGCAGCCCCGAATGGTGATAGTCGAACTTGAGGCCGAGCATCTCTGCATGTCGATGCGGGGAATCAACAGACCAGGGACCAGAATGCATACTACAGCGGTCCGCGGCACGTCGGACTCCAAAGAGGACAGAGAGATATTACTGAGCTTGATGCGCAGCAGTTGACCGTTGCAGCCAACGAAATAACTTCCTTCCAAGATAACCCGGATGGGTGGGATTCCTTATTGAACGAATCTCCCGCGGGGAGTGTCTTTCTATCACCCCAGTGGCAGGAGGTGTGGTGGCGCAACTTCGCCTGTGATCGTGAAATGACCGGGTTCAGTCTCGCCGGTCCCAGCGGCGCCACGGACGCCATTGCCTCTTTGTCGCGGCTGGGAGATTCCATCAGTTTCGTGGGATCGCCGGACACTTTTGATTACAACGATTTTCTGGTGCGCCCCGGGTTTGAGGAGACTTTCTATCCAGCCCTTCTGGACATCCTCGATGGATGGCAATGGAGCGAATTACGCCTTGATTCGCTGATCGAGGATTCGCCGACTTTGGCGCATCTTCCGGGACTGGCCCGCGCCCGTGGCTATGTGGTGGAGACGGAATATGAGGACGTCACCTCGGGTGTCCCCCTGCCTGGCGACTGGGAGCAATACCTGGCCCTGCTGAGCAAGAAGGACCGCCACGAGTTGCGCAGAAAGTTGCGCCGCCTGGACACTCAGACCGAATGGCGCTGGTATTGCCTCACCAGCCCCGAGGAGGTGCTGGGCCGATTCGAGGAATTCCTCACCCTGATGCGGATGAGCCGGGCTGATAAAGAGGAATTCATGACCCCCGGGCGGGAACGGTTTTTCCGGGATCTTGCCGGACGGATGGCAGAACTGGACCAGATACGGCTGTTCTTCATGGAGATGGACGGCGTTACGGTAGCCTCGAGCCTTTGCTTTGACTACGGTTCGGCGCGCCTGTTGTACAATAGCGGATATGACCCCAGCTTTTCCTACTATAGTGTTGGCCTGATCTTGCATGCCATGTGCGTGAAGGATGCAATAGAGCAGGGCGTCGGCTACTTTGACTTCCTGCGAGGGCCGGAGCCCTACAAGGCGCACCTTGGCGGGCGCCAGAAGAGTCTCTACAGAATGGTGGTGAAGCGAACTTGAATCTCGAGCGAGCAGCTTTTATTTCGTTCCACGCCTGCCCCCTGGCTGCGCCTGGACAGGGCAAGTCGGGGGGTATGAATGTGTATGTGAGGGAACTGTCAAGGGCTTTGGGGGAGTCGGGGATCGCCGTCGACATCTATACGAGACAGCACGAGGGGACCTCAGACAGTATCGAATGGATCGCTCCGAATGTGAGAGTGATCCATCTTCCCGGAGGGCCCCCCGAGGCGGGGGTGGCTGAACTCTACGTTCATCTCCCTCGCTTTTTGGAAGATATGGAGGCGTTTCGAAAGGAAGAGGGCCTCGAATACGATGTGGTGCACTCCCATTACTGGCTCTCCGCTTGGTTGGGGCAGCGGCTGTCCGGCAACCTTGGGATACCGCACTTGGTTACATTCCATACCCTGGCACTGATCAAGATGCAGTCCCGTGCCGGCGAGGTGGAGCCCGAGGAGCGTCAGGCGGTAGAACGGGAGGCCATGCTCACCGCCGACCGCATTATCGCGTTCAGCGGTCATGAGAGGGACGCTATGGCCCGGCTGTACGGCGCGGACCCTGACCGCGTAATGCTGGCGCCCTGCGGTGTCGACCTGGCCAAGTTCCGGCCGATGGACCAGAAAGAGGCGAGGCAGAAGCTGGGACTGAACGGGGAGAAGCTGTTGCTTTACGTGGGGCGAGTTGAACCCCTGAAGGGTCTGGATCTGCTGGTGGAAACAGCTGCCCAGATGGAGGCAGGTGAGGAAAACGTCCGGATGATGGTGGTGGGCGGCGGTGGCCCGGGAGAACCGGAAACCGACCGCGTCCGCCGTCTCGCGGAGCAGCGCCAGGTGCACGGACAGATCGACTTCGTTGGACGGGTCGATCACGACCAACTGCCGCTCTACTACAACGCTGCCGATGTGTGTGTGGTGCCATCTTTCTATGAGAGCTTCGGCCTTGTGGCACTGGAATCGATGGCTTGCGGTACTCCCGTGGTGGCAACCCGGGTCGGAGGCCTGCCCTCGCTGGTGCATCACGGTCATACCGGTTATCTGAAGCCTTGGCGATGTCCCGAAGCCTTCGCCAACTCCGTGGAAATGATACTTTCCAGCGAGCGACTCCAGGAGAGTCTGGGCATGGCAGCACGGCAACGGGCGGAGCTGATGGGATGGGCCAATGTGGCGTCCATGATTTCGGACGAATATCGTGCATTGAATGCTGATGAAAACTGAGATCGCATATCACTGATATGGCCGAAATGTACTCGGAATCCTTTTTCGCTTTGCTCGCCGCGCCGCAGTTCGCGGCGCGGTTACCTTTCGTTCATCGAATAAGCGGCGACATTCGGCCCCGATTTCTGGCAGTTTGGGCCTCAAATTGACCTCCCAACAGCACCAACCGGCGCAACCGGGTTCCAACGGGTCCGGGCAGCGGCGCCGACGCCCGATCGCGAGGCGCATCGTCGGCCACTTCCAGCGAACGCTGGTCGCCGGGATTCTGGTAATGCTTCCCGTTGGCATTACCGCCCTCGTGCTGAAGTTCCTATTCGACCTGTTGAACCCGGTCCTTCAACCGCTGACCAATCTGCTTCCTGGCCCAAACCTTTTCGGCGCAGGACTGGTTGCGCTGCTCCTGCTGATTTATGTCGTCGGGCTGATTGCCGCTTTTGTCGTTGGCCGCCGCATCATTGGCGTGGCCCACCGGGCGATGGAGGTTATTCCCGTAGTCAAAGGAATTTACAGTACCACCCGCAGTGCTGTGGATCTGCTGTCCAATAGCGCCCGCGCCAACGGAACAGAGGATAGCGAGCGGTACACCGGAGTGGTACTGATCGAGTTCCCCCGCCCCGGCATTCGCTCCATCGGTCTGGTCACCTCCCAGATGTATGACGCCGAGGGCCAGGAGGTCCTCGCCGTTTTCGTCCCCACCACACCCATTCCGTCTTCGGGGTTTTTGGTGATAGTCCCCACCAGCCAAGTGACCAGGTTGGATATGTCGGTGGAGGAAGCCATGACGGTCGTGGTTTCCGGCGGAATAGCGTCGGAGCGTATGTTTCAACGGTCCCGGTTCGAAGCGCGTTCCGGTGATGAGATCGACAGGTAGCTGCCTTTACAGGTTGTCATGGCGGAAGCAGAGGAAGGGCCGTTCTGGCCGGACGGCAAGTCCTTCGCAGCCGCAGGAGGCCCGAACCAAGCGTTCGGAAACTACAGTCGTCGTCGGCACCGGATGTCGACAAGGAAACAGGAGCACGTATTCGGAGACCTGGTTGCTCGCCGGGTGGGTTGGTCAACCTGCCCGGCGGATTAATGTGAGGCGGACGCGGCACATCCTCATTGCCTCTTGAAGGCGTGAGATGCTTCTCAGTTCGTGGAGGATTCAAACAATGGAAGATACCCCGCAAAGGGTCATGGTGGTTACGCCACACCCCAATGACTCGGAGTTCTGGTGCGCAGGCACGATCGCCCGCTGGATCAGCGAGGGTGCCAGCGTGCGCTACGTGGTTTGCACCGACGGCGGCAAAGGAACGGCAGAACCCGCCATTTCAAGTTATGACCTGGTTCAGAAACGACAGAATGAGCAGGCTGCGGCAGCCGACGAATTGGGTGTGCAGGAGTTGGTGTCTTTGGGTCGCGCTGACGGTGGACTGGAAGACACGGACGACCTCCGCCGGGATTTGGTAAGGCAGATCCGGCAGGTCCGCCCCGCCGTCGTTATATGTCCCGAGCCGTACCGCAAGAATCTGGCTTGGCATCGCGACCACCGAATCGCCGGACAGGTCACGCTGGACGCGGTCTTCCCCTGCGCCCGCGACCATCTTCACTTTGAGGAGCTCTGGCGCGATGAGGGACTGGAACCCCATAAGACCGGCACCGTGCTGTTCTGGGGGGCAGAGAACCCCAACACACACATTGCCATCGACTCGTCCATCGATGCCAAGACCCGCGCTGTGAAAGCCGGCAGGTCTCGCCTGGTTGGCCACTCAGATGGTGAGGTGGACGAATTCGTCCGCCAGCACGGCCGGGAGGGGGTTGGCGAATCGGGAGGCACTTACGGCGAGGCCTTTCGGAGGATCACTTTCCGCATCTGACGGCAGGGTTCACGGCCGGATTACAGGCCTGATGTACCGTGGGCCCGCGTTGGCCTCAGAGAGGAGATCCCCCGTCGGCCAGCATGGCGGACCGAAGCAGCGGCAGAGGGGGTGCGCCGTATGACAGCAGCCGGTCATGGAAACCCTTCAGTGAATACTTGCCGTTCTGCTCCCGGCGGAAGTCCTCCCTAAGTTTCAGGATCATCAGCTTGCCCAGCGTGTAGTTCAGGTAACCTGGGTCGAAGGTCCCTCGCAGCGCCTCGCGGCGCGCGGGATGTTCACCCATGAAAGCGTTATCCACGAAGAACTTAGTGGCCTGATCCAACGTCATATCCCCGGTGTGCATCGCCACAGAGCAAACGTAGCGGCAGTTTCGCACCAGGGCCTCGAGCAACTGGGTCAACATCAGATTGGGCCGGCCCGCACCGTACTCCGTTTCCATCATCATCTGCTCGGCGTAGTGCGCCCAGCCCTCGGTGAAGGCATAGGACGTGGCCGCCCGGTTTACTAGCGGGAGCCCCCTGCCGTAGCGGTTGTGCAGATGATGCACAAAGTGGCCGGGGTAAACTTCGTGGATGGAAATTATCCTCAGGGTGTTGTAATCAAACTTGGAGAGCCATTCCTCTGCCTGTTCTGCGGACCAGTGCTCTTCAACCGGCGTAACGTAGTAAAAGGACTCGGTGGCCTGGGTTTCCAGGGCACCGGCACTGTCCATCGCGGCGAATGCATAGCGCATGTATGCCGGGGTCTCCACCACCTGGCAGCGGTCTTCCGACGGAACGGAGATGATGTCGTGGTCGATGAGAGACTGCCGGATGTCCTCAAGCAACTCGCGGGTGTCCAGGATCAGCCGGTCGGCGCCGGGATGGTGGCGGCTGTTGCCGTCGACGATTTCCTGCACCGTCTTGTCGGGATCTATCGAGGCGGCCACCTCGCGAAGCAGAGCCAGGTTCTCCTCGAGATTGGCCTGCCCCATTGCCGCGACCCGCTCGATGGGAAGGTCAAGGCCCTCACTGGTAGCCAGCATCCGGGAATACAGCCTGCTGCCGATGGCAAAGTCATTGTCAGGCGCGCGGGCACGCCTCTTCAGACCCTCTACGAAACTGTCCAGCGCAGAGGCGGCGTTATCGATGGATGAGGTAAATTCGGCAGTTAATTCCCGGTCCGGGATATTGGCGGCGAATGCCCTCAGGTCGTTGCGATAGAAATGGGCCATGCCCTGGTAGCTCTCCACGCTCATATCCACCATGTGGCGGGACAGATCATCTCGCAGGGCCTGATCCAGCGTCTGGAGGAATTCCGGGACCTGGTCCAGTGCGGAGGTCGCGGACCGGAGCCGATGCTCAAGGGGGGCGTAGTCTCTACGCACGTAGTTGCCCATGTTCAGGAATCCTGCCTGCCGCATCGGATTGTTCTCCAAGGGGCGCATTTCCTCGAACGTGAACAGTTCCCGTTGCAGGAAGAGGTCCATCATCCGCCATGACAGCAACTCTTCGGGGTTCAGGGCCGTGGTATCCAGCGAACCCAACTCCACCAGGCCGCTCCGGATTTCCTGCTCCCTGCGCCTGATATTGGAGGGTGCCAGGTCGGGAAGCCGACCATCGTATTCGTGCTTCCCGATTCGCGACCCTGCCGTGGGGTAAAAATCCCAATGCTCCCCAATGAGCCGCTCCGTGAGTGCCATGAGGGCTCCACCGGGATTGTTTCCGTTGCCGCCGGTATTTTGCGCCATTGCTGGACTCCGAATCTAGCAGATTCTGGCGGGCATGGTTATCCATTTGCCGGGAATGCACCAACGACCAGAGGGGACGGCCCGACTGCACGGGTCGCCCGCTCCCTGGCCAGTGATCGAATCCTGGTCTGCTACAGCACTTCGCTTATCTGGAAACGGGGCGAGATGTCCGTATAATTCTTGATGTCACCAATGATTTCACGGCCGTGGTTCTTGAATCCCTCGTGCACTTCGTCGGTGGTATCGAAATACATGGTGGCCATGGCAACGAAGGGCGCGGGCGCGTTGGGATCGGCGTCTGAAATCCCTTTTTCGAGCTCGCTTCTCTGAAGGCCCATGGGATCCAACAGACGATGCACAGTCTCCATGTGCTGGCCTGCCCAGTAGTCGAAATTGAAGGACTTACCCTCTTCGTTGGGGTATAGAACCGTTACCTTGATCATAGACGAATTCTCCTTCCTGTTTGACTGATTTAATTAGGCTGGGAGGTGGATGAAGCGACGGCACCGAGGCCAGTGTACAGTCAGCCCGGCGGGCTGGCAACGACTACGCCATGCCTATTGGGTACCCGCGTTTTGGTAGAATAGACAAGGGCTATACGCCGGTGTTCTAGGATTGAGTTTTGCCTTATCGAATGTTGCCCAGGATCGTATTTTCGCTGGCCTTGCTATTGGTCTCTTTCGCGTTGCTGCTGGCCGCTGCCTGCACCTCTGGAGAGGAAGCATCTTTCCGGTCTGAGAATGCCGAGGAACTGGCGCTTGTATGGGAAGCCTGGGACGCCATACTTGACAATTACTCGGACCCGGTCGCTCTGGACCGGGCCGCTCTGGCGGGAGGCGCCATCAACCGCATCCTGGAACTGGGAGAGATGGAGCCGTATCCGTTTCTGACCGACATCGGCCGCATCAGGGGACAGGTTCCAGCCTCTGTACCCGCCGGGTTGACCGATGTGTGGCGCGCAACCCAGTTCTACCGCCAAGGCAACCCGGATGCGCAGGACGACGAGGTGGCCCTCATGCTCATTCGCGGCCTGGTTGACGGCCTGCCCGACCTGGGCGCAGGTTACCTGACGTCAGAGCAGTTGCCCGAGGTGCAGGAACAGCTGGAACGCAGCACGGAAGGGTCGTACCTTGGCATTGGCACCCGGGTTGTGGCGCGGGAGGGCCAGATCCTGCTCTTCCCGTTCGACGATTCCCCGGCCCAGAAGGCGGGCATCGAACCCGGGGACGTTCTCCTTGCCGTGGAAGGTGTGCCCGTGGGCGGGGCCACCCCCCAGGAGGTGGGCGACAGGGTCAAGGGAGAAGAAGGCACCAAGGTTCTTCTGGAGCTGGCCAGGGATGGCGAGGCGGATTCGCTGGAACTTGAGGTCTTTCGGGGCAACGTGGAACTGCCGACCGTGGCTGGGCGACTGACCCAGGGTGGTATAGGTTACGTCCGTGTCTCCCGGTTCCGCGATAATACCGGTCAGCAGTTGTTCGATATCCTGGAGCAGCTCAACAGGCTGGACATGCTGGCCCTCATTCTGGATCTCAGGCACAACCCCGGCGGCTCTCCCGATGCGGCTGCCCGGGTGGCAGGGCAGTTCCTGCCGCCTGGCGACTTGTTCCGCCACGTCGAGGGCCAGGACGGTATTCGCAACGAACATCGTTTTTCGGTTGATGACAACCGTCTGTCGATTGACGACATTCTCGTCGCCACGCTGGTCGATGAACAGACCATGGGTGAGGCGGAGGCGGTTGCGGCGGTGCTGCAGGAGACTGGCCGCTCGATAGTGATTGGCGTTCCGACGTTTGGAGAGGGCTCGAGCTATGACTTTGTGGAACTGAGCGACGGGTCGGCTCTGTTCCTGCCCACTTCCCGCTGGTACACGCCTGGCGGGGAATGGGTGAGCGAGGATCCGGTGCACCCCGACATCATCGTCGAATACGGAGAGGTGCCGGTGGGTGTTGGCGGAGAAATGCAGTTCAATGCAGCATACGAATTTCTCGACAGCAGGCTTCCGCCGTTCCGGTAGGCCAGGGGTGCTTTGGGAAAGTAAATGGGCCACGCTTCGAATTCGCACGAGCATGGCCCTGGGCTGCCAAGGGGGGTTCCGGTTTTAAGCAGCTTGTTGTTCCTCCTGGCAGCGCAGGCACACATAGGAGCTGCGGTCCTCGGGCAGACTGTCAGCGTTGACGTTCCGCCGCCTGTTGCACACAGAACAGGTTACTGACTCGGTCACAGGCGCCGGAGGAGGTGGGGCAGCAGTAACTGTCGCTGCCCCCCGGAAACCTTGGTAATCGGGGTAGTCCGCTTTCATCCGGAGGAATCGCTCCCTGTCCTTTCGACCCATAACACTCCTCCAAGCACCTGCGGTTCTGGTTACTTTACCTCGACGACCGCACCGGCCTCCTCGAGCTTGGCCTTGACGGAGTCGGCCTCGTCGCGCGGCACCGCCTCCTTGACTGCTGCGGGGGCGGATTCGACCAGCTCCTTGGCCTCGCGCAGGCCGAGGGAGGTGACTTCCCGCACGGCCTTGATGACGTTGATCTTGTTGGGGCCGATTTCCCGGATATGGACCTCGAACTCGGTCTTTTCTTCCTCCTCAGCGGCAGCGGCAGCGGCATCACCGGCGGGAGCAGCGGCGACGGCCACGGGTGCGGCGGCTGTAACGCCGAATTCTTCCTCCAGCGACTTGACCAGATCGGCCAGGTCTAGGACGTTCATTTCCTTGATGGCGCTGATGATTTCATCTTTGGTCATTGGCATTACAGACTCCCTCGTATTCTGGTTTTTCAGTTGGACTCTGGATCATGCTTCTTCCAGTTGGCGCATCCGGGCGTGGAGCACGTTGTCCAGGTTCTGAATCGGACCGTTGAGTGCTCCTACCAGCCGCGCCATGGGCGACTGCATCTGGGCGAAGAGGATGGCCAGCAGTTGTGGCTTGGGAGGCAGGGTGGCCAGCCGGGTGACGCCATCCGGCCCGAGGGCGGCTCCGTCACCCATGACGGCGCCGCGAATGGCGAAAGTGTTTGCGTTGCCCCTGGCGTAGTCGGCGAGCGTCTTGGCAGCGGCGGCCGGGTCATCGTACCCGAAGGCCACCGCACTGGGGCCCTGCACAATGTCCTTCATCTGGGGGCGGCCAGCCTGGTCGGCAGCCAGGTACATAAGGGTGTTCTTGACCACTGTGAACTCGATACCGCCGGCACGCATAGCGCGTCGCAACTCGGTCATCTGGTTCACTGTGGTTCGGGTGCAGTCCGCACTGAAAGTGATGGTGCTCCGTTCGATGCGGTCCTTCAGCTCCTCCACCCGATCGATCTTTTCCTGTGTCGGCAATTGTCACCTCCCGAAAAGCTTGCTGAAGAAAAACCCTGCGCCGTACATAAGACGCGGCGCAGGGCATCATCGTTCCCTGATGTGTTATCGTCGCGCCTCGGCGGGCGGCTTACCCATTATCCCCTTGGGGACCCGCTGTCTTCGGCTTCGAATTTCCAATTGTTCATAAAGGCTAACCGATCAGTCCTCGGGACGCAAGGCCTGCAGTGCCGTGAGGTCCATCGGAACACTGGGCCCCATGCTGGAGGACAGGTAGGCCGAACGGAAATACTGCCCCTTTAGGGCTGCCGGCCGGTCCTGGACGATTGCATAGGTCAGCGCCGCCAGGTTGCCCAGCAGCATATCGATCTCGAAGCTGATCTTACCGATGGCGCAGTGGATGATAGCTGTGCGATCGGTACGGTATTCCGTCCGCCCGCCCTTCGCTTCCTGGATGGCGCGCGGCAGGTCCTGCGGCTGCACCATGGTTCCGGAACGGGGGTTGGGCATCAGGCCGCGACGGCCCAGGATGCGGCCGAGCTTACCGATCTTCGGCATAATCTGCGGCGTGGCAAGACCCACATCGAAGTCGACCCAGCCGCCCTCGATGCGTTCTATCAGGTCGTCCTCGCCCACATAGTCTGCTCCGGCTTGTCGGGCGATTTCAATGCCATCGGCCCCGGTGAATACCAGGACCCGGACAGTCTTGCCGAGACCGTGGGGCATGCCCACCACACCGCGAACCATCTGGTCGGCGTGTCTCGGGTCGACATTGGTCCTGAGGTGGAACTCAACGGTTTCGTCGAACTTGGCGGTGGAAAGCTCTTTCAGCAGCTCTATTGCCTCTGCGGGAGAGTAGGGCCTGTCCGGCTCAACTCGCTCGGCAACATTGCTGTAACGTCGGCTTCTGCTGGGCATTTCCTAATCTCCCGAAATTTGTATGCCCATGCTGCGGGCTGTCCCTTCGATAATCAGCATGGCCTCATCTACGGTCCCGGCGTTCAGATCGGGCAGCTTGGACTGGGCGATCTCGCGCAGGGCATCGCGGCTGATGCTGCCAACAAGTCCCTGGCGGCTGTCCGAGGCCCCGCGGTCTACGCCCGCAGCTTTTCGCAACAGCTCCGAGGCCGGCGGCGTGCGGGTCATGAAGGTGAAGGAGCGGTCCTCGTATACCGTCAGATGCACCGGCACGATTGTACCTGCATCGTTGGCGGTTCGAGCGTTGTACTCTTTGACGAAGCCCATGATGTTGACGCCGTGCTGACCCAGGGCGGGTCCGACGGGCGGCGCGGGGCTTGCCTTTCCTGCTTCCAGTTGCAGCTTGATGATTGCGCGGATTTTCTTCGCCACTTGGTGCTCCTGAGGCCGATGGACGGCGAGTGGCCCTGCTGACCGCCGTCCTAATCTATGGGCCTATTTTATGAGTTAGATGCGCTCGACCTGGAGGAAGTCCAGCTCCACGGGAGTCTCTCTGCCAAAGAAGGAGACCAGTACCCTCACCTTACCCTTGCCCTCGTCGACGTCGTTGATAGCTCCGATGAAGTCGACGAACGGGCCCTCGGTGATGCGGACGGTCTCGCCGCGTTCCAATGCGATCTTGACCCTGGTGGAGTCGGATTCGACCTGCCGGAGGATGTCTTCTATCTGCTTGTCCTCCAGCGGTACCGGCTTGGGGCGGCTGTCCCGCTCGTCCTCCGTAGAAACAAAACCGGTGACGCCAGGGGTGTTGCGCACGGCGTACCAGCTTTCGTCGTCCATGCTCATCTGGACGAGGATGTACCCGGGGAACAGCTTCTTGCGTTCGGAACGGCGCTTGCCGTCCTTGAACACAACCTCCTCTTCTGTGGGGACCAGCACCTGTTTGATGCGGTCTTCCATGTCCAGGCTGTTGATCCGCAGGTTGAGGTTCTTTTCCACGAGGTCTTCCTGCCCGGAATAGGTATGCACAATGTACCAGCGCATATCCTGGGGCTGTTCTTCAGTTTCTGTAATTTCGCTGGCGTTCGTCATACGAACCTTCCCGACTGATGAATCACGCCCCCGGCCCGTATGGCAGGCGGGGGGCGGTGGCTGTCAGTGGATTGAGTCGCGGCCGGCCTGGGTTCGCCTAGAGTCCAAAAATCACCCGATTGAAAAGCTCGGCGAACACGCGGTCGAGGCCGCCAAGGAAGAAACCCGCTGCCACGGCAAGTACGATGACCACCATGGTCAGGCGGGCCGTTTCCTCCCGGCTTGGCCAGACGCATTTTCTCAGTTCATCTAATGTTTCGCGGATGAACTGAACGGGCGTTATGCGCCCTCCCCCCGTTGGGGAGAGAATTCGCTGGGCACGCGCGCCGGCCCTTGCCATTGTGCTACCTCACTTCGCGGTGGGTGCGGTGGCTGCGGCAGCGGGAGCAGTATTTCCTCAGCTCCAGCCGCTGCGGGTCGTTGCGCCGGTTCTTCATCGACGTGTAGTTGCGCTCCCGGCAGTCGCCGCACTGCAGGGTGATGATCTGTCGGATGTCGGCGTTCTTTCTGGCCATGCTAATCCACCACCTCGGTGATCACGCCGGAACCCACGGTGCGGCCGCCCTCGCGGATCGCGAAACGCATACCGCTTTCCAAGGGCACCGGGGAGAGCAATTCGATGTCCATCTGGACATTGTCGCCAGGCATCACCATCTCGACGCCCTCGGGGAGGCCGATGGAGCCAGTGATATCGCTGGTGCGGATGTAGAACTGGGGCTTGTAGCCGCTGAAGAACGGGGTATGCCTTCCGCCTTCCTCGCGGCTGAGAATGTATACCTCGGCCTTGGCCTTGGTGTAGGGCCGCATGGAACCGGGCTTCACCAGCACCTGGCCGCGCTCGACTTCGTCGCGGTCCACGCCGCGCAGCAGGACGCCCACCGCGTCGCCGGCGACCGTTTCGTTCAGCGACTTGTGGAACATCTCAAGGCCGGTGGCCACAGTGGCGCGGGTGTCGCCAAAGCGGATGATCTCCACGGCTTCGCCCACCTTGATGGTGCCGCGTTCCACCCGGCCCGTCACGACTGTGCCGCGGCCCTTGATGCCGAATACGTCCTCGATGGGCATCAGGAAGGGAAGGTCGGTGGCGCGCGGAGGAATCGGAATCCAATCGTCCATGGTATCAACCAGCTCGATGATGCCCTGTTCGTACTCAGCGTCGCCCTCAAGCGCCTTCAGACCGCTGACCCGTACGATCGGCGTGTCGTCGCCGGGGAAGTTGTAGCGGTTGAGCAAGTCCCGGATTTCCAGCTCCACCAGTTCCAGGAGCTCCTCGTCATCCATCATGTCGACCTTGTTCAGGGCGACCAGAATGCGAGGCACTTCAACCTGGCGGGCCAGGAGGATGTGCTCCCGGGTCTGCGGCATGGGACCGTCGGGAGCGCTTACCACCAGCACCGCGCCATCCATCTGGGCTGCACCGGTGATCATGTTCTTGATGTAGTCGGCGTGACCGGGGCAGTCCACGTGGGCATAGTGGCGGGTCCCCGTCTCGTATTCCACGTGGGCAATGGCGATGGTTACGCCGCGGGCCTTTTCCTCGGGGGCGTTGTCAATGGAGTCCATGTCCAGGTACTTGGCCTGGCCCCGGGCGGCAAGCACCTTGGTGATAGCGGAAGTCAATGTAGTCTTGCCATGGTCCACGTGTCCAATGGTTCCCACGTTGACATGGTCCTTCGACCTGTCGAACTGCTGTCTGGCCATTTTGCGCCGTGTCCTCCTCAAACCCCTGTGACTATTCTGAGCCAATACTGGAGCCCAGAGGCGGGATTGAACCGCCGACCCCGTTCTTACCAAGAACGTGCTCTACCGCTGAGCTATCTGGGCCTCTATTATATTTTGAGCACCGATCCGTGAGTGGCTGCGTTATTCCGCGCCGGTCACGCTTCCGATTCTACTATTATGGTGGAGGGGGCAGGATTCGAACCTGCGAAGCCCTTCCGGACGCCAGGTTTACAGCCTGGTGGCTTTAACCACTCACCCACCCCTCCATAATTGAGGGTCTATCCATATTCGCATACCCGCCGGTATGGGCGCAACGCCTCGTTCCGGCAACGTAACCTCGGGATCGCCGTGGTACGTTTGGAGCCCCAGAGGGGATTCGAACCCCTAACCTGTCGATTACAAATCGACTGCGCTTCCTTTGCGCCACAGGGGCTTAAGCGAACCCGTTTGGCCTCGAGTGCGACTTGGATCGACGCCCTGGAGGCTCCGTCCCGGGCCTGCCAACCGATTAGTCGCCCTCAGACACTATGAAATAGCCCCACTGTCGCGGGGCTATCCTAGACTCGTCAATAAGGCAGATCCGAGCACGGAAACTGTCTAGTATTATATTTGCGGCCAAGCGTCAAGTCAAACCGCTGAGAGCAGATATCAGGACATTTCGCATTGGCCATCCCGCACCCGCTATAAGCAGATTTGGGAGCTGTCCCTCCCCCGGGCCGGTTCTTGATGTCGGCGAAACTCTGGATTCTCAGCCGGAATGCGCTCGGAGGGCGCTGCTTTCAGGAAATGCACGTCTTTCGCCTGCCGAGTCCGGCAGACAGGCGACCGCCACGTTCGGGCTTGGCGTGTTCGGGTAGGGCGTGTTCGGGTTGACTGAGACATGGGCGTAACTTAAACTGCCAAAGCTCCCTTTTTTCTGTCCGGGCATTTTCCCATCCGGGCAGGCAACTACTTCATTTTTGTTTGGCAATGCGGCCATCCGCTTGAACTGCTACAAAGCAATGATAGACCTCAAGGACTACATTCGCGACATCCCGGACTTCCCGGAGCCAGGTATCCTTTTCCGCGACATAACACCTCTTCTGGCCAGCCCGGATGCCTTCGGCCACGCCATCAAGCAGCTCAAAGAAAGGTGCAGGGCAACTGATATTGATGTGGTGGTGGCCGTAGAGTCGCGGGGGTTCATATTTGGCGCTCCCTTGGCAATTCAATTGGGAAAGCCTCTTGTTCCGGTCCGCAAGGCGGGCAAGCTGCCTTCGGACACTCATTCCGTGGAATATGATCTGGAATATGGCTCGAATGTCCTGGAAATTCACTCCGACGGTATTTCCCCCGGGCAGCGGGCCCTCATCATCGACGATCTGCTGGCCATCGGCGGCACTCTCTCTGCAGCCGCGCAACTGGTGGAAGCCTGCGGCGGGGTGGTTGCCCAGCTTGCAGTGGTGGTTGAACTCGCCTTCCTTCAGGGCCGAAGTCAGCTGGCGGGACGGGACCTGGTTTCTCTCATACAGTATTAGAGGAGGCTCGGCATGGCAGGCCAGATTACCATCGGTAACGTAGACATCATAGCGGTGCTGGACATGGTGCCGCCGCCCCGCGACCCGTGGATGATGTTCCCGACCACTGCTGAGCCCGACTGGGCAGACCACCAGCACGCCCTGGAGTGCGGTCAGCTCCAGCTCTACTACCTGCACTTCTTCCTGCGCTCCGAGGGCAAGACCATCATGGTCGACACCGGCATGGGTCCTGGGCCACACCCGGAGCGCGGCAACCGTACCGGCGACCTCGTGAACCAGCTGCGGCTGAAGGGCGTAAATCCCGATGACATTGACGTTGTAGCCCACACCCACCTGCACGGCGACCACGTGGGCTGGAACGTGGACTACACCGGCGAGCAGCCTGCCGCCACCTTCCCGAAGGCCCGGTACCTTGTGCCACGCCTGGACTGGGAGCACTTCACCAAGCCCGAAGTCATCGGCAGCGCCCCTCAGGTTACCAACAGCGTGGTTCCCCTGGAGGGCATGGGCGCGATGGACCTGGTGGATGACGAGCACACCATCACCGGCGAGGTGAAGATGCTCACCGCCTCGGGCCATACGCCCGGCCACATGGTCATCGACATAACATCGCAGGGCGAGCGGGCCATGGTGGTTGGCGACCTGCTGCACAGCAAGGTGCAGGTGGAGCGGCCCGACTGGACTGCCGGGGTGGACACCGACAAGGAGGACAGCCGCCGCAACCGCGAGCGCATCCTGGACCGTGCCGAGGCTGAGAATATCGTGATAGCCGCCGGGCACTTCCACCCCGACGACCACATTGGACGGGTTACCAGGAAGGACGGACGCCGTTACTGGAACATTCTGTAGAGTGCCGGAAATCCCCTCTCCTGCTGGGAGGGGGCAAGGGTGAGGACGTTATTGTGACCACCGAATACGACGGCGCAGAGGACCAGTATCTGCGGCCCTATCAACCTGAGTCCGAGGACTCCCTGGAAGTTGAGGACGATCCGGAGGGCGACGAGGAATATGCAGTAGACCTCGAGGAAGCCGCGGCCGAATTCCGGATGCTTTACTATGGGCCAGACAACAATCCGCAGCCCCCGGACGCTATGGCTGAGTTGGCTCCCGACGTGATGCGGCTGGTCGACGCGGTGGTGTACGGTGAGATCTACAACCGTCCAGCCGTCGATCTACGCACCCGCAGCCTGTGTACCATCGCCGCGCTGGTGGTGATTGGCCATAGCCCACAGATGATCAAGCGGCACATCACCGGTGCGCTGCACATCGGCGTTACCGAGGAGGAGATCTCCGAAATCATCGCCCAGATGGTGTTCTACGGTGGCATGCCGGCTGCGGTAAATGCCTTCCGCATCGCCAAGGAGACCTTCGACGAACAGGCAGGCCGCCAGCCCGGCGGCAGAATACAGCCGGAGCGGACTCCCCGTGAAACTCCCAGCGGCTACGCACCCCCCTACCGCCGGGAGAACGTCGGGGATTATGGACCTGAGGACATGGAGGACGACGACACACCTCGAGTCCGGCACCGCACCGGCCCCGGCCAGGATGAGGGGTATACACCCGCTACTGGCCGAGGCGGTTTCGACAGGGAGCAGAGGCAACCGCCGCGTCCACAGCAGGGGCAACCACCGCGGCCTCAGCAACCGCCGCGGCCACAGCAGGGGCAACCACCGCGGCCTCAGCAACCGCCGCGGGCACAGCAAGGGCAACCGCCGCGGCCACAACAGGGGCAACCGCCGCGGCCACAACAGGGGCAACCGCCGCGGCACAGCAGGGGCAACCGCAACGGGCACAACAGGGGCAACCGCCGCGGCCACAACAGGGGCAACCGCCGGGCACAACAGGGGCAACCGCCGCGGCCACAACAGGGGCAACCGCAACGGGCACAACAGGGGCAACCGCAACGGGCACAACAGGGGCAACCGCAACGGGCACAACAGGGGCAACCGCAACGGGCACAACAGGGGCAACCGCCGCGGGACAGGAGAGAACAGGATGAAACTAGGGTTCATCGGAACCGGCAATATGGGCAATCCGATGGCCGCCAATCTGATCAGGGCCGGCCACCAGCTAACCGTTCACGACCTGCGTCGCGAGGCCGCAACCAACCTCCTGGAGATGGGCGCCGAGTGGGCGGACAGTCCCAGGGAGGCCGCCCCGGGCAACGACGCGGTCCTAACCAGCCTCCCCGTTCCCAGGGACGTCGAAGCGGTGGTCCAGGGGGAGGGCGGAATCCTGGAGGGCGCCGGTAACGGAACCGTCATCTTTGATCTGTCGACCAACTCCCCCACGGTGGTGCGGAATCTGCACCAAGTGTGCGCCTCCCGCGGTGTGACTCTGCTGGATTCGCCGGTCAGCGGCGGCACCTATGGCGCTGCGGCAGGAACGCTCGCCGTGATGGTCGGGGGCGATCGCGCCACCTTCGACCGCTTCGAGTCAACGCTGGGCGCCATCGGCAGCCATGTGGTCTACTGCGGTGACATTGGCGCCGGGTCCGTCTGCAAGATATGCAACAACCTGATGAGTATGGGCATTGGCGTTCTGCTGTCCGAGGCCCTGACGCTCGGTGTCAAGGCAGGCGTGGACCTGGCCACGTTGGCCGATGTCATAGCACACAGTTCCGGCAGTTCAAGGCGCCTGACCGAGAAGTTCCCCCGGTTCCTGTTCCAAGGCAACTTTGAGCCCGGATTCGCCACCGCCCTGGCCGCCAAGGACGTGCGCCTTGCCACCGATCTGGGCCGTGAGTACGGAGTGCCCATGGACCTTTCCAACCTGGTTGACCAGCGGCACGTTGAGGCGATGTTCCGTGGCTTTGGCCACGAGGACTCCGACGCCGTGGCCCGAATCCAGGAGGAAAAGGCGGGCGTGCAGCTTCGCCTGAACGTGTAGCGTTTCTTTTGACCCCCTCCCAGCGAGGAAGGCAAGTCCGGGTTGACCTGGCAAATCATGACCGATCTGGAATCATGACCGATCTGGATGGAAGGCGAAATGAACCGTTCTGATATCGTCGAGTTCAGCGACACGGTGGAAATCATTGAGGAATGCTACCGGATGGGGTGGAGCGATGGCCTGCCCGTGGTTCCTCCCGTGGAGTACAAGGTTCGCGAGATGCTGGAGCTGTCCGGCTACACGGGCGAGGAGGAGATAATCACCTTCGAGATGCGCCGCAGGGTGCTGACGGCAGAGAATGCTGCGGCCAACGCCGTGATGGCCGGTTGCCTGCCGGAGTATTTCCCGGTCCTGACCACTGCCCTGCGCACGCTGGACGAGGAGAAAAACTACGTCAACATGGCGGCCTCGTCCACCAGCTCGCCGGCGATCCTGATGCTCGTTAACGGCCCCATCCGGCACACGCTGGAGATGAACTCCCGCGACGGCATCTTCGGCCCTGGCAACCGGGCCAATGCCTGCCTGGGCCGTGCAGTGCGGCTGTGCTTCATGAACGGTTTCGAGGCCCGCCCCGGCATCCTCGACCGCGGCACGCTGGGTAACCCCAGCAAGTACACCCTGACCTTTGCCGAAAACGAGGAGGAGTCGCCGTGGGAGCCGCTGCACGTCAGTCGCGGTTTTCAGGCCGGGGACAGTTGCGTGACCATTGCGGTGGCCTACAACCCAATCACCGTGAATAACGCCTACGGACAGACCGGAGAGGTGATCCTGGCGTCCGTCGCCGACACCCTGAAGAGCGCCAGCCTGGCCTGGCGCTTCCCGGCGCAATGGGCGCTGGTGTTTGGCCCCGAGCACGCCATCACGCTGGGCGACGATGGCTGGACCCGCCGGGGCATCCAGGAATACCTGATAGAGCATGCGGTCAGGCCCCAGGCGGAGCTGATCCGTCTCGGAGTGGCCCAGGGCCCGGAGCGCGAGGGCGATGAACAGATCCTGCGCCGTTGCTCCCGGGAACCTGAGGACATCATTATCGTAATGGGCGGCGGTACCGGCGGACGCAACAGCGCAATCATCGACACCACCAACTACCAGATACGCACCCGCAAAATCGAAGTAGGCAGCCAGTAGTCAGTCACCCACCCTAGAATTGATGGACGGGTAACCGGGCCCCGTCATTCCGGCCTTGAACCGGAATCCAGGAACCCTGGCGCTGTTTTCGTTGGCCTTTTTCCAGCCCTTCTGGATTCCGGCTCAAGGCCGGAATGACGATATAGTGGCCAGCGGTCATCAATTCAACAAAGCGGGGCAGTTAGTCCGGCAGGGATATTGCGTGTGAATAGCTCCACCCGTTCCATTTGTTGGGATAACCGGCGATTCCCCTGGGAGCCGTAATCCAGTGCTGCGTCGATATGCCCTGATTCTTGGCAGCAGGGAACTGCGGATTCCCTCTCCCGCGGGAGTGACGAATCCAGTTCAGAGGATTCCTATAACCCAGCCAGCCTTTAAGGGCTTGAAAAATCGGGCTGTGTGTAGTTCACTGCCATTGACAAACTAAAAACTTGAAACTTGAACAGGAGGTCGTTATGGCGGACACGGTAACGGTCAGAGACGTCAGGTTGGTGAACCCGGCGGGGTTGGAACTGCCGGTTGGGGATTTCCGCCTGAACGACCGCCCCAACTCCCTTGAGGGAAAGACCCTGGGGTTGCTGGAAAACTCCAAGGCCAACTCCGACAAGGTGCTCACTGAGCTGGGCCGGATCCTGCAGGAGAAATACGGGCTGAAGGAAGTCCGGATGTTCAACAAGCATTCCGCCTCCCTGCCCACAAAGCCGGATGTCATCGAGAACATGCTCAACGGCGTCGACGTGCTCATCACCGGGGTTGGTGATTGAGGGTCCTGCAGTTCGTGCAGTGTGCACGACGGAATCGAGATGGAGCGTCTGGGTCTTCCGACGGCTTCAATCATTACTCACGTGTTCAACAACACCGCCAAGGCCATGACCCGCATGATGGGCGTGCCCGAATACGAGTACGCCGTTGCTCCCCACCCACTTTCCAGCCTCTCCGACGAGGAATGCCGCAAGCGGGCCGAGGCGCTGCTTCCTGACGTGGAACGCATTCTGCTCGGCAGCGTGGCCCGGGTGGAGTAAACCGCCCTGCCGCCCTCAATTTCCTCAAGCCAAGGCGTCAAGTACAGGAGCGGGTGGAATACCCGCTCCTGTCGCCTTCCCTGCCCCATTTGACGTAATTGGGAGCTATCCGCTGTTGAACCGCTATCAAGCAGTATGATAGTATCAGGCTGATTGTAAATTCTTTCACGAATGGGACTTTGAAGGCGATGCCACCCTTCGAACGACTTGGCTGGCATCGATTTTTGCGCCCTGGAGTGCTGCAGAATGGATGGTCTGGAAGAGCGGATAGACCGGGCCGTCCGGGGCCAGCCACAGCCAACGGTAACGATTCTCTCCTCCCTGCTGGCCGTCGAGGACGAGCTTCACTACATCCCCCGGGAAGCCGTTGAATTGGTGGCCGAATTTATCGGTTCCACCATCAATGATGTCTGGGCCGTAGCCTCGTTTTACCCCAATTTCCGGTTTGAACCTCCGGCCGCCAGACAAGTCGAAGTATGTTGGGGCGCCTCCTGCCACCTGATGGGGTCTATGGCGGTGGTAAAGTCTGTCCTGGACGCCGCGGGGCTGGACGACGAGGGCGAACGATCTGACCACCGTTTATCGGTGCGGCTCAACACCTGTCTGGGGGCCTGTTCCCTGGCCCCGGTGATTTCCGTAGACCACCACCTGGTGGGCCGGGTTACTCCGCAGTCGGCAGCTGTCCGGGTTGCCAAGCTGCTGCAGGAGGACGCGGACGCCAATCGCGCTCACGGTGACGTCCATGCCCGTTAGCTTTGAAGACTTGGAGCGGGAAGCGCTCCGCCGCTGGGAAGCCGAGGCCGCCCGTCCATGGCTGCGGGTCGGAACGGCGCTGTGCGGTCACGCTGCGGGTGGCGTGGAGGTCGTTGAGGCTCTGCGGAGGGAGTTGGATAGCCAGGGCGTCAATGCCCGGCTCTCCGAGGTGGGTTGTCTCGGACTTTGCTACGCCGAGCCGCTGCTTGATGTGCAGTTGCCTGGTGGCCCCCGGGTGTTTTACGGCAACTTCGACCCCGCGGCAGCGAGGGAGGTCGTCGCCCGCCACGTGGCTGGAGGCCAGCCGGTGCAAGAGCTGGCGCTGGGCTACCTGGCCCCGGCTGACGCTGGTGACGATTTTGTACCGCTCGCAGGACTCAAGGATTTGTCGCTGCACCCAATGCGGGCGTGGGAGAACCGCATAGCCCTGCGTAATGCTGGCAACATAAATCCGCTGGATATCTACCAGTACATCGCCAACGGCGGCTACAAGGCGCTGAACCGGGCTCTGCTGGAGATGACTCCCGAGGATGCCCTGCAGCAGGTGAACGAGTCCGGTCTTCGCGGCCGGGGCGGCGCCGCATTCCCCACCGCGACCAAGTGGCGGTTTCTGGCCGGCAATCCCTCCAGGGACAAGTACGTCCTCTGCAACTGCGAGGAGGGTGACCCCGGGGCCTTCAACGACAAGGCCATCCTTGAAAGTGACCCCCACACCTTGGTGGAAGGAGTCATACTCTGCGGCTATGCCACTGGCGCCAGCAAGGGATACATCTTCATCCGGCATGGCCATGACGGGCCCATAGACCGCTGCCGCGCCGCGGTAGAGCAGGCGCAGGAACTGGGGCTCCTGGGTGAGGACATCCTGGGTTCCGGCTTCAGTTTCGACATCGAGATTGCCCTGACCGGAGACTCCTATGTCGCGGGCGAGGAAAGCGCGCTGATGGAGGCCATAGAGGGCAAACGGGCAATGCCGCGCTTCCGCCCGCCCTTTCCGGCGCAATACGGGCTGTTCGGCAGGCCCACCAACATCAACAACGTAAAGACCCTTGCCTACGTGCCTGAGATCATGTCCAAGGGCGGCGAATGGTTCGCCGGCATTGGCCACGAGCGCAGCACCGGCACTGCCATACTGTGCCTCTCCGGAGCATTGAACTACACCGGGATGATGGAAGTGCCCTTGGGTATAAATCTCAAGGACGTCCTGTACGACGCGGCCGGCGGCATTCGTGACGGCAAGAAGCTCAAGTTCCTTCAGACCGGCGGGCCGCTCGGCGGGGTGCTGGGCGCCGACAACGTTGATCTGGTACTGGACTTTGATGTGCTCCGCAGTGCCGGCGCGATCCTCGGGTCGGGTGGCATTATCGCCGCTGATCAGGACGCTTGCGTTGTCGACCTCACCCGGTCGCTTGTGGCCTTCTGCCAATACGAGTCCTGTGGAAAATGCTTCCCCTGCAGGATGGGAATGAGTCATCTGCTGGAAGTGCTGGAGCGCATCTGCGATCTCAAGGGGGAACCGGAGGACCTGGAGCTGATGCGGAGCACCGGTGAAAACATGCAGGCCGGTTCCCTCTGCGGACACGGTCAACTGGGGTTCAATCCGGTATCGTCCGCGCTACGCTATTTCCCCGGAGAATTCGAGGACCATATCCTGAGACACATCTGTCCCACCGACGTCTGCAACGGGCCCAGATATTCACCGGCGCGGTCGCGGCGGTAGGTCTCCACCAAAGGCACGGAAGCGAGTAGGCAAAGGCACGGAAGCGAGTAGGCAAAGGCACGGAGGCGAGTAGGCAAAGGCACGGAGCGAGTAGGCAAAGGCACGGAAGCGAGTAGGCAAAGGCACGGAAGCGAGTAGGCAAAGGCACGGAAGCGAGTAGGCAAAGGCACGGAAGCGAGTTAGGCGAAATGCCAGACGACATTACCATTAGCATCGACGGGGTGGAGGTTGCCACCCAGCCCGGCAAGATGGTCCTCGAGGCGGCCATAGACGCTGGTATCTATGTGCCCTACCTGTGCTACCACCCAGGTATGAAGCCCTTCGCCGCCTGCCGTATGTGCGTCATCGAGGTCGAAGGACAGCGCGGCTACCCTGCTGCCTGCACGCTTCCGGTGGCCGACGGCATGGTCGTGCACAACCAGGTGCCTGCGGTCGACCAGCTTCGCCGGTCGGTGATGGAGATGCTGATCGCCGAGCACCCCAACGGATGCCTGACGTGCCATCGCATCGACAACTGCGGGCCCAACGATGTCTGTTTGCGGCACGTTTCGGTCAATGACCGGTGTGTGACGTGCCCCAAGAACGAGCGGTGTGAGCTCAAGGACACTGTGCGCTACCTGGGAATGAGTCTTGAATCTCCCCTCGGCTATAAGTACCGCAACCTGCCCCTTGAAGTGTCGGATCCCTTCTACGACCGCGACTACAACCTCTGCATAGTCTGCGGTCGTTGTGTACGTGCCTGCGAGGAACTGCGTGGTGACGACGCCATAGGCTTTACCGAGCGCAGCGGCCAGGCACTGGTGGGAACTTCATTCGGCACTTCCCTGCTGGAGTCCGGATGCGAGTTCTGCGGCTCCTGTATCGATGTTTGCCCCGTCGGGGCACTGGTGGAGCGGGAGCACAAGTGGGAGAAAGCCCGTCGCGTTGAGCGTTCCATCTGCCCCCACTGCCCGGTCGGCTGCCAGTTGAACCTCGAATTCAACGGCGAGGATGTACTGATTCGCGCCATCCCGGAGCTCAACTCCCCCGCCAATCAGGGTCAGGCGTGTTTCAAGGGCAAGTTCGGACTGGAGTTTGTCAACGATTCCAGCCGCCTTGAGACGCCCCTCATACGGCGCGGAGACGCGTTGGTCGAAACCACATGGGATGAGGCACTGGATTTCGTTGCCGAGCGGATGTCCCGTCTGGACGGGTCCGAGTTTGCGCTGCTCACGTCGCCCACGAGCACCAATGAGGAACATTACCTTGCCCAGAAATTTGCCAGGGTGGTAATGCGATCCAACAACGTGGATCACACCTCGAACGTTGATCCTGAACTGGTACTCGGATTGGAGGATGCGCTGGGTTACCCCGCGGCCTCCAACCCCATCTGGGAACTCGAGAAGGCCGGCTGTGTGCTGGCCTTCAACACCAACATTACCGAAGAACAGAATGTGGTCGCTGTCCCAATCAAACGGGCAGCACGCAAGAATACCAAGCTGGTGGTGGTCGACTCCCGCGAGGTCGAGCTGACCCGATATGCGCACATTTGGCTCCGGCCCGCGCCGGGAACCGAGCTGACACTGCTGGCCGGGATCCTCCGGAGCATCGTCGACCAGGGCCTCGAGCGAGAGGACTGGCTGGTGGAGAACTGCGAGAGTCCGGCCACCCTGCGATACTCATTGCGTTCCCGGGATATGGAGGACATTGCCAAGGAAACCCAGGTTTCAGAAGAGGACATCGCCGAGGCCGCCAGGCTGTTTGCCGGGGCCACCGAAGCCGCCGTGGTGTACGGGCTCGACAATATAGGAGCCTCGCACACCAGGAATTGCGTGCTGTCGTTGGTTAACCTGGCCCTTCTCACAGGTAATATTGGTCGGCCGGGGACTGGCCTCTATCCCATGCGCCGCGGCGCCAACGAGCAGGGCGCCTGGGACGTGGGTTGTCTGCCCGACCGCCTGCCGGGATACCGTCGAGTCTCCGATCCTTCGGACCGGGAGGCGGTTGAAGCCATATGGGGCACCCCCGTTCCCGATGCCCCCGGACTAGCGCTGTCCGAGATGGTTGAGGCAGCGGGCAACGGCAGCCTGAAGGCGGCATTGGTCATCGGCGACAGCCCCAATTTCACCAACGGCAGGATTGGCGACGCGACCGGCGCCTTGGGATCACTTGACCTTCTGGTGGTCCACGACACTTTCCTCACTCCTCTGGCCGAACTCGCGGACGTGGTGCTTCCCAGGCCCACTTTTGCGGAAAAGGACGGCACATACACCAATCTGGAACGCAGGGTGCAGAGGGTGAAGCCGGCATTGCAGACCAAGGATGGAGCGCGCCACGAAGGTTGGGTGCTGGCCCAACTGGCCCAGCGCATCAGGCCTCAGGCCTTCCCGCCCTTGACGCCGTCTGAAACCATGGACGAGATCGCCCGCGTTGCCCCGATCTATGGCGGGATATCCCACCGGCGGCTGGAGAATGAGGGATCGCTGGTGTTGCGAACCCTGCTCGAAAGCCCGCAGCCCACGCAGGTGCTTTACGCCGGCAGGCAGCATCGAGGACTGCAATGGCCATGTCCCGATGCCGGTCATCGCGGCACGCCCTCGCTTTACGACGGAGGATTCGGTGAGCGAAAAGCGGTGCCGTTGACTCCATCCCTCTTCGGCTCGCTCTCCGAAACGCCGGACGAGTTTCCGCTCTGGTTTGCGCCGGGCCGGGTGCTGTTGCAGCAACACCGCGAAATGGAGGTTGTAAAGGGAAAGCGCAACCGCATCATGCGAGAGGAGTGGGTGGAGATCAATCCGGACGACGCCTCTGCGTTGGACCTCACCGAGGGCGATAAGGTGGCAGTGCAGACAGCAGACGGCCAGATTCCGGGTGTTGCCAGGTTCAATTTGAATGTGCCGCGTGGAACAGTGGCCTCCACCGCCCTGTTCGGCCAGCTGGCCATAGATATGCAGGCGAGTGAGGAGTACGACCCGGCGCCAATGCTGCCCGGCCTGGACGTTCGCCCCGCGAGGTTGATCAAGACTGAACTGGAATGACCAGTATCCGTAGGGTAGGGGCGGCGCCATTCTCCGGGCCGCTTTCTATGAGTAACTAGTGGAAAAGGAGGCAGGGGAAAGCATGGTAGAGTCAACGGCCACCGGTAGAACGGGGGACTTGGACCTCGCTCCCAATCCTGCCTTCCCCAAGGCCGTCGTCGTGGAACGGCGGGACATCACCGATGACCTGATGGTCATCAAGCTGGAGCCAGGGGAGGATGGGAGGTTCAATTTCAAACCGGGCCAGTACTGTACCTTGGGGCTGGGTCCCATCGAACGTGCCTATTCCATCGCCTCCGCCCCTCACGAGAAGGCGCTCGAGGTCTTCGTGGAACTGGTCCCGGACGGGGAACTCACCCCGCTCATGTGGTACCTGCAGCCCGGCGACGCCATGTCCGTTCGCCCGCGGGCCAAGGGAATCTTTACCATGGACCAGAAGGCCCACCATCATTTCATGCTTGCGACCGTAACCGGAGTGTCGCCGTCGGTGAGCATGATCCGGGACTACCTGCACAACGACCGCGAGGGCCATGTCTTCTACATCCTGCTGGGAGCCAGCTACCATGACGAGCTGACCTACGACGCCGAGTTCATCGAACTGGTGGCCAAATACCCCGACGTAGTAAAGTTTGTGCCCACGGTGAGCCGCCCCGATGACCCCCGCAACGAGGGCTGGGACGGCCAGGCAGGCCGGGTAAACGTAATCGCGGAGCAGTACTTGGAAAAGTTCAACCTGCCCAAGGACGACACTCTGGTCTACGCCTGCGGCCACCCTGGCATGATCGAGGAAATGAAGGCAAAACTTCCTCCACAGGGTTGGCGGTTCAAAGAGGAGCGTTTCTGGAAGGAATAGGTTCACGAACTCATCGCCTGTCAATAAACCCTCTCCCGGAAGGGAGGGGGTCATTTTTTATCTGCTTTGAATTTGCGCAGGCGATAGGGAACCTGTTATAGAATTACATAAATCATCCTGCCGGGCCGATGGAGCCGATGGAACTGTGACGCCAATTCGCCGCCAATACCTGAAGATCAAGGAGGCCTACCGGGACTCCATCCTCCTGTTTCGTATGGGTGACTTCTACGAGACCTTCGACGATGATGCTCACCTTGTCGCTCGCGAGCTGGACATCACGCTTACAGGCCGCACCCTGGGCAAGAACCTGCGTGTGCCCATGGCCGGTGTGCCGGCTCATTCCATCGAGTCCTACTTGGTGCGCCTGGTCAAAAAGGGTCACCAGGTCGCCATCTGCGAACAGCTCAGCGATCCGGCAACCTCGAAGGGGTTGGTGGACCGGGACGTGGTACGGGTGGTAACTCCCGGAACCATCTTCGAGGATTCTCTCCTGGATCAGCAGTCGAACAATTACCTGGCTGCCGTTGCCGTGAATGGTGATCAAGCAGGACTGGCATATGCCGACATAACGACAGGTGAGTTCGGCGTAACGGAGATGCCCAAGGCGCAGTTGCTCCTGGAACTGGGCCGTCTTTCGCCAGCGGAGGTACTCGTCCCCGATGGCTTCGCCGACGTGGCAGAGGCTCCCGATTCCTCGTGGCACTGCACACCGTTGAGTGACAGGGAATTTGACCTCGACAGGGCGGGCACGGCACTGCTGAACCACTTTCGCGCATACACCCTGGAGTCCTTCGGCTGCGAAGATCAGCCCCTTGCGGTCTCTGCAGCCGGGGCCATCGTTGCATACCTGGAACGAACCAGGAAATCGGCCCGGGTTCAACTCAATAACCTGGCCGTTTACTCGGTGCAGCGGTACATGGCCCTGGACGCCCGCACCCGTCGCAACCTGGAATTGTTCGAGGGGGGACGGGGTCAGCAGCGGGAGCTGTCGGTGCTGGCAGCCATTGACCGTACCCGCACGGTCATGGGCGCCAGGCTGCTTCGCCGGTGGCTGGGCCAGCCACTGCTGGACCTGGCCGAGTTGGAGCGACGTCTCGAGACCGTGGACTGCTTTTTCCGGGACGGACTGACCAGGGGCGCCGTGACCTCGGCGCTGGCCGGTGTCGCCGACCTCGAGCGCATCATAGGCCGGGTGGTGGCAGGATCGGCGGCGCCCCGGGAACTGCTGGCCCTGAGGTCCGGGCTGGAGACATTGCCCGGGTTGCGAGAGAGAGTGGATGAAGTTGGGCCCGCGATGCAGTGGCTTCGCAATGAGCTTGTTCCTGCACCCGAAGTTGTAGCGCTAATCGAGGCAGCGATAGAACCGGAGCCGTCGGGCGGTGTGGGAGACGGCGGAGTTGTCCGGCAGGGCTTCTCCGCCGAGATCGATGAACTCAAGACCGCCAGTGTCAATGCCCGGCAGTACATCGCCGGATTGGAACAGAAGGAGCGGGAACGGACCGGTATCCGTACCCTCAGAGTTGGCTACAACCAGGTCTTTGGCTACTACATAGAGGTGTCCAAGTCGCAGACCGCCAATCTGCCCCACGACTACATCCGGCGGCAGACGCTGACCAACGCCGAGCGGTACATCGTCCCCGAGCTCAAGGAGTACGAGTCCGTTGCCCTGAACGCTCGTGAGCGCCTTGCCGAGGCAGAGGGGGAGGTGTACCGCCGTGTTTGCGCCCAGGTGGCCGAGTCCGCAGGCCTGGTTGCCCGCTCCTCATTCGCCATCGCGCAGGTCGATGTATTTGCCGGCCTGGCCCAGGCAGCCGTGGACAATGGCTACGTTCGGCCCGTGGTGGACGAGGGCTCGGTGATCCGCATTCGTGATGGCCGACATCCCGTCGTGGAGGGAGTGCTTCCGACGGGGCGATACGTGCCAAACGATGTGGAGTTGTCGAGGGATGCCAGGGTTCTGGTAATCACCGGCCCCAACATGGCTGGAAAATCCACCTACATCCGCCAAGCGGCGCTGATCACGCTGCTGGCGCAGATTGGCAGCTTCGTTCCCGCTGCCGAGGCCCACATCGGCTTGGTCGACCGTATTTTCACCCGGGTCGGACTGCAGGACGACCTCGCCACCGGGCAGTCGACGTTCATGGTCGAGATGGTGGAGACCGCCGCCATCCTGAACCAGGCCACGCCGCGCTCGCTGGTGATCCTGGATGAGATCGGGCGGGGCACCAGCACCTACGACGGGCTGTCTATCGCCCGGTCGGTTATAGAGCACATCCACAATGACCCGAGACTGGGATGCAAGACGCTGTTTGCCACCCATTATCACGAGCTTACGCAACTGGCGTCGTCGCTGCCGGGGGTCCGGAACTTCAGCGTGGCAGTGGCAGAGGAGGGCAGTGACGTGGTGTTCCTGCACCGCATCGTGCCCGGCGGGGCTGACAAGAGCTACGGTGTGCACGTGGCACGGTTGGCCGGGATGCCGCTCGGCGTGGTGAACCGCGCCTGGGAGGTGCTGGATGACCTTGAATCGCAGAGGGAAACCGGACGCAAGCGTGTGCCCCGCGGGGCGCCGTCACAACAGCTGTCGCTATTCGCCCCCGGAATGGAGCTGGCAGACGCGGTGAGGTCGCTGGATGTGTCCAGCATGACCCCCCTGGAGGCTCTCAACAAGTTGTACGAACTACAGGAACAGGCGAAATCGCTCGATTGAATCGGCATAATCCGGGGGCTCTGCCATTTCCGGAAGACTCGCCCCAGTTATAGAATGGGCAATGCCGATTTCCTGGTGCGCTCACATTTATCCCTTAACATCGAGGTTGAAATGAGCCAGCCGGTACAACTCTATTGGTGGCCCCGTTGATCCACCTGCAGAAAGGCAAGGGAGTTTCTCTTGCAGAATGACCTGGAGATAAGTGAACGGGACTACTTCAAAGAACCACTTAACGAGGAGGAGGTCAGGGAAATGGCGGCCATGGCCGGCATCGATCAGATCTTCGCCAAGAGGAGTCCTAGCCTGAAGAATATGGGGCTGGCAGGACAGGAACTGTCAGAGGACGAAATGGTGCGCCTCATGCTCCAGGAGCCGAAACTGGTAAGGCGCCCCATGATGCGGGTGGGAGACCAGCTTTTCGTTGGTGGAGGCGCGGCTGTGCTGGACTCGGTGGTTTCTGAAGCTTCCTGAGGCGCGTCAGCATTCCGTAATTCCCGGCGGGATTCCTTGGCCTTTTATCCCGAGATTCTATGCTGAATCCAGGGCTTTTTAAGTTCTCCCTCTCCCGGAGGGAGAGGGCTGGGGTGAGGGCGAAATGCCGGGGCCATACAATGGCCGCTCACGAAAGGGAACACCCCCACCCTACCCCTCCCCCGAAGGGAGAGGGAACAAATAAAAGACCCTGATGCTGAATCAGTTGCCCGAATGTAATATACTAAACAAGTTACCCTTCGCTGACCTCGGTCGTAGTTGCCGTTGGCGGGGGAAAGCCGGAACTGGAAGGGCTTTTACCGCGAATGAAGATCTTCTTTGATGTTGACTACACGATCCTTGGTCTGGACAACAGTCTGCGTCCGCAGACCAAGGAGACATTCCAGGCGCTGTTGGATGAAAACCACCAAATCTACATCTGGTCCGGGATGGGGGAACGGTGGGAGGTCATCGAGAAACACCAGTTGGAACCCTTCGTGAGCGGGGTGTTCGAAAAGCCCACTCACCACTTTCACGAACGGCTGGAGGAGTTGGGCGTGCCCTTCGAGCCGGAGTTCGTCATCGACGATTATCCCGAAGTCGTGGCCGCCTTCGGGGGTGTATGGGTCCCGCCTTATTTCTTCAAGCGTTCTCCGGACAAGGAGATGGAGCGGGTCTACCGGATCGCACAGGATTTCGCTGCCACCGGGACGTCGGAGGACAAGCAGTACCGCGCCAAGGGCACGATAGTCCCTCTCTTCTAGCAGCTGGCCATGCCGATTAGGGTTCTGCCGCCCGACCTTGCCGCAAAAATCGCCGCAGGCGAGATCGTAGAGCGGCCTGTATCGGTGGTCAAGGAGTTGCTGGAAAACTCCATTGACGCTGGCCCCTCCCAGGTTTCCGTGGAAATTCGGGCCGGCGGGGTCGAATCGATCCGCGTGGTCGACGACGGCGAGGGCATCTCCGCAGGCGAACTTGAACTCGCCTTCCAGCGCCACGCCACCAGCAAGTTGTCCTCCCCCGGTCTACTTGACCGGGTCTCAACCATGGGTTTCAGGGGAGAGGCGCTGCCCAGCATTGCGGCGGTGTCCTGCGTGGCGGTCCAGTCGCGTCCTCACCGCGAGACCATTGGCTCCCGGCTGGTCCTGCAGTGGGGAGAGACGGTGGACGCGGGCAGCGAGGGCTGCGCCGCCGGGACCGTGGTGGAGGTTTCCGACCTGTTCGGCAACCAGCCGGCCCGCCGCAAGTTCCTGCGTTCCGCCCAGGCCGAAACGGCGCGCGTGCAGGAACTTGTCAGCCGCTACGCCCTGGCGTTTCCGGAAATTCGCATCCGGCTGGTCAACGATGGCCGGGTCTCCCTGACCACTCCGGGCAACGGACAGCCCAGAGAGGCCCTGCTTGCGGTGTATGGCTCCCAGGTGGCCCAGAACATGCTGGAGGTCCTCGCCGAGGACCAGGAGAGCGGTTATGTAGTAGAGGGGTTCGCCGCCGCGCCCAGTGTCAGCCGCGCCAACCGCACCTACCTCACCTTTTTCGTGAACCGTCGCTTGGTCCAGAGCCGGATGCTGTCCTTTGCCGTCGAGGAGGCCTATACCGGCCTGATGCAGGTGAGACGCTATCCGGTGGCGGCCATCAACATTGTGATGCCCTATACCGACGTCGACGTAAACTCCCACCCGGCGAAGCGCGAGGTGCGGTTCCACCAGGAAAACCGGGTGTTTTCCCTGACACAGCGGGCGGTCAGGGCAGCGCTCGTGGCAGACTCTCCGGTGCCCTCTGCGGCATTGGACTCTGGCAGCCACGGGTCATTCCGTTCCTATGGTGGAGGAGACGTCCGGACCTCGCCCCGCGGTGCGGTCTACCCCGGCTACGGCGGCGGCGCCACCCGGCCGCCGGAGGCGATGGACGTTTCGGGTGGGGAGACTCTGGCGCTCTTTGGACGACCCGCTCTGCCGCTGCGGGTCGTGGGGCAGCTCAAACTCACCTACATCGTAGCCGAGGGTCCCGAAGGGATGTACCTGGTTGACCAGCACGCCGCCCACGAGCGTACGCTATTCGACCGCATCTGCGCAGAACGTGGAGAGCGGGAGTCGCTTTCCCAGCCCCTCCTGGCACCGGTCAGCGTGGAATTGACGCCCTCGCACGCCACAACGCTCCAGGACAACCTGGAGGCCATCAATGACTACGGATTCCAGCTCGAGCCTTTCGGTGAGCGCACCTACCTGCTGCGCTCCGTGCCATCCATTCTGAGGAGGGACGATCCCTCTAAGACACTCATAGACGTCCTGGACATGGCGACGCTGGAGGGGCTGACGAGGCAGAAAGAAGATGTGATGGCCGCCTCAATAGCGTGCCATGCCGCCGTGCGGGCTGGGCAGGCGCTGACGGAGGCGGAGATGCGCGCCCTGCTGGAGCAGTTGGAGGCAACAGACAACCCCCACACCTGCCCCCACGGGCGGCCCACGATGGTGCACTTCAGTTCCTACCACGTGGAGCGAGAGTTCGGACGGCGCTAGGAGACCAGTTGCCAGTAGCGGCGGCCTTCGGCGCGCACGACGCGACCGAAGCCGCCATGGTGACAGATCGCGATAATGGCGTCCTCCGATTCGGCGCGCTCAATCATGGCGGTGCGGGTGGCGATGCCCAGGTCGCCGTCCATGTCGAAGCTGAATTTCCAACCCGTCTCGGTCACCTGCGTCGGGCCGTGGAACACGTCGCCCATGATGTAGGCCCGCTGACCGCCTGACACGATGGCGAGACTCATGGAGCCGGGTGTGTGCCCGGGCGTTGAGATGGCGGTGATTTCACCCGTCAGCCCCCGCTCCCCGTCCAGCAGGTCCAGTACTCCCAGATCCTGCAACGGCCCCAAGGCCAAGTCCCAGTGGGGCGGGAACAGTTCCATAACCTCAGGCTGCTGGAACACCTCCCAGTCGGCCCGGTGAGCCACATACCGGGCGTTGGGGAATGTGGCGCGGGGCGCCGCCCCCGGTTCGTGGGTCACGTTCCAGCCCACGTGGTCGAAATGCAGGTGGCTGAAGAACACTGTGTTGATCTCGGCGGGGCTGACGCCGGCAGCCTCGAGTTCCCGCAGTAGCCGGCCCTCAACGCCGCCGACCATGGCGTCGATGGAGTTGGGGTTGGTGGCCGCGCCGCCCAGCCCGGTGTCGACGAGGATGGTCTGTCCCTCGGAGCGGATCAGGTAGCATTCGAAGTGGGCCAGCAGGTGGTCGTCGCTGAACCCGCTGGGGTACCGCTCCTGGTATGGCGCCCACGCCTCGGCGGGCACCTCGGGGAACACATCGCTGAGGGGAAGCGTCGCCTCGTTGTCGTTCAGGGAGAGGATTTCCACGTTACCGATGGTCAGCCTTGCTTCGGGCATGATCGATCCTCCAAGTGTAGGCTGTAGACAACGATGGCCCTGCCAATAGGCGGGGCCATCGAAAATTACCGGCGGTTGTGCGGTTTCTATCCGTGTTTGGTGCGCCGGGGATCCTCTCGCGGATCAACTGCAGGGTGGAAGATGGAGTCCTCGCCGGGGAACTCGATGTTCTTGGCGGATGCGTTGCTGCCGTCTCTATGAAAGTTGGATCCCAAGCCGCGCAGGGACGACAGCGAACCGGCCACCAGGCCCAGCGCGGCCGCCCCAAGGCCGAGCTTGGCCAGGAAGCTGCGGCGGGACTCGCCGGTTTTGACTTTGATGTTTTCTGTTGGGTTAAGCTCGGACGCCACGCTTTGCTCCTTATACAAGCTCAAAACAGCCCTTCGACAGGCCCATCACAGGCTGCATCCCGTTATATCTGACTAGCGTAGATTGTACCCGACAGGGCAGCAATTGCACAGGGTTTTTAGTTCTCCCTCCCCCGGAGGGAGTGGGAACAAATGAAAGACCCTGGGAAATTGCAAATTCCGTAGCCGCAATTCAAGCGGCGTGGTCTTGCATCACCATCTGCGCCACCTGCCGACCCATGCGGATAGAGTAGTTGGTGCCACGGTCCTCAGGAAATATCTGGGTCGTGTTGGCCAGGTAGAGACCGTTCACCGGTGTGCGGTGCGGGGGTATGCGCTGGCTGTAATTTCTCCCGATGATGGGTTGCGCGCCATCGACTCGGTGGTGGTGGTAGTTCTGCACCCACGAGCGCTCGAAATCGGGGTTGAGCTTGCGCAGGTGGGGGACAAACAGCTCAAGCAGCTCGTCCGGCTCCATTTTGTACAGGTCGTTGTCACGGTCGGGATAGTTGCTGATATAGACGATATGTCGGCCTCCATAGAGGGACTTGTCGATCATGTTGGTGTGCTCGATGATTCCGACAAAGGGCATATCCCCGTCCGTGTCGGGGTTAGGGGCAATGTTGATCCAGTATTTCTGGGTAAGCGGGCGGTCCAGTTCCAGGATGAGCAGCACGGCCGAGAGATAGCTGACGCCGGTGAGCATCTCCTGGTAGTCGTCGGGCATGGGCGGGACGAGGCGGGTAAAGACGTAGGAGGGCGTGGTGGCGATGACTACGTCATACTCCTTCTGCTCTGGATTCGACTCCCTTCCCAGTTGCACCTTCAGTCCTGTCGCCCTTTCGTCCTCGATCAATATCTGGCTGACGAATGAGGAGGTGTGCACTTCGCCGCCCTGTTCGCGGACCCGTCCGGCCAGCGCGTCGATGACCTCGCCGAAGCTGCCCATTGGGTAGCCCAGGCGCTCTTTCTGGAGCGTCTTGCCCCGTGAGGCGACGCGGAGGCGCACCTTGCCCCACAACCAGGTCATGCTGACCTGATCGTAGTGGTCGCCGAATTTGCCCCGAAGCAACGGCTCGAACAGCACCTCGTAGGCCTTGCGGCCCATGTGCTTGGAGAGCCAGTCGCGGGCAGTGATGTCCTCGAACTTGCTGTAGTCGGCCGTGCGCTGCAACCGCAGCGTCCACAGGCCGACGCGGAATCGATCCCACAGGGACAGGGGCTTGAACCGCAGCAGGTCCATTGGCGTGGAGAAGTCCCAGATGCGGCCGTCGTGGAAGAGTCCGACCTTGGACTCCAGCCAGGCCAGTTTGTCTCCGAGGCCCAGCTCGTGGATCAGCTCGGTAATGGACGTGTCGCTGACGAACAGGTGATGGTAGCCGCGTTCCAGGCGACCACCGCCCACCGGGAAGGTGGATGCCTGCCCGCCGAGGAAGGGCGCGACCTCGAATACCTCGGCGTAGTGCCCCTGTGCCGTCAGGTCGTAGGCCGCGGCCAGCCCGGCCACACCGCCCCCGATGATCCCAACCCTCATGAGCCGCCTCCAGCGGGCGACGAGTTCGTAGCCGACCGCCCATCGGCCGTTTCAGTTGTGCCGGACTCTCCGGGTTCCGTAACAGGCTCCTGAGACAACTGTCGCAGGTTCAGGTTCTGCTTCCAGAGGATCGCCAGTCCCACGGCGTTCACCGGCAACCAAAGGGCCACTAGGTGAACGACGAGGACGTAATTCACGGCCACGCCTACAGCCACTCCAAGGGCCGCCAGTGTCTGCTGTGCCACCACCTCGAAGGGGCCGATCCCGCCTATCGCGCTGGGAATTCCGGTCGCCAGGTTGGAAGTGGCGGTCAGCAGGGCGATTGCCAGGAGGTACACCCCCGGCGAACTGAAATGCGAGCCCAGATCAAATGTGTAGGATACCAGGTAGTAGACCACGAACTCGCAGAACCATATGGGGAGCGACAGCGCGATCAGGGCCAGGTGCTTGCGTGGCGAGTCAAGGATGCTCAGTGCCGCTGCGAATGCAATGTAGAACCGGAGAGCCAGAATGCCCAGTTTGCCGGGAAGCATTGACAGGAACCGTTGCACGAGGTCGGAGAATCCCTGCCATGCCGCCAGCAGCGTGAAAAGTAACAGGAACCCGCCGAACACAAACAGCACCGCCGCCGCCAGGATGGTGGCAGCGGCTGGAGATACTGCGGCCGTCCAGTCGAATTCCCCCAGCAGCAGCAGCCAGGGGACCGTTAGTGCAACCAGGGCGATCAGAGTCAGGCCGTCGAATACTCGCTCGACGGCAACGCTTCCCAGGGCCGAACTGGCACTGAAGTTCTGCTGGCGTGCCAGGTAATAGGAGCGGACCAGCTCCCCCAACCGCATTGGAAGCAGGTTGTTGGCCGCGTAACCGATGACAACCACCGGGTAGAGCCGTTTCACCGGGAAGTGCCGAAGGGGATTCAGGAGGAACTGCCAGCGAAGGGCGCGGAACCAGACGCCGACGAAATACACCACCACCGCCGGGATCAGGTAGACGTAGTTCGCCGCAGCCAGCCCGTCAATCAGCCCCGACGGGTTGTCGATACGGTATACCTGGTAGGCCAGAAACAGCAGCAGCACCACGCTGACCGCAACGCCCAGCCACAGATGCCATCTGGCGGTGAGCAATGGTTGACCCCTCAGGAGTTACTGCCGGAATTCGTTGAAAGCCGTCCTCGATTCGTCGCAGTCTCAGTATAGAACCTGCCGGAAGATGCCTCAAGGCAGGTAGGCGTAGTATTTGGAATCGGCCCACTCGGCCTGCAGATTTCGGAAAATGACATAATTCAGGACATCTGCCCAACCTTCACGGCTGGAGGCCGTATCGGCGAAGAAACGGAAGTCCTTGGCAAACTGGGAGAGTATGGGTTCGTCGCGGCGGCCTTTGTCGCCGATATGCTCATCCGGTCGGCGATAGGTTTCCGGGAACCAGAGCAGCTCTTTTAACGGTCCATGCTTGCGGTAGTGTTCTTGCACGTCCCCATCCTCGGGGATGTGGGTGTCCTTGACCAGAAGCCCGGCCGGGTTGCCGAAGTTGTAGTTGCCTTCGGCGTCGCGGCCCCCTTCGAGGCTGATGCAGCCGGAGTCTTCCTCGGGCTCGACTTCAAAGCACCGAAACGTCATTCTGCCGTCGCGGACGTGGTCTCGCACATACCACTGGAAGGGGTACCACATGTCGTAATCCACCTTAACTGTCTCGAGGTTTTCGGCCAGTGGATACACCTCGTCCTGCAGGGTTTGGTAGGTCTCCCTGACGTCTGCCGAACCCTGGGCGTAGACCATGACCTCCACATTGGAGTCATCATACTTGTACGCAGCGCGGAATGCTGCATAACTGCCGAACACCAGCAACAGTACGGCCATTCCCAGCAAGGCGGCCGGTGCGGCCCTATCCTTTCCGGTTAGGCGGAAGATGATAGCTGCCACGAAGGCCGCGGCGACCATTGAGGCCGCCAGGAGCCAGTGTTCCAGGATGAACTGCCTGGCGGGATCGACCAGCTGGAGGAACAAGTACACCGCGGCCACGGCTATCCCAGGAGTTATCACAAACACCACCACCGTGCCAATCCCCACCGATGCCCGTTCCGTCCGTCCGAGGAACGACCGCCAGTCCAGCCTAGCTGACACCTCCCCCAGGTACTTGGCTGCGACAAGGATGAAGGGTGTGGTGATATTGACCAGGAGCCACGGCATCTTCTCGGTGGCCACTGTATATGTCGCCAGGGAAAGCACGGCCCACAGGGCAAGGGCCACCCCCAGCGCATCCCGGCGGCGGATGAAATACACGATTCCGGCAACGCCGAAGACCAGCGGCAGCAGTTCGTATACCGACAACCCGACGAAGTAGTAGTACCAGGGCTGATTTCCCCGGGCCACGTCCTGCTGCGCCACCCAGTAACCCATGCCCTGCCAGGAGCCGGTGAAGATCCCCGCCAGGTTGGTGAACAAGGTGGTGTACAGCGCAGTCCAAGTGACGTAGAAGATGGCCGCGCAGATTAGCCAGCTTCTGCCCAGCCACCAGATTCCCAGCGCGGCTGACGCCATGAGTGTAGTCAAAAGCACCACCAGCGCCACAACGTAGTTTGCAGGAACTCCCGCGTCTCCCGTGCCCACAGTCACGTTCGTGGGCAACACGGTATTGACTACTCCCTGTACGTCAAGCACCGGCGTGAACAGAAGGGAATAGACGGTAATTGCCGATGCCGGCACCAGCACAAGCAGTGCCGACCGTCCCGGTGGGAACCGGCTCCACAGTAGGAATCCGGCCGCTACAGCGAGGGCTATGAGAAATATTGTCCAGTCGGCTGCCCGTAGCGCGACGCTCTCGGGGTTGACGCCGGAGTAGGGGCGGAACAATATCCAGGCGAAGGCGAAGGCGCTCGCCAGCGGGGCTCCCACAAGCCCCGCAACCCTTTCACGATTCACAGGACCCCGGCCGAGCACGATTGAGAGTATCGACATACCGGCGACAGCGATCGCGGCATGGAATATCCACGGAACGTCAGCTACCGGTAGCACCAGGATTGCGCCCTGCCACGCCGGGGCGCCGATCATGCCCGCTGATCCGTCAATGTTGGCCACGTTGTTCCCCGCCAGGGGGTCGGGGTTGGCCAGCGTCAGACCCAAGAATCCCTGGAACAGGGCAACCAGGGCAGACCACTGCGGCAGGGTGAGCGTGAACAGGAGCAGGAATAGGGCCACCGGGGTGCCCTCTCGCGGCAGCGCCGACTTCCGCCGCAACCAGGGCAGCAGTTCAGGCAGGGCCGCCAGGAAGGCTATAAACCCGAATATCGCCACCAACAGGTAGGCAGTTTCCTTGGTGGCAAACATCAGCGCCAGCACGGCGGAACTGACATACAGGAGGATGCGTCGGCCGCCGTGCAGGTAGCGCCACATCAGTATGAACAGCGATACCGCAAAGAACATCATGATGATGTCGTTGCGGCCGAACCGGCTGAAATACAGCAATGCCGGCGACAGTGCGAGCATTACGGCGGCAATCAAGGCCCCGTGCTTGCCTATATGGTCCCTCAGGAAGTACGGCAGACCCACGAGCGCTGTACCGAAGAACGCGTAACCCATTCGGGCAGTGAAGTCACTGTCGCCAAAGATCGTGAAAATGACCGCCGTCATTTCTATTTGGAACGGCCCGTGCATCCAGGCCGAATGAAGGTAATCGGTGCCAAAGATCCAGGGCCACCCCAGTAGCGCTCCGGCGCTGTTGGCGAGCTTCCACCCGTAGTGCAGGTGGATTGCCTCGTCGTAGTGCATCGCCCTGCCGCTGAGCTCGAACAACCGCAGTCCCAGCGCCGCCAAGACCACAACCACGAAGGCAGCGGCGTACCAATCCCACCTGCCGGGGGAATCGGCGGCGTCGATTTCGGCGGCAGGTGGGATTGGTGAATCGGGGCCTGCCTGACCGTCTGCCAGTTCCGGTTGTGTGACTTGAGGTTCGATCATTGGTCGGTACTGTTCGAGAATTCGTACACTACTACGTCGTCAAGCTCGAAAGCGGTTTTCAGGAAATCGCCGTAGTGAGACAGAGAGGATACTCCGTACTTCTCGCGCTCTCTGCTGCCCAGGTAAATGTAGCGCACACCGTAGCTTTCCAGCAACCGCCGCGCCTGGAGCGGGTCCTGGCCCGAATAGATGGCGGCCACGTCCTCGGCTCGACCGGCGAAGGGTTCCGAAGACCCCCTCCACTGGAGCTCGTGGCCCTGCCATCCCAGCACCGTGGGCAGGCCAGTGCTCGCGGAAATGTTGCCATATTGACTGTAGTCATCGCCCACTGCCTCAACGATCCGGCCCGGCGCCGCCTGGTCGCGCAGCCAGGCAATCGCCGCGTACTCCCCCGGGTCCGCGGTCCTCAGGTAGGCCAGACCGTCCAGGGTGCGGCCCTCATTGGGTGCGCCGTAGGCTCCGCCCCGGTCCAGGACGGCCCCAAGCGTATAGTAGAGGGAGGTTACCAGCAGAAACGCCAAGACGGCAGCGCCCCCCCAGCGCCCGGCCGCGGCCGTCGCTCGACGCCATCCCGCAGTCGGCGCCACTTCCGTTCTCGACTGCCAGAGGCTGTATACCGAGAAAGACGCGGCGATCCCCAGCAGCAACCACGCCTGGTAGTAGACCTTGAACACCGTGTTCATGCGTCGCCACGGGCCGCTGAAAGAGTCCACGATGTGGAACAGCTCCGCCACCATTACCAGGTAGAATCCCAGCGCAACAATCAGAAGTACAAACGACGACGCTGTGTCATTGCCACGGCGCGCAAGCACCGCCGCCAGGTATACAGCGCTGCCAACCACGATCGCGCCAGGCAGCGCCAGAGTCAGGCGGCGCCCCAAGTCGTCGAACGCGGCCCCCGCTCCGTCAGTAACTATCGTCAACAGAAAGGCCGTTGCCATCCAGAGCCCAAGCGGCAACACCGCGACCACTAGGGACACCGCTGCGATTGGGACGTCCCCTGAATCGGGCCGACGTATCCTCAGCAATTTTTGCGCAAGTAGCGCCAGGGAAGGCATCAGGAACAGGCCCAGAACAATGAACAGGTGGAAGGGTCGCGTGGCCACATCCCGGAGCGGCAGTACTCCGGAGGTCTGGCCGCTGAAGGCGAAATACACCGGGCCAAACAGTACGACGGCCAAGAGGAACAACGGCAGGAAAACAGACGCTGCGGCGTTGCTTGCTTTCAGAAGGGAATCCGGGTAGTCTCGGCAGCCCTTGAGAAACAGGGCTCCCGCAAACAGGGCCATGAACGTGGCGAAGTCCCAGAAGTTGATGAAGGCCAACGCGCCGCCGAAGAGCGCGACAGAAGCCGCCGGAGCCGGGTTTCGCCGCAGCCAGGCCAGTTCCAGCTTGTCTTTCATCCAGTAGATGTTCAGTGCCGCGGCTATTGCCAGCAGCAGGAAGGGAATCGCCAGAACGTGGGCGTGCAGGTCGCCCAGCAGGAAGCTGAATGCCGGAAATTCCGTGATGGTGTAATCGAGGATGTCGCCTTCGGATGAACTCCCGATGATGCGGGTGCTTCGGAACCACCACCAGAACTCTCCGGGGAAAACGCCGCCTTCACCGCCCGAAGCGCTGAGTCCGTCCACGGCGATCCAATTCCAGAATCCTTCGCCGCCCCATCCCCGGATCCTGACGAATTCCAAGGCGCCGGCCAAGTTGCCGGCCAGCAGCAACAGCGCAGGGGAGACCGCTCCCAAACCAAGCGCCCAGCCGGTTCCTCCCCCGGCCCGGCGCACCAGGTTATACAGAAGCCCGAAGCAGACGGTCCCGGCGAGCGCCGGAAGGGTGGCCAAGGCCAGGTTGTAACCGACCGACGTGACCACGCCGCTCATCTTGGACAGGGTGGCTACTATTATGTGGCCAAAGTAGTAGTAACTGATGGAGTGGCCCGACAGCCAGGCGTCCTCGGCCGGGAAATGCCGCGCCTGGTAGGCCGAATTCAACAGCATGAAGTCCATGGGCTTTTCAGTGTGGGTGATTGCGGGCGAGCCCGAAGTCACCAGCGCCCAGGCCGCAAACATGCCGAGAAATACGAGCTCCGCAACCACCAGAACCAGCCAGTGGCGCTGCAGGAAATCTCGTAATTCGTCCCATCTGCGGTCGGCAACCCACATGGAGGAAACGACGAGGCAAAGAACTATGACCCAGATGGTCAACTGCGTGTTGGGCAGCAGGCGGGTTATGCCCAGGAGCCAGACCAGGTATGCCAGACCCAGCAGGGCGGCAGGTTTCGCCAGGGCGATTCCGCGGTCAGGCAGGAATTTGAAGATGTGGAAGGCCCATGGGATTGCCGCTGCACCCAGCAGCTCGATTGTCAGGAACCACAATACAGCGTCGGCCATGGGTCATCCGGTTTGAGGTACAGCGAAAGGGAGAGGCCGGTCAGGAGACCGGCGCAAGGAGAGCGTCCACGAAATCGTCGGCATCAAAGGGCGCCATATCGTTCATGCCCTCGCCGGTGCCAATGAACATGATGGGCACCTGCAGCTCCCGGCGGATGGCGAGCACAATACCCCCACGCGCCGTGCCGTCCAGCTTGGCGACGAATATGCCCGTGCAGTTAACCGCCTCGCGGAAGGATTTTGCCTGCGCAAGGCCGTTATGGCCGGTGGTGGCGTCCAGGGTCAGTATGACCTCATGAGGCGCGGATGGGTCTTGGCGTTGCAGCACGCGGTGAATCTTGCGCAACTCTTCCATCAGATTTGACTTGGTATGGAGACGTCCGGCGGTGTCAACGATCAGAACATCGGCGCCGCGGGCCTTGCTGGCCTGGTACGCGTCGTACGTGACTGCCCCGGGGTCGGCTCCGGCGGCGTGCCGAATGACTTCGACGCCGACTCGCTCGCCGAGTATCTCGAGCTGCTCGGCGGCTGCGGCGCGGAAAGTATCGGCGGCGCCCAAGACGACTTGCTGTCCGGATTCGGTGAAATGATGGGCCAGCTTTGCGATGCTCGTGGTCTTGCCGACGCCGTTCACGCCGACCATCAGGATCACGTAGGGCTTTGCGGCGCCCTCGGCAACCATGAGGGATCCCTCGAAATCCGCAGAAAGGTCATCGGTCATTGCCTGCTTCAACGCTGCTGTTACTGCGTCTGGAGAATCCAGCTGGCCCGACCTGACCTGCTCCTTGAGCTGATCGATAATCCGGAGGGAGGTCTCGACGCCAACATCTGACGAAATGAGAATCTCTTCGATTTCATCCCAAACTGCATCATCCAGCCGAAGCGATCTGAGCAAGCCCACGATGCGGCCGAACCAGCGTTCCCGGCTGGGCCGGACCGCCTGCTCAGTGGCCTTTATTTCCTCCTGTAGGTTACGTCGAAACAGTCGCAGCATGGCTGTATGGGCTACCCCTTCCGGTTCAACCTGAATCGCTTCAATATGCTGGTCGCCGGTGCAGATCTGAATTCGGTATCCCCCGGTTTCCCCGTTTCGTTGCCGGAGCGCAACGGTGGGTGAAGAACATGGCCGTCGTCGGCCTCCCACGAGAAGCGGTCAGACAGCAGCAGCTCCAGGGCAGCTTCTGCCGCAGCCTTTTCGGCGTCAGATTTCTTTCCGCCGCGACCCAGACCTATCACTTTCTCCGCAACTACCGCCTCTACGCTGAACACAGGGCTGTGGTCGGGCCCATCCCGTCCGGCCAGCCGGTATGAGGGTGTCGGTCTTCCCTGCCCTTGCAGCAGTTCCTGGAGGCGCGATTTGGGGTTTTCCGGCGGGGCGCCGCGCTGAGTAATGTCCGCTAGTTCCGGAGCCATAATCCGGTGAATGAACTCCCGGGCGGCCTCCAGTCCCTGGTCCAGGTAAACGGCGGCGATCACTGCTTCGAATGCTGCCGCCAGAACCGAGTCCTGATCCCTGCCTCCCGATGCCTCCACGCCGTGTCCCACCAGTAACAAGTTCCCCAGTTCCAGTCGCCTGGCCACTCCAGCCAGTACCTCGCCCCTGACCAGGGAAGACCGGGACTTGGTGAGTTGGCCTTCGTCCGCATCAGGAAATTGCTGGTAAAGGCGGGCCGAAATAATGAGCTCGAGAACAGCGTCGCCGAGAAACTCCAGGCGCTCGTAGGAGTCGTCATCGTCCAGCTCGTGCTCGTTGCAATAGGACCGGTGGACCAGGGCGCGGTCAAAAAGGCTGGGGTCCCGAAATTGGAACCCCAGCAATGTTGCCGGATTGCGTGCCCGCCCGCTACGGGACGGGCTCGTGGGGATGCTAGATGACGCCATGCGGCCACGGGGGCTGCGGGCGCTTGAATTCGCCGACGTGGATAAACTCGCTCATCGACTTCATCAGGTTGTCGTAGATCTCCACCGACTGCTCTTCGGGCGGGATGAACATCTTGAGGAAGGCGAAGTTGCCGTTGTCGAAGACGAAGGTGGGCACTCCGAAGGCACCGTACTCATCGACTGCCTTGGTGTGGCTCTCGGCCAGTTCCCGCAGCAGGTCGGGGTCGGCGATGTCCTCGCGGAAGCGAGCCATATCGATGCCGGCTGCCTGGCCTGCCGCATCAATCACGCCCTGGTCGTTCAGGTCGGCCTTGTCCTCGTGGCGGGCCTTGAGCAGGGACATGAAATAAGCCTCGAAGGCTTCCTTGCCCTGACGCTTGACCGCCAACCCGGCTTGGTGAGCCAAGAGAACCGGATCGTCGCCGCTCATAACCTCGGGCCTCTCCCAGACGTTGTCGCCGTCCTTGTTGTTGACCTGCGACAGGGAGAAGGGCTGCCAGTCAACCTCGATCGGGTTTCCGGTCAGCTCCCGAACCTTTGCCAACCACATGTTGGCATTGTATACAAAGGGTCAACGAAAATCGTAGTAGGAAGTGAAGTCAGCCTCGGCCATCTCGTGCCTCCCGCTGGTTTTTGCGGCCCAAAATTCTCCTGGTTGGAGCGGACTCCTGATTGGGGCGGGCTCCTGTTTGGAGCGGGCCTGCTTGTTGTGAATTGTATCCACGGCATCTCCCGTTGTCAAAGTAGATCGACCGACCCGGCCAGACACGAAAGGGCGGGACGTAACAGAGGACACGGGGTCTCCGTGATATAATAATCGCCCTTGGCCGAACCGACTTGTCTCCGCCATTTGCGCTGTTCTTGGAGGGGCGCCACGTCCTCTCACGTCCTCAGAATTCCTTCCCTCTGTTCCTTTGCTGCCACCCTCGATGACGGCAACATTTGTGCGTTGAAGGCTGTAAGCCAACTGGCCCAGGAAGCCGGGTTGGCTGTATACCTGGTCGGCGGGCCGGTGAGGGATGCGTTGCTGGCGCGTCCGGTGATGGACCTGGACTTTTCGGTGGAGGGCGACGCCATGGCCCTCGGGGCCATGGTGGCCCGGCGGCTCGGGGGTGAATGCACCGGGCATCGCCGGTTTGGCACGGCGACGGTCCAAGCGGGGGATATTCGGATCGACCTGGTGACGGCCCGCCGCGAAACATATCCCGGTCCGGGCCGGTTGCCCGAGGTAGTACCTGGCGGTATCGCCGATGACCTGGCCCGCCGGGATTTTACGATCAACGCAATGGCCCTGCCGGTCTGGCCGCGAGAGGGCGGCCTCATCGATCCAATGGGCGGCCTGAATGATCTGGAAACCGGCATCCTGCGCGTGCTTCATCCGCGCAGCTTCATAGACGACCCGACGAGAATGTTCCGAGCCGTCCGCTATGAGCAGCGATTTGGGTTTCGTATCGATGACCCTACAGTGGAACTCATGGCGTCCGCCATATCCGCCCGGCACATGGACGCAGTGAGCGGCGACCGCTGGCGACATGAGATTGACAGGATACTGGACGAGTCTGCGCCCGGGCCGGCGTTGCTGAGGGCTTCAGACCTAGGGCTACTGGCGGGCCTGCACCCGGCCTTGGCAAACAGCCAAGGATTGCTGGGCCTTACTACATGCGCTGGAGATGCCCCTGTTGCCGACGAATGGCTGGCGGCGCTTTTCAGCCCCCTTTCCGTATCGGAGGGGGACGCGGTTATCCGGCGGCTCAGGCTCCCGGGCCGCCGGGCTGCTGTGGCCCGTGATACCATTGACCTTCGGGATATCGAACCAGAAGTGATGTCGGCCTCCCGGCGCTCATCGGACCTGTGCCGGTTGCTGTCGCGGTACGATCACTCGGCGATAGGGATGTGGGCAAAGCTGGCCACCGACGCTCCGCTGAAGGAGGCTCTGCGGCAGTACCTGGACGAACTGCGGTACGTGCACCCCAGCCTGTCAGGGGATGATCTGCTGGGCTTGGAAGTGCCGCAGGGGCCGATGATCGGGCGGATTCTCGCCAGGATCCGGGACGCGAAACTGGACGGCGAAGTATCCAACGTAGAGGAAGAACGAGCTCTGGCTCGGGCTCTGCTGGCCCGCTGCCTGAAGGGGGCTACAAAGTAAGAATGAAGCCAGAATCACCAATCGAACAGGGAGAAATGGAATCCTGCGTAATCTGCGGCGATGCTCTGGATGGCTTCAACGAGACGTCCTGCCAGATGTGTGGCGGCAAGTTCCACCAGCCCTGGAGCCAGGACTCACAATCCCCACAATGCGGGCGAATTGGCAGCCACGAAGAGGCCCTGGCCATCGTGTTCCTCTGCGACGACTGCTTCTACGGCAGGCGGCCCTGAAATCCGTTTGCCAAAGAACAAATCCACCATCAACTTTCCTACTTTCCTAATGGAACAGGAGGCAATCACTGATGCAAGCGGTGTACATAGAGGCGCACGGCGGTCCCGAGGTGCTGACATACGGAGAGCGCCCGGAACCCGAGGCAGGGGCCGGCCAAGTGAAGGTGCGAGTCCGGGCCACGGCACTGAACCGCCTTGACCTCTACACCAGGGCAGGAGACCGGGGCCTGGAAAGGCAGTTCCCGCCCCCGCTCATCCTGGGGGGCGACTGCTCCGGTGAGGTTGCGGCTGTCGGTGCCGGGGTGGCCGGCCTCAAGGAAGGCGACCGGGTGGTCATCAATCCCAGGCTATCCTGCCAGCAGTGCCCTGCTTGCCTGTCGGGACAGGACGACCTCTGCCGCCATTCCCAGTTCCTGGGCAGTGCCCTCGACGGCAGCTATGCCGAGTACGTGGGCGTTGCGGCGGCCAATGCCCACCTGCTTGCAGACGGCGTTAGCTACGAGCAGGCCGCTGCCATACCGACCACCTATCTGCCTGTGTGGAACATGCTGGTTCGGCGGCTGCAGCTCAAGCCGTGGCAGACTGTCCTGGTGCTTTCCGCCTCCGCAGGAGTGGGTACGGCGGCCATCCAGATGGCCAAGGACGTCATCGGCGCCCGCGTAATCGCCACAACCAGCACCGCCGAAAAGGCAGCCAAAGCGAAGGAACTGGGAGCGGACGAGGTCATCAACTACACCGAGGAGGACATCCGCGGGCGCGTACGCGAGATCACCGGCGGGGCAGGCGTGGACGCCGTGGTGGACCATGTTGGCGCCGATTTTTTCGGCCCGGCATTTGCCTCGTTGCGGCCGGGAGGACGTTACGGCATCTGCGGCGCCACCACAGGGCTGCGCGCTGAGCTGCACCTTGGCCTTCTGTTCAGCCAGCAGAAGGAAGTCTATGGGGCGTACATGGGCACCAAGGAGGACATGCGCCAGATCGTGGAGATGCTGAACCGCGGCGCGGTCCGTCCCGTGGTGGACCGTGCCTTCCCGCTGGCCGATGCCGCCGCTGCACACCAGGCCATGGAGGCAACCAGTTTCTTCGGGAAGCTTCTGCTGACCCAGGGTTGATGGGACTGCTGGACGCTCTGATTGTTTGTATGGCGGACAATTTGGTGGTTTCTCAGGGCCTTGTTCAGAGGCGGAGGACAAGGCGCCAGAAGCTATCGAGAGGGTCGTCCGTTTTCTGTACGGATCGTTAGGGTCCAGGATGGTGACTCGCTCATTGTCAGCCCCTCAAATGACCGCCGTGCAGGTGAGTTACGACTTCGGCTCTATGGAATCGACGCTCCGGAGCGGGACCAGGAGTTTGGGCGTGAGGCGATGGGCCGCTTGAGCAGCCTTGTCCGTGGTGGAAATGACCTGTTACTGGAACCAGTTGACACCGACCGGTACGGCAGGATGGTCGGTGTCCTCTATTTCCGGAAATCAGGCAGGCAACACTCGGTCAACCGGCTCATGGTCGAAGAGGGGGCGGCACGCTGGTACGGCCAGTACGGTGGGCAGGAACTGGGACTGGAGCGGGCGGAGCGCGACGCCAGGAGCAGCCTCCGCGGTATATGGGCTACCGGCAGACAGGTAGCTCCTTGGGAGCACAGGCGGGCCCAACGGCAACGGCAGGCGAGGCCAAGCCGGGTCCGGTGGCTGCTGGTGGCAACGGCGCTCAGCGTACTGGTCCTTGTCGGGGTCTACCTGCTGCCGCAACTGCTCTAGCCGGTGCCTTGCGGCGTCTAATTCTTGTCGCGCAGCCGCCTGCCATGGAAGAGGTACTGGTTGGCGTACCCGGCGTATCTGCCGAAATATTCCTGCGCCCAAGGCAGCAACGTCCGGTTGGTGGGCGTTTTCTGTCCTGGAAAGTACCAGTCGGCCAAGGCGCGACGCACCCAGACGTCAATGGGGAAGGCCTCCAGCTTCTCCAGCGACATCAGCGCGATGCAGTCGGCGATCTTGTCGCCGATCCCCCTGAGTGCCATCAGTTTGGCTTTGGTCTCATCGTAGGGAGCACGGACGAGGAGATTCAGGTCCAGACTCCCCTCCAGGACAGCCACCGCCGCTTGGTGAACATAGGGAGCCCGGAACCCCAGCTTCAGCCGTCGCAGTTCGTCCTCGCCCGCTTCCGCCAAGTCTGCGGGTGTTGGGAAGGTATGACGTCTGAGGATGCCCGGCCCGTCGGGCGGAGGAGCAGGACTGGCGAGATTCAGAGGCGAGCCGAACTCGTCAGAAAGCCGCTCCATGTTGAGGTGGATGGTCTCGATGTTGGAGTTCGCAGAGCAGATGTAGGCCACCAGGCATTCCCAAGGGTCCTGCCTCAGCACACGCAGGCCGGGGTACCGCTTCACCTGCGCCGATACGTTGGCGTCCTGGGTGATGTCGTCGTAAATGCTGAGCAGGTCGTCGTCCAGTCGCAGGTATTCCCGGAGTCTCGGGACCAGTGATTCGGGACTGGCGGGCGCGCTGAGGAACTCGACATTCTGGCCCAGCTGCCGGGTCAGTACCAGATTCCCCCATAAAACGCCGCTGTACCAGTCGCCCTCCGGTTTCCACCGGTGGGCCTGCCCGCCCAGCAGGCTGGCTTCCAGGTCTAACGGTTGGCCAACCTCGAAACTGACGGGCGCAACGGAGCCGATGGGCAGCCCGGCATCGAAGTCGGCCCTGTCCGGGGCAGCGCCGTTATTGGCGGTTACGGCTGCCACGCCGGCCTCCCTGTCGCCCACCCTCCAGCCACATCTCTGCCAGCATCCCCACGTTGGAAGTGAAACACGGCGTGTGATGGCACGGTGGCATCGAGTTCCTGAACGTCTGCCCGTAACCGTGGCTGGAGATCCTCGAGTCCAGCACCACAATTGTGCCCCGGTCGTCCTTGTTTCTTATCAGACGGCCCAGTCCCTGCCTGAACCGCAACACAGCGTTTGGGATGGAGTAGTCGTTGAACGGGTCGACGTACAGCGACGAGCGCGACTGCACTATGGGATCGCTGGGTACCTGGAACGGTAATCGGGTGATCACCAGCGCCTTGAGCAGCCCGGACGGCATGTCCACTCCCTCCCAGAAACTGGCGGTCCCCAGTAACACGCTGCCCGGCTCCTCGCCGAAGGCGGCCATCAAGTACGGCGCCGAGCCGTCGACGCCCTGGGCCAGGACCGGGATGCCGTGGGGTTCCAGGAGGGGACGCAGCCGTTGCGCCACCGCCCTGAGCGATGAATGGGAGGTGAAAAGCGCCATTGTGCGGCCCCTCAGCCCCAGGCCGAGTTGAGCCAGCACGTCGGCAGTGGCGGCCACGTAACCGTTGGCGTTTGGCTGCGGCATGTCCTCGGGAATGAGCGCCTGTGCTGCCCGCTCGTAGTCGAACGGCGAGCCGACCAGCAATTCGGCAGCATCTTCGCCGACGCCGACCCGCCCCCTCAGGAACTGGAAGCTGCCCCCGGCGGTGAGAGTGGCGCTGGTGAGGACCACGCAGTCCTTCTCCGCAAACAGCTTCTCGGCCAGGATCGGGCTGACGTCCAGCGGGGCTGAATGCAGCGAAATGGCCGCCTGCGACGGGTTAATGCTTACCCAGTGGATAGCCTCCTCAGAGGCCTCCTCCAGGATGGATGCCAGCCGGTTGGTCAGTTCCTCCAAGCCGTCGGCCAAGGAGGCGGCCTCTATCACCAGGGCCTGCTGGTCCGGCGCCGCGGGCAGCCGGTTGGCGTCAAGGAAGCTTCGCAGATTCCTGAGAGCGATTCCCACTTGACCCAGCCGGGTGTTCAGGTTCTCCCAAGCCAGGTGCAGCCCTTCCCAAGCTGGCGAATTTCGTACCTCCAGGGTGATTAGCAACTGGTTCTGGTCTCCCTGGCTCCTCCCCTTGCGCTGTCCCGCGAGAACCGCCTCAATACCTGCGAACAACTGCCCCCACGACTCACGCAGGCGCGGCCCCTCGTTTTCAATTGCCCCCAGTGCGGACTGACCGGTATCGATCGTTCCGGAGTCCAGTTCCAGGTCTGCCAGGGCCTGCCGGACGCCCTGGAACAGTCGGCCCGTAGGCTCCCAGATCCGCTCGAACTCTCCCTGGGGCAGCTCAAAGCCGAACTGGTTGGTGGCCGCCTCCTCCAGGTGGTGGGCCTCGTCGATGATGACTGTGCCATATTCGGGAATCAGTCCGCCGAAAACCATGTCGCTCATCAGCAGGGCGTGGTTGACCACGATGATATGGGCCTGCTCGGCGCGTTGCCGTGCCGCTCGAAGGAAGCATGGAGACCCGTCCCGCATGTCCATGCAGAAGCCCTTTTCGCCCGCAGAAACGTGAGTCCAGGCCGAAATCTCGCGGCCGTTCAGGTTGATTTCTCCGCGATCCCCCGAGGACGTATCCTGCAGCCACACTGCCGTTTTGGACAGCAGCCTGGCATCGTCCACGCTGAGTGGCTCACTGCGGGAGAGTTGTTGCCAGCGCCGCAGGCACAGATAGTTGGCCTTACCCTTGAGAAGCGAGACCTTAAGCGTGTCGGGCTCCAGGACCCCAGACTGTTCCAGCACTCCCTTGAGGGCCGGAATGTCCTTGCCGATCAGCTGCTCCTGCAGGTTGATGGTGTTGGTCGAGACCACGACCCTTTGGCCTTGAGAAACGGCGAACAGGGCCGCAGGCAGCAGGTAGGCCAGCGACTTGCCCACGCCGGTGCCGCCTTCCACAACCAGGTGACGCTGGTCGAAAATGGCATCGGTCACCTTGTCGAGCATCTCCTCCTGCTGGGGCCGGTGCTCGAATCCTTCAAAAGCTTGGGCGAATGGGCCGTCGGGGCCCAGCATCCCGTGGATCTGCTCCACGTCCATGTGGTCCAGCCGGTCGGCGTCCCGGCGCTTTTCCGGCGACTCCACCCGGTGGGTCAGCAGCTCCAAGTTCAGGCCAGCCGGGCCAACCGATGCCGACGAGGTTGACTGTGTGTTGGCCAAGCCGGAGAGGGCCGTGTGAAGCGGCCAATTGCTGCGCCGCGCCAGTTCCGACATGTAAGCCAGGAGGCCCCCGTCCTGCTCTGCCGCCAGGCGCAACAGCCGCACGAAGAGCTCCTTGCCGCCGATGGCGTCATCCAGCGCCCGGTGGTTGCGGAGTTCGACACCGAAGTGGTCGGCCAGGTGCTTGAGCGAGTACCGGCGGGAACGGGGTAGGAACACGGTGGCCAGGTCCATGGTGTCGTAGGCCGCATTGGCAACGGGCAGACCGTGGGACGCAAGAAAGCGCAGGTCGAACTGTACGTTGTGCCCTACGACAGCATGCGACCCCAGGAATTCTGCGAATTCGCCGACGATGCTGGGGAAAGAGGGCGCGCGTTCCACTTGGGACGGCCTGATGCCGGTGAGCCTCTGTATGTGGTCTGGAATCGCGCGGCCCGGATTAACAAAAGTCTCAAAGGTGTCCAGCACCTCGTCGCCACGGAATCGGACCGCTCCTATCTCCAGGATGGTGTCCCGTTCCGAGTCTAGCCCGGTGGTCTCCAGGTCGAGGGAAACGTAGACCTGTTCAATGGGGGAAACCGGACGGCGCACCACACTGCCACCGAAGATCCGCTGCTGTTGGGCCATATCACTCCCGTACCATTCGACTCGCTCAGGGCGAGCTGGTCGAATCCGGCGCTCCCGGTTTCAAAGAAGGCCTGTGAGCTTGCCGAACGGGCCGGTTCAATCCCCACGTCCTCATCAGAGACCCGTGAGCTTGCCGAACGGGCCGTGTCAGGCACGGAAGCGAGTTTAGCATGCGGTAGACCGGGGTTCGAGGGAGAAATGTCACCCTTCGACACACTCAGGGCGACCCAGTCGAATCCTCAAGCCGAATACCGCTTGATTGCCCCGTTGCGCAGGCCGGTAACCGGGTGGTACTGCCCGGAATGCAAGGCTTTGAGGAATTCCGCCTCGCAGGTGATCTCGTCGTTGAACTCGGTCACGAACTTGCCTAGGCCGTGCAGCGAGTGGGCGTCGCTGCCGCCGGTGACCGGCAGGTCCAGCAGACCTGCGACCTTCAGGGCGAACTCGTTTTCCCGGTCGATGGTACCGCCGTTGGCCACCTCGACTGCGTCGGCCAGCTTGAACACCGGGTGGTCAAGTGCGTCCTCGGGTGCCTCCGGAAGTTCGTCGGGGACCGACTGGTAGATGAGGGCCCGGGAACGGTTGCCGTTGCTACTTAGCACTCCCCGGAACGGGTGGGCGGTGATGACGAATCCGCCCGCGGCAGTCGCCGCCCGGCGCAGTTCGGCGGCCTTGTTGAATCCTGCCTGGTACCGGTCAAGGCCGAAAGCGAGCATGTGGCCCATATCGGTCTCAACTTCCATGGCGCGGATCAGGACCACGCTGTGCAGGGCAGCGAATTTCTGAAAATCGTGGCGGTCCCATGGCCCGGCGTGTTCAGTGATACAAAGACCACGCAGCCCGAGCCGGTCGGCCTCTAGGACCATGTCCTCCGGCGTGAGGCTGCTGTCGCTGCTGCCCTTGGTGGTGTGGATGTGCAGGTCAAAAAGTCGGGCCATTGGGCGATGCCACCTCCGCGAGTCCTCAAGCTGCCGAAGCTAGGTAACGTGCCAAGTCTATGCCTTGCGACGATTTCCGTCAACGTGAAGGCGACGCAGGGTACCGTCCCTCTTTGAAATTAACATCATCCGTCATCCTCATCTATGTGCCGTCATTCCTGCGAAAGCAGGAATCCAGAGCCCCCGTACGCCGTCGCATAACAGTCATTCCTGCCCCCGTCCGTCATCCCGCCCCTCCGTCAAAGGGTGCCGATCTGCTTACTGGTGACGATGTAGACGCACGGCGTTTTCACGGGGGCTCTGGATTCCGGCTTTCGCCGGAATGGCGGTATTGAATTTCTTGGCAACGGCACTTAACAGATGTCCATTTCAAAGAGGGACACTACCCGCCGCGGTTCCAAGGCGGTTGCATTTGGATGCTCACACCGTCATTCCCGTTTATCCACCGTCATTTGTATGTTGCGTATGCGGCACAGACCGGCCAATCTGTGTTGCAGGCGTGAGGGGCGCGCCGTCCGTCATTGGGCGAGCCGGGGTTGTTTGCCCTGACTGCGCCGAGCGGGAGTAGGACACCCCTCACGCCACGCCAAGGCCCTCCGAACGGATACCGGGGCGCAAGGCCCGCATAGCAAGTGGGGAGGACCTCAGCGAATGATACCTGCAACAGGAGGCAGCAACAATGACAACCACCACCACAGCGGCCGTCGTGGGCATTGACGTGGGCAAAACCCGCCTGGACGCATCCTCCGGCGGAAGGGAGGTCCACCCCTTCCCCAACGATGACCCAGGCATCGCCGCCCTGCTGGCCTGGCTGACGGCTCAGCCCGTGGCCCTCGTCGTCTGTGAACCCACCGGCGGCTACGAGGAACCCTTGGTCCATCGACTGGCCCAGGCTGGCCTGCCGGTGCATCTGGCCCATCCCAACAAGGTCCGCGCCTTCGCCCAGGCCAGTGGACGCCAGGCCAAGACCGACCGTCTGGACGCCCAGGTCCTCGCCCAGTACGGGCAGGCCTTTGCTCTCCAGGAATCTCCGCCTCCGGATCCCCAGCGGGAGGAACTGCAGTCCTTGCTCCGCCGCCGCCGCCAGCTGGTCAACCAGAGGGTCCAAGAACGCAACCGTCTCGACCGGGCCTGGAACCCAGCAACCCGGGCCTCCACCCAGCGCCACATCGACTGGCTGGATGCGGAGATTGCCCGCCTCAACCGGGACTACCAGGACGCCTTGGAGTCCAGTGAACACCTGTGCCAGCAGGCCATTCTGTACCGCAGCGTCCCCGGCGTCGGTCCCCTCACCGCTGCCACTCTGGTGGCTGACTTGCCCGAGTTGGGCTATGGCGACAGCAAGGGATTGTGCGCACTCGCCGGGCTGGCTCCCTGGGCCCGGGACAGCGGACAGCAACGCGGGCATCGCGCCATCAGAGGTGGACGGCCCGCAGTCCGCCGTGCTTTGTATATGTCGGCCCTCTCCATCGTGCGTACCGAGGGCCAACTGCGCCAGTTCTACCGGGGTCTGCGCCAGCGGGGCAAGCCTGGCAAAGTGGCCCTCGTAGCGGTCATGCGCAAGCTCCTGACCCAACTCCACGCCATCGCCCAACGCGGCACTCCTTGGACACCAAATCACACACCGGCCCTCTGAACCCGAAATCCAGCCAAACCCTTGACATCCAACACGGATACTCCCGCGAAAGCGGGAATCCAGGATTGCCGGGGTGCGCCCACATTCCAGACGGTGAGGGACTCTGGGTTCCCGCTCTCGGAGGGATGACGAGTCCAGTTGGTCCAAATGCGATAGCCCTAGACGCTGTACGGAGATCGTGGAGAGGGATGCAAAGCCCTGTGGGATGTCACCCAGAATCGAGCGAAGGGTCCCGCTCCAAAGCTGGCCCTGCGGTACGCTCAGGGTTGGGCATGCCCTAAATTACCGGCCCAATCCGCGACTTTGCCATCGATCCGCTCCCCCTCACGGGGATGGCTTGTTTGCCGTGGCGTTCTTCATCGCCTTATCCAGGGCGGGGAATCGCGAGAGGGGCGGAACCTCTCCGGTTTCCTCGTAGTGGCCGATCAGCTCGCGGAACTCGTCCGGCACGCGGCGGGTGGCACCGGTCGCGGCGTCATAGCCGACGTAGACCGCGTCCACCGTCGTCAGCAGCTTTTCCGGGTCGGGGCGGTACAGTTCCATCTGCAAGTCCAAGCTGGTGTTGCCAAACCGCGACACACGGATGTATGCCTCGATCATTTCGTCGACCAGCGCGGGCGCCCGGAACTCGATGGTGGTCTTAACTACGGCCAGATCGAAATAGCCTGACCTGGGAAGGTGGTAGATGCCGATGCCCAAGTTGCGGAAATATTCGGCCTGGGCCACCTCAAGATAGCCGAGATAGGCGCCGTTGAATACGATTCCTTGGGCGTCGCATTCCATCCAGCGCACCCGGAGTTCGGTGCGGAACTTGAAGTCATCCTTGGGCATCGTCCACGTATCCCAGCCCGGCGAGGTAGCGGCGGTCGTCGTCGGCGAGATCAGCCAGCGGCAGCAGGTCCGGGCGCCGGGCCAAGGTGCGCTCCAGGGACTTTCGCCGCCTCCAGCGGTCGATCTCGGCGTGATGTCCCGACAGTAGCACGTCGGGCACGGCCATGTTGCGGAAGTCAGCGGGGCGGGTGTAGAGCGGGTGTTGCAGCAGGCCGGTGGTGATAGAGTCCCCTGCCACGCTTTCCGGCGATCCTACGACGCCCGGCAGCAGCCGCGTCACCGCGTCGATGATTATCATAGCCGGCAGTTCGCCTCCGGTGAGCACGTAGTCGCCGGTGCTGACCTGCCGGGTCGCCAGACCCTCGGCGATTCGTTCGTCGACGCCCGCGTAGTGGCCGCAGACCAGCGTGATGGCCGGTGCCTCGGACAACTCCTCAACCAGCCGCTGCGTGAGCAACTCGCCCTGCGGAGTCATCAGCAACACGGGTATACGCGACCGTTCCTCGTCAGCGTATCCTGACAGAGTGGCCTCGGCGGCCTCGAACACCGGCTCCGGCTTCATCACCATGCCGTAGCCCCCGCCGAACTGGTAGTCGTCGGCAGTGCCGTGGGCGTCGTGGGTGTGGTCGCGGATGTCGGTGACGTCGATGTGAACTTTCCCGCGCTCCACCGCCCGAGCCACGATGCTGAACTGCAGAGGTTGCGCGAAGGCCTCCGGAAAGAGCGTCAGCACATGGAACCGCATTTCAGCCCGTCTTCCCTTCGACAGCCCCAGGGTGAGAACGTCGAACTCCCATCGAGGAGTGCGTACGCCGGGACATCCTAGACGGCTACCGGCCTTTCGACCGGCTCAGGGTGGGCGGCGGGCAGTTTGTCCACGTAGGCGACCCCGGCCCGCATTACCAGCTTGATGGCCTTCCTGTCCCGCAAGACGCTCACGCTCTTCAGCGGGTCGCCTGCCACGGCCAGCAGGTCGGCCAGCTTGCCCTTCTCTACGGTGCCGATTTCCCGGCCCAGGCCGATGCACTCGGCGGCCCAGCCGGTGGCGGTCTGAATGGCCTGCATCGGGGTGAGGCCTCGCTCCACCATCAGCTCAATCTCGCGGGCGTTGTCGCCGTGGACAAAACCGCCGGCGTCGGTACCTGCGGTGATCTTTGTCCCCGTCTCCACCGCGCGGTGCAGGCTCTCCTGGTGGATGTGCATCAGTGTCTCGGCCCTGGCCTTGACGTGCGGGGCGCTGATGGACGAGTGGAACTCGTAGACCTCGAATGTCGGCGTAAAGAAGCTGTTGTTGTCAGCCATCATCTTCAGCAGGTCCGTGTCCTCCGCCAAGTAGCAGCCGTGCTCGACGGACCCCACGCCGCACTCAATGGCCATCCGCAGGCCCGGACCTCCCAGGGCGTGGCACATGGTGAGCTTGCCGAGGGCGGTCGCCTCGTCGACCAGGGCCTTGACCTCGTCGGCGCCAAAGGCGATGTCCTTGGGCCCGTGGCCCTGGCGGGAGCTGGCGCCGCCGGTGGTGGCGAACTTGATCACGTCGGCACCCACGCGCACCATCTCCCGGACGATGGAGCGAACGGCCTTGGGGCCGTTGGCCACGCCGATGGGGCGCATCGGGTCGTTGGCGAAGGCAGTGCGATGGCCCGAGGGCGCCACGCGATCGCCGATGCCGCCCGTGGGCGAGATGATGGACACGGCGCAAACCAGGCGAGGCCCCTGGATCAGTCCCTCGTTAATCGCCTGCTTGAACCCGGCATCCAGCCCGCCGGCGTCCCGGATGGTTGTGTAGCCTGCCGCAAGCGAGTCTTCGATGGCCTTGGCCGTCTTGAGATGGGCCACGGAGGCTGGTTCCTCTATTTCCCACCGGGACAGCAGGGTGTAGTTCTTGTCAGCGAGATGATCGTGGGTGTCTATGAGGCCTGGGAGAAGCGTCAGCCCGGAAAGGTCGGCCACCTCGGCGTCTGGCGGAACGGCAACCGCGCCCCTGGCGCCCACGGCGTTGATCACGTCGCCATCCAGCAGCACCACCGAGTCCTCGAGGACCGGGCCGCCGGTGCCGTCGATCAGTGTCGCCCCTACCAACGCTTTCATATCATTTGCCTCCCACGTATCTTTAAAGCCGGGCTGGCATAAACCCCGGATGAGTGGCTCAATGCTAGATAGGGCAGCCGCCGCTGTCAAGGATTCGGAAATCATCAGAGATGGGCACCAAGTACACGTGATTCCCGCCGTGCACGATGGCTATAATTGCCGGAGAAGGCAGTCGAAACGGTGTTCGACCAGCTCTCCCTGACCGTGTCGAGGGGACGGTGGATGTCGTTGGGGTTCGAGCAGCTCACTCTGAGCCTCCCGAGCCTGTCGAAGGACGAGGGTGGCCCCCTGAATAGTTTTAAGTTCCGGCTAATCTTGGCAGCGGCCCTGTGGATGGCCCTTGGACTTGCGGCGTGCGGCGGGTTCGGTGGATCTGAGCCACCGATAGTCTACGTGTCAGAGGAGGACGGCAATCCCGACGTCTATGTAATAGACGTGAAAACGGGCGAATCCGAGCCGGTAAGCCGCGGCCCTGGACCGGAATTCGCACCCTCCTGGTCTCCCGACGGGGAACGCATAGCCTACGTGGTCTCCTCCCAGGGCAATCGCGACGTGATCGTCCTTGAGATTGACGGTGCCCAGTCCCAGACCCGGGTGTCACCCGAGGGCGGTGGCGATGAGCGGAACGAAGGGTCGCCGCGTTGGAGCGCGGACGGGGACCGTCTCGCTTACGTGTCTGAGCTGAACGGACAGTCCGACATCTATGTATCTGCATTCGGGGAGGAAGAACAGGCGGATGACAGGACGATACGCATAACGTCCCCCGCAACTTTTGAAGAGGGAAGCAGGGAGCTCCTTGGCGACTGGTCGCCGGACGGCCAATGGCTGGTGTTTTCCCGCCAGGGCGAGGATGACGTCCAGGGGCTCTGGCTGCGGAATCCGGACGGTGTGAACCTGTTGAGGCTCACCGATGGTGCTGACAGTGACCCAGTGTGGTCCCCCGACGGTGATGCCATCGCTTTCGTGCGAGATGATTTTGGCAACAACGATATATACCTCGTCCGGCCGGAGGACGATGATGACTGGCGTGGCAAAGTGGCGGAGGAGCGATGGCTGAATTCTCCCGAGGAGGACCACTCTCCCGCTTGGGCCCCGGATGGCGACACGCTGGTCTTTGTAACCACAAGGGACGGCAACTCCGAAATCTACGCAGCCAACGTCAACGATGACGACCCTCCCCAGCGACTCACCATCAACGAAGCCTCGGATACCGAGCCGGTATGGTCCCCGGACGGCGAACGCATCGCCTTCGTCACCGACCTGTTCGGTGAGACCGAGATTCTGGTCATGGACGCCGACGGCACCAACCAGCAGCGGCTAACTCACAACGACACCAAGGACCACTCGCCTGACTGGTAGCGGGGCCATAATGTTGCCGTTGGTGGGCCACAGAGTCCGTTTGCGTGGGGCCAGCCAGACCACGAACGGTCGCCCCTTTGACGGTGTGTGCCAAGTTCTCTCTCCTTCCGGCGTAGGGCTAGGGTGGGGGCATCCCCAGACTGCGAGGTCCGCGCTGGCCTCCGTCTCGCCACGATGCTAGACTTCTCGCTACCGCCGGGATCGTTGAACTTCCGGTGGACATCTCTATCAAACTAATGCGAGCCGAAATTTCGGGGCTCAAGATTCCGGGGGCAGGAATGGAATACAGCCGCATCGCCCCGATTATGGGCAATCTCTGGTCTCCCATTGCCGCAGTGTCCAGCCGCTGGCAGGGACACTCCAACGCGCAACTTTGCGTGTCTATTGGCGGAGCGTCCATCGTCCCTGAGCAACCCAGGGTGGTGGTGCAGATCTACAAGACGAACCACAGCCACGAGATGATCACCAACAGCGGCGCCTTTGCCCTGAATTTTCCCAGGGCCGGCCAGTTGGAATGGATTCGAGACTTCGGGATGCGATCTGGCCGGGACTGCGACAAGCTGGCCGGAGTCGGGCACTCGCTGGGGGAGACCGGCAGTCCCCTGTTCTCCGATTGCTGGGGGTGGCTGGACTGCCGGGTGGTCAACGCCATGGACGGCGGCGATATGACCTGCTTCCTCGCCGACGTGGTCGATGGACGAACAGTGAGCCACGGCCAGCCGCTTTGGTGGCGAGACGCACGGCAGCGCATCCATGAGGACTGGATGCGGGCATATACCGAGAAGCAGACCCTGGAGGTCGCGAGTTCCCGCGCCCACATGAACGATATCGACCTGGCGCCATGGGGCGGCCCAGTTTCTCAATCACTGCCGCTTCGCTAACGTCATTCCCCGCGTATCCCAACCGTCATAACCGCGCCGGCGGGAAGCCAGTAAAGAGGTTCATGCCGATGCTGGAATCAATCCGCCCCCAGATCGAGCGGCTCCACGCCACTCCTCATAAAACAGTGCTGGCAGTGTCTGGCGCCGGCGCGCAGGCAGTGGCTTGGCTGCTGGGTGTGAGTGGCGCCTCCCGCACTATCCTTGAGGTAGTGGTCCCCTACGGGCGCCTGTCCATGCAGGACTTTCTCGGATTCGAGCCGGCCCAGTCGGCGGCGGCGGAAACGGCCCGGCAGCTGGCCCGGCGTGCCTGGCAGCGGGCCAGGGCGCAGCTGGAGGACGACTCACCGCCCGTGGGCCTGGCCTGCGCCGCCACCATTGCAACCGACCGGCCCAAGCGAGGCGACCACCGCGCTTTCGTATCGGCTTGGGACGAGCAGGCATCGGCCACATGGTCCCTCACATTTCACAAGGGGCTGCGCGACCGTGCCGGTGAAGAACAGATAGTCAGCCTACTGATCGTGCAGGCTCTGTCCGAGTTTTCCGGCCTCGATCCCGAGCTGGACCTGGGGCTAACTCCCGGCGATACGCTTGAGATTGAGCGGGCAGACAGGCCCGGACCCTTGGAGCAACTACTGAGCGGCGAGGCCCACTGGCTGGTACGGGGACCGGGCGGCCGCCTGGAGATAGAGGGAGAGGCGCCCGGAGTGCTTCTGCCAGGCTCATTCAACCCCATGCACGTCGGCCATCGTGAGATGATGGCAGCCGCCACCGGGCGCACCGGTGGGTCCGGCGGATACGAGCTCTCTGTAACCAACGTGGATAAGCCTCCCTTGGAAGTAGCCGAGATCGAGAGACGGCTGGCGCAGTTCGGCCCGGAAGACACCATCGTCCTGACACGCGCCGAAACCTTCTGGAAGAAGGCCCAGCTGTTTCCCGGCCGCTCGTTCCTGCTGGGTTGGGACACTGCCGTGCGGCTGGTCGCGCCCCGCTACTACGGCGGGGAAACCCGGATGCTTCTGGCCCTAGCTGAGATGATGGCCAGCGGGACGAACTTCCTCATTGCAGGCCGGGCCGAGAGTAGGAGCTTTCGGACCTTGGCCGACGTGGACGTTCCGGCAGGCTTCGCCCCCATGTTCTCCGCCATCTCCGAGAGCGAGTTCCGCCGTGACATATCGTCGACCGAGCTGCGGCAGGCTTACAAAGAGGGTGAGATGGAAATTCGTGAACCTACCGTTCTAATAAATGTCTATCGTAGCCTACGGGAAGGACGCGATCCTTACGATGCTGTGCGGTGGGCCTGGAAAGTCAATATCAACCGAATCAGGCAATACAACCTAGTGCTGGCCCACGATAGCGGAAAGGTAGTCGGGGCCTTTCGTCCAATCGAATGGGCGCCGGCTACACGAGAGAATTTCCCCGGATTGAGGACGGATGAGCCGGATAGGTGGGGGTTTGTTGGTGTACGCGCCGAACCCGACGCTTGGAATCTTTACGTAGGTAAACGACTGGCCAACCATCAACGTGGGCAAAACCCGGTGCGCTACTGCGACCCCTGACCCGCATATCGCTTTGAGCGATGACAGCGCTGCGGCCCTCAATTGACACTGCATCCAGCCTGATGCTATATTCGGCCTCGCCGAAAGTCGTGTTTGCAAAGCGAAATGGGATGTCCTTCAGGGAGAGGATCTAGGGAGAAAGGAAGCCTTCTGCGCTATGTTGTTACAGGTCTTCAACCCGGAAGTTTTCACCGAAAATTGGACTGCAGTGGCGGTTTCGGCCCTCATCGCTGCGGGGGCCATTGTCGGCATGTTCACCGCCTCCCGGGTGCTGTCCGCACGGCGGTCTTCCGAAGTCAAGCTGACCACCTACGAGTGCGGCATTCCGGCAACCCCCTACATCTGGTCCAACATCAATGTCCGCTTTTACATTTTCGCTATCCTGTTCCTGATTTTCGATGTGGAGGCGGTGTTCCTGTTCCCGTGGGCGGTCATTTTCCTGCAGGACCAGGTGACCTCGCTGCCCTTCTACGCAATGATGTTGTTCCTGGCAGTTCTGGGCTTCGCCATCGTCTACGCTTGGCGCAAAGGGGTGCTTGAATGGCAGAAATAACTCCCGTCCAGCCCATACAGATTGAGTTTGGTACCGGAAACCGGCCTGGTCCCAGCCTGTTCGACGAGACGGTTGGCAACAGGATGCCGGGGGTGATCACCACCACCACGGACCAGCTGTTCGCAATGGCACGCAAGTCATCGCTGTGGACGCTGAGCTTCGGGCTGGCCTGTTGCGCCATCGAAATGATCTCCACCTACATGGCGCACCACGACTTCGACCGGTTCGGCGTAGTTACCTGGCCCTCGCCGCGGCAGGCAGACGTGATGATTGTGGCCGGCACCGTGGTCAAGAAGATGGCCGAGCCGATCAGGCTGCTCTACGAGCAGATGCCCGAACCCAAGTGGGTCATCGCCATGGGCAGTTGCGCCACCAACGGCGGCCCCTACTACCGTTCCTACTCGGTGGTGATGGGCGTCGACCATATCGTGCCGGTGGACGTCTATGTGCCCGGGTGCCCGCCCCGTCCCGAGGCCCTGCTGTACGGCATCCTGAAGCTACAGGAAAAAATCATGCAGGACGCCGGCAAGTAGTGGCTGCGTCCCCGGGTTCCACAGAAGACGAGCTCAGCGCCGGTCAGGAGCAGCAGAGCGCCGGTTCCAACCCGGACGCGAACGGTTCCTCCGAGGAAGCCGCCGCGGGTGAACTGGCCGAAGAGTCGGCCCTTGGGCCAGATCAGGATGAGCCCGTCGAACCCCCGGATCTCAGTTCCTTGGGGCCCGAGGCCCGCGAGTTGCTTGACTCGATGCTAGTTGCCCTGGAATCATTTGATCCGCAGCCGGGAACCCTCAGCGACCTACCTCAAGTCACTGTCGACAGGCAGCACATCGTGGATGTTTGCCGCACGATGAAACAGGACGACCGGTTCGGAGCCAAAATGCTCCTCTGCATGTCGGCGGTGGACTTTCCGGAAACGCTGCAGGTGGTCTACATTCTGCAGTCGCTGGAGCCGGAACGCACCCTGGTTGTCAAAACCGGGGCCCCCCACGACGATCCGGTGGTGCCGTCGGTGACGGGCGTGTGGCGGGCGGCGGATTGGTACGAGCGGGAAGCCCACGACCTGTTCGGTGTGGTTTTCGACGGCCATCCCGACTTGTCTCCCCTTTTGCTGTACGACGAATTCGATGGTTATCCGGGGCGCAAAGAATTCCCCTTCTACGAGTATCGGGAATTCTAGGCCCCCTCTTAATCCAGACGCAGGCCTAATTCAGACCCGGGCCCTCTCCCTCCAGGGGAGGGCCAGCGTGGGGGCGTATCAGGAAGTGGAGCACTTGGTACTGACAGCCAGGGTGGATCAGGAGGACGCCAGGTATGTGGCGCGTGTCGTTGGCATCGATGTGCAGGGGGAGGGTGATTCGCCGGAAAGGGCTCGAGAGGAATTGATTCAGGCGATGCTTTCCTGGATTTCGGCACGAGACCGCTCCGACAGCATGGCCGATGCCCTGGCGGACGCGGGATTCCCGGACATCGATGACGACACCGAACTTCAGTTGGAATTCGCCGATCCCCAGGCAGAGCCATCCGGCGATGCGCCAGACAACGATGGCTGATCGTGCGTCCGAATCCTGCGGCGACGAGGAAGAATGTTGCGATGACGTGGAGGGAGACGGAGGCGCGCCAGCCCCGGCCTCAAATAATAGGGTGGTATACCAGATCGAGGAGTCCCTTGCGGGAAACGTTTTCAATGCTGTTTGCCCCGAACTCTTGGTAACCGCATTTGGCGACACTGCTCAAGATGCCCGGGATGCACTCAGGCAACAGGTAGCCGAATACTTGGAAGACTGCGATAATCTGGGCGTACTGGACGAAACGCTGATCGAGGCCGGGTTCTATTTCGACCTCGATCCTGACACGGGGGACGGGGTCTGGATGAGCAACGTAGTCAAGCCGGTGGACGGACCGGACATAGTGATATTGTAGGATTCGATCGGGATTCTCCGGGAACCGGGAGAGCCAAGCCAGTGACCGCAAATGGTTGAAGCCGCCAGCAACATAGGCGCCGGTGCCGCCGATGCCCATAGGGCCGGTGCCGAGCCCATCGAGATGCTGCTCAACATGGGGCCGCAACATCCTTCGACTCATGGCGTTTTCCGCATGGTGCTCTGGGTCGACGGCGAGAAGGTCGTAGACATAGTTCCCCATATCGGATACCTGCATCGCGGCTCGGAAAAGTTGTGCGAGGGAGAACAGTACCACCAGGTGATCACGCTGTTCGACCGGCTGGACTACATCGCCAACTTCAATAACGAGCACATCTACGTCCGCGCAGTCGAGAAACTGATGGGACTGGAGGTGTCGGAGCGGTCCGAATACATCCGGGTGATCCTCTGCGAGCTCAACCGGATCGCTAGTCACATGCTGTTCATCGCGACCATGGGCCTAGACGCCGGCGCAATGACGCCGTCCATGTTCTGCTTCCGGGGACGGGAGCGTATCCAGGAGCTGTTCGAGCATGTTTCCGGGGCCCGGATGATGCACAACTATTTTCGTGTGGGCGGTCTCAAGGAAGACGTACCTGACGATTTCCTGCTCCGGCTGCGAGAGTTGATGCCCCTTATCCGGGAGGACCTGGAGGAGTCCGATAGGCTGCTGAGTTTCAACGAGATTTTCCTGGTCCGGCTCAAGGACGTTTCTCCGGTCACGGCGGAGGATGCCATCGATTTTGGCCTGACCGGGCCGTGCCTGCGTGCGTCCGGCGTGGGCTACGACGTGCGAAGGGCCGCGCCGTATTCCATCTACGACCGCTTTGATTTCGAAGTGCCCATAGGCCTTGATGGCGACTGCTGGGACCGCTACTACCTCCGGGTCCAGGAGTCCTACGAGTCCATCCGCATCATAGAACAGGCAATGGAGCAAATGCCGACAGAAGGCAGCGTGCAGTCTTCGCTGGGGCGCCGCTTGATCCGGCCGCCCGCAGGCGAGGTGTACGTGCGAGCCGAGAACCCAAGGGGCGAGATCGGCGTGTACCTGGTCAGCGATGGAAGCGACCGGCCCTATCGTCTCAAAGTCCGTCCGCCCTCGTTTTGCAACCTCTCCGCCATACGGCACATGCTTATCAATACCTGGGTGGCGGACTCGGTGGTGGTCCTCGGCTCTCTGGACATCGTGATGGGCGAGGTCGACCGCTGATGACCGGGCTTTTGTTCATCTCCTGGGCCGACTTTGGCTGGATCGCACTGGGGCTTTTCTTACTGTTCAATGCGCTGGCCGTGGTTACTCTTTCGCTGACCTGGCTGGAACGCAAGACCCTCGGCCGACTGCAACGCAGGCTGGGCCCCACCCGCAGCGGACCAATGGGCCTGATGCAGCCGGTGGCCGACGCCATCAAGCTGATCATCAAGGAAGACATCATCCCGGCGTCCTCCGAGAAGGCCATTTTCTGGGGCGCGCCAATCATCGTGATGCTCTCGGCGTTCATGATCTGGGTGACGATTCCCGGCGCCCAGAACGCCGTGATAAAGAACCTGGAACTGGGCCTGTTCTACATCATCGCTTTTTCCGTGATCGGCATATTGGGGCTGGTGCTGGCCGGCTGGGGATCGGCCAACAAGTACGGCACCTTGGGCGGACTGCGGGCTGCAGCGCAGCTGGTCAGCTACGAAATCCCCATCATCATGGTCGCTGTGTCGGTGGCCATGCTGGCACAGTCGCTGGACCTGAGGGAAATCGTGGCGGCGCAGGGCAGCTACCCGTTCGTCCTAGTGCAGCCACTCGGGCTAGTGGTGTTCTTCATCGCCGGCCTGGCCGAGGTGGGCCGCACCCCCTTCGACATCTATTTCGCCGAGTCTGAAATAGTTGGCGGACCCTTTGTGGAATACAGCGGCGCACACTGGTCCCTTTTCTTCCTGGCCGAATACATCAATACCTTCGCGATAGCCGCCCTGACGGTGATCCTGTTTTTCGGCGGCTGGTCTGGCCCCGGTCTGGAGGGATGGTGGGAGATCATCTGGTTCCTGTTCAAGGTGTATCTCGTGCTGCTGGTCATCTTCTGGATCCGGGGCACGTTCCCCCGTCTGCGCATCGACCAGCTGATGGCCTTTGCCTGGAAGGTGGTGGTGCCCCTGTCCTTCCTGACCGTCGTGATGACCGCCATCTACCAGTTCTACAACTGGCCGGCATGGTCGCTGACGCTGATGTCGCTGACCGGTCTGGTCTTGGTTAGCTATGCAATCTACCGCCGGTTGGCCGGGCCCGCCAGCCGGGTGGCTCAAGTGAAGGCGCGGCAGCAGGCGTTGATGGCCGCCCGCGCCGCCAGCCGTTCCGGGCCCGCCGAAGGGCAGAGGAGCTGATGCCATGCTGAACAGTATCAAGGGAATGTTCCTGACCCTGGTTTCCTCCGCCAAGGGGCTGCGGCAACCCGTAACCCGGCAATACCCGGCGACAGGCAACCTGTTCCAGCGGGAGGAAGCGCCCACGCCGGTTCAGGACCGGTTCATGGGCTTCCCGGCCCTGACCTGGGACGAGGATGTGGGAGAGCCCTACTGCACCAGTTGCATGGTCTGTATCCGGCACTGCCCCACCCAATGCATGTCGTCCACGATGAAGGACAACCCGCTACAGGCTGAAGGCAAGAGCACCCGCCGCAAGATAGTCGAAAGCTTCGAGATAAATCTGAACCGATGTATACTGTGCGGAATTTGCGTCGAATGGTGCAACTTCGACGCAATCGTGATGTCCCATGAGCATGAAATGAGCACCTACGTACGCAATGGAGACCGCGTTGACCTGCCGGCGCTGCTGGAAATCGGCCAAAAATACCAGAAGGAAACCGACTGGATTCCCCCTACGAAGCGCGCCAAGCCTGAGCCCGCCAACACCGAAAGCGGGAGCTAGCAGACGTTGGTTGCAGTCCGTGAATTCGGCCCCCTCCCCGAATCTGCGTGCCGCATGGAGCGGATTTCCTGGGTTTCACGCAGCGGCGGGATGATGGACGGCTAGATGTCCTGGGCCCTGTTCATCGTGCTGGCCGTGTTCATCCTGGGCGGAGGGTTGGCCGTCGTGGCCAGCCGCAACATCGTGCAGGCGGCACTGGCGCTTCTGGTTTCGCTGATTGCGGTTGCCGGAATCTACCTGGTTCTCTACGCCGAGTTCCTGGCCTTGGTGCAGGTGCTGATCTACGGCGGGGCCATTGTCATCGTCATCATATTCGCTATCATGCTCACCCGTAGCGCCGAGTACCCGCGGACATCCGACAATAGGCAGTGGCCGCTGGCGGCCTTGGCGGCCCTTGGTCTGCTGGGGGTGCTCGTACCCGCGTTCCTCATCAATGCCGTTCGAGGGACGGAACCACACAACGCTTCCTTCACCGGGATTGGGAAATCACTGTTCACCACGTGGGCTGTTCCCTTCGAGGTGGCCTCGCTGGTGTTGCTGGTCGCTCTCATCGGCGCCATAATCATCGCCCGTTCCGGGCCGGGAGAGAACTAGGCCGTGGTTGATCTGGTCTGGTTCCAGCTCCTGAGCGCCGCCCTGTTCGTCATTGGACTGTATGGCGTGCTAGCGCGCCGGAACGCGGTGCTCATACTCATGTCCATCGAACTGATGCTCAACGCCGTCAATATCAACCTGATCGCCGCGGCCTCCCACATGGAGGGGACCAACCCGTTCGCCAATTTCGACGGGCAGCTCATTGCGATCTTTGTCATCACCGTTGCAGCTGCCGAGGTCGGCCTGGCGCTAGCAATTGTCCTGCGAATCTACCGGAATCGCTCCACGGTCAACGTGGACGAGATAAACCTGATGAAGTGGTAGCAGCACCCTTGCATATCCGAACCAAGTCAACGGAGAGCGACGTGCCGGGAGCCATTGCCTGATGCAGTGGGCCTGGCTCATTCCCGTCTTCAGCTTCGCCGCCGCTCCGATCATCGTCCTCATCGGTGACCGGCTGCCCGGAAAGGGCGCTCTTTTATCCATTGGCGCCATTGCCGCCGGGTTTGTTTTCTTCTGGATAGCCCTCTTCGGTTGGATGGATGCATCCATGGCCACCGAAGAGTGCTACACGGCCATCGGGACCGAGGCCCTGACCTGCAACTACGACCGCGTCTGGTTCAACGCAGGGTTGCCTGGGCAGGAGGGCAGCGTCACCCTCACCTGGGGCTTTTTCGTTGACCCGGTAACTATTGCCATGCTGGGCCTGGTTACTTTCGTGGCCCTCATGGTGCAGATCTATTCGCTGGGATACATGCGTGGCGACCCTCGCATCAACTGGTACTTTGCCGTTCACGCGCTCTTCGCCGCCTCCATGCTCACCGTCATCCTCTCCGACAGCTTCCTTCTGCTTTATGTGGCGTGGGAGCTGGTGGGGGTCTGCTCCTACCTGCTGATCGGGTTCTGGCACGAGCGGCCCGCGGCGCGGGAGGCCGCCAAGAAAGCCTTTATCGTCACGCGCATAGGCGACGTAGGGCTACTGATCGGCATCCTGTTGCTGTGGCGCGAGGTTGGCACGTTCAGCATGACTGACGCCTTCGAGGCGGTCCATGCCGGAACGATGAGCGAAGGCGTTACCATAGCCGCTGCCCTGTTGCTGTTCCTCGGGGCCATGGGCAAGTCGGCGCAGATCCCCTTCCATGTCTGGCTGCCCGACGCCATGGAGGGCCCGACGCCCGTGAGCGCGCTGATCCACGCTGCAACCATGGTGGTCGCCGGGGTGTTCCTCGTAGCCCGGGCGTACCCGCTCTTCGAGGCGTACGGAGGCGTCCCCCTGACGGTGGTGGCCATAGTTGGCCTGGTTACGGCGCTGGTTGCCGCCACCATTGCGCTTGTGGCAACAGACATCAAGCGCATACTCGCGTATTCCACCATCAGCCACTTGGGGCTGATGATGCTGTCGCTGGGCGCAGGGGGGTACACCGCTGCCATCTTCCACCTGCTGGCCCACGGGTTTGCCAAGGCGCTGCTGTTCTTGGGATCTGGCAGCGTGATACATGCTACCGAGAAACAGGAAATCTCGGAGCTTGGCGGCCTGCGCCGGGTGATGCCCATCACCACCATCGTGTTTGCCATTGGGGCGATGTCCCTGGGCGGGATTCCCATCCTGGCCGGATTCTGGAGTAAAGATGAAATCCTGCAGTCGGTGAGCCACGGGCTGAATCCCGCGTTCATCGTGCTGGCGCTGGTAACGGCGTTGCTGAGCGCGCTGTACATGGGCCGCGCAGTTTTCGTCACCTTCTTTGGCAGAATGCCCCCCGAGTTGGAGCACACCCACGAGTCCCCAGCGGTGATGACCGTGCCCCTGGTGCTGCTGGCCATCCTCGCGATCGGGTTCGGACTGATCAGCTGGAACTGGCCGGGAACATTCGGTGGCTTTGGCTACTTCGTTTTCTACCACGAGGGTCATGGGTTTGAATTCACCTGGTGGATTGGGATCTTGTCCGCTGTGATGGCTGTTGGGTCCTTCGTTCTCGCCTATATGATCTACGAGAGGGGCAGCATTTCGCTGGAACCCGCCCGGCGGCGGTTCGCGCCGATACTGCGTGTGGTGGAAAACAAGTATTACTTCGACGAGGTCTACCAGTGGGTCGTCGACAGAGTGGTTCTTGTCGTCGCCAATTTCGTGGGATTCTTCGACCGGGCAGTCGTCAACGATGTGGGCATCAACGGCCCTGCCAACGCGGTTCGCCGCTTGGGTATAACGTTGCGGCTGCACGTGACCGGGCACCTGTACAGCTACGCCCTTGCCATGGTCCTGGGCACAGTGGCGATGGGAGTCGTCTGGTGGCTGGTAACCTCGTGAAGGCAACGCGCGGCATAATGCCGGTAGAGGCGGGTTTCAAACCCGCCCCTACCGGCTGCGTTCGGGTAGGTAGACCTGTGTCCCAGCGTGAAGGATGGCAGTCGTGAGCAACTTCGACCAGGTTGCGCTGCTGCTGTTGGTCCTGGTGCCGCTGGCCGGCGCCGGTCTGACCATGTTCATGCCGGGCGACAGGCCCAAGGACAGTTGGTATTTCGCACTCTTCGTCAGTGCTATTTCCCTGGTCCTGTCCGTACTCATTTTCGCCCGCTACGACCACGTGGCAGGAGGATTCCAGTTCACCCGGATTTACGACTGGCTCCCCGGCCCGATGGACATCAACCTCTCGCTGGGCCTCGACGGGATTTCTGCCCCGTTGATCGTGCTTAACGGTATCGTGCTGATGGGTGGGGTGATGATTTCCCAGAACATCACCTACCGTACCCGCGAATTCTTCGTCCTGCTGCTGGCCTTGGCGGCGGGCGTTTATGGCGTGTTCGTGGTTCGCGATCTGTTCTTCCTCTTCTTTTTCTATGAACTGGCCGTGCTGCCCATGTACCTGCTCATCGGGGTGTGGGGCAGCAGCACCGATTTCGGCACATTCATCCGCACCAAGGAATATGGTGCGTTGAAGCTGATTCTGTTCCTGGTGGCGGGCAGCATACTCATCTGGGTTGGCATACTCGCGGTCTATGCCGAGGCCTCGGGACAGGGAGACGGCACCTTCTCGTTGCAGACCTTGGGTGAGATGGCGGCCACAGGACAGTTCGACAGCACCTTCCAGACTCTCGTGTTTCCCCTGTTCATGGTTGGGTTCGGCTCCCTGGCCGGCCTCTGGCCCTTCCACACCTGGTCGCCTGACGGCCACGTGGCGGCGCCCACTGCGGTGTCCATGCTCCACGCCGGCGTACTAATGAAGCTGGGGGCCTACGGCATAATACGTGTCGGCATCTTCCTTCTGCCGGAGGGAGCGGAATGGTGGATGCCGGTCCTGATCGCCCTGGGTGCGGTCAACGTGCTCTACGGCGCCATGTCTGCGATGTCGCAGCAAGACCTGAAGTACATCATTGGTTACTCCAGCGTGAGCCACATGGGCTATGTGCTTATGGGAATTGCCACGCTCGATCGCATCGGAATGGGCGGCGCCGTGCTACAAATGTTCTCGCACGGCATCATGACGGCCCTCATGTTTGCGCTGGTAGGAGCGATCTACGACCGCACCCACGTCCGTGACATCAACGTGCTGAACGGACTGTTCGGGCGGATGGGAGTTACCTGCTTCTTCTTTGCCATAGCCGGGTTGTGCTCCCTGGGCCTGCCGGGTATGAGCGGATTTATCGCCGAGTTCATGGTGTTCACCGGAGCTTTTCGCACCTATCTGCCGCTGGCCATACTGGCGGTGATAGGCGCCGCCCTCACCGCCGTATACATACTGCGCCTTCTCGCTCGCACTTTCTTCGGCGAGCCGGACGTCCGCTGGTCCGGGCTATCCGACGCCGGGGTGATGGAAAAGTCGGTGGCAGGGGCTTTTGTACTGGTCATAATCTTCGTGGGCATCTGGCCTGAGCCGATATTGCGGGTGATCAACGTCAGCATCCCCACCATACCGGGAGTGTAGGCAGCCGTGTCGCTGACCGCCAACCTAGAACTGCTCACGCCGGAATTCGCCCTGGCGGGTCTGGCTTTCCTGGTCTTTGCGGCTGACCTGTTTCTGCCCGAAGGCCGGAAGAACCTGCTTGGCTGGGGTTCCATCGCCGGGCTGATCGCCGTGATCGTCGTATCGGTGTTCATGCTTTGGGACCACGACGAGTCGCTATACAACGGCCTGCTGGCGATCGACGACTTTTCTCTCTGGTTCAAGGTGTTTTTCATGGGTATCGGGGTGTTCATCATCCTGAGCTCCATGGACTTCGTGAGCGAACACCTAGAGCACAAGGGGGAGTTTTACGGGTTAATGCTGTTCTCAATCCTGGGCATGAACATAATGGCCCAGTCGCGAGAGCTGCTCACCGCTTACATTGCCTTGGAGTTGCTGAGCTTCAGCCTCTACGCACTGGCTGCCTACGCACGCAACAGCCCTAAATCCAACGAGGCCGGCCTGAAGTACATCATCATCGGCGCATTCAGTTCAGCGATTCTTCTATACGGCGTCAGCATGGTCTACGGCGTGCTGGGAGTCACCAAGTTTGAGGCAATCGCCGCAGGCTTGGCCGCGGCCTCCGAGGTCAGCCCGTCGCTGTGGGTGGGCATCGCACTGATCCTCGTTGGATTGGGCTTCAAGGTGGCTGTCGTCCCGTTCCATATGTGGGCTCCAGACGTCTATGAGGGTGCCCCGTATCCCATCACCGCTTACCTGTCCATCGGCTCCAAGGCCGCTGCCTTCGCGCTGGTGTTGCGCCTGGTGGCGGAGGGGTTCGTTCCGGTGGGCGAAAGGTGGGAGCAATGGCAGCTGGTGCTCGCCGTTCTGGCGGCAGTAACCATGATGGTGGGCAACCTCGTGGCTCTGGCCCAGCGCAACCTGAAGCGTCTGCTGGCTTATTCCAGCATCGGGCACAGCGGATTCATACTGGCCGGGGTTGCTGCCCTTTCTATCGATTCCAGCCTGCCTTCCAACGCCGTGATGCTGTACCTGGTCGGTTACTCGGTCACCAACTTCGTGGTTTTCGGTGGGCTGATCTCCTTCTTCAACATGACCGGCAAGGAAATGATGACCGACCTGGCCGGTCTGGGCGGAATGCAACCATTCCTGGCAGCATCCATCGCCATCGGGATGTTCTCGCTGGCCGGGCTGCCCATCTTTGCCGGTTTCGCCATCAAGTTCTACCTGTTCACCGCCATCGCGGACGAGGGACTGCTCTGGTTATCGAGTCTGGCCGTGTTTGCCAGCCTCGTCTCGCTGTACTACTACCTGCAGGTTGTCCGCCAGATGTATATCCAGCCTGCGGAGGGAGAGCCGGCCTACGGCCACGGCCATGGGTACGAACACATCGACGCGGAACATGGCGAGGACGAGCACGGTCATGACGGTGACGAACAGCCTGCGCCCAGGTACGGCGCTGCACTGTATGAGGCTTATCCAGCCTTGGGGCGGCGACCTTCCATAACCATCCTGGCGGTCCTTGGCGCGGGCTTGCTGGCCGTGTTTTGGCTCGGCATCTATCCTGCGCCACTCATCGACACCATTGATGCTGCGAGTAGAGCGCTTTTGCCATGATTATTGCCGTGATTGGAAGCAGCAATCCTCCCCACGGGGAGCTGATTGACCTCGGAGAGAATGTTGGGAAAGAACTGGCGAAGCGCGGCGTGTCCGTCGTGTGCGGGGGTCTCAGCGGCGTGATGGAGGCCGTTTGCCGCGGGGCCAAGTCCGAGGGGGGCCAGACCATCGGCATACTCCCTGGCCGGGTTCCGACAGAAGCTAACGAGTACGTCGATATACCCATCGTAACCACCATGGGCTACTCCCGGAACATCATCGTGGTTCACACGGGGGCCGCCTGCATCGCCGTTGGAGGCGCGTTCGGGACGCTGTGCGAGATCGCCTATGCGCTGGACGCCCGCATCCCGGTGGTGGGGCTGAACACCTGGCCTCTGACCGCCACCGGCGAGGGCACCCCGATCCACGACAGAATCATACAGGCCCTAGACCCCGTTGATGCCGTGGAGAAGGCCATTGCGGCTGCGGAGTCCCGCGGCGGGTAGTATTCGCCTCCATCGTTGTCTCCCAGCCCAACCTACAATCCCGGAGCGAATATTCGAAGACGAGGAGAGCGGCATGAGCAGCGATACCGCCGGGGTATACATCGAGTCTGTCCTTGGCCGCGAAGTCCTGGACTCCCGGGGCAATCCCACGGTGGAGGCCGAGGTGATCCTCTCCAACGGGATCGTGGGCCGGGCTCTCGTCCCCTCGGGAGCCAGTACGGGCAGCCACGAGGCGGTGGAGCTGAGGGACAGGGACTCCAAGCGTTTCGGCGGTAACGGTGTGCTGCAGGCAGTCTCCAACGTAAACACGGTGCTTGGCGGTTACCTGGCCGGACGGTCTCCATTCTTCCAGAAAGCCCTCGACCAGTTCATGGTCGGTCTGGACCACACGGAAAACAAGGGAGAGCTGGGGGCGAACGCCATTCTCTCAGTTTCTCTTGCTGTGGCCCATGCGGCGGCAGCGGCCCAGGGTGTCAGCCTGTGGCGCTATGTCGCGCTGCAATCGATAGAGGAAGCCGGTTCGGCCTCTCCCCTTCAAGGCTCCGCTCCTCAAGCCTCCGCTCTTAAAGTCAGTCTGCCGGTACCGATGTTCAATATCCTCAACGGCGGACGCCACGCCTCCAATTCCGCAGACATCCAGGAATTCATGGTTCTGCCCGTCGGTGTCGCGACATTCTCCGATGCCCTGCGCGCCGGCGCAGAGATTTACCAGTCGCTTCGATCCTTGCTGCGCGCCGCTGGACACAGCCTGAATGTGGGAGACGAAGGCGGCTATGCACCCTCGCTCCCCTCCAACCGGGAGGCGCTGGAAATGGTGTTGATGGCCGTGGAAAACGCCGGTTATCATCCCGGTACCGATGTCTTTCTCGGCCTGGACGTTGCGGCCACGGAATTCTACGACACTGCGTCGGGTAACTATGTGCTGGAACGTGAGGGTATAACGCTGGACTCCGGGGGGCTAATCGACCTCTATGAGAGCTGGACCTCGCAGTATCCCATTCTCAGCATTGAGGACGGCCTGTCGGAGGACGACTGGGCCGGATGGAAGGAATTGCGGCGGCGCCTCGGTTCCACGGTGCAGTTGGTGGGCGACGACCTGCTGGTCACCAACATCGAGCGAATAGACCGAAGCATCCGGGAGCAAGCAAGCAATGCGGTGCTCCTGAAGCCCAACCAGATCGGCACACTCACGGAAACCAAGGCGGCGCTGGACACCGCCCGGGCTGCTGCCTGGGGCGCCGTGATGAGCCACCGTTCCGGCGAAACAGAGGATACGACTATCGCCGACTTGGCTGTCGGCTGGGACGTTCGGCAGATCAAGACCGGCGCGCCGGCCCGGTCGGAGCGTGTGGCCAAGTACAATCGCCTGCTCCGCATCGAGGCCGAGTTGGGTAAGGAGGCGGTCTACGCCGGAAGGTCGGCGTTCGAATACCTGGGCCGGTTGCTGTGATAGGACAGTAGGAAGGTTGGAATCGTCGGAACAGCCGGGGGTAATCGCGGACGGAACGTTTTACCCGTTCACAGACCATTTTCTGGCACGGCGTACCGAGCCGACGCACGCTAGGGCGACGGAAACTCGCATTGAGCAAGTTCTGGAGTTCTCTGATTTCTCTGAACCCCGGGAAGGAATCCGCCAAGTATTTTGGAGATTCTTTCCCGAGCAAGGGTGGTGGATAAAAGTGGTGTTGCTGTACGAATCCCGTGCGGCGGTGATACTCTCAGCATACGAAGACACTGTTAGGGGGCAGCGAAGATGGCAGGCATTGCAGTCGAAGTAGACTTCGCAGTGAACGGCGACTTGCTATGGCTCGGTAATGGAATTCCGAATACGGACTCCGCCCAAAACGTTACATTTGAGCCGGATTTTGATGCCTTCTTTTCGGTTGACGGCAAGTGTGTTGGCGTTTATCTATTTGATGCTGCCCGCATACTCTTGCCGCAACTAACTCTGGATTCGCCGACTGTGAAATTTCATTTCAAGGAGTTGAGCGGAGTCTATTCCAGAGACGCCGACACTCTAACCATCGGCAACGGAAACAGGGCCGCAAGCAGCGAGGAGATGGCCAAAGGACTCACCGCTCACTACAACGAAACAAGAGAAGTCGTCGGCTTCACCATAGAGTGGGCCGGGCAGTTGTTGCTCCCCCATCTCGAAAAGTGGCGCCCTTTGACCGGCGAGGAGATGGAGCAGATCCGGAAGCGTATGGATCAGGATACGGCCGGAATTCGAGGGCGTATGGTCCCGGATTCATAGTGTAGAATACTGGCAATTTGCAACGCAGAGGTAAGACATGGTCACGCGGATTGGAATCAATGGCTTTGGCCGGATTGGAAGGCTGGTGCTCCGGGCCAACCAGGAGCGTAACGAGGGCAAGGTTGAGGTGGCTGCGGTCAACGACCTGACAGACGCCGAGACCAATGCCCATCTGCTCAAGTGGGACACGAGCTACGGCGGTTACCCAGGCAAGGTGGAGGCCAATAATGGCGACCTGGTGGTCGATGGCCGGGCCATCAAGGTGTTCTCCGAGCGCGACCCGTCGGCCATACCCTGGGGCGAGATGGGAGTGGACCTGGTGATCGAGTCCACCGGCATCTTCACCGACGCTGAAAAGGCTGCCGGGCACCTGACCGGCGGAGCCAAGAAGGTCATCATCTCCGCACCGGCCCGCGGCGAGGACCTCACGTTGGTGCTTGGCGTAAACGACCACTTGTACGACTCTGAAAAGCACACCATCGTCTCCAACGCATCCTGCACCACCAACTGCTTCGCTCCCATGGTTAAGGTGCTGCACGACCAGTTCGTGGTGGAGCACGGCCTGATGTCCACCATTCACTCCTACACCAACGACCAAGCAATCCTCGACCAGCGCCACAGCGACCTGCGCCGGGCCAGGTCTGCGGCCATGAACATCATCCCGACCAGCACCGGCGCTGCCCGAGCCGTGGGTCTCGTGCTTCCCGAACTGAACGGCAAGCTCCATGGGATGGCCTTCCGCGTCCCCACGGCCACCGGCTCCATCACCGACTTCACCGCCCAGGTGGGCCACGACGTCTCTGTTGCCGATGTCAACGCCGCCTTCCAGAAGGCTGCGGAGAACGAGCTGAAGGGCATCCTGGAGTACTGTGACGAGCCGCTGGTGAGTTCCGATTTCCGCGGCAATCCCCACAGCTGTATCTTCGACGCCCTGTCGACCATTGTGATGGCAGACCGGATGGTGAAAATCATGGGCTGGTACGATAACGAGTGGGGCTACTCCTGCCGCACCGCCGACCTTGCCGCGATGATGAGCGAGAAGGGCTTCTAGGCAGGCGAGCCTGACGTACGCAAGGCAAATTGGAGGTAAGGCAAGGATTCGCTGAGCGACCTCTATGCGCCCACTGCCCCACACGTTTAACTATCTGACCTTGAACGGCCGGGTTTCCTGGCCGTTCTTCCTGTTGGCGGCCATCGTCGCGCTGGCGCTGGTGCTGCGGCTGCACGGCATCAACTGGGACGACGGCTACGGATTTCATCCCGACGAGCGGGACATCTACATGCGCTCCGACTGCATGTACTCCCTGCTCACTGACGCCCCTCATGCCTCCACCTGCGGCTATCTGAACGACCACCCCGAGGCTGAGCCAGGGCTCTCGGGCCTTCGACACTTCTTTGATCCAGAGCGCAGCCCGCTCAACCCCCACTGGTTCCCGCTGGGGAGCATCCTCATCTACGTCCTGGTTTTCATCCGCTCGGTCGTTGAGCTATTCAGCGACGTGGGCGGCTTTGACATGCGTTACGCCGGCCGTACGCTCTCCGCCCTGGCCGATGTTGGCTCGGTGCTGATGGTTTTCGTGCTTGGCCGTCGCCTGTACGGCAGGAATGTCGGCCTGCTGGCCGCCGGATTGGCGGCAATGGCTGTCATCCACGTCCAGCACAGCCACTTCTACCGGCCGGAGACGTTCACCGTCCTGCTTACCTTGGCCAGCATCTGGGCCACGTTGCGAATGGTGGAGAGAAGGCGGCTGCGCGATACGGTGCTGCTGGGCGTGATCCTGGGTCTGGCACTGGCGCCCAAGGTCAACGTGCTGCCGCTCTTGGCGCCGCTGGCCCTGGGCTACGGCTACCGCATCCTCGACGAAGCGGACGGCAGGTGGGGCGAGATAACCCCCGAGATGCTGATGAGGGTTGCCGGACATGCCGCTGTCGGAGGGGTGGCGGCGCTGGTTGTCTTTTTTATCACCACACCTTACGCCTTCATCGACATGGCGGCTTTCGTAAGCGATGTGGGCCTCCAGACCAGGATGGCTCGCAACGCCGGCCTATTCCCCTTCACCGTGCAGTACGTGGACACGCCCGCATTCCTGTACCAGATCCGCCAGACCACGGTCTGGGGGTTGGGAGTGCCGCTGGGCGTGGTTGCCTGGTTGTCGATCCCGTTTACCGCACTGATGCTCGCCATTGACCGTCGACATCTGCGGGCCGACCTGATGCTGCTCGTCTGGGTGGTTCCCAGCCTGATTTTCCTGGAGAGTTTCGAGGTCCGCTTTCTCCGTTATCTGTTCCCCCTGATGCCGGTGATGATAATCCTGGCATCGCGGATGATGCTCTGGAACGTCGAACGCGCCGGTGCTCCGTTGCAGCGGATAAACGAGGCGTTTCGTGAAGGAGTAACCCAACTGCGGGAGAGGCGTATCGTCCTGCGGCCCTGGGCGGCGGCCCTGGTCCTGAACCTGGCGGTGTTGCTCCTGGTGGTCGTCGTCGCCAGCACCGCCTTCTACTCGTTGTCGTTTCAGCGGATGTACGCCGGCGAGCATCCAGCGAACCAGGCCGCCGAATGGGTACAGGATGAGGTGCCTCCGAACTCCCCCATCCTGCTGGACAATCACTGGGATGAGTACCTGCCGGGACTCTATGGGCGCGTCATTTGGCAGTTTCCTCTCTATGAACCGGACACCCGGCAAAAGATGGGGGACCTGGCAACTCGATTGGCCAAGTCTGACTATCTGATTTTTTACAGCGCGCGCCCCTACGCCAGTGCGGCCCGCGACCCGGAGCGTTTCCCGTTCAGCAACAACTACTATCGTCTGCTCTTCGCCGAAGAATTGGGATACCGCCTCCATCGTGAATTTACCAACTACCCCTCCCTGGGTGGCGTCGTATTCCGCGATGATGCCCTGCACCGCGCCGGCCTCCCCAGCCCGGTGCCGGAGGTCCGGTCGCAGGAGGCGAATTTCACTCTGAATTTCGGTTACGCCGATGACAACGTCTCGGGGTACGACCATCCCCGCGTACTGGTTTTCCGAAACGAGAGCCGCCTAGACGAAGCCTCCCTGCGTCGACTGCTCGTCCCGCCGGTTGGTCCTCCCTCCAACGGTGAGGGCGGCGCCCTGATGCTGAGTCCTGACGCACTAGAGGCGCAACGTTCCGGCGGGACCCTCAGCGAAATTGCGGACCGCGACGGCTGGCCGAATGATGTGCCAGTGCTGGCGTGGCTGGTGGTGGTTGAGCTGATATACCTGTTGTCCCTCCCCTTGGCTCTGTTCATTTTCAGGCCACTTCCCGACCGGGGCATCATACTGGCCAGGATCCTTGGCCTGCTGGCGGTCTGCTATTTGGCCTGGCTTGCGGTCTCACTTGGCTGGGTGGACTTCTCGCGTGGAGCTGTCTACCTGGGCATGGGAGTGGTGGCAGTGCTGTCGGGGGTCGTCCTATGGTTCACGCGCTCCGAGATGTGGGAGTTTGTGAGGACGCGCTGGAAATTGCTGCTGCTCGGAGAGTTCCTATTCCTGGCGGCGTTCATCGCTTTTGCCGGCGTCCGGTACTTCAATCCGGACCTGTGGCACCCGTACCGCGGCGGCGAAAAACCGATGGAGCTGGCCTACTTCACTGCCGTTTTCCGCTCCACGACCCTTCCTCCATACGATCCATGGTTTGCGGGCGGGTATCTGAACTATTACTACTGGGGCTACTTCGTGGTGGCCTGCATCAATCGGGTGGCGGCGATCATGCCAGCAACAGCGTTCAATCTCGCGGTGCCGCTGTTCTTTGCCCTCACCTTCACCGGCGCATTTTCCCTCGGATACAATCTTGCGGCAGGCGTAAGGAATGCAGGGCTCAGGAGGCACACCGGAGCGGGAACTGACGGGCCTTCCGGAGCGAGCCGCAGATTCCTGCCGCCCGTGACTTGCGGGATTGCGGCTGCTCTGTTTGTCGGCGTCATCGGCAACATAGATGGGGTCATTCAGGTCCTACGGGGGGTGTGGCTCGTCCTTGCCAGAGGGGAGATGTGGCCTCCATTCGACTTCTGGCGCAGCAGCAGGATGATTCCACCCCTGGAGAGTTTCGAACCTCCGACACCGGCCTTCTGGCTCCCGGACCACATCCCCGGAGGCGCCGGGGCGTCTTGGCATATCACCGAATTCCCATTCTTCACATTCCTTTTTGCTGACCTGCACGCCCACATGATGGTGATCCCGTTCACCCTGCTCACGCTTGGACTGGGACTGGCTCTGCTGGTTGGTCTTCGCAGCCAGGGCCGGGTCTGGCTGGCGGCCTGCGGGTTGGCGGCGGCGTTGGCCCTTGGTTCCCTGTGGCCCATCAACAGCTGGGACTACCCGCCCTACCTGATTCTGCTCATCGCCGTCATTGGAGTAGGGGTCCTCTTCACCCGGCTGAAAGCCAGGAGCAAGTGGGCCCTGTTCGCTGGGTTGGCCGCGGTTGTATTTGCGATGAGTCTTTTGTCGTTCTGGCCCTTTCACCAGTTCTACGAGACTTTCAACAATGGGCTTGATGCCTCGAGATGGCGGACGCCCTTGGACCGGTTCCTGGCCATACACGGGTTGTTCGTGTTCATCGTTGTGACCTTCCTGGTCCTGCGAGTCCGGTACGACGCGGCAGCCCTGATAAAGAGCTTCTGGAGCAGAGAGGAGCTGCCTCGTTACATGGAGTGGCTGCGCCTAGTCGTAGCTGGTCTGTTGGTTGTAGGCCTGTTCTTCGCCGCTGCCGGATATTGGACCGTGGTCCTGATGATGGCCCTCCTGGTCCTGCTCGCCGTGGCTGGATGGAGGGTGCTGGCAGTACCGGAGCCCTCCCGCCCATTCGAGGCGCTGGCGGTGGCAATGCTGCTGATGTCTGCGTTGATTGTGATTGGCCTGGACCTCGTAACCGTGGAGGGCGACATCGGGCGCATGAACACCCTGTTCAAGTACTACCTGGAGGTATGGGTGTTTCTGGCAATTGCCGCTGCCTACATGCTCTGGCGGCTGGCTTCTTCGGGTCTGCCTCAGCTGCGCCTTCCGCGTTTCGACGGCAGAATTGCGTGGTACGCGGTGCTGCTGGTCCTCGTTGGCTCCTCGCTGGTCTACACGGCATTGGGCACGAGGGCCCGGGTCGGCGATCGCTTTCTCGAACTGCCGCCGACCCTTGACGGTACCGCATACATGGACAGGGCAGTGCACTGGGAGCGCGACGAATATTTCCCGTTGGTGTGGGACCTGCAGGCAATCCGGTGGCTGCAGGACAACGTCGAGGGTTCGCCGGTGGTGCTGGAAGCCCACATGGAGCAGTACCGGTGGGGTGGCCGCATTGCCAACTACACCGGCCTTCCTACCGTGATCGGCTGGCCTTGGCACCAGATTCAGCAGCGCTTTGAATACCAGGAACAGATATACCGCCGTGCGGACGACGTTCGTTTTGCGTACGAAACCACGGACATCGATGCGGCCGTCGAGCTATTGCAGAGGTACGATGTTTCCTATGTGGTGGTGGGAGATCTGGAGCGTCTGAACTACGCGGAAAGCGGCCTCGCCAAGTTCGACGCAATGGCGGATGCCGGTCTGCTCAGCAGGGAATATGCCAACGAGAAAACCACAATATTCCGTGTCCAATTTCCATAAAGTTTCCATAAAGAATGTTATTGACATAATTCTTATACTAATATAATCTTCTATTAGAACCTTTACAACCTGCCTGTCTCGATCGCCGTCAGTGCTTAACGGGGCAGATTTACAGTTGATGGTCGGGGGTTCCGGTGTTCAGGGCATTTGCTTCTGTCGGTGGGAGCGTTCCATCGGCAGCTGGATACGGAATCCGGCCTATCGGCCCTCCTAGAGTGTTCCAGCCTTTTGGGTTGTGTGGCGTTTCGGGCGCGCGGGAACTGCGACAGGGGGGCCGATTTTCTTTTCTCGGCGGACCGTGTCCCTGCGGCGGCAGCTCCGGCCCAGCCGGGATGCTATGGCGCCGCGCTAGGCATCATTGCCGCGCAAGCCTCAGTAGTCGCCTTCGGGTTCCTGCACCCATTTTGGATATGAACCCATCACACGCAATGTGCTCACTCCTGACCTGACGGCCTCTATGGCCTCACGCAGCAAACGGTCCTCCCGATGCCCGTCGCAGTCGACCAAGAATATGTACTGACCCAACGACCTCTTGGTTGGGCGGGACTCTATCTTGGCGAGATTGATGTTGCGCTTGGCGAATTCTCCCATTACCGCATACAACTGGCCTGGCACGTCTTCATCGAAAGTGAAGAACATCGAGGTCTTGTCGTTGCCAGTGGGAGGATGGTCTGATTTGGCCAGCACGACGAAGCGAGTGGCGTTGGCCGCCACATCCTGGATCGCTGAATCAAGAATCTCTGCCTGATAGAGGTCGGCTGCCCGGCGGGGCGCGATGGCCGCTGCCGGGATCCCGCTCGACATGGCATCGCCCACTGCCTGAGCCGTGCTCAAGGACGCGGACCTTTCGGCGTTGGCAAACTTCCCCTCAAGATATTCACGACACTGGGCCAACGCTTGAGGATGGGAGTAAATGACCTCGATTTCCTGCAGCTGGGTGCCCGGCCTGCCCATGAGGTAATGCTCAATGGGCAGGACCATCTCATTGCGTATCAGCAGGGAACCCACGCTCACCAGCAGGTCGAGGGTGAAGTTGACCGACCCCTCGATGCTGTTTTCGATGGGGACCACGCCCTCCTCGGTTTCCCCCGACGCAACGGCCATACCAACGGCAGTGATATTGGGAAACGGCCGCAACTCGGCCCTTGGATCGTATTGCAGGGCCGCTTCCTCGGTGTAGGTACCGGATGGCCCCAGGAAGGCGAGTGTCCGGGCCATGTTCAGACTCCGGTGAAAATGTCGTAGAGTACCTGCTCAAACCCGGCGGGAGTCACGGCAACCACCTCGTCATCCGCCTCCACCACCGTTTGACTGCCTGGCATGCTGGCCTTGCCCTTCTTGACTATCAGTGAGACGAAGCTGTCGGGAGGCATGTTCAGTTCACCCAGGCGCTTTCCCACCACGTCCGCGCCGTTGGGCACCGACACATAGACCACCTCTGTTCCGGTTTGTGGCAGCTGGATCAAATGGCGGAGCGGCTGCCCCGGAACCCCGGCCTCCAGCGCGGTGAGCGCCAGCTGGACCCAGTTGACCACCACGTCGATGCCCAGTTCCTCAAAGATTGGCTCATTCTTGGGATCCTTTACGATGGTCACCGTGCGTGTCGCATTGTGCACAGACTTGGCAAGCTGGCATATAACCAGGTTAGTCGCATCCACGCCGGTCAGGGCGATCACTGCGTCTGCCCGCTGCACCCCGGCCCTCTGAAGGACTTCAGGGTCAGCGCCATCGCCGAGCAACGCCACCATGCCCATATTTTCGGTGAGCAGCTGGTAGCGTTGCGGTTCGCGCTCGATGATGGCCACCTCGTGTCCCGTAGCGGCGAGAGACCTTGAAAGAAAGAACCCAACCTCACTGCAACCTACGATTACGACGAACATGTTCCTAAATTATCGCTCGCTTCGGCCGGATTGTGCTCCAGGTTCAGGTGCTGTTCCCATCAGGGAGAAGATATCACTTGAAGAATGTCCTGCAGGACGCCTACCGAATAGCTGATGACGTTCAGTTCCCATTGACCGTAAAACGCCTGCAACTGGGGATTCTCCACGTGGCAGACCACGGTCGGGACACCGAACATTCGCTTTGCAATCTGTGCTGCCAGCAGGTTGTCGTGATCGTCGTTCGAGAGGGCCAAGAAAGTGTCCACCTTGGTGATGCCAGCCTCCATCAGGTAGTCGTGCATGACGGGCTCTTGGAGCAATACCGTCGAGACCTTTGGGTAGCTGCTCAACCGTTCCAATTGGCTTTGTTCGTCACCCAGAACAGTGATTTCAGTCGCCTCGCCCAGCAACGCCCGAACCATGCCTGACGCCAGCTGGTTGCACCCATAAATCAGTACGCGCACTTTACCTCAGTTCTCCAATGGCGAGTCGTGCGGCATGGGCTCTCGCCAGAGCAACACCTGACATGATGTGTGCTGGAAAATATATGAACCGGTTATGCCCAGCTCATACCTGCCCATATGGCGGTCGAAAGGAATTCCCACGATGACCAGGTCCACCTGCTCGATGTCGGCCTCTTTTGCCACGGCTGCGCCCACCTGCCGCGCACGTACGCAACGTGCATGAAGCTTGGGCTTCTGCTCCCTTCTTGCGATCTGCTCGTACCAGGTCAGCAGCTCCTCGGCACGGTCGATTTCCTCGGTGACCTCCGCTTCGAGAGACTTCTCCAAGGGAACAACTATGACGTGAAGGGCTATCAGCTCGGCGTGCGCATTCTTGGCCATGTGGCAGGCCCAACGGAAGGTGCGCTCGCTGTGGGCAGACCTGTTGACCGGGATAAGGATTCGTTGTGCGTCAAGCGGCATTGAAGACTGCCTCAGACGTATGCCCGGACTCGGTCGCGAATTCCCGTAATGGTGGCACCAGAGAATTATATAGGGTAAAACTTGAGGTAACCAGTTGAGGAGAACGCGGGTTGGCGAAACATTCGCACCACTTCAGGTCTGTCGGGAGCTGCCCTGTGCCGTGAAAGTGGCGTATCCAATTGGCCTGGCGCGAAGCTTCCCGGCCCAAACGGCCGCCTGCCTCACCCTGGCTTCCCTCCCTTAAGGGCTGGCTTTACAGCCGGGTCACGACCCGGGCGCGCCAGAACTGCCTGACCTTCCCCTGGCATCGGACTCCGCCAGTCTCCGCGCCGTCTCCGGCAGCTTGCTCAGTTGCTCGCTGGTGGCGGCCAGGATCAGCACATCGCCGGGCCGCATTACCTCGTCCCTGGCCGGGTGGAGCAGCGACGTTCTTCCCCTGCGAATGGCCAGTACAGAGATGTCGTGCCGGTCTCCCGTTCCGGAGAGCTCCGCCTCCTCGAGGGTGTGGTTGAACATACCCTCTGGGGTGCGAACCTTGCTGATGCCGTAGTCGGCCAGGATTGGCATGTAGTCCAGCAGTTCGCGAGAGAACTCGAGCCGGGCCACCCGTCGGGCATTTTCGGCCTCTGGAAAAATGACCCTGTCGGCCCCGATTCTTTCCAGCGTCTCACCGTGAAGTTCGTTGGCGGCGCGGGCCATGATCATGGGTACGCCCATGCTTTTGAGCAATACCGTTATACCGACGCTGGCCTGTATGTTGTCGCTCCCCAGCGCCACTATGACCACGTCATAGTCGGGTATGTCCAATTCCCGCAGGATAGACTCGCTGGTGGCGTCGGCACGAACAGCGTAGGTTACGAAGCCCAATTGTTCCTGGATTTTTGCCTCATCCAGGTCGATGGCCAGCACATCGTGCCCGCTCTGGTACAGCTCGTGCGCCACGGTGGAGCCGAAGCGGCCCATCCCAATGACGCAAACCTGCTTGTTCACCGCATCCCTCCGCCGACTTGTCAGCCTATTCTAACCTGTTCCTGCGCGAATCGGTAAGCCGCGACTTCGTCCTCCCTGGGGGCCAGAGTAAGGGCCAGAACCAGGGGGCCCAGCCGTCCGATGAACATGGCCGCCATGAATATGGACTGGGAAGTCAGGCTCAGGTGCGGAACGATGCCGGTCGTGGCTCCCACAGTACCGAGCGCTGATACGGCATCGAACAGCAGATGGAAGAACGGCACTTCTGGCTCGATCTCGACCAAGGCAATGACGGTAATGAATATGATTCCCAAGGCCAGCACGGCCACCGCAAGCGCACGGTGAAGCTGAGGCTGTGGTATCTCGCGGCCAAAAGCCTCGGCGTGGGAGCGGCTGCGCAGCGACGACATCACCGTGGACACGATCAAGGCGAAGGTCACCACCTTGATTCCGCCGGCCACTGATCCCGGCGCACCGCCGATATACATCAGCGACGTGAACGTCATCTTGGTCATGTCGGCGACTTGACTGAAATCGATGGTGCTGAATCCCGCAGTACGCCCGCTCACCGACATAAAGACCGCATTGATGCCCTTGTCGAGCCATCCCAGCGGCCCCAGGGTGTCGGGGTTGCCGAACTCCGTCACTGCCAGGATCACGGCACCCAGGAGCCAGAGGGCCAGGCTGGTTGCTACGACCAACTTCGTATCCAGAGAAAAGCGGGCAAAGCGCCGCTGTCTCAGCACGTCGACCATGGTGACCCAACCCAGGCCGCCCAGGGCGACCATTATGGTCATGGTGATAATGATGGTGTAATTGGAGACGAACCTTGCCGCGTTGCCCTGAGCCGCCTCGGGGATGATATTAAACCCCGCGTTGTTGAAGGACGACACCGAGAGGAACAGCGAATACCAGTAGGCCTTGCCTGCCCCGATATTGTCGAGACCGGTGATTTGCGTGAAATAGATAAGCGAGCCGAGCAGGTAGATCCCTAGGACTATGATGATGACCCGGTTGCCGAAGGAGCGAATGGCCCGCATCTGCTTCACTCCGGCGGCATCACCCATCAGGCCCCGCGTCAGGGCCCTCTGCTGCATAGTCGTGCGGTCCCCTAGGATCAACAGCAGGAAGGTGCTGATAACCATGAACCCCAGCCCGCCGACCAGCATCAACGTGAAAATGACCACGTGTCCAAACGGGGCCCAGTAGTCCGGGGTGCTTACTACCGTGTGGCCCGTAACGGTCACCGCCGAAATGGCAGTGAAGAAAGCAACGTCCACGGGAGCGGACTCGCCGGAAATCGATGCGAATGGGAGAGTCAAAAGGCCTGCGCCAGCCGACATGAGCAGCGCGAAAACCGCGACCAGAATGGATGTTATTCCCAGGAACCGTCGGGGGCGGCGCAGCGTTTCCCTGACCCGGACGGTGGGAGGTTCGTCCCTCTGGCGAGGTAGCCGGATGATGTCATCCAGCGGCCGGGGACCACGGTTAGTTGCCAAACTCTGTGAAACCGTCCTCAGGCCGCCGCACCGGCACCGTCAGGGTGGAGTGTCCTACTGGCTTTGGTACAGGCCCTTCCGAACCACCATGTGAGCGCGTCAGGGGTTCTGTAGCTTTGCATCACCGGAAGCCTGCCGGTGGCGCGGCCCATGGGGATCAAACGTGGCGTGCAGTAAAATTCTAGAATTGCCCACAGGCACTGTCAATTGCCTTTTGATCAGGTAATCATCGGCAGGCCCTGTGTGCAACTGTCCTGATATAATTGGCAGGCGCAGCCGAATCGAGGTGACAGTCCAATGACTAGCGGTTCCAGACAAGTGGAGTTGGGTTTTGATCCAGCATCGATAGACCGGAAGTGGCAGGAGCGCTGGGAGCGGGACGAACTTCACAGGGTACCGGACCACGATTCCAGGCCCAAGTGGTTCGAGATGACCATGTATCCCTATCCCTCAGGCGATCTGCACATCGGGCATTGGTACGCCATGGCCCCGTCGGATGCTCACGCTCGCTTCCGTCGCATGCAGGGCTACAACGTACTCCATCCCATCGGATTCGACGCATTTGGACTGCCTGCCGAGAACGCCGCCATTAGCCGTGGCATCCACCCCTACGAGTGGACCATGGAAAACATCGAGAACATGCGGCGGCAGCTGCGTTCCATCGGCGCCATCTATGACTGGGACCGCGAGGTCGTCTGCTGTCAGCCCGACTATTATCGATGGAACCAATGGTTCTTCATCAAGCTCTACGAGCGCGGCCTGGCCTACCGCGCCAATGCTCCTGTGGTCTGGTGCCCCTCCTGCAGCACCGTCCTGGCCAACGAGCAGGTGTTGAACGGAGCATGCGAGCGTTGCGGCGCCGTCGTCACCCGGCGGGATCTGGAGCAGTGGTTTTTCCGCATCACCGACTACGCCGACCGGCTCATGGACTTCAGTGGCCTCATAGAATGGCCCGACAAGATCCTGACCATGCAGAACAACTGGATCGGCAAGAGCACCGGGGTTGAAATCAGTTTCGACATCTCATCCCTAGGAATCGAGCAGCGGGAGATCCGGACCTTCACCACCCGTATCGACACCATATTCGGCGTGACGTTTATTGTGCTGGCGCCCGAGCACCCGCTGGTGGAACAGATCACCACTCCCCGGCACCAGGCGGAGGTCGAGGAATACATCGACCAAGCCCGCCGCACCTCCGAGATCGAACGGCTCTCGGCTGACAAGGATAAGACGGGCGTATTCACCGGCGGCTATGCCGTAAACCGTCTCAACTACGAGCGAGTGCCCATTTTCATCAGTGACTACGTGCTGATGACCTATGGCACCGGTGCGGTGATGGGGGTCCCGGCCCACGACGCCCGCGACTTTGAGTTTGCCCGCAAGTATCGTCTTCCCATACGGCAGGTCATCGCTCCGATCAGCTGGGACGGCAGCGAGTTGAGGGAGGCGTACCTCGGCGACGGTTTCATGACCGCCTCCGGCGCGTACGACGGCATGACCAACGAGGAGGGCGCGGAGGCGATATCCGACGACGTCGAAAAGTACGGCTGGGGCAAGCGCGCCTTTTCCTACCGCATTCGCGACTGGCTTATCTCCCGCCAACGCTACTGGGGCACCCCCATTCCGATGATCTACTGCGACGAATGCGGCGTGCTGCCGGTTCGGGAGGAAGACCTGCCCGTGTTGCTGCCTCCGGATTTCGTGTTCGAAGGAGACGCGTTCAAGCCAACCGGCCAGTCTCCTCTGGCAGCCAGCGCGGACTTCGTGAACACCACCTGCCACGCCTGCGGAGGACCAGCCCGCCGGGAAACCGACACCATGGACACATTCATGGACTCGTCGTGGTACATGATGCGCTACGTCAGTCCAAACTACGATCAGGCGCCCGTTGATCCGGAGTTGGCCAAGTCCTGGCTGCCCGTCGACCAATATACCGGAGGGGCGGAACACGCGGTTATGCACCTGCTCTACTGCCGGTTCTTCATCAAGGCCCTCTACGACATGGGGCTGGTCGACTTTGAGGAGCCCTTCCTGCGCCTGTACAACCAGGGTGTGATCCTAGGCCAGGACCACGAGAAGATGAGCAAGAGCCGCGGCAACGTGGTCAACCCTGACGACGTGGTCGGCGTGACGGGGGCCGACGCCGTTAGATGCTTCCTGATGTTCATTGGTCCCTGGGACCAAGGCGGTCCATGGAGCGGCGAGGGCATCAACGGTATTGCCCGCTGGCTCAATCGCGTGTGGGACGTCGCCATCCGTGAAGACGCGGCGTTGAACGGGTCAGATGGGTCTGCCTCCCGCGACACTCGCCGGCTGCTGCACCAGACTGTGAGAAAGTGCTACAACGACCTCGACCGGTTCAAGTTCAACACCGCTATCGCCTCGATGATGGAGCTCACCAACCATCTGAACAGGGTCTGGGCCGAGGGCAGCGTCAAGCCGGAGCTGTGGAAGGAGTGCGTGGAGAAGCTGCTGTTGCTGCTGGCGCCCATGGCGCCGCACGTTACCGAGGAGCTCTGGGAGCGCACCGGCCGCGAGTACAGTATCCATCAGCAGAAATTCCCCGGCTGGGACGAGGAACTGGCCGCCGACGAAGTCTTCACCCTCGTTGTCCAAGTCAACGGCAAAGTACGCGACAAGCTTGAAGTGCCGGTGGGCATCCCGGAGGCGGAGGCGCAGGAACTGGCGCTGTCCAGCCCGCGGGTGCAGAGCTTCCTCGAGGGCAGGGCAGTCAACAAGACGGTGTACGTTCCCGGTCGCCTCGTCAACGTAGTGGTCTAATGGGTGGAAGAGTGGCTAATTTCGGCCGGTTCTACGGTGTGGGCGTTGGCCCAGGCGACCCAGAGCTCCTGACCGTACGCGCCCAGCGCCTGCTGCGGCAAATGGGCGTTATCTGCTACACCGAGCTGGATAACGGCGCCCCCAGTTTCGCCTTGGGCGTGGTGAAGTCGCTGGTGGCGAACGACGCCGAATTGCTGCCCATCATCATCCCTTCCGACGATACTCCGGTCAGCCACGAAACTTGGCACATAGCCTCGGAACGGATCGGAGCCAAGTTGCGAGAAGGCCGCGACGTGGCCTTTATCACCGAGGGCGACCCGATGCTGTACAGCGAGTATCCACACCTGATCGAGCACCTGCAGACGGAAGTTTCAGGCCTGCAGGCCGAGGTAGTTCCGGGTGTTCCCTCTGTCATGGCCGCCGCTGCCAGTTCCGGTATCCCGCTGGTATCCCAGGGGCAGCGGCTGGCCATCCTGCCTGCCGTTTATGGGATTGACGACCTGCGCGAAACCATCGCCAATTTCGATACCATCGTGCTGATGGAGACCGACCAGAACCTGATGCGGGCACTGGCCAACCTCGAAAGCTTGGGACTGGCAGGACACGCCATCTACGTGCGTCAGGCCAGCACCGCCAGTGAGCGGGTGATCCAGGACATCAGTCAAGTGACAGCCGAGGACCTCGACTACTTCTCCTTGCTGATCATCAAGCGCTGACACGCCCTCGTTCATCGCTTCCGCTTTTTTCATCGCCCTCACCTTGTGCTAAACTTGGCCAAATTCCGAGGATCTACGATTCTTGCCGGAGGTCAAGCCATGACCACAACTGTTCAACCCACTGACGTGATGGTTACCTGCAACGGGATGAACTTCCACTACCTGGACTGGGGCAATGAGGGTGCGCCGGTAATGGTGCTGCTTCACGGGCTGCGGGGACACTGTCACGCCTGGAACGACGTGTCGGCCCGTTTCTGCGGCGGCTATCGCATCCTTGCCCTTGACCAGCGGGGCCGTGGCGAGACCGACTGGGCGCCACGCGGCGACTACTCCACGGACGCTTTCGTCGCTGATCTTGAGGAGTTCTGCTACACCTTGGGGATCGAGAGGTTAACCTTGGTCGGCCACTCCATGGGTGGGCGCAACAGTATGGCCTTCGCAGGGCGGAACCCCCAGATGCTGGAAAAACTTGTAATCGTGGATATCGGCCCGGATATTAACCCTGCTGGCTCGGCCCGCATCACCAGGGAGCTCGTGGAAGTGCCCGAGGAGTTCGACAGTTTCGAGGATGCCTTCCAGTACGTGAACAGCCAGAACCGATTCACTTCCGAAGCCGTCATGCGGCGCAGGCTGACCCATCAGACCAGAGAACTGCCCAACGGCAAAATCGGCTGGCGCTATGATCCTGAGATTCGCGAGCAGCGACGCAATGGCACAGGGGCCCCCCCGCCCGACCTGTGGGAGCCACTCAGTAGGGTGGCCTGCCCAACCCTGATCGTTCGCGGATCCGAGACCGACACGCTGAGCCTTGTGGTTGCTGAGCGCATGGTTCAGACGCTGTCTGACGGCAGACTGGTCCAGGTGGACAATGCGGCGCACATGGTCTTTGAAGACAACCCGGACGGGTTCAATGCCGCGCTGGCAGACTTCTTGGGATAACGGTTCTATTTGCCGCTGCGAGAGGGCGAGGGGCCGAACGGTTGTAGGAATTCCACCTTGGGCTGGGAGCCAGGATGAGTACTGCACCGGGACAGGGACCTGAATCTGCCGAGGAACTGATCAAGCTGTTCCGGGTATCCGAGGGGCCCCTGCCCTACGGAGACATCGGAGAGGGGCTGAAGTTTCACACCAACCGGGGCGAGTTCAGCGGCATAATCCACCGGGCCGAGGGGGCGGCCAAGGCAGTCATCTGGGTGTGCGGCGCCCGGGGCGGATTTATCGGTCCGGGTCCCGGGAGCTTTGCCAGCCTGTCCGAGAGGCTGCTCGGAGAGGGAATCACTTCCCTCCGGCTCGACTACAGGTTCCCCAACGACCTGCTGGAATGTGTGCTTGACCTGCATTCCGGGGTCAACTATCTGAAGGCCAACGGTTATGGGCCGGTCGTGGTTGCCGGGCACTCTTTCGGCGGCGCCGTGGTCATCGCGGCGGGAGCGAGCAGCTCCCACATTAAGGGAGTGATCTCCCTGTCGCCGCAGACCTATGGCGCAGGCATGGCAGGCCAGCTTGCTCCCCGCAAGCTGCTGGTGGCCCACGGAAAGGCCGACACCCGCCTGCCAGTCTCCTGCGCCCTGCAGATCCACGAGTGGGCCAAGGAACCCAAGGAACTGGTGCTGTTCGAGGATGCCGAGCATCGCCTGGAGGAGTGCCGCGATGAGCTGGAAAAACTGCTCGCGGCCTGGATCCCGGCCACTCTGGACGAGGAGATCGATATCCCAGTCATCAAGTAAGACCAAAGGCGCAGAGTAACCAGCTCGGGGCTGCCCCAATATTCCCATGGGAGGCGATTATGCTGGACTTGATCATCAAGGGTGGGACCGTGGTTGTCCCCGAGGGCGCGGCCCTCGCGGACGTAGGGATTCAGGGAGAGCGCATCGCGGCTGTGGCCACCCCCGGGGCGCTGGATGACATCGGTGCCGGTGAGACCATCGACGCCACCGGCATGATTGTTCTGCCCGGTGGCATCGAGCCTCACACCCACATCAACGTCCCGGTGCCGGACTACTGGGCCGGAGGCGACACCGGTATCTTCACGCAACCGCCCGAGGCAGCCAGCCGGGCCGCCGCCTTCGGAGGGGTCACTACCTACGTGGACTTCGCCGGCGCGCTGCCACTGACCCCCGGCGCCGTCCCGCCCTCCGACCCGATCATGGGCCAGATCGAGGCGAGGCGCGATGTATTTCGGGGCCACTCCTACACCGACTATACCTTTCACTACATTCTCGCCGGAGCCATCCCCCCCGTCACCCTGGGCGAGATTGGTGAGGCGATCCAGTCAGGAGTTGCCAGCTTCAAGATTTTCACCACCTTCCATGCCCGCGTCCCCATGGGCCACCTGTGGGAGATCTTCCAGGAGGTCGGCAAGCACGGAGGCATCATGGCCGTCCACGCCGAGGAGGACGACATCGTCACCTACATGGAGGACAAGCTGGAGCGCGAGGGACGCGAACACGGCTCCAACCTGCACCTGGCCCATAACAACATTTCCGAGGACATTTCCTTCCGCAAGGTAACCAGGCTGGCCCAAAGCACCGAGACCGGCATCTACTTCGTCCACACCACGGCCAAGGAGGGCGTCGCGGCCATCGCCGAGGCCCGCGCCGCGCAGCTGCCGGTCTACGGCGAGGCCCTGCACAACTACCTGGAGTTCACCTGCGACGACTATCTGAAGCCCGATGGCCTGGCGATCCACACCTACCCGGCCATCAAGTTCTCCGACGACCGCGACGCTCTGCAGCAGGGGCTGGTCGACGGTCCAATCTGCACCACCGCCACCGACGAGTGGACGACCTACAAGAACGTCAAGCTGGCCGGCGACACCATCCGCACCCTCTGCGGCGGACACAACGGCATCGAGACCCGTATGCCGGTGACCTACACCAAGCTGGTGGCCACCGGCCGCATCGGCCTGGAGCGCTTCGCCGCCATCACCTCCACCAATGCCGCCAAGATTCTGGGGATGTACCCGCAGAAGGGAGCCATCGCCGTGGGCAGCGACGCCGACATTGTGCTCTTCGACCCCAACCTCAAGAAGACGATAACGGTGGACGAACTGCACGCCGAGTCGGACTACTCCATCTGGGACGGCTTCCAGTGCGAGGGCTACCCGGTGCTGACCATGCTGCGGGGCAAAGTCATCGTGCGGGACGGCCAACTGCTGGGCGATTCCGGCGACGGCCGCTGGCTCTCCCGAAGGGTCGCGCCGAGGGTGATAACGCAGACTTCGGTGTAGTCGGAGATCCATTTTATCTAGGGAGGGAATTTGAAAAGTTCTCTCCCTCCGGGAAGTCGAAATCTCTGGAATTGGATGAACATTATGCGATGTGAGCTAGGGCCCAGTAAATCCCGCGCCCGTAGCCTGCGAGGTTTCCGGCTGCTCTTGGTTTCACTAGTGGCGGCGCTGACCATCGTGGCTTGCGGAGGGAACGGCGATGCAGAGTCCCACTACGAACAAGGTAGGGATTATTCCGATGATAGGTTTTTTGAGCAGGCCATTGATGAGTTCGATGCCTCCCTCCGCATCGACCCCGAATACGCGGACGCCTACGCCAGCCGTGGGACGGCCTACTTCCGCTTAGGGGAATACGCCCAAGCCCTTGCCGATTACGATGCTGCCCTGCGCATAAACCCTGACGAAGCGATGTTTTATGTAAGCCGGGGCGCCGTCTACTCCGGTTCAGAGGAATACGACCGGGCGATTGCCGACTACGACGCCGCCCTCCGCATAAACCCTGATGAGTTGGACGCATACGTCAACCGGGGCAATGCCTACGCTCAGTTGGGGGAATACGAGCGAGCCTTTGCCGATTACGACGCCGCCGTTCGCATAGACCCTGACTATGCCAACGCCTACGCCAACCGGGGGAGCGCCTACTTCGTGTTAGAGGAATACGACCGGGCGCTTGCCGAATACGACACCGCCCTCCGCTTAGACCCTGACTTTGGGAATGCCTACGGCGTCCGGGGCCTCATTAAGCGGGCGATGGGTGATGCGCAAGGCGCCGAGCAGGATTTTCGCAAAGCTAAGGAGCTCGGTGTCAACGCAGGTGTAGATTAGCTTGGAGGAGTCTAGCGCATCCGGGTCTTTGCCTGCGGCGGCGGCGTAGTCTCGCACCTTGCCCCAGGCTTGGGCGAAGACCTCGGGGCTGGCCGCGGTCTGTCATTCATGGGGCCTCAAGTCCTTCCTCCACGTACCGCTTCCGCGCTCTGGCAATGGTAGCGGCGTTGATCAAAAGCACACCGGCTATCTCAGCGTCCCGAAGTCCTTCATCTGCTTTGAGCAGCGCCAGCGCCCGCTTGACGGTGCGGACTGACGGCTTGCCCCGGTGGGAAACCTCATTGAGACGGGATCGTTCGGATTCAACCAGCTTGACTTTATACTTGATGGCAGCCATGTCCGGATACTCCCCCATAGAAAGATCATACCCAAGTATGGCTGCCTTCTCATATTCTTGTAAATCTATCTGGAAACGGTACTAGAGAATTGAGGGAAAGGGCCTGCTTCCTCACCGCAGCAGCGGCGCGACCTCCGCGCTGATGCGCTCGATCTGCGCCGGGTCGGGCCAGGTGGGGCCGACCATAACCGTTTGTGCGCCGGCGTCGATGTAGGCCTGTAGCTTGGCGGCGCAGTCCTCGGGGCGGCCGAAGGCGCAGGCGTTTTCCACGTCGTACTGAGGACCGTAGTAGGCGTGGGTGAAAGCCTCCAGTTCTCGCTTGGCCCGGTCGCGGTCGGTGTCAACGTAGGTATAGATCAGCTTGGCTGACTGCAACGAGCCCGGGTCCTTGCCCGCGGCCGCAGCGTAGTCGCGCACCTTGGTCCAGGCTTGGGCAAAAACCTCGGGGCTGGCTGCGCCGCCGGCCACCCAGCCGTCGGTCTGCTCAGAGGCCCGTTGCAAAGCGGTGTCGGCGGAACCGCCGATGATCACCGGAATGGATGGCTGTTGCACTGGTTTCGGATCGATGTTCACGTTGTCCATCGAGAAGTAGCGCCCGTTGTGGGTGACGTCGCGCTCGGTCCAAAGGCGGCGCATGACCTCAAGCCCCTCGTTGAACCGGCTGACCCGGCGGCGCACATCGACGCCCAGCGGCCCGAACTCGTTGTCCCGCCCGCCTAAGGAAATGCCCAGCGTCAGCCGCCCGCCCGAGAGGTAGTCCAGCGTGGAGGTGGTCTTGGCCACCAGCACCGGGTTGCGCATCACGAACAGCAGTACCGCCGTTCCAAGCCGTACGCGCTCTGTCACCGTAGCTGCGACGGTCAGCAGGGTCATTGGGTCGATGATGCTGTTGGGGTGAAAGATGCGGTCGATGACCCACAGCGAGTCGTAGCCAAGCTCCTCGGCCCGGCGGAAGAAGGCCGAGAACTCGGCCAGCGTCGGTGGCGTTCCGCCGAATCCGCCGGGCACCAGGATTCCGAGATTCGCATTGGTTGCCATATGCCTGCCTCCAGGGAACTAAGGTTCCGTATCGTAGACTATCTTGCCGTCCCGAAAGGTTACTACCCGGCCGGTCAAGGCAATCGCCCGCTTCCGCGCCTTAATGGTGGCCCGCCGCATCGCCGCCTCGGCGCCGGGATCGGGCTTGCCGCTGCTGGTTTGCCATAATAATGATTCTTTAGGATGGTTCTCCATATCCTGGTCTTTCTCTTCATCAAGCATGGATACTCTTCCTATACATTATGAATTTCCCACTCGTCCACCAAGTCACGATATATGTGCTCAAAATTGCGCCAACCGGCGTGGAATCGTCGGCGTATCACGTCATCCGGCACATTATGGCCGCCCATCTCCACCCGTTGCCGCACCCGGCCTATCGCTACTTCCGGCGATGTTACTCGCAGGAAGAACAACTTTACGAAATAGCCCTGATCCTGCCAGCGCGGAATCATCCTAGCATAGCCCCGCCCGCTCAGCGTGGTCTCGAGGGCGAAATTCTCGCCCCTGCTGACGCAACCGTCAATCATATGCAGCATCATCCGGCCCGCCTGGAATGCGGCTCGCTCCACTTGAAACGGGTTGAGGCCCGCCGCGATGAGGTCGGCGTTGATGAAGGTTGGGCAATTCGCCTCGTTGGGCAGGAACTCGGCGGCGAAGGTAGTCTTGCCGGCGCCGTTTGGCCCGGCGATAATCAGAATCGTTTTTGCGGGCTCGTTCATTATATCCGCCGTTGGGGGCGCGCTAGACTGCCCCGGCTTCCCGCAACCCTGCCACCTCCGCGTCGTTGTACCCCAGCAGGCCGCTCAGCACCTCGTCGGTGTCTTGCCCCAATGTCGGTGGTGGCGCGAAGGTGTCTTGGCTGCCGCTCTTGATGGGGTTGCCGGCGGTGCGGTAGGCGCCCGCGACCGGGTGCTCGATCTCCACTACCATATCCCGCAGTTGTACCTGGGGGTCCGCCAGGGCCTCGGCGATACTGTTGACTGGGCCGCCGGGAACGTCCCACTTGAGCAGCAGTCCCTCCCACTCGGAGCGGGGCTTGGTAGCAAACCCCGACGACAGGGCCTCCTCCAGCGCCTCGCGGTGCTCGATGCGGGCTGGCGCGGTGATGAAGCGCGGGTCCTCGTCCATGCCGTGCAACTCCTCGACCGCGTCGGCCATCATGCGCAGCGTCTTCATGGCGAATTCCTGGCTGGCGCAGTGGACCTGCACGTATTTGCCGTCGGCGCACTGGTATGCCCCAACGGGAAGGTTGGAGGGGTGACCGGAACCGATGGGCTGTGGCACTTCGCCGGACACCAGGTAGAACTGTCCGAGGTGGGCCTGCAGGGAGATCTGCGCGTCCAGCAACGAGATGTCCAGTCGGCGCCCCTCGCCGGTTACCCTGCGTCCGTAGAGTGCGGAGGCGATGCTGAGAGCCGCCATGTAGCCGCCCACCATGTCGCCGACCGGGAAACCCATGAACACCGGCGGCTGCCCTGGGTTGCCGGTTACGCTCATACCGCCCCCCATGGCCTGCACGATGCCGTCGAATCCTGGACGCTCGCGGTACGGCCCCTCCTGCCCAAAGGCCGAAAGCGAGCAGGCGATTATGGACGGGTTGATCGCCTTAAGCGTCTCGTATTCCAGGCCCAGCCGCTCCAGAACGGAAGGGCGGAAAGCGTCGAAAACCACGTCGGACACTGCGACAAGCCGGTGGCAGACCTCCCGGCCCTGGGGTGTCCGCAGGTCTACGGTGACGCTCTTCTTGTTGCGGTTGAAATTCAGGTAGTAGGCGCTCTCCCCACCCAGAAAGTGGGGGCCGATGCGCCGGGACATGTCCCCGATGCCCGGCTGCTCGATCTTGATGATCTCCGCACCCAGGTCGCCAAGAGTCCGCGCCGCCACCGGCCCGGCGATGGCCTGCGACATTTCGAGGACGCGAACGCCCTGCAGCGGGGGAGCGATCACCTGCGTTCCGTGCCGTGCTGCCTACCGTACCGTGCTGCCTACCCCGTAGAGAGCAGGGACGCCAGCTGCCGCACGTCCTCCATCTCGTCCAGCGATTCGATGGCCGCCATGATTTCCTGCTGGCGTTCCGAGCCGATCACCGGGCTGGTCAAAAGGAGGAACTTTTCCTTCATTTCATCCCATGACAGGGCGTTTTCCGGATCGCCCTTCGGATAGCGGATGTCACTGCGCAGGCGGCGTCCATCGGCGGTGGCCACCTCGGCCCAGGCCCGGAACTCGCGGGGAAAGTGGGCGTCCAATTCGGGGTCGGTTACGCACTTCACCTGCTGCATTATGCGGCGGATTTCGGGGTGGTCCGGCACGCCCTCGGCATACTCCTGCAGTGAAGCCCGCCCGTACGCCAGAGCGACCGCCGCGCCGAAGGGCATGGAAAACTGCATGTCCACCACGGTCTTTGGGTTGGCCTTGTCCTCCTCGGGCGAGGCCACCAGCTTGAATCCGCCGCTGAGGACGCCGATGGTGACTTCCTCGATATCGTCTGCGGAAAGCCCGTGGCTGTTGCGAATATCGATGAGGCAGTCGATGGGGCCCTGCTTGTAGCGGCAGCAGGCGTGAGGCTTGATGCCGGTGCGGGTGATCAGGTACTCATTGCCCAGGTCCTGCAGCACCAGCGACGGGTCGGGATTGCCCGAATAGGCCTGCAGGAATCCGTCGCGTCCTTCCAAGATGGTAGTAGGGCCGGTGTAGCCGGAACGGGCCAGCAGCGCCGCCCACGATCCGCTGTGCGACGCCCAGCCGGGATGGAACCGCTTGGTCCACGCCCCCTGCGCCAGGTATTCCATGCTGCCCGCCGTCTGGCTTCCCGCGATGCCAAGGGCGTGGATGAAATCGTCGCCCTGCAGTCCGAGCAGCCTCCCGGCCACCGCCGCCGCGCCGAAGGCGCCGCAGGTGCCGGTGGGATGGAAGCCGCGGCCGTAGTGCTCGGCAGGCTGAAGCGCCCTCCCCAGCCGCACGATGACCTCGTAGCCAGCGACCACCGCCGCGATGAAGTCCTTGCCCGATACGTGCGCTAGGTCAGCCATCGAAAGCGCCGTGGGGAATGCCACCACGCCGGGATGCAGCGACGCCTCGTTGTTCACATCGTCCATCTCGATGCTGTGGAAAGCTACACCGTTGGCCATGGAGGCGTATTCCGGCAACACCCGGTGCGGGGTACCCACGATAGCGGACGGGCCCGGTCGCCCCAGCCGCTGCAGCGCGTCCACCACGGCCTGGGCCGAGTCCGTGGTAGAGCCGTTCAAAGTGACGGCAGCAAAATCCAGGCAAAGATACTTTGCCCAGTCGATCACCTCCGGCGACAGGTCCTCGTACTCCAGCTCCCGGGCAAAGTTGCCCAGCGCACGCGTGATGCCGGTCTCATTGCTGGTCTGGACCATGGTTGTTGCCTCCGACGGTTCTTGCTGTTGCTTAGTCCCTGTCAGGCCAGAATTTGTTTCGCAGAAACTAATTGCTCATTTGACGGTGCCTGGGTACTGTCCCAGTTGTCGCAAAGCTTGAATTAACCGCAAATTCCCAGTCTTGCGAGGGTGGCCGGTATCGCAGTTCTCGAGATCCAAAGCCTTAATTTTACGAATTCGGCCGCTGGAGGATTTGTCTCCCTGCAGAGCCACGTAGTCCTCTCCGACGTCCCTTATCCAGTTTCTGTGGCGACTTGGCGGAGTAATGACCGGAAGTCCCACTTCCATTCTGCGACGCAATTCCTCTTGAAGTTTCGGCCAGCCAGATGGGCACTTGTCGTCCAAAGTCACCATAAAGGGGCGCTCCAAATCGAGCCTACGCGTTGCATCAAGCACTTCGATGCCTAGCAGACGCCCTTCGTGGTCCAGGTCGAGGTGAATGTCAAAATCGAGACTGTGAGTGCCCACATATTTGACTTCGCCCGCTATGTAAATGTACGCGATATCGTGTTCAGGTTCATACTTTACTTTCATCTTTTACTACCCACGAGGTAACTCCGTGGTAATCCGCGTCTCTTATTCGGCGTCTCTCCAGAACCCAAAACGAACTATGACCGTTATCACTGCCAATCCCCACTCCTCGTTAGCATACACCACCCTTATTTCTTTGTGTGGATAAGCGCGGCCCCTGTATTCATACCCCTCAGTAAAGACTTTGACGGCGTTAAATCTACCTCCGTATGTTGGGCTATGAAGACCTGTGGCCAGGGTCAGCCCAACTTCCTCCCGGGTAGTTCCTCTTTCGCTGACGTATGTCTCGTCATGGCCTACAAAGTTGAAATTTGGTATCACACGGGACTCCCCAGAACGTCCCTCACCCTACAACCCCGACTCGTAGAGGAAGTCGCCGGTGGGGTAGTTGTTGAGCAGGTGGCGGGCGATAACCAGCCTCTGGATCTCGTTGGTGCCCTCGCCGATCATCATGAGCGGCGCGTCTCGGAAGTGGCGTTCCACGGTTAGGTCCTGGGTGTAGCCGTAGCCACCGTGAATTCGCATGGCGTCGGTTGCCACCTGCATGCACATCTCGCTGGCGAACAGCTTGGCCATCCCCGCCTCCATGTCGGCGCGCTCGCCCCGGTCCTTCTTTTCGGCGGCGTGCAGGACCATCAGGTGGGCCGCCTGGATATTGGTCGCCATGTTGGCCAGCATGATCTGCACGCTCTGGTGCTCACCGATGGGCTTACCGAAGGTCTGACGCTGCTTGGCGTAGCGTGTGGACTCCTCCAGCGCGGCGCGAGCTACGCCGAGGCAGCGGGCGGCGACGTTGATGCGGCCGAGTTCCAGGCCGCTCATGATCTGGTAGAAACCCTTGCCCTCCTCGCCGCCGACGAGATTGCTCCCGGATACGCGGTAGTCTTCAAATGATAGCTCGCAGGTGTCCACGCCCTTGTACCCCAGCTTGGGTATGTCGCGAACCACGTTGAAGCCGGGTCCCTTTTCGGCTATGAATATGCTGATGCCCCGGCGGGGCGGATCGGTGTCGGGGTCGGTCTTGGTAACCAGGGCGAAGGTGTTCCCGTGGCGACCGTTGGTTATCAGGCTCTTGGAGCCATTGATCACGTACTCGTCCCCGTCCCGGACGGCCCGGGTCTCGATGGCCTGCACGTCGCTGCCGGCGTTGGGCTCGGTGATGCAGATGCCGCCCCTTTTCTCGCCGGTGGCCATCAGGGGCAAGTATTGCTCTTTCTGCTCAGTTGTGCCGTGCGTGGTCACCATGTAGGCCATGATGAGATGAGAGTTCAGTATCCCACTGAGGCTCATCCAGCCCCGGCAGATTTCCTCAATGACCAGGGCGTAGGATGATACGTCCAGTTCGAGCCCACCGTACTCCTCGGGGATCACGGCGCCGAACAGGCCCAGTTCCTTCATCCGTTCCACAAGTTCGATGGGGTATTCGTCGGCATGTTCCATTTCCTGTGCGACGGGCTGAACCTCGCGCCGCACGAACTCCCGTATGGTCGCCACCATGCCTCGCTGCGCTTCAGTCAACTGTGGCAAAACTATTCCCTCTGCTGGCTCAAAAAGTGCGGCCATTCTAGCACGTGACGTGTTCCCGGCAGGTTTGACACTCTATTGGCAGAGCACTAAACTCGCCTGTAACTTCCGCATCCGTCGGTTCTTGGAGTGGCCGTATTCGACGCACACCCATCCATCGATGAATTGACCCCGCCATCCTATGCACTAACTAACACCAATTTTCGTGAGGTGCCGCTATGCCTGACAAGCCAGAATACGTCGACCTTCTCAACGACATCCGCCTCCAGGAACATCGCGCCGGTGTCTACCTCAAGGTCTGGGCCGATAAGACCGGGCACTCAGGCCTGAAGGGTTGCCTGTCGATGGTTGCCGAACGCGAGACCAGCCACGGCGACATCTTCGAGCGGCGCATCCGGGAATTGGGGGGCGCCCCTGAGGACAAGGACGACTCGATGTTCGCCGAGCGACTGCGCGTCGCCGGTTCGGAAATGACCGACGCGGAGAAGATCGCCTGGATGCGTGAGGCCCAGACCCGAGCCACCCTGCCCACTGTTCGCCAGCGCTACGAGGCGGCCGGGGACGACGAGTCCGTGGACCAGCTGACGCGTTCCCTGATCAAGTGGTTCACCGAGGTGGAGGACGACTCCGGGGCCTCCATGCGGGCGATGTACGCCGAAGTCGAACAGGAGGACTAACCGGATGAAGTTCGGAGCCTTCTTCGTAGGACAGCGCCCCCAGCTGCATGAGCAGTACGCCGACGAGAGCAAGGTAAACCCCAACCCCGTCAGCCGCACCGACGTCCAGGTCTACGAGGACATCCTCCGCGGGGCGGAGCTGGCCGAGGAACTGGGCTTCGACTCCGTCTGGATCGCGGAACACGCATTCAGCGAGCACAGCATCATCAGCTCGCCCCACAGCCTGCTGGCCGCCATCGCCGCCAAGACCAAGCGGGTAAAAGTGGGCGTGGCCTGCACCATCGTGCCCTGGCACCCGCCGTTGCGCATGGCGCAAGACCTGGCGACGCTGGACATAATCAGCCAGGGCCGCCTCATGATCGGTGCCGGCCGCGGCTACCAGAAGCGAGAGTTCGACATCTATGGCCTCGACATCGCCGAGTCCCGCGGTCGCTTTGTCGAGGGAATGGACATCGCAATCCGCTCGTGGACCGAGGACACCTTCGCCTATGACGGCGAGTATTTCCAGTTCCCAGAGGTCCGGGTGATACCCAAGCCCGTGCAGCAACCTTATCCGCCGATTTACATGGCCGTCACTCACAGCCCTGAGTCGGTTGAGATCGCCGTTCAGAATCGCTGGGGGCTGTTCACCGTGGGCAGCAGCTTCTTCCCCGCGTCGCCCGACTCCGACCAGAACCTGATCAGCCTGTACCGTCGCCGCATGATGGAGGAGGGCGTGGCAGCCGACGATATTGAGGTCGCTGCTGTCCGTAACGTATACGTGGCCCCCACCGATGAAGAGGCCATCGACCTGCTCACTCCGCGCCTGCAGTGGGCCGGAGACATGGGCGACTTCCTCCGTCGGCCGCTGTCAAATGTGGTGCGCGCTGCCGGAGTAACCGGGTACGAGCACTACGTCCAGGACCCGTTCATCGAGCCGGACCTGGTGGCCGAGCGCGGCAAGGAAGGAATGGCCGCCATAGGCAGCCCTGAGAAAGTAACGGCGGCGATCAAAGAGCTTGAGCAGAACCACGTCACTCACTTTATCAGCTACCTCGACGCCGGTGGCCTGTCCTATGATGAGGTGTCCAGTTCGCTCCGGCTGTTCTCTGAGAAAGTGATGCCCAACTTCCGGTAAGGAGTTCACCGCATGGCGACTCTGGACGTTCTCACCTACGGTTTCGCGCTGAATACCGACCAAGGATCGTTTGGTTATTCGACCAACTCGCTGCTGCGCGTTGGCAGCCACAACATCCTGATCGACACTGGTCCTTCCTCTCGCCGACCCTTCCTGTACCGGGCGCTTACAAACATGGGTCTGACAACCGACGATATCGACATAGTAATTCTGACCCATATGCACTGGGACCACTGCCAGAACACTGACCTCTTTCGAAACGCGCGCGTCCTGGTCAACCCGGTGGAGATCGACTACGCCCGCAACCCCAACAGCTGGGATCTGGCGGTGGCGGCGGGAATGGCCGACATGATGCGCAACATGAAGGTTGAGGTCGTTTCCGAGGGCGACACCATTGTCGACGGGGTCAGCATTCTGGAGACGCCAGGCCACACCAAGGGCCATATGAGCGTGCTGGCCGAGATCGACGGCGAGAAGGTCCTGATCGCGGGTGACGCAATGCCGGAGAGCGGGACGGTTTCCAGGGGCATTCCCTATAACATCTTCTGGGACACCGAGGACGCCCACGCCAGCGTGGAGAAGATGGTGGCGTCGTCCAACGTTTTCTACCCAGGCCACGACCGCCCGTTCCGCGTGGAGGGCGACGAAATCGCATACCTTCACGGCCCGGCCAACATCGAGGTGATGAACAGCACGGAAGGAGGCGGCACCGCGTCCCTTACCTTCACTGTCAGCGCGGCCCGCTCGGTGAACATAGACCTGGTGCAGAAGCCGCGGGAGTAGCGAGAACCTTGACCCAGGGAAGCAGCGAGCGGGACATCATCAACGCTCTGGACAGGCTGGCTCTGGCCCGTCCGGGATTCTGGACTCGCACGGCCTGCGGCGTCACCCGCTCACTGGCTCCGATCCCGGCGCTGATAGACCGCAACGCCTATTCCGCCGACACCTCCCGAGTGCGCATCATGCTGGTCGGTGGCCTGTCGGGCCGCCCTGCCGACGTTGACCTGGCCCTGCACGCCCTCGAATTGTACGTGGGCGGTGGTGATGGACTGGGCCTGCGCGTTGCCCTCAGCGCAGTTCCCTGCACCAACCCCGACGGACTGCGCATGGGCCGCGGGCCGGAAAACGGCGCGGGCGGCAATCCGGGGCGAGGCTATCCCCCCGAAGGCAACTTCTACTTCGATCCCGAAAACCCCGAGAAGCGCTACCTCTGGCGCTGGCTGTGCTTCCAGGCGCCTGATCTCGTGGTCGAGGTGCGGTCGGGTAGCGGCTCCGTCAGTTGGGAGTGCAACAGCGCAGCTCGTCGGCTACGGCCTGGACTTGGTGCCCGCGAAGTCACCGATGATTCCCTGGCAGGAGCCCTTGCTGACGGCTACCCGGAAGGATTGGCTGTCATCCCGGCCGTGCGTCTGACCTGCTCCGAAGACCAGTTGGCCCGCGAGATCAGTCGGCTTTTCGGCGTGGCGCAACAGGCCGGGGTGTTGGGAAAGTCGGCAGCTCGTCAGGTACTCGACCAACGCAGGGATCGTACGCCGGTGGAAATCGCCCGTATACTCGCTGCCACCTATGGCCACTCCTTTGAACCGGTCGTCTACACCCAGGGGGTGCCAATCAGCGGGCGGCTGCAATTGGCCGAGCTCGATCCCAAGGGCGACGACCCGGTCCCAGGCATCGTCGAGTTGCTTGGCGCCTTTGCCGCTGAGGGACCTGCCGACGGACTGGGCCCGGCGGCCTTGGCGTCGGTGGTGTGGGGCGGCGAGCTCAGCGAAGCCACTGGCGATTCCCGTTACGCAAGTCTGATCATAAAAGCCGCCGATCGCTTCCGCCCCGGCGCCGAGGGTGCGGCGCCGCCGCCCTGCGACCAGGATTTCCGAACCGAGGATATGTTCATGGCCGGCGCGCTGCTGGGCCGGGCCTTTCAACTGACCGGTGAGGCCCGCTACGTGGACTTGCTGGCCCAGTTTCTGCTTGACGGGAATATTCAGCAGAGCACCGGCCTGTTCTGGCACTGCTGTTCCGCGCCGTTCTATTGGGGGCGAGGCAACGGCTTTGCGGCGCTAGGTCTGACAGAGGCCCTGACATACCTTCCAGATGATCACCCCGCCCGAACAGACATCGCTGCCATGTACCGGCGGTTGCTGGAGGCGCTGCGAGGTCTGCAACGCCCGTCCGGGATGCTGCCGCAGGTCCTGGATTTCCCCGGCTCATATGACGAATTCACTGCCACCTGCATGATGGGTTACTCCGTAGCCCGCGGATTGAGAAGTGGTTGGTTGATGGAAGACTGGCGCCAGCCTCTCGACCTCGCCTGGCAGGGTGTGGCCGAACGCATCGACGACGTGGGCAACGTGGTGGACGCCTGCGCCAGCACCGGGGTGCAGCAGAACGTTCGCGACTACCTCGATCGCCCAGCCATCTATGGCTTCGACGACCGGAGCGGAGGAATGGCCCTCTGGTTCGCGCTGGAGATGGAGCGACTGGCGCGGGGGGTATGATAATTGTTGATTCGAAGAGAATTGAGTTGGCTTTCGAAAGGCGCAATGGGCTAGAATTGAATCCATGGCGCAACCGGTGATAAGGAATCCCTGAATTGACGCAACCAAACCTTTCGGAACCGTATGACCCCGTCGCGGTCGAAGACTACCGCCAGCAGGCGTACGCCTTCCTGACCCGGGCGCAGGAGTACCTTGCCGTCGATGACCTGCATCAGGCCTCGGAGAAAGGCTGGGGCGCTGCGGCGTGGATGGCCAAGGCCGTAGCGGTTACCCAGCGTTGGGAATACAGTCAACACGCTCATTTTGGCGTCGTCCTAAATAACGCCAGCGTCTTAACGGATAACGATCGGCTGAGGGTGCTTGCCGCCGTTGCATACGGATTGCACCAGAATTTCTATACACGCAAGCGCTTTTTGAGTGATCGCGCTATTGGTCTAAGTCTCGAAAATATGGCTGAACTGTTGGACACACTCGAACCATTGATTTAACCTGAATCTAACCTGCCAACGAACTGGCGAATGGCTGACCTTTACCCCAGACTTGAGGAGGGATCTGCATGGCTACCATCACCGGCTCCAATGTCGTGCTCTCCAACCAGGAATACAACGTCGTCGGAACCAGGCCCATTCGGCAGGACGGCGCCGAAAAAGTCACGGGCCGTGCCCGGTACGGTGCCGACATCAACCTGCCAGGACTGCTCCACGCCCGGGTGCTGCGCAGTCCCCACGCTCACGCCCGCATCAAGTCCATCGACACCAGCAAGGCCGAGGCAATGGATGGCGTGCGAGGTGTGGTGACCTCTGCGGACCTGCCACAGCCTCAGGGCCGCATCAGCGACCAGACCGAGGCGGCCATGGTCAACCCCAAGTTTCTCAGCAACAACTGTCTCGCAGGTGAGAAGGTGTTGTACAGAGGGCACGCCGTGGCGGCTGTCGCTGCCATCAGCCCCCACATCGCCGAAAAGGCGCTGGAACTCATCGAGGTCGAATACGATGTGCTGCACTCGGTTACCGACGTCGTCGAGGCGATGCAGCCGGACGCGCCCATCCTTCACGAACGGCTGGCCAACATAGCCAATCCCAACATGCGGACCGGAGGCTTGCGAGACGACGACGACGCCTCTGCTGGCACCAACGTGGCAAACCATTTTTACTTCGAGATGGGTGATATTGGGCAGGGGTTCAAGGACGCCGACATAATCGTGGAGCGGGAGTTCCGCACCCAGTCGGTGCACCAGGGCTACATCGAGCCGCACTCCGCCACGGTGGACTGGGGCCCGGACGGCGACATCACCGTTTGGAGCAGCAGCCAGGGACACTTCAACGTGCGTGACCAGGTCGCCCTTGTCTGCGGCGTGCCCGTATCCCACATCAAGGCCATTCCCATGGAGATCGGTGGCGGATTCGGCGGCAAGACCCTGGTCTACCTCGAGCCCGTGGCTGCCATCCTTTCCAAGAAGACCGGCCACCCGGTGAAGCTAAACATGAGCCGGTCCGAGGTGTTCCAGGGTTCCGGCCCAACCGCCGGTTCGTGGATGCGCTGCAAGGTCGGCGCCACCAACGACGGGCGCATCACCGCGGTCGACGCATCCATGGCCTACGAGGCGGGCGCCTACCCTGGCTCGCCGATTAACCCGGGCGTTCAGTGTATGACTGGCCCCTATGACATCAGCAACGGACGGCTCGAGGGCTTCGATGTAGTGCTGAACAAGCCCAAGACTGCCGCCTACCGCGCCCCCGGCGCACCCGCTGCCGCCTTCGCTATCGAGACGGTGCTTGACGAGATCTGCGAGAGGATCGGCATGGACCCTCTGGAGTTCCGGCTGCTAAACGGCTCCAGGGAGGGCACCCGGCGCCTGACTGGCCCCGTGTTCGGCAAGATCGGCAACATCGAGACCCTGCAGGCCGCCAAGGACCACGAGCACTGGGATGCCCCGCTGGAAAAGGACACTGGCAAGGGCACCCACCGGGGCCGGGGCGTGGCCGCCGGCTACTGGTTCAATGCCAGCGGACCTTCCAGCGCCAGCGCCAGCGTCAACCCCGACGGCACCGTCAGCCTGGTGGAGGGCTCACCAGACATCGGCGGCTCTCGTGTTGCGGTTTCTATGCAGTTGGCTGAGGTGCTGGGCATCGCCGCCGAGGATGTTCGCCCGGCGGTGGGAGACACCGACTCGGTCGGCTACACCTCAATGACTGGCGGAAGCGGCGTTGCCTTCAAGACTGGTTGGGCCTGCTACGAGGCCGCACTGGACATCCGCAATCAGTTGATCGAACGCGCCGCGCGGATCTGGGACGTCGACCCCAGCCTGGTGGAGTACAAGGACGGCGGTGCATCCCACACCTCTGACCCCGAGTTGAGGCTGTCGTTTAAGGACCTGGCCGCCCGCCAGAACGCCACGGGAGGCCCGGTGGTCGGGCGGGGCAACGTGGCGCCCACAGGTGTCGGCGGCGCTTTCGCCGTGCATATCGCTGACGTGGAGGTCGACCCCGATACCGGCAAGGTTGATGTCCTCCGCTACACCGCCCTGCAGGACGCCGGCAAGGCGATCCACCCCAGCTACGTAGAAGGGCAGATCCAGGGTGGCGCCGTCCAGGGCATCGGCTGGGCGCTCAACGAGGAATACGTCTTCGACGACAACGGCGGCATGCTCAACCCGACGTTCCTCGACTACCGCATGCCCACCAGCCTCGACCTGCCTATGATCGACACTGTGGTGATCGAGGTGGCCAACCCAGGCCATCCTTACGGCGTTCGCGGCGTGGGCGAGATCCCCATCGTCCCTCCCATGGCCGCCATCGCCAACGCAATCCATGATGCCATAGGCGTCCGGATGGACCGGCTGCCCATGTCTCCCGGTGCGGTGCTGGAATCACTATGGGAGAAGAACGGCTCGTAATTTCACTCACATCGGCTTGCCGAACCTGGCAACCGCAGTTACCGTTGGGGCGCCACCTGAGTTTTTAGAAGGGTGCGCCCCTTTCTTTTCGCTATCAACCTATTGACTCTGAGGTCGGCAATGGTGTCGCGAGACGTACCGGAATTCCTGGCGTTGGATTACTTGGCCAATTGGGATACTACCCTGATTTATCTCGCGTCCCCGTACGCTCACCTGTCCGCGAAGGTGAGGGGAGCCCGCCTGGAAGCCGCCCGTTTCGTCTGCGGCGAGCTGGTCAACAAGGGCAAGATTGTCATGTCGCCCCTTGTGTACCTCGGGGAATTGGCCTCCAAGGGAGTTCACCCACCCCAGGGCTGGTACGCCTTCGACCTCCAGCTGCTGGCCCGCTGCGACGAGCTTCTTGCGCTGCAACTCCCCGGCTGGGAAGACAGCAGGGGCCTGCTGGTCGAAATAGCCGGGGCCCAGACAAAGGGCATTCCCATCCGCCTGATGTCGCTGGAGGAGGCAGGTCTCCCCGACGGAATTCTGGAGGGGCTGTGGGAAAGAGAAAATCAAACATAACAATGCCGTGAATCGTAATATGTGATCTGCATAATTTCGTTTTCGATGTTGATCGAGCGTACGAAAATCAGCTGGTTGATGTCCTTGAAGAGAGCCCGACCCATCCCTTAGCTCAACCAGAAGCACCACGCGATCAAGGGGTTTTCCCGCTTTATTGGGAGGAAAGGGTCGTGTATGTTGGACAAGCCAGAAGCCTGCGGAATCGCTTACGTGACCACTTGAGGAGATCGAAAACAGGAGGGGCATAGAACCTGATCAGGTAACCTGCTAATTCCTGACCGTGGCAAAGCTGTGGGAGGTTGCCAGGGCGGAAGAGGTCTTAATCGCTCATTTCGATCCGGAGTGGAATGGCATTCCTGGGTTTAGTATGCATGCACCAGGTCGAGGCTGCCCTGGAATGCCTGATTACATAAATGAGTGGGATCGACGATTTCCACCAGCAGACTAGTGGACCGGCTCCATTGAAATGACGTGTGAAATGCCAAATTGCTCGGCGATTGTCTCCATAAGGCCGTCATTTCCGGGCAACGGCTTTGTACCGATCGCCCCATCATTACAAAGATTTCGGACTACTAGCCGTTGCGGTGGATAGCGACGGCGGCATCGTATAAGGCAGGCTTATTTTTGCTTTGCAGGCGCGCACCTGAATTCACTATGCTTGTGCCTACTCTTTCCCTTAGCTTAACGATGTTAAGTGTAGTTAGGCCGTGGTTTTGGGCAATATCGCTGAGATATTCTTCAACCCTGAGTTCCTTGCCCTGCACTATGGAGTTTCCCACCACCACGACAGCGGTCCCGCCCGGTTTCAGGACTTTCCTGACCAGTCCGCAAAAACGGTCCAAATCATTCATGTAAGTCGCGACGTAATTGGCCCAACCATTCCCACCGTACACCCCACGGTCGCAGTTGATTTTTCGGATTTCTTCTATCAGTTCATCCAATCTCGGCAATTGCGGCGTCAGCGTGATCGCTTTGGCCCCCCTAACCGTCTGCCAAAATTTTCCAAAATTTTCCATTTCAAGGGCCTTCAATTCGGAAGTAGAATGCACCAAGCCAGTCCAAAACAGTTGAGGGCGACTGTTTCTGACATAGTGATAGTTGTTCAAGTAAGGTGGGGAAGTAACTATTAGATCGATTGAATCGTCTTCGATGAAGCTGCCCGCATCGAAGAAAGATCGTTCGTAGATTCTCCAATGTGGGATGGGACAATTGCCTTGGCTTTCGGGCAGCTGAGAATTAGACCTCCCCTGTAATTCGGTAATGTCGGCTATCATGTCGCGGAGTTTTTGGGAAAGAATGTCCGCGACATCCGCGTCATAGACCAGCGGCTTCCCGGCTCCTGGACGAGTTCCCAGAGATGGTTCATAGGAGTAGTTTGAAAAGTCCACCATTACGGATGCAAAGGCCACTCTGAAAAAGTCTTTAATCTGGCTCGGGAGTTTTTCGATGAAATCCAGAGAGAAGAGCACTTTGCGCTCTACGGCGGGGGAAAAAAAGGGGATGCGGCTCCTGAATCCACTTGGCGGTGAGCTGAACGGTTCACTCTGTGACCCTGACCCACCGCCCATAAAGTCCCTGTAATTCTTCAAGCTTGCCTTTAGGTCATCTAGGCTAATATCTGAGGCCTCCAACTTCACGCGGCACACCAAGGCTGCAAAGGGGTTTATCTCGAATCCAATGCTCTCTAATCCTGCCCTCTTGGCCTCTAACAGGGTCGTGCCTACCCCTGCGAATGGGTCCAGCACGACGCGGTTTCTCTCGTCGCTGTTAGTTCGCGCTGAAGTTTCCCTCCGCAACGATTGAGCAATAGCCTTGCTGGCGAATTCTCCCGAAAATCCAGCTATCCAATTTGCCCAGCGGTGCATAGATAATGTTTTATTTTGGGCCGCTGCGGCTTTACCGTAGTTTCCCCCGGTCTCGTGAGCTTGCCAGAGTCGAGTTTGAAAGTTCATACTTCAACTTGCATGTGGATTACATCACGTCTGGATCTTGCCTCAATCATAGCGCATTGGGCCTTGTTGGCAATGGGCAAATGTCATTCCTGGTAGCAAAGAAGGATGTGTTGATTTGGAAAACTACAGTCGGCTCAACTACGTCTTCAACAGCGTGAGGCACGAGATTGTCTGTGATGCAGGCGCGATTTCCGGGCTGCCGGACGTGCTGGACCGCGCGGGTGCGTCGCGGGCGATAGTGCTGTGCGGCCCCTCGATCCTGGCCCATTGCGATGTCGTGCCGAGGGTGCAGGAGGCGCTGGGGGAGCAATGCGTCGGCCTGTATTCCGGTGTTGCGCCCCATTCCCCGGTGGCAACGCTGGATGCCGCGGTCGCGCTCGCCCGGGAGACCGGCGCCGATGCGCTGGTCAGTGTGGGAGGCGGCAGCACCCACGACACCACCAAGGGAGTCGCCACCCTGCTCGCCGAAGGTGGCAGGATCCACGACTACGAGGCATATTTCGAACCACCGGACAAGGTCACAAATCCGGTATTCACGTCTGAACGGCTTCCAATCATTACAGTTACGACCACAATGGGCGCGGCCGAACTGAGCCGGGGTGCCGGCTTCGCCGACCGGGGCCTTGGACGCAAGATCCTGGTCGCCGACCCCAACACCATACCCGGCTATATCATCATCGACGGCCAGGCCCTGGCCACCACGCCGGTGGACATTCTTACCTCGACGGCAATTGGGCAGCTCCGCATCGCCATCGAAACCGTCTACTCTACCAGTCACAACCCCATCTCCGATGGGATGTCTCTGCACGCCATCCGCCTGCTGGCGGAGAATCTGCCCCATTGCCACGAGTTGGAGGTGGAACGCCTGCTGCTGATTAAGACCGCTGGGTGCATGGCCTCCCTGGCCAACGTCGGCGGGTTGGGACTGAACACGGCGACCGCCCATCACGTCGGCGGCATCTTCGACGTGCCTCACGGCGAGGCCAACGCCATTCTGCTGCCCCACACCATGCGCTACAACGCCGAGGCATGCGCCGACCGGCTGGCACTCATCGCCGACGCCATGGGCATCGACATTTCCGCGATGACCGACGATGAGGCAGCCCACGCCGCCGCCGACCGTGTGGAGAACCTGCGGAGGTCCCTGGGCCTCCCCGATCGCCTGCGGGATGTCGGGGTTCCGGAAGAGGGGTTGGAACTGATAGCATCTGCCACCCTGCATGACCGGGCACTCGCCACCAATCCGAGGCCGGTGGTCGATGCAGCACCGATCATGACCGTGCTCAGGCAAGCCTGGTAGGCGACTGGACCAGGCCCCATTGGAGAAAAGGTCGGGAATGGAGGCGCTAATGAATTTCGGGGTCTGCCTGCCTCAGTACGGCCGGGACGTGAGTGTCGCCGACCTGCGTGCGGTGGCCGCCGACGCCGAGGCGATGGGCTTCCACTCGGTGTGGGTCAGCGACCACGTGATCACGCCCGAACACATGCATGCCAGCATCGGCCCAGTATTCTTCGACGCCTTCGTTGTGCTGTCCCATGTGTCTGCGATGACGGAGCGGGTCCGGCTGGGCACAACTGTGATGGTGGCGCCGTACCGCAATCCGGTGGTAGCCGCGAAGATCATTTCCAGCCTCGATTCGCTCTCTGGAGGCCGGGTGATCCTCGGTGTGGGCGCCGGTGGCGCTCCTGATGAATTTGCGGCATTGGGAGTCCCTGAGTCGCAGCGGGGCGCCCGAACTGACGAATACCTGGCAGCCATGATTGAGCTGTGGACGACGGACCCGTCCAGCTTCCGTGGCCGGTTCGTCAACTTCGAGGGCGTGCGGTTTGCGCCCAAGCCGGTCCAGACGCCCCATCCCCCAATCTGGGTTGGCGGGCGAGCGACGCTGCCCTACGCAGGGCGGTGCGGTTCGGTCAGGCTTGGCACCCGACATATATGCCCCTGGAAACGCTCCGGGAGCGAATGCACACATTGGCGGAGTACTCCGCGGAATCGGGCAGAGTTCAACCACCCTCGACCACGCTGCACCTTGCGGTGGCGTTCGGGGACGACTCCCCTACTCTGCCCGACAGGCGAATGGGCAGGGGTACGCCTGAGCAGGTGGCCGAGGACCTGGCGGTCTACCGTTCCATGGGCATAGCGAGTGTAGTGTGCAACTTTCGTGTCCCAACCACAGACGAAATTCGCCGGGCGATTGAGATGTTCGCCCGGCAAGTCTTGCCTGAATTGAATGCCTGACTCGGCCCCCCTGGTCCGGCATTGAAGCCTTGTTCAGGCGAAGAATTCCCGGAGCAGGCTGGCCAGTTCCCCGGGCTTTTCAATGTCCGGGCGGTGGCCGCAGTTTTCCAGCGTCACCAGCCGCGATCCAGCGATGGAGGCGTTGTAGACCTCACCTGCGCTTGGTGGCACAACTCCGTCATTCCGGCCCCACACAATCAGGGATGGCAAGTTCTTCAGCCGCCCAAGGCGATTCGGCAGGCTGCGGTCGTACATGTACGGGCGCCAGGTCAGTCTGCACGCCTCCTCCCTGGCGTTCTCCCAAGCTTCCACAAGTTCTGGCGCAGGTTCGTCGGGGCAGACGGTCTGGAATTCTGCTGTCGCCTCGGGATTGTGGACCCCCGCGGTAAGGAATTCCTTCGATACGATGAGAAACATGTCCAGGATTTCCCCGGTCGGAGGCAGGATACCTGGTGGAGCGGCCAGCGCCATCTTCCTGAATGCCTTTGGGTCCTGGGTCGCCATTTCCGCCGCCAGCCAGCCTCCCAGCGAGAACCCCAAGACATTGACATTGGCAAGGCCAAGGTCGTCCATCGCCCAGAGAGTCCAGGTGGATATGTCCCGCATGTTCATTACCCAGTCGAGACGATCGGTTACGCCAAAGCCGGGCAGCGACGGGGCGTAAACCGTGTGGTTCTTGGCTAGTTCGTCATGGATCTGCAGCCAGCCGGGCTGCCCCATCTCGTCGTGCAACACCAGCAGGGGATCGCCGGACCCGCCTTTCAGTAGCTGCATCTCGGCGCCCGCGACCTGGACGCGCTCCTCTGTGTAAGCCGCCGTGGTGGTCATAAATTAGCTCCTTAATCGGGCCTCGCAATTGGGGAAAAGTATGGCCGGGCTGCGGGGCCAGAATGATTGTCCAAGCGCCTGCTGCGATTGTCAACCCAAGTTGGTTGGTGTGGCGGCCAACGTATTAGGCGGAGGGGAGGCTCCTTCAGGTTTGTCATAGCTTGAACCAAGTGGCACAATTGCCCAGGCGATACCAAGCGCAGATATGCGCCAGGGGTAGCGGGCCGCACATTTAACGAGAGGACGAGCCATGCCGATCAGACCGAACCGAGCAAAGGAAAAATTACAGCGTGGAGAGGTGGTTACCACCATCTCAGGGCTGCAGGACAGCGACATCATAGATTTCCTGGGCCCTTTGGGTTTCGACGCTGCCTGGATTGAGTGCGAGCACGGCCCCGTCGACTGGGATGCGCTGGGCGACATGACCCGCGCCTGCGATCTCTGGGGCATGACGTCCATAACCAGGGTCAACGCAAATGACGCTGGACTGATCACTCGCACCCTTGATCGTGGCAGCATGGGCATCGTGGTGCCCCACGTAAACAGCCGCGAGTCTGCCGAGCAGGCCGCACTTTCCGCCAAGTACGCCCCCATCGGTTACCGCGGTATGTTCGGAGGCCGACAGTCATTCGGGGTTGCCGACTACTTCAACACCGCCAACGATCAGACAATGGTCGTGGTTCTGTTGGAGGAAGTGCAGGCTCTGGAGAAAATCGACGAAATTCTGAAGGTCGACAATATCGACGTCTTCTTCGTCGCCCCCTCGGACCTGGCGCAGACCATGGGGCACATCGGGAATGCCGATCACCCCGAGGTACAGGCCGCCATCGAGGAAGCCATTGGCAAGATAGTCGACTCGGGTCGCACTCCCGGTACTCTGGCCAATGACGCCAACATCGCTAGGTTCAAGCAGATGGGCGTCAAGTTTCTGATGACATCCTGGAATGCTTGGGTCGCCAGAGGCGCCGCAGAATTCCTGCAAAAGGCTTCCTCTTAAAAGCGCTGATGTAAGGGGGCCAATCGGCATGCCTGGCGCCTTCAAAGACAGGATAACGGGGTGAGTTTCCCTCAGGGCTCGGTGGGCGGTGTGTCTGCCTGTTCCTGTAGTTCGTCCCGGCTCGTCACCTGGTAATGGGCAGAGTTTACCGGGAGGATGGCGATGGCCCCGGCGACGAAAAGTGCGGCGCACCCGACGATCAACGCGCGGTATCCCAGGTCCTCCGACGTGTGATTAAGCAGGTCGATGCCGGGGCCAAAGAGCCTGGGCAGAGCGGCTCCCCCGATGGTGGAAAGGTTCACGATGCCGATGTGAGTGCCGGCGTGCTGCTCGTCCGCCATCTCGTTGGCCAAGGCCCAGCTGGCGCTCAGAAGGGCTCCGGCCGACGCGCCTATTACGTTTGCGGTTATTACCACGCCGCTCGCGGTTTCGGCCAGCAACAGCCAGGAGGTGCTGACCGCCCCCGCCACGGCGCCCGCAACCACTACTGGCTTGCGGCCTATCCGGTCGGAGACCCAGCCGGCGACGAAGACGGCTACTGCCATCGACCCTCCAATGACAGGAATGGCTTGGCTCAGCGCCTGGGCCGGGTTGGTCACCTCCACTACGTCCCGGAGAAAAAACAGCCCGTACGTCGGGAACGAGTAGATCGCCGTCATCAAGAATAGCCTGGAGATAAGGAACAGGACGAAATGCGGGTTCAGCACGGCCCGGGCTGGCGGCACCCTCCTTCGAACTGGCCGTGCCCGTCGGCTGGGATCTCGAGCGAGCACGGTGGCGCAGGTAATTGCCACCGAAACGAGAAGCGCCGCCACCAGGAGGCCCAGGACCGCCCACTCCCAGTTGACATAGACATCCACGGGCCCCAGACCCGCAACGCCTGCCTGGCCAATCAGAAAGGCGCTGGCCGAAATTAATACTAGGCCTCCTGTGGCGTCCAACAGTATTTTCAGCGATGAGGCGATCCCGACCTGGCTGCGTGGCACCAGGTCCCGTATGAGCGCCATCCCCGGTCCGTAGGCGATGTTCAGGTTGGCCTGGATGAATATCCAGGCCGCCAACAGTGCGGCGAAATTGGGCGCCAGCAACGTCAGCACCAGGCTGCCGCACACCGCGATGGTCCCGGCAATAATGTAGGGAACCCGGCGCCCCAAGGGAGAACGGGTGCTGTCGCTCAGCCGTCCGATCAGAGGCTGCACTATCGCGGCCGCCACCAAGCCGCCCATTCCCAGCATCGCCAAATAGCTGTTCTTGAGATGCTCCGGCGCCAGCGACAGCACAATTACCGGCAGCACGGCGGTGTCCATCGCAAGAACGAAACCGGTAACGCCGAAGCTGAAGGCGTTGAGGCGGATTAACGCAAAGCTACTCCACCTTGTCTCTGGCGACATTAGGGACATTTATGGCGCATGGCAATGTAGGGTGCAGAACATTATCAGGCAGATGGTAGGGTGAGGTTTGAGAGGGGCATGCCCCGTGGGATTTGACTGCGGGAATGTCGGAGAGTCGTGGCCTCAGGATGCACAACCCACGACTCCACTATAATACAACACCGGGGTCGTGGTGGCCCTATTCAAGATACGTTGAGACGATGAATTGAAGATTTGTTGCCTTTTGCCGAGCGGCGCGGAGATTCTCTGGGCGCTGGGCTTGGCCGACAGCGTCATTGGCGTCAGCGACCTGTGTGATTACCCGCCGGACGTGCTGACGACCAAGCCCGTGGTCAGCCGCAGCCGGGTCGACCCGGCTGTCATGTCCAGCGAAGAGGTGGAAGCTGCGCTTCGAGAAATTCTCGTCAAGGGAGAAAGTCCCTACGAGTTAGACTACGATTGGCTGGCCAGGGAGTTGCCCGACATTATCTTCACCCAGGACCTGTGCCACGTATGCGAGATCGACGCGGGCGAGGTCAACCTTGCGGTACGGGGAATGTCTGTGCAGCCGAAGGTGGCAGTGCTGCGACCAAGGACGTTCGACGACATCCTGGATTCGATCGTAGAGGTTGGGAACATCTGTGGTGTTCCTGGTCGAGGGGCTCAACTTGCAGGGTCCCTCCGTGATAGAGCAGAAGCCGTCACCTCAAAGCTGTGTTCTGTCGAGGCACGTCCCTCGGTATTCTCCCTTGAGGGCATCAATCCATTGGTGGTGGGCGGGCACTGGATTCCAGACCTGTTGCAGATGTCGGGAGGCATCGTTCCATCATTGGAGCCTGGATGCAATGCCAGGCGCCTGGAATGGGAGGAGGTGGTGGAGGCCGCGCCGGATAAGCTCTTCGTTGACCTGTGCTCCTCGGACGTCGGCCGGCACCTGCGCGAGGTGCCCTGGCTGGCGGCGCAACCAGGCTGGCAGGATATCCCGGCGGTGGCCTCGGGGGAGGTATACCTGATCGACCACTCCTATTTCAGTTGTCCGGGGCCGCGGGTAGTGGTCGGCTTGGAGATCCTGGCCCAGCTTACACATCCTGACCTGTTCAGCGGCCTCATCCCGCCGGGCGTGGTCGTCAAGCTTGACAAGGAGGCCGCTTTTTCCGCGAAAACAGGCGCGAAACCGGGGAGAATTGCGGAATGCTTTCACCCTTTTCCTGCCGACCCCTTACCTCCCGGTCCAGGCGGCGGCTAGACAAATTTGATAGTAGCGCAACTCAGTAATTGCGTATTATAATGGCGCAGATTTGTCGATACCGGCAGATCGCGCTATTATTGGCTCATCACGTGCGCCGCTAACTAAGGGTGTTTCGTGGTTACCAGACTTGGGGTGTGTATGGCTTCGTTCGACAAAAACGAATTCCGATCGGCTCTTTCAGAATTCGCCACCGGCGTGACCGTGATCACCACGCTGGACGATGAGGGCAACCCCCACACCATGACTGCCAATTCCTTCACCTCCGTCTGCCTTGAGCCGCCCATTATCCTGGTCTGTGTTGCCCACGGAACCCATACATACGGTTTCCTAGAGGAAAGGCAAAGATTCGGGGTCAACTTTCTATGCGAGGACCAGGAGGAAGTGGGCGCCTACTTTGCCAAGAAGCCTCAGGACCGTACAGGCGGGGTCGACTACAGCTTTTCGGAATCTGAAAACGGCGTGCCGGTGCTTGATGGTTCGGCGATATTCTTGGATTGCGACGTTGTTGGCTCCCACGTTTACGGTGACCACACGGTATACATGGGTGAAGTCAGGGAAATTCGCCGCAACGATTACAGCAATCCCCTGTTGTTCTACAGGAGCCGGTGGTATCACCCACACCGCACCTAGCGATTGTCCCGAAAGTTCGATCAAATTAAAAAGCGCCTGCTTCTAACAGCAGGCGCTTCTTTCTTTCGCTCCGGGCGGGTCTATCTTGATCCCCCCGTTTATCTGGATCCCCTGTCTATCTGGATCCCCCGTCTATCTGGATCCCATGGAGGAAGGCTTGAATGACGTGAGGAAGTCTTCGATCTCCTGGTTTACCTGCTGATACTTCTGCATGTGCACAAAGTGGCTGCCGCCGGCGATGACCTTCTGCCTCGCTCCCTCTATGCTGTTGGCCAGGTACTTGGAATACTTGACCGGCGTCATTACGTCGTCGCTCCCGCAGATCACCCGTGTGGGCACCTTGATGTCGCTTACGCAGTCCATCATATCGAAGCTGTCGCAGGCCATCAGGTCATTTAGCTCTACCTCGGGACCCACTTCCGCGGCCCTTTGCCTCAGGACCGGGTAAACCTCTTCCTGGACTCCATAGTAGTGCTCAAGATGTTGTTCCAGCCAAGGCACATTGTCTTGGCCCGGCTCCTGGCAGCGCTCCATGTAGTAGGGATGTACTCGCAGCCTGGCTCCTGTTCCCATTAGAACTAGGCCGTTCAGTTCATCCGCATACTTCAGCGCGTATCGCATGGCGATAGCGCCCCCCATCGAGTGTCCGCAAAGCACCACGTTCTTGTAACGCCGGGCCTTTATGAAGCCCCGCACCCATTCGACGTAGCCGTCGATGGTTTCGCAGGGTTTGCCGTCAGGGTGCCCGGGGAGGTCGATGGCCTTGGCACTTCGGAAGTGCCTCAACTGGTAGTAGAACGAAAGACTGGAGCATCCTGCGCCGTGCAGGAAGACGAGCTTCATCGGCAATTTGCCACCTCTCCTAATTGATAAATGCGATAATACACCGCAGATAATATTGACTTCAGCCGTGCATTGTACTAAATGCGGTTTCCTTATGCAATATCAACAGCGCAAATCGGCAGGGCAATCGCATTTGGATGCCCACACTGGCATATCGACTCTGCGCACCCTCAATTCCGTTTATACATCGTCATTCCCGCGATAGCGGGAATCCAGGACTTCCGGCGTGCGCCCACATTCAAGATGGTGAGGGACTTTGGATTCCCGAGAAAACGGGAATGACGAGCCTAATTGGTCCAAGTGCGATAGCTCTGCGCAATTCGGCGCAACGTGAGCCAATGGCCATGGAGATGCAGAAAGCGATAGTGAGGATTTGTCTCCGGTCAACAAAAAGGGAACGGCGAACCGTTCCCTCGGCTTCGGTATCCGGCACCCGGATCGAGATTCTTACTATTCGGGATCATCCTCGACTTCACCGACTTCACCGACTTCGGCGTCCGGGTCATGTCCGTTGGCTGCAGAGCGGCCGTTGCGGCGGTGCCCGTTGGACGGCGGCACGGCATCTCCATTTCGGTCCGTTTCTTGGAAAACCGCGATCGATGCCACGTAGTCGTCCGTCTCGCGCTCCTTCCAGAGGATGACACCTTGGGCGATGCGGCCGGTCTCACGCACGTCTTCTGTACTGATTCGCACCACCTGCGCCTTGGCGGAGATGATCAGCATCTCCTGGTTTTCCGGATCGGTGACAATCCGTGCCGCAGCCAGGGGGCCGGCCTTTTCGGTCAACTGGAATGTGCGGACTCCCTGGCCCCCCCGGCCAACGGAACGGTAGCTGGAGGTGGCGGTCATCTTCCCGTAGCCCCGCTGGCTCACGACCAGCAACTGGCTGTTGGGAGTAACGACGCCCATAAAGATCACCTTGTCGTCGCCAATCAGGCGAATGCCACGCACGCCACCCGCGGTTCTGGAGCGGGGAGTCAGATCGTCAATGGCAAACCGGATGGCCTGCCCTCGCTCGGTTACCATCATGGCGTCCTTGGCTTCGCCGACCTGGGCCACCGAAACCAGTTCGTCATCTGCCGCCAGGTTCATGACGATGAGCCCGGATGGGCGAATGTTGGTCAGTTCACCGGTCTTTAGCGACTTTATCTGGCCCTTCAGCGTCGCCAGCAGCAGTGGGTAGTCGTCATTAGGATTTTTGATGAGCAACATTGCCTGGACCTGCTCGTTTCGTTGCAGGGGAAGAAGGTTGGAAAGCAGCACTCCCCGCGAGGTGCGCGAGGCATCTCCGTGGATCTGGAAGGCACGGAGGGGATAGACCCGGCCGCGGTTGGTGAAGAAAAACAGGGTGCTGTGGGTGTCGACCACCACCAGGTCGAGGATGGCGTCGCCGTCGCGGGTGGTCATTCCCCGCACCCCCTTTCCGCCCCTGTTCTGCTGCCGGAACGTACTGGGGGGGACGCGTTTGACGTAACCGCGCTGACTCAGCGTGATTATTGCGTCCTCCTGGGGGATCAGGGACTCGGGGGTTTCCTCGCCGATCTCCTCCTCTAGGATCACGGTGCGGCGCGGGTTGTTGAATGACCTCTTCAGTTCCCGGGTCTCCGTCTTAATTTGGGCCAGTATCTTCACCGGATCGCCCAAGAGGGCCTCCAGCTCCGCGATCCTCTGAAGCAGCTCATCGTGCTCGTTCTGCAGCCGCTCCCGCTCGAGGGCGGCCAAGCGGCGCAATTGCATGTCGAGGATGGCCTGCGCCTGCGCCTCCGACAGGTCCAGCTGCTGCATGAGGTTGTTGCGGGACTCCTCGACGTCAGCGGAATTCCGAATGATTTCGATGACTTCGTCGATTCGGTCGAGGGCCAGCAGAAGGCCCTGCACTATGTGGTCGCGGTCGCGGGCCCGTTGCAACTGGTACTCGGAACGCCTGCGGATGACCTCCTGCCGGTGCTGAATGAACAGCTCGAGGCACCGTCGCAGGGGCAATACCTGCGGTTGCCCGTCCACCAGCGCCAGCATGATCGAATTGAATGAGGAGCGCATCACCGTCTGGCGGAGCAGGTTGTTCAGCACCACTCGCGGTTGGGCGTCCCGGCGCAACTCGATGACGATGCGCATGCCGCGCCGGTCGGACTCGTCCCGGATGTCGGAGATTCCCTCGATCCTGCGCTCCCGGGCCAGAGTCGCTATGCGCTCGATCAGGTTAGCCTTGTTCACCTGGTACGGGAGAGAGGTAACGATGATCTGCTCGCGATTGTTTCGTGTCTCCTCGAACTCGGCGTCCGCCTCCATGATGATGCGGCCCCGGCCCGTGGTGTAGGTGTCGACAATTCCCTGCCGACCCCTCACCTTCGCGCCTGTGGGGAAATCCGGCCCCCTCACGTGACGCATCAGCCGTTCGGTGGTGGCATCGGGTTGGTCAATTAGGAGGACCAGCGCGTCGCAGACCTCGCCCAGGTTGTGAGGAGGGATGTTGGTGGCCATCCCCACAGCGATTCCCGTCGCGCCGTTGACCAGCATGTTGGGCAGCCGCGCCGGCAGCACCGTGGGCTCGGAGAGAGAGTCGTCGAAGTTGGGCAGAAAATCGACGGTGTTCTGGTCGATGTCGGCCAGCAGCTCGTCGGCGATGGGGGCCAGTCGCGCCTCCGTGTATCGCATTGCCGCCGGCGGATCCCCGTCGACGCTCCCGAAGTTTCCCTGTCCCGCGATCAGCGGGTAGCGCATGGAAAAGTCCTGCGCCAGCCGCACGAGGGCGTCATAGACGGAACCCTCGCCGTGTGGATGGAACTTGCCCAGCACTTCACCGGCAATGCGGGCGCTCTTGCGGAACTGTGAGCCGGGCCGAATGCCCATGTCGTGCATGGCGTACAGGATGCGCCGTTGCACCGGTTTCAGCCCGTCCCGGACGTCGGGGAGCGCCCGCGCCACGATCACGCTCATGGCGTAGGTCAGGTACGAGGTCCGCATCTCATCGGCGATGCGGATCGGTCGCTCTCCAGGCGGTAGCGGGGCGGTTGTTACCATAGGACTACACTCCTGTTACTGCTGGGCTGTTGCGATGGCGAGAATGGTTAGGGCGTTCCCCCTTTAACAGAGCAGGAAGGTCTCGGAAATGGAACCAACGGAGAACGCCGGTGAGCGACGCACGCTAGACTGTGAGCTTCTCGACGAACCGTTCCGCGCGGTCGTGGAGCCCGGCGAAAAGGTTGGCGAACGACCGGGGAACCTCGTCCCGGCGCTCCGGGTGGCACTGCAGCCCGATGACCCAACTGTGTTCAGGACTCTCCAACCCCTCCACTAACCCGTCTTCGACACTGTAGGCCGTGCTCATCAGGCGCGGAGCCCTTTGAGCTTCGTTGAGGCCCTGGTGGTGGTAGCTGTTGACTCGGAAAAAACCGGCGGAGCCGATGACGGCGGCCGCTTTCGCGCCGGGAGCGACGTAAATCTGGTGTGTCAGCGGCTCGCTGTTTTCGGTGGTATCCTTGCTGCGGTGGCCGTCAAGGTTCTGGATCAACCTGCCGCCGAAGGCGACGTTCAGCACCTGCATGCCGCGGCAGATGGCGAGTACAGGCATATCCAGGGAGAGGGCGTACTCCAGGACTTGGAATTCCAGGTCGTCCAGCTTGGGCCGCAGTTGCAGTCCTGCATTCGGGTCGGGTTCCTGACCGTATCGTACAGGGTGAACGTCTGGCCCCCCGGAGAGCATCAGCCCACCGACGCCGCTCATCAGCTCGGGAATGGGAGACCCACCGGGTGAATCTGGCAGCAGCACCCGCGTTTCCGACCCCGCCGCCTCCATGGCGGCAACGTAACGGCGGGCGTTTCGCTCACTTGACGAGGTGATCGCGACTACTGCCATACAACATAACATTATACCTGAAACATAGCTAAAATTGCAGTCTGGGTGCCGTGTATTATCATGTTATTTGATTAAGTGAATGAAGGGCTGGCGTACCAAGATTGCAGGCTGTGCCACCATTTTGATAAGCTAGGCAATGTAAGCACACCCCATTTTGAGGGGCCCCGATCTACGGGGAAGGAAGAGCCATGAAGGAAGTCATTCAGGGAGCTGTGGACACTCTGCGAGATGGCCGGCCCTGTGTGCTGGCAACCGTGGTCAGAACAAAAGGATCAACGCCGCAGAAGGCCGGCGCAATGCTGCTGGTTAAGGATGATGGCAGTGGCCTTGGTACGCTTGGCGGTGGTTGCGTCGAGGGTGACATCTGGTTCGCCGCAAAGGAAATGCTACGGGATGGCAGCGGGCCGGAATTCAAGGACTATTACCTGAATGAGGATATCGCTGCCCGGGACGGACTCGTCTGCGGCGGCACAATGTACTTCTACCTGGAACCGCTACGCCGCCTGGAGGACTTTCTGCCCCTCGGCGACGAAATTCTCGATGCTTACGACGGCGGAGAGCCGGTGGCCCTCGCTACGGTGGTCAACAGCCCGCAACACCCGGAGCGTCTGGGGGACAAGCTGCTGCTCCGCGTTGACGGTACCGTGTCTGGCACCCTGGGTTCGGAAACCCTTGATGAACCTGCCTTAGAGGTGGCGAGGCGAGTAGCGGATGTCGGCAACACAGAGTCCATTTCGACGGAAGACGGAACTGAGATTTTCGTTGAGGGATTTACGACTCCGCCCACGTTGGTGATGGTGGGAGGCGGACACGTGGGTAAGGCCACGGCCGATCTGGCCAACCTCCTGGGCTACCGCGTGTACCTGGTCGACGACCGGCCCGAGTTCTCTAACGAGGAGCGCTTCCCATATGCCGAGCAGACCATCGTAACCCCCTATGAGCATTGGTCTGACCTGCTGAGCATCAACGTCAACACTTTCGTGGTCGTGGCCACACGCGGACACCGCTACGACGACATGGCCTTGGAGTCTGCACTGAAGTCCAAGGCCCGGTACATCGGCCTGCTGGGCAGCCGGCGCAAGACCCTGATGATCTACCGTCGCCTGCTTGAACAGGGAGCCACCAAGGAACGCATCGGTGAGGTTTACGCCCCCATAGGGCTGAACATCGGGGCCCTTACTCCCGAGGAAATCGCCGTTAGCATAATGTCGGAAATCATTATGGTCCGGCGCGGCGGCGACGGCGGCAAGATGACGATGGGTGACTGGTACATCGACCGCGCTGCAAGCATCGTCGAGCGCGCCGTCGAGGTCTGACGGATGAACGAGGCATGGGCCATCCTGCTGGCCGCCGGAGAGTCCAGCAGGATGGGCCGGTTGAAGGCTCTGCTACCGTGGCGTGGTCAGACCCTGATCGAGCACCAGGTCTCGGCCTTGCGAGCCGGCGGCGCCGATCGCGTGGTGGTGGTGCTGGGGCACCGGTCGGACGACCTTCGTCCGTTGTTGGCGGGCCGCCCGGATGTCACCTGTGTCCAGAACCCTGATTACCTGCAGGGCAAGACTACCTCCATCAAGGCAGGGCTGTCGGCAGTCAATCCGCACACTGTCAGGAACATCCTGCTTCTGAACGTCGATCAGCCCCGCTCGGCGGCTGACATCGGCCGCGTTCTCGACGCGCACCGAAACCACGACTTCGCCATCACAGTTCCCACCTGGGGCGAAAAGGGCGGGCACCCGATCGTGCTGTCTGCAGATCTGCTGGACGAGTTGCTGGCCATCGGTGAGGAGTCTCAGGGTATCAAGGCCGTGGTGCGGCGCAGGCCCGAGGCGGTCCACCGGATACCGCTGGACAATCCCGAGATCTTGCTGGACCTGAATACCCCTGAGCAATACCGGGCGGCCTTGGAGAAATTCGTCCGGTAGCCATCTTTTGCGGGAAATCGCGGCTGGCCCTTACCTCGGGGAGGTGCCTGTTCTTCCGCTCGGCATCAGGATCGATATCACGAAGCCGAAGAAATACAGCCCCGCTGCCAGGTAAAACGCCGAGTCCCAACCGGCCCTATCGGCCAGCACCCCTGCCGCGACGGACGCTATTGCGCCGAAGAAGGCGTTGCTGCCCCACATCAGCCCGATGAACGAGCCCTCCAGTCCTTTGCCTTCGGCCACGTCTATGGCTGCCGCCTGGGTCAGCGAGTTTACGGTGAATATGAACACCCCGAAAACGAAAACCATCACCGTCATTCCCCAGCTGTCGCCCAGCATTACAATTGCCAGGGTTATCACGCCCGTGGCGGCCATGACGAACATGGTTATTAGCTTGCGCCCGATGCGGTCGGAAAGGGCCCCGAACAGCGGCCCGGTAACTATCCCTGGCACCGCAAAGAGCGCCACATGGAACCCGACCCAGAAATCGCTAAACTCCAAGTCCCTTGACAGATAGAGAGGAATCACCCACAAAAGGGACCGGTCACCCATGCCCCTGACCGCCGACACGGTGAATATGCTCCACATGCCAGTGCCGCGGAAGGAGTCGACCATGTCTCGGAGCTGCTGCTTTATCTTGGCCCCGTAGTCCACTCCAGGGAGAGGCGGCCCGTCCACGTTGCGGAGCAGCAGGAAGATGGCGGTGGCCAGGATCAGCATGATGGGAGCGCCGCCGCCCACGATCCAGCGCCAGCCGATCACGGCCAGCAGCCCGCTCACGATCAGGGGTCCTATCCAGTCGCCGACATTTCCTGTCGAGCGGTGCATGGAAATGAACAGGCCCCGGCGTTCCGGAAAGCGCTGCGCCAGCAGCCCGAGGGCCGGCGGATGCCACATTGCCGTTCCTGCGGACGCTATTGCCAGGGCGGCCAGGACCTGCCAGTAGGCCGGCGAAATCGAGACGAGAAAGTATCCGATACCGATCAGGGCCAGACTGACGGAGAGGACCTGGGCCCGGCGATGTTGAAAGACGTCTACAAAAAAGCCGCCGGACATGCTGGTGGCCCCGCCGGCCAACTGTCTCACGCCGTCCAGAAGCCCAGCCTGGATCGGGTTCAAGCCAAGGCTGACGTAGATGGCCGTGATCAGAACCAGGAATCCACGGCCATACATGTGCTCCAGGGTGTGCGCCCCGATCACGGTGGTCGCCATGATCGGGTCCTTGGTCCGTCGCGGCCCGTATCCTGCCGGGGATTCCCCGCCCGCTGCTATCTGTGCCACCGGCTATGTCCCTTGCTGTAAATTGCTGCCGGTAGCCTGTATCCCCGCTCTCGGCCGCCGACTATTCGAATTCGCGAATTATACACGTAATCAGTATTCGTAAAAGGTCTGTTGCAGCCATTCGCGTTCGTTGCTGACGGTCAGGGCGAGCATCAGCAGGATTCGGGCTTTCTGAGGCAGCAGGTTGTCTGAGACGATAAAGCCCTGGCGCTCCTTGGCGGGAGTGGTCACTACCCGGCCCGCCGTTGAACGCGACGCCAGCACCACCGGGATGCCGTCCTCGACGGCGCGGGCCGCGGCTGCGACGAATGCGGGCGGGTATGTGCCCCCGCCGAAACCGGCCACCACCAAGCCAGCGGGGCGCATCGCGCGAACCGCGTCGATGATCGCGCCGTCGGCGCCGGCGTAGGCATATATGATTTCCACGCGCGGCAGGTCGTCGCGGCCCTCAACCTCAAAGGGCGTAGAGGTGGTGTGCTTGCGAAGCGGCGCCCGGTAAAACACTACTTGGTGGTCGGAGTCGGCGTAGCCCAGGAAGCCCAGTTCGTTGGGGCGGAAGGTCTCCACCCGGAAGGTGTTGGCCTTGGACACGTCGCGGGCGCAGTGGATCTGGTTGTTGAGCACCGTCAGGACACCCAAACCACCCGCGTGAGGCGAGGAGGCGATGCGCACGGCGTCCAGCAGGTTCAGGTCGGCGTCCGTGCCAAGGGCCGTTGGAGGCCGCATAGCGCCGGTGATCACGACCGGTTTGTCTGTCTTCACGGCCAGGTGGAGGAAGTAGGCGGTCTCCTCCAGTGTCGCCGTACCGTGGGTGACCGCGATTCCTGTGAGGCCGGGGTTGTCCCGCATCAAGCTGTTGATCCTGGTAGCCAAGGCTATCCAGTCGGCCGGACCGATGGCGGTGCTCCCCACGCTGACCAGATCCTCCGAGGTGATGGACGCCAGGTCTCTGGCCTCCGGCACGCGCTCCAAGGACTGCTCTATGGTCAGGTGGTCTCCGATTTCAGAATAAAGGATGTAGTCCATCCGGTCAGGGCCGATCCCGGCAATGCTGCCCCCGGTGCCGATCACGTGTACCTGTGGCTTGGCTGCGGTCATGGTTGCCGCCTCCCTTCTGTCGATGTGATGATCCGCCGCGAAAGGAATCCGGTTGCTATAATACCTGTAACTATGGAGTTCTGCAGGCAGCCCATTTGATGCCGGAGAATAACGGTTGCGGGCACTGATCGTCTCGGACGTGCACTCCAACCTGGAGGCGCTTGAGTCAGTGTTGCAGGACGCTCAGCGACGCGGTAGCTTCGACCGCATCTGGTGCCTCGGCGATATGGTCGGCTATGGACCTGACCCGTCGGCCTGCCTGCATCGCCTGCGCGAATTCGATCTTGTTGCCGTGGCCGGAAACCACGACTACGCCGCCGCCGGGGTCATCGATGCTGCAGACTTCAACGGGGCGGCTTTTACCGCAATCCGCTGGACGGCGGAGCAGCTTGATGCTGAGGACGCCGCGTTCCTAGCGGAGTTGCCGCTGGTGAATCTGCAGTCGCCGTTCACCCTGGTCCACGGCAGTCTCCGTGATCCGATCGTGGAGTACCTCCTGCACCCGTCCCAGGCCGTCGCCACGCTTTACCTTCTGACCACCGGTTACTGCCTGGTGGGGCACTCCCACTATCCGTTCATCTGCCGGGAGAACGGCGGCGTTCCCTTGTTCTTGCCGATGCCCGAGGGCCAGCCAGTCCCGCTGGGCGCCGAACGCTGCATCGTCAACCCCGGTAGCGTCGGCCAGCCGCGGGACCGCGACAGCCGTGCCAGCTACGCTGTATACGACGGCGACGCGCACAGCGTGGAGCACTACCGCGTGGAATACGACCGGGCCGCCACCCAGGGAAAGATGCACCAGGCCGGGCTGCCGGAGTACCTCATAGATCGCCTGAACCACGGAGTATGAGGGCCGCTGGGTTTTTAGTTCTCCCTCTCCCTTCGGGAGAGGGCTGAGGTGAAGGCAAAATGCCCGGGGCTATACGATGGCCGCTCACCAAAGGGACCGCCCCCACCCTCCCCCGGAGGGAGAGGGAACAAATGCGATTGCCCTGTCAAGTGGCCTTGATGCAATTGACAGTTCTGACTGCGAATTGATAGATTGAGATATACTGGCCCGCTAGCTCAACTGGCAGAGCAACGGACTCTTAATCCGTAGGTTCTCGGTTCGACCCCGAGGCGGGTCACCAACTGACAAGTCGAACGCGCCCTTCCGCCTTCCGGAGGGCGCATGCCTTTGAGTCGATCCCCGGCCGGTACTTGTGATTGGCCATCGTCGGGTCTACATTAGCATCAGCCTATCCGGGGTCGAGGAACCTGCCGAGACAGACATATTGGAGGGACGAAATGTCCGACGTCGACACCACCATCTTCGCCCTGCAACGCAACTGGGACATGGTGTCCACAGCCGTTGACGGCGTGGACGACGATACGCTTAACCTCATGCCCAACGACGCGTCCAATTCCATGTCATGGCTGGTCTGGCACATGACCCGCGTGGCCGACCGCCTCATCTACGGCCGGTGTCAGGACGCAGATCAGGTCTGGACGATCGGAGGCTGGAGCGAGAAGTTCGGCATGGATGAGGACCCAAACGAATTTGGCATGGGGTGGAGCACCGAGCAGGTGGCGGAGTGGGGCTGCCCCTCGCGGGAGGTCCTGATGGGTTACTACGATGCCGTAAACGCCGCCGCCCGCACCTACATCCAGCAGCTTGACGTCGAGGGACTGGAGCGCCGCGTCCCTGCACCCGGTCCGGCTGGCTCGACGATGTCAGTGGCCGACGCCCTGGGCATCCTGGTGTGGGACAACATCGTCCACGGCGGCCAGGTAGCCTACATCCGAGGGTACTTCGGGGGCACAGGCTGGCACCGGTAAGCCCGATTCACCTACGCCACTTCAATCGGTCCCGGAGTTGGCGGAACGGAAACCAGCCGATGGCCGTTCTGCCTTGACCCCTCCGTGACGAGGGACGCTTATTGCCTTTCCTTGGACTACCGCCGCGACATGCGGTTGCTTGCCATCTGCGCCCTCGAGGCCTCGTATCCCGTGATGTATTCGGACATCTGGGTCCGGGCGATCACGTCGCCGATGAAATCTAGCGGCAGGTCGTCCAGCTTCTTGAACCGCACGCAGGCCTTGCCCATGTCCAGCTTCTTTCCTGCCGCAGCAAAGCCGGCAGTGAACCACTGTAGCGTCTCGTTGTCGCCGTAAACGTTCATCAGATACAGCGACATGTGCCGCTTCTGCGACGCCAGCGCGGCATACATCAGGGGGTGTCCGTTGTAGGTTTCCGGATAGGTCTCGAGCGGAATGACATAAGCTAGCATCCCGAAGTCGATCTGCTCCACGTACCCTTCCGGAAGCCGTTGCAGAATCACCTGCCTCAGCTGGCCGAGCTGGTCGGCTCGTTCCGGAGTCAGCAACGCGAGGTACTCCTCCGGCGTCGTCGGTCCACCTTCCTTGGTTTGCATCGCGTCCTGCTCCTTCCACGGCATTTTCTGTCTGCGATTGCCAAGACAGTTTTCTTTCAACTGGGTAAGGATACCCCAAATGCTGGGTGTCCGCGGGATACGGTGGCCGAGCTCGTTTCCGGCAGAAAGGTACCGTAATCACTGGCACATTGTCGTCACCTTGATTAAAATCTTATGTCAGCAGAGAAAGGGATGTGGGAGGCGAGAGCACACTCCGGCGTTCGCCCAGGTGATCGCCCGGGTGACCGCCGAAAAAGACTGCCTCCGTCGGCTGTGCAGACTCCTCCACAAACCCGTCGCGGCCTATCCGCCACATAAGCGTGGGACAGCCACGCCGTGTTGTGCCGGTATAGGCTAGCTTGAGCCGCAAATGTGGAGAGTTCGCCAATGAAGCTAACCTTGACCAAAGTCCTCCTTGTCGTCGCAATTACTGCGCTCTTGATCAGCATTCCGGCCGTGATATCTGCTCAGGGTCCTCCGCCCCACGCGATCGTCGGAGTTGTGGCAGTGAACGGGCAGCCTGCTGCGGTAGGAACCAGGGTGGATCTCGTCTTCAACGGCCAGGTCATAGACACCGACACAGTAGAAGCCAATCCCGCCGGCAACAGAACATTTGGCTTGGAACTTTCACCTGGAACAACTTACCCCAGGGGCACTGTTACAATAAGGGTAAACGGGCAGGCGGCGGACCCTACCGATATTGTTGGAAATCGGTGGACATGGTCAGGGAATTGGACGCCAGGCGGCTTGGAATTGGTAAATTTGTCTTCCCCTGCAACCAGGGCGCTCGCCACCAATACCCCGACTCCGACTCGCCGGCCCACATCTACGCCCACTGTAGTGCCCAGGGTGATCCAGGGCCCTCCAGGGTCGACGGGTCGTCCCGGCGCCACTGGGATACCTGGCGCCACCGGCGCGCCTGGCGCCACGGGCATTCCTGGCGCCACGGGCATTCCCGGCGCCACGGGCATTCCCGGCACTACGGGCATTCCCGGCGCCACGGGCGTCCCCGGTGTCAAGGGTGATCCTGGGTCGGAGGGGCCGCGCGGAAACCAGGGGCAGCAGGGATACATCGGTCAGGCCGGCGTTCAGGGCCCTGCGGGAGCTACAGGATCCACCGGCGTTCAGGGCCCTGCCGGTCCTCCGGGCAGCTCAGGCAACTTTCTGATCGCAATCATCGCCCTAGTAGTGGCTCTGCTCGCCCTCCTGGTGGCCATTGGCCGCTGGATCTGGGAACTCCAGACCGGGTGAGGGAAGATCCTTGGTCCACGACCTCGGAATTAGGGAAACGGGCAACTGGTGACAGGCCCTTAGGAATGCTTGGGGCGGTCACTCCCGTGTTATGATGCAACTGCGGGAACGGGCCGCCCGTCCTAGGGCGTGTTTTCAAACGATGTTCCAGAACAAAGTTTACCCAGTATGACCATTTTTGCGGCCTCCGGCCCTTGTTTAGTGCTCGTCGATGACGTTACAGTCTTGCCTGGGAAAGTTGATTTGGGACCATTTCGGAGTTTGAAAACACGCCCTGGTGTCCGGGGCTGGTAGCGTCGCTACTGCCGGGGCGTTGGGGAAGTGTCGAAATAGGTAGACGAGCATGACTTAGGATCATGTGCTGCAAAGCGTGGGAGTTCGAGTCTCCCCTTCCCCACCATCAACCGCGCGCGGCCCTGCGCCGGACGGCATGTTCGATACACAGGGCCAAGCAGAAGTCCTCGCCGCTCCACACCAGGCAGTGCTTACAGCGCCAGCACAACCAAGGAGACTCGCCGAATATGCGGCTGAAAGCTCAACGGATAGTTCAGGCTCGGAGGTTCGAACACTTCCTCGTCATACTCATCATCGCAACCGCGGTTCTGCGAGGGCTGGCAACTTCTGACGATCTGTTAGACCGGTTGGCAGTGTTGATGGGGTTGGTCTGGTTCCTGACCCTGGCGGTACTCGTTCTAGAGGCTCTGCTGACGATGTTCGCAACCTCACCAAGGGTCGACCAGTATTTTCGGGATGCTTGGAATGTCTTCGATTTCGTGCTCATCGGTCTGGTATTCCTTTGGCCCACCCTCGCGATACTCATCCTTACGGTACGCCTGCTGCGGCTTCTCGGCGGCTTTTCAGCAGTCCGGGAAATGAATCTGGTCCTGTTGACTCTGGTCCGGTCCGTACCGAGCATGGTACACATAGTGATTCTGCTGGGAATCATAGTTTATATGTATGCCGTTGTCGGACACAGTTTATTCCATGAGCATGATCCGGCGCGTTGGGGAACCTTGGGCGTTTCCATTTTGTCGCTGTTCCAGGTGGTGACGCTGGATGACTGGACCGCGATCTTGGACACTGCCACGGAGCTGGAGCCGCTGGCATGGATCTATTTCGTCAGCTTTGTCGTGGTCGCCACGTTTGTCGGGATCAATCTGTTCGTTGCCGTCGTGGTAAAAAACATGGACGAAGTCAATGAGGAGCCTCTGCGCCGACAGGGGCAACCCCTCACCGGCGAGTCCCTCCTCAGCGAACTCCGCGCCACCCAAAGCGAACTAGGCGCCACCCAACAGTCCCTGCAGCGCTTGGAAGAGCAACTGCAACGCCTATTTCGCGGGAATGACGGTTAAGAAAATTCTTACTTTAAAACGCGATTGCTCTGGATCTCCGGCGTCTTGATTGACCCTTGGCTAGCGGTCAGTCAAATCTGGAGTGGCAGGCATACAGGCGGTGTGGCTTCTTTCGGCCGTCCCTGGCAGTGAATCGCTGGTTGATGGTGGCTCTGGCCTTGTTGCGTTCTGACTCAAGACACAGCTGTTCCTTCGCAGGGCATCCTAGACGGGATTGCGCACCTTGAGACAGTCCCGGGCCACCAAACTTGACGATAGACAGAACCATCTTCGAGATGTGGCTCGTCCTGGCAGGATTGCCAATGTCTGTCACTGCAAGATGATGACGAGGGCGGCATTGTTGCCGCCCATCCTCGCGGCTCGACGTCGTCCCGCATCGTGAAGGTTTGTAGTACAGTACACCCTGGCTTACAATATCTCCGATTGTTCCTGACCGCAGCGTGAATCCAGAGGCCCTGATCGACCCCGAACCACACACTACGACTTGGCTTTAGACCGATTTGTGGCAAGCAACTGAAGACGTCCTTGACTCGATTGCCATCGGTGCCGGAATACTGGGTACCGGCGGCGGGGGCAACCCCTACATTGGTCAACTGCGGGCCCGCCAGGCTATAAAGCGGTGGGGGCCGGTTACCGTTCTCTCTCCCGAGGAAATTCCCGATGATGCCCGTGTTGTCTGTGTCGGCGGCATAGGCGCTCCCACCGTCGGCATCGAAAAGGTGCGTGACCTCCAGTCCTATCACGCTCTCCGGGCCATTGAGGAGTATACGGGAGAGAAAGCAACGGCACTGATCTCCAACGAGATTGGCGGCAGCAACTCCGTGGAACCGCTGATCCCGGCGGCAATGACCGGCCTCCCGGTCGTCGACGCGGACGGAATGGGCCGCGCTTTCCCCGAGTTGCAGATGAAGACCTTCTTTGTTTACGGCGTTCCCTGTTGCCCAATGGCAATCGCCGATGAGAAGGGTAACTCGGTGATAATACGTGAGACCATAACCCCCGCTTGGGCGGAGCGGCTGGCCCGCTCCATCACGGTTCAGATGGGCTGCATCGCTTGCTATGCGGTGGCTCCCATGACCGCCGAACAAGTGAGGACAACTGCCGTTCCCAACACCCTGACCATGGCCCGGAACCTTGGGGATGCCGTAAAAGGAGCCCGCGCCTCGGGCCGGGACCCCCTCGACGCCATCCTGGAGAGCTGCCCCGGGAGGGTGCTCTTCAGCGGCAAGGTCGTCGACCTGGACCGCCGTACGGCGGCAGGATTCGCCCGTGGGACGCTGACCATAGACGGCCTGGATGACTATGCGGGCGAGCGCATGGTGATCGAGTTCCAGAACGAGAACCTGATCGCGCGACTGAACGGGGAAACGGTCTGCACCGTTCCGGACCTGATCTGCGCCGTGGCAACAGAACACGGCGAGCCGGTGACCACCGAGCTCATGCGCTACGGCCTGCGGGTCACCATCCTGGGGTTCCCCGCGCCGGCGCTGTGGACCACTCCCGAGGGACTGGCCGTTGCCGGGCCGCACGCATTTGGCTATGACACGGAGTACGTTCCCCTGGTCGTACAGGGCACCTGAACGTGAATATCGGCGTTGACGTCGGCGGCACCAATACGGACGCGGTCCTGATGGACGGAGTAGAGCTGGTTGCCGCGGTCAAGCTGCCGACTTCGTCTGATGTCACCTCTGGGATCGTGGCGTCCCTCTCCGGGCTGCTGGCCGATCTGCCGCGAGACGCCAGGGTCGACGCGGTCATGGTGGGGACCACTCACTTCACCAACGCCCTGCTGGAGCAGAGGGATTTGGCCCCCACGGCAGCGATCAGGCTGTCCCTTCCTGCTACCCATCTGCTTCCACCACTGGTGGATTGGCCCGAGCCATTGAAGCAGGCCGTTGGCGGACACGCCTTTATGATTAGAGGCGGACACGAATTCGATGGCCGGGAAATCTCATCCCTGGACCGGGACGGCTTGCGCGAGGCGGCGCGGAACCTGCGGAGTCACGGGGTGCGGGCCGTAGCGGTTTCGGGCGTGTTCTCTCCGGTCAATTCCGCGCACGAAGTCGAGGCGGCGGAGATTATCCGTGAGGAGGCGCCGGAAGTCCGGGTCTGCCTTTCCCACGAGAACGGCCGCATGGGACTGCTGGAGCGAGAAAACGCGGCCGTGCTTAACGCCTGCCTGGGAGACATCGCCACCCGAACCATCTATGGCATCACCGAGGCCCTGCAGTCCATGGGGATCGCCGCGCCACTCTACATGAGCCAGAACGATGGCACCCTGATGGACTCGGAATTCGCCTCGAAATTCCCGGTGCTGACCATCTCTTCCGGACCCACAAACAGCATGCGGGGCGCCGCTTACCTGTCCGGCGTGACCGACGGCATCGTCGTCGATGTGGGCGGCACCTCCACGGACGTTGGGTCCCTGGTCAAGGGCTTTCCCCGGGAGGCTGCCGTCGCGGTGCAACTCGCGGGCGTCCGCACCAACTTCCGTATGCCGGACATGGTGTCCATACCACTGGGCGGGGGTACCGTGGTGGAGCCGGACCCTTTTCGCATGGGCCCCGAAAGCGTCGGTTACCGGCTGACTGATGAGGCCCTGGTATTCGGCGGCTCGACCTTGACGGCCACCGACCTAGCCGTTGCCAGCGGGATGGCCGAGGTGGGGGACAGGAAACTGGTTGCCCAGTTGGATGGATCCGTAGTTTCCCGTTCCATGTCCTTGATACAGAGCCGCGTTGAGGATGCCATAGACCGGGTCAAGCTCAGCTACGAAGACGTTCCGGTGGTGCTGGTGGGTGGAGGGAGTGTCCTGCTGGGCGATTCGCTGAGCGGGGCTTCGAGAGTATTGAGACCGGAACACGCCGGGGTGGCGAACGCCATCGGCGCGGCCATTGCCCAGGTTGGCGGGCAGGCGGAGAGGGTCTACTCCCTCGAGAACTTCGGCCGTGATCAGGCCATTGCCGACTGCTCCGCCGCTGCCGTCAGCAGGGCCGCTGCCGCCGGTGCAGATCCTTCGACCATTGAGGTGGTTGAGATAGACGAGGTGCCCCTCACCTACGTGCCCAGCAATGCCACGCTGGTCAGGGTCAAGGCGGTCGGCAACCTGGCGAGGGTGCCATAGCCTCCCTCCTCCCTGCTCCCAGCCACCTGTTAACCCGGACTGGCGCCATCTTGACGCGTCACCTGGCCATTGCCCATCGTGCTAGGGCCTTGTCCGGAGATGCTATCTCCTCCACTGAGGTGTAGTAGTAGTCCTGCCATCCCCGCTCGGGCAGGCCGGAGAACAGCATGAGATTCAGGGGGTAGTGTTCGCTGTCGGTGGCGCGTCGAAAGTCATCGCGAAACAGGAACGTTGGCTTCTTCAGGGCGATTGCCATTCCCAGTTCCACCATCACTCCCTCGTCCGGAGGGACGCCGTTTACAACAGCGAAGGTGGCGTCGGCCGCCACCACGTCGCTGAAGTCTCTTTGCCCCACAAGATAGGCCCAGCCCTCTGCAGCAAAGTCGACCTGGTTGTTCCGGGCGAAGGGCTCCCACACCTCCAGGCCCAGACTCTCCAGTGTGGAAACAATTGGCGGAAGGAGCAGGCTCTTTTGTTGTGCGGAAAAGCCGTAGGGATTGGCAAGATAGATGGTCTTGGGCATGTCTGAATATCCCGAATCTTACGAGTTTCCATCGATGTGATGCCACCCCTGAAAATACCACACACACACTTGTGATTTCAGCAATTCTGCTGCAGGCTCAGGCAGACTGGTAGTCCGTCACCCGAGAATTGATGGACGGGTCACCGGGTCCCGTCATTCCGGCCTTGAGCCGGAATCCAGAACCCTGGCGCTGATTACGTAGGCCTTCTTCCTGCCCTTCTGGATTCCGGCTCAAGGCCGGAATGACGACACAGTCTCCGGGATGACGATAAAGTATTCGGCAGTCATCAATTCAATAGAGTGGGACTACTGGTTACAATAGTCAGTGCCAGATGGGTAAGTGCAGCCGCGGAAGTCTGGAACAGGTAGTTGGGAACCCAATCTGATGGTTTACAATAGTCCGGACTCAATCCAGGCGGGAGCTGTTTAAGGTTGTTCGCCGACGCCCAATTGATTCTTGGCCTGCCCATCAATCTTCCCTTCGCCGGCGATTCTGAGAGCGGCAATTTCGAGGCTCTTCTCTTCATTGGACTTCTGATCGTCGTTGCGAAGCTGGCTCAGGGCGTTCTCAGCCGCCTCGGCCTCAGTTCAATCGTGGCCTACACTTTGGCCGGAGTCGTCCTCGGTCCTGTCGGTTTCGGACTGATAGAGATAACGGACCACATACAGCCCTTCCTCGACATTGGTGTATTCATCTTCTTCTTCCTGATTGGTCTGGATGAAATCGACATACCTGGCTTCATGTCTACTATTCGCGGTCGTTACTTTGTGGCCGCGACCGTGGCTGTCGTTATTTCCATCCTGGGATCCCTGGTGGTCACCGCCGACCTGTTCAACCTGGGCTTCGAACTGGGATTTATCAAGGAAACCGGGGCGGCTGCCAAGTTGGAGTTCAACGAGGCGCTGTCCCTGGCAGGAATCCTCTCGCTGTCGAGCCTGGGTCTGGTGGCAAGGGTCTTGGCCGACAAGGGCCTGCTCAAGGAGCTAATCGGCCTTAGAATATTCACAGCAGTGATCATTGTTGAAGTGCTGGCACTACTGATAGTCGGTCTTACGATCGGCGGTGATGAGGACCAGACCCTCAGCATACTTGGAGTCCTTGAGCTCCTAGGCAAGATTGCTGCTTCCACAATCGTAATCTGGATAGTTTCGGCGAAGGCTCTGCCCAGGGTTATGGCGCTCTTGCAGCGGTTCCTGAATGTGCCGGAGCTGTCCTATGGATTGTTGATCGGGGGGCTCTTCCTGGTGGTGGTCGGCGCGGAGAACCTGGGTGGGCTGCACGGTTCGCTCGGTGCTCTCCTGTTCGGCGCCGCGCTGTCGGGCCTTCCCCACCGGATGCGCGAGGACATAATGCCAGGGATGCGCAGCACGGCGGAGGGCCTGTTCGTACCCCTGTTTTTCGCCTCGGCCGGCTTGTACCTGGACTTTTCGTTCATCCACCTTCCACCAATGACCATAATCGCCCTGCTGTTCATCCCCTTGGCGGCGAAGATCATTGCATCATTCGTTGGAACCTACTTGGCGAGACTTGATACCCCGATAGTGCTTTCGGTGGGGCTGATGGGCAAAGGTGTGGCCGAAATTGCCCTTCTCCTGGTACTGCTGGAGACGCAAGTAATTGGACAGGATGTTTTTTCCCTCCTCGTCATCATCATGTTCGGATACATCCTGCTGACGCCGCCTGTAATAGCCGCAGCAGTCAACCGGGCCAAGACTCCCGAGACGGCGTCCCAGCCCCGAACGATGGTACCAGCCTTTGCGCGACACGCTCTGGCCGGGGTGATGGTCGGCTCCGTTATCGACCGGTCCCACACTTATCCCGACCCTGAAATTACCGTCAACGACTTCCTGGCCGACTGGATCGTGCCAGATCAGACTGACTATCTGATCATAGAACGCGGGGCGCCAGTGGGGACTGTGTCATTGACCAGGGTAAATTCAAGGCGGAGGCTGCTTTTCTGGCGGCGGGGTTCTTTTGGCGACACCCCGTTGAGGAGGCTGATGCGCCGCGGGCCGCCTCAGGCCAACCCGGACGAACCGATCGAGGACGCCCTGGGACGTATGGCCGAAAATTCCCTAACGATCATCCCGGTGATGGACCGGAACACCGGTCAGTTCCTGGGTATGGTTTCCAGCAATGAAATCCTGGAACTGGTCGCCCTGATGGACGAAATCCGGGAGGAAGCCCGCAGGATGGCGGCGGAGCCCGCAGACTGATCCAGGGTGAATAGCCCGAACCATGTCCCTATTGGCCAGTGGCGTCCCCGGCGCCGCCCCAGCATAAAATGAACCCCTGCGTCAAAACGCCGGGGTTCCTAGCTCTCCGGCTCGAAATATCCGGCCTAGAAATATCTGGCCTCGAATTAATCGATGTTCAGTAGGGGCCGTAACCCTCGACCTTGAGGCAGGCGGACCAGTGTTCCGGGCTGATTTGGCGCAACTCCGGGGTCACCCTGCTGCACTCGTCATCCGCGATGGGGCAGCGGGGGTGGAACACGCAACCCGGCGGCGGGTTGAGAGGGCTTGGCACCTCTCCGGTTAACAGCACTCTTTCCCTCTGCGCATCCAGGATCGGGTCGGGAATGGGCACGGCAGACAGCAGAGCCTTGGTGTAAGGATGCAGCGGGTTCCGGTATACCTCGTTTCTCTCCGCAATTTCCACCATGTGGCCCAGGTACATAACTCCCACCCGGTCGCTGATGTGGCGGACCACGGAGAGATCGTGGGCGATAAACAGGTAGGTCAGATTGAACTGCTCCTGCAGTTCCTCCAGCAGGTTGATTATCTGCGCTTGGATGGAAACGTCCAAGGCCGAAACCGGCTCGTCGGCGACGATGAATTTGGGATTGACGGACAGGGCGCGCGCGACGCCAATGCGCTGACGCTGGCCGCCGCTGAACTCGTGGGGGAACCGGTCTGCCATGTAGGGGTTCAGCCCCACGTTCTGCAGCAGATCAGCCACGCGCTCGCGGTATTCGGACCTGCCGTGCACCAATCCGTGCACGACCAGGGGTTCCCCGATGATGTTGCCGGCGGTCATCCGGGGGTTCAGCGAGCTGTAGGGGTCCTGGAAGATGACCTGCATCTGACGGCGCATGGAACGCATCTGCTTGGTGCCCATCCTGGTGAGGTCCTGCCCTTCAAATAGGACCGCGCCGTCCGTCGGCTTATATAGTTGGAGGATGCAGCGGCCGGTCGTGGTCTTCCCGCAACCACTCTCCCCCACCAGGCCCAGGGTCTCTCCGCGTCGAACGGTAAAGCTCACATCGTCCACTGCCTTGACGTGGCCTACCGTCCTCTGGAAGAGCATTCCCGAGGTCACCGGGAAGTACATCTTGAGATTGTTGACTTCCAGCAGGATGTCTTCGTCTCGCTGTGCCGCGCCGGCCTGCGGTGCGGTGTCCGTCATCGTCGTCATGATCTTTAATCTCCAGCGGAATCTTCGGACTCAGCGTAATCCGAACCGCCCAGCAAATCTATCGCAGCCGGGCCAAGGTCCTCTGAACGCCAGCATGCGGACCAATGGTTGTGCCCGGCCTCCAGAAGTACTGGAGTGTCGGTGGCGCATTTGTCTATGGCCCACCGGCACCGGGCCCGGAACGCGCATCCCTCGGGTAGCCGGACCAAGTCTGGCGGCTGGCCCTCGATGGGGTCCAGCCGGGCGCGGCGGGGCAGATCCAGCCGGGGCACCGAGCGAAGCAAGCCCACGGTGTAGGGGTGCCTCGGGTTTGAGTAAATCTCGGCGGCCGTGCCCCTCTCGATAATTTTTCCGGCGTACATGATGTTGACCCGGTCGGCGTAGCGGGCCACCACGCCCAGATTGTGCGTGATGACTATCAGGGCCACCCCGAACTCTGTGGTCAGCGCCTTCATCAACTCCAGAATCTGGGCCTGAATTGTTACGTCCAGGGCCGTGGTTGGCTCGTCGGCGATGATCAGGCGGGGATTGCAGCTCAGTGCCATGGCGATCATCACGCGCTGGCGCATGCCTCCGCTGAACTGGTGCGGATACTGCTTGATACGCTGTTCCGGGTCTGGAATGCCGACGCGAGCAAGTAGGTTGACTCCCTCGCGGCGGGATTCCGACCTGCCCATCCCCTTGTGCAATTGGAGAGTCTCGGTCAGCTGACGCTCTATGGTGAGCACGGGATTCAGGGAGGTCATTGGCTCCTGGAAGACCATGGACATCTTGGCGCCCCGGACGTGCCGCATCTCGTCCATGCCGATTTTCAGGATGTCCTCCCCGTCCAGGTAAACCTCTCCATTCACGATTTTGCCGGGCGGGTCGGGGATGAGCCGCATAAGCGAAAGAGCGCTCACGCTCTTGCCGCATCCGCTCTCCCCCACGAGGCCCAGGGTTTCACCCTCCTCCAGGTCGTAGGAGACGCCGTCAACAGCCTTCACTATGCCGTCCATGGTGAAGAAATGGGTCTGCAAGTCCTTGACCTCGAGTAGAGTAGGCAAGAGACCTCCTTATGCCGTCATAGCGGCCTGCAGCAAGTGTTAACGGCCCCAGATCGAAACGCAAAAGTAGCACTTACGGCAGGGCTGAAAGTTTCTGGATTATGGCGTATCGGCCAGCTGAATGCAAACCGGGAAACAAATTTCGAAACTCCGATGGGCGGAAATTAGATGCGAGATTCGCAGGCTTTACGGCTGATGTCGGAGTTCAGAAAATCGGGTAACTCTTTGCCTCTTGCTGCCGGCTTGCCCCAGCCGACGCCGACATTCAATTTGATTGCCCTTGCCAGAGCAGACTGAGGTACTTATCACCATTCCCAGGTGAAGTTGAAGTAGGGCGCATCGCGCCCCCTTGGGGTCTTCAACTGGGTTTGGCTGCTCTGGCAGGTAGTCCTACCTCTCCGCAAGAGGGTTCCAAGTTGCACATCAAATTTGGTTCCATTCTCATAGCCCTGTCCCTGAGCCTTAGTATCGCCTGCACCAGTGCCTCCCCCCGGATGTCGCCCAGACGCCAATCCTTTCCCCCTCTCCGACTGTCGGGTCACCGGCTCTCACTGTCCAGCAACTCCCCGCGGACAGCCCTCCGCCCACTTGGGAATTGAAGATGCTTCCAACTGTTCCCCCCGTCGCCGGAACAGCCGACTCGTCCAGCCAGTCCACCGGTTCTCTCAACCGAAGTACCCACCCTTATGCCGCCACCCACCCACCCACTATCCCACGCAGATTGTGGCACCGCCGCCGCCCTCCACGTACATTCCTCGCGTCATTTGGGCCCTAGCGGAGAATCCTTGCACGAGGGAGTACCTAGACTATGATTTCACGTTTACGACGGCTAGGGACGGAATCGAGACACTGGAGGTCCTCGGCTCCATCAGCAGTGCTGGGGAATGGTTTGTGCTTTCGAGTGAAGATGGGGAACCCCAGGCTGAATTCATAGTAATCTACGACCCTCCCCGGACACTGGGGAGGATTCAGCCAGCACAGAAGCGCACGACTTATAGGAGGGAAATCTCCACTGAGGAGCAGGAGGGAGTATGTGGCAGCGCGTGGGCGAAGATGAGGCCCCAGAACTGGACGCTGACACACGCTTCTGTGGCTATCCGCTGGACAGCCTCCACGACATCACTAGCGAGGAGCCGGAGACCATCAATGGCCAGGCGGTGGTGAAATATCAAGCTGGCTGGGAGTTGGATGGAGACCCAACACAGGTTAGTCCGTTTGACCAGGTGAAGACATTTTGGGTTGACGAGAGTGGGTTGTTGCTACGGGAGGAAGACCGCTACCTGCACGAGAAGAGGGACGGCATAACCCGCACTGACTACCATGGTTTCGGAGAACCGAACATCGTAGAGGCACCCGTCAATTGACCATTGATTAAGGACACCTAAAGGGAACCTCAAGCAGGATGCCCTTGGCGTTGTTGGCATTGGGTTCCGGCTGGCGCCGCATTTCAACCACTTGGCTTGGGCGGGGTTCCGGGTTCCTCGGCACCCGAAAAAACGCCCTTCTACTAAAGCTCGATCGCTATGCGGCGGAGAGAACGTCGGGCCACTCTCCTAACGGATCGCTCCACGGGGCTGCGCTTTGGCCGCCGCCTTTTGGTGGTTGCCACTGGCAATCTGCTCCGCCTTCTTTCGGTAGCAAAAGGCCAACTCCAGTTATGGTCTCGCCGGAGTGGCAGGAGTATCGATACAAAGGCATGGGAATCCAGCCGCCCAAATCCACACCTAAGTAATCAGGAGAGTGCATTGAGAGTGGTATTGGCGCTCAGGGGCATTGATTGGTGAGGTGGGGTCCGCTTCAGGAGGCGGACGGTGATGTCCGAGGAGTCCTGGAGTAGCCCTGTGGTGTTTACAGGCAGGTCAGGCTGGCGCAGGGCGCAAGGCCATCCTGAAACCTGGATGGGCCGTTTTCGCGGGTGCGCCTGCACCGATGATTGGACGGAGAGAGCCGCTCAGCCCCCAGGCGGCCCATGGGCCGGCGCCAGGATTCGCCGCCGTGCCTGGCACAGCAGTCCGTAGGAGGGGTGGCCCCAGCTCAGGCTGATTATCAGCCTCCTGGCGTGGCGCACCACCCGCCCCGGAAAGTTGATGACCCCGAAGCGGACCGCCTTCAGCCTTCGGCTCACCCACTCTTGACCCAAGGCCAACTGCTTCATCGCCGAGTTCAGGTTGAAGGCCAGCGCCGTTATGGCCCACCAAGCGGTTTTGGCTCCGAACAGTCCTGACGGCAACCGCCCTCCCGCCAGGTCTTCCTTCAGCACGGCGTGCACCTCCTCCCCCTTCCCACACCTTTGCCGGTACCACCAGACTAACTCCGCCGGGTCAAGGTCCCGGTTGGTCACTACTCCAAAGACCTTGAACCAGCCTCCCCCGCCGTCTCCACCACTTGGGCAAAGAGTCCCGCTTGGTTCTCCATCCCGGGCAGGGGAGGATTTCTAAATGGCTCTTTGATGGCGATGAAGCGGTACTCAGGGCTCCTCTTACTGTGGCCGATCCAGTTGGGCACGAAGTTCACTTCGGCCCTTTGTTGCCCGGTGGGCGATAGGCGCCCGCCCACTTCCCGGTGCAGGTCATGCCACTGATCCTCACCTACTCCAGCCACCGCAGCCTTGAACTCTGGGGGCATGTCTACGCCCACGGCAAACTCGATCACCCCAAAACGTTCGTCTCTGCCCTCGGCGCAGTGACGCAAGAACTCCTGCTGGTAGCCCGCCGTGTTTGAGCGCACCCGCACCTGCTCCACCCCCTGGGGGAAGCTGCTCCAAAGCCTCCTTAAGCACCCTCAGTTGCTGGTGGCCCGCCGGTACGTTACCGTCCCGGAACTCACTGTGCACCACCAAGTCCGCCTCCGCCCAATAGGTGGTGAGGGGCTGGTAGGCCTTGTACTTCTTGTAGCAGTAAAGCGCCTGCTCCTTGTGGGTCTCGATTAAGGTGGCGTCCATATCCAGGGTCGCCTGCCGCTGCCCGGTATGGGATTGCACGAAGTCCAACAGCTCACCGTTCACCTGGGCCAGGCCACGGAGGCCAACGGTAGCGGCCGGTATGAACGCGGTGTGGGGCTGCCTTTTGCTCTCCTCACCCTCATCGTGGAACCGGTCGAGAAACCGGAACACCGCCGAGGCCGACGGCACGTTCGCCGCCGCTCGTTTCCGCCACCTCCCCAGCAGCGCCCGACGCTTCCTCCGGCGCATCCCATGGGTTTCGGCCAACCGCAGCACCCGCCCCAAGCCCTCATCCTTCTCCAAAAGGCGCAGGTCCTCCACACACTCCCCGCCCGCCAAGTTGAGTAGCGCCAGAGAGGTCACCATCTGGGCGCCGGTTCACACCTGCCGCCTTTGATTGACGCCCAGATGCCGGCGCACCGATTGGCCCAATCCGGCGACCTGCCACAGGTCCAAGCAGACCGCCAGACCGGCCAGCCCGGTCACGCCCGTGGAACTCCCGTCTTCCGCATACTGGAAAGGCAATGCCCCTTGGCCCATAATAGTTGCACCTCGTTGGTGATGGATTGGTTTGATCGCTCACCATCATAGCCAGGTTTGCCGCTGACTCCAACGAGGTGTCTCTTTTCCTTTTGCTGGTGGATTTGGGAGCCTGCCACCTGCTTGACCCCACGGAAACCAATGGTACAATTGCCCTTGTTGGACCGTGGGGTCCCCGCCTCGGGCATGCCACGAAAATGGGCCAGTCGGGAGAAATTCTCCAACAAGTTGCTGATTTTCATATTGTTGCCTAACTTCTGATTGATCGAGTGGGCAGGGTTCCTTCACTGTTACCCTGGTCTTGGATCGTCTCATTCTCTCACCACATCTTTGGACGATATTCCCACATGAAAGCCATCAATATGGAAGCACGTAATCAACACCACGTGAGAAGGTGGTAGGTTCGCCCATTCCAACCAGCGTTACCACCACGTTCTGCGGGGCATCCGGCAAAAGCAATCGTAACTGTTATTTTGCGTCTGTCTGCTGTCCTTTGTGATATGAAGTAATCACGCGGACGTATCTTTGCGTCAACAACAAGTAGATTCCGCTGCGTTAATGACAGTACTTGTTGGATTACTCCGCGGACAGGTTGCCATTTTGAGGAGGGGCACTGAGGTAAATATTGCGGGTAATTGAATACGACAATTGCAATCGCTGGACTCGATTGTATCTGTTCTCGAGATCAAAGTTCGTCAACACTGACGGTCAGCTTCGGAGTATATGGTAAAGCTGAAGATGCTACGCAAATAGAATGCGCGGTTTGGGGACCACCCTACGCCACCCAGTGCAAGCATTTGTCCTACTGATCCTGGGTGGGGCGGTGGTCGCCACCATTGTGGCCCTCGTCGTATTTCAGAATGAGGACCAGGTACCGCAGATAGAGGCAACTCCTACCAATTGGTCTACATTTCCCCCGTCCGCCAACCACACTTTTCAACCCCCCAGATCTCAACCCCCCAGATCTTTCACGTTCGCCGAAGGGACGGTAGTGATAACGCCGGGCGATGGCGTCGGACTTCAAGGAATCCAGGTAAGTTACCAAGACGCGCCACTGAGCTCCCTCCCTTCATTCCCCTATGGGTTCTCCCCGGCTGTGCGGGCCTTTCGCGTCTCCGTTCAAGGCTCAGGGGTTGAGTTCTGGGAGGGCAGTAATCCGATTGCCGGCACTATGGCGCTACTGCTGGATGAAGACGACCTGTTGGCGGCCGGAGGAGACCCGCACCGGCTGGTGGTCCTGCGTTACGACGAGCCCGTCTCCAATTGGATGCCGAAACCCTCGTCAGTCGACCATCCCTGGATCAGGGTCGAGGTCGACTTGGCTGCACTCGGTATTTTTGCCGTCGCAGCAACCGTTGGTGTGGATGATCTAGATACAGGACCGGAGATGCAGGGCAACGCGACCCCGACGGTTCCTTGGCCAAGTAAAACAGAAATCCCTACTTTGGATCATTCGCCTCGGGGCTCTGAACCGGTGCCAGATTCATCAGCCACGGAAACCCCAAGACCGACTCCGTACTCGTCGGTACAACTAACGCCCCCTGTGGTAACGGAAGAGACTCCTTTATCGGCGAGAGTGTCACCGCCGAAGTCGGAGGGGGCATCTGGATACACCGCGTCAACCCCGCCTCCGATTCCATCCCCACCCCCGCCTCCAACGCTCGCTGCGACCAACACACTCACCCCCATCCCCAGCACGACTCCAATCTCAGCATCCGGCTATCGCCTGTTCATAAATGGTAGGCAGGTCCTGGCCCAGGGCCAACGGTTCCTGGTGCCCTTGGGCTTCGTAATACTTGATACTCCTCCTGGCCCCGACGGAAGGTACCATGCAGGCACCGCGGTCACCCTGACGGTACAGGTAGACCCACGAGGAACGGGGATGGAGATCACCGGGGCCGATGCAGTCGCTGGCTTTGCGGCCCAAGTTTACATAAACAGAGATCGCTTTGTCAGGGTATACATCTCGGCACGAACCGCGACCCCGCGTCCAGAACCCACACCTACCGCGCCCGTCATCCATCCCAGTCCTCCGCCGCCAACCCAGTCCTACGCCGAGCCCAACGCCTACTCCGACACCAACGCCTACTCTGACACCGACCCCTACGCCGACGCCGACGCCGACACCCACAGCGATCCCAACCCGCTCCCCTGCCCGTGCCCGCTCCCCTGCCCCAGCGCCCGCGCCGACACCGCATCCAGCGTTAGGGCTGATCGTCTTTCAATCGGAAAGAGACGGCAACAGCGAAATTTATTCAGTGCATCCGGACGCCTCCAATCCAACGAATCTGACCAATCACAGTGCTCAAGACAGGCACCCTTCGCTTTCAGGAAACCTGCTATTGGCCTTCAGCTCCAAACGAAACATCATGGACGACGATGTCGAAGGCGGGTTCGAAATTTATCTGCTCGACATCCGCTCTCAACAGCTCAACCGGCTAACTGTGGACCCGGCCGACGATGAATCGCCCTCCATAACTACACGCGGAGACAAGGTGGCCTTTGTTTCCCTTAGAGATGGAGATGCCGAGATCTATGCTGTGAGCCTCTCGGACAGCAATCTCCCAAGCGATGCTCCTACGGCACTGACAAGCAACGATGCCGAAGACAGAGACCCCGCCTGGTCGCAGGATGGGTGCCGCATTGCCTATGCCAGCGACAGGGACGGCGATTGGGACATCTATATCGCCAACGCAGACGGCTCCAACCCTGTGAATCTAACGGATGGGTTATGGCAAGACTCAGCGGAATCTAACGAGCGCTGGCCGGACCTGGCAATTCACGACGGAAAGGAGAGGGCAATCTTTGCCTCTGACCGCCACGGGGACTGGGAGATCTATTCAATGTATGCCGGCGAAGAGGAGGTGATCGGGGCAACCATCAATGATGGTGAGGACGCTGCTCCTGCATGGGGCCCCTCTGGCGACACTTTTGTCTTTCATTCAGATCGCAACGCCAATTTCGACATATATATCACCCAAGACGTAGGGGACCAAGGGCATAGAGACCTCAGCCGGAGGCCGGGCAGCGACGATTCATTTCCGGACTGGGAACCCCAGGAGCACGACGGTGGATGTGACCTTCCTGCCATCAGTGTGACGCCCACGCCCACGCCCACGCCCACGCCGACGCCGACGCCGACGCCGACGCCGACGCCGACGCCCACGCCGACGCCGACGCCGACGCCGACGCCGACGCCGACGCCCACGCCCACGCCCACGCCCACGCCCACGCCCACGCCTACTCCAACGCCGACACCAACACCCACGCCGACGTCGACGTCGACGCCGACACCCACGCCAACCCCGACGCCAACCCCGACGCCGATGCCGGCACCCACGCCCACCCCGACGGCCACACCGACGCCCACCCCGATGCCCACGCCAACGCCGACGCCTACCCCCACGCCCACGCCGACGCCGACACCCACGCCGACGCCGACACCCACGCCGACACCCACGCCGACACCGATGCCGATGCCGACGCCGACACCCACGCCGACGCCGACGCCGACACCCACGCCGACGCCTACCCCCACGCCAACACCGACGCCCATGCAGGAACCTGAACCGGTGGTCTTGCCCGACTATCCTTCAGGTGGCCGGATCGCCTTTCAGAGCGATAGAGATGGCAACGACGAGATTTACATCATGGGCTGCGACGGCACCGGCCAAGTGAACTTGACCAATTACTCCGGGACGGACAAGGAACCATCGTGGAGCAGTGGGGGAAAGCTGGCCTTCAGTTCCGATCGCAATGCTGCAGGCGGGTTCGACATCTATTTGTTGACCCTGGATCCGTGGGGAGTTGCCCGCCTCACCACCGATGCGGCCAACGACGAATCTCCGGCGCTGTCTCCAGACGGGAGCAAGGTCGCATTCGTGTCCTATCGCGATGGGAACGCAGAGATTTACGTGTTGGACATTTCAGGTAAATCCCTGACTAGGATTACCGATAACGCTGCCGCCGACAACGACCCGGCGTGGTCGCCGGACGGCGCGAAAATCGCCTTCGCCAGCGACCGCGATGGCAATTTCGACATATATGAGGTAAAGCCCGACGGCGCTGGCTTTGAGAGGATAGCTGCCGTATCCGACAGCGATGCCAACGACCGATGGCCCGACCTGGCGGCCGATCATTTCGGAGATGAATATATTGCCTTCGCCTCTGATCGCGATGGGGATTGGGAGATAAATTACTATGACTCCTATGACGTGTCCCAGGCCAGTAGTAACATCGATGGTACAGTTGACGCCCAAGCTAGCTGGAGCAAGTCTGCCGAGCAAATGGTCTACCACACCGGCAACAATGACGAGTTCGATATATACAAGGCGCTCTATGACGGCTCTAGTAAAATAGACCTCACCCGCCAGAATGGAAGCAACAACTCCGCTCCAGATTGGGAGCCAGTGGATGGTGTGGATTACTGTGCTGGTGATTAAGAACACCCTCATCGTAGAGTCCGGGGCTGCCGCCGCTCCCAGTTTCAGCCGCAAGTGGCCCGCAGGACGGGCGATGCGGGGCTTGAGACGGGGTAAAATACGGAGTCGGACATCTCTTGAACCTCCGTCAGGGCCGGTGAGTGACCGTGCCTTTGGAACCTGAGCATGAGCGTAAAACCCTACAGCCGAAGAGTCCGAATTGGCGATGTGGCGGTCGAATATACGGTGTCGCGAAGTAAGCGGCGAAAGAAAACCCTGGGCTTGAGGGTCACCAGAGATGTGGTTGAAGTGGCTGCCCCCACTCGGACAACAATCAGGGAAATCGAGGAAATTCTTCGCCAACGGGGAGCTTGGGTTCTGGAAAAGCTGAAGGCGGCCTCTGAGCAGTCCCCGCCCCAAGTCTTGGGTGATGGACATTATCTGCACTATTTGGGAAACCAAATGTACCTCGTAGTGGATGAGCGGGTGGTGGATGAAGATGAAGTCCGGCGCCCCTCGGCACAGCAAGATGGTGACACTGTCTTGGTACGGGTTGCCCCGCATCTGGATGACGACGCGCGTCGCGATTCCGTCAGGGCGGCCATTGTCGCTTGGTACAAGGTCCAGTTCCGGGAATTTCTGGTGGGCAGAGTTGCGCATTGGATGCCGGTGATGGGGAGAACCGGGATGCCCGGGATGCTGGTGCGGGAACAGCGCTCGAGATGGGGCAGCTGCAGCGCCGATGGCACCCTTCGTTTCAGTTGGCGCTTGGCCATGATCGAACCCGAACTGATTGACTCGGTGGTCGTCCACGAACTCGCGCACCTGGAGGTGATGGACCATTCTCCCGCCTTCTGGGCGGTCGTACTGAAGGCAATGCCCGACGCAAAAGTGCGGCGCAGGCGATTGAACGACGCCGGACGCAGCCTGCCCCTGTAGCAGGCCGGCCCGGTCAGATCCCGGTCAGATCATGGACTCAATTGATTGGAGCCCGTGGCGCTGCATTACATATTCCCTCTGGCCCGTGATAACATTGAGAACCTATGATTCCGTCGCAAATTAGAAACTTCTGTATCATCGCCCACATTGACCACGGCAAGTCGACCCTTGCCGACCGCTTCCTGGAGATCACCGGCACCGTAAGGCCCCACGAAATGAAGGCACAGTTCCTCGACCAGATGGAACTGGAGCGGGAACGCGGCATCACCATCAAGGGCAAGGCAGTGACCATGTATCACCAGGCCCTTGACGGCGAGACCTACCAGCTGAACCTGATCGACACCCCAGGCCACGTGGATTTCAGCTACGAAGTTTCCCGGGCGCTGGCCGCCTGCGAGGGCGCGCTGCTGGTGGTGGACGCCAGCCAGGGCATCGAAGCCCAGACAATCGCCAACACCCTGCTCGCGATGGAATACGACCTTGACCTGATCCCGATCGTGAACAAAGTCGACCTCCCCCAGGCCGAACCTGACCGGGTGGCCAGTGAAATCGAGCAGGTTTTTGGCTTTCGTCGCGATGAGGTGCTCTTCGTGTCAGCGAAAGATGGCACAGGCGCCAAGGATATCCTCGACGCCGTCGTGGAACGCATCCCGTCTCCTGCCGGTAAGCCGCAGGAATCCGCGCGGGCCCTCGTATTCGATTCCATTTACAACCAGTACAAGGGCATCATTGCCCATATCAAAATGGAGGACGGTGCCATATCCCGCCTGGACCGCATCCGGGTGATGTCTTCGGGCCGCACCGCGGAGGTTGTTGAGGTAGGCGTATTCGCGCCCGCTCTGTTGCCTACCGAGCGCCTGGAAACCGGGCAGGTCGGTTACGTGGCCACGGGATTCAAGGACGTGCGAGAGTGCACTGTGGGAGACACCCTTACCATCGATCGTACGCCCGCCACCGAGCCCCTGCCAGGCTACGTGCCGCTCAAGTCCATGGTCTTTGCCGGTCTGTACCCCTCCGAAGGGGAGCAATACGGCAACCTGCGCGTCGCCCTCGAGAAACTGCAGCTCAACGATGCCTCGCTGACCATCGAACCGGAAAGCAGCGTGGCGCTTGGATTCGGCTTCCGCTGTGGATTTTTGGGTCTCATGCACCTCGAGATCGTGCAGGAACGGCTGGAGCGGGAATACGACCTCGACCTGATCGTTACCGCACCCAGCGTGGCGTACCAGGTTACCCTCAACGGCGGCGAAGTGATCAAGATTGACAGTCCGGCTAAACTCCCGTCGCCCAACGAGTATGCGGACATCGAAGAGCCGGTGCTGGATTTGACCATCGTGTCCCCCAGCCGCTACGTGGGCACCCTGATGGAGCTGATGCACTCACGACGCTCCGAGTTCAAACGTATGGAGTACATCCAGAGCGAAGGGGTTGCCTCGACGGACAATTCCCGGGTGATGATGGAATACACCATGCCCTTGGTGGAGTTGCTAGCCGACTTCTACAATCAGTTGAAGTCTCGCACTCAGGGCTACGCCTCTTTGGACTACACCTTCATTGGCTTTCGCAAGGCGCCTCTGGTCAAGGTCGATGTGCTGGTCAACCACGTGCCGGTGGAAGCCCTTTCGATGATCCTGCACCGGGACCAAGCCGTGTCCCAAGGCCGACGGGTCGTGGAGAAATTGCGCACCACCATTCCGCGTCAGCTCTTCGAAGTGCCCATCCAGGCGGCCATTGGCAGCCGCATCATCGCCCGCGAGACCGTCCGGGCCATGCGTAAGGACGTGCTTGCCAAGTGCTACGGCGGCGACATAACTCGAAAGCGCAAGTTGCTTGAGCGCCAGAAAGAGGGCAAGAAACGCCTCAAGATGGTTGGCCAGGTGGAGATCCCGCAGGAGGCCTTCCTCACCATGCTTGAGGTTGGCGGAGAGGCGTGAGCCACAGCGTTCTCAAGGCCAAATCTGGTGAATATCGAAGACATCCGGGATGCTGTCCTCAATGATCGCTTTCTGGTTAGCGACCATGCGGACGAGGCGACGCAGGACGACCAAATCTCCGCTGAAGAGTTAGCAGCCAGCGTTCTAGTCGGCGAAATAATTGAAGATTACCCGGATGACAGACCGTACCCAAGTTGCCTGATTTACAGGATAACCCCCAGCGAAGACCCGTTACATAGCGTCTAGGGCTACTACGCAGATGCGCGCTTGGCGGTGCTAATCACCGTGTACCGCCCTGACCCCGGCCTTTGGGTTGACTGGCGCATCAGGAGGCGCAAAAAACGATGGCACTGGATAAATGTCCCCGGTGCGGCTTCGAGGATGTTGTCGAGAAAAAGGTCGAGAAACTTCTCCGCGGCGGAGTGAACGCGGCCGTAGTAACTGTACCGGCCGAAGTCTGCCTTCATTGCGGAGAGCGGATGTTCGCCACGGACACTGTCCGTCGTTTCGACCAGATCCGGAAAAAGCTTGCCACTCAAGAACTGGATGACTTTCAGGCTGTGGGTAGCTTCCTCAGAGTGGCACCCGACGATGACGACAGATAGGAGTTGGACAATGCAGCCCTTTTGCCTCTTCTGCCCGCGCTAAAGCCCCAGCGCTTCCCTCAACTCCGTGAGTTGCTCCAGGTGCGCCCGCCAGTGGCGGGCGAATCCGGCAAGGGCCGTTTCCAGCGTTCGCTCCACGTCTTCGCCCCGGGTGCGCTGGTGCATCAGCACTCGGCGGTTCTGCAGGTCTGCATCGCTGGCCGATTCCAGTGCGACTCTGAATGTCTCAAAGAAGTTAGAGACGTCGGACTCAATATCGGGCAGGTCCAGGGCCGCCCTAGCCTCGGTGATATTGGTGCGGTCTGACCAGATCTCGTATTCGCTGATCTCTCCGGTAACCATATCCCGCACCACCACAGCCATTCCGCCGGGCGGCGTGTCCAGCAGGTGGTACACGATCTCCCGCGCTGACCAGCTGTCTGCGTCGGGCTTCCAGTCGAGGCAGTAATTCATTCCTTCCAGCAGTTCCAGAAGGCCGGTGCGCTGGGAGTCTACGTTTTCGAGTTGACTCTGGATGGTGGTCAAAATTGATCCGCCTCTTATTAGTCTGCCCGGATGCCGTTCAGCATTTTGCGGACAGCATCGCGAGTGTCGTCGCGCCGCAGGGCGTACTCCAGCGAGGCCCTCAGCAGCCCCAGCGGGGTGCCCCCGTCGTATCGGACTCCTTGGAACTCGTAGGCATAGAGGTCTGCACTATCCAGCAGAAGCAGCATCCCGTCGGTGAGTTGAATCTCGCCCTTGGCCCCCGGCGGAGTACGCTCGAGGCAGTCAAAAATTTCCGGTGGAAAGATATAGCGCCCCACGATGGACAGGTTGGACGGCGCTTTCTCACGGGAAGGCTTCTCCACCAGCCCTCGAACTCGGTGCAATCCATCCCCGAGCGGGTCGGCGTCAACCACTCCGTAATTGTGCACTACCTCCCAAGGCATCGGCTGCACGGCTACCACGCCGGCCCCGCTGCGGTCATAGACGTCTCGCAGCTGGGACACAACGCCCGGCGAATGGTGCACAATGTCGTCGGGTAGTATGACCATAAACGGCTCATTCCCGACCGCCTCCCTGGCGGTCAGGACCGCGTGTCCAAGGCCCAGTGGTTCCTCCTGAATAACGTAGGACACGTCCGCCAGGCCAGTGGCGTGAACCACTTTTTCCAAGAGGTCCGGTGCGCCGCTCTCCGCCAGACGCTGCTCCAGCATGGACGATGGTTGAAAGTAGGACGCGATACCCTCCTTGCCGGGAGCTGTGACGATGATCACCTCCTCCACACCGCCCTCCACCGCTTCCTCTACGACGTACTGGAGCATGGGGCGATCCAGGATGGGGAGGAGTTCCTTGGGGACGGACTTGGTAACCGGCAGGAATCGCGTTCCCAGACCGGCGGCGGGAATTACAGCTTTTCTGATGGGCATGACTAACCACCAATAATTTCGACTCGACTAGTCTAGCATCGCCACCTTGTGCCAACAACGATAGAAGGCGGCCGGGACAGGGTTGAGTGCGCATCCTGTCATATCGAGCCTATAAACCGTCAATCCCGCGAAAGCGGGAATCCAGGGGTGGCTGGGTGCGCCCGCATTCCAGACGGTAAGGGACTTTGGATTCCCGCTCTCGCGGGATTAACGAATCCATTTGCTCCAAATGCGGTACGCCTGGCGGCTGGAACAGCCAGGCCGAATTGACACCTTGTATGGCTGAACATACCATGGATGAGAGGCCGCACTAGATGGGGAGCTAGCGGTGCCCTGCACCCGCAATCCGCTACAGCGGGATTGAATCCCTCCCAGAGGCCTGCCCGTTGGGCCAATATCGCGGTCGGAGGTCGTTGAGGGCTGGGTCCCACGCGACGCAGACTTGTGAACCCCGCCAGGTCCGAGAGGAAGCAACGGTAAGCAGGATCCTGTGGGCGCCGTGGGAGTGCCTGGCCTGAGTCGTCCATCGCGACACGCTCAGTTGTCAGCGTCGACAGGAGGTGCGCGGTCTCTTAGTTATGCTGAATTTTCCAAACAATTCCCCAGTGGCCGTTGCACTGTGACTGCCGCCACCCGCCCCTCCCGCCCACGCAAGTCGTTGGGACAGCACTTTCTCCATGATTCTCGCGTCGTTCAACGCATCGTAGACGCCGCTGAACTGAACCCCGGCGACACGGTTGTTGAGATAGGACCGGGACGGGGAGTGCTCACCAAACGCCTGGTGCAGCAGGCCGGACAGGTAATCGCCGTTGAACTGGACCCGCAATTGTGCCGGGAACTGCCGTCCCGCCTCGACTTTCCGGATAACCTCCTCTGTGTCAATGCGGATGCACGCATGGCTGACCTGCCGTCCCTGGTGACCGGCGGCGAGAGTCCGGATGCAGGGACATACAAGGTCGTGGGGAACCTCCCCTACTACGCCGCTAACCCCATCATCCGCCGCACCCTTGAGTCAAGTGCACCTCCGGCTCTGGCGCTGTTCATGGTCCAGAAAGAGGTTGCTGACAGCATGACCGCAGCTCCAGGCAAAATGGGGCTGTTGTCGGTCGCTACGCAGTTCTATGCAGACGCCAGGAGGGTATGCTCCGTGCCCCCTTCCGCGTTCCGTCCGGCCCCCAAGGTCCGCTCGGCCGTGGTCAAACTGGTAATTCGCAAGGAGCCCGCAGTCCAGGTTGGGGACTGCGATGAGTTTTTCGACGTCGTCAGGGCCGGGTTTTCAGCGCCACGGAAGCAGTTGCACAACTCGCTTGGCCACGGTCTTGGCCTGGATGCAGCGGCAAGCTACGCTCTGCTGGGCATCGCCGGGATAGACGGTCGTCGGCGCCCCTCCACCCTGAGCGTGGAGGAATGGGGACAGGTCTATGCGGCGTGTCTGCGTTTGAGGCGGGAGGAAACGGGTGGAAGTTGACGCCCACGCCAAGCTGAATCTGACCTTTGAGGTGCTGGGCAAGCGGGGCGACGGCTACCACGAGGTCAGGACGGTGATGCAGACCGTCGGTCTGGCCGACCGGCTCTCAATAGAACAGTGGCCCACTCTCAGAGTTGATTGCGACAGCGGCGAATTGTCGGGTGAGGCCAATCTGGTCTGGAAGGCCGCGCAGGGTCTGGCGCGCAGTCGCGGCATCCTCCCCCAGGCGCGCATCCGCATTCAGAAGCGGATCCCGGTGGCCATGGGACTGGGTGGCGGCAGCAGCGACGCCGCAGCGGCACTGAGGGCCCTCAACAAATTCTGGGAGATCGGTGCTACGGACGGAGAACTGGCGGAAATCGCCGCAGGAATTGGCTCGGACGTTTCGTTCTTTCTGACGGGAGGGACTGCGCTGGCAGAAGGACGGGGCGAAATTGTCTCCCCGTTGCCGCCCCTGCCCCCTTTCAACCTGACACTGGTGTTTCCCGACCTGGCCATCAGCGACAAGACGCGCCGGATGTACTCTCGCATCACCCCGGCGCACTACAGCGACGGGGGCATTACGCGGCGCCTGGTCCTGCTGCTCACCGGAGGCGGTTTCGTGGTGCAGTCCATCCGGGACTGCATGTTCAACGTATTCCAGGATATAGCTGAGTGGGAATTCCCGGTCCTGGCCGGGATGCGCCGCGCCGTGCAGGAACACGGAGGCCCAGAGCTCTACCTGTGTGGTGCAGGTCCGGCCCTGTTCGCGGTTCCGTCCAGCGAAACCGAGCACCGGATGGTGGCAGAGACCTTGCAGCCCATGGGAGCAGGGGTATACCTTGTTACGACCGTCGGACGCGTCGGCAGACCGGGCCCACTTAGCTAGTTTCCGTTCAAGGATGGATTAATGGGCGTGAACATCCTGGCCAGCATCTCAATCGGGATCAATCCCAACCTCGTTAACACTGGCAGCTTCATACTCTCCTGGCACGGGGTGTTCACTTTCATAGCAGTCGCGACTGCGGTGTACTTGGTGGTCAGGTGGGGTACGCGAGAGGGGATGGTGGCGGACGTGCTTTATTCCGCCGCCATGTGGGCCATCATAGGGGGAGTGATCGGGGCGCGGTTACTCCACGTCATAGACTTCTGGGGCGAGGAATACCAGAACAACCCCATCAGGATCTTCCAGGTGTGGCACGGCGGGATCGCCATATTCGGAGCGATTTCCGGCGGGTTCGTGGGCGGCGCTCTGTACTTGTTGATCCGCAACTCGTCCTGGTTTCTTGCGGCTTGGCGGCCCTTTTCGGCCTTATTCGGTCAACCGCAGAAAGCGGAACTGCCCAGCATCGGGCATCTTGCAGACGTTACCGCTCCGGCGCTGCTGGTGGCCATGGCCATCGGTCGCATAGGCGACGTGATCAACGGCGAACACTTTGCCGATGCCACCAGCCTGCCTTGGGGACTGGTGTACACCCACCCCGACAGCCCCGGGTTCGGTCGACCGGCGACGCACCCGGCCGTGGCCTACGAGCTGCTGTTCGACTTGATTCTGCTGGCAGCGCTTTGGCCATTGAGAAAGAGATTCCGTCCCCATGGGATGTTTTTCGCGCTTTACGCGGCGACTTACTCGATAGGGCGCTTCTTCATCAGTTTCCTCAGGGTAGAGGCGAACTACTACTTTGGAGGGCTGAACGAGGCCCAGGTAGTAGCGCTAATTGTGATTATCATCACGGTGCCGCTGCTTATCTGGAAGGCACAGGTGGTGCGCCCTGGCAGCGGAACGCGGGCGGACAGGAGGAGGGGCGCGCAGGGGGCGTAGATTCCTCGGATCTTCCGTGATCAGTATTGGGATTCGGACGGCCGCAGGTGGGAAACCCTCAACGCCAGGGCATTCGTCCCTTGCCACGAATCAAGCATCAGAGTGTACGCCAGGTCCAGCCGGCCGGTGTCCGTCGCCTCACCCAGGTCGCGCCAGTCGTCAGCCTGGTTGAACGCGAGGGCCGTTATCTCGCGGCCGCCCTGTTCCAGCCGGAGGCGCAGGTGCTGCTGGGAGTGCCCGACGAATCGTGATTCCCTTACTGTCACATTGAATGAGGCAAAAAGTGGCCGCCGGTTGCCCCTCCCAAATGGTTCCAGGCTGGCCAACCAGTCATGCACTTCCATCGTGAGCTCCGGCAGAGATGCCGTCGCGTCTATTTCCAGCACGGGCGACAGGTCCAGCGAGTTCAGCCTCTCCTCAGCATATGCGTTGAGACGGTCCGATACCTCGCCAATAAGGCGGGTGGCAACGGTGAATCCAGCGGCCTGCGCATGCCCTCCGTAACGGACCAGCAGTCCGGACGCTGCGGAGATTGCCTCTACAATGTTGAACTCAGGGATGCTACGGGCCGACGCCACCGCAAGGTCTCCTTTGACCGATAGCACCGCGGCAGGACGGCGGTAGCGTTCGACCAGCCGGGAGGCCGCCAGGCCCGCCACGCCCTGTGGGATAGCCTCGTGAGCCACTACCAGAAGGGACGGCAGGCTGGGCAACGCTTCAATGCACTCGACCGCCAGCGTGGACGCCTCCTCGGTGGCGATGCGGCGTTGCTGGTTCATTTCCTCCAGCTTTTGCGCCAAGGTTGAAGCCTCGACCGCTGAACCGGTGGTCAACAGGCGGAAACTGTCGTTGGGGTCACCCATTCGGCCAGCCGCATTGAGGCGCGGAGAGATCTGGAAAGCGATCGTCTCGGCACTGATTCCCTCTGGAGACAGCCGTGCCGCCTTGTAGAGGGACAGTAGCCCGTGGCGGCTGGTATGCCTCAGCCGGGCGACTCCTTCGGAAACCAGGTAGCGGTTTTCATCAACCAGTGGCACAAGGTCAGCGACGCTGCCCAGCGAGGCCAGCTCGAACAGTGCGGGGTCGAAGGGCACCCTCCAGGACTGGTGCAGTCCGTGGATCACCTTAAGCGCCAGCCCTGCGCCGCATAGTTCAGCGAACGGGTATTCGCTCCCCGGCAGCCTGGCGTTAACGCAGGCAACAGCCTTGGGCAGACCTTCTGGCGGCACGTGATGGTCGGTGATGATGACGTCTACGCCCCTGTCTGCGGCGTAGGCGACCTCGTCAGCGTCCGTAATTCCGCAGTCCACGGTTACGATGAGAGAGGCGCCTGCATTGATCAGGGAATCGATCGCCGGTCTTGAGAGCCCGTGACCCTCATCGGCTCTCTGCGGAATGTAGGGTATGGGCCGCGCACCCAGGGACCCGAGCCCCTCGCACATAATCGCCGTGCCAGTGATGCCGTCCACGTCGAAGTCGCCGAAAACGCCAACAATTTCGGCGTCATCCACCGCGCGGCGCAAGCGGGTCACGGCACTGTCCATACCGGGCAGGAGCCGGGGGTCGTGAGGCAGACCGGTGAGGTTGAGGAATTTTTCCAGCTTCTCCGCATTATCGATGCCGCGAGAAGCCAGTATCCGCGCAACTATTCGCGGAACACTGTCCGGCAGGCCGGAGATATCAGGCTCGGATGGGATGAGCCAGCGGGGAGCCGAACCGCCCCTGGTCACACTTCACGCGCCTGGCGCGGCTTGCTGAACACCAGCACCGAGTTGTGGCCGCCGAACCCGAATGAATTGCTCATCGCAACATCAATATCCAGCTGCCGGGCCCTGTTGGGGGTGTAGTCCAGGTCGCATTCCGGGTCGGGTTCGTCCAGATTGATGGTGGGTGGAATGATGCCGTCCCGCATGGCCATGACGCAGATGGCGGCTTCGAGAGCGCCTCCGGCCCCGAGAAGATGCCCGGTCATGGACTTGCTGGAACTTATGGGCACCCGGAATGCGTCCTCCCCGAGGGCGACCTTGATGGCTTTTGTCTCGTGCTTGTCGTTCAATGGCGTCGAGGTGCCGTGGGCGTTGACGTAACCCACCTCGGAGGGATCAACTCCGGCCTCGGACAGGGCCATCATCATGGCCTGAGCGGCGCTTTCTCCAGTAATGGAGGGCTCGGTCAGGTGGTGAGCATCCGACGTCGCCGCGTAACCCCTGAGCTCTGCCAGCGGTTCCACGTTCCGGCGGGCGGCGCTCTCCGCGCTCTCCAATACGAAGACCGCGGCCCCCTCTCCCATGACGAAACCATCTCGGGCAATGTCAAATGGGCGGCTGGCCTGGGCAGGGCTTTCGTTCCGGCGCGAGAGTGCCCGCAGCGCGTTGAAGCCTGCCACCGACACGGGCACCAGTGGAGCCTCCGTCCCGCCGGCGAGGACGATGTCCTCCCGTCCGGTCCTCAGCATCTCCCAGGCCTGCCCCATGGCGTCTGCGCCGCTGGAGCAGGATGAAACCAGGCAGTAGTTGGCGCCCATGGACCCGGTCAGCATGGAAACCTGCGCGGAGGCCATATCACCCAGCATCATGGGAATGAGGAACGGACTGACCCGCCTTGGTCCCCGGTCACTCAGGACTGCGAACTGCTGGGAGAGAGTGGAGATGCCCCCGATTCCGCTGCCGATTATCACGGCGACCCTGTAGGGATCGTCTCCGTTTGACGACAGCCTTGCCTGCTGGCAGGCCTGTTGGGCTGCGACAGCGGCGAACTGGGCGAACCGGTCCATGCGGCGCGCATCCTTGCGGTCCAGGTATCCCTCCGGCTCAAACCCCTTGACCTCGGCACCGAACCGAGTGTCGAATCCCTCAGTGTCGAAAGCAGTCAGGAAGTCGACTCCCGAGCACCCTTGGGTAATTCCCTCCCAGGTCGATGACAAGTCCAGCCCCAGGGGGCTGATTACCCCAATGCCGGTGATGTAGACACGGTGATGTCCAGTCATCCCATCCACTATCCCTGAAGCCTCACCAGCGGTCCAACTGTCTTGACCGCTGATTGAGGCCCCGCATCCTGAGCTAAAGTACGCCGACGGCGGGATATTAGTCTTGCGATACTGTCAAAAGTCCGAACTGCCGCCGCAATTTACTGGCCGCCACGTGGCGGCCAGGCTGAATCTCGATCTTTTGAATTGCGAACGACAGGGTCAGCTCTTACTGGCCGCCGTCTTGCTGCCGCCGCTTTGTTCGGACAGAGCTACGTCGATAGCGTCGGTTACCTCGGAAATTCGCCGTGACACGTTGGCGGCCAGTTCCTTACCACTGGTTACGCTGGGATCGGCCAATATCTTCAGCGACTCGGTAAGGTCGTTGAGCTTGGAACCAATGCTATCCGCTGCCTCCCGCCGCACGTTGGAAAGAGGCTGCGAAACCGAGCGAAGGGTCTCCACCAAATCTCCCACCCGGCCTGAGATGTTCTCGCCAAACTCCCGCCCCGCCAGGGAAGCCGGATCGGACAGATCCCGCAACCTCTCGGTCGCCTCGCCGAACCGCGCAGTGACGCTGTCGCTGAGGCCCTTGCTGGTGGCGGCCAAGCGAAGCTTGTAGGTGCGGAGAATCCGGAACACGCGGCGGTAAACGTCGTCTACCTCCTGCAACCGGGAGGTGTATTTGTCGAAAATTTCCCGGCTTTCGTGCATGGACCACCGCTCGTCGTGGTGTACGAACTGTCGGCCCGTGTAGAGGTGATAGGGCCGCATCTCGCCCTCTTTCAGGAATTCACCGTTCTCGTTCAGGGGCTGGAGCGCAGTCCAGTTTGATGTGGCCGGCAACGGAGTCAGGAAGTTTGCTGTCTGGTACCGGCTGACGGTGGTCACCCAGTCGGCCAGCGCCATGATGCTTTCCTCGGTGTCGTAGGGCAGACCGATTATGGTCATAGCCACTACGGTAAAGCCCTGCTCGTTGATGTAGTCCAGGTCGCGGTGCATCTGCCCCGGTTCCTGGCGCTTGTTAATTGCCTTCAGGTTCTCGGCATTGTCGGATTCAACGCCCAGGTAGAGCATCTTGACGTTGGCTTCCTGGAGCGCTTCGGCCAGTTCCGGGTCCTGCCCGATCTCAGCGCGCGCCTGGATTATGAGGTTCATATCCTCAGTGTGGCCCTGCCAACCCTTCAGGCGCTCCAGCCGCTCGTTCCGGAACTTGACCGCCCGCAGCGGCGGCGTGTGCAGGTCATCGGAGACAAACACTTGGAACGACCCGTTGCGGGAGGTGTGTATCAGGCCGTCGGCCGCCATCTGATGCAACTGCTCAAGTCGCTTGAATTCGGTCTCCCGCGACACCAGCCGGTAGCCCAGGAACTGCTGGATCACCTGGCAGTAGGTGCACTTTTCCGTGCAGCCGCGGATGGTCTCCATCACCGCGCCGGCCATGGGATTGGCAGGCGTCAGGTCCCGGATGGAGCGGAAGTCGGGCAGCTCCACGAAGTCCGGGCTCACCAGCCCAACGCGCTTGGTGTAGACCACATGACCGTCTTCCTGGTAGCTGATGCCCGGTACCTTGTTCAGGTACTGGTTGCGGCCGGGACCACGGTGCTCCAGCAGTACATCGCAGAGCTGGCCAATGATGTCTTCGCCCTCGCGCTGTACTATGACATCGAAATGGCCGTAATCGAAGGCTTCTTCTGGCAGCGGGCTCATCTGGGGGCCGCCTCCGATGGTGATGATGTCGGGGTGAAGTTCCTTGGCTTGGCGCGCCACCTGGTAGGCCCTTGGCGCCTCGTTTATCAGGGCAGTCAGCATCAGTATGTCGACGCCCTCGAGATCTTTTTCCGGGTCCATCACTCCGGAGCGGTCCTCAAACCAGATATCCCGCTCGTAGACGAAGGGGCCGTCCCACTGCTCCAGGGCTGCGGAGAGGTAAAGCATACCCTGCCTGGGAATGGCCACGTATTCAAAATTGCCACCGGCAGAGGCCGGCTGGAGTAGCATTACGTGTTTGATGCGAGACATTTTGCCTCCCTGACGCCGTTCGGTTCCTGGTTGGAGCGGCGATGTCGAATTCGCCTGCATCCAAAATGTGGGCCAGTCTCAGCCCGCTGCGGGGTTTCACTATTTCAGGACCAACCGCAGTAAGCCTCATTTTATCCGATTGACTGCAAACCATTATACAGGATGTCATATGGTCTAGTTGCTATTTTGGCCGAATCATTGGAATCAACTTTCCTGCAATATCCTCCAGGTGCCTTTCCCGGTCTTCCGGAGGGCACGTGATGCTGAACACAATGTGCCGTGCGCCAGCGTCTATGTACCCCCCAAGCCGCTCTGCGCACTGTTCCGGCGTCCCGAGGAGACAATATCTCCGGACGATGTTCAGAAACTCGCCCCCGTAAAGGTACTGGCTGCCCAGTTGCCGGGCCGCAGTCTCGGCTGCCTCCTGTTCCGTCGGATACATTGAGATGTACGGGAAAAACCCCCACTGAAAACCGGCAAGGCTCCGGCCGGTTTCCTCGGCAAACGCGTGAATCTTTTCCACACTGTCACGGTAGCGTGGTGGGTCGAAGAAATAGGGTAACCAGCCCTCCCCGAACTTGGCGGCCCGCTGCATGGCCGGGTCGCGTCGCCCTGATACCCAAACGGGAGGGTGCGGTTTCTGCACTGGCAATGGGTTGATTTCCGCCCCGGACAGTTCAAAGTGACGGCCAGAGAAGTCGACACGTTCCCCTTGCCAGAGCCGCCGCAAGACCTCCAGGCACTCGTCCGTGCGTCGTGCCCGCTGGTTCACCCTAAGACCCGAATTCTGGAATTCAGCTGGGTACTCGCCGCCGATGCCAACGCCGAGAGTCAAGCGGCCATTGGATGCGGCATCCAGCGTCGCGGTGGTGCGCGCCAGCATCACGGGGTGGTAGAACGGGACCAGCACGATGGAAGACAACAGGCGGATTGAGGTCGTGGCGCCGGCAGCAACCCCGAGGACGGGCAGCGACGCGTGGGAAGGGCCGGGAGGGTCACCGCGCATGAAATGCTCACCCGCCGAGAAATATTCAAACCCAAGCTCCTCCATCCAGCGGGCCTGTCGCGCAGTCTCTCCGACTTCCAGGGTGAGATTCGCGCCGAAATGGAGATCATCCTTTTTCATGCCAATTCCCCTGTTTGGACGCCCTGGCATACTCTGAATTATTGCCGTGCCATGTTAACCCACAATATGCCGTGCTCCAATGCAGCGGGCCTTCAGGTATCCTGGGCCACCCTCTTGAGTGGCGCGCCGTACATCATTTTGGGTGCCGTACATCATTTTGGGTAAGGAAGGTTCCCGTTGAGCCAATTGTATTAGGGTTGCCGGGCGACAAATGCTCCTTGACAACATATTTTTCATGCCGGAATCTGGGATTAGGGGTTGGGATCGAAATTTGTCTTTGGGAATATATTTCGCATACCGCCCCAGGAGGTTTTCGAGGCATGCTGGTATTGGTCACTGGCGGAACCGGCTTTCTGGGCCAACAGGTGGTGACTGAGCTTCTGGCCCGCCACCACCAGGTACGTTGCCTCGTGCACTCCCCGGGTGGGGAACGTCGGCTTGATGGAAAAGATGTCGACGTACATTACGGAAGCGTCCAGGATATCGATTCCATAAGCCAGGCCATGTACGGCGTCCAGTCGGTGGTGCATCTGGTTGGGATAATTCGTGCGAGGCGGGGAGCGAACTTTGACGCCGTGCACCGGAGGGGCACGGCCAACGTTGCTGAGGCTGCCAAAGACGCCGGGGCTCGAGAAATCATTTACGTGAGCGTTCTGGGGGCCACTTCGGATCCCACCTACCCCTATTTGTACAGCAAATACCAGGGCGAACTGAGAGTCATTAATTCCGGTATCGGCTATACGATTCTGCGTCCCTCCGTAATTTTCGGTCCCGGAGATGAATTCCTGACTGCCCTGGCTGGACTGGTGCGAATGGGCCCGGCCGTACCGGTGATAGGCAGTGGCAGGAACAGGATGCAACCCGTCGCGGTGGAGGACGTGGCGCACTGCGTTGCGGACTCGGTCGGTAACTCCCTGGTCAAGGGAAAGACACTGAATCTCGGCGGCCCCCAACGGCTCAGCTACAACGACCTGCTCGAGGAGGTGGCTCTTGCCATGGGCAAGAGGATCAGGCGGGTACATATTCCTACACCTATTGTCTGGCCGCTGGTCGCCGTGATGCAAGGTCTGCTTCCGAGGGCGCCCGTCACCACCGGACAGCTGCGCATGCTGGGAATCAGGAACGTGGCGGAGGGTCATGACATCGAAGAATCGTTCGGGTTTACCCCCAAGCCGCTGCGGGGTAACATTGACTACGTCAATGCCGTGGGGGTTGGTGACGCCATTCGCATGACACTGGGGCTCGGAATGCCTCGCCGACGCTGAATGTATTACCCAGCATGCCGCTAAACCCGGAGCGTCGATTTCAACCCGGAGCGTCGATTTCAACCCGGAGCGCCGATACCAACCCGGAGCGCCCATTCAAACCCGGAGGCCCTTGTTGCACTATCAGGACGCCATAGCAAACGTCCTCTCTCTCTTCGACTCCGAGCGGAGCCGTGTGGATGGTCCTCGGCAGAGGATTATCTACGACCTAGGCCGAATGGAGGAATTCCTCGATCGCCTGGGTAATCCTCATCGCCGGGTGCCGACAGTACACATCGCCGGCACCAAGGGCAAGGGAAGCACTGCAGCTCTGTGTGATTCGGCCTTCCATGCCGCTGGTTTAGGCACCGGGTTCTATTCCTCGCCCCATCTGCACACCTTCAGGGAACGCCTGCGACGGGACTGCCAATCAGTTTCCGAGGAGGAGTTTGCTGACCTCGTCGCCGACCTCTGGCCGTTGTGCGACATTGATGGTCAGGGAGCCGTGACGCTGTTCGAGTTTCTCACCGGTATGGCCTTCCATTGTTTCGCCCAAGCCGGTACCGACGTCCAGACCATCGAGGTGGGCCTGGGTGGCAGGCTCGACGCAACCAACGTGGTCGATGCTCAGGTGTGCGTGATTACCTCTGTCAGCATGGATCACGCCAACATACTCGGAGATACCATCGGGGAAATCGCAGCCGACAAGGCCGGGATAATCAAGCCTGGCTCCACACCGGTGATCGCACCCCAGAGGCCGGAGGCATTGGCGGCTATACTCGAGGCATGTAATCGACTTGGTGTAGAGCCAGTGCTAATCGGGCGCGACGTGGCGTGGGAACCCAGGGGTTCCAGGTTGGAAGGCCAGCAGTTTACCGTGCACGGGATGCTTGGGTCTTACGAACTTGACATCCCCTTGCTGGGTGATTACCAGATGGAAAACGCGGCCACGGCGGTCGTGGCTGTCGAGGCGATGTGCCGCGCGCAGGGGTTCCAGATGCCTCCCGAAACGTTGGCCCGCGGCTTCCGGAATGTGTCCTGGCCGTGCCGGATGGAAATTGTCGGCCGGGAGCCGCTGGTCGTCTCCGATGGAGCTCATAACGATTACTCGGTGGACCGTTTGCTGGAATCGCTGCCTCGCTACTTCGACTTCGACCGGCTGGTAGTGATTGCGGGCTTCTCAAGGGACAAGAACGTGGATGCCATGTCCGGTTCGCTGGCTGCCGCCGCCGACCTGGTTGTGGCCACACAGGCCCGGCATCCGAGAGCGATGAACGCACCGGAACTCACCGAACTTTTCCTGGAGAGGGGCGGCAATGCGGAATCGGCCGCCAACCCCAAGGAGGCCCTCGATCGGGCCAGGAAGGCAGCTGGGCCTCGCGGCGTGGTTCTGGCTGCCGGATCACTCTTCCTTGCAGCAGAGGTGCGCGAGGCGGCACTGGGAATCGAGCCAGAAATATATCCATCCATTGCCAGGAAAGGGGATTAGCGGGGTTGCAGATGAGCGGTCAGCGGGTCAGGGTGGTGGTGACTGGCATGGGGGCAATGACCCCTCTCGGAGAGTCGCCGGAGGAATTCTGGGCAAACCTCGTGGCAGGCCGTTCGGGGGTGGGACCGATGACGCTATGCGACCCCACCGGCTATCCCTGCCGGATTTCCGGCGAGGTGTCCGGGTTTGACCCCGACCGGTACATTCCTGGACGGGAGGCCCGGCGAATGGCCCGGTTTTCTCAGCTGGCCGTTGCGGCGGGTCTGCAGGCCGTAGAATCGTCGGGGATAGACGTGTCCCGTGACGACCCCTACCGGGTGGGCGTGATCCTCGGCAACGGCAACGGCGGTTTCCCTACCATCGAGGAGAACTGCCGCATACTGGCAGACCGGGGCGGAATGCGAATGTCGCCTTTCTTTTTCCCCATGATTTTGCCCAACATGGCCGCCGCCGCGCTCAGCCGCTACCTGGGGGCCCACGGGTACAATTCCACCGCCACCACGGCCTGCGCCGCCTCCAACCAGGCTATCGGCGAGGCGATGAATGTGATACGGCGCGGCGCGGCCGACGTGGTTTTTGCGGGCGGGACCGAGGCGGGCATAAGCCTGCTTGGACTTTCCGGATTTGCGGTGATGCGAGCCCTCAGCACTCGCAACGATGCCCCGGAGGAGGCCAGCCGGCCCTTCGACTCCGATCGCGACGGGTTTGTCCCCTCGGAGGGTGCGGTGGTGCTGGTCTTGGAACGCCTCGAGCATGCACTGGACAGAGGGGCGACGGTACTGGCCGAGGTAGTCGGCTTCGGCAGCACCAGCGATGCAGGCCATCCGGTGCAACCGGAGGAGTCAGGAGCCAGCGCCGCGCGGGCGATGGAGATCGCCGTGGCCGACGCCGGGCTGAGCCTGGATGACGTTGACTACATCAATGCCCACGGCACTTCGACCCCGCTGAACGACACCTTGGAAACCGTTGCCATCAAGCGTCTGTTCGGAGACAGGGCCTACCGGATTCCGGTCAGCTCCACCAAGTCGATGATCGGGCATTCCCTCGGAGCGGCCGGAGCGCTGGACGCAGCCGCCTGCATCAAGACCATCACCGAGGGGAAGGTGCACCCCACCATCAACTACACTGTCCCCGACGCCAGTTGCGACCTGGATTACGTTCCCAACAAGTCCAGGGATCTGGACGCCAGGGTGGTTCTGTCCAACGCGTTCGGTTTCGGCGGGCAGAACGCCTGCCTGGTCTTCCGCAAGTTCGAGGAGTGAGACGACACACGCCGCGTATTACGCAAGATGAGGCCGGCAGGGCAGAGGGGAGGCCACATGACCGAGCGGTTGGTAACCGGGACGGAACTCCAAGAGGACGCCGATGTGTCGCTGCGCCCGCGGCGCATTGACGAGTTCGTCGGCCAGCCACACACCAAGCAGACCTTGCAGATAGCCATAGACGCCGCCAAGATCCGCCAGGAGCCGCTGGATCACTCCATAATCTACGGCCCGCCCGGGCTGGGCAAGACCACCCTCTCCCACATAATCGCCGCCGAGATGGGCGTTCCCATACGAGTTACCTCCGGCCCGGCCATCGAGCGTGCCGGAGATATGGCCGCCATCCTCACCAGCATGCAGCCCAGCGAAGTGCTTTTCATCGACGAGGTTCACCGCCTGAATCGAGTGGTGGAAGAGGTGCTCTACTCGGCAATGGAGGACTTTTTCCTTTCGTGGATGGTTGGCAAGGGACTGGCAGCTCGCAGCGTGAACCTGCGCATCAATCCGTTCACGCTGGTGGGCGCCACCACACGTTACTCCATGGTCAGCGCACCCCTCCGCGACAGGTTCGGCTCGGTGTGGCGCCTGGAGTACTACGACGTCGACGAGATGGAGATCATCGTCGAACGCTCGGCTCGCATCCTGGAGACGGAGCACGATGCTGACGGTGTGGCCGAGATCGCTCGTCGCTCCCGGGGAACTCCTCGAGTGGCCAACCGCTTGCTCAAACGCACCCGGGACTATGCCCTCGTCAAGGCCGACAACCGTATCAACGGTCCGGTGGCCCGCGCCGCGTTGGAGCAGTTGAACGTTGACCCCCTTGGTCTGGACCAGTCCGACCATCGTTTGCTCAGTACCATCATCGACAAGTTCGACGGCGGTCCGGTGGGCCTGGAAACGCTTGCGGCGGCCCTCAACGAGGACTCCGACACCATAATGGACGTGTGGGAACCCTACTTGCTGCAGCTTGGCTTCCTGGATCGGACACCGCGAGGCCGAGTTGCTACCCGCCTGGCCCACGAGCACCTAGGCCGACCGTATCACTCGCTGCCGTACACCGACCAGGGCAGGCTGGACGGCCTTTAGGCGTTAAGTGATCGGTGCCTATTGGCCAGCGTTGCTATCGCGGCAATGCAGGACATACAATATTCCGCAACTTGCTATTTCGCACGAGGTTCCCAATGACCAGCTCTCCGTCGGAATTATCCGAGGCATATTCAGACCGCTACGCCGCGATCAGCCGACGATTGCTTCGGCAGGCACAGGAAGAGCTGGATGACGGGGACTTCATACAAGCCTCTGAAAAGGCTTGGGGTTCTGCGGCCCATGCCATCAAGGCCATCGCCGAAAAGTGGGGCTGGTGTCACCAGGGCCATTACCGGCTGGATGCGGTGGTGAAATTCGTTTCTTACGAAATGGGAAGGGTGGACTTGATCAATCTGTACCTCCATCCCAGTGTGATGCATTCCAACTACTACGAGCATGAGTTGGAACCAGACGATATACAGACTGCCATAAACGCCACCGGAGTGTTCGTTGGGGAGATGGAAAAGATCAGGACCGGACCAATCCCTGGGCTTCCTCCGCAGGAAGAATTGACTCAGCCTCAGGCCAGACGACTTCGGATGCTGACCACTGAGCCAAGGGACTACAAGCCAAAGCCGGACAATCCTTCTCTCTTGCCGCCGGTTGAAACTGGCGGGCCGTAGTTGCATGACGTATCAGAACACATACTCCACCATCAGTAAGCCACCACTAGCCGAGAGGTTGAGTGGCTCCGCGGCAGGTCGCCCCCTGACTGATGAGGAGGCTTGGGCGCTGGTGAGTGTCGGCGAAGACGGACTTCCCGCTTTGTGTCAGGCAGCTGCAGCAATGCGGGATCTGGGGAAGGGCCGGACGGTTTCCTTTTCACCCAAGGTCTTCATCCCACTGACACACATGTGCCGGGATTTCTGCGGTTACTGCATTTTCCGCAAGACTCCCGAGCAGGCCGGCGACACCCTTTACATGACTCCCGAGCAGGTGCTTGACGTTGCCAGGGCGGGCCAGCGCCTCGGCTGTACCGAGGCACTGTTCACGCTGGGAGAGAGGCCGGAGCAGCGCTACCCGGAGGCGAAGGAGTGGCTGGCAGGTCGCGGGTTCATAACGACCCTAGAGTACCTGGCCTACGTCAGCCGCCTCGTGATGGAGGAGACGACGCTGCTGCCCCACGCGAACCCGGGAACGATGAGCCGGAGGGAGATGGCAGCCCTGCAACCGTACAACCCGTCCATGGGCCTCATGCTGGAGAGTACCTCGCCTGCGTTGCACGCTCCGGGAGGCGCCCACGAGTTCGCTCCCAGCAAGCGGCCGAGGGTTCGCCTGCGTACCATCGAACTGGCCGGCGAGTTGCGGCTGCCCTTCACTACTGGTATCCTCATCGGTATAGGCGACACCCGGGAAGACCGGATTGATTCGCTGCTGGCCATCAGGGATTTGCACCGGCGTTTCGGTCATGTTCAAGAGGTCATAGTTCAGAATTTCCGGGCCAAGCCCGGCACCGCAATGGCGGAGAAACTGGACGCCGACACCATTGAGCTGCTCTGGTCGGTGGCCGCAGCCCGCCTGATCCTGGGACCAGACGCCAACGTGCAGGTGCCGCCCAATCTCAGTGCTGACATCTACCATATCTATCTTGATGCAGGAATCAACGATTGGGGCGGTGTGTCCCCCTTGACCATCGATTTCGTTAACCCGGAGGCTCCGTGGCCTGCTCTGACTCAGCTGAGAGAACAGACCGAGTCAGCAGGCTTCCAGTTGAAACCCAGGCTGCCGGTATATCCCGAATTCTTTCTGGACAACGGCGAGTACCTGCCGGATGGACTGCGGAACAAAGTCCGCGCCCTGGCCGACGATGACGGATACGTAAAAGGGGGAATCCAACGATATGTCGGGAACAACTGAGCAGCCCGCTGCGGCCACCCTGAGAGACTTGGCGGGAACGCTGAACCCCGAGGTGGTTGCAGTCTTGGACCGGGCCCTGGGCGGAGAGGACATAACGGCCGAGGAGGCCACACTACTCTTCGGCACCACCGGTCCCGAGTACAATGCCACGGTTCTGGTGGCCGATGAGTTGCGGCGCCGCACCGTTGGTGACGTTGCCACCTACGTGGTCAACCGCAACATCAACTTCACCAACGTCTGCATCAAGCGGTGCGGGTTCTGCGCCTTCAGCCGCGATTTCCGGGAGGAGGAGGGCTACTACCTTCCCATCGAGGAAATCGTCCGCCGTGCCCAGGAAGCCTGGGATTACGGTGCCACAGAAGTCTGTATTCAGGCCGGATTGCCCCCGCAAATGGAGGGGGACCTCTATATCCGGCTGTGTGCAGCCATCAAGGAAGCCCTTCCCGACATACACATCCACGGCTTTTCGCCGGAGGAAGTGCTGTACGGCTCCGTCCGATCTCGCTGCACCATCCGGGAATACCTGGAGGGACTCCGAGACGCCGGTGTCGGAAGCCTGCCTGGCACGTCCGCAGAGGTGCTGGACCAAGAAATGCGCGACCAGATATCGCCGGGCCGCATTACTGTGGACCAGTGGACCGAGGTCATCACCACCGCCCACGACTTGGGAATCCCCACGACCTCCACCGTGATGTTCGGGCACCGCGAAACCCCGGCGCAGCTGGCCAACCACATGGCGCTCCTGCGTGGAATCCAGCAACAGACTGGCGGGATCACCGAGTTCGTGCCCCTGAGCTTCGTCCATACCGAAGCCCCTATGTTCCTGAAGAACCTGCTGCCGGACGTGCGCCCGGGCCCCACCGGGATGGACGTGGTCAAGATGCATGCCATCGCCCGCATCATGCTCAACAACTGGATCCCCAACGTGCAGGCTTCGTGGGTCAAGGAAGGCTCGCGGATGTCGCAGTTGCTGCTCACGGCCGGCGTAAACGACCTGGGCGGCACTCTGATTAACGAGAGCATCTCCACCGCCGCCGGTGCGCAGCACGGGCAGTTGATGCGGCCGTCCGAGTTCCGGGGGATGATCCGGGCCGCTGGGCGGATTCCCGCCGAGCGCTCAACCACATACGGGCTCCGGCGCGTGTTCAGTGAGGCCGACGTGGAGATGGACCCGCTGGACTTGGTGGGCGACAATGTCGAGGAAATCTTCGGCTCTTACAACAAGCTGGTCAAGCTCGACACCTACCGCTTCGAACACCCCCGGTACGCGCAGCAGGCCGGCGTCTGACCCTGCTGCAACGAATTGATTCGAGGCGGTTGCGCCCTTTGAACCCAGACCCATTCCTTTTCTGTCGGGATAGCTCCAGAGCGAGGTCTACCGGGTGAGTGGCCCGCGGGTTCTGGCCCTTGCCGGAGGAGTCGGGGGCGCCAAGCTGGTCGTTGGCTTGGCCCATTGCCTCCAGCCTGGAGAACTCGTGGTTGGCGTCAACACGGGTGACGACGAGACCTTCCACGGCCTGCATGTGTCCCCTGATCTCGACACCATGATGTACACGCTTGCGGGACTTGCCAACCCCGAAACCGGTTGGGGCCTGCGGGGAGACACTTTTCAGGTCCTGTCCATGCTCCGGAAGTATGGGGTCGAGGCATGGTTCAACCTCGGCGACCAGGACTTCGCCACCCACATCCGCAGGACACAGCTTCTGGGCCAGGGACGGACGCTCTCCGAGGTAACAACCCAGCTCTGTGCCGCGCTTGGTATTGAACACTCGATCGTCCCCATGAGTGACCAACCAGTGCGGACCGTGCTCGAGACCTCCGAGGGCCGCTTGTCGATGCAGGAATATTTTGTGCAGCAGCGGGGCCAACCGGGCGTCTCTGCAGTCAACTATGTGGGAGCTTCAGACGCATCTCCGTCTGCCGGCCTGGAAGGCGCGTTCTCTCAAGCTGGTATGCTGGTAATCTGCCCTTCCAACCCGGCGCTCAGCGTCCAGCCGATTGTTGCTGTTGCCGGAATGAGAGAGCGTCTCGCGAGGTTCTCCGGAATTCGCGTGGCCGTCAGCCCGATAGTGGGCAATGATGCCGTGCGCGGGCCGGCCGGCAGAATTATGGCCGGACTGGGACACGAGGTATCCGTCGTTGGCGTTGCCCGTGCCTACCGGGACTTTTGCGACGTTCTGGTGATCGATCGGCAGGACGAGTCGATGGCCCCGGCGGTCGCCGAGGCAGGGTTGCGGCCGGTGGTTACCAACACGATCATGGAATCGCTCCAGGACCGGGTGGATCTGGCCCGGACAGTTTTGTCCATCGGACAGAATTCCGCTTGAACGAAAACTGACAACGCCCTTGGACGCCGAAATGGAATCTGTGGCCAACCGGGAAATTGAAATCATTGCCATAGTGCCGATGAAACCCCTTTCCGAGGGAAAGAGCCGCTTGGCCCGGGCACTGTCAGCCGAGGAACGGGCCAACATCAGCATGGGAATGCTGTTTCGGGTGCTATCGGCGCTTAAGGGAGCCTCGATTGACTTCGTATGGGTCGTGGGCGGTGATGAGCGGGTGGGGGAACTGGCCCAGAGCCTCGGGGGGACGTGGTTGGAGGAGTTGGGGTCTGATTTGAACGACACCCTTGGCAAGGCTATATCGCGGGCATTCGAGCGGGACAAGTCTGCCCTGTACGTCGCCGGAGATCTGCCGTTCGTCAGGGCCTCCGACATTCACTCATTTATTCAGGCGTCTAGGGGTGCGGGAAACGTCACCCTGGCTCCCGCCCGTCGCGACGGGGGCACCAACGCAATGCTCATACCCAAAGGCGTGAATTTTCGGCCCGAGTTGGGACGGATGAGCTTCAGCAAACACCTGGCCCAGGCTGCGGTGCTGGAAACGTCGGTAGCCATTGCATACAGTCCCGGACTGGGCTTGGATCTTGACTTGGTGGATGACCTCGAGTCCTACCAGCATATGGAACCCGGCCTGGTTGCGCACCTGATGATGGGTGCGGAGGGACCTTTGGCCGGCGAGGGCAGGGAATCCGGCGGCGACGCACCCTCCTTCTAGTGTCATCCAGTTCAGGTATCCTGAACAACCGTGTGAAAATGACTGACAACAAGCCGAAACTGGGGCTGCTCTTGCCGACCAGGGGCCTCCTCCTGCGGGGTGAGCAGCCGCCCAACGCCGATCGCGTTCTTCGAATCGCAGAAAGGGCCGAGGAGGCCGGGCTGGATTCTGTCTGGGTTGGAGATAGCCTGGTAGCCAAGCCTCGCCTTGAACCCCTCGCCACCCTGGGTGCCCTGGCCGCCCGGACCAGCCGGGTGCGGCTGGGAACGGCCGTGCTCCTCCCGGCCCTGCGCCATCCCGTGCTGATGGCCCAGACCATGGCGACGGTCGACCTGATTTCCGGCGGCCGGCTGGTAATCGGCGCTGGCGTCGGCGGCGCATTCAATGACGAACAGCGCGGCGAGTGGGCTGCCGCCGGGGTTGACCCGAGGCGGCGGGCCCGCAGGTTCGAGGAGATTGTCGAAATCACCAAGGGCCTCGGGCCGGGCGAACCGCACACCCACCAGGGCCGCCATTTCGACCTAGATTCCGTACGAATGCTCCCTGCCGCCACCCAGCCTGATGGCATCCCCTGGCTGCTGGCCACCCACCACCGAGCGGGGAAGCCTGCCCAGATCGAACGGGCGGCGAGGATCGGTGATGGGATCATCGCAATCTCGGATACCCCCTCGGAATTTGCCGAGGTGATTGCCCAGGTGGACGCCAAGGCCGAGGAATACGGGCGGGACACCTCCAGTAGGGAAAATGTCTTTTACATGTCCGTCAACCTCAATGAGGACGTGGCGGCCGCCAAGGCTGACGCTGAGGACTGGCTGATGCGCTACTACGGAGCAAACATCTGGGGAAACCGCTGGGGACCCTTCGGTGGCGTTCAGAACGTGGCCGACCGAATGGTCGCCTACGCTGAGGCCGGGGCAGATACAGTGATTGTGCGCCTGGCCACCTTTGATCCGGAGCGCCAGCTCGACGAGTTCCTGGAACAGGTTGTTCCACAGTTCCAATAGGTCTTCCAAGGCATCCCCGCTTAAGTTCGAAACGGGCTGCGGCGGGACGTCGTTTGCGTAGTGGGAGGGTGCATTGGTTCCCATCGACCTGTCTGGCAAAAACGGAATCGTGTTGGGTGTGGCCAACGAACGCAGCATCGCCTGGTCCATCAGCCAGGCGTTATCAAGTGCTGGCGCCCGATTGGCCCTGACCTACCAGGGAGAACGCCTTAAGGAGCGGGTTGAACGGCTGGCGGCCTCGTTGGAACAACCCTTGCTGCTACCCTGCGACGCCACTGACGATGAGCAGATCCGGCAGGTCTTTGAATCTTTGGGGCGGGAGTTCGGCGAAATTTCCTTTCTCATCCACAGCATTGCTTTTGCCAATCGCGAAGACCTGAGCGGGCGTTTCGTGGACACCAGCCGCGACGGATTCCGGGTGGCGATGGAGGTGAGCGCTTACTCGCTGCTGCCCCTTGTACGGCATGCGGCCCCGCTGATGACCAGCGGAGGGAGCGTGGTGGCGATGACGTTCGATGCCTCACAGCGCGTGTACCCCGGCTACAACGTAATGGGATCGGCAAAGGCGGCACTGGAGCACGCGGTTCGGCAGCTCGCCGCCGAATTGGGCCCGGACAACATACGGGTCAACGCCATCTCCGCCGGGCCGCTGGAAACGCTGGCAGCCAGGGGAATCAGCGGCTTCCGGGATATGCGCCGCACCCACGCAGAGCGAGCGCCCCTGCAACGCAATATCACGGTGGAGGAAGTGGCCCAGACGGCGTTGTTCCTGTGCAGTGGATTGGCCAGCGGCATTACCGGTGCGGTCATCCCGGTCGATGCCGGTTACCACATTATGGCGGTCTAGTCAGAAAGGGCCGTTTAGTTTCTATCTCAAAATTCTGGCTCAAAACTCTGGGGGCTGCCAACCAGTCATTCCCCCGAAAGCGGGAATCCACGTCCCTCTGGCGATCGGTGGAGTTTTGGCAGGCTTGATCCGTTTTGAGGTAGTTCCTTAGTCAGAAAAGAAGACCACGGGATGGTCAAGCGGTGGTAAAGATCTCCGCATAAGTAATGAGGCAGGGTTTGCGTCCTGCCTCACCAATTTGTGCCCGATTATCATGATCCGGTTCACAAGCCAGCACTGAGTGTCTGCACTTGGCGATAATCCTCATCGGCCCTTTCCTGGCGCCCTTGCCGACTGTAAGCCTCCGCACGCTTTTCGAAGGCCTCCCGGTGCTTCGGGTCCAAGCCTATGGCCTTGGTGAACTGGTCAATCGCCTCCTGGAGTTTGCCCTCGCTCAATAACGCCTCTCCCCTGGCCGTCATGCCCTCTGCCGTTGGAGCGGCTCCGGGAACTGGCATACCCCACGGCTGTGGCGCTGGCTCGGCGGCGGGTTCTGGTGCAGCCTGGGGTTGTTCGGGTGCGTCGGCCCCAGTGGTTTCCCCGCCTCGCTCCTCAGGTGCCATTGCCTCCACGCTGTCGGGCTGTGCAGCCTCCCTTGCAATGGCCGGCTCGTCCACCTGGACTGATGCACCCGGTGCATCCGGCACGCCTGTTTCCGCAGGGCGTTCTAAGGTAGCAGAGGTTGAGGCCTGGGGTTGGTGCATCTCGGATGCAAGAATTGTGTCGGTGGTTTCGGGAGAATATTCCCGGGAGAGGTCCCATCCGCACTTGGTGCAGAAATTTTGACCTGGGTTGTGCGGGCTGGCGCATTTCGAACACGCGGTCCGCTCCTCGTTTCCCCGGTTTACTGCGGGACGCACGAAGAACATCAGGAAAAGGACGGGGACCACGCCCAAGATCGGCAGATTTATTCCTGGCCAAGGTATGCCAAGAACAAACGCGGCACCGCCCCAGAGCCATGGGCTTCGTCCCTTGGCCTGGGCCGTCCGTGCGGTCCAGTAGGCAACGAACGGCACCACAAAGACGAGGAGAATATCTGTAGTGTCTAGCCCGAAAATAAGACCTTCCCTCCGCTATTCCAAGCCGGAATCTGTCGCTGCTATCAAAATCGCCTTGATACAGGCTGAGGTGGCCTGCCTTTACGGCTTCAGGAAGAGGATACCCTTCTGACTATACAAGAATTTACCTTGCTAGGCAAATGGCACCCCGAATTTTCTGCAGGATCATCGCCTTTGGCAGGCCAGGTATCGGCATTCCCGCCCAAGATAAGGTCCAAAGACACTTCTATCCCAGATGCGCGCCGGTTTACTGGTTTCCCCAAAATCCTCCTTCAGCCAAAATCCCCCTCCAGAGAGGATGAAAGATACATTCGCCGACGAATTTGGCGGATGCGCTCAGGCCCGGTGTGCCTGGCAGTCCCCCGATCTCATCGGAACTGTCTGTAAGGCAGCCATGCCTTGTCCGGGAGACTGGCGGTGTAGCAAAGAGAAAGGATTGCCCAACCATTCAAATTCGATATAATGTCCGCACACAAATCGATCCTGCACGCAGCAACTTGCGAGCTTGAAGTGCTGCTTTTGAGGAGGACTATGAAAATTACCCTATCTATCCTGAAGGCCGACGTGGGTTCTATCGGGGGCCATACAAAGCCGTCCGACCGCATGATGGATTCCGTCAAGTCTGACGTTGCTGCGGCCATCGAACGGGGCCTGCTGATCGACGGTTTCGTTTGTCACACCGGAGACGACATCTGTATCGTCTCTACGCACACCCGTGGTGAAAACGACACCGACGTTCACCAGTTTGCCTGGAACGCCTTCCTGAAAGCCACCGATATCGCATCCGAATACGGTCTCTACGGCGCGGGCCAGGACCTGCTGGTGGACGCGCCCTCCGGCAACATCCGGGGGGCCGGGCCCGCCGTAGCCGAAATCGAGTTCGACCACGACCCGGTCAAGACCAATCCCGTGCGTCCTGCGGAGTCGTTTATGGTACTGGCCGCCGACAAGTGCGGTCCGGGGGCCTATAACCTGCCGCTCTTCCTCGGCTTTGCCGACCCGATGTACTGCGCCGGTCTGATGCTGCCAAGGCTGGGAGAGGGCTTCACCTTCAACATCATCGACATGGACAATACCGGCGGAGACAGCATTATTTCTCTCAACGCCCCCGAGGACTACTACAAGATCACGGTGCTGCTCCGCGACAACGAACGTTTCGGCATCGACAACATCGTGTCTCGCTACACCGGACAGGTAGCCGCGGCGGTATCGGCGACCCGGATGCACAACATCGCCGGCACCTACACGGGCAAGGACGATCCTGTGGCTATCGTGCGCAACCAGGGAGTCTTCCCGGCGCCTGAAGAACTGATCTCTCCATTCACCAAGGCCCATTTCATCGGCGGAGATGCCCGGGGCTCCCACGTGATGCCTCTGATGCCTGTGCCAATCAACACGGCAGTCACGGGCATGTACTGCCTGCCCCTGGTCTCGTGCGTGGGCTTCTCCCTTAACCGGGACGGAATGTTCTCTGATTCCTTCGCTGACTTCTTCGACAACCCCGCTTGGGACTACGTCCGGCAGCTGGCCCAGGAGAAGGGCATCTCCATGCGGTCCCAAGGTTGGTCGGGCGCTGCAATGCTCCCCTACGGAGAGCTGGAGTACTCGGGATTCCGCACCAGCATCGGGAACCTCGTGGAGCGCTTCGCCTTCCGCAACGGCAAGGAATCCAGTGCTATCCCCGAGAAGGCAGGCACGGCAGACGACTAGACTATCATTGCGGCAAGTTGCCGGATGGCAAACGAAAGCGCCGGGACTGCTCACGGTCCCGGCGCTGTTTTTTCGTAGAACGGCGGGCTCTACGGGTCTGTCCTGCCTACGGGTCTGTCCTGCCTACGGCTCTGTCCTGATTGACAGTTCCTTGAGTTGGGACGGCGCCACTTCGGCCGGCGAATTGAACAGCAAATCGGTGCCGCTCTGGGTCTTCGGGAACGCTATAACGTCGCGAATGGAGTTTGTCCCGGCCAGGATGGCCACCAGCCGGTCGATGCCGGGAGCGATGCCTCCGTGGGGCGGCGCGCCGTATTCAAAGGCTTCAAGGATCTGGCGGAAGCGCTCCCCCACATCCTCCCTGCTGTACCCGAGGATCGAGAAGATCTTTTCCTGCAGTTCCCGGTTGTGGATGCGGATGCTGCCGCTGGCCAGCTCCGACCCGTTGCACACGAGATCGTATGCCTTGGATCGGATGGAGCCAAGATCCTCGCCGTCAAGCAGGTGCCCTTCGCCGTCAGCAGGAGAGGTGAACGGGTGGTGCGACGAATCCCAGCGGCCGGCCTCCTCGTTCCACTCAAACAACGGAAAATCGGTAACGAAGGCGAATGCCAACTCCTCGGGGTCTGCCAAATCGAGAAGGGCGGCCACATGGTTGCGCATGGCACTGAGCCAGACATTCACGCGGGTGGGCTGACCCGCCATCAGCAGTACCATGTCCCCGGGGCTGGCCCCCATTTCCCTCGCCAGTCGTCCGTGCCATTCTGCGGGCATGCGCAGCCCCGAGGACTGCAGGATTTCCTCTTCGCTTTGATCCGGCACGGGGCCGGACCCCCGGTACCGGATGTGTGCCAGTCCTCCGGCGCCCGATTCTCTGGCGAACGCGTCCAGTTCCCGCACCTGTGATGTAGTGTACGACGCCAGGCCGGGAGCGACGAATCCCTTGATGACGCCGCCGGCCTCGATGGTGGACAGGAACACCCGAAAGCCGGTTTCAGCCGCGAAGGCGGTCACATCCGTCATTTCCAGCCCGAATCGCAGGTCGGGTTTGTCGGACGCATAGCGGGTCATGGCCTCCGCGTGTGTCAGGCGGTGAAACGGCTTGCGCAGCTTCTTGTTCGGGGCAACGGTCTCGATCATGCCAGTATAAAGCTCTTCGGTCAGTGCCAGCACGTCTTCTTGGTCAACGAAACTCATTTCCAGGTCAAGCTGGGTGAACTCGGGCTGGCGGTCAGCCCGCATATCTTCGTCGCGGAAACAGCGGGCGATCTGGAAGTAACGTTCGACCCCGGAGACCATCAGCAGCTGCTTGAGCTGCTGCGGCGACTGCGGCAGGGCGTAAAAGGTCCCCGGGTGCAACCGGCTGGGCACCAGGAAGTCCCTTGCCCCTTCCGGCGTGCTCTTGATGAGGATCGGAGTCTCTATCTCGAGGAAACCCTGAGAGTCAAGGAAGTCGCGGATGTACTTGACCACACGATGACGCAGTATGAGATTCTGCAGCATTGCGGGACGCCGCAGGTCCAGGTAGCGGTAGCGAAGGCGGAGACTCTCGTCGGCGGTTGCCTCGTCGGTTATGTAGAAGGGAGGCGTCAATGAGCGGTTCAGTACCTTCACATACTCTGCCATCACTTCAATGTCGCCGGTGGGCATCGCTTCGTTCTCGCTGCCAGCGGGCCGATGCCTGACCCGGCCCTTGACCTGGACCACCCATTCCAGGCGCAGGTCCTCCGCGATGCGGGTCGCTTCGGGCGCCAGTTCCGGATTGAAGACCACCTGCACCACCCCGGACCGGTCTCGCATGTCCAGGAATATGATGCCACCGTGATCGCGCCTGCGGCCGACCCAGCCGGCCAGGGTAACTTCGGCATCCACATCGGCAAGGCGCAGATCACCGCAATTGGAGCCCTTCATTTTCAATGGGACGGGCACGCGGGGCCTCCAAACATCTGGGCTGGACTGTGAGCGGTCTAATTGCCAGGGAAAATGCTGAAAATGTCCTGGAACGGACTGGCTGGCTGGGCGTCGATGCCTGTAGCGGCCGCGGCCAGCTCCCCCGGCGTGGTGACAGGAGGCAGGCACAGCGTATCCAGGCATACGTGTGCCAGCGCGGGGCCCCTGGCTGCTACTGTCTTGATGTCGAGGTTCGGGCTGTCCAGGCGGGCTGCGGCCTCAACCAGCAGACGGCTGTCGATAGACTCCGGGTCGCCCTCGATGGTGACTTCGACCATCGGGCTCTTGAACAGGTCGACGGTCAGGCCGAACTCGGCGCCGAACTCGCCGTGCTCGCGGAACACAGGTACGAAGGCGCTCAGGGTCGCCTCGCAAATCTGACGGTAGTCCTCATTCCGCGTTGCCTGGTACAGCCGCAACAGTCCCTGCGCCGCCGTCGTGTTTTCCGCCAACTGCTTTTCCCGGACCTGGAGATGCCCCACAGCATCACTGTCGGCCTCAATGTCGAAGAATCCGCCGCCCTCCTCGTCGAAGTAACGGTCAATCATCACTCCGGCAACCTGCGCCGCACGATCCAGGTAGCGCGGCTCCGCAGTTGACGCGTGGGCTTGCATCAGCCCGGTGAGCAGCCCGGCCCAGTCGGCCAGCAGGGACGGGGAGTCGCCCGGTCCATTCGCCGAATAAACGTGGCTGAATGCGCCACTCTCAGCGGCTGCGTCGATCCGGTCGATGATGTCCAGGCCGACGCGGGCATAGTCTCCTCGCCCCAGCTTCCAGGAGGCATCGAGGAGGGCAGCGGCGGCCAGCGCGCCCGGACCGGAGTAGCAGTTTGGGTCGACCGGCGGCGCCGAAACTTGCGAACGCGCCTCGAGGCCTAGGGCGAAATAGTCCGAATGTGCCCCCTGGCTTCCGCGGAATCCGCCGCTGTCCCGATCGTGCAGGCGCTCGATCAGGAAGTCGAAAGTCTTTTCGGCTATTTCCCTGTATCGGGGCTGCTCCAGTACGATCGATGCGTCCGTATATGCCCTGGCAAGCTGTACGTTGTCGTCCAGGATCTTTTCCCTCTGCGGCTCCGACCAATCGGCAGCGGCACTGTAACGAAAGAAGCCGCCCTCAACGCTATCATGTATCGCCGATTCGGCCATGCGGTCCAGGCTCTTGCGGAGCATGGCGGCATAGAACTGTTCGCCGGTGGTCCTGTAGAGATGGGTGACGAGGCGAAGAATCTGCGGGTTGGGGAATTTTGGCTCGCTTCCGAAGCCCCCCTCCCTCGCGTCGTAGGCGCCCGCCACGATTCGGGATACCCGGTCGACGAGCGACCCCTCCACGTCGGCGCCGGCCGAGGTGCGGCGAGCGTGCTCGCGGCGCTGGCCCAAGAGGTCCCGGGACTGGCTGTACAGGCGCGGTTTGTCGGCGGCGTAGGCATCCTGGAGTTCCATCAGCATGGCAAGGAACTGGTCCGGCGGCAGGTATGTCGCTCCGCCGATGAGCCCGCCATGAGGCGTCAGGAATGCTGTGGTCGGCCACCCGCCAACGTTGTAGCGGGCGTTGATGTCCGGCCGGTGGTCGTTATCGACACGAACGGCCAGGAAGCTCCTGGCCAGGAGGGATTGGACGTCAGGGTCCGAATACGTGGTCTCGTCCATTTCGTGGCACCAGTGGCACCACGCCGCTGAAACGGAAAGCAGGACAGGTTTGTCCTCGTCCTGAGCGCGGTCAAAGGTCGCGCGCGCCCACGGCAGCCATTCGATGCAGTGCGCCTGGTTGAAGTTGGGAGAGAATCGGATGCTCGACACTCGGGCCGCCTGCGGAAGTTTCCTCGGGCGCTGCTACGGAATTCGATGCTTCAAGTTAGCACAGAGGGCATCGATTTTCAATTGTGGCAGTTCGCAGCAGGCCGTTTCTACGCAGTGGCCACCGACTCCTGTTCAAGACGGAAGTTTGCGTGGGAAATCGGCACGGATAGAAGCGCGCGGGCCTGCTCCACTGCGCCGTCCGTCGAGTTCGCCAATGGAATGAACTTCCCACCGTCCATCGCCGCGATGGGAACGCCGTTCCGGTATGCCAGCCGGTTCCCAATCGTCGACGGCACCCTGGGTCCTGGTGTCAGGATCCCGGCCAGGTTCAGCGGATCGCTGGCGGAGACAACGGCCAACCGGTCGTCAGGGTCGCGGTTTCGCCAGCGCCGCAGAGCGTCAGGGGCTTCGGGCAGGGCAAACTGCTCGCCCACGAACCCGGATACGAATCTGCCGCCGCGAATCTCGCCCCTGGCCTCGAGCCGTCGCAGCACGCGGGCCAGGTCCCGCCAGCGGACTGCCAGCGAATCGCGGTGCAGCAGTTCTGGAAAAAGTATTCCGTATCGCAGCAGAAGCTGCCGCGCGACCGCCTCCGTACAGTCCACAAGCGGCTCAACGGGTTCGAGCAGCCACCACCGGCTGATCCCCCTGCGGCGGTGCAGACCGGCCCGCCCGGAGCCCTGGGACCGCCGCGGCCTCTTTGTTCCACGCAGGCGCTGGCGCATACCCTCGAGGCCATCTGCGGTGGCCAGCCCGGCAGCCGCCAAGGTCCACAGACCCTCCTCTACGTCCGATGGCAGTCGCTTGGTCGCGGAGACAAGGTCGGACAGGAAGGAGGCGCCTCGCCTCTGCAGATATTCCAGGGCCTCCAGCGGGGCCCCGGTCAGCCCATCAATGTCCGGTCGCTCATCCGTGAGGAGCCAGTCAATGGACTCACGGAGAGCTAGACTGACCGGCGTGAACCGGGAAAACGCCGGCCGACCGGTGGAATGGGCGAGGCCGGTGTTGTTGTGGGCTGCCCGGCGGGCGGAAAACCGCCCCCATACCACCTCGCCACCGAGACACAGCCGGTCCAGCATGACGCTGCTGTACTCGAAGACCCGGTTGCCTAGGATTTCATCCTCGATCGTGCCTGCCGGCGCCTCAAACCCCTGCAGCTTTTCGATGACGGACAGCAATCCGCCCTCTCCGTGGAGCCTGGCTTCCGGCATGACATGCTGCCAGTCCAGCAGGAATCGGATGAACGTCGCTGCTGAGACCGGCTCCACTTGGCTGCGCAGCGACTCGATGGTCGAGCGGTGTATGCGCGCCAGAATGCGCCGGTCGCAGAATTCCTCGTGCTCTACGTCAGTCCGGTAGCTGCCTCGCAGCACCAGGCCCTCATTTTCCAGTTGGGCCACAGCATAGAGGACGTCATCTTCTGGCAGGGAGAGCGTGGACGCCAGCTCCTGGACGCTGAACGGCCCGATGCATTCTATCCAGCCACGGACCAAGGCCAGGATCGCCCCCTCCCGGCCAGAACCTGCTTGGCTGGCTCCGGTCTCCTGCAGCTCCCCCCGGGGTGCGGGGTTCACCGAAATCCCTCCGTAAGCGCGCCGTACCAATTCCAGACGCTCGGCCGCGACCCACGCGTCCAGCTTTTCGTTGTTGGCTACCCGGTGCACCCGGCCGGCCCCGGCCAGTTGCTCCAGCCAATATGCCACCGGCAGGCCCACCATTACCGGTCGTGACAGGCCGCCTGGGCCGACCGGCAGCACTCCAAGGGTGAGCAGGGCGTCGTGCAGCTCGTCGGCGTCGCGTATGCGGGGCCAGGCGTTCTCGGACTCCTGCTGTATGGCCTCTGGATCGAGCCGGCCCAGGTCCCTTGAGTCCTCCGGCAGTGCACGTCTCAGAGAAACGGCGCGGGCCCGGCGTTCCTCCAGCGGAGCGTCGTCAAGAAAGGCGTAGGGCATTGCGTTCAGAATCTGGTGCGAGAACACTGATGGTTGCACGGTGTCCCGGCCATGGACCTCGATCGCTCCGGATTCGATATCAGCCAGCATGGCGGAGCAGCCGTCCACGTCCGACGCCTCGGTTAGGCAATCGCGCAGGGTCTCGAAGACCAGGGGATGGTCTGGAATCTCGATATCCCCCGGTGGTGCGTTGTCCTGGCAGGCCACCTGCGCCGGGAAGACCGCGGCCAGAAGATCGTCGGACCGCATCCTTTGGAGCGGCGGAGGCACCTTCTTGCCCCCGGTATGTCGCAGGATGGCGAGGGCGCGCGTGGCGTTCCAGCGCCAACGGGTGCCGAATATTGGCGCCTGAAGCACTGCCTGGGCCAAGACATCCTCGAACGTCGAGGACTTCAGGTAATTGAAAACTTCCTCCACTGGCATCGACAGGCTCGGACCCAGCGAAAAGTTCAGCCCGTCGTCGGTGGCCACAGCCTGGAGCTCGAAATCGAACGAGCGGCATATCTTTTTGCGCAGCGCCATTCCCCAGGCGCGGTTGATACGGGCTCCGAACGGGGCGTGGATCACCAGTTGCATCCCGCCGCTATCGTCAAAGAAGCGTTCCGCGACGACGCGGTGCTTGGTGGGCGTCAACCCAAGGACCCGCTTGCCCTCTTCGATGTATGCGACAAGCTGGCGGCTGGCCTCCGCGCCAACCCCGGACTCGCTGACCACCCACTCTCTGGCCGCGCCGGAGTCCGGGAGCAGGCGGTCAATCGCCTCCCGGATCTCGCTCACTTCGTCAGACAGCTCTGTGGTGCGTCCCGGAGCCTCGCCCAGCCAGAAGGGAATGGTCGGGGGCTGTCCGTGAGCGTCTTCCACCCGCACGCGGCCGCGCTCGACGCGTCGAATCTTCCAGGCCGTGTTGCCCAGCAGAAACACGTCACCCTTAAGACTTTCAATCGCGAAGTCCTCGTTGACCGTACCGACAAAAGTGTCCTCCGGCTCAGCGATCACATCGTAGTCCGCGTTTTCCGGTATGGCCCCACCACTGGTCATGGCTGCCAGTGGCGCACCCCGGCGTCCCTTCACCTCGCCGTTCACTCCATCGCGGTGCAGGTAGGCGCCCCCCCGCCCGAACCGGGTGGTGTATCCGTCAGAAAGCATCCCGATGACCTGGTCGAATTTCTCCCTTGGCAGGTCGCGATATGGATAGGCCCTAAGGAACAGGGCGTAAAGGTCATCCTCGGCCCAGTCCTCCTGGGCGCAGGCAGCAACAATCTGCTGGGCAAGCACGTCAATAGGCCAGGGCGGAATCGACAGGGCGTCCAGGTTGCGGCGCCGCACGGCGCGGGCCAATCCCACACATTCCGCCAGTTCGTCGCGGGTTAGCGGGAACAGCCGGCCCTTGGGTTTGCCGCCCACCGAGTGACCGGAGCGCCCCACGCGCTGGAGCAGCACCCCGATGGACCGGGGAGAGCCGATCTGGCAGACCAGGTCGACGTCGCCGATGTCGATGCCCAGTTCCAGCGATGCCGTAGCCACGCAGACCTTGACCTGTCCGGTTTTCAGTTTTTGCTCGGCGTCCAGGCGGATTTCGCGGGACAGGCTGCCGTGGTGGGCCACCACCGCCTCCTCGCCCAGGCGGGCAGTCATCTGGTGCGCCACCCGTTCCACCAGCCGCCGGGTGTTCACGAACACCAGCGTCGTGTCGTGCTCCTTCGCCAAGCCCGCCACGGTGTCCAGCGTCTCGCCCCAGAGTTCGTGGGAGGCGATGGGACCCAGATCCTGTCCCGGTAGTTGCAGCGTCAGGTCGATCTCGCGGGAGTGCCCGGTGTCGACGATCGTGCAGCCTGGTTCGCCGTTGGCGTCAATGTTGTCGCTGCCCACCAGCAGCCGGGCGATCTCCTCGATGGGCCGCTGGGTGGCCGACAGGCCGATGCGCACAACCGGTTTTTCGGAGATGGCGCACAGCCGTTCCACCGACAGCGACAGGTGGGAGCCGCGTTTGTCGTCTGCCACGGCGTGGATCTCGTCGAGAATCAGGGTGTTGACGCCCCTCAGCCCGCGCCTGCCGCTGGCAGAGGTGAGAAGGATATACAGGGACTCCGGTGTGGTGATCAGAATGTGAGGTGGCTTTTTCGCCATCCTCTGGCGTTCGGACTGAGGGGTATCACCGGTGCGCAGGCCGACCCGAATCTCTGGAAAGGTGTTCTCCTCTTCGGGGAACAGCTCTAGACAGGGCTGCCCCTCGCCTCGCCTGCGGGCGGCCAGCGCCGTGATCTCTTCCAGGGGACCGGCAAGGTTTTTCTGAATGTCGTTGGACAGGGCCTTCAGCGGCGAGACGTAGACCACCTGGGTGGTGTCCGGCAGTTCGCCTTCCAGTCCCTGCCGCACCAGACGGTCGATGCAGGTCAGGAACGCGGCGAGCGTCTTGCCGGAACCGGTGGGCGCTGCGATGAGCGTGTGCCGTCCCCCGGCGACGGCCGCCCAGCCTTGGGCCTGCGCCTCCGTGGGCCCCTGGAACCGCCCCTCGAACCATTCGCGGATGACTGGATGAAAGTGCGATGTTGACAACGAAACCCGCCGTCTCTCCCGCAGATGCGGAAATCCAAGCAATTGACCGCCTGTATTGTCCTAGCTCCCGCCGCCGTCCGCAAGGAGCGAGTGTCATAAGTTTCGCAGCGTTCGTTGGAACTTAATTAGGCGCTGTAACCTTGCTGCCGTTGGCTTCGGTGGACCAGGTACATTCGGACAGCGTCGAGGTGGACTCAGGCAACCTCCGGCGGTGAGTAAAGTTGGAAATGAGGGCGAAAACTGTCTGATTCTCCCCAGGCAATTTATGGGACCGGTCCGACGAACGCAGTTTTTGAGGCCTACCCGACCTGAAGCAAGGATGGTCCGGTACCAGTTACTCTCAATGTGCCCTCCACGGCTTCCACGTATGGCGCGCCTGCTCAGTGGGCTTGATTTCCCCATTTGACGCCGCTGCAATCCCGCCGTAGCATTGGCGGCGGCGGGCCGGCACCTTCCCAGCACCTTCATCGAATGTCCGCCGATTCTGTTCTTTTGCGAGGCGCCAATGACTCAATTGTCCAGCAAGCAGTTATTGGAAGCCAGGGCCAATCCCTTTGGCGGCATGGTGATTGCGTCGGCTGAATTGCCCTCCGACGCCGCGGAGTTCGCCCAGCGGCTCGGGGCTTCCCTGGCCCGGTGGACCGCCGACGGTATAAAGGCCGCGTGGCTCGAGGTGCCCATCAACAGGTCCGTGCTGATACCAGAGGCGGTCAATCAGGGATTCATCTTCCATCACAGCGCCGAAGATTACCTCATGATGACCACCATCCTGCAGGATGGTGCGTGGCTGCCACACTTCGCCACTCACTACATCGGCATCGGGGGCGTGGTGCTGACCCCGGAACGCGAGCTGCTGGTGGTGCGTGAAATCTACGGTGTGGCGGGAAGGCAACCCACGCTCAAGCTGCCCGGCGGCGCGCTGCACCCTGGCGAGAACCTGGCGGAGGCAGTGGAGCGCGAGGTACTGGAGGAAACGGGTGTTCAAGCCGAGTTCGAATCCATCGCCTGCTTCCGGCACTGGCACGGCTACCGCTATGGCAAGTCGGATATCTACTTCGTCGGTCGCCTGCGCCCCCTGAGCCGGGATATCACCATGCAGGCCGACGAGATTCAGGAGTGCCTCTGGCTCCCTGTGGAAGAATTCCTGTCCCGCGAGGACATCAGCAATTTCAACAAGCAGATCGTGCGCGCCGCTCTGGAGACCGAGGGAGTGGTGCAGTCCTTTATTCCCGGCTTCGGCGGGCCCGACACCCGGGAATACTTTATGCCCGCCCATCTCGTGGACGGCGATGGCGTCATCGCCTACCCCGGCAGGGACGCGGTGATTGACGAACACTGACATCCACGGTGAATTTTCATTTTGCTTGCGGGAGTTGCAGGTTGAGGGACATCCCCTTCCCGCTTCCGACATCCACGCTCCCGACATCCAACTGTTGCAGGAGAAAACATGGTCAGCCAGCAGGCCGCGGTAAACACCGAGCAGGGCAACACCACCCAGCAATCCACAGGAAGGCCCGTAATCCGCTCCACCGAGGGCGTGATTTCAAGCGGCCACTACCTCACCTCCATGGCTGGCACTCGCATGCTGCTGGCCGGCGGAAACGCGTTCGACGCGCTTGTCGCCGCAGGATTCGCCGCCGCGGTGGTGGAACCCATCGCATCGTACTCCCTGGCCGCCGAGGGCGTTTTCATGCTGCACGATGCCAGGACCGGCAACGTCCTGTCGCTGAGCGGGCAGGGCACTGCTCCCGGCAAGGCCACCGCCGCCTTTTACAAGTCGCAGGGGCTGGAGCGCATTCCCACCGGCCCCGGACACCAGCAGTCCCACCTGGCCTTCACCCTGCCCGGAGTGGTGCACGCCTTCATCTCGCTGGCAGAACGGTACGGCACCAAGACCATCGACGAGCTCCTGGCCCCGGCCATCAGCTATGCCGCCGACGGCATCCCCAACTACGAGTACATGCTCGACCGGCTGGATTCGGCCTCTACGGAGCAACAGTTCGATCTGTACTCCCCCGGCGGCTGGAACGTGTTCTACTACAATCGCCAGGTACCGGCGGCGGGAACCCTGCTGGTACAGCCTGGGCTGGCCAACACCCTGCGGGCCATGCTGCCTGGCTCTGGCAACGGCCACGCCCTGTCCAGGATCGAGGGTCTGCAGAAGGCGCGGGACGTGTTCTATCGCGGCCCGGTGGCCCAGCTGATCGCGAGCTCGGCCGCCAGTGTCGGCGGAATTATGACCATGGATGACCTGGCGGCATACCAGTCTAAGTACGAGACGCCCGTCAAGACCACCTTCCACGGCTACGAGATTCACGGCCAGGATACGTGGACCCAGGGGCCCGTTCTCATGCAGACACTGAACATGCTGGAGAACTTTGACCTCAAGTCCATGGGCCACAACAGCCCTGCGTACATCCACACCGTCACCGAGGCGATCAAGTTGGCCTTCGGCGACCGCGAGACCCATTACGGCGATCCTGACTTTTCCACCATTCCCGTCGACGGCCTGCTGTCCAAGGAATACGCCGCCGAACGCGCCAAGCTTATCGATCCGGCCAATGCCTACCCGGCACAGCCCGACGGCGGCGACCCTTGGCGATACTCCACGAGGTCTCGCGGCAGCAACGGCGCCCACGGCAGCAACGGCGTCCCTGTTGCCTCCGACCCGGCTGCAGTCGACGCCTCGGCCCGGGATGGCACGACCCATGTGTCGGTGCTGGACAAGCAGGGCAACATGGTCTGCGGCACCATCAGCGGCGGCGCTTTCGCCAAGTCCGTGTTCTTCCCCGAACTGGGCTGCGCCCTGAGCACCCGCATCGAAATGCTCAACTGCGACGAGGGGCACCCCAACGTAGTGGAGCCAGGCAAGCGCCCCCGCACCACTCTGATCAACTACATCATCAGCAAGAATGGCCAGCCGGTTATGACTGTCGGTTGCCCCGGCGGCGACAACCAGGCCCAGGCAAATATACAGCTGATGCTGAACGTGATCCTGTTCGGGATGGATCCCCAGCAGGCGGTGGAGGCTCCGCGCTTCTCCACTATGAGCAATGTCAATTCCTTCTATCCCCACGTCTACCATCCCGGCAGGCTCGACCTGGAGCAGGCCATCCCGGAAACCACCGCCGAGGACCTGAGGGCCTTGGGGCACAAGATCGCCCGCGCCGTGGACTGCGGCATGGGCGCGACCGTGTCTGTCCGGGACCCCGAGACAGGCCATCTGAGCACTGGCGCGGACCCTCGCCGCGCCTGCTACGCCATCGCGCTCTAGCCCGGGAAGCGAAGCCGAACGGCAAGCTGCCTCGGCGAAAAACAGTGGCGCCTGATGAGGTGGGCCAGAAAGCCCGCCTCACTGTCATTGCCTGGATCGCCAATGTGATGGATCTGGGCCATTGCTCCCCGAAATGTCTTCAGGATGTTGGGTATAATTTCTCCTGGTACGAAATCCGACAGTGGCGCGGCATTGGGCACTTGCACTGATCCACTCATGCCACGAGGAGGAACCGCAGTATGCTCGCAGGACTGACCGCCGGAGCCATCGCCGCGATTATTGCGGCCCTGGTATCACTCCCCCTGCAGTCTCCGGTGGATAGCGCCTTCAACAGCGCGACGGTTGCGGTGGCTGCACTGGTTGTGGGGGTGATTTCCGGGCTCCTGTGGCAGTGGCTGTCCCTACGGCTGCTTTGGTTCTTCCTGGCGCTGGCTGGCATGTTCATCATCGCCCTGGTCATAGCCTTCTTGGGGAACACCCAGCTCGATCGGATGGTGTCCTACATGGTGCCCCTGGCTGCCATCGTGGTCGTTGCCTGTGCTGTCCTCACGCCGCTGCTGGCGTCCTTCTTCCTGAGGCCCGCCATCGGCCTGCTCAAATGGTCCCCCGTCTTGGCGGTAATTATCGCCCTCGTGGTGGGGTTTGCGCTGATCACCCAGGGAGACGCCGAGAGCGGCGAGTTGGCGCTCCCGCCGCCCCCGGCCGAATCCACGCCCGTGCCGACAGAGGCGCCGGGCAACACCGCTTCGTCGGCGGCCACAGAAACTGGGCTCGTGGTTGGTTCGGAAGCGTATCTAGTTGGCGAGGGGTCGGAAATTACCTTCACCGTAGAGGAGGAGTTGGGGCGAGCCCCCGTCCGCTTTGAAGCTGTGATATCAAGCACTGGACTGAGCGGGGTGGCGAACCTGGGAGGAGAGCCATCGGTGGTCATTCTCGACCTTCACTCGCTGCAGAGCGACCAGGAGTTCCGTGACCGTTACATACGGAACAGCCTGTTCCCGGATACGGCCGAAGCGGTGGTGACAGTCGATGAATTGCCGGACCTGCCGGATGGGTTCTCTAACGGAGAGGAAACCACGGGCCAACTGGACGGCTCGCTACAGATAGGCGACACCATCACGCCGCTCGTGTTCGACGTTACCGCCCGGAACGACGGATCGACCATCAACATCTTGGGCCTGACCACTTTTACCTGGGAGGAGCTTGGAATTGAAAAGCCCACCGCGCGGCAGGTGGTATTCCTGGCCGACGAGGTCAGGGTCCAGGTGCTCTTGGTGGCGCAGGCCGCCCCTTAGTTCTACAGCCGCACATTGTTCCCAGCAGATTATGGCAGCCTTGAACATATAGCCGTTCAGCTATCGCCCGACGGCCAGGCAACAAACGTGACAAAGCTATATCCGACCCAAGCGAGAGGTTGAAAGTTCCGCTTCGGTGGATGTGCTGCTATAGAATTATGATAGACGAAACGGGATCAATCGGGAGAAACGACAATGGGATGGTTCAACTGGGGCAAAGGCGGACCGCCCGACGATGCTTATTCGCGCGTAACCGAGCCGGAACGATTCAGGCCCTTGCACGACTGGGAACTCGAGGCCATGGCGCGACTGCAATCGGAATATGAAGTCACCCGGGATGAAGGCAAGGTCATGGACACCGAGTTGGAACGCGCCTCGCTCTCCAAACCAACATTAAAGATGACACCGCTCCAGGGTTATTGTGCGCCGATCACCATTGCTTTCACTGACTTTCCTGGCCTTGGAGTCCGGTTCGGCCGTTGGGCCACCGAATGGTTCCCATCCTGCGGTTGCGATGCGTGCGATGAAATGCCGGACAGAGAATTCGAGAGGTTTACGAAGCTATTGAGTTATGTTGTGGCTGGGCGGTTTCTGGAATCCCTGCACTTGCCACACGGAGGCGACGGATGGCGCAGCACGGAATTCGGGTCTGCTGATCACTGCAGCGCCCGGAAAACGCGGCGAAGCGTCTCAAATCTTGACCGGCGAGTCGATATTTGTTCTGGCATGGCTGCCTTGGCAGCCAAAACCGGACGATACGGCCTCCTATTAACTAATCCACCGCCAATGCCGCTCAAGGGGCTACCTGTCTATCAGGGGCGGCGAGATGTCGTACTTCTCATCTCCCCCAACAACCACAGCATCACCCTAACACTGCTTGACTGCCCCAAATTCCACCCGTTATCAATCTGCGGCTGTAGGAGTAAGAAACTATCTCAAGACCCGGTGCAGCAACCAAACGGTAATTCCCAGTATAGCGGGATCCATAAGGCTCAGGCCACCCGCTAGCCGATGGCACCATGGCTAGACCGTTTTGAGATCGATTCTTAGCCCTCCACTCTTAGCCTTCCACGGCCACCGTCTGCCGCTGCTCTGAAGATCGGCGGATGCTGTCGACCAGGTGGTGCAGTTCGACGGCCGTGTCGAAGTCCGGCTGGCGTTCGCCCTGCCCCCGGATGGCCTCGCCGAACATGTAGTAGAGCTGCCCCACGTTGTAGGGCGATCCCTCCGGCATTCCCTCCAGCACGAAGCGGTGCTGGTCCAGAATGGGCAGGTCTTCCAGGTCGTCGCTCTCCTGTGCGCCCTGCAGCTGCACCGGTCCGAGCTGCGGCGAGTCCTCGGACGTAGCGATCAGCGTTCCCTGCCGCCCGTAGACCTCCAGGCGGTAGCCGCTGCCAGCCCAGGGGTTGCTGGCGACGTGAGCCGATACGACCGCCCCGTTCTCCAGCCGGCCGTTGATCAGGATGTTGTCCGGTGAAGTGACGCCCACGTACTGGTCGGTATCGGTCTCATACCACTGCTCGCACTGGGTTGAGACGATGGCCGAGACTTCTGAAAAGTCGCCCACAACGAAGCGCATCGCGTCCACGGAGTGGCCGGTGGCGATGGTCAGCGTGTTGGCCCCCAGTTCCACGTCCCGCTGCCATGTTCGACCTGAAGGCCGGGCGAGCACGCCGCCCCGGATCAGCGTCATCGAACACGACATAATCTCTCCGACGTAACCCTGCTCTACCAGCTGCTTCATCTGCAATATGGCGGGCGCGGCGCGGGCCTGCAGTCCCACCACGGCCTTCACACCCTTGTCCCGGGCCAGGTCGGCCAGTTCCTCGGCCTCCTGCGTGGTCTTGCCCAGCGGCCACTCCGTAAACACGTGCTTTCCCGCGTTTATGGAGTCCTTGGTTATCTGGTAGTGGGCGGGCACCCGCAGCACCACTGCAACCGCGTCGATTTCAGGATGCGCCAACATCTCGTGGTAGTCGTCGAAGGCCATAACCGCACCGTATTGGCGTTTCGACTCCTCTGCCGTCTCCATGCGCGTGGTGCAAACGCCGGTCAGCTCGAATTCAGGACTTGCCGCGATGGCGGGCAAATGGGACCTGTGCGCCCAGCCAACGGTGGGACTGGCCCCGATTATCCCCAAGCGTATCTTTCCAGCCACTTTGTTCCTCCTTCCATTGCTAAACCCTGGGATGAAGAGGTATGAAGATCTCGTTAGGGTCCGATTGGGCCGATTATACAGCCCCAGTCACTTTCCTGCGGGTCAATTCATAGGGGCGATCGCACTTGGATGCGCACCCCGGCAAACCAGGTTAATACACCGCCATTCCCGCGAAGGCGGTAGTCCAGCGTTGACTGACTGCGCCCGCATTCCACCGCCCGCATTCCACAAGGTAAGGCACTCTGGATTCCCGCTTTCGCGGGAATGACGGGAACTCTGTGGCTCGCATTGGAAAACTAAAAGGCCCTGGGCCAATTCTTGTAACAGTTCAGAGTTAAGGGGAAGAGAGGAGTTGACGTCAGGTCGAGAGGGGATCCAATCCTTGGGCGCGCCAGGTGCCGAAGAGGGAGGCCAGGGTCATCTTGGTGTCGGTGCCCCGGCCTGAGCGGGTGCCGCCGCTGATTTTGCGGCTGATTACCAGGGCCGCAGGCTGCGCTCCGCAGCGTTGTTGTCCGAGGGCACGCCGGAGGCAGCCACGAAGACGAACAGCTCTTTGATGAAGGTCTCGATACGTCGGCACAGGTTGCCTTGGGCGGCTGCCGGGTCCTGGGCGTAGGGACGGCACTGGGCCAGCAGTTTCCGCTCCAACTGCTGCTGGGCCAGCTGCCGTTGCCGTGCCATGGGGATGGGCTGAAGCTCTTGGCCTGCCGGTAAATGTCTTGGACTGCCGCCGCCCACCGGGCCAATTGCCGGTCTTTGGGGTAGAGGATCCTCAGGTCGTGGATGTCCCGCAGCAGGTGCACCCAGCAGCGCTGCTTCAGTCCCGGGTAGTGATGATAGGCGGCATAGAAGTCGCTGACCAACACCCCACTGAAGGACTCATCCAGCACCTCGTCCACCACCTCCTTGTTCCTCCTGCGGCGCAGGAAGTACCGCCCGGTGGGAGTGCTGAAAGTCCAGACGTAGCCGTTGACCCCATCCTCCCGCCAGCCGGTCTCGTCGGCGTGGACCACCGGGCTGCCCCGGATGCGCTCCAGAATCCGGTCCACCGCCGGTTGGGCCTGCCGGGCCACTTGGTGGATGGCCCGGACGATGGCGCCGACGCAAAGGCGCAACTGGTGGACGGTCTGCAGATACCACTGGATGGTGCGGAAGGGCAGCCTCCCCTCCTCCCGCAGGGCCGCCATCAGGCTGAGCAGGTTTACTCCCAATCGTTGTTTCCCCAGCGCCACCCCGCCCAAGTCCACCTTGGGCACCCGGCGTTTCTCACACACTGGGCAAGTCCTGGCGATGAAGACATGTCCGGTTACTTGGACCGGAACCACCGGCAGGTCGATGACCTCCCGGGTGCGGTGGGTCCAGCCCCCGGACAGCCGGGTTCCGCAATCAGGACAACTCTCCACGGCGTGGGCCACCCGGTGGGTGGGGTTCATGCGCTGGCGGGCGAAACCGTGGGGCCGGGGCTTCCTGGTCTGTTTCTCCCTGGAGGGCCGCTGGCCCGTTTGAGGCTTGATGCCGGGCATCCCTTTGGGGCCGCCCGGTTTGGCCTTTCCCTCCAGCGTTTCAATCCGCCGCTGCAACTGGGCGATGACGGTCTGCTGCTCTTGAACGACAGCCTGCAACTGGGCAATCAGGGCCAGCAGGTCCTCCCGCGGCATGGCGCTCAGGTCAATGTCGGCATCCATGCCTCTGTAGGTTTAACATAACCGCGAAACTGTCCCCCTTTGCTCTTTCGGCAACTTTCGGCCAATTCGCCACATCAACTCTGAACTGTTACGATTCGTGCCAAGGATTGATTTTCCGAGGCTTGAACTCATACAGTGGCAAGGAAATATCTCTAGCCTCGTCGGCAGGAGGATAAATGCGCCGCATACTGATTCCCTTGGTATTCCCCGCGCTCTTGACCGTAGCGGCAATTATGCCTGCCGCAGCGAGTGGGCCGGACGATACGAAAGAGTACTCTGGATCAGGCTGCGACTACTTGGGCTAAGCCTCTCTAACAACTCTCCAGCGAAAAGGCCTCCCATCGACGGGAGGCCCTTTCTTTTTCTCGTAATCTGCCGGCGCAAGGGAGTGTCCTAAAGCCTTTGCAGGTAGCGGCTGATCTCATAGTCGGTCACCTGGGAGCAGTATTCCTCCCACTCCAGCCGCTTGTTCTGGATAAAACTGGGGAATATGTGCTCTCCCAGGGCATCTCGCAGCACTTCGCTGTCTTCCGCCAGTGAAATGGCGTGTCCAAGGCTGCTTGGCAGCGTCCTGATTCCAAGGGCCTGCCGCTGGGCGTCGCTCATCGCTGCCACGCTGCTGGCAGCAGGAGGTTGAACCGGGTAGTCCTCCTCGATGCCCTTCAGGCCCGCGGCCAGCATTACACTGAATGCCAAGTAAGGGTTGCACGCCGGGTCCGGGGCCCGGTATTCGACGCGCATAGAGCTCTCGTACCCCGGTTTGTAGGAAGGCACGCGCACCAGGTCGGCACGGTTCACGTGGGACCATGATACGTGCACCGGGGCCTCGTAGCCAGGAACCAGGCGCTTGTAAGAATTCACCCACTGGTTGGTTACCAAGGTGATCTCGGGGGCATGGCGCAACAGCCCCGCGATGAATTTGCGGCCGACCTCCGACAGGTAATTCTCGTCATCCTCGTCAAAGAAGGCGTTGTGTTCTCCCCGGAACAGGGACTGGTGGATGTGCATCCCCGATCCGTTCACGCCGGCAATGGGCTTGGGCATGAAAGTTGCGTAGGCGCCCTGCAGCTGGGCCAGTTCCTTGACCACCAGCCGCGCAGTCATTACGCTGTCGGCCATGGCCAGCGCGTCACTGTATTGGAGGTCGATCTCATGCTGGCTCGGTGCCGCCTCGTGGTGGGAGTACTTCACCGGAACGTCCATCTCGGCCAGGTTCAGCACCGTGTCGCGCCGGAGGTCGCTGGCTGGCTGGCTCGAAAGCTGGTCGAAATACCCGCCGTGGTCCAAAGGCTCCGGGCTATTCGAATCCTTCAGGTAAAAATATTCCAGTTCCGTGCCAACGTAGTAGGTGTAGCCGAGGCTTGCCAGCCGCTCCAGGTTGCGCTTGAGCACCGCCCGGGAGTCCCCGAGAAACAGGTCGCCCTTGGGCACTCGGATGTCGCAGAACATGCGCGCCACGGCGTTGCGCTGGGGGCGCCACGGCAGCACGGCGAAGGTGTTGGGATCGGGAAACGCCCGCATGTCGCTCTCCTCATACCGGGCGAATCCCTCTATGGAAGAGCCGTCAAATCCAACCCCCTCCTCGATGGCGTCCCGGAGGTCGGCGGCGTTGATGGCGAACCCCTTCAGATTTCCCAAGATGTCGGGAAACCACAGGCGGACGAATTTAACGTCCGTGTCCTCCGCTGTCTGCAATACATAGTCCCTTGCCGCTTCGTCCACGATTGACCGGCTTGCCATGCTCCCCTCCAGTGACTTTCTCGATAAGTTCTGCAATGCTCGATTGTCTATTCTGCCATCGTACAACCGAGCCGGAGCCACTCCCGAGGCTCATATTTTACAACAGGGGGCAAAGGAGGAATCCGGTAACAAATCCGGTGCGGATGCACCAGCGTAAAGTGGGGCATAATGGACCGGTCGACAGCTGGTGAGATGTGGCGCGCCTGGCAGGACTCGAACCCGCAACCCCTGGGTCCGAAGCCCAGTGCTCTATCCGTTGAGCTACAGGCGCTGGCTGGGAGGTACCGAGACCCGGCTAATCCCGGGCCATTGCTTGGGGCGAGCGACGGGGTTCGAACCCGTGATCTCCTGTGCCACAGACAGGCGCCTTGACCACTCGGCTACGCTCGCCATGCACTTCAATGCTATCAAATACCCTTCCCTGTTACAAGCTGTTACAAGCGCGGACGCCGCCACATCCGTCCGGCAGCCTTTCAGAAACGAGCGGGTGGCAGGAAACCGGGTGCGGGTGAACCGGAGGGCGCGAGCCCAGTCTTTCACTCCAATCATTTCACTTATGAAGAAACTATCTCGAAACGCATCAAGTCCGCCAAAACGCCGGCTATCGTTACGCGGGGTGTGGATTCCCGCTTTCGCGGGAAGGTAGTGTCCCTCTTTTAAATTGATATTTGTTGAGTGCCGTAGCCAAGAAATTCAAAACCGTCATTCCGGCGAAAGCCGGAATCCGGAGCCCTCGTGAAAACGCCCTGCTCCTACATCATCGCCAGCAAGCACTACGCCACCCTTTGCGGAAGGGCGGGATGACGGACGGAAGCAGGAATGAATGTTATGCGACGACGTACCGGGGCTCTGGATTCCCGCTTTCGCCGGAATGACGGCGTATAGATGAGGATGACGCATGATGTTACTTTCAAAGAGGGACGGTACCCGCGGGAATGACGGGTTTGGCAGCCCACAGAGTTTAAAGTTAGCTACCAAAGATGGCGCTGGACCACCAGACACATTGAAACCAATCGAAATGGGTGCATAAAATACAGGCATCCCGGGAATCAATAGCATTTCGCTCGCGAAATCTGGCCAACAGGATATTTCTGAATGAAAACAACCAAGGCCAACCAATTGATTGGCGTCGCGGCGGCTCTTGTCATTTTGCTGATTCTGGCGGCCTGTGGCGGTGGCTCGGAGTCAGACACCCCCACCGCAGACCCGACGGCGGCGCCCGCAGACGCTGCAACTGAGGCGCCTGCCCAGGGCGCGGAGGATTCCAGCGAAGGCAGCGATACCGTCGTCGACACTAGCCGCTTGGTGCAACTATTTGTCGACCCGCCCACGCTTGATCCCCACCTCACCACTGATGCCACGTCAGCCCGGATTATCGTGGAGGTTTTCGGTGGACTGGTCACGATCGATCGTGACCTGAACATTGTGGCCGACCTGGCCGAGAGTTGGGAAATCAGCGGCGACGGTCGCGTATACACCTTCCACCTGCGCCAGGACGCGAAGTTTCACGACGGCAAGCCGGTGACTGCCAATGATGTCCAGTGGTCCCTGGAAAGGGTCACCAATCCCCTCACCGAATCGCCGGTAGTGGGAGCAGTACCTGGGCGACATTATTGGCGTCAAGGAGAAAATTGCTGGAGATGCCACTACGATTTCAGGGGTGCGCTTCGTCGACGAACACACCATCGAAATAACGATCGACGAAGCCAAATCATATTTCCTGGCAAAGCTGACCTACCCGACGGGGTTCGTTCTGGACAAGGAAAACGTCGAGGCCAACCCGCGGGCATGGTTCCGTGAGCCCAATGGCACCGGCCCCTTCCGCCTCAAGGAATATGTGGTGGGAGAGACCCTTGTACTGGAACGGAACGAGGAATTCCATCTTGGTCCACCCAAGTTGGAGGAGGTCGAGTTTATACTCAGTGGCGGCACGTCACTCCTGATGTACGAAAACGACGAGATTCACGTGGCCGGCGTGGGACTGGCCGACCTGGACCGGCTGAACGACCCAGGCAACGATCTTTACCCCGAACTGCGTACCGCTCCGGCATCGTTCAGCGTCAATTACATCGGCCTGAACGTGAACGAACCCCCGCTGGACGATGTCAATGTCAGGCAGGCCCTGAACCTGGCCATTGACAAGGAGGAAATCGCCAGCATTGTGCTGGGCGACCTGGTAGAGCCCGCGGACGGCATACTGCCCCCCAACTTCCCGGGCTATGACGAGAGCGTCCGGGGCTACGAGTTTGATCCCGGTCGTGCTAGGCAGCTACTTACGGCATCCAAGTACGGGAGCGATCTGGAAAACATTCCGCCTATCACCATCACGACTCCGGGGAGCTTCGGCGCCAACGTCAGCCTCGACATGGAAGTCATTCTCCAGATGTGGGAGATCAACCTGGGGATTACTGCCGAGTTCCAGCAAACGGAATACGCCACGTTTCTCAAGGACCTGCACAAGGGTCGCTTCCAGATGTTCGATATCGGCTGGATCGCCGATTACCCCGACCCTGAGAACTTCCTCGACATCCTGTTCCACAGCGAGAGCACCAACAACCACACGCACTACAGCAACCCCGAAGTCGACGAACTGCTGATAAGAGCGCGAGTGGAAACAGACACGACCGCCAGGTACGCGCTTTACAACCAGGCAGAGCAGATGATCCTGGAAGACGCTCCCTGGGTACCCCTGTGGTTCGACGGCGAAAGCAAGTTGCTGGTCAAGCCCAACGTCCACGATTTCCTGCTCCCGCCGCTGATCATTCCGCGCTATCGCTATATCTACATCACGGCAGAATAGAGAGGGAGCTGAGGAAGAGTGGGCCCGTACATCCTTCGCCGGTTGGTTTGGCTGCCCATCATCCTGTTCACGGTGTCGTTCGTGACCTTCGTTCTTGGAAGGTATGGCCCGGGCGACCCGGTGCAGGTCCTGATGGGTCAGCACTCCAACCCGGCAGTGGTGGAGCGTATCAGGGAGCAGCGCGGCCTGAACGACAACATATTCGTGCAGTACGGGCGATATATGGGAAACGTGGCCCGCGGCGATTTCGGAGAAAGCTACAAGTACCGTGGCCGCACTGTTACCGAGCTGCTCCGCCCCAAGATGTGGGTGTCTGCGCAGCTGAACATCGCTGCGATGATCCTGTCTGTCGGTCTTGGCATACCCATCGGCCTTTTCGCCGCCCTGCGGCAAGGGTCGCTGTGGGATACCGCGGCCGTTGCCATGACTCTGTCCTGGCAGTCAGTGCCGGTGTTCCTCACCGCCCCAGGGCTGCTGTGGGTCTTTGCCTGGAAGCTCGACATTCTCCCCACGCACGGGTGGGATGGCTTCTTCTCCACCAGCATCATCCTGCCGGCCGTGGCCATGGGCGTTCCGGGGGTGGCAATATTGACTCGCCTTACCCGCGCCAGCACCCTGGAGGTGATCAGCCTGGACTACGTGCGCACCGCCCGCGCCAAGGGTTTGCCCGAGCTGGTGGTGCGGCGGCGTCACATCCTGCGCAACGCCATGATCCCGGTGGTTACATCGCTGGGCCTGTCGCTGGCAGGCATCGCGTTCACTTCTTTCATTGTCGAGCGATTCTTTGGCATCCCGGGAGTCGGTAACCTGCTTATCGAGTCTATTTTTGCCCGCGACTATCCGATCATTGACGGCGTGCTTCTGATCGGGACAACGATGTTCGTGATGGTCAACCTTGCCGTTGACCTGATTTATCCCGTGCTGGACCCTCGCATCAGGCTGGGACGGGGAAATGTTTCGTAGCGAGAGCAGGACCATTCTGGGCGAGGAATCACCGCGGCGCGGGCGAAACTACCTGACGATTTCCCTGCGCCGGCTGCTCGGCAACAGAGTGGGAGTTGCCTGTCTGACCATTATCGTAATCATGTACGGGGCCGGGCTCCTGGCGCCAGTGGTGACACCTTATGGCTACAACGAACAGGATCTCGAAATCACCAAGCAGTCACCGAGCCTGTCCCACCCCTTCGGCACCGACCGGTTGGGGCGTGACATTCTGACTCGCATCATCTACGGCCTGCGAACTACTGTCATCCTGACCGTGGTGACTCTGACCACTGGCACCTTGGCGCTGGGCATTTCCCTGGGCTTGATCGCGGGTTACTTCGGCAGGGTTACCGACACGATCATCATGCGGGTGGGAGAGATTACCACGTCCTTCCCCCCTATATTCCTGGTGCTGATTATTGTGCTCACGGTGCGCCCGCCGATGGTGGAATGGATGCGGGGAGTGGAGGATACCCTGGGAGTGGAATTCGTCCACCTTGGAATCGCCGATTACTTCGCGCTCTCCTTGGGGATGGCGCTGTTTTCGTGGTTCGGAATGGCGCGGCTGGTACGGGGCCAGGTGCTGCAGGCCCGCGAAGAGCAGTACGTCGACGCTGCCCGCTCCATCGGGTGCCGCACTCCACGCCTGCTGTTTCGCCACCTGCTGCCCAACGTGAGCGGCCCGGTCATCGTCCTGGTATCGGCCTCCTTGGGCGGGATTGCCGGCACCGAGGTGTTTCTCAGCTTTCTGGGAATCGGCATCCAGCCTCCGGTGCCCAGCCTGGGCCTGATGATCTACGCAAATGGCAGCCTCTCTGTACTCCGGACCACTCCTCATCTGCTGATGTACCCGGTGGGTACTCTGGCCATACTCCTCTTCACATTCAACCTGTTGGGCGACGCAGTAAACGACGCCTTCAATCCCCGCGCCAGGTAACCTCTTTCTGGCCGGAGTTTTCTCCGGCTTTCGCATCTACCGCGTTTGTGCCTTGTTGCACAATTACTGTCAACTTGTTCTTTGATTACAACGAGTATCGTAATATTACATTTCATAAGCGTTTTGAGATTATGTTTATGGAAATTACTATTGACATACTGATAAGCGGTAATTAGCATAGCCGAACTATCACACTTGCTACAGAGAGGAGGGAGTGTCTCATGTCCTTCCATTCATTGTTTACCGCCAGGGGATTCCTTATTGCCTTGCTGGTATTCGCGCTTGCTGTCGTCGTTGCCTGTGGCGGAAGTGCGACGGATGAACCCTCTGGCGCTACAGAGACCGCGGACGGCGGGAGTGGCCCCACGCCGACGCCCTTAAGGGCAGCGACCCCGACGCCCACCGCGGTGCCGGAGGAGATTGCCACTCCGATCCCAACGGCCGCGATCTCATTCACTGGCGTGGGCGTTCAAGGTGGGCACGCCCGGATTCTGACCACTGGTTATCCAGAGCTGTGGGATCCTCACCTGTTGGGCACCATAGTTGGATTGGAAGGTACAAGCCCCCTTTACAACCAGGTCGTCGAGTTCAATCCCATAAGTCCCGATATAGTTATCCCCGACCTGGCGGAGAGCTGGGAGAGAAGCGATGATGGCTTGACCTACACATTCAGAATCCATCAAGGCGTAAAGTGGCAGGACGGAGAAGACGTTAATGCTGAGGACGTGGCCTTCAGCATCAACCGGATGATCGAGGAGGGGGAACCCCGGCCCCGCGTTGGTCTGCTCAGGACCTCCACCGACAACGCCGAGGTCATTGACGACCACACGGTGCAGGTCAACCTGAAATTTGCCTCCGGGTCATTCCTCAGGTTCCTGGCAGTCGATTTTATGAAGATTGTCCCCAAGCATGTCGTCGAGTCCGGCGTTGACATAAACATCTTCGATAACGTGGTTGCCGGCGGTCCCTGCAGAGCGTTGGAAACGACCCGCGGGGACTTCTGGAAACACGAGAGGAACCCGGATTATTTCAAAGAGGGCCGGCCTTATTTCGACGAGATCACCGGCTTCACAATCTCCGACCCCGGAACGTCGATTGCCGCCTTCAGGACCGGCAAGCTGGACTTCACCACGCCCATATTGCCCATCAGCGTGGAGGCAATAGTCGCGCTTGAGGAGGAACTGATCGACTCACACAAGATTCACTGGGAGCCGATGAATACGGGCCTGCAAATGGGGTTCAACTTCGAGAAGGAGCCTTGGAGCGACACCCGGGTAACCGGTGCGTTGCGCTTGGCCACGGACCAGCACGAGATCTGGCAGGCCTTTGGTCTGGGCAGGTACTTCATAGGAGCTCCCTTCCCACCCAATTCCTGGTACGGCCACACTCACGACGAACTCCTTCAGTTCCCGGGCTACGGCGGCGTACCCGGTAGTCCGCGCACCAAGGAACAGGACATCGAGGAGGCCAAGGCCCTGTTGAAAGACGCGGTTTTGACCCGCCTTCCACTTTGGGGAAGCGCGTATTGCTGACCAACACTGCTCTCTGGTTCCCTGACCTGGTACAGCTTTGGGTCGCGCAAATGGAGCGAAACCTGGGAGTTGAAATTGAAATCCAGACGGTGGACATACCCACTTCGATTCACGCCGGGGCGGCTGGGGACTATGACATCCTGATGACAGGATACGGCTTCAACATAGCCGACCCCGACGACTATGTGGTGAACGTGTACGGCCCCACCAGCCGGAACTGGACTCGCTGGAGGAACGACAGGTTCATCGAACTGCTTGGGGAACAGTCCACGGCGACGGATGTGGAAGCGCGCAAGGCCATTCTGAGGGGAATGGAGCTGATTCTATTGGAGCCGGGCGGCAGCCCGTATGTCGAGCTACAGTGGTTCCCCTCCTGGTACTTCTTCCATAAAAAGGTGCGAACGGAGGCAGGTGAATTCGTCCCGGCGCAAAGCATCCAGACGGTTCACAAGCAAGAACACCTCTGGTTCGAAGAATAGGCTGCGGAGGCAGCGCCCCCTAAAGGCAGCGCCCCTTCCAGAGGGGCGCTGCTGTTCCCCCACCTGCTGCCCGCCCTGATCGGCCCAATCACCGTCCTGGTATCGCCCTCACTGGGCGGGGTTGCCGGCGCCGGGCTGTTCCCCAGCTTTCTGGGCATTTTCATTCAGCCGACCATTCCCGCCCTGGGCCTGACGACCCAGGAGACGGGCAGCCACTCGGCTCTCCGGCCCCACTTCACCTGCTGAAGTGCCCTGAGGGTACGCGGTCATTCTCCGGCCTCCATGTTCAATGCGACGAGAGACGCGGGGAACAACGCCTTCAACCCCGGCTCGCAAGTCTCCCTCCCTCCCGTGATCGCCCGAAAATCCGACCTTCAGGCATTTGTGCCTCTTTGCACAAGTGAAATACAAATGCCGTGATATTATTCCGAATTTCGTAACCTCATCAATTCAAATGGACATTTCGATATACATTTCTCAAATTTGCTATTGACACTCCATTAACCGGTAATTAGCATTACCGAACTGTCACGCCCAGAGTGGCGAGAATGGAGTCATGCATGTCCCCGAGTTCACTGTTCAATGCCAAGACATTGTTGATCGTTTTGCTGGTATTCGCGCTCGCAGTCGTCGTTGCCTGTGGCGGAAGTGCGACAGAGGAACCGGCTGGCACTGAGACCGCGCCAATAGTGGCTCCCGAGCCCACCCCTGTGAGGGCCGCAACTCCGACGCCCACAGCGATCTCTGCAGATACGCCTACTCCGATTCCGACGGCCGCTTTAACCTTCACGGACATTGGCATCCAGGGTGGGCACGCCCGATTCCTGACCACCGAGTACCCGGAACTGTGGGACCCGCACCTGATGGGCACTATTGTTAGACTGGAGGGTGGAAGTCCCCTTTACAACCAGGTGGTGGAGTTCAATCCCATCAGTTCCGATATAATTATCCCCGACCTGGCGGAGAGTTGGGTGAGAAGCGACGACGGGATGACCTACACCTTCAAGATTCATCAAGGAGTGACGTGGCAGGACGGCGAAGACGTAACTGCCGAGGACGTTGCCTTCAGCATCAACCGGATGATCGAGCCCGGGGAACCCAGGCCGCGGGTCGGTCTGCTGAGCACATCTACGGATAATGCCGTGGCAATAGACGACTACACGGTTGAGGTCAACCTGAAGTTTCCTTCCGGATCGTTCCTCGGGTTCCTTGCAGTCGATTTCATGAAGGTCGTCCCCAAGCATGTCATCGAGTCTGGTGTTGACATCAACGTTCACGGCAACATTGTCGCCGGTGGCCCCTACCGCCCGGTGTAGACAGTCCGCGGGAACTTCTGGAGACACGAGAGGAACCCCGAGTACTTCAAGGAGGGCCGCCCATTCTTCGACCAAATCACCGGCCACAACATTACTGACCCCGGTACGTCCGTGGCGGCCTTCAGGACCGACAAGCTGGACTACACGACTCCGGTGGTCCCCATCAGCGTGGAGGCCATAATCGCCCTTGAGGAAGAACTGAGCGATACCCACAAGATTTTCTGGCAGCCGATGAACACCGGCCTCCAGATGGGCTTCAACGTAGAGAATGAACCCTACAGGGACTTGAAGGTAATCAGGCCCCTCCGTCTCGCGACGGACCAGCACGAGATCTGGCAGGCCTTTGGCCTCGGGCGGTATTCCGTCGGCGCTCCGTTCCCGCCCTATTCCTGGTACGGCCACACCACTGAGGAACTCGCGCAGTTCCCCGGTTACGGCGGCGTACCCGGGAGCTCGCGAACCAAGGAACAGGACATCCAGGACGCGATTGCATTGCTGAAAGAGGCCGGGTTTGACCCGCCGTCCACCCTCGAGGATCACCCAAACTGCTGTAAACTGCTGACCGGGCCGTTTATCTGGTTCTCTGATATGGTGCAGCTATGGGCCGCGCAGATGGACCGCAACCTGGGTCTGGAAATCGAAATCGTGTCGGTGGACGGTCCGACCTCCATCAATGCCGGCGCGGCCGGCGACTACGACATACTTATGACCGGCTACGGCTTCAACATTGCCGACCCTGACGACTACGTGGTCAACGTTTACGGGCCCACCAGTCGCAACTGGACGCGCTGGAGGAACGACGGGTTCCTCGAACTGCTCGACCAGCAGTCCAGAGAGGCAGACGTGGAAGCGCGAAAGGACATCCTCCGGGAAATGGAATTGATGCTGCTGGAGCCGGGGGGCAGCCTCTACGTCGAGCTCCAATGGTTCCCCTCCTGGTACTTTGTTCACAACAAGGTGAGAACGGAGGCGGGAGAATTCGTCCCGGCACAAAGCATCCAGACGGTCCACAAGCAGGAACATCTCTGGTTCGAAGAATAGGCCCTCCTATGCAGCGCTCCCTCAAAAAGGGAGCGCTGCGCTCCTATTTGCCTGTCGTCCGGAACAACACGTTCGTGCACTCGTGAACGCATCTCGAGCCCGAGGAACAGGTCCTAGATGCAGCAATACATAATGAAAAGGGCGCTGCTCTTTATCCCAACCATCTTGTTGGTCACCATCCTGATCTTCGCCCTCATGAGAATGATCCCGGGTGATCCGGCATTTCTCATTTTGGCGGGCGGCGGCTAGGGAATTTTCACGCAGCAGGAATTGGACAATCTGCGCCATGAGTTGGGGACGGACCGACACATCCTGGTCCAGTACGGGGATTGGCTCTGGGGCCTGCTGCAAGGCGATATGGGCACAGCCCTGTTTTATGGCACCACCGTTACCAGCGAGCTGGGTCCGCGCGTTCCGCTGACCCTCGAACTGGCTTTCATGGCCGCGATAATCAGCTTCATCTTGGCCGTGCCGCTGGGAATGATTTCCGCATTGAAGCAGGACTCGTGGTTTGACTACGCGGCCAGGATATTCACCTTCACAGGTATCAGCGTTCCAATTTTCGTCACCGGCCTGGTCGTGGTGTATCTGCTGGTGCAGTTGTTCGGTTGGTTCCCGCCCTTGGGGTACGCCCAAATCTGAGAGGACCCGTGGACCAACCTGCAGCAACTGATTTTCCCGGCCTTGACCCTCGCCTTCTTCCAGATGAATTTCACGGCCCGGGTCACTCGTTCCGCAATGCTTGAGGTGATGCGTGACGACTACATCAGGACCGCCCGGTCCAAGGGTCTCACAGAAATGCGGGTCGTTTTCCTCCATGCGCTAAAGAACGCCCTGCTGCCGATAGTGACTGTCTCCGGCTGGGCCTTGGGTCTGCTCCTCGGCGGAACCATCATCATAGAGAAAATCTTTGTGGTTCCCGGGATGGGCGCCCTGCTCTTGCAGGCAATCACTGCCAGGGACTACATCCTGATCATGGGCGACGTTCTAGTATTTGCCCTGGCGGTAATGATTGTAAATCTTGCCGTGGACGTCATATACGCCTGGCTGGACCCGAGGATCCGATATGGCTAGAGACGTCCAGCAAGATCCGTCCACATCAGCAGTCGAACTGGCAGCTCCACGGACGTCGGTTATTCTCAACATCCCCAATACGCTTGTCTCCTTGGCTAGGAGGAAGCCTTTGGGGGCCGTTGGGGCAGTCATCTTGACAATTGCCGTGCTAATGGCCATTTTGGCCCCGGTCATAGCCACTTTCCCTCCCAAGGAGGTTCACGTGACCTCCAAGTACGCTGCGCCTGGGGCGGAGGCGGCGAATGTTGGAAAGACCTATTGGCTCGGTTCTGACCAATTGGGCCGGGATACCTGGAGCCGCTTGGTATACGGCGCCCGAATATCCCTGTACGTAAGCCTGAGTAGCGTCGCGATTGGAGTGACTGCGGGGGCACTCATCGGGGTGATCAGCGCTTATTATGGCGGGATGATTGACCTGATTGTTCAACGCCTCGTCGATTCAATGATGGCGTTTCCTGCCATCATCCTGGCCTTGGCCATCGTCGCAGTGGCCGGAGCGTCATTGCAGAATGTGATACTGGCCCTGGTGATAATTCTCATATCGGGGTCTTCACGAATCGTCCGCTCTCAAGCCCTGGCGATCAAGGAAAGGGATTACGTGCTGGCCAGCAGGTCGATTGGCGCCGGCGACTGGCGAATAATCGCCCGCCACCTGATTCCCAACTGCATGGCCCCCTACATCGTCTTTGCTACGGCAAACCTGGGGTACGCCATCGTCGTTGAGGCCGCGCTCAGCTTCCTGGGCGTGGGCACGCCGCCCGACATACCGTCCTGGGGCGGCATGCTATCATTCGCCGGCCAGAGATACGTTGAGGTGTCGCCGTGGCTGGTGGTATTCCCCAGCATTGCGGTCAGCATCGCCGTTTTCGGATTCAACCTCTTGGGCGATGCCCTGCGCGACGTGCTCGATCCCCGGCTGCGCGGCTCCTGATCCTGTTGGGTCCCTCGGATTATCGCGACTGACCCCCGGTTGCTGGGGGTCAGTCATTTTTTGCCAACAATCACCAACAGGCGAACGGTTGTCCCGGTCAGCAAGCAGGGTCCGCAGGAACGCGGGTGCTCGGTAACAGGAGCGCAGCGGCGTTGACGCGGAGCCATGCTCGCGACTACGGATTGCGGCTCAGATCCTCGCAGACAGCCAGCGATGCTGCCTTGGCGGTACGTTGCTCAGATTTGAGTAGTCGCACGGCTTGGACTGTCTATCTCGCCAGGTGTTTTCGGAGGCGGATGATCGGATTCCGGAAACCGCCGGCCTCCGACGATTCAGGGTCAGCCTTTTCTCCTCCACCTGCGCAGTAACGGCAACCCGGCCAGGGACAGCGGGGTTGCCATCAGCGCCAGCGTGCCCAGCCCGATGGAGGCGGCGCCGGACGGTGGAGCGGAGCAGGGAGATGATGAGCCGCCTGACTCCCTGTCGGCAGCGGTCTCTGTGGGTTCCTCTGTCGGTACCGTAGTAGACAGAGGCTGCACAGAGGTCTCCGATTCGGGTTCCGGCAAGGTCTCGTCTGACCCGGACTCGACGGATGTCCCGGATCCCTGCTGTGTCGGCTCGGATTCGGGTTCGGCGGCCGCGCCACCCTCGCCGGGGCCCTGCTCTTGAGACGCCTCTTGAGATTCCTGCAACTGCCTCGCCAGGACATCCGGCGGCGGCAGGGGTTCAAGCCCCAACGACAGGCGCCACGCGGTGTCGATGCCGTACTGGTCCAGCCCGTAGACCCTGAGCAGCGCCATGTCTATCTCATTGGTTTCTCTCACCGCGTCGAAGAGTTCGGATATCTTTTCCTCTCCCCACTCTTGCACCATGAAATTGACCACGGACTTGCCTTGGCCGTAGGCGATGATGATGTCCTCGGGCTCGCCGCTGAACGATTGCTGGTACCAGAGGGGCCTGATCTTGCGGGTGTAGATTCCGTAGCGCAGTGCCGCGTCGTATTCGTCGGTCTTGTCGATATTGCCGTATTCAGCCAGGCCCTCGTTGAGCCAGGCCGGAACGGCCGCCGACGTGCCGCCGGCGGCCTCGGCAACCAGCAGATGCGTGAATTCGTGGGACGTGGTGCCGGTCACTGTGGGGTCGAACCCGTGAACCAGCAGCACCCGTTCGTCGGTGAATGCCATGCCTTGGGCCTGAAGGTCCTGCGACACGGTTGCCGAGCGAAACGGCAGTGCCATTACCATGTGGCGGTAGTTGTTGTAGGTTACGATCCGGAGGGGATCCGTGGGGACAATTCCCAGCACGCCAACCATCCGGTCCATGGTTTGTTTTGCTGCGTCCAGGATGATTCTTGCCCGTTCCTCCACGTATTCGCTGTAATAGTAGACCGTGATCAGGCCGTCGGTGATCGAGAGCCAGTTAAATCTGCTGTCTTCGTATACGAAATCCGTCTCCTCGGTGCGCACCACACCGTCCGCCTTGTCCCGAACCTCGAAGTAGTAAGATATCTTGGTGCCTGGAGGGAAGTAATCACCGCTGTTTGAGGCCGGGAGCAGGGTCTCCCCGGTCACGCTGTCGCCCGGTTCCACTTCGACACTCCGGTAGGAGATGCGGCCAGACTGGTCGGCCTTCTTAATGAATACCCTGATCTCGTCTATTATCCCTTCGCTCTCGGCGGCGACTCGAAAGACAATGCCATCAGGGAATCGACTTTCGGCAGTCGCCTGGCTTACCTCGATCGTACCCTCGTCAGCCAGCACGAGCGACGAACTGGCCAAAACAGCCATTGCCAAGGCCAGCGCCAGAACGGCCAAGCGAGACCAGTTGGACATGATGTCTCCTCTCCCTCTCGAGTTTACTACAAGCGGAGGGGTTCGTGGACGCAACCCGCGTCCCGGACCGGGAGACCGGATAACGCTGGCCGCAACTTGACTGCCAAATTGCCCTTACCTACAATCAGTTCCCGGACGTTTCCCGCATTCCACTGCCGTGCTGCAGAATTTGCGGTGGTGGATGTAACCATTCAGTAGGAACAAATTTAATTTGGTGCGTGATAGATGGCGATTAGAGTAGGCAGGGTAACTCAACTGAGCTTTGAGCCCTTCTACATTGATATGGAACGGCGAGGGGTGCAATTGGTGGGCATCGGCCTGAACCAGGTGGCCGAAGCGATTCGGCAAGGCGAAATTGACGGTGGTCCCGTTCCTCTCACAGACAGCTTTGAGATGGACGGTTATGCCACACCGGTATCCGGATTCTGTCTGTCGGCCGCGGCTCGCTCCGGCAGCAACCTGTGCTACTCCCGGATTCCCATCGAGGAACTCGACGGCGGGCGCATAGCCCTCTCCGACGCGGATCCCACCACTGTCCAGCTTCTGCAGGTGCTGCTGGCGAAAAAATACGAGGTCTCCACGTCGGCACTGGTCCAAACTACCGATGAGCACGATGCCCTCGTGATCTCGGGAGACGCAGCCCTCCGCCGACGCCGGGGAATGCGGGGCTACGGCCACCGTTATGACCTGGGGGCCGAATGGCATGGCCTCACCGACTTGCCCTTTGTTTTTGCGCGCTGGATGCGACGGATCGATATGGAGCACAGGGATGCCATGCTACTTGAGGACACCCTATACGTCGGCCTGGAGGAGGGCGTAGACAGCCTGTTCCACCTGTCCGACCCTCGTGAAAACCTGCTGATGCTGGCCCGCGACGTGATGGAGTACATCATCGGCTACCGCTATTTCGTGGGCCTGTCTGAGCAGAAATCTATAAATTTATTCCGCAGCTATCGCGATCAGGTTGTCGGCTCCTAGAAGAGTTCCCTCTCCCCACGGGGGAGGGTTGGGGTGGGGGCGCCCCTGCTTGCCTACTTGCAGACAGGTGGGAAATCGTGGTTTGTGTTGTTGATTGCAGTTACGAATCCACTGGGCGTGCCGGATTTATCTGCGACTTCTCTCCTCCACGGTCCGGCAACATCAGCGAGGCGATGCGGGCAGACATCCCAGCCGACTTCATATCCGTCGCCTACAACCCAGGCCGGGCGGTGCGCGTCAACTCCGTGGCGCTGGCCGCATCCATCCGGCAGGAAACGGGCAGGGACACGATCTTCACCCTGGCCACACGCGATATGAACCGGCTGGCAATCCAGTCGCTCCTTCTCGGCGCCAAGATGCTGGGGCTGGAGAACGTGGTGGTGGTGCAGGGCGACCCGTTCAACGAAAGAGATTTGGCACTGACCACAACTGTCGACGACTACCGGCCAACCGGGCTGATAGCAGCCATCCGCGCCATGAACGGTGGGAAGGATTTCCGCGGCTCCGCACTGCGGGAGCCGACGAATTTCTGCATAGGCGCAACTTTCGATCTGGGCCGTGGCATCGACAGGGGGGCGGGCCTGGCCGCACGCAAGGTGGAGGCGGGCGCGGACTTCCTGATGTCGCAACCCATCTTCGACCCTGACGACGGCAGCCGTTTCCGCAACAGCTACGAGCGGCATAGCGGCGCGGCGTTGTCCGTCCCAGTGTTCTACGGCCTGCAGATATTGGAGCCGGGCGGCGTGCTGTTCAGCAGCGTTCCCGAGGGCGTGAGGACGGAACTCGACGCTGGGCGCTCCGGAGTCGATATAGCCGTAGAGCTGTATTCCCGGTTTCAGGAGGCCGGATTGCGCAACGTCTACCTGGTGCCGCCCATCCGCCGCGGCGGGGCACGGGACTACGCGGCGGCGCGGGAGTTCCTGGGGCGGGTGCGAGAGGGTTAACCTCAGGGAACTCCCACGGCACACGATTCGGCGGAGTTGGAAGCGGGGCGGCTCCGAAACCAACTCCCCAGCAAATAAAACCCGGTTGTCATCAAGATGATGCAAACGGCCGGGAATGTCCAATTCCACCAAGGTCCGTTTCTGCCCCTCGCAGCCAACTCTCCCAAAAACGTCGAGTCGGCAAATCCCCCGCCGACTAGGAAGCTCAATAGAGAATGCAAGATGATCATGAGCGCAATCTCCGAGATGAACCACCCCGGCAACGTCTTGGATGCTTCCGGGAACCGTTGGAGCTTCACCATGTTGCGGACGGCTCCGATGGTTCTTGGACAGATCATCACGCCCAAGACGATTATCGAGCTTACGAAGATCACACCTGTAGCCGACAGTAAAATCAGAGCGAAATACAGACACCCTGCCAACCAAAATGCCCATAGTATTAGTTTTATGAGTGTCGGCACGGCGAAATTGTATAGACCGTCCCAAGTGCCTGGATAGTAACCGAAGATGAACCCAAGGGAGGCCCCTAAAATACCGCCGGCTGCCACGGCGGCCAAGACAGCAATCAGGGTAGTCCTTACACCGTAAACCACCTCGGCCCAAACGTCTCGCCCCACGCGGTCTGTTCCAATCGGATGGGATACCGTCCCTTGTTCGGACCAGAATGGCGGAATGTTTCTTCTGAGCAAACTCGATTCGCTGGGCGAGTACGGAGTAATCAGCGGAGCCAGAATCGCCGCCAACACGGACATAGTTACGATTAACGAACCTATAGCCAACCGCATCCTACGGGCTCCACGGCACCGGGGCGAGGCTGTCCAGCGGGTCGGTGGCCACGTCCACTACGGCGGGGCGACCCGAGGCGAAGGCCTGCTCCAGGGCGCTCTGGATGTCGCCGGGATGCTCCACGCGGATGCCGAAGCAGCCGATGGACTCAGCCAAGCGGGCAAAGTTGGTGTTGGTGAAGCTCCACAACTCCTCGGGGTGCCCGCCCTCCATGCCGGCATAGGCCCGTTCGTCACCGCGCTGGTCCTGGCTGAGGGCGCTGTTGTTGTTGATGACGGTGACGACATTGATGTTGTTGCGTACCGCCGTTTCCAGCTCGGCGATGTGGTACCAGAAGCCGCCGTCGCCGCTGAAGCAAAGCACCGGGCGGTCGGGCAGGGCGCACTTGGCGCCCATGGCCGCTGACAGGCCCCAGCCCAGCGAGCCGGCGCAACGGATGAATTCTTGAGTGGGATGGTTGAAATCGATCATGCTGCCAGTCCAGATGCCGGCGTGGCCCGTATCGGCCACCAGCATGGCGTCCGACGGCAGGAACTTGGTGATTTCGTTGCACAGCCGCTCCGGGATGATCGGAACCGCGTCGGAGTTAACCCGCGGAGCCACGTCCTCACGCCATTCCTGCACCAATTGCTGAGCCCGCCCGACCCAGTCGGCATGGCCGCCGATGGGTTCCAGGGCCTCTATCATCCGTCGGAGGGTGGCCTTGGCGTCGCCGTGCATCGCCACCTGCGCCGGGTAGGTGCGGCCCAGCTCTGCCGGGTTAATGTCGATCTGGATCACCGGAGTGCCGGGAGCGGGGACACGCCATTCGTTGGTGACCTGGCTGCCGGTCTGGCTGCCGATGTAAAAGACAAGGTCGGCCTCGCTGACCACCCGGTTGGCGCACCACCGCGAATAGGAACCCACGACGCCCACCGCCAGCGGGTGGTTGTCGGGAATCGTTCCCTTGGCGTTCAGGGAGGTGGCCACCGGGATGTTCAGCATCTCGGCCAGCTCCACCACTTCCTGCTGGGCCCCCGACGCTGTCACGCCTCCCCCCGCTACGATCACCGGCCGCTGGGCCGACGTCAGCGCCCGCGCCGCCGCCCGGACGCTCTCCGGGTCGGCCTCGGGCCGGAACGCGGGGCGCTGGGCGAAGTTGGCCTCGAACATCACCTCGAAGTCGCCCTCGGCCTCGGTAGCGTAGTCGCCAGTCATCCCCTGGATGTCCAGGTGCACCGGAGCGGGCGCTCCCGTGGTCGCCTCGCGGAACGCCTGGCGCAGCAGGTGGGGCAGCTGCTCGGCATTGTCCACCACCGCGCTGAACTTGGTGACCGAGGCAAATGGTTTGGAGTGTTCGATTTCCTGATAGGCGTTCCTGTACTGCTCGTCGCTACGCTTGTGGCCGGTTAGAGCGATGACCGGCGACAGGCCCAGGTAGGCGTCCTGCAGGCCTGCAGCCAGGTTGGCAGCTCCCACCGACTGGGCCATGCAAATGCCGGGCCTACCCGAGGCGCGGGCGTATCCGTCGGCCATGTAGGCCGCTGCCTTCTCGCCGTGGGTGATCACCCGCTTGATGCCGATCAGGTCCATCTCGGCCAGCGCGCGGCGCAGGATCGCCGGCACGAGGAAGACATGCGTAACGCCGTACGCCTTGAGGGTATCGGCCATGAATTTAGCGCCAGTCGTCTGCGCCATATCGCTATCTCCCGATTTCCGAATTGTTGGAGGATCGCCCACACGCAGAGGACGCAGATTGTTCCGGCAATCCAGAAACCCTCTGCGTCAAGGGAAAGCTAAAGTCTCAGATTTAAATGCCTCGCTCTTCGAACACCTCTTTGGCGACTCGGGCCGCATTGGCAGCCGTGGGCCAGCCGCCGTAGAAGGCCATGTGGCAGATGATCTCCGAGATCTCGCTCTTGGTCACGCCGTTGTCCAGGGCCCTGCCGATGTGGCCGCGCAGCTGGTCGGTGCGGTAGAGGGAAATCAGGCTGGCTACGGTGATCATGCTGCGGTCGCGCTTCGACAGCTCGGGCCGTTCCCAAACGTCTCCGAAAAGGACGTCGGCGCTCAGTTCTCCCAGCTTGGGTGAAATCTCGGCTGTGATGGTGCGTGCGGTAGTCATAATCTGCTCCTAATCTCAAAGTTCCCTAACCCTCTCCCAGAGGGTTAGGGTGAGGGCGCTGCCCTATGCTGAGACACCCGGTCCCCAGGTCACTCCGAACTCTGCCCGTTCAACGCGGCGGCCGGTAAAATCCGACGCCTTGATGCCAGCCAGCCAGAGGGCTGCGTCCCGGATCGTTTCCGGCTGGTCCATGGGGATGCCCTCGGTGCCCGGCCAGTGCCCGCGCCGGTTCATCCAGGTATCAACCTTGCCCGGGCTGAGGACGTTCACCGCGATATCGTGATCCCGCACCTCCTCGGCCAGGCTGCCGTAGGCGCGGTCCAGCGCCGCCTTGGTCATCGAGTAACCCACGCGCCCCGGCCGGTACCCTTGCGATGCCCCTGAGGTGATACAGAAAATCGACCCGCCGCTCATCTGGGCAATCATCGCAGGAAGAGCGTACTTGCACAAAAGGATCGGCCCGCGGATGTTGGTTGCAATCGCCCGGTCAAGCAGGTCCACATCCAGGTCAATAACCGGAGACTCGCAGTCGATGCCCGCGTTGGATACCACCACGTCGATGCGGCCGAAGTGTTGCAGCGTCTCGGCAACCAGTTGCTGCAGGTCTTCGGCAGAGGTGACGTCGCACTGCACCGGCAGAGCCTCTCCGCCAGCCAACGCAATGGAATGGGCCGTGCCGTTGATGTCTCCGGCTGCATACTTTGGCCACTGCGACAGAGCGGATCCATCGGAGGTCGTGCGGGAGGCGACCACGACCTGTGCTCCGGCCTCGGCGTAGGCCAGGCATATCTGCCGCCCGATGCCGCGGCTGCCCCCGGTGACGATGGCGACCTTGCCTTTCAGGGACATCAGGCCGCCGGGCGGAAGTAGGGCAGGGTGACGTTGTCGTCAAGCGCCTGGAACACCACTTCGACGGCCATGCCGACCTTGATCGTCTCTGGATCCGGCTCGCATTCAACGAGGTTGGAAGGCATGCGCGGGCCCTCCTCCAGTTCGACGATGACCGGAACGTAGGGAGCGCGGTCCCGGAAGGGCGGTGTCGGCCCCCGGTGCACGATGGCGAAGGTGTGAATGGTGCCCTTGCCGCTGCTCTGAATCCAGCCGGTATCACGGGAGAAGCAACCGGGACAGATGTCTCGGGGGTAGAAATAGGCCGTGTCGCACGAATTGCAGTGCCGCAGCCACAGCTCACCCTCGCGGCACTTCTCGAAATAAAAGTCTGATTCGGGCTGAGGTGTGGGTACCGGAATCGGTGGCGGAGACTGCTGTTGAGTCATATAGGCCTCTCCCTGTAGCAAGGGGTATTCCAAAGATTCCCTCTCCCTGCGGAGAGGGTTAGGGCGAGGGGGAATCGTAGAGGAAATTGCCCCCGGTTAAGCCGCCCCAAGAATACATCAAAAGGGGCCGCACCCGTCAAGGAACAGATGCGGCCGGAGGCGGTGCGGCGTATGGGAGCCTAACGTTTCTTGCCGTGTTTTGCCATTGCCGCAATCGTTGGAGCCAAGTGCTTCGACGCATTCCGCAGTTCGACGGCGACGGGAATGTAAAACTCCGGAGCAGGGTCTTCTTCATCGTATGCCCAATAGGCGACTAGGTCCCCATTTCCAACTATCAGTTCGGCCTTTGCGTCACCGTCCCCAAAGATAAGCGTATCCGTCTCCGGATTGTAGCCATGTTCTGGGGAAAGCGGAATGTAAACGCTGACGCACAACAACAACTCGAACGAAGTGGGCTTGTAGGTGGCCGAATCATAATCCAGGACATGGCCGAACCTGTAGTTAATCTCGTCGGTTTCGTCGTGGGGGTCGCCAGTCGTAAAGATAATTGTGTCGTCCTCTGCCCCATATTCAGACACTTGCAACGCCACTTTCGTCCTTCCATATCGGTGCATCCAAGCAACGATTCTCGAACCAGTCCCTATCGCCCTTTTGTAACCGCGCGTTAGCGTTTCGATTTCGATAGGCAGAGCGCACCATGCCCCCATCCAGAGACGTGACAACCTGCATTGCCTTTCTTGCGCCGTCCACTTCCACCCAACCCCAATGCGACAATCCTATACTGGGAGGTTGACCGGGTTCCCTGTACTCGGTTTTGCAGTGGACTATCCAATGGTCTAGCACTTGCTTAACACGGGTTAGAGTTACCTCCGGTCTTCGATCGGCTTTGCTTTTCCGAAAGGTGGCTGACATACGCCGAGTTTGGCCGCCCGCTTCAAACGGTTCACGAAGCCACCTGGTTGACGACCCGCAATTTGGGCAGTCTCTCCGCGTACTGGGTGTCTGCCTGCGTCGGCATGTAGCGCCACACCTATGGCTCATACTGGTCCCCTAAATTGTACAACCTCTTGGTCGCCAAATTCGCTTTCCTTGCGTACACTGGAAAAGAACAGAGTCAGATATGGAGAAGCGCCAATTTGTTTCGGTAGACCATGACAAGGCTCCTCTCGCCATTGCGCAACCAACTCCGCCGCGTCTTCTTATCTCCTGTCAAAGGCGGCCGCTCATCCACGAGTTTTTCGACATATAGCTAGGATATTTGTTCGACTAAACAGCATATTGCGGTTAAGGGCAACACAATGCGAATCGCGGTTATGGGCGCCGGGAGCGTCGGAGGTTACCTGGGCGGGATGCTGGCCCGGGGCGGCCACGAGGTATCGCTTGTCGCCAGGGGAGCGCACCTGGGCGCAATACGCGAAGGCGGCCTGCGCGTGGTGAGAGACACTGAGGAATTCACAGTGCATCCCCTGGCAACTGACAACCCGGAAGACATCGGGCCGGTGGAACTGGCCCTGCTCACCGTCAAGACCTACCAGAACGCCGATGCGGTGCCGGCGATGAGTCCCCTGGTGGGTCCCGGTACCACCGTGCTCTGCCTCCAGAACGGTGTCGACAGCTATCTGACGCCGTCGGAAACCCTCGGAGCAGAGAGAGTCCTGCCCGGCGCAATGTATATCGAGGCCGGCACGGAGGGTCCCGGCGTGGTGCGGCAGGCCGGCGATGTCGTCCGCGCTGTGTTCGGCGAATTGGACGGGTCGCTGTCGGAGCGGGGGAGGGCCATCGGCGATGCCCTCAACGGCAGCGGGGTGCCCGCCGAGTTGACGGCCGACATACGCACCGGCCTCTGGTCCAAGTTCCTGTTCATCGCAACCATGGCGGGTACCACGACGCTGGCCCGGCAGACGCTGGCCGAGCTGATGCCACGGCCAGAGTGGAGGGAGGTAGTGGTGGGTTGTCTGCGTGAAATTGAAGCCGCAGGCCGGGCCAGTGGCGTCAACTTTCCTACCCGCATACACGAAACAACCCTCGACTACATCGAGGAAAACCTCGCCGACCTGCATGCCTCCATGCACACCGACGTGATGGCGGGCCGGCCACTTGAGCTGGAGGCCCTGAACGGCGCCGTTGTTCGCGCCGGCCGCGCCACCGGAGTACCCACGCCCATCAACGACGTGATCTACGCAATGCTCAAGCCCCTGGCCGGTGGGCGATACTGATCTGCCGTCGCTATTGCCCGTTCAGTGGCATCGAGCGGACAATGGCAGCACTCCGGTCCCGGGTGTTTGCACCCCCGTCTCCTCGCAGAATCCGCTGAAGCGGAGATTACGAATCCTGCCCCTGCAACGCGTGATTGCTGAGGAAACCCGGGCCGTCGACTTTGACACTGTCGTAAGCTCAAATTAGCATTGACGGTGCCATAGACATTGGTAGCAGGGCTCGTTTAGGGATTCGTTCCCACAGAAATATGATGTTTGATGAGAGGTTGAAGCTATGGAAGCAAGCATGGTGTCTCATATTGCAATCTGCGTCCGGGACGTGGAACGGTCCCTCGGCTTTTACCGCGACATACTCGGTATGACCGTTGACTTCGACCAGGTGCAGGACACCACCACCGGCGGTCTGCCCAGCATCTACAAGCACGCTCGCAAGACCCGCCGTACAACCCACGTCCGGTACGGCCCCGGCAAGACCGCCCCGTCCCTGGTCCTGACCTGCCACCCCGACGAGGACTCCGACGGCGAAGCCATCAGGCTGGACCAGGTGGGCATCAGCCACATCTCGTTCACGGTGCCCGACGTGAAGGCACTGGCCGATGACCTAGTCAGCAAGGGCGTAGAGCTGGCTGCTCCCCTGGAAGCGTTCACCGCTCCCGACGGCCGGGTGAGCAGCATCTTTGTCTACGATCCGGACGGCATTCTTGTGCAATTCGACGATCACGGGTAAATGGCCCCATAGGACAAAGTCAATTCTGTCGTGGGAGGCGCGCCGATGACCGGGGCAGGAGAGCAGCAGTTGAGCCATGCCGACCGCCACGACCTGGACAAGCTGGCCCGCTGGAAGGCCGGGCTGGATGCCGCCGCCGACGCGGAGGCGTTTCCGGCGTGCGCAATTTTCCTTGTATCGCCGGAAGACCGCGCCTCCCACGACATCTTCCGGCGCTTCCGCTCGGCTTTCGAAAATCTGGGCGCCGGTTTTCACCACCTGGTCATTTTCGGGCAACACGGGGTGTCTACGACCCAGGTGGCCTTCCTACACCAGATCGGATTGGGCCAAGGCACCGTCCCGTTGCTCGCCCTGGTTCCCATGCCGAATCAATCGGATGCCGTCTATTGCATTGAGCTTCCCAAGGGAGACCGGGACGGGGACTTGGATGAAACCCAGACGTGGGCCGACGGACTTCGCGCGGTGGAGGCCACCGCCAGACGGGGCGGCGCGTTGTCTCTGGAGGGACCGGAGCTGGTCCAGACAGGAAAAATCCGCAGTGGCTCACTTTCAGACGCAGTTGATGCCGTCTTGACGGAATTATCCAGCGAGGCATAAGGGTGGCAGGATAGGGGCGCATAACCGTGCGCCCTGGCACGGCGCTTGCCGGGTTAGCCCTCCTGATTGGCTGGCTAGCACTCCCACTATATTGAATTGATGACTGCCGAAGACTTTATAGTCATCCCGGAGACTATAAAGTCATTCCGGCCTTGAGCCGGAATCCAGGAACCCTGGCGCTGTTTACGTTGGCCTTTTTCCAGCCCTTCTGGATTCCGGCTCAAGGCCGGAATGACGGGGCCCGGTGACTCGTCCATCGATTCTAGATTGACGGCCCACTGGGTTAAGTGTGGCAACCTATATTGTAGCGGTGACGATCGCCCAGATACCCCAGCCGATCATCAGCACGCCTGTAATGCGGCTCACCCACTCGCCCTTTGGCGCCACTTTCTCGGCCAGCACGAAGGCGGCCAGGGCGGCGATCCACACCAGGTTCATCACTCCCAGCACAAACAGCAGCATCATGAGAGCCCAGCAGCAGCCCAGGCAGTAGGCGCCGTGCTCGAGTCCCATCCGCAGAGCCCCCCGGTGACCCTCGCGCCACGACGTCATCAGGAATCCCATGGGGGTGCGGCACTGCTTCAGACATGCGTACTTCAGAGGGCTCCACTGGAAGGCGCCAGCCACCAACAGGAGCGCCCCGCCCAGGTAGCCGCTGGTGGATGCTCCCATCATGGACGAAAGCAGGGAGGCCTGGTGCAGCCCCCAGTTACCCGCCGTGGCAGCCAGGGAGAAAACGGCCCACACCACGACGTACCCGGCAAGAAAGACCCCGGCCGGTACGTAGGGTGCCTCCCGCTGCCTGCGCTTGCGGTTCACCCTTGCGAACATAAGCAGCATGGGTGCGGCGGACGGCGCCATCATGGCGATCATCATCACTGCCCACATCGCGTATATGAGACCGAAGTCGGCAACGCTCCATGACCGCATATCCGCCGCTGCCATGCCCGTCTGCATGCTGCCCGCGCCCATGCCGTTCTCGGCCAGGTGCACGGTGTATGCCCAGGAAATGGCGGCAATGATGAGAATGGCCGCAACTATTACGGCCCGGTCCCTCCTGAGCACCTGCTCCAAGGCCGATGGGGCCGATTCTGCGGCCGTTTGTGTCTGTCCAGTCGCCATTTACGGCTCCTCGAAATGCAGGGGCAACCGCCTCCGAATGTAACTCACAGCTTGACCCTATGTCGAGGGATGCTATAATTCACGCCGCAGGAGGTGGGCAATTTGGAAGCATTTGATTTCGTAGCTGCGAAGAGTATCGACGAAGCCGTTTCGATACTGAATGAGCACGGCGACAGGGCCAGGATTATAGCCGGCGGTACCGACATTCTGGTGATGATGCGCGCTGGCCGTAGGCTGGCCGATGTGGTCATTGACGTTAAGGACATCCCGGAACTTGGTAATTTGTCATACTCGGCCGGGAGTGGTCTGAACCTGGGTGCCGCGGTACCCTGCTACAATATCTACCAGGATGCGGCCATCTCGGCGGCATATCCCGGGCTGATTGACACAGCCACGCTTATCGGCGGCATCCAGATCCAGGGCCGGGCCAGCATTGGCGGGAATCTCTGCAACGCCTCGCCCAGTGGCGATTCCATTCCGGCGGTCATCGCTCTGGGCGGTGTCTGCAACATCGCAGGGCCCAGCGGCACGCGCCAGTTACCCGCGGAGGACTTCTGCACCGCCCCCGGCCAGAATGCGCTGCAGCGGGGCGAGATGCTGGTGTCCATTGACTTCCCTGCCCCCGTACCGAATTCCGGAGCGAACTATCAGCGGTTCATCCCCCGCAACGAAATGGACATTGCGGTAGCGGGCGTAGGCAGTTCGGTCGTACTTGACGCAGGGGGACAGAATTTTGTGTCGGGACGCGTGGCCTTGGCTTCGGTGGCCCCGACCCCGGTGTTCTCCCGGGCGTCCGGCGACAGCCTGGCCGGCAAACCGGTGTCCGACGAAGCCATTCGCGAGGCATCGGAACTGGCAATGGCCGACGCCAAGCCAATCAACGATATGCGCGGAACCATCCGCCAGCGGATTCACCTTATCGGCGTGCTGACGCGCCGCACTCTCAATAACGCCGTAGATCGCGCCAGGGGAGGGTAAAGGATGCCCGGAGTTGTTCACATTCAAGCAAAGATAAACGGCGAGGACACCAATTTCCTGTGTGAGCCTCGCCAGAGCCTGCTGGAGGTGCTGAGGGATGTCCTCGGCATGACTGGCACCAAAGAGGGTTGCAACGACGGCAACTGCGGCGCCTGCACCGTCATGCTGGATGGCCGTATCGTCGATTCCTGTCTCGTCCTGGGTGTCGAGGTCGCGGGTCGCGACGTACACACCATCGAGGGCATGGCCTCTCCTGGTGGACTTCACCCGTTGCAGCAGTCGTTCCTGGAAAATGCCGCCCTCCAGTGCGGCATCTGCACCCCCGGCTTTCTGATAGCCTCACGCGCCCTCCTGGAAGCGGAGCCTGAAGCCGATGAAGGACGCATCCGCCACTGGCTGGCCGGAAACCTGTGCCGCTGCACCGGCTACGACAAGATCGTGCGGGCCGTGCTCCAGGTCAGTACCACCTCCGACAAATAGCCAAACCGGCCAACGGCAAGTTTCATCGAACACACCGAAAGGCGGCCCCGCGAGGAGCCGCCTTTCCCGCTATCAATATATCAACTAAGGGAGGTTGCCGGGCAATGACTTCTTCCAACCAGGTACTTTCGAAAGTGGAATACAACATAGTCGGCAAGCGGCCGGTTCGCCCCGACGGTGTCGACAAGGTGACTGGCCGCGCGCAGTACGGCGCCGACGTCAAGCTGACCGGGCTAATTGCCGGAAGGGTGTTGCGGAGCCCGCATCCCCACGCTCGCATCCGCTCCATCGAGACCGGCAAGGCCGCGGCGCTCCCGGGCGTTAGGGCCGTCATCACCGCCGGGGATCTGCCCTTCGCCGCCCTGTCGAGAGAGGAGCTGGGCACTGACTACGGGCGCCTCAAGTTTGCCTCAGACCACATGCTGGCCAGCGACAAGGTCCTGTTCAAGGGCCATCCGGTTGCCGCGGTTGCCGCCGTCAACGCCCACGTTGCCGAGTCAGCCCTCGCCCTGATCGAGGTTGACTACGAGGTGCTGCCGGCAGTGGTTGACGTTCGTGAAGCCATGAAGGACGATGCGCCGTTGCTGCACGAAGATCTGCGCACCTCGGCCATGGGCGAGATTGCCGACAGGCCCAGCAACGTCGCTGCCCATCTGAGCTACGAGAAGGGCGACGCCGAAAAGGGATTTGCCGAGGCTGACGCGGTGGTCGAGCGGGAATACACCACCGCATCGGTGCACCAGGGCTACATCGAGCCACACAACTCTACGGCCATCTGGAATGTTGACGGGCAGCTGAGTGTCTGGACCAGCACCCAGGGCGCTTTCGCCGTTCGTGCTGCGGTTGCCGACGTGCTCCGGATGCCCGTATCGAGAGTGAAGGTCACTCCCGCGGAAATCGGCGGCGGGTTCGGTGGCAAGATCACTGCTTACCTCGACGCCATCACCGCCCTCCTGTCCCAAAAGGCCGGCGCACCGGTCAAGCAGACCATGACCCGCGCCGAGGTGTTCGAGGCATCGGGGCCGGCCCCCGGCTCGTGGATGAAAGTCAAGGTCGGCGCGAAGAACGACGGCAAGCTGACCGCGGTCCAGCTAGAGGTAGCTATGGACGCCGGGGCCTATCCTGGATCGCCGGTGATGCAGGCCATCACCTGCGCCTTCGCCTGTTACGACGTTGAAAACGGGAAGGTCGACGGCTACGACGTGGTGGTCAACAAGCCCAAGACCGCCGCGTACCGGGCTCCCGGCTCGCCGCAGGCTGCCTTCGGCGTTGAGACCGCGATGGACGAGCTCTGTCAGCAGCTGGGCATCGACCCCATCGAATTCCGCCTGCTGAATGCTGCCAGGGAGGGCACCCGCCGCATCGAAGGCCCAGTGGCCCGCCGCATCGGACTGGTTGAATGCCTCGAGGCCGCCCGCGACCACGACCACTACAATTCGTCGGTTGAGGGCGAACACCGCGGCCGTGGCGTGGCCGCCGGCTACTGGATGAACCGGGGGTTCCAGTCCAGTTGCGTCATCACCGTCAACTTCGACGGTACCGTTAGCCTGATCATGGGCTCGGTGGACATCGGCGGCACCCGCGCGTCCATCGCCCAGCAGGCAGCGGAGACCCTTGGTATTGCCTATGAGGATGTCAAGCCGACCGTGGTTGACACCGACTCAATTGGATTCACCTTTGTGACCGGTGGCAGCCGCACCTCTTTCGCCACCGGCATCGCCGCCTTCGAAGCAGCCGAATCGGTGAAGGCGCAACTCGTGGCCCGCGCCGCCAAGATCTGGGACACCGCCGAGGAAGACGTGGAATACACCGACGGCGAGGTCCGGCACAAGTCCGACCCGGAGCTACGGCTGGGATTCAAAGACTTGGCCCGCCAACTGGCCAGCACCGGTGGTACCGTCGCAGGTCAGTCCAACGTTGACCCGGCCGGCGAGGGCAACTCCTACGCTGTCCACATTGCCGACGTTGAAGTCGATCCGGACACCGGCAAGACCGAGGTGACCCGCTACACCGCAATCCAGGACGCAGGAAAGGCCGTGCACCCCAGCTATGTCGAGGGCCAGATCCAGGGCGGGGCCGTCCAGGGTATCGGCTGGGCGCTCAACGAGGAGTACTACTTCGACGGCAGCGGCCGCATGATGAATCCGACCTTCCTGGACTACCGGATGCCTACCTCGCTCGACCTGCCCATGATAGATACGGTTATCGTCGAGGTTGCCAACCCTGGTCACCCTTACGGCGTGCGGGGAGTGGGCGAAGTGCCAATTGTGCCGCCCATGGCCGCCATCGCCAACGGCATCCACGAGGCCACTGGCCTGCGGCTCCGGAGCCTCCCCATGTCTCCGGGCAATGTCCTGGAGGCCGAATGGGAGGAAAACGGCGGCTAGCTGGTCGGCGCCGATATTCTGCTGGTATTCTGCAGGGGCGGGAATTGGTCCTGCCCCTGTTCTTTTTGCGGATTGAGCTGCGTTTCCGACAAGATCTGAGGGTTGAATCGTTTACCGTGGAAAGGTAATCTGAATTTGACCGGCGAAACGGCCCATGCGAACACTTGCAGGCATCGTCCCTGCTCAGGAGGGTGCACGTGCCCAAAGTTTTCATTCCGACCATGCTGCTGCCGCTGACCGACGGCGTTAAGCAGACCGAGTGCCAGGGCCGCAACGTGCGCCAGATCATTGACGCCCTGGAGGACCAGTACCCTGGCATCAAGGCACGACTGGTGGAAGACGGCGAGATCCGCTCCAACCTGGCCGTTGCCATCGACGGTGACGTGGCCCGTATGGGTATGCTGGAGCGGGTCGGCGAAAGCAGCGAAGTCCACTTCGTCCCTGCCATCGGCGGCGGGTAGGCCCCGGCCAGAGCCTGTCGCATTTGGATGATGCAACCGGTTCCACTGGCTGAAAGAGGCGTTACGCCAGCGGAGGCGGGTATCCGGGGCCGCCCGGGTATTTCGAGATTCCTGGCCGCAGGAGGCTGCGGATTCTTGCCTCCCCGGGGATAACGGCTCAGGCTCAGTCCAATACGATAGCCCTGAGGCAGTGGTGGGTAGTGTCCCTCTTTGAAATTGACATCTGTTGAGTGCCGTAGCCAAGAAATACAATACCGTCATTCCGGCGAAAGCCGGAATGACGGTGTAGGGGGAATGACGGCGTATAGATGAGAATGACGGATGATGTTAGTTTCAAAGAGGGACAGTACGCACTGGTCACGTCGTTTGACTGCCTTGAACGGGGCCGCTTAAAATGAATCTTATTATGTTGGGGCGTGCCTGCGGAACGGGGCTCGCCTTATTCCAGCGCGACTCGCGGGCGGGGATGGCAGATAAAGAGACTTCCAAGGTAGAAAGGCTGGTTTCCTCTGGTGGAGTGGTTTTCCGCCGCACCGATGGGCGCCTTGAGACTGTCCTGTGCGGGCGTTCGGAACCGGTGCGGTGGAGCTTGGCCAAGGGCACGCCCGATCCCGGCGAAACGCTGGAGGAAACTGCTCTTCGTGAAGTGCGAGAGGAAACGGGCTTGGAAGTCGAACTTGACGAGCCCCTTGGCAGCATAGAGTATTGGTTCGCCGACCGCGACCACGACGTTCGCTATCACAAGACCGTCCACTTTTACCTGATGTCCCCCGTGGGTGGCCACATCGATCAGCACGACCCGGAGTTCGATGTCGTTCAATGGTTCGATGTCGACGAGGCCCTCTCCTCAATGGCCTACGGAAACGAGGCAGGAGTGCTCCGGCGCGCTGTTGACCTAATCAAGTCAAGACAAGGTCAGGCCTCAAATGGTTGAACTCCACGGTGCGAAGATAATACTTCGTGAAAAGCGGATCGAGGACGCCGAATTCGACTATCGCTGGCGCAGCGACCCCGAAATCGCAAAACTCGACGCCGCCTTTCCCCTCAGCATGTCATACGATCGGTACCTGAGGCTGTTTCAGGACCAGTTGCGTTACCCCACCCCAGGTTCTCACCACTTCGGCGCCGATGCCATCGACGGCACTTACATCGGCAACTGCATGTACTACGACCTCGACAGCGTCAACAAAGAGGCGGAGTTGGGGATCGTCATCGGCGACCGCAACTACTGGAGCAATGCCTACGGCTACGACGCGGTCACTACGCTGCTGAACCACATGTTCAGCGACCTGCAACTGAACCGCGTATACCTCCACACTCTCGATTGGAACGAACGGGCGCAGCGCTGCTTCGAAAAGTCGGGCTTCACGCCAGTGCGGACCGTCAGGCGAATGTCCCATGATTTCATCCTGATGGAAGTGCAACGGGAGGACTGGCTGGAGACCGGTGAGGAGCGCTTGGCCGCCCGCTTCAGGGGAATGGAGTCCGCTGCACGCGGAAACAACGGCAGTCCGCTCCCAGTGAATGCTGATAACTCCGAAGCTACGCCCCCTGCGGAGCCACAGGAGCCACGCCGCCGCTCCGTTTTCCCGCAATCCGGTCCCGGCTAACCCCCAGGCACAGCCACCGCAGACCGCGCCTCCGCGAGGACCACGGCTCCCGTGTACAGCGCCCTTCCGACGATAATCCCTTCCACGCCCGTCGCCACGAGTTGCCTGATGTCATCGACGGAGGCTATTCCCCCCGATGCCAGGATGGCCATGCCAGTCTCTTCCACGAGTCTGGCGTTAGTCTCCAGGTCGGGGCCGGTGAGCATCCCGTCTCGGGCGATGTCAGTGTAGAGCAGTCTCTGCACCCCCAGGTCTGCCATGCGTCGGGCCAGTTCCAGCACGCTGATCTCGCTGGATTCCGTCCATCCCTGCAACGACACCAAGCCGTCTCGGGCATCCACAGACACTACAACCCGCTCCCTCCCGTGGTCGCGGCATACCTCGGCAACCAGCTTGGGATTCCGCACCGCTGCCGTGCCTATCACCACCCGGTCCACGCCGGCTTCGAGCCAGGCCCTCGCTGTTTCGGCAGTTCGAATCCCACCTCCGACCTGCACCGGTATGTGCAGCGCGGCAACGATTGCTGAGATGATCTGAAGGTGCGCCGGTGCGCCGGTGACAGCGCCGTCCAAATCCACGAGGTGCAGGCGCGGCCCGCCCTGCTCCTGCCACTGGATAGCCATGGCCAGTGGGTCGTCGGAAAATACCGTCTCCCGCTCGAAGTCGCCTTGGTGCAGCCGCACACACCTACCCCCGCGCAGGTCAATTGCCGGGATCACTTCCATTGCGTGCAGCCTTTCCAGTGTTCTGCGAGATTTCCTCGTCTTGACATAGATCCCCTCTCCCTCGAGGGTGAGGGCCGGGGTGGGTGGGTGAGATCGGCCCTGACTGCGGTCTCAAATCTCGCCCTGGCCGCCCGCTCCCATCGCCACAAAGTTCTGATAGATGCGCAGCCCCACGGGCCCGCTTTTCTCGGGGTGGAACTGCGTGGCGACTACATTTTCGTTGGCGTAGACGCTACAGAAGGGCAGTCCGTATTCGGTTATCCCCACTACTCCGGCCTGCCTTGCCGGTTCCGCGTAAAAGCTGTGAACGAAATAGAAGTAACTACCCGAATCGATGCCGCAAAAGACAGGGTGCGGACCGCTCAGTTCGACGCTGTTCCAACCCATATGCGGAATCTTCAGGTGTGACCCCTGGTTTGACTCTGGCAGACGCTTTACTTTGCCTGGAACGATGCCGAGGCACGACGCCCCGGGATCTTCGTCGGTCCAGTCCAGCAACAACTGCAACCCCAGGCAGATGCCCAGGAACGGCCTCCCGCTCGCGGCGAATTCCCTCAGTGGCTCGACCAGACTGCCTTGCTTCAGCGCGGACATGGCCGCCGGCCCTGCGCCCACGCCTGGCAGCACCACGGCGTCGGCGTTGGTCAATTCGCGATAGTCGCCGGTAACCAGGGGCGACACACCGCACGACTCGAGCGCCCGGGAGACACTTCGCAGGTTGCCCGAGTCGTAATCAACTACGACGAGTTTCATCTCCAGGCAGTCCTATGTCCGCTGACCGGTGGCGCGCTCTATGGGCAGTTCGCGGTCCTCGTAGCGGGCGACGACGAATAGCAGGTCGCCCAGGCGGTTCAGGTACGAAACCAGCAGTTCGTTGGTCAGCAGGCCGGCCTCCCCCATGGCCACCACCCTGCGCTCGGCGGTGCGCACGACACAGCGGGCCAGGTCCGTGGCCGCAGACGCTGGTGAGCCGCCCGGCAGGATGAACACCGTCGGCATTGTCATGTCTTCTTCCAGCGAATCGATGGCCTGCTCCAGGTTTTCCACCATCTCCGGGGTGACAGGAGAGAAGTGCTGCTGGAACAGGTCATACTTGTCCGGGTCCGTAGCCAGCTCTGCGGCCACGGTGAAGAGCTCACTCTGCAAGCTTCGCAGCAATTCCTTGACTCGTTCATCGCTGGACATCGCGCGGGCCAATCCCATGGCAGAGACCGCCTCGTCGGTGATGCCGTAGGCCTCGGTGTGCGGGTTGTTTTTAGAAATTCGGCCGCCGTAAAGCAGGCTGGTCTCTCCCTTGTCTCCGAACTTCGTGTAGATCCGTTTGCGGTATTCTCCGGAACTGGAAGAAGACACAGGCGTCACCATCCCCAACAGGCTCAAATCAGTGCCGGTGGCCCAAAGGCCACCGAACGATTTTAGCACACACCTCTTGTCCCTCAGCCGTACCTGAAGGACAGTGGCAGATATCACACCGCCCAGCGGGAAACAGGACCTTCGATTGGCGATATAATTGGGCTTGGATCAACTGCGAGGTGAGTCGCTATGCCCAATGAAGTTCGCATAATTGGCGTCGAGGGGATGCCTGAGCTTGGCCCCGGGGACGACCTGGCCGGCCTGATGATGGATGCCGCCGCCGCCCAGGGAACCCCCATCGAGGCAGACGACATCCTCGTGGTTACCCAGAAGGTGATATCCAAGGTCGAAGGCAAGGTGATGAGCTACCTGGACGTGGAACCATCGCCCTTGGCCGTCACCATCACCGAGGGACACCGCCGCGATCCACGGCACACAGAGATGATCCTGCGGGAGGCCGTTCGCATCGTGCGCATGGACCGTGGAGTAATTATTACCGAGACGAAGCACGGATTCTATTGCGCCAACGCCGGCATCGACGCCTCCAATATCCCGGGCGACAGCACCATAGCCCTGTTGCCAGACGACTCCGATGCGTCGGCCCAAGGCGTCAGGGAAGCCGTAAGCCAGCGATTGGGCGTAAACGTGGCCGTCATCGTTTCAGACACTTTCGGGAGGCCCTGGCGCAACGGGGCGGCCAACGTGGCCATCGGGGTCGCGGGCATGGATCCGCTTCTGGACTATGTGGGAGCACTGGATGCCCACGGCAACGTGCTGCACACCACCCAGATCGCCGTTGCCGACGAGCTGGCCGCCGCCGCGGAACTGGTCACCGGCAAGGCGCTGGGCATCCCTGTGACCATCATCAGAGGCTATGCCTTCGAAACGATGGAGGGCGCCGCCATCCAGCGCCTGCTCCGTACCGGGGAGCGCGACCTGTTCCGGTAGGGCCATATTGTCCCCTCTCCCTCCGGGGGGAAGGAGAGGCTGGGGGCGTCCGCCAGTCATCCCACACCTTCATTGCCGCCCATCCTGTCATACTCGCCCAAGTCCATAAATCCCGCCCATCCCGTCATACCCGCGGAAGCGAGGAATCCACGGAGCGTGGACACCGCGGGGAAAACTCGTCGCATCAAGTTGCGGAACTCTCACCGCTCATCGAGGCCAAGCCGTGCTCCCACAACGTCAGTTGCCGCACCTGGTCCGGCTCCGCGAAGTTGCTGACGCCGACACCCAGGAGCCGGAAGGTTCGGCCCGTGGTGAGTTCGGCTGAGAGCAGGCGCCAAGCCATCTCCCGAATGGGACCCGGTTCGTTCGAAGGCGATGGGAGGGTGGACTGCCGGGTGAACGTGGTGAAGTCCGCCAGCCGCATCTTGACTGTGACCGTTCGCCCCTGGAGCCCCTTGCGTTCCAGGCTGCCCGCGACGCCGCTTGCCAGTTCCTCCAGCACCCGGCGTAGCTCTTCCTGGTCACCGATGTCGTCGGGGAAGGTGGTCTCCGATGATACCGACTTGGTTATCCGCTCGGTGTGCACCGGCTCGTCGTCCAGGCCGATTGCGCGCAGCCGGACGCTCTCGGCTCTCTGGCCGAAGACGCGCTCGAACCACTCGGGCGGTTGCGCCGCCAGCGCCCCGATGGTGTTCACCCCCTCGGCCAGGAGCCGCTCGGCGGTCTTGGGACCGATGCCCCATAGCTTGCCGACGGGCAATGGCCCCAAGAATGCGGCCTGATCTCCCGGCGGCACCACCACCAGCCCATCGGGCTTGTCCAGGTCCGAGGCGATCTTTGACACCGATTTGCTGACACTGACGCCGACCGATACGGTCAGCCCGGTTTCATCCTTCACCCGGCGTTTCAGATCCAGCGCCACGCCTAAGGGCCAGCGTCCCTCCGCTTCGTCCACCGCGTCGCTGATGTCCAGGTAAGCTTCATCGAGGGACAGGGGTTCGACAACCTCGGTGAATTCCCGGAATATCTCCATCACCTGTCGCGACATCTCGCGGTACCGGGTGAACCGGGGGTGGACGACTATACCCTGCGGGCAGAGCCGTACTGCAGTGCGCATGGGCATTGCCGAACGCACGCCGAAGGGCCGGGCCTCGTAGGAGGCCGTGGCCACAACACCGCGGCTCTCCGGCCGTCCCCCTACCAGCACCGGCTTGCCCCGCAACTCGGGGTTGTCGAGCTGCTCTACGGTCGCATAGAAGGCGTCTAGGTCGGCGTGGATGATGTGCTTCATGCAGTAATTATACTCGTAGTTATATTCGTAATACGGCGTCGGCATGAAAGTCGGCGCTGAATGCTAATGACGCTATGTTAGTATAAGCGCAGACCACTGCGCCGTTCATGAGCGTGGGCGGCTTGGTGAGGCGAAATGCGCGGCGCAATTCCCCAAATACTGCTTACTCGCCGGCTTTCGGCAGCTCTTTGCACCCTGTCGCTGGTCTTGCTGTCCCTGTCGCTGGCCTGTGATTCCGGGGCGCAGCCGGACCGGGCCCGCTCCAGCCGGGCCACGGCTACGCCCGAAGCCGCAGCCGTGTAGGAGGGCGAGAGAGACACGCCCGCTTCCGCCGTTCCAACGCCCCGGTCGGCCCGGACCGTCACCGCGGCTACGACAACGCCGGCGCCCGGAATCACACCACGGACTACGCCCGACACGCCCCGGTCCCGCGCCACCGCCGCTGCGCCCACGGCTACGCCGACACTGACTCCCCTGCCTATCGCCGAGTGGCTGTTGAGAGGATCAGCCGAATCTTCTTCCTCAGGAAGCGTTGTGCTGACTCCGGCAGCAACATACCAACTAGGTTTCTTGATACACCCGCATCCGATAAGCACACAGCGGCTCACCGTCGAATTCTCGTTTGAGATTGAGGGAGGCTCCGGGGCTGACGGACTGGCGTTAGTAGTGGCCCGGAATCTCCTCGACGATCCGATACTGGAAAGCGGAGGCAGCGGGGGATGTGGCGGCTGCTTCGCAAGCCCGCAGTTTGTGGACGGAATTGCGGTTGAATTTGATACTTATCGGAATTCTTGGGATATTTCACGTAACCACTTTGAGCTTAGCCTATTGGGAGAAAGTGCCCCGGTTGATTTGGCAGCGGTAAACATTGACCACGCACTTCGTAATAACGGCGTATTCAATGCCGAAGTAATGTTCGATAACGCCCGTGTTGGAGTCTATCTGTCCAATTCTGACCAAGGGATGGAGAGGACGCTGCTGCTGGACTATACCATCCCAGACTTCGCCCCTTTCCAGGGGTACCTGGGGTTTGTCGGAACGACAGGAGCCGCAACCGACCGGCACGTCATCCACCAAGTCAGTATGGAGGGAGTTGACCCTATTGCCCGTCAGCCGGCCACTCCCACGGACGCGGAGATCGGCGACCGTCGCGCACTCACAGCCCTCTACGATGCCGCGGGCGGCGAGCCAGACCCGAACCTGGATAGAGGGGGAATGCTCGGCCTGTATTATGAAGTCTATCCTCACTCTCCACCTTCTTATGGGTACAACCCGGACGGTTCCAGATTCCCGATACTAGCGGATCTGGGCGTCGAAAATCAGCTGACGCCAGGAATTTCTTAGAAAATGAAGATATAGATAATCTTGAGAAATTCTGGAGGCTAGTCGCCGGACTTGACCTTGATAACACGCAACTTCAACAAAGAGTCGAGACATGGTTCAGTCGCTGGACTAATGCGGATAACTGGAATACAGATGCGCCCGTTGGCGAATGGTATGGCGTGACCGTTCACCCTACCAGCGGCAGAATCATCGAACTGGACCTCAGCGGCAATAATTTGGTGGGGACTATTCCTTTAGACTTAAGGTACTTCACCAGATTGGAGCGCCTGGACCTAAGTGGCAACTATTTGAGTAACTATTTCCCTTCCAGTTTGGGTTACCTCACTTTGCTTGAGCAGCTGGACCTCAGTGGCAACCTATTGTCAGGGAATATACCGCCGGAGTTGAGCGAACTCACTAACCTGAGAGAAGTGAACCTTAGCGCTAAACCCCAATCCACCGAAGGGATGAGCGTCGAGGCGTGGTGAAGGGGTAAGAAAGTGCTCCTTTGCATCTGGGATAATGGTTTTCGAGAGAGGAAACCGACCAGAAACAAGGAGCACCCAACAGATGCTACCACTTGAGCATCCCGACCGCATTCAAATAGCCTTCGGGGACTACCGCCTGGTCAACAATGCTGGGCTGCTCCTCCGGACCCTGGCCCAGCACGTGGGCCTGCGTGAACTCGTTGGCCGTCACCTCGACCTCGGGGATGCGCCGGGGCGGGCGAACGCGGGAGACAAGATGCTGACCCTGGTGGACTCGGCGCTGGCGGGCGGCGACTGCATAGACGACGCCGATGCGCTGCGTGCGGGGCGGACCTCCTCGGTGCTGGGGTGCATGGTCAAAGCGCACTCTGGGGACGTTCCTGCCAGCGGCCAGCCAGCTGGACCGGGTGAGCCGGGATCGACTTGGACCTACGGGCTGGCCAAGGAGGGGGCGCGACACCAGTACTTGATATGGGGGCTACACTGGCAAGCGAGGCATCATAATTTCCCGGCTGCGCCAACACCGCTCGGGGCGCCGGGATGCTGGGGCTAAGGGGCAACTCACGGTGCGGGCCCTACACCCACGCCGTGGTCGCCGTCTGTCGCAAGACGAAGGTCCGCTTTAACTATCCGCCAGCGTGCCAGCCTGGAGCGCCTCATTGAAGACCCGAGGCAGACTGGAGGCCGATCCCTTACTGGATGGACGGCGCCGCCGACGTGGCCGAGACCGCTTACACTCCCTTCAGGAGCTTCCGGCGGGTGAAGAGCCCGGTTCCCAGCTGGCCCTATTCGCCAGCTACAGCTATCACGGCTTCATCACCGACCGGGACGGGGATACCCTGGAGCTCCACGCCGAGAGAATGGAGCAAGTTGGGACAATCAGTCAGGCCGTTTCGCCGCTGGAGAATCCAAGACCCTGCGGCGACGCTTCTTCTCCCTGGCCGGACGGCTTACCCGCTCGGCGCGCAGACCTCTTTGCATCTTCCCCGGGAGGCCATATCCGCCGGAGTTGCGAACTCACTAGCCTGACGGCGCTATCCGCAACCGACCCAACGCCTCCAAACTCGCGTCCGCCCGGTCCGCGAGTGCATCCCTGTCCGGTCTCACTATCAGAAAACCCTCTGCCGTGTGAATTTGCCCTTAGCGCTAACCAGCTGAGCGGGCTGATACCGCCGGAGCTGGGTGAAGTCGAACACAATAATGGTGGGAAACTGGAAGGTCTGTACCTCTACGCAAACAATTGCAGCGGCTTTATTCCGCGCAATTTGCTGAAGCTGCTGGAAGACAATGTGCATACAGCAATAAAGGAGCTTGACAAAGAGAACAGGAATGATGGAATCCAAAAGATTTTGCCAGTCTGGTGGGAAAGAGCTGTGGAAGGCGCGATTTTGCCCACCTACGGTCTATGGCTGCCGCCTCGCGCGCCCCTGCCCCCAGATTCAACCACGCCGTTTGATGAGCAGACACACGTAACGGACAAGACGGAGCTGGAAGCTATCAAACAGCACTTCTTGAATGCTGACAACTCTGTGGAAAGATTCCCAGGTTGGGGCGACTCAAACTTTAACCGGAATTACCCGTCAGAGGAGGGATGTGGCGCTGGAAGGTGGCACGGCGTCTGGACCAAAGAAGTCGACGGCTACTGCCGTGTCTACAATCTGTCGCTTGACAAAAGAGAGTTAATCGGCGGCATACCCACGGAGGTAGGCGACCTCGGAGCTTTGGAGGAATTGAACCTCAGCAAGAACTATTTGAGCGGGATGATTCCGCCGGAACTGGGCAACGTTTCCAGGTTGAAAGTGCTGGGTTTCAACCAGAACCCGGCCCAATATGAATCACTTTCGTTGAGCGGAGAGTTCCACCCGAGCTAGGCAACCTCGGCGAGCTGACACTGCTGAATCTGTTCGATAACCCAAGGCTGGTCGGAGAGCTGCCGCCCGAGTTTGGCAACCTTGCCAATTTGGAACATCTGAAACTGGAGAATACCGGATTTACAGGGTGTATGCCGCCTCCCTTGGTAGGCAATTTTGCCGACCCGCTGGCGCCCCAACTTGTTGCCCAAATACTCGCTTTTGGCGCCACCAAAGCCATTACGAAAGGCAAGTCCTTGCCTTTCCTGAAAAAAAAGATTCTTGGTCCAATTTTCAAAAATACAATTTCCACTGTGTTGGATCCGTTCATCAAACCGGGCGCAGAGCACCGGATACCCTTTATCGGCTCCGAACTGCATAATGTGAAGCTGTACTGCGACTCAAGTCCCGTCGCCTCCTTGAACCCCGCAGCCGACTGCGACCGCCGTAGCGTCCGCCCGTTGGCCGCGCTACAATGGCGGCAATTTTCACCTCCGTATCACCCAGACCACAGGAGGCACTATGCCGACGATTCTCGAAGAGTATATTGCAAGGCACCCGGGTTCAGCCCAGCGTTACGAGGAAAGCGTGACCATCTTCCCTGGCGGGGTGACCCACGACACACGCTATGCCACCCCATTTCCGCTGTTCATGACCCATGGCGAGGGACCTCGCAAGTGGGATGTCGACGGCAACGAATACGTGGACTACGTATCGGGCCACGGCGCGCTGCTCCTGGGTCACTCTCATCCTGCCATCGCGGAGGCGGTCTCCCGCCAGATCCAGCGCGGTACGCACCTGGGCGCATCGACCGATGAGGAGTTGCGCTGGGCGCGGGCCATAAAGGCGCTGATGCCCTCCATCGAAAAGGTACGCTTCCACAGTTCCGGCACCGAGGCCACTCTGATGGCCATGCGCCTGGCCCGCGCCTACACCGGCAAGGACAAGGTAATCAAGCTGCAGGACCACTTCCACGGCTGGCACGACTATGCCATGGCCGGATCCGACCGCTCCGCGCCGGGTATCCCCGACGCCAGCATGGGAACCATGGTGGTGGTACCTGCCGGCGACCTGGCCGCCGTCGAAGACGTACTGACCAGGGACGACAGCATTGCCGCCCTGATCCTCGAGCCCACCGGCGCCCACTACGGCCAGCTGCCCTACGACACCCCCAACTACCTGAAGGGCCTGCGTGAGCTCACCGCACAGCACGGCGTTGTCCTGATTTTCGACGAGGTGGTGACCGGCTTCCGTGCCTCTCCCGGCGGCGCACAGGTCCGTTACGGCATCAGTCCCGACTTGACCACCGTGGCCAAGATCGTGGCCGGCGGACTTCCCGGCGGCGCCGTTGGCGGCAGGGCCGACATCATCGATATGATCGCACACCGCGGTGACCCGGAGTGGGACAACTCCCGCCGCGTCTATCACCCCGGCACCTTCAACGGAAACCCGCTGTCGGCTGCAGCCGGGGCCACCGCTCTGGAGATGATTGCCTCCCAGCCAATCAACCAGCACGCCGACGCCATGGCTGCTCGGCTGAAGGCCGGCCTGAACGAGGCCCTGGGCCTGCTGGAAATCCCGGGCCATGCCCACGGCATCGCATCCATGATTCACATGGTGCTGGCAGATTGCGACTGCGACCGCGAAATCTGCACCATGTCCCACTCCCAGATTGCCAGCGTAACCGCATCGGCTGCCGTCACCGCCATGAAGCGCGGACTGCAGAACCGCGGGGTAGACATAATGGGCCGCGATGCCTTCCTGGTCTCCGCGACCCACAACGAGGCCGAAATCGACCAGACCATAGAGGTGTTCGCTGACACCATCGCAGCGGTGCGGGCCGAGGGTCTGATCTAGCTCGTACAGTCAATCTGCTAAAGTTTCCCGGAACCAGCCAGGAATTCCACGAACTCACGACAAGGAGCGCTAGAGATGCCCTCTTTTATGGACAAGCTGACAGTCAACGGCTCCGAGATGGACATGTACGCCGCGGTCCCCAGCGGCGGTGAGTCGCCCTACCCCGCCGTGGTCATCGCCTTTCACGTGGGTGGGCTGGACGAGTTTGACAAGGTCATGGCCGACCGGTTGGCCGAGGCTGGCTACGTGGCCGTGGTGCCCGACCTGTTCCACCGCTTCCCGCAGGAAGTGCTGGACGGTCCTCGGCTGGAGCGCCTGGGCCACCTGAACGACGCGGACATCGTCGCCGACATGAACGCAGCGGCCGATTTCCTGGTATCTGACTCCCACGTGGACAGCGACCGTATCGGCGTGACGGGTTTCTGCATGGGCGGCCGCATAGCCTGGATGATGGCCGCGTCCAATCCGATATTCAAGGCAACCGTGCCCTTCTACGGCGGCAACATCATGGGCATCTGGGGCAACGGCTCACAGACGCCGTTCGACATGACCTCCAACATCGACTGCCCGATGCTGTTCCATTTCGGTTCAATTGACGTGAACCCCTCGTTGGAGGATCGCGACAAGCTTGAGGCGGAGCTTACGCGGTTGGGCAAGACGTTTGAATTCCATACCTACGAGGGCGCCAACCACGCCTTCATGGACTTCAACAACCCCGAACGCCATCATCCAGAAGCGGCCGCAGCGGCATGGCCCCGGACCATCGACTTCTTTGACAAGCACCTGAAGGCCGCAAAAGTGACCGCCTAGCCGGGTCGTCACCGTCAGACCGCTCGTCCTGAGCTTGTCAAAGGATGTGCGGTCGGCAACGATCTAGGCCCGCTTATGAAGCAATTCTTCCGCGAAGGAGCAGCTGATGCCTCGCGTGCCACTGGACTTGGAAAAATCCGATGACCTAGCACTGCTGAACGCTGGAGGCTGGCGCGTGGCGATGGGGGTGGTTCCCGGCGAACCCAACCAGGGCCTCACCGCTGAAATGCGGGGAAGCCCGGCCCGTTTGCCCGACTATGACGATTCATGGTGGGAGCAAAACGCCGACATTCAGGAACGCCGCTCCGTTGGCTTCACCTTTGCTTGGTACCGCCTAAGGGTGACCATTCCCTCCTCCGTCAAGGGGGAGGATGTGGCCGGCCGCCGAGTATGGTTCGAGACCAATGTGGACAACTATGGCGAGGTCTATGTGGACGGTCAGATTGACCGCAATCTATGGGTCATCACGGGAAACAACGTGCCCAAGCGTATCCTGATCGAAGACAGCGCCGTACCAGGCACCGAGCACGTGATCGCGGTACTGGTTGGCAACGCGCCCCTGGCCGAGCCGGTGGGCACCATATTCATTCGGTACGCTACGCTGGCCTTCGAGTGAACGCGAAGTGCCTCCGGACCGCCATGTTTCGCCACGGAGACGATTGAGCAAATATCTCGATACGGTGCAACAGCCGATGCGTCATTATTGCGAGAGTGGGAATCCATAAATCAAATCCATCAAATCCATTAGCTGGTGGCTGGCTCCATAGATGACCGTCTTGAGATAGTTTACAAATGAGGATGCGATTAGGAACCAATGGGTAGCTGTCCGCTGCCCACCTCTACTTGCAGTCAAACGCAAACACGACCGGACAGCACGAAACAAGTACCCACAGGAGAGAATTATGCCCGCATCCCTGCAGAAGCTCAGCGTCGGTGGCTCCGAAATGTCGGCCTACCTGAGCGTTCCTGAGGGAGCCGGTCCCTTTCCGGCGATGATTGTGATCCACCACGCCCCCGGAGTTGATCAGTTCGTCCGGGAGATTGCCGACAACCTGGCCAGGGAGGGCTACGTTGCTGCGGCTCCCGACCTGTTCCACCGCATCACCGACGAGATGGTTGAGCAGACCGGCCGCAGCAAGCGTGACCAGCTCAGCGACCCCGACATCGTCGCCGACGTCGATGCCACCGTGGACTTCCTGCGTTCTCACGTCTCCGTCGACCGGGAGCGCCTGGGCATCACTGGCTTCTGCATGGGCGGCAGGGTCGTCTGGCTGGCGGCCTGCAGTAACCCGCATTTCAAGGCTGCCGTGCCGTTTTATGGCGGCAACATCCTGGTACCGTGGGGCGCCGGCGACGTCGCGCCCTTAGCCCTTGCCGGAGGGATCCCCTGCCCGGTGCTGTTTCATTTTGGGGAGATCGATGTCAACCCATCGCCGGACGACATGCGCACCTTGGACCACGAGTTGACCCGGTTGGGCAAGGAGCACCGCTTTTACAGCTACCCCGGCGCCGACCACGCATTCATGAACCGCTACATGCCCCAGCGCTACCATCGCACCTCGGCCGAGATGGCTTGGGCGCGAACCCGCGAGTTCCTGGCCGAGCAGCTGCAGCCTGCCCCGGTCGGCTAAAGGACGCGGCCACGAATAGTCCCCTCCCTCTCAGGGGAAAGGGTTGGAGTGGGGGTGCACCCCAGGCCTAAGAGATTCGGACGAGACAGTATACCGGAGGTCCAGATGACGACCAGCCAAACCTACGCAGGCCAGGCGGCCGCGCCTGAATTCCCGCAGGGCATCGAATGGGTAAACACCGACAGGGCCCTGACAATGGAGGCGCTCAAGGGAAAGATTGTTATCCTCGACTTCTGGACCTACTGTTGAGTCAACTGCATGCACATTTTTCCGCAGTTGCGGAAACTGGAACGCAAGTACGCCAGCGAGCTGGTGGTTGTCGGGGTCCACTCCGCCAAGTTCCCCACCGAGAAGGAGACTGACAGCCTGACTGCCGCCGTGCGGCGGTGTGAACTGGAGCACCCTGTCATCAACGACGCCGAGTTCCAGGTCTGGCAGCAGTATTCCTGCCGGGCTTGGCCGACGCTGATGTTCATTGACCCTCGGGGCAACGTCATCGGTAAGCACGAGGGCGAGCTGACCTTCGATCAGTTCGACACGCTGATGGCCGGCATGGTCGCCGAGTTCGACCAACTGGGCATCATGCAACGTTCGCCTTTGCCGACGACGCCACCGCGCGGACCTGAGAGCGCCCTCAGCTTCCCCGGTAAGGTGCTGGCGGACGAGGCCGGCGGAAGGCTCTTCATTGCCGACACCAACCACAATCGCATCGTCGTCTCATCCTTCGACGGCGATGTGCAGCAGGTGATTGGCACCGGCGAGGAGGCCCTGATCGACGGCTCGTTGTCCCAGGCTGCGTTCAACCATCCCCAAGGAATGGCCGTCGACGGCGACGTGCTCTATGTGGCAGATGCCGAGAACCACGCCATCCGCCGCGTCAGCCTGCAGGCTGGCCAGGTGGAGACCATTGCCGGCAGCGGCGAGCAGGGCTACGAGCGCAGCGGCCGCCGCCCGGGCCGTTCGTACAGCCTCAGTTCGCCCTGGGACTTGGCGCTGAATAACGGCGTCATCTACATCGCCATGGCAGGTATCCATCAGCTCTGGTCGCTGGAGCTGGAAACCGGCATGGTCGGCCCCTACGCCGGCAGCGGCCGAGAGGCAATCACCGACGGCCCCCTGGCCACCTCCGCTCTCGCGCAACCCAGCGGCATCACGGTGGGTAGTGACGGGAACGGCGGCGAACGGCTATTCTTCGCTGACAGCGAAACAAGCTCCATCCGCAACTGCGACCTCGACTCCAACGGCTCCGTCCGGACGCTGATCGGCCTCGGACTGTTCGAGTTCGGCGACGTGGACGGCGACGATTTCCGGGTCAGGATGCAGCACCCCATCGGCATCACCCACTACGAGGGCATCCTGTACGTGGCCGACACCTACAACCACAAGATCAAGCGGGTGCTGCCCAAGACGCGATCGGCCTTCACGGTGACCGGTACCGGATCGCCTGGCCACGTGGACGGTCCCTTCGCCCAGGCTCGATTCTCCGAGCCCAGTGGCCTCAGCATCGCCAGCGGCAAGATGTACATCGCTGACACCAACAACCACACTGTCCGGGTCGCCGATATGGAGACCTTCGAAGTGGCTACGCTGGAACTGACCGGCCTGTAGGGCCCTTCAAAGCAATCAAGGAGTGATCTATGGAAGCGCTGCGATTCATTGATGGTGATTCCCACGTGCTCGAACCAAAGGCCATTTGGGAGCACTACCTGGAAAAGAAGTACCGGAACCTTGTCAGCGGTCACGTACGCTGGGTTACTGCGCCCTCCGGCAACGGCAACAACGCCATGGACGAGTCATCCACCCGCAACACTGCGCTGGCCTTTGAACTGGAACTCGAGGTCATGGGCACGCATCCGCTGGGCGCCCGGGACACCGATGCCGCCACCCGCAGCTTCCAGGACCGCGATCTCGACGAGCTTGACGTGGCCTACGGCAAGTGGGCCGACCAAGACTTCCCGGCCATCGCCTATCGCGAGGTGATGGACGTCCATGGCGTGGATTACATGATTCTCTACCCGACGGCCGGGTTTTGGACCACCGCGGTGGCTGAGATGGACGGCGAGACTGCCATGGCCATCCGGCGGGCCTACAACCGCTGGCTGGGCGATTTCTGCGCCGAAATCGGGCAGGGCGCCTGTGGAGCGGCGTCCATAGATCTGCGGGACCCGGTGCTGGCCGCAGAGGAGGTTCGCCGCTGCGTCCAGGAGTACGACTTCAAAGCGGTGCATCTGAACCCGGCCCCTGTTCCCAACCTGCGGCTCTTTGATCCCGAGTGTGACCTGCTGTGGGCTACCTGCGCCGAACTGGGGGTGCCCATCGGACTGCACCCCAGCGCCAACCATCCATTCGACCAGGGCCTGCTGGACTATCTGCCCGGCCTACGCAACTGCCGCACCACGGTTTCATTTGTCGTCGGCAGCATGCTCGCCTGCACCGCATTCGTCATGGGTGGGGTGCTGGAGCGCCACCCGGACCTTAAGCTGGTTTTCCTGGAGTCCGGCTGCGGCTGGGCCTCCTTCTGGCTGGACCGCCTGGAGGCGGGCATCCAGGGCGGCACCCGTCGGCTGAGAATACAGGGCCTGAACCGGAACCCGGTGGAGTACTTTCAGCGGCAGTGCTTCGTCGCCGCCGACCAGGACGATCCTGGCATAGCTCCCTTGATCAATGCCATCGGCGACCACGTGATCGTCGGCGCCACCGACTTCGGACACCCGGAGGGCAGGAAGTACTTCAGGGCCAAGCAGGACATGCTGGATTTGCCCGGCGTTTCAATGGAGAGCAAGCGCAAAATCCTGTGGGACAACGCGCTGCGGGCCTATCCCATCAGCCCAAACTGAGGCACAATCTCACAGCCTTTTGCGAATTACGTCTTGGCTGTGGCCCAGTTCGAGCAGCAGCCCCGTTCGTAAATGGGCCCAGTTCAAACTGGAGCCCCGGTTGTAACTGCAGCCAATGGCAATCGCATTACGAACAAATAGACTCGTCATTCCCGCGGAAGCGGGAATCCAGAGGGCCGGTTCACACCGCCGCGCCTGAATTACGGCCGGTTGATCACCATTATCCGGTCCCGGTGCGACAGGTCCTGCTCGGCAGTTATTTCGGCGTCTGGGAAGTGTTGCAGGGCAACGGCCTTCGCGGCGGGGAACTGCTCCGGATCCAGTTCAAGCAGAATGATGCCCGGGCTGTTCAGCTTTTCCGGAGCCTGCGCCAGCATCCGCCTCACCAGGTCCAGGCCGTCGGGGCCGCCGTCCAGCGCGCCGGTCGGCTCCCGCTGCACCTCGGGCTGCAGGGTGGCGATTCGATCGGTTGGTATGTAGGGCAGATTAGCCACGATCAGGTCCACCGGTTCCGGCACCGCGTCCAGCAGATCGCCGTGCCCCAGGCGGACGCGGTCTGCGACTGAGTGGGCCCGGATATTCCAGGCAGCAACATCCAGGGCCGGCTCCGATATGTCCACGGCATAGATCTTGGCGGCCGGAAGGTGGATGGCCAGGTTCACGGCGATTGCGCCGCTGCCCGTGCCGATGTCAGCGATGCTCAGTTCCCGTGTTTCCATCCCCATCAGGGCCATGAAAAGCGTGTGTTCCACGATGCCTTCTGTCTCCGGGCGGGGAATCAGCACGTCGGTGGTCACAACCACGTTGATGCCGTAGAATTCGCGGTATCCGAGAATGTAGGCCAGCGGTATGCGCTCAAGCCTCTGGGCCACGATGCCCGCGAGGTCGTCTGCGACATTGGCGGGTACCTCAGATTCCTGCTCGGAAAAGATGTTTTGCCGGGTCATGCGCATGACCCTCATTACCATGACCTCCGCCTCCAGGCGGGCATCAGGAATGTCGGCGGCCTCAAGAATCCGGTGGGTCTCCCTGATCGTTTCTCGGATAACAGCCATAGTCAAACATGACCTGCAATTTCGTTTAGTTTGCTTGGGGACAGCGGTTGAACTTTCCAACGCTGTTCCTTGGCGAATATTTCGACGGTGCTGACTCCCTGCGGATCGGAAAAGGAATGAACCGCCCATGAGGATACTGGTGCGCCGACTCATCCTGCAACCGGCGCGCCTCGGCAGCCAGGGAAATCGCCGCGGCCGTGATCGCCGAAGTCGCCCCGGTGTGGCTGCGACACTATCGGGGGCTGTGGTCTCAGCAGTTGGGGAGCGGGAGGAAGTGGAAGGATGAGGAGCCACTGGCGCCCGCCGGTCCGCAAACGGGAAACTCTAACCCGCCCAGGCTCTCCCGACACCCGCCGCAGAAAACGGCAATGGAGAGATTCCTTAAGCCGCGGGAAGAACAGCCGTGACCTTCATGAGGGGCGGCCCAAAGCAGACTTTAAAACGAGAGGCCAGACCGGTGCCGGGGACTCGGCCCGGGCTGCTGGATAGATGGGCTGATTAGACGCCCGCATCGCCGAGCAGGCGTTCCTCCTCCCAAGCAACCATTTGGTTGATGATGTCTTCCCAGTAGCCGTCCATCAGCCGTGGAATACCGTGGAGAGTGGTTCCACTGCGATGGTCGGTGACGCGGTCCTGGGGATAATTGTAGGTGCGAATCTTTTCAGCACGCTCAGCCCCGCCGACCTGGGAGCGCCGAGCCTGGCTGATTTCGGCGTCGTGGCGCTCCTGCTCGGCTTCGAATAGCCGCGCCCGGAGCATGGCCATCGCACGCTGCTTGTTCTTGTGCTGGGACCGTTCATCCTGACATACAACGGTCAACCCGCTGGGGTTGTGGACAATGCGAACGGCCGTAGCAACTTTGTTAACGTTCTGTCCGCCATGTCCTCCGGCGTGGAATATATCGATGCGCAGGTCGTCCGGATTGATCTTGACTTCAACCTCGTCGGCCTCCGGCAGCACTGCGACGGTGGCAGTCGAGGTGTGGATGCGCCCCTGTGCTTCAGTTTCAGGCACGCGCTGCACCCGGTGCACACCGCTCTCGTACTTGAACCGGCTGAAGGCGCCTCGACCCTGAACCTCGAGAACAATCTTATTGAAGCCGCCCACTTCGCTGGGGTTGGCGTCCATGATGTCCACTTCCCAGCCGCGGTTCTGGGCATAGCGGCTATACGCGCGATACAGATCCCGGGCAAACAACCCCGCCTCGTCGCCTCCGGTGCCTGCCCGAATTTCGATGATCACGTCCCGCTGATCGTTGGGGTTTTTTGGTAGCAGGGCCGTTCGAAGGGACCTAGTGGTCTCCTCCAGATTCACCTGGTTGATCTCGAGCTCCTCCCGGGCCATCTGGGCCAGGTCAGGCTCCGCCCCTTCTTGGATCAGGGCTTCCAGGTCTGCGATTTCCTCCAGCAGGTTTCGATATTTGCGGGCGATGGCCACAAGATCCTCCAGGGAGGCCCGCTCTTTGGCAAGTACCTGGACGCGTTCGTAGTTGACCACCACATCAGGGTCGGCCATCGCTGTTTCTATGTCCTCATAGCGGCGGATGATCGGGTCTAATTTATCGATTATGGTGGTCATTGCCTACCCTGCCCAACCAAATGAATTGCTCTGCGCCGGCCTGGATTCTCGTCGCGGTGTTATCGTGAATATACATAACCTAATGCTTTAACTATCCACAATTCTACCGCAAACGGGCCGGGATATACAGGGGTGCCCCACCGAGAGCCAGGGCCTTTTCTTTCTCCCGTTCTTTCCTGCGAAACCTGCAATCCAGAGTCCCTTATCATCTGTAATGTGGGCGCATACAGGCAACCTTAAATTCCCGCTTTCGTGGGAATGACGATGTATATACGGGAATGGCAGTGTGCAAACTCGAAATGCCGGGGTGCGCACCCTGATGCGACTGCCCTGTTTTGACGGCCACCTGCATCTGAGTGTGCGTCTAATAGCAGGAGTCCGGTCCGCTTACGGGTTTGTCTCCCCAGTGGATGCAAACGGTGCCAAATCCAAGGCGCTGAAACTGCACCTGCACCAGGCCGCATGCTCGCATCAGGGCCACCAGTTCATCAGCGTCGTAAAACGTATCCACCGACTGGGGCAGGTAGGTGTAGGCGGCGCGGTCGCGGGCGATGAGGCTGCCAACCAACGGCACAAATCGGTGGAAATAGAAACGGAACAGCCGGGCTTTGAGGCCCGACTCCATGGGCGACAACTCCAAGAGCGCGACCCGGCCGCCGGGGCCGACCACTCGGGTCATCTCAGCCACAGCCTGCTGTACGTCGGGCATGTTCCGGAGGCTGAAACCGGCTGTGGCAGAGGCAAACACGCTGGCTGGGAAGGGCAGGGAAAGCGCGTCGCCGACCAGGAAGCTTGGAGTCCGGGACTCCAGCCGCGCTCCTTTGTCCTTCGCTCGCAGTAGCATTTCGGGCAAGAGATCCACCGCGACCGTAAGTTTGACGGTTGGTCGCCTGGCCAGCAGGAATGCGAGATCTCCCGTCCCCGTGGAAACGTCCAGTGCAGGTCCTGGAGATGCCTGCGTGGCGAGGGTTGCCGTTTTCCTCTTCCAGACCCGGTGCATCCCCAGGGTCATGAGATCGTTCATCAGGTCATAATGACCCGAAATACGGGAGAAGAGCCGGGCGACGTAACGCTGCCTTTCGGTGCCGCTCAGCCTCGCCATAGAAGCCGCATCGGATGCAGCGTGCGGCTGAACGGGTTCAGTACCAGGCCCATTTCCTCCAGTGTGACGGCACCCAGGAGGGCCTGATCGTCTCTCTCCTCACCCAGAACTACCGGGGAATGATTTTGACCCTGAGGCAACGATAGATAACAGCTGGACATGTCCCGGGTGACGATCGTGCCGTCCGCCAGGAGAAACTTTTCCTCCCTGGTTGGTTCCAGTCCCAGGGACTGCCATACGTTGTAAGGGAGGAGCGTGTAGCCGGCGCCGCTGTCCACCAGGAAGTTGACCATCTCCTCCTCTCCGTTTGGTCCCCGTGCCTGTCCCTCAATAAAGGTTAGTCCCATTTTCAGTCGCCCCCACGGTACTGCATTTCATCGGGCAGGACCTCGTCGATTCCCAAGGAAACCAGCACCTTGTTCACGACATATTTCACTATATCGTCGACGGATTGGGGCTTCAAGTAAAACGCCGGGTCGGGAGGAAGGATAACGGCGCCCATGCGGCTCAGGGTTAGCATGTTCTCCAGGTGGATGCTGTGCAGCGGCGTTTCCCGCGGTACTAGCACCAAGGGCCGCCGCTCCTTCAGGCAGACGTCTGCGGCGCGCAGCAGCAGGTTCCCCGATATGCCGTTCGACAGAGAGGCGATGCTGTTCATGCTGGCAGGAACCAGGGCCATTCCCGCCGCAGGGTAGGAACCGCTGGCGATGGGGGCCCGAAGGTCGTTAATGGGGTAATGTACAAATGAGGGATGCTCCTGCCATTCCACCAGCGTCTCGTTGAACGAGCATCCAATTTCCTCCTGCCACACCAGGCGGGCAGCATTGGAGCAGACGACGGCCGTGGACAGATCGCGGCGCAACAGCGCGTCCACAGTGGCGCGCGCCATGACCGATCCGCTGGCTCCCGTGATCCCGACGATGACCGGACCCGGCTTCACAGCGTGACCGCCAGTATGGTGAAGACCAGCAGCGACACGGAGATGACGCTGTTGTACTGGAACATTGGCGAGCGCATCTTGGACAGGTCGTCTGCTTTGACAAGGCTGTTCTCCAATGCCAGCAGTACGATCGCGATGGCCCATCCGATGAAGTAGTACCAGCCCAGGTCCATCCAGATTCCCAGCGCCAGCAGGGCGGCCGCCGCCAGCAGATGCGCCGTTCTGGCAGTCCATAGAGCCGGGCCTATGCCGAACCGCTTGGCCAGAGAGTTCGTACCGTACTCCTGGTCGAAGTCGTAGTCAGCGCACCCGTAAATGGTGTCAAAACCGCCCGCCCACATGATCACGGCAAAGGTGAGCAACATCGGCTCCGGATCAAGGCGGCCGGTAACGGCAATCCACGCCGCCGATGGAGAGATGGCCAGGGCAAGACCAAGAAAGAAGTGGCAGCCCCACGTGATGTACTTGGCGAACGAGTAGAAGACAACGTAGAGTGCGGCCACCGGGGCAAGGATCAAGGTGAGAATGTTGAGTTGCGATGCGGCGTAGAAGAACACGCCTGTGCCAATGACCGCGAGGCCGATCACGTCCGCAGGGCGCAGCAGGCCCAGCGGCAGGTGGCGGCCCCTCGTGCGTGGGTTGGCGGCATCCTCCTTGCGATGGATGAACCGGTTGGCCGACATTCCCAGCGTGCGCACACCGGTGAGGGCCACGGTGATCCAGATGAAATCGCTCCATCCGGGCCAGCCGCTGCCGCCGGAATGGACAGACGCCAGGATCATCCCCATATAGCAGAAGGGGAGGGCATATAACGACTCCCAGATCCGCACCACCCAAAGGTAATGGGGCAGCTTGACTATCGGGGAGCGTATCGCGTTGGCGACCTGCATGTGCGACCTTGCCGTCCTGTAAGCTTCAGGGGATGCCGTAGCTATCCCACTTCAGGTCTACCAGTTCCTTGATTTCAGGACTCATCACCACGTCCGGGGGCCATTCCCGGGTGCGGCCTCCCTCCTGGGGCATCTTGACTGTGGCATCGATGCCAACCTTGCTGCCGATCCTGGGAGTGGCGGAAGCGTGGTCCAGGTCGTCGATGGGGCCGGTCGTGAACACGAAGTCCTGCGCCGGATCCATATTAGCCGTCACCCGCCACGCCACCTCAGATACGTTCTGCACGTCAACGAAGTGGTCCACCACGATGATGCCCTTGGTCAGGCTCATCAATCCCATGCCCCATAGACCGTGCATCACCTTCCGGGCCTGGCCCGGATATTCCTTCTTCATCGAGACGATCACGAGGTTATGGAACGCTCCCTCGGCGGGCATATTAATGTCCACTACCTCGGGAAGGATGGTGCGCACGACAGGCAGGAACATGCGCTCGGTGACCTTGCCCATCCAGTAGTCTTCGGACGGCGGCCGCCCCACAAGGGCCGCAGGGTAGATGGGACGATTTCGGTGAGTGATGCATGTTACGTGAAAAACGGGATAGGGTTCGGGCATCGAGTAATAGCCCGTGTGGTCTCCGAAAGGTCCCTCCATCCGCTGCTCGTCCAGCAGCACATAACCCTCCAGCACGATCTCGGCCTCGGCCGGCACCATCAGATCGCTGGTGCGGGCCTTGGCGAGTGCCACCGCCTCGTCGCGGAGGAAACCGGCGACGATCATTTCGTCGACGTCCGGCGGCAGGGGGGCTGATCCGGACCAGATGGTGGCAGGGTCGCCTCCCAGGGCCACTGCGACGTCCATGCGGTCCAGCCCCAGTTCACGCCCGATGCGCTCATGGTGTGCGCCGACCTTGTGGGTCTGCCAGTGCATACCGGTGGTGCAACGGTCATACACCTGCATCCGGTAGGTGCCGTAGTTCTGCACTCCGGTCTCAGGGTCCCGCGTGATCACCAGCGGAAGCGTGATGTAGGGGCCGCCGTCCATCGGCCAGCACTGGAGATTGGGAAACTTGTGCAGGTCTACGTTGTCGCCCTGCAGCACCACGTCCTGGCACGGCGGGTTGCTTACTGTCCGGGGCCGGATCGAGGCCAGGCTCGCCAACTGGCCGAGAGTGCGAAGCTTGTTGCCGATGCCCGCTGGCGGACCTTGGACCAGGTCCAGGACTCCCTGTACCTTACTGGCGACTTCGTCCAGGGCCTCCATTCCCAGCGCCCACGACATGCGGCGCTCCGACCCGAAGATGTTGATCAGGACAGGAGTCTCGTATCCTTTGGGATTTTCGAAGAGCAGGGCCGGACCGCCCGATTTGATCATCCGGTCCGCGATTTCGGCTATCTCCAGCTTCGGGTCGACCTGCGTTGAGATACGGCAGAGTTCACCCCTTTCCTCTAGGAAAGAAACGAATTCCCGTATGTCTCGAAATTTCATTGGGAGAAAGGCCCCGTCCTTCAGCAGAACTCGGCAGCGGTTGTCATGGCGAACGACAGAATTGCCGTTAGCTTGCGGCCAATTCTATCCGGAAACAAGTGGCGGTTCAATTCGGCCGGGTTGGCCTGACAACGAGGCCCACAGGAGCCACAGGGAGGTAGGAGAGGGGAAATAATGAGGACCTGAACGAAGCTCGGAGCGCGTAACACACCTCACCGGGAGCTTGTCAGCGAAAGAGGCCACCGGTAGCGAGTAGTGCACAGGGGCCATTCTGTGCGGCCCCTGCATTCATATCGAGTGGGAGTTCAGAAACCGGAAGAGGACTGCTCTCGCATTCGGCTGAAGCAGTCGCTGCAGTAGACTGGGCGGTCGCCCCGCGGCCGGAACGGAACCATGGCATCGTTACCGCATTCCGCACAAACGATGGGGTACATTTCCCGAGGGCCGTCCTGGTACATTCCCCCACCACGCTGCTCCGTTCGCCTCACGGCGCGGCAGCTGCGGCAACGCTTGGGTTCGTTTCCGAATCCTCGGGCTTGGAAAAATTCCTGTTCCCCGACCGTGAAGATGAACTCGCTGCCGCACTCCACGCAAATCATGGTCTTGTCTGATAATGCCACTGGGTGACCTCCTCAGCACTTTCAGGTACAGGGCCAGTGCGCTCCGTTGTTCAGCAGACCAAACGACGGCTGTCGAGGTGATCGACCCGGTCGGTTGACGTTGGAATCTCAGCCCCAATTGACCTTGTATGTGCGTATCACAACATTATAGCTATCAAAGACGAACATGCAACCAAAACTGGGAAAGTTTGCAGATTTTGCAGGATTTCGTAAAATTCCTGAACATAGTGGCCGGATTAGGAAAATGCCCGGATTGCTGTAAAGAACCCTCGGAAAGCCAATTCCCGGCCTTGCTCAAAAGGTCCGAAATGAATTCCGCCGCTACCCGTCACCGTCAATTTCCCCGGACGCGGATCATTCGTTGCCCTCTGCCAATATCGGGGGGCCGGGTTCATCCTGGCTCATCGGTATTGGACGTCTCCACGGCTGATTCCACAAGGAAGCACGACGATGCTTTGAAGACCGCCCACAATTCCTGCCCGCGATGGATTCCCATCTCCTCCAGCGAGGCTCCGGTAACCTGGCATTGGAGCGGAATACCGCAGGCCAATTCCACCAGGTAGCCGGGCGGCCTCGGTTCGATGTGGGCCACGGTTCCCCGCAGCCGGTTGCGCGCCGAGGATCCGACAGGCTCGACCGAAGAAAGGATGATATCGGACGCGCGAATGCCCACCGTCACCCATTCTTCGCCCCCGCTGGCCGGAGGCCCTTCATCCAGGGGCGTCTCCAGGGCGACGCCGGCCTCCTCCCCGGCACCTGCCAGGCGCATCGTCCCATCCTTCGGATGACGGGACTCCACCATCATCCGAAACAGGTTTTCGACTCCTACGAGCCGCGCCACGGCGGTCTGGCCCGGCTGCCCCAGCACATCCAGGGGTGTCCCGCGGGCGATGACACGGCCTTCGTCGATGACCTGGACGTGGTCACCCATTGCCATCGCCTCCTCCCGGTCGTGAGTGACTAGGACCACCGGGATGGGCCTGCGAGCGAGATTGGCTCGCAGTTCCTGCCTGAGCGCCCGCCGAAGTCCGGCGTCAAGGGCGGAGAATGGTTCGTCAAGGAGCAGCAGCCTCGGCTGTGTCGCCATCGCCCGCGCCAAGGCAACCCGTTGTTGCTGGCCCCCGGAGAGTTCCCACGGATAGCGGTCCTCGAGGCCACGCAACTGGAATGAATCAAGCAGTTCGCCAACCATCGCACTGTTGGCTCCCCTGTGGCTGGATGCCAGCCCGTAGGAGATGTTCTGTGCCAGGTTGAGATGAGGAAACAGGTTGTATTGCTGGGTCAGGTAACCGACCTGCCGACGATGGGCAGGAATCCATACGCCTTTGCCACTGTCATATACCAACCGCCCGTCGATTTCGACCTGCCCGGAAACAGGGCGAGTGAGACCGGCCAGGGCCCGGAGCGCCGTAGTCTTGCCTGACCCCGACGGGCCAAAGAGCACTAGCGTACTCCCGGGGTCCATGTCCCAGTCGAGTTGTAGTTCGAAGTTGCCAAGCCTGCAATGCAGCCATCCCCGGCATCCGGATTGCCCGCTCACACTCGTCCACTCCAACGGCGCCTCGATGCCAGGGATAAAGCAGACAGCGCAAGTACCGAAACGACCAGCAGTACCGCGGCGAGAGCGAGGGCGCTCTCCAGGCCTCCACTGGATTCCATGGCTGTCATGATAGCCAGCGGCATGGTCTGAGTTTCCCCGATCAGGTTACCGGCAAACATCATGGTGGCGCCGAATTCCGACAGGGCCCGCGCCCACGACAGCCCCAGTCCGGTGATGATTGACGGCGCTGCCAAGGGCAGGGTGATTCGCCAGAAAGTTGCCAGTGGGGACACTCCCAGTGTTTGCGAAACGTCCTCGTAGTCCCGCGCTACCGACTGGAACCCCAGCTTGGCGGAGCGCACGTAGAAGGGTGCAGCGACGAATACCTGTGCGAACACCACCGCCGTTGTGGTGAACGAGATGTCTATGCCGGCCCCCTCCAGCCACCTGCCGATCAGTCCTCCGCGGCCGAAGGCCATGAGCATCGCAACACCGGCGACGACTGGAGGCAGCACGATGGGCAGTTCCACCAGGCCGTCGATTACTCTCGCCAGCCAGTGTTCGCTGCGGGCCAGCAGGTAGGCGAAGGGCGTTCCCCCGGCCACAACCACGGCGATGCTCACCACGCTGGTCAAGACAGAAAGCCGAAGCGCAGACATGGCCAGGTCACCGGTAATCGCGCTCCAGAGGCTGTCCTGCTGGGCTGCACGCGTCAGCAAGGCGATGATCGGCAGCCCAATGAAAATGATGTATAGGGCGCCCGCCGACCCGCCCAGGACATTCCTCGCGCCGCCGGTCCACCAGGACGATATCCTGCGACTCACCATCCCCTCAAGCTTGTGTTGCGGTTATTCACGGTCCAGCGAACCCATAGCTGGAGAGAATGCTCTGACCGTCCGGGGACAACACGTAGCGGATGAAACTGTTTCCCCATTCCGGCGAGGACGAACTCTCGAGCGCGGCGATTGGGTATGAAGCGCGCACCGCGTCCGCCTGCGGAGGCAGGGGCAGCTCCCGCACCGGACCGTCGGCTGTGGCCGTCCTTGCTCCCGGACTGTACACGATGCTGGCGTCGGCCTGCCCGAGAACGACTTTCTGCTCGGCGAACTTGACGCTGGTTTCCTCGGAAACAATGTTGGCCAGCACGCGTTTAGCATAGTCCGCTCCCAGGCCCGTATCCTCAGTTGACAGCCGTTCAAGCAGCTGCCTCGAATATTCTCCGGCCGGAACGTTCCCGTGGGCCAGGACTATCTTCCTACCCGGAGTTCCCAGGTCGTCCAGGCTGCTGATTCCCGAGCCTTCGAAAACGATAACTGCCATTGGGGTGCTAGCAAAATATTGGGCCTCGCCGGAAAGCAGGCCCGCCTCTTTGGCCAATCGCATTTGCCGCTCATCCGCCGACGCAAACACGTCAGCTTTCGCACCGAGCTCAAGCTGGGACCTGAGCCGCTGGCTGCCGGCAAAATTCAATTTCACTTCAACGCCTGGGTTCGCCAGCTCGAACTGTTCTGCGATGTCCCGAAACGCGTCGGTCAGGGAGGCCGCGGCATAGACTGTTACCACGTTGATCCGCTCCTCTCCGTTGGTGCATACCAGCGAGAGGCCGAGGACCACGGCTGCCAGGATCAGGGAAACTGGTCTCAGGACACGATTGGGTAAGAAGGTCAACATTCAGTGTTTAGCCAGCCTGGCCCTGCCGCAAGTCGTTCCAACTCTGTGGTGGCCGGATGAAATCTAGCGGGGAATGCCGGGATTGTAAAGTTTGAGGAAATCGGGCAACCCTTGGCGCTTTCCCATTAAGACCAATTAGACGCGTCATTTCCGCGATAGCAGGAATCCAAAGTCCCTTACCGCCTGGGAGGCGGGCGCACCCAGGCAACCCTGGATTACCGCTGTCGCGGGACTGACGATGTATAAGCTCGATATGCCGGGGTGTGCATCCAAATGCGATTGCCCAGAGCAGCCCCCACCTAGTCTTGACGCGTGGGTGAGGCTGGGTTGTAATGGCGTGAGTTTCACCCAGCGGAGGATAAAAATGGCGCTAGTACGTTGCGTAACCGAAATGGGAATGGGCGTCGACGTCCACGGGCGGGATTACACCACCGCAGCCCAGCGGGCGGTGTTCGACGCCATCCATCACAGTAGCCTCGGATTCCAGCGGATGCTGGGCAAGACCGCCGATGACATGCGAGTCGACGTCACCATCGGCGTCCCCAACCCTGGGGCAGTGGACAAGGACGCTGTGCTGTCCGTCCTGCCCCACGGCACAGGACACTGCGAGGCAGTGCCGGGTGGCCTCGAAGTCCCCAATGAACGAGGCGACGACGCCCTCGTCATCGCCAACGCAGTGGTGATCGTCAGCTTCGACGACGGCAGCTAACCCGCCTCCATAGCTACCCTGAGAACGGGGGGTCAGCAGTCAATATCGGCCACTGACCCCCCGCCCTTGTTTGCCGGACAATCGGTCCCTCACCCCTACCCCATAAATTGGCCGATCGTGGGGCTTACGTAGCATACAAATGACGGGTTGGTTGGTTCGACGTCTTTTGAGATAGTCTCTAAGCCACCGGCCCCGCGGAGTGAGGTCTACTGGGAGCAGGACCGGACTTCCCTCAGCCGCCCTCCAGCTTGTTCCTGGCGACTTCAGCCAGCTCCTCCAGGCGCTGCTGGCGGTCCGGACCCGTCACCGTGAGCCGCACCAAGGCCCGGCTCTCTATGAAGAACAGGCTGGAGGCCTCTTCCCGGCCCAGCGTGTGCTGGAGTACGCCACTTGTCTCCACACCGCCCGGTCCTGCCTCGCCCAAGCTGACCAGGTCGCTCCGGATGCCGTCCAGCGCCGACAGGGCCAGTTCGCGGCTCTCGAACAGCACCACGCTCTGCAGCACCCGAAACCCGGGGCCCTGCAATTCGATGAGGGCTGAGGGCGCCTCGGACTGCTCCTCCGATTCGGATACAACGGTTAGCTGCATTCCCGGAACGTCCTCAGGAGACAGCAAGAGTTCTCCGGGATTCGTCGGCACCTCGGGACCGCAGCCGGCCAGGAGCATGGCAACCAGAATTTGCCCCGCCAAGACCGGGCCCGTCAGAAGGCGGGAAGACAGTGCTATCGGGAAGCTCAATGCTGGTGACCGTGGCCGTGTTCCGGAGCTCCCCAGCCGCCGGCTCCGGGCGTGCTGACCTTGATCACGTCACCGGCCACCACGTCGATGACTTCCTTCCCTGCCAGTTGCACTTCCTCCACGCCGCCACGCAGCAACATGTTCTCACCCGGCTCGCCGTGGTGGCCGCCGTGGTAGCCGGGAGGAGGCCGCCGCCGCCGTTCCGACATCAGGGTGACCCTTGCCGGGGCCAGGAACTCCACCTCGCGAACTACGCCGTCTCCACCCCGGTACAGGCCCTCGCCGCCGGAGCCGCGCCTCAGGGCGTAGCGCCGCAATCGCAGGGGGAATGCAAACTCCATGGCCTCGATGGGCGTGTTCATGGTGTTGGTCATGTGCGTCTGGATTCCCGAGATGCCGTCCTTGTCGGGTCGTGCTCCCATGCCGCCCGCGATGGTCTCATAGTAGACGTAGGGCTTGTCTCGCACCGGGTCGTGGCCGCCAATGATCATGTTGTTCATAGTGCCTTGGCTGGCTGCTGGAATCACATCTGGCAGGGCCTGTGCCAGCGCTCCGAAAAGCACATCGGTAATGCGCTGCGAGGTCTCCACGTTCCCCGCTGCAACCCCTCGCTGTGGTCTCGGATTCACCAGGCTTCCCTCTGGCGCGTTGATGCGCAGGGGGCGCAGGCAGCCCTGGTTGGCCGGGGCCTGCTCGTGCAGCAGGCAACGCACCACATACAGGCAAGCTGAGACGGTCACCGCCACGGGCGCGTTGATGCAGCCGGGCCTCTGCGGCGACGTGCCAGTGAAGTCAATCTCCATCTCGTCGCCCGACACCGTAATTGTGACGGCTATGGGCACTGGCTCCTGCGTCAGGCCGTCGTCGTCCATGTAGTCCAGGACGCTGTACACCCCATCTGGTATGTCCTGGATGGTCCGCCGGGTGACCCTCTCGGAGTAGTCCAGCAGGGCCGCCATGTGCTCGGAGGTCTCGGCCATCCCGTAGCGTTCGAACAGCTCCTTAACGCGCTGCTCGCCAACGCGAATGGAAGCGGTCTGGGCCGCAAGATCTCCCTTGCGTTCGTCGGGCGTCCGCGAGTTGCGGCAGATAAGTTGGATGACGTCGTGGTTCAGTCGGCCGCCCCGCGCCAGCTTGATGGGAGGGATGATCGTACCCTCCTGGTACAGCTCGGTCGACAAGGGCAAGGAACCGGGAGTCATCCCGCCCACGTCGGCATGGTGTCCCCGGGCCGAAACGAAGGCGGCCAGCCTCTGTTGCCCATCGTTCTCCGCGTAAACCGGTGCCACCATCGTGATGTCGGGCAGGTGGGTGCCGCCAAGGTAGGGGTCATTGAGGATAACGATGTCCCCCGGCCGCAGGGCATTGGGGAAGACCTCCAGCGCGGCCCGGACGGAAGCGGGCATGGCGCCCAGGTGCACTGGAACGTGGGCCGCCTGCGCCACCATGTTGCCGTCGGGGTCGAAAACGGCGCAGGAGAAGTCGCGTCGCTCCTTGATGTTCGGCGAGTAGGCGGTCCGTTGCAGGGCAACGCCCATCTCCTCGGCAACCGACTCGAACATGCTCTTGAAGACTTCGAGGCTGACTGGATCGACTGGCATGGGATCACCTCAGCAGGAGGATGCAGGCGTTTAGCCCACGGATAGCTGGCCCAGAATGTCCCGCTCTTCAGAATCGGGGCAAAGGGCGAGTTGGAAGAACTCGCTGGACATTACCTCGTCCATGAAATCTTGGGGAAGTTTCGAAAAAGGACCGTCTTTCTCGATCTGTGTACGGTGGCGTTCCAGCGATTCTTTCTTGATCGCCACATACCGTCCAACGTTGAGGACGGTGGTCACCTCGTCGTCCTCCGTGCCTAGCGCCTCCGTGTCGTCGGCAGAAAATGGCGGTCGCAAGTTTAGTTCCACCATCATGTTCCACATACGCTGGAAGAAACTGCGGGGGAAGCAAACGTAATAGAGCGACGGGTCCACCTCATCGCGGCAGAGTTTCACGGCGGCCAGGGTCCTCTGGCTGATGGTCACGTGGTCGGGATGGCCGTATCCTCCCGTGGGGTCGTGGGTGATTACAATGTCCGGGCGTACCTCTCGTAAGACGGCCGCTAGCTGTTCCACAACTTTGCCCTCGGGAGCTTGGAACAGGCTGGACGGATGGTTGTTGTCCTCCCATCCCGCCATGCCGGAGTCGCGATAATTCAGGAACCGAACATCCTTTATGCCGGTGACGTCCATTGCCTCCCGCAACTCGCCTTGCCGGACCTGCCACAGATTCCCGGGAGTGGCCAGCGAAGGATCGCTGATCTCGCCGACGTCTCCGTTGGTGGCGCAGATCAAGGTTACGTGGTGCTCTCCGGCGACCAGCGCCGCAAGGGTGCCGCCGCAGCCGAACCCCTCGTCGTCGGGGTGCGCAAAGACGGCCAGGACTGTGAGGTGGTGCGATGCTTGTGGCTTACGGCTAGTCATCACGCGAATCCGAAGTAGTGGTGTTGGCGGCGTGGGTAGGAAGACGCTCCGGAATTACAAGTCCTTCAGGAAGAGAACTGACCTTATCTATGTCGATGCCCACAAGATTCCCAGCTGAGTCGAAATCGAGAACGACCCCGTCATGTATTTCCACGCATTCGACGCTGGGTCTTTCGGACAAATGGATAAACATTGATTCCATTTCAGGGTGATAGCTGATTCTCACGATCCTCACCTCCTGAAGGTCTCGGTCTGGGAAGGCGTTGCGGACAGTCTCACCATCAGGAAGCGTAATGACTCTCATGTACATTTCAATCTCTCTGATATACGCCCAATGCCGGATTCGCCCATCCGGCTAGACTTCAGTTCGTATCGGATTTCTTAAGGCGAATTCTCGCCATTCGTCTTTGATATATGGTCGTTTGATGAGCACGTCATTTCTAAAATACCAAGCAGACCTCAATTTTGACTCGTAGCGAGAAAAGAACAGAAGCCCTTTCAGGCCCTACGCAATGGTCAACAGCAGGTTGCCATAGGCATCGGCGTCGCCCTCCCAGCCGGGCGGGACGACGGTCGTGGTGTCCAGCTGCACCACCAGTGCCGGGCCAACGATGCGGTCGCCGGTCGACAGCAGGTCGCGATCGTAGAGCGGGGTTTCCAGCTCTCCCTCGCGGAACACCACGTTGACCCTTTCTACCTCGGCCTGGGCGAGTCCGGAACCCGCTGACGGTTCAAGTTGGAGATCCGGCTTCTCCACGTACAGGTCCAGCTTTAAACGCAGGTTTACGATCTCCACCGGTTCACCACGGTCGGCATAACCGAACCGCTGCAGGTGTGCCCGGTAGAAGCTGTCGGATATGGCACGCGCCAGCCCGTCGGTAGAACGGGACCCGCGCGATGTGGGATAGTCCACGGTCAGCTCGAAGGATTGTCCGACGTAGCGCACATCCAGGAAGCGGCGGGCGGTCATACGCTCCGCTGGCAGGCCCTCCCGTTCCAGCTCGGTGCGGGCCAGCCCCTCCATCCCGTGGAACTCTTCCTCCAATCGCCTGCGTTCCAGGTCGGCCCCCCGCAGCATCACGGTGCGCGAGTAGTCCTTGACCACATCGGCTATGGCAACGCCAAGGGCCGACAGGATGCCCGGTCGCGCCGGGATCAGCACCCGGGGAATCCCCAGTTCCTGCGCCAGATCGCACCCGTGCACCGGTCCGGCGCCGCCGAACGGGACCAGCGTAAAGGTGCGAGGGTCATATCCGCGTTCGAGCGAGATGGCCCGGATGGCTCGCTCCATGTTTGCGTTGACCACCCGCAGGATACCCAAGGCCGCCTGTTGCTCGCCGAGGCCCAGCCCAGCGGCCAGCGACTCCATCAGCCCCTGCGCCCGTGGCAGGTCGAGGGTGAGCCGGCCGCCAAGAAACCGGTCGGCGCGCAGCCGTCCCAGCAGGAGGTTGGCATCCGACACGGTCAACTGGTCTCCCCTGCCATAGCAGGCCGGGCCAGGGTCGGCCCCCGCCGACTGCGGCCCCACGGTCAGAGCGCCACCGGCGTCCACCCGGGCGATGGAGCCGCCGCCGGCACCGACGGTATGGATCTCGATCATCGGCACGCTGATGGGGTGGCCACCCACGTTGGAGCTGCCCGTCTCCTTGATTCGTCCCGGACAAAGCGATACGTCGGTGGACGTTCCGCCCATATCAAGGGTGATGATGTCGTGATAACCCGCTTGGGCGGCAACGTGAAAGGCCCCGACGACGCCGCCCGCCGGGCCGCTCAGGATTGTGCGCACGGGCTGGTCGGCTGCCAGCCGAGCCGTGATGCTGCCGCCAGACGACTGCATGATTCGCAGCCCCTCGCCCAGTTCCTGCTCCAGCTCGCCCAGGTAGCGGCTCATGACCTGCCCGACATAGGCGTTCACCACCACGGTGCTGGTGCGCTCGAACTCGCGGAACTCGGGCAGCACCTGGGAGGAAAGCGAAATGAACGGCCGAGGCTCCAGCTTCTGCAGGGCCGCGTTCACCATGTCCTCGTGGACGGGATTGAGGAACGAGAACAGGAAAGAAACGGCCACCGCTTCGGCCTCGGAATTGCTGATCAGGGCCATCAGCGCCTCGATGGCATCGAGCTGAAGGTCCTCAAGGATCTGGCCGGTGTAGTCGATTCGCTCCGCCAGTCCGAAACGCAATTCCCAAGGCGCCAAGGTGGGCGTGCGGTCCTGCTCCAGGTTGTACAGCTCGGCTCGGCTCTGGCGTCCAATCTCCAGAACGTCCTCGAACCCCATCGTTGTCACTAGAGCGGTGCGGGCCCCCTTCCCCTCCAGCAGGGCGTTGGTGGCCACGGTCGAGCCGTGAACGAAATCGGCATCACCCGAATCGATGCCCACCTCGCTGACGCCTTGCACGATTCCCAGCGACGGGTTCTGAGGGGTAGATGGGAGCTTGTGGACGGTCAGCTTACCGTCTTTTAGGACTGCGATATCAGTGAATGTGCCGCCAACGTCGATTCCTACCACGGTGCGGGGCATAGAAATGCGTCCTTGTTAATCTTCCAGGGCGATGCGGTCAATCTTCCAGGGCGATGCGCAGGCGCTTGTTGATGCGGCCCTTGCTCTCGTGGCCAACCACGCGAATCCGCCGCACCTCGGTGGTGTTGTTGACGTGGGTGCCCCCGTCGGCCTGCACGTCGAGGCCCTGGATGTCGATGGTCCGCACCTCGCGTATGTTGGCGGGGAGCAGGTTGATCTTCGTGCGGATCAGGTCGGGGATCTGCTCGGCTTCCTCTCGCGGCAGGTTGGCGGCCAGGACGTTCCGCGCTGCAGCGACTTCCTCGTTGATCTTCGCCTCGACTTCCTCGGCAAAGTCGGCCGACATTCGTTCCAGTTCGAAGTCCATCCGGGCCTCGCCGGGCTGCATGTTGCCGCCCGTTACCAGGGCGCCGTAATCTCGCCAGACCACGCCGCAGAGAATATGCAGTGCCGTGTGAGTGCGCATGAGCCGGTAGCGCCGGTCCCAGCCAATCCGGCCGGAAACGCGGCTGCCCTCCGAGGGCCGGTCCCCGTCAATCAGGTGGACCAGCAGGCCGCCATCCCGCTTTATGCCGGTCACGGCGTACTGCCTGCCGTCTACGGTCAGTATCCCCACGTCGCTGGGCTGGCCGCCCCCGCCGGTATAGAAAGCCGTGCGGTCAAGCGCGACGCCCTCATCTGCAACGGCAGTAACCGTGGCGTCAAACTCTTGCAAGTAGCTGTGGTCGTGGAATAGTAAATCGGTCATTACGCACGCTCCAAGGCAGCCGGTATTATATCAGACCGTGCCGAATGGGCCTGCCGTCTCGCGCCGTACACCCAGTCGGTCGGGACGGCTGAAGAGTTCCGATGGCTGCCATCCTGAGCGCAGCAAAGGATCTCGCCGTCATAGCTGGGAATCTTCGCCAGAACCAGACGGACTGTCCGCCTAAGCAACTTTTCGATCGTCGTGGCCGTTTGGTTCCAAGCGCAGGGTCTTTTAGTCTTGAAACGTCATTCCCCTGCCTTGAAAGAACCAGAGGGAATGACGGGAACTGTGTGGGTCGTATTGGAAAACTAAAAGGCCCTTTTGCGAAACGTGGGTAGTGTCCCTCTTTGAAATTGACATCTGTTGAGTGCCGTAACCAATAAATTCAAACCCGTCATTCCGACGAAAGCCGGAATCCAGAGCCCCGGCGAAAACGCCCTGCGTCTACATCATCGCCAGCAAGCACAACGGCACCCTTTGCGGAGGGGCGGGATGACGTACGGGGGCAGGAATGACTGTTATGCGACGGCGTATGGGGGCTCTGGATTCCTGCTTTCGCAGGAATGACGTCGTATAGATGAGGGTGACGGATGATGTTAGTTTCAAAGAGGGACGGTACAGAAGCGTGCCATGTTCCCCAAAATTGAAATATATGACATATAATGGCTTGCCAATTGACAGCTTGGCGGTAATCGCGAATCCAGGTGGCTGGTGAGGCTAAATTCAGGGGCGAACGATGAAAATTTCGTGCATGCAGGAAAACCTATCCAGGGGCTTGGCCGTCGTTGGGCGCGCGGTCGCCACCCGAGCCACGCTGCCCGTTACTCAGAACGTGCTCATGGTCACCGATGGCGGGATGCTTCGCCTTTCAGCCACCAACCTCGAAATCTCCATGACCACGTGGATCGGCGCTATGGTGGAAGAGGAGGGATCGGTTACCGTTCCCGCCCGGCTGTTGACCGAGTTCGTAAACTCTCTGGGCGGCGATCGGATTGACCTTGAGATGGAGCCGGACTCCCGTGTTCTCCAGATCAAGTCCGGGCGCTCGCAGGCCAACATAAACGGCACCGACGCCTCCGAGTTTCCTCCGATACCGTCGATTGACGACGCGGTGGTGGCCCAGGCACAGCCCGCAACACTGCGGACCGCCATTTCGAGGGTGGCATTTGCTGCGGCGACCGAGGAGTCCCGTCCCGTATTGACCGGGGTGGAGGTGAAGCTGCGCGAGGGTTCGTTCACGTTGGCCGCCGCCGACGGCTTCCGGCTGGCAGTACATCATGGTGAGCTCGTTCAGTCCACGCCGGAGGAAATGAACGTTATCGTTCCGGCCCGCACAATGACCGAGCTGCTCCGGCTCCTGGGTGAGAATTCCGAGCCCGTAGACATCATGCTGACTCCTCAGAGGGGACAGGTGATGTTCCGCCTCCGGGGAGGCGACACCATCGAACTGGTCTCCCAGCTCCTGCAGGGCACCTTCCCGAACTACGACCAGCTTATACCGCAGAGCTACACCACCCGCGCCATCCTCGACCTTCAGGAGACACTGCGGGCAGCCCGGACCGCCGCGATATTCGCCCGCGACGGCTCCAACATAGTGCGCATGCACGTCCAGCCCAACGATGGAGAGGACGAACCGGGAGGCAGGATGTTGATTTCCGCCCGTTCCGAAGAGGTCGGGGATAACGAGGACGTGGTGGATGTCGCGGAGCTGGAGGGCGAGGAGGGAAAGATCGCCTTCAACAGCCGGTATCTTCTTGATGTACTTTCTGTACTGGAGCGGGGACGCGTTGCCATCGAAACCACAACCTCCTCCAGCCCCGGTGTGTTCAAGCCCACCGACACCGACGACTACGTCCATGTCGTGATGCCGATGTTCGTGCAATGGTAGCTGCCAGTAGCTGCCGTTAGCTGCGTTAGCCGCCGGGAATTGTTTCTAACCCCGAATTTGGAGCGTGAAATGGCGCAACTCGCACTACCCTCCGGCAACCAGGTAGAGGTCGACGATCTGCTCTTTGAGTTCGTCGGGGATGAGGTTGTTCCCGGAACGAACTGGACGGCGGAGGCCGTGTTCCGGCACCTCGGCGAGCTGGTGGAGGAATTTGAGCCAAGAAACCGCGCCCTCCTGGATCGGCGGGTCGAGGTGCAGCAGCAGATCGACAACTACTACCGGGAAAAGCGGGCAGGCGGGTGGCGCCCCTCGCAGGAATCTAGGGAGCAGGACGCCGCCGATCTGGAGCGGTTTCTGATCGGCATCGGCTACCTCCAGCCTGACCGGCCGGTGGACTTCGATATGACCACCCCGCAGCTGGATCCCGAGATGGACCAGAACGGGCCGGAACTGGTGACTCCCGTATCCAACGCCAGCATGGCCGTGGGCGGCGCCAACGCCCGCTGGGGAAGCTTGTACGACGCCTATTTTCTCAGCGATGTTCACCCGGAAATCGACCGCCGGGAACAGCGTTCCGCCCGCCTCAGGATGGTGGTGGAGGAAACCAACGCGATCCTCGACCAGCACGCGGCCCAGTGGAATGGAGCGGACAGCATCGGCGACATCCGGTCTTTCTCGGTGCAGGAAACCGGCGGCGGCAGCTATGAACTGGTAGGCCAGACCGCCAGCGGAGAGGCCCGGCTGAGGGATCCCGGCAAGTTCTTTGGCTTCAATCTGAGCGGACTGGGCGACCTCGACGAGTTCTATCTCGAAAACAACGGCCTCCGCATTCTCTTCCAGCTATACGACGGAGGGAAGGTGGACGAGGACAACGGGCAGTTTCGGGACCTGTTCGTGGAATCCGCCGTCACCAACATCGTCGACTTTGAAGACGCCGTTGCCGTGGTGGACGCCGAGGACCTGGTCGAGTCCCTGCGCAACTACCTGGGCCTCATACGCGGCGACCTGGCGGGCTACGGGTCCCGTGGAAATCGCAAAACGCTCAACTCCGACCACACCTGCACCGGGGCCGACGGGCAGCCCCGGACCCTCAAGGCCACCAGCCTGATGTCGGTGCGGAATGTGTCGCTGCACATGTACACCGGAATCGTCAGAGTGGCCGGAGAGGAAATACCCGAGCGTATGCTGGGGCTGCTGCTGACCACGCTGATCGCCACCAGCCACGACAAAGGCTCCAATGGCGAGCCTCGAGGCGACGGCTCCGGCGGACTGCCTGTTCGCGGCCCCAACAGCAGCCGCGGTATGGTATACCAGGTCACTCCCAAGCTGCAGAGCGCCGAGGAAGTTGCGGAACAAGTGCGGCTGTTCGAGGCCGTCGAGTCGCGCCTGGGCCTGACGCCAGGCTGTATCCTCATCGGCATTATGAACGAAGAGCTGGGCATGACCCTCCAGCTGTCGGAGGCTCTCCGGGCCGCCCAGGGCCGCACCTTCTTTACCAACACAGGCTTTCTGGACCGCACCGGCTCGCAGATTCGGGCGCAGATGCACGCAGGGCCAGTGGACCTGCGGGACGACCTAACCCAGGAGACGTTCAACATCAGCTACGAGCGGCACAATGTCGATGTCAGCCTGCACGCCGGAGTGCACCGCCACGGCAAGGTCGGCAAGGGCATGCAGGTCCGCAACCGGGCCATGGTCGAGATGCTGGAGCGTAAAATTGATCACCCGCGCACCGGCGGCAACACTGCGTGGGTGCCGGCCCCCTACCCCAGCGACCTGCACTCTATGCACTACCACATGATCGACGTTGACGAGGTGCAGCGCGTGATGCTGGACTCGCCAGCCCTGAACATCGACCGGGTGTCCCTGCTCACCTTCCCGCAGCTGAAGGACGAGAAAGTGGCCGACGCGGAGGTGAAGGCCAACCTCACGCTCCGCTACGCCCACAGCATGGTGGCCTACGTCGAGCCCTGGGTGCGGCGAGGAGTGGGTTGCAGTGGTGTGCCCAACTTCGACGGCATCGAGGAGATGAAGGACCGCGCAACCGAACGCATCGACGGCGCAATCCTGGCCAACTGGCGCCTTCACGGGGTGATTAGTCAAGACGACGTGGAAACGGCCATTACCAGGGCAGCCGAGGTTGTCGACAGCCAGAGCGCCAACGCCGCTGGATACGAGCCGTTGGCTGATACACAGGAAAAGCGGGAGTCCCTGCTCCAGAACCCGGCCATAGTGGCGGTGCTGGAGATCATCGACGATGCCCTGTCGTCTCCCAGTGCGTACGTCGAGTCTGCCCTGTTCCAGAACCGCTTGGCTGTGAAGGCAGACCAAAAATAACCCTTCGCCACTGGCGAAGGGCTGGATACCCTGTTCGGGAAATGTAAGCGTGACATTCAATCCCGGGCACGCCACCGAAGCCTCTCGCAGCCGGGCGGCGCGACGGGAGCCGCTTTCCAGGACCCTCCCCGCGTGCTGCTGGCGCGCTGGAGGAGAACGCGGTTCCCGGATCTCCCGAGAGAGACGTGCATTGGGGCCGCCGCCTGTCCTGCGGACTTGGAGGCAGTCGGCCTCGAGAAGTCCGGCGGCGTTGGAAACTATCTCAAAACTCACAAAATTTGCTGAAATTTCGCCAATTGCTCACCGGGGTCTCGGATTTCAGCTTTCGCAGGAATGACGAGTTGGTTGGTTCGCTGTGCATTGAGATGCTTTCTTGGCCCGCATGGCGCCTGGGCATCCCGGCTGGAGAGGGACAGGCGTGCAGCGTACGCCGACCGGCCGTTTCGAATTCGGAAGAGAAGCTTTCCTCGGTACCAGTCCTCGCTGCGCTGTATTTGGCAGGGAAATACTGGAGTCGTGGATCGCTCCGCATGTGATGATTCTTGACATTTTCCGTGGCTGCCAGCAGGCCTTCCTCCAGGAACCTCGGCACGGTCCGGGCGCTTGGATCCACGCCAACGTTACGGCAACACCCCGGTCTCGCGTAGCAGGTGCTGGGTGCCTTCCAGGTCAGCCAAATCCTTGAGGGGAATGCTGGGGTGGTCGATGTCCTCCAGCGGCACAAGCACATGCGGAACATTGATCCCTTCGACCAGCGGGTACTCGAAGGTCTGCCCGGCGAAGTACTGTTGACCTACGCGGGAAAGCATGAACTCGAGGAACCTCTCGGCCGCGACTTCGTTGCCTGACGAGCCCAGAATTCCCGCACCGGCGACCATGATCGTTGCACCCGGGCCCCCGGCGCGAGGGTGATAGTTGCGGGCCGGAAAGTCCTCTCCCTCCTCGGCCAAGAACCGGAACAGGTAGTAATGGTTGACCAATCCCACGTCTATTTCACCCGCTGCGACAGCGGCAACCTGCGGAGTATTTTTCGGGTAGATAGTCGGATTATTAGCCTGTACTAATTCCAGCCATTCCGTAGTCTTTTCATCTCCCCAAAGGGCTCGCATAGCGGTTACCATGGTCTGAAACGAGGCGTTGGTCGGAGCCCAGCCAATGCGGTCCTTCCATACCGGATTTACGAAACCCCAAATGTCATCGGGCAGGTCCTCCTCGCTGACTCTTTCGGGGTTGTAGACCACGGTACGGGCCCTGCCCGAGAGTCCCACCCACCTGCCATCGGGGGAGCGGGCCCAGTCCGGTACCCGGCTCAGAATCCGGTCCGGAAGGACGGCCAGCATTTCCTCCACCGCGCCCAGCCCGCCAGGGTCCTGGGCAAAGAAGATGTCAGCCGGGGAGTTATCTCCCTCCTCCAGCAGGGTCGCCGCCAGTTGCGAGGTGCCGGCGTATTTGACCTCGACCTTGACGCCTGTAGCCTGGCTGAACTGACCGATTATTGCGTCCACCAAGGACTTGCTTCTCCCCGAGTAGACTACCAGCGGTCCGGTTGATTCCTCGCCGGCCTGGTTCATTCGCGCTGTTTCGGCAGAGAGGGCCGCTGCGATGGCCTCTCGCACCTCCTCCAGGGTGACACCGGACACCGTGGCCGACTCGATGGCTGTCTGGATCAACTGTTCAATCTCTTCGGCCGAGAGCCCCGGCTGTACCGAGTCCTGCATGGCCTCCTCAACCAGGGATCGCAACTGTTCCCCGGTGAGACCAGGGTCGGATGAATCGGCCGGTACCGACTCGGATACTGCGTCTTGGATCATCGAGCGCAATTGGTCAGCGTCGAAGGGTGTGGATGTGGGCTGTGGCTCCGGGTCCTGACTCCCACAGGACACCACCAACACCAGCAGTGCGGCCAAAACAACTCCGGATATGGATAGCCGTTTAATCCGATACATCTTTCAGATACTCCTCTCTTGTATTGAAATTGATGAACCTTCGTTTTGAATAGCAAAAGTTAACTGTAACAATATATATCACTGACACGATTGCAGGCAGATAATATACAGATTATCTGAATCGTGTCAATACTTATTTATTGAGTAAATGCCAGTATATTTTCGAAGATGAGAAATCAGAATTGGCAGTTGAGGGAGTGGCAGGGAAGAAAAGACCGTGTTTTGGCCGCCTCAGACTATGCCAAGTCAGACTGCTTGCCGTTAAGATTGGTGGCGGTACACATAACATAATATTGGGGGTCTATTTCCAGAGATGACCCAGCCAGTGAAAGGCAACATCATCCCGGGGATGCGCTACAAGGACGCCCCCGCCGCCATCGAGTGGCTCTGTAACGCCTTTGGTTTCTATAGGCACCTCGTGGTCCCGGATGAGGACGGAGGTATCGCCCACGCCCAGCTGGTGTTTGGCAACGGCATGATCATGCTGGGGTCATACCGCGAAGGCGGGGAGTACGACTCCCTGGTCAGACCGCCAGGGGAGGCCGGGGCAATTACCCAGGCGGCCTACATCGTGGTGGAGGAAATCGACGAACACTATCGCAGCACGGTGACCGCCGACGCGGAGATCGTCTACGAAATCGCCGACCAGGACTACGGGGGGCGCCTTTACAGTGCTCGAGACCCCGAGGGGCACCTTTGGAATTTCGGCTCGTACGATCCATGGGCTGAGTACGACCTGTAGTGTTGGTGTAGTAGTTATGCCGCCGGAACTAGACCTGTTACGCGAGCTGAATATCAACGAGGCGCTGAATTTGCTGCGGCCAGCGGGTATTTTCACCGTCGGCGTTGCCATTTACGCCATCTTCATATTCAACCTCTATCGATTCATGTCGCGGAGAGACATCTTCAACGTGGACTTTTCCAAGTACGAGGAGTCCAATCATGCCGCCCTCAGAAAGACCCTTCACCTGGTCTTCTACATTGCCAAGTACCTGCTGATATTTCCGCTCTTCGCCTTCTTGTGGTTTGGTGTGCTGGTGGTCATGGTGGCGTTCCTGTCCAAAACCAATGAGGTGGATGACCTGCTCCTCATCGCCATGGCCGTTTTGACCTCCGTTCGGGTTACGTCCTATTACACGGAGGACCTGTCCCGCGACATCGCCAAGATGCTCCCCTTCGCCCTGCTGGGAATATTCCTCATCAACATCCAGTACTTCGCGTTCAGTACGTCAGCCGAGCTCCTGAATCGCGTGGGCGACGAGTGGGAGAGCATTTTCTATTACTGGGTGTTCATTGTAGTCCTTGAGTTGGTCCTCAGGGTGACGGAACCCTACTTCAAGGCCCTGTACAACACCATCAAGAACCCCCGCAGGCGGGCCCCAGCGGAGCCTGTGGCGGAAGGACCCGATGAGAATGACCTTGAGCAGCAGGATGACCTTGAGCAGCAGATGGAAGAAGGTGCGGATGAGGTCCGCACTGCCCCCACGCGCCAGGAGGCTGACTGATGCTGAAGACAACAGTGCGTCACAATGTTCACCGGGGAACTGCCCCGGCTTACCGGCAATGACCGGGAGAGGGTGATGGAGCGCTCCCTCTGCAGCTGGGTCGGATAGAACCTGCAGGGCGTGTAAGGGAACCTGCTGGAATACCAAGAGCGCCGAGTTTCTGTAGGACTCGGCGCTCTGTTTGATTCCGGGGTTGGCTTTCTCCTGGTTCGAAGGCGCGCGATGGGGAGGGATTTGGAGGGGCGGGATCAGATTTCGACTGGGTGCCCGCTCATCATCCATTCGGCATACGAACCGTCGTAGAGCCGAATATCATAACCCGCATGCTTCATCGCCAGGTAGGGCAGCGACGCGCGCAACCCGCTGCGACAGTAGGCGATGACAGAATCATCCCGGCTGATCCCCACCGCCGCTAACGCGTTCTCGAGCCTCTGAGGCTCGATGAGCAGCCGCCCGTCACTACCGGCCAGTTCGCTCCACGCCAGGTGGATCGAGCCTGGAATACGCCCCGGGCGCTGGTCTATCTCCACTTCGCCCCGGTACTCCTCGGCTGACCGGGTGTCCAGAAGCTTGGTGCCTCCCGGGCTGGCCGTGTCGTCTACGTGAGCGCGGACATCCGCATTCACTCTCGGGGTGAATGTCCTGGCCTTCGTTGGGACCGGGCGATAGAGGACTTCACGGCCCTGCTCCTTCCAATGGTCGTAGAGCAAGTCCATGATGTGGACGTCATCGCGTCCCAGGTATTCCAGGATCCAGGCGTGCATCGCCGCGTTGCGTCCATCCGAGCCGTCGTACAGGACAGGAACCACCTCGTCGTCTAGTCCGGCGGCCCCGAAGACTTTCGCCATCTGCTCAGCCGGCAACAGGTACCCCTGTTCGTTCTGCAGCTTTTTCAGCGGTACGCTGACGGCGCCGCGCAGGTGACCCATGAGATAACGCATGGCCGACCGGGGATCCACTAACAGATACCCCGGTCGGCCTATGTGTTCCTGTACCCAATCGGAGGAAACGAACGTAACCATTAACCGATCGCTTCGAAGTCGGTGCTGACATTGGTAGGATTCACCACCGACTGCGTGACCGGCGAGCCCTCAACGGCCAGCCGCCAGATCTCGCGCAGCGTATCCTCATCGGCGTCGGCGCGCACGTAGCACTTGGCCGAGATGCTGCCGTAGCCGGGGTTGCCCTCGTCCTCAACGCCCGCCCACTTGCGGATGTTGTCGAAGTATCCCTCAACCGCCACTTCCAGGTCGTGAATGCGGACGCCCCTCTTGGTGGCGTTGACCACGAAGCCGACGGTCATGCAGCTGCCTATGGCAGAGAGCAGCTGCTCGTGTGCGCTGGCCGCGACGTCGGTGGCGGTCAGGTCGCCGGGTTCGTCCATGTCCACCGTATGATTGCGCATGTAGGCACGGGCCTTCATGCCGCCCTGCCAGGCAACCCTGGACTTCCATGGGCCGGTTACCGCATTGAAAACGTCCGGGTCTCGGAAAGAGTCCAGCACCTCGATCAGCTTTTCACGGGGAAGCCCGTTGAGATCTCGTTCCGGTTCCTGTGCCATTTGGACACTCCTGTACTTGTTGGGTTAGGATCACGCCCCCACCCTCCCCCTCCCCCGGAGGGTTAGGGTGGGGGCGTTGCTAGGCGTATTCGGCCCGCAGCAGGTGGGCAGCCTCGGTTATTGTCCTCATCTTCTCGGTGGCTACGGCATGGGTGTTGACGTTCCTCTCCGCGAATGTGCCGAATCCGCAGTCGGGATTCAGGTAGATCTTGTCCGGTTCGAAGTACTGCAGCAGTTCCTTCACCCGGGCGACGATCTGTTCCGGAGGCTCGATCTCATCAGTGCGAGGATTGACCACACCCAGACCGATCTCCTTTTCGTTGCTGTATTCCTTGAACACGTCCATCTCCCCGGCGCGGGGGGTGGCACACTCCAGCACGAGCTGGTCGATGTTCATCTGAACCAGGTAAGGCAGCATTGGGCCGTAGTTGCCGGTCAGCAGCACTTCCTCTTTGCGGCTCCAGTTGCCCCGGCACACGTGGACGCCGGTCTTGATGCCGGTGATGCCGTCCACTGTTTCGTTCATCAGGCGAACTGCCATTTCCAGCTCGTCGGTTGGGTCGCGACGGTTGGGCAAGGCGGCGCACATGAAGGTCTCCGTGGTCTCCTCGCCAAACACCACCTGCGACAGTGTGGGCTCGTCCAGCTGCACGAAGTCGCAACCAGCATCTCGCAGGGCGATGATTTCCTCCCTGAGCAGGGCCACCACGTCCTTGGCCAAGTCGTCGGGGGTGGGGTACGCCTTGTCCGACAGTCCCTCGAACCAGGCTGACCGCGTCAGCATATAGGGGCCGGGAATCGGAATCTTGATGGCCCGGTCGGTGTGTTCCTTGAGGAACGCCAGCTCGTCCAGGGCCAGTCCCTGCCGTTTGCTGATGACCTCGATGGCGATGGGACTCTTGATGGCGAAGGCCGGGACGTCCAGGGCGCGCAGTACCTCTTCCATGCGGGCGCGGTCCTTGGAGTAATTCAGCAACTCAGACACTTTCATAAGCTGCATGCCGTTGAGCTTGTCGACGGCAAAGGAATAAAAATTGTCGCGGCGCTGCTCGCCATCGCTGAGGATGTCTACTCCCGCACCCTCCTGTGCCCGGATGCAGTCCAGCACCTCTCCGTCAGCGACCGCGTTGAAGTCTGCCAGGGTGGTCTCGCCCGCTTCCTTGCTTCGCAGTGCGCGGACCAGTCCGTTCGAACGCGGCCAGCTCCCCACCACGGTGACTGGAAACAGAGGAATGTCAGCCATTGTTAACTCCCGGGGCGCTTTACCCCGCCCGAAACCGTCGCCAGCCTCGAAAGCGGCAAGTTGGGCCGGCGATCCCTGAAAATCGTCTTCTGGAAATGTATCTATCCCTCGAAGATGTGTCAACTGTATGCCTCAGGGTCGCTCGCGTTTAAGCTGATTGCCGGGCAGTATGACCCGGCCCCGTCTCGCGTCAACCGCTTGGCGCAATGAATATCCTGAGCCCCCTGCGACTCGAAGAAGACTGGTTCGCTTCCACGTGAAGACAACGTAAAGACAATGGCACAAATCCGCGCTGATTGTTGTTGCGGCGGGTTGCGGAGACGTACAATCTGCGACGAATCCCTTTGCTAGAGTTGAACTGAGTGTTTAATCGCCTCTCCCCAGAATCGCTAGCCAGGGCCAGCGGCACGAGACCATTGGTTGTCATCGCCCTGTGGCTAGTGCTGGCGGTCATAGCGCTCCTGTTAACCGGGCGTTTCCTGGTCAGCGCAACCACCACGGAACTCCGGCTGACCGGCAGCGCCGAGTCCGAAAAGGCCCGGAGCCTGCTGGAAGACAGGCTGGGCACTTCCGAGGGCATTACCGAGATTGTGATCATCCAGTCTGCAACGCTCACGGTGGACGCCCCGGAGTTCCAGGAAAAGGTGGAGTCGGTGTTCGCCGCTCTGGTCTCGCTTGGCCCGGAGACCGTGGCCGGGGGTTGAACTACTACCTCACCGGCAACGAATCCCTGGTTGCTGCCGACCGTTCGGTTACCATAATGCCCGTGATAGTCGTCGGCGAACTCGACGAGGCCATAGAGAAAGTCGAGCAGGTGGTTCACGTTACCTCCGGACCGGACCGACGGTTTCCGGGTGCTGTTGGGCGGTGAAGCCAGCATCGCCTACGAAAACAGCGAACTGGCCGTTGCCGACCTGGAAAAAGGAGAGCGGTTTGGCATTCCGGTGGCGTTGATAATCCTCCTGATTATCTTCGGAACCTTGGTGGCCGCCCTCCTGCCTGTAGGTCTGGCAATAGTTTCCATTGTCGTTGCCTTGGGCGTAACTGCTCTTATCGGGCAAGCCTTTAAGCTGTCGTTTTTCGTAACGCTAATGATTACCATGATTGGCCTGGCTATCGGAATTGACTACTCTCTGCTCCTGGACGGGGGAGCGCTGGCCGGCGGTAATTCCACCGCCGGTGAAACTGCCCCGGATGAAGGGAGAACTAAGCCGAGGACAACGGACTGCAGTCGGCCCCCGCTTGCACTGTAACCGTTGTTACTCATTTGGAGTACCCTTAGGACCTACCAGCCAGAGCTGGTGGACCAGGTGGAGACCTATGAGCATCCGGGCTACAGGCAATCCACCCCAACGGCATGACTGCTTGCAAACGCGTACACGATTCTGTCCTACCATGACCGAGGATTTCGCGGGTAGGAATTGTGTGATTGAACCTCCCACTCAGGTTGGGGTATTCGGCGCTTGTGGTTGCTCCCGGATTAATGCCGGGAACCGGCCCCGCTGCCGTTGCGCCGTCGCCACCCGCTGAACTTCAGTGTGCCTATCATTGCCAGCGGAGCCGCCAATAGGAACAGGCTGATGGCCGCCGCGCCCGTAGGCGTATCCCCGCCAGGGTTACTGCACGCGCCGCCGCCAGGGTCAGCGCCGCCGCCAGAGTCAGCGCCGGGGGTGGGCTCCTGCACTACCGGCGCGATTGGCGCGGGAGTAGATGTCGCGGTTGGCTCCATCATTGCAGTTGCCGTGGGCGACAATGTCGGCGAGACCGTAGGAGTAGGCGACGGAGTCGCCGTAGGCGTCGCAGTTGGCTCAGGCGTTGGCGTGGGTGCAGGGGTGGGCGATGGAGTCGCCGCAGCCGTTGGTGTTGGCATAGGTGTCGCAGTTGGCTCAGGCGTTGGCGTGGGTGTAGGGGTGGGCGATGGAGTCGCCGTCGGGGTGGGTGTCGCGGTGGGCTCTGGGGTTGCCGTGGGTGTTGGGGTAGGTGCAGGTGTAGGTGTTGGGGTAGGCGTAGGCATAGGAGTCGCGGTTGGGGTAGGCGTAGGAGTCGCGGTAGGCGTAGCCGTCGCCGTTGGCCGGGGCGTAGGCGAAGGGGTTGGCGTGGGACGGTCGCCGATCTGAGCGCCGAATTCCCACCAAGTCGCATGGCCGTCGCTGTCGAGGTCGGCCTGTAGGACCGGGTACTGGCGGTTTGTGCCAAAGTCCCAAACTTCATCGACTCCCGTCGTGAGGTCGAAATCCCCATCGGCGTTATCCACGTCAATGCTCCATCCGCCATATATGCCGGTATAGCCAGTTGGCGCCTGCAATTCTGACGTGGTCTTACCTTGAGAGTCTGATTGCTCCCCTTTCCCGACTCCTGTTCTCGAACCGGAGGCTTCCCGATCCCAGAAACTGGCGGAAATCGTACCTTCGTTGATTCCAACCAGCCCGCCGGCATCATCGGCGTCATCACCAGACGGCCTGCCGGTAGCATAACTAAACCTGATTGCACCTTTGTTGGAGCCGGCCAGCCCGCCAATGCGCACATGACCGGACACGTTGCCGGTCGCGTAGCTGGAGAGGATTGTTCTGTAATTCTCCCCTATAAGGCCACCGACCGATCCTTCGCCCGACACGTTGCCAGTGGCATAGCTGGCGATGACATCGCCGGCGTTACGTCCGATAAGCCCGCCGATAATGTAGTACCCTGGCGACGATACGCTGGCAGCGGCATAACTTCTGCTGACCTGGCCGACATTTGCGCCGACCAGACCGCCAGCCCAATTCTCGCCTGAAACGCTGCCGGTGACATAGCAGCCGCTGATTCGGCCGCTGTTAGTCGCGGCGAGGCCACCGACGTACCGATTGCCTTCACCTTTCACACTGCCGGTGACGTAGGAGCCGCTGATTGCACCACTGTTACGCCCGGCCAGACCTCCAACGTATTCAAGGCCCGTTACATCGACATCAAACAGGCCTAAACTGCGAATAGCGCTGAAATCCCAGGCAATGCCGAAAAGGCCAACTTGTCCAGGGTCGTCCAGTGTGGTGGTGCGATTGACGTACAGATTCGAGATGGTGTATTCATTGCCGTCAAAGACAGCATTGAAGCCGTCGTCAGCGGTGCCAATAGGCAGCCATCCACTGTCCCTCGTCCACTTGGCGTTGACCGCGCCGGCAGCGTAGCTGCGGGCATCCTTGAAGTCCAACGGCCGGACCAGTTCATAGCCCTTGCAATTATTGTTGCAGACCCCCTCCCCCGGAAACGCAGTGGCGTAAGCGTCCGCGCCGGAAATGCTATCCGGTTTACCATTGCCGTCAAGATCGTAGCGGATGGCGTCCAGTTGCTCCAGGTTCGAGACCTCGATCAGCCGGTCACCGTCGGTGTCGTATTCCCCGTTGGCCGCTTGGGAGCCAACAGTGCCGTAGGTTGCCGCGGCGGCAATCAGAAAGGCCACGGTCAGGAATAGGGGCACAAACATTAGAGATTTACGCATTCTCTCCACACCCATGTTAGGCTGCGACCGCCATCAGCACGGCGCTGATGGTGGCGCGGGTTTTTCTTTTGCGGCTGTGTTGAAGGAATTAGAGCAGCTGCGTCGAAAGCGGTCAAGTCAGTCTTGGCCAGGTAACAGTTCAGAGTTGATGTGGCGAATTGGCCGAAAGTTGCCGAAAGAGCAAAGGGGGACAGTTTCGCGGTTATGTTAAATCAGAGGCATGGATGCCGACATTGACCTGAGCGTCATGCCGCGGGAGGACCTGCTGGCCCTGATTGCCCAGTTGCAGGCTGTCGTTCAAGAGCAGCAGACCGTCATCGCCCAGTTGCAGCGGCGGATAGAGGCGCTGGAGGGAAAGGCCAAACCGGGCGGCCCCAAAGGGATGCCCGGCATCAAGCCCAAGTCCGGCCGCCAGCAGACTCCCAGGGAGAAACAGACCAGGAAGCCCCGGCCCCACGGTTTTGCCCGCCAGCGCATGACTCCCACCCACCGGGTGGCCCACGCCGTGGAGAGTTGTCCTGATTGCGGAACCCGGCTGTCCGGGGGCTGGACCCACCGCACCCGGGAGGTCATCGACCTGCCGGTGGTTCCGGTCCAAGTAACCGGACATGTCTTCATCGCCAGGACTTGCCCAGTGTGTGAGCAACGCCGGGTGCCCAAGGTGGACTTGGGCGAGGTGGCGCTGGGGAAACAGCGGTTGGGCATCAACCTGCTCAGCCTGATGGCGGCCTTGCGGGAGGAGGGCCGGTTGCCCTTCCGCACCATCCAGTGGTATCTGAGACCGTCCACCAGTTGCGCCTTTGCGTCGGCGCCATCGTCCGGGCCATCCACCAAGTGGCCCGGCAGGCCCAACCGGCGGTGGACCGGATTCTGGAGCGCATCCGGGGCAGCCCGGTGGTCCACGCCGACGAGACCGGCTGGCGCCAGGATGGCGCCAATGGCTACGTCTGGACTTTCAGCACTCCCGCCGGGCGGTACTTCCTGCGCCGCAGGAGGAACAAGGAGGTAGTGGACGAGGTGCTGGATGAGTCCTTCAGTGGGGTGTTGGTCAGCGACTTCTATGCCGCCTGTCATCACTACCCGGGACTGAGGCAGCGCTGCTGGGCCCACCTGCTGCGGGACATCCACGACCTGAAGTCGCTGTACCCCAAAGACCGGCAATTGGCCCGGTGGGCGGCGGCAGTCCATCAGATTTACTCGGCGGCCAAGAGCTTCGCCCATCCCCAGGCACGGCAACGGCAGCGGGTCCAGCAGCAATTGGAGCGGAAACTGCTGGCCCAGTGCCGTCTCTATGCCCAGGACCCGGCAGCCGCCCAAGGCAACCTGTGCCGACGTATCGAGAGGCACATCAAGGAACTCTTCGTTTTCGTGGCTGCCTCCGGCGTGCCCTCGGACAACAACGCTGCGGAAAGCAGCCTGCGGCCCTTGGTAATCAGCCGCAAAATCAGCGGCGGCACCCGCTCGGAGCAGGGCACCGACACCAAGATGACCCTGGCCTGCCTCTTCGGCACCTGGCGCGCCCAAGGGATTGGATCCCCTCTCGGCCTGCCGTCAGATGCTCGGATCCCCTCAACTCTGAACTATTACGATGATATGGCTTTATTCGGCATATCTGATGGGCATCCCGGAGGCCATTCTACCGCGCAACGAAGCCGAAGCCCTGAAGCTGTATGAAGTCGCCCGTACCTGCGAGCCATACCCGGACTTTGAGGCGATCATTATGGCGAACGCGTTGATCAGCTCGGTTCCTCTGATTCTGGGACTCTCAATAGACGGTGAAGGAGAAGAGTTGAGGAAGCTGGCATATACTGTGGCGCGTGCGTTTATTGGAGGTGAGCTCGCCGATCAGTTGAAATTCCCACCGGCCAAGACTCGTGGGATCATTAAGCAGATGTGGTTGAACACCAAACTGCAGCGCTTCAAGCGTAGAATTGTTCCGGGCCGACCGGTTTAGCAACTTCAAGAGTTTGATCGAGGTTTCCGTCTACGACGATTCTATATCGTACAGGTTGCCGGACCACGTATACTCTGAAGAATCAAAAAGGTGGTAAAGACTGCCAAAGTACACGCCGTTTCAATCCCTCTCCAAACGGAGGGGGATTGTTTTCGCTCTGTCTGAAAGGCTTGACTTGGTTTGACAATCCCGGCCCGGCGGCTATAGTGAGAGACAAATCCCGTTCGGAGCAAATCAGCGAAAATTTCAACCTGCCGGAGGTACGAATGACCACCACCGAGCAACGCCCCAGCAGCGGCTACAAGGTCGTCGGCACCAGGCCCATCCGCCACGATGGCATCGATAAAGTCACCGGCGCCGCCAAGTACGGTGCGGACATTCAGCTGGCCGGCATGCTGCACGGCAAGGTGCTCCGGAGTCCCTACGCCCACGCCCGCATCCGCGGCATCGACACCAGCCGCGCCGAGGCCCTTCCCGGTGTGCTGGCCGTTTTGACTGCCAAGGACTTCCCCATCATTCAGGACCAGATCATCGACCTGGCCGAGACCCAGGGCAATGTCCGGCTGATGGCCGAGCACGTCATGGCCAATGAGAAAGCCCTTTACCAGGGCCACGCCGTGGCCGCGGTTGCGGCCACGAGCCCCCACATCGCCGAGCAGGCGCTGGGCCTGATCGACATCGACTATGAAGTGCTGGAACCGGTGCTGTCCGTCGAGCACGCCATGCGGCCCGACGCCCCGGTAATCCATGAGACCTTGTCCACCCACTTCAAGCAGGAGCGCTTCGCCCGGGGCGAGGACACCGGGGCCCGGGGCAACATTGCCAGCCACATCCAGCACAAGCTGGGCGACGTGGACAAGGGCTTCCGCGAGGCCGACGTGGTGCTGGAACGCGAATTCCACACCGGCACGGTTCACCAGGGCTACATCGAGCCCCACGCCTCCACCGCCACCTGGACCGGCGATGGCCGACTGACCGTGTGGACCTGTACCCAAGGCTCCTTCGCCATTCGCAGCTCCACGGCCGCCATCTGCGCAGTGCCCGAGGACATGGTCCGGGTGGTTCCCACCGAGATCGGCGGCGGCTTCGGCGCCAAGATCACCACCTACCTGGAGCCTCTGGCAGCCATCCTGTCCAAAAAGACCGGCCGCCCGGTCAAATTGGTGATGAGCCGCAAGGATGTATTTGAGGGTACAGGCCCGACCTCTGCCACCACCCTGAGGACGAAGATCGGCGCCACCAAGGACGGCAGGATAACCGCCATCCAGTCCTGGATGGCCTTCGAAGCCGGCGCATTTCCCGGCTCGCCCGTGGGTGGCGGCACTCTCTGCGCCACCGGCCCCTACAACGTCGAGAACCTGCTCATAGATGGCTACGACGTGGTGGTCAACAAGCAAAAAGTGCAGGCCTACCGTGCTCCTGGCCAGCCCCAGGGCGCCTTCGCCATCGAGCCGGTCATTGACGAGCTGGCGGCGGAGCTTGGTATCGACCCCATGGAGCTGCGCCTGAAGAACGTCGCCAAAGAGGGCGACCGCATGCCCAACGGCGTGGCCCATCCCCGCTTCGGCGTCCGCGAGATGGAAGAGGCGATGAGGGACCATCCCCACTACAGCGCGCCGCTGGAGCAGCACAACCCCGACACCGGCAATCTGCAGGGTCGCGGCGTTGCCGTGGGCTATCGCTGGCAGGCCGGCCAGATGTCGGCCGCAACCATAATCGTCAACAGCAACGGCACCATCAACCTGGTCACCGGCTCGGTGGACATCGGCGGAACCCGCACAGCCGTTGCCATGCAGGCTGCGGAGGTCCTGGGCATCGCAGCTGAGGACGTCATCCCCACCGTGGTCGACACAGACACCATTGGCTACACCGCCGTCACCGGCGGCAGCCGCACCGCCTTCGACACCGGCCTTGCCGCCATCCAGGCGGCCGAAGACGTCAAGCGGCAGATGGCCGCCCGCGCCTCGGCCATCTGGGAGGTGCAGGAAGAGGACGTGACCTTTGAGGACGGCGTGTTCATCTGCACCCGCAACCCCGAGGACCGGTTCACCTTCAAGGAACTGGCAGCGCGCATGATGCGGACCGGCGGCGCCATCACCACCTCGGTGTCCGCTGTGTCCACCGGTGTTGGCCCCATCATCGCGGGCAACATCTTTGACGTCGAAGTCGACCCCGATACCGGCAAGGTGGACATACTGCGCTGCACCGCGTTCATGGACGTGGGCACCGCTGTGCATCCCAGCTACGTCGAGGGGCAGATCCAGGGCGGCACGGTGCAGGGCATCGGCTGGGCGCTGAACGAGGAGTACTCCTACAACGACCAGGGAGTGATGCTGAACTCCAGCTTCCTCGATTACCGGATGCCCACCAGCCTGGATGTGCCAATGATCGAGACGGTCATGGTCGAGGTGCCCAACCCGCGCCACCCGTTCGGTCTGCGCGGCGTCGGCGAGGCGCCAATAATTCCTCCCCTGCCGGCCATCGCCAATGCGGTCTCCGATGCCATTGGCGTCCGCATCAACAAGCTCCCCATCACCCCGGCGGACGTGCTGGAAGCGCTGGAGAACAAGAACGGCTAGACCTGGTAGCTATCCAGACCGTGAGCATCATGGCAAATGCGAGGGCCCTGTTGTTGACAGGGCCCTTCCTGTTGTAAGACTCTGATTGCCAATGACCTCCGTAGGCCCGGCGCAACGAAACTCAGGTTCATTCGCGGCTGTTTTACGCAACCGGGACTTTCGCTTTCTGTGGGCCGCCGGGGGTCTCGATAACTCCGGGCGCTGGATGGAAGCGGTGGTCATGGGTCTCCTGGTTCTGGAGTTGACCGATTCGCCGTTCCAGGTCGCGCTGCTCTTCGCCTTCCGCTGGGCCCCCATGCTCTTCCTGGCCCTGCTGTCGGGTATGTTTGCCGACCGCGCCAACCGTTGGCTGCTGATGGTTGTGTCCCGGACTTTAATCTGGGTCGTGATCGGGACTCTTGCGGCACTGGTGGCCACCGGGAAGATCCAACCGTGGCATCTGTTTCTCGGCTCTCTGCTGCTGGGCTGGCTGTACGTGATGGAATTTCCATCGCGGCGCTCCTTCATATACGAACTGGTGGGCGGGCGGCACATTGTCGGCGCAATGTCCCTGGAAACCATCACGGTGACCATCGGACGTTTCCTGGGCCCCCTTCTGGCTGGATTCATCGTCGAATTTGAGGGATACAGCACAGCGTTCATGCTGCTGGTCCTGCTCTACGGGCTGGCGTGGCTGTTTACCGTCTTGGTCAAGGCCAGAATCCCGGCGCGTTCCTCCGGCCCCTTCCACTTTTGGGCCACGGCGGCCTCGGGCATACGGTATGCTTGGGGGAACCGCATCATCCGCAGCGTGCTGGGCTTCACCATGATTATGAACGCCCTGGCCTTCAGCGTGGAGGCGCTGTTTCCGGTGGTCGCCCTCGATCATCTGAGAGTTGGGGAGGGCCTGACCGGGCTGCTGATTGCGTCTCAGTCCATTGGCACGTTCGTTGCGGCGATAGGCATTGGACTGTTCAGTGGAAGCCCCTATCACGGTCGCGTTTTCTGCATAGGCTTGTTCATACAGTTGGTTAGCCTGGTGCTGTTCGCCTTCTCTCCCTGGTATCCCCTGTCGTTCATCCTGCTGCTGTGCGCTGGCATCGGTAGCGCCGGGTTCGGTACCATGCAAAGCACCATCATTATGATTACGGCGACGCCCGAGGTGAGGGGCGTGTCCTTGGGAGTGCTGGGCCACTGCATCGGAGTGTCCGCCGTGGGCGCGGTGATTGTGGGGCAATTGGCCGAGCGGGTGGACGCCAACATCGCAGTCGGCATGAGTACCGGGCTGGGGCTGTTCCTGCTGATAACGCTGATTCCATTCTCGCCGCTGGTGCGCCGCCCCATCACGCCGCCCGAGGAGTCGGAGACCGCGCCGGGAGGGACGACCGTGGCGACGGCTGCGTAGCGGCCTGGGCTTACAGGGCGCCCTCGCCCTCCAGCGTTGCGAATTCCTCGGGCGTCAGCCCGCCGATGCTGCACAGTATCTCGCGGTTGTGCTGGCCCAGGGTGGGCGGCGTTTCGGCTGGCGACTCGACGCAGGCAGTTAGGCGCACCGGCGTTCGGGGAGAGCGGAAGGTGCCCCCCAGCGTGTCGCCGGTGTCTACGTACATCTTGCGGCTCTCCAGGTGAGGGCAGTGGGCCAAGTCCTCCATGGTCTGCGCCATCCCCATCGAGAACCCCAGCGCCAACAGTTTCTCGGCGATCTCCAGCTTGCCCAGATTGACCGACCACTCCTCGATGGCCGGGACGAACTCGTTGACGAAGAATTCGCCGCCGGTCTCTCCGCCCAGGAAGCGCGGGTCCCCGGCTAGATCATCCCGCCCGATGGTTTCCCACAACGAGCGCAGCCGGTCCTCGGTTCGAGCCCCGGCCAGTACCAGGTAGCCATCCTTGGCCCGGAAGGTGACGCCCGCCGTGGCCATACGGTCATGGGAGCGCATGGGCGCCTGTCCCGTGGCGTGGTAGTGGTTCATGTTGCTCTCGATGTGCGAGACCATGCACTCGTACATCGCCACGTCGATATGCTGCCCCCGGCCGGTCTTGCGTCGCGTCTCCAGGGCCAGGACGATGCTCAGGGCGGCCCACAGCCCCGGGATGGAGTCTCCGATGTTGTCGCCCACGGCCTGGGGAGCCCCATCCGGTTCGCCGGTCATCTCCATCCACCCGGCCATGGCTTGAATTGCCATGTTGTTGGCCGGCCAGTTGGAGTACGGGCCGGTCAACCCCTCGCTGTCGCCGTATCCGGTGATGCTGGCGTAGATTAGCCCCGGATTGATCTCTCTGAGCCGGTCGTACCCGAGGCCCAGCCGCCCGAAGGCCCCCGAGCCCCAGTTGTCCACCAGCACGTCAGACGCGGCAACCAGTTCCTCGAAGGCCTCCTTGCACCGGGGATGCCGGAGGTCGATGCTCACGCTCCTCTTGTTGCGGTTGATTCCCAGGAACCGCGAGCTCATCCGGTTGCCGTCGGCGCCGGTTACGAACGGGGTGCGCCCGCGCGCGATGTCGCCGGTTCCTGGCCGCTCGATCTTGATCACCTCCGCGCCCATGTCGGCCAGGATCAGGGTGCAGAACGGCCCGGCGACAATGTGCGTGGCATCCAGCACGCTTATGCCCTCGAGAGGAAGTGGCAGGCCCGTAGGCATACTGAGCGGAAACTGTGAAGGCGTGGTCATACTTTCACCTTGCTAACGGGAAGATGTGCTTTTTTCCGAAGACGGCGCGGCCGGCAATTCTCGTCGTTCCCACGGAAGCGGGAATCCAGGACCTCCAGGGTTTTTCAGTTCTCCCTCTCCCTCCGGGAGAGGGCTGGGGTGAGGGCGAAATGCCGATGCTATACGATGGCCGCTCACGAAAGGGAACGCCCCCACCCTAACCCTCCCCCGGAGGGAGAGGGAACAAATGAAATACCCTGCCAGGACCTCGGTAAGCGGTTGCCGAAATTGCAGCAAATTTTGTGCGTTTTGAGATACTTATCAGTCCTGCGGCAGCCCGTAGCTGCCCAGCAGGCCGTCCACCATACCCGTCGCGCGCTCCCAGTCGTATGTCCGGTAGGAGTTGTTCCTGACCACGTAACCCGCCCCTGCGTAGAATAATTCGAACTGGATGTGGCGCGAGGCGAATTCCGAGCCTATGGCGTCCCACGCCAGCTTGAACAGCTTGATCCGCTCCGTTGTTTCGGGGCCAACGGCGCTCTGGCTGCGGTGGATGTAGTCCGCGGTCTCGGGATTGCCGAAGTCCTTGACCGAGGAGGGCAGCATGATCGGGCTGCCCCCGGCCAGGTCCCGCAAGGTGTGCATCACCTGCGGATACAGTTCCTGCGCCATCACCTGCGCGGTGTACAGCGGGTGGCGGTCGGGAACGTAGTATGGGCCCACGTAGCGTCCCTGCACCTCCATGCCATTGACCAGCCCCTCGATCACCCCGGCCTGCGCCGCCAGTCGGCCCAGCGTTTCCACTACCTGCGGAATGCGTGTCAGGTCGTTGGCTTCGGCGATCTTCCGCGCCAGTCCCACGAGGAACCGCAGCTTAACCATCACCCGCACCTGAGACTGGTAGTTCTGGAAAATGTGCGTGGGCGCCTCGTGAAACTGGTCGCGGCAGAGCCTAATGTCGCGGTTGATGAACACCCGCTCCCAGGGCACCTTCACCTCGTCGAAGTAGAGGACGGCGTCATTCTCGTCCAGCCGGTACGACAGCGGGTTGTCGAACTCGCTGGCAGCCCAGGCCTCATACGACTTGCGGGACAGAATCTTCAGCCCTGGCGCATTCATCGGCACCGCCACCGAGAAGGCGTGCTTTTCCGCGCCGGGCATCAGCGGCTGGATGGTGGTGCACAGCACCTCGTTGGCCAGGATACTGCTCGTCCCCAGCGTCTTCGCACCCTTGATGGTCACGCCTGTTGAGTCCTCGTCGCAGATGCCGGCGACCAGGAACTCGTCGTGCTCGCCGGTCCAGCCCTGCGGGTTGGTGATGGTGTAAGTGACGAACACGTCGTTGTCTCGCGCATATCGGTAGTAGTCAGCCAGGGCCTTCGCCCTGTCCTCTCCGTGGGCCTTGAAGAGGTCAAGCCGCATTATCATCCCGGCCAGCGACGATGCCACGTGATCGGGAGAGCGGCCCATGTAGCCGTAGGTGCACTCGGCCCAAGCCTCCATGGACTTGCGGCGCGTGACCAGTTCGTCGTAAGACTGCGGGAGCTGCCAGCAACGGTTGACCCGCTCTCCGCTGGCCGGCGACTCGAAGGTCATCATCTCCACGTTCTCAGGAGCCGTCTGGAAGTCGTAGAGGCCCGCAATCGTGCGAATGGCGTTGCGGTAGGCCGGATGGTCCACCACGTCCGTAACCAGTTCACCGTCCAGGAAGACCTGCCGTCCGTCCCGCAGACTGTCCAGGTACTGCTGCCCTGTCCTGACCATCGCTCGCTCCGCCGTCGGCTGTCAACCGGTACAGAATGGGTTTCGAAAGCGATGCCAATGATAGCACAGGGGTTGCCGTTCTCACGTTGCCTCGACCTTTGCTATAATCCGCTCTGAATCTGGCTTTCCGGCGGGTGACGCATGCGCTTGATTTCGTGGAATGTGAACGGCGTTCGAGCCGCTCACAAGAAGGGGTTCCTCGAGTGGTTCGAGTCTGAGCAGCCCGACGTGCTGTGCATCCAGGAGACCAAGGCCCACGAGTCCCAGTTGCCCACGGCCCTGAGGGATATCGAGGGCTACCGCGCCTGGTATTCCCAGCCGGAACGCAAGGGCTACAGTGGCGTCGCTCTGTACTCCCGCCGGGAGCCGCGCAGCGTCGGCTTCGGCCTCGGCGCCGAGCGATTCGACGCGGAGGGCCGCACTGTCGTGGCGGACTACGATGACTTCGTTTTCCTCGGAATCTACTTCCCCAACGGCAAACGATCGAAGGAGCGTCTGCTCTACAAGATGGAGTTCTACGACGCCTTCCTCGACTACGTCGATAACCTGCGGCGTGAAGGCCGCAACGTCGTGGTCTGCGGCGACGTCAACACTGCCCACAAGGAAATCGACCTGGCGCGGCCCAAGGAGAACGAAAAGATCTCCGGCTTCCTACCCGAGGAACGGGCCTGGATGGACACGTTTCTGGAGCACGGCTACGTTGACACTTTCCGGCAGTTCAACCATGAGCCGGGCAACTACAGCTGGTGGGACCAGATGACCCGGGCGCGTGATCGAAACGTCGGCTGGCGCATCGACTACTTCTTCACCGACTCCGATTTCGCGCCCCGGCTCACCGACGCGTTCATCCTGCCCGACGTAATGGGCTCCGACCATTGCCCCGTCGGCATCGAAATCTCCTGACCCGGTACAAGACATAATGCCCCATACTGTCATTCTGGGCGGTACAAGGGGTCTCACCCAGGTCACCGGGACCCTTCCCATTCTCAGGACGACAGGGACAAAGGATTCAACCCGGCATCTCAATTCACCAACTCAGGAAGGGCCGTTATGAAAGACACAGTGGAAGTCTTTTTCCATTCCCAACAGCCGTACACGGAACTGAATGAAGAGGACATCGCGCAATTCAAGTCCGGCCGGCTTGACTTTCCCAACACCTACTTTGACCCAGAAAGAGCCCACCAACTCTACAACCAGTATCATGAGCAATACGCCATGGCCGACGAGGCGGGCCTCGACGGCATCATGACCAACGAGCACCACTCGTCTTACTGGAACATGAAGCCCTCGGCCAATATCGATGCCGCCGTAATCAGCCGCATCACCAGTCGGGTGCGGATCGCCATCCTCGGCAACATCATCCCCATCAACGAGCCGGTACGCATGGCCGAGGAACTGGCCATGCTGGACTGCTTCTCCAACGGCCGGCTCATCTCAGGCTTCGTTCGCGGCGGCGCCGTGGAGACCCTGCAGGCGGGCATCGACCCCACCGAGAACCGCGACCGCTTCGAGGAAGCCCATGACCTGATCATCAAGTGCTGGACCGAACCGGGGCCGTTCCGGTTCGAGGGGCGCTTCTATCATCACCGCGTGGTCAACCCCTGGGTGCTGCCGGTCCAGAAACCGCATCCGCCCGTCTGGTTCCCGGGCGGCAGCAGCCCGGAGAGCGTGATCTGGGCGGCCCGGCACGAGTACGCCTACATGAACCTGGGCGCGATCATCAGCTTGACCAAGGAACTGAAGCAGGTCTACATCGACACCGCAAAAGAAGTCGGATTCACCCCCGGCCCGGAGCACTTTGGCTACCAGGTGCGGGCGTTCGTGGCCGACACCGACGAGAAGGCCCAGGAGCTGGGCCGAGGTTTCCTCTGGGCCGGTCAGCACCGCATGCGTGGCCCGGTGGAGCATCTGGACCCGCCCGGCTACCAGTCGCCGACGGCGAGCCGACTGGCGGCGCGGCGGATCGGCGGCGGGGGCGGCCCGCCCGCGGGCTACGAAGACTTGCAGCAGATTAAGGCCATCATCGTCGGCAGCCCCGATACCGTGATCAAGAAGCTGTCGGAAACCATCGAGGAACTGAACCCAGGCTACATGATCCTAATCGGCAGCGACGGCAACATCCCGCACAATGACGTCATGCGTTCGGTGGAGCTTTTGGGCAAGGAGGTCGTTCCCGCCCTCCACGAAATCCAGCTCGTGCCGTACGAATAGCAAGGACCGAGTAATCCATGGTCACTGGTATAATCGAGCCTTGTGGGTAACATTCGAGAGGAAGAGATGAGCAGAGTATCCCAGGCCGCCGAGGCGCTGCTGGAGCAATTCAGGAACAAAGAGAAGTACGTCCTCGAGGGCGACCTGCTGCCCGAGAGCATCAACGAGGCCTACGAGGTCCAGGCGGCCTACCAGGGGGCGTTGAGCAAAGACTACGGTGCCGTGGCGGGGTACAAGGTGGCCTACACCACCGCCGCGCTGCAACGGTCGTCGGGCATCGACGAACCGGTGGCTGGGATTATCCTGGCCGACAACGTGCGCCAGTCTCCCGCCGTTTTGAACACCGCAGATTTCCTCGAACCCGGAATCGAATGCGAGGTCGGCGTCCGGCTGGGCAGAGACCTGCCGGCGTCGGGCGCTCCCTACGACCGCAACAGCGTTTCTGAAGCGGTCGAGGCGATCATGACCGCCTTCGAGGTCGTGGATAACCGCCGCACCCAAGGCCAGGACACCCAGACGCAGCTGCTGACCACCATCTCGTCGAACATCCTCAACGCCGGCGTCGTGCTTGGGGAGCCGGTGACCGACTGGCGCGGCATCCACCTGGCTGGCTGCCGGGGCTACATGGAAATCAACGGCGCGCTGGTGGGTGAGGGCGTGGGATCCGACGTGATGGGCCACCCGCTGGAGCCGCTGGCCTGGCTGGCCAATGCCCTGGCCGACCAAGGACGGGAGATAAAGGCCGGAATGGTGGTGATCACCGGCAGCATCGTGTCGCCCAAGTGGCTCAAGCGGGGCGACTCCGCCCTTATAGAAATCGAGGGCCTCGGTAAGGCAGAATTAAGCGTCGCCTGATCCGGCGGTGCCGGAAATCCGGACCGCTGTTTTTGGTGGTTGCGGTCTGCTTGATACGGTGAGGTTGCGCGTAGTGGTTATAGCAAGGGGCGCAGGAGCGCCGACGGATGCGCGAATGGACCCGAAGGGACTGGAGTGCGTCAGCGAGCTGTTTTTCGAACAGATAGAGAACGGGTTGCATCCCGGGGCCGCGCTTGCCGTTTACAGGCACGGCGATCTGGTCCTGGACTTGTACGGTGGACTGTCGGACAGGGAAACCGGACGGCCCGTGGACGAGAACACGATGTTCGTGCTTTATTCGTCCACCAAGCCCGTCACCGCCTGCTGCCTGCACATCCTGTGGGAGCGGGGCAAGCTGCGGTGGGAGAACCGCGTCGCCGAACACTGGCCGGAGTTCGCCCAGTCCGGCAAGGAAGATGTAACCATCGCCCAGGTGCTGACCCATCGCGGCGGGTTCCCCGACAGCCCCAGCCACATGACCTGGGATCGCTGGAGCGACTGGGACGCCGCTGTCCGGGCGATGGAGGAACTTCGTCCCGACTATCCGCCAGGCAGGGTGATCGCCTACCATCCGCGCAACTTCGGCTGGGTCATCGGTGAGCTCGTCCGCCGTATCGACGGCCGCCCCATAAACCGTTTCGTCCGCGAGGAGATCACCCGCCCGCTGCATATCAACGACCTGTACATTGGTCTGCCCGAATGGCTGCTGGACCGCGTCTCCAAGCTCCACGCCATGGAGGACTGCGACCGCCGCAGCCAGGTCGAGCTGTACAACCGCCCCGAGGTGCACCGCACAGTGCAGCCCGCTGGCGGCGGGATTTCCACCGCCAGGGGGCTGGCCCGTTTCTTCGCCATGATGCAACTGGGCGGCACCTTGGATGGTGTAACGATAATGAGTCCTGATACAGTTGAAGAGGTGACTTCGCCTCACTCCGAGGGCATCGACCATTCCCTGAACCGCCGGGTAATCCGCGGTATGGGACTGTCGCTGGCCGACCCCCGTAGCGGCGCGCCCGACAGCCTGGATCCGCGCACCTTCGGCCACGCCGGTTCCGGCACGTCGGTGGGCTGGGCCAACCCCGACACCGGCCTTGCGGTGGCCTACATAACCAACGGATTCCGCGCTGAAATCACCAACACCCCGAGGCTCGCCGCCATCTCGCAGGCGATCACCGACGCCTGCGATTGAACGAGGCTTTTGGCAACTATCTCAAAAGTAGTCGAGCTGCCCTGTCCGTCATTTCCGCTCTCGTGGGAATGACGATACTGACTGGTCCAAATGCGATTGCCCTGTCGACTTGGGTAGGGCAATCGCGATTTATCTGCGCACTCAGGGAGATAGAGTCTTTATACCGTATTCTTGCCCCGGCCGTCATTCCTGCGAAAGCAGGAATCCAAGACCCGCGTGGGAGGGGCAGGGTAGAGGTGAAGACCTTCGGCGCCCAAGCGGTAAGGGGCTCTGGATTCCGGCTCAAGGCCGGAATGACGGAGCCTGGTGGGGCGTAATGCGATAGCCCTGTCGACTCGGGCCTGCGAATGGTGATTGCGCCGGTCTGCGCGGTACACTATCCTGATAGTGCATCGGGCGCTTCGTCGCCCAATCCGGCCAACGCGAGGAGTCTTTACGATGGCAGGCCCTAAAGAAGCGTACACAATCGAACTGAACCCGGACCAAATGGCGTTCATCAGGCAGGCCAAGGAAAAGTTCAACCTCTCCAGCGAGGACAAGGCGATTCGGGTGGTGCTGGACTACCTGATCACCAGCCCGACCATCCATGCAACAGTGTTCTCCGAACCCCGCTGCCTGCGCTGTGAGTAACAAAATCCATAGGGGCGGGTTCAACCCGCCCTTTTCTGGGCACCTTCGCTGACCCCTCTTTTGGCAGGAGGGGTATTTCTTTCACCCCAGTTGCTGTACCGCTTCCAAGGCCAGCCGGTAACCGTAGACGCCGCACCCGTAGACCGCGCCCTTGCAGACCGGCAGAACCTGCGACACGGTGCCACGGGACGTCGGATTCGAGACGTGGACCTCAAACACCGGGAACTTGACCTGCGTTATGGCCCCCCGTAGCGGCCCTGCGACGGTGGTGTATCCTGCCGGGTTTATCAGGCACGCGTCAAAGTTGCGGTCGTGCGCGTCGTACAGGGCGTTAACAACCTCGCCCTCGATGTTCGAGTGGAACATCTCGACGTCGATCCCTAAGCCCTCGGCGTATCCCCTGATCTGCTCGTCGATCTCCTCCAGTGTCGCTGATCCGAATATCTCGACCTGCGACTTGCCGCGCATGTTCATTCCAGCACCCTGGATCACCAGCACCTTGCTCATATCCTCTGCTCTCCGAATATCAATTTCCTCTCCTTTATTGGGGAGGGTATGGGTGAGGTAGTTCTCCCGGCGTGTTATTCCGCGCCGGGCCCGTCGTATTGCGGGCCTCCGGGTACTGCTTCGTTGGGCACATCGGTGACGTAGCCCGCCAGCATGATGTCAAGCTGCAGCATCAGCATCTTGTTCCAGGCTGATGCTGCCCGTATCGCCAGGTCCTGATCATCCAGTTCCCGGCGCAGCAGGTCGGTAACGGCCGCCTGTATGTATGCCACTGTCCCAACCATGAACCGGGCCGGAACGGATCCGAGATGTGCGCGGTGCAGTGGCGGGTGGCTGTGGACGATCCCCATGGCCAGAACCCGGATGGGGTAATCAGAATCCATCTGGAAGTCGACAGAGCCTCTAAGCCAGCGCATCAGGCTGTGCTTGCGCCTGGTCAGCCGCTCTTCGTTCACCTCGCCCTGCTCATTGGCAAAAAAACGGCGGGATTCAGGAAATGCAAGGAAATTGTCATAAACCGACGCTGTCAACTCGTCGCCGTGGGCCAGGATCACCTCCCGAGTCGACTGGATAAGCTCCAGTCCCTCCTGGTCCAAGCCAACGAATTTCGCCAGCTCCTGCATGCGTCCCGGCCAGTCGATCACTTGCGACATCAACAGCTCCGTCTTTCCCGTGCGGAGGCAAGCCCCTGACTTGGAAACCGTCCCAATGTTCCGCGAGCCGGCCAACGCATCATTCCCGCAATATTGGGGATCAACGACCTCCGCCAAGCGTTGGCGAAGCTTAAACCGGTTCGGCGGAGATAGGGAAAATTTCTTGATCTGGCTGCGGCCCTGAGTGAATATACCGCCTCGGATTCCGAGGGGCAACCGTTTCAGGTTGCCGGGCTCGGCTCTGGCGGCGCCAGGGGCTGCCGGATCAGTGGCGTGAAGGCCATTGCGGGGAGCAGCAGCGCTAGTCCCACCAGCGCGTGCAGCGATATGGTCTGCTGCAAAGCCAGGACCTGGACGACAAAAAAGATCTCCAGCGCGCCCAGCAGGTTGGCGACGCCTATGCAGAAGCTCAGCAACCCCATCATCTGGCCGCGCATCGCCGGGGGAGATACAAGCATCATTATGCTGCTCTGCATGGTTGAAAAGCCCGCCTGTCCGAGGCCGCTGACAAACAGCAGCACAAAGGCCAGGGCATACCACGGCGACCACACGTATGCTACCGAGGCCACCAGCACGATGATCGAACCAAAGGTGAAATAGCGCCCGTGGTACCTCAGTCTCCGGGTTGTGGCCACCACGGCCGCTCCCGCCAGGTGGCCGAAGCCGTCGGCCGCCACCAGCACCCCCACCAGGGCAGCGCCCACGCCAAACAATTCCAGTCCTACTGCTGGAATGAACTGCTGCAGCGGGAACGCCAGGGCGTTCATCACTATCGTTATCGACAGCATACCCACCAACATCCGGGTTTTCCACGCAAACCCGAAGGCGCTTCCCAGCCCGTCCCACATCGGAGGTACAGCCGCCCGAAGCCCCGTCTCTGGAATGCGCAATCTGGTGATCAGCCACAGGTTATCCAGGTGCACAAACAACAGGAACATGTAAGCCACCGGGTACCCCCAGAACTGGATCAGCACGCCACCGATCACTGGCCCTATCATCTTTCCGACATTCTGCGAGATCACGTCCAGGGACATGGCATTGACCAGGCGGTCCCGCCCCACGATGTCGAATATGCCAGTCCGGCGTGAGGGATCCTCGATGGCCTTGGTCGTTCCCTGGATAAAGGCAACGACGAAAATGTGCCAGGTCTCGAGGGACTCCAAGCTGAATAGCATCAACCCCAACAGCGCGGCGCCGGTGGCAAGGTTGGCTGTATGGGTCAGCAGTATGACTCGTTGCCTGGGAAAACGGTCCGCAATGTAACCGGCCAGCGACGATACAAACGGCCTGGGCAGATTGTTGAAGACCCAGAGCAACATCAGCTGCGATGGGGAGTCGGTGATGTCCAGGATCAGCAGGCTGAACACCAGTATTTCATAACGTCGCCCGAACTCGGCAAGAACGCCAACAGACCAGATGACGCGAAAATCCCTCTCTCGCATCACCTCGACTGCCGTGCCGCGTACGCCCTGGATTGGCCTCATCAATTCTCCGCTGTCCGTGCCCGCCTCGGCCCCGGCGTGGGGAATGGCGGGAACCCAAGTATTCTAACCCCATTGAGTCTTTATTCGGGTTTGCAGCAATGCAGCGTATTTTCAAAAACCAGGGCAATGTTCCCGGAGATGTCCGCCCGGTGGTGTTCCAGGCGCCAGTTGGCCGACCCAGGCCCTCTGTTCTCCCTCTCAATTCAGGTCAATTCAGGTCAATTCAGGGAGAGAGTTTGGGTGAGGGTAAAATTCCCAATCCAAACGAACTCCGCTCACCCAAGGAACTCACCATCCCCGGCCAATGCCCGCGGCCATAAGGTTGAAAACCAAGAGACCTTGGCGGCTCTTGCCCATGCCTTGACACGCTAGGTAGAGGCCGCTAATTTAGGCTCTACATTGCCTGCCGATGTACTGGAGCAGCTTGGCGTTATTAGACCAAACAACCGATTCCCCTCTGGACTGCAGCTCTTCTCGCACCTGGGATTTTCCTGCCGGTGCGAGGCGGCTCCCCCTCATCATCGCCCACCGCGGCGACATCTCCGTCGCGCCCGAAAACACGCTTCCCGCCTTCCAGCGTTCCTACGAAAACGGGGCCGACGGCATCGAGCTGGATGTCCGCCTGACGAGCGACGGACAGCTTGTCGTGTTCCATGACCGCAGCCTCAAGCGAATCGGAGGCGTCGGCAAACTGGTAACCAACGCCAGCCTCGATGAGATCCGGTCGCTGGACGTTGGAGAGTGGTTTGGCGCAGAATTTCGCAGCCTCCAGGCCCCCACCCTGGACGAGGTCTTTGAGCTGCTGCCATCCACTTACCTCATCAACGTCGAGATGAAAGCAGTGATCGACGGCATGCGGTTCATCGCCCACAGGGTCGCCGAAGTGGTGCGCCGCCACCAACGATGGGACAGTACGCTGGTAGCCAGCTTCAACCCGATCTCGCTATGGGAACTGCGCAAGATCGAGCCTCGCATCGTCCGTGGTTACATCTGGTCCCGCCGCCACCCTCCTCCCATCCGGTCGCGCTGTTTCAGTGGCCTGGTGAGGGCGCATTGGTATGACCCCGCTCACGACAGCTACAACCCGCGCCTGATGCGAAGTATGCGGAGACGGGGTGTTCGCACCCTCGCGTGGGACGTGGATTTCAGCCGTGATCTGACGCGCATGGCCAAGGCCAGGTTGGACGCGGTAGTTACGGACAACCTTCCTGAACTGTTGTATCAACGGGAAAAGCTTGATACAATAGCCTTGGCCTAGTGCGCCTTTTTGTTGAGCCGGTCCGCGGTTAACGTGGCCGGTTTTCCTCGCAGGTTCACCGGTCCGGTTGGTCCACGGAGGGTTCTGCAATCCGGCGGCCGGCCTTTTGGTATTGTCGGCCGGGTTGAGGAGGGCTGGTTGTGACCGTCATAGATGACATAAAGGCCCGGCTGGACATCCTTGAGGTCGTGGGGCAACAGGTGCAGCTCCAGCGGTCCGGCCGAAGCTACAAGGGCAACTGCCCATTCCACCAGGAACGGACCCCGTCATTCCACGTGTTCCCTGACCGGCAGTCCTGGCGATGCTTCGGCGCGTGCGCCACGGGCGGTGACGCCGTCTCCTTTGTGATGCGCTCCGAAAATATGGAGTTCGGAGAGGCTATTCGTCAACTGGCCCAGCGGGTCGGCCTGCCACTGCCCAGCCGACAGGATTCACGCTCAGACCATCCTGCCTACCGGATCAACGAGGTTGCCTGCGCCTTTTTTCAGAGAGCCCTGGCTTCGACCACGGGCGCCGAGGCTCGTGCCTACCTGGAGCGCCGAGGGTTGGACCGCACCACGACCGAGGCCTTCCAACTCGGGTTGGCGCCGCCCGATGGTGAGCCACTTCGCAGCCATCTGCTGCGCGAGGGATTCGACGCTGGGCAACTGGTGGCGGCAGGCGTGGTTAGGGAAGGGGAGGACGGTCAGCAGCGCGACATGTTTCGCGGGCGCCTGATGATACCGATCCGGGACGCCGAGGGCCGCCTGGCCGGATTCGGCGGCAGGGCCCTGGACGATTCCGAACCCAAGTATCTCAACTCCCCCCAGAATGAGGTATTCGACAAGAGCCGCATACTTTACGCGATGGATCGTGCTCGCGATGACATGAGAAGGGACGGCGCAGTAATTGTCGAGGGTTACATGGACGCCATCGCAGCCCACCAGGCCGGTTTTCGTAACGTGGTCGCCTCCATGGGTACCGCCCTCACCGAGCCGCAGGTCAACGCCATTCGCCGCCTCACCGGCCACGTGACCATGGCTCTCGACCAGGACGCCGCCGGCCAGCAGGCCACGCTCCGGAGCCTGGAGTCGTCCTGGAACATCTACCAGAGCAGGGTGGCGGGGCGCGCGGGCAGCACCACTGTCCTGCAGCAACAGCAGAACCCGGAGATCAGGATTGCTGCCATGCCATCGGGGCAGGACCCCGACGAGGTGATACGGCGTTCTCCTGATGAGTGGAGGGCATTGGTGGCCAATGCCAGCCCGCTACTGGAGTTTGTAATAACGGCGATGGCCGCCAGCGTCGATCCCACGTCGCCTCGAGGGAAGGCCGCCATCGCTGAGCAGGTGTCGCGGCTGATCTTCGCGATACAGGACGCGCCCCAGCAGGACCATTACCTTCGGATGCTGGCGGAAAAGCTGGAGGTCCCCCTGGACACCCTGAGGGCCAGCGTGATAAGGCCAACGCCTCGCCCTGGGAACAGGCGTGCACCGGCAGGACGGGGGCAAACTTCCAGCACGGACCAGGCGACGGCGTCCCCGTTCTCCCGGATGAATAACGACCCAATGGAGGAGTACTGCCTGGCCCTGCTGTTGCGTTACCCGGAGCTGGGAGACGACGCTGAATCGCTGACTCCAGACCTGTTTCTGCGCCCGGAAAACCGTGAGATTTTCAGCAGATACCTGCCACTCGACCCGGGCGAGGACGGCGGCGATGAGACATTCGGCGAATCCGGGTTCGGGGACGCCCCGCCAGGTGTGCAGGAGCAGTTGGAGGCCCTCAGGGCAAGATTGCTTCTGCCGATGGATCTGGTGAAACGCAGACGGGCTTTTGGCGACGTCGTGGCCCGTCTCGAGGAACGCAGTCTGCGGCAGCGAAAAAGAGAGGAATTCGACAAGTTTACCGGTTCACCTGAAGGACTTAACGACGAGGACCACCGGACGGCAGTAGTCCTGAATGAGCAGCTTAAAAGAAATCAGGACCTGAGACCCAGCATGCGTTCCCGCCGTTAGCCCCCGCCGGTACTCCCGCATAGAAAGGCTGGCTTGGTGGCCCTTATAGAGCTATAACACTACGCTTGATTTCTTAGACTATTCGAGGAGATTGCATGGTCAGTCACCGACACGCACCAAGAGAATTGAATCCCGAGGACTTTCTTGAACCGGCCGCGGAAGAGGAAACCCAGGAAAGGGACCCGATCATAGACATTTTCCGCAAGGCCGACGCCGTCCAGAATGACGCATCCGAGGACGGCGACGGGATCGCCGCGCCTCGTGCGGCGCCTGTGCCCGTCGCGGCGGAGGATGAACAGTGGGACGCTCCCGATGCGGAGGGCACCACCGAAAGCACTGATGGTGCGCCCGCCGAGACGGAGGCAGAGGACCAGGAGCGGGGCCCCGAGGCCGCCGAAACCACGGAGGTGCTGGACGACCCTGTCCGCATGTACCTGCGCGAGATAGGCCGCGTCCGGTTGCTCACGTCCGCCGATGAACGCAAGTTGGCCCGGCAACTGGAGGGCGGCAAACACCTTCAGGGTGTGAAAAAAGAGTTGGCTGAAGAGCTCGACGAGGATCCCAAGGCTTGGCAGATCACAGGCAGGTTGCTTGATCGCCTGGCAGACGCCGAGCCCTTGATCAGCGCCATGGCCCGGGACTTTAAGATCCGACATGACTCCGCCATTTCCCAGCTGCTGGATACTCCGGAATTCCGGGCGCTGCTCATGCCGCACGAGGCGGATGATGTCGCCAACCCCGATCCCAGCGTCTCCGAGATTCTGGAGAACCCGCAGGTGAGGGACGACATCAAGGAGGCCCTTGCGGCGGTGCTCGAGAGCGCGGAAGAGGTGTTGCCCGCCGGAGCGAAATTGTCGGATATCTGGGACAACCCCGAAGTGGACGAGTTCGTCAAGGCCGGGCTGCGCGAGGTCTACGGGGCGCCTGTTCAGGGCGAGGTTTCCACGAACGGCCATTTGCCGGAGAGCAGCGATCCCGTTGAGCCGGTTAATCAGGAGCCCCAGGAGCCTGAGGAACCTTTCAACCCGACCCTTTCCGAAATCCTGGATATGCCGGATTTGCGAGAGGCCCTCTCTCCTGAGTTGCGTCAGGCGATAAAGCAGGACGTGCTGCCCTTCAATCCAGACCTGGCTCAGATTCTTGAAAACCGCGGCCAGTGGTCCGGCACGAACCCGAGTCTCTTGCCGACGAACCCGGCGCTCTCGCAGATAATGACAAATACCCGGCTGCGCGATTCGATTGACGCAGAGGTCTCTCAGGAGATGCTGGCACGGCTGGCCGAGGAGCTCGACCAGGAGTCCGATTTCGTCTATCGCCGTGTGCTGGACCTGTCCCTGAGCTCGTGGGTGCTGGCCCAGAACACGGTCGATGCTCTCAAGGATGCGCAGCTCACCGAGCTGGGATCGGCTCTAGGCAACCCGGAACACCTGGCCAGGCTCCAGCGTCTGGAGCCCCTGCTGAGGCAGCATTACAACCGCGTAGGAGCCGACAGCGACAAGGCGCAGTCGCACCTCACGGAGGCCAACTTGCGCCTCGTGGTCAGCGTTGCCAAGAAATACATAGGGCGAGGCATGGCCCTGCTGGATATGATCCAGGAGGGTAACATCGGCCTCATCCGGGCGGTGGAAAAATTCGACTACCGCAAGGGCTACAAGTTCAGCACCTACGCGACTTGGTGGATCCGCCAGGCAATAACCCGTTCCATCGCCGACCAGGCACGCACCATCCGGATCCCGGTGCACATGGTGGAGACCATCAACAAGCTCATGCGGCAGCACCGCAGGCTGCTCCAGGAGTACGGACGCGAACCCACCCCCGAGGAAATCGGGCAGGCCATGGAGATCGGGCCCGAAAAGGTCGAGGAAATCCTCAAGATTTCCCAGGAACCGGTGTCCCTTGAGACCCCCATCGGGGAAGAGGAGGACTCGCACCTTGGGGACTTCATCGAGGACCGCAACGCTCCTGCCCCCGCCGACGCCGCGTCTTTCCAGCTCCTCAAGGAGCAGGTGGACGAGGTTCTACACACCCTTACCGAGCGGGAGGCGCGGGTGCTGGTGCTTCGCTTCGGTTTGGAGGATGGCCGCAGCCGCACCCTGGAGGAGGTGGGCCGCGAGTTCGGCGTGACCAGGGAACGGATTCGGCAGATCGAGGCCAAGGCGCTTCGAAAACTGCGCCATCCCACCCGCTCCCGGAAGCTCCGCGACTTCCTTGAGTAGGGACGGAGTAGGGACGGAGTAGGGACGGCCTGTATCCGGAATGGGCCGGACTGTCCCGGCCCATTCCTGTAAGAGTCATCAGCAAAAGTGGGCGGGTTTCGAGACTCAGCTCAGTTAAGTTCCAGGTGTGTGTGGAGCAACACTTCAACAACGAGGACGGCTACAACGGCTGGCATTAACTTCCAGGTTTGTGTGGAGCAACAGCCTGTGAATATATGGTTTACATAACTCAAGGTGTCTTTATGTAAACTGTTTTCGTAAAAAATATGAATATTAATGGCCGATTTTGTTGAAGAACACCGCAGTGAAACGGTATACTCACCACAGTCGCCAGAGAGTGAGGTGGTTCCTGTGGATGAAATGAACGTACCCAAGTGCCTGAAATGTGACATAGGCTACTTGGTGCCGCTGTCGGATTACGGTGGTCAGGGAGCGGCTGTGCACTATAAGGCATGGGTCTGTGTGAATCCGCCTTGCGGATTCAACTTAAAGATTCGGAACGGCGACATCTACCTCAACGAGCCCATTACCCCCGGAACAATGAATGCACCCAGGGCTCGCTGAACGTAATTAGCCTACGCCGGACCCCGGTTTTAGACGCCTCCGCCGTGCTCCCTGAACGCTCCGGGGAATAGCTGGGTGGTGGTGACGTGAGGTTCCCGGTCCCGGTGGTCCGCCCCAATTGCGGCGGCTACCGGGGCTACTGGGAGGAGTGATGCTATGATTGCCGGCTATGACTATCTGATTCTGCGCGACAGAGCCAGACGGTTCTGGAACCGAACCAGGGTTGTCGGTGCTGTCTTGGTTCTCGCCGGAGGGCTGCTGATCGGCCTGGGCGGCGCCTACTATGGGTACGCCAGTAACGCCCGGTCTGATCTCGACAGGTTTAACGTTTCTGCTGTCGAGATTGTGCCTGTCCTCGCGAAAAAAGAACCTGTCCAGGCTCTGACACTATCCGTGCCGTCCACACTCCCAGAGGTTTCTCTGTACTCGGGTGACGCCGGCTTTATCCCCACCGCCTCGGGGCCGGAACTTCCTGAGGGCTTTGCACTCATCGATTTTTCTGACGAGAATCCGCTCACCCCGGCATCGCCGGCCACCAGCATCAGCATCTCTGCCGTTGATATCCAGGCAGCGGTCGTGGAGTTGTCCATCCAGGACCTGGGAGATCGCCGGGCTTACCAGACTCCCAGCAACGCCGTGGGACATATTCCGGAGACTTCCGATGCGGGCGAAAATGGCGACGGCTGGTTCTTCGGCCATACCGAAAGCCCGGTCCTCGACCAAGGCTCGGTTTTCTTCAACCTTCAGCAGATACCGGACAAGCTGCGGAACGGAGAGGAAGTTCAAATCATCACCGACAATGGTACCGAGCAGTTCCTCTACCGGGTCACCGGCACCCGGACGGTGCACGAGGATGACTTGGTCCTGGAAAGGGACGGAGGTCCCAACATTCACCTGGTATCCTGTGTTCCCCGCTTGGTCTACGACCACCGGCTGATAGTTGACGCCGAGCTCATCGCCAGCAAGACAAGCAGCTAGAGACCACTTACACTTGGTTTTCCGCACTGACGGCGGTCATTCCGGATCAAAGGGAAGGCCGCCGTCATTTCTATTGATCTTCAGAGACCTCAACCTTCTTCCTACGACTGAAACAACCTCGACCCGCAGCCCCTCTTTGGCCACCACGTCCCCAACGTGCGGAATTCGTCCCAGGTGATGGTAAACGAAGCCACCAATAGTATTGAAATCGTCGCTTTCTATGCTGATCCCCAACAACCCCTGCACGTCCTCGGTGCTCAGACCGGCGGTCACGTACACCGTACCGTCGTCGTCCCGGGCTATCTCCGCCTCGCGGCCCTTGGAGAATTCGTCCTCAATCTCCCCGACGATCTCCTCGAGCACGTCCTCCATGGTCACCAGCCCCTCGGTGCCGCCATATTCATCGACCACGATCGCAATCTGCGTGTGCCGCTGCCGGAACTCTTCCAGCAGCTCGTCGACCCGCTTGGTTTCAGGAACAATAAAGGCCGGCCTCGTCAGCGACCTGACGGTGGTGTCCTCCTGGGGATTGACTATGGCTGCAAGCAGATCTCGGACATAGAGAATGCCCAGCACCTCATCGATGATTTCTGCGTACACGGGCAGGCGGCTGTGGCCGTATTCAACGATCGTTGCCGCCGCTTCAAGGAGCGAGACACTGGCCTCGATGGCCACCATGTCCAGCCGCGGCACCATCACCTCACGTACGGTGGTGTAGTCCATGCTGATGATTGAGCGCAGCATCTCGCGGTTCCGCTGGTCCAGTCCGCTGAGCTCCTCCTCGGTTATGGCAGGCTCGGCGGAGGGGGCTGTCAGCCCGGCAAAGTTATCGGTGGGGCCCAGACCCTGGCTGAGAGACGTCGCGCCTCCATTTCCGGGATGGGCTGCTTCCGCAACTCGCCTGCGAGAGGCCTCCAGCCGCCTCTTGCCCCCCAGGCGTCGGCCTAGCCAGCTAAAAAGTGACATGGCCAAGGCCCATACGGAGGCTGGAATTCAGTGGTCGTGAGAAGGTGTTGGCGGTTGACGGGACAAAAGCAGACCCATGTCGCCAACATGCCATGTTCCGACAACGGTCAGAAAACCGCGTGGCTAAATGGGGTAAATCTGGGGGAGGGGAATCTGTATCCAATCCTCTTATTCTCCCGAAAGTAAGGGCGTGCTGCGGGACGGCCTCTTGTCCTCTACCCGCCGATTCTGGGAGGCAAGGCTACTTCAAAGCGCGCTTAATGGTAGCAGGAACGCCCACGGCCAGTCTAGCAGGTGGTACGTCTTTCGTCACTACGGCCCCGGCACCCGTGATGGATCCCTCGCCAACGGTTACCGGCGCCACCAGCATGGTATCGCATCCAATGAAAGCGTCATCCTCGACCACGGTCCGGTGCTTGTTCTTGCCGTCATAGTTGCAGGTGATCATGCCAGCGCCGATGTTCACCCTCTCTCCGATGGTCGCGTCGCCGACGTACCCGAAGTGTCCCATCACTGCCCCAGCCTTTAACCTGCTCTCCTTCACCTCAACGTAGTTGCCGATGTGAACGCCGGTCTCCAGGTATGCTCCCGGCCGAAGGTGGCTGAAGGGCCCAATGTCCGTGTGGCGCTCCATCGTGGCCTCCTCCAGCGCCGAGGACGTGACCCGGCAGTTGTCCCCAACCACGGAGTTCCGTATCATCGAATTGGGGCCGATCTCGCAATTCTCGCCGATCGTGGTCCGCCCGAGCAGCATCGTATTTGGCAGGATCACTGTGTCCATCCCGATGCGCACGTCGGCATCGATGTAGACCGACTCCGGGTCGGTCAAGGTGACCCCGTCCAGCATCCAACTTTCCCGGATCCGCCGACGCATAGTCTCCTCAACTGCGGCCAACTGCACCCGGTTATTGACCCCGAGAACCTCAGCGAAATTCGTTGCCTCCGAGGCCAACACTTCCGCCTCACCCAGAGCCCCGGCTTTCGCCAAGTCAGTCAGGTAGCGTTCTCCGGAGGCGTTGGGGACGATCCGTTTGACGGTTGGCCAAAGCCAGGCGCCGTCGAAGCAGTAAATGCCGGCGTTCACTGTGGTGACCGGGCCATCCGGAGTTTCTTCGGAGTCGGCGGCCTCAACGATTCTGCTGACTTTGCCGTCTTGGATAATCACGCGCCCCAGGTCGGTGTCGCCGGAGGCCGTTGCAGTCAATACCGTCATCTGTGCGTTGTGCGAGGAGTGCATCGTCAACAGCCTGGCTACCGATTCCGCTTTTACCAGCGGCGAATCGCTGCCCATGACCAGCATGTGGTCGCGCCCGCTCCCCAACAATTCCTCGCAGGTTGCGATCGCTCCTCCGGTGCCGTCTGGCCTCTGCTGGACTGCATACTCCACCGAATCACCCAGCACCTCACGTATGGCGTCCCGGTTTGCCGGAGAGACAACTACCACAACGCGCTCGGCCCCCACCTGCCGCAGCAACTCCACTGGGTAAAGGACCATCTCTTTTCCGCACACGCGATGCAGCGGCTTCGGAATGCGAGACCGCATCCGCTTCCCCTCGCCCGCTGCCATCACCACGCCGGCCAGAGCCATATCGATACCCTCCGGCGGCCCACACTTCACGTGTACTGTTAGCCGCCCAGAGATTATAGCGCGGCTCGCAGCCAGGCGGTTGGCGTTTTCCTTTCCCTCTGCGTCCTCGACGATTAGAGAATCCAATTTGCCTTCCGGAGACTCCTCCTCGATTCGCTTCCCCCATTCCCAGGCGGCCAATTTCCTTGGCAGGCAAATAAATTCGTCAAATTCCGATCTGGGTAAGCACTGTCCCTCTTTGAAATTAACATCATCCGTCATCCTCATCTATAGGCCGTCATTCCTGCGAAAGCAGGAATCCAGAGCCCCCGTACGCCGTCGCATAACAGTCATTCCTTCCCCCGCCCGTCATCCCGCCCCTCCGCAAAGGGGACCGTTCTGCTTGCTGGCGATGATGTAGACGCAGGGCGTATTCACGGGGGTTCTGGGTTCCGGCTTTCGCCGGAATGACGGTATTGAATTTCTTGTCTACGGCACTCAACAGATGTGAATTTCAAAGAGGGACACTACCTCTGGGTAAGTATGGAATTGCCTGCTGGATGTCTGCGACTGACAATATCAGTCTCCGGGTTCAGGCCCTCTGCGTAAAGGTCTAGAGTCAATGTCCAAAGAATGTAACGGCCAGAGCCTAGAGTCGCATTCGCGTTGACATACCTGTACACCGCCTGCAAAATTGGGCTGCTTTCAAGGCTCGAACAGCCCCTCCGAAACGCCACTTGAGGCTCTTTTGATGAATAGCAACGATATTCCGTTTCTCAGCGCTACTGAACTGGCGGATTTGCTCAAAACACGCGAAGTCTCGCCCGTGGAAGCTACAGAGGCCTATCTGTCCCGCATCGAGCAGGTTGATCCGGCGCTCAACGCCTACATCACCGTGACCGCCGATCAGGCACGGTCCGAGGCCCGGCAGGCGGAAGCGGAAATCGCTGCTGGAAAGTATCGCGGTCCGCTGCATGGCGTTCCGGTGGCGGTCAAAGACCAGTTCTGCACCGAGGGTGTGCTGACCACTGGCGGCTCGTCCATCCTCAGCGATTATGTTCCTGACTACGACGCTACGGTGATGGCCAAGCTGAAGGAGGCAGGCGCAGTTCTGTTGGGCAAGCTCAACATGAGCGAGTTTGCCATGGGCGATGCGTTCCATCACCCCTACGGCCGCCCGCGAAATCCCTGGGACCTTTCCCGGAATCCCGGCACGTCCAGCAGCGGCTCCGGAGCCGCCACCGCCGCGTTCCTCTGCGCCACCTCCCTGGGCGAGGACACCGCTGGCTCCATTCGCGGCCCAGCCGCCTTCTGCGGCCTGGTGGGCATTCGCCCAACTTGGGGGCTTGTCAGCCGCCACGGGATGTTGGCTTCCACCTGGTCCATGGACGCCGCCGGGCCCATCTCCCGCACCGTGAAGGACTGCGCGGTTACGCTCCAAGCCATCGCCGGGTACGATCCCAACGACCGGTACACCCGGAATGCGCCCGTCGCCAACTACCTCGAGGGATTGGACGCCGGTATTCGGGGTTTGCGCGTTGGCGTCCTCAGCGATCGCGTCAACGCCGACGGCGTGGAGCCGGACGTCCGCGATGCCGTTACCGCGGCGGTGGGCCAGTTGGGTGAGCTGGGCGCGGAGGTCGAGGAAGTCTCGATACCATTGATCGCCCAGTCGGCAGCCATCTCCACCACGCTGATCTACGTCGACGCCACAGCGGTCCACCGCAGGGGGTTACAGGACCATCCCGAGAAATACGACGACAACAACCGCGTGCGCCTCTTGACCGGCGCCTTGATACCCGCGCAGGCCCACCAGAAGGCAAACCGCCTGCGCCACATCATCCGCGAGCAGATACTGGAAGCGCTGGAACGCGTTGATGTACTGGTGCTACCGACTTCCTCAGTACAGGCAACGCCTATCCCCACCGAGGCTGGTATGGCCAAGAACGGCAAGCAGGACTTCCTGGCCATGCTGGGCGGAAGGCGCACGTACACCACGCCCTCGAACTTGGCGGGCGTACCCGGTCTGTCCATCAACTGCGGCTTCACCTCCGACGGTCTGCCCGTCGGCCTGCAGATGGTCGGCCGTCCTTATGATGAGCCAACGCTTTTCCGCGCCGCCTACGCCTACGAGCAGGCCACCGACTGGCACACCCGTCGCCCGCCGGTGTAGCTGTGCCCGAGCATTCGTGGGATCCTGTGAGCTACGCATACCAATCTGGATGGCAGCCCGCTCACTTTGCAGGTAAAGATCGACGGCGATGTTTGGATCGAGGGACAAGAGGAACCTGATCCGTAAATCAGAGTTTGGCATCTCCGCAAACCCCCACCTGCGATTGCCAATGAATCGTCAAATGTAGACAGCCCGACGGCACTGGAAAAGGAATCCAACAGGAGCATAAGCTAATGCCGGAACTGCACGAACTCACCGCAGCCCAACTGGCCAGTCAAATCCGGTCCCGTGAGATCAGCGCCGTCGACGCGGCCGAGGCCCTTCTGGCCCGCGCAGACTCCCTGGAGTCGCTGCAGGCGTGGGTGTACATCGACCGCGAGACCGTTCTGGCCGACGCCGAACAGCGCCAGCGCGAACTTGATTCCCTGCCCAATCCCGGCCCCCTGCACGGAGTGCCGGTCGGAGTCAAGGACATCTTCTACACCGCCGGAATCCCCACCACGGCCGGTTCTCGCGTTTACGCCGACTTCGTGCCCGAATTCGACGCCGCCGTCCTGACCAGTCTCAAGCAGGCCGGGGCCATCATGATGGGCAAGACCGTGACCACCGAGTTCGCCTGCCTCGACCCCTCGCCCACGCTTAACCCCTGGAACCCGGCCCACACCCCCGGCGGCTCCAGCAGCGGCTCGGCGGTGTCGGTGGCCTCGGGCATGTGCCCCGTGGCCTTGGGGTCCCAGACTGTCGGCTCAGTGCTGCGCCCGGCGTCCTATAACGGCGTGGTCGGCCTCAAGCCCACCTATGGCCGGGTGAGCCGACACGGCGTAGTGCCGGTGAGCTGGTCGCTGGACACGATGGGCTGGATGTCGCGCTCAGTGGAGGACGCCGCGCTGATGCTGCAGGTGATGGCCGGACCCGACGCCGACGACCCTGTCTGCGCCCGCTTCCCCGCCGCCGACTACCTCTCGGGGCTTGAGGATGGCGCGCCGCCCCGCATCAGTCTCGTGACGTCGTTCTTCATGGAGGAGTCCGACGAAGAGACACAGCGCCACACCCGCGCCATGCTCGAAAGGCTCGCCGACGCCGGTGCCGAGGTTAACGAAGTCGCGCTCCCCGAAAGCTTCAACACAGCCATCGAGGACCAGCTCATAATCATGCGTTGCGAGGCCGCCTCGTTCCACCGGCCCATGTACGAGACGCGCTCAGAGGAGTACCGGCCGCTGCTGCGCCGCCTGTTGGCTCGCGGTCTCGAAACCAGCGCCGTCGAATACTCAGCGGCACTGGAGCGCCGCCTCCGCTTCATCACCGACATGCAGATCCTCGCCGAGAGCGCCGATGTGCTGCTGACCCCGACCACGCCCACCCCGGCGCTGGCCGACCTGACCAACACCGGAAACACCATGTTTCAGGGCCCGTGGACGTCCTGCGGCCTGCCCACCATCACCATCCCGTCGGGCGTGGCCGCATCCGGCCTGCCCATGGGCCTGCAGATCATCGCTGCGCCGTTCCGCGAGGAGCGCCTGCTGGCCGCGGCTCGCTGGTGTGAGCGCGTCATCGACGTTCACCTCGCCCCGCCGGTTTAATGGGATCTTCGGAGTTCTCTACACTTCCAGGAGTGGGTTGGGGTGAGGGCGGAAATAGAAAACGGGACTTTCCGCGCTAACCGCAAAACGGCTTTAGACCAAGCAATCTTATCCTGTGGATATCGAGGGCCAGCCATGACGATCAAACGCACAGCGCCGCCGCCATCCTATGGCCCGGCGGAACAATTCCCAGAACGGCCCCCCAGGAACGATATGCAGAACTCCCTCTTTCTCAACCGCCCAGGGCATCCCATTGCTGTGGAGCGGCACTTGGGCTCCCTGAACACCACCCTGGTCATCAGCGAGATGCCCATCGGCTGGAATCTCCGGCAGCGGCGGGGGCTGCTTTATCCCGACTTGCTCATCGCCTTCAACGTGGACCGCGATGAGGCTATCGCAAGGCGAGGATTCGCTATTGGCACGCAAGGCAAGCCGCCAGACTTCGTCTTGGAAATCGCGTCTCTACACACGGCTGAAAACGACTACACCAACAAGCGGGCGCGCTACGCTGTCTTCGGCGTGCCTGAGTATTGGCGCTACGATCCTACCGGTAGCGATTATTACCCAGCCCCACTGGAGGGCGATAGGCTGGTTGACGGCAAATACCAGCCGATAGACATCTCGGCGGTGGACGATAACAGCCACCGGGGCCACAGCGAAGTCCTGAACTTGACCTTGTGCTGGGAGCACGGACAACTGCGCTGGTGGGATCCGGTGGAAGAGCGTTACCTCCGCACCCACGAAGACGAAGCAGAAGAGCGGATCGCCACTGAGTCCCGGCTTTCTGCCGCAGAGGCTCAGCGCATCGCCGAGCGCCAGGCCGCAGAGGCCCGCATCCGCCAATTGGAGGAGGAACTCCGCCGCCGCTCTCCATAAGCCAGGCAACGGGTCGAGTTGTCTGCCGGAATGACAACACGCCGCCGTGTGACCATAACCAGACTACAAGGAGCAGATGCGATGCCGCAAGCCAACATCCCGTCCGAAGAGGAAGTTCTCAGCTATTTCGACAAGTTCTCCAACTGGGGCCGCTGGGGCGATGACGACGAATTGGGCGCTCCCAACCTGATCACGCCAGATAAGGTGAAACAGGCCATCGCCACCGTGCAGGAGGGCGTCCGCATCTCCATGGCCCGCACCATCAGCTTCGAAGCCAGTGCCGACGCTCCCATCCCGCCCGTGCATTTCATGGTGGAGAGCGGCGAGGGCTGGGCCAGCGGGCAGAAGGTCAGCAACCGCGCCTTCCCTGCCGCCACCGATTACTTCGGCATGATATTCCACGGCTACACCGTCACCCACGTCGACAGCCTTGCCCACTTTTTCTGGAACGGCAAGACCTACAACGGCAAGCCCGCACACCTGGTATCCACCAGCCTCGGCGCCACCTTCGGCTCCGTCGAGGAAGCCAAGGAGGGCATCATCACCCGCGCCGTGCTTGTCGACGTGCCCATGATCAAGGGCATCGACTGGATCGACCGCGGCGAGGGCGTGATGATCGACGACATCCTGGCCGCCGAGGAGCGCTGCGGCTTCAGGGTTGAGGAGGGAGACGTTCTACTGATCCGCACCGGCCAGCTCCACCGCCGCAACGTCGAGGGCCCGTGGACCCGCGAGGCCGGTTCCGCCGCCTGCCAAGCGTCCTGCCTGCCCCTGTTCTACGAGCGCGGCATCGCCATGCTGGGAACCGACACCGGCAACGATGTGAGCCCGCCCCAGTACGATCGGGTCCCCAGTCCCATCCACCAAGTGGGCATCACGGCCATGGGCATCTGGATCCTCGACAACGCCAACCTCGAGGAGGTGGCCGTCGCCTGCCGGGAGCGCAACCGCTGGGAGTTCATGATCTCCATCGGCCCGCTGCGCCTGCATAACACCACCGGTTCCCCGGTCAACCCCATCGCCATTTTCTAGCAACCAGCGAATCCCCTTTCCGAACGAGAGGGGATCTCACTTAGATTCCCTCGATACTCTCTCTACCTGGAGGGCGAGAACTGAGGGCGAGATTGAATACCATCGGAGCAGCCGCTTGCCATATAGCGAGGGACCCCATCGCCCTCTCCGGGTAACAAAGTGTATCTGAGGACATTTAGATTCCGTTAAGGAGGAACATCCATGCCGCACTACGTCTACGTCGCTGCCCAGGATGACAACAAGATCGGTATCCACACCATGGACGCTGACACCGGCGCACTGACCCACCAGTCCGACGTTGCCATGCCCGGTGGCCCCTCGTTGCTGGCCATCAGCCCGGACAGGGGCACGCTGTACGTTTCCCATCGCGAGGCGCTCGCGCTCTCCAGCCACCGCATCGACCCTGCCACCGGCGGCCTGACCCAGACTGGTTCGGTAACCGTTGAAAGCTGGCCGGCTTACATCGCCACAGACCGCACCGGACGCCACTTGCTCGTCGCCTATTATGGTGGCGCGCGAGCCGGAGTCCACCCAATCGGCGCCGACGGCGAGTTGGGAGGCGAACCGACCGAGCTGCTGACCACGGCCGACGGCGCCCACTCCATCCTGACCGACCGCTCCAACCGGTTCGCCTACGTCCCGCACATCGCCTACATCCAGGACAACGTCCTGGAACCCCCGAAGAACATTCCGGGACCCAACGTGATCTACCAGTTCCGTTTCGACGCCGACACCGGTCGCTTGACGCCCAATGACCCGCTGGTGCTGGAGATGAACGGCTTTTTGGGCCCCCGGCATTACTGCTACCACCCTTCCCTGGACGTAGTCTATTTCTCCGATGAGCAAGGCAGCAGCGTAACTGCCTATAACATGGACTCGGAGGGCAGGCTGTCCGCCTTCCAGACCATTTCCACGCTCCCCGAGGGCCACACCGAGCGCAACACCTGCTCGCAGATCCAGATGACGTCCGACGGCCGCTTCCTGTTCGTTCCCAACCGGGGCCACAACAGCATCGCCAGCTTCGCCGTCGACGGCCAGACCGGCGCCCTGACTGTCGCAGGCCGCGCCTCCACCGAGGCCGTCCCCAGCGCCTTCAGCCTCGACCCGCAGGGCAGGTTTGTGTTCGGCGCAGGCTCCGCCACCGGACGCCTCTCCTCCCACAGCATCGACGGGAACACTGGAGAGATGACACCCCTCGCCACATACGATGTGGGCGCCCGTCCCATGTGGGTGCTGACCACCACGCTGGGCGAGTAGGCCGAAGCATCCCCTCAGTCGATTCCAATCAGACCAGGGCAGAAGGCGTGGAGGTTGCGGTAGCGACCTTCACGCCTGAACCCGCGCTCGACCTTGGGCTACGTCCACAAAACCGGCTGACGTCTGTTCCGTGGTCTCTGCTGTCGGCGCAAATTCATTATTCATTGAAGAGCCAGGAAGAACCGGGAGGCTCGCCCGGGCCGTGAGGATTGTGCGCCGTTATCCTCTGCGACGAATGATACATCTGCTCCGGTTGTACCGGCACTGGCTGAGGACAGCGGACTGAGTACGAAATTCGAGACGCCTTTGCATAGGAGTCAACCAGAATAGCCATTAAAGCTACACCCGTCGGCGCAGGGGAGGTGAACAAAGCCTGGTTCTACGCCATGCTTGCGCTCGCCATTGCCGGCACCCAGAACTCGGTCTTCATGCTTCCCCCTCTCCTGGTGGAGATCGGATCCGATCTGGATATATCTGTGGCGATCGCCGGTCAATTGGCTACCGCGACCTTCGCGGCGTGGGCGGTCTCCCTGATCATAGCGGGGCCCCTGTCCGATTCCTTCGGACGTCGTCCGGTGATCCTTGCCGGGTTGCTCCTTCTCGTTGTTTCCGTTACCACGTCGGCATTCGCGCCCAACATCGAGGTCTTCCTCGCGCTCAGGGTGTTGACCGGCCTGGCGGCGGGTATGCTCCCTCCCACCACTGTGGGGATTTTGTCAGACGTAATTTCCCCGCGCAGACGGGCGCAGGCGGTAAGCGGCATCCTGACCATTGGCATACTCACTTCGGCCGTAAGCGTCCCCGTGGCCCTTGCGCTGGCGGACTTGGGAGGCTGGAGGTTTGCCTTCATCGTTGCTGGACTCCTGCTGGCATCCGGGCTTTTGGCGAATTGGCTCTGGTTCCCCAGAGACAGCAGGGAGCGAGTTCGCAACTGGGCGTTTTTCTCCAGATATTGGTCATTGGTGTCATTGCCCTTTTTCCAGACAGCTGTGGCCGTCGGAATGTCGCAGCGCATAGCCTTCTGGACGATGATAAGCTATTTCCCGACCTATTTGAGGGATACCTACGAATTGAGCGTGGGATTCTCTGCCTTGCCGCTGGGCATGGTCGCCTTGGGGCAGGCGGCGGGAAGTTTCCTCGGGGGGCCAGCGGCGACAAAATCGTACCGCGCGCCACTCATCGGAGCCACATCAGTAGCCGGTGGCGTCTGTGCCTTCCTGTGCTTCACCGTCGAGTTCCAACTCTGGGTGGCTGCGGCAGTGGCAACGGTTGGAGGGGGTTTGCTGGCGGTGGCAATGCCTGCCTTGGTCGCCGCCAGCACAGAGTATTCCGGAGAATCCAAGTCCACCGGGGCCAGCGTCATGGGTCTGAGCAACCAAACGGGGGGTGTCCTCGGAGCCGCCATCGCCGGGGCGCTCCTGGCAAGCACTGGCTTCAATGGAATAGGTTACCTGTGCCTGATCGTGACCATTTCGAGCGGATTGGTGGTGGCTCTCTTCGGCAGGAATTTGCGCTGAAATTCGGGCTGGACCGCCGCCCATCGGTTGGAGCCATTCGCTACGGTAGTGGCGCTAGGATCCGGAGTGAGAACGCGCTGGCGTTGGCGACGAGGCCGAGGCAGTTGCTATGTTATGCTTTTGGCCCCGCAGGGGAAATACTAACAGCGAGATCAGGAGATTCCTATGCCTATCGAATTCTGGGCGATGGGTCGTCCCCACGCAGGCGGACCCAATTCCCAGGAGTTCAACGGTGTGCGGCAGGCGGTCCGCGCCGAGGAAATCGGGTACGACGGCATCGTCTATGTTGATTCCCAAAACCGCTACGGGGACACCTACGTCGCAATGGCCTTGGCCGCCCAGGCCACTTCCACCATCAAGCTCGGCACCGGCGTCACCAACTCCTTTACCCGCCACCCTGCCGTCACGGCGTCGGCCATAGCCACGGTGCAGGTGGAAAGCGGGGGTCGGGCATACCTGGGCATCGGCAGGGGGGACTCGGCCTTGGCCCATCTGGGCCGTGCGCCCGACCCGGTCTCCAAGTTCGAAAACTACCTCGAGAGGCTTCAGGGATACCTCCGAGGTGAGGATGTCCCCTTCGAGGCCGAAGGAGACATCAGCTCTATTGGCGTTGCGGACTACCGGGAATCCAGCCTCATATTCTGGATAGACGAGGCCCGGCCACCCAAGGTGCCCGTGGACGTTTCGCTACGGAGGCCGTGCCCAGCGCGTTCAGCCTGGATCCGCAGGACAGGTTCGTCTTCGGCGCCGGCTCCGCCACGGGCCGCCTGGCCTCTTACAGCATCAATGGCGACACCGGCGAAATGACGCCGCTCGCCACCTACGACGTGGGGGAGCGCCCCATGTGGGTGCTGACGACGCCGCTGGGGGAGTAGCCGGGGTGCGAAGCCCTGGCAGGCCATAACTTCCGGGGCTGCGTATCTCGATGGTTACGCCAGTTGCCTTGAGCAGGGTCTTGCTGAGGACGCAGCCGACCCAGGCGCAATAGCCGCCGATCCGGGCCTTCTCTAACTGCTTGGCGAAACGGGCGGCGGCAAGTCCAGCGGAGCCGCCGCCGATGGCTGTCAGGCCATAATCGAGGGTCATTCGTTAGACGCCGAGAGCGCCGGACTTTTCCAAAAAATAACCTCTGGGCCGAAGTGCCCTCTGCGGCGAATAAAGCGAAATCCGAGTGGGTCAGATGCGCAACCGGACGGATTATTTGTTCAGGGGCAGCTTGGGAAACCCTGCGGCCCGGTGGGCTTCGAACAGCTCGTAGAATTCATCCACCGTCATGCCGAAGGCGCCGTGGAAGGCCTCCTGCCAGGTGGTCCCAGGTTGCAACAGAGTGAAGTAGCGGAACAGGGCCTCTTCCCCTGCGTGAGAAGCCAAAAGCTCCGCCGCCCACTTGCCGAACCAGTCGCCTCCCCGGACCGCCCAAGTTTGCTCTCGAGTTTCCAGTCGCTCCAATGGAGGGTACTCACCTGTGGGGGGATGGCGAACATCGTCGTATGAGTGGACGCCGCCTCGGGCCAGGGCCAAATCGGCGTGAAGGTAAGCGATTCCCTCTACAAGCCAGATCGGGCCGTACGACTGCACTTCGTGCGTCCCGCCCGACATGTCGAACCCACTGATAGCTGACCCTAGTATGTGGCTAATTTCGTGGGCGGCTATGTCCATCAAACCATCGAGGAAGGAAGTCGTAAGAAAGACGTTGTTGTACCACACCTCGGCGACCTTTCCGTCCGACCAGTCTCTGTCGCGCTCCGCATCCCCGCCTGTGACTGCTTCCCATGCAGGTACCAATCCCTCTACGTCGTAATAGAGATAAAACGCGATTTCCTTGTCAATTTGGGGAAGCCCGACCGATATGGCGTATTCGTGCATCAGCCGGGCCCCTTTTATCATATCCTCGATGGTCTCCGGTTTGACATCAGGCCCAATTCGCCATTTCACATAAGTGGGAGAACCCGACATCGAGGAAAGCGCGAAGGGGGGAATTGGCGTTACGGTAGGCGTGGGCGTGGAAGAAGGCAGCGGAGTAGGCGTGGGCGTGGGAGCCGGTGTGGGAGAAGGCAGCGGTGTGGGAGAGGGCAGCGGAGTAGGCGTGGGCGTGCCGGTGTGGGAGAAGGAGCGGTGTGGGAGAGGGCAGCGGAGTAGGCGTGGGCGTGGGAGCCGGTGTGGGAGAAGGCAGCGGTGTGGGAGAGGGCAGCGGAGTAGGCGTGGGCGTGGGAGCCGGTGTGGGAGAAGGCAGCGGTGTCGGAGAGGGCAGCGGCGTGGGAGAAGGCAGCGGCGTGGGAGAGGGCAGCGGCGTGGGGGAAGGCAGCGGCGTGGGGGAAGGCAGCGGAGTAGGGTAGTTCGGGGTTGGGGCCAGCGTCTCGAGAGGCGCTGTTGTTGACAGGCTTGAAGTGGGCGGACCAGTCTCTGATCCGCAGGCGATCATCGTCGTAAGCACCGCCGCAATGGTGAACACCAACACCAGCAAGGATAGACACTCTGATTCCTGCGCATACTGATTTGACTTCCTAAACATATTTGGGTGGCCCCTGGTTCAGGCCCGCCACCCGCTCGCACCACTGCGACGCTCCCAGCACCCTGCCCTCCTCGGCCCATGGGCCGCCGAACTGCACAGCCATTGGCATGCCCAGCTCACTCAGACCCGTCGGCACCACCACTGTAGGCAAACCGGCGGCGGTCCACGGCACCTGGAACGCTGCGTCCCCGGTGGTGTTGAGGTCCCTGGGTGCGGGCGCGGGCGTGGCGGGCGTCATCACCACGTCGACCTTGGAGGCCATCTCGTTCAGGTCGGCGCGGAACTGGCGCCGCAACCGCTGAGCCTTCAGATAGGTCGCCGGTGGGATGATCATGCCCATCTCGATGCCGGCCCTGATGCGCGGCCCGTAGTCGGCGGCCCGGATTCGGTGGTTGGCCTCGTGGAATCCGGCGCAATCCACGTTCATCACGATTCGCTGAAAGCTGTGCACCTTGGCGAAGCTGTCGGGCAGCGGTATCTCCTCCACGTCGGCTCCAGCCTCGGCCAGCAGATTGGCCACCGCCTCGGTGTGGGCCCAGATCTCCGGCGTGCAGTAGTCCTGGTAGTACTGCCGCACCAGCCCGATGCGCGGCGGCCGGTCGTGTTCGGCCATCAGTGCGCTGAAGTCCGGGACGGAATGGCGCAGCGATCCGGGATCGTTGTCGTCCTCTCCGCTCAGCACCGTCAGCATTAGCGCGGCGTCGGCCAGCGTGCGCGTCAGGATGCCCACGTGGTCCAGCGACCAACTCACCGGCACCACGCCGTATCGGCTGATGCGCCCATAGGTGGGCTTGAGGCCCACGATGCCGTTGTACGCCGCCGGCCGGCACGTGGAGCCGCCGGTCTGCGACCCCAGCGCTGCCGGGACCATCCGGGCGGCCACCGCCGCCGATGACCCGCTGCTGGAGCCTCCCGGAGTGTGATCCAGGTTCCATGGATTGTGCGTCGGCGATGGATCGGACGTCGCGAACTCGGTGGTGACTGCCTTCCCGAGTATGATGCCGCCCGCGGCCTTGATGTTCGCCACCGACGTCGCGTCGAAGTCGGGCACGAAGTCGGCGTAGACCCGCGAGCCGCAGGCAGTGAGCATCCCGGCGGTGTAGAAAATGTCCTTCAGCCCCACCGGCACACCGTGTATGGGGCCCAGACTCTCGCCACGCCCGGCCTCTTGCTCCCGCTGGCGCGCCGCGGCCAGCACCGCCTCTCGGTCGATGGTCACCCAAGCCTGCAGGTCGCCGTCCACCGCCTCTATCCTCGCCAGCAGCGACTCCGCCAGCGCCACTGGCGACAGGCTGCCCTCCCGGATCCGCGCCGCCGCTTCAACAACGGAAAGCTCATAGGGTTCAGGCATCATTCAACCTCAAATTACTACTTGGACTAGGATCTCAGGATGCTCCCTCTCCCTCCGGGAGAAGGTCAGGGTAGGGGCGTATTCTCGCTCGACGAGATTCCAAAACCAGCCCGCATTCCGCTGAACCCTCACGGTATTGGCGGAACTATTGAATTCCGGCAGGCACTGGTGTCGGCCTTGCAATGCCGGCGCGCTTCGTGGCCTCATTCGCGCCGCGTCAACCATGTACCAGCGGTTCCAGGTCGGGATGGACGCCCGCGCTCTCCACGTCCGTCACCTGCTGGGCGGCCGTGCGCAGATACTCCTCCAGTTCTACCGCCCGCTCCTCACCGAACTCCGCGACGGCCCGGCGGCGGAGCTCTTGGTATGCATCTTCCTGATCAAGACTCGGCCGCATAATAACTCCGTTCCACGCAGGGCGTGTTTGCCATAGGGGTTGCAGTCAACATAATCGCATTCTAAATCCGGCACGGAAAGAGGTCAATCGTGGCCAGCTGGCGAGCGGTTGAGAGTGAAGGCTTTCGTCGGGGGCGAATCCCACGACACCCTATTTATCGCTGATACACTCATCGGAACTGGCAAAGAAAGATTCCACGGATTCCGATTCTTCAGGACTCAACTCATCCGGGTCGCCAAACATCCTCGGCCCGATTTCCTCCAGGTACAGCACCGGGAATCCTTCGGCGAATAATCGGTGCATGCACTGAACTTCGGAGTCCGACCTTTCCGTGCCTGGGCCCGTATATATTGAAATCAATTGTTTGTCGGATAGACAGGTATATGCGACAAGCTGCAATAACAACAGACCTGCTCTTGCCGGTAAGTCTTCGTTGCCGCGGTTTCCGCCAGCTCTGCTTCGTGGGTCAAACAGATGGCGCGCGCAGTTCAACTGAATGTCGGTCTCATCATCTACGTCTTCGGCAAAAGAGGCGAGCTTGAGTTCCAGCACTCGCTCCTCGCTCAGGCAATCGTATGCGGGGTGATTTGACCAGACCCGGTACTCTGAGAAGTGCGAACCAAACAGGGAATCGCCACCGGCAACCACCCGACGCACGCGGTTCCTTTCATCGTCGGTCAGTCCTCCCGTTTCCTGGGCGAAATACGAGACTTCCTACTCAAGGTGTTCCTGATAGCTAAAGCATTTTGACGATTGAAATGAAGAACGCTGGAGGGCATACATCCTGGGAACGCCTTCTGGTGCGCTATTATCGAAGATGATATCCCGGATGCACTGTTTAGTTTCGACGGATAAACGACCGGCCTGGCTTTCGAAGGTTGCTATCAGAATGTCGGAGTCCTGTTCCGGATCTATGCAAGTTGACCTGACCTCCGAGAGGGCGACTATCAGGGCTCTGGCATCGGCAGGGGGGTCGCTCAAGAGATGCTGGTCCAGACCCTTGATCTCACCTATCCAGCAGGCAAGCTCGGATGGAGTAATGGCCTCAAAAAAGACCCGCCCCAAGAGATTATCGGCCGCAGCGTCCAGCACAGCCTGTAACTCCTCCGGGGCCATGGTCGGGTACGGCGACGCGGGGGGCAAAGGCGTTGGCATGGCCGAAGGCGCCAGGGGCGCAACTATGGCGGCAGTAGGAGAGGGGGCGCTTTCCGCCGCCGGTATCGGGGTTGTGGCAGGCGTTGGCATGACCGACGGCGCCGGGGGTGCTCCTGTGACGGCAGTAGGAGAGGGGGCGCTTTCCGCCGTCGGTATCGGGGCTGTCGAAGGCGGGGGTGTTAGGGTAAGCGGGACAGCTTCCGGTTCGGAACCCCGGCAGGCTGCGGCGCCTAACATCAGGAGGGCGAGCAGCGTCGCGATTAGGGTTGCGCCAACCGCCGATGTTGGCAGTTTCAACGCATCTCCTCGCGTCCCCAAAGGCATTCCTATGGGTTCCCGCCCTCGTGAAGGTGACGCTCTTGCGCGAGGGCTTCGGGGTTCGGATTCCCGGTTTGCTGACATGGCCAGCAGCAACAACCCAAGGAGCGCAGCAAGAACTAAGGGTCTCTGCCTGGATACCGGCCGTTTGAATTGAATCCCGCGTCTCGCCACATGCTCTAATTTGCAACAGTAAGCAGGGTCTTTTAGTTCTCCCTCTCCCTTTAAGCAGAGGGCTGGGGTGAGGGTGAAATGCCGCGATTAAACTATGGCGGCTCACCAAAGGGAACGCCCCCACCCTAACCCTCCCCCGGAGGGAGAGGGAACAATCGACAGACCCTGCACCAATAAGGATAAAGCACGGCAGGCCGGAGTCCGGCTGATATAATCCCGAAAATCAACAATTCTTGATACTGGGGGAATTATTATGCCTGATGATCTTTCCTACATCCTCGAGTCTCCGGAACACACCCATCTGGCCGACGTTGGCGGCAACACCGAGGGCCCGCTCTGGCACCCCGACGGCTACCTAACCTTCGTCGACCTCACCAACAGCCGCCTGCTGCGCTGGGACGAAGCGAACGGCGTGAGCGTGTTGCGCGAAAACACGGGGGAGGGCAATGGCTGCGCCTTCGACCGCCAGGGCCGCCTCCTGATGTGCGAGGGCGCCGACCACCGCCGGGTTACCCGCATGGACGCCGACGGCGCAGTCACTGCCGTGGCGGAGCGCTGGGACGGCAAGCGGTTCCACAAGCCCAACGACGTAGTCTGCCGCTCCGACGGCAGCGTGTACTTCACCGATCCTTCGCTGCGGCTGGAACCCGAACTCCGCGAGTACGGATTCGCCGGCGTCTTCCAGATAGGCCCAGACGGCCAGGTGCGCTTGGCCACCGACGGCTGCGAGTACCCCAACGGCCTGGCGTTCTCGCCCGACGAGTCCGTGCTGTACGTCGCCATCAGCCGCATCAGCCTCGACTGCCTGGGCGAGGAGGAGCGCGGCGAGATCTGTACCCACCGCAAGATCCGCGCTTTCGACGTCGCGTCCGACGGCTCCCTGAGCAACAACCGCGTCTTCGCCGATATGAGCTCGGCCGAGCCCGGCGTCCCCGACGGTATGAAGGTGGATACCGCGGGCCGCGTATTCTGCACCGGCTCCGGCGGAATCTGGGTCTTCGAGCCCGACGGCACCCACATCGGCGTCATCCGCGGCCCCGAGGTACCCCGCAACATCGCCTTCGGAGGCCCCGACTACCGCACCGTCTACACCACTCCGGGGCAGTCCATTTACAGCTTCCGGGTCACCACTCCCGGCATCAAACCGTAGCCGCTCCGCGAGGGCAGGGCCCTTGGGGTGAGGGCGTCCCCTCGCTGATGCCAGTCTGCTGGATGGCAGGAATTCTCGCTCCCGCCATTGCGTCCTTCCTGCGAAAGCGGTAATCCAAAGTCCCTTACCCTCTGGAAAGTGGGCGTACAAAGGCAACCCGGATTCCCGCGAAGGCGGGAAGGTCGGTGTATAGACCCCATGTGCCGACGTGGGTAACCGCGGGGGCGCGCTGCCCGCCCGCACTCTGGTGGTGAACTCCCCTGCCAGCCTGTATTATTAGCGGCAATCCGAATCAGCAAACAGGAGAGGAATCGTGACCTCTAGCAGCATTGTCGGTTCCGGCGACTTTACCTACGAAATGAACCCTGAGTGGGCCAGGCTCCCCGAGGGATGGGAGATGCCCACTGCGGCGGTATTTGGCGACTCCCAGGACCGGGTCTACGCCTTCAACCGCGACCCGGAGCACCCCGTCTGCATATTCGACAAGGACGGCAACTTCGTCTCTGCCTGGGGTGCTGGCCTGATCAATTTCGCCCACTCCATCCTGCTGGACCAGCACGACAACGTCTGGCTGGTGGACCGCAACACCCACGAGGTTCACAAGTACACCGCCGACGGCCAGCACCTGATGACCATCGGACAGAAGGGCGTGCGATCCGACACCGGCGTCGACGCCGACGACTACAGCTCCACCGCCTTCCAGACCGTCACCCACGGTGGCCCTCCCTTCAACATGCCCGCTGGCATTGCCCTCAACGATGAGGGGCAAATCTTCATCGCCGACGGCTACGCCAACGCTCGCGTGCACAAGTTCACGCCCGACGGCCAGCTCATCAAGTCCTGGGGCGAGCCTGGCGACGGGCCCGGACAGTTCCGCCTGCCCCACGGCATCTGGATCGATCGCCAAGGGCAGGTGCTCGTGGCCGACCGCGAGAACGACCGCGTCCAGGTGTTCACCCAGGACGGCGAGTACATCACAACCTGGCCCAGCAAACTCATCGGCCCGGCCCTGTTCTACGTCGATTCCGACGACATCGTCTACATCCCTGAGCACAACGGCGGCCTGTTCAGCGTGTTGTCGCTGGAGGGCGAAATCATCACCCAGTGGGGCTCCGAGCTACATCGCTCCTGCCACGGCGTGTGGGCCGATTCCAGCAAAGACCTCTACTTCGTGATGCCCGGCGAATGGGGCCGCTCCCGCCGCGTCGTCAAATTCCACCGCCGCTGAACAGGGCAGTCGAATTACGGCCAACCAGAATCGTCATTGCCATGAAAGCAGTGGACGGCAGACTTCTTGGGGTAAGATTCAGGCGCCATTGGTGTAGGGGCGGGTTTCAAAGCCGCCCCTACACAGGGCAATCGCGTTTTGACCTTCTCCGCATCCAGCAACTCACAATTGCCGTGAAAATTCCCGGTCATTGCCATTAAAATGGTCATTTTCATTGTTCATACGTGGCCTCGGCAAGGCATCCGCAATTCCCGCGAAAACGGGAATCCAGAGTCCTTTACCGGCGGGAAAGTGGGCTAACCCGGGAACCCCGGATTCCCGCTTTCGCCGGAATGACGGGAACTCTGCGGCTCGCATTGGAAAAGGGCAAGACTCCAGCAATAAGGCGCGCGGGACTTGCGGCCCAAATGCGACCTTTGCTATATTGTTTGTGCGATGGGGCTGTAGCTCACTTGGGAGAGCGCTTCAATGGCATTGAAGAGGTAGAGGGTTCGATCCCCTCCAGCTCCACCAGACTTGACGAAATCAAGAACTTTCACACTGCGGTTCGTTCTGGACTTTTAGTCAGGCCGTAGTGCTGCCCTACTGGGAGAGTTCCTCAGGAGCGGCGATATCATCGTCCAGGTGCCGCTCCTTTCAGAGGAGCGGGTCTATCCCAATGAGCAGGCGCTCATCGACTTGGTGGCCACCGAGCGGGTGGAGAGACGCCGGGCGCGGGCCTACTCCACCCACGCCTGCACCATGGAAATCATCGAGAGGATAGACGGCATCACCGACACGGTTCCCGCGTGTCGGTGATGAAGGCCGAGGCGGTGTCCCGGAGTGGCGAGAGGCATCGGTGGCCAATAGGGTTAAGGAGGGCATCGACATGCCTATCTGCTATCTCAGGTTGGCTCGGACCGGCCTCCACTAGACCGACTTCCCGGCCCTCTGCTGGTTGGAAACAGATAGGCTCAGGATGGGCGGTGTCGTGCGCCATACCCAACACACGTTAGGAACACCGCTTTTGGTATTCCCGGGTTATGTTGGCTATTGCGCATGGGGCGCCCGCTCATCCCCGCGGAAGCCGACATACCAACACATATTTGGGAGTGGCGAAACGGGTCAGGGCAATCGCGTCTTAAAAGCTGGAGCCGCATTTTGCTGTCATTCGCCCCTTGCCGAGCCTGGCGCCCCCTCTCTAGGATAAATTCTATGTCTATAACGGACCTCAATCACAACCCGCCTGACATCCGGTTGGGCCTGCCTTGAACCAGCGACCAGCCCGGAATTGCCGAAATGACCGGAAATGACCGGAAATGACCGGGAAAACGAAAAACCCGCCCTGTAAATCGGCAATTTCGGCTACTACGACCCAATTTTCTGAGTCGCTGAAATCAAGACGCGATTGCCCTGCGAAACGGGTGTCAATGTTAAGATACCCATAGCAACTCCGCTATACTACCCGTACGAATCTGTTGGCTATAGCGCCAGTCAAGACCTGGAGGGCAGGAACATGACTCGTAAACGCACGACAAGATACGTGACCCTGTTGAGCGTTGTCCTTGCGCTGGGCCCTTACGACGGCGCTCGCGGCCTGCGGCTCTGACGAGCCGTCCGGCGTGACAGGCCCCGACCGAACCGCGTCCACCCCAACCGAGACGCCTGCCTCCCCCGCACGGACGCCTTCCACGCCGGGGTCAGAGGCCGCGCCCACTGCCACCGTTGCGCCTGGACCTACGGCTACGACAGCGCCGCCCGCGGCCTCCGGCTCCGCCGAAACGGACCGGGAAGCGCTGGTTGCCCTCTACAACGCAACGGACGGTGGGAACTGGAATGAAAGCGCCAACTGGCTGAGCGACGCTCCCCTCGGCGAATGGGAGGGCGTCACCACTGACGGCGACGGGCGCGTTACACAACTGGACCTCCGCAACCACGACTTGAGCGGGGAGATACCGGCGGAGCTGGGTAGCCTCTCCAACCTGATAGCTCTGGACCTCAGCGACAACGAGTTGAGCGGGGAGATACCGGCGGAGCTGGGCAGCCTCTCCAACCTGGTATTACTGCGCCTCAACGACAACGACTTGAGCGGGGAGATACCGGCGGAGCTGGGCAGCCTCTCCAACCTGGGAGAGCTGCGGATCGCCCGTAGCGGCTTGAGCGGGTGCGTGCCAAGCAGACTGGAAGGCCAGATCGACCCTGACCCTTTGTACCTTGGCGGCCTGCCCTACTGCTGAAGCCTCGCGCCCTCAGCCGGGCACGGACAGCATATCGTCCTGGAGGCGCTCCCAGCGCTTGTTGACTATGGCGCATGGCGCCGCCGAGAAACGGGGTATCAGCCTCTCACCTCTTCGGCCTCCCGGTCGGCGGCGGTTTGACCGCTCCGGCGCATGCTGACGCCCTTGACCGCCAGACCTTCAGCCAACGTTGAAAGGTGGAGGCCAGGTCCATGGTGAGTCTCCTCTTATTGGCTTCCATGCCTGCCGCTTCCCCAGATGGGACCATCGGACGCAGAAGAGGGCGAACGAAGAAGAATCAATGCCCCACCGGAAAATGGGCAACAAAAAATGCCCATGCATAGACGAGCAGTGGGAGGATACCGCATCGCATCGTGGTGTCCTCCCACTGTGTCTTCTGGCCTAGCGCCCCGCGCCGACCGGATCCGTCTCCAGAGCCTGCACCAAGGTGTACGCCCACTCGAACAGGGACGCGGCTGCGGACCTTGGGCTTGACCGGCTCCTCGGCCATGAACTCGGCCCACGAGGACAGCGTCCGCTGCCTTCCCACACACCGGCACTGCCATGTGACGGATGCACAGCGCGCCCCTCTTTCGCTACGCTCGACACAGGGTACAATTAGGAAATTTAGTGGAGACTCATGAAAGATGGAAGTAGGAATTTACATACGAGATTACATGGAAGACCCAGACCGGCCCATGTACGAGCAGGTGGAAGAGGCCGCCGAGGTATGCCGCCGCGCCAAATCGCTGGGGATTTCGCTCATCTATATGCCCCAGCACTACATTTCCCATCCCACCGTCTGGATGCAGCCGATGCAAACGCTGGCCCGGTTGGCTCCCGATGCCGAGGGCTTGAAACTGCTGACCGGCGTTCTGTTGCTTCCCTACCACAATCCAGTGGACATCGCCGAGCAGACGGTGACGCTGGACCACATCAGCAACGGGCGGTTCATTCTCGGAGTGGGGTTGGGTTACCGGGTAGCGGAACTGTCTGCATTCGGGACCAACCGGAGAGACCGGGTGAGCCGGTTCGAAGAGTCCATCGAACTAATGAAGCTGCTGTGGAGCGGGGAGGAGGTCAACTACGATGGCAAGCACTGGCAGGTACACGACGCCAGGCTGGCCCTGACCCCGGTACAGGAGCCGCATCCTCCAATCTGGATTGCGGCGCAGAGCCGAGGTGCGGTGCGCCGTGCTGCGGCCCTCGCCGACCGGGTGGTCCTCGGGCCGCAGCCGGGATGGAAGGACATCAGCGTCCTGACCCGCCAGTACAAGGAAGCCCTCGACGAGTTGGGCAAGGATCCCGCAGGGCGAATCGGCGTCCATCGCTCCATCGCCATAGCCAAGGACCGTGAAACGGCCATCACCGAGGCCCGGGAAATGGCGGCCAAGAAAGCCGGTATGTACAGCTCTTTCAACATGCAGGAACACACCACGGTGGACTTTGGACTTGGAGGGCGGCGGGAGTTGCCCGATTGGGCGGTGGCCGGCAGCCCGCAGGACTGCGCCGAAATCATCAACCGTTGCAAGGAGGAGGAGGGCCTGGACTACATCGGGCTGGCCAGCTTGAATTTGCCCAAGGAATTCCCCGCCAAGCTGGAGTACCTGCAGCTCATTTCCGAGGAACTGCTACCGTATCTGGAATAACAAAGAACCCCCACATTTGTAGTAGTCTAACTTAATTGAATTGATGACTGCCGAGGACTTTATCGTCATTCCGGCGAAAGCCGGAATCCAGAAGGGCTGGGGAAAGGGCTAACGTAAACAGCGCCAGGGTTCCTGGATTCCGGCTCAAGGCCGGAATGACGGAGCTGAATTCTAGGGTTACCTACTACTGGATTGCCGCCTCCGCAAGAATGAGGAGTGCAGTTGGTCGTAATGCGATTGTCCTGCCCCGCAAGTCCGTTGACAATAGCTATGCCCATTGCTAGATTAGGCACAATATCGTACCTAACTTGTCCAACGTGTTGCGAATATAGGGGGCCGACTTGCCAGTACAGAGATTCAGGCCAATGACCAAGGATTTCCCCACTTTCGATTGCGACGCTCATATCGTCGAGCCTGCCAGAGTCTGGGAGCGGGCCGCAGACAACCTAACCAAGGACGAACTGGAAGCCCTCAAGTCCACCATGTGGTATGACGCCGAGACGAACCAGTTGCTGGTCAACGGCAAGGCCGACGTCAACAACTTCTCCCCGACACCGAAGACCGGCCCCGGAGCCATAGACATCGTAAGGCTGGCTGGCCCCGGACTGAAACATGACATCCAGCGCGCCCTGAACGTCCGCAACCTTCGCCCTGAGACTGCACTTACCCAGGAGCAGTCGGATTACCTGGCCCACGCCGGAGCCGACGAACCCGGCCCCCGGTTGCTGGATATGGACGTCCAAGGCATCGACCAGGTGATGATCATACCCACCAGCATCGACACCTATCCCTGGCTGCAGAACGCCCTGGGCGCACGGGCCATGTGCAAGGCCTACAACGACTGGGCCTTCGAGTACACGCAGGAGGACCCGGACCGGCTCTTCTTCGCCGCCCTCATCCCCATGCAGAACCCTCAGTACGCCGCCGAAGAGGTCTATCGCGTGGCCGCACAGGGCTGCCGGGTCGCCCTCATCCGGCCCATGGACGCCATGGGCAACTACCCGATTCAGCCCAAGTACGAGGTCGTGTGGAACGCGCTGGAGGATACCGGGCTGGTCTACGGAATGCATCCCTTCCCGGCCACGGGGCTCGCGAAGCCGCCAGGTTACTCCGACCAATATTCAGGCGCGGAGCTGATCAGAAAGGCAGTCTCCACCTCGGGCCTGCCCCACAACCTCCTGACCAACGTGCAGAACTTCCAGGCCGAGGCCGCCCTGTGGGTGACCATGGTCCTGATGTCCGGGTTTTTCGAGCGGCACCCCAAGATCAAGGCCGCAGTGTTCGAGGCATCCTCCACCTGGCTCAGCTTTCTGCTGGACGAATGCGACAAGAACTACCGGCTCTACCGCAACGACCGCACTCTGCCCGCGTTGAAACAGATGCCCAGCGAGACCTTCTTTCAGCACTGCGTAACCGGTTTCGAGGGAGATGAGGCGCCGCCGTCCCGCTTGCCGGACTACTACCGCGACATACTGGCCTGGGCCTCCGATGTCTACCACCACGACGGGGATGACGTTTGGCGGGCCATCGAGACCATGGAGGAGTGCGAGCTGCCCATTGACGACCAGGCCAGGTTTCTGGGTGAGAATGCCCGTCGGCTCTACAACGTTGACCCGCCCAAGACGATAATCCGCGACAGGGTGACCGAGATTCTCCGCCCGGACTGGTGGCCGGACGAAAACGAGATCAGGGAAGCCCTCAAGCCGGAGTCGTCGGTGACGCGCCGGTAACTACACACCATTTGGGACAGGCAGGATGACGACAAGGAAAGACTTCGAGGTCTTCGATAGCGACTCCCACGTGGTGGAACCCCGCGAGCTGTGGGAGAAATACCTGGATCCTGAGTACCGGGTCTTGGGCAAGCATGCCCTCTGGCGGGAAGAGGGGCAATTCGACTCGTACCTCAAGATCAATGGCCAGGTGTTCCGCGACAACGGAAACCCCAACATACCGCGCCACGCCATCTGGAAGCCGGGAATGACTTGGGACTCCGTGGGCAGCCTGGACCCTGATACCCGCCACCCTATGAGTGAGGGCGCGTGGGACCCGCAGGCAAGGCTCCGGGACATGGACGCCATGGGCATAGACCGGGCCTTCATCTATCCCACCTGGTTCGCCGAAGGGTTTCACTTGGTGGAGGACCCCGACGTTTCATACGCACTGGCGCGGGCCTACAACGACTGGATAGCGGAATTCTGCCAAGCGGCTCCTGAGCGGCTGTTTGCTGCCGCGATGGTCCCCCTCAGGAACATGGACTTCGCCTTGGCGGAGTTGCGCCGCGTCGCCGGCGTCCGCTGCTTCCGGGGGGCTTTCATCCGACCCATGTTCATGGAGGGGCATTACTTTACGCACCCCTACTACGATCCCCTGTGGGCGGAGCTGGAGAGCCTGGGCTTGGCCGCTGCCGTGCATCCCACGGCCGGACTGTGGAACCCTGAGTGGACCTCCCACGGGCCATTCATCGAAAAGGTCAAGGGCCGGCTCACCCAGACCCCTGCCCTGAATGGCGGCGGGGGCGGGGCTTTCGCCGGCGGTAGCACCGACGACCGCAATCGGGTTTCGCCAGCCACCGGGATGGTGCCTTTGGGCCATCCGTTGGCTCCGATACTCTCCCACTGGCTCGACAACCACCTGTTCGTCGCCTCCACCCTTATCGGCTATACCGTGATGGAGCGGTTCCCGGAGATGAAGGTGGTGATGGCTCACGGGAAAGCCTCCTGGATGGAGGAGGTGCTGGAGAAGATGGAAGCTTCGACCCGGGTTATTCCGCTCCAGCATTACTACCCTGTCAGTACCGAGCCCGAGGAGATCTGGGATGAAGGCCGTGTGATGCTCGGATTCGATGCGGAGGAGCGGCTGATCCAGGAGCTACCTCATTCCTTCGAGAAGAAAATCGTCTGGGGATCGCGCTACCCCCATCACGACACATCCAGCGCCTGGGAGGCCATCCAGACGCTGACCCAAGCAGACGTGTCGCGGCCGGTCATCGCCCGGATGATGGGCGGAAATGCGAGGGAGCAGTTCGGCCTGGGTTAGCCGCCCGCTCTCCTGCTGAGCACAGATGCGCCCCGAAAACCCTGTCTGTCATCGTCAGGCAATCGGACAGGCCGGTCCTTAATTTGTCGGGACCGGCCCAAATGCCTATTTAGAACGCGCTCCGGGGGACGACCGAATGGAGGAGCCGGAGGAACCAACCAAAGAGAGGAGGCCGATATGTCCAGCCAGTCCGGGAGCACCGAAAAACTGCGGTTCGATGATTGCACCGTACCCGAGACCGGGGTCAGCGTCTACGAGGCGCTCTATCGTCGGCGAATGGCGTGGGACTTCAAAGACCAGGCGGTGCCCAGGGATGCGTTGGACCGTATGCTGGAGACCGCCATCTGGGCGCCGAACCATCGCCTCACCGAACCTTGGCGGTTCTTCATCCTGGAAAAGGGAAGCGAGGCTTTGGAGAGAGTGGCCGGGCTGGCCCATGACTTCGCCCTGCAACGCAGCGGCAACGCGCAGCGCGCCGAGGCCACCCGCGATTCGTTGCTCAAGACCCCGGTGATCATCTACATGTACTCCACTCCCGGACGAGATGATGAGGGCACTAGGGAGAACTACGCAGCTGTCTGTTGCGCCGCTCACAACATCGCCTTGGCCGGAGTGGCCGAGGGATTGGCAGTGACCTGGGAAACGGGTGGGCCCACTCGCCACCCGGACCTGGCAAACTCCCTTGGGGCTGAGGACGATTGGGAGTTGGCGACCATGCTCTCCATCGGCTACCCCGCGGAGGACCCTCCATCCCAACGCACGCCCGTTTCCAACTTCGTCCGTTGGTTGGAATAGCTCTCGCCGATCCAACACAGATGAGGAGGCGCCATGCCCATTATAAGGAAAAGCGACCGGAGCAAGAGAGAGGATGCAACCTCTCCCGGTCTGGAGTCGTTCGGCATAGTGGATGCCGATCATGGCAGTGATTCGTTGAGAGTCGGCGAGGTCACTATCGCCGGTATGTCCCGCGTGCCGCGCCACACCCACACCAACACGGAAGAGGCGATGGTGTTGCTGGAGGGTACGCTGGAAGCACTGGTGGGCCGGGAGCGGGTGACCATAGGACCCGGTGACCTGGTACTTGCGCCTGCCGGGACAGTGCACGGATTCCTCAACCGCTCGGAGACGCCGGCCCGGTTGCTGTTCGTTTTCCCGATTCACGAACCCGACCGGGTGCTGTCAACACCGCCCGACGCGCCACCGTCCGGGTTCCCGTCGGAACAGGGTCTTTCCGGCTTCCGCTCGCCCCACGACCGGCCCCTGGAACGCGAGTCCGAGTCTTGACTATCGTATGGCTAATGGTTAAGGTCACACCAGTATCAAATCGCCCCAAATGAGGGATAGGCATGGCAGATTACGACAAAATTATTCGTAACGGTACGATTGTCGATGGCACCGGTGGAATGCCGGCTTTCCGCGGCGATGTCGCCATCAAGGATGGCAAAATCGCCATGATCAGCGGCCGGATACAGGGATCGGCCAAGGAGGAGCTCGACGCCACGGGCTGCATTGTGGCACCTGGGGCTATCGACCTTCACACCCACTACGATCTCCAGCTGAACTGGGAACCTTACGCCACCATGTCCGGCTGGCACGGCGTAACCTCGGTGACCATCGGCCAGTGCGGCTTCGGCTTCGCCCCGTGCAAACCCGAAGACCGCGATGCGGCTATGCGCCTCATGACCAGGATCGAGGCGATTCCAATGAAGACGATGGAACTGGGCCTGAGGTGGGACTGGGAGACCTTCCCGCAGTGGATGGACAGCCTGGACAGCCATCCTCTCGGCATCAACGTGGGCGCGCTGGTGCCCTTCAACACGCTGCGAATGTACGTGATGGGCCTGGAGGATTCCCGCACGGTCATTCGGGCCAGCGACGAGCAGATCCGGCAAATGGAGGATCTGCAGCGCGAGGCCATGCGTGCCGGCGCCTTCGGCTGGTCGGCCATGAAGACCCTGGCCAACCGCCCGGACGACGGACGTTTCATCCCCAGCCAGGTTGCTTCCAACGATGAGTTCCTGGCCCTGGCAAAGGTACTGAACGAATTTGGCGTCGGTCACATCGGCTGGACCCGCGGCCCTGCTGAGCGCCCGTTGCCCCCCGGTGAGCCGGACCTGATTGGCGGCGGTGACCCTGGGCCAGTGGTGGCAGCGGTCACAGGGCAGTCGGCGATTCTGATGGACGCAGTGGAGGGCGACGCGCCAGGCAGGGGACGTGAGGACTTCCTCATCGAGATGTGCCTCGCCTCCGGGCGGCCCATCCAGTGGGGCGCGGTGTCCTTCAACGAGAACGCCCCAGGCCGCTACAGGGAGCAATTGGCATTCCTGGAAAGGGCTCGCAACGAGGGCGCACCGATGTACGCCCAGACGACGGCCTACTCCCCCTCCCCGGTGTTCGAATTGGCCGAATACAACGGATTCGACGCCATGCCCAACTGGATCGACCCGTTCGTCGGCACTCCGGAAGAGCGGATCGCCAAGTTGAGCATACCCGAGAACCGGGACAAGATGCGCCAGGACGTGGGTGCGTACGCCGGCCAGGGTGGTGCCGCCGACGCGGCCTCCGAATGGTCGAAGATGCGGGTGGTTGAGGTCCGGGAGGACCGCAACCTGAAATACGAGGGCAAGAACATCGCCGAGTTGGCCGAAATGATGGGCAAGCACCCCATGGACGCTATGCTCGACCTGGCCATAGACGAGGGGCTCCGCACCGAGTTCACTTTTGACTCGGCACAGGGGACGGACAGGAGGGCGGTGTCCGAAATCCTGAACCACCCCTACACGCACCCATGCGTGTCTGACGGTGGCGCCCATACCCGTTATCAGACCCTCGGCTCTTGGCCGGTCAATATGATCGCGGACAGGGTGAGGGACCAAGGAATGATGAGCTTGGAGAAGGCCCACTACAAGATGAGCATGCTCCCGGCCGCCATCGCCGGTTTCACCGACCGGGGCATCCTGAAGGAAGGGTTCGCCGCCGATATCATGGTCTACGACCTGGACAAGCTGGGCCTCCAGTTCGACAGCCCGGTCTACGACACAGACTTCCCTGGCGGGGAGCGGCGCATCATCCAGAAGGCCAAGGGAATCCGTTTCACCATCGTCAACGGCGAAGTCACCTTCACCGAGGGCACTGTGTGCACCGGAGCGACCCCAGGGAAGCTGCTGCGCAGCTATGACATGGTAAACCGCTAACCACCCCAGGCAGAGCGGTTTTCAAGCTGCTTTAACGCGCTCAGGCGAAGGACCCCGAAAGGGTCCTTCGCCTGTTTATGGTTTCCTATACCACTTCCCCCGTCTTTACCCTCTTTACTAAACTTCGGGATGACTCATGTTTATGGCGGACAGATTCGGGGGAATTGATGTGGAAGTTTTGAGAATGAGCAAATCGCAGTAGAAATGGTTTAGTTTGACCCCGGAACACACTTGTCCGGGTCCTCCTATAACAGTTCAGACTTGATGAGGCGAATTGGCCGAAAGTTGCCGAAAGAGCAAAGGGGGACAGTTTCGCGGTTATGTTAAATCAGAGGCGTTAAATCAGAGGCATGGATACGAGCCTTGACCTGAGCGCCATGCCGCGGGAGGACCTGCTGGCCCTGATTGCCCAGTTGCAGGCTGTCGTTCAAGAGCAGCAAGCCGTCATCGCCCAGTTGCAGCGGCGGATAGAGGCGCTGGAGGGAAAGGCCAAACCGGGCGGCCCCAAAGGGATGCCCGGCATCAAGCCCAAGTCCGGCCGCCAGCAGACTCCCAGGGAGAAACAGTCCCAGGAAGCCCCGGCCCCGCGGTTTTGCCCGCCAGCGCATGACTCCCACCCACCGGGTGGCCCACGCCGTGGAGAGTTGTCCTGATTGCGGAACCCGGCTGTCCGGGGGCTGGACCCACCGCACCCGGGAGGTCATCGACCTGCCGGTGGTTCCGGTCCAAGTAACCGGACATGTCTTCATCGCCAGGACTTGCCCAGTGTGTGAGCAACGCCGGGTGCCCAAGGTGGACTTGGGCGAGGTGGCGCTGGGGAAACAACGATTGGGAGTAAACCTGCTCAGCCTGATGGCGGCCTTGCGGGAGGAGGGGAGGCTGCCCTTCCGTACCGTCCAGTGGTATCTGCAGACCGTCCACCAGTTGCGCCTGAGCCTCGGCGCCATCGTCCGGGCCATCCACCAAGTGGCCCGGCAGGCCCAACCGGCGGTGGACCGGATTCTGGAGCGCATCCGGGGCAGCCCGGTGGTCCACGCCGACGAGACCGGTTGGCGCCAGGATGGGGTCAACGGCTACGTCTGGACTTTCAGCACTCCCACCGGGCGGTACTTCCTGCGCCGCAGGAGGAACAAGGAGGTGGTGGACGAGGTGCTGGATGAGTCCTTCAGTGGGGTGTTGGTCAGCGACTTCTATGCCGCCTATCATCACTACCCGGGACTGAAGCAGCGGTGCTGGGTGCACCTGCTGCGGGACATCCACGACCTGAAGACCCTCTACCCCAGAGATGCCTCACTGCTCCGGTGGGCGGCGGCGGTCCAAGGCATCTACCGGCAGGCCAAGGGCTTCAGCCATCCCGGCGCTGGTCAAAGACGGCTGGTCCAGCAGCGGTTGGAGCGGAAACTGCTGGACCAGTGCCGTCTCTACGCCCAGGACCCGGCAGCCGCCCAAGGCAACCTGTGCCGACGTATCGAGACCTTCATCAAAGAGCTGTTCGTCTTTGTGGCCGACCCGGCGGTGCCCTCGGACAACAACGCTGCGGGGCGCAGCCTGCGCCCTTGGTGGTCAGCCGCAAAATCAGCGGCGGCACCCGCTCAGACCGGGGCACCGACACCAAGATGACCCTGGCTTCCCTCTTCGGCACCTGGCGCGCCCAGGGGTTGGATCCCCTCTCGGCCTGCCGTCAGATGCTCGGATCCCCTCAACTCTGAACTGTTACGTCCTCCTTCCCATGCCACCACCATTTCGGCGCACCCAGGCGGGAGAGCCGTATGAGCCGTCGCGGGGCGCTCTGACCGGCCGTGTGGCCCGCGTAGCGGCGGACAAGACCTGAACGCCTCGGAGGGCGGGAAGTGGGCCAAGAGCTGCGCCTTCCAGCCAACACAGACCACCGCCCGCCTTTGCCGTCGATCTCACTGACTTTGCAATCTTCCTGCCCAGGGCATTGGGGCGATTGCAAAGTGACGCCTCTTGGTTTCTGCTCATTCTGAGTTTGTTGAAGGATGCCCGTTCAAGCCACCGATGGTTCGACAGGCTCGCCAAGAGCGAATAGAAAAAGACTTTACAATCCTCTTGGTATTCTATGCAGGGCAATCGCGTATTAACTTTCTTCGCATCCAGCAACCCACCATTGCCAGAAAATTCGCCGTCATTTGTATGTTGCATATGCGGCACAGACCGGCCAATCTGTGTTGCAGGCGTGAGGGGCGCGTCGTCCGTCATTGGGCGAGCCGGGGTTGTTTGCCCTGACTGCGCCGAGCGGGAGTAGGACACCCCTCACGCCACGCCAAGGCCCTCCGAACGGATACCGGGGCGCAAGGCCCGCATAGCAAGTGGGGAGGACCTCAGCGAATGATACCTGCAACAGGAGGCAGCAACAATGACAAGCACCACCACAGCGGCCGTCGTGGGCATTGACGTGGGCAAAACCCGCCTGGACGCAGCCTCCGGCGGAAGGGAGGTCCACCCCTTCCCCAACGATGACCCAGGCATCGCCGCCCTGCTGGCCTGGCTGACGGCTCAGCCCGTGGCCCTCGTCGTCTGTGAACCCACCGGCGGCTACGAGGGACCCTTGGTCCATCGACTGGCCCAGGCTGGCCTGCCGGTGCATCTGGCCCATCCCAACAAGGTCCGCGCCTTCGCCCAGGCCAGTGGACGCCAGGCCAAGACCGACCGTCTGGACGCCCAGGTCCTCGCCCAGTACGGGCAGGCCTTTGCTCTCCAGGAATCTCCGCCTCCGGATCCCCAGCGGGAGGAACTGCAGTCCTTGCTCCGCCGCCGCCGCCAGCTGGTCAACCAGAGGGTCCAAGAACGCAACCGTCTCGACCGGGCCTGGAACCCAGCAACCCGGGCCTCCACCCAGCGCCACATCGACTGGCTGGATGCGGAGATTGCCCGCCTCGACCGGGACTACCAGGACGCCTTGGAGTCCAGTGAACACCTGTGCCAGCAGGCCATTCTGTACCGCAGCGTCCCCGGCGTCGGTCCCCTCACCGCTGCCACTCTGGTGGCTGACTTGCCCGAGTTGGGCTATGGCGACAGCAAGGGATTGTGCGCACTCGCCGGGCTGGCTCCCTGGGCCCGGGACAGCGGACAGCAACGCGGGCATCGCGCCATCAGAGGTGGACGGCCCGCAGTCCGCCGTGCTTTGTATATGTCGGCCCTCTCCATCGTGCGTACCGAGGGCCAACTGCGCCAGTTCTACCGGGGTCTGCGCCAGCGGGGCAAGCCTGGCAAAGTGGCCCTCGTAGCGGTCATGCGCAAGCTCCTGACCCAACTCCACGCCATCGCCCAACGCGGCACACCTTGGACACCCAACCACACACCGGCCCTCTGAACCCGAAATCCAGCCAAACCCTTGACATCCAACACGGATACTCCCGCGACAGCTGGAATCCAGAGTCCTTCACCGTCTGGAATGTGGCGCACCACGGCAACCCTGGATTTCCGCTTTCGCGGGAATGACGGGCACCGGCAACGCTGTTTTGCTTAATACGCGATTGCCTGGTATTGCACGCCCAAGGCAGGCCTATAGATGGGCAGGATGATACAATTGCTGCCCCGGCTTATACCTATGCTATTCGCATCTGACATCAGCAAAGCCTATTCTGAACATACGCTGTTCAGAGGGCTGAGTCTCTCCTTGGCGACCGGCGACCGGATCGCGTTAATTGGCGCCAACGGCTCGGGCAAGACCACTCTTCTGGACATTCTTGCTGGCGAAACTCCGCCTGATACCGGGTCAATATCCCGGCGACGCAACGCAACGGTGGGGTATCTGAGGCAGGAACCATCGGAGTTTGTCGGCCATTCCCTGCTGCAAGAGGTGCTGAATGCGAATCTTGAGGTGATAGCTCTCACCGGCCGCATGGCCGCCGCCAGGGAAACCCTGTCATCGACCATTGATCCCTTGGAACAGCAGGAATTGACCGGTCTGCTCTCTCGAATGGACCAGGAGTTGGAAGCGGCCGGCGGGGCAGACCGAGACCATGAGGCGAAGGCAATCCTTTCTGGCTTGGGCTTCAAGGAAAGCGATTTCTCACGCGGTATGGATGAATTCAGCGGCGGTTGGATCATGCGGGCCGAATTGGCGCGGCTGCTGTTCAGAAAACCGGACCTCCTCCTGCTGGACGAACCGACCAACCACCTGGACCTTGAGGCTCACCTTTGGTTTGAGAAATACCTTTCCTCCTTCCCCGGAGGAGTGGTAATCACATCCCACGACCGGGCCTTTTTGAATCACGTTGCCACCCGTATCCTTGCCATCGAACCCGGAGAGGTCGTGCATCACCGGGGCAACTATGACGGCTACCTGGTTGCCCGGGAGCGAACGCTGGAAATCAAGCAGGCGGCCGCCGCGCGCCAGGAGCGTGAGATCAAGCGGCAAACGCGGTTCATCGACCGCTTTCGCTCCAAGGCGACCAAGGCAACCCAGGTCCAGAGCCGGATCAAGCAACTGGAAAAAATACAGGTCATAGACCTGCCGCGAGCGACCAGAAAGGTCCACTTTTCATTCCCTGAGCCGCCGCGTAGCGGTTCGGACGTTATGACGCTGGCTAACGTCGGCAAATCGTACGGCGACAATGTTGTCTATCGACGGCTGAACCTTACACTGGAGAGGGGCGACCGGGTTGCCCTGGTCGGCCCCAATGGAGCCGGCAAGTCGACACTGCTCAAGATTCTTGCTGGCGTCCTGCCCATCGACAGCGGAGAGCGCAATCTGGGATACAACGTGATTCCCGTCTACTACGCCCAACACGTACTGGACCAGCTGGACGCCAACAATAGTCCCTTCGAGGAACTGCGGGAGATCGCGCCAGCAGAGACCGAGCAAAACCTGCGCACGACGTTGGGGGGCTTTCTGTTCAGTGGAGACGACATACTGAAGCGTATCTCCGTGCTGTCCGGGGGCGAGATGGCGAGGGTCGCGCTGGCCAAACTGCTCCTCCAGCCCAACAATTTCCTGCTGATGGACGAGCCAACCAATCACCTGGACATTACATCCCGGGAGATCCTGGCCGACGCTCTCGGCGATTACCACGGCACCATCTGCCTGGTCACCCACGACCGTACCCTCATCAGACAGGTGGCAAACAAGATCATTGAGATTGACGCGGGAGTGGCCAGGGTCTACCCCGGAGACTACGACAGCTATTTGTACTGGAAGCAGCATGAGACCGATACGAAGCCTGCTCCAGACAGTAACAATGGCAAGAAATCTGATGCCTCCGGCGATGCGAAAGGTGGCCGACGTTCCCGACGTCCCCTTACGGCCAGAGAGGAGCAGCAACGGGCCCTGGGCAGGCAGGCGCGTCAACTTGCGGCCCGGATCGACGAGATTGGTGAAGCCATCACTGAGCGCGAGACCGTCTCTACGGAGCTTGAGGTCATGTTCACCAACCCCGAGAGGTTTGAAGACCGGACCCAGATCGAGGCTTCGGGCGAACGTTATCGCATCCTCAAGGAAGAGGAACAGTCTCTATGGGAGGAATGGGAACGATTGTCCCTGGAAGCTGAGAAGTTAAACCAAACGCTGGCGGAACTCAAGGCCACCTGACAACGCGGAATCCAAATGCAATCCACGCAATTGCCAGTCCGCGGATCTGTCCTGAATTTTGACATTCCCGTTGTGCATTTTGCCAACGCCGCTGGCAACCCCCGGTAGTGTCCCTCTTTGAAATTGACATCATCCGTAATCCTCATCTATACGCCGTCATTCCCGCTACACCGTCATTCCGGCGAAAGCCGGAATCCAGAGCCCCCGCAAGCCGTCGCATAACAGTCATTCCTGTCCCCGTCCTTCATCCCTCCCCTCCGCAAAGGGTGCCGTTCTGCTTGCTGGCGATAATGTAGACGCAGGGCGTTTTCACGGGGGTCTTGGATTCCTGCTTTCGCCGGAATGACGGTTTTGAATTTCTTATGTGAAAATCAAGGGAACGCCCCCATCCTAACCCTCCCCGGAGGGAGAGGGAATAACTCACTCAACCTCTGATGTGGGGCGGAGTCAGGTCCCCGAGTCCATCAGCACATTCCCCTGCGCGCCGCCATCGCGCTATTCGCGCGTAGGCGGGAGTGGCACCGGGATCAGCGCAGCCGACGGAAGTCCAGGCGCTGAGGCCGCGAGCTTACCTGGATCGCGAGGGGAAACGGGCGGCCAGGATGTCCTGCATCAGCCGCGCTGCCACCTGAACCGTCAGCTCGGAACTGTCGTAGGGAGGGGCAACCTCAACGATGTCGAAGGCCACGAGATTCGATTTCTCCAGCAAAGCCAGCAGGCAGTCCCGCGCCTCCTGGTAGAACAGCCCGCCGGTCTCTGGTGTTCCGGTGCCGGGGGCCTGGCTGGGATCGAGCACGTCCACATCGAAGGTGATGTACAGGTTATCGGCTCCGGGAATGAGGTCGGCCACGGCTTGTGGACCCAACTCCCGGAACTGGGTGCCGCTGATGATGAGGCTGCCGTCCCGGACTGCCTCCTCGTAGGGAATCCGCCTTGCGGAGCGGATGCCCACCGAAGTGATGTGGCCGACGAAGTCCAGCTCACGGCAACGGCGTATGGGGCTGGCGTGGGTGTAGAGTGCGTCCTGCACATCGTGAGTGTAGTCGAGGTGAGCATCGAAGTGAACGATGTTCAGCGGCGCGAACTTTGACAGGCCCCGCACCACCGGAAAGGTGATGGCGTGGTCACCTCCGACCGCCACCGCAAGTGCCCCTCGTCCGACGACCTGCTCTACGGCGCGGGTAATGCGTTCGAAGTTGCCGGCCACCTCCGACGGAACGATGGGGACGTTGCCGCAGTCGGCCATAGTCACGCCGCGCAGCAGTTCGTCCCCGGCGTCTATATCGAAAAAGCCATCGGCCTCACCCTGGGTCCCGTATGGGTCGGAGTAGGAGTAGGCCCGGGGCGCGTCGCGCATCGCGTCGGGGCCGAAACGCGCTCCCGGCCGGCCCAGAGTCCCTTGATCGAAGGGTATCCCGATGAAGGCGACATCGGCCTCCAACCGCGTAATGTCCTCGCAAAGGGGCGCATTGAAGAATGATCTTGGCCGTGCTCGCAGGTTCGGCCAAGGCTCCTGTGGCTGGGCTGGGGGTGGAGGCACAGACGTCATCGGTATCCTCCGGTAAGGTATCCTGGTATCGGTATCACAATGAGGCCCACGCTATTGCGCCGTGGTGCCACCGTCAATAACCAACTCCGAACCAGTAACGAACGACGATTCGTCTGAGGCGAGATAGACGATGCCGTGAGCGATGTCGTCGGCGTTGCCCAGTCGGCCCAGCGGGATCCGCTCCAGGGACCACTCGCGGCGGCCCTCCTCGCCGGAGTACCCTGGGTCGGTCAGCGGGGTCCAGCAATAGCCGGGATGCACCGAGTTGACGCGGATGTTTTCCCCGGCGTACTGGATTGCTACCGACTTGGTGAATAGGCGGCTGGCGCCCTTGGCCGCGTGGTAGGCGGTGGAGGTGCCGCTGCCCACGATCCCGTAGATAGATGAGACGTTGATGATCGAGCCTCCGCCGGCCTTGCGCATCTCCGGGATAGCGAGCTTGGCGCCCAGGAATACGGCCTTGGCGTGGACATCCATCTGGCCTTGCCAGTCGGCGACCGACGTTTCCTCCACGGTGAAGCGGGCGCCGGTGCCGGCGTTGTTGACCAGCACGTCCAGCTTGCCGTAGCGGGCCACAGTTTCGGCGATGACCTCCTGCCACCGCCGCTCGTCGGTAACGTCGTGGGCCATGAAGAAGACATCGCCGCCGTTCTCGCGGATCTGGGCAGCAGTGGCCTCGCCCATCTCCACCTTGATATCGGTCAGCACGATCTTGGCGCCCTCCGCGGCGAACATGCGGGCTGCAGCGCCACCGAACCCCATCAGCTGTCCCTCGACTCCTGCGGCGGCGCCGGTGATGATGGCTACTTTGTTTTCCAATCGCATAACTCGACTCCTAGTACGTCTGGAATTCAGTCCCCGTAGCTCTGACCGAACCGTTCGTTGTGTGCGAATTCCGAAATTGGCATGCGCAGCTTGGACTTGGAGGCAGCTTCATCGGTCGGATATCCGAAGGCCACCACGGTCACTAGGTCCTTATCTTCAGGAATTCCCAGCAGTTCCTTGACCTTGACGTTCTCCTCGCCGCGAACGCCGGCGACGCATCCGCCCACTCCCAACGACCAAGCGGCCAGTTCCATCTGCTGCAGGGACCGTCCGGCATCGAACTCGGGCCGACCGCCGCGGTCCATGACCACGGCCACTGCCAGTGGCGCACCGCCGATGAATCCTCCCGACGAGGCAATGCTGCCTATCCGGGCCAGGGTATCCCGGTTTTGGATGACGATGAAGTTCCACGGCTGGCGGTTGCGGGCGCTGGGCGCCCACCGGGCCGCCTGCAGCATCCGGCGGATAACTCTTTCCGGCACGGGGTCGAGCTTGAAGTTTCGCACCGTCAGCCTCGACCTTATGCACTGGTAGGCGTCCATTCAGGTTCCTCCTTCCGCATGGTGAATCATTTAGGGGGATTATAGGCACAGTCACGTACGCGTCGGCAAGAAAAGCGCTTGTTTCTGGCAGCATCAAGGGCGCAGAAGGGCAGTTCTGCCGCGTGCCAAACCTGCAGTTGTTCAATGTACACCGCGGGCGGCTATAATCGCGCGTATTCAGCTCAACGGAGGGATGCCATGCCAAGAGTGGCCTTGGACTTGAACAATGCGGCCGACAGGGCGCAGGTGAAGGGGCAGTGGCGGGTTGCGCCGGGGCTGATTCCCGGCGAACCCAACGAGGGTTTGACGGCTCAGCTGCTGGCCACGCCTGCACGCTTGGCCGACTTCGATGATTCCGGCTGGGAGGTATGCGACAACGTCCGCCAGAGCCTGTCGGTGGGATTCACCTTCGCGTGGTACCGGATCACGGTGGAGTTGCCCGAGACCGTCAACGGCATGCCGGTGGCCGGAGCGCGCCTGTGGTTCGAGACCAACGCCGACAACTACGGCGAGGTGTGGGTCAACGGGGAGATCGACCGCAACACCGGCAGCATCCCGGGCCTAAACGCTCCGCAGCGGGTGGAGCTGGCCACCACTTCCGAACCGGGCGCCACCTACGTCATCGCTGTCCTAGCGGTCAACGGCCCGCTGGCCGAGCCGCGCGGCGGCATCTTCCTCCGCTACGCATACCTGTCGTTCGAGGTAACCGACAACTAGCCACAACCGTCTTGCTCAGACCCTTCCCCTTTGGGAGAAGGAACTGTTGGAGGTCACATGGTCCGAAGGAAAGGCACGGCGCTGCTAATGGTCTACACCGATGTGGATATCGAGCACGACGCCGAATTCAACCGATGGTACAACGAAGAGCACATCCCGGAACGCCTCAGCGCCCCCGGGTTCCTGGACGGCGCGCGTTACGAGGCCCTGAAGGGCGGCCCGCGCTACCTGGCCGTCTACGAGTTGGAATCGGCCGAGGCGCTGCAGACTAGCGAATACCTGCGAATGAGCAACAATCCCACGCCGTGGACCCAGCGGATGTCGCCCAACGTGGTCGGCCGAGGCACCGTGCGCAACGTCTACGCCCAGATCTACCCTGAGGGCGGCGATGATACTGATACCCTCGGGCGTAGCATGGCCCCGGCGCTGCAGATCGGGCGCATGGATGTGTCGGCCAACCTGGAGGCCAAGTACAACCAGTACTACGACACGGTCCGCACGCCCGGCAACCTGCAGATACCAGGTTGCCAGTTCGTCCGCCGTTACCACGCCGTCGAGGGAGGCCCGAAGTACCTGACAATGTACGAGTTCGAGCACGAGAGGGTGCCGGAGACCCTGGCGTGGGAAAAGCAGCGAGGCCAGGACACGATGAACCAGTACATCGGCGGAACCTACGGCCACGCCCCGGGCTCGCCTGGCGTTTACCGGCGCGTATTCCCACCGCGGGCGTTCTGAAAACGCGCAACGCCTTTGCAGAATTCCCTCTCCCTCCGGGGGAGGGTCAGGGTGGGGGCGTCCTCCGCAAGGGGGATTGAACTCTCTCTTTAGTGAAGCATAATGGCAAAGGTGCCTGGAGGAAAGCGGAAAACGCAAAATGAAAAACGCCCCCACCCTAACCCTCCCCCGGAGGGAGAGGGAATTTTGCGAGGAGAAAACCCATGTTCCTGATGCGGTTTACCGAGCGCGCCTACATGGACTACACGGAAGATGATGTGCGCAACAGTCCAAACAACGCGGTGCGCCTCACCTTTTCCAACAGCAACTTCGACCCACAGCTCGGCTCCCAGCTGTACAACATGTATCTCGACGAGTACGAATACTCGGAGGAGGTGGGCTTCGACGGCCTGATGCTGAATGAGCATCACAATACGCCCACCTGCCTCGGCGCGACCATGAACCTGGAGGCGGCCATCCTGGCGCGAATCACCAAGAAGCCCAAAATCGTGCTGTTGGGTAACCCGCTGCCAATCTTCGATAACCCCATCCGCCTCGCCGAGGAACTGGCCGAGATCGATATGATCTCAGGAGGGAGGCTGGTTTCCGGCTTTGTGCGCGGCACGGGCGTGGAGAGCCTCGCCACCAATACTAACCCGCTGTTCAACCGCGAGCGGTTCGAGGAAGCTCACGACTTGGTCATGAAGACCTGGACCGAACCCGGCCCGTGGCGCTGGGAGGGCAAGCATTACCACTTCCGGGTGGTTAACCCCTTCCAGGTGCCGATGCAGAAGCCGCATCCTCCCGTCTGGATCCCAGGCACCGGCAGCCCGGAGACGCTGGTCTGGTGCGCCGAGCACCGCTACCCATACATATTCCTGGAAACCGATATCCAGTCTACCCAGGACATGAAGGAAATATATGCCGAGAACGCCAGGCAGGTGGGCTACGAACCAGGTCCCGAGCACCTGGGTTACCTCGTCCGCATTCACGTCCAGGACACCGACGAGAAGGCCCAGGAAGTTGGGAAGGGCTACATGACCGGCAACATCGGCGTCGGGCGCATCCCGTTGCCCCGCGACTACCAGTCGCCGGTTGGCTACGCCAGCGCCAGTCAGGACCCGCGCTACCTTCGTATTCGCGAGCAGATCCGGTCCGACCCCTTCCGTGTCGGAGGGCTTGATACTGCGGCCTACGACCAGATCCTTGACTCCAAGCGCTGGATAATCGGCAGTCCAGAGACGGTCGTCAAGCAACTCCGCGAGGTGCTCTCGGTGATGCGACCGGGTATCCTGTCAATCTGGACGAACGACGGAACCATCAGCCACGAGGACACCATGCGATGCCTGGAACTGATGGGGCAAGAGGTGCTGCCGGCCCTGCGCGAGATAGGTGAGGAGCTGGAGCTAACCGACCCGTTCCAGCGTACGCCATAGTAAACATAACTGGGCAACCCGCAACTGGACATAAACAGCAGTAAATGCGTCCAGCAAGAGACCGGGGAGCGGTGGCCAACCCGCTCCCCGGTCTCTTTCATTGCTCTCGAAGTCACCCCGATCGATTCGATGCTAGACCATCATTCTGCGTCCCAAAGTGCCTCAAGGATTCGGCCGGGGGTCATTGGCAGGTCGGTCAGGCGCTTGCCGGTTGCCCGCGATATGGCGTTGGCGATGGCGGCCAGCGGCGGTACCAGGGGAACCTCGCCCGTCCCGCGCACTCCGAAGGGGTGTCCGGGGTTCGGCACCTCCACCACGACCGTGTCGATCATCGGCAGGTCCAGGCAGGTTGGCATCCGGTAGTCGAGGAAGCTGGAGTTCAGCATCCGGCCCTCGTCGTTTATGAAGTACTCCTCGTTCAGCGCCCAGCCAATGCCCTGCACCACGCCGCCCTGGATCTGGCCCTCCACGTAACTGGGGTGGACGGCCCGGCCGGCGTCCTGCAGCGCCGTGTAGCGCAGGATTTCCACTTTGCCGGTGTCCGGATCAATCTCCACGTCAACGATATGAACCCCGAAGGCGTTGCCCACACCGCCCGGGTTGACCGTGGCCCGCCCTACGATTGGGCCGCCGGTGCCGTTCAGCCGGGGCGCCAGGCCCTGGAAGGTAATGCTCAACTCGGGGTCCTGCCGGTGGGAAAGCACGCCCTTTTCGTACTGGACGTCGTCGGGCGAAACATCCCAGATTCGGGCGGCCCGCTCGATCATCTGGCGCTTGATGTCCTGGGCGGCGTCGTGGCAGGCCGTGCCCATCTTGAACGTCACGCCGCTGCCGCCGGCCCCCGAGCTGTAGCCAATGGAGTCGGTATCCACCACTGACGGCTTGACCGTCTCCACCGGGATGCCCAGCACCTCGGCCACTTGCATGGCCATGGCGGCGCGGGATCCGCCAATGTCCGGCGAACCCTCCACGAGGCTTACGGTGCCGTCAGGGTTGACGCTAGCGACGGCGCTGGCCGGACCTGAGCTGTTGAACCACGCACCTGCCGCGATCCCGCGTCCCCGGTTCGGGCCGGTCAGCGGCTCGGCGAGGTGGGAATGTTCCTGAGCCGCCTGCAGGGTCTCGACGAACCCGATCTTGCGGAACACCGGTCCGGTCGGCTGGCGGGAGCCTTCCCTGGCGGCGTTGCGCATGCGGAATTCCACCGGGTCCATTCCGATCTGCTCGCAGATTTCGTCGATCACCGACTCTGCGGCGAAAGCTGCGGTGGGCGAGCCAGGGGCGCGATAAGCGGCCGCCTTCTGCGTGTTGACCACCACGTCGATGCCCTCAATGAAGCTGTTGGCCACTTCGTATGGGGCCAGCATGGTCCGGCACCCCGACGGCACCGGCGATCCGGGGAACGCGCCCGCCTCGTAGACGAGGGTGCAGTCGGCGGCGGTGAGCTTGCCCTCGCGTGTGGCGCCCAGCTTGACGCGGATGTGGCTCGCCGAGGTCGGGCCGGTGCCCTCGAACACCTCGCCTCGGGTCATGGCGATCTTCACCGGTTGCCCGCATTTGCGGGAGAGGGCCGCCACAACCGGCTCCAGGTAGCACCCACCCTGGCCCTTACCCCCGAACCCGCCGCCGATCTCCATTGGTATGACCTTCAGGCGGGACACGTTGACGCCCAGTATGGCGGCTGTGTGATCCCGCAAGGCGAAGTGGCCCTGACTGCTGGCCCAGATGGTCACGCTGCCGTCGGAGCTCCACAGGGCCGTGGCTGAGTGTGGCTCGATGTAGCCCTGGTGCACCGGCCGGGTGCGGAACTCGCGCTCCACGATCACGTCAGCCTCGGCAAACCCGGTGTCAGGATCGCCAAGCCGGAACTCGAACCGGTTGGATATGTTGCTGGCCTTGCCGGAATCGCCCCACCCGCCCTGCCGCATATTCGGATCGGCAAGGGTGACCAGCCGGTCATGCAGGACGGGAGCGTCGGCGCGCATCGCGTCGTCGGCACTGAGCACCGGTTGCAGGACCTCGTAGTCCACGTCGATGGCGGCCAGCGCCTCCTCGGCGGCGCCTGAGGAGATTGCCGCCACGGCCGCGACAGCGTGGCCGCAGTACAGGGCCTTCTCCCGGGCCATCACGTTACGGCTGTAGAAGCCGTAATTTACCGTCATCCCCTCCTCCTGGTCCGCAATTTCCGCCGACACCTCAGGTAGGTCGGCGGAGGTCACGACGGCCTTCACGCCGGGTATGGCGAGGGCGCGTGTGGCGTCGATGCCGCGGATGACGGCGTGGGCGTGGGGACTGCGCAGTATCTTGCCTACCAGCCATCCCGGCGGATGGATGTCGGCGGCATACCGGGCGCGTCCGGTCACCTTGTCCGGTCCGTCGTGGCGGATCGGCCGGGTGCCGATGACGTCAAAGGCCTCCTCGGCCGGGGCCGGGGCCGCTAGTTCAGTTGTCATAATCATCTCCTGGACTTGTTTGCAGAGATTTACATAATCTAAAACAAGTGCGCTATGATGCCGTTTGATCCCAATAGGTACTGGGATCAGGTGCTTTATGGCGGGTACAGGATGTAGCCGCGATGGCCAGTTTTGCTGACTTGGAAAAGGTGCCCGCCACGGGTGGTGACATAGAGCGTGTCGAGGGCCGGTCCGCCGAAGGCGCAGTTGGTGGGCCAGTCGGCAGGCACCGGATGGGTCGCGATGATACGGCCCGACGGCGCGAATACGTGGATCAGCGGTCCAGGGCCCGCTTGCCGCCAGCCGCCCGCGGCGATGATGTTGCCGTCCACGTCCAGGCACATGCCGTCCAAACCGCGATGGACGCCACGGAAGTCGCGACCGAACTCATGCAGGACCAACGGCTCGCCGAGGCTGTCGTCGGATTGCAGGGGGTAGGCCCGCAGGTCTCGGGTACCCTCGTAGTCGCTCTGCACCACGTACAGCGTCCGCTCATCCTGTGAGAGCAGGATGCCGTTGGGCGCCCAGGTGTCGAAGGTCATGCGATGAAGCGTCCAGCTGGCCTCGGCATTGGGGTCCGGGTCCAGGCGCAGGACGGACGCGTGGTCCAGCTCCCGCTCCTCCGGCGGTACCTGGCCAGCTGGATCGGTGAACCAGATGCGCCCCTTTCGGTCGATGGCCAGGTCGTTGGGGCGGTTGTGCCGCTTGCCGCCCAGCAACGAGGGCAGGGACGTGGTCGAGCCATCGGCGTTGAAACGCTGGATGCGCCGCCCGCCTCCGGAGCAGCCGTAGAGGTTGCCTTGGGCATCGAAATTCAGGCCGTTGGTGTGCTCGGTGCCGGTGCGCCACTCGGTACACTCGCCGGTGTGGTGGTCGTAGCTCATTATCCGGCTGTTGGGGATGTCGGTGAACAGAAGGGCCCGCCCGTCCCATACTGGCCCCTCGGTTGTGCCGCCGTACGGGCCTGCCACCAGCTCAAATTCCCAATCCATATCATCCTCCTGATATTCCCCTACCCCCTCGGGAAAGGGTTGGGGTGAAGGCGTTCCTACTAAAGCGGGATCCCCGTGGACCACTCCACGAACCGGGCGCCCACGCTCCCCATGCGGGAATAAGTGGCCGTCACAGAATCGCCGGGCTTGAGTTCCGCGGGAGTGACCATCGATCCCGAGATGATGGTCTCGCCTGCCCGCAGGTAGTCGCCGAACTCCGCCAGCTTGTTAGCCAGCCACACCACCGGGTTGATCGGGTTACCCATCACCTCGAATCCGGTGCCCGAGCCGTGCAACTGCCCGTTCAGTTCCACGGTGACGCCCTCGTACTGCAGCTCCAGGTCGGCGAGGGAGCAGAGCCTGGAGCCGACCACCAGTCCGCCGTGCAGCGCGTTGTGGATGATGACGTCCGTGGCGCCGATTCCTTCACCCTGCACCTTCAAGTCCACGAGTTCAAGGGAGGGCAGGACGCCCAGCGTCGCCCGCATGACGTCCACGGGAGTCACGCCGGGGCCCCGCAGGTCCTCGCCCAGCACGAAGGCAAGTTCCGCCTCGATGTGCGGCGAAGCCAGATTGCCGATGGGCACGTCAGCGTTGTTTTCGTAGACGCAACTGCTCAGGATGTGACCGTAGCACGGCTCGTGCACTCCCAGGTGGTCTCGCGACGCCTTGGTGGTCAGCGCGACCTTGTGCCCCGATATGGCTTCGACAGGTGCAAGCTCGCAGAGGAAATGGTACTGGGTGTTGTAGGCATCGCCTTCTGTCAGAGACGACGCGCCTATGGGAGCCGCCGCCACCCCGGAGCGAAAGCTGCGCTGCACCGACTGGAGCGCGGGCAGGGCGTTGGCCTGAAAGGGCGGGGGAATTCCGTTAAATGTTAAATCCGCGGTTGTCAGTTTCATCTCATACTCGCGACTTTGAAATGGTTGCCGGGGAAATTTATCGGCTGGAGTTGGAAGTTGGAAGCTGGAGCCTATTTTACACCCCCTCGGCTCAAGCTCGTCCCAGCTTGTCCGGTTGCCCCGCTAAAGTATAATCAGACCGAACGGCTTTCAGCACGAAGTGGCAAGCGTGATCGATTAATCGCCCTATAACGAAGCGATAGAGGCAGATATATGACTGATAACGCTAACATCAACGGATCTACCAGTGGCGTAGACATCAACAGCACCATCGGCGACATGCTGGACCTGCAAGTGGAGCGCTACGCCGGCCGAGATGCACTGGTGAACTTTGAGACCGGCGAGAGGTTCAACTACGCCGGATTCCGCGAAGAGGCAGAACGGGTAGCCCGTGGGTTGATGGCGCTGGGAATCCAGCGCGGCCAGCACGTGGGCATCTGGGCCACCAACTACAGCGAGTGGGTGTTGACCCAGTTTGCCACCGCCAAGATCGGCGCCGTGATGGTCAACGTCAATCCCGCCTACCGCACTCACGAGTTGGCCTACTTGCTGGACCAGTCGGAGGCCAACGCGCTCATCCTCATCGGCAGGTTCCGCAACTCCGACTACGTAGGCATGCTGAACGAGGTGGCCCCGGAGATCAAGGAGTCCGCTCCCGGGGAACTTCGCAGCCCCCGTTTTCCCTACCTGCGCCACGTGATCCATATCCCGCCCCATAGCGACCTCGCATGCGAGACTCCTCCGGGCATGTGGTCGTGGGCGGATATGGTGGGAAGGCACATTGAAGTCTCGCGGGAGCAGTTAGCGGCCCGGCAGGCGGAGTGCAAACCTGGCGACCCTGTGAACATCCAGTACACCTCCGGGACCACCGGTAAGCCCAAGGGAGCCATGCTCACGCACCACAACCTGGTGGCCAACGCTGTCTACGTGGGCGACTGCATCGAACTCACGGAAAACGACCGGCTGTGCATCCCGGTGCCCTTTTACCACTGCTTCGGCTGCGTGATGGGCAACCTGGGCTGCATCACCCACGGGTCGGCAATCGTGATCGCCGCCGAGCACTTCGACCCCCTGAAGACGCTGCAGGCGCTGGATAAGGAACGGTGCACGGCCCTCTATGGCGTTCCCACCATGTTCATCGCTCAGCTGGACCATCCCGACTTCGACAGCTTTGACGTGTCGTCCTTGCGCACCGGCATCATGGCCGGGTCGCCGTGCCCCATCGAAGTCATGCGGCAAGTCATCGATCGGATGGGTGCGCACCAGATGACCATCGCCTACGGACAGACCGAACACTCTCCGGTCATCACCCAGACCCTGATCTCAGACTCCATTGAGCGCCGGGTATCCACCGTCGGGAAAGTGCTCCCCGGCGTGGAGGCGCGCATCGTCGATCCCGAGACCGGCTTGGAGGTTGGCCCCGGGATCCAGGGGGAGCTCCAGGCCCGCAGCTCTATGGTGATGCTAGGCTACTACAACTTGCCGGAAGCCACCGCATCGGCCATCGACGAGGAGAGCTGGCTCCATACCGGCGACCTGGCGGAGGTGGACGAACAAGGTTACTACAGGATCACGGGCAGGCTTAAGGACATGATTATCCGTGGCGGTGAGAACGTTTACCCGCGGGAAATCGAGGAGTTCCTGTACACGCACCCCAAGGTCTCCGACGTCCAGGTCATCGGCGTCCCCGATGAGCGCTACGGCGAGGAGGTCATGGCTTGGGTGATGCTGAAGACAGGGGAATCGGCCGATTCAGAGGAAATCCGCGAGTACTGCCGGGGCAGGATCGCCCACTTCAAAGTCCCCCGCTACGTCAAGGTCACCACCGAGTTCCCCATGACCGTCACCGGCAAGATTCAGAAGTTCCGCATGCGGGAGATGGCCGTCGAGGAGTTGGGCCTGCAGGCCGCCAGCCAGATCGAGACCGCGTAGAGATCAGTAACTACACGCAGAGGCCACAAAGAGTGTGCTGGTTTCTGCTTCTTCCCAACTGTGTGTACTCCGTGCTCTCTGTGTTGAAGCCAACCCCTAGTTGGTGCGGCCCACGATGCCTTGGGCCAGCCAGTCCACACCCTGGAGATACTCGTCGGTTGCGGTCTCGCCTGCGGCGATGCGGACCTCCCAGTCCTGGTCGTAGATTGGGCCGGTGAACGGCGAGATGGTGCCGTCTCGCAGGCCCTCTACCGTGTTCAGCACCAGTTGCCTGGTTTCCTCGTCGACTCCACTGCCAAAGGGTGCCAGCTTGGCCCAGCCAGCATCGATCCCAGCCAGCTTTACCGAACTGCGGTAAACGCCGGTGCGGATCTCGTGGACAACCTGCGCCATTATGGGCCCCCAGTTCCAGGTTGCACCCGTGATCCAGTAGTTGGGAGCTGCGGCGCTGGCGTCGTAGTGGAAGCCGGTAACCCACACGCCCGCGCGCTCCGCTGCTTCGACCACCGTCTTGGTGCAGTCCTGCTGCAGCGACAGCACATCCACCCCGGCGTCGGTCATGGTGCTGACTGCAGTGACCTGCTTGGCTGGGTCGCACCAGTGGCTGGTGAACACCACGGTGGTCTGAACTTCAGGGTTGACCGACTGCGCTCCCAGGTGGAAAGCGTTGATGTTCAGCATGCTGGACGGAATTGGGAAGGCGGCGATGAACCCCAGCTTGTTGTTCGTGGTCGCCGTGCCAGCGGCGCGTCCGGCGGCGTATTCCAGCTGCCAGATGTTGGCGAAGAAGGAACTGTAATTTTCGAAGATCTCAAGGTCGCCCAAGTGAAGGAACATGACTTCGGGGTGCTTGTCAATGATGGCCTTGATGGGATCGGAGTAGCCGAAGCTGGTGGGGATGACGATGGTTGCGCCCTGCTCGATCATCTGCTCGGCCACCGCCTGCACATCGACGGTCTCCGCGATATTCTCGGCGCGGAGCACCTCAACGTCGTCGAATACCTGCTCCAGGTAATCGGCGCCTGAGGCGGCGGCCTGATTCCATCCCAGGTCCTGTTGCGAACCAACGAATATGATTCCCACCTTCAGTTTTTCGCCTTCCTCCAGCGGTTGGGCCGCGGTGGCGAATTGACCAGTAGGACGGAAGCTGCTCCCCTCGCGGCCTTCGTCGAAGACCTGGATAAACAGATCGGGGGATCCCCCGCCCAGCTGTTCCATCGTGGGCAGGGCAAGGGATGGCGCATCGGCTGTATCAGAGGAGGAGGCAGCGGTTGGCTCGGGAACCGGGGTGCCGGAGGCGGGTTGCTCGGAGGCAGGTGTGGCGGCAGCTACTGGGGGGGAATCCGAGGCCGAAGTTGACGTCGGCGCCTGCTCCTCGCTGCCACACGCGATAAACGCGGCAACCACGACGGCGAGAGCTGCCGCCAGGACTGTGGTGTAGTGGAGGCGAATCTTGGAAAACAGTCCTGACAGCACGGCAATCATTCCTTCCCCAGTCTAGTCAGCGGTAACTTCAGCGTACCATTCGGCGGTCTCGTGCCCGGGCTCTGGCAGGACTGCCCCGCCCTCCATGGCCCAGGCTGCGGGCGTTTCTCCGAGGCGGCCGCTGATCTCCGCGCGGGAAACTCCGGTATGCGTTACGAACGCACTGATCAGGTCGTTCAGGAGCTTGTCCTTCACTTCCTTTGGCCGCCCGGCCCGGTTGATGGCGTCCAGGTAGTAACGGGTCGGGAATTCCGATGAGCCCTCTGGCTGCTCGTCGAAGAGAACTTGGACGAAGTGGCGAGGGGCAAGGGTCGAACCGCAGTGAATGTCAGTTACGTCCACTGCGATCTTTTCGCGCTGATCAAAGGGGACGGAGTCCTGGGGAACCTTAAAACGATAGATAGGCATGCCTTCTCTCCTGTTTCAGGTCTGGTTGTTTTAATCCTGGTAGTTGCGATAGCTGACGTCTGCCGCCCCGACCACCAGTTCGGCAGTGGTCTGACCGGTGACTTCGGTCCACATATCCTGGACCGCTTGCATAAACTCCACCCGCTTCTCTTGGGAAAAACCGTCGGGAATTCGGCTCCTGACAGCCGACGAGGTGGAGAGCTCGCCGCCGCGGAATCCAAACCCGTGGGGAATTACCTCATAGTTTATCGATATGTCGTCCGGAGCAACGCCAAGCACACTGGCTCCGATCTGTACGAGCCTTTCATTCAGTATCCGGCGTTGCTCTTCGGGTATCACCCCTTCCTGGATGGTGCAATTATACGTAATCACCTTGTCCCCTCTTTGGGCGTCATCGCCCTATAAATTACAGTAGCCTTGCCCCGATTGCAACGTGCCAATGTCGTTGATTCAGCGGTGGCCATCAGATGCGCAGGATGCTCTTCAGGCCCTCCGGCATGGTCCGGTCGGCCGCTCCGGTCCAGATTGCCAGTACCCCCAGCGTTAGCACATAGGGCAGCATGTCCAGCAGGAAAGGCGAGACCGGGGCTCCCAGAGCCTGGAGTTGCAGCTGCAATCCCACGGCACCCCCGAAAAGGAAGGCTCCCACCATCCCGCGTATCGGCGACCAGAGCCCAAAGATGACCAATGCCACGGCGATGAATCCCCGGCCGGCGATCATACCCTCCGACCAGGTGTGCGTAAGCCCGATCGACAGCTGCGCTCCGCCAAGGCCTGCCAGCGCACCGCCCAGAACGATGGCTACCAGCTGCAGCATCGCCGGGTTGCGCCCGGCCGCGAAGGCCACCGCCACGCTCTCGCCAACGGCCCGTAGGCTCAGGCCCCAACGGGTGTATTGCAGGACAAACCAGATGAGCGGACCCAGCCCGTAGGCGATGTAGGCCAGGATGTCCTGCCGGAAAAGGGCTTCACCCAAGACCGGGATGTCGGCGAGGCCGGGTATGGCGATGAGGCCCAGGCCGTGGATGATGCTGTCGACGTAGTCCCGGCCGACGTACGCCGTTACTCCTTCTGCGAAGAGGGTGAGCGCCAGCCCCGTCGCGAGCTGGTTGGTGTCGCGGAAGACGACAAGGCAGGCATGGATGGAGGAGGCAAGGGCACCTGCGGCCATGCCGACAAGAACACCGATGGCCGCTGAGCCGGTCTCTGCTGTGGCCAGGAACCCGAAGCAGGCACCCATCAGGAGGCAGCCTTCCATCCCCAGGTTGATGCGGCCCGCCCGCTCAGTTATCAGCTCCCCGTAGACCGCGTACAGCACCGATATGCCGGGGCCAACCGCCCCGGTGAGGGTGCCGCTTATCACCAGCCAGAACGTGCTCACAGCGCCGGCCGCTCCACTCGTCGCAGCCCGAGAACGAAGAACAGCGCCAGGCCTATCAGCACCAGCCCAGCCGCCGAAGGGAGGCCAACGGTCAGCTGCAGCACGTCGCCGGCCACCAGGAACACCGCGATCATGGAACAGGCTGCCACTATTCCCACTGGGTTGTGGCCAGCCAGCCAGCTGGCCAGCAGCCCCAGGTAGCCGAGGTTGTTGGATATCCCGGGACGAAGGTCGTGGTGAATGCCCGATACCTCGACCATGCCAGCCAGGCCGGCCAGCGCACCTCCGGCAACCATCCCGGCGATCACATATCTGTCGACCGCGATTCCCCGTCTTCGCGCCGCCTCGGGGTTGCCTCCCACGGCCCTCATTTTGAATCCCCAGATAGTGCGGTTCAGGATGACATAAGTGACTACCAGTGCGATCAAGGGCGCAAGGAATCCCCAGTGAAACCGCGATCCCGCGATCGCCGGGAAGATGGCCGCGACCTCGAATGGGGTCGTGTATGGATAGCCCAGGCCTTGCGGGTTCTTCCAGGGGCCGAAAACGAAGACATTGATCAGCAGGATGGCAATGTAGTTGCCGAGAAGGGTGGAAATTACCTCGTTGACCCCTCGCCACCGGCGCAAGGCAGCAGCGATGGCGGCCCACAGCCCACCGCCGATGCACCCGGCAACGGCCATCACCGGCAGCATCAACCAGGTCTGTCCCACAGGAAAGAACAGGGCCACCCCTGTTGCGGTAAGAGCGCCGATGTACAGCTGCCCCTCTCCGCCGACATTAACCAGGCCCACGCGGGTGGGTATCGCGGTGGCCAGGGCGGTCAGGAGCAGCGGGATCATGGTCACGCCAACTTCACTGAGACCAAGGGAACTGCCGATGACCCCGTTCCAGGCCTTGACCAGGGCCTCTACTGGATCGCGCCCCGAGGCTGCTACGAAAACGGCGAAAACGGCGAGGGCCAGGATAATGCCAAGAGCCGGGCGTGGAGCAGACATCCACGCCTGCGCCAGGGCGGGGTATCTCAGGGACAGAGTATCGGCGCGAATGAACCGGGGAAGGATCATCCTGTCCCCTGATCGACGGCGTGGCCGGTCATGAGCAGGCCAATCTCCCGCATCGAAGCGCTGCCGGTCTCAAACTCGCCGACTACCCGCCCGCGGTACATCACGAGCAGCCGATCGCTGAGCGCCAGCAGTTCGTCCAGGTCCTCGGACACCAGCAACGTGGCGGTCCCGGCGTCCCGCTGCTCCAGCAGCAACCTACGGGTGGATTCGGCGCTCACCACGTCGAGGCCGCGGGTTGGGTGGTATGCGAGTAACACGCGAGAGTCATTGCCGAGCTCTCCCGCCAGCATCACCCGCTGGATGTTGCCGCCCGACAGGAGTCGTACCTGTGCCCCGGAGTCAGCCATCGCAAGAGGGAAACGGGCACGCACTTCGTCTGCGCTGGTGGTGGTGTTTTTCCGGCCCAACCAGAACCGCTCAGCGCGTCCCCGGGCCAACCTTGACAGGAGCAGGTTTTCGTCGACCCGCATGCTGCTGACCAAGGAGTCCGCAAGTGGGTCCTCCGAAATGATCGACACCCCACGCGTCAAGGCATCGGCTGGCCCATGTCTAGACAGCGGCTCACCGTAGAGCAGTATCGCGCCGGTTCGCAGTGGTTCCAGGCCAAGAAGGGCTTCACCCAGCAGCCGCTGGCCGTTGCCAGCAACCCCGGCAACGCCGAGGATCTCTCCCTGGCGGACTTGGAAGCTGACGTGGTCGAGTCTCCTGTCGCCGGAATCGCCGCCCGTACTCACTCCGCGGAACTCGAGTACCGTTTCGGCCGCCATGCTCGCTCCGCCAAACTCGAGTTCCGTTTCGCCGATACGCTGAGAACGCAGACTGTTGTTGGCCTCGTCAGTTGGCCCCTCCCCCACCATCGCCGTAACAAGACTCCCAGCGTCGAACTCGCTGCGGAGCGCGTTGTCCTCCACTCTGCCTCGCCTGAGAACGGTCACATTGTCGGCCACAACGAGGGCCTCGCGCACCTTGTGAGTGATGAACAGGATGGAGTATCCATTGCACTTCAGGGCGTTAATCACCCGGAACAAGCCGTCGACCTCGTGGGGGGCAAGCACGCTGGTGGGTTCGTCGAATATAAGCAGCCGGGTCTCCGCCAGCAGCAGCTTGATGAGCTCGACTCGCTGCCTTTCCCCGAGGGACAGTTCGTCGACGCGCCGCCGTGGGTCGATTTCTAGGCCATAGAGTTCCGCGAACTGTTCAATCCGCTCTATCAGGGCCCTGCGGCGGAGCAGGCGCCCTTGCCTCGGCAGGAACAGGGCCACGTTCTCGACAACCGACAGGGCGGGAATGAGCGAGAAGTCCTGGAACACCATGCCAATCCCCAGCCGCCGCCCATCGGCCGGGGACGCCAGCCGAACCAGGTGGCCATCTACGGATATGGTCCCTGAATCGGGAGCGTGAAATCCGTAGATGACCTTCATCAGGGTGCTCTTTCCCGAGCCGTTCTCGCCCAGGACGGCGTGGATCTCGCCCCGGCCGACCAACAGGTCAACGCTGTCGTTGGCCACCACTCCCGGAAAGGACTTGGTGATGCCGCGCAGCTCCAACAGTGGAGAGGCGCCCATATTGACGTCGCTGTCAGGGTTCATCATTACTTCCAGGACCAACGGCCAATCCTCAAGCTCACCGGAGCGCGATAACTTGTAAGGGCGCACAGCCGTGCGCCCCTCTCAAGCTTCCATTGCACTTGTCTTCTTTAGGGCTATCCCGCCGCGATGGCCCGCACCTCGAGAGCCTTGTCGGGCAGCGGGTGGCTGCTCCATGTAGCGCCGTCGTCGGTGGTGCGGAAAATCTGACCGTCACGGGCGGCGCAGGCGATGTTGGAGGGCGCCCGCGGGTCCACGGATACGGACATCATGGTGGAGTCGGCGCTGATTCCACGGTCGACACGTTCGAAGGTCTTGAACAGGTCGCGGCTGCGATAGAGAGCTCCGGTGTTGCTGCGGGCCGCCGCACCAATGGACAAGTAGAGCATGTTCGGGTCGTGGGGAGCTGCCTTCAGGTCACGCGTATAGGTCACCTCTGAAAACTGGCCGAAGTCAACCGGGACCCACTCGGAACCGCGGTCAGGGCCGATGAACGGACCCTGGCGGGTGGTGATGAACACCACGTGGGGCAGCGCCGCGGCACACTGGATGCCGTGCAGGTCCAGCGTGTCTTCGCTGGGCCCCAAGGTGCCGGTGATCTCCTCCCAGGTGTCGCCGCCGTCGGAGCTGCGAATCACCCCGGCCACCTCCAGCGCCGCGTACATTTCGTCAGGGAAGTTGGGATCAGCGGCCAAGGCGATGACCCGGGTCGGAAAGGACATTGATATCTCGTTGGATCCCATAGTCGCTGCATTGAGACGCCTCCACGACTCACCGCTGTTGGTGCTGCGGAAGATCTCGCCCGGGGCAGTACCGAGATACATCACCGACGGGTCTCCGGGACGGAACATAAAGCTCCACACCGGCGGCGCCACTCGCGGGTAGTCCAAGCGTTCCCAACTGTTCCCACGGTCCAGGCTGCGGTAGGGGCCGGCCTGGGTCCCGGCGAAGACCACATCAGGGTTGTCCGGGTGAATCGCGATGCCGCACACCGAGGGCGATTCAGGCAGCCCGCTGGTCAGTTCCTCCCATTGTTCCGATCCCGGGGACAGCCGGTACAATCCACTGGTTTCCGCTCCGGCGTAGATGTACGTCATAATCGTTCACTCCCTCGAGTAGCTTATCGGGTGTTGCCGCCAACGCTTCCAAGCCTAACTTGGCCTAAATTGAAAATCAGGCAGCGATTTCCTCGAGCTCGAACCTGTAGTCCTCTATGACAGGATTGGACAGCAGGTCGCGGCACATCCTGTCCACCGACTCATGGGCTGCCTCCTTGGCCATCCCGCTGATTTTGAGTTCCAGGAACTTGCCGATGCGAGCGTCCTCGGCTTCGTCGTGTCCCATGCGCCGCAGGGCAGACAGCACCGTTTGTCCCGCCGGGTCGCTGACGGCAGGCTTGAGAGTCACGTATATCTTCGCCAGGTAGGTCAAACTATCAGCCGCCGGTCATGCTGTCCTGGGTGCCGCGACAGGATATTGCCCCCTCCGGCCCCAGGCTTCCAACGTAGTGCTCGAAGAATCGCAATATTCTCCCTTGGTCCACGCCTTCCATAACGTCCAGTACTCCCCACGCAGAGAGGGCCACTCTGCCCTCGTCTATTTCGCCGTAGGGTCGCACCACCGTGAAGTGGCCTCGCCAGACGTCAGGCAGGCCGTCGTAAACGTCCTCTCAGAGCATCTAAATCCGAACGGTTTGGCAGATTGTAACTCACAACGATGTTTGAGTGCTCCAAGTTATGAACGATCAACTCGTCGGGCACATCCTGGATGTAGAAGCCACAAGGCACCGTTGTACTCCAATGGTCACCGGATGTTGGGGGAACGGAATTGTAGGCTACGAAATCATCGGTGGTATCGGCGTTCAGGTCAACGTGCCTCACGGATGAAATTATGTCCTGCTTTTCGCCCACGCCCTGCACATACGACGTTGCTGATCCCAGCATGATTTTTCCAGAGCCGCCGCCGTTTTCCTCTGACGATCCACAGCCCGCGTTGGCGATAAGCGCCAGGATTATCGCGATCAGGAAGCCTGCTCTCGTAAAGCAGAGCCGAGTATGCGAAATCAGCTTGACTAGGACGGGCACTTGCAAAGCAAACGCGTTCTAGCTGGCCTGCATGCTGGACTGTGCGCCCCGGCATGAGACCGGGCCCTCGGGCCCCAGCCTGCCGACATAGTGTTCGTAGAAGCGCAGGATGCGATCCCTGTCGATGCCGTCCATCACGTCCATCACGCCCCACGCTGAGAGCCCGATTTGTCCCTCCTCGATCTCGTCGTAGGGACGTACGACAGTGAAATGGTTGCGCCAGCTCTCGTCTAGGTCGTTGTAAAAATTTTCCAGGGCTTCGACGTCCGCATCGTTGGGCAGGTTATAGCTAATGACGATGTTGGAGTGTTCCAGGTTGTGAACAATGCGCTCGTCGAGAATCGGTTCCGTATAGAACCCGCAACTCTGGGCTGCGCTCCAATGGTCGCCAGAGGTGGGAGGCGACGAGTTGTAGGTGACGTCGTCATCTGTGCCCAGATTGTTCAGGTCGACGTGGTTCTTGGTGCGCATGATCTCCTGCTTCTGGCCCACGCCCTCGACATAAGCATCCGCAGTTCCCAGGGCGACGTCCTCTGGCCCCCCCCCGATGCTCTGGAGGATGGTCACCAGCGCAAAGCTGCCGATGACTAGCGCGGCGATGATTATGGAGACAACCAGTATGAATTTGTTGCTGCCGCCGCGCTGTGAGGGACGCGGAATCTCAAGGTTCCGGGGCCGACGGTTGCGGCGATGTTTCGATTCGGGCAAAGGTCTCTCCGTGCTTCGGTTGCCAAAAGGTATTGTGGCGGCTACAGGCTCTCGCCCGTAAGCCTAACGTATGCTTCCCTGTAGCGTTCGGTGGTGCGGGCGGCGACGTCATCCGGCAGTTCGGGAGCGGGAGGCTCGTGATCCCAGCCCTGCTCGTCAAGCCAGTCGCGCACGAACTGCTTGTCGAAGTTGGGCTGCGAGCGTCCCGGGTTGTAGCCCTCGGCGTCCCAGAAGCGGCTGGAGTCTGGAGTCAGCAGTTCGTCGATCAAGATCAGCTCCCCATCGAGAATACCGAACTCCATTTTGGTGTCGGCCAGGATTATGCCCCGCTCACGAGCATAGTCGTGGGCGAACCCGAAAACGGCCTTGCTGGTCTCTTCCAGCCCAGCGGACATCTCAGCCCCCACCATGTCGATAACCTGCTGCCGGGACATGTTCTCGTCGTGGCCCTCCTCGGCCTTGGTGGTCGGAGTGAATAGCGGCTCGGGAAAGCGTTGGCCTTCCACCAGGGAAGAAGGCATCTCCATGCCCTGCACCGTCCCCTGTCGGCGGTACTCCGACCATGCCGATCCGGTGATGTAGCCGCGTACGATGCACTCGATGTCAATGCGCTCGGCGCGCTTTACCACCATAGCCTGCCGGGCCACCTCGGCGGGTATCGGCGCGGACAGCCCCGCCCCGTTGCCGCCCGACAGGTAGCTGGCCGCGTCCGGCGAGTCCGCCAGACAGATCAGGTGGTTCGGCACGATGTGGGCCGTCTTGCCGAACCAAAAGGCAGAGATATGGTTCAGCACGATGCCCTTGTCGGTTATACCACTGGGCAACACGACGTCGAAGGCCGAGATCCTGTCGGTGGCAACCATCAGCAGGCGGCCACCTCCCAGGTCATACGTATCCCTGACCTTGCCCCGGTGCATCCGCCCCGGCAGCGGAGTCTCGATGATCATTCCATTTCCTCGTAGTGGTCGAAGGATTAAGCGTTGATATTGCTCGGGGCCGGCACGCCATCAGTCGGCAGTGGCCGGCTCTGGCACTAATTCTCCGGGGGCCGCCGCTGGTAGCAGCCCCAGCCGCCGGAATGTGTCGTCCACATACCGGGTGTAGTACCCGTAATCGAACAGGGCCTCCAATTCCTGCGGCGCCAGATACGCGGCAACTGTCGGATCGGACCTCAGGAGATCCCGGAAATCGAGGCCCTCCTCCCAGCAGCGGGCCGCGTTGCCTTGGACGATGCTGTACGCCTCCTCTCGGGACAGGCCCTTGTCCACCAGTTCCAGTAGCGCTCTCTGGCTGAATACCAGGCCCATGCTGCTCTCGATGTTGGCGTGCATCCGCTCGGGGAACACCCTCAGCCCCTCGATGATCCGGGTGAAGATGCTGAGAATGTAGTCCAGCGCCAGACACGAATCTGGCAGGATGATGCGCTCTGCCGAGGAGTGGCTGATATCGCGCTCGCCCCATAGCGCCACGTTTTCCAGCGCCGTTACAGAGTTGCCCCGGATCAGGCGCGCCAGGCCGCAGATGCGCTCCGCCAGCTCGGGGTTGCGCTTGTGGGGCATAGATGACGAGCCGGTCTGGCCGTGGCCGAAGGGTTCCTCCAGCTCGTGGATTTCTGTTCGCTGCAGCGACCGGACTTCGGTGGCGAATTTCTCCAGCGAGGCGGCAATGAGCGCCAGGGTGATGACGAAGTGGGCGTAGCGGTCGCGCTGAATTACCTGGTTGGATATGCCCGCAACCTTCAGGCCCAAGCGATGGCAGACCCGTTCTTCCACGGCTGGGGGAACCGTGGCGTGGGTGCCGACGGCGCCCGAGATTTTGCCGACTCGCACCGTCTCGACCGCTGCTTCCAGGCGCTCCCGCTGCCGGTTCATTTCGTCCCACCAGAGGGCCAGCTTCAGGCCCATGGTCATGGGCTCCGCGTGCACCCCGTGGGTGCGGCCCATCATCAGTGTGTCCTTGTGCAGCAGGGCCTGTTCGGCCAGCGCCGCTATGGCCCGGTCCATCTCACCAACCAGGAGGTATCCGGCCTCAACCAGCTGAAGATCGAGCCCGGTATCCAACATGTCGCTGGAAGTTAGCCCTAGGTGCAGCCAGCGCCCTTCGGGTCCCAGCGTGCCGGTGATAGATGAGATGAACGCGGTCACGTCGTGGCGGGTGGTCTGGAAAATTTCATCCATCCGCTGGGGATCGTACTTGGCGGCGCGCAGGCGGGCCAGGTCCTCCGGAGGAATCACGCCTTCCTCGCACCAGGCCTCGCAGACGGCCAGCTCAACCGCGAGCCACTTCTCATATTTGTTGTCGTCGGACCAGACCCGCTTCATCGCGGGACGGGAATATCGGTCTATCACAGCTTTGGCCCCGTGAGATTTGGTGGCGGCGTCAGCGAGGTGCCGAGCCGTTTAGATGGAGTTCGCGCAGTGCCAGCAGGAGAGTCTTGAAGTCGTGGAAAGGCTGGTATTCGATGCCCTGTTCCTCGCAGAAACGCGCCAGAGTCCTATGGGCAAACACCATATCGGCCTTCTGAGACGCTTCCTGGTCAGAGGCGCCATCGCCGGCAAAGAGGACATAATGTCCCAGACTCTGAAACCGTTCCACTATAAGCGCCTTGGAATTTCCCTGCCGTTCCAGGCCCGGGTACGCGTGATTGTAGTAATAGGAAATCCGCCCCTGCTCGAAGCTGGTATCAACGGCGTAGATGGGAACGTCTCCAAGACCATCCCGTTCCAGCAGGGCCGAGATGTAGAAGTCGAGGCCTTGGCTGACAACTGCCAGCGGAATGTCGTGATTCCGGCAGAACTGGCAAAGCTCCGGGAAAAAGGGCCGCAGCGTTGCCCGCTCCCGGACATAGTGTTGCATAGCAGATTTATCGGCCCGGATGTTTCTGAAGGTTATCTCTTGGTATTCCTTCAGATTCAGCTTGCCGTCTCGAAACTGCTGCCTCACATCGGTCCAGGTTGAATCGCCAAACCGGTTGAGCAGCAGTTCCGCAACGTTCTGCACCGCGGCTGTGTCGTCGAAGTCTGTGAGAACAGCGGGCCGGAGTTTACCGCTCGCGGAGTTCGCGTCGGTAGTCGTCATACGCTTGCCTGATCTCGGGATGTTGCAGACCCAGGATTTGTGCGGCGAAAAATGCGGCGTTGCGGGCGCCCCACGCACCTATTGCCATCGCTGCTACCGGGATGCCGGGCGGCATCTGCGCGGTGGAAAGCAGGGCATCGATTCCCTTCAGCTCGCTGGACGCCAAGGGAATGCCGATTACAGGCAGCGTGGACCAGGCTGCGAGGGCGCCTCCCAAAGCAGCCGATCCTCCAGCAGCGGCAATGAGCACCTGGATGCCCCGGTCGCGCGCCTGCTGTGCGTAGTCTGCAACCCGTTCCGGGGTGCGGTGAGCAGACATAACCCGCACTTCGTAGTCAATTCCCAACTGTTCCAGCGTCTTGACGGCCTCGTTCACCACCGGCTCGTCCGACGCACTTCCCATTACAACTCCTACCAGTGGCACGACATTCTCCGGCCCAAGCCATCCCTCATGGCAGTTGGTCCTCCCTTTTCACTTCTGCGTCGGCGGATTCAGAGGCGCGCCGCCTCAGAAAGACAGCCACTGGCCCCGCACCGCCTTTCATCATAACACCTGAAAACCGTTACGGGGATACCCGATTTCGGAATTGCGGCGCAGCGGACATCAAATCTCCAGCTGCTCCCTGAAGGCGTTCAGGAGCGCCCGTTGCAGGGCCTCGGGATCCTGGCGAATCTGCACTGCGTTGACCATGAGCGAAATGCCCTCGTCCAGCATCACCAACTCCACCACCACCTCCAGTTCCTCCCCCTCGTCCCAGGTCAGAGCCGTGGTGATTACATCGGCCATGTCGTCTTCGCCTTCGAAGAGGCTTTCCTCGTCGTCGGTTTCCCACTCGACCGTGGTCTCGACCCGTCCTTGGCCGTTCAGCAGTACGTCATTCATCTCGGCAACGAGTGCGGCTATTTGCATGGACTCTTGCCGGGACAACAACTCCTCCCTCTCACCTGCGACCTGACGATCGAAGGCCTGGAGCCGCTCAAGACGCGTGGCGCGAGCCGCGGTCATTTCTCCCCTCAATTGCAACAGCGATTCACGCCAGGGCATTTTTTCGCTCCGTGCCATCACGATGTGTAGACTCCGGTCGCTCTCTGAGAGACCGGGATGCCAGGTGGGCTGCAACGTCGACTTCGATAAAGTGCCTGAGGCCGGTGTGTGCCCGAAGCCGGGCCAAGGACTCCATGATGTCCAGGTAGCGGATGCCGACGGGCCCCCGGTTCATTGATTCGGGAAATGCGCCGACACGCTTGAGCAGCCGTTCCGCACTGGTGTTCCAGACCCCGAGCAGGTATGGGTTTCGCAGGCACAACACCCAGGAAACGAACTCTTTGCCAGCCCCCGAGAGCTTGTAGGCGCCCTCGGGACTGGCGCATTCGTCAAAGCGTCCTTCCAGCTTGATAGTATCATACAGAAGGAAATCGAGGCTGTCTCTCAACTCGTCAATGGGGGTTGTCGAGAAAGCAGCGGATTCCCTGCCACCAGAGGCACGGTACAGGCGGAGGGCCTGGTCCGCTTCAAGCGACTGCAGCGCATCTTGGTCCAGCCAGCCCGCGAACTCCTCGGCCCTCCCCCATCGTCGCCTGCGATGGGCTGCATCAGCCCCAGACTCCACCGCCTCGTCATACAGCTTGCGAAGCTCAGCCAGGCCCAGGCGTGCCGGCCGCGCAGACCGGGACCGCTGGCTCATCGATTCGCCCCTGCACCGGCCGCGGCGATGTCGGTGCGCCAGTGAGCTCCCTCGAAGGAGATCTTGTCCAGGCGGGCATAGGCGCGATCCCTGGCATCCGCGATGCTATAGCCGCCACCGACAACCGTCAGCACCCGGCCGCCGGCGGTTACCGGCCGACCATCCGGGCCCCCGGAAACACCGGCGCAGAACACCATGGCGGCGGCGTCATCGGGAGTTTCCAACCCTGTAATCGCCAGGCCGGTCTCGTACTCTGCGGGATAGCCACCCGACGCCATCACTACGCCCACATAGTGCCGGTCATTCCAAGCCACGGAAGATGGATCCAGGCGTCCCTCAGCGCAAGCCAGCATCGCTTGGAGTGGGTCACTGGCCAAGCGAGGCATCAGCACCTGGGTCTCGGGGTCTCCGAAGCGGCAGTTGAATTCCAGGATCCTCGGGCCGTCGGCGGTCAACATAAGTCCCGCGTATAGCACACCGCGGTAGGGACTCCCTCGCTCGGCCATCGCCGCTACGACCGGCCGCAGTATGGTCCGCTCGATTTCGGCGCAAAGCTCAGCCGTCCAGAACTCCGGCGGAGAATAACTGCCCATGCCTCCGGTGTTGGGCCCGCAGTCGCCGTCATCCAGCCGCTTGTAGTCGCATGCTGCCACCAGTGGCGATAGGCGCTCGCCGTCGCATAGGGCGAATACACTGACCTCGCGGCCCTCCAGGCGCTCCTCCAGCAGCACGGTCTGCCCGGCGTCTTCGAAGGCACGCCCGGACATGCAGGCGCGGACTGCGGTGGCCGCCTGTTCCTCGTCGTCACAGACCACAACGCCCTTGCCGGCGGCCAGTCCGTCGGCCTTTACCACGCGAGGACCGGGAGTGCGTCGCAGATAATCGAGAGCTGCCGTTTCGTCGGCGAACACAGCATATTCAGGGCCGGGCGCCCCGGCCTTACTGATGATGTCGCGGGCGAAGCTCTTGCTGGATTCCAGCCGGGCGGCGGAGCGGGAGGGGCCGAATGCCGGTATACCTTTTTCGGCCAGGGCGTCGGCCAGTCCAGCGGCAAGGGGGGCCTCCGGGCCCACTACGACCAAGTCGGCCGCCATCCTGCTTGCGGCGTCAACGAGCTCCTCGACTGCGATCTTGACTGCTAGGTTGGTGGCGATGGATGCAGTGCCGTAGTTGCCGGGAGCAACCCGCAGGCGCGTCAAGGATGGACTCTGCGCGATTCGCCAAGCCAGGGCGTGCTCACGGGAACCATTGCCGACCAGGAGGACGTTCACCGCGCCACGCCCACCAGGCTGGGAGCCGATGCCTCCCCATGGAGCGGGGACACCGCTGCCGCGACTATTCCCATTCGATGGTTCCCGGCGGTTTGCTGGTGATGTCGTAGACCACGCGGTTGACGCCTTGCACCTCATTGACGATGCGGTTCGAAATACGGGACAGCACCTCGTAGGGCAGGCGCACCCAGTCGGCGGTCATGGCGTCCTCGCTGGTAACGCAGCGAATGGCGCAGACGTAGCCGTAGGTGCGTAAGTCGCCCTGGACGCCCACCGTGCGGCTGTCGCTGAGCACCGCGAAGCTCTGCCAGACCCGGTTGTAAAGGTCGGCGCCCTTAATTTCGTCGATCACGATCCAGTCGCAGGCTCGCAGCATGTCCAGCTTTTCATTCGTGACCTCGCCGATGATCCGGATGGCCAGACCGGGTCCCGGGAAGGGCTGGCGGTAGACCATATCCGGCGGCAGCCCCAGTTCCAGTCCTACGTCCCGCACCTCGTCCTTGAACAGGTAGCGCAGCGGCTCCACCAGTTGCAGCCTCATATTCTCCGGCAGCCCGCCCACGTTGTGGTGGGTCTTGATGCGGGCTGACAGTCCTGCCCCAGGCGAGGAACTATTTGGTGCCTCGCTCTCGATTACGTCGGGGTACAGGGTGCCCTGGGCTAGGAATTCGACCTCTCCCAAGCCCGCCGCGGCTTCTTCGAAGACGTGGATGAACTCCTCGCCGATTACCTTGCGCTTGGTTTCCGGATCGGTGACGCCAGCCAGCTTGCTGACGAATCGCTCGGCGGCATCCACATAGGCAAGGTTCAGTCCCATCCCGCGCCGGAAAGTGGCCTGAACACGCTCGGCCTCCTCCAGCCGGAGCAGCCCGTTGTTGACGAAGATGCAGTTTAGCTGGTCACCGATGGCCCGGTGCAGCAGGGCGGCCGTAACCGCTGAGTCCACGCCGCCCGACAGCGCACAGATGACGCGCTCGTCACCAACCTGCTCGCGGATGCGGGCGATGGCGTCTGCGGCCACGTTGCCGGGCGTCCACGAGCCCTCACAGCCGCAGATCCGGAACAGGAAGTTCTCGAGGATGTCCACACCCAGGGGAGTGTGATTCACCTCGGGGTGGAACTGCAGGCCGAACATATCCTGGCCGTTGCCGATGGCGGCCACCGGCGAGTTCTCGGTGAAGGCCAGGCTGCTGAAGCCGTGGGGCAACTCCTCCACCCGGTCGCCGTGGCTCATCCACACTTGGAACGATGGAGGCAGGCCGTGAAACAGCGAGGGGCGTCCGCCGGGCAGTCCCCAGCCCGCCGATGCGCTGTCCTGATGCAGGGTGGCATGGCCGAACTCCTGCTTGGTTCCCCGGGCCACCGCCCCGCCCAGCTGGTGCACCAGTGCCTGCATCCCGTAGCAGATGCCCAGCACCGGGAGCTTCCGCTCGAAAACCCAGTCGGGGATGCGCGGAGCGCCCTCATCGTAAACGCTGGCAGGGCCTCCGGAGAGAATAATGCCCTTGGGGTTAATTCGCTCCATTTTCTCCCAGGAGTCGAATGGATTGGCGATTTCGGAGTAGACTTTCAGTTCGCGGATGCGCCGGGCGATGAGGTGGCTGTACTGCGAACCGAAGTCGATGACGGCGATCCCCTCGTTGACCTGCATGGTGGAGCCGGGCGACTCGGCGTCCACGACCTGTGCGATCTCCAGGTAAGCCGACAGCTCCAGGTCGTCGCTGGCGGCAACTCTCCGGCCCAAGGGCAGCTTCGATGTAGTCGTGGCGGGCCTCCTTCGGCGGGCAACGCCGACTTTTTGCGGCCGTCCCGGGTGTCTGTCCCGCAACTAGAACAAGCCTGTGAATTGCCCGTCATTATACTGGCAGCCGGGCCTGGATACTATATGTTGTAGAAGAAGCGGGCGGGATAGTCGAAGCCGTGGCGGCAGCGCAACGAGAATCGGCATTATCGGGCCGTCGACTGGTGCGCAGAGCCATCTTAATCCTGGATACAGGGAATCCAGTCCTCCCTCCGCAATGAAACTTCCCAGCCGTGAGCTGGTTCGCATTTTCGCAAAGGTTCGCAAAAGGGGGAATGATGTTGAAAAAGAGAGGCCGTTTCAGCCTTATTGACCCGCCCGTACCTGCGTGGTAGCTTGACCGGAAAGACACGCAGCCGGCGAGTGGGTATGAGCGAACAGCAGACAGGGGAACGATCGGAAAAGGCGCTTCCGTGGGAGACCACCATCGGGCAGGTCCTCGAACGGATCACCAACGCTGACCCGGACAAGACCTTCGTGGAAATCGGCGGCACCTCATATTCCTACCGCGAGATCCGCAACGGTGTGCTTGGGACGGCCGCCATGTTCCGGGACATGGGAGTGCAGCACGGCGACCGGGTGTGCCTGTTCATGCCAAACTGTGTCGAATACCTGTACTGCTGGTTCGGGCTGTCTGAGCTGGGCGCCATCAGCGTGCCCATCAACAGCGCCTACCGCCGCGACGAGACCGCCTACATCCTGAACAACGCCGAGGCCGTGGCGCTGGTTACCGACCCGTCGCTAGCCGACGTAGCGGGCGCAGCCGCAGACCTCGCCCCGAGCATCCGCCACCGCGTCCTGCGGGGCGACGATCCGGCGGGCGACGGGTGGACATCGTTCCGCGATGCCTTCGACCGGGCCGCCCCGTTGGCGGAGCGTCTCGAGGTCTCGCCCGATGATGTTTCCATGCTGGTCTACACATCGGGCACCACGGGCAACCCCAAGGGCGTGATGGTCACCCACGGTATGTACGCCGCCGCCGGCCAGGGGTTCAAGCACTGGACGCAGGCCACTTCCGACGACCGGTTCTTCACCTGCCTGCCCTTCTATCACGCCAACATCCAGTACTACTCGACCATGGGGGCGCTGGCCGCCGGAGCCACGCTGGTCATCGTCGACCGCTTCAGCGCGTCGCGGTTCTGGGAACAGGTGCGCGAGGCCCGGGCCACGGTGGTCAACTTCATCGGCATGATGATGCCCGTGCTGGCCAAGAATCCGGAGCAGCCCGACGACGCCGACAACACCGTGCGGCTGTTCTACGGATCGCCGTCCTTCTCCCCGGAATTCCTGTCAGAGTTCCAGGAAAGGTTCTCCACCGACATAATCGTGGGTTTCGGGATGACCGAGACCTGCTATGGCACCATCGAGGCAATCCGCGAGGACCGGCGTTCCGGCTCCTCGGGCCGCCCGCGCCAGCATCCCGACCCGCGGTTCGAGAACGTCGTCCGCATCGCCGACGCCGAAACGGGAGTGCACGTCGGTCCCAACACCGTGGGCGAGATCACCATCAAAAATCCCGCCGTGATGCCGGGCTACTGGCGCAACGACGAGCAGAACCGGGAGACGCTCCGCGATGGCTGGCTGTACACCGGCGACCTGGGCTGGCTGGACGACGACCGCTTTCTCTACTTTGTCGACCGCAAGAAGGACATAATCCGCCGCCGCGGGGAGAACATATCCTCTCAGGAAGTGGAGAACGTCATCAAGGCCAACCCCAATGTCCTCGACTGCGCCGTGGTGGCAGTGCCCTCGGAACTGGGGGAGGACGAGGTCAAGGCCTACGTGACGCCTCGCCTCGGAGCCACTGTCAACCCCGAGGAAGTCGTTTACTGGTGCGCCGAGCGCTTGGCCTACTTCAAGGTTCCCCGCTACTGGGAGGTCCGGGACGAGCTTCCACGCACTCCCAGCCTGCGTGTCCGCAAAGACGTGCTGCGCCAAGAACGGGAGGACCTGATCGAGGGCTGCTACGACCGGGAGGCCGCCGGCATTCGCCTGCGCTGAATACACCAACCAGTTGACCGAGGAGTCCCCTATCCTGCGAGGAAATGGTCAGGGCGAGGGCAAAATCTGGTAATGAACGAGACGGCTGCAAGGATTTTGGTCTGTTGCCCTGAGCATAGCGAATGGTCTCACTGACTTGATTGAGATTCTTCGATCTCCTCAGAACGAAAGCATGCTATGAACTGGACAATTCGATGGCGAATTTGCCATTGCCCCTGTGTAGTGGAGGACCGAATATGCCTGAACCCAAATACTGGCTGTTCAAGTCTGAACCGTTGGCCTACTCCTTCGACGACCTGCTCAGCGAGCCGGACCAGACGGCGGAGTGGGACGGTGTGCGCAACTACCAGGCCCGCAATTTTATGCGCGACGACATGAAGGTGGGCGACCGGGTGCTGTTCTACCACAGCAGCGCCAAACCCACGGCGGTGGTGGGAACTGCGCGTATCGTCAGGGAAGCCTACCCCGATGCAACGGCATGGGATCCGAACGACAAGCACTACGACCTCAAGAGCAGCCCCGGCGAGACCGTCTGGACGGTCGTGGAAATCCGGGCTGAGGAGCGACTGACCAACCCGGTGACGCTGCAGGCGGTCAAGGCCAACCCCAAGCTCAAGGACATGCTGCTCATCCGCAAAGGCCAGCGTCTTTCCATCCAGCCGGTAACCAGAGAGGAATTCGAAGAGGTCATCGCCATGGGCAATCAGGGATGATACATTCCTCCACTCTCTCAGAAACTTGGCCGGGTTCCCCCGTGGGTTGTCATTCCGGGCGGGGCGAGGAATCTCACCCTCGGCTGCAAGAATTCTTGCTGCACCAGGGCCGATCGCTATGAGGATTTCCCAGATGTCCCGCTCTCCCTTTGCGTGGGTGTCGAGACGAGGCAAGACCGGAGAACCGAGGTAGGGAGCAATGCCCAACTATAAATACGAGACACTGATTGTCGAACAGACCGGCAAGGTCCTGACCATCACTCTCAACCGCCCGGAAAGCCTGAACGCGGTCAATGAAGTGATGCACCGGGAGATCGAGGATGTCTTTCACGAGGTGGGCCGCGACCCGGATGTCAGCGCCGTCGTGCTCACGGGCGCCGGCCGCGGCTTTTGTTCCGGCGGCGACGTGCGGGCCATGGACGAGCGCGGCGGGGCCATCGCCTTGCAGGACCGGCCCATCGGCGCAATCTCGCCCAGCGGCCGCCGCATCGTCCAGAACATACTCTGGGTTGAGCAGCCGGTCATCTGCGCCCTGAACGGCGTGGCGGCAGGCCTGGGGGCCACTCTGGCGCTGTTCTGCGACGTCATCTACGCCTCCGATCGCGCCCGCATCGGTGATACCCACGTACGGGCCGGGCTGGTGGCCGGCGACGGCGGGGCTGTCATCTGGCCGCTGCTGGTGGGCGTGGCCAAGGCCAAGGAACTGCTAATGACCGGCGACATCATCGACGCCGCAGAGGCCGAGCGCATCGGCTTGGTCAACCGCGTAGTGCCCCACGACGACCTGATGGACACGGTGATGGAGCTAGCCCAGCGGCTGGCTGATGGCCCGGCCCTGGCCATTCGCGGCACCAAGCACGCCATCAACAAGAAGGTCTGGAACCACCTGAACCAGGCGCTCGACCTCGGCCTGTCGCTGGAGGCCCGTAGCGCGCGACATCCCGACCACGCCGAGGCAGCCCGCGCCTTCGTCGAGAAGCGGACTCCACAGTACAAAGGCACCATCTAGCGCGAACCGGATTCAGGGGCGGTGATCATGCCCAACAGCGATACCAGCGCAGCCCGCGGCTTCCACGACGCCACCAAGCTCAGTTACATTAACCTTGCCACCAAGCCGCCCCTTTACAAGTCATACGCCGGGCTGCCGACGGTGGGCCTCCCGTTGGAAATGCCATCCCCGGATGCTCCCACGCTGCCAGCAGTCGCCGGCGTGATGTCCACGCCGCAGGGGCCGCTGGACCTGGAGGCGATTGCCCAGCTGCTGCACTATTCCGCCGGCCTGATACGCCGCAGCACCCTGCGGACGGCGGGGGAGGTGCACTACCGTGCTGCCGCCTCGGCCGGTGCGCTGTACCCCATCGAACTGTACCTGGTCTCAGCCGACTTGCCCGGCCTGGCCGCTGGCATCTACCATTACTCGCCCTCGGGTAACTCGCTCTCGTTGCTGCGTTCCGGCGACTTCCGTGGCAACCTGGCTGCTTCGGCGGCAGGCCATCCGGGCATCGCCGAGGCCCCCGCCACCATCGTCTGTACCTGCGTATTCTGGCGCAGTGCCTGGAAGTACCGCGAGCGCGGCTATCGCTACTGCTACTGGGACAACGGGACCATCCTCGCTAACATGACTGCCACCGCCAACGCCCTGGGCCAGCCCGCCGAGATCGTTGCCGGGTTCGACGATGCGGACGTCGACGCGCTGCTGGGCCTAGAGTCTACCAGCGAGGCTACCATCTGCCTCTTCCCCATCGGTGCGGGTAGTCCTGCTCCTGCCGCCGTTGAGCCGCTGGAAGCTGTGGACGCCGGTATCCTGGGCGTAGAGCGGCGGACCGAGTACCCGGAAACTCGCGCTCTGCACGAAGGCTCGGTCCTCAGCGGCTCTAAGGAAGTAGCAGCCTGGCTGGATGGCGCCGTGTCCCCGGAAAGTGCCACAGGAAATGTAAAGTGGGTGGAGTCCTCACCCCTGGGAACGACCGTCGCGCATCGTGGCTCGACGCGCCGGTTTTCCCGCGAGCCGATGCCCACCGGGCGGCTGGAGGCGCTGCTGGTCGCCTCGACCTCCCCGGTGCCAGCCGACTACGGCGGTGGGCTGATCGACACCTACCTGATCGTCAACGCCGCGGAGGGAATCGCTCCGGGCGCCTATTTCTACTCTCCCGAAGAGGGGATGTTGGAGTTGCTGCAGGGGGGCGAGTTCCGTGAGGAGGCGGGCCACCTGTGCTTCGAGCAGGCCCTCGGCGCGGACTCCAGTGCCGTGGCCTACTTCATGGCAGATCTGGATGCTGTCCTGGCACGCTTTGGCAACCGCGGCTACCGCATCGCGCAGTTGGAGGCGGGCATCATCGGCGGGCGGATGTACCTGGCCAGCCATGCCATGGGGCTGGGCGCCACCGGCATGACCTTCTACGACGACGCCGTTCCGGCCTTCTTTTCGCCCCACGCGGCGGGCAAGAGCCTGATGTTCCTGGTCGGGTTGGGACTGACCCACGAACGCAACCAGGTGCATCCGTTCCGCTCCCGAATCGGTATCCTCAAGGACTCACTGGCCCGGGGAGCGGGCGCGCAGGGCCGGCCAGTGCCGGACTGGCTGTATGCCTGAGGAGGGTACGCCCTCACCCCCTCACCCGGAGGGTACGCCCTCACCCTAGTCCTCACCCGGAGGGTACGCCCTCACCCTAGTCCTCACCCTAGCCCTCTCGCAGAAGGACAGGGAGCAGTCGGGAATCCTTTGCCGAGAGAGGGGACATTTAGGGTCCCTCTCGCAGACGGAGATGGAACAGGCGGGAATCCTCTCCTTGAGTGGGGACGAACAGAGGTTGTCACCCGATGGCCAGCTTCCTGATGTGCTGCAGGGCCATCTGCATATGCCATTCCATTGCCCCCAAGCCGACCACTCGCACGCCCACATCGAAATAGCGGCGGGCCGAATCGGCCATGGCGTCAAAGTCCGGAGAGTCCAGCCCCATGTTGTACATGATGGCCGCGCCGTAGCGCTCACCGGTCTCCACCGCGTTCTCCAGCAACCGCATGACCTTGGGGTCGTCGTACTTGAAGGGCACGCCGAGAATCTTGGTGATGTCGCCGGCGGCCAGCCAGACCAGCCGGATGCCGTCGATGGCGAGGATCTCGTCGAGGTCGCGCAGGCCACCCTCGCTCTCCACGGTGGGGACCACCAGCGTCCCCTCGCGGGTCTTGGCGTTGAACTCCGGGAACTCCTCGGCGGAATTGAAGCGGCGCAGGTGAATCAGCCGGTGCCAGTCGTCGCGCAGGCCCATCAGCTCCTGCACCTCCTCCTTGGAACTGACCGAGACGGTGACGGCGGTTGCGCCCAGCGCCAGGGCGCGGGCTGCGTCGGAGACGGTGCGGCGGTCGGTGCCCGTGGCCCAAGGGAACGCCTGTACCCGGATGAGCGGCGAGATGCCGGTGCCTCTCGCCGCCCGGATCAGGTGAGCAATGTTGTCCCAGTCGTGGGCCGTGAACATCATGTCGGCCATGAAGGCATCTATGCCCGCAATGCCAGCTACCTCCACCATGTTGGGGTGGCTGAACACATATGCGCAAAGCGAGGGCTGCCTCGTGTCCAGGTTGTGCAGCAGACGGTCGGTGGCGGGAGTGGGAAACAGCACGGCGCACCTCATAGGGCCATCAGGCCGATTGGTCATTGGAAAAGGCTGGGCAAGTGTAGCGGAAAAGGGCCTACCGCTCAAAGGTGGGCCCTGCCGGTCAGCGAGTCGCAGCACTGTAATCAATCAACCACCGTTATTGCCCGCGAACACCGTAATTCCGGGAAACACCGTAATTCCTGGGCAGCCACCGTCATTTCCAGGAACACCGCGATTCCCGCAACCACCGTCATCCCGGAGAACACCGCCATTCCAGCGGAGGCGGGAATCCAGTCGCCGCGGCAAAGGGCAAATTGCCCCGGCCTTGCTGGTAACATGATCGGGGGCAGTTGCGGCTGACCCGAATTCCGCAAACTTAACGGTGAGAAACGTGCTTGACTTCAACCGGTACGAATGGCTGAGCTTCGACTGCTACGGGACCCTGATCGACTGGGAGACCGGTATTTCCCAGGCAGTGGCCGGTGTCTTTGCGGCGCACGGAATTCGAAAGTCAAGGGCCGAAATCCTGGCGCTGTTTGCCAGTGCGGAACCCAGGCTACAAACTTCCGATGAATTTCTCGACTATCGGAGGGTGCTGCGAGATGTGATGCAGATTATGGCTTGGGAGGCTGGCATTCGTCTGCCCGCGGCGACTTCAGACGCCTTGGCCGAATCGCTGCCCGGCTGGCCGATTTTCCCCGATGCGCCAGACGCGCTGAAGCAACTGCAGACGCACTACAAGCTGGCAGTTATCTCCAACGTCGACGACGACCTTTTCCGCCAGTCAGAAGCGGCTCTGGGAGTCAAATTCGAGGCAGTGGTCACCTCGGAGCAGGCCCGCAGCTACAAGCCCGGCCTGCGGAACTTTGAGTTAGCTCAGAGGCGAATGGGCGTGGCAAGCGACAAATGGCTGCACGTGGGGGAGAGCCTGTACCACGACATCGGGCCCGCCAATCTGCTGGCCATCGACAGCGTCTGGGTCAATCGTCCCGACCGCGGCGGCGGCACGCGCCCGACCAATGCGGTGCCGTCGCTAACCGTCCCTGACCTCGCCACACTCGCGGCGAAGGCGATCACCGAGAAAACTTGAGCCCTTCGGTCAACGAGACTCCCGTCGCGCAACCAGGGACAAGCCGGTTCGTCCTGAGCTAGTAGGGCAACACTTTTGCAGTGATGGCTGAAAAGGTAAGGTGGTAGGGTATTAGTAGTCCGTCACCTTAGAATTGACGGACGAGTCACCAAGCCCCGTTATTCCGGCCTTGAGCCGGAATCCAGGAACCCTGGCGGCGTTTACGTTGGTCTTTTTCCAGCCCCTCTGGATTCCGGCTCAAGGACGGAATGACGATATAGTGTCCGGAATGACGATAAAGTCTTCGGCGGTCATCATTTCGATAAAGTGGGACTACTAGCCGCAGGATGGATTTATAAAACCCATAGATATTTCGGTGGGCTGACTCCAGCGGCTTCTATAATGCCCTGCAATCTTGCTTCCGGGCAACCCCGCCGGAATTTTCTCAACTCCCTCCTGTACTATAATCGGGGAGGAAACTCCGGCCGCAGTGCTGCGAATGTATCCTGCGGCTACAGAGGTGAAATATGGAGACCGTTGGATTCATCGGACTGGGCAACATGGGCGGTGGGATGGCCGGCAACATCCAGAGGGCCGGCTACCCGATGGTGGTGTACGACCTCCGCGAGGAGGCGACCCGGCCCTTCCTTGAGGCGGGAGCGCGGCTGGGCAGTTCGCCTGCAGATGTTGCCGGACGCTGCGACGTTACGTTGACGTCGCTCCCCGGCCCTCGCGAGGTGGAGGCGGTGGCCGTGGGAACGGAAGGCGTGCTGGAGGGAATCAGGCCCGGTTCGGTCTACATCGACCTGTCCACCAGCCGCCCCACGCTGATCCGGGAGCTGGAGGTCAAATTCCGGGCCAAGGGCGTGCACGTTCTGGACGCTCCGGTGAGTGGCGGCAAGACCGGAGCGCAGACCCGCAACCTGGCGGTGATGGTAGGCGGCGAGCGGGAGATCTTCGACCGCGTCAAGCCCCTGCTGGACGCTTTCGGCGACAAGGTGTTCTACGCCGGTGAGGTCGGCGCGGGCTCGGTGGCCAAGCTGGTGCACAACATGATCGGCCACGGCGTGCGCCAGGCTATCGCCGAGGGCCTGACCCTAGGCGTAAAGGCTGGAGTTGACCCCGAGCCACTGTGGGAGTGCATCCGGCGCGGGTCGCTGGGGCGCATGAACATACTGCACGAGGGCGTGGCCCGCACTCTCTTCCAGGGTGAATTCGAGCCGCCCAGCTTCGCCCTGGAACTGGCCCGCAAGGACATCGGGCTCGCCACCGACCTGGGCCGCGAGTTCAACGTCCCGATGCCGGTCGCCAACCTGGCGGAGCAGATTGCCATTGAGGCCATGAACCGCGGCTGGGGCGGTATGGACAGCTCGGTCACCTTCCGCCTTCAGGAAGAGGTGTCGGGCGTCGAGGTGCGGGCTCCCCACGTTGACCCGGCCCGCGCGGCTCGATTCATCACCACTCATCCCGACGCAGAGTAGGACAACCCAAGCCGCAAGGAGCGAGCGACAAGTAACTCTCTCCCCCCAGAATGGGGAAAAGAAAAGGGCGTTCCTTGGTAAGGACACGCCCTTTTCTTTGAATTCCCGGAAGCCCCGTCAACGTAGGTGGTCAAGCATCGCCAGCGGTGTAGTGGCAAGCAGCCCAGCGTCCACGGGCATGACGATGCCCGACACCCAGCGGGACTCTTCGCTGGCCAGGAACACGGCGGCCCAGGCAATGTCCCAGGCGTCACCCTCGGTGCCCAGCGGTCCGGCCCGGCGGCGCAGGTCTCGGAATTCGTCGGCCATTGCTCCTGCCACCATGGGCGTGTATATGTGGCCGGGGGCGATACAGTTGACTCTTATGTTGTCGCGCCCGTGGGTTACTGCCATGGTGGCTGTCAAGCCGATGATGCCGGATTTTGAGGCGGCGTAGGGCACTGCCGCGCCGCCGCTGCCAGCCCTTATGCCGGCGACGGACGAGACGTTGATGATGGAGCCGCCTCCGGCCTCGATCATGCGGGGAATGGTGTGCTTGCTGGTGAGCACCATTGACTTGAGATTGACGTTCAGCACCTGGTCCCAGTGGTCCTCGTCCACGTCCACCACCGTTCCCCGGCCGAGGATACCGACGTTATTGAACAGGACCTGTACGCCGCCGTAGCGTTCAACGGCAGCCTCAACCATGGCATGGCAGTCCGCGGTATTGGTAACGTCCGCCTCGAAAACCGACGCCTCTCCGCCCTCCTCCCGGATAACCGACAGCGTCTCCTCTGCCTGCGGCAGGGAACGGTCCACCAACAGAACCCTGGCACCCTCGCGGGCGAACAGGATGGCGGTGGCTTTTCCGGTGCCGACGCCGGGGCCGCTGGAACCGGCCCCGGTGACTATTGCGACTTTACCTTCCAGTCTGAATCGAGGTCTCTGCATGGGGCCTCCTCTTGGCAAATGCCGGTGTCGCGGTTGTTCCACGTCCGCGTTATGGCGATTTGCAACTGCCAATCCTGCTCAAAACAAAGCGGGATCCAAACAGAAAGCCGCGCCGTCTGCTTCACGGCAGTGGCGGCGCGGCGCGAGGGTCGTACTTTCGTCCGATGTTAGTTGGCCAACCTGGCCCGGCCGTTCCCTCCAGAATGCACTTGCTCAGCGTCTGACTCGTCCAGGTGGCCGTATGCCAAGCGCAGGGCAACGTCGCCGGAGGTATTCCAGACCTGTCGCAGGTCGTCGTCGATCAATTCAATCACAGCCGGCCTCACCCCTGAGTTCTGGCCAATGTCCGGGTAAAGCTTCCACGATTCTTTCTTGATGGCTTCCATCCGGGCACTGCGATTACCGTTCTCGCCCCGCCGTTCCTCGAAATGCCAGGAGTACCAGGCATTGACCATGTCGCGGAAGATGGCAAGGTCGGAAAGTGAGGCACCGACGGTGGACATCTGGACCTCGAATCGGTGATTGTTGCTGGGATACCCTTCAACCGCGGCGAATTTTCGTCCGCCGCCCAAGCCCCGCAGCACCGAATCGTGCAGCGAGGACGCCGTGATGCCAACCCCCGCGGCGGAGTCAACATGGCCGAGCCGGTATTCGCCGACCCGCCACATCTTCTCCTCCATGGCCGCAGCGCCCATTCTCATCTCCACGAGCAGCTCGCCCAATTCCTCGCCCGACCGTGAACTCGCGGAAATCAAGGAGAGGAACCCGTCCTCGATGGCCACGGTATCCTTGATCTTTACCGCCGTCGCTTCAGCCAAGAGGTTCTCAAGCTCCAGGATATCCACACGGTCGGATCCGTAAACCGGCTTGCCGCCCAGAGCCTGGTGCACCGACTGGCAAACTTCCATTAATTCTATGTTACTGAGCTGGAAGCGATTGAGAATCCGGCCGGCGATTTCCTGCGCCTGTACCCCAGACACTAGGTTCTTGACCGTGGGATCCTCGTTGTCAAAGGTCCAGTACTCGGGGTCGGTCACTTCGCGGAAGAGGCGGCCGCCACCCACCGACTCGCGGCGTAGCTGGTTAACTGTGTCGGTCCAGGAGGACGAGTAGTCTCCGATCTCCTCCAGCAGGTAGGCAATGACCTCACCGGTGCGGTTGAGGCACAGTGTTTCCAACCATTCGTCGGTTTCCAGTTGCCAGTTGGTTATGCGCCTGCGCCGTTCCTTGGGGTTGACATCGAGCTCGGAGTGCGTCGGTTCGGACACCACCGGCATATCGCGCTGCACCACACGGTCAGCGAGGGTGGCCCACCGGCGCACTGGCGGGTCCTGCTCCGGGGCAATGATCAAGTTCTGCAGGAACATTGCTTGCAACCGGAAAGAGATTCCGGTGTTGAGTTCGTTTCGCCTGACGTCTGCCAATGTACTGGCCCGGGCCAGCTCGGTACGAACGTCGCTGTTGGCCTCCATAGCCATCCGGTCGCTGATGTTCCCGTCAGGGAGCAGCCGTTCAAATATGGACGAAAGCGCCCTTTCAACGTCAGCCAGGATGTCATGGAACGAGCCCAAGACTTGATTGTGAGCGTCTCTGGCCGCCCCGGACCCGCCTGGCCGCGCGGACTGAATGAAGGAGAGCGGATCCACCGGCGACGGAAGGACCTTGCTCATCTCGTTGAATGATGGCCTATTTCGGCGAATCTTGAATCGCAACATCTTACCCCTCTCTACAGCCTGTTGCGCCACTGATTTTGGAGATACTGCTTGGCAGTTTGGGTAAAGAACCCGTCGAGCAATCCAATCTCACGGGAACTGATGGACCCGAACCGGGCATCTTCCTGGTTGTTGGCCTCGCGCATCGTTTCGTGGAACCTGGCCCACCAGTCCTGTCCTGAGCCCCAGGCATCGGCAACCAGGTCTTCAAGAACCCTTGCGATGTGATTTCTCTGAACAGGCAACGAGTCCTTCGGCGACCGGTGCAGAAGGCATACGTCGAAGTGTGGCCCGATCGCCTCGATACGTTTGTCAGGATAGACGGTTATCGTGAAGGTGTCGCTCCCAGTAGCCTCTCCCCGGCCCACCTGTACGCCTGTTACGGAACGCAGGAACTGCAGGATGGCATAGGCGTTTCGCAACTGCAGAGGATAGGTTGTCTCCGGATCTCGGGACATTCCCCTCTGCGGCAACAACATGTGCAGCACGACGCTGAAGTTGTAGGCGGTGCCACGCACCTCGGAAAGCGCAGCCAGAAGCACTGGCAGGGTTCCCACGGTTCCGCCACCCAGGAATGCCACGATATGAATGCGAAGGTAGGTTATGCCCTCGTAGTAAGGGCAAATCTGCTCTATCGTGGAATCGAGATGGCCCCTGATATCGCTGTAGTTGAAGCGGCCGGCGACACCGGCGTTGGCCAGCGTGCCCAGCGCTCCCTCCCGCGAGAGGCTCAGGTATTTCAGCTCGGGTACGCATTCCGTGATCCACGGGCGCATGTCGCGGAGATTGGAAAAGTGAGGCAATACCAGCGGTATGAACCTGGCGGCGCGGGAAATCTCGCCGCGCGTCGCCTCCCGGGTGTCCATGTACAGGAATGCGAGGTTCTTCCGGTCCTCGAAACTCCAGTTCTCCGAATTTGCTTCCAACTTGCGAACGATTTGGCAACTCGTGGAACCCAGCCCAATTACCATCGAAGGCGAAACAATGCGCTGAACGTTCTTGTTGGCGTTCAAGCGTATCATTCCTGCGTCACTAGATAATGTTACCATTGCCGCTCCTCAAGCGCGTAGTCCGTCCATCAAGGCGTAAGCATAAGGATATGGTAAATATATTGTATTTGTCAAACGACATAACATAAAATTTTGGTTAAGAAAGTACGAAGATTATATCCTAGATGGATACCGAACAATCCTATAATCCAAAGTCATTTTGACTCGATTTCTGTGATACCCATTCCAACGGTATCACCCAGCCAAGATACTCTATGGCCTGATGAGGCCGGTAAGACACTACCACCGTGAGGCACGGGGTCGAAACCCACTTCCGACCCTCCGGGAGTGGGTTTCTGAACACTAGAGCGAGCCGTCTATCGTGATGTCCAGCAGACCCGGCTTGCCGCTTTCGAACATCCTCCGCGCCGCCGCTCCAATCTGAGCAGGATCGGTTATCCTGGCGCTGTCCACCCCCATGGCCTGGGCCATGGCAGACAGGTCGAGCGGGTTTGCGAAGTCCATGCCCTTATACTCGCTGACGCGGCCCTCGTCGTTCAGCATCCGCTTGAGATAGATGTCCATATTGACCTTTAGGATGCGGTAGGCGCGGTTGTTGCAGATGGCGTAGACCACCGGGATGTTATACCTTGCGGCCGTCCACAGGGCCTGTACCGTGTACATCGAGGCCCCGTCCCCCACGACGGCCAGCACGGGCCGGTCGGGGCGGGCCAGCTTCAGCCCCAGAGCCCCAGGCATGGCCCAGCCCAGCGCGCCGCCCTGGATCCCGAAGAAAGTGCCGGGCTCGTCAAAGTCGAACTCCTGCATCATTGCGGGGCGGGAAGTGACCGCTTCGTCGGCCACGATGGTGCCGGGAGGAACCGCGCCAACCAGCTCGTGCATCATCCTCTCTACCGCTATGGGGTTGTTGTCCCACCGTTGCCTCAGATGCTCCAGGTACTCCTCCCTGGCACGCCGTCGACGCTCGCCCAGCTCGGCCATACGAGTCGCCGCCGCCTCTTTGGCAGGGGCGGACATGTCCTGATCCAGGGCGTCGGCCAGTTCGGCCAGTCCGGTGGCGGGGTCCGCAAATACGCCGATTTCCGTGGGGTAGTTTTTCTCAACCTCCTGCGTGGCGCTGTCCATGTGCACCAGTCTGGTCGTGGGGTCGAGCAGGGGCACGTCGACGTAGAGGAATGACGAGAAAACGTTAGCGCCGACGGCCAGGGCCACGTCAGCACCCGAGAGAAGACGGCGCGTCGCCGGACTGCTGGTGTTCAGCATCCCTCCCCAGAGCGGATGGCTGGTAGGGAAGTTGACCTCCGAAAACGAGGCCGCGAATACCCGCGCGCCCAGCCGTTCCGCCACCTGCACCATCTGGTCGACACCCCCTGATTGGGCGATGCGGTCCCCGATGATGATGACTGGGTTCTCGGCTTGGGCCAGGAGCTGGGCCGCCTGCTCCAAGGCGTCGCGATCCGGTCGGATTCTGTGGTATCCGTGGCCGGAGCCAACGATGTCCACATCGGCTTGCACATCCATAGTGTCCCACGGGAATGAAAGGAAGGTGGGCCCCGTGGGAGGAGTCTTAGCTTCGTTAAACGCCCGCCTCACCGCCATAGGGATGTCGGCCGCGTGGTGAATCTCGTGACTCCACTTGGTGTACTGGCGCGTCATCTGAACCAGATCGCCCGAAAGCGTGGGCTCGCTGAGCAACATCCGCGTGTCAGAGTTGCCGGCTGTGAGCACGACCGGCGTGCCGCCCCGGTAGGCGTTGTAGAGTGCGCTGATGCCGTTGGCCAGCCCGCCCGCAATGTGAATGTTGGCAAAGGCCGGGCGGCCCGTCGCCCTAGCGTACCCGTCGGCCATTCCTACGGCGGTGCCCTCCTGCAGGGCCTGGATGTAATTAATCTCGGGGAAGTCCTGCAGGACATCCATCATCGGGGTCTCGCTGGTGCCGGGGTTGCCGAAGATGTATTCCACTCCCTCGGCCTTCAGCATCCTGACCAGAGCTTCCTTGCCGGTCATCTCGGGCATTGCGCCACCTGCCTTGTTGTCGACTTCAGCGGAATCGTTATCGTTTCTGACGTTATTGGTTTCCGGCGGTATTTGAAGGGAAGCGCCAATAGCCTCGCACGTTAGAGGTAGGTCATCCATTCCAGCAGGTTGTCGTCGGGGTCTCGGGCGTAGAGGCTCAGGGAGGGTACTTCGCCAAATCCCCTGCCGCCCTTGCGCGGGACGGGCCCCTGAATCACCTCGACTCCGGCCGCGGCCAACCACTGCTGGCATTCTTCTACGGTGCCGTCCCAAACGAAGCAGATGTCGCCGCACCCAGCGACGGCCGTTGGTCCCCTGAGACTTGCCAAGTACCCCTCTGGGTGTACGTTTATTTTTGAATCGCCAATCTGGATCGAAAAGATATTTGCCCTGCCGGCGCGCCATTCATCCTCGTCGTTGATGGTGAATCCAAGGCGCTTGTAAAACTCGATGAGGCGCTCGGCGTTTGCGGTAGGCATGGCAATATGGTCTATGGATACGGTGGGCATAGGAACGACTCCCCGCTATGGTCTGGGCGGCTCAATCATATAGAGAGGGCAAAGGACTGGCAAGGATGGAACGTCACGTCAGGTGATTTCACGGTATGCCCTGTGCCAGTCGCTGGAGAATACGCCATCGGGATCGTATTGGTGCTTCAGGTCCAGGAACTGACCGAACTGAGGATAGCAGCGCTTTAGCTGTGCCGGGGTTGCGAAGCGGTTATAGGTGAGAAAGTAGCTCCCCTAACGCTCGGTGGCCCCGTTCGTTCTTGGAGTTAGTTTACCATCCGTACATTGAGGGGGACTACAAAAGCGAACGATAGCATCCTGGGACACTCTGGCCGTTGTGGGAGTCTGTTTAGGCGGGAATAATCAGTAGCTACGCCGGTCCAGCAAACACAGGGAGTGAGTCTAGATGAGAACACCACGACTTTTCCTGGGAATCTTTGCCCTTGCACTGCTACTGCCGTTGCTGCTGCTGGCCTGCGGCGGCTCTGATGAGCCGACGGATGGGCCATCCTCGAAACGGGCCACTGCCGAGCCGACAGACCTGCCCGACTCGGAACGGGCCACCGATGAGCCGGAAACGCCGGCCTCCCCCGGACGGACGCCTTCCACGCTAGGGTCAGGGGACGCGCCCACGGCCACCGTTGCGACAGCGACAGCGCCGCCCGCGGCCTCCGGCTCCGCCGAAACGGACCGGGAGGCGCTGGTTGCCCTCTACAACGCAACGGACGGTGAGAACTGGCCGTACAGTGAGAACTGGCTGAGCGACGCGCCCCTAGACGAATGAGAGGGCGTCTACACCAATGACGACGGGCGCGTTACAGCGCTGAACCTCGGCAGCAAACTTGAGCGGGGAGATACCGGCGGAGCTGGGCAGCCTCTCCAGCCTGACAGAGCTGGACCTCACTGGCAACGACTTGAGCGGGGAGATACCGGCGGAGCTGGGCAACCTCTCCAGCCAACAGCTCTCCAACCTTGAGCGGGGAGATACCGGCGGAGCTGGGCAGCCTCTCCAACCTGACACATCTGACCCTCACCGACAACGATTTGAGCGGGGAGATACCGGCGGAGTTGGGCAGCCTCTCCAACCTGGAGGGACTGAGCCTCCACCGCAACGATTTGAGCGGGGAGATACCGCCGGACTGGGCAGCCTCTCCAACCTGATACAGCTGATCCTCACCGACAACGCCTTGAGCGGAGAGATACCGGCGGAGCTGGGCAGCCTCTCCAACCTGACACATCTGATCCTCAGCGCCACCGACTTGAGCGGGAAGATACCGGCGGAGCTGGGCAGCCTTTCCAATCTGGTACAGTTGGACCTCAGCGAGAACTCCTTCATGGTAGGGGAGATACCGGCGGAGCTGGGCAGCCTCTCCAACCTGACAACTCTGTACCTCGACGACAACGAGTTGAGCGGGGAGATACCGCCGGAGCTGGGCAGCCTCTCCAACCTGGAGATACTGGACCTCGCAGACAACGACTTGAGCGGGGAGATACCGCCGGAGCTGGGCAGCCTCTCCAACCTGACACATCTGATCCTCGACGACAACGACTTGAGCGGGGAGATACCGGCGGAGCTGGGCAGCCTCTCCAACCTGACACATCTGATCCTCACCGACAACGATTTGAGCGGGTGCGTGCCAAGCAGCCTGGAAGAGACCTACCGCTACTTTGGCGACCTGCCCTTCTGCTGAAGCCACGCGCCCTCTGAACCAGATGATCTCCCTTCCCGCCCTTGACGGTGTACCGTTCGTTCTTGGGGTTAGTTTGCCATCCGTACATTACGGGAAACTCCAAAAGCGAACGGCACCCGCTCGGTGGCCAATTCGATCAGGGCGCGCAGGTCGTCTGCCACCTTGGCAACTCCATGTTCCGTATGTTGGAAGTGCAGGTTGAATACGACGCATGCGTAGCGCTCCCGGGCCCAGTTCAGGAAGGTCACATCGTCCCGCTCGATCAGCCGGATGGTCCCGTAGATCACGTCGGCCTTCCGACGGGCCAGTTCCTCTGCCGCCGCGTGCATGAAATCCGCCAGATTCGAGGGAGGCACGTAGAGCTCGGTGATCGTCTCGTTGCACCTCGCGCCGGCGTACAACCGCCGGTCCAGATCCAGGTGGTAATTGTCGATATACATGCTGAGTTGGAACGAGTCGCTGTTGTAGATCTGGCCGTCGGTCCGCTGGTAGAACCCTGCGTACTCCTCGAACGCCCGAGCCTTGTCTGAATGGGAAAGATGGAGCAACTTTAGCCAGTCCTGTCTCGCCAACAGGTATTGCGGTGGCTCAATCCTTCCTGAGTCCTCCCCGAGGACAGCCCGATAGCAGGACAAGACTCCCGTTCGCAGGAAGTCTGTTGAGGACTCATCGGTCATGTATTGGAAATCGTCATAGGTGAAACCGTTCGCGATACGATCGTCGAACCGTTCCTGCAGTTGGTCTATGCTGGCTATCTCCACTGTGCGGCGCAGGTGGTGCGCGGGCATCAAGCGCAGGGTTGCCGAGTAGACCACGCCAAACAAGCCGAAACCGCCGATAACCAGACTGAAGAGTTCCGGGTTTTCCGAACGGCTGCAATGGCGCACATTTCCCTGCACATCGACCACTTCAGTGATTCCACGTCCTGCACTATGGGAGCGTACGTAAGCCCCGGGTCGTGGCCGTTGGCCGCCAGAGCCCCGCCGATGCTGAGCCGGTCGGCGCCCGTCTGTTTCTGGACGATGCTCCAGCGGCGTTCGGCTCCATGCTGCTTTTCCCGCAGGCCCGAGACGAGGGCATCCCAGAGGATGCCGGATTCGACCCTGACCAACCCGCGTTCTGCGTCCAGGCCGAGAATGCGCTTCAGTCCGCTGGTGTCCAGAGCAACGCCAGCGGAAAGGAACTGCTGCCCGCCCGTGGCGTGGCGACCGCCCACCACGCTGAGGCTTTCCCCGGCATCGGCCGCCGAGGCAACCACAGCCTTGAGCTCCCCAAGCGTCCCCGGAGATTCGATGCGGGAAACGAGGGTAAGGTTGAGCCGGGAATGAATGTCGTTGAGAACCATTTCGCTATCCTGATCCATAAACGGTGCTACCTTCTGCCAGTTGAACCCGCCTCTGTGTGCCTTCGCATTGTTGGAGATGACAGTGCTGGTGAATGAAACTACGATTCCAACTCGCCAGTGTATTCGGGTTCGCAACTTTGTCAGGGCCGCGATGTGCCGCCGAAGGCAATTTCTCCCAAGCAAAACCCCTCTCACGCCGGAGGGGGCGAAACTTCCGCTGGATTGCGGCAGCGGTCTGGCTCGCCGCAATCGGCCCCATGAATCTGGATAAGTGCTAACTCTACTGGAACTGACCGTCCATTGCCGCACGTGCGGAAAGTACAGAGCGGGTCGGTTTCCGGTCAGATATCGCCAGGCAATATTGCTGAGAAACATGCAGCAGCCTGCGCCACCATTGTAATGCCCTGCGGGAGGCCGGATTTGCTATCCACTTTGCAGGTCACTACCCCGTTCGCGGCCCTAACTCCAAGCGTCCCGGACAGCCCTTCAGACACGAGCGCCCACGAAGTCGATGGAGCCACTCAGCACGAAGCCGTTGCCTACCGCAACGACGGTTACTCCCACCGAAGACCCGTCAACGCAGCACAGGGGAGTCATCGCGGTCGCATCATTTTCTGCGCGGATACTGACCCGAAACTGGTCAGGCAATCCTGCCGAAATGGCCAGTCTGAATTCGCCTGCGGTCCCAGTCGGGGCCTCTGCCACCCGCCCGGCGGCCCACACAATGGCCGAGTCGCGCCTGATCCGTGCCAGCGTGTTCCCGTATCCTCACTCCGCCTCCGCCCAGCTGCCATGTCTTTGGCTGAATTGGACGAGTGGGTCGTAATGAGGCATCTCATACTCTGACGTGCCAAACGGCTTGTAGCTCCTGTGCTCGGGCATTATCCAGAGAGTAGTTCTGACCATAACGTCCTCTACGGTGTCCTGGCCCTTCACTGACATCTTCGTAACGTCATTTTGCACACGCCAGATGCCTTATTGGGCAGTTGCCACCTCAGCCGCATTGAATGCCTCATCGATGGCCCGGGAAACGACATCGCCCTCTTACCCCTGAGGCAACTCGAAGCGTTTCACGAAGTCTCTGAAGCGTTTCGACAATCTTGGTTAACCCCTTTGGCCTCAGCTATTACGATGCAGGTCTGCCGGGGACAACGACTTGCCGGTCGGCTCTTGCGACCGGCTCTGGGTTGTAATGTTCGAGGGCATCTTGATCTCTGTTGAATATCTTACTAGCCATCAGGGCGTCGGCATATGCTTTAGATATGTCTATGAATTGCCTCAAAATGCATCAACCCTGCCAAAACTCAGCCAACCGATTGGGGACGTGGATTGCCGCGAAAGCGGGAATGACGGGTTGGCAGCGCGCAGAGTTTTGAGACAGTTACTTAACTAGGCGCTGATGGGCGTCCCCAAATAAAGTACTTCTACATCTGAGGCTATCGTTCCAAATCTCCCATGCGGAGAACGCAAGGGACGGCTCGCCGTCACCCTGAGTGCCTCCTGTGGTAGTCTATTCGCCTAACGCTTCGGCCATGCATTGGGGAGGACCGCAATGTTCGATATATTGCTGCGCAACGGCCGCATCATCGACGGCACCGGCCAGACCTGGTACCGCGGCGGTGTCGGCATCACCGGCGACGCCCTTACCATCGTTCGGTCAGGCGAGGCAGACGTCGATGCTGGCCGGGTCATCGATGTTGGGGGCAGCGTTATCTGCCCCGGTTTCATCGATATGCATTCCCACTCAGATTTGGTCCTGCTTTCAAATCCGATGCACGAGGTCAAGCTCCGGCAGGGCGTTACCACCGAGCTGATGGGAATGGACGGCCTGTCCTATGCACCCTCCTCTCCCGAGAAACTGGAGCAGTTGCTTTACTATCTGGCGGCCGTGAACGGCATGCCCCCCGAGGGCGTTCGGTGGGGTACGGTTCGCGAGTACCTGGACCTGTTCGACGGGAGGGTCGCCTGCAACGTCGCTTTTATGGCGCCCCACGCCGCCATCCGCGTGGAGGCGATGGGCTGGGAGGACCGCCTGCCCACCGAGCCGGAACTGGCCCGCATGCGCGAGCTCGTCCGCCAGGCCATGCAGGACGGCGCCTTCGGCTTTGCCACCGGATTGACCTATCCTCCTGGCGCATATAGCGATACCAACGAGCTGGTGGCGGTGAGCGAGGCCGTCGCCGATCTCGGCGGGATCTACATGACCCACGCTAGGTACACCCTGGGAGACCGGCTGCTGGACCCATTCCGGGAGGCCATCGAAATCGGCCGCCGCGCCGGAGTTCCCGTTCACATTTCCCATTATCACAACCCAGTCGACGGCATGGGCGAGCAAATGGTCGGGCTGGTAGACGAGGGCCGCAACTCGGGCGTTGACGTTACCTTCGACCAGTATCCCTACGCCGCAGCATCCACCGTCCTGCACTCCCTGCTGCCCTATTGGGTGCACGATGGCGGTCCAACGGCGCTGCTCAACCGCATCCGCCAGCAGTCGGTACGCGACGAGATCGGCGACGCTGTGGAGCCTATGTGGGGTCTGACCCTGGATCATTACATTTTCAGCAACGTACCCAACAATAAGGAATGGGAGGGCCGTTCCCTTGGCGACCTGGCCCGCCATCAGGGCAAGCGGATGGTCGACGCCATCTGCGACTTTCTCATCGAAGAGAACCTCGAGGTCGCCTTCGTGGCCCGCACCGGCAACCCCGACAACATCCGCACCATCGTTAGGCACCCGGCGCAGATGGTCGGCTCCGACGGCATCATGACCGGCGATATGCCGAACCCCCGCACCTACGGCACATTTCCCTACGTGCTGGGACAGTTATCCCGGGACGAGGGGCTGTTCCGGCTGGAGGACGCGGTACGCAAGATGACCTCGGCTCCCGCCCAGCGCCTCGGCCTGCAGGACCGCGGCATTCTTCGCGACGGCATGAAGGCGGACGTCGTGGTCTTCGACCCCCACACCGTCAGGGCCAAAGCCACCTTCGAGCAGCCGAAGCAGTATCCTGACGGCATCTCCCACGTCTTGGTAAACGGCGCGTTGGTGGTGGATAATGGCGTCCACACCGGAGCCCTGCCAGGCCGCGCCCTGCGGTCGCAGTAGCGAGCTCAGGAAAGTAAAGAGGTGATGATGAAGCCGGACGAGAGCATCAGGGCCCATATTAGAATGAGTGAAAAGTACTACGTGGCCTCGTGTCTGGAAATCGCGGTGGTGACTCAGGGCTTGACCCTGGACGAAACGGTCTCAAACCTCAAGGACGCGGTATGCCTTTTTCTGGAGGATGAGGACCCGGATTATATCGGCGTTGTTTCCAACCCCAGAATCCTGTTGACAATGGAAGTAGAGACCGCAATTGCCTAGACTGAGGCGAATGTCATATCGTCAAGTAATCTCTGTCTTCGTTCGGTACGGATTCCGGGTTATTTCACAAGAGGGGAGCCACATAAAACTGCGCAGGTTTTCGGAAGAAGGAGAAGAACAAAATCTGATGGTTCCCAGGCATCGAGAGGTAGACATAGGGACTCTACGTGCTATCTATCGCCAAGCAATCAGCTACATCCCGGAAAGAGAACTTCGAAGGGACTTTTACACCGATTAACCCGGAGGCCCCATGGACTTTGAACCGACCTACACACCCGAACAGGAGGAGTTCCGCCGCGAGGTCAGTGCCTGGCTGAAGCAGCACGTCCCCGACGACCTCGAGCACCCCGCCGACCCAGCCGACCTGACTTGGGATCAGTACCAGCTCCGTCGCGAACTTGGCCGCAAGCTGGGCGACAAGGGCTGGCTCTGGCCGACCGCGCCCGCCGAGTACGGCGGAGGCGACCTGGACGTGGACAGCGCCGTGGTGATCGAGGAGGAAATCGACTCATTCGGTCTCACACTGCCTCCTTACTACGACTCCGGCGGACGCCTCGGCGGCAACTCCATCCTCGTATGGGGCTCGGAGGAGCAGAAGCAGGCCTTCTTGCCGCCGATCTTCACCGGGCGCGTCCGTACCTGGCAGCTCCTGTCCGAGCCCGAGGCCGGCTCCGACCTGGCAAATGTGAAGACTCAGGCCATCCGCGACGGCGACGAATACGTCCTCAACGGCCAGAAGATATTCGTCGGCAGCGACCACGGCTGCGATTACATGTGGACCATCACGGTCACCGACCCCGAGGCCAAGCGCCACGAGAACCTCGGCTGGTTCATGGTGCCCTCGCACCTGAACGGCATCACCATCCAGCCCATGGACCTGCTGATCTCAGGCGGCGAGTCCGGCGCGGGCTCCGGCGTCAAGCAGACAGTCTACTTCGATAACGTCCGCGTGCCCGCCTTCAACCTGGTCGGCGGCGAAAACCAGGGCTGGAAGGTTGCCACCACGCACCTAGAGCTGGAGCACGGCACCGGCGGGCGCATCGGCGGCAACTGGCTGGTCGACCGGCTCTTCGAGCACTGCCGCACCACCGAGCGGCGCGGCGAGCCCATGACCAATGACCCAGACGTCCGCGACCGGCTCATCGACGTATACGTCGAGGCCGAGATCGTGCGGCTCCTGAACCTTCGCAACTACTGGATGCGCCACAGCGGGGCCCACATCACCTACGAGGGCCCGCAGGCGTCCTACATGCGCAAGACCTCCGGCCTGCGCATGGCCCAGGCCATGCTCGACATCCTAGGCCCTGCCGGGCTTACCCACGACCCGGAGCTGGGCGCCGCCGAGGGCCACATGGAAGCCCATTCCCGCGCCGGTATTGTCGCCATCCATCCCGGCGGCACCACCGACATCCAGAAGGTCATCATGGCGCGGCGCATCGGAATCGGCCGCGAGGTACGCGAGAGGGCCGGCGCCCTAGGCTGATGCCGGTAAATGAAAGAGGACGTGTCAATCCTGTTTGGCGCTCGAGCTTTCAATATGGAGTTCGCCCGTTATTCCCGGCGCGAAATGCCGCCATTCCTGTGAAGACGTGTATCCAGGGCGCCAGCTTCTTGGAGTCTATGGAGTATCAAAGGTCTCGCAGGCGGTGATCAAGCTGGGTCTCAGGGAGAAAGTTCTCGTTCGCCCTGTGGCATCTGACCTTTACGCGTGGCATCACACCTTTACCCAAGGCATCTCCCTCAAGGTTGAGGGATTAAACAGAACAATCTACGAGGACTGAAATGGACCTGTCCCTCACCCCCGAGCAGGAAATGCTGAAAGCGGCGGCCCGCCGTTTTGTGTCCCAGGAATACCCCAAGGAGGCGCTGCTGCAGATAGCGTCTCCCGACGAGACCACTCCCCTCGAACCGTGGGGCCGCCTGGCATCCACTGGCTGGCTGGGCATCCTCATCCCCGAGCAGTACGGAGGCGAGGGAGGCTCGTTCACCGACGCGGGGGTGCTGTTCGAGGAGTTGGGCCGCGGCCCGGTCCCAGGCCCGCACTTGACCTCGGCCGCCCTCTCCGCCCTCGCGATACTCGAGGGCGGCACCGAGGAGCAGAAGCGCGCCTGGCTGCCACGCATCGCCAGCGGCGAGATGCGCCTGGTGCCCGCCATCACCGAGCGCGACTACGGCTGGGACGAGCGCGACGTCTGCCTCACCGCTGCAGTCGACGGCGATGGTCTGCGGCTCAACGGCTCCAAGGCCTACGTGTTCGATGGCGTGACCGCCAGCCACTACCTGATCGCCGTTCGCTCCGAGGAGACCGAGGACGTCGGCCTCGTCGTGGTCCCTGCCAACACCCCCGGGATCCTCAGCCGCGGGCTGCCAGGCTTCGCCTGGAACCTGGCCGAGGTGCGCTTCGACAACGTCGCTGTCCATTCCACAGGCTCAGGACCGGCGGATTGCGGTGCCCTGGGCGGCAGCATCGTCGGCGGCTGGGCCGCATGGCAGCGCGCTGTAGCCAAGGCCATCCCGGTCATCAGCGCCTACCAGGTCGGCGGCTGCCAGGCCGTCTATGAGGTTTCCGTCGACTACAGCCGCACCCGCATCCAGTTCGGCACTCCCATAGGCCGCTTCCAGCGGGTGCAGGACCAAGTCATCGCGCTCGTCAACCACCTCGACGCTGCCCGCTGGACCACCTACGAGGCCCTCTGGAAGCTCGACGTCGGCCGAGACGCCGCCAGCAGCATCAGCCTGGCCAAGGCGGTCGCCAGCGAAGGCTACTACGAGGCCTGCAACTACGCCCACGAGGTTCATGCCGGCGTCGGCAGCATGACCGAGTACGGCCTCACGCTGCACACCGCCGCCTCCCGGACCCTCTACCACTTCCTCGGCGACCCCAAGCAGCACCGCCGGGAGCTCGCCACTGCCCTGGGGCTGTGAGGCTGCAGAGAACCCCCCCATTAGCGGGAGGGCTGGGGTGAGGGCGAAATCCTCCGGCTCTGCCGTCATTACTCGCTTGGCGTCATTCCCGCAGGAGCGGAAATCCAGTCCCTCACTGCCGCATCATAGACCGGGGGTCTGGCTCGATGGCAGCCGAACGCAATCCCGCCTCCGCCTGACCAGCCAACCGGCGCGCCAGCCGCACCAGCCTGATGTCGTCGTAGCTGTGTCGGCCCTCCAGCTCCTCCCACACCGGCCGCAGGGGGTTGTCCCCCAAGACCGCCATGACCGCCTCGATCTCCGCGCGATCTACTGTTAAGGGGAGCAGGTGCCCCAATTCAACCATAACATCATCCTCCACCAGCCGCTCCAGATGCCCCAGGAGGGTGCCTGCGGTCAGGCCGCGGGCCTCCGCTGCTTCCCGAAGCGTTGCTCCCTCGGAGATAATCCGCGCGGTCTCGCGGTACGACTGATTGACGACCCTCGGTGCCCGCTGAGCTGGAGTTGGCCCCGTGGCGATGTCCGCGTTTGGCGCAAGGTTATGCTCTCGCGCGTATGCGTTGATGAGCTCCAGGAACGGGGCGCCCAGGTCCTCCAGCTTGGCCCGGCCCACGCCAGACACCAGGCCGAATTCGGCCGGGCTATGCGGTATCCTGCGGGCCATATCCTGCAGGGCGCGGTTGCCGAAGATCACGAAAACTGGTACGCCGCGTTCGTCGGCGATCTTTCTCCGCAAGGCCGATAGCTCGTTATACAGCCCCGCGTCGAAGTCATTGCTCTCCCCTTTGCCTCGATCCCTCGTCCGGAGATCCCCAGAAGGGACAGGCTGCCTGCGCTGCACTGGCCGAGCGACGATCAACTCCTCTCGGCTCCTGAGAAACTGGCGTCCCTTCGGCGTAACGCCCAGTGTCGGAAATTCGCCGACGGAGACGGCCAGCAGCCCCTCCCGCTTTAATTCCTCCACTAGGTCGCGCAACTCGTCTCGCGGACTGTCCGCTGCGATGCCATGGACTGATAATTGGTCATGTCCCTGGCTGCGCACCCTCTCGCCCCTGCCGCCGCGCAGCACGTCGATCACATGGGCCGCCCCGAACCGCTCGCCGGTACGAATGACCGCCGATAACACCATCTGCGCGATTTCCGTAGCGTCGTACTGCTCCCTGGGCGCTACACAGTTGTCGCAGGCCCCGCAGTTATCCTCCGGCCACGTCTCACCCAGGTACTCCAGGAGGAACTTTCGACGGCACGAATTGAGGGCGCACAGCGACATGACGCGCTCAAGCCGTCTCCGGGCGCTCTCTCTTTCAACCTCGTCCTCGATCTGGTTGATGAAGAATTCCTGGCGCGATTTGCCCGCGTAGGAGAAATACAGCACGCACTCGCCTGGCAGTCCATCGCGCCCAGCGCGGCCCGTCTCCTGGTAATAGCTCTCAATGCTCTTGGGCAGGTCATAGTGAATTACCAAGCGAACGTCCGGCTTGTCGATACCCATTCCGAAAGCAATCGTAGCCACCACGATGGGAGTCCTGTCCCGGATGAAGCGATCCTGGGTCGCCCGACGGACATCCGGCTCCAGTCCGGCGTGATACGGTTCTGCGCCGAAGCCCCGCTCCCTGAGCGTCTGCGCCATTTCCTCCGTGTCTTTGCGGGAACCGCAGTAGATGATCGCCGATTCCCCTCGGTACTTCTCCAACAGGGACAGCAGACCCGAGATGTCCCGCTCTTTGGGGAGCACAGTGTATGTCAGGTTGGGACGGTTGAAGCTGGAGATGAATACGCCAGGCTGCCGAAGGCCCAGTTGCGACAGGATGTCGGCCCGCACCTGCTCCGTGGCCGTGGCCGTCAGGGCGATGACCGGAGCGTCGGGGCAGGCCCTTCGGATCCCCGCCAGCTCCCGGTATGCCGGACGAAAATCATGTCCCCATTCCGACACGCAATGGGCCTCGTCAATGGCCAGCAGGCTGACTTTGAGCGTCCCCAGGAAATCAGCGAATCGCGGTTCGATGGCGCGCTCTGGCGCAACGTACAGCAGCCTGATTTCGCCGGACCGCACGCCTCGTACAACCTGCGAAAGCTCCGCCGCGGATTGAGCGCTGTTGATGAAACCCGCCGGAACGCCGTTGGCCTCCAGCGCGTCAACCTGGTCCTTCATCAGGGCAATGAGCGGCGAGACCACCAGCGTCAGGCCCGGCAGGGCAAGCGCGGGCAATTGGTAACACAGCGACTTGCCTCCGCCCGTGGGCATCAGCGCAAAGGTGTCCCGCCCCGCCATCACCGACCCGACGATCTCCTCCTGAAGCGGGAGAAAGACATCGTAGCCGAAGTGAGTCTTCAGCAAATCAAGCACCCAGACATTTTCAATCGTTAATCGATTCGCTGCAACACCCCGGTGTCAGCAATTCGGAACGACGCATGGAACTTGAAAGACGGCGTCGCGGTACATAGAATGCAAAAATCCGGCACGAATTTAGTTTCGCGCTGAAATCATAATGGAAGGTGTCTGATTGGTTTCCCGAGTGTTGCCCCCCGGCCTGGTCTACCATCCGGCTGACATAATGGCCTACGACGTTACCGTCGGCGGCTACAACGGAGACCCCGTGCCCGCCTACGTGGCGCGGCCCGCCGAAGGCGGCCTACATCCGGGGCTGCTGCTCGTCCACGGTATCCACGGCTACGAGGAACACATGAAAGACATGGCCCGCCGCTACGCCGCCCTGGGCTATGCCGCCATTGTGCCGGCCCTGTACAGCCGCGACGGATTCCTCACGGTGGTCGAAGAGTCCGACCTCGACCTGGCACGGGAGGCGCTGAACGCCCGCTCCAATGCCCAGACTGTCGGCGACCTGCGGGGTGGCCTTGACTTCCTGCGGGCCAGCTCGCACGTCGGCCAGCGCATCGGCCTGGTCGGCTTCTGCTCCGGCGGGCGCCTGGGCCTGGTGTTTGCCAGCAGCGGCGCCATGGTCGACGTGTTCGTCAACTTCTACTCCAACGGTCTGTTCCAGCCCACAGAGGTCAACCCGATGCCGCCGGGAGAGCTGGCCGCGGGCCTCTCCTGCCCAATGCTGGGGCTGTTCGGCGACGACGACGCCAACCCATCGCCCGCCGACGTTGCCCGCCTGAGAGAGGTGCTGGAGCAATCCGGCAAGACCTTCGAGTTCGTCAGCTACCCGCGCGCTGGGCACGCCTTCATGTCCGACACCCGCGAGAGCTACCGCCCCGAGGCCGCCCAGATGGCCTGGGGCCGCTGCCTCGAATGGCTGTCCCGCCACCTGAAATCCTGAACCCAAACGTCATTCCCGCGACGGCGGGAAGCTGGCGCCAATCGGTTGCATGGCCGTCCCGGCACCTGAAATCCTGAACTCAAACGTAATTTCAGCGAAGGCGGGAAGCTGGCGCCAATCCGATGAATGGCTGTCCCGGTACCTGAAATCCTGAATGGAGGAGACCAAATGAAGAACGGCTACCGCGTAATCGACATCGACACCCACGTCAACCCCAGCCTCGACACCCTGGTCAAATACGCCGACCCAAGCTTCCGGCCGCGGCTGGACGAGTTGAAGCCCTACATCCGCACCGTGGGCGGATATAACGCCCTCAGCATCGCCTCCATTCCCTTCGACCGCTTCCCCGGCGAGGCACCCAGCGGCGATGATCAGGCCGCCGTTGTCGGCGGTCGCGGCGCCCTGGAGGGTCGTGTGACCAGATCGTCAGGACATCACCGCGTCGACCCGCAAAAGGGCGTAAGCGACGAGAACGCGGCGGGCCGCCTGGCCGACATGGACTTGGAGGGAAGGGACATTGACGTGATCATCCCCGGCACTTGGGCCAATGGCCTCACCGGCATCGAGGACGTCACTCTCGCACAGGGGCTGTACTCCGCCTACCACCGCTATATGCGCGAGTATTGCAGCGCCGACCCGGAGCGGCTCAGGAGCATCGTCCTCGCCCCCGCCGCAGACATCGAATGGGCCGTCAACGAGGTCAAGGAGATGTCAAAGGAGAAGTGGGCCGTGGCCGTCGCGGTCATCCTCCCCGAGGGCATGCCCATCGACCACCCTGCGGTCGACCCGCTGTTCGAGGTGATGAACGACGAGCACATGCCCATCCTGCACCACAGCTTTACGTTCGAGCCGCCCTACTTCCCCGGCTACCGCGACATGTGGGGCAATATCGCCGTGGCTCGCACGGCCGCCCACCCGTGGGGCGCCGCCCGGTTGCTTTCGTACCTGATCGTCGGGAGAATCTTCGACCGCTTCCCCAATCTGAACGCCGGCGCCGCCGAGGTGGGCCACGGCTGGCTCCCCCACTGGCTGATCCGGCTGGAAGAGATGTGCAACTACGTCTCGGGCACCACACCCAAGACCGACTACAAGCCCATCGAGTACGCCCAGATGGGCCGCTTCCGCTGCGGCGCCGAGCCCTTCGAAGGTGCCGCCATGACCAAGGCCTGCATCGACCTGCTGGGTACCGAGGCGCTGATGCACCAGTCCGACTACCCCCACGGCGAGGCCCACTTCCCAGACACCGCCGAGATGGTCATCAACTGGCCCTTCTGGCAGGAACTGGGAGACGACGCCCTCGTCAAGCACATGTCAGGCAACGCTCAAGCCCTGCTGCGGCTCACCTAGACTGTACCTGGATCGGACAACAAGTAGGGGCGGGTCTGGCAAACCCGCCCCTGGTTTGTATGTGTTTCAGTGCGCTTAGAGGCCCTACGCGCAGGCATCCCGGACCGCCTGGGAGACCTCGGCGAGGCGGGCGTTGTTCTTGTCGGCGCCCCGGAACCCGTTGGTGATATAGCCCACGGCCAGGCCGGTGTCCAGGTCGGCCCAGCCGATGGACGTGCCTGCCCCGCCATGCCCGAAGGTGTGCATCGGGTTTACGCCCGGCTTGCCCATCCGCTCGTCGTTCAGGGCGAACCCCAGGGCGCGCTGTGCAAAGAGCTCCAGCGAGCGGTCAATTCCCTCGACCTGCATGGTAATGCCCTCGGCGACGGTCTCCGGGCGCAGCACCGTGACCCCGTCGAGCGTTCCCTGTCGCTCCATGGTGGCGTAGAAACGTGCCAGGTCGCCAGCGGATGCGATACCGTTGGCCCCGGGGCAGACGACCTGGTGGACTTCGGGCTTGTCAAAGACGTTAGCGTAGCCGTTGGTATCGGCGTCCTGCTCCATCAGGTGAATGCGGGACACGCGGCCCTCCAGGTCGGCGGGCAGTCCGACGTAGGTGTCCTCCATCTGCAGCGGCCGGGCAAGGTCCTCTGCGATGAACCTGTCGAAAGTCCGCCCGTCGATGCGGCGCACCAGCTCAGCGATGACCCAGCCGTAGTTGATCGGATGGTATGAAAGCGTCGAGCCAGGCGCGAACTTGGGTGTCGCCCGCTCCATGGCGGCGCAGACCAGGCTCCAGTCGTGCCAGTCGGTCCAGGGAAGGTCTGCCGGGGTCTCGGGGAACCCTCCCTGGTGGCTCAGCAGGTGCCGGATGGTCACGGTCTCCTTGCCGTTCTGCCCGAATTCGGGCCAGAACTTGGCTACGGGGTCGTCCCAGTCCAGCCAGCCTCGTTCCTTGAGCATGTAGATACAGGCCCCGGCCAGCGGCTTGGTGGACGAGAACAGCACGAACATCGTCTCGTCGTCAACCCGGCGTCCCGTGCCGGTATCCGCGACGCCGCCGTGGATGTCCAGCACCAGGCTGCCGTAGCGATAGACGGCAAGCCCGGCGCCGGGATGCAGTCCCTCGGAGATCTGGCGGTTGAATACCCGCTTGACCTCCTCGAGGCCCGCAGGGTTCATGGATACGGTTTCTGGCGTGGTCAGCGTTGCCATAGAACTCCCTCTCCCGTTTTGGATGGGTTGGCAGTGGGTTGATTGGTAAGCGCGGCTATTCTGGCGCCGGTTACCGGCCCCGCCACACCGGGGCGCGCTTCTCGGCGAATGCCTTGACGCCTTCCTGGGCGTCTTCTGTAGCCAGCACTTCGTCGCGCTTTGTCTGTGCGAAGGCCACGCGCTCCTCGAGGCCCATCTCACTGCCCTTGATTGACGCCTCCTTGATGGCTGCCAGCGCCAGCGGCGCGTTGGCGGTTATCTTGCGGGCCATCTCCTCGGCGCGGGGCATCACCTCATCGGGGGCGACAACGTAGTTGACCAGCATCAACTCCAGCGCCCGCTGCGCGTCCACGAATTCGCCGGTGAACAGGAACTCGAAAGCCACATTCCGAGGCACCACCTGCGAGAGCAGGGCCGGGCCGCTGACCGACGAGATGCCGCGCTTGGCCTGGGGCCAGCCGAACCGGGCCTCGTTGGACGCGATGCGGATGTCGCTGCCCAGCGCGATGCCGCATCCCTGCGCCAGGCAGACGCCGTTGATGGCCGAAATGATGGGCTTCCAGATCTTGGACTGCTCGACATAAAGGTCGCCGGTGCTGGGGCCCTCGTTGGCCCTGGCGCTGGCCATGGCCACCAGGTCGTGGCCGGTAGAGAAGGCCCGGCCGCTACCGGTCACGATCGCGCAGCGGACGTCGTCGTTGTTCCTTACGTCCTGGAAAGCGTCCCACAGCAATTGCCGCATCTCGGGGTTGATGGCGTTCAGTTTCTCCGGGCGGTTCAGGGTGATGTAGGCGATTCCATCCCTGACTACATAGATAACTTCTCTCTCGGACAACTCCCGTCCTCCAATCAGATAATCCTAGACCCGGTGGGTTTCGTTCCGATGACCCCTCCCGATTCCAGGGCATCAATTTCCTCGCCGGTCAGTCCCAGCAGGCCGCCGAAAATCTCGCGGTTGTGCTGGCCCAGGGTGGGCGACGGCCAGCGCACCTCCCCCGGAGTTGCGCTCATCTTCCACGGCAGACCGGGATATTGCTTCGGGCCGACCTGCGGATGGTCGACAGTGATGAACGTTCCGCGCCCGGCGTAGTGCCTGTCCGCGAGGAGGTCGGGCCCCCGCAATACCGGCCCGGCGGGAATCCCGCCTGCCTGCAACCGATCTGCGAGGGCAAACGCGTCCTGATCGCTGGTCCATCCTGCGATGATCGCATCCAGCTCGTCCTGGTGCGCCATCCGGGCCTGCGCCGTAGCGAACCGGGCGTCAACCGCCAGCGGCCCGGCGTCCATCGCGGCCACCAGCCGCTCCCATTCACTGTCGCTGGAGGCGGCAATGGTGATCCAGCGGTCCTCGCCCACGCATGGGTAGGTGTTGCAGGGAGCGTACCAGCGCGACCGGTTGCCGATGCGTTCCGGCTCCTGGCCGGTCATCTGGTAGGCCAGCAACTCGCCACCCATGAAGGCGACCGCAGATTCCTGCTGGGAGACATCGATGTACATTCCCTTGCCGGTGCGGCGGCGGCGGCGCAGGGCCGCCAGAAGCACCCCCGCAGCGTGGGAGCCCGTGATGGGGTCGCCGTGGTTGATGCCCGACTTCATTGGCCCGTCGTCCGGGTAGCCGGTCAGGTGCGCCATGCCCGAGAGCTGCTCCTGACCGATTCCGTAGCCAAGGTAGCTTTTCCACGGGCCGGTATTGCCGAATGCTGGCATGGAGACGTAGATCAAGTCGGGACGGTGGCGGCGCAGCGCCGCGTAGTCGTAGCCCAGCCGCTCCAGGCTGCCCTGCCGGAAGTTCTCGATCAGCACATCGCTGATCGACACCAGCCGCTCAAAGACCTCGCGGCCCTCGTCGCTGGTCAGTTCAAGGGTGACGCCGTACTTCGACAGGTGCAGGCAGTTGAACCACCCGTTGCGGTTCCACGGCTCATCGCCCGGCTCTCCGTCAGGGTACGCAGCGATGCCCCGCGCCGGGCTGACCGGGCCGCGGTGGGAGTCGTAAACCCTGAGGGACTCCATCTTGATGATCTCAGCGCCCAGGTCGGCCATGAGCTTGGTGCAATACGGGCCAGCCCAGATGCGGGAGAGGTCCAGCACGCGGTAGTTCTTCAGCGGCTGTTTCGTAGCGGTAGTCAAGTTGGGTTAGCTCCCCGCTCCGTTGATGACGCCGGCTGCTGCAAGCTCCTCAATCCGGGCGTCGTCGAACCCCAGCCAGTCGGACAACGCGGGCCGGGTGTGCTCCCCGAAGAGCGGGGCACGGCGGAAGACCCAGGCATCGGCCTCCGGTTCGCACGAAATTGGCGCTCCGGGGTAGCTGAGCTCTCCTGCGACCGGATGCTCCAGGTTCACAAAATACCCGCGGGCGAGCAGTTGCTCCATTTCGAGGATATCCTTCATGGTGGCCACGAAACTGAATCCCAGCCCGCTCTCCTGACCGGCCTTGAAGATGTCGACCTTGTCGTGATCGATGAGCCACGGCAGCATAAGGGCGTCGACTTCATCGGCATTCTCCTGCCGCCCGCGCCTCGATGCGAATCGGGGGTCCGACAGCTCCTCCCGCTCCATAATCCGGGCAACCTCCGGCCAGCGATGGTCGGGGCCCGCGATGATGCCCACATGGCCGTCGAGGCACGGATAGATTCCCCAGGCGGCTCGTCCGTAGCCCCGATTGCCGACGCGGGTGTATTCCTGGCCCGAGTAGCTGTACTGCATCAGGGCGTTTTCGAGGATGTTGGTGGCGTATTCGGCGATTGACAAATCGATCTGCTGCCCCTCGCCTGTCTCCTCGGCGTACATCAGGGCGGCCACGGTGGCGGCGAAAGCGTTCTGTCCCGCGCCCAACTGGGCCAGCGGCGCTCCCTCCTTCAGCGGCTCCTGCTCCGGTTCGCCCGTGATGTTCATCAACCCACCCATGGCGTACAGGTTAACTTCGACACCCTGCCAGTTCCGGTAAAGGCCGGTCTGCCCGAAATTGCTGATCGATGTAACCACCAGGGCCGGATTCGCGCTGCACAGTTCCTCGTAGCCCAAACCCAGAGCGTCCAGCGTTCCCGGGGCGAAATTCTCGACGAGGACGTCGGCTTTGGCCGCCAGCTCCAGCGCAATCTGCCGACCGTGCCCTGTCTGAAGGTCCAGCCCCACGCTGCGCTTGCCGGCATTCAGGTAGAGGTGCCAGGCACCGTCTTCCACAGCTCCAGTTTCTTCGTATACGCGGCACACGGCAGGGCGAGACGCGAACGGCCCAAGCCGCCGCATTGGATCTCCCGCGGGCGGGCGCTCGACTTTCACCACGTCTGCGCCCAGGGTGGACATCAGCCTGGTGCAGTACGGTCCTGCAATATAATGGGTCAGGTCGAGAACCCTGACCCCTTCCAGCAATCCCGACATGGACGAGATTGTGGCATCGCACATCGCCGATTGCAACCACGGCGACCGGTAAGTAACTGTTCAGAGTTGATGTGGCGAATTGCCCGAAGGCTGCTGGAAAAGTATGGTGCACCGATTTCGCGGTTATGTTAAATCAGAGGCATGGATGCCGACATTGACCTGAGCGCCATGCCGCGGGAGGACCTGCTGGCCCTGATTGCCCAGTTGCAGGCTGTCGTTCAAGAGCAGCAGACCGTCATCGCCCAGTTGCAGCGGCGGATAGAGGCGCTGGAGGGAAAGGCCAAACCGGGCGGCCCCAAAGGGATGCCCGGCATCAAGCCTCAAACGGGCCAGCAGACTCCCAGGGAGAAACAGACCAGGAAGCCCCGGCCCCACGGTTTCGCCCGCCAGCGCATGAACCCCACCCACCGGGTGGCGCACGCCGTGGAGAGTTGTTCTGATTGCGGAACCCGGCTGTCCGGGGGCTGGACCCACCGCACCCGGGAGGTCATCGACCTGCCAGTGGTTCCGGTCTAGGTCACCGGACATGTCTTCATCGCCAGGACTTGTCCAGTGTGTGAGAAACGCCGGGTGCCCAAGGTGGACTTGGGCGGGGTGGCGCGGGGAAACAACGATTGGGAGTAAACCTGCTCAGCCTGATGGCGGCCCTGCGGGAGGAGGGGAGGCTGCCCTTCCGTACCATCCAGTGGTATCTGCAGACCGTCCACCAGTTGCGCCTGAGCCTCGGCGCCATCGTCCGGGCCATCCACCAAGTGGCCCGGCAGGCCCAACCGGCGGTGGACCGGATTCTGGAGCGCATCCGGGGCAGCCCGGTGGTCCACGCCGACGAGACCGGCTGGCGCCAGGATGGGGTCAACGGCTACGTCTGGACTTTCAGCACTCCCACCGGGCGGTACTTCCTGCGCCGCAGGAGGAACAAGGTGGTGGTGGACGAGGTGCTGGATGAGTCCTTCAGTGGGGTGTTGGTCAGCGGCTTCTATGCCGCCTATCATCATTACCCGGGACTGAGGCAGCGCTGCTGGGTGCACCTGCTGCGGGACATCCACGACCTGAAGACCCTCTACCACAAAGATGCCTCACTGCTCCGGTGGGCGGCGGCGGTCCATCACATTTACTCGGCGGCCAAGAGCTTGGCCCATCCCCAGGCACGGCAACGGCAGCGGGTCCAGCAGCAATTGGAGCGGAAACTGCTGGCCCAGTGCCGTCTCTACGCCCAGGACCCGGCAGCCGCCCAAGGCAACCTGTGCCGACGTATCGAGAGGCACATCAAGGAACTCTTCGTTTTCGTGGCTGCCTCCGGCGTGCCCTCGGACAACAACGCTGCGGAGCGCAGCCTGCGGCCGCTGGTGGTGAGCCGGAAGGTGAGCGGCGGCACCCGCTCGGAGCAGGGCACCGACACCAAGATGACCCTGGCCTCCCTCTTCGGCACCTGGCGCGCCCAAGGATTGGATCCCCTCTCGACCTGACGTCAGATGCTCGTTTCACCTCAAGTCTGAAGTGTTACACCGGTAATTACAAACCACGTACTGCCCCACTTGTCTATTACAGGGTGCTAGAATGCCGCCAGCCTTGACCGCAATATAGCGATTGGCAATGGAAGAACTTCGCCCCTTGTTCCTGGCATTCCTTTCGATTACCGCTATCACCATCCTCCTCGCCTGCGGGCCGGAGGCAAGCCCTTTAGCGGGTAATCCGACTCCCACTCCAACTCAACCGCCGCCGTTGGTGTTCTCTCACTTAGCGTGGTTCGACTCGCCGCCGACCTCGATCCATTTCTCCGCCAAACAGTCGATAGAGTCCATATGGAATTCCGACCCGGAGTTGGGCGCCACAGTGGCCCAACTCGCTTGGGTCGTCGACGGCATAGCCGACGGCGAATCATCCCTGCTTGCCGTCTTTGCCGACCTCGCCGGGGCCGGGGATCCGTCGAGCGCCCGGTTGGCCGAAGAGCTGATGGATGCGGATCGGGTACATGACGGAGTTACCTTCCCGGAGTTGAGATTGCTGGACCGGCTACTGCATCTGTCGCAAGAAGCCGGGAACGATCTAACCCCAAAGCAGTGGTTCGCAGACGGCATCAATGCTGAAGACCTCGCCCTTGCCGCAGTCCTCCATGAAAAAAAGGGCCGCTCGCTAATCCATTATCAGGACCTCCTGGATTCTAATAACGTCCGCACCAGGACCGTCTCCCTGCCACTGGCGGGCGAGATCGAGCTATTGGTCGTCCGCCACAGCCCGTTCCTGGAAAGCGACAACACCATCGACCTTCTGCAAACGGCGGCGCAGTGGCTGGAAGCATATATGGAGATACCCTTCCCTTGGAACCCGGTCGTCCTTGGCATCATTGAAGAAAGTGAGCTGGGCATCGATTGGGCGGGACCAGCATATGCCGCGCATGACCAGTTGGCATCTGTAGGTTGGGAGTACTATGGCGACGCCCTCCACTTACCAATCTTCCACGAGATGTCACACATCTATTGGGGCGGCCACACCGGAGCGTCCAGTTGGTTCCTCGAAAACGTGGCCGTATCCTCTCTGAATTCGTACGTGCGTCGGTCGGCATTGCGACCCGGGAAGAAGAAAGAGCAACCGATAATCTCGACTTGCATTGCCGCCCAAACGGAATCGAGACTCTCCGGCAGGCGTCAGATTCGCATTTAAAGGTGGTCGCTCCGCCCAGACTGAAGGGTGAGAGTCCGATTGAGCCAGATGATCCCCTCATCTGTAGTCTGTTCTTCGGGGAATTGCAGCTGCAGGGGATTCGCAGCCTTCTGGGAGACGAGGCTATGCGGGCAACGTTTCAGCAGTTGTACGCCGATGGTGAGGCATCCGGTTGGACCGATGGGGGCGTAACTGAGAAATTAATATACCAAGCGTTCCGGTCCAAGGCCCATCCGGACCAGCACAGGGCTTTCGACCAGCGAATTTACGGAGGCCACCCGGGCGGGGAGTAGCAGGGCTTTTGCCAAGTCCTTAGTTGCCGTTGTTAGTAGGCCTGCCGAACCACTAATCGAAACTGATGACCCGTCCTTCGACAAGCTCAGGTCTAACGGACTGCGTGATTGACCGACTATACAAAGGCCCTGGGGGAGTAGAGCGGCCTGACCCAGGAAATGGTCGGCAAGGCTGAGCCTGAGGGACGCGATATTGTGGTATTCTGCTGGCATCTGAACCTCCGGAGTGAACTCGAGATGGAACGCCCCATTTTTCAGCCGGCCGGCACCCCCGTTGATGAGCTGGATACCCCGGCGCTGGTGGTCGACCTGGATCTGATGGAGCGAAATATACTGGTATATCACAGCTATTTTTCGGGGACACCTGTCACGGTGCGCCCTGTTGTCACCAGCCATCTCTGCCCCCAAGTCGCCCGCCGCCAGCTCGCCGCACCGGCCTCACGTGGAATCGCTGCGGCCACCCTCGGCGAGGCCGAGGTCTTCGCCGCTTCGGGGTTTGACGACATTCTGGTTGCCGGCCAGTTGGTGACCTCGTCCAAGATTCGCCGTCTGTGCGCCTTGGCTTCCCAGGCATCCGTAGCCGTTCCGGTGGACGATGCGGCGAATGTGGCCCAGCTGTCCCAGGCCGCCGCCGCCGCCGGGGTGACGCTTGGAGTCCTGGTGGAGATCGAGGCCGGTATGGGGCGGTGCGGAGTGTCTCCCGACGCGGATGCGGTAGCCTTGGCACGCGCCGCAAGTGATGCCGGCGGCCTGGACTTCCGGGGAATTATGGCCACTGTTCCCGGTCCATCTGGAGACGATTCTCTTTCCCACGCAAAGCAGACGCGCGAGCGTCTGCAAGTTGCCATCGATGCCAAAGATCTTATGGAAAGCGTCGGCCTTTCCGTGGCGGAAGTCAGCGTCGGCGGCGCCCACTGCCATACGGCGGTTGGCGACCTGCCGGGGATCACCGAGGTGAGGGCCGGGCGGTATCCGCTGATGGACGTTCGTCTGCAGGACCACCTGCCCGACCTGTCGCTGGCGGCGATGGTACTGGCCTCGGTCATCAGCCGCCCTGTTTCCGGTCTTGCGGTCCTCGACGCCGGCCACAAGGCCACCGGCCCGGACCACGGACGCCCTGTCCTCATGGGCGTCGACGGCGGCTTCGCGGCCCGGTTCAGTGCCGAGCACGGCATCGTGGAGTTGGAGACCGGCTCCGAGGGAGCCCTGGCGACGGGCGAAAAGGCCAGGCTGGCTCCATGGGAGCTTGCGGCCACTGTCAACCAGTATGACTACATCCGCGCCGTCCGTGGCGGCAGACTGGAGGGCTACTGGCCCCTGTCCGCCCGAGGCCGGTTTGCGTAAGGACGGCAAATTGCGCCGGAGATTCGCGCTTACCGTAACGCCGTTCCTTTGAGGAAACGGACTCATTGGAGTAACGAGATGATCGACATTCAGACTCCCCTGCCCGGCACTCCGATGGAAGAGCTGGACACCCCTTGCCTGGTGATTGACCTCGGCGCCCTTGACCACAACATGGACGTCATTGCCGACTACTACCGCGACAAGCCCAGCAAGCTGCGAGGCCACAGCAAGAACCACAAGACTCCGGCCATCGCGCTGCGGCAGATCCGTCGCGGCGGCACCATCGGCGGCGTATGCGCGGCCAAGGTCGCTGAGGCCGAGGTGATGGTGCACGGAGGTATCCCCAGCGTGTTCATCACCAGTGAAGTGGTCGGCGATCTCAAGATCCGGCGGCTGTGCTCGCTGGCCGGTCAGGCTGAGGTGTTGGTCGCCTGCGACACCCCCGAGAACGCCCGCTCCCTGTCACAGGGGGCAACAGCCCAGGGAGTCGACCTTGGTGTGGTCATTGAACTGGAGACCGGCCTGAAGCGGTGCGGCGTACAGGAAATCCGTCAGGGTGTGTCCCTGGCACACGAGATCGATTCGCTGCCCGGGATAAGCTTCCGCGGCATCATGAGCCATCAGGTCATTTCCGCCATGCCTGACCGCGAGGACCGCGTGATCGAGGGCAACCGGGTCATCAGGGGTGTCATCGACCTCAAGGATGCCATCGTCGAGTCCGGCCTGCCCGTGGAAATCGTATCAACCGGCGAGACGTGGAGCTACGACGTGGCGGGGGAGATCGACGGAGTTACCGAGATACAGGGTGGCAGCTACCTGCTTATGGAGACCCACTACAGCTACATGACTGAGTTCAACTACGCCGCCAAGGTGTTGACCACCATCATCAGCACCCCCAGGCCCGGCGTGGCCATCGGCGATGCGGGAGCCCGGGCCGTCAGCACGGTGCGCGGGTTGCCGGAGGTGGACGGCCGCCCCGGCGTAGAGGTGGACTCTATGGACGGCGATCACGTCGTCTTCAAGCTGACGAACAACGCATCGTTACAGGTCGGCGACCAGGTGTTGCTCATTCCAGGCCAGCAGGACGCCATGGTCAGCCGCTGGGACCGCTTTGTCGGCCTCCGCGACGGCAAGGTAGAAGCCGTCTGGGACATCCAGGCCCGCGGCTGCCACAACTGACGCCAAGGAACGACCGCCGGTAAGCAACAACTGGGGCAAGACCGCTCCGAAAATCCAGGGGAGCAATAACAAGACGCACAACCCCACTGTCAACCGCGTGATCGGTACTGTCCCTCTTTGAAACTAACATCATCCGTCATTCTTATCTATACGCCGTCATTCCCGCTACACCGTCATTCCTGCGAAAGCAGGAATCCGGAGACCCCGTATATCGTCGCATAACAGTCATTCCTGCCCCCGTCCGTCATCCCGCCCCCCCGCAAAGGGTGCCGTTCTGCTTGCTGGCGATGATGTAGACGCAGGGCGTTTTCACGGGGGCACTGGATTTCGGCTTTCGCCGGGATGACGGTATTGAATTTCTTGGCTGCGGCACTCAACAGATGTCAATTTCAAAGAGGGACACTACCGCGAGACCGGCTGCATTGACACCGAAGCGCAGCGATATTCCTACGCTACGCTCTTCGACTGAGAAATTACCCCCACCAGCGACTAGCAGGACTACGGACTGGTCCAAGGGCACCAAGAGACTATCTCAAAAAACGGCGAACCAACCAACCCGTCATTCCCACGAAAGCGGGAATCCAGGACCTCGGTAAGCGATGGGCGAATTTTCAGTAAATTTAGTGCGTTTTCAGATAGTTTCTAAGGCGGTATAGGCGGAGGTATCTCCCAATCCGCACACGCCCCGCCCGAATCCGACGCTCACGTTCTACCTGATGGTTGACGATCTCCAGGCCTGCCTGGGTAAGGCCGTCTCCCTAGGAGACACACAGGTCCTGCCACCGACGGTAATGGAATTCGGAGATGACAAATTCTCCATCGCGGGCCTCATTGACCCAGAGGGCAACTTCACCGGACTCTCCAGTCCACGTTAATACAGAAGTACAGGCGGTGGAGCGGCCAGAGGTCACATCCACCGCCTTTCTGTTCCAGGTCCCGCACCGGTGGCCTGGTGTCGCATCAATGCCCGGTCGGGCCTAAGGGGTGGGGCCGAACTCGGTGGTCTTCATCAGGTAGGTGTTCTGGGCGGAGATTACGCCGCGAACGCGGGGGATATAGGCGCCGCCCCACTCCGGGTCGGCGGCCACCGCGCCCTTGGCCTCCTCCATGTGCTTCACGTTGTCGAAGGCCCAGATGTGCACCACCTGGTTCAGGTCGCCCAGATCACTGTAGAACCAGCCGGCCAACTTTACGCCGTGCCGCTCCCGGATGGGCACCGCCAGTTCCTCCACCGCCGCCATGTAGGTGGATAGCCCGCCCTGATTCAGGGTGTACTGCCGGAAATCGAAGACCATATCGTTCTTGCGCTGGTACTCCGGCGTGCCATCGGCGGGGATGTCATATTCCACCGGATACTTGGGCGCGAAGTCGGGAGACATCATCAGCCACGTCTTTTGTGATTCCACCAGCGGCTGCGCCCGGGGAACGTACTTTCCGGCCCAGTCGGGGTCGGCGTAAACCGCAGCCTTGGCCGAATTCAGGTGCGCCAGATCCTGGTAGCCCCAGATATGCACCACTTGATTGAGCGCGCCGATGTCGCTCCAGTACCAGCCGGACAGCGCGACACAGTGGCTCTGGCGAATGGGCAGCCCCACTTCCTTTACGCCAGCCCGGTAGTCGGGCGTCGCACCGGGCTTGAGCGTGTACATCCTGAAATCGTAGATCATCGTCAGCCTCCGGTATGCTTTTTGATGAATTCACCCGCTTGGGAGATGGCCTGTTGACCCTCGGGCAATATGGGCGCAAACAGGTGCCAGACGTGAATCATATCGTCCCAGACACGCATCTGCACTTCGACACCCGCCTCTCGGGCTACTCCGGCAAGGCGGGTGGAATCGTCCAGGAGCACCTCCGCGTCACCGACCTGGATCAGGATCGCGGGTAGACCTCGCAGGTCGGCATACAGCGGCGCGGCGAGCGGCGCTTTCGGGTTGCTGCCACCCAGGTAGGTCTTGGCGGAAATCATCAGATTTTCCTTCCCGACCATGGGGTCCGCCTTGGCCCTGGTTTCCATCGATTCGCCCAAGCCCTCCATATCGACCCAGGGGGAAATACAAACCGCAGCGGCGGGCATCGGCAAGCCAAGGTAGCGACTCTGCACCAGCGCGACCACCGCCAGGCCTCCGCCAGCAGAGTCGCCGGCCACAGCGATCCTCCCTGGGTCATATCCTTCGTTGAGCAGCCAACGATAGGCCGCCACCGCGTCCTCGACCGGTGCAGGGAACGGGTGTTCCGGGGCCAGACGATAGTCCAGCCCCAGTACCCTGGCCCCCGCGTCTTGGGACAACTTGGCCATCAGGGCGCGGTGAGTGCGTGGGGAGCCGATGATGTATCCGCCGCCGTGCAGGTAGAGGACGACCCTGCTGTCCGAGGCACCCTCGGCCGTCACCCATTCCGCCGTCACACCGCCGGCGTTCACCCGCCTGTACGTCGCCGGGACGTCGATGGTGAAACCGTCGACCATCTGCTCAAACGAACGGCGCCTGCCCTCGGTTGCGCCCTGCGACTCATCGACTTCTCTCGCTCTAACCAGCGCGATTACTTGTTCGAGTTCCGGCGACTTGGCCATTCTTAAGCCTCCAGCATTTTCTTGAGCGTACGGGCGCTGCTGTGGGGAGCCGATAGCACAGGGACGGGCGATACCTTCCTCAGGTGATCGAGGGCCGTGGCGAAGGAGAACTGGCTTAGCAGCACGACATCCACCTCGGGGGCGAGCGCCAGCGTCTCCTCTTCCAGGCGCTTTTCGAAGGCCGATTGACCGCTCTCTCGCAACACCAGGATCAGGTCGGTAGCCAACCTCTTTGTCACATGAACCTCCCGCCCAATCCCCTCGGCCGCCAGCTTCAGGTAGTATTCGGCATCGGACATCGTGGCGTCGTTGGTTGCGATAACGCCGACGCGAGGCCCCGCGGCGACGGCGTCCTGCATCACAGGGCCATATGAGGATACCAACGGCACGTCCACCAAGTTGCGTGCAGAGTCGACCACCGGGGCGTAGACCGAGCAGGCCAGCCCGATGGCGTCGGCCTCGTGGTCCTGGGAGTAGCAGATCAGGTCGCTCATACGTCGGCGCAGGTTGGGCGTGATACTACCCGGAAAATCTACTAGCAGGCCCTCGTCCAGCAGGTTAATTACCTCTGCCTCGGGGAACTCCTCCTTGAAGGCTAGCCGCACCGGCGGTATGGATTCGGCCAGGGCATGGATCATAACGACACGCATGTCGGCACTCCGGTTTGACTAGTTCAGGATCCCGATCACTTCGCCGTCGGCGTTGACGTCCATGTCCAGTGCCCGGGGACGCGTGGGCAGGCCCGGCAGGGTCTCGATGCGTCCGGCCAGGGCGTAGAGGAACCCGGCGCCGACCGAGGCCCGCAGGTCATTGATCGGGAAGGCGTAGCCTTGAGGGCGGTTGCGCAGGCTTGGGTCATGCGAAATGGACAGGTGGGTCTTGGCCATGCAGATAGGCAGATTGCCCCATCCCTGCGACTCGAAATACCTCAGCTGGTTAAGTGCCTGCGTCGACCAGGTCACATCCGCGGCGCCGTATATCTTCTGCGCTAGGGCCAGAACCTTTTCCTGCGCAGTTGCCTCGAGCGGGTACGCGTAGGTGATGTCGCTTTCGGCCTTGGTGGCGTCCACCACCGCCTGGGCCAGCTCCTCCGCACCCGCGCCACCCTGGGCGTAGCCGTCGCACTCGACGGCGGCGGTGGCGCCGGATTCCAGCGCAATGTCCCTTACCGCCGCAAGCTCTTCGGGACTGTCGGTGGCGAAACGGTTGATGGCGACCACGCATGGCAGTCCGAAGCTGGTCACGATTCCGACGTGATGAGCCAGGTTTGGGCCGCCCGCCCTGACCCTGCTCTCATCGGGCTTTTCTAGGTCGCGACGTGGGGCCCTGCCGTGCCACTTTAAGGCCCGGGCCGATGCCACGAGCACCGCAGCCTTGGGCAGCAGGCCGCTCTGCCGGGTCTTGATGTGCATGAACTTCTCGAATCCCAGGTCGGAGGCGAACCCGGCTTCGGTGATCACGTAGTCTGCGTAGCCGAGGGACAGCTTGTCAGCCAGGATGGAACTGCAGCCGTGGGCGATGTTCCCGAACGGTCCGGCGTGCACGATGGCTGGCTGGCCTTCCAGGGTCTGCACCAGGTTGGGCATGACTGTCTGATGCAGCAGCGACATCAGCGCGCCCTGTACGCCCAGCTGTGCAACAGTCACCGGCTCGCCGCTCCGGGTCGCCCCGACCACGATGCGGGAGATGCGTTCACGCAGGTCGTCGGGGCCATCAGCGAGGGCGAGGATGGCCATTATCTCGGAGGCGGATACGATGTCGAACCTGGCCTCCCGCAGCGGCCCGTAACCGCTGCCGCCCACGCCCGCGATGATCTGTCGCAGGCCGCGGTCGGAGGCGTCGGTCACCCTAGACCATTGGATGCCCGAGGGGTCGAAGTCCGGAATGGCGTTACGGAACACCGCGTTATCCACCAGCGCGGCCAGCAGGTTGTGGGCCGAGGCCACGGCGTGGGCGTCGCCGGTGAAGTGTATGTTGATCTCGTCCTCGGGTACGATGCGGGCATTGCCGCCGCCGGTACCGCCGCCCTTGATGCCGAAGATCGGCCCCAGCGTTGGCTCGCGAAGGTTCACCGAGACCTTGTGGCCCAGGCGCCCCATGCCCTGGGTCAGCCCGATGGCCGTCGTGGTTTTGCCTTCGCCCGCGGGTGTGGGCGTGATGCCGGTCACTACAACCAGCTTGCCTTGGTTTCCCACCCCGTCCTTGATGGCATCAAGGGATATCTTGGCCTTGTAGTGGCCGTAGGGCAGCACGTGTTCGGACTTGAAGCCGAGGGCGTCGGCAATCTTGGAGATGATCTGCAATTTGCCTCCGGGTCTGAGCCGCGCTGTTCCGACGGCGGCTTGGTCTGTGGTTTTCTCGGTTTACGGTGTTTATGGTCGGAAGCAACCGAGCGTCAACCGCCCAACTCCGCCTCCAGCCGGTTGATGTCCTGCTCGCTGAGATTGAAGTACTTGGCGTCGGGGTGGTGAAGCACCAGGGCCGACACGGTGGACTCCGGGTCCATCATGTAGCCCTCAGTCAACTCAACCTCCAGGTGATTCGAGACCTCAAGCAAGCGGAAGAGCTGCTCCTGATCCTCGAGGCGGGGGCAGGCGGGGTAACCGAAGGAGAGGCGTCGTCCCCGGTACTGCGTACGGAACAGGTCGTAGGGCGTGATGGCTGCAGGATCGCCGATGCCCCACATCTGACGCAGCTGCTGGTGCAGCAGTTCGGCGAACCCTTCTGCGCCCTCCAAGGCCAGGGCCTGCAGGATGTGGGAGTCGAGGAACTTGCCCTCGGTGATCCACTGCGCTGCCAGGTCCCGAACGCCCGGTCCGACCGAGGTGACGAACATGCCCACGTAGTCCATGCCCCGCAGCCCGCTGCCGGGAGCAGCCGGGCCGGGAAGCAGGTAGTCGGACAGGCACAACCCGTCGCGCTGCGACTGGCGGCCGAAATAGAACCGTTCCAGCACCTGGGAGCCATCGGGAGAGTAGACCAGCAGCCACTGGCCATCGGAACGACATGGAAAGAACTTGAAGATCGCGTTGGCCGTGATGTCGCTGCGGGCCAGCACCAGGTCTTCGACATGGCGCACCGAGTCGCGCAGGTCAATGGCGGCCTGCTCCCCTGCCGCCAGGTCCTCGGCGTAGCGGCCCTTGTAGCCCAGGTGCCGGACGTAAAGCATCTGCGGGTTGATATACCCGAAAATGTCCTCCAGGTTGTAGTCGGTGAGCACGTGAAGCCGCAAATCCGGCGGGTTGGGGATGGGAAAGTCATGGCGCACCTGGGCGGGAGGCACATCCTGCCCGCCGTCATCGGAGGGGCGCCTCCTGTCGTTGTCCAGCATCGCCTCGGTCTCGGCATCCAGTTGCGAGGTCAGGTGGGCCCGTTCGTCGGCCTCCTGGATCGTGTTGGCCAGGGCCAGGCCGGTCATGGCGTCCGGGGCGTAGGCCACCAACCCACCGTACTCGGGGGCGATGCGCAGGCGGGTGAAACGGTTGGACAGCGCCGCTCCGCCCACCAGCACCGGCACGGACACGCCTTCTGTCCGAAAGTCGCGAACGGTCTCCACCATCATCTGGGCCGACTTCACCAACAGCCCCGACAGGCCGATGATGTCCGGGTTGTGCTGACGGTAGGCCTCGATGAGGTCCTGCGGCGGTACCTTGATGCCCAGGTTGATAACCCGGTAGCCATTGTTGGACAGGATGATCTCGACCAGGTTTTTGCCGATGTCGTGGACGTCGCCCTTCACCGTGGCCAGCACCACCTTGCCCTTTATGGAGCTCTCGACTTGCTCCATGTGTGGCTCGAGGCGGGTGACCGAAAACTTCATCGATTCCGCAGACTGCAACACCTCCGCAACGATCAGCTGGTTGGCGTTGAACTGTCGGCCCACTTCGGTCATGCCGTCCATCAGCGGCCCGTTGATGATCTCCAACGGTGTCCGGTCCTGCAGCGCCTCGTCCAGGTCTTCGGCGAGGCCCTCTTTGGTGCCCTCAATGATTGCCAGTGCCAGCCGCTCGTCCAGCGGCAGGCTGCGACGCTCCTCGTTGGTGGCCGCCGGGGCCTTTTCGCGGAAGTGGGCGGCGAAGGCTGCCACCGGGTCGTCGCCGCTGTACCAGATCAGGTCTTCGGCCAGCCTGCGTTCTTCTTCCGGGATGGCAGCGTAGCGCATCATCAGCTCCGAGTTGACGATGGCCAAGTCGAGACCGGCCTGCACACAGTGATACAGGAAAACGGAGTTCAGCACCTCCCGCCCGGCGACCGGCAAGCCGAAGGACACGTTGGAGATGCCCAGTATGGTCTTGCATTTGGGCAGGGCCTCTTTGATCAGCCGAACGCCCTCGACGGTCTCAGCGCCGGAACCGATGTAGTTCACGTCGCCGGTGCCCACGGGGAACACCAGGGGGTCGAATATCAGGTCCTCCTCGGGCACTCCGTACTTCTCGGTGAGCAGCTTTGCGGAGCGCAGGGCGACCTCCAGCTTGCGCTCCCGGGTGACTGCCTGCGCCTGCTCCTTGTCGTCGTCGATGCAGCCGACAACCAGCGCCGCGCCGTAGCGCCGGGCAAGGGGCACGACGGCCTGGAAGCGCTCCTCGCCGTCCTCCAGGTTCACCGAGTTGATGATGGCCTTGCCCTGCAGACGCTTCAGCGACAGCTCGATTACCGCCGAGTCGGTGGAGTCAATCATTATCGGCGTCTTGACCTTCTTGGTTACGAGGTCGAGGAACTCGGATACGTCGGCGGCCTCGTCCCGGTCCGGGTCCTGCAGACAGACGTCGAGAATGTGGGCCCCGTTGCGGGCCTGTCGGCGCCCGATCTCGGCGGCCTCCTCGAACTTGCCCTCGTTGATCAAGCGGCGGAAGCGGCGGCTGCCCAGCACGTTGGTGCGCTCGCCGACCACCGCAGGTCGTACCTGCTCGTCAATCAGCAGGGCATCGATGCCGGACACGCGTGTTTCTGTGGAGTCGACAGTCCGACGCGGCGCCTTGCCCGCGGCAGCTTCGCCCAGCAGGTGGATGTGGCCGTTTACCGTTCCGCAGCACCCGCCGACCAGGTTGACCCAGCCAGCATCTACAAAGCGGCCCAGGGTCGAGGCCATGGCCTCAGGGGACTCGTTGTACTTGCCGTCCTCATCGGGCATTCCGGCGTTGGGCACACAGGCCACTGGGAAGCGGGAAATTGAGGCGAGAGTGCGAATGTGGTCGGTCATGAAGGAGGGGCCGGTGGCGCAGTTGATGCCGATCCACAGCAGGTCGCGGTGGGCCAGCGATATGTAAAGCGCCTCCACGTCCTGCCCGGCCAACAGTGTACCCATGGGCTCGATAGTGCCCTGGACTGCCACCGGCACTTCGCGGCCCAGCTCGGCGTAGGCACGGTCGATGCCGTCCAATCCCGCCTTGATGTTCAGGGTGTCCTGGCCCGTCTCCAGCAGAAGCACGTCCACGCCGCCTTCGATGAGCCCGGCGGCCTGGGTCTGATAGCTGTCGGCCAGATCCTCGAATGTGACGCCACCAGTGACCGAGATGGTCTTTGTAGTCGGCCCCATGGAACCTGCCACGAACCTGGGTTTTTCCGTAGTGGATGCGGCATCGGCCACCCGCCGGGCCAGGACCGCAGCCTCGCGGTTGAGGCGCCGGGCCTCGTGGGCAAGGTCATACTCTGCCAGAACGATGGCCGTGGAGCCGAATGTGTCGGTCTCGATGATGTCGGCACCGGCGTCAAGATGACCTTGGTGGATCTTTTCTATAACGTCCGGTCGCGTGAGGACCAGATGCTCGTTGCATCCTTCGTAATCGATGCCGCCAAAGTCGTCGGGGCCAAGATCGAAGGACTGGATAGCCGTGCCCATCGCGCCGTCGATGATCAGGATGCGCTCGCGCAGCGCGGTCTTCAGGGTTGAGATACGCTCGTTAGAATCCATAAATCAGTTAACCATTTTGGGAAGTGTCCCTACTCAACTAGAGCCGCTCCCTCACGCTCCCGTACCCCCCTCAGTTGAGCCTGTGCGTTGCTTTAGTTCATTTGGGGCTGGCCCGCCTAGACGCCAAACCAGCCATTCAGGGCCGGACGGTTCTGCTCCAGCCAGCGTATGTTGAGCCGCATCCGCTCCAGTGCCTGGCGGATGGTGCGCTCCGCGGCGGGGGTGGAGTTTTCGGCGAAGAAATTCTCCACGTCGGCCCGCTGTTCATCGGTGTTGAAGCTGTTGCAGATGGACACCAGCCGCATCAAACCAAAGCCTCCGCCGCCATATCGCCGGTCGAACTCTGCCCAGTTGCTCTTGACGAACTCCCACGCGGGCCGCCGCCCCAAGGGGTTTGCCGCCACTCCGGCGACCACTGTGATGGTGTCCTGGGAGCGCACCCGCGAGGACAGAGAGCCTTCGAGGGTATCGTTCAGCAGGCTGGCGTCCTGGAAGCGGGACATAGCCAGCAGCAGCCGGATCTTCTCCTCCTGCAGGCTGGTACGCTCCTCGAGGTCCCAGAGCTGCTCGTAGGTCGTTCGGTCGCCACCTTGGGCGGCCAGGGCGAATACGACCCCACGCAGGTCCGGATGCACCGCCTCCGGGTTCTCGAGATACTGGCGGAACAGATTGCCGGCCTGGGACAAGGTCTCCTCGTCGTTGTAGCTGCCAGATTGGCCCAGAACCGTGGAGCGCAGCAGCGAGTCGAGGTGGCCGTCTCCAGGGCGCGGCGTCCATCCGGCACGCTGGGCGGCTGGCCCGAAAAGCTCTCTTCCGAATTGCTGGTAGGCCGGGTGCACCGGCTCTCCAGCGACAAGCTGCTCGATGTCGCGCAGGTTGGAGGCCAGGTCGCTCCAGACCGAAGCATCGGTCTCACCCGAGTAGGACCCGGCCAGCTCCAGGAACTGCGTGATCGGCAGGATACCCGCTCGCGACAACGCATAGGCGTCGTTCTGGATGCCTAGCCGGTCGGTGGCGGGCAACTGCTGGGTGCTGATGGCAGGGGCCAGGCGCTCCCAGTCCTCGCTCGTGTAATTGACCCGGAAAAACCCGGTCTGGTTGCTGTTGACCTTGTACCAGTCGTCCGAGGGACGCGCTGCCGACAGCGAAATGACAGCCTGCGCGTTTTCCATCACCGTCGAGGCGGTAGCCGCTCCGGGTGCGCTTACGGAGACGGGAACTTGCCACACCTCGCTACTGGGTGCTTCATCGCCGAGCAGGCGGTCGTAAAGAAACCGTTCCTGCGTGACAGAGATTTGGACGTCCTCGGCCCGGCGGTCGGCCTGCACCTGGAGCACTGGGTAACCTGTCTGGAGGACCCATGAGTTCATGATGTTGGTTACGGGCTGGCCCGATTCCTCTTCGAGGGCTGCCCAAAGGTCGTGAGTGCGGGCGTTGCCGTACTCGTTGCCCTTTAGATAGCGATACAGGCCGCCCTGGAACACCTCTGGACCCAGGAACTGCTCCAGCATCCTGATTACGGAGGCGCCCTTGCTGTAGCTGATGGCGTCGAACAGCTGGCTGACCTCTGCAGGGTTCTTGACCTCCTGCTCGATGGGATGAGAGTTCTTCAGACCATCCAGGCTGAGGGCCCGGTTGGTATCCATGTTCACAAACTGCGTCCACATTTCCCATTCCGGGAATAGCCAGTCAACAGACTTGGTGCCCATCCAGGACGCGAAGCTTTCGTTGAGCCAAAGGTCATCCCACCACTCCATGGTGACCAGATCTCCGAACCACATGTGCGCCATCTCGTGGGCCACCACTTCGGCGACGCGCTGGCGGGTTCCGGCGGATGAATTCTCCGGGTCTACCAGCAGGGCCGTCTCTCGATAAGTGATGCAACCCCAGTTTTCCATGGCGCCTGCCGCGAAGTCGGGAATGGCGATGTGGTCCAGCTTGGGCAGCGGGTAGGGAATCCCAAAATATTCATTGAAATAGCCCAGCAGCCTTACCGACGTGTCGAGGGCAAACGCTGCCTGGTTTTCCTTGCCCCTGGTCGTCCAAACCCCTATTTTAGTACCATCGGCGGCATCTGCTTCCGACGCCACCAGATCGCCGACCACGAAGGCCAGCAGGTAGGTGGACATAACAGGGGTCTCGCCAAAGCGCACCGACCGTAATCCGGGAGCCGGGGCGGATTCCTCCACGATGGGCGTGTTCGACACCGCCTGCAAGCTGTCATCAAAGACCATCGTTACGTCGAAGAGGGCCTTCTGCGATGGCTCGTCCCAGCACGGGAAGGCGCGTCGGGCGTCGGTTGGTTCAAACTGCGTGGTAGCCAGGTGGCGGGTGTTGCCCTCGCCGTCCCGGTATTCCGAGCGATAAAAGCCAACGAGCCGGTCGTTCAGGGTCCCAGTGAACTTCATTTCAAGCTGCGCTGTGCCCTGGGATAAAACTCTGCCGAAATCCAGTATTGCCGTTTCGGTGTCGGCGTCCAGCGATATTGAACTGGCATTAATGGAGCCACCGTTGCGCCGCAGGGTGACATCATCGATCTCCAGCTCCGCCGCGTTCAGCACGATACGGGCGGTCGGATCGACGATGTCGATGTCGACTGTCTGTTGTCCCTTGAAAGTGAATGTTTCCAGGTCGGGTTGCAGGGTCATGCGATATCTGCGGGGCTTGACGTTGGCAGGCAGAACAACAGCATCGGCGGATGGCATCGGGCAGTCCCTCTTGCCCCGATTCCTTCGGGGTTTCACTATATTGCGCAGGCAGCGCGCCGACAGTGATTTTACCACGAATTGGCGAAGGGGCTTGGGGGTCTGGAAATGCGGGGCAAGGCTTTCTATTCCCGCTCTGCCTCGAGGGACAGGGCCGGGGTGAGTGTGAAATCCCGGGAGCCGCCCTAACTTTCTCCCAAAGGGAAGGGACTATTACTGAATCATACTTGAAATGGAGAGGCCACTACGGAAGGACACCGTTTCGTCACTCCCGCCCCTATTTCCGTCATTCCCGCGGAGGCGGGAACCCAGACCCCCTGTGGCTTCCAAGGCGGATTCATTAACTTTCATTACCGACTTAACTGGGTACTCTTAACTGGGTATTATTGACAGACTTCGGCAGACGCGCGGGACCCATGGCGCCAGTCCATCGGCCCCGCGGGCCGTTGCCACGGTAGTGGGCGGCGCTACCACCCATTGGGGCCGGAGTTAGATTCAGCCTGCCTCATCCAGTTCTTCGGCGGCCTTGTCCAGCTTGTCCTCGGCATCCTCCAGGAGAGACATTGCCTCGCTGTCGCCGTCGTAGTCCTGGAGCTTCCCCATGGCTTCCTCAATGTCGTCGGCATAGTCGTTCAAGGATGTCCTGGCACTCTCCGGGGCCTCCAAGGCCGTGCAGCAGGGCAAGGGAGCCCATTTTCTCTCCGACCTCCTCCGCCTTGCGGTCAACCTCCCGATCAGTGGGTTATTCCCCGCCGCAGGCAAAGGGAAGAACCAAGAGTAGCGCGACAAGCGGCAGCCATAGAAGCCCTTTGGGGTAATTCATCAGCTCAACTCCTCAGTTCCCCACCGCTCCTTGGGCGCAGCGGGGAACTATCGGGACTGGAATGTGTCTGCAAGGAGCGTCAGTTGGGACACCACGTAAGGTCGCCCAGATCCCAGTCGGTCAATTGCCACGTTAAACGGCTAGGCACGCATCCGTTCAGGTTATTTTCTTGCAAACGTAACTCAGTAAAGTTGGCGAGATTTCCGAGCTCACGCGGTATCTCTCCACCCAAATTATTCTCGTACAAGAGGAGTTTTTCCAAGTTGGCGAGATTACCAAGCTCTCTGGGTATCTCTCCAGTAAGATTGTTTCCTCTCAAGGACAGTTCCACCAAACTGGTAAGATTGCCAAGCTCCGGTGGTATCCCTCCACTCAGATTATTGCCCCACAAGCGGAGCGTCTCCAAGTTGGCGAGATTGCCAAGTTCCGACGGTATTTCTCCGCTTATCCCATTTGTGCGCAAGGCGACCAGCTCCAAGCTGGCGAGGTCGCCAAGCTCCGGCGGTATCTCTCCAGTATGATTATTAACTCGCAAGGACAGGAGCACCAAATTGGTAAGACATCCAAGCTCCGGTGGTATTTCTCCGCTCAGAGCATTTTGAGCGAGGAGCAACTCCATAACCCGGCCATCGGCATCAACTAATACCCCGTCCCAATCTCGCAACGGGCGGTTGCTTAGCCGACATTGGTTATAGGCCCAGCGTGGTCCGTTTGTAGCATTGTAGAGGGCAATCAGGGCCTCTCGGTCGGTGCTGGCCGAAGGCGGAGCGGGTGTAGCTGTGGGGGTCGGTGTCGGTGTCGGTCGCACTGTGGGGGCGGAGGTTGGCGTCGGAGCTATCTCGCCAAGGTCTATTACCACTGTTACTAGGGCGTGTTTTCAAACTATGTTCCAGAACAAAGTTTACCCGGTATGACCATTTTTGCGGCCTCCGGCCCTTGTTTAGTGCTTGTCGACGACGCTACAGTCTTGCCTGGGAAAGTTGATTTGGGACCATTTCGGAGTTTGAAAATAGGCCCTAGCAGGAGCAGGGAGAGGGCGCTAACGGCCAGCAAAACTCGGGGGGAGGGGAATTTGCCGGTAAACAGATTGCGTATCCAGGATTCTCCTTGTTTCTTTGAGGTAAACTGCCATCCGCAGCCCGACGAGCTACCAAGAGCAAGCAATTCCGAGCGGGATATTACCACATCTCTTCAACACTTGGGGCAACCTCATTGCGGGGTCTCCCATGAAGTCCTCTCCTCCTATGGGAGAGCCTGTCGGCTGGCCTGCTGAGCGCCAAGAACGCTGGCGGCGGTGGGATGCTATAATAACTGCCGATTTAGGCTCGGCTCATTCGCGCCTTTTTGCGCGAATCAGGAGTGAACGGATGCCCCCGAAGACAATGTTCGAAAAAATCTGGGATGCCCACGTAGTCCACGAGGAGCCGGGCGAGCCGGCGATCATCTACATCGACCTGCACCTGGTGCATGAGGTAACATCTCCCCAGGCCTTCGATGGGCTGCGTATGGCAGGCCGCCCCGTGCGCCGCACCGACCTGACAGTGGCCACCGCAGACCACAACACCCCAACCTGGGAGCTGTCGCTGCCGGTGACCGACGAGATCTCCAAGGCGCAGCTTGATGCACTGTCCCGCAACTGCGAGGAGTTCGGGGTTACGCTGTACGACCGCTTCAGCCCATTGCAGGGCATTGTGCACATCATCGGGCCGGACCTCGGCTACACGCTGCCGGGCAAGACCGTGGTGTGCGGCGACAGCCACACCTCGACCCACGGCGCCCTGGGCGCCCTTGCCGTGGGCATCGGCACCTCCGAGGTGGAGCACGTGCTGGCCACGCAAACCCTCCGGCAATACAAGCCCAGGACCATGGAGGTCCGCGTCGACCGTACGTTGCCTCCCGGCGTGACCGGAAAGGACATCATTCTGGGAATAATCGGTCGCATCGGCGTAAATGGAGGGACGGGCCACGTCATCGAGTACACCGGCGAGGCAATCCGCTCACTGTCTATGGACGGGCGCATGACGGTCTGCAACATGAGCATCGAAGCTGGGGCTCGGGCAGGAATGATCGCTCCCGACGAGACCACCTTCGAGTACGTCCGCGGGCGCCAGTTTGCTCCGCAGGGCGCCGATTTCGACGCGGCGGTGGAGCGCTGGAAGCAGCTGCCCACCGATCCCGGCGCAACGTTCGACAGGACCGAAATATTCGACGCCTCCACCTTCGAGCCTTTCGTGACCTGGGGCACCAATCCGGGCATGGTGGCCCCCATCAGCGGACACGTGCCCGACCCCGCCTCTTTCGACGACGCCGCAGAACAGGAAGCGGCCACCAGGGCACTGCAGTACATGGATCTTGCGCCGGGCACGCCAATCCAGGACATCAAAATTGACCGCGTATTTGTCGGTGCCTGCACCAATGCCCGGCTCGAGGACCTGCGGGCCGCCGCGGAGGTCGTCAGGGGCCGTAAGGTGCATCCCGACGTCTACGCGATGGTCGTCCCCGGCTCGGCCAAAATCAAGCGCGAGGCCGAGGAAGGGGGGCTGGACCAGATATTCACCGAGGCCGGGTTGGACTGGAGAGTGGCCGGCTGCTCGATGTGCCTGGGAATGAACCCCGACATCCTGTCGCCCGGACAGCGCTGCGCCGCCACCTCAAACCGGAACTTCGAGGGACGGCAAGGCAAGGGCGGACGCACCCACCTGGTCAGCCCCGCCATGGCCGCCGCCGCCGCCATCGCCGGCCATTTCGTGGACGTGCGGGACCTGTAGGTTCCAAAGGATCGCGTCCCTATCCAGTCGGACATTGGGGATTGGCAAATGACCCAGCCTGACACCGCCACAACAGTCGAGGCCCCCCCTGCGCCGCAGGAAGTCACGCATCTGCCCAGCCCGTTAACAATAAAGCTGGGCGCGATCGAGATGACGGATGATCAGCTCGTCCAGGTCTGCGCAGACAACGCGGAACTGAGGATTGAGATGACGGCGGAGAGGGAACTCATAATCATGCCACCCACAAACTCAGACACCGGACGAAAGGAACTAACCGTATCCGGTGAGCTTTACATCTGGTCGAAACAGGACGGGACAGGCGTAAGTTTCTCTTCTTCGACGGGATTTACGTTGCCCAACGGGGCGATGCGCTCACCGGATGCGTCGTGGATCAGGCGGGAACGGTGGGAGGCTCTGCCCGAAAGCGACAGAAACAAGTTTGCTCACATAGCACCCGACTTCGTCATCGAGCTCCGTTCTCCCTCCGACAGCTTGTCGATGCTCCAGTCCAAGATGGCAGAGTACATGGAAAACGGCGTCCGCTTAGGGTTGTTCATCGACTCACAGAATCGTAGGTTGTACATCTACCGCCCCGGGCAGCCGGTGCAGGCGCTGGAAGGGCCGGAGACGGTTTCCGGGGAAGACGTGCTTCCTGGCTTTCAACTGAATCTCCAGCAAATATGGTAATCAAAAATTTCAGAGCCCGAGAGGACATTTATGGACCCCTTTGTCAAGGTTACCGGCGTGGTGGCGCCGCTGGACCGGGTAAACATCGACACCGACCAGATCATCCCTGCAGTATTCCTCAAGCGAATCGAGCGCACAGGATTTGAGGATTGCCTGTTCTTCTCCTGGCGCTTCAACGAGGACGGTACCCCCAAAGAAGATTTCGTGCTCAACCAACCGTCGTACAAAGATGCAAGGGTGCTGGTGGCAGGACACAATTTTGGCTGCGGCTCTTCCCGCGAGCACGCTCCGTGGGCACTCCGGGACTATGGAATCCGTTGCATCATCGCCCCCAGCTTCGCCGATATTTTCTACAACAATTGCTTCAAAAACGGCGTCCTCCCTCTGCGCATGTCAGAGGAGGACGTGCGCACTATCATGGACAAGGCCACTGCAAAACCGGGCCTGAGTCTCACCGTGGACCTGGAGGGACAACGCGTGTGGGATGAGGATGAGGAAGTCTCGGTTCCATTCGAGATAGACCAGGCCCGTCGACACAACCTCCTAAATGGCTTGGACGACATCGGGCTGACCCTCCAGTTCGAGGACAAGATCGCAGCTTACGAGGCCGGACGCGCCCCGTAACCACCCGGTAACCACCCGGTTTTGGCGAGTGCCGCGAAGCCCCCAGCGTAAGCGGGGGCTTCTGAATTGCTGGGGAAATTACTATTGAAGGCCCGAGTTGAATTCTTGCCACTTGGAGACTATCTAAAAAAACGGCGAACCAACCAACCCGTCATCCCCGCTTTCGCGGGAATCCAGGACCTCGGTAAACGATTGGCGAATTTACAGAAAATTTATTGCGTTTTGAGATAGTTTTTTAGGGGCGAGTTATTTCTCAAATTCAATGTTTCACATAAACGTTAACTTGCATTTGACATAAATAAAGTGATAGAATTCACCAAACAGATAATCATTTGTTAATCAATTGTTGATGTTGAGGGTTAGCCTATGTCCACCCGGCACTTTCCACAAGATGAAGGCAGACCGGATAGTGAGCCCTCCGAGTCATCGTTGTCTCCCAACGTAACCGGACAGGGGGGCCAGTCGCTACCCGGCTCTCCCAGGAAAACGAGGCAACGATCGGTCTATCTCTTCCCGGCCTATGGCTTTACCACCGCATTGGACATTGCCAGCCGGGTCGAGGAAAGCGGGGGAGGGATCCTCACGGAAGAAACGCTGGCGATCAACTTGGGACTTTCGGCCAAGAGCAGCGGTTTTCGCCTCAAAAGCCTCTCTGCCCGGCAATTCCAGTTGATCGGCAAGCAGGGCGACACGCTCACCACCACGCCCGTGGCCAAGGCTATCTTTAAACCCACCAGCAGCGAGGACGCCCTGCGCGGATACCGGGAGGCATTCCTTTCAATACCGTTGTTCAAGGCGGTCGCGGAACGATACAAAGGACAGCGACTGCCGGACAGCCAAACGCTGCGAAATGTGCTGGAGCGAGAGTTCTACGTTGAAGCCTCCAGGGTGCAGCAGGCCGAACGAATCCTGTTGGATTCAGCCCGCGACGCCCATCTACTCAAGCACCGGGGCGACGGTACTTACCTGTCTATAGCCGACGGGGCCAGCGCCCTCGAGGAGACCGGAGGACCAGGTTTTGCCATAGCTGAACCGCTGTCCCGGCCCAACGGCACGAGCCATCGTCCAGTGCAGGATTACGCGACCCTTACGCATCCAGCCAATGTTCTTACCTTTACCATCGACGAGATCGGCGATCTGGAAAGTGAAGAATTCGAGATAGTATGGCGAGCCGTCGGAATACTGGTCAAGGCCCGGCGGCGGCGCAGGCCTGACACCACGGCCGACGACGAATTTGCGTAGACGAGGCCAACGCGCCGGAGAGGCGCAACCTTACTTTCCAGGAATCTCGGGTTGACTCCGGAGGAACGCAGGGGGTCGCTCAGTGTCCGGTGGGCGGATAGGCCCGGCTGACCTGGTCCTGAAAGTCCGTTTCGTAACGCAGCATCCTCCCCTGCCTCACTTGTTCATCCAGCGATGGACGCTGGACCGGGCGCGGGTCGTCCGGCGCATATCCGATGACCCCTTCTTCTGCCAGCCTCGCCAATTCCTCCTCGGACATTCCCAACAGGTCTCTGAAGACAAACTCGTTGTGTTCGCCCATCAGTGGGGCGGCCCTGGGCGGAACCGCCGGAGTCTTCGACAGCTTCCAGGGACGACTGGCGTAGGGCAGAGGCGGCATTTCTGTGCCGGGGTGGTGGCTCACCACCTCGTAAAAGCGCCGCTCCATCAGGTGGGAGTCGAACAGCAGGTCCTTGCTGTCCAGGACTGCCCCTGCAGGAACTCCCTCGGCCTGCAATTCCGGCATCAGCCTCTGCGCGTCCCATCCGATGGTCTGTTGTGCCAGCATCTGGTCCAGTTCGTCGCGATGTTGCCAGCGGCCCAATGCACCCGCAAGCCTGGTATCCTCCGCCCAATCCATTCGACCAAGAACCCGGCACAATCCCTGCCATTCGTCGTCCCGGGACACTGCGATCGCTATCCAGCGGTCCTCGCCCTGGCAGGGATAGCAGCCGTGAGGCGCCATCACCGGATCGGCGTTGCCCATCCGTGAGGGTTCCCGGCCATTGGCAGCGAAGTCCATGAGCACCTCAGGAATCGTCACAGCAGCGGTCTGCGCTTGGGAAACGTCGATGAATTGCCCCTGTCCGGTGCGGAGGCGGTTCATCAGTGCGGTCATCACGGCGAAGACCGTGTGCTCACCCGCAGTGTAGTCGACGTAGGGAATCTCGGCCATCACGGGCGGGCCGCCTGGGTAACCGGTGGCGTAGGCCAGTCCAGAAGCGCCCTCGGTAGCTGGTCCCGTGGCGCCGAAATTTGCCCAGGGGCCGTCAAACCCGTAGCCGGTGGAAGAGACCATTATGATGTCGGGCCTAATGCGGCAAAGGCTTCCGTACTCCAGACCGAAATTCCGTATGACTCGCGGCGTGAAGTTTTCCGCAAACACGTCGGTGACCGCGATCAGCTTGCGCAAGATGTCCAGTCCCTCAGCACGGCCCAGATCAAGGGTGATCCCCAGTTTGTTCCGGTTTTGCTCGTAGAAATTTGCCCCACGGTTCCAGAACTCGCCGTGGATTTCGTTAAGGTACACCGAGTCGCTGCGATAGCTCTCCAGCCGACGGGTGGATTCCAAACGGATAACCTGCGCCCCCATGTCGGCCAGCAGCTTCATCGCAAACGGGATGGCGATGAGCTGCCCCATCTCCACGATACGAATTCCCTCAAGGGCACCTTGGGTGCTACCGGCATTAGGGGAAGGCACAGTCATTCCTCAAATGATTCCTTCAGAACGTAGCCGGGCAAGTTGCTCACCGGTGAAGCCAAGGCCATCGGCCAAAACCTCGTGATTGTGCTGACCGGCAACCGGCGCCGGTCCCCCGGCCCGCCACGAGGTAGCCTTCATCATGAAGGGAGCTCCCGGCATCCTCATCTCGCCCATCACCGGGTGCTCCACGTCAACGAAAAACTCCCGGTGAGCAAACTGCGGATCGTTCATCACCTCTTCAGGCGATTGGACAACACCAAAGATAAATCGCCGTTCGTGTGAGCCATAGAATCTCTCGTACTTGTCTTGGTGGATAAAGTATTCGTCCAGAATCCGGCCCAACTCTTCCGCGTTGACCAGCCGGGCAGACGGGGTTCGAAAGCGATCGTCGTCCAGCTCCGGCAGGCCGAGGAACTCAACGAAGCTGTCCCAGTTCATTCCACTTCCCAACCCTGGGTTGGGCAGCAGGTAGCCGTCGGCAGTGGCCCGGAGGCGTTGCAGATCGCCGCTGTGGTTGGGCTGGCGGCGTCGAATGGCACCGGTGTAGGTGTAGTTGTTCACCACGTCCCTCAATCCCGAAGCCACAGCCTCCTGTATCGATACGTCGACGTGCTGGCCCTGCCCTGACTCACGCCCTCCGGTCAGGCGTTGGTGGTACAGGGCCATCAGCGTTGCGGAGGCAGCGTCAGTCCCGGCCTTGAACTGCGCCTGGTTGAAGGCGTGCTTCAGAGGCTCGCGATCGTAAGCTCCGAAGATATACATCAGCCCGCCAAGGGCGTATTCGACGATGTCGGTTGCCCTGTAGTCGCGATACGGGCCGGTCTGCCCGAAGTTGGAGATGGACACCATTACGAGGTGGGGAGCGATCTCCCGCAGTGCCTGGAAATCCAGGCCCAAGGACGGCATTACGCGAGGCGCAAAGTTCTCCACCAAGACATCGGATTTCGGAAGCATCGACTGCAGAATCTCGCGGCCCTCGACGCTCTTGAGATTGAGGGTGATGCTGCGCTTTCCTGTGTTCAGGTAGGCGAAGGGAAGGCTGCTGTCGGGACCGGGCTCATCGCGGTAGAACGGCGCCATCCTGCGCCCCCGCTCGCCAGCGGGAGGCTCGACCTTCAGCACATCTGCCCCGAAGCCGGCCAGCAGCTTGGTGCAATAAGGCCCGGCAATGCAGTGAGTCAGGTCTAAAACAGTTATGCCATTTAGGGCGGAGGGCATATATCGCTGGATTCTCCAGGAATTGAATGCCGGACGCCGGAGGAACTAGACGTCCCGGTAGAGAGACGCATCGAGACCCAACTCTGAGCGCCCGACGATTTCCAGGCAACGGTCGAGGTTGGGAGGCATCAGCGTGGAGGTACGTACGTCGCGGTACAGGCGCTCGAGCGGCATCCGCCTGTGTGCACTGCGTCCGCCGGCAATCTGTATCCCCTTGGACGTCGTATCCAGCGAAGCCACGGTGGCCAGGTACTTTGCGCGCGCCGAAAGGGCCGCCCGTTCCGCCGGGTTGGCGTCCTGCCAGACCGACGCTCCGTAATGAAGCACCCGGCGGGCTCCCTCGATGGCCATTGCCATTTCCGCGATGGTGCGCTGCACCGGCAGGCTCTCGGCGATGGGAAAAGGGTCAGGCGCGAATGTTTGTGTCTGGCTGAACTCCCGGATGAAATCCAGGGCCGCCTGCGCTGCTCCCAGGTAAACGGCGGCAAACCCCAGCCCGAATCCCTGGGTGACTCCGGTACGGGGCGCCTCTCCCGGTCTGCCCAGCGGAGAGTCGGGACCGACGAAGCAGTCGTTCAGCCGCATGGCCGGGCTCACCGTGGCCCGCATCCCAAGGGTGTCCCAGTCGCCCAGTTGCTCGATGCCGGGCGTGTCGTTGGGCAACATCGCCAGCCACTGGGACTCCAGGGGGTCATCCGCCCCCGAGCTACAGTGGATCATGTAGCGATGGGCACCGCCGGACATGGTGCAGAAGTGCTTCGTGCCATTGATCACATACCCGGCGTCGCACGGGGCGATGGTGGTGAGCCGGAGTGCAGTGCCGCCGCGGGTCTCAGGTTCGCTGCCCCAGCTTCCGAACAGTTTTCCGTCTTCGACAACCTCCCTGAAATAGAGGACCTTCTGCTCCTCCGTTGCCAGTGCGTCAATGAAACGGGTAACCGTGGAGTGCATGTGGACGGTCATGCCGGTGTTGGTGCAACCCGATGCCAGCCGCTCAATCGCCCTGATGTAGGTGGGCATATCCAGCCCGAGTCCACCAAACTGCCGGGGAATACCCATTGTCAGCATCCCCTCGCGCCACACATCCCTCCAGCTCTCGACCGGATGGGTCGCGCTGGCGTCGTAATGTGCGGCCCGGGGGGCGAGGCATTCGGTGGCGAGTCGTTTAGCGACCTTCAGGAGTGCTTCAGTGTCAGCGGGCGCGGTCTCGTTGATGGATTTCTGATCTACGGCCAATGTGGTCCAACTCCGGGAATTCAGTTTCTATTCCGCCAGAGCTCCGGTGAACGCCGCACATCATTATTCGCCCGGGTAAGTCAGGCGCAGCAGAGTGTGTCGGCGGTTCGTGGTGTAGGGGCGAACCTGTTCCGGCCACCGGCCCAATTCCACCGCCTCGCCCCAGGCCGCAGAGGTGAGGACCTCCGGCGACTCGATCTCGTAGACGGCGTGAAAGCGAGGGCGTCCATCAGGCGACATCGTTCGCGTCTCACCGCCAATCATGACCTGGAATGAGTCGACCTCGTAGCGGGCTATCTGGCCAACGCCGGGCACCTTGCTCAGTTCCGGGCAGTGCTCGATGTTGTAGACCTCGTTAAACAGCGCTTCCTTGGCGGGGTCAACATCCATGCTGGCAACGAACAGGTATTTCGATGTGGCCATCCTGTCATCTCCTGCTATTTCACTATTTGCGGAGGCGCGCGGTTCCGCTCCCCCTGGAATCCCTCGTTGTCACCCGCTAGAAGGGGCGCCGCTGGGAGGCCTCGGTCTCGACGCTGGTGATGAATTCGAGCAACACGGCGCGGCCCTCCTGCTCGGTTACCCGGCGGGCGCGGGCGAACGCGGCCGATACCTCGTTGGGGTCCTCGATCCGCTCTGCATAACCGCCCATGGCCCGTCCCATGTCGGCGTAGTTGCCGCCGAGGTCGCGGGTCCCGTACAGCCGATGCGAGTCGGCCATGGCATTGACTTCCGCTGCCATGGTGGAGTTGTTCAGCACCACGGTGATTATGGGGATGTTGGAGCGCACGGCGGTCTCAAAGTCCAGACCTACCATGCCAAATGCGGCGTCGCCCATGAAGTTGACGCAGACCTTGCCGGGATCGGCCAGCTTGGCGCCGATGACCAGACCCAGACCGGTGCCGAGGCCGTGAGACTTGCCCCAGCCCAGGTAGGTGCGGGGCCCGTTGGAGCGGTAGAAGGGTACGATCTGGTCGCGCGGGCTTCCGGAGTCGTGGGTGACTATTGCCTCTTCCGGGGGAACCGTGTGCATGAAGTCCCAGATCACGCGGTAGGGACTGATCGGCCGGGAACTGTCGGTCAGCTTGTGGTTCCACTCGGCAATGAAGGCGTCGCGCTCCCCGGCGACCTCGCTAGCGGTGTTGCTGTCTTTTCGTCTGTCGCCAACGATATCGCGGCAGGCCTCGATCATCTGTCGCAGCACCAGCTTTGCGTCGCCGACGATGGGGTAGTCGATGTTGTAGTCCTTGTTAATGTCGGCTGGATCGTTGGTGGAGTGGATCATTGACTTACCCGGCGGGATGGTCATAACCATGTTGTGGCGGGTGAAGCTGGTGCCGATCCCGAAGACGACATCGGCCCGGCGCAGGAAGTTGACCACAGTTGACGACGAGGTCAGAGCGGCAGAACCCAGGGCCAGTGGATGTGTCTCGGAAAATGCGCTCTTGCCCAGCAGAGTGGTGGTCACCGGGACCTGCAGCAACTCCGCCAGTTCCTGCAGCTCATCCGTAGCCTTGGCGTACATCACGCCCTGCCCGGCCAGGAGGACAGGATTGCTCGCCGCGCAGAGGGCCTTGGCCGCAGCCTCCACGTCCCTCGGATCACCCTGCGACGCCGTGGTTCGACTGGGTACGTAGTAGAAAGACTCCTCGGATACATCCTCCAAGGCGATGTCTGCAGGAATCTCGACCACCACGGGTCCCGGGCGTCCCTGGCGCAGGGCGGCAAAGGCCCGGCGCATGATCTCCGAAGTGCGATCGGAGGTGTTGACTTGTTCCACGCTCTTGGTGATGGAGGCGTAACTCTGCAGCGAGCTGAAGTGCGGAAGGATGCCCTGCCGCTCCCGCGGGTGCCCAAGCGGCAGCAACAGCAAGGGGGTGGAATCGGAATACGCCGTCGCGGCGCCGGAGTAGGCGTTCTCCGCACCGGGGCCGTACTGCATGGCGAACACGCCCATCTTGTCGCCATTGGTAACGCGGCTGTAGCCATCGGCTATGCCCAGGCCTACGCGTTCCTGACGGCAGACGATGGGACGGATGCCTGCCTCGGCGCACGATTCTATAACCGGTGTGGTAGGGAAGCAGGGCAGGTATTCCACCCCTTCCCGCTTCAAGATCTCGGCAATGGCGTCAACAGTTTTCACCGGAGTCCTCCTGCAGCGTGCACGTTACGAACTGCGTGAGAGTATAACATCGTATGTTGCGCTGGGCGTCCCGTCGGCGATTGTGGTTGATCCTGGCCCAAAAACGCATAGCGGATAACAGCCCCCTGCTACCCCGCATCTCCGGGCTCCAGAGAGCTCAAAGCCGGTTAGCGGCGCTACCGGCCCAGCCCACCGGAACCGGCCGACGTTTTGGCAGTGGCACACGCACGAATCCGGGCGCTGGAAGAGGAACTGCAAAGCCGCATAGACCGTTGACCCGCGGCAACGGATTTCAGACTGCAGTCTTCGGGAATGTCCGACGTATCAATAGACGTGGATAATTCCCGTCCCCGAATGCCAACTGTCAGCCGTTCGCGTGCTCCGCAGCGATGCGGTCGGCCAAGGGCCTGAGGACGGCGTAGAGAAAGTCGTTGGCGGGAGTGGGAGTACCGGTCTGCCGGGCCAAGCGGATCAGGGCGCCGTTCAGGCCCTCCAACTCCACTGGGCGTCCCTCCGTGAAATCCTTGGCCATCGATGCCCGGCCCTGCGCCGGAAAGCGGTCGAGGGAGTTCATCGCCCACTCCAGCGAGTCTTCCATCACCGGCGCTCCGCTGGCCCGGCCAACAGCCAGAGCTTCCTCGATGGCCTGTTGGATCAGGGCCCGCGTCGCCGGTATGGTGCGCATCTCCTCATAGACGCAGTTGGCGGCAGAGCAGACAGCCGCGGAACCGGCGATATAGGCAAACTTTTTCCAGAGCATCCCCGCCATGTTCTCGTGCAGCTCCACTCGCCACCCCGCATCCAGGAACTCCCGAAGCAAGCCCTCGCCCCGGTCGGTGATGCCGACCGTCATCTCGCCGAACCCGGCGGTGCCTGGACCGCCCTGGTTGACCACACCAGGCTCGGAAATGCGCCCCTCCATGAACGCCGAGCCGATCATGACCGGCCCTGATCCGACGACCTCAGTGATCTGTTCCCCATTGTCGATCCCGTTCTGCAGAGTCAGAACCACGGTGCCGGTGCCGACCATGGGCGGCAGGGACGCAATAGCCGCTGCGTTGTGGTGCATCTTCACGTTGAAAAGCACGAAGTCCTGCACTCCCGCCTCCGTGGTTTCTAAAACGCCGCGGCCTGGAGCGAGGAAATCACCGTCGTTCTGGCTCTCAACCCGAAGCCCGCCGTTGCTGCGGATGGCAGCCAGGTGCTCCCCACGCGCCACGAACGTTACATCGTGCCCGGCGCGGGCCAGCAGGCCGCCAAAATACCCCCCGACGCCCCCGGCCCCCATAACTGCCACTTTCACTGTCGAAGCCTCCGCAATAGGATTGGGACTCACCCTGACCCGTTAACCCAGTAAAAGGGAACAGCCCGGTTGGAGCAACGCGTGCTAGTGGGACTGCACCGGATCTCCGTACATTTCGCGCAAATCCCGTTTCAGTACCTTGCCCATTACGTTCCGGGGCAACTCATCTGCGAACACGACCGAGCGGGGCCGCTTGAAGCCGGCCAATCGCTCCCGGCAGTATTCAATAATGTCGTCTTCGGTAGCCGGTTCGCCCTCTCCGCTTCCCGGAGGGGCCGGGCTCAGGGCACGAACCACCACGGCGCGGATTTCCTCGCCCCATTCGACATCGTTCACGCCAATAACCGCCGCGTCGTCAATCTGTGGATGGGAAACAAGGACCCGCTCAACTTCTTCCGGAGAGACCATTTCTCCACCGCGCTTGATAAAGTCCTTGGAGCGACCCGCCAAGTAGATGTAGCCATCCTCGTCCCTGTATCCCAGGTCGCCGGTATAGACCCACCCGGAGCGCAGCGTCTCTTGCGTGGCGGCGTCTTCGTTCCAATAGCCAGCCATCATCCTGGGACCGCGGGCCACGATTTCGCCGGTCTCACCCACGGTGGTGGAACGGCCGTCATCGTCGACAATCTCGACCTCAACATCCTCCAGGGGCTTGCCGATGGAGGTGAGGCGCCGAAGCTTGACCTCGATTTCCTTCGGCGTGCCTTCCAGCACGTGGTCCTCAGGAGGAAGCATGGTGATTGTGGAGGCGGTCTCAGTCTGCCCGAAGGCGTTGATGAAGCTGGCCCACGGAAATTTCTTAATGGCCTCCCGGATGACCTCAATGGGCATTGGAGCGGCACCGTATGTGATTACGTCCAGCGACGAGAGGTCGAATTCGTTGAAGCGAGGGTGATCCATTAGCTGCTTCAACATTGTCGGTACCAGCATGGCCCGGTTGGCCTTGTTTTGCTGCACCAGCTCCATCCACTGGACTGGCTCGAACTGGCGCATGACGACCTGGGTACGCCCAGCGTAAACCGCGGTCAGTGCCGCCTGCAGTCCGGCGATATGGTAGTAGGGCACGGTTACCAGGTTTATCTCTTCGATATCTGGATCTGCGGGCATCACGGTGGCGAGAATATATGAGGCGAAACTGTCATGAGTCAGCATCACGCCCTTGGGCGCGCTGGTGGTCCCGGAGGTGAACATGATGACAGTCGTCTCGGCGTCACCGGCCTCCGGGAAGAACAGCTGCTCAGGGGATGCGGTTCGCAGGAGCTGCTCGTAGCTGGTCAGGCCCGTGCTGGTGCCAGCGTCGAGAATGATTACCCGGTCCTGCGGCATCCCGAACAACTCCTCCTCCCCCAGCAACTCCAGGTAACGCTCGCCGATGAACAGGCAAGTCGGATCTGCAATGCGCAGCATCTGGTGCAGTTCTTCCGTCTTGGCCCGGAAGTTGATGGGAACGTAGACGGCGTCCAGTTGAGCCGCGGCGAAATATAGCTCGATGCTGCGGTGACTATTGACCTGCATCGTCGCGATGCGGTCGCCTGGGGTCACGCCCAGCTCCGCCATGGCGTTGGCCAGCCTGTTGACTCGCTGAGAGATCTGGGCGTAGGTGAACTCTCGACCGTCGAAAATCATTGCGGTGCGGTCCGGGACAATTGCTTCTGCTATGGAAAGTATTTCGGTAGTGTTCATTGTTACGTAACGGCGACGCTCCTCCAGTGTGCAGGGTAATATTCGATGTTATAGGTAAACAAGAATTCTAGTCTAATTGGATGACGACAGTATTACGAGGCGTTTTTCCAATTCCAGTGATTCCTCCAACGGTAGGTCGCAACCCTCGCGAAGGGCACGCTTGAGGTTCGAAACAGAGGCTGAGTCAGCCTCCGCCAACCGTCTGGCCGCCTCCCAGGCGTCCGCCCAGAGGCGCTCCGCCGATGCGAGGCGAGTGAACAGCCCCATCGCCAGTGCCTCCTGGGCCGTAAACCGCCTGCCTGTGAACAGCAGGTCCATCGCCTGGGACGACCCGGCGTTGCGGGGCAGGGACTGGGTTCCGCCTGCGGCCGGAATCATGCCTAGCTGCACCTCGGGCATCGCAAAGACTGTATCCTCGGCAGCCAGCCTCAGGTCGCACAGCAAGGCGATTTCGAGGCCGGAACCGATGCAGTAGCCGTGAACTGCAGCCACGACCGGGTTGTCAAGTTCAATCAGCTGTCCCCAGACATCCCGTTCCCAGCGCACCCGGCGGGCGATTACCAGGGACGGGGCCGATCCGAACTCCGTCAGGTCGGCTCCCGCGCAGAACGCCCTCCCCTCCCCGGTGATAAGCAGCGCCCGGACCTCGGGGTCGTCGGATACCGCCCGCAGCGCCTCGGAAAAGTCGTCCCGCATCTGGGTGTTGTAGGCATTCAGAACGTCGGGACGGTCGAGAGAAATGCGGGCAACGGCGCCTTCCTTCTCATAAATGATGGTTTCAAATGGACGCATAAAACCAATTACAAGCTCACAAATGATGGTCTCAACTGGGCGCATAAGGCCTGTTACAAGCCGACACCCACGGGCCTCACAGCGCGGTCGTAGAGTTCCTTGAGATCCACCTCCGTGTACCGTAGACCGATGTTCTCAAGGTTGTGGGCGTCACTGACCTCCATCAAGATCAGGCCGTGGGCATCTGCCTTCTCCCTCACCAGCGGCTTGTGGATGTGCCAGTTGTGAATGTAGTTGTCGATCTCGATGGCGTGGATGTCCTGCTCGATGATGACTTCGGGGGAGTAGTAACCGGGATGGCAGTAGGTGCGGAACACTCCACCCTCCAACCCGTCCATTGGGGGCAGAAACAGCTCGGCGACCTGGTACTCGGCGAAGGGATTCTGCTCTGGACGCACCTCGATCTCCCAGCCGGGGATAATGACCACCGAGCCCGGGAAGTGCCGCTCCACCAGTTCTCGGAACTCGAACGACCATTCCTTGTTGTGGTGGTCGGTGATTCCGATACCGTCTATGCCCGCCGCATGGATCTTCCGAACCACTTTCTCTGCGATGTCCAGCGACGGTGGCTGAAAGTTGAACGCCTCCCAGACGTGTGTGTGCAGATCGAGCTTGAGCTTCAAGGTCTACTCCCTAAATCGGATTGGCGCCGCCAGTTCGGGCATCCTTCCGTCTTCCCCTCACCCACGCTTGCTGGAAGACGTTCTTTCGGGATCTTTATTCCCCTGAAAATCCTGGCTCGCGCCGTTCCAGGAACGATGAAATCCCCTCGGCCCTGTCTGCCGTGCTTTGCAGGATCACGTTCAGGTCAGCCTCCAGGACCAGTCCTTGCGCCAAGGTCATTTCTGCCCCGGACCTGATCGCTTCCTTCGCATAGCGGGCGCCCAGCGGGCTTCCCTTGGCCATTTGATCAGCCAATTGGCAAGCGTGCTGGAGCACGTCTACAGTTTCCGGGGCCACCCTGTTGACCAAGCCGATGGACAGGGCCTCCCCGGAGGATACTTTCCGCCCGGTGAGCAGCATATCGCGCGCCCAGCCTGTTCCCACCAGCCGCGGCAATCGTTGCGTTCCCCCGTCAAAAGGAAAGCCAGCGGCGGAGGGCCGCGAGAACCAGAGCCTTGCTGCGGCCGAAGCCAGGCGCAGGTCCGCAGCCAGCGCCAGCTCCAGGCCGTGATCCGACGCGTCGCCGTTCAGGGCCGCCAGCACTGGTACCGGCAGGTCGGCAATGGCCCCAGCCGCTTGGAGTTGTCCGATCTCCGCGGCGTCCCTGGGTGTCTCACTTCCCGTGGCAAACACCTGGCCGCTGCCGGTCAATATTACCACCCTGATAACATCGTCGGCGGACAATTCTGCCGTCAGATCGCGCAGTTCGGCGGCCATCTGCGCGTTTGGCCGGTTGCCAGCGTCGGGACGATTGAGGGTTATAACGGCAATCGGCCCGTAGATGCCCAATTCAACGATGGAATCAGCGATGATCGACCTTTCCTTCCAACGGATCAAGTCGGCGTGCCGGAGGCGAATTCGTGGCCGGAGGCGAGCCCGAATTCACCTTGCGCCAGCCTACAAAAGCTATTCTTGACAAGGCAAATCGCCTTTATTAACATAGATTAGCACTCTGCCGTCCAGAGTGCTAATCTTAAGTCAAACTTGCCGGGCCAAAACCAATTCCCCGGCATAACACAAAGGAGGCCTCGGTGGCGAATTTCAATCCGTTGGGAGAACGCGTGGTGGTGAAGCCCGTTGAGGGCGAGCAGACCACCAAGGGCGGTATTTTCCTGCCCGACACTGCCAAGGAAAAGCCCCAGGAGGGCGAAGTGGTCGCAGTTGGCCCAGGCCGCATGAGTGACGATGGCAATCGCATCGCCATGGATGTTGCCAAGGGCGACCGGGTTATCTATTCCAAGTTTGCCGGCACCGAATACAAGGACGGCGACGACGAATATCTCATCCTGCGGGAGAGCGACATTCTGGCAAAGCTATCCTAGGTCCGGTGCAGGGCTGGCTGCTCTCAGGATGATTTTGGGATCGCCTGTCCGGCCGGTAAATTCACGCCTGTTTATATTAAGGAGGAATGGATGCCAGCTAAGAAGCTTACCTATTCGGAGGACGCACGCAAGTCACTCCGCACTGGGATCGACATTCTCGCCGATTCCGTGAAGATCACCCTCGGACCCAAGGGCCGCAACGTTGTCCTCGACAAGTCTTTTGGCCCGCCCCAGGTTTGTAGCGACGGCGTCACCATTGCCAAGGAAATTGAGCTCCCCGATTCCTTCGAGAACATGGGTGCCCAGCTCCTGAAGGAAGCGGCCACCAAGACCAATGACGCCGCTGGCGATGGAACCACCACTTCGGTCGTGCTGGCCCAGGCAATCATCACCGACGGCTTCAAGAACGTGACGGCCGGCGCCAATCCCATGGCCATCAAGCGCGGCATCGAGCGTGCGGTCGCAGCTGTGGTAGGCGAGCTGCACGGAATGTCCCAGTCGGTTGAGACCCGCGAGCGCATCGGCCAGGTCGCCAGCCTCTCCGCCCACGAGGAAGCCATCGGCGAGACCATTGCCGAAGCCATGGAAAAGGTCGGCAAGGACGGCGTCATCACCGTCGAAGAGTCCAAGGGCCTCTCGGACGAGATCGAGTACGTGGAAGGCATGCAGGTCGACCGCGGCTACATCTCGCCTTACTTCATCACCAACCCCGATCGCATGGAAGCGGTCCTGGAGGACCCCACCATTATCATCACCGACAAAAAGATCTCGGCCGTTGCCGAGCTTCTGCCGGCACTGGAAAAGCTGCTGCAGGTCGGCCGCAAGAACGTCGTCATCGTGGCCGAGGACGTGGACGGTGAGGCACTGGCCACCGTCGTGGTCAACAAACTGCGCGGCACCCTGAACGCCCTCGCAGTCAAGGCTCCCGGATTCGGCGACCGCCGGAAGGCCATGCTGGAAGACATTGCCATCCTGACCGGCGGCACCGTCATCAGCGAGGAGACCGGCCGCAAGCTGGACTCCGCGACCCTCGAAGACTTCGGTCAGGCCCGTCGGATTTCCGCCACCAAGGACGAGACCACGGTCGTGGAAGGGCGCGGCTCCGAGGACGCAATCCAGGCCCGCATCACCCAGATCAAGGCCCAGATCGAGGACACCACCTCCGAGTTCGACCGCGAGAAGCTGCAAGAGCGCATGGCCAAACTGTCGGGCGGCGTCGCGGTGATCAAGGTCGGCGCTGCCACCGAGATCGAGCTCAAGGAGCGCAAGGCCCGCGTCGAGGACGCCCTGTCTGCCACCCGCTCCGCCGTTGAGGAAGGAATCGTCCCCGGAGGCGGCGTTGCCCTGGTACGCGCCCAGCGCGCATTGGACAGCATCGGCGAACTCCCCCTGGACGAGCGTGTCGGCGTGGACATCATCCGCCGTTCCCTCGAGCAGCCCCTCAAGCTGATCGTCGAAAACGCCGGTTTCGAGGGCGCCGTGGTGCTCAACCAGGTCAAGCAACAGGCCGATGACTACGGCTACGACGCTGAAGTCGGGGAGTACGGCCCGATGCTGGAAAGGGGCATCGTTGACCCGGCCAAGGTCACCCGCTCGGCCCTGCAGAACGCGGCCAGTGTGGCGGCCATGGTGCTTACCACCGAGTCGATGATCTCCGAGATCCCCCAGCCGACTTCGGCCATGCCGGCCATGCCTCCCGGCGGCGGCATGGACTTCTAGCCCCTGCGTCGCATTGTCATCGACAACGAACCGTCCCGCCGGAAGGCGGGGCGGTTTTATTTTGCCTAGCTCCGGTAACTCATTGCAGAGCGAAGCCGTCAGCAGGGCTGGGTTGGTATAATGCAGTGCGGCTGGCGACGGCGCCTGAGTAGCGAGGCATCGCGAGCGCGCAGGTCGCAGGAGAGGGTCTATGCTTTGAGCAGTGATAGCAGTGGCTGGAGCCGCAGCCGCAGGCATAGCTGCCCTGTTGGGCAGGGGACGGAGGACCAAGGGCAAAGACGGAAACACCGCTGACTCGCAGGCCGACGGGCCGGAAGGGACGGAAAACCCGGCCCCTGCGCCAGCTTCATCGCCAGCCTCGTAAGGAATATCGCCAGTGACCACTTCATCCAGAGCGAATCTGAACAAGGTTTTTGATTCTGCAGAGGGCGCTCTTGCCGGACTCGAAGACGGCGTGTCGGTTCTTATAGGCGGATACGCGGGCAATCACGAACCGGAGACACTTCTTGGGTCTCTCATCGACTCCGGGGTGCGTGACCTGACTGTCATCTGCCAAGGTACCGGCTTGCCAGATCCGGGGCGTACTGGCATTGCCAGCCTGGTGGAGGCTGGATTGGTTCGGAAAATCATCTCCCCCTTCCCTTTTGATCCCCGAAGGGGAGGACCGGTGAAGCGGCAGTGGGAGTTGCGGCAACTGGAGCTGGAGGTCCTGCCGGCAGGCGTTCTCGCCGAGAGAATCCGCGCCGGAGGAGCCGGTATCGGGGGCTTCTTTTTGCCAACCGGATCAGGAACCCGCTTCGCTGAAGGACGGGAAACACGCGTCATTGACGGGCAAGAGCACGTCTTCCAGCCTGCCATCAGGGCCGACTTCGCCCTGTTGCGCGCTTCCGTTGCCGACACCCTGGGCAACTTGGTCTACTCCGGCACGGGACGCAACTGGAATCCGGTAATGGCCATGGCCGCGCGAGTATCTGTTGCCGAGGTTAATGAGATTCGCGAGCGGGGCGGAATCGATCCGGAGGTGGTGATCACACCCGCCATTTTTGTCCAGCGTATCGTGCTGAGCTCCCCGTCCACCTGACCGCAACCGGGCCGGTTAGAGCACAAAATCCGGTATCGCGCAGCAAAAACCAGTCTCAGAGAGCATATAGATGCCAGGTGACAGACTCGACACCCAAAGGATGGCCCTGAGGGCCGCACAGGAGATACGGCCGGGAGAGACGGTAGCCATCGGCACGGGACTGCCCTCAGCCATCCCGGCAGCCGTACCCATGGGCAGCGGCGCCTGGATTCTGTCCGAAAGCGGGGCGGTGGGCTACTGGCCTGGGAATTCTGCATCGGTGTTCGACGCCGCCGGTGATCCGGCAGCCGTAATTCCGGGCGGTGTCATAGTTGGCGCCGTGGACTTGGCGGCGATGCTCGCTGGTGGGCACATCGCACTGGCCTTCGTTGAGGCGTCCCAAGTTAGCGCGCATGGCGACTTCGTTCACTGGACCACCGCAGAGACGGCCGCGCTGGCCGCGCCCGGATTTGCGGTGGACCTGGCAGCCGGGGCAAGGCGTCTGGTTGTGCTAACGCCGCACGCCACGGACGGGGGCATCTCGAGGATCGTTGATCACTGCAGCCTGCCGGTGGACGGTGTTGGCTGTGTCTCGCTGATTGTTACCGACATTGCTGCGCTCCGGGTTACCGGCTCTGGGCTGGAGCTGATCGAAGTGGCCCCGGGCTGGTCGTCCGATGACGTGGCTGCGATGACAGAGGCCCCGCTCGAGGTGGCGGGGAACCTGCGGGAGATGAACTTTGACATACCCACTCTGCCCTGGCCAGACAAGGTCTACGGCAGTGCGTCGGAGGCCGTGGCTGACATCCCCGACGGCGCCGTCGTCAACGTCGACGGGTTCGGCGGACCGGGCGGCATGGCCCACTACCTGATGGTGGCCCTGCGCGACCACGGGGCCAGGGGCCTGACCGTGATCAGCAACACGGCCGGGATCGCACAAGTGGCCCGGTTCGGCGCACCCGAGGGCGTGACTGCCATCGACCACACCATCCTCGTGGAGAACGGACAGATCGCAAAAGCCATCGCGTCCTATCCCGTCTCGCCGTCCATCAACCGGCCCAGCGCCTTCGAGCGCGCCTACCAGGAGGGCGAGTCGGCCCTTGAGGTCTCACCCCAGGGCACCCTGGCCGAGCGGCTGCGTTCGGGCGGGGCAGGCGTGGCCGCCTTCTACACCCCGACCGCTGTGGGCACCCTGCTGGGCGAGGGCAAGGAGGTGCGGAATATCGACGGGCGCCTCTACGTGCTGGAGCAGCGCATCATGGCCGACTACTGCATCATCCGGGGACACAAGGCCGACACCCTGGGCAACATGGTCTACAAGGGCACCTCCCGCAATTTCAACCCGGTGATGGCCACGGCCGCCCGAGTGACGATTGTTGAGGTTGACGAAATCGTGGAGCCGGGCGAGTTGGATCCCGAGGAAATAGTCACTCCAGGCGTGTTTGTAGACCGCATCGTGAAACGGCCCGCAGACTTTTCTCCTTACCTGGAAACTGCATAGGGCTGGTTGATGCGCTGGTATCCATAGGGAGAACATTTTGCGGAATGCCTTGACGTTAACCGGGCGATGGAGCCGCTGGTTGGGGACGGCTGGATTGCTTGCAACCGCCCTGCTCATCGCTTGCGCCACCGATCCAACCGCCGTTATAACGCCGACGCCACGACGATTTCCGCAGACCCTACGCGGGGGACTGTCCCAACGCCGACAGCCGTTCCAACGCTTCCGCCGACGGCTACACCCGTTTCTACCTCGACGCCGACGCCAACACCGACAACGACGCCCACGGCTACGCTCGCCCCTACCCTAACGCCGACAACGACGCATACGCCCGCTCCATCCCTGACACCAACGGCTACGCCAACGCCACCCCCGACGCCCACTCCTACCCTTGCGCCGACACCGACACCGACACCGACACCGACACCGACAGCCACGCCAACGCCACCCCCGACGCCCACTCCTACCCTTGCGCCGACACCGACACCGACATCGACACCGACACCGACACCGACAGCCACGCCAACCCTTGCGCCAACGGTTACGCCCATTCCATCCCCGGCGCCGACATACACGCCTACACCAACTCCCACACCTATTCCAGGCAGGGCTGACCTTTACGACCCCATATTTCCACCGATGGCCCCGGCATACATCGATTGGCGTTGGGAACATGGCCAAGGCGATTTCAGGGAGTTGGTAACAGACATCACCATACACAACGACGTCGGTGACTTCTCTAACCAGCACGGGCTTTATCTGATTCTGATTCAAAACTCCATTTCTGACGCGGGGTTCTATTTCGGCTTACAGACCGATGCTAATCGACGCGGTAAGGGTCTGATTTTCTCCCGGTGGAAGACACGCGACTTGGATAACGCGAGATACGATGAGGCGTACGGCTGGACTGAATCTTCGGGACACGAGGGAGACTTTATCGGGGTACGGCGGTTGTATGAGTGGGGCTCGGGAGATTATCGAGTCCGAATTGCCCCCGACGGCTTGGAATCCGACGGCGAATGGTTTGGCTTGTGGATCACAGACCTGGACACTGATGTCACGACTTGGATTGGGTCTCTGAGGTTTCCCTTGCTGAATGGCGCGGCCACGATTAAGCCGTACTCCTCTGCGACGATTGAGATGTATGGTGTGACTCCAATCCGGCCTATCGACATCCCCCAATGGCACGTCAGCGTCAAGAGGCCGTTGGGTGATAACGTAGTGTCGTCGTGGGGGTTTACAAGCTACCCGTATGACGACTCTGACAACGCGCTTCCTAACTCCGATGTCTGGTATGACTCGTCGGAAGACAGGGCGCACCTCCTCGTGGGCGGCGCGACGGAGCGCAAGACTCCCGCAGGTCGGATTGACTTCCATTGAACGTAGACGCCACACTTCGTCTTTCAAAGTCCGGGGCACGCGATTTTTCCGTAGCGCAGCCTCGGTCGCCTGCTGCGCCCTCACAGGCAATTAAGCAGTGGCAAGAAACCTTACTAAATTCTTACTAATGTCAACACTGACAAGGACGAAGCTATGGAATCGTTAGCCGAAAAAGAAAGGCTGCCCCGCGAGATCATCGCCATGCGGGTAGCCAAAGAGTTGCCCGACGGGGCCTACGTGAACTTGGGCATCGGCATACCGACCCTGGTCTCCAGCTTTCTCCCCGAGGGCAGGACGGTGTTCTACCACAGCGAGAGCGGCATCCTGAACTGCGGCCCGCTGGCCGAGGATGGCGACGAGGACATCGACCTGATCAACGCGGGAGGCCAGTTCCTGGAACCGGTGTCGGGAATGTCGTTCTTCGACTCGTCCCAGGCCTTCGCCATGATCCGCGGCGGGCACGTGGATGTAACGGTGCTGGGGTCGCACCAGGTCTCTGCCAAGGGTGATCTGGCCAACTGGATGCTGCCCCAGCGGGGAGTCGGCAATGTGGGTGGCGCCATGGATCTGGCCGCCGGGGCCAGCGGAGTGATCGTGGCCATGGAGCACACCGACCGCCAGAACAATCCCAAGATCGTCGAGGAATGCACCTTCCCCGTGACCGGCCACGGCTGTGTCTACCTGATAGTGACCGATCTCGCCGTGATCGAGCGTACCCCCGACGGCCTGACCCTCAGAGAGGTCGCCCCCGGCTGGACGCCAGAGGAGGTCCAAGCCCTCACCGGCGCCAAGCTGATCATCCCCAACAACGTAGGCGAGTTCGAGCTGTAGGCTGCGTTTCAAAGGAAACCAAATGGCCACTCACCAAGGCGGCAACGAGCTCCCACCCGGTCTTTACGACACTCTTCCTGGATATCCTGCGATGGTTCGGTGGGCGCACCGCCGTGGAACTGAGGCTGTGGGATGCGCTGGAGCAAGGGTTGCTATCTCCCTTCCATTATTTTGGAATACACGACCAACAGGATCTGTCTCATGTAGGTGGCGTCGCGGACGCGGATATGATATCGCTGAGCTGACTGACTTGTATACCAGTAGCCAGTCGTGGATATCCCACGTAATAAGTGCAGTCCGGGACAAGGTGACAGATCCAAAATGTATGCAAGCTTTGGGATTTTGCGTCAGCATCCGGCACGCTGAGTTTATGGCCGAGCCAGTTTCAAAAAGCAGGTTTTTCAGCTCCACGTGATCACCTCTGAATCATCTTCTCAGGAACGAGAAGAGAAGCTTTACGCGTTGCGGCGAGGTGAGGTGCAAATTCTGTTTACCGTTGACCTGTTCAACGAAGGCGTGGACGTCCCGGATGTGGATGTGGTGCTGATGCTCAGGCCGACGGACAGCGCAACCATCTTTCTGCAACAGTTAGGAAGAGGTCTTCGACGAGCTGAAGGCAAGGACGTCCTAACGGTTCTCGACTTTGTGGGACATCAACATCAGCAGTTTCGCTTTGATCTGAAGTTTCGATCCCTGCTCGGTGGTACTCGCCGGGAATTGGCGTCCGATGTCCAGGATGGTTTCCCCTTCCTTCCGCCAGGTTGCCAAATAGAACTCGATGCTGTTTCGCGAGAAATCGTACTAAACAACGTCAGGAACGCGATTCCGAATGACCGCTTAAAAAAGGTGCAGGAACTCAAATCCCTCGGTGATGTGTCCTTGCAGAATTTCTTGGAGGAAACCGGACTGGAGCCGGCAGACGTCTACCATCGGAATAGCAGTTGGACCGAATTGCGCAGGGCTGCCGAGTTGCACGTTCCTCCCGAAAGAGAGGGAGAGGAACTCTTTCGCCGAGGAATTGGGCGCACGTTGCACTATGACGATCGAGAGCGAATCGATTGCTACCGCTCATTCTTGAAAGAGGACCATCGTCCATATACGGGTAGTCTAGATGAACAGGACAGGCGGCGGCTTTCTGCTCTATTGCTCACCCTTCGCAATCCCTCCAAAGGTACCTATGCCACCCTCGATGAAGCGCTAGCCGATTTTTGGCAACACGAGGCTATTCGAAGTGAGATCATTGAGCTCTTGGACATAATTGATGACCAGATAACGCACATTCAGCTACCGCTGGGGTTGCCTTACGATATACCACTACAGGTGCATGCAACTTACAACCAGCATGAAATTTTGTCTGCTTTCGGCGCTTCCGGCGTTGCCAATCCAGTCCGAATTCAGGCTGGTGTCTACTTTCACCAGGAAACTCAGTCAGACCTCCTCTTTATAACCCTAGAAAAGTCGGAGAAATACTATTCGCCAACTACCCGTTACTTGGATTATGCGATTAGCGACGACCTGTTTCATTGGGAAAGCCAGGCAAGCACATCCGCCGGGAGCGAAACGGCGCAGAGGTATTTCAACCACGAATCTCGCGAATCAAACGTCGTCCTCTTCATTAGAACCGCTCGACGGACCTCTCCAAATAGAACCATGCCGTACTTCTGCGCGGGAACAGCCAGATACAAGGAACACCGTTCCGAGCGACCCGTGCAGATCACCTGGAGACTAGACCATAAATTGCCGGGAGACGTGTTTCCCGAGTTCCGCACTGCCGTGGCTTGACCTGAAGCCCGCGTCAATTGATTGGTGGGCGAAATACAGGATCCCACTTTTCGCTGCCCAGGTTAAGCCCCCACGTTGACACCCAAAATCGTGTGCTGATAGCATTGCGGCACTTGTAGTCAGGAGAGTCTCGTGGCTGGAATCGCGGCGTTCGGGGGCTATGTGCCCCGCTACCGGCTTGGAGCCTCCACCGAGGGTTGGGGCTCTCGAGTGGAGCGTTCAGTGGCCAATTTCGACGAGGACAGCGTCTCCATGGCGGTGGCCGCCGGCCTGGACTGCCTGGCCGGCGGCCACCGCCAGGAAATCGACGGCCTGCTGTTCGCCACCACCACGCCTCCCTACGCAGAAAAGGGCTGCGCCTCCATAATCGCCACCGCCCTCGACCTTCGCCGGGATATTTTTACGGCCGACATAACCGACGTCCTGCGCGCCGGCACTGCGGCCTTGAAGCAAGGCCTCGACTCCGTTTTAGCCGGCTCATCGCGGCAGGTGCTGGTTATCGCCAGCGACAACCGGCAGGGGGCGCCCAAGGGCGATGCCGAACGGAACTCGGGAGACGGCGCAGCAGCCTTCATCGTCTCGAATGATGGCGCCATCGCCGAATTCGAGCACTCCTACAGCATCTCCGAGAACATGATGGACGTCTGGCGCAGCGCCGGTGATCAGTTCCTGCGCTCTTGGGAAGACCGTTTCGCCATCGAGGAGGGACTGGAAAGAATCCTCGGCGACGCAATAGCAGGATACATGGAGCGAGCGGGCATCGCTGCCAAGGATGTGAGCAAGCTGGCCCTCTACGCCCCTGACGGACGACGCCACCAGCAACTGGCGCGGCAGATGGGATTCGCCCCCGAGCAGTTGCAGGACGGCATGTTCGGTCGCCTCGGCAACACCGGCTCCGCCTTCGTCCCCATGATGCTTGCCTCCGCGCTGGAGGATGCCACTCCAGGGCAATTGATTTTGGCCGCCTCCTACGGCGACGGCAGCGACGTCATGGGCTTCCGGACCACTGCACTGGCCGGGAACGGGAGCGCCGGCAGTGGCGTCAGCGGCCACCTGAATGCCGGAAGGTCCCTCGACAGCTACGAGACATACGCCCGCTGGCGGGACGTCTGGGTGACCGACGCCGCGTCGCGTCGTCCCCAGGCGCAGTCGCCGTCGGTATCGGCGCTGTGGCGTGAAGGCGACCGCAACATCAGGTTTTATGGAGCTACCTGCAACCAGTGTGGCTTCGTCCAGTACCCGCCGCAACGGGTCTGCGTAAAGTGCCAGGCCCGCGACGACTCGACGCCGCTCCGCCTGAGCGACCGGCCGGGCCGGGTGTTCACCTACTCCATGGATTACCTTGCCGGGACCACCGACACCCCGCTGGTCATCGCGGTAGTGGACTTCGACGGCGGTGGCCGCACCCTGTGCATGATGACCGACCGCGAACTCGACGAAGTCCAAATCGGCATGCCGGTGGAGATGAGCTTCCGCAAGCTTCGGGTCGTAAACGGCATCCATAACTACTACTGGAAGGCAGTTCCGCATCGAGTCGCCGTAAACTAGGGTATATTGGTCCGAAAGTAGACAGGGCAGAGGTTGTTATGAACGGAATCAAGGATCGCGTGGCCGTCATTGGCATGGGCTGCACCAAGTTCGGGGAACGGTGGGACGCCAGCTCCGCCGACCTGATGGTGGAGGCTGCCTACGAAGCGTACGAGGACGCCGGCATCGAGGGCAAGGACATCCAGGCAGCCTGGCTGGGCACCGTCGCGTCCTTCCGCACCGGCCAGCCACTGGCCGACGCTCTTAAGCTGGACTACATCCCCATAACCCGCGTGGAGAACGCCTGCGCCACGGCCACCGACGCCTTCCGCAACGCCTGCTACGCCGTGGCCGCCGGTATTTACGACATCGTGCTGGCGCTTGGCGTGGAAAAGCTGAAGGACTCCGGCTTTTCCGGATTGGCGGTGCCGGAGGCTCCGGGCTCCGACGTGAACCCGCCGGTGCCTCCGCCCTCGCAGTTCGCGCTCGCCGCGACCCGGTATTTCCACCAATACGGCATCCCCTTCGAGGAAGGAAAGCACACCCTGGCGCAGATCGCCTCCAAGAACCACCACAATGGCACCATGAGCCCCAAGGCGCACTTCCAGCGGGAGGTCAGTGCCGAGCAGGTGGCCAATGCGCCCATGGTGGCTTGGCCGCTGGGGCTGTTCGACTGCTGCGGCGTCAGCGATGGGGCCGCCGCCGCCATCATAACCACGCCTGAAATCGCCAAGACCTTTCGGGACGACTACATCCTGGTCAAGGGGATTGGCCTGTCGGTGGGCGCCTTCGGCATCATGCGCAACGACTGGGATTTCACCCACTTCCCCGAGACGGTCAGGGCCAGCCAGGCTGCCTACCAGGAGGCGGGAATAAGCGACCCGCGCCGCGAGATCGACTTGGCGATGGTGCATGACTGCTTCACCATCACCGAGCTCATCATCTACGAAGACCTGGGGTTCAGCCCCCGCGGGAGAGCCAGCTCAGACGTTGAGGCAGGCACCTTCACCCTTGAGGGCGAACTTCCGGTGAATACCGATGGAGGACTCAAGTGCTTTGGGCATCCCATAGGCGCCAGCGGCATCCGAATGATCTACGAGGTTTACAAGCAGCTTCAGGGCAAGGCAGGCGACCGTCAGCTTCAGAAGGCTGACCTGGGCCTGACCCACAACCTTGGCGGAAGGCCCGGATCATTCACCTGCTCCGTGGCCCTGTTCGGTACTCGCGACTAAACAGCCCAGGCGAGGGAGCTGTTTGAGGTACTCGCGCGCCGCGCCCCCAGTTGGGCGCGGCCTTTTCTTTGACCCTCAAACGGTATCGGCAGTTTTTTAGGGGAAGCCATTAGGCTTCATATAACTTTAAAATTTCACTAAATGTTTTCCGAAATAGTATTGAATAATGTGGTACTGAACTGATATAACCGACATTACATAATCGGATGTGGGGTGGATGGTGGTTATCTCCGAAACTCCAGTCGTCGAACTCGCGGGAACTTCAGGCGGCGGAAAACGGCGGGGCTCCGTTCTTATCACCGGGCGCGGAACAGACATAGCGTTCAACCTCGACGAGAACGCCCCCATGGAACAGATTGCCCGCGATTTGGACGCACAATTGGCCGGCCACAGTGCCCTCTTCTCCGAGGGCGGAATCAGCGTCAACATCGGGGACCGGGCCCTGAGCGAGGCGGCGGCGGCGGAAATTCGCCGCATCTTTCGTGAGAGGTCCGGCCTCAAGGTGGCCCGATTCATCTCTGCCAATGGTCCTGCCATTGAGGACCTGAGAGTGGAGGTCGCGGACCTGAGAGTGGGGGTCGATGAACCCCCTCCCCGGCCGCCCCAGGATCCGCCGGTCCGTCGTACCAGGAGGAACCCGGCGCCTCTCAGCGAATTCTCTTCAGCTGATCTGGCCAGGGCCCTCAGCGGACTATCCTCCCAAGGGCAGAGGACCCGGGACCATGCCCTGGTCGTTCGCGCTACGGTCAGGTCCGGCGAAACGGTGCGGCATGCCGGAGACCTGGTTGTGCTGGGCGATGTGAACCCCGGCTCAGAAGTACTCGCCGAGGGAGACATTGTGGTGATGGGCACCCTCAAGGGCCTGCCCCACGCCGGAGCGTCCGGGGACAGCAAGGCTGCGGTTGTCGCGCTGGAAATCGCTGCACCCCGCATCCGCATCGGCAATTGCGAGGCTCATTTACCGGGCATCGACCATATCCAAGGCGGGAAAAAGGGGAGGCAGGGCCCGGCCGACCTTCATCCCAAAATCGCATACGTTCGCCACGGGTCGATACACGTTTCGCCATTCACAGGGCGCACTGCCAGATACACGAAAGGGGTACCGTATGAAGGGTAGGACAATCGTCATTACCTCGGGCAAGGGCGGTGTCGGAAAAACCACCGCCACCGCCAATCTCGGAACGGCCCTCGCCATTCGCGGCCATCGGGTCGTGGTCATCGACACTGACATTGGCCTGCGAAACCTCGACGTCATCATGGGCTTAGAAAACCGCATTGTTTACGACCTAGTGAACGTCATCGAGGGCAAGTGCCGGTTGCGCCAGGCCATGATCCAGGACAAGAACCGTCTGGAGCTATACTTGATCCCAGCGGCGCAGACTCGCGAAAAAGACAGCATCACTCCGACCCAGCTGAAAGCGCTTTGCGCCGAGCTGGAGGAGGAATTCGACTACATCCTGATCGATTGCCCGGCGGGTATAGAACAGGGATTCAAGAACGCCATCGCAGCAGCCGGGGAGGCCATCATCGTAACCACCCCAGAGGTTTCCGCCATTCGCGACGCCGACCGGGTGATCGGACTGCTGGAGGCCACCGGATTGCACCGCCCCAAGTTGATCATCAACCGCATCTCGGCCGATATGGTCAAGCGCGGCGACATGATGGGCCAGGAGGACGTGGAGTCACTGCTGGCCGTGGAGGTCATCGGCCTGGTCCCGGCCGATGAGCGCACGGTGGCCGCCGCCAACCGGGGCATCCCAGCCGTGCACGACGGGCGGTCAAGCGCCGGCGCAGCGTTCAAGCGCATCGCGGCGAGAATCGACGGCGTAGAGGTGCCGCTGAAGGAACTCGATGCCCGTTCTGGTATGTTCAACCGGCTGCGGGATTTGGTAGGCATCAGGGGGAGGGCATATTCGCATGCGTGAACTGTTGCGTTGGCTGTTAGGCCTGACCGATAAGGGCAGCGAGAGTTCCAGCGAAGTGGCACGGCAGCGCATGCGCCTGGTGCTCATTCAAGACCGGATCGACCTGTCTCCCGACAAGATGGAGCAGATGAAACGGGAGATCTGGGAAGTGGTCTCCCGCTACATGGTGGTGGACGACGACTTCCGGGAATTCGAAGTGCGCCGCCTCGACGAACTCATAATGTTCGTTTCCAACATCGAGGTTAAGGACTTGAGCGCTCTGGTCAATGCGCGCGCGGTATAGGCCCGGTATAGGTTCGGTGTTTCATGTCCCTGGTTTTGACCAACTGCAACCTCATCGACTGCGTAATCGAAGGCGTCCGGACCAACTCCACCGTAACGGTGGATGGCGGGCGCATAGAATCGGTGGCGACCGCTGGGGGAGCAGGTCCCCCCAATGACGGCAGTGCCAACGAGGTCATAGACCTGGAGGGGGCCTACCTGCTGCCCGGACTGTGGGACGTTCACATACACCCCGAATATCCTAACCCTCCCGGAACCACCGTCCCGCAACTGACCGCTTGGTTCGGCCAAAACCTGATGAGGGGCCTGACCGAGGCTGGCGTGACGTCGGTGCGTTGCGCGGGCGCCGGACACTTCATGGACGTGGCTTGGAAGAGAGCGTTCGAGTCCTCGCCAGATCCTGCAGGCCCCACAGTCTACGCCTGCGGCCATTTCCTCACCACCACGGGCGGCCACTTCCTTACCTCCGGCCACGCCCGCGAGTGCGACGGCCCCTACGGCTTCGTCGAGGCGATCCGCGAGCAGATCAAGAACGGAGTGGACCACATCAAGCTCAACTTGTCAGGCGGAATCATGGGGCCCTTCTGGGACAAGCACCTCGACTCATTCCTGCTGCAACAAGAGATCGAAGCGGCCTTCACCCTCTGCCACCAGCGCTCCATGCCGGTCATGGCCCACGCCACCAACCCCGAAGCGGTCAGGGCCGCCATTCGTTTGGGCGCCCACAGCGTGGAGCACGGCTACGTGATGGACGAGGACTGCATCACCGGATTCCTAGATAACGAGACCTGGTATGTGCCCACCCTCGGTATCACCCATCTCACCCCGAGCCAGGCAGACAACGAGTGGGAGAGGGCCTACTGCGAGCGCAAGGCCCTGGCCCCTGACCTGGTACGGCGGGCCGAAGCCGCCGTTGACCAGCATCGGAGCTGGTTCCAGACAGCCTTGGACGCCGGAGTAAAGATGGCCTTGGGGTCTGACGTGCTGCCGTTGCGGGACTCCGCGTTGCTGGAGCTAGGTCTGTGGGTAAAGGACGGCGCCACCCCCTGGCAAGCCCTGATCGCCGCCACCCGGAACGCTGCCGATCTCTGCGGCGCGGGCACGGAGCTGGGCACCTTGGAGCCAGGAAAGAGGGCCGACATGATCGTCGTTTCCGCCAACCCCCTGGACGACATCCAGAACCTGCGGCAACTGCAGATGGTCTTCAAGGACGGGCGCCTCGTTGCCGACCATCGCGGCTAGTAGTCCGTTACCCCAGAATTAATGGACGAGTCACCGGGCCCCGACATTTCGGCCTTGAGCCGGAATGTCGATAAAGTCCTCGGCGGTCATCAATTCAATAAAGTGAGACTACTAGCCGCACTTCCCATCCAAGCCAGGTTCTTCAGAGTGGGCAGGATACCGCATTCCAGTCTCACGTGAACCCGGTACTACCCGTTGGCCCTACGGTCCCTCTCCCGTTAATCCTTGGTCTGTCCCAAAAGCGGACTTCACGTAATGAATGCCCAAGTAGTTATGTCGCTGGCCGGGTGCGCTTGCCATTCCAGGTTCATCCTGCCGTTTGCCACTCCTTTCACCCCGTTCTATACTTGCGCCCAAGGCCGACGCGGTGTCGCCCGGCCGATTCTCGAATGGAGGAGGCTGGCAATGCCCGGCAATAAGCTGAATATAGGCAACGTCGAGATCACGTCCCTCTCCGACGGGCTGCTTGAATTCGATCTCTGCAACTTCTTTCCTGCCATACCGGAAGGGGACTGGCACGGGCACGAGAGCCACCTCAGTCCCAGCGGAGGCGTCCGGTTCAATCTGGCCTGCTACGTCATTCGGTCGGAGGGCCGCACCATCGCGGTCGACACCGGCCTTGGCCCCAAGCCCACGCCAGACACTCCCTGGGGGGAGTTGCTCAATGACTTCGCCGCCCACGGCATGAAGCCCGAGGAAGTGGACATGGTGGTCATGACCCACGCTCACCGCGACCATATCGGCTGGAACGTGGTCTCGCAGGACGGCAAGTACGTCCCCACCTTTCCAAACGCCCGTTACTATGTCAGCGCGAGAGACTGGGAGGCGTGCCACGACCCGGCGCTTATCGAGACCCGGTTCCCCAACGCCCCCGACTGCGTCTGGCCGCTGGAGGATTTGGGTGTGCTGGAGCTCATGGAGGGAGAGCAGCAGCTGACCAGCGAACTGACCATGCTGCCCACGCCGGGTCACACCCCCGGCCACATGAGCATCATGGTCTCCTCACAGGGCGAGCGAGGCCTGGTGTTGGGCGACGTGCTGCACAATACGGTGCAGATCGAGAACACCGACTGGGTTTCCCGCGCCGACATCGACCCCGAGACAACCCGCGTCACACGGCGCAACATGATGGAGCGCCTGGAAAGCGAAGGCATCCCCGTCGCCGCCGTCCACCTGGCCGCGCCCGGCTTTGGCCGCATCGTCCGCGCCGAGGGACGCCGCTACTGGCAGGCCATTTAACCGCCTCGGGGGATGACTGGATTCCGCCAAAGAGGTAGGTGTTTCAATTTGGACAGTTTACCTGCCTGTGATTCGCCATTCCCTCGAATGTGGGATTCTGGGCCCTTACGCCAATGGTGGTCGGAGGCGACACCTGCGGGCCGAAAAATTGGTACGACCAATCAAAATGGAACCCTGTCGGCCAACTTCAGGAGGGGTTTTTGGTTCTCCCTCTCCCAGAGGGAGAGGGAGCAGATGACAGACCCGGCCGACTTGAGGAGCTTGAATAACTATGGCAAAGAACGGATTCAAGATAATCGACGCCGAGTTGCATGTAATGGAGCCGGTTGACCTCTGGGAAAAGTACATAGACGCCGAGTTTAAGGACAGGGCGCCGCGTCGGCTCAGCGAACGCCGCTGGGACATCCGCACCGTTGTGGAAGGTGATGTGATGGCCAGCATGACTGACTACAACTGGCCCGCCCGCAGCACCGAGGAAGAGGAAACCCTGGCGGAGCGGTACGCTGAGGAAATCGCCGCCAACTTCGACCCGGCGTCCCAGGTCAGGGCGATGGACAGAGAGGGCCTGGACCTGGCGGTGCTGTATCCGACATCAGGTATGTACATCACGGCCCGCAACGGAATGGACCCGCGTTTCGCCGAGGCTGCCTGCCGGGCCTACAACAATTGGCTCTACGACTACATGCAGGCCGGTGATCCTTCCCGCATGTTCGGCGCGGCGGCCCTCTCGCCCCACGACGTGGAAACCGCAGTCATCGAAGCCCGTCGCTGCGTCAAGGAGCTGGGGTTCAAGGCCGTTTTCCTTCGTCCTAATATGTACAATGGCCGCTCATGGCACGATCCGCATTACGACCCGTTGTGGGCCGAGGTTCAGGAACTTGACGTTCCCGTGGGTTTTCATGAGACCACCGGCTCCCGAATGCCCGCCGCCGGGGCCGACCGGTTCCCCGACGACCTGGGTATCGCCCATATCGCCACTCATTCAATAGAACAGATGATGTGCTGTATGGACATTGTCATGGGCGGGGTGATGGAACGGTTCCCTAAGCTGCAATTCGCTTTCCTGGAAGGCCAGTGCGGCTGGCTGCCCTTCTGGTTGGGCCGGATGGACGAGCACTACGAGTGGCGGCGTCCCTACGGGGAAATGCAGCACCTCAAAATCCTGCCCTCGGAATATTTCAACCGGCAGGGCTACGCCGCCGTCGAGTGCGAGGAAGTGTTCGTGTCCCACGTGGTGGAGGCCGTCGGCGACGAAAGGTTGCTGACAACCAGCGACTATCCCCACGGCGACGCCAAGTACCCCCACACCATCGAGACGTTCCTGGAGCTGCCGATTTCCGATGAGAGCAAGCGGCACATCCTGTGGGATAACCCAGCCCGTCTTTACAAACTTTAGCCCAAATATATTGGCCGGCACGGGGATGGGGCCGGGGATCCTTCATTTTCTCCGGCCTGCCAGGCGCCCTCCGGGTTTGGCCGCAACGGAGTAAAACCGTATGCGTATCGGGTTTATCGGGACCGGGAACATCGGCTCCCCCATGGCCGGTAGCCTCCTCAAGGCCGGTTATCAGTTGGTGGTGCATGACATTCACGAGGAAAAGACGAGGGCACTAGTTGACCAAGGGGCGGAGTGGGCGGACTCACCGGCGGAGGTCGCTGCCCAGTGCGACATAATATGTACCTGCTTGCCCGGGCCGACGGAGATGGAGCCGGTTACCCTCGGGCCGGGCGGCATCCTGGAAGGGGCGCGGACGGGTTCGGTTTACATTGACCACACCACCAACTCCCCCCTTCTGATCCAGCGGGTACACAGCCTATTTGCGGAGAAAGGGATCTCCATGCTCGACGCGCCGGTCAGCGGAGGGGTCGAGGGAGCAAGGGTGCGGGACCTCCTGGTGATGGTTGGCGGAGACGAATCGACATTCCAGCGGTGCCTGCCCGTTCTGGAAGCAATCGGAGAGCGGGTGATGCACACCGGGAGCATCGGTTCCGGATGCATCTGCAAGATCATGCACAACACTGCGGTCTTCTGCGCCGACCTGGCAATGACCGAATGCTGGACCCTGGCAGTCAAGTCGGGCGTGCCTGCTGAGACCATCATAGACGTGTTTCGCAACGGGGCCATCGGGCGGATGAGTAATCTATGGGGAAGATTGCCCGACACCCTTTTCAAAGGCGATTTCGAAGCCCGGTTCGCCCTGAAAACCGCTCATAAAGACCTGCGCTTGGGGGAAGAGCTGGCCGAGGCCTACGAGGTATCAATGCCCTTGGCCGAAGTCTGTCGCGACCTCTACGCCCAGGCCATGGCCAGGGGATGGGAGGAAAACGACAGCTCGATAGTGCTGACCTTGCAGGAGGAAAGCGCCGGTGTCCAGGTGCGGTTGACGGGGAAGCAGACGTAGCTCCGGCGAAGGGTACAGGCACCGGGAATATCCGAACGGGCACAGAAGCGCCCGGCGCTCTCCTGCCCGAGGCTCCCAGGATTGAACAAAAGTCCTCGATGGGAGTAATCCCGGCACGCAGAGGCGATGATCCGTGGGCAGCATTAATTGCCACTGGCGCCTCGGAATCATCCGTCAATGCTCCCGCTCCTTAGTCCACTGGCAATGATTCCTGCCATCGGAGGTGGGTTGGGCGCTAACGCAACTCGGCCACCGCCTCCACTTCCACCAGGAAGTTCGGGTCTGCCAGGCCGGCGACCACCACGGTGGTGCTGGTTGGGCGGCCCTCCTCCGGAAGCAACGTCATTCTGACCTCACGAATTTTGCCCAGGTTTTCCGACCCTACAACGTAGGTTGTCGTCTTTACGATGTCCTGCAGAGTTCCGCCGACGGCCTGCACCGCCGTTTCCAGGTTGCCCCATACCTGCCGGATCTGCGCCGCCGCGTCTCCAACATGCACGGCTCTTCCGTCCAACCCTCGCGGCACCTGGCCGGATATGTAGACGGTGTTGCCCACCTTGACAACGTGGTTGTACAGGTTGGCCGGAGGGGATGCCAGTTCCGGTGGGTTGATAAATTCCCGTTCCATTACGATACTCCTGATGTTGGGTATGGCCTGATGTTTGGAATGCAATGTTGAACCGGGTTTGAGCCATTCTTGACCTTCCGCGCTATGATAGCAACATCGAAACGGAGTTGGTCGAGATGAATCGCTCATGCTCCCTGATGATAATTGCAGGCCTCTTTATGGCGATAGCTGCGATACAAGGTTGCGGAAGCGAGTCAACGACAGCTCCCACCGATGAAGCTGCGCTCGCCGTCACCCGGGAGCCTCTGCGGTCCGCGAATGAATCTCAGGTGTCCGGCATCCGGGAGAGCGAAGAGACCGGAACGTCCACGACGAACACCAGAGGAACCGGAGGCACGAGCGACGATTCTGCCGAGGCCAGCGCCATTGAACCAGAGCCCAGCCCATTGCCGATAATGGAGGGCGTATCGCCAGCGTTGGTCCGGGATGCCCAGATGTATGCGGACCAGTTCGGTGTCAGCTTGGAGGAGGCGCTGACCCGGCTGATGCTACAGGAACCGGTGGGCAAACTGGGCGCCGATCTAGAGGCCAACGAATCCGATACCTTTGCCGGTTTGTGGATACAGCACGAGCCTAGGTATGCCGTTATCGTGATGTTTACGCGCGACGGTGAGCATACGATCAGTAAATATGTTCAGGAAGGGCCGCTGGAGGAAATCATTGAAGTCCGGCAAGGCGCGGCGACGCTCAGGGAACTCGAGACAGCCCAGGCTACTGCCATTCAAATTGTAAAGGATTTGGGCTTCCAGTTCGCGTCAGGAATCAACGTGTTCGAGAACAGGACGGAGCTATACTATTCCGAGTCCACCGCGCTTGAAGAGGCACTCAGTGAGAATGGGCTGACGCTTCCAGCCCACGTTAAAATATTGGGGCCGTGATTCATCGGCCATCGCACTCACAATGAACCGGGCCAGACAGAACCGAGCTATACGGAATCGGGCTAGGCAGAGGAAGCAAACTTCCAGACTTACTCTCCAACAGACAACAGGGGGTGACTATGCAGGCGATAGTAGGCGGTACGCTAATCGACGGCCTTGGCGGAGAGCCGCTGGCCGACTCAATAGTCCTGATCGGCGACGACGGGCGCATCGCAGCCGCCGGGCCACGGGCCGCGGTTGCGTTCCCGGAGGGTACCCAGCAGATCGATGTGGCAGGGCAGACGGTGTTGCCGGGCCTGATCGACTGCCACGAGCACCTTGCGTCCTTCACCTACGACCTGCTGAGCAGGTGGGGTATGACCGAACCGCAGAGCACCAGGACCATCCGCATTGCGCGCGTGATCGAGGACACCCTGCAGTCTGGCTACACCACCATCCGGGACTGCGGCTGGCTGGAGGCCGGGTACAAGGCGGCCGTCGAGCAGGGCCTGATTGACGGCCCGCGACTGCTGGTTGCGGCCGGGCCGCTGGGGCCGACCCATAGCGTGCAGGACCGGCCCACCATGTCGGGCCACCGGCGCTACTCGATGCCTGATCCCAACATCCCCTACGGCGTTGCCGATGGCGATGCCGAGATTCGGGCTGCAGTTCGCGAAAACGCGAGAGTGGGCGCCGATCTCATCAAGGTGTTCCAGACCGGGTTCGGGCGCGCCACGCACCTGGGGTCCGACGCCTGCTACGATCTGGAGGAACTGCGGATCCTGGTTGCCGAGTCCCACGCCCAAGGCAAGATGGTGGCCTGCCACGCCGTCGGAGGTCCGGGGCTGCGGACGTCGGTGGAGGCCGGGGTGGACTCTATCGAGCACGGCTGTTACCTGGACCTGGACACCGACCTGCTACGCATGATGGCCGACAACAACATTACGCTGGTGCCCACCCTGACCGTCTTCTCCCATCACTCCGCCGAGGGCAACCCGGTGGCGCAGGTGGAGGCAAGGGAATTCCGCCAGCACCACATCGAGACAGTCCAGCAGGCGATGCGGCTTGGCGTGCGGGTTGTCGCAGGGACCGATGCCGGGGGCTGGTTCCACGGCAACAACGCAGTTGAGCTGGACATGCTGGTCGACGCGGGCATGACCCCGATGGAAGCCATCATTGCAGGGACCCGGGACGCCGCCGCCTGCTGCGGTTTGGGGGACGACCTGGGGACGCTCGAACCCGGGAAATTGGCCGATCTGATCGTCGTCGACGGAAACCCCTTGGCCGATGTAACGGTCCTGCAGGAACGTAACAGGGTAAAGGTCGTAGTGAAAGAGGGCACGGTCTACCGCAACTTGCTGGACGCCTAGGCGTGGTTCAGGGCGCGGATGTGCTTCCCCCTTTCGCTGATGGTTTCTGCCCCTGCCCCTCCCATCGGAAGCGGCTGTACAGGCCGTGCTTACCCTGCTCGTCCCAAGACAGCATCTCGTCCCTGATGGTCTGGTTAGAGCGAGCGAGCGTGTGCACGCTGCCGTGAATTACGTTGCGCAGGTTGGTGATGGTTGCGGTGCCCTCTTCGTCGGCGCCCCGAATCGCCTTGACCTCCAATAGCACCCGGTCGGAGGCGCGCACGGTGCGGGACCTTGCATCGATGGTTATCTCCAGCGGAACTCTCCGCACTGTCGCCAATTTGCCGTCGCGAAAGAACTGGCCCAGTATTTCCCACGGGCCGCCGGCGTCGCCGCTGAAGATCGCCCGGAGCGCCTCGGCCTGGTCATCGGTGGCAGATTCGTCGATATACAGCACCGATGTCCAGTCGCCATCGGCCATGGTGGGCCCGGGGGAGTGTACGAAAATCACCGCCCCTAGCCCTGCCAGGTCCACATCGCCGAAGCGTCCTCCATCGAACGACGCGCCCCAGATGGCATAGCAGTAGCCATTTGTAGGGCGTTGGCGAAAGGAAATGTGGCAGGGACAGAGCAGGTTGCAATTGCACCCCTCGAACAGTTCCCCTTCGGCCCACCATTGTCGACTCACCGGTAACCCTCTCCCTGGTAATTGAATTTCCCGCATAATGGGTAGGGGCGCACTGCAGTGCGCCCCTCGGAAAAACATCACTCGGCGGTTGGCCTGCTAGAACATCGTGCTGTCGGTGATGGCCTCCCCGCTAACGATGGCCTTCAGCCGGTCACGAAAGTCAAACAGCTTCTGGTCGTCTTCCGGGGTGATTAGGTCTCCCCTGCGGGTCTCAATGTACTCGATGAAGTGCTCAAGGGCCGCGTTTTCCCGGGTTCCACTGGGGATCTTGAAGAAGCTGGCATTGAAGGTGGGCAGCTCTCCAGGTCCAAAGTAACCGGTCGCGTACTGGCCGGTGTTTTCCTTGTGCAGGGTATAGCCCTCGAGGTCATGGGTGCCTTTGCCCAGCACCTGCCCGGTCTGGGCGTAGTGCTCCATTACGTTTTTGGCGCCGTATTTGTTGATCGGGCAGACCTTCATGCAGATGGCGCAGCCCTCGTAGCGTGACATAACCGGGCGGCAGCGCTTGTAGATCAGCTTGTTCTTTTCCACACCGCGCCACCAGATCTTCTCGCGCATCAGGGCCCGGCCCGGGCAGCGGTTGACGCACACCTGGCAGACCTGGCAAAAAGCGTGAAAACCGTAGTCGACGGGCTCGTCGTAGGTCACCGGAGCGTCGGTGGTGATGATCTGCAGGCGGCAGCGCGCCCCCGCGTGTGGAGTCAGCAGCTGGCCGTTGGCTCCCAGCTGGCCCAGGCCGGCCGCCACGAACATGGGGATGGTGGCAGCACTGTGGTTGCTCGGGCCATGCACCTGCGCTCCGTAGCCCAGGGAGCGGATGAAGTCGGCCATCTCCAGACCCATCGGCGCCTGTGTTTCATAGGTCCCGTAGTGGCCGTGCTCGGCAGCCATGCTCGGTGCAGATTGCGTTTCCTCGAAATCCTGCTCCAAGGCTAGGCAGACAGCGTTATCGAACTTCACGTGGCTCTTGCGGTCCTGGTAAGTGTACCTGGCGTCATGGGCGGTGAACCCCACCTCCAGGTAGCCCATCTCGCGCGCCTTGTTGCGAATCAGATCGGTAACGTCTTCGCCGGTTGGGGCGGCAGTGGGCGGCAGGTCGCCGGAGCGGTTCATCAGGGGATAGAACTGCTCCATCACGGCTTGGTGTTCGTGGTGGTACTGCTGCATCTCCTCGGTGCCCACCGTGGGCGCCCACTCGGTGTCCGCGGCGTGTTCCACCTGCTGCCGCAGCAGCGGATATTCCCGGCTGTAGAAGTCCACATCCTTACTGTTCATTGGAATCCCGGGCACAGTCTCCAGCTCCTCGGGAACAGGAATCTCTACCGGGTCGTCTCCCTGGCGGCGGCCGGGGCGCACAACGACGTGACCTATTTTCAACATCAGGGGGGGTTCCTCCTCTTTTCAAGGCCCGAATGAATTCAGATCGTGAGCGGGTGATACTGGCGCGATTTTGCAATACCCGCCCTCCATTGTCAATTCGCTACCCTGCTGCGATGGTTGGATTTCCGGCCAGATTGCCCTCCCAGCGTCGACGGGCTTATCATGTAAACGCACCGCTCGAAGTGAGGCTTGCAGCGCAGGCGAATTCTGCCTTGCGCGGACTTTCCGGGGGAGTTGATCGACATGGCACAGGAGACGAACGGAGGTACGCCACGGCCGGAATACATACCCCTCTGTGCCATCTTTGCTCCGGAGGGCCTGGTCTCAGCGGAACATAGGGCGACGATGGTTAGCCGGGTCTTGAACGAGTTTTCCCGGCTGCCTGTGGGAGCCAGAAACACTCTTCGATCCGCAGTCAACGACGAAATCATTCCCACGACCGGGGGTTTTCGCAAGGGCCAGGCGGGGCGAGCCCTGGACAGGTCCAGCTTCCTGGTCCAGGAACCGATTGCACAGGCCATCTCGACCTCCGATACCCTGGCCGGGGCAGTGCTGCAGTGCTGGGCTGAGTCTCAACCCGCCCTCAGAGAGGCCGTTGAGAGACACCTGACGGGCCGCGGGCTGACTACACCCGGGCCTAACTCGCCACACAAGCAGCTCCGGGGGTACTGGCCTATGGACCAGTGGCAGGTTGAAAAGGACTCGTTTGCTCAGACCTACGACGATGACTTCGACCAGGAAGATGTTGCCCTGATGCTGTGCTATGTCTCCGGTAACCTGCCTCTGGCGCCGGACCGGGCGGCCAGCCAGGGTGGCGAAGGTACATTGATCGATGCAATGTCCGCCGCACTGTCCCGCCTGAGGGAACTTCCGGCCATCGCACCCGAATGGGAGCGGCAGATACCGGACTTTGTCGCATCGGTATCACGGCTGATAGAGGAAAAGGCAGCCCAACTGAGGTGGTCCGAGGAATTTGACTCCATCGTTCGAAACATGAGAGCAGCCTACGGTGACCTGCTTGTGTTCTTCGAGCAGGATACCCAAGGATGGGCTGCGGCAAGAGTATCCGGCGACGCCGACAGCACCGTCGTTTTGAAGCTTGCCGAGAGATTGCAGTCGCACCTGGCCGACTATCAACCCATCCACGACCGGGCGCCAAGCTTCAGTGAGGAACTGGAGCGAGTTCAGAGGCGGGGAGCCCTGCAACCCAGCATCGTCTCTTTGCTTGCGGAAATCGAGACCCTGATGACAGGGGACAATAAGGAGCAGAAGACTGTTCCATCATCAGACGATGTGGCAGATTTGCCCGCTGGGGCCGATTCCCCATCCCTCCCGGCTGAGGCGCCGGTGCGGAGGTCGTCCGAGATCGTCAGTAAGATTGCACCGCCGGAACTGGAGGCCGAACCACCCCAGCCTTCCGCCCTGCGGGAGGCCCAAACCGTGATCTGGCCAAATCGTCCCGAGGCGCAGGTTGCAGTCGCCGACGTGCCCTCGGTTTCCGATGGCGAATACGCCGCTCTAAAGACGGAGAACGTGGGCTTGAGAGATGCTGCTCTTGCAATGCGCTCGGAGAATCAGGGCCTCAAGGATGAGGTGGAGGCATTGAAAACTGAACTATTCAGGGCCCAGGAACGGGAGGACTCTTGGAGGTTGGCCTACCGGTCGGTGAAGGAAGGGTCACTGGAAGAGGTGGGTATGCCGGCCCCGCTGGTGGACAGCGTCCAGGGTGCCGTGGAGATGGCAAAGTCCCGCTTCCGCCAGGAATTGCTGTTCGCGCCTAATGCGGAGTCCAGTATCGAGGACAACCCGTTCACCGACCCGGGCAGGCTCTGGGAAGCGCTGCAGTGGCTTGCGACTACCTACTACCCCTCCAGGATGGGCCGACTCAGGGTCACCGACTTCGACCAGTCGATCAAGGAGGCCTGCGGCTGGTGGTACAAGAGTGACCAGGGAGAGACGACCGTTTCCCGTTACAAGGACTCGTACACCACCAGGGTTGATGGCAGGAGATACACGCTGGTCGAACACATCGGCAAGGGCACGACCTTTGACGCGCGCTACACCATTCGCATCGCATTCGACTGGGACAGGGACAAGCGGCAGGTCGTAGTCGGTTACGTCGGTCGCCACCAGCAGACCGACGCCAGTTGAGGCGAACACGGCATAGCCGCCCGGTGCCGGGTGATGCCGCCCGCCACTGTCGGCCCGCGCTTTGAGGCGGGCTCCCGGGGCGCTAACGTGGTGGGCCTGATTTGACGGTAGGCAGTGCCATCTTTGAAATGGCAATGGCACTCTGAGGTTACCGAGGCGTTGGTTCCTCTAACCTGCTTCCTGTCCTGCTCTTGGAGAGGTCGGACCCTCACGTGTGTTTTCGATCCGAAAAGAACCTACGTAGTCATCGATGATGGACGGATGTAGGGCCGATGCGATGGCAGCTAGTCGAGCCTTGTATTTGGTAATTGGGAATCCTTTTTCGTCTAGCCACTTGCAGTGAATTAAGAGCCTGTCCTAAAAATGGGTGAAACCCGTATGAGTAGTGAATGGGGAAGGAGGCAGAGGAGCGGCTAGACTTGGGGAATGAAGAAAGCGAAAGAACCCAAGCCGCCTCGACCGCCCCGCGTCGGCCCAGCCACTCGAACCAACCCCACCACCGGCTCTTTCCAGGTGTCAGACGAGCTGTGGGAGGCACTGAATCCACTCCTTCCCCAGCGGGTGAATACCCATCCCTTGGGCGGAGGCCGGCCCCGGGTTCCGGACCGGACCTGCGCCAACGGTATATTCTACGTGCTGCGCACCGGCTGCCAGTGGAAAGCCCTGGACGCCACAGGCATTTGCTCCGGCTCTACCGCCCACCTGCGCTTTCAGCAATGGGTCGCCGCCGGGGTGTTCCTGGAGCTATGGCGGACCGGGCTGGAACGCTATGACGATTTGAAAGGTCTGGACTGGAGTTGGCTGAGTATGGACGGGGCCTTGACCAAATCCCCCTTAGGCGGGGGAAAAAACCGGCCCCAACCCCACGGACCGGGGTAAGAGCGGGGTCAAACGCAGTCTGTTGACCGAAGCCGGGGGCATTCCGGTGGGGCTGGCAGTGGACGGGGCCAACCGCCACGATATGAAACTGTTGCGGGCCACGGTGGACAGCCTCCCCGTGCCACGTCCAGCACCCAGCCCAGAGCATCCCCAGGGTCTGTGCCTGGACAAAGGCTACGACTTTGACGAGGTGCGCCAGACCCTGGAGGAGTTTGGCTTTACGGCCCACATCCGCAGCCGGGGTGAGGAGGCCCAGGCCATCAAAAAGGAGGCAGGCTACAAGGCCCGGCGCTGGGTGGTGGAACGCACCCACAGCTGGATGAACCGCTTCCGGCGCATTCTGGTCCGCTGGGACAAGTCTCCTAGCAATTACATCGCCCTGCTTCATTTCGCCTGTGCCCTTATCGCTCTCCGAGCCGCCGGGTTATTAGGATAGGCTCTTAGTAGGATAAGCAGTCTACCGCAACTCCGGCTATTGATTTCTTGGTCACATAACGAAGTTCCCCAACCCGGGAATTGTCGACCATATAGTCGTCGCCAATTAACTGTTCAACTCCATCTCCGCACGTTTGGAGATACGCAATGGCTTCATCCATCCAACGGACGTATCCAACGAAATTCCTGTCTTGATCTTTCGAGCCGTCGGTTTCCATCACTGGCCATATTTGCGCATAGTATGCGTATTCATCGGCCGATATCAGCATAGACCGGAAACACAAGCCGAGCAGGTACTTCTGCTTTTTCCGTAGCAATGGATGGTCCGGAATGAAATTGACGCCACGCCGATATACGCTGAATCCGAAATCATTAACCAACGAAACCGGTCCACTATAGAACTGAAAGTGGTCTTCGTCAGATCGATGTGGAAAAAGGTTGCTAGCGTGTATCTGCACATTGAAATTCTTGGCCCCTTCTTCGAAGCCTGGCACTATCTTGAGCAATTCATCCCGGAAACGCGGGAACTTGTCAGAGGATATCAAGAGCCCAGTAAGCGAGGTTACCTGCATTAGGGGCGGGGCATTGGTGTCTGGGTATTTCTCGTCCATGTAGAGGAACGCAACTGCCTCAGACGGCTGTCCCTCATTCGGATCTCGGAGTAATGCCTCTCGCATGTCCTCCGGTACGTCAGGGCTTACGAGTAAAGTATGGCCCGGTGGGTGGAGTGCTCGAGGACGAGCGGTTGCGTCCCCTCTTACTTGACGGAGAAGGAGTTGGTCATCCCTTATCAAGGCCATGTTGGGGAATCCTCGAGGTGCTGGATATTCGAGTTGAAGAGTATGCATATTCCAGCCAGCAAGGCGAGAGAATGCTCTAATTTTTTCCTGAAAGGCAGCCCTGTTCACCTTACCAGCGGGGGTGTGACGCTCTTCGTGTTCTCTCCACCATTTGTCCAAACAAGCGTCACAGTACGGGTCGACGGAGTAGGCTAAGACTCCCCCGTCATCGGGCAGCACCAGCGCGCAGGGCTGCCATTGCCGTTGTTCCATCCAGTCTTTCAGGTCTAGGTCATCCTCAAACGTGATGTCTTGTCGGGACATTTGCCAAGTTAGCCGGTTATTTCTGCCCCTCTTGCGGCTACATACGGCGCACTCAGGAACTTCATTATTTTAATCGCCTTGAATGGTGCCCTCTCCCGACATCAAGAATGGCTCTCCCCTCGATACTACACCGTCCCGCCAAAAAGATTAGGGTCTAACCGAAGGTCCGGTAAGACCTCCACACGAATGTTCTCGATGTCTCCAGTTTGGTGGGCCGTTGAATTATCTAGAGGCAGCGGGACATCAGGTTCTGCTTACTTTCAAGCGAGAACCAAAAAGTGGGCGGTGCAGGACTCGAACCTGCGACCCCCTGCGTGTAAAGCAGGTGCTCTAACCGGCTGAGCTAACCACCCTCAACTTGTCTATCATAGTATCGTAGTCTGAAATCGTAAAGGCCGCTGGATTTCAGTCGCAGCTCCCCAAATTGGCTTATAATCGAGCCCAGTGATCGGCTTCAACGACACAAGCGGAGGTGCGCAAATATGTCGCAACAAAAGCGCCTGATATATGTGGGTATGCACGACGGGGTGTGTGCCGTGAGCAGCGATGACGGCGGGCAGACCTGGCAACAGGGCCGGGTTACACAGTTGCCCCACGCCGCCGCCCGGGTGGCAGCCAGCCCAGTTGACCCCAAGCGGGCCTGGCTTGCAGCGTACGAGGCGGGTGTCTACCGCACCGACGATGGAGGAGCGACCTGGACGCACGTGGAGTCCTACCCGTCCGAGTACGCCCATAGTGTGCTGGCCGACCCGTCGCAGCCTGACGCAGTCTACGTCGGCAGTGAACCGGCGGCCCTGTTCCGTTCCACCGACGCTGGGGCCTCGTGGGACGAATGCAGGAGCTTCCAGGATGTTCCTGAATCCACCAACTGGGGATTTCACGCGCCCACCCGAGATTCCCACATACGTGACCTGGTCGTGTCTCCCAACGATGCCAGCCTACTTTATGCAGGAATTGAGGTGGGCGGGGTGGTCCGCTCCAAGGACGGCGGCAACAGCTGGCAGCAGCTACCCGGCCTCGACGACGACATTCACTGTCTCCACCTGGGTACCGACGAGCAGCAACGGGTGTACGCCGCCACAGCCAGTGCTCCCTTCCGCAGCAACAATGGCGGGGACGAATGGGAACTGATTAACGACGGCCTGGCGCGCCGCTACACTCTCCATATCGCCGCCGCGCCCGACGATGCCGACCTAGTGCTGGTAACGGTCTCCGAGAATGCCCGACGCAAGTCGCCGCAGTTCTACCGCTCCACTGACGGCGGCCAGACTTGGCAGAAGGTCGAGGGCGTGGGTGAGGGCGAAGAGGCAGAGGACATGGTGGTTGCCTTCGAGTGGGACCCCTCGTCTCCGAACGATGTCTACGCCGGAACCGACGGCGGCAACCTCTACCACAGCAACGACCGGGGCAAGACCTGGCAGCAGCTACCGGTAACCCTCCCGTCAATCGCCGTGGGCGCCCTGGCCGTGGCTGGGTAGACACATTCGACGTTGGAGATCGCTGGGGCATGGCTGGCAAAACGATAAAGTCCGATGTCCCAGCTCTCCTAGCCTCGTATCCATTCTATCGGAATCGCTTGCATCCGCCTCTAATTTTGGTCGTCAAAAAGCGGACGTAACGCAGGTAGCCAGTCTTTCAAAAAAACCCTCGTATTCGGCCGAGCCCTCAGGGGCAGCGAAGGCACCGGGCAGATCGTCACTGGTCAACAGGTCCCGCAAGCAGGACGTTTCGTCCTCGCTCATGTCCTCCAGACTCAAACCGAATTCTCCTATAAGCAGCGAAACAAAAACGTCCGGTACACAGGCAATCAAGTGTCCGATAACCTCGGCATACTCAGCCGAATCTTCCGGGCCGGACATCGCTACGAATGTGCTGGGTTCCTCCATCAGAGTCCGCAGGCACGACACTTCATTCCTGTTCATGTCCTCCAGACTCAAATCGAATTCTCCTATAAGCAGCGAAACAAAAACGTCCGGTACACAGGCAATCAAGTGTCCGATAACCTCGGCATACTCAGCCGAATCCTCTGCACCTACTAGAGCCGCTACGTCGATCTCCCCGATCATCTCCCGCAGGCACGACACCTCGCTCTCACCCGCAACCCATCCCTCGGCTCCGATTTCTGCGAGTAGATATGTTAAGTATATTTCCGGGGCTATTCCCGGGTTGAGGCAGGGATAAAGCTTTTCTGACCAATAGTCCTCGGTTACCGGCTGTTCCAACGCCGCCGCCAAGCTCGCGTCCAGCGCGTCGCGAATGCAGTCCTGTTCCGACGCCTGGGAATTGTCGAACACCTCCTGCCAGGTAGTGTTCTCGTCAATGGACAAACTGGAGCCGGTCCTATCGGATCGCTCTCGTTCCGGACTCAACAAAGAGGGCGTCGTCGTTGGCGACGGTTGCGGCGTGGCGGTCAACTCAGGAGTGGCGCTGGGCGCGACAGTGGGCGGGGGTTCCGGCGTCTGGGTCAGGTGTGGTCGCTGGCTCAGCGGTCGGCCGCCGTGGTGGGTGCTGTCGTCGGCGTCTGGCCTTGGCAAGCGACAAGAACGATGAACAGGGCAAGGGCAGCCAGAAACGCAATCCGGGGGACAACATGCAGTGATTCATCCATTGCTCTAAATTCCTTAGCATAATAGCGATCCACTGTCGTGGTACAGCTTCCCGCATTACGAGTATGTTCGCAAATTTTAGTTAGGGAGGAGTAAGACCTACCGCCCGCGGAACACCGGCGCGCGCCTCTCCAGGAACGCCCGGCGTGCCTCTTCGGCGTCATCGGAGCCGTTCAGGATGCCGCCCGCGTTGGACGTCAGCACCATGGTGTTCTCCAGGCTGGTGTCCATCGCGGTGCGCATGATCCGCTTGCTGATCCACTGCACCATAGGCGGCGTGCGCATGATCCGGTCGCAGAGGTCGCGGGTGGTCTGCTCCAGGTCGTCGCTGGACACTAGGTAGTTGAGCAGCCCCCAATCATAGGCCCGCTGGGCGTCCAGGTGCCCGGTGTAGGCGAACTCCAGCGCCCGGCCCAGCCCGGCCATCTTGGGCAGGTAGTAGCTACCACCGTTCTCGACGATCTGCCCCAGCTGCTGGTAGCCGATGAACCGCGTGTTCTCGCAGCCTACCCGGATGTCGCAGTGCAGCGCCATGTCCATGCCGGAGCCCACGGCGGGGCCGTTGATCATGGCGATGGTAGGCTTGCGTATCAGCGAGATGTCGCGGTGGAGGTGGGTGAATCCGTGGAAGAAGTGCTGCCTCGCCGCGTCGGGCCCCTCCTCGGTCCCCCGGTTCCCGACGAAGTTCTCCCCCATGACCGACGGGTCGTTGTCCCGGCGCATGTCGGCCCCGGAGCAGAATCCGCGCCCCACGCCGGTCAGTACAATAACGCGGACGTTGGGATCGTCATCGCCGGCGCGCATGTACTCGCCCACCTTGGCGACGGTCCCCTTCTCCTGCGAGTTGCCGACCAATGCGTTCATCCGCTCCGGGCGATTGAACTTGATCCAGAGGATGCCTGAATCCTCCGGTTCGTACAGCAGGTAATCCACCATTCCCGGCCCCGTCCCGGCTCCGCCTATTTCCAAAGGACTTTCATTTGTCACGATTCCACTTCTCCTTAACTATTGCAGCGCAAATCTCCAACTGCGTCCCAACTCGGGAGGCTCACATTTCCTGCGAAAGAAAGCCACCCCCGCGGAAACGGGGGCGGGACTCTTGGTGCGCTCGGGCAATCACGATACGAATCAGGGGCGCGGTTGCGGCCTATGGTTTGAAACTGATCAGGTGCATTCCCGAGTCAATCATAATGGTTTCGCCGGTCACGTGTCGGGCGGCCTCCAGCAGCCAGACCACCGTCTCCGCCACGCTCTCCGCCGTCGGAGCCTCCTGGAGCGGCACCTGCCTCTCGAAACTCTCGAACAGTTTCCTCGCCCCCTCCTCCCCGAGACCCCCGCTCCACCAACGGGTCGGAATGGGTCCGGGGCAAACCGCGTTAACCCGTATCTGGGGCGCCAGCGACCGGGCCAGTGCCACGGTCAAGGTGTTCAGCGCAGACTTGGACGCGGCGTAGGCTATGGAACTGCCCCCGCCGGTAATGGCCGAGATGGAGGACACGTTCACTATGGAGCCATTGCCCTGGGCCTTCAGGCTGGGTGCGACGGCGCGGATCATCTGGTAAGCGCCCACCACGTTGACCGCATAAATATTAAGGAAGTCCTCGCCCGACAGCGATTCCAGGTCGGCGGCGCTGGCGAAGACCGACGATCCGGCGTTGTTCACCAGCCCGTCGATTCGGCCCCACTGTTCCAGTGCCACCGAGGCCATCCGGCGGCAGTCGGCGTCCTCGGCCACGTTTCCTTGACATAACACGGCGTCGCTGCCCAGGTCCTTGCAGGCCTGGGCTGTCTCTTTCGCATCCGCCTCGCTCTTGGTGTAGTTGATCACGACCCGGGCGCCCTTGGACGCCGCAACGCGTGCCGTGGCAGCGCCCAGTCCGTTCGACGAGCCGGTGACTATAATCACGGAACCGTCCAGTTTCACCAACGCCTCCCTGACAATGCCCGGCAACACTCCAGGCAATACAAAGATGAAGTAATATGACACAGGATCGGGCCATCTGGCCCGCAACGGCAGTATAGCACGGGGCATCCTAATCCAACGGGAGGCCCCAAAATGGACCCAACGGGAGGGCAAAATGGCAGCAATCATCGGCGCGGGTGATTTCAGGTATGAATACCAGCCGGGCTGGGCCCAGTTCCCCAGTGGCGTATCTCTGCAGGGCCCCAGCGGCGTGGCCGTCGACTCCATGGACCGGGTCTACGTCTACCAGCGCCAGGGGCCGCCGGTCCTGGTCTTCGACCGCAACGGCCATTTCCTCGAGCCGTGGGAACGCAGAAACGGCGTGCCCGCCGATGCCCACCACATCCATGTCGGCCCCGACGACACGGTGTATCTGACAGACCGCGACGCCCACCAGGTGCTGCTCTACGACACCGCAGGAAATTTGCAGCGGGCGCTTGGAACCCGGGACCAAGCGGCCATGCAGGCGCCGTTCAACCACCCGGCCGACGTCTGCGTCGCGCCGTCGGGGGAGTTATACGTGGCCGATGGCTACGGCAACTCCAGCGTCCACCGGTTCAACGCCGCCGGAGATTACATAAGCAGTTTCGGTAGCCCGGGCAGTGGATCAGGACAGTTCCGCGTACCCCACAGCCTCCGCGTCTCCCAAGACGGCCGGGTCTACGTGGCCGACCGGGAGAACCACCGCGTGCAGGTGTTTACGGGAGAGGGCGAATTCCTGGACGAGTGGACCGATTTCAAGTGCCCAATGGGCGTCCACATTGACGCGAACCAGGTGGTCTACGTAACCGACCAGATCCCGCGCATCAGCATCTACACCCTGGACGGCGAGCTGCTGGCGCGTGGACGGACGTTCGAGGGCGCTCACCAGGTCTATACCGATTCAGAGGGAAGCATTTACGGGATCGACACGGCGAACCAGCGCGTGCAGAAGCTCCAGAAGCTTTAGGCAATTCCCAATCCCTGAAAACCAGTTCCCTTACCCTTAGTGAGAGGGTTATGGTGAGGACATACCCGCCGCAGCTTGCCACGCTGATTCGCCGATAACATCGGCTCATCGGTGGCAGTGAAACGGGCAAATTGGGCTGGGGAGCAGGGAACTAATCAGGGCAAACAAATGGCGCGCTTGGCGAGATTCGAACTCACGACCTCTGCCTCCGCAGGGCAGCGCTCTATCCGCTGAGCTACAAGCGCGCGATGGAAACCGTGGGACCTGTTGCTGATTGGTGCCGAGGGAGGGATTTGAACCCACACATCCGTAAGGATACTGCGCCCTGAACGCAGCGCGTCTGCCGTTCCGCCACCTCGGCCCGGGAAGCCCGGGCCGTTGCCCGGTTCTGAGTGGTCCCTTACGACATGGTGGGCGATGGAGGACTTGAACCTCCGACCTCCTCGGTGTGAACGAGGCGCTCTGACCAACTGAGCTAACCGCCCGTGTACGGGACAATTATCAATTATAAGTAAGCGGCCACTATTGGCGCAACCCTGCCCGCGGCGGAATCCGCCGCGTCGCGTCGCTGCCCGGCCATCCCAAGGGCTCGAGCAAGGGCCTCCGAAGGCGGGTTCGCTGATGAGATATTATGTCAATACTCCCAAAATCGGGCCCGGCACTAACATAACGTATCTTGTGCGAACCAACTTGCATTCCAAATTGTGTCGCCATCAAGGGCCTTATCGCGGCTAAACTGCAGGGCTATAATGAGAGACTCACCTCCGGCCACCCGCGTATTCCTCTGTCATCAGCAGCGGACCGTCAATATTTACCAGCTGGTCTTCGATCTCAGACAGCAGGTGGTCCAAGTTCCAACCCTTCTCTGCCGACACCAGCACGCCATCGGCGGCGTCCTTCCCCCAACCGGCGCCCAGAGAGAGTTCCCGCACCTCCGCCAGCTCGCCCCCTGAGGTAGCCGAGTCGGTGAGCAGGTCCATCTTGTTTATGACAAGCAGCCTTGGGCGGTCGCCCAAGCCCAGCTCGTCCAGCGTCTGCTCCACCACCTCGGTCTGCTCCGGTGCCTTGGGATGCGAAACATCGATGACGTGCAACAGCACATCGGCCCGGTCCAGCTCGTCCAGCGTGGCCCGGAAGGCCGCGATGACTTTGGGCGAGAGCTTTTGGATGAATCCCACGGTGTCGCTGAGAAGCAGGGGAGCGCCCGAAGGCAAACGGATGCGGCGAGTGACCGGATCGAGAGTAGAAAACAGCTGATTCGCGGCCAACGAGGCTTCGCCATTGGCGCCGGTCTGTACGAGAGCATTGAACAGGGTGCTCTTGCCGGCGTTGGTGTAACCCACCAAGGTGGCCATGGGGATGGCCGACTTCTTGCGCCGGTCCATGTGTAGCGTGCGGCGTCGCCGGACCCCGTCCAGGTCAGACTTGATTTTCTGCAGGCGGCGGCGCACCAGCCGGCGGTCTGTCTCGATCTGGGTCTCACCGGGGCCACGGGTGCCGATGCCGCCGCCTAGCCGCTCCAGGTGCGACCACTGACCGGCCAGCCGGGGCAACAGGTATTCGTGCTGAGCCAACTCAACCTGTAGCTTGCCCTCGTAGGTAGAGGCGTGCCGACCGAACACGTCCAGGATCAGGGCGGTGCGGTCGATAACTTTGATCTCGCCTCTTTCCCCGTACATGGGAGCCGAGTTGGGAGAGAGGGCAGCTTCGAGGTTGCGCTGCTGGGTCGGCGTAAGCTCGTCGTCAAAGACCACGATGTCGGCGGATAACTCCTTGACCAGATCCCGAAGCTCTTCCACCTTCCCCTTGCCCAGGTAGGTGGGTGTCAGTCGCTCCGACCGCTGGAAGATAGTACCCACAACCTCCGCTCCGGCCGACTCGGTCAGGTGTCGCAGTTCGCCCAGAGTGTCCTGCAGCGTCCACATTTCGTCGCGGCCCCTCAGTTCCACCGCGACCAGTATGGCCCGCTCCTGCGCTGGCATTACGTCAACCAGCCGGGACGACTTTGCGGCTCTCTTGTGGGCGTCTTTCGCGCCTCGCTGACTTTTTGACCTGGCTATGGGCTAACCTCCCTGGGGCGCCGGAATGCTCCATCCCTCGATGCGTTGGCAGCCCTTCTCTACTTGCTCGTCGGGCGTGGTCAGGGAGAGGCGGATGTAGCCCTCGCCATACCGCCCGTAGCTGGAGCCAGGGGTGACAACCACATCCAAGTCCTGCAACAGCCGCTGGGCGAACTCTGCGGAGGTGAACCCGGGCGGCACCTTGGCCCAGATATACAGGCTGGCTCGCGGCACGTCTACTTCCATCCCCGCGCTACGGCAGGCCTGCACCACGCGGTCGCGGCGCCACTGGTAGGTCGCCACGTTGTCGTCCACGCAGTCCTGCGGGCCGGTCAGGGCTTCCATCGCCATCTCCTGGACCGCCTGCGGAACGCCCGAGTCCAGGTTGGCCTTGATCTGGAACAGCGCCTTGATCATGTCGGCGTTGCCCACGGCCATGCCGATGCGCCAGCCGGTCATATTGTAGGTCTTGGACAGCGAGTGAAACTCGATTCCGATATCCTTGGCGCCGTCCATTTGCATGTAGCTGGTGGCCCGGTAGCCGTCGTACCCGACCTCGCTGTAGGCCGCGTCGTGCAGCAGAGCGATGTCGTGCTCACGGCAGAAGGCCATGGCAGAAGCGAAATCCTCCTCGGTAGCCACGGCACTGGTGGGGTTGTTTGGGTAATTCAGCCACATCACCTTGGCGGCCCGCGCCACGTCGGCGGGGATGGCATCCAGCTCTGGCAGCCATCCGTTGCGCTCGTACAGCGGCATCAGGTGACTCTCCGCACCGGCGAACATGGTGCCAACTCCGTAGACGGGATAAGCCGGGTCGGGCACCAGGGCGATATCGCCGGGGTCCAGGAAACAGAAGGCGGCGTGGCCGATGCCCTCCTTGGCGCCGATCAGCGGAAGTACCTCGGTATCCGGGTCGAGCTTTACGCCGAAGCGGTTGCCGTACCACTCTGCGATCGCCCGCCGCATCTCCGGCAACCCGTCGGTCTCCGGGTATCGATGGTTCGGAGGGTACTGCGACGCCGTGAGCAACCGGTCGATGATGGGCTGTGGTGTGGGGATATCGGGGTCGCCGATGCCAAAGGTGACCACGTCGGCCCCGGCGGCCCGCTTGGCCGCAATGATGCGGGAAATCTCCACAAAGGGATACGGCGCCAGCTTGCCCAGACGTTCAGAAAATTTCATCCTTGCGGCCTCTGTGCTAGTTTCTCAATCCACGCTAATTACTAGGCTTGATCGAAGTCTCTTCGAGAAATTCCCAAATCCCTGAGAATGGCTGCCACTGTGCCCGGCTTTAGATCCTCGCCTCCCCAGAATGGGATCGTGGCCTTGCCTCGATTTGCCGGATTTATCCAGATTTCGTGAGAACCCCTTGCCTGACGATCGTAGCGGCAACCCAGTTCCCTCAGCTTTCGCGTTAGCTGCCGATATGTCATGGAGCGATGACTATCTCCGCCCTAACCAATGCGCCATCAGTCTCTATCGCCAAAGACTCCAGCTCAGGAGGGATCGGTTGCTCGAGCTCCATGTATGACTCGATGAATGCCTCCGCCACCCCTTGGATGTACTCTAGCGCCTGGGAGGGCGTGTCTCCCCAAGCCCGGCAGCCCGGAAGTAAGGGAGCCTCAGCCATGAACATGTCATTTGTATCCTCCGAAGGCTCGTAGAGAACTATCGGCAACTTGTATAGCTTCATAGCCTTCCCTGCATCTACCCGAGCAGCGGTCCGAATACGTCGTCGATATCCATCTCAAACCCCGGCAGCGCCTCCGAGCGCAGCGTGTCCCCCATGCCGTACGTGCCAACGGTTGTCGCTGCGTCCTGCGTCAGACGCAGCACACGTACAGTACGCTCAGGAAAACTGGCCAGCCAGCATTCCGGCACTCCGATGCTGCGATAGTCAGCCAGTCTCCCCTCCAGCTCACGGCGGGTATTGCTGGGAGAAAGCGCCTCAATCACGAGCAACGGGGGCAATTCCAGGAAAGAAAGCCCCACCAGATCGGCAGGACGGCTAATGCCCGTCAGTTCGTTGTTGACAACCAGAATGTCCGGCTGGCGAACTCGGAGCGGTTCCCGTTGTATCAATACATCATAGGGCGCCGTAATAGGAATCCCCAGCCCGCTTTCCGTTAAAAATAACTTGAGCGGCACAAGAATCTCTAAGATAGTCCACTGGTGCTCTCCCATCGGGCCAGGCGGCATTACCAGCACTCCATCCACAACCTCGCATTTCCGGGTCATCTCCGGCAGCGCCTGCCAGTCCTCGAACGTCAGCCGCTTGGTTCCTGCCGTGATCATCAGATGGCCCACTCCCCGGTGAATACCTCGGTGGCCGGGCCCTCCAACATCACCTCGCCCTTGCCGTCCCAGTGGATACGCAGGGTGCCTCCTGGCAGAGTTATGTCTACCTCGTCGCCGCAGTGCCCCGACAGCCGGGCCGCCACTACGATGGCGCATGCCCCGGTTCCGCAGGCCAGCGTCTCGCCGCTGCCCCGCTCCCATACGCGAGCGCTCAGCTTGCCGGGTGCCTCGACATTTACGATCTCGAAGTTGACCCGGCGGGGAAACATGGGATGGTGCTCCACCTTCGGCCCTACCGTGTGCAGGGGGAAGTCCGCGACGGACTCGTTGATAAAGGTAACCGCATGGGGGTTGCCCATTGAAACGAAGCTCATCGGCAGTTCGTAACCGTCCATGCTGAACGGATAGCCCAACACCGGGGGAGAGAGTTCCTCTTCCAGCGTCACCGGTACCTCGGCGGGCACCAGGATCGGCGCGCCCATAGCCACCCTTGCTCCCGTAATTCGGGGGCCGTCGTATTTGGGGACGACCGTGCGGATGCCGGCCAGGGTCTCAACGGTCAAACCCTCCTGAGACGGCGCGGCAATATTCCGCTCAATGGCGTACTTGGCGAAGCATCGGATTCCGTTCCCGCACATCTCGCCCTGCGAGCCGTCCGCGTTGAACATCACCATCCTGAGGTCCGCCACGTCTGAGTCGGCGATAAGTATCAGCCCGTCGCTGCCCACCCCGAAATGACGGTCGGTCATGCGTCGCGAAAGCTCAGGCCAGTCTTCGTTCTGGTTGCGGGCGTCTATGAATAAGTAGTCGTTTCCTGCCCCTTCCATCTTGGTGAATTCCATCGATCCAGCTCTCCGTTTTACCCCCGGCAATCCGTTAAGACAGGCCAAGTTTGGGTGGCGGTCATTGTATCACAGGGGATTGAGAATCCATGAACGACGCCACTATTCCAGCCGCTCTGTCGAGGAGGCCGGGATCGGCCACATCAAGCCAGTGGATGTGGGAATCGGTCAGTTTGAACCAGGCGTATTGCCGCCGTGCGAGCCGATGCGTCTGGGTCTTGGTCCTCTGGACAGCTTCCTCTAGTGAAAGCGATCCGGTGAGGTATTGACCCAACTCCCGGTAGCCGGGACTGTCCAGAGGGCTTTCGTCCATCCGCAAGCCAGTCGAGGCCAGTGCCTCCACTTCCTCGAGGAACCCTGCCAGCATCATCTTGTCGACCCGCTCGTCAATTCGCTGGTACAGGGCGTCTCGAGGCATGGTCAGACCGATAACCAGCGCATTGGCATGCTCCCGGTTTCCAATCGGCTGGAACTCCGAGGGCCGCCGTCCGGTGGCCAAGTGGATTTCGAGGGCCCTGATTACACGGCGCACGTTCCGGGGGTCCAGCGCGGCGGCGCGGACGGGATCCACATCGGCCAGGCGACGGTGCAGCGCATCAGCGCCCCATAGCGCAGCCTCCGCCTCCAACGAGGCCCTCAGCTGAGGATCGGGCGGCACGGCCGGGACGCGCTGCCCCTCAACCAGCGCCCACACGTATTGCCCCGTTCCGCCGCAAACGATGGGCAGGAGGCCCCGGCTTCCGATGTCCTGCAGTGCATCAGCCGCGCGCCGAAGGAAAAGAGCCAGCCCGAACCCGTTCCCGTCCCATGGATCGAGGATATCGACGAGATGATGCGGGGCCGCGGCCAGCTCTCCCGGCGTGGGCTTGGCGGTGCCGATAGTCATGCCCCGGTAGACTTGGCGGCTGTCCGCGTTGATCACCTCGCCGCCGAACCGCCGCGCCAACTCCACCGCCAGCGCCGTCTTCCCCACCGCCGTGGGCCCCACGACGCAGATCAGGGACTGGCTTGCCGACGGTGACTCCTTACCGGTCATGGCTGGCGCGGCGGACGCTGCTCACTCGGAGGATGCAACGGGGGAGCCGCCCGCCTCCTCCAACACCCCCTGCCGGCCCTGCGGACGTCGCACCCGCTGGGCGGCCTGGTAGTCGCCGGGGCGCGGCGGGAGGTCGAAGCCTTGTCCTGACAGCATCTCGCTCACGGTGCGCAGCTGGATCTTTGGGAAGTCGCGATCCCAAAGGTCGGAGTGGTAGAACCCCGCGGCTGCCGCCTCCCCCGCGTCGGCGGCTCCAGCGAGATGAACAGCCCCATGGCCGCCTGCTCCCGCTCCACCACGCCTACCAGGTCCCGCACTTGCGGCGACGACACCCGCCCGCCCTTGACCTGGATCACTGCCTTCTGCGGCGTGCGGCGCTGCCCGTCGATGAAGTACAGCATGCCGTTCACGCCCCGGTCGGCCCCGCGCTTCTGCTCTGACTGCGGCTGCGCCTCCAGGAGCGACACTGCCCAGAACTGGAACTGGTATGGGTCCTGCTTCCACAGCGCCCGGGCGCTCCCCTCGTCCTGCGGCTCGCCGACCACGTTGTAATCCCGGCCTGCCTCCAGGTCGAAGGCCGTCTTGAGGCAGTTCTTCATCAGGGCCACGGCCAGGTGGGTTATGTCGATGCCCAGCCACTGCCGCCCCAGCTTGTGCGCCGCCGCCACCGCCGTCCCGCACCCGCAAAACGGGTCCAGCACCACGTCCCCCTCGTTGGAGGAGGCGCTGATGATGCGCTCCAGCAGGGCTAGTGGCTTTTGAGTTGCATAGTTGAGTGATTCAGAGCGGGAGGCAGGGTGAATGTCGGTCCAATCATTCTGTAGGGGGACTCCGGGCATCTCATCAAGATATCGCTTGTAGTTGGGCATGCCGTTCTTTGTATAAACCAACCGTCCTTCGTCCGACATTTTGGCCATTCTGCTCTTTGAATACGCCCAGAATCGGCCTATGTAGGGCAACACTCCTTTATACTCCCAACCCTCGAATGGGTCTAGGTGCTCATCGGTCAAGTCGGCTTCCCAGGGTCCACCATTCATCCGCTTCACTCGCCATTCATAGCTGGTATCGCCGCCTGGTTTGGCTGCGGTGAGGTTGTCCATCCTGAATTGCCTGCCCGAGTGTGGTTCCGAATGCTTATAGAAACTGTCAACATACTCACTATTGTATTCCGTGAATCGCCAATTCCAAGTCTAGGAATGGCTTTTGGTGTACAAAAGGATCGTATCTCGGACATTCCCATACTGACGGCGACCTTGCTTGGCGTCATTATGGGCACTCGTCCGTCGCCAAGAGATTTCGTTGCGATAGTTTCGCGCACCAAACACCGCGTCCATTAGCAGCTTGAGGTAGTGGCTGGCGGTGGGGTCGCAGTGGAGGTAGATGCTGCCGGTGGGCTTTAGGACGCGGCGCAGCTCCACCAAACGGGGCGCCATCATCACCAGGTAGGCCATCATGGCGTTGCGCCCGATGAACTGGCGGAAGGCTGAGATCATGTCTTTTACCGCTGGGGGGACGGCGGGATTGCCGATTATGTCCTGCTCGAAGGTGTGCTCGGTCTCCTGCGTCCACTCCCAGGTGTCGGTGAACGCGCGAATCTGCGCCGGGGACTCCTCGCCGGTTTTCTCGCGGAACAGCACGTTGTACGAGGCGTTGGAGTTGAACGGCGGGTCCAGGTACACCAAGTCCACCGACTCATCGGCCACGTGCTCCCGCAGCACCGCCAGGTTGTCCCCGTAGTACAGCGCGTTGGCCATCAGTCGCCTCAATGCCTGGGGGTTGCAGGTCCAGCATTGCCCGTAAATTCTACCCAGTCGCCCGAGGAACGACTCCGAACCACTCCCTACACCTTTGCCCCCGCGACTGCCGACGCGATCTGCAGAAACTGGTCGGCCTGCAGGCTGGCCCCGCCGACCAGGGCCCCGTTGATGCTGGGCTGGGCGGCGAATGCCTCCGCGTTTTCGGCGTTGACGCTTCCGCCGTACAGGAGTGGCACCGTGTCCCCGTCATCTCCGAACAGATCCCGGAGCGCGTCCCTAATGGCGCCACCCATTATCTCCTCGGCGATCTCGGGGGTGGCGGCCCGGCCGGTGCCAATGGCCCAGACCGGCTCGTAGGCGACCACAACCTCCATTATGTCGTGTACGTCTGCTACCCCAGCGAGGACCTGCCCCTCCACCACGTCAGCTGCCATACCCTCCTCCCGCTGCGCAAGTGTCTCTCCCACGCAGACGATTGGACGCAACCCGGCTGCAAGCGCGGCGTGCACCTTGCGATTGACCGTCTCGTCGGTCTCGCCGAAGAGCTGCCGACGCTCCGAATGGCCCAGGATGACGTAGTGGCAAAGGCTTCTGAGCATGGCCGCCGACACTTCGCCAGTGAATGAGCCGGATGCCTCGTAGTGCATGTTCTGTGCCCCGACGCGGACTGGGCTGCCCTTGACCGCCCGCCGGACCGCCGCCAGCGATATGAAGGGCGGGCAGAGGATGAGCTCCACTCCTCCAGCAGCATCGGCTCCCACGGCGACCTCGGAGGCCAGCGCACCGGCCTCCTCCAGCGTGGTGTTCATCTTCCAGTTTCCGGAGACTATGGTATGGGGCATGTCCTGCACTTCCTTCCGGGTCGGATGGTCTGATTGTAAACCGCCCCAACCATAGCCGATTGGAGCGGTCCAGTGGCAGGCAAATCAGGGGCCGTATTTCGCCATCTTGCCCGCGTGGGACATACCCAGCAGCATCACGTTGGTTGCCGGAATGCTGCCGATGGAGCCCTGGCGGCACTCCCGCTCATTGAAGGAGGGAATGCCCTCGCCGCGAGTCAGCTTGGAGTGGAGCAGGAACGGCACGGGGTGCCAGCTATGCCCGGCTGTGATCGCAGGGGTGGCGTGATCTCCGGCCACCATGAGCACGTCGGGTTCCAGCTCGCGAATGGCGGGGATCAGGGGGTCCAGTTCCTCGAGGCACCGCACTTTGGCGTCGAAGTCGCCGTCCTCTCCGGCGGCGTCGGCAGGTTTGTAGTGAATAAAGAAGAAGTCATGGGCATCAAAATTCTGCCGCAGCGTCTCCACCTCGTCGGAGAAGTGGCGCCCGGTCGGAATAACGCGCATGCCGGCCACGGTGGCCAGTCCACGGTACATGGGGTAGGCGGCGATGGCGGCGGGGTTCATGCGGTACACCTCGCCCATGGGCGGCAGGCTTGGCATTTGGGCAAAACCCCGCAACAGCAGCATATTGGCTCGGTCTTCCTCAGACATCAGTTGCGCCGCGGTGGCGATGAACCGGTTTACCAGTTCCGCAGTCCGTTCTGCTCCCGCGTTCTGGGCTCGTACCGGCAGCGCGGGAACACCAGTCTGTTGCGGGTCGGTCTCGGTGACCGCCTCTGACAGTCCCTCACCGCGCAAGCGCAGTACGAACCGGTAATCCTGAACCGGGAACACGTCTACCTGCACTCCCTCGAGTTCAATGCGGTCCAGCCGCTCGCAGATCGGCGCAGTTAGTTCCGTGGGGATGCGCCCAGCCCGACGGTCCACCAGCAACCCCTCCGGGTCGACGGTGCAGAAATTACCTCGCGCGGCCACGTCTCCCGGCTGCAATTCCACGTCGATGCCCAGGGCCTCAAGCGCGCCTCGCCCGATCATGTGCTTGAAAGGGTCGTAACCGAACAGCGCCAGGTGGCCGGGGCCGCTGCCCGGAGCCACCCCCGGCAGCACCGGTGTGGTCAGCCCGCACGCGCTCCGTTGCGCCAACGCGTCGAGGTTGGGAATATTTGCGGTTTCCAGTTCGGACTTCCCGGTGTCAGGATGGGCCAGTCCGCCCAGTCCGTCTACCACCAGCAGCACCATTTTAGACGGCGTGTTGATGTAGCAGTCGCGCAGTTCTTCAATATCAATCATCGTGTCTCCTTGATCAGGGTCCTAGTTCGCCCTCTCCCTCAGGGAGAGGGCTGGGGTGAAGGGGAATGCCGTGGGTATACGATTGTCGCTCACGAAAGGGAACGCCCTCACTCTAACCCTCTCCCCGAGGGAGAGGGGACAATTGAAAAAACCCTGACTCCTTATACCTCCGCGGCATCCGGTTCAGAGGACCCTCAGTCTGCCTCCGGCAGCGCTGCGATCCCTGGTAGCTCGATACCGCCGAGGAACTCCAGGGAGGCGCCACCGCCGGTGGATACATGAGTCATGCGATCCACCAGCCCCAGGGCCTCCACCGTCTCGGCGGTCGAGCCGCCACCCACCACGCTGGTCACGCTTGGGGATTCGGCGATGGCTTCTGCGACGATACGGGTGCCCTCGCTGAATCGCGGCATCTCGAATACGCCCATGGGGCCGTTCCAGATCACGGTGCGGCACTTCCGTAGTTCGCTGGCGAACTCTTGCGCCGAGGAGGGGGCGATATCCATGATGTACCCTCCCTCGGGCACATCGTCGGCGGGCACCACACGCACCTCGGACGGATCGGCGGCGAACTCGCTGGCTACGACCACCTCGACCGGCAAATGCAGCTTGATGCCTCGACACTCAGCCGCATCCAGCATCTCACGGGCGAACTGGAGCCGGTCCTCCTCCACCCGCGACGCCCCTACGCTGTGGCCTTGGGCCTTCAGGAATGTCACGCACATCCCGCCGCCGATGAACAGGTGGTCCAGCTTGTCCAGCATGTTCTCCAGCAACAGGATCTTGTCGCTCACCTTCGCGCCACCCATCAGGGCGGCCAGCGGCTTCTCCGGGGATTCCAGGGCCCGCCCCATGGAGATCACCTCTTTTTCCACAAGGAAGCCCATGGCCGACGGCAGGAACTCGGTCACTCCGACCGTTGAGGCGTGGGCGCGGTGAGCCACGGCGAAGGCGTCCATCACGAAGTAGTCGGCCAACGCCGCCAGCGACTGCGCGAATGCCGGTTCGTTCGCCTCTTCGCCCTCATCGAACCGCAGGTTTTCCAGCAGGACCACCTCGCCTGGCGCCATTGCGGCAATGGCGGCGTCGACTGCTGAGCCGCTAATATCGGGCAGGCTCTTCACTGGACGGTCCAGCAGTACGGCAAGGCGATCGCCGACAGGCCCGAGCCGCAGCGAGTCGTCCACTTTGCCTCCTGGACGACCGAGATGGGAGCACAGGATGGTCCGGCAACCCCGCTCGATGAGGTACTGGATAGTGGGCAGGGTAGCTCTCAGGCGCTGGTCATATCCAGCGATCGCTTGGATGCCCTGCTCGATGGGCACATTGAAGTCCACCCTAACAAGTACCCGGCTGCCGCTTACGTCAAGTTGGGACAGACTGCGCTTGACCACCAGTGCCTCCCCCCTCGTCTCGCTTTGGTCGTGATTCAGTGACGCCTTCGGGATTCAACGTCCGCCAGCCAAGGCCCACTCGGCCAATTCGCGAAGCGCGCCCGTTCCATCCCCGGAGATTCCAACGGCAGCTGCAGCCGCCAGCCCTTCATCCGCCAACTGCCGGGCCCTTTCATCGGCGGCCGCCCGCGCGCCCGTCTGGTCGAGAATGCTCACCAGGCGGTTGGCGTCCTCCGGTTCAAGAACTCGCTTCATATATATTGAACCCAACTCTCGCTTGGCGGCAACGCTGCCTTGTTCCAGGGCGTGAATGATCGGCAGGCTCTTTTTCTTGGCGATGATGTTGGTGGCCGTCACTGCATCGCCCCACTCGCCCCAGAGATCTTCACTGTCCCGGGCGATCTGCCACGCTGCACCCAGCTTGACGCCCAGGGTGTGCAGTGCTTGACACTGGGCGTCGTCGGCACCGGCAACCAGCGCGCCGGCTTCGGCGGCGGAACCTGTCAGCGCCCCGGATTTGCGGGAGACCATGTCCAGGTATGAGGCGGAGGTGACCATCATCTGGTCTTGGAACTCCAGGTCCATGTACTGTCCTTCGCAGAGGAGCAGGCAAGCCTGGTCGAGGGATCTAACTGCCCTCAGAACGCGGTCAGGGGGTGTATCCTGCTGGCCGAGCCGCATCATGGCAGTGCGGCCCAAGGCGTGCAGGCCATCTCCGGCGTTGATCGCTTGCGCCGGGCCCCATACCCACCAGATGCCGGGGCGATCAATGGAACCGGCGCGCCCCACCTGCACTTCTCCGTGCACCAGAGTGAAATGGTGAACCAGTTCGACCCCCGCAGCGGCGGGAAGGGCTAAACGGAAGTCACTACCCAGAGACTCGCACACGACCAGTGCCGCCGCGCCCTGTAAGTGCAGGGGTGTGTTGCCGCCGTCATCGGGACTGCCCTGCTGGTCTACCCAGCCGAGATGATACCGCAGCAGATTGTAGAGGAAGCCCTCGCGCCCTTCGAACACCTCGCGAAGCTCGGCTTCCACCGCCTGCCTGTATTCTTCGTACTTCGCAATCATTGAATGAATTTACGGACTGTTCAGAACAGCCGCTATTGCTTCGTATGGGATCGCACCCTCGCGAACCAGCTTGGGTGTGTCGCCCGACATGTCGACTATCGTCGAGGCCACGCCTGCCGGAAGAGGCCCATCGGTGATCAGCAGGTCCACCCGGGCGCCGACCTGCGCGCGCAGCTCCTCCAGGGTCTGCGGGTCCGGCGCACCGCTGATGTTGGCGCTGGTGCCGGTGATTGGCCGTCCCAGCTTGCGCGCCAGTTCCCTGGGCACTGGGTGATCGGGCACTCGCACCGCCACTGTTGGATTGCCAGCCGTGAGGCGCGGCGGCAAAGCGTCGTTCCGCTCCACGATGAGAGTCAGTGGCCCGGGCCAGAACGCCTCGGCCACTGCGAATAGCGGCAGCGGCACGTCCCTGGCCACCTGTTGGAGCTGGTCGATGTCCGCCAACAGCACGGGGAGGGCGAGCCCCTCCGGCCTCTCCTTGATCGCAAAAACCCGCTCGATAGCATCAGAATTTAGGGCATCGGCCGCCAGTCCGTACAGAGTGTCAGTGGGAACTGCGACCACACCGCCCCCTGCCAAAAGGCGTACTGCATCGTCGATCCCGCTTTCCGGAAACACTCCCGAAACTTGCTGCTTCATCCTGGTCAATGCGGCCTGCTTCCGTATTCAATCGGGATTCTTGTCAGCCTGAAAGAGTATAGCAGACGCAAAAGGCAGACTCTCAGGCGCGGCGGAAGCTTCCGTTGACTGGTTGACACTCCATTGCCTCATGATTACCCTGAACCATCATGCCAGATTCAGTCGACCCACGACGCCTGAGAATTACCAACGAGGCAGGAACCGAGGGCACGCTAATCGGGTTTCGTTGCAACGACTGCGGCGTCACCGTCTTCGGTGCTGCGACGTTCTGTCAATCCTGTACGTCATTCGAGGTGGAGTCCGTGGATCTCGGTGCGGCCGGTACACTGTACAGCTACACCATCGTGCGGATTCCTCCCGCAGGGTGGCCTGGGCAGGTGCCATACATCCTGGGCCAGGTTGAGCTGCCGTCGGGTCCCCAGGTTCTGGCTGAGGTAATCAACTGCGAGCAGTCTGATCTCGCCATCGGCATGCCGGTGGTACTGGCAGTTCAGGCCGTGTCGGCCCAAGAGGGAGGAGCCGAAAAGCTCGTCTACAAGTGGCGGCCTGTCTGAAATAGCGGTTTTGGAATTCTGTGTTGGTTGCAAATGAAATGCCCTCGATTCAAACGGTTAGAATTTCTCGCGAAGTCTTCGAAAGGTTTGAAAACAAAGCCTTAACCTGCAACCCCAGCGGAAATGTATTCTTCCCCTCTGGGAAGCCATCGCCAACCAAGATCGCGTTTTTCTTCATGTTTTATTTAAGGAAGTATCCGGTTCTAGGCGAAATCGCCAAGCAGGTCTGCCTAAATAGGAAAGGTGGCGGTTTATTCAAGATCAGTATGCGGGGCGCCTTTTTGGCCGATGGCGACCAGCAAGTATGCAGGTTTAAGTTTGACGCGATTCCACATTCGGGCCAAGGCGGTCCTACGAGAGGCTGAAGGATGGCGCAGCTACGTCCTGGACGCGAAGTCGTGGTGGCCGGTGTCGGCCTGCATCCTTTCGGGCGCTTTCCCGACAAAGGACCTGAGCGACCTGGCCCTCGAGGCGGTGGTCGAATCCCTGAAGGACGCTGGGGTGCGCTGGAGGGACATCCCCATCGCTTACTTCGGCCATGTCTACTATCACGGCATGTCCCTCGGCGAGACCACGTTGTCCAAGCTGGGCTTGACCGGCGTGCCCATCGTGAACGTGGAAAACGCCTGCTCCAGCGGCTCGACGGCCTTCTGGCAGGCGTACTGGGGAATCACGACCGGCATCTACGACATGGCCTTGGCCTTCGGCGCGGAGAAAGTGCCGCGCGGTCCGGTTACCGTGACCGCGGAGGACGCTCCGGAGCGCTATATCGGCGGCGACCACATGATGGCCGGCTACGCTTTGCGGGCCCGCAGGTACATGGAGGACAACGGCGCCCCGGCAACCGCCTTGGCCCAGGTTTCTGTCAAGGCAAGGCAGAACGCCTCGCTGAACCCCTACGCCCACCGCAAGGACCTCTACTCACTGGAGGAGGTCCTGCAGTCGCGGATGGTCTCCGACCCTCTGACCCTCTTCCAGTGCTGCCCCACCAGTGAGGGCGCGGCCGCCGCCGTCCTGTGCGCCCGGGAGTCACTGGCCCGGTACGGCATCGATGAGAGCCGGGCTGTCTCCATAGCCGCCGCGGTGCTGACCTCGGGCGAATACAACGGCCGGGGGGCTGACCACTCCGCATTCAGTCCTTACCGCACCGAGCCAGCCGCACTGCAGGCCTACGAGATGAGCGGTCTGGGGCCGGAGGACGTCGACCTTTGCCAGGTTCACGACGCCGCCTCCATCGGAGAGCTGCAGCAAATCGAGTCGCTGCACCTGGTCCCCTTCGGCGAGGCCTGGCAGGCAACGGTGGAAGGACGCACAGCACTGACCGGCGATATTCCGACCAATACGGACGGTGGCCTGCTGGCCATGGGACATCCCTTTGGCGCCTCGGGGATCCGGATGATCCACGAAACCGTGACACAACTGCGCCAAGAGGCCGGACCGCGCCAGGTAGCCCGGGCCCGGGTCGGCGTGGCCCAGTGCTCGGGTGCCGGGGACGTCACCACCGTGCACATCCTAAAGAAGTAGGAAAGAAGCAGTAGGAAAGCCCTCCGCATCTATCCCGGAGGGCCGGTCTGCTCCGGATCGTAGTGAGCCTGTCTAACGATGCCTACCTACATGATACTGGCCGCAATGAAAGGCAGGTTCGTGTCTGACTTCGGCAACACCTACGACAACTTCCAGATGATGGGATACGTCACCCGGCGGCCGGGCGACAAGCCCTTCGACGCAGTGGCCGCCTTTTTCGACCAGCCTCCCTATCCCATCCAGTGGCAGGACGTGGAATACCTCTGGGCCGAGCTCCTGGGAGAAACCCCCGACAACGCCCATTACGGAGACTACGACCGTGTTTACGTCGAGTCCCTGCGGGAGCGCTGGGAGCGGAGTTGAGGAAATACAGGAAACGCCAAACCGCCCATGCCGCGCTTGCCGAGGGACGGGCGGTCGGAAAGCCAGTAGTTGAACATCTTTGAAATGAGGATTGGCCACGAGGCTTGTTGCGTTTAACCGTCATTCCGGCCTTGAGCCGAAATCCAGAATGGTCAGGGAACAACCAACGTTCGAAATGACCGGGGATCCTGGATTCCGGCTTTCGCCGGAATGACGGTATTCGTTGCCTTACTCATCAGTTCAAGGCCGACGGACTACTTGCTGTTTTTGGAAACAACCGCCCCGTAAAGTGCGGCCGAGTCGCCTGGCAAAGGTCCCTACCCTTTAGCCGCCTCCGCGCGCAGCTTGCCGAACTCCGAACGGAATCCCTCGGTAAGCGCGCGGCGGTCGGTGCCGTGCAGCACGAACCTGGCCCCCTGTTCGATCCAGTAAGTCGACAGCTCCGTCGTCTGGTGATGCACCAGGGTCGCGATGCCCCGGGCCTCCGACAAGTCGATTACCCTCTTGACCGCATCCTTGTACTCCGGGCGGTCGTACTGGTCAGGGAAGCCCAGGGAGATGCTCATGTCGTTGGGACCGACGAAGATGCCGTCTATTCCAGGCACGTCCAGGATGGCCTCCAGGTTGTTGACTGCGGCCACGCTCTCGATCCCGATGATGGCGACGCTGTTCTTGTTACGATCTTCCAGATAGGCCCGGGTGGCGTCGCTGACGTGGTCGCCTGACTCCACAATGCGATCGACGGCCTCACCCTTCAGCGGGCGCCATTTGGCGGCGGCCACCACCTCCCGCACCTGGTCCACCGTTTCGCAGTAGGGCGCGAGCACTCCCTGTGCCCCAGCGTCCATGGCCATCGTCACATAGTGAGAGTCCGGAATGGGGATTCGGACAATCGGCACCACGCCGCTGGTGTTGAACATGGCCAGGTAATCGCCCAGCTCTGCCCGGCTGCGCGGGTTGTGCTCCGTGTCGATTACCGCGTAGTCGAGCCCCACGCCCGATAGCACCGGCACCCAGCGGGGGCTGCGCCCGATGGTAATCATCGTGCCGAATACCCGTCCGCCTTCCTTGAGAGTCTGCTTGAGTTCTGCTCCGTTCATATCCGCCTCTCAAAAATGCCCCCTCCAATTTGAGGAGCGGGCAGTATTCTTCGCGATGTGGTATGCCTAGGCCCGGGCACGTTGGTTGATGGTAAGAATATTCTGGCAGAACTGAGCGGTGGCCAGCATGTCAGGGATGACTACATACTCATCCACTGTGTGCATCTCGTTGGTGGCCATGCCAACAACCACGCACTCCACGCCATTCAGCCGCATGGCGTTGGCATCAGTTCCGCCGCCCGAGGGATGGATGTTGGGATTCAATGACATGTTCCGCAACTGGTTGGTCACAAGCTGTACGATGGCCTCGTTGGGGTCAAGGAGGTACATTTGGAACATCATTTCCAGTTCTTCATTTATGGTGGCGTCCCGATACTTTTCGCGGGCCCTGCGCAGTGTCTCGCCAACCTGCATCCGCAGCAGGTCGATGGTCTCGGTGTTGTGGCTGCGGAATTCGCCACCGAAGCTGGCGTCTACGGGGACTGCGTTGCGGACAGTGCCCCCGGTGATCAGTCCGACATTGAAGGTGGTCTCCGCGTCCAGCCGACCGTTGGGAAGATCGTTTATGATCTCGGAAGCGATGCGAATGGCCGAGAGGCCTTTTTCCGGCTCGACGCCGGCGTGGGCGCCCCGGCCGGTTATATTCACGTCAAACCGCATGTAGGTGGGACTGGCGCCGGTGATGGTGTTGACCGGCCCGTTGCCGTCGAATACCACCGCGTCACGGCAGCGGATCATCGAGTAATCCAGGTTGGCTGCGCCGACCAGGCCGATCTCCTCGCCACGGGTCAGCACCACCTGCACCGGACGGCGAAGGCCGCCGTCTTGGGCGATGCTGTCGAGGCCCTCCAGGATCGCGGCCACGCCGGCCTTGCAGTCGCCGCCAAGGATGGTGGTGCCGTCCGAAATCACGCGGTCGCCGCGCACCTCCGGCTTGATTCCCCGGCCCGGCTGCACGGTGTCCATGTGCGCCGACAGCATCAATGGGTCGGCGCCCTCCTCTGAGGCGATGACGTTGCCGTGAGCGTCCCTCTCGACAGTGAAGCCCAGCGTCTCAAGGCGCCCGGTCAGGTACTGGGCAACCTCTTCCTCTTCGTCTGATGGGCTGTCAATCTTGACCAACTCGCAAAAAGAGTTGACCAAGCGTTCCTGATCAATCATTTCCCAACCTCCGGCGGGTTCGAAAACGGGGCCGGGCTGACCAGCCCCTCCGTTGGCGGGTATTATACATTACCCTCGGGTGCTCCCTGCGTCGGAATACGGCCCCAGGAAACGAGGAAAGAAGGCGGCATAGAGAGAACATGTCATTCGGATCCGGCCAAAAACTTGCTCACCTTTCAGCGGACGAAGCGGCGGAGGGCCTGAGGGCGCTCACCGGTGAGATCGTCTCCTGCCGTCGTTGCCCCAGGCTGGTGGCTCATCGCGAGCGAATCGGGGAAACGAAACGCGCCTCCTATTTGGACTGGGACTACTGGGCCAAGCCAGTGCCGAGCTTCGGCGATCCGGCGGCGTCGCTGATGGTTCTGGGGTTGGCTCCGGCGGCCCACGGGGGAAACCGGACCGGTCGTGTCTTCACCGGAGACGCCTCGGCCACGTTCCTGATCAAGGCAATGTACGCGGCGGGTCTGGCCAACCAGCCAGTCTCAGACCACAGGGACGACGGGCTGGAATACACTGGAGTGTATGTTTGTGCCGCTGTCCGCTGCGTGCCCCCGCAGGACCGACCCACGCCGGAAGAGCAGCGGACGTGCCTGCCCTACCTGGCCCGCGAGATGCAATTGCTGCCCAACCTGCGCGTGGTACTGGCCTTGGGGCAGATCGGCTTTCAGGCCGCCTTGCGGGCTATGGCCGAACTCGGGGCAGAGCGTCCGCGGGCGAAGTTCGGGCATGGACAAGTGTGCCGGATTGCTCCGGATCTCCCGCTGCTGGTTGGTTGCTACCACCCCAGTCCGCGCAACACGAACACCGGACGGCTGTCGATGGAGCAATTGATCGAGGCCCTGAAAATGGCAAAGGGCCTAGCGGAAGAGGAGTCGAGGCTGGGTGAGGTTGGTAGGGCGTAGGGGATTCGAACCCCTGGTCTCCGCCTTGAGAGGGCGGTGTCCTGGGCCGCTAGACGAACGCCCCACCAGAACGATGGCAGGATCCCTGGCCCGAAAGGATTCTGCAAAATTAAATATAGCAAAGGCGCACCCCGCTGTAAAGCGAGGTCTCTCTCACGCCCAGGGCAATCGCATTTTAATCAAGACAGCTTTGCCGGTGCCTGTCATTCCCGCTTTCGCGGGAATCCAGGATTACCGGGGTGTGCCCACATTCCAGACGGCGAGGGGCTTTGGATTCCCGCTTTTGGGGGAATGACGAATCTAATTGGTCCAAATGCGATAGCCCCGTCCCACGGCGGGCCTCAACCATCTCGCTGCAGGGACAGGATGTACCGGACTATCTAACTGGCGCCCTTCGCCGGCCCCCGCGTTGGCGCAGCAATTAAGCACCGCGCTCTCAGGGTCGCGGTTCGGAGTAAACATGGACGTCGGAAAGTTTCCCCCGGAACTGCTGGAGCGCCTGCTCGAATCGGTCGGCTCGGGCGACCCGCGTGTGGTGCTGGGCCCGCGGGTGGGTGAAGATGCCGCGGCCCTCGACTTCGGGGACCGTCTGCTGGTGGCCAAGACGGATCCGGTGACCTTCGCCACCGGGCGGGCCGGGTGGTACGCAGTGCAGGTCTGCGCCAACGACGTGGCCTGCACCGGGGCCACGCCCCTGTGGTTCATGGCCACGATCCTGGCCCCGGAATGGTTCACGGAGGGAGACGCTTCGCAACTGTTCGAGGACGTCCTAGGCGCCTGCAACGAACTGGGCGTTGCCCTTATCGGCGGGCATAGCGAGGTTACCCAAGGTATCCAGCGTCCCATCGTCATGGGTACCATGCTGGGGGAGGTTGAACGGGATCGCTTGATCACAACCGGAGGTGCCCGGGAGGGGGACAGCATCGTGGTCACGAAAGGACTGGCCATCGAGGGCACAGCAATACTGGCGAGGGACCTGAGCGAGGACCTGGAAGCGGCTGGGGTGGCGCCGAGTGTAATCGACAGTTGTGCAGCGCTGTTGCACACGCCGGGCATCAGCGTGATCGCGGAGGCCCGGATTGCCAGTACACAAAATTTAGTACACGCAATGCATGACGTCACAGAAGGAGGACTAATTACCGCGTTACACGAGTTGGCATCGGCGTCCGGGCTGGGGCTGGCTATTGAGGAGGACAGTGTACCGGTGCTCCCGGGGACTGCCGAAACGTGTACTGCACTTGGCCTGGATCCCTTGGGTCTGCTGGGTTCCGGGGCCCTCTTGTTGACGTTACCTGCCCCCGATACTCCCAGGCTTTTGAGCGCTCTCGAGCGGGCGGGTATCGATGCATGGGAGATTGGACAGATGTTGCCGGTTGAGGAGGGGCGGATCCTGTTCTCCCGGGGTGGCGAAGAAACTACACTTCCGTCTTTCCAGCGAGACGAACTCGCCAGGTATTTTGCACAAAGATAACTGCCTCTCTGCTCGATCCGGGTAATGGTCGACTATTTTCATTATGTTACATTCAAACTTGCTTATGTTGTGTAGTTGTTTACACTTTATTACCCTTCAGGGCAGGTCGCCGGAGGGCCATTACGTCCGTTTACCCGTCTGAATTTTGGTACACTGTCAAGGCCTCGGCCAGCCGTTCTGCGGTGATGTTGGCGCCGCTCACCGTGATCGAAACCTTCTTGCCGCGGAGAAGCTCGGCGTGCTTCACAGCGCCAGCCAGTGCTGTTGCGCCCGCCGGCTCGGCCAGCGTATGGGCCTTTTCGACCAGAAGCCCGATCGCCCGCCGGATGTCGTCGTCGCTCACCATCAGAAAGTCGTCCAGCATGTCGGCCATTATGCGCTGGGGCAGCTCGTAGCCTGACTTGGTGGCAATTCCCTCGGCAAAGGTCTCGGTGGGTGCGTCGACGATGTGCCCCTGCTTCCAGGACAGGTAAGCGGCAGGCGCGGCTTCGGACTGCACGGCGTACACCTGTATGGAGGGGTCAATGGCCTTGGCGACGATACAGGCGCCCGAGATGCCGGAACCTCCGCCTAACGGGAGCAACAAGATGTCGACATCGGGCAGGTCCTCAATGATTTCCAGCGCGGCGGTGCCAACCCCAGCAATGAGCAGAGGCTCATTGACCGCGTGCACATAGCGGTAGCCCTCCTCAAGCGCCAGACGCTCGCAATGCTCCCTGGCGTCGTCGAAGGTTTCCCCGTGAAAGATCAACTCGGCTCCGAGGGATCGCATTGCCGCCACCTTCACCGGGTTGGCGTTCTCGGGCAACACGATGACTACCCGCACTCCGAACTCCCGGCCGGCGCTGGCGATCGACTGGCCGTGATTCCCCGTGGAGGAAGTGATGAGTCCTTGCTGTTTCTCATCCGGTGTGAGGTTCGCCAGGAGGTTTATACCTCCCCGAGACTTGAAGGCTCCCAGTGGAAGATGCTCCTCGTGCTTTATGTACACTTCGGCATTTAGTAGTTCGCTGAGACCAAGTGAATAGTGCAGGGCGGTACGCTGGAAATATGGAGCAATGGTCCGCCTGGCCTGGTACACTTCTCGAATGGTAGGCGCTTGCATAGGATTCCCCTTTGTCGGGTGGTAATTGCAGCTGAGGATATGAGGCATCCTTGCGGGTGTCAATCAGCAGGGTGTTCAACGGCCCTGCGGACGCCGAAGAACGGATCGTTACCCACCGTACACAGGGTAATTTGCCCCTCGCCAAGAGTTCAGTCGTGCCTGCACTTGCTGTTCCTGGCTCAAAAGGAGGGTAAATTGCCGTGGCCTCAGGCATAGCCGTGGACAAGCTGCATGTAAATGTTTCTTAAATGCGTTTAGGAAAAGATTTGGCTTACGTTTGACACTCCGCCCAAACCGTGATACCGTATAAGCACTTTAGAGGATAAGACAGTGCAGGCGGCACAAGGAGGCTCACCGTGGCACGAAAGACAAAACTGATGCTGCGTGTAGAAAGGGAATGTGGTCGACTTCTCGAGGAGTTGCTCCCCGAGAGAGTAAACGATGTTGGCCTTTCTGCTACCGCAGAAGAGTTGGGTGTCAGCAAAGCCACTCTGGGATACTGGCTCTTGAAGCTCGGTATAAGTGTAAGGCGGATTGCGGTTTCCCCTGATGAGGTTGTGGAAATCAGGAAAATCAGCTAGCCACTTCGGGCAAACCGAACAAGAGAAAAGCCGCCTGAATGGGCGGCTTTTTCATTGTTGCTTCAGCTTCGGAAATGTAACCTCAGGTGCTCCTACCCGCCTGTTATCCTTGCCTGCTATCCCTGGAAGATATCCTCAGGCAGAAAAGCCGACACTGTTACGTTCGGAAGGTCCACGGCGTTGCTGATCTTCAGGTCTACCGCAACGCTGCAAATTACGTAGGCCTGCTCTCGAGTCCATCCCCGCTCCTGCAGCAACTCGATCATATTGATGAGAGCGTTGCGTGCGGCCAGCGTTAGGTCCTCTCCCTCCTGTGTACCGTCGTCTCGGATCGGCATGCCCATCGTGGCGATGAAATTGCGGGGCGCGGCCCATTCCGGCGGCAGAAAGTAGCCTGGGTGGGCATATCGCGGCCAGCGGATGTTATGTCGTGCCGCTTCACCCTTGTGCAGGTGGAAACGCACCACCGCCGTAGCGCCCATCTCAATGGCGGTTATGCAACACTCCGAGTCCCCTTGGGCAAAGTGAGCGTCGCCGCAGGAATAGAGTGCGCCAGGCACATTGACAGGGATCAGCAGCCTGGAACCGGTAGTCAGCTGCTTGGCGTCCACGTTGCCGCAGTTCTCGCGTGGCGGTATGGTCCGTAAGCCCTCCTCGGCGATGGATCCCCCCGCTGGCACGGAGTCCTCGGGATCGGGAGGCGCCGCGGTCCCACCGCGCCTGACCAGGTCGGCCTCCCTGCGAGCCCACGACCCCATTTGTTCTCGCGACGGGGCAATGCCCGCGGTCCCCATGAACGACCCGTTGGGGATTCTCACGCCGGGCAGCTGCTCAGAGGTGGCCCATCCGTCGCTGATGTTCCAGTTGACGAAGTATGGTTCCTGGAACAGGTCTCGCAGGAAGCCCGCGCCTGGCCGGTTCCGCGTCCAGCCGTAGGGCTGGGGGGTGATGTCGACGTATTCGATCTCCAGCAAATCCCCCGGTTCCGCGCCATTGATGTAGACCGGGCCGGTCAGGGGATGGGCAACCTTTGTGTCGAAGCGGTCGAAGTCGCCCACGGACACCGCCGGATGCATCTGGCCGTCAGACGCGTCCCGGGTTTCCAGCAGCACCTCCTCGCCAGGGTCGGTCTCCAGGATGGGAGGAATGTCCGGATGCCACCGGTTATGGCCCTTCTCCGGTTCCTCTTTCAGCCGCTTGCCGCGGTCAATCTCAACGCTCTTCATTTGCTGATTTCCTCCAGGACTCGCAGATATTCCCGCATCAGTGCCGGGGAGCTTCCTGCATAGAATTGTCAATTCGCCAGGGTGCGCCGGTGCCGGGGCGTTTGCTGCCAGCTAATAGTCTTCGTACTTAAAGCCGGTCGTCGATCTGAAGCTGCATAATTCGACAATCGAATCAACAATCATAATCTCCCGCCATTTTCCGGCCGGCACACAGGCCTCCGAAATTACAAGGGCGGGGTTGTCGCCCCAATCAGGCTCGCGATCATTGCAGATTATCTCCCCCATCCGCAATCCTCGCTCGCTCCAGGGTGGTTCGCGCGAGTCGATGATGTGTGAATACAGCACCGCGCGACCCTTCGGCTGAAACATGCCCTGGTCCTCAGCATCACGCCCAAGCCCGTCTCGACGGGCAGAGTCCAGAATTCCCCCTTGTACTGGTAGAACCTCCGGAAGTTCTTGGGGGAGCCAGGGCAGGAAGTCCACCACCGCATGCAACCGTCATGACTGCCCGCCCGATTATCGAGCCGATCTCGAAGTACCGATCTCGAAGTACCGATCTCGAAGTACCAGGCTGACTCCAAGCCCACCGTGTTCGGCGTTCCCCCATGCCCCTATCTCCCCATAACTCTGTTTCTTCGTGGGCATGACTAACACCCGGGGGCTAGAGCGTCCAGTCCTCGGGGGTCTCTGGCGTTGGCAGGGGCCGGATGGTGACTTCGACCAGGGCGGCCTGCCCGTTCTCGGTGGCAGCGATTGCGCGGCGGAAGGCATCCTGCAGGTCGGCAGGGTCCTCTACCCGCTCGGAGTAAGCGCCGAGGCCCTGGGCCACCATTGAGAAATTGCCTCCCAGTTCCGCCATTGGCGGGGGGGCGGCGCTGTCCCGGGACATGGCCATCAGTCCGCCGCCGGTGCCACCGTTATTCAGAACGACGGTCAGCGTCGGCAGTCCCATGCGCACGGCCGTTTCCAGTTCCATGCCAACCATGCCGAAGGACGCGTCTCCCAGCACGTTGAACACCAAGTGATTCGGTCGGCCCAGCTTCACGCCGATGGCCGCGGCCATTGACCAGCCCATGGCGGCCATGCCGCCCATGCCGATGTAGTTGCGCGGCCGGGTGGCAGGCCAGAAGGGCGACAAATAGCCGCGGCTGCCTCCAGCATCGTGCAGGGCAATGGTGCGGTCGATGTCGACCACTTTCAGGAGTTCCTGTACCACGCGGTACCCGTTGGTCGGAGTCGATTCGTCGTTGAAGGTCGATTCCCATTCTCCATGCCACTTGGCTTTCGCCTCGCGAATCTCGGCCACGATTTCCTCGCGCTTGGACGCAGATGGTGGGCCGCCGGGCCCCATCCGGTCCCGGACAGCGTCAATTAGACTGCGCAGGGCCAACTTGGCGTCCGCCAGAATGGGAACGTCCGCCTGGTAGATCTTGTTGAGATCACCGGAGTCGGCGTTTATGTGAATCAGGCTCACTCCCTCCGGTATGGGTCGCCCATCGGTAGCGTTGGGCAAGCGGAAAGAGTTTCCCACGGCCAGAACGGCATCCGCCCTCCTGTTGACTATGAGAGCCGCCCCGGAGGCATACCTGCTGTGTGGATAAACCCCGCCGCCAACGGACAGGGGATGGTTTTCTGGGAACGCGCCCTTTCCAACCAGGGTGCTGGCGACAGGCATGGCCAGCAGCTCGGCCAACTCCAGGGCCTCGTCCCAGGCCTCAGCAGCCAACACACCTCCTCCCACGTTCATGATTGGGAATTGGGCATTCAGCAGAATCTCTGCGGCGCGCTCGATGTCGGTGGCGTCCGGGGCCGCCCTGCGTCCCGGCCCGACTGGCTCGTAGTTCAGCACATTGTCCGGCGCCTCCGTCATCAGCACGTCCAGCGGCATCTCAAGGACCACCGGTCCTGGGGAGGTAGAGCGCAGGTTGGTGAAAGCCCGGCGCATGATGCCAGGGATGTCCTCAACTCTCGACATCGTGCCCTTCCACTTGACGAAGCTGTCAAAGATGCTGGAGGGCACCTCCTGCTGGATTTCTCGCCCCATGCTGCCCAGCGGATGCTGCCCCATGAGGAGCAGCACAGGGATGTTGTCGGCATAGGCACCGGCAATGCCGGTCAGCGTGTTGGTGGCTCCCGGGCCGGTGCCGGTCAGCGCCACGCCCACCTGGCCGGTGGCGCGCGCATAGCCGTCTGCGATTTCCACGCCCATGCGCTCGTGGCGGGCGGAAAACACCTGGATCTGCTGAGAGGCCCGCAGCGCAGGCCAGAGCGGGGCCTCACCCCCGCCGGCAAAGCCGGAGATGTATCGAACTCCTTCCTTCTCTAATGCACGGATTACTGCGTCGCCGCCTCTCATTGCTACTCTCCTGCTCTGGCGATTGTGCGCGGACCCGCTCAGTCCGTTGCGCCGAATGCACTGTTGGTGCCCGATGAACCAGGAATGCGCCGATGATACGCTCGCCCCTGTTGGCGGTCAAGAACGGTACGCGAAGATACCACCTAACCAGGGGATTCTTGACCGCCTATCAGGCCAGGGCTATCATCCCAGCGCGGATTCGGGGGTAGTGATCGCACCCTTCCCTACTTTCTTATAATGTAAAGACTTTGCGAGGGAAACGGCGGAACATCAGGAGGCAGCATGCCGACAGCCAGTGAGATGATCGTCCAGACCCTGGAGGAAGCCGGGGTCGAGTATGTTTTTGGTATACCCGGGGGCGGGACCGGGCAGATTTTCCAACTGCTATACGGACGGGAAGACCGGATCAAGACCATCCTGGTGAGACACGAGCAGGTCGCCGCCATCATGGCCGATGCCTATGGCCGGGCCACCGGAAAGCCGGCTGTGGTCATGGGGCAGGGGCTTTTCATCGGCTCAAACGCCTCATTCGGGATAATGGAGGCCATGCTCAGCAGCTCTCCCATGCTTGTGCTCACCGACACCTCCGACGGCGGCGCCGCCCAGCGCCCGGCAAACCAGTCGGGCGCCGGTGAATACGGCAGCATCGACCTGCCAAACATTTTCAAGTCCATGAGCAAGTATACCGCGTTGGCCGCCAGCCCGAAGGAGGCAGTGCTGGCCACCCAGTTGGCCATCAAGCACGCGATCAGCGGCAGGCCCGGACCCTCGTCGGTGGTGATGCGGTCGGCGGCCATCGGCGGCGAAGTTGACGTGGAGGCGCCGCCCTTCATCCATAACGCCGCAGGCTACCTGAACACCGCCAAACCCGAGAGCGCGCCATCCGACGTGCAGCGTGTGATCGATATCCTGTCAGAATCGCGCCGTCCAGTGCTGGTCGCCGGAAACGGTGTGCACGTAGCGCGGGCCCACGACCAGCTACAGGAGCTGGCCGAAATGTGGGGTATGCCGGTCGCAACCTCCTATAAAGGGAAGAGCGCCATCGCGGAGACGCATCCTCTCTCCGTCGGGATGGTCGGCACCTATGGCCAGGCCGTCGCCAATCGGGTAGTCGGCGAGGCCGACACCGTGATCGTGGTCGGCGCGTTGCTGCGGTCGCAGGAAACCGTCCGCGAGCGCCCCGATATCTTCGACCCCAGGCGGCAACGAGTGGTCCAGATCGACATCGACGAACGCAACGCCGGCTGGACCTTCCCGGTGGAGATCGGCCTCGTCGGTGACGCCGGTAGCATACTTAACCAGCTGGTTGCGGCCTCGAAGGAGGCTTCCCAGGCCGACGCGCGCCTACGCGCCGAATGGACAAATTCCATGTCCACTCGCAAGACGGCCTTGTCGTTCTATGACGACCCGGATATGCACAGAGATACTTCGCCGGTGACCCCGCAGCGACTGGTCTCGATCCTCAACGAAGTGTCTGACCCTTCGACGGTCTACGCTCTCGATGCGGGGAACAACCGGACCTGGATGGCCCACCTGTACCAAGCCCAGCAGGCCGGCACCTTCTACTGCCCCGGCGGCACGGCAGGGATGGGCTGGGCGCTGCCCGCGGCAGTGGCCCTCAAGCTGGTCTACCCCGACCGTCCGGTGTCGGCAGTTACCGGAGACGGTGGATTCATGATGACGGTCAACGCCCTCTCGACTGCGATGCAGTACGACCTGCCCATCACCTGTGTCGTGTTCAATGACAACGCGCTGGGCATGGTGCTGGACCACCAGCCGCGCGGCCAAGAGATCGCCTCCGAGTTCTACCCGACCGACAACGCAGCCATAGCCAGGGGGTTCGGCGCCTTTGGCGTCCACGTCGAGGATTCCCGCGACCTGCCCGACGCACTTCGGGAGGCGAGGGCGTCAGGACTGCCCGCAGTTGTCGATGTCGCCATTGACCGCGGCCCCAGCCCCGACGACTGGCGCGCCGACGCCCGCCGCACCGGCGAAACTTAGGCGGAGGAGAGGCCATGGCCACGACTGGAACCAGGCTAACGTACGAGGAGTATCTCAACGAGCCATACACGCTGGCGCGTTTCGACATCGTTGACGGCGAAGTGATTATGTCGACGGCTCCCAACGTCCTCAATCAGCGCACATCGAGGGGTACTTTTAGACCCCTGGATCGATTCGTTGCGGAACAAGGTATCGGCGAGATTCTCTTCGCACCGGTGGACGTCATCGTTCAGGCGGATCCCCTCCGAGTCCGCCAACCGGACTTGCTATTCATCAGCAATGAAAGGGTCGATATCATCCGAGACGATCGGATACACGGAGGTCCGGACCTGATGGTGGAGATTCTTTCGCAAAGCAACACTCGTGCCGATATCGAAAGCAAGCTGTCGGACTACGCTGAAATCGGGGTCCGTGAGTGCTGGCTGGTCTCCCCCCAGGGCCGCACTGTCGAGGTGCTGCAACTGGACGGCGGAGAATGGAAGCGCCTGTCCACACGCGGGGTGGGTGAGGACGTCGAGACCGTGGTTCTGCAGGGGCTGGAACTGCCAGTCTCCGAAATCTTCCAGGGGGTGTAGAATCCATCGCGGCCGACCTGGCTCATCTAACAGGAGGTTCAGTGTATGGCAGGACTGCTTGAAGGTAGGGTATCTTTGGTCACCGGCGCCGGTTCAGGCATCGGCCGGGCGACCTCGCTGGTGATGGCGAGGGAGGGCGCGACCGTCGTTGTCTCAGATATCAACGCTGACGGTGGCGAGGAGACGCTCAGCGCCGTCAAGGAGGCGGGCGGCGACGGCATCTTTGTCCACGCTGACGTCTCGCGCCCGGACGATGTGTCTGTGTTGGTCGGCCGGGTGGTCGCGGCCTACGGCAGGCTGGACTGCGCCTACAACAACGCCGGTATCGAAGGTTACATGGCGGGCCGCCTGCACGAGTACCCGGAGGAGGAGTGGGACCGCCTCATCGACATCAACGTGAAGGGTGTGTGGCTCTGCCTGAAGCACGAGATTCCGCAGATGATGCAGCAGGGCAGCGGGGCCATCGTCAACACCGCCTCGGCCGCGGGACTCGTCGGTTCCCGGCGGCTTTCGGCCTACGTCGCCAGCAAGCATGCCGTGGTTGGCCTGACCAAGGCCGCTGCCCTCGAATACGCCCGCGACGGCATAAGAGTCAACGCCGTCTGCCCCGGCATCATCGACACGCCCATGGTGCGCCGCCTGATCGGGGGGCGCGACGAGGAATACGAATCCTCAATTCCTGCACGGCAGCCCATCGGACGGCTGGGCACACCAGAGGAGATAGCAGAGTCTGTTACCTGGCTGTGTTCAGATGCTGCCTCGCTGGTAACGGGCCTGGCCATGGCCGTTGACGGCGGCCTCACCGCGCAGTAGGACGCTCAACCCCACGCTGCTGACTGTTCGTTGGACTGCCTGTGCGGGCGATGATAGTATAGGGCCGGTTCGCCATTGGGCACCGGCCCTTCCTTATAGTATCTAGAGACTATCTCAAAAGACGGCGAACCAACCAACCCGTCGTTCCCCCTGGTTCTTTCAAGCCCGGAGCGGGAATCCAGGGCCTCGGTAAGCGATTGGCGAATTTTCAGCAATTTCAGGGCGTTTTGAGATAGTTTCTTAGGGATGTTCGTTCCATTTCGGTTCAGACATTCGTTCGGTTGTACGCGTTTTGCTTGGAGGACAGTTTGCCCGACACGCTGGAAATCCTAGACCTGCCCGAGAGCGGACAGCTTCAACTTTCTGTCCTCGACGATGGCGGCCACCGCCTGAGTGCGCCGCCTATTGCCTTCCCTTACCCACTGACCGACGCCGAGCTGCTGGAGATGGCCTGGCTATTAACCGAATACGCTTCTAATCCGTTCGGTGACTCGCGTTCGCGGGCCGAGGCAGTGGAGGCAGGACTCCGCGCCGTTGGCCGCCTTATGCTGGAAACAGTCATTCGTTCTAGTGCAGAGGCTACAGAGATCTGGTCCCGCCTCGATTCAATCGACGGGCACGCACTGCGGATTTCGATCGTGTCTTCACGTCCGGAGGTACTGGCGCTTCCCTGGGAACTGCTCAACAGCCCCGACGCCGGCTACATCGTCAATCGCGTAAGCGCACTGACGAGACAACTCAGGCCTGTCGATCAGCTCTCATCGTTCTCACCTTCCAGCCTTGATGACACGCAATTCAATGTGCTGATGTTGTGTACACCCAGCGGTCAGGGCGTTGCTGCTGAAGCTCTCGAGGCCATGGAATCGCTGGACGTCGAAGTGTCCCTGGAATGCCTGAGGCCACCTACCGTAGATGGGCTGGAAGCCCACCTGTCCAAACAAGCAGGAAGCTACCACCTGCTGCACCTGGACGGCGTTGTGGTGAGCAATGAGGGCTCAGAAATGGTGGACGTCGGCTCCCTGCAGCGGATCGGGAAGGCGGTCTCGGCCGCGGGTATCCCGGTGGTGCTGCTCTCCTGCAACTCTCCTGACTACTTTTATGTCGCCACCAACGTACTGCTGAATTGCGGCGTGCCCGAGGTGGCAGTGCTGCCCGTACCGCTGGGCGGTGCAGGTCGAAAGCTATTTGCTGACGCATTTTACGCCGGGATTGCGCGTGGAGGCGGCGCGGCGGCGGCGATTGCGGCGGCCCGGCGAGCCCTGATGCAGAGTCCGCACCGCCCCTCCGCAGGAGGGCCGTTTGTGTCGTGGGACTGGATCACGCCATTGGCATACCAGTCGGCCCGTTACGATCCAGTGGCGATAAGACCCGAGGAACCGGAGACCGTCATCCCGGGAATGCAACCCGCTACACCTGAGCCCCCGCCGCGTCAACTGCCCCGAGGTGGACCATACGGCCTGATTGGCCGCCGTCGCGAGATCCTGGAGATGGAGGCAGCCCTGGGCGCCAACCCGATAGTGCTATTGAGCGGCTCTGTGGGCGTCGGAAAATCCGAAATTGCACTGGGGCTTGCGGCCTGGCTGGAGAAGAGCGGCGCCCGGCCCGACGGAGTGTTCCATACCAACTTCGACATTGGGGCAGGATTGGACAAAGCGCTGCACGAGGTGGGTACCGCGCTGGCAGGGCTGGAATTCGGAGATCTGCCAACATCCGCCCGTCGCAACTGGCTCCTCGAATTCCTGCGCGGGCACCAGACCCTGCTGGTGTGGGACGGAGTCGAGAACCTGGCTGGCTTCCCATACCCGGGAACCGGCCTTCTGGAGAACAGTGAACTCGCCGAAATGGACGAGTTTCTCAGCGAGTTGTGCGCGGAGGGCGGCCTAACGTGCGTCCTGCTGGTCAGCCGCCGGGATTCCGAGCCGTGGCTGTCCGCATCATACGGAAACTACTCGCTGGAAGGGCTTGCCGTAGCTGACCGAATTGAATTTGCCACACGCCTGATGGAGGAGACCGTCGTCGACCCTGACCGCCTGGGTCCGGAGTTCATCGAACTGCTCGAACTCCTTGAGGGCCATCCACTGGCAATGGAGATTGTGATACCGCTGATCAAGGAAGTGCCCGCTTCAGTACTGCTGACCGAATTGCGCCGGGAGATAGAGGCTTACCAGCCCAGTCCTGGCGAAGATGGCCGCCCCGTCTACCTGACGGCCGCGATGGAGCACGCCTACGGGCGGATGCCACGCCGGAGCCGTACACACCTGCCCTTCCTCTCCCTTTTCCGCAACCGGGTGATGATGGACATATTGACGCACATTACCCAAGAGAGCGCCTACCGTTCGGTGATGGGCGAACAGCTGGGTTGGGGTGCCTGTCGCACTCTGCTCCGGTCGGCTCGGACTGCCGGCTTCCTGGAACCCATCACGCCAAGTGTCTACCAGATCCACCCGTCAATGGGTTGGTTTTATGGGCGCGCCCTTTACCGGCAACTAACCCCTCCTCGCGTCGCCCTGCTCGAGCAAGAATTCGTGCGGGTCTATGCCGACACTGCCGACTACTTTATGGAAACCCTGTATGAGAACCAGGAATCGGGGACCAACGCCATCCTGGCCGAGGAGGGCAACTTTACGCAGGCTCTCGGCCTTGCAATGGAGTCACAGGAGTGGGATAACGCCCAACTGCTGACCCAGCCTCTGGCCCAAGTCTACCGGATGCAGAAGCGGTATCCGGAGCTGCGCCGCCTGCGCCGTCAGCTACTCGATGCCGCCGGAGCCACGGCGGACGAGGCACAGGCCAACGGGGCCACCGACCTCTGGCTCTACCTGCTGGGGACCGAGGCATCGGAGTGCATCGAAACCAACGAGCTCGGCCGGGCCGACTCCCTCAACCTGCAGCTGCTGGACTATTTCACGTCCCAGCCCGATGCCGAGAGCGATCCGCGGGCCGCGGCCGTTTATCACCAGATGGGTGAGGTCGCGCTCAGGCGCTGGCAACTGGATGAAGCAGAAGAGTGGTACGCCAAGTCCCTCGCAATCATTGAGGAAGGTGAGGACCGCGCTCCCGTTGCCGATGATTATTACGGCATGGGGCTGGTCCGGCAGTATCAGCGGCGTTACACCGAGGCCCGCGACTGGTTTTCCAAGTCGCTGGACATTCACCAACGGCTTGAAGACGTGGAAGAGATGGTCAAGGATTATCGTTCCCTTGGCCTGTGCGCCCAGTTTCGCTTCGAGTATCAGGAGGCGGAAAGCTGGTACCATCGGGCCCGCGAGATCCTCGAGGAGGCGCGGGACGAGGAGACGTCTGTGCTGATCTATCATGCGCTGGGCACCGTGGCCCACGCCCAGTATCAGTTCGACGACGCCGAAAACTGGTACAAGCAGGCGCTGACCCTCAGCGACCGCATGAGCAACGAGGCGCAAATGGCCGTGGAGTTCCACTACCTCGGCCTGGTGGAGCAGGGACGGCAGATGTTCCCCGAGGACGCGGAACACTGGTACACCATGGCCCTCGACAAATACGAAAAACTGGGCGACTGGCGCAGCGCTGGTGACGAGTGCAGGCAGTTGGGCGTCCTCTTCCACGAGCAGAAGAGGCTGGAAGAGGCCGAGGGGTGGTACCACAGGGCCCGGGAGATATTCGAGGAAATCCAGGACTTCAACCGCACAGCCCGCACCTACGGCCAATTGGGCATGGCCGCCGAAGAACGCGAGGACATGGAGGGAGCCCTGACCTGGGCCGCCCGCACCTACCAACTGGCCGCCGGCCGCGACCTTCCCGTGATCGCGCAGGCCCGCGTCCATCTCGCGCGCCTCCGGGACAAACACGGCCCAGAGGCCTTTGCCAACTGGTGGCGCAACTTCGCAGGCACGGAACCGCCAGCGGACATAGATGCGGAGGATGAGGTGATTCTTTAAGCGAACTGCTTCCCCAAACCCTCCAATTTAAGCAAGCTTTCAACACTAGAAAGGCGGCGTGATCTCAGGGTTGTACTGGAAGATAGGACAACCTGAGTATTCTCCCGGCCCGGAGAAACTTGTTGGAGGAAAGGGACGACGAAATCAGGGTTCATGGCCGGACCTACCTCTATTCGCAACGCTTTCGAGGTTAACCATTGGAAATTAGAGAGGCTAACAAGGAGGGAATCAGGTTCGTCTTGCTGGACGGTGCTGGGATGTTGCTACCGCATTTCCTTCCCGGGCAGTATGTGAATCCTTGGGACTGGATGCCCCTCGATGGAACCCGGATAGTTGCCCATGATAGCGAGCGCGACGTCCTGCGTCTGCACCACGGCAAGGCCGCCGCTGCGTCGCACTCCATCGCGGATGACCTGACCGTAGGCTGCGATGATGAAGGCCGTCCCGTATGCGTAGATATCACCGGGGCCACGGAATTGTTGCTTGCCGTATCCGAAAATGTAATGGCTTACGCCACCAGGAGGTAGAACCATGAGCGTTGGAGTTTCCACACCGTTACCGGCATACACCGTTGATCCGGCCTTAATGGCAAGGAAAGCCGAGGAACTTGGCTTTGAGTCAATTTGGTACGCAGAGCACCCCGCCGTACCCGTGGAAAGCAACAGCCCATTCCCGGCCACCGGGGGGGAGATCCCCTGGACCTACTCCCACTTCACTGATCCCTACATAGCCCTTGCCCGGGCCTCGGGAGCTACCAGCACCATCAAGCTGGGCACCGGCATCACTCTCGTCCCTGAGCGCAATCCGCTGCTCCTGGCCAAGGAGATCGCCAGCCTCGATCGCTTCAGCGGCGGCCGATTCCTGTTCGGCATAGGCACCGGCTGGCTGCGTGAGGAGACAGAGGTTTTTGGCGGCGACTTCGAGCACCGCTGGACGCAGACGCGCGAGGCTCTTGAGGTGATGAAGGAGCTCTGGACCAAGGACGAGGCCGAATACCACGGCAAGTATTACAACTTCCCGCCGGTCAAGTCATACCCCAAACCGGTTCAGCAGCCGCACCCGCCCATCATCATCGGCGGTCTGGCCCGTAATGTGCTGCGCCGCATCGTGTCCCACGGCGACGGCTGGCTCCCCAACCGTATCACGCCCGCAGAGGTCGAGGACAGCCGCAAGCGCCTGGACGCCATGGCCGAGGAGGTAGGCCGCGACCCAAAGTCCATCACCATCAGCGTCTACGGCCAGACGGCCGATCATGACGTCGTCCAGTCTTACCTTAACGCCGGCGCCGACCGGGTGGTGGTACGCCCGGAGCACGTCGCCAACGACTACGAGATGGGCAAGCAGCTAGAGCGAATGGCAGACGCTGTACTTCGATAGATTTCCGATGGACAGGGCGGGACGAATCTTGCCCTGTCAGACTCTCCAAGGGCAGACCTTACGGAGTTAAACATATGGACCGCACTACCGAGATGCTGAGCGCCTACGCTTGCGGCCTGACATACGAGGAACTCGGCCCGGCAGTGGTACAGCAGGTTAAGCGCACCCTTGTGGACACCATGGGTTGCGCCGTGGGAGGGTTTAACTCCGAGCCTGCGGAAATCGCCCGCAGCCTGGCTGACGGCATCAATGGGCGTATGTCGGCCCGCATCATTGGGACGCAGGTCCGCACGACTCCGGACCTGGCTGCCTTCGCCAACGGCGTGGCCGTGCGTTATCTCGATTGCAACGATTCCTACTTTTCGCCCGGAGGCGGACATCCCAGCGACATGATCCCGGCGGTTCTGGCCGTAGCCGGACCTCTGCAGAGCAACGGACAGACGGTTATAACCGCCATCACTCTGGCATACGAGGTATTCTGCCGTCTCTCCGACGAGGTGGTGGCCAGCGACTTGGGCTGGGACCAGGGCATCTTCAGCGTCATCGGTGCTGTCTGTGGCGCCGCGCGGGTTATGGGCCTGGACCAGGAGCAAACCGGCAACGCGATTTCGCTGGCAATTTCGCCGCACCTGCCGTTGGGTGTTACCCGGACGGGCGAGCTTTCGATGTGGAAGGGATGTGCCGCCGCCAGCGCATCCCGCTCTGCGGTGTTTGCTGCGCAATTGGCAGCGAAGGGCATGACCGGCCCCGGCGAGCCATTCGAGGGAAGACGCGGACTCTGGGAGCAAGCAGCGGGGCGGTCGGTCGAGGTGCCACAGTTCCCCTTGGGGGACGCCCGCAGGGACGACGATCCATTCCGCATCACCAGGACGATCTTCAAATCCTATCCCTCGCAGATACACACCCAGAATCCCATCGGGTTGGCCCTGCAGCTCCGAAACAAGATGCCGGTCGACGACATCGAGTCGATTCACATCGAGACGTACAATGTGGCTGCCAGCACGGCTTCCAGCGAGCCCGAGAAGTGGGACCCAAAGACGCGGGAAACGGCCGATCACAGCATCCCTTGGTTGGTCGCTTCCACCCTGCTGAATGGTCCCGTGACCCCTGACAGCTTTACCGATGACGACATCGCCAGTCCCGCCCTTCGGGATATTATGTCACGTATGACGCTGGTTGAAGAGCCTGAATTCACCACCCGCTATCCCGGTGAATACAATTGCCGCATCACTGTCACCGGCCGCAACGGTCAGAGTGACTCCGCCCATTCCTCCTGGCCCAAGGGACATCGCAGCAATCCGATGAGCGACGCCGACGTTGGCAGCAAGTTCCAGAACTTTGCCGGTATCTCACTCCCCTCGGTTCAGTGCCAGCGTGCCCTGGAAACCCTTTGGGGATTGGACAGTCTGCCCAATCTTGAGCCGTTGTTCGACTGCTTGACCATCCAGGGATAAAAGGGGACGCCACCCGCAATTGGGTGCAGTCCCAACTCCGCACCGGAGGCGGGCCAATGAACAGAGCAGAAAGCACGGGCTCCGGCGCGGAGAACTTTCGCGAGGAGTTCCAGCGCCTTATCGCGCGTCCAGAAGAAGACCTGGATTTGGCCCGCGCCGCTCTCCTGGTGGCGGGAGAGGAATTCCCGGACCTTGAGGTTGCGGATCATCTTGGCCTGCTGGACTACTTTGCTGCGTCTGTGAACGAGCGTTCTCCTGAAGGACTCCCTCCCCAGGACCGCGCCCGGGAGGTAGGGCGCTACCTGTTTGACGAACTGGGATTTCGAGGAAACGCCGGAGATTACTACAACCCGGACAACAGCTATTTCAACAGGGTGCTGGAAACCAGGACCGGCATCCCCATAAGTCTGTCATTGCTTTTTATTGAGGTGGGGCGAAGGGCGGGAATTCGGCTTCAAGGAGTGGGCATGCCAGGGCACTTCCTCGTAGGCCTGGAGGGGGGCGACGTCTTCTTTGACCCCTTTAACGGCGGCGAGAGGCTCTCCGTCGACGATTGCCGCAGGTTGGCGGAGAGACTATTTGGGTCACGCATGACCTGGGATGACCGTTATCTGGAGCCGTGCACGAAGTACGAGTTTCTGTTCAGGATCCTTAACAATCTCAAGGTCGTATATGAGCGTACCGACGCTCCGGAAAAGGCCGTGGGGGTGATTCAGCGCATGCTGATGGTGAGGCCGGATGCGGCGACCCTTTACCAGGATTTGGCTGCCCTGCAGCGACATCTGCAACAATACCGCGCTGCCATTGCCAGTCTTGAAAGTTACCTGAAGGAAAGGCCGGCCGCGCCTGACGCGCCGCAGGTCAAAGCCTGGATCGACCAGTTGCGCATGACCCTGAGCCGTCTCAATTGACCTGCCTCAACTGAATCCGGTTGGCTGCTTCCAGCGTATATCGTGAGTAGCGAAGAATTGGAGGCCCAGCGTCCTCTGCCGGGCCACCGGTCCGGAGAACCCCATGGGCCTGGGGCGGACGGACCGGACGACCGCCAGCTTTTACAGCGCATCGCCGACCAGGACAGGGATGCGCTGGACCTCCTGTACACCCGCTACGTCACGCCGGTGTACTCGATGGCGCTTCATATGCTTAAGCAGCCACCGCTGGCGGAGGAGGTCACCCAGGACGTATTCCTCAACATCTGGCTCAAGGCCGCGAGTTTCAACGCAGAAAGAGGGCAGCCAAAGTCCTGGATTATGAGCGTGGCCCATCACCGGGTGGTCGATGTCATCCGTTCCCGGCGACGCACTGCGACGATGACCGATCCCGAGGGCTACGAGACCTTGGAAAGAATTCCATCCGGCAACCCCTCTGTCGAGAGCCAGGTCCAGCAGAGCCTCGACAGGGAACGCATAATGGGGGTGCTTGCCACCCTGCCCAATAACCAGCGGCAGGTCATATTGATGGCATATTTCGAGGGATATACCCAGTCCGAAATGGCAGAGTTTCTAAGCGAACCCCTGGGTACCATCAAGACAAGAGTTCGCCTAGCGATGCAAAAGCTGCGCGCCGCATTGCAGGAAGATGACAGCGAATAACTCCACATACCAGCACCCATTTGATCTGCTGGAGGCGTTCGCCCTGGACGCCTTGGAGCCGGTGGAGGAGCAGACAGTCGCTGACCATGTCGAATGGTGCTCGAGCTGCTCGACTATTGTCGACCGGAACTGGCAGGCGCTCACCGCAATCGCGGAATCGGTGCCCGCGGTGGCGCCACCCGCTCATTTGCGCTCCCGAGTCCTCGGCTCAATTGATTCGCCACCTGTTGAACTACAAACAGTATCGGTATCCAGACAGCTTCCATCTCGTAGCTGGTCAAGGGTAACATGGGTATCAAACAGCCGGTTGGTAAGGTATCTGGGACCCATAACCGCCGTTTTGGCTATCGTCGCGGTGGCTGTCTCCGTGGCCCTGAACTTCCAGATGTCCGAAAAGATGAGCGTAGTGCAGTCGGAAAACCTGCAACTCCGTCAGCAGCTTGACGAGAGTATGGCAACCACCACCGCCCTTGCCAGGACGTCGAACTCCGTGTCGCAGATGCAGGGCAATCTGCAACGATGGCAGGAAACCAGCTATGCCCTAGCCCAGCCGGGAAATCAGACCTTGGTCTTTAAACCGGCACGCCCGGACGTGGACTCGAAGGGCATCATGGTCCTATCAGAAGATGGCAGAGAAGCGGTGCTAATGGCTTCAGACTTGGCCCCGCTTTCGCCCGATTCCGTCTACCACGTGTGGCTGACCAAAGGCGGACAGTGGTACTGGGGAGGTGAATTGAACGTGGATGATCGTGGATGGGGTACGATGCCAATCAGATCCCCTGAATCTCTGCAGCTGTACGATACCGTGCAGATCAGCCGCGGTATGGGAGTGGCTGCCGCTATGGCAGAGCCCGTGGGCTCGACGGATCGCGCGCAGGCCACGGCCGGCATGGTGGGAGACCTGGTTCTGGTCGCAGCCCTTCGTTAGCCGCCTCCGCCTGCCCTCCGGACCGGTGGCATGTTTGCCCACCAGGTTCGGCTTGGCCCGTTCCAATTGCGCTGCTATACTCGCTCAAAATCCCAGGGAGTGTTGGCGGTGCGGAAAATCTACAAGACCCTCGACCCCAGTTGCGACATCTGCGGGACACAGATGGCAGAGCACAAGTGCAAGATCACCTGTCCCCACTGTGACTACACCCGGGACTGCTCCGACCCGTAGACCAAAGGGCTTTTCGTGATGACGAAAGTGCTGGTCCTCTTCGATCAGAAGGGCCATTCGATAGAGGCCATGGCGCAGGCCGTGACCGAGGGCGTACAATGCAGCGGCCTGGCGGTTCCCACGCGAATGTCCATCGATGAGGCCTCTCGGGATGACCTGCTGGCAGCCGATGGGCTGATCCTCGGTTCACCAAACTGGAGCGGCATCTCGGGCACGTTCAAGCAGTGGCTGGATGACCAGGGAGACCTCTGGGAGGAGCGCGTGCTTGCCGGCCGTCCTGGCGCGGCCTTTACCACGGGGACAGGCCGCCATTCCGGCCTCGAAACAACACTCCAGCAACTGATCCACTGGATGCTGGCCTGTGGAATGGTGATAGTCGGTCTTCCATGGTCCGACCGGATGCGGGTCTCCGGCTCCTATTACGGAGCCACCGCATCGGGTGGAGCAAACGACGATGATCTCGCACAGGCCCGGGAGCTGGGAGAGAGGCTGGCCGACATCTCCGCCCGCCTGAAAGCGACCTAGCCGCGCAGTTGCAGGTGCTTGAAGAACTGCGGGTGTTTCCCCTCCACCAGCCGCAGCGCTTTCTTCATGGGCTCCCGGATGGACTCGTGGGCTTGCGGAGATGTCCTCATCTTGAACAGGTGGAAGCATTCCCGCAGGTTCAGCTTGGACAGAACCCGCCGATTGTGGGCGTGGGTCGCTACATACTGGGCGACCACAGGCGAGATTTCGTCGTGAATCTTATGGAAGGCGCCCTCTGCGGCACCAGTAGCTTCAGTGAAGAGGCCCTCCAGTCCCGCATCCCTGATCGCCGACGGGATCCTGACGCCGTGGGCCACGGTCAGCAGCTGCGGCAGGTACGTCTGCATCCTGTGACGGCGGAACTCCCGGAAAGCGCCGTAGTCCAGCAGTATCTCGAATGTGTAGTCCACCACCTCCAATTCCCGTGGAGGCGCGTCGTGGGGACCCATGCCCTCGAGAAAGCCGCCAATGATCTGCTGGCGTTCCTCCGGTGTCATCGCGAGGGATCGTTCCCAAGCGCCTGCGTATTCAAATTCAGTGGACCCGTACAGCAATGCCGCGACCAGCTTTTCCTCGGCCTCGGCGTCCCAGTGCAACAGCCGCACCTCCGGAGCGGTCTCGCTCTGCCTCTCACTTCGTGAGGCCTGGTCCGCCAAGTCCCGGCGCCGCTGGATGCCCTGACGCAGGTAATCAACCACGTCGGCATACTTGATCAGCGTTGGTGTTATCTCCCTTCCCTGCTCCCGGACTTCCTCCCCGAGCTCCCGCTCCTCAACGAGTTCCGATGACATCAACTTGGAAATGGCGTGCTCGAGCGTGCGGGCATTTGCCGTAACCCCCACGTTGGTAAGCGTGGATGCCGGCAGAACCGAGCGGGAGCCATCGGTCGCGATACGGCGTAGTCGCAGGTGGTAGGCAGCGTCATTTTCCCTAGCCCGCTGTGAATGGACACTGCGCAAATATTCCATGCAGCCGTCGATGAGCCGCTGATAGACGTCGAACAGGTGTCGGCATGTCAGCACATACTCATCGCGTAAGGCGGGATGACCATCCAGCTCGGAGGGAACGTGAAAGTAACCCGCATCCATCACTTGGTAGCGCGACGACTTCTCTGTGTACGACGCGAGGCGATTGTCCTCCAGCCCGTCGCAGGCCAGCCGGGAGATGTTCTCCACTGCCAGGTGCACCACGGCGTGCTCGGCCACTGACGCGTGACCGTACCCTAACACCCACCGCTCGTGGAAGTCGGCGGCCTTCTCCTCGCTCACCTGCCGGACAATTTCGTCGAAGGGATCGGGCCGCCGCGAGGTCATCGCAAAGGCGACGGCAATCTGCTCCTCGGTCAGCAGACGCGCATCAAGAGGATAGACGCGGCGGGGAAAGTCCTTTGTCTGAATTTTAGAGACTTCGCCGTCGCCTAATGCGTCTGATTGGCCCCTCATCGCGTTTTGACCAATCAGATTAGGATTCGGGAAGAGTGGAATTTGGTGTGACGTTGATTCTGCCAATGGAAACTGGGAAGAACTCAAAACGCCCGCCAAATCGCTTTGGCGACAGCTCGCATATCTTCTGTCAACTCCCTCTCGGGATAATAGAACACGAGAACGCGCCGAAAATCATCTTTCCCCCACGCCCAGGCCTCAGCCGGGACATCCTCAGGTTGGGCAGACCTACGGGCACGATCTACTAGGGGACCGATTCCGTTCTCCACGTCAACACTTTTGGCGGCTCTGGAAATTAGCCACAAGCGTATGCGTGGCATTCTATTTGAGTTCGGAATCGCGTATCTGGGTGTTCTACCAAACGAATGAAGCAGCTTATGTGGTTCTGATTCTGCGTTTGAAGCTTTCCAGACCCCCATGAGGCACATTTCGGGCGTCAGGCTGACTATGCGGCTAGCTGTTGCCTGAACAGAGACATTGTATTTGCGGGTTAAGCACTTAATTCCGTTTATAGACCATCCCAACTGCGACGCATCGGACATAAAGGCAGTACGTGGCAACAAAATCTCTGCTGCTATCTTATCGCAAAGCCTTTCTTCATCACTGTCCGCATTCTTACCTCGTTGCATAGGTCCGGAGCCGGTTCTCTTGTCGTAGCCCAACTGCCTCAATAGGAGATGGCCTAGCTCGTGCGCAAAGGAGAAACGTTGACGTACTCTTTCCCCTGAAGAGTAGGCCTTCTTTAGGATGACTTTGTAGCCCTCTGCGGCAGGGAGCAGCATTGCGTCTGAGGAGATTTCACGTTGTTCGATCGATACTGCGCCCCAAGCTGCCGCGAGGGAAAACAAATCTACTGGTGGAGTCAATTTATGTAGAGAATACGACTCTACTATGTGGTCTAGAGTCTGACCTGCATTCTTAATCAAACCTAGAACCTCAGGTCAAATACATCAATTTCGACTTCGAGTTCTCCTTTTTGCCGAAACTGGGCAAGCAGCTCCTTCAAAACACTCTCTGATCGATCCTCATTTCTAAAATACGCATCGACTAGAACATAACCGACAAATTCTATAGCTAAAGCATGGCTCCTGAGACGGGCGAACGCGAATTTAGCTAACCTTCTGGATTTCAAATCCTCCAAAGGCCAATTCTCTGAAAGCCATTGATCTCCCTCTGGTTCTAGCACCAAAGAGACAGCGATTCGTTCCGCTTGCGACGGCTGTATTCCGGCAAGTAACTGGTGCAGCCGATCAACCGTGAATGTCTCAACGTGATCGCGAAGTTTCGATGCAATGAGTTTGCGATTCTGTTCGCCCGCTCCGACCTTCCTAGCTAAAAGTTCCTGTAACACACCCTTGAATTCTGGATTTTCCAAAATCACCCCCCAATTACCATTCAAGAAAACCCGCAAAGTTGACTGTACGTACCCTACACCAGCGCACCGAAGCCGTCGGGAATCGCGACCTCTACGAGGTGGGTCTTGCCTGAGGAAATGGCCGCATCAAGGGCCGGCCCTAGCTCCGCCACCGTCGAGACACGCGTTGCTCCGAAGCCGTAGGAATCAAAGAGCTTTCCGAAGTCAGGGTTGACCAGGTCGGTGGCGAAAAGCCGGTCGCCAAAGCGATCCTGCTGGTACTTCTTCAGCACGCCCCAGGCATTGTCATTGAACATCAGGATGACCGGGTGGATGTCATATTGAGCGGCTGTGGCCAGTTCCTGGAAATTGTACTGGAATCCGCCGTCGCCGGTTATGCATACCACCGGGCTGTCGGGCTGGCCTACCTTGGCTCCCAGGGCCGCGGGGAAGGCGAACCCCAGACCGGCCCAGCCGTGGGGATGCATGTACTTTCGCGGGCCGTAGATGGTCAGGCACCTGGAGGCGCGGCTGGCTGGGACCGTCGGGTCCAGCGAAAAGACGGTTTCTCGCGGTGCGGCCTCGCGCACTGCCTCGAACACCCGCAGCTCGTTGCCCCAGGTCTCCTGCAGGCTCCGGTGAATGTCATTCTTCACCGACGCTATCTCATCGGCGTATGACCGGCCCTTGCTGACGTCGCTGTCGCCGATGGCGTACAGCCACTGCTGGGCCACCGCTTGCGAGTTGGCGACTATGGGCACGGTGGCGTCGTAGTTCTTGCCTATGGACTCGCCGTCCAACAGCACGTGGATCACGGTGTCCGGCAGCTTGAGCTGTACGCCGGTGGTCGACCGGTGAGGCATGATCGAGCCGAGGATGACCACCGCATCGCAGGTGGCAAGCCAGTTCTGGGCCGGGTTCTCGCCCCAGATGCGACCGCCCAGCATGGTGCCCAACGACAATTGATGGTCCTCCGGGAAGGCACCCTTGGCGCCGTCCGACGTCACAACCGGTGCGCCCAGGGCCTCGGCCAGACGAACGATTTCTGCGGTTCCGCCCAGCATCTGGACTTCTTCGCCCACAACGATCGCGGGCCGCTTCGCCTTGAGCAGCAATTGCAGCGCCTGCTCCACCCTGGCGGGATCGCCTTGGGGTATGCCTGGATCCCGGGGGCCGATGACCTCCACCTCCGCGCGGTTGCCAAGTAGGTCGGTAGGCAGCTCCAGCTCGATGGGACGGGGCCTGCGGTTCTGGAATCGCTGGAATGCCTCGAGCAGGTTGTCCGGAATGGACTCGACATCACCGATCATCGCGTTCCAGTCGGTCACGGCCTCGAACATCCGCAACTGGTCCTTGGTCTCGTGCGTGGTGTTGCGGCCCTGGCCGATGAAATCGCTCTCCACGTTCGTGGTTACCTGAAGCAGTGGAGAGCCGGAGAAGTAAGCCTCGCCCATGGCGCCAATGGAATCGGCGGCCCCCGGACCGGTACTGGTAATCAACACTCCCGGCTTGCCGGTGGCCCGGGCGTACCCGTCAGCCATGAAGCCGCAGCCCAGCTCCAGACGGCCGCCGATGAACCGCAGGCTGTCCTGCTGGTCGAACAGGGCGTCGAACAGGTCAAGATTATGTACGCTGATGATGCCGAATATGGTATCCACGCCCTGGGCTTTCAGGGACTCGGTGATGGCCTGTCCTCCGGTCAAGTTGGGCACGGCTTGTTCTCCTTGAGTGACATTGCGCAAAATAGCGCCCTGGGGACTAGAGCAACAGGCTTACGGGCTTCTCAAGCAGGCGCTTGATCTCCATCAGGAACTGGGCGGCCTCTGCTCCATCGGCGACGCGGTGGTCGACGGAGAGGGTGGCTTTCATTATCTCGGCGATGGCAAGCTGGCCGTCGCGGGCCACCGGCTGCTCTTTGACCGCTCCCACGGCCAGGATCGCGGCGTGGGGAGGGAAGATTATGGCAGTGAAGCTGTCTATGTCGAACATCCCCAGGTTGCTGACGCTGTATGTGGTGCCGGCGTATTCCTCGGCCTGCAGGGTGCCGTTGTTGGCCCGGTCGATTAGGTCGCGGCTGGAGGCGGCAATCTGCGCCAGCGTCTTGTCCTCGCACCGCGGAATACCCGGAACGATCAGACCCGACTCCAGAGCGATGGCTATACCGACGTTGATTGACGGGTTCATCTGCAGGTAGTCGCCACGGAAGAACGAATTGAACTTGGGATGCCTCCCGATGGCCAAGGCCGAGGCTTTGACTATCAGGTCGTTGACGCTGACCCGGCTGGACGAGGGAAGTTCGCCGTTGATTTCCCGGCGAAGGGCCATTGCCGCGGTCATATCGATGTCGGTGGCGACATAGAAATGGGGGGCCTCCCGCTTGCTGTCAGAGGTCACCCGGGCGATGGCCTGGCGCATCCGGGACAGGTCGGCGCGCTCCGCACCCTCCGGTTCAGGCGCGGCCTCAGAAACAGGAGCTGGTTCAGGGGCCGCGGCCACTTGGGCTGCAGCGGAAACCTCGATGTCCGCCTCGACAACTCTGCCGCCCGGGCCGGTGCCAGTGATCGAGGCAAGGTCGATTCCCTGCTCGCGCGCCAACCTTCGGGCCAGCGGCGAGGCGAGCACCCGCCCCGCTTCGGCAGTGGCGCGAGACGCTTCGGCTGCCTCCAGCACGTCGGACTCCACGATACGCCCGCCGGGTCCGGTGCCGGCCACCGTTGACAGGTCAACACCGCGCTCACGGGCCAGCCGCCGGGCGATGGGCGAGGCGCGCACCTCTCCGGCCGGGGCCGCAGCGGCAGCGGGGGCTGCTGGCGGCACTGAGGGAGATTCTGGTTGGGATGCAGGGACAGGGGCCGCAGTTGCTGGCGCCAAGAGATCGTCGGGCAGCGTTTCGTCGGCATCGCCAATCACCGCGATGAGCTGACCCACGGGCACAGCCTCTCCCTCACCGGCGACAATGCGGCGCAGCACACCGCCGGTGGTAGGCTTGAATTCGACCACCGCCTTGTCGGTCTCGATTTCGGCGATGACTTCGTTGGCCACCACCACCTCGCCTTCCTGCTTGATCCAGCGAACCACGGTGCCTTCGCGCATATCGTAGCCCAACTGCGGCATCACAATGGATGTGGCCAATTCTGCCTCCTGACCCTCTCGGCTTATCGTGCAAACAGTCGTTATTCTGGCTCGAGTCTGGGCTAGATATTAAAGGATGCAACAGGCATGGGCAACCGCGCGCCAACGCTGTAGCCGATTGCAGTAACCCAACGAAAAAGGAGCGCCGCGTGGACGCTCCCTCAAGGTCAGTGGGGCCACGGCTGGATTACATCATCCGCTGGATAATGCGCGAGGTCTGCTCTTCGGACAAGCCCAAGGGCCGCTTGGCTAGGGGTCCATCCTTGGCCAGCACCGGCTCGGCGTCCACCAGCGAAACCGACTCCTTCTGGAAGAACAGTCCCGTGTATATGTCATCGCCCCACTCCAAGGCCCGCTCGCATGCGGTCTTCCAGTCGGCGGGGTCGTGTCCCTCGTCCTCCAGCCTCTTGACCCGGTCCTTGAAGAACTGGTGGGTGTTGTCGAGGTTGAAAGTGACGCACGGGCTGAACACATCGATGAGGGCAAACCCCTTGTGTTGCACGCCTTTCTTTATCAGGTCGGTCAGGTGCCTGATGTCGCCGCTGTAGCCGCGGGCGACGTAGGTGGCGCCATTCATGATCGCCGAGGTGATCGGGTTCACGGGCGACTCGACGCTGCCGAAGGGGGTGCTCTTGGTGTTCATGCCGTAGCTGCTGGTAGGAGAAATCTGGCCGGTCGTGAGGCCATAGATCTGGTTGTTCATGACGATGTAGGTCAGGTCAATGTTGCGCCGGGCCGAGTGAGCGAAGTGGTTTCCGCCAATGCCGTATCCGTCGCCGTCGCCGCCGGTAACGAACACGGTGAGCTCGTGGTTGGCCAGCTTGGCGCCGGTGGCCACCGCCAGGGAACGCCCATGAAGGGTGTGCATCCCGTAGGAATTGAAGTAGCCCGGCAGGTTGGAAGAGCATCCGATGCCGCTGACTGTCAGTATCTCGTGGGGCTGCAGTCCCAGCTCGGCGCAACTGCGTTGCAGGGCATTCAGAACACCGAAATCGCCGCACCCGGGACACCAGTCAGGGTCGACCTGACCCTTGAAATCCCTGGCCGTCAACTGGATTTCGGTCTTGCCGTTAGCCACACCTACGGTTGCCATTGATTCACCTCTTTCGCCAAGACTTGTGGCTTGCGCCGGGTACCTTGAGGGACTGGGTATTGGTCCGCCCGCCTAGACTACAATTTCCTGGTATGGAACGTAGCTGCTGACCTTCTCTGCCACCTGTTCCATCACGCCATCGGCAATGTGGTGCGGCATGAATGGCTCCCCGTCGTACTTGCGAATGTGGCCGTGTGCCGAGAATCCGGTCTCGCTGCGCAGGTACCGGGCGAACTGTCCTGAATAGCTGTTCTCTACAATGATGACCTTCTTTGCACTGTTCAGGATCCGGCTCACGTGGTCCGCGTGGAAGGGCACGATCCACTTGATCGACAGGTGGTTTGCGATGACCCCACGCCCCTCCAGTTGCTGCCTGGCCTCTTTGATCGCGCCATGAGTCGAACCCCATCCCACCAGCGTGACCTCCGCATCCTCGGAGCCCTCCAACTCGGGGGGAGCAATCATGTCCGCCAGCCCCTGCATTTTGCGGCCGCGCTTTTCCACCATCATGCGCCGCTTGTGCGGATTGGTGAACTCGTCGCTGATCAGGGTTGAGTCCTCGTCGTGTTCATCGGTGGCGACCACGTGGACGTGACCCTCGATGCCCGGGATGGCGCGCGGCGATACGCCGCTGTCGGTGTTCTCGTAGCGCCTGTACCCGTTGGGCGAGGAAGGCTCGGTGATGAGCTGTCCCCGGTCGATGACGGGATGCATATCTATGTCGTCGGGATTGACGCTGTACCGCCCCTCGGAAATTAGCAGGTCGGAAATCATAACCGCCGGACACTGAAGCTTGTCGGTGAGGTTGAACAATTCGGGCATGGTGTTGAAAGCCTCCAAAGCGTCGCGTGGCGCCACGATCAGGCGCTCATAGTCGCCCTGGCTGGCCCCCAGAACCTGCCACAGGTCACCTTGCTCGGTCTTCGTGGGCACCCCGGTGGAAGGGCCGGCGCGTTGCACGTCTATGTAGACGACCGGGATTTCCATCATGCCTGCGGCACCGACCGCCTCGGTCATGAGGGCGAAGCCGCCGCCGGAGGTGGCGCACATCGCGCGAACCCCGGTGTGGGCCGCTCCGATCACCATGTTCGAAACGCTGATCTCGTCCTCCACCTGGCGCACCATTATGCCGAGGTTGCGGGCGTTGGAAGCCATCCAGTGCAGGACTCCGGAGGCAGGACTCATGGGGTAGGCGGCATAGAACTTTACGCCCGCGGCAGCGCCGCCCATGGCGATCGCATCGTTACCCGACCACACGGCCAGCGGATTCCCACCTTGAGGCATCGGCTTCTCGAAGCGCCGGAAATTGGCCTCCGAGTAGTCAAACCCGGCCCGCGCAACTTCCACGTTCTGATCCACCACCTGCTGGCCCTGGCGTGCGAAGCGCAGCTCCAGACTGTCCTGCAGTACCTCGAAGTCCAATCCCGTCAGGGAGACCACTGCGCCCATCATCACGGTGTTCTGGATCAGGCGGTTTCGGCTCTGGGTCAGCTCGCCAACCGGAATGGCGCACAGGTCGCCGCCGCTGGACTCTCCTGGTTTCACCGAGTCGCTGTTGTACAGCACCCGGCCACTGGGCCCGATATGCCTTTGGTGGCGGTTCATGGTGTCCTGGTTCAGGCACAGCAAGAGGTCCATCTTGTCTCCGTGGGTGAATATCTCCTCGTCGCAAATGCGAAGGGTGAGGAATATATGCCCGCCACGGATGATGGATTGGTAGGCGTTGTAGGTACTGAGGTGCAACCCACGGCGAACGACAATGCGAGCGAAAATGTCGCCGGGAGTGGCGATACCCTGGCCTGCCTCACCGCCGATGCTCATTGCGAAATCGTACGTGCCCAAAGCCATCTATGCGCTCTCCTGCATTCACTTCCCGTTACGACCCGCCAGCGAAGGCGGGATCCGGGTGTAATCCGGTTTGATTCGGGTTCCGGCCCAAGTATACCGCCGCTCCCCGTTCGATACAAACAATTTATCGGAATCAGCCAAAATAGGCCCTGCAGATTACGATTGCAATTACGATTCCTCAATATCCCTGACAGCGAAATTCCTACATATGAACCGCCCGGCCCTGGGCCGACAGGGCAGCCTCCTTCAGCATCTCGGAGAGAGACGGGTGGGCGTGGACTGTCCACCCCAGCTCCAGGGTGGTGCCCTCCAGCATCCGGGTCATCGACAGCTCTCCCAGCAACTCTGTCACCTCGGGGCCAATCATATGGCCGCCCAGCAGTTCCCCGTAGCGGGCATCGACCACCAGCTTTACCATGCCTTCCGTCTCGCCCATGGCCAGCGCCTTGCCGTTGGCCATAGCGTTGAACACGCCGACGTTTACCTCGTAGCCCTGCTCTCTTGCCTGCGCCTCGGTCAGGCCGAAGCTGGCGATCTGCGGGTTGCAGTAGGTCGTACGCGGCATGTTGACGTAGTCCAGGGGCTGCGTTTCCATCCCCATGATGTGCTCGACCGCGGTCACAGCCTGCGCTGACGCCACGTGGGCCAGTGGCATTTTGCCGGTTACGTCGCCAATGGCGTAGACGCCGGGAATGTTGGTGGCGCAGAATTCATCGACTGCAATTCCGGTGCGGTCCACGACGACTCCAGCCGACTCCAGATCCAGCTCCTCCACGTTGGGCTGGACGCCGACAGCCACCAATACCATCCCGGCATCAATAGACTGGGTTGCCCCGCCCTGCTCTACAGCAACCGTCGCGCCGTCGGACCGGGTCTGTACTCCGGTAACCGCCGCGCCCGTCATCACGTTTATGCCGTGAGACTTAAACGACCGCTCCAGTTGCGCGCTGATGTCCTCGTCTTCGTTTGGCACCAGCCTGGGCAGCAGCTCGACGATCGTGACCTCCACGCCGTACATGGCGTAGATGTAGGCGAACTCCACACCTATGGCCCCACCTCCGACGATGATCATGGATTGCGGCAGGTCGGTGAGGACGATGGACTCCCTGCTGGTGATAATGCGCTCTCCGTCCACGGGCAGCGAGGGTATCGTGCGGGGGCGGGCACCGGTGGCGATGATGATGTTCTTGGCCTCAATCACCGTCCCTTCCGGGTCCACGGCCACCCGGTTGGGCCCGGCCAACCTGCCAGTGCCATCGATATGCTCGACGTTGTTCTTGCGCAACAGGAACCGGACACCCCGGGTGTTGCGGTCGACCACGCGGCGGCTGCGGGCCATGGCCACCGAATAGTCGGCGTGAAAACCGTCGAATTTCAGGCCAAACTCCTCGGAGCGGCGCACGTATGAGACGATTTCCGCATTCTTGAGCAGGGCCTTGGTCGGGATGCATCCCCAGTTGAGGCAGGTTCCGCCCAGGTTTTCCCTTTCTATCACGGCAGCTTTCATACCAAGCTGTCCCGCACGAATGGCGGCCACGTATCCCCCGGGACCGGAGCCTATTACCACCAGGTCATAACTGGATTCCATTCCCCTCCTCTGAATACCACGGCCTGTATACGGCGGACTCAAGGAAGTCAACTCAGGGCCGAATTATAGCCGGGCCGCTGCCGGAGGCACAATATAACCGATGTGAGATTATGTCCTGTAGCTTGAACCTCCGTAACTCATTTGTCTGTTCTCTTGGATTCTGATAGTATGTTCGACGTCTTCAATAATCTGTCTTGCGAGATGAGATATGCGTCTCGGCCCGCTGGGAATCTGGGAAATCCTGGCCATCCTCGCTGTAATTTTGCTGATATTCGGTGCCCGCAGGCTGCCGGAGATCGGCTCATCGATGGGCAAGGGCATCCGCACGTTCAAGAGCGCGTTGCTGGGAGAGGACGACAAGCCCCGCCAGGACCCGCCGGTGGCGAATAGCGGAGACGAGCGAAGCCCGTACTAGTTAATCTGGACTTTAAGGCTTCAATCCAAAAGGGACCGGTGCGCAGCTGGTCCTTTTTCTTTGCCCGCATGCCTCGTCTTTAGAATCTATCTCAAAAGGCACAGAATTTGCTGAAAATGCGCCAATCGCTTACCGATGTCCTGGATTCCCACTCTTGGCTCGAAAGAACCAGGGGGCATGACGGATGGGTTGGTTCGCCGTCTTATGAGATGGTCTCTACTGCTGAACGATGGCCGTTTCCGCCTTGCGTCGGCCGCGACTCGCGACTCTCGCCAGCAGCACACCCAGCTCGTACAACACCAGCAGCGGTCCTGCCACCAGGGCCTGGTTCACCGGATCGAAAGTGGGCGTGATGATGGCTGCAAGGATGAACGCCACCACGACCCAGTACCTGCGAAACCGGGACATCTGCTGCGCCGAAACGATGCCCAGCTGAGCCAGCATGAACATGATCAGCGGCGTCTCGAAAGCAACTCCCATCCAGAACAGCAGCCGTACCATCAGGTTCACAAAGTTGCTGATGCGGATCAGTGGCGTGGCAACGTCACTGAAGCCCAGTAGGAACCTGAGTGCCGGTGGCGTGAGCACATAGTAGGCGAAGGCCACTCCTGCAGCGAAGGCCACGAGGGCGGCCGGCATGAATAGAAACAGGTAGCGGCGCTCTCTGCCGGTGAGCCCCGGGGCCACGAACATGACCACCTGGTACACGATGATCGGCAGCGCCAAGACGAATCCAGCAACGAAGGAAACCTTGACCGCCGTAGTGAGCAGCTCGGTGACCTCGATGAATACCAGGTCAAGGCCTGAGCCGGTCTCGAGGTTGTAGGCTGGCCGGGACAGGAACTGGATGATTTGCTTGTAGAAGGCGAAGCAGAGCACGCTCCCGGCCAGAACGGCGACAACGCACACGATTACCCGTCGCCTTAACTCACGCAGGTGTTCTGTCAGGGAAAGTTCCCTGGCCATCACGTCCCGTCGGGGGGCTTGCCGGGTGGGGGCGCTACTTCCTGGAGTGGTGTCTCATCGGTCTCTGGAAGGTCGGGGCGCGACGGCACACCAGGCGGTGGCTGCTGGGAATGGGTGCGCTGCCGCTCTTCAACAATAATAGCGTCGGTCACATCGGAGAACGAACGTCGAAGATCACCAAGCACCTTGCCGGACCGGCGCGCCATGTCTATCGACCGCCCAGGCCCCACCACCAAGAAAGCCACCAGCAGGATGACCACCAACTCCATGAAGCCGATTCCCATGAAGTTCATGACGCGGTCTCCATAGTCCCAGCCACCGGACATCCCGGTCCACATCTGGTCGCCTCGGGTGGTTGCCACCCTTCGGACCAACTGTAGCCCAGATCGTTCAGAAGCTGTAGCAACAGGCAAGTGGGGAGCCCGATTATGTTGTGGTAGCAACCCTCCCAGCCAGAGGCCGGCCGCAACCCGGTGTCCTGCACCGCATAGGCGCCGGCCTTGTCCCTTGGCGTGCCGGTGGCGATGCTGGCCTCAATTTCGTCATCCGTGTATTCTCGCAACGTGATCTCAGAAGTCATGCTGACCGTTCTGGCCTCGCCTGTCCCCGCGTTAACCACAGTCAAGCCGGTACTGACGTGATGGGTGGTGCCACGCAGCCGCCGCAGCATGGCGCGTGCCTCTTCGTCGTCCTCCGGTTTTCCCAGCGACTCACCGAGATGTACGACGGTGCTGTCACCGCCAATCACGAAACCCTCGTCCATTTGGGAGGACACCTTGAGAGCCTTTTCGCGGGACAACCGCTCCACCATCTGAACCGGCGACTCTCCTCGCAGTGGTTCCTCGGGTACGTCGGCAGGAATAACAGCGAAGTCAAATCCAAGCGCCTGGACCAGCTCCCGTCGGCGGGGAGATTCGGACGCCAGTACCAAGCGATCGCCCACGGCGGGACCTTCCCAGTGCAACAGGGCCACGCATTCGACGTGGTGGGTCTGTGGGAACATGTCGATGGGCACCACGCGGTCAAGGACGTACCCGCCGGAGCACAATATCTTGAGATCGCGGGCCAGCGTCTCGGCATCGCATGAAACATAGGCCACTCGCTGAGCGGCAAGGTCGATGAGCCCGGTCAGCGCCTGCGGCTGGCAACCGGACCGAGGCGGATCCAGGACCACTGCGTCGGGCCGCAGGGGCAACTGCGGCAGCACGTTCTCCGTGCGTCCGAGCACGAACTCCACGTTCGGCGCGCCCGAGGCGTTCTCCCGCGCGTCGGCCACGGCGGCCGACGACTCCTCGACCGCCATGACCCTGCTCACGTGGGGAGCCAACAGCACCGCGAAGGTGCCGACCCCGGTGTAGGCATCCAGCAGCACGTCGTCCGGGCTTAGCTGCAGCCCCTCACGGATAACCTCGGCAGCCCTCGCCGCCTGTTCGACATTGACCTGAAAAAACGACGGAGACGAGACGTAAAAACGCTCCTCTCCAATGGTCTCCACGTATCGCTTCTGGCCAGTCTCCAGCGTGAGTTCCGGATTGTGAAGACTTGGCTGAACCAAGTAGCTTCCAGGAGTGTCTGCATCGTCGGTTCCGGCCCGACTTTCGGCCCGGATGGAGAGTTGGGTCGTCTCGGTGCAGCGGTCCTGCAATTTCTCCAGAACCGAGTTCACGCTGGGCCGCATCAGCATGCAGTGGCCGATTCGCACGAAACGACGAGTCTCGCGGTTGACGAATCCCAGCGATCCTTGCTTGCCGACTGTGAACCGGGCGTGGTTGCGGTAGCCATAGCGGTTTGGCGACGGCAGTGTATCCGAGACGGGGGCGTCCTGAGCATCGGCGTAGAGCCCTCCAACACGGACCAGGGCGTCCACCACCTTCTCTCTCTTGACCTTGAGTTGAGCCGCATATTCCAAGTGCTGCCACTGGCACCCGGTGCATTCTCCGAAATAGGGACAGGGTGGCTCAACCCTGTCTGTGGAGGGCTCCAGCACCTCAACCACCGTCGCCGATGCATATTTGCGGTGCACCCGCACAATTTCCGCTCGCACCCGTTCGCCCGGGATACCACCCAATACAAAGATGGGTTCACCATCATGCCGAGCCATTGCTTCGCCCAGGCGACCCCATGTCTCAAGGGTGAGTTCCAGGTGGTCACCGGGATGGAGAGGAGGGCATGCTGAAAGCCCGGCCTGTTGCTCAGGCCGGACAACTTGTTCTGTTGATTCCATATTGCGGTAACACTATACAGCCATCGATAAGAGGATTCCAACGGCGGGAACGCACGAAGAGACTCCCCCGCCGTAATATGGCGCTGACGACCGCCGGTTGACCAGCCGTAGCGGCACATTTAAACTGAAGTGAACCAATGATTTCGCTGTGCGCGAGTCCCGGTCGCCATCGGTAGGCCGCGCGAGATTACTGCAGCGGAAGACCTTTTCCGGAGGATGAAGATGGCTGAACCCATAGAGGTCACCGAACAGAACTGGGACTCCGAGGTTCTGAAGTCAGATATTCTTGTCATGGTCGATTTCTGGGCTGAGTGGTGCGGCCCCTGCAAAATGATTGCCCCGTCCGTGCACGACATGGCAGTCGAGTACGATGGCAAGCTGACCGTGGGCAAGCTGGATGTGGACAGCAGCCCCAGCGTTGCCATGCAGTACGGCGTGCGCAGCATCCCGGCACTGATTTTCTTCAAGGACGGCCAGCCGGTTGACCAAATTATTGGCGCCGTGCCCAAGGGCGCCCTTAAGAAGAAGATCGAGGCTGTGCTCGGCAGCTAGTCCGCTCCAGCCAAGCGACTTTCGCTGGCGCTGATTGCTTTGTTGAGGCGCATCTCCTGTTAACGCGGGGTGCGCCTCCTTTCCTGTTCGGGGTCCGTGGCCGCTTGCGGATCCTCTGCATCCTTCCCAACGGCAACCAAGGAGTCTGGGGAACGGACCCGACTGCCGGTGGGCCCGGAATTCTGCTTGCCGGTATGCAGGCCTGGCCACGAAATATGCCGACACCGCGCAGTGCGTTTTGACAAAGCCCCGCGTTTAAGCCCGGCCCGACCGGGAGCCTCCGTTGCCGTAGGAGCGCATCATGACCAGCCTCGACAGAGCATACGAGGAAATTGACCTTTTTGCTGAAAGCAGGATGAACGAAGTCAATATGCCAGGGCTGACCATCGCGGTAACTGACCGTGAAAAGCTGCTCAGGCTTGCCACCTTCGGATATGCGGACCTGGCATCGAAAGACCCGATCGTGTCCGGCACAATGTTCGAGATCGGGTCCATCGGCAAATCGTTCACCAATGTTGCTTTGATGCAGGTCTACGACGAAGGCCGCCTGGACCTGCATGCGCCTGTGTCACGCTACCTGCAATGGTTCGAGGTGCAGTCGGACTACGAGGCGATCACCACACATCACCTCATGACCCATACCTCCGGCCTGGTGTCCGGCAATGATATCGGAACGCACGGTCTCTACGAGTCCTGGGCCTTGCGGCACAGTAGGACGGCCACCCCTCCCGGTGAGTACTTTCGCTACTCCAACGTCGGCTATAAGACCCTGGGCTTCCTGCTCGAAGAACTGGACGGCCGCCCCTACGCCGAAGCCGTCCGGGCGCGGGTACTGGATCCCCTGGAGATGAGGGATTCCCATCCGGTGATTGGATTCGACTCGCGCAGACGGGCTGCCGTGGGCTACCGCAACTTCTTCGATGACCGTCCGGAGCACAGGAACCATGGCCTGGTTCCGTCACTGTGGACTGAATACGGCGTCGGTGACGGCTGCCAAGCGTCCACCACCAACGACATGTGCAGCTATCTCAGGATGCTGATGAACGGTGGAGCAGGTCCCACCGGACGGGTAGTGTCAGAAATTAGTTTCCGGCTGATGACGCAGAAGGCGGTTGCCACCCAGCAGTGGGGCGGCGCCCATTACGGCTATGGACTCACACAAGCCGAAATCGATGGCCACACCTACCTCGGCCACGGCGGCAGCACCACGGGATTTATGTCAGCTATAGTCGCCGATCTGGAGGAAGGCCTCGGGGTGGTTGTGCTCATCAACGGGAACGTGGAGTCCTACGGCGCCATGAATATGGCCATGCGCATCCTGGCAATACTCCGTTCCGGTGTGGGAAAGCTTGAATCGTCCCTTCAGCTTCCATCCATCGATCCAGAAGTGGTGGAGGATGCGCAGGACTATGCCGGTACATACCGCTCCGGCGATGACAACCTCGTCCTCACACCCGAAGACGGGCGGCTGACCATCCAAATGCGCGGCGTGAAAGCCACCCTGGAACCGCGAGGAGAGGGCAGCTTTTATGTCTCTCACCCTGACCTTGAACACTTCCTTCTCGAGGTGGGGCGTCAAGAGGGCCGGGGCGTTGAGCTGTTCCACGGACCCGATTGGTATGTCAGCGACGAATATTCCGGCCCCGCCTCCTTCGAATGTCCTTCCGAATGGCAGAGCTACGTCGGGCATTACCGCACCTATAACTTCGTCCTGACCAATTTCCGTGTGGTGCTAAGGAAGGGGTCGCTGCTGTTGATGTACCCAACGGGCGGACACGAGCCGCTGGTCCCCCTTGAGGACGGTTTGTTTCGAATCGGCGAGGACCCGCGTTCACCAGAGACCATCCGCTTCGATGCCCTTGCCTCCGGAACGGCGCTGAGGGCGACCCTGTCCGGCTGTCCCTACTATCGCACCTATACGCCGTAACGATTCCTCGCCCTTTCTCACGGCATGGAAACCGCAACATCGAACAGAGGATTGAGGGCAGATGGGACACAAGGGCGCCCCTACCTCCGCCAGCCATTCAAATAGGCCTCTATTCGAAGGCGGGACCAGCAGGAATGCGTCGCCTTTGAGCCCCCCGAAAACGGCAGCCCCTTCTACTTCAGGCCTGATGAACAAGTACACAGCGCCCTCATTTCGTCCGGGCGGCCGGTGCTCAGGAGCGCCCACGACGACAATCCCTCCGTCTGCGCTGACGGCGACGTCCTGCCCGAATGACTCGCACAAATCCCAGTAATCCGTGGGTTCCAGGCCCTCCCAGCCGGGCTGTTCCGTCGCCAGAAGCGCGACGGCGTGGCCGGCATCCGCGGCGTCCCAGGTGTCGCCCTGCTTGGTAAACACGACCGCTGCGCCGCCGTACGTCCCCTCCGATTGAACCACGGGATCGCCCACAACCAGGGTGCTTCCATCTGCGCTGACAGCCACAGAAACACGCCCCAGTCCCCATCCTCCCCTGGACGCAGTCTCGGACGCCTTGGGAGAGATCAGACGGGTGAAAGGAGGCAGCAGGGTGGTGGGCTGGGGCGAAGGCGGCTCATCGGGCGCCTCAGAGGCGATGGATACTGCATAAACGTAATCGTCAGTCGATCCAAAATAGGCTACGCCACCTTCAACCAAGGGTGTTCCCTCTATAAAGCCACCGGTCTCATATGTCCAGAGGGTCTGCGCTGTGACAGCGTCAAGGGCATAGAGGAAGAAGCGGGTCCCCACATAGACCACGCCATCCACCACGGCCGGACCGGACTTGGACCGTCTGATGTCCCTCTGCCAGAAATCTTTGCCGGTCGCGATGTCGACTGCCCTTAGCGTGCCTCGGTCCATGAAATAGAGTGCTCTTTCGGTGGCGGTCATCCTGGTGTCATTGTCGATTCTTGCCTCTATTTTCCAGATCTGGGATCCGTCCTCTACGTCAATTGCGTACAGGTACCCTTCATAGGCCAGAAAAACCAAGCCGTCGTCTATGGCTACAGACTGGAATTTGCTTCCTCTGCCGGTGCTGGTCTGCCAGGCAATTTCACCGCTGGCCTTGTTAAATGCGTACAGCACACCGTCGACTGTGCTTATAAGTACCGTGTCCTCCCAAATGACTGGCGCAGACCCAAAGCCTGCACCGGTGGCGTCAAGGGTCCAACGGGCCTCCCCGGTGGCGGCGTCAATGGCGTACATCTTGCCGCTTGCTCCGACCACATAGAGCACACCTTCACTTACGTCAGGGAGAGAAGAGGTGAAGGTCCGGTGGCTCCAATGAATCGTTCCCGTTCTGGGGTCAAGTGCATGGAGAAAATCGTTGCCGCTCGCGTATACCACGCCGTCAGCCACGGCGAGCAGCGGATGAGTTTCCTCAACGGGCATCCTCCAGAGCAGCTCGCCGGTATCGGCATCCACCGCGTACAACCGGCCGTCGTCGGCTCCCACCAGGACCGCCCCGTCGGCGAGCGCCGGATCCCCTCGCACTGCGTTGGAGGCGAGAAAACGCCAAATCAACCGTCCCTGCTGGGACAGCGAGGATGCTGTCTGTTGTTCGTCGAGAAAGGATGGGACGGGAGTACGCGTGGCATCCGGCTCTGTCTGCTGTTGTGCAGCGGGCTGCGGGGTCGGAGTAACAAGATCGGCCCTTTCTGGCTCTGGAGTAGGGGTATTTGGAACCGGAGGCTCTGGTTCACGGGCAAAGGTAGCAACCCTGGTCTTAACTGCATCCGGTGTTCTGGTTGGGATCGCCTCAACCGTCTGCGTTGCTGTTGGAGAAGGGAGTTCGGCAGTTTGTGTAGCTGAAACAGGGGCGGAGGGCGCAGGCTGAGATTCGGGTCCGCCATTGCAGGCAACGGCCATCAGGACAGAGGCCAGCACGAGCAGGACGGCAACCCCGGCAGGCATTTCACGTCGGCGAATTCCGCACGCTGCCGGGGAACCGGGAAACCGCCGTGCATCAATTCCCTTTTCTTTAGTGAGGGCAGACGCTTTGATGAACCCCCCTCAAATGCTGCACCTGCTTTCCGAAATGACGTTCATCATGCCAGGTGACGAGCCTTGGCATATGCCTTTTACAGAAAGTCAATTCTACAGCAACGTATTTGATTGCGGTGTGTCAAGATTTTGTAATGAAGCTCGGGACCAAAATCCAAACCATGTTAATACAAGCCAGTTGACGGGAGGGGGCCGATTTCGATTGTCGCGGATTTTCCTGATCGCCCCAAACAGAGTCTGATTGCAGATTCCGCAAAGCATCCGGCCAACCGCCCCTCGCGATATGAGGCAGGTCTAAGCGGACAATCAACCGATCCGGGAGGTTACAAAGAGGCAATTCTCAGGCTACGGCAACCCTTTGCGGCCGTTTGCATCGAGGCCGATGGACAGACAGCGGACCGCAACGAAAGAGGAATGAGGGAGGACCGTCGTCATAGTTGGTGGAGGTGAGGGGGGTCGAACCCCTGACCCCCTGCTTGCAAAGCAGGTGCGTTTTTCCATCTATAAGAAGCCTCCAGCGGCGAGATAGGGCAGGGCTGGGGAGAGGCGGCGGTGCTCCTCGATGAGATCCTCAGCCACTAGGTGAAGGTATCGCTCGGTGACGCGAGTGTTAGAGTGGCCGAGGATGCGGGAGAGGCGGTAGAGGTCGCCGCCGGCGCGGAGGTATTCGGTGGCGAAGGTGTGGCGAAGGTGTGGCGAAGAGCGTGAGGGCCGCCTTGTACCCCGGCAAGGGCGAAGATGCGTCTGTATACGGACTTTATGCCGGCTATGGACATAGGAGTACCGGTGCTAGTCGTCCAGAGGAAATCCTGGACACTGATGGAACTCAGTTCGGCGACTAGGCTGGGGCTGATGGGGACTGCACGGGTCTTGCTGCCCTTGCCGAGGACGCGGACGGTGGCGCCCAGGGCGTTTTTTCGAAGCCCGGCAATTTCGGCCAGGCGCAGGCCAGTATCCAAGGGCACGAGGAGCAGCAGCCGGTTGCGCTGGGATTGGCAGACCTCGAGGAGGTCGCGCATGTCTGCTGGCGAGAGCGCGCGAGGCAGGAGCGCAGCGCGGCGGGGTGGGGCGACGTGGGACGTGGGGTCGGGGATGTCGAAGCGAATTTTGGCCCAGCGATGAAAGGTGCGCAGCACGCGCCAGAGGTCATGCAAACTTTCTGAGGCCAAGCGAGGGGCGGCTTGGGCCAGCATGGTCTCGACTTGGCCCGCCTCGGTGGGCAGGGTCTCGCTGGTGATATGGCGCAACGCCCACGAATATGCATCGATGGTCTTGTGGCTGAGGCCCCTGGCTTGGGCCTGAGCGAGGAATGCTGCAACAGCGGATGATGTCTCCACCCTTACCTCCTGAAGGTGAGATGGACTAATCATCCGCTATTGGCCTTGTGCCGCTCTTCGTACTCTCCTATTCGCTTCTGTCAGTAATGGTGTCGAGGAGGTAATTGCCAGACCGAAGAGCTAGTGGTCGAGGGTATGAGCTGGGTTATTCCATCTCCCGTGGCCACGTCTGCGTCGGGAACTACGGTCTGGCTGCCTCTGCAGTCCCGGCGGCAGTGTAGGCATTCTACAGCCCCCTCATTCTTCTCTTCCTTACGATACCTTTCCCGCCATACCCAGATTTCCGGTAAGCGGCAACTTTCCCGCCACTGGCAGAACTGCTGACGGTTGCTCCTGGGACAATGCTGCTCTTCGTAAATATGCGTTCTCTTTATGCCATCATTCCAAAGCTGTTGGACTACTAGCCTTTGGGGTTCGTTGGCCTGCAGAATCCGTCGGTTAAGGCCTCGATGGGTGCAACGCTGTTCAGCGCGGTGAAGGTATCCCGCAGCTGCTGCTCTAGGACCACCTGCCCGCAGTCAGTGCGCTCGGCGTCTTGCGTACCCAGCGCGATATCCGGCCCGTGGGCTACCTGCCAGCCGAGGCCCGACAACCAGGCAAGGCTATCCTGGCGCACGCGGGAGACGTTGAAGCGCTGGCTACCTGAGGAGATGAGTTCGAGGTAGCCCAACTGCCATGCGCATCTAGTGATAGCAATGCAATCATGTCATAATGATGTGACATCGTGGGTGGAGGCGCTATCATGGCCAGCATCACCGTGCGCAATCTCGAAGATGGACTGAAACACCAGCTGCGTATCCGGGCAGCTGAGAACGGCCGCTCGATGGAGGAGGAAGTGCGCGATATTCTGAGAATGGCGCTCTATCACCAGCAACCAGAGCAGGATAACCTGGCGAGCGCCATTCGCGCCAGATTCGCGCCCCTCGGCGGGGTGGAACTGGATACCCCACCCCGTTCACCTATGCGCAAACCGCCCCGGTTCGACTCAGGCAGCCACGATGATTATCCTTGACACCAACGTCGTCTCCGAACTGATGCGCCCCGGTCCCGACGCCAACGTGGTGGACTGGGTTACCGGGCAGGCGGCTCTCAACTTGTACCTCTCCACTGTCAGTGAAGCCGAACTGCGGTACGGCGTCGAGATACTGCCAACAGGGGCACGGCGAGACAGACTGCTCGACGAGGTGGAGGGGATGCTCAGGGAGGACTTTGCTGGGCGCGTCCTTCCATTCGACAGCGCCGCAGCCCAAGCCTACGCCGTGATAGCCGCCACCCGCCGTGCCGCAGGGCGTCCCATCAATCATGCCGACTGCCAGATAGCAGCGATAGCCCGCAGCCGGGGAACGTCAGTAGCGACGAGGGACATAGACGATTTCGAGGGGAGCGGGATAGACGTGGTCAACCCTTGGGCGGACGTATGAGCCCAACGAAACTGATGGCAGCAGTTCAGAAATATCTTGCCGACCTGCGCAAGATCAAGCAGTCCGGCTCCGGTTTTGTACCACTATATATGTTAGTCCGACCAGGGGCCGGAGCGTACTGAATGCGAATTTTTCGCTGGGAGGTCAGGTCATAGGATCGGCAGAGCAAGGGGCCGCCCCGACAACTGTCGCGGTCCCCTGTCCGTCAAAGCCCATAGCTTCTCGCTGCGCTTGATGGCCAGTACGTGGGGAACGCGCCGCCGTTCCAGCCACAGCCGCAGGTTGTGGTCGTTGCCGTAGACCTCGTCCCCAGCAACCCAGGCGAAGGGGACTCCCGGCTCCACCACCCGCTCCAGCATGAGCTGCGCCAGTTGCGGCTTGGTCCGAAAGCCGACACTCTCCGGCACACCGGCCTCTCGCCGGCGCTCCAAGTCCTCCGCCCACACTTGGGGCAGGTACAATTCCCGGTCCACCAGAGTCCTCCCCCTGGCGCTGGCATAGGCCAGGAATACGCCAATCTGACAGTTCTCGATCCGGCCCGCCGTGTCGCTGTACTGACGATGCACCCCAACCGACTTGTCCCCTTTCTTCAAGAAGCCGGTCTCGTCCATCACCAGAACTGCCGCAGCGTCGGCCAGATGCCCGATCACGTAGGTTTTCATGTCATCGCGAACCAGGTCAGCGTCCCATTGGTAGTTGTACAACAGGCGCTGCACCCCATCGGGAGTGGCGTCGCCTGCCCGCTCCGCCAGTTGCCAGCCGTTCTTGCGCTCCACCGGACGCAGTAGTCCCCGCAGGTAGTCCAGCGCCCGCCGGCGCGGCTCAGGACGCCGGAACCGTCCCGCGATGCACTCGTGTACCCGGTCGATGCCCTCGGCCCACCGGGCCACTTCCGCAACCTCATCCTTCACAACAACCACAGCCTCACCTCACCGCCCGTTGAGTACCCCCATTCTACCTACCCTCGATCTGCGACTGTAGTATTAGGGCGAATCGACAATTGTTATCCCCAGATGACTGAGGTTGCCAGGTGCAGGTCTGACAGGAAACACTTACTCGTCCCATCGTAACGGGTTGCGATTCTGCGCCACCTTTTCAGTTTGTTGAAGGCCTGTTCGATCAGGTTTCGTTAGTCAACGCGTCCAATATACGCTTCACAAGTGGTTTTTCAGCGGGCTCGACCCATTCATGCCATTCAAGCATGTATTCTCGGAACATTGACGAGGAATGGGGCAGTCTGTTGATAGCGTTCCACACCGCGGGTTCACTCTCGAAAATCGGCAAGAGGGAGTAGGCGACTACCGCGTTCTTGTCCCTCTGAAGACAGTTTTCGCGCAGACCCCCTTCTTCCCATAGCAGCCATTCGGAAAGGGTCATACCCGCCGGCAGTCGCCGCTCCTCTCGAGCAAGATATCCCTTGGCGTAGTCAGAGAGTGATTGTGCGTAATCTGCCCAATTGTCATATGGTGGACGCGCGGGCCATGTTTCGGCCATGCGACGAATGGTAAAAATCGAAGCCAATTCGCATAGTGCCTCGTGAAACCAATTGTTGCGACTATCCCACAGGCGTTCATAATCAGACAGGACGTGACAGAGTTCGTGAGAGAACTGATAGGCGAACTGGCTCCACCGTTTGCCTCGCGCCGAAAGAAGGATTGTGAACGGTTCTTCCTGGGATGAACGCAAGAGAGTTATCGGATCGTCGCCCTGGTGGAGCGTAGTCCCTACTACAATGTTTCCTTTAGGAGGTTCTCTAAATACTCCCGTGAAATTGCGAGCGACATCCGTCAACAGCACTTGGATGTCGATAGTAAGGGCACCTCCCCAATCAGATTAGATTATTGTTATATCCATACCAACGATCTGCAGCTCATCTCGTTCTCGTAACCCTCGTTGACAACATGGCACTTGTCAAGGACGATGGGATATTGGGCAACCCGCATCCCTTAGTGCATAAGCTGGCTTAGGTTCGTCAAGTATAAACTCCCCTCCTTATTGGCTTCTGCGGGCAAGAAACGCTCGTTTGTTCCCCAGGGTATAAATTCCTCTCTCCCGAACCGTCCGGAGTGGGGAACAATGGCTTATTCGCTTTCCTCTTCAAGCATCGCTCTCACTGTCTTGTGATCTACTCCGAACATCCGCCCGATGGCCCGGTAGCTCCTTGCTTGCAGCCGCAGATAACAGGCCGCATTGATTTGTTCCTCGGTCATGGCTTGGGGACGCCCCAGCCTCTTGCCCTCGGCCCGGGCCCGCTCCAGGCCCGCCTTAGTGCGGCGGCTGATCGACTCCACTTCCTGATGAGCATTCCACGCAGCAAAGTTCATCAGGACATTACCGAAAAAGGCCTCCGGGCTGTCAGGGTCGGCGTCCAGATACCGCGCCCAGACGATTTCACCGTCGGCCAGCGTCCGAATCCGCACCTGCCTCAGTTGCAGGTTCAGGATGGAGACCACGGTATCCAGCCACCGTCGGCCTATCCGGTCAATCGATGCCACCACCAGCACGTCGTCGGCCACCAGCAAGGAGTCCAGGGTGTGCCAGCCGTCCCGGCTAACCGCGCCGGTGCGACCGGACACCGCAATGTCGCGGTAGACCCTCTCAGGCGGAACACCCGCCTGGCGCAACTGGATTTCCTGGGATTCCGGGGAACTGCTGGCAGTGCTGGTGCGGATGTAGCCGTAGGTGATCATTCCACAGCATCCTCCTACTTCTCTTCCTTACGACACCTTTCCCGCCATACCACGCCAGCCGTGAAGGGCGGTCTTTCCGGCCAGGGGCGGAAAACGGGCGATTGTCGATCATATCCCAGCAGTGGCTGAAACAATTTGGCCCGTGCAAATTCAGGGTCAGTACACCGCTCCAGCGTCACGTCGAGGCACAGGCTATGGTGGCACCGAAGGGCACGGCAACGTCTAGCGTCTTGTGGATGTTGGGCAGCCAGGCAGGGCGTTCGTAGTAGAGGTTGTCAATGTAGGCCAGCGAATGGTTTACCGACTCAGTCCTGATGTTAACTTCAAGCGGAACGTGGAAAAGCGCCGCAACCCACTGACTGATAATGTGTCAGTGGAGGTGAATTCTACCGGGGCTTCCCACATGTCCTCTTGGAGAGGCTATTTTGTTATTGGGACCCTCTCTGTAGAGCCGTCCGGCAGGACCTTCAGGCCCACTATGGGAGCGATTCTCTCGTTGAACAGGGCGATGATGTTGTCCCTGTTGTCCTCGTCCTGCCGGCTGATGAAGCCGGGGACGACGTGATCCGGCGCGACGATGTTCCGCATGTGGTCCATCAGCGCGTCCGAGAACTCCTGGTACTCAAGGCCAGCGTCGATGTTACGCTGAATCCAGACCTCGTTCCAGGCCGGGGTTACGCGCATGGCCTCAAGCTCGTGCCGTGCGCCCTCTTCGACCAGGATCTGCTGGATGTCAGAGGGCAGTCCATCCCAGACGTCGCGGTTTACGATTACGGTGTTAAGCAGCTGGCTGGACAGCGGCCCGACCATGTAGTAGGTCACCTCGTACCAGCGCTGGGTATACGCGGCGAAGGCCGCGGTTACGCCGCAGTCCAGGATTCCGCGCTCGAGGGCGGTGTATACCCCGGTGAAGGACATTAAGTGGGCGTCGGCCCCGAACCCGTTGATCAAGTCGGAGAGCGCTGAACCGTGGCTGCGCACCTTGCGTCCTTCAAAGTCTGCGAGGTCAGTGATGCCTCCCCTGCAGAATAAGAACTGGTCGCCGCCCGACACCCACATATGAGTAAGCACTTTGCCGCCGTCCGTATTGTCCTTGAAGAGGCGGTCGAGCTCAGGGCCAATGGCCTGGGTCACCTTGAACTCCACCTTGCGGTTGGGATACAGGCCATATATTAAGGCCAGCTCCGCTTCCGGCAAACGCCCGGAGACGTACGCGCTACTGATTTCCGCCCCCGACACGATCCCGTTGGAGACCATTTCCAGGGGGTCGCGGCCAGCTATGCCAAATTCGGCGAATGAACTGATGGGCACAAGCACCTTACCGTTGGTGCGGGCCTCCACCTGCTTCTTGAAGAAGTTGTCCCACAGCTTGCACGGCGCAGCCGTCCAGTCGATGCAGGCGAATTGGATTTCGATGGGGGCGCCTGTATATGTCATCTGGGTGGGATTGGTGAAGTTGGCCACTTCTACCAGGTTCTTGTAGTAGTCGGAGTCAAAGAGATATCTCTCTCGCTGCAGTCCTGCTAGGTTCACCATGTCGTTGGCGTCGCCCAGGCCTACCGCTGGGGCTGGTCCGACCAGTTGATTCAGATCCCCGACGTAGATCGCACCGGGTCCGCCGGCGTGTCGGGCGGCATATTGCCTCAGCGACAACCTCTCTCCAGGCCGCAGTGTCGGTAGGGGCGTGAGAGTCGGCCTAGGTGTCGGAGTAGGTCGAGGAATCGATGTCGGAGGCGGGGCTGGTGTGGGTCTGGGTGTCAGCGTGGGCCGCGGCGTCAGCGTAGGGTACAGTGTTGCAGTCGGATAGGGTGTGGCGGTGGGCCACGGTGTTGGTGTTGGTATTGGTGCGAGAGTGGGTGTGGAGCTGATTAGGGTCGCTGCAACTCGGGCCTGGACCGTGGCATCAAGCCCTGCCTCCACCTCCTGTGTCCCCCGGACCCCCGCCTCAACCGTAGCCGCAACGTCAGGGGTGGGTCCGATTGCCGTTGGCATGATTGAGGGTTCAGGTGCACCGCCGGTGCAGGAGTTTGCCGCCAATACGAGGATGATCAGGAACAATAGGCCAACTACCCTCATCCGGTCCGCTCCTTCTCGAAAAGTTTTCTCATTGGTGAAAGGCTCAATGCATTCTCCAACTTGCTCAACTCCAAGCAGGACTTTCCGTATCCAGAGAGGTCCCAGTGGCCCTCATTCGACCAGTACCTGTTCCACGTTCCTGCTGTTGTCCTCTTTCTTGATGTTAAGGCCAGTGTCGCGAATTCACTTATGTGGCAAGAGGGCAATTGAGCCGTCCGGTTCGATAGCCACCTTTGCCCAAGGTGCGACTACCTCATTCCAGATGGCGATTTCCTTAGGTCCGACGCGCTTGACCCAGTTAGGCAGCACGCGGCCAAGAGCGACGTTTTCGTACACGTACTGTTTCATCTCGTCCGACCAAGACATGAGGGTCAGACCCCTATAAACGTTGACCCTCACGCCGGTCTCGTTCCAGACGGCGGCCAAGGGGAGATTCTCCAACTCCATCTTAGCACCCTCTTCGATGATGATGTTCTGCAGATCCCTAGTAGTCCGTCAGTGTCGTATTGATGGGAAGAGAGACTTCAGTCTGACACGTGCATCTGCGGTGGTGAAGCGCCAGTCCACTCGTATGCCGTCCGGGTTGCGTTGAGCCTGCCACGCTGCTGCCTCCCTACGCAGGACGCCCCGGTCCGGGATGCGGCGGTCCAAGCACTGCCTGGCCATCACGCCGATCTCGATCTCAGCCATGTTCGACTATCAAGTAGCGCGGTCTCTGGACAGGTACATGTCCGCAGGTGCAGGAGAGCTGGTCGCCCTCGGTGCTTTGTTTGCCCTCGCCGTCAGATATCCGACACCAAACCCAACGGACATTGTTGTGACTGCACTGAAGGCCGCTGCCCGGTACAGCACCAGCGTATCCGGCCTATTCTTGGTGGTCTCCGATCAAGACACTCAAACGGTTGCAGAGGGCTAATTAAACCAAGCGCATTTTCCGAAGAGGAAAGCAATGACCACGACCAATTGGGCTCCGTTGCTCTACTGCTTCAAATGCCGCGAGAAGCGAGAGATCCAGAGGCCTGAGCAGGTCAGGATGAAGAACGGGCGTCCGGCACTGCAAGGCAAGTGCGGGGAATGCGGCATGGAGCTGCTATATACTCTCGTCGAATGGGGAGACATAGCCGGATGGCTGTGCAGAGGGACCCTCGAACTTAGGGGCTGACAATGACTCGAATCAAAGCCCTTGCTAACGCCGCGGTCCAGGCGACAGTACCTCTTCTGGCGAATATGGCCGCGTTCATATTGTGGTTATTGCTTTTCAACGCCTTCGTCGGAATGCTGAACGACATGTTCCCGTATGCCGAAGGCCTGCAATTCGGTGAGCAGCGCGCGGCCGAACACGCCCTCTGGCTGCTTGGCACGGCTGGCCTGCGGGAGCCGGCAGCTTTTCATGGTGACAGCTGGGCGTATCCCACAGGCCAGATTCATTGGCGATAGGCGGTGCAGTGAGCTGCCTGGAAATAAAAACCAGGAGGAAAGCGACGATGGGACTGGGAACGCTGAAGCTCTACACCGACACTGACGCCGATCCGCGTGAGATGTTGGCTCCCTTTGCCTTGGACGACACTTTTTACCTGGAGGTCCTGGACAGCCCAGAGGGACGCCGGCCTGAGCTGGGCCTTTGGGGTTATCTCTGCGAGATGGACTGCTCTCTTACCGTATATTGCTCCTGGTGCGGCGAGCTGATATGCCCTGGTTGCGGAGACCGCCCAACGATCACGATCTTCGATGACGGAGCGGCGGCTTACTGCCGCCAGTGCCCCTGGCTCATCTGCCGGGGCATGCCCAGTGCGACTTCGGCGGGGCCCTGGTGGTCATCGGCGTAGTGGAGCAGAAGGCCCACTGTCTCATCCTCAGGAGGCCCAAGCCCGGCTATCACGTCCTCCAACGTCTGACCGAAGGCGGGCCAGAGGAAGCAGCGCCTGGAATAGCCCAGCACCAGGGTCGGCGCCCGGCCGTGCGGCGGCGGCCCGTCTCGGGTTCATGGATCAGTCCCTACTACCCGAAGTCTAGCTCGGCCACTTTCCCCGGCGGGCTGTCCTCCAGCCGGCCCACGGTCCCGCTGGGCCTGCTCCAGTTTCGTTTCTGGATGAAGCCCCGCGGCGACTGGTAGGACACCGGGCGTCCGCGGCCCAGTTGCAGCTCGTGGATGCGGGTAACCTGCAGCCGGTCGCCGGTGAGCCACTGGTAGATCGGGTCGGCCCAAGGGGCTGGCGGGTCCTCGTTGGGGGTCTCCGCCTGACGCGGTCCAGGCTGTCCGATGGTCGCCAGGCGACTGAGCTGATCATCACTGGAGGAGGGTCCGTCCTTGGCGATGCCGCCGGCCTTCGGCGCGCTCGGGTACTTGCGGACCGTGTTGCGGAACAGGCCAGTGCGCGATGCAATCCGGCGGTACGCCTTCGCTGAATGACAGGGTGAATCTGCTCCCAAATATCGTCTGGAATTTCCCGGATAGTCGACAGAGGCTCGCTCCTTGCCGTCATCGTCCACCAGCACCCGGTTTTTGCTTATCCTAATCGAATCTAACTTGCGCCCTCCCCTTCAACCCGCTCCGTTTTGAGATAGTTCCTTAGCGTGGGAACAGCTGGTTGAATCCAGCCCTCCCCACGCCAATGTTGTCCATGCCATCTATTTTTCCCATCCGGTGGACGCGAGAAGGAGGTGGTAAAATCCTCGGGTATCCGAAAGAGTAGCACGACGGGAGGTGAGCAATGCCCATGATGAGCGGAGCACAGGCGCTGGTGCGTTCCTTGGCCAGGCACGGCGTCGAGGTAGTGTTCGGGCTTCCCGGCGTACAGATTATGGACGTATTCGATGCCCTTTACGACGAGCCCGGCATCCGCATGGTCCTGACCCGGCACGAGCAGGCGACCACCTACATGGCCGATGGCTACGCCCGGACCACCGGCAAGCCCGGTGTTGCGCTGGTGGTGCCTGGCCCTGGGGCCCTCAACGCAACGGCAGGACTCGGCACCGCCTATGCCACATCATCCCCGGTTCTGCTGGTGTCGGGGCAGGTAGAGAGCTATAACCTCGGCCAGAACCGGGGCGCGCTCCACGAGATCGGCGAGCAGTTGGACGTCTTCAAACACCTGACCAAGTGGTGCGGGCGGTCAGACAAGGTTAGTGAAATCCCGGGAATGGTCCGGAACGCTTTCCGGGAGATGTCCTCTGGCCGGCCCAGGCCGGTGGAGATAGAGATCCCCTGGGACGTTCTCCCAATGACTGATGAAACCGAACTCCCGGAACCCGAAGGTCCAGGCAAGCAGCAGCCCGAGCCAGCCCAGATCAGGGAGGCAGCCCAGTTGCTCGCAGGCGCCAGCCGCCCCCTGATCTGGGCTGGCGGCGGCACAAGGGACGCTGCCGTCTCCTCCGAGCTTATGGATCTAGCCGAAGCCCTGAACTCCCCGGTTATAACCACGCCAGAGGGTAAGGGCGCAATCCCTGAAAACAGTCCGCTGTCCTTGGGCAGTTTCTACTACGCCCACGGGCCCGGCCATATCGCCCTCCCGCAGGCCGACGTCATCCTGGCCGTCGGCAGTCGGATGATGTTCACGCCCAACGTGCCCTGGGGAATCCAGCCCCACCAGAAGGTTGTCCAGATAGACGCCGACCCCGAGGAACTTGGCCGCAATATCCCCGCCACAGTGGGAATCGCCGCCGATGCCCGCCTGGGGGTACAGGCGTTGCTGGCGGAATTGGGAGGCCGGACGCGGGCCAGCCAGTGGACCGAGACCGAGATCACGGCCATTCGCCGACAGTCCGATCTGGAAATCCGGGAGATGGCTCCTCTCCAGGTGGAGATCATCCAGACGATACGCCACGAACTGGACGACGACGCAATCATGGTCGCCGGGACCACTGACATCGGTTACTGGAGTCATCTGGCCTACCCGGTGTTGGCCCCGCGTTCCTACCTCACCTCCTCCTACTTCGCCACCCTGGGGTATGCCTTCCCCACGGCCCTGGGCGCCAAAGTCGGCAACCCCGGCAGGCAGGTCGTTGCCACAACGGGGGATGGCGGGTTCGGGTACGCCTCCAGTGAACTGGCCACCGCTGTCCAGGAAGGGATAAATGTGGTAACTCTGGTGTTCAATAACGAGATGCTGGGGGCGTCGCACCACGACCAGCAACAGCGTTTCGGCGGCAGGGTCATCGGCACCCGGCTCCACAACCCTGACTTCGCCCAACTGGCTGAGGTATACGGTGCTGTGGGCATCAGGTTGGACAGCCACGAGGGCCTTGGGGACGCTCTCCGTGACGCCCTGAGGGCCAATCTCCCGGTTGTCATCGAGGTGCCCATTCCAAACCTCGCGCCACCGTTCCAGATAGCGCCCCGCGGATTGGAGAATATCGGGAGTTAGAACCCAGCACTGACTACTTGGTACTGGAGTCGCCTCCGGACAATGCCGAGGACAGGTGGCCCACAGCGGTCACAAGACCTGTCAAGGGCTTCCACTAAACATGCCGGTGGGGTGTTAACGTTCAGCGAAAGGGCCTCGCTAACAGACCAGCATAAATGTCAGCGACTACCCGCCCGCACGGAACAATTTACCTCCGCCGTTTACACCTAGAAAAAGCGGTCAACGCCTGCGTCTCAGAGCGCAACGCGGCAGGGTCTGGCATCAACTGGCGGTTCGCTGCCCAAGACGCCAGACGCAAACTCCACCGTCTATACCTCTGCAAATCCCGACTTGGTTCAGTACTAGGTGCCGTTCTGTCAACGACCTGCCAGCCAGGGATAGAGTGCGGACCATTTGGAGAATATCCAGGGAATGTCTCTGTAAGAATTGGCAAGGAGACCCAACTAGCGAAGTTGAACCTTAGGCCGACACTTCAGAACCCTAAATGGGGACGTGGGGCAAAATATCCCGGAGACTTGCATCTAATTGGTTAGGTGACAGTTACAACGAAACAATCCGGTATTCTTGGAACGCTTTGCCGCATACGACTAGAAAAGTTCGAATTTGCCGGACGAAATCCGCTAGTGAGTAAGGCGCGAAACCCATGGTACCTGAAGCGGCCGCACATGGACCGAGACCGGTCGCAGGGCGTCAGGCCTGCGTGGTGCCCTCCGGCGCAGGCGGCCGTTCCAGCAACTCCAGCCAGTTGCCGTCAGGTTCCTGCATGTAACAGCCCTTGCTGGCCATGGGGTATACCGCTCCGGGGCGTATGGCCGGCGGGCTTACGAACCTCACCCCCCGGCTTGAGAGCTCCGCATAGAAGGCGTCCAGATCGTCCACTATCACGCCCAGGTGCGAAGCCCCCACCTTGTGCCGCTCCGGCATGGGAGCCGCCGTCCCTACAGGGTTCAGGTACTGGATCAACTCCACGGAATGCCGCAAGTCGCCAGTTCCCAAGTAGACAATGTGTAGCCTGGCGTCGGGATACCCCACCAACCCGGAGATAAACTCCCCTTCAAGGATCTGGTTCCGCTCCTGTTTGAGTCCCAGCAAGTCTTGGTAAAACTCCAGCGACCGCCCCATGTCGCTGACCACGAACCCTGTATGGTTCATCCATTCAACTTCCATATTCATCCTCCACGTTCAACCTCGTCGTCTCTACCTGCACTCTTTGATCCAGTCCGCCACCCTCTCGGCGATAAGAACGGCAGTGCAGTTGGTGTTGGCCCGGATCACGTCGGGCATCACCGAGGTGTCCACAACCCGCAGGCCCTCGATCCCGTGCACCCTGCAATACTGGTCCACCACCGCCGTCGCATCGGTGGCCGGCCCCATTTTACAAGTCCCGGACGTGTGGTATTGGGTGCCGATGTTGTCCAACAACCACGCATCCAGGGCCTCATCGGAAGCCAGGTCGACGTCGGCGGGGAAAATCCGGCGGGTGATCAAGCCCCGGAATGCCGGGTGGTCGCCGAGCCGCACCGCCAGACGCACACCCTCCCGGGTGCGCTGCAAGTCCCAGGGGTCGCCCATGTACTTGAAGTCCATAACCGGCGGATCGTCCGGGTTGGTTGACCGCAGTCTCAATTCCCCGGCGCTGAGGGCGTTCTGTACACTGGAGAAAATGGTGATGCAGTTGCCCTCAATATCCAGTGGCAGCCCTTCTGGCACGTGGGCCGGGTCCAGTGAAAGTATGCCCAGGTGCATGTCGTCCCGGGTGGTTGACCCCTCCGTTGTGTAGCGGAGCATCGCCTGAAGCATCGCCTCCGTCTCGCCCTCCAACTCACCTTGGTACTCGTATAGGGCCATGGCCATCGGATGATCGCGCAGATTCCGGCCGACGCCGGCCAGGTCGTGAACTACGTCGATACCCAGGTCCGCCAAGTGGCCGGCGGGCCCCACGCCGGAGAGCATCAACAACTGGGGCGTAGCAATAGCGCCGGAGCTGAGGATGATTTCCTTCCCCAGCACCTTCATACGTTCCCCGCCGCTTTCCACCTCCACTCCGATAGCCCGCACGCCTTCGAACAGTATCCGCCTGACAGGCGCGCTGGCGCGAATGGTCAGATTCAGCCGGTGCCGAGCCTGCGAGAGGTAGGCCAAGGACATGCTCATGCGAACGCCATCCCTGTGGTTCAGAGGCGCAGGACCTATCCCAGTGGCGTCGGGGCTGTTTTCGTCCAGTGACTCGGGGAATCCCTCGGCCAGGCAGGCTTCATAGAAGGCCCAGGCAAACGGGGCCATGTCCGCCCTCCGGTAACGCCGCACCGGGACAGGCCCGTCGGAACCGTGGAAATCGCCCCGGAAGTCCTGGTCGCTCTCCATCTTTCGGAAGTACGGCAGCATCTTGGCGAACGCCCACTCGTCGTTGCCCTGGTCTGCCCAGCCGTCGTAGTCCTCTGGTATCCCCCGCAGAAACACTTGACCATTGACCGCGCCGGAACCACCTACCACCCTTCCTCGCGGGATGGGTATCGCAGTAGTCTGCCGCTCAGTAATATTGCCCAGGTAGTCCCAACTGTGCGATCCGAAGGCGGACTTCAAGAAATTATTTCCCCGCTTCAAGTCATCGGGCAGAAGGCCCAGCTCCGGGTAGTCCGGCCCAGCCTCCAGCAACAACACGGAGCGGTCCGCATCCTCAGAAAGCCGAGCGGCCAGCACGCTGCCTGACGACCCGGCTCCAATCACGATGACATCGTAAACCACCTTCTACCTCCGGCCGCCTTGATGGACGTTACGCACGCCACACCGTGAATGTTAGCGAGGGGTGTCAACCCAGATTGCCAAGCCTTCCGCGACAGTATGTAAGATCCACTGTTTAGGACCAACGAACTGTAAAATGGCACTTCGGCTGCTATTAAAAATGGGGCAGGATCACGCCTACAGTGAGTAAGGCGGGCTTGACTCCTTCGGCCGATTGAAACTTTCGCCTGCGTCCAATTGCTAGGTTATCCTGAGTCTAGTTGAAGGGTTAGTTCAATGCCATGACGCTCCACGTGGAAGTTTCTGCGCAACTAGCAGGCCTGCCCCTCAGCAGTGCCTAATCCAGAGGCCCCACGAAAGCCAGGATGCGCTGCGGATTCTCAACCATCATCATCCGGACATGCTCCTCAGAAACGCCAATGCGACGCAACTCCGGCAGGAACTTCTCTACGATGAAGGAGTAACCCGTTCCGCCGTACTTCTTCAGCTGCATCTTCGTGCACACGTCCTGGGACAGCAGAATCCGGTCCGCGTAACCCGCCTCTATCAGCCTGGGTATCGCTTCCGCTACCAGTGCAGTACCCGCGCTGTCCATGAACATCCTGAGGTCGTCCTCGGCTGGCGCAAACCGCAGCGGCACTCCCACCCTGCCCAGCAGGTCAAACTGGATGTAGACCCCGTGGTCCAGCAACTCCAGCATCAGGTCATAGTCCGCGGAAATCAAATCGCTATGGCCGAAGATCACACGGGACAGGTCCGTGCCCTCCTCCCCCAGTATGCCGACCACCTCCAGTCTCTCCCGCCCAACGCCCCCACGGTGGAATGAGATCGGAGCACCCGTTTTGCGGCTAGCGCGGCCCGAGGCCCGGATGCTCTTGACCTCGTTCTCTGTGATTGGGTTACCTTCTATCCCGACTTCTCCGATAATGCCCGATCGGATGCCGGTGTTCCCCACGCCGACGGTAATGTCCCGGACTATCTCCTCCGTCATGTCCTCGACAGTCCGGCGGTCCATGTCGGAAGGATGATAAAGCTTCTGGTACCACCCAGCGCCCATCACCACATTCAGCCCGGTGGCCTGGGACAACCGCGACATCGCCAGCGGGTCCCTCCGGATGCCGATGCTGGTGACCTCCACAATGGTTCCGCCTCCGCGATTGCGGAACTCCATGGCCTCATCGGTCGCCGTCTCTTCGTCCAACAGGACCCAGTTGTCCCGGATGGGTTTGCGGTCCCTGGCCTTGTCCAGCAGGTCTATGGTCAATTCCTGGTCCCACAGGCACCATTCAGTGGCCGGAGTGTAGTCGTCCGGGGCCACACCCTTGTAAAGCGCGATGAACAAATGCTCGTGCATCAGCGTGGGACCCAGTTCGTCCGGATCAATGGGACCCCTAACGGTCATCACCTTGCCGACCATGTTCGATACGTCTGTAGCCACGGTCTCCTCCTAGCCGCCCTGTTTATGCTATTTCCGCCATGATAGCAGCCGAAGGACCGAACCGAAGCCGCGCAACCTATCCGAGCTACGGCGACATCTCAACAGGTCGCAGCGGAGGGGGTTGGAGAGAGATCTCTCGCAATGCCGCGAGACCACGGGCCCGCAGCAGATGGGCGGTGTGAACATCATCCTGTTCGCGTGGCAACGGCAAGCGCGCACCGACCTGCTTGTCATGGCTTGCGAAGGAGTAGGAGACAAAGTGGAAGCAGCAGCACTGGTAGCCCAACCAAATGACGAGCGGACTCTCAGGCTCAGAGCCGGACCCGACGCAGAGGTTCTCAAGGGACGGAGTGCTGTCCTCTTTGGGGCCGGCGCGTTGGGAGGCCATGTAGCCGTGACTCTCGCCGAGAACGGCCTTGATTCCCTGAGAATTGTCGACGGCGACCTCCTGTCGCCTGGAAACGTCGTCCGCCACGTTGCGGGCCATGGTCACGTTGGGGGGGCCAAAGTGAAGGCCGTGGAGGCCGCCATTAGGGATCACGCACCTTGGAGCAAGGTGGAGTCCATAACGCCCCAGACCGACCCATACGGATCACAGGAGATCGGTCAGCTCATTGAAAACGTTGATGTGGTTATCGACGCCACCGGCAACGATGCTTTCGTGCATCCTGTCGCTCGAGTTGCGGAGGGACTGGGCAAGCCGCTGGTCTCCGGCGCGCTGTTCCGCGGTGGATTCATTGGACGGGTTCAACGGAAGGCCCTGGAAACTGACTCCTCAATTCTTGACCGGCTCGAATCTTCCGATTATCCGATTGTTCCGCCAGGCGACTCCAAGGTTGATTTCGCGGAGCCCGACCTCGGTTGCTCTGCGCCTGCCAACAACGCGCCGCCCGCCTCCGTCCTCGCCTGCGCGTCACTGATTGCTCAAGCCGCCATAGACGTCCTGACAGAGCGTTTCGAGCTCGAGGACGAGGTGATTGATGTCTACAGACCGCTACCTGAGACGCCGTTCGATCGCGTTGGACGTTATCGACGCCCAGTCCTTGATCAAACCTAGGCCGTCAGTCACTTTCATTGTGGATCAGCAATCAAGCCCCGTCGTCCAGTCAGAAGGAGAGCAGGACGCGAATGACAGGACTCCCGATCTGTGCGCTCGTAATGATCCTCATTGTTGCGGTGGCCTGCTCAGGCCAGACGCCGATACCGGTGCCGACCTCAACGTCTGTCGCGGCACCAGCGGAACCAAGTCCCACAGACTCATCGCCGACGAGCACCATCCCGCCACCACCACCTCAGAGAGCGCCAGGGTCCACAACGGCGAGCCTCCAACCCCAAAGGGGCGGGAGGCTCGTAGGGAGCTACCCGGGGACGTCTGGCCGACTTTCTATATTAGAACCTCCCACCGGAAAGTTCGCAAATCGGTACGCCTTGGCCCACCAAACTGGACAAAATCAAGAACTTTTACATCAGGTTCCCGGTGGCGGTGTAATTGGCCATCTTTCCGACTACACCCGAGGGAACAAGTTGCCAAGCCCCTGCCTTGCGAACAGGGGCTTTTCCTGTCTTGGGAGTCGCACTCTGTGCATCGCGCATCGAGCTCACTGGATGGATATGCCCACTGAATACGGCGACCATGGGGCCGCCCACAGGCTTCTCTGTTACCAGACCAAGGTGGTGCCCCCATTTGCTCCTTTCTCGTAGCGGACCCAGAAAAGTCCGCATACTCATCAAACTGTCCCGGCGGCAACATGTTAGCACCACATGAAAACACCTGAAGCCTTATGGCCAAAAAATGGGTAAGTTGACATGGACATTTATACAATGTTTAGTTAACATTCACAATAACAGAGTCGTAGGCCCCAAGTCTGGGCCTACGACTCTCGCTCCTCAAAAATGAGGAAGCCATGAGGGAGGTCTTGGAAATGGCAGCCTACATCCTCGTTGACAACAGGATTCTCGACCAGGAGGACTTCAACGACTACATCGAGAAAATTCCCCAAGTTCTTGCTGCCCACGGTGGGCAGTATCTGGCGCGCGGTGGTGCAACCCGGGTCGTTGAAGGGGACTACGCACCTGAACGAATCGTGGTGATGGAGTTCGCGAGCCTTGAGCAGGCCGAGAGCTTCGTCAACTCTCCCGGATACGCCGAACTCTCGGTGATACGCAACAGGAGCACGAATACCAGCACAATAATCGTCGACGGCGTCTAACGCTTGACTTCGCGCGCCTTCAGCAGGAGATAGTCCTGTGGCAGCCAACGAGAACATTCTCTACGAGCCGGACGAGCGCTGTCCTCTCCTGGTGTCCTTAGCTCTTGGGTTTCAAGGGGCCGTGGTCCTGCTCGTAATAACGGTGCTGGTAATCTCCATCACCCTGGATGGTGACAGCCATGGCGAAGAGTACCTCGCCTGGGCCGTATTCGCCGCTCTGGTATTGAACGGTGCAGTCACCGCGCTACAGGCCGCCACCTTCTGGCGTTTCGGCGCCGGCCATATATTGTTCACCAGCACCGTCGCCATCTACGTGCCGGTCTGTCGGATCGCCCTGGCCCAGGGCGGTCCTGCCTTGATGGCGAGCCTGGTGATCGTTTCCTCGCTGGTGCATTTCCTCCTGTCCGCATGGTTGCCTCTACTGCGCCGAATTGTGACGCCAGTGGTTTCGGGAACCGTACTTCTGCTGGTGGCGGTTGTGACCATTCCCATCGCCTTCGACCGGGTGGCTGACGTTCCCGGGGATGCGCCGGCGGGATCGGGGCTGCTGGTTGCCGGGGCCGTACTGGCGGTGAGCGTGCCCCTGGGTTTGCTGACCACTGGTAGTTGGCGGATGTGGTCTCCCATCCTGGGCATCATGGCCGGCTGTGCCGTGGGCGCCGCCTTCGGGATGTACGATCTGCAGCGGGTCATGGATGCCCCATGGATCGGTGTTCCCAAGGGAGGATGGCCGGGCATAGACGTGACGCCGGGCGCCGAGTTCTGGGCCATCCTGCCCCTGTTCATCGTGGTATCACTGGTCACAGCCCTCAAGGCGGTGGGAGGTGGTATCGCCGTCCAGAGGGTTTCTTGGCGCCGGGAGCGAGTGACCGACTTTCGAGTGGTGCAGGGCGCGGTGAACGCCGTGGGGGCCGGCAAGTTGTTGACGGGGATTGCAGGAGCGCCGCCCCCGGCGACCCAGGAGGCCAACAGCCTGACCCTGGTCAATCTGACCGGAGTGGCCTCGCGCCGCGTCGGATACGCCGCCGGCGCCGCACTCATCGTGCTGGCGTTTTTGCCAAAAGCAACCTCTCTCCTGCTGGCGGTTCCCGGCCCCGTGATGGGGGTATACCTTATGACGGTTCTGGGAATGCTCTTCGTGGAGGGCACCCGCAGCATTCTCCAGGATGGTCTGGATTACCGCAGGACGATCCTGGTGGCCGTATCCTTCGCTGTGGGAGTCGGTTTCCAGAGCCAGGACCCGTTCTCCGATGTGGTGGGCGAGGTGTGGGGAGCGCTTCTCGGCAACGGGTTGGCAGCTGGCGCCGTTGCTGCGATTGCAATGACCGCGATAATGAACCTGACCATCCCCCGAAGCCTGCGCCTACAGACCGAATTGAACATTTCTTCCCTGTCGCAAATCGACGAATTCCTGCAACGAGTAGCCGACCGGGCCGGGTGGAGCGAGGCCTCGGCGGAGCGGTTGCGCTTCGTCGGGGAGGAGGCGCTGTCCAGCCTGCTCCAGGAGGTTGAGCAGGATGTTGAAGACCGCCCCCGACGGCTTACCGTGATGGGCCGCCCATCGGCTCGCTCGGTGGAGCTGGATTTCCTTTCCTTTCTCGATGACGAGAACCTAGAGGACCACCTGGCCTACATGGGCGACCAGACCGAGATACCGGAGGAACACGAAATCTCCTACCGCCTGCTGCGCCACTACGCCTCCTCAGTGCGCCACCGGAAATACCACGGGCTGGACATCGTAACGGTCCAGGTGGAAGGGTCCCGTTAACCTTAGGAATCTGCTGCAATTCCCGCCCCAGGAAAAGGTCTCAAGGTAAGAATCAATTCCGAATCGACGCTGGGGGATACGGGTGAAAATATGGAGATCCAAGACCTCATCATCGACGACCGCGAGCGGGGGATTTTCAGAGTGCACCGCTCGTCCATGACCTCCGTCGATTTGTTCCAGATGGAACGTGAACTGATCTTCAACCGGTGCTGGATCTATCTAGGGCATGAGTCCGAAGTGGAGAACCCCGGAGACTACCGTCGCCGCACAGTGGCGGGACGGCCCCTCTTTTTCGCCCGTGGCAATGATGGTCAGGTGCGGGTGTTCCTGAACACCTGTACCCACCGGGGCGCTCTGATCTGTCGGCGCGATAAGGGCAACGCCGAAGTCTTGCAGTGCTTCTATCACGCCTGGACCTTCAACATCAGCGGGGAGTTGATCGGGGTTCCCGGTGAAGACGCCTACGGTCCTCATTTCTACCGTGGTGAGCTGGGCCTGAAGCAGCCTCCCAGGGTCGAAAGCTATCGGGGCTTCGTCTTTGTGAGCTTCAATCCTTATGTCGAAGACCTGGTGGCTTATTTGGCGGGGGCCAGAGACTATCTTGACCTGATTGTGGACCAGACTGAGGAAGGGATGCGGGTGGTTCCGGGTTCCAACAAGTACGGCACAAAGGCCAACTGGAAGCTGATGGGGGAAAACAGCCTGGATGGATACCACCTGGTCCCGACTCATCGGACCTACGTTGAGTACATCGCCAGTCTTGGCACGGACGACAGCGGAGTGTCTATGGATGCCCGCCCCCCGGGGGCGTCGAGAGCCTTGGGCAACGGCCACTGCGTGGCTGAGAACATAGCCCGTAACGGCCGCCCCATTGCCCACTGGCACCCGCTGTTCGGCGAGGAGGCCAGGGAGCCGATGGCGAGGGTCCGCCAGCGACTGGTGGAGAAGTACGGGGAAGAGCGCGCCTACAGGATGGCCGATACCTCCCGAAATCTGCTCATATACCCCAACCTCATTATCAACGACGTCGTGTCCATCACCATCAGGTATTACGAACCCCTGGCCCCCGACAACATGGAAGTTACCGCCTGGCACCTCGTGCCGAGGGGAGAACCGGATGCCATGCTGGCCACCCGGCTCGACAGCTTCCTGACCTTTCTCGGCCCGGGCGGATTCGCCACACCCGATGACGTGGAAGCCCTCGAATCGTGCCAGGCAGGCTACCGTGCCACCGAGGTCGAGTGGTCCGACATCTCCAGGGGCATGCTGAAACCCGACCCGGGAACGTCGGACGAGCTACAGATGCGCGGATTCTGGCGACAATGGCTCGCCAATATGCAGGGCTCGAGCAAGGCTAACGTACAAGATGGGTTGCCCACTGAAACGGTATCGGCGTAGCTTTCTGAGAAGGACTACTAAACCGAAGCCAAGGTGAAATGCGCGGAGATATAGGGTAGTTTTGCGGAGGAAAAGAGTTAGCGTGTGCGGGAATTGGGGAGGGTCTGGCGATGGGCGTGAGGGAGATAGGCCGGTTCGTCGAACAATGGCAGATGGGCATCAGGGATTTGCACCGGCGGACGATTCCGACGACGACCCCGACGCAGAATAGGGCTCACCGTCAATACCGTCTCTTCCTTCTCCTGCAACTTCCTCCTGCAACTTCGCCGCTCTGCCTGATTTACTGCCGTCAGTCATCAGGCAGGTGGCACACGGTTACTCCGCCCCAGTGGTACATGATTTCGCCGCCCTTGACAGTGGGTCGGCGGCGGCCCTGCGGTTGGTGGATCGGGGCACCCTGAAAGAGGGCAACTGGGCCGACGTCACGGTCTTCGACCCGGACAGCATAGCGGAGGTAGCCACCTACGACGACCCCCACCAATACGCGACGGGCATCTCGACGGTGGTGGTGAACGGGGAGGTGGTCATAGATGAAGGAGAGCACACCGGGGCCCTGCCTGGGAGGGTGTTGCGGAGGGGCGCATCCGGCGTTGGCTAGCCCTCGGGTCGGCCCTTGAGACCGGCGACGAGGCCTTGGCGCAAAGGGCCCTGGTTATGATTAGGGCGAGGTTCATCGTTCGAGTCCCTCCACGCCAAGCAAAGAAGATCGAACCGGTCGACCGGTTATCTACTCAGTTTCATCACCGCTGTTAGTGAGAATGTAACTGCTACGGTCAGGTCAGGGACACTACGGGAGTCGGACTCAAGAGCGTTCCACATACGCCGATTGTGTCCTCTGGATCGCTCACGGATTGACGACTAGCTCGAACATGGCACTGCGTACCGTTTAGTTAGGCCCACCACGATTTACCGTAGACTGCACCGGACTCCCGGCACGCCCAGAATGTAAGCATTACCACGATCAGGCCAATCAGCATTGTCCTGTTGATCGGCAATATGATCCGACCGTCGGCAACCTCACTATACCGACTCTTGGCGATGTACAAGGCCTGCTGCCGCTCCAAGGGTAGCTCCCTGCGGCGATCTCCAAATTCTTCTCGTACGCCCAGTGCGATGCCTCCTTTGGAACGATTGCGACGCTAGGACCGTGCATGTCTATAGACAACGCGCGCCATTGGCAGTACCGGAACTCGGTCAAGGGCCCGTGGGAGAGCCCGGGCTTTCTCTTCTGGGAACTTTTCCCTGTTACGATGCCTTTTGCACGTTGCAGGTTCACCGGTACGGAGAGACAGCTAGCGGTGCAAGCGGCGGTGTTAAAGTGGGCGTGTGGGCGCAGGCCGTTCAGCGCCACGGTGTGGGCGCCGCTGGAGCAGCCCAAGGCTCCCATCGACGGCGCGTCGATGTTGAGTTGTGCGGCCTGGGCCATCATCCAGCAGACGGCATAGTTGGCGTCGAAGATCTGCACCGGGTAGGGGCGCTCCGGGGCCAGCCTGAAGTCGGTGGCGACCACCACGATACCGCTGGCCGCCAAGGCCGAGTTCATGTGTTGGTCGTGGTAACGGTCGTTCAGGAACCACCTCCCTCCGTGAACGTCGAGCAGACCGGGGAAGGGCCCATCGCCTTGGGGCTGGTAGATGGTGGCCAGGAGGTCGCCGCCCGGGTGTTCCAGGTAAACAACGTCGGTGGATTGCACGTCGAACTGGCCTGATTCACGGTACTAGCGCCAGTCATGGTCTCTCCTTCCTTACCGTCGGCTGTTTTGGGTGCAAGCATCTCTTGGCTGGTTAACGTATGTCAGTCTCCGGGCAATATTTGCCAGGGGGCCGCGCCGCGGTCTTGCTCAGCCGTTGGTCAGCGGGTCGTTGCCCCAGGTGAAGAGGGGCTCGGGGTCTCCCTCGTTGATCACGAAGACCTCCTCGATCCAGCAGCGCTCCCTCTCGTCGCCCGGGCAGAGCAGGTGGGCAGCAATCACCATCCCGGCCTCAAGCTTCCAGTCGGGATCGGCGCCGTCCTCCACCAGTGCGAACACGTCGGCGTGACTCAGCCCCAAGCCGTGGAAGTAGGTGAGGACGGACTCGTGCTGAGGCACTCCTAACTGCTTGAAGGTCCGCTGGCTCTTTTGCTGTAACTCGCTGATGCTGACCCCAGGGCGCATGGAGCCCTGGAGCTCCGTCATCGCCTGGGCAGTGGCGCTGGCGATGAGCGCCGCCGTATCCGAGCTGTAGTCATCCACCACCCAGGTCTTGCCACCGTCCCAGCAATACTGGTCCTTGGTCCCGTGGCAGTCGAACATTATGTTGGTGCCTGGCTGAACCACGAAGTCCTCGGAGTCGACGCGCAGCCGAACGGCGGGGTCGCCGTCCAGCGGGTTGGCGAAGAACACCCCGCCGGGATCGTAGACCCATCCTCCCAGGGCGCCGACCTCACGGTGCCAGGTGGCCACCAGCTCCTTCCAATGCATGCCACGGCTCCACGACTGCACAGTCCGCTCTATGGCCACCTGGTTCACCCTGGTCGCCTCACGCAGCCACTCTATCTCCCGGGGGCTCTTCCTTTCCCGGACGAACATCATGGCGCTGTAGGCGTCGACCACGCCGGTAAGGGAGCCTGCGACCTTGGCCCCGACTCGCAGGTCGTCGTAACCCACGAGGCCGTCGGCCAATCCCAGGTCGTGCAAGGCGCCCCGGATGGCATCGGCAAAGCTGCTGGCATACTTGCCCACGGCATTGGTTACCCAGCCAAGGTCCTGCCGGGAAGCGGGTATGAACCTGAGCAGGTCGGAGCCGCCAGTGGGGGAGTCCACGGGAAGGAACACGCTGCGGTGGGGGCGGATGTCCTCGATCCATATGGGTGCATCGAGGTACGTCGAGAGGAATCCGTCCGGCCCTACCAGAACGGGATGCTGCAAATCATGCCGCGAGATAATGACGGCCACTCCCGGAGGCTCGTCGGCTTTGGGGGCCGTGGGGTTGTGTCCCGACAGGTAAGTGACGTTCAAGGGTGTGGTGATCACCAGGCCGTCCAGGCCGCGGAGCGCCATCCCCGCCAACAACCGCTCGGGGTCGGATATGGGTCCGGGCATCGTTGTTGCTGCGCCGTTTTTTTCACTGACCACTTTCAACTCCTCCGCAATTGCGATTGGGGGACTCAGGGAGGCATGCCCGGCCGGCGGACTAGCCCAGGGACTTGGGGTTGATTGGCGTGGGCATCGCCTGCACCTCGGAGAGAACCTTCTCGGCGAAGAGTCTCAGGCTTCGCTCGGCCTTCTCCCGGGGCATGCCGCCGTAGAACTGGTGGATCACCACCTTTTCCAGGCTGATGGTCTCCTGCAGGGCCCGGATCTTCTCGATGATCTGGTCCGGCGTACCGATGGGCTGGGTGGCCCGGCGGGCGGCGAAGCTGGCATCGGCGGTGCCGACGTCGGCCGTCTGGCGCAACAGGTACTCCTCGTAGCATGGTATGCCATCGTAGCCCGGATTGTTCCACTCGAAGTAATGGTGCTGGGCGGCCATCAGCTGGTTCTGGAAAAACTCCCACCCCCCCTCGGCGGCCGCCTCGGTCTCGGCGCAGTACATCCACAACAACGTGGCCGGCTGGTCCGGCGGCAGTCCCAGTTCCTTGGGAATGCTATTGAACCGGCGGCACCTTGCCGACCATCTCGTTCACGTCGTCGCCGGCCACGAACATCTGGCCGAGCCCGTTCTCGGCGGCCATTCTCGCCGATTTTTCGGTGGTGAACGCCGCCTTTATGTCCTTGGTCAGCTCTCCCTTGTGCCGGGCCTGGGGCCGGATGGTCGTGGGCGGTATGTTGTAGACCTCGCCTTGGAACTCGAACCGCTCGGCGCCGTCGGCGGCCTTGATGGCGTTTACCACGTCGTAGAAGTACTTGTGCGACTGCTCAATCGGGTAGCCCAGGGAGGCGTATTCGTGGGGTGCGATGCCCCGGCCGATGCCCAGGTGCAGCCACCTGCCCTGCAGCAGGATGTCCAGCATCGAGAGCTCCGAGGCCAGCCGCACCGGGTTCCACCACGGGGCCACGATGACCGCGGTACCCACGTCGACCCGGTGGGTGCGCCCGGCCCAAAAGGCCAGGTACTGCAACGGGTTGGGTTGCATGGAGTATGCCGAGCCGTAATGCTCGGTGGCCCAGATGGAATCGAAGCCAAGGGGCTCTACCGGCTCCCCCATGTAGAGGGTGTCGTCCATGTTCCTGGCGTCGGGCACGGCTGGCGGACGGTCGTAGTCCTCCGCCATCAGTCGGCCCCAGTCACCCTGGTTGTACCTGGTGACCATCACTCCGCAATGCATCGCTGCTTTCCTCCTCCGGTTAAGGCAGGCATGCGAGCACCCGCGTCATCTTTCGACTTCGCCGTCGTCATGCGCCGGTTCTCCTTGCTTTCCCTGGCCGTCGCGCTTCGATTGACAATCCGCCGTGCCAGTATAACTATTCGCTACATCCCCGGCGATATTCCCAGCTTGGAGGCGAACCGATGTCTGCAACGGAGACTGGACTGACCGCCCTGGAACGCAACTGGGCCATGGTGGACCGGGCCCTTGAAGATTTGGACGACGGGATCGTTGTAGCCCGGCCCAACGAGGATTCCAACTCCATCGGGTGGCTTCTCTGGCACATGAACAGGGTGATTGATCGCTTTGTCCACACCTGGTGCCAAGACGCCCCGCAAGTGTGGGCCAAGAGCGGTTGGCACGCGAAGTTCGGCCTTAACGACGACGTCAACGAGACGGGAGCGGGCTGGACCAAGGAACAGGTGGCGGCTTGGAGGCTCCCGGCGAAGGACTCCCTGGTAGGCTACTACGAAGAGGTGAAGGCCGCGGCTAGGGAGTACCTAGGGGGCCTCTCGGCGGCCGGGTTCGAGCGCCCGCTGGAAATCCCGCCCAGGCCGCCGGGTACAGTCGGCTCCTTTCTGGGGACACTGGTCTTCGACAACTGCGTCCACGGAGGGCAGATCGCCTACCTTCGGGGCTTCTACCGGGGCATGGGCTGGTTCGTCTAGCCCCTACACGGAGATCACCGCCCGCGGCGTAGGCGACCATTGGGCGGCGGGCGCAATGGCGTCTCGGGACGGTGCAGCTTGTCCACCCTATGCCGGTGCCGCCCAAGCTCAGGCGGATATGACTCGGCCACAACCGACAAGCGGGGTGTATTCCGGGGGAGAGCCGCTTTGGGCAGAGACAAGTCTGGTATAATTTAGGGAATTATATCTGGTTTTAACCATTCCGCCAAAAAGCGTGGTATAGGCACGCCAAACTAAACACACAACGCCCCAGCTACGACAAATAGCTAGGGCGTTGCTCGGAACACCTGATCGGTTTGAGGACGCAGGCGTCCGATGTGCACGCTGGTATTTTACTAGCGTCGCCTTCCCCTAGCAATTACGCCTCCGTTCTGGTTTTCCGGGACGGAGGTTTTTGATGCCAGGGAGAAAACCGCACCCGAAGACACCTATCGGCCTAAAGTCTCATAGGGAGATTTTCCGGAACATGAAAGCTGGTAAGCCTTTTCAGCCCATCCGGACGAATTCCCGCGATGGCGGTAAGGGCAAGCCCAGCAGCCCGAAGGGCTAGGGCCTCTGGACAGGATAGGCGGTGCAATCCTTGCACCGCTTATCTCTGTACAGGACCTCGGGGAAGGACACCTGTTCCCCGCACTCGGCGCAGTAGTAGGCCATCGGGAAGTCCAGTTCATCGCCGGGCTTGCCCTGGAAGAAAGCCTGTACCAGCTCCTCCGGCGTGGCGTCCGCCCTGGGGGGCAACGGCATTGTCGGTGGGCGGCATCTACGGGCCCTACACAGGGACCTGGTTCGAGAGCATCAGGGAAACGGACATAGAGCACATCGTAGCCCGCTCCGAAGCCCACGACAGCGGCCTTTGTGAGTCCAGTGCGGCAATCCGGTCGGAGTTCGCGTCCGACCTGCTGAACCTCACACTGGTGTCTCCCAGCGTCAACCGGCACCAGAAGAGCGACAACGACGCGGCCGAGTGGCTCCCGGACCTGAACTAGTGCTGGTACGTCGGTCGAACCGTACAGGTCCGCCGGGAATACGGCCTCACCATCGACCGTGCCGAGGCGGAGGCGATAGACAGAGTTCTGGCCACGTGTGAGTCAACGGACATGGTAGTGCTGGCGTATGGTGATTCAACAACTGCGGAGGCTACTGCGACGCCGACGCCAACTGCAGCGCCAGGCGCCACTCCTAACAATGAGGTCGACGCCCTGGCCATGTGGGACGACAACGGTAACGGCCGCATCACGTGCGCAGAAGCCCAGGCCCACGGCATCGCGCCGGTCCGGCGTGGCCACCCGGCCTATCAGTACATGCGCGACGCCGACGGAGACGGCGTGGTCTGCGAATAGATGGGGTGCAGCCTGGAAGGCACGTTTGCAGCACCATCGGAACAGCCAGCTACCGTACTCGAGGACTCTAGCCCATGTACGGGTTAGTCTACGACGGGTCTCTAAGGAGGGGCCAACGGTCAAGGGCAGGTTGAAAAGAGACCGATAGTTGCCATAGATGGGCTAATGAGTCTAACCCGCATGGTCAGATATTGAAGCTGGAGCGACTCACCCTGTAGCCTTCTGAGTCAAGCAACGAGGCAGACAGGAACAGCTCCGGGGATCCCAGCACCATGGACAAACCGGCTAGGTTCACCCGTTGACGCCATGCAATCGCTCTATGAAGCAGGCAGGTGCCGTATGCTGAATCCGCAGGCTCAGGCATTGAAGCTGCCAGTTGCATAAGCTGGAGGTGCGTCGCCATGGAAACGGCCAATGCGCTAGAGAAACGGGCCCAGCAGCAGAGGGACCGGAGACTGGCTCGGCGTGTCTGCGGATATTTCAGCTCGCCAGCAGAGCTCATGCTGGAATGGGGTGGTAGCAGGCCTATTCCTATATGCGGTAGCTGCAACTCGAGGCTGCAAGGGTCTTGGCGTGAGCTACAGGTCCCAGAGAACGAGTGGACGGGACCTGAGAGGGCTTGGGGCGAATACCGGCCCGCAGGCTTCTGGTGCGACCTTCAGGAACGTCGTGCTGGCGGTGAGGGCCTCGATCCCTGCGAAGACTGCATCCTGTTTGCAGTCGAAGCGAGGGCTATTCGAGTCATTGACGGCGATGTGACCGACCTGGTGGTGAGAGAAGCTGCCGGCGAGCTTTCCCAGCTCCAGGTGAAGCCTTCATGGCCACGGCGGGTATGGCGGTTGATGTTTGGCTCTCCGCAGTAGCGCCTAACTCTGCGGGCCGTTCTCAAGCTGAGTAGCGCCTAACTCTGTGGGCGCTACCGGCCCACCTGCCGAGTTGGCCAGCGCAGCACCAGCTCCAGGACATGGGCGCCATTATCTGCACCGACCGCGGCGAGCTGGCCAGCGGCATAGGCGCTACCATCCTTGACCAAGGCCGCGCCGTGGCGGACGTTGTAAGGGCGCCCATCCCGCTGGCCACGGCTCGATCAGCAGTTCCCATGGGCCCACACTCGCCCCAAGAGGCCTCCGCAGTCGGCGCTGGCCAGCCCGGACGGATAGACCTAGTAAATTTCAGATACTAGACTTTACCGGATGCCCCTCGGCGCATAAACTCCCCTGCGAGCCCTAATTTATTGGGAAATTGGGGGGAAAATGTCTGCCGATTGGGAAAATCTGGGCATATACAGTCGAACGATATGGTTCACGATGTCCCTGGCCCAGGATTTAGGCCAGAGGGAAATCAGTAAACGCCAGCTAGTCAGGAGCACCGGCGCGTCGAAGGTGACTGTACTTAGAGCAACCAGCGATCTGGAGAGGATGGGCTGGGTAGAGGCGACTCGCAGCGTCAATCCCGACACTGGATGCCATAACTCTACGCTGTACGCGCTAACCGCGGAAGCTCCGCACCATTCAGAGCTTCTCAATATCTTATTGGGTCCTGAGCTGTAATGATGCTAACTATAGATATTCCTGACCTGCGCCCTGGCAGGCCTCCGATCATCTTGCCGCAAGACAAGGCAACTGCGGCGCTGCAGGCGCTGGAAGCTGGCAAACGGAGCTACAGGGCAGTGGCCATCGGGTGCGGGACGTCTCCACCGTGGCTACACGCCGCCCACAAAGAGGGGCGGCTCAGAGAAATGGCACAGGGCCGGATGGGGAAACCCACCGGCCCTTAACTTTTTGCTGTGTTCAGAAACCTGTTCAGAAACCCGTTCAGAAAGGACTACGGGATGCTGCGTTACCTCACTTTAGTGTCCGTGTTGGCGGTCCTTGGTCTCACCGCCGCCGCCCGGTTCGGCGACTTGAGGCCTGACGCCCGCCTGCACCCCGCCCCCTGGGTGCTGGAGTGGCAGGCGGGGCAAGCGCACACGCTTTTCTTGACTGGAGAGGATGGCGCTGACCTTCGCCTTGGCAGCCGCGCCCTGGGCCTCGAAGGAATAGCGCTGGTGGACGGCGAGGGGCAGGCCAATGTCCTGGGCTCAGCTGAAGGATGTCTTGGCAGCGTCTACACCGCAGAGGACCCCGGGCAGACGATCTGGTTGCCCCCAGGCAGCGCCGTAGAGATCGTGCCTTGCCCGAACCGGCCTGCAGACGCCGCGCTCACCCTGGAGCTCTTCACGCGCTCCGGAGACGCCGGCAGGAACATCGTCTCCTATTCCCTGGAGATTGAAGATTCCAGCCCGGTAATCACCTCGCCGGCGACGGGCTCGACCCTAACCGCCAGCGCTGGCAGCAACGTGGTGACCGTGGAAGCCTCCGATCCTGACGGTGACCTAGTCACCTTCTCTGTTTCCGGAGGCTCGGGCGTGTTCGGCATAGGAGCTGACGGTGTGCTTTACGTGAATTCGGGAGCCCGCGCCAGGGGCTACAACCTCACCATTACCGCCGTCGCGGGCGGCGTATCGGCGTCGATCGACGTCACGGTGAAGGTGCAATGATGGTCAGCATACGTCCCGACTGGCAGCAGCGTCTGGCGGAATGGTACTCCGATGATGCCGTGCTGGCCCGCGCCGAAGCGAGGGCTGAGGAGCTGCCGGTCAGTCCCGCACCCAAGGGCGGGCGCCCTCGCTTGGCGCTTGAGCCCGGGATCGCAGAGGCTGTGCTGAGGGACCTGGCCCGGTTTTCCTACCGCTACACGGCCAGGAAGCACGAACTGAGTTACACCTGGCTTCGGGCAGCGCACCAAGACGGGCGCTTGGAGGCGATGGCAGATGGCCATTATCGCTAGTTCATTCGCCGGGGCCTCGTCAAATGGACCGGCCACACGCCAGCTGTTACTGCTGCTGGCTTTCCTGTTGGTTGCCGCCGCTCTATCAATCCGCCCCGGCGAGGTTCGCGCCGATCCAAGCAATGTCCAGCTCTCGACCAACAGCTTCACTGCCTGGAATAACCAGGTCACCATCACCTTCGATGACGACGACGATTCCGAATACGACTATTCTAACGCGTGTGATGGAAAGCTGGTGTACGACAGTGACAGGCATCGCACAAAGAGCACTTATAAGCAGGGAGTGTATGCAGGTAACAACCGAATCTCAACGTCCTGCACTACCCGGGACATAACGACGGTCGCGGTCGACTGGGGAGGAGGGGGCAGTAAAAGAGCTGGCATCCGCATCAGTTATGACGATTGGACAGGAAGCAACTCAGGGACAAATTATAATCGCTACACACCCACTGCATATAGTAGTTACCACACGTTCCCTACCCGCCCCAGCATCACATCGTTCAGTGTTAGCGGAAGCAACCTAACTGTTAATTGGGACTCCCACGCGCATACCGGCACCACGCTTGACTGGTGGCTCTTCGCCAGCACGTCTTCGACCCCATCAGATAGATTTGCCGCTGAGATGGTCGCGGAAAACTCCCCCACCACCCGCACTGCCACATTGGACCTATCAAGCTATGACCTCACCTATGGCGAACCCATCTACCTCTGGATGGCTGTTACCAGCGGCACTCCTTCCGCAAGCCAAGCGCACTATCTGTACTGGTCGAATGACTACTATGCGGACCTTGACACGCTGGAGGAATGCACCGAAGAGGATGTCTTGGACCTGGGATACCTGACCGGATACGACCACTCAATACAGGGGTCGTTCCTGAATGCGCCGTGTGAGATCAATGCCAAGACATCCCACGCTTTCAAGTTCCGCTTGGCGTCCGCACGCGACGTCGATGCCACTTTCACTCCTGCAACAGACTATGGAGCGGGGGCAGGCAGCTACGAGGTTGCTATCCGGAGAAACTCGTTGGATGGCCTTCTGCTTGAAAGTGGAAGCGGCGCGGCCTCGTTTGACGTCGACACTTTTAATGTTGCGGCTGGTCTCGACTACTACGTGACCGTCTCACGTTCAGGAGTGATAGGGAGGGATGATTGGGTCTTGTCCCTGGCCTATGGTCACATAGCCCCGCCAACTCCCACTCCTTTACCCACCCCCACGCCCCGTATCCAGCCCAACCAGGACTTCCGCCTTCACCCAAACCCTGGGGGGATCGCCTACACGGTCGATACCGTCTATCAGTTTGAGTTTGAGGGCATCTCTCACGTATTCCCCGTAACCGCGCGGTCATCCAATCCGGCAGCCCTGGAGCTGGCGGTTAGCCCAGACGTCACCTGCGATACCACAGCGGCCGACGAAGTGCAGGCCGATTCCCAGAGCATCGTGCTGTACGTGAAAGCCTGTACTGCCGGCAGGAACACCACGCTCTCCCTGGTGGGCTCCGGCGGCGACTCCCTGGCTGAATACCCCATTTTCGTGCGCGGCGAGGGTATCCCTCAACCTGAGCCTGCAACTATTCCCCAGGGGCTCGGGGCAGACGTAACGAAACGTGACGAATTGGGGCTCGGCATTGTCCTGGGCGTAGTCTGCGGCGGCTTCGGCGTGGGCTGCGATACGGACCTGATTACCAACATCCTGGTGACCGTCGCTGCTGTCGTGGTCATGGGCCTACTGCTGAAGCGCTCCAGGGGCGGAGCCACAAGTATGTCTGTCGGCGTGGCGGCCGCCTTTGGCGTGGCGGTCCTCATGCTGGGCTACCTGTGGGTTGGGTTCGACCTGTGGCTGGTGGTCATCGTGCTGCTGCCGATCCTCGCCGTTGGCGGTATAGCCGCTGTGAACAAAGGGAGGCAGGCGGGGTAATGCTGACCGGACGTAGCAGTAGCTCCGAGGCCCTCCGGGGAGTTGGGCGCTACCTCAGCGCCGGGGATTCCACTGGAGTTAGGCGCCACCTGCCGACAGCCCGATTCCTGACAGTCCTGACGGTCTTTGGGCTCGCTTTTATTGTCACCACGTCGGGGCAGGCCTGGGCTAAGGAAGGAAACGAGCCTCCGTCCTTTGCCAGCAACAGCGTCTCCAGGAGTGTTGCAGAAAACGAGAGCGCGGGGGCCAAGGTCGGAGGTCCGGTCACGGCGTCAGACCCTGGAGACGTGATCACCTACTCGATCATCGGCAGCAACCCAGCTGGATTCACCATCGTCGGCTCATCCGGGCTGATACAGACTGGCCAGGAGCTGGATTACGAAGGAACGGCCAGCTACAGGATCACGGTGCAGGCCAAGGATGTCGAAGCGGCAACTGACACTATCGCAGTGATTATCACCGTAACCGACGCCAACGATCCGCCAGTCTTCCCCTCCGCAAGCGCCGTCCTTGCCGTGGACGAAAATTCGCTTGCAGGCACATCAGTCGGACAGTCGGCGGTGACTGCCACTGATCAGGACGGCGACGGGATCACCTACTCCCTGAGCGGAGACAGCGCTTTCGAGGTAGCGCCTAACTCCGGTGTTATTCGCGTAGCAGCCGGCGCCAGCCTTAACTACGAGGGCAAGCCCAGGTACACGCTCATCCTGACAGCCAATGACGGTAATGGCGGCAAGGACAGCATTGCGGTTACGGTCACCCTGAATGATCTGAACGAGCCGCCTGCCTTCGCGGAGGGTGCGGTCACTCTGCGTGTTGCGGAAGACGTCGGCGTTGGCGGCGACGTGGGCAGCCCTGTTACGGCCACGGACCCTGACGGCGGCGACAGCCTCACCTACAGCCTGACCGGACAGAACGAAGGCGGATTCACCATCGTAGCGGCGACCGGCCAGGTCCGGGTCGGCCAGGCGCTGGATTACGAGACGGCGGTTGGTCATTCCCTCACCGTACAGGCCACGGACTCAGGTGGCCTGACTGCCACCAAGACGGTGACCGTCAATGTAACCGACGTCATTGAGTACAGTGTCGCCGGCGTCAGTATAGGGGCGGTCACGGCTTCAAGCGCTGAAGCCACGGTTTCACTAAGCAATCCGGACAACGAGGAAGGCACAGTTTACCTGCGGTACCGTACTCCGCCCGACTCGGGCGCATGGACGGAAACCACGGCTGCCATTTCGGGAAACAGCCTTCAGGTGGCGCTGACCGGCCTCTTAGACGCCAGCAACTACCGGCTGCAGGCTGCTGCCAGCAACTCCTACAGCGACGCTGAAACGTTGTCCTTCAGGACCAGGAGGGCGGCGCTGTCCCTGAGCATTTCCTTTTCGCCGGCCGCGGATGTTCCCCGGAACACGGAAATAACCGTCGACGTGGCATTTGCCGAGGTCAGGGCCCAGACAAATTCCGGCCTGACCTTCCGCGTCGATGTGGCGAGCGGGGATGACTGCGAGGGCAACGGCATGGGCTCTGTCCAGAGTTTGGCAAATGTCGACGAAGACCCGGAGGTGAGGACGGTCACCGTAACGGACGGCTGCCACGCGGGATTTCACACTCTGCAGTTGCGCGTATACGACGGCGGCAACCTGTGGGTAGCTCAGGACTTCAGCTTTACGGTCCGCTCTCCGCAGGCGACGCCCCTGCCCACGCCGATACCGGATGTCCGCAGGGAGGCCTCCGGTGCCTATGGATACCTGGCGACGGTCCATTTGGTGGTTAGTCCTGGCAGCGGGGCCTATGGGTATGCCGCCAACGATTACGGAGGCCTCACGGCGGGCCGACTGCCTGGAGTGCTTTTCGCAGACGGCCGTGAGCGGCCAGTGGGCGAGATCAGCGTCAGTTCCTCGGGGCAGCTGAAGATAGCCTACTCAGAGGCTGAAGCAGGCCATTTCAAGGACTCTGAGAGTCTTCAGTGGATCAGGGTGCAACTGAGGGCTGCTGACAACAGCACCATCGGCGGCGCGGACCTGTGGGATTCCTCTGCCTGTGGTGACCAGAGCATTTGCGCGGACCTGGGCGTTTCACTGGCGGCGCACGACGGGCAGCCGGTAGGGGTCGATTTTTTCGACGCCGTAGCGGAGACGCTCGACTCGGCTCCTGGCGGAATGGAAAACATTCTGATCGTGGCTGCGGATACTGGCTCTGATGGCACAGGGGTTGACCAAGCCAACGGCAAATGGATCGGCGGCGGATTTCCCAGCAAGTGGTTCAAAGACGGTTTCGACAAGCCGGTGGAAATGTTGATCGTCTGGCACGGCGCAAGCAATCGCTGGATGGAGCTGGGATACGACTCTGTCCAGACAACCGGCCAGTGGAAATACGAGCCCGCGGCCTATCGCAAATACAAGATTGTGCTGAGGGATCGGGAAGGGGAAGAGGTGCTGGCCTGGCCAATGAGGGAGGCCCTCGAGGCTCTGAGTGAAGACAGCCGGCGCTGCGGTGATTCCAGCCCCGCCCGCCGTCTGTGCCTGGCGTACAACGACAGCGACCTGGACCTGACCGAGTACCGGGGCCAGGTGTTGCTGCTGCAGATTGAGGACATTACCTGGTACGCGATGCTGGCAGAGACACCTGGCGGCCCGGTGGGCGGGCAGCTGGCGCTGGCGGTGTTCGGCGCTTGCATGTTCGGGTGGACCTTCCGGAAGAGCAGGTCACCGCAGCGCGAGTGGATCATCCTCACGGCGGGGGCTGTCAGCAGTTGCCTGCTGCCGATATTCGGATATGGAGACATTTTCTGGGCGGGCGCCATTGTGATAATCGCCATCCTTGCCGGCTCGGGCTGGTTTTTTGTAACGAGGTCGAGATGAAGCTCTACCGTCTAGCCATTTCCATGGCGGTGATTCACCTGCTGGCAGGCGGGATCGGCTCGATTATCGTGATCAATCTTATCTCTTCAACGGGCGTGTCCACCTACGGCGGGGAAAGGGGATTTCTGCCTGGGGAAGATTCGCCCTACTCGGCATTCGGGAGATTCCTATACGGGGATGACCAACCTTCCCTGACCCTGCCCGGCGAGAATTCGGGCGGGCTGGGGTTGGCCAAGTACGGCGTAACAGACGGGATATGTTTCATTTCCACCACCGTCAAGCAGGCAATCATTATCACGACGTTTGCCTATCCGGTCATAGACATCATCCCGCTGCAGGGATTCGGGCTCTGGATTCGGCTGGCCATTCACCTGGCGTCTTTGTCGGCGATGGGGGCCATAATATTTTTCCTGATTGAGCTGCTGATCCAGATGGGCGTCTTCAGCAACGTGTACGTGCTCATTGCGATCGGCGTGATTTCGTCGGCGGGCGTGGTGAGCACCATCCTGGCAGAGGCGACGAATATCAGTTGCTGAGGTTGCCAATGAAGAGATTACGAATACCCCTGGCGGTTGCGGCGGTCCTGTTCCTCGGGGCTGTGATTCTCCGGCTTGCGGAAGCGCCCTTCCTGCTCAAGGCGATCTGGATGTACGAGGGCTCGGCTGTCGGGGCGGTGAGCGCGGGCTGGGGGTAGCAGCCGGGCCCGCGCCCGCTATGCAACAGGAAGCAGTCAGCTCGTCCGGAAACGGGCAGCGCCGGCGGCGGCGCAACCGGACTGCAGGAAACAGGAGGTAAGGAGGAACGAATGTGGACCATTGCGAGAGTCGGGTTGCAGATGCTGGCCGAAATGTTCCTGGTGCCATACGCCATTTTCTTCCTGTTGCCGCGCCTGCTGTATGAGGTAGGCAACATCCGGGCCGCCGGCTTGCGGCGAGCCGAAGGCGAATGGTTTGACGGTATCCGGCGCATCGAATTTGGCCAGTGGCTGCTGGGAACGGCTGGCGTGGTGCCACCGTCCGCATTTCACGGCGGATGTTGGGCCTATCCCGTTGAAAGACAGAAGTATGTCCCGGGAGGCAGGAAATGAATATCCGGCAAAACTTTCTGGACACTTTCGCCTGGGCCATTGCCCGACGCGCGCCCGACGCCCCGCCCAGGCCGTCGTTCATCCAGAAGGCCTACTGGTCTGACGCCTGGGAGCGGATCAGGCAGGATGCAGTTATGAGCGCTCTCGGGGCACTGGTGTACCTGTGCGGGCTGGCAATGGCGATTTTCTGCCTTGTCAACGCGCCTGTCGCCCTTGACTTGGACGGAGAGAGGGTTTCGTGGCAGGGGCTGAGCCTCGGCTTATGTGTGCTGGCCATGTTCCTCGTGGTCTGCATCGAGAGAGTGAGGCAGGGGCAGCGTCGGCGCGATTCCGGCGAGTACGTTCCAGGGTCGGCCGCGGCGGGCGCCATTTACTTTCTGAGCCTGGGCAGCTTGGTTCTGGTGGTGCAGCTGATCGTGACCTTGGGTTACTACATCCCGAGCCTTTTCGGCCCGGCGCTGAAGGCCGGCCTGTGGCTGATTGCTGCGTGGCTCCTGGCAACGGCCGCGATGCTGGCGTTCCAGGCCGTCGCCTTCTGTGTCCGCTTCTGTCGTTCACGCGAGCAAGGGAAGGCCAACAGTGAAATGCCCCATCTGTAACAAGAATATCCAGGCAACAGTAGTGAATTTCTAAGCGTACTGCGGAGCTGAGGATGAAGCGAATAAGCCTGCTGACCAAGAAAGCCAAGATAGCAGCTGCGGCCGTCGCGGCGGTGCTGGTGCTGGTGGGCGTCTGGTGGTGGCTGGTGGTCAGCCCGGTGGAGACGGCAGCGTCGCCTGATCCCGTTCCCCAGCTGCCGGTCATCGAGGTCCCGGAGCTCCAGATACCGGAGGCCTACCTGTTCCAGCACTTCCTCGCCGAGCTGCACGACTGCTACGGACAGGTCGGGCAGTCCATAACCCTGCCTGAGCTCGAGCGGCAGGTGGGCAAGGAATGGGGGGCTGCCGCCGTGGCCCTGGTCGACTACTACACGGCGGGCAAATGCTCGGAAAAGGAGCTGTACCTGCGAATCCCGGGCCGGGTGGGCTGGATGGTCGACGAGGTGCAGGAAATGGCGGTTGAAGAGGCAGAAAAGCCGGGAGAGTGAACCAAAACCGGCCCAAAACACCCCCCGTCGCCGCAACAAATATAAAAAAAGAATAGTGACTACTAACTATGTAAGGAGGGCCTAGAGGACCGCCGGCCGAGGGACCGGCTCAGCCTTGGCACCACGGTATGAGGGAATACAAATCATATCAGTTTGTTCCCATGGACGAATGGCCAGGGGTAGATACGACAGAAGATGATGTGTGGCTGGCCAGCCGGGATGAACGCGACTGGTTCAGCTATGAGTCGCGCCTGCAGGCCTTCTATGACTACCGCAACCGCCTGGATATGGGATGGCAGCGGCGCAAGAAGGGACGCTGGGGCCGGCCGTACCCGCCGCCCAAGTTCGAGTTCGCCCAGATCGGCGTGGTGGGCGACATGGGCAAGGGGAAGACCACCATCGTTGCAGCCGAGGCCGTCATGTGGGGGCAGTTCGGCTATCCCTTCTTCCACGTCCTTAACCCGGACAACAATCGGGGGTCCTGGCTAATGGGCAAAAAGATTCACCCTGCCGAGCTGTATGAGGTGGTCGAGGTGATTCCCCAGAACAGCATCCTGGGGGCCGACGAGGGTCACACCTTCTTCGAGTCGGGGCTGGGCATGGCCTCCGGCATGCGGGGCTGGAATATCCAGGGCGCGGGGCTGCGGAAGGCGATGTGCCGTATCTACATCCCCACGGCCCTTATGGTGCTGCTGGCGCCCACGATACGCCGCAGCTGTTCCGAGGTCTGGAGGCCTGTCGATGTCACGGTCGACGATCAGCGCATACCGGAGGAAAAGCTGCCCCCCCACTCCGATCCCCAGAACTTCCTCCAGGTCTGGGATGTATGGCGGGGATTCCCCTTCAGGCAACAGGACATCATCGGGCCGCGTATGCGCCGCACCAACGGCGGGCTGGGTCCACCCCACGACACGCTGGTCAGGAGCGGCGAGGTGGTGCGCGAGGCCTTCAAGTTGACCGACAGCTTTCTCAGGGTGGCGGGCGCCCAGGCCCAGCAGTTCGCGCTCAAGGCGCAACAGACCGAGATTAGGGAGGCGCGGCGGCAGGAACGGGAAGAAGAGCCACAGCTCACAAGGGAACAAATGGACGTGCTGCTGAAAATCTGGGAGGTGTCCAACAACGGCGTCAGCACCCATTTCACCGCAGATTCGATTTCCTTCCAGACCGGCTTACGCGCCTCGATGGTTTCCAGGATGCTGTCGGGATTTCTAGGGGATGTTCCGCAGGTGAAGACGAACAAGGGCTATCGCTGCGACCGGGTGCGGCTGGCGCTGCCCCTGCAATTCTTTAATCTCCCCGGCGCCAAGAAGCCTGAGCCTGAGCTGCAGGAGGTGAGCTAGTGGCAATGGATACGGACCTGCTGGATATGGAGCAGGCCTCGCTAAACGGAGCCTATGCGGACGGCGACGCCGACGGCATGGGCGATATGGGCGAGCGGCCGCTCGGCTTGCTTTCAGCGGACGCATTGAGCCTGGGGGGGCGGGACGGGAATCACCGCGATGATCGCTCCTGGAGCGAGTTCCTGCGGCGGCAACAGGATCTGGTGCTCGATTCCCTCTGGGATTTCATCAGGGACCACAAACCCGATTCCCACGATGGCCGCGTTGTAATGCACAACGTGGCGTCTGCCGCCATCTATACCATCATGGCCCAGGCCCTGCAGGTGAAGGCCCAATACGAAGCTCTCGAGGTCCGGGAGCGCAAGCTGAGAGGAGAGCTGAAGAAGGAAGAAGAGGAAAAGGTTGCCGAATTGTATGACAGGTGGGCCAAGGGCAATTCGATGCAGCAGTACCTGGCCTGCATCAAGCACCGCTTTGGATTTGCGGAACTGGAAGCCCGGGAGCCGGCCTACGAGGAAGACGAAAACGGCGTCCCTGTACCTGTTACCGAGGGGCCGCGCTGGGATTGGCACAACGCCGACCGGGAAATGCGCGAGGCCGACCGGCAAGCCATTTTCGACCTTCCGGCCAAGGGATACGAACTCTACACCGTGCGGCAATACATGGGCCGTATCCGGCGACAACAGGACGAAGTACGGGCCAAGCGTATGCCGGATATAGATGTGTCTGATTGGCTGGCCAAGATCAAGGGCGGCAAGGCCACCAACATGGAAATTCTGGTGGGAGGGACCTATCTGATTCAGGAGCTAGTGGTCTTCGGCCTATCCCACGAAGGCGGCCAAAACCCGCACTGGATTCACCTGCAAAAACTCTACCGGGGCCTGCAGGAACAGGCTGCTGCCCGCCGCAGCGGGTGGTTCCGCCGCCGTCAGTCAATGAGTGACGGCGATTCGGGAGGGAGCGATGCCTAAATCCACCAACACCGGCAAGCTGCGATTGTACATGAACAACAGCACTGAGCTGTTCGATGCCAAGGCGGTGATCGCCGATACGGAAATGCTTACTGACCTGCTGGATGGGGCATCGTTTCCGAGGCGGAAGCTGCCGACACTCACCTACAACCACCGGGCCACCGGGCAGGGGCCCACGCCTGGGGATTATGAGCAGATTGAGGTGGAGGACCCGTTTTATCCCGATGATGACCCTCTCTTTATGACCAGATCATCGACTTCCGCGTTCCGGCAGGCAAGACAGGGGATGCACCGCGAGAAGTCAATCCACCACCGGATGAACACCAATCTGAAATTCATCGCCGCCATAGGCGGTACGGCGGTGCTCCTGCTGGGGCTGGTGATAGCGATGGTCACTCACGAACCGGAGCGGACGGCGGGTGAAGAGCCCGCGTCGACCGCGCCGGCCCCGACAATCCCGCCTGTGCTGGGACCAAAGGGGGGTGAAGATGTCTCGAATTAGGCCCCCCCGGACGGCCCTGACAGCCGCCCAGGTCGCTGACCTGGTGGCCGAATCCCAGGCCGATGTCGACGAGTGCCTTATCAGTCCGCTGTGGGGCGCACAGAATCCCGGAGGCACGATGCGCCACCTCAACCGCTTTGTGCGGGTCATGGGACTGGCCACGCGGGGTGCTGCCTACGGCAAGATTTTTCTGTCTTCGATTGGCACCATCGTCAGCCTGGCGGTCCTGATGGCTTTCAACAGCAATTTCGGCCTGATGGGTGACATCGTATGGTCCATGCTGCTGGGAATACCAATCAGCTACCTGGCCACGGGGTATTTCGCGTTCCGCAGCGCCTTTGCTCCCATACGGGTACACGAACACCGCGACTTCACCGACCGGGGCCAGATTACCGCGAAGGTGAGCGCCTGGACCTCGCGGCTGTCTCACTTCTACAGCCACGCCTGGCGGGGAGACAACGAGGCCAACGGCATAGCCAACACGGCGTCGAAGCTCTATTACAAAACCGATGACCGCCCGGTGTGGCTGAAGGAAGGGGAGACTATCACCAAACCTGACGGAACAGCAATCGAGGGCCCGCGCCTGGTGGTCTACCCAGCCCAGAGAATCAACAATTTCCGAGAAATGAAGGACTACCTGAACCTTGCGCCCGAGCGCTTCGAGGTGGGCGGCAACTCTGCCAGGGACCGCCGCGCCGCCAGGCGGGTGTACGCCAAGCCGGGGCAGGGCCTGGAGGAGTTCGAGCGGGGCAAGAGCACCTTTTTCAAAGACAACTTTATCTGGTTTTACAGCATCGGCAGCATGGGCTCCGGCGTGCTGATCGTGATTTTCGCCCTGGGATGACGAAATGACTCAGCGACCAGGCTACAGACCCAGGAGGAAGGGAGTCGGCCTGTCCATGGTAGCGCCTAAGTCACTAGCCGGGCGCGGCCGGCAGCTCTCTGGGACGCCCTATGTTCCGGTGGCCACGGCGGCGGTCCGGATTTCGGGATGGCGCCCAGGCGGCTACAGGAGCTGCAGGCCTGAATCTGAGGTTAATGAAATGAGTGTGAGGCCTGATTACAAACCGAGTAGAAAAATCGCCGACCGGGTTGAAGATGACCTGGTGGTCAATGCCGGAGAGGCCTTCTTCGAGGACGGCAGCTGAATTATCTGCGGGTGCGAGGCCTTCGGGGAACTGGCAGACGGGCGTGGCAACGTGGCCCACGATACCGTGATTTTCCGAAAACCCGATGGCTGCAGGGTGATTGTTGCCCTGCAATGCGTTGCCTGTCGGCCTGGCGAGGTTTCTGTCTGCTGGCAACGGAGAGGGTGGAATGAAGTCGCTTTGGAGCTGAAGCAATGAACGAAGGCAGTTTCACTTGGGCCGGCGTCATAGCCATGCTGGCCATTTCAATGCTGCTGATCAACCTGGCCTGGCCCGTTGTGGGCGGCTGGGAAGATGACTGGCGGCAATACGCGCACGAAACCCGCTTCGGCGGGGTATGCACGTCGGAGACGCCGCCCCCGGAGTGTGCCACTGACCCGCCCTTGGAGCGTTGGCAGCTGATTCCCTGGATGCTGACTGTTGGGCTGGCAGCCGGTCTGCTGGCGCTGTGCCTTCCTGGAGGCCTGGAGCTGCGGCGCAGGGGACGTGACGGCCGCTGGGTCAAGCGGACAGTCGACTTTATCCGGCTGCAAAAGTGAAGGAGGTGAAAGCGTAAGAATTGGTGTGCAATGTTGGCCGAGGCCTGCGGCGGCCAGGGTCCGGTACGGCGTTCCTTATGGAATGTCCGGGCCTGCGGTCGCAGCTCCGCTGGGCGTCATACGCAGATGGGGATCGCGCCGCCCAGAGAAGCTGGCCATGGAATCGAGGCGTACCTTGTCGACCGCAGGCGCAAGGTAAGTATACCAACTGAATAAAACTGCAAGGAGTCCAGAGATGTTGGGACTTGGAAGTGTCGGCAACATCGGGAACCTGATCGGGTCAGTGATCGCGCTGGGTATTACCGCCATAGTGCTGCTCACCTTTGCCCCGACAGTCGCCGGTGATGTCGACGGGATTTTCGCGCAGGCCAAGAATGCCTGCGTATATCAAGGCGAGAGATTCACCCAGGTCGTAGAAGCAGGAACGATGGACCCGGACGAAGCCTGGCTGAAATCCGGCGGGGGCGTAGTACATTCCGGAGCAGCGGACAGCGGCGCTTGCATATTTGGGACGCTGGCCGTGGACGCCTACACCCCGCAAGGCACCAAGATAGCCGGCACAAGTTTTACTGTAGGCGTATTGGGCAATTCCGAATGGAAGGGCCCCAGCGCCTCGATAGCCGCCTTGGCGGGCGGCTCGCTGGTCATCCTGCTGCTGGGCGCGATGGCCATTCTGCTGCCGGCAGGCGCTCTCGGGTTCCTGGCCTACACCGGCGCTGAGCTGGTCAAGAGCTATGTCGGCGGATCGACGCTGGCCATCGCCATCGGGGCAACCGTCTCGGTCGTGGTGGTGGGCGCCATCCTGCCGGAAATCTTCGAGCCTCTGGACAGGCTCTTCAGCGTGATGGACGGCCACCGCTACAAGGTATATTCCGAAGGTATCGGAGGCCTCGCTGGCGTGCTGTCCAATTTCTTCGCCATTTCCCTGATCGGCGGCATTGTTGCCCTGGGCGCGATGTTGTGGAAGAACACCAATTCCGAGCAGGGAATGTAGGGCATGGCAGTCCTTGCCGTCACCGCCCTTCCCCTGGTCGCGGGGGTCCTGCTCTCCGGCGGATACATCGCCGGGGAGCAGGACGTGTTGATACACCTGGCCATTCTCGCCGTGCTGCATGGCACGGCTGGCTGGGTGTCCTGGAGCTGCCGGGCAACCGGCTGGGGCGACGGCCTTATGTGGGCCGTTGCCCTGACCCTGCACACCGTGACCTACGCCCTCAATTGGGAACTCTACGCGGCATTGGAAGGGAGTGACGGCGTCATCGAAGACTTGGCCATCGTCATCGTGATCTTTATTCCCAGCCTGTTGATGTACGCGGGCCCCTTCCGGGCCATCATCAGGCCTCCGGAGGAAATCTATGACAACCTTGAAGACTAGCACCTGCCCGACGTGCGGCGGCAACCACGCGCCGGGCGCCCATCACCGTCCCCCAGCCGTTTCCCAAAGACCGCCGCAGCTGCCAAGCCCCGAGGTTAGCAGACGGCAACCGGACCCTGCCGGCGACGATGCCGAGGAACAGTCCAGCGTCAGAGTGCGTTCCAGCAACGGGAACGCAGACGAGGAAGAGGAGCCGGAGGAAGGGGCATCCAACAACCAGGTAGGGATGCGGTCCAGGGCAACGCCTAACAACCAGGTCCGCGTTCGGACAGGGGTAGCGCCTAACAACCAGCCAGGAGCACAGCCTGCGGCAGTGCCTAACCCCGGGGTGGTGGTGCAGCCTCGGGTAGCGCCTAACAACCAGCCAGGAGCACAGCCTGCGGCAGTGCCTAGCCTCGGGGTGGTGGTGCAGCCTCGGGTAGCGCCTAACAACCAGCCAGGAGCACAGCCTTCGGCAGTGCCTAGCCCCGGGGTGGTGGTGCAGCCTCGGGTAGCGCCTAACAACCAGCCGGCGACATCCCTTCCGCCGCCGCCGCCGGAAGGAGCTCCTGCAGCCACTTGGGACTTCTATCTTCGCACCCTGCCTGCCGGCGCGGAGGTTCAGCGCAAGGGAGCCAGGAGCCAGGTACAGGAAGCGCTGGCTGAGCTGGATCGCGGAGAACGCATAGATAAAGGCCGCAGATACACCCACACCTCGGAAGAGCGGCAGTTTCTCGAATACACCGGCTATCTGCCCACGCTTGACGAAGAAACAGACGCCAGGATTATGGCCCAGGAACGTTCCAGGCGGGCCGCTGTGGCTGCGGCAAGGCGGGACCGAGCAGCATACCAAAAGGCTCGTTCGGAGTACCGGGCGCGGTTTGCCGAATACACCGGCAAGCAGTCGACTGGCTCGAAGGCCAGGGACGCTGAGATATGGAAGGCGGAAACCGACCGGCGCAGGGATGTCTACACGACTGAGTTCCGCGATTACACCGGGAAGGACCCCACCTTCGACCCTGTAGAAGACTCGACAATCTGGCAAGAGGAAACCGACCGCCGGAAGACCACGCCGACAATTACCGAAATGGAAACGCCGGCGGATGTCGCGGAGTCTCTGGTGCCTGTAGCGTCGCCGACGTTAACCACGCCCACCGTCGACGGCCCGGAGACGTTCACGTACACCGTAACGGGGACCGCGGAAACGGCCGGGGTGGGCGGCAGCGAGGGCACAGGCTCTCTGGTTCAGCAGGGCCTTGCCAGCTCTCCCTATTCGGAAACCGAGCTTTACCGGCTGGAGTTCAAGGATTACACCGGGGAGGAATCCACGGGGGATTACGACCAGGACGCCCTTATTTGGCAAAAGGCAACCGACCGCAGGGTAGGTGAGGCGGTCGAGGGATTGCCGCAGGACCTTCAGGCGGATTATTCCGAACGGGTACTGGACGGGGCCGATCCGTTGGACGCCTACAAGACAGTCGCCGGCATAGCCAGCAGCCGGGTAGAGGAAAAGAAAGCGGCCAACGACCGCGAGCTTACAGAGGCGGTGAACGTCCTGCCGCAGGACCTCCAGGACGACTATTTCCAGCGGGTAATGGATGGGGCCGATCCATTCGACGCCTACAACACGGTCGCCGGCATAGCCAGCACCCGGGTAGAGGACCAGGCGGAAGCGAAGAATGACCGGATAGACAGATACAACGCCTTGGTCAGGACTGCCAAGAAATTCTACGACCCTGGGCGGATAGACGACGGCAGCCGCCTGGACAATGAGGCGTTTTACAAAGAGCAGAAAGTTGCGAAGCCGTTTGACGCCTACAAGACAGTCGCCGGCATAGCCAACACCCGGGTAGAGGACCAGAAAGCGGCCAGCGACCGCGTGCTTACAGAGGCGGTGAACGTCCTGCCGCAGGACCTCCAGGACGACTATTTCCAGCGGGTAATGGATGGGGCCGATCCATTCGACGCCTACAACACAGTCGCCGGCATAGCCAACACCCGGGTAGAGGACCAGAAAGCGGCCAGCGACCGCGATACAGAGGCGGTGAACGTCCTGCCGCAGGACCTCCCGACTATTTCCAGCGGGTAATTCCGTTTGACGCCTACAACACAGTCGCCCGCATAGCCAACACCAGGGCGGAAGAGACAGACACCTACATAGCGATGGGCTCCGGAGGGGATTTCAGTACCGAGGACCGCGCCCCACTCTCTGCGTCTATGGACTTCGACGCCGTTCCCCTGCCAGAGCGCACGCTCGACGAAGACCTGGCCTTTCACAACAACAAGACCCTGCAGGAATGGCAGGCCGACAAGTCGGCCGAGGCTGTGGCCACGGGCTACAGCGATGATCTGAATACTGGCTCTAATACGGGAGCTGAATCACGGCTGCAGACCATAGACGGCGAGAACTTCTACCAGGTCATAGAGTCAATGCCCGAGGTGGTGTACGCGGGCGGCGAAAGAAAAACCTGGGCCAAGCTGTTTCCGCAAACTGAGGATTCCAAGACGGGCGCGAGGTTGCGCCGCGATATGGCAGGCACCGGCCTCACTGACTACGACGCGGCCACGGTGCGGAAATGGCTGGAGTCGGGATATTTGTCTTTGTCTAACAACGAGACGCCCGAGGTGGCCGTCATAGAGAAGCCCCTGCCCGACGTGTCGGCCTACTACCAGACGCCAAGCACCAGCGATTCCGAGGCCCACAAGAGATTTAACGAGGCCCACGTGAAATTCGACCAGCAGATCGTGGACGCGAAGGCTGCTGGCAAGGTGATCATAGTCCGGGACCAGTTGCCCCTCGGAGACCCGCGCCGTGGTGAGGTCCTTCTCGATCTGATTCCAGGCGTTGGGCTGATCAAGGCATACAGCGAGGCCCGCGGTCCCGATTCAGACGGCGGCACGGCTATCACAGAACGGGAACGGAACGCCATCGCCTTCGAGCTGGCGCTGACCGCCGTTGACATCGCGCCGATACCGGTGACCAAGGCGTTCTTAGCAGGGGGCAGAATCGTAAAGACCACCAAGGCGCCGTTGACCACAGGCTCGGACGTCATCGCCCGCAGGTATGACGCCCTGGTTAGGCAGGATATGAACAAGGGCGGATATTTGGGCAGGCTGACCGTAGGTGAGCTACCCTCCGATCCCCGCGTGGCCGAGACCTTTTACAAGGATGTGCACCGTTTCAGCAATTCGGGGCGGGTGTCTACTGAGGACGCCGTGGCCCTGGCTGCTCAAAGAAGGTCGTTTACCCCTGAGCAGCTGGCGGAAATAAGGGACCCCGGCGGGCTGTCAAAAACGACTTCCGATGACCTTGCCAAGGACGTGCTTTCTCGGCAGGCCAGCGGCCAGGAAGGGCTGTCGCTGCAGATGTACAGCGCAACTGATAACCCCGCCGCGATGGGCTGGGTACAGAAACCTGGCGCTGGCGGCCCAACGGCAGTTCCATTCAGTGAGGCCAGCCTGCAGTTCGAGAAATGGCGCAAGCTCATGCCGGCAACCCTCGAGGAAACCAGCCGTTTCAATAAACCAGGGCAGGCAAACCGGCTTCTGGAGCCGCCCCCCACGGCCACAACACTCGCAACCGGGGACTTGCGGATACTGGATATGCCCACGTTCAGAGCCGAAGGCCAGGACGTTGGCGGGCGCCTCATTGGTACACCGGAACTTCCGGTGTCACCCAGGCGCGGATTTGCCGGCACCTTCGAGGTTAGGCGCGGCGATGATCCGCGATTCACGTCGATTCAGGGACAACAGACAACTGTGCGGGAATCGGGCCTGGTGGTGCCAGCAGGGGCCATCTCAGAGCCCGTTTCGGCGGATTCAGAAACCGACCCGGTGTCTACTACTGGCACCCAACCCGTTTCGACGCCGGAAACCGGCACTGAGACGCAAACGACTGGCAAAGTAGTTACCGGCCCGGAGTCGACGGCGCTGCCTGAAATCGGGATTAAGACCTTTACAGGTGAGCAGGTCAGCCACCTGGTCAACCCGGGTGCGCTGCCTAGCCGGGACATCCTGACCATTCAGGATTTCAGACAGGATTTCAGAATTGGCACACGGCCCGCCCTGGGCTTGCGGACAATTCAGCAACTGAAGGAATCTACTTTCACCAAACCGGAAGAATTGACCGGAATCAGGGCACAGCCCCGGCAGGTAGTTGGTCTGGACCTTACACAGCAGTCCGGGTTCAATGCCTGGGACAAGACTAACCTGGGCCTCGGCCTTGGGGAAGGCACCAGCCCGAAAGACGAAATGGGTGAAGACCTCGAGACCAAAGTCGAGCTGAAGAGCGAGGAACAGCCGGATATATCCCTGCGGCCCTTTACCGGCCTGGAGCCGCTTCAGGAGACGGCCTCGCAATATCCGGAGAGGCCCCCCAGGTTCCCCTATCAGAGGACCACTCGCGGGAATGAGCGTAATCCCACTGGAAGAGGGGCAATCCCGCGCCCGCGGCTACCAAAGTTTCAAAGCCTGCAGCGCCCCGCCGCGCCCGTTGCCGAGGGGCCCTATCCGCAAGAGGCGGAGTTTTTCTCCCTGGAGCTGAACAGGGTGAACCTGCTGACCGGCGAGACTGAGGAAATTCCGGTAAACGACCTTCACGAAGAAACGCTCCGCGTAACGAAGCGGGGGCGGACGCCCACAGAGGGCCGTACCGCCGACACCGGAGCGGTAGCGGTAAAAAGCAGGGGCGGCAAGGTTCAGGTTGAAGACGAAGTGCGGCCCAGGCCTGGAACGATGGCGCAGCAACGACCGCCCAGCCCGGGATTCCCTGGAGGCAGGCGTGGCCGCCGGCGCCGCGACGATGATTCCGAGTACGCCAACGGTGCCTCCGAGGTGAAGTTGACCCTGACATGACCCAAGCAACGCTGAACGTCCCCACGCACTCACTGCTCAGAACGTCTCCGGGTGGCGCGGCCTTCGTCGGCTGCTGTAGGCATTGCCGTGAGGACGGTATGCCTGCGGCGGCGGCGGCGTGGCCGTGTCCGGTGCTGGGGGCGCGCTGCGGTAACTGCAGGCACATGATCCCGAGGATACACAAATTCTGCTCCTACTGCGGGCACTTGAACAGGATTTAGGCGCTATGGTGAAGATAGCTTGGAAAGTGATTAACGGTTATGGTCCCTACGCCTATCTTCAGGAATCGGTCAAGGAAGGCGGCAAAGTCACCTCGAAGCACATCGCATACCTGGGAGCGGCGGGAAAGAACGGCCTGATCCCAGGCAAAATTTTCACTGTACCTCCGTCTGAAGATTTCGATGGCGCCCGCATGATGGTGCCATTCGTGGGCGAGGAAACCGTGGATGCGCTCAAACCCGGGCCGCTGGCCGCGATCCAGTCCATGAAGACCCAGGTGGCAGCCGGCGTCGCCAAGAAGGATATTGTGGTTCCTGGCAAGGGAAAGACCGCCTCGACCAAGGCAGCAGCGGTAGCGCCTAAGAAAAAGGAAAAAGCAGGGAGCGGAAAGAGGAAGGCCGAGGTAGCGCCTCACACCGGAGAGACTGCCACCGCTGGCCACCAGGCTCCGGCTGTCAGCCCGGGCCAGGCGGCGGCTCCAAAGGCCAGCGCCGCCCCGAAAGTGCCTCTGGCGGATGACGGCAAGCCGATAGTATCCGTCGCCCACGCCAAGAGCCTGGAAAAGGCCGCGGCGATGGGCGACCCGAAGGCGCTGGTGGCCGCCATGCACGAGGCGGCCGGCAAGGTGAAGAAACACCACAAACAGACGATGATCTACTCCGCTGCCAGCGACCTGTTCGCTCAGATGCAGGCCACGGAATCCACCGAAAGCCTGTCCGAGGGCGCGGCTGCCGACGCCGGCGACTTCCAGCTCAACATCCTGCCCAAGGCCAAGGACCAGCACCTGCTGTCTGAGCAATGGACCAAGCTCCTGGAGGACGCCGCCGCAACCGGCGACGCTACCGCCCTGGCGTATGAGGTCAACGAGCTGAAGGCCGGCACCTGGGCGCCGGGAAGTTCCACAAAGAACCTTCACGATGCAATAACGGTGGCGCACTCCCAATTGAAGGAACAGATTGACGACGCGATCCTGGCCAACGCCGTGGCCACCGGCAAAGCCAAGGTGGTGTCGGCCGCCAAGGACGGGTCCACGAAAGAGCCGCTAATCACCAAGGCAGAAATCCAGCAGATCGAGGCAGCCGCCGAAACCGGAGACGCCGAATTGGTGAAAGTCACCTCTGACCTGCTGGCCGCGAAATACGCGGCTACCGACTACAAGAAGTTACAGGCAATCGTAGCTGCAGGAAAGTCCGGGGCTGACCAGGTGAAGGCCATAGAGGAAGGCGCCCCTGGAGGTCTGGACGTTGTACCACCGGCTCCGGAGAAGGGCACAAACGCCAAGAAGGGCAAGGGGAAGGTAGCGCTTGACAACCAGGCAACCGCCCCTGACACCCTGGACGCCCAAGGGGTTGTGAAGGAAAAGCCTACGCTGTACCCCAAAATGATCGGATGGGCCCACGGCAAGCCGCTCGTCGCGCCGGATGATGTCGAAAAGCTGGAGGCGGCGGCGACAACGGGCGACGTTGGAGCCTTGGAACAGGCAATGACCAAATTGGTATCCCCAACGCAGACTGCGGAAAAGAACGTTGCGATTATGAACGCGGGGGTGTTTCTCTCTCACCAAATGGCAGACCCGCAAGTACAGCAAGTGCACAAGGGGTTATACGGACCAGCCAAGGTAGCGCCTAACAACCAGGGAGCGGCTGTGGGCCAGCAGGCCGGGGTTGCGGCTCCGGACTGGAAGCTGGTGGAGGGACCGAAAGGTTCAACGCCTGGCGGCTTGTATGAGGACCAGGGGGGCAACAAATTCTATATCAAAGCGCCAAAGAGCCAGCAACACGTCCGCAACGAGTTGCTGGCCCAGGACCTGTACAAACTCGCGGGGGTCGACTTGCTGCGGTCGGAGGAAACGGAGCTTGACGGCGCTCCGGCCATTGCCTCCGAGTGGGTTGAGAATATGACCGGCAGCGGGATCAATCCCAAGGACCTACCTGGAACCAGAGAGGGATTCGTTGCCGATGCCTGGCTGGCCAATTGGGATTCCGTGGGTGTGGGGTCGACCAAATACGACAACATCCTGAACCAAGACGGCAAGGCCGTCCGGGTCGACGTGGGCGGTGCGCTGTTGTTTCGGGGTACGGGCGGGCCCAAGGGTGATAAGTTCGGGGCGGTGGTCACTGAGATCGAGGGGCTGCGCGATCCGACGCTGAATCCAGTGGCTGCCACCGTCTACGGCGATATGACTCCGCTGGAAATAAAGGCCAGCGCCCATGGGGTGCTCGCAATCAGCGAAACCGCGATTGAGCAGGCGGTCGAGGCTAGGTTCCCCGATGACCCGGAGCTGGCTGAGGAGCTGACACAAAAGCTAATTTCCCGCCGCAACTATATCTCCCAGTGGGTATACGAAAACACTCAGGGTTCCCAGGTCGACGCCGGCGCCGAGGCCACCGCGCCGGTAGCGCCTAACCCCTCCCAGGGGCAGGTTCTTGCTGCAAGCGTCCAGGAGCCAGCGCCGGCAGCGCCAGCACCGGCAGCGCCAGCACCGGGCCAACTGCCGAAGGCCGTGAGCATCCCGACTAACTATTACGGCCAAAGTTTCATTTCCACCACCAATGTCAAGAAAATGGAGAAGGCCGCAGCCTTGGGCAACATCAAGCTGCTGGCGGAAACCATGACAGAGGCGGGGGGCAAGGGTTACAAGTTAGAGAAAAAACGGGCTGCAGCTGAGGTTGCCACCTCCCTCCTAGAGCAGATGTTTGCTATCTCCAAGGCCTCCGTGCCGGCCTCACAGGACGCTCTACACGAGCCGCCCCCCTGCAGGTGAAGGCCAAAATACACAACGTCCCCAACTACAACGGGGCACCGATTCTCTCACAGGATCAGGTCAAGGGAATAGAGGCAGTGGCGGCCGGCGGTGACTTGGATTCGGTTAATGACGCCCTGCAGGCGTTGAAGCCTGAAAAAAGCTCTTACGAGTGGAGTTATCAATCCGGCAAAATATCCCAGGAGCTGGGCACCCAGATAGGGGTTGCAAAGCAGCTGGCAGCCAACGCATACGCACTATCAATTGGAAAACCCAAAGTCATTCACATTCCACTGGACGTCGAGGGGGAGCCGAACATTCCGGGAAATGAAACCTCCATGCTGGAAGACGTGGCGGCCACGGGTGACGAGGGCTTATACCAGAGCGCTGCCAACATTGTGGGGGCCAAATACAACCAGTATCACGGAAATAACTACGCCAAGAATCAGGCCTTCGGGACAATCAGGAACGACCTGAAGGGGCAGATGCAGGCGTTGGCCGCGGCCAACCAGGACCCTGTAACTCCCAGCGCCATTGGGGTGCCGACTGCGGGATCAACGACAGTAGACGGCAAGAAGTGGATTCCCAGGGACCAATTTGGCACCCCGATGCTGTCCGCGCCCAACATCAAAAAACTGGAAAAGGCGGCTGAATCCGGCCAGGTCAAGACCCTATCTTCAGCTATGATAGAGGCAGCGGACAAGATCAAGGCCAAGCCCAAGAAGCACGCCGTATACAAGGCGGGAGTCGCGTTGCTTCAACAGATGCAGGGCGATGTCGAGGCGCCGGAATCCGAGGAAGGGCCCGCGAAATCACTGAGGCCCACCAATCTGCAGCCGAAGGTCACGACGGCCCCGAGAAACTCCTCCGGCAAGGTCCTGACCGATTCGGAAATTCAGCTGCTGGAAGCTGCCGCCGCAACCGGCGACCAGGCCAAACTCACGCAGACCGCCCAGGACCTTGGGAAACAGACCTACAGTTGGGAAAAAGAAAAGGCGCTCAACACCGTGTATCAGAACTTGTTCGGGCAAATCGAGGCTGCGGCCCTGGAGGCTGCCGTAGCCCAGGCCGTGGCCACCGGCAAGCCCAAGATCGGGCTGGTGGAAAATGATAACAAGGGCGAGCCCGTACTCTCCCAGCAACATATCAAGCAGCTCGAGGCGGTGGCAGCCGCCGGTGACAGCGGCTTCCTGCAGGCGTCGGCGCAGCTGCTCGAGGAACAATACCCCACGGCCTACGGGAAGCAGGTCTTGGCCAAGGCCCAGGATTCGCTGCAAAAGCAGATGGCCGCTATCGCGGGTTCAGACACGAAGGACGGCCAGCCCGACGGCCAACCGGCTGCAGTCGGCGCCGGTGGACTCACCGGGCTAGGGGAGATCAAAGTCACCGTCGTTCCACAAGACAACAAGGGGAAACCGCTCATAACCGCCACCAATGTCAAAAAGCTCGAAAAGGCCGCCGCTGCCGGTATAGAGGAATTGGAGCAGCTCATCGACGCCCTGGCCGCGAAAATGGCCTCCCCGGCAAAGAAGGCTGCGATACACAACGCGGCTGCGGAGCTGAAGGGCCAACTCCTGGGCGCGACGGTACAGGAGGGTGACGGCGGTTCCGGTTTCGGATACGCCATGACGGATGTCGGCAGCGGCAAGGTCTTGCTGCCCGACCAAGAGGTGCCTTCACCTGCTAAGGTGAAGAAGCACCGCAACGAGGTCAAGCAGGGCAAGAAAAACTACGACGGCGCCCTGGAGAAAATATCCGGCAAGAAGGGCTCAAACGAGGGAGGCCTGTTCAAGGACAAGGACATAGTACTACAACGACGAGTTATCTGGTAGGATGGCTGGCCAGATGATGGTGGGCGGTTTGGGTGATGGATGCGGCGAGCTTCGAGCGGGTCTACGACAGCCTTCAGGATTTTCACGCCTTCTTTGCGGACTCCTTCGGCCGCAAGCAGTGGCGGGAGCACAGCGGGAATTATCTTCAGGCCCTGCTGGTGCAGGACCAGGAGCGGCGCAACGCCGAGAATCTCTCGGAATCTGTGGGTATCTCGGCCCGGGCGATGCAGCGTTTTCTCACCGAGGCCCGGTGGTCCGATGAGACAGTCATAGGGCGGTTGCAGGAATACTTGGCCCCCAGGCTGGGACACCCGGAGGCGGTGTGGGTGTTCGATGGCAGCGACTTCCCCAAGCAGGGTAGGAAATCGGCGGGAGTGGCCCGGCAGTACTGCGGCAGGCTGGGCAAGGTGGCCAACTGCCAGGGTGGGATGTTCCTGGCCTACGTCAGCCCGCTGGGCCGGGCGTTGGTGGACAAGCGGCTGTATCTGCCCAAGAGTTGGACCTCCGACCAAGACCGGTGCGCGGCGGCGGGTGTGCCGGAGGACCGGCGGAACTACCGGTCAAAGACGGAGTTGGCCCTGGAGATGCTGGAGCGGGTCCTGGAGCTGGGCTACCTCAGGGCCCAGTGGGTTGCCGGAGACGACGCCTTCGGGATGTCTCCGTCCTTCCGGGACGCCTTGGCGGCCCTGGGGATGCGCTACGTCCTGGACATTTCCGGCGGCACTATGGTCTGGCCCTTGGACCCGGCTTGGACCAGTCCGGAATATCAGGGGTTCGGGCGCCCCCGCAAACCCAGGCTGCGGGCTGGGCAGCGCCGGACCATGGAGCAACGCGGTGATGAACTGCCGGATGAGGCTTGGCGGGAGATAACGGTGGCCCAGGGAAGCCAGGGGCCGCGCACCTACCGGTTCAGTGCCCAGCGGGTGCGGGCCACCAGGAGGCGCAAGCCCGGCGAGGAGCTGTGGGCCGTCTGGCGCCGGAACCTGGACGGCAGCGAGCCTCGCTACTACCTGTCCAACGCTCCTGAGAACACAACCTTGGAGACTCTGGCCTACGTGGGTGGGTCCAGGTGGCGCATTGAAACGGAGTTCGAGACTGAGAAGGGCGACGTTGGGCTGGACGAGTACGAGACCCGCAGCTGGGCAGGGTGGCATCACCACATAGCTATGTGCCTGCTGGGAGGAGCGTTCCTGCTGGGCCTGCAGCAGGATTGGGGGGAAAAAGATGCCCCGGATCACGAGACCGCAGGTGTACCGGGTGGTGCGTGAGATGCTGCCCCGGGAGCAGTTCGGGCCCGATCAATTGCTGTTGTGGCTGGAGGATACGCAGCTACGCAACGAACGGGCTCGCCGTTCCCACGAGAGACGCCGCTCCACCCGCCGCCATGGCAGGATGGGCCCTCCACCCTGAAACCGTCGTTGTAGTAATAGGGACCCTGCATTACATCAAATGGCCCAACAGCGAGGCCCGGACCAAAATGGAGGCCCTCACTGCCCTGCTGTACAGCTATGCTGAAATTCCGGTCCCGTCAGTGCGCGTTATCGAGTTCCAGGACAAGGACGCCATAATGTCTGACTGGATCGATGAAGCCGGCCCCATGACCCCGGCTGAGATGAAACAGCACGCCGACGTGCGGGCCGGTTTCGCGGTCGATGCCTGGCTGGCCAATTGGGATGTAGTCGGGCTGACGGCTGACAACATCGTATCTGGCCCTGGCAACAAGGCCTACCGGATTGACGTGGGCGGCAGCCTGATCTTCCGGGCCCAGGGAAAGGGCAAACCTTTCCCTGCAGAGGTGAAAGAAATTGAGAGTATGCGAAATCCCAGCATCAACAAGGAGGCCGCGCAGGTTTTCGATAATCTGAGCTCGCCGGAGCTGGCGGCCAGCGTGCAAAGGGTGGTCAACATCACAGACGACCAGATCGACGATGCTGTCGACAGCGTTGACCTGCCTGAAACATCGCCCGATTACCCTGCCTCGCAGTTCGGACCGGCAGCCGATGACCTGCCCAAGCTATTGAAGACCCGCCTGAAGCAGCGTAGGGATTACCTGGCGGAAACGGTACTAAAGCAGGCCAAGAAGAAAGAGGCGAGGCTGAATGAGCTGAAGGAAATTTCTGACCTGAGCGACCACAGCGTAGAAGTCATCGCAGACAGCGCCGATGACTATAAGCTCAATTCGCCTTCGACGACGCAAAAATGGCAGCTGACTGAAAAGCTGATGGTCAACGAGCTCGGGGAGGATACTGGCAAGAAGGCTGCCGAGATGGTAAAGGATCATTACAACGGCTGGAAGGGGTGGTCAGTCAGTCCCCAGGGTTCCATGTTGCGCTGGGGTGCCGGCCAACTGCACGGCCAGGGAGATACGGAGCTCCGGAGGCTCGACAGGTATAATCAGTTCCTGGTCAAGGAAGGTACGCTGTCTGAACAGAAGCGAAAGGAATATGCCGATTATCTGCAGGGGGCGGTCCTTGGCGATAACGCCAAGCCACTGGTCCAGGGCCTCGGAATCACCCGGGAGCAGAATGAGGTCATGCTGGCCGTGAAACACCCAGGCAAACAGGAGATCACCATTTACCGGGGCTGGAAGCCGGATCAGGTCAAGTATCTCGACTTGAAAGATGCTCCGGTTGGCTCTGTAGTTCAGCTGGATGACCCGCCCCTGTACAGCTGGAGCTTTGCGCCGAAGGTTGCCCATTCGTTCGAGGGTGGCCACGGCTCATTTGTGGCGAGGGCCAAAGTGCCAGTCGATACGATCATACTTACCGACCTTTCGCAGACTACGGGCTCTCACACCGGGGAAGATGAAGTCCTCTTCAAGGGAGTGGACAATTTCGAGATGGAGATAATCAAGAAATCGTGACGACATCATGGCAAGACGCAAATGGGATCACTCACTACCGTGTTAACCCCGACGCCCTAATGGCGGCGTCATTCCTGGATGATGATGACGCCCCCGATCTGACTCCGGAACAGTTCGACCGGCTGACTGAGGAAATGCGGAAGGTCCGGGAGGAAGAGGAAGCTGACCAGGAGAGCGAATAACCGGATCCGGCTGCCGGCAAGCGTGAGACGGCCCTGGCACACTCCAGGGCCGTCTCACGCTTGCCTTAATGGGTGCTTACGATGTTGGCCGCAGTCCAGAGCTGGGATCGCATGGTAACGCCTAAACTGCTGGTCACGTTGCCGGCAGGAATGGTAGCGCGGTAGCGCCTAAGTCACTGCGCGGGCCGCGGCCGCAGCTGACGATCTGGGTTTCCCTGTGGTATTAACCGGGCCCCTGGAGCTGCATGGGTGCGCCAGGGCGGCTCAGGGCCTGGAGCCTCGGATTTCCGGCGAATCGGGGCAAAAAGGCCCGATTCGGCCCATTTCCCAGGAGAAGGAGATATTTTACGCGGTTTGACTCCTATCACCTTGGCAAGCTTCCCGCAACCTCAAAATGCCGAACCCGAAATCCACGAGCCCAATCCCGACCCGGTGAGCCCCATATCGCCAGAGGCCATTTAGAAGCTGCCGTAACCGAGGCATATCAACCCAATCGAGGCCGCAAGGGAAGCAAGGATACGATTGAGCAGCGCCAGGAGCATTACTGGCCCAGTCTCCGGGCCCATCGCCAAGCTGACTGTGCCATGAATCCGATCCAGCACAAGTACACGACGCCGGTGCAGAGGGTAGCAATCACGCCAAAAACCCTCAGCAGCAGACCTTCGGACTCGGTGACCATTACGACTCCGCCTGCTACTATGGCGGCGCCGAAGACGGTTAGTAACAAGACGCCGACCAGAATTTCAATTTTCTGCGGGATCAAGCTTTTAACAATCATATAGTCACCACCTAGACGGGTTTGGATGTATTTAACCTGCTGGCCAAGTTGACGTCAACTGCCGATCAAAATACACCTGTTAGGCTCCCTTGACCGCTCCTCAACGTTGCGCAGGCCGTCCACGGAATATAGGTCGTCGGCCCATGCGTCAGACCGGCTGGATTTTGCCTGCTCAGGGGGGAAGGAGCCGTGTCACCGTGTAAAGACCTCTTTATACGGTCGCCGCCCTTGACAGCCATCATCCTCTGGAATTCTTCACGGCTCATGCGGTCGTCGCAGTAACGTTCTGCAACGTCTAATCCTCTGTGCTTGCAGTACTCCTCCGATTCCGCCATCTGCGTATCGGGCTGCGCCCCTTCTGGGACATTTCCCACGTTCGCCTTCACGTAGATCGCTGCCCGGTTGAAGGCTGTCCTCTGCATCCCTCGATTCCCTCTTCGTCATGGCGCCTCTCCCTGAAGCGGTTTCTTTGTAGCGACTAATGAGACTCCAACAAACGGGCGTGTAGGGCTTCTTGCTGAAGGTGTGATTCCGCTCCATCACGATTTCATCAGCCGGAACATTCAGAGCCATCAACAGCTTCAGGATGCCATCCTCGTCCGATTCCCAACACCGCCAGCACAGCAGCGTCTCCTGGATCAAGTCTTGGTCTTGCACCGCAATTCCGGGGCCTGTCTCGACAATGGTGGTGTTGGGATGCCGATGGTCTGGACACGCTATCAGCGCTACGATTGGCTGGTGGTCCTTCGACATTAATCCTCCACGTAGTCGGGCCAGACGTCCCCACGGTGCATTACGAGTGCATCGATCAGCCCGGATAACCCCACTGGCCCGGTAAATCGGTAGAGGATGCGAACTTGCGGCGCAGGCTAGATGATAAGGTGAACCTGTCCTGGGACTTGACCGTGGTCATCGCTACACCAGGTCAGTATCTCGAAGGTCGCGCCGTCGGGAACGAGGAGCAGCGATTCTTCGCCGTCGTCATGCGCAGGATTGTCATTCGGGTCAGCCTCCTTGGGGTGATTCAGGGCATCGCGGCTATCCCTGGCCAGCGCCGGATCGAAATGGTAGGTGGTCTGCCAACGTCGCTCGGTCATTGGTCACCTGGCTACGGCGATGCCGGAGTAGTGATCGCGCATGATGTGGGCGGCCACGTGCTCCTCAGACGGCAATCGCAGGGTTGGAGTTGCCGTTCGCACTTGGGGCAAAAGGCGAACTGTTCAGTCCACTCCCTCAGCACCGCTTCGCTCAGGGCTATGTCGCCCAAGTCATGCATCAGGTCCACCGGAATAGGAGTGGCTGCTGGCCCCTCGGTGGGGAAGAAGAAGCAGGTGGGCTTGCCGTGGCCGATGGACCAGCCGGCTTCGAGATGCGCACTCCTGCCGCATGGCATGACTACGACGCAGGCGTTGGCCCAGCGGAGCGCCCGGTAGTCCTTCTGGAAGGCATCCTCAGCGATGGGGTGGCGCAGAGCGGTGACGTAGTCGTGGGTGGTCCAGCTGTCCCAATTCTCGTCAATGTCGTCCCAGCCGAAGCCGTGCTCACGGAAGTCGTATACTTGGTGGCCCCAGCCGCGGAGCATGGCGACCATTCCTTGCTGAGACTCGTTGCGCCAGGATGATGCGACATAGATTTTCATTGCCTTCCTAACCTCTATACTTGTGCTGTCCCTACACGAAACAGACCCCGCCGTCGCAGGGCATATCCAGTTCGAGTTGCCTGGGGTTCCATGAGCAAGCTCATGTCCATCAGCTTGCTCCTCCCCTTTAACCGCCTTCCGCCAATCCACTCCGCCTGCTGGTCAATCTAATGCTCACGGTTGCGATTCTCAGGGCGTATCGGCATTAGTCTCTTTCCCCTCTACTAACGCATAGTGCTGGTAACCGCCCGCCACCATGTGCTCGTAAACCGTCTGTCCGTCCCGCCCCACCGCGTATGGGAGCATGAGCTGGTCGAGCGACACCATCTGGGTCTGCAAGAGCGCCATCTGAGCATCAACCCAGTCCTTCACGATGCGCCACGCGACGCGGCGGGCCTGCTGACGGGCTGCCTGAGTATCTCTGGGCAAGAGCCGTTGCTCCATCAGCACGGCGTAGCACCGTTCCACATCAATAGGCAGGCGGAAACCCACTATCCCATGCGGCGTCGCCGTCGCCCAGGTAATGGCGGTCACTTCACCGTCGTCGAAGTCCTGCATCACCTTCTGCGCGCCGTGGCGAACGAGCAGCGAGATGATCTGGGCAGCAGTATCCTCCGCACCGACCCTAGTGGTGTAGTTCTTGAGATTAGGCTTATTCATCCGTCCCCTCCCTGGTCTTCCACCACGGCGCCTGAATCACCGGCAGGCCCTCGACGCCATCCGGCCCCAGAGCGGAGGCTTGCGCCATCAATCGTGCGTTTAGTGCTTTCCACGGTTCTGTTGCATTTTGCGGGGTGAACTAGCGTTACCGTTGGCGTTACTACTCGTGAGCGAGCGCTGGCCGGTTTTCTATCACCCACCGCTTTGCCTGTGCCGCGGGATCGTTGACAGTGGGATTCTTATCCATCCGCACTCCGATGGTCACCCACTTTCTCAGATCCGCGTCAGTCATTTCTATCAGCTCAGCCCAGTCCTCTGTAGTCAAGGCAGACCCTGCGGCTACCCGGTTGCGCAGGGTGTTAATGGTGTCCATAAGTTTGTTCCTGAATGCCCGCGACTCTTCCAGCCATTCGTAATATCGGTCAGCTCGGTCTCGTTGATAAGCGATCTCAATGTCCATCTCGGTCTGCATGCGGGCCTTGACGTTGGCGTTCTCTTTGCGCAACAGGTCCCTGAAGGCAGTGTGTAGTCTTGACTCCAACGACATGAAGGCTAACTCGTCTTTCCGCTTGCGTGCCTTGAACTCGTTCAGGTGCGGTTGTAGGACCTCGTCGACGGCCTGGTCGAGTCGGAGCCACTCATCCCCGACAACTTCGGCAGGTGACTGGGCTGATGGTTCTGCCTTTTGGGCCTTGGCACGGTTCGCCCGCTGCCGGCAGGTCCCGCCGCAGTACCTAGCCGTGCCCCGCTGAGCCTGAAACTCTGTGCCGCACGTCTCGCAACGTAGCTTTAACCCTGGCATTGGCGTTACCTCCGGTCTGTAACGCGATGATAGTCGCTGGTGACTGCGTAAATCAATAGCGTTACCGACCCTAATTGTAACGAGAGGCGACCCCGCAAAATGCAACAAAACCCTTTCCACACTTCCCGCAGACGACCTTCTTACGGGCGACGCAGAACTTGGCCCCGCCGTGGCACTTCCCACAATAGACCTGATGCCAGCACTCATGGGTTCCGGTCGAGTAGACATCGCAGTGTTCGGGGTCTTCCATTTTTTCCTCCATAGATTGGCCATCAACAGGAGGTGGTCCGGAACCTTCGGATGGAAGGTGTCGGCCAAGGAGTTGACGAAGACCATCCGCGGCTTGCGGCAGCGCATCGGGATTTGCAGCCGGTGACGACGTTCCAGGTCTCGTCGGTCCATTCAATCCTGGACATGGTTACTCTCCTGCGCTTTGTAGCTTGCTACTGGCTTTCCCTGGGCGGCTCACAAGCCGTTCATTCAGCATGATACTGACAACCCAAAATCTGTTCCGCCGCCCACTCGGGGGCCACGGCGAGGAGAAAAGACAGGAGAAGCCCGGCCCACTCCGGCCTGACCGCTTCCAGGGAATGCACGGCAATGGAAGGATCGCCGCACCATTGCGACGGCGGGAGCGGGGTGGGCTGCGGCGTCGCGGTTACGATGATGTACTTGTAGACCGGCGTAACAGTGGGCGTCGGGACCGGCGTCGGTGTCGGTGTCGGCGTGGGCGCCCTGGTGGGCGGCGGAAGCGGGGTGGGCTGCGGCGTCGCGGTTACGATGATGTACTTGTAGACCGGCGTAACAGTGGGCGTCGGGACCGGCGTCGGTGTCGGTGTCGGCGTTGGAGTGGGCGCCCTGGTGGGCGGCGGCACCGGAGTGGGCGGCGGTGGGGGCGGCGCGGTACTGAAGACCACTGGGGTATCGGCGAGAAAGGGCGGCCCGTCTTCCTCTGTCGCAGTCAGGTATAAATAACCATGGAAGTCGCCTCCCGGCCACTCCAGCTTGACTGTAAGCGTTGCCTCGCCTCTGCCGTCGGTGACAATTCTTGCCGGCGCATCACTCAAGTATCCGAGAGTCGTCCATAGGTACGCCTCCTGATGCGGCGGGCCGTAGATGCGGTAGATGTAGGGATAGCCCCGGTGGATCTGCGGCTGGACGAGGATTTCCCACTCCGGTTCGCCTTCGCCAGCCCTGACCGCTTGGTACAGAGCCTCTACCAGCAGGAATACGATAAGTATTCCTGTGGTTGCAGCCGCAAGGCTGGCAGTCTGGCTCCCTCTCAAACGCATCATTACTCGGCTTGGTTCAACCGGTGATAGTCCTGACGGGCGTTACTGCGGGCCTCTTTGAAGATCGACTTGGGTAGTTGGCCGTCCAGCGGGAGAGGAATCGAAGCAGAGCCATATTGCCCATTAAACAGCGGAGCGTCGTCGATGATTCGCTTCCGCGCCAGGTCGATGTATTCCGGGTTCAGCTCGATGCCGACGAAGGACCTGCCATGTCGCAAAGCCACCACGCCGGTCGTGCCGCTGCCGCAGAACGGGTCCAAGACAGTTGCGGGCACAGGTTCGGTGTCGTGGTTGCAGGTTGGCCCCCATCCGACAGTTTGGTTCTTTGGGGGCAAAGTTGAGGGGTGCCCTTTGGGGTGACGATTCGTGAATTCGTCGGGTTTGCCTTCGTTGGTTCGCCATGCATTACCCGAATCTAGAATGGCTTGATATTCAGCAGTTATTTTCACTTGTCTCTTCCAAGGCGCGCGGCACTCGGCACATACGCCGTGCGCTGATGTGCCCGCCAGGATGCAAGGCTCGACCAGTTTCTCAGGGAATGTAGCGAAGTGAGCACCAAGAAACCCATGCGTGGCGATGGTCCAGACTGTGCGCTTGTTGGCGCCCATAGCCTGCTGCTCGACCATGCTCATGGCATTCCAGCGGTCGTTGAAGCCCGCGTGCCGGCGGGAGTGGCCACGCTGCTTGTCGGTCTTAGCCGCTTGTGAGTAGTGCGGGTTTTCTGAGTTAACTAGGCCTCTCACCATTCCAGTGCCATCTGCCCTACTATCCACATACGCCACCGGCTCCCGAATCGCGTGGGCATCATAGAAATACTTAGCCGCCTTGGTGAGCAGGAACACGTATTCATGCGCCCGCGTGGGCCGGTCACGGACACTCTCTGGCATCGGATTGAGCTTGGACCACACAATGTCCGACCGCAGCAACCAGCCGTCCTGTTGAACCGCGAAGGCTACGCGCCAGGGCAGCCCGATCAGGTCTTTGGGCTTAAGCTCCGCGACATGGGAATCACCGCCACCCCATCTGCCTGTACCCCTCGGCATCCTCTTCGATTTTGCCGGAGCGCTACGACTTCCAATATTCGTATATTGCTTTGTACCCAACGAAAGCGGTTGGCTGCCGTCGCCGTTTAGCCCCTTGCCGCTTCCGGCGTACGCGTCCCCCATATTCAGCCACACAGTGCCGTCCTTCCGTAGCACCCGGCGCACCTCGCGGAACACCTCGACCATGTGACTGATGTAAAGGTCGAGCGTGGGTTCGAGACCCAAAGCGCCAATCCAACAACAACCCCATCGGCAGCTGACGCCTCCGCGTTCGGCGGCGCGCCAGCGTAGCCAAAACAGGTGTAGTTTTCCTGGGTAACGCCGGGACCCGGGGAAATGCGCCAAGTCGCCCCAAACAGTCTGCATCTGCCAGTGGCCATACTTCCTCAGGCCCCAGTAAGGCGGGGAGGTCAAAACGCAGTGGACCGACTCCGGAGCCATGAGCCGCAACTCCTCAACGGCGTCTCCCAAGCGAATCTCCCAGTCAGGCATCATTCGGCTCCGCCAGTTTGATTCCAAGGTCGAGTCCTCCCCCTCCGGTGCAAGCGGACAGAACATTAATCACTTGCCTGCCTGAACCTCTCCAAAACATCAATACACGGGTCCGGCCCAATTAGAGGTGGAATCACCGCGAAGGCGATGACGACAGCCGAAAAAGAGGCGACAGAAACCGCGAGAACAAGCCAGAATCCACCTATGCCGGAGCTTTGCCTGAAACCATGTCGCAACTCGACGGCCCTGCGGTGGGCTTGCGCCTTTAGCAAGTTATCGTCCACCCCACTCCAAAAACTTGAGAGAAATGCTACCGACCGCGACCCCACAGACCGGAAGCTCCCCATGTTTTCGGTACCCATAGACCCCTCCTGTCAGCAAACTACGCCAAACTGGACTTTGAGAAGCTCCTCACACCCGCGCACCAGGTCGGCTGATGACCCCATTAGCCGTAGCTTCATTCCTCATTTCTCCTTGCCTTCGCTTTCTGGCCTTCCCCGTGTGGCCTGAGCCGCGAGAGTGCGGAACGCATAAGCCGCCACCAGTGGGACAACACCGTTTCCCAATAGTCGAAGTCGCGGGCCCCGGTGTCCAAGTAGGGCAGGAGGCTCCACAAGTCCGGCCATCCCATCAGCCATTCGACAAATCGCGGGTTCAGTCTCCGGCATCTGGTCGAGCAGGTATGCCCATTCGCCGGTGCTAGAGGGTTTGGGAGGGAATAGGCCGCGAACGGCCGTGAAGGGTTGCGCTTCCTTGGGCCATCGAAATCCTTGTGATCCCTCGCGCTCGGTGTCGGGAAGCTGTTGGCGACATAGGCCAGCCTGGAGTCCAGTCGGGATCGTTCCCCCCATCCCCTCTTGTTCCCGTCCGACGACACCGGCGTCGGCCAGTTCCGGGTCGCCCAAGAGAGGGATGGACTGCGATGGTCGTCGCCGTGGTAGTGGTTCTGCTTGTGGCCGTCCAAGGCCAGAGGCGTCGGCCAGTTCGCCGCTTGGTGAGGCAAGGCCGAATTGGCCTTCGTGCCGTCCTCCCTCAAGTAGTAAGTCCCCTTCCATTCCCCCGCGTCCGATGCGCTGGAGTCCGCTGTCGGAGTAAGCCAGGACGAAGAATCGCCGCCGCTCGTGGGGCGCTCCGATTTCTGCCGCCGAGAATAATCCCTCCGCAGTTCTGTAACCCATTCCTCGTAGGTCTGCCCCAACCCGTTCGTGGAAATACCGAGTGAATCCTGAAACCTCCTCCAGAAAGACGACGCCGGGGCCGACTTCTCCGATGATTCGGCAGACGTCTGGCCACAGGTCACGTCCATCGGCGGTTCCGAGCCTGCTTCCGGCGTATGACCAGGGCTGACACGGAATCCCGCCAATGACGCAATCCACGATTCCACGCCACGGTCTGCCGTCGAAGGTTTTGGCATCGCTCCATACAGGAGCTTGATCGACGCCACCGATTTCCATCGCCGCAACCAGGACGCTGACCGCAAAGGCTTCCCGTTCCACGTAGCACACCGTTCTAAAATCCGGCCTTGCCAGTTTTATTCCAAGGTCGAGTCCTCCCCCTCCGGTGCAGAGGGACAGGACATTGGGGGTATGTACAGCCACACACTTACACTCCCTTCTCAGTCGAATTGGCGTCGGCACCGTTCACCGTGAGCGCCGGCTGGTAAGTGCTGCTGGACGGTGACCGGGTTCCACTCTATGCCGCTCATTACTCCTCCATCCCCATCCACCTGGCCGCTGTCCACGGCTCTCCAACTACCGCACTATCCAAGCGTTCCTTCAGCCACAGCAGGGAATTCGGCCCGCTTCCGCACTCTTGCGGCCAGCCGTCTAGCCAACGCTCCAAAGTCCGGTAAAACAGCCGGTTTTCGCCCCATCCGTAATGGCCATGGGTGTCGCCAACCTCGTGCACCCTTTCTCCGGGTCGGACCATCGACCGCGTTCATGCAAGATTTGCAGTGCGTCCTCGGCGAGCGCCTGCAGGGAGACATCGCAACCACAGATTTCCACCTTGTCCCTGGCCAACCTGGACTCCAACCTCGCATCCTCGACTTTCCTTGAAATGGCGAATCATTGGATGCCTTCAATCCCAGCACATCAAAAAGAATGACGTGGTCATTCGTCCTCCCCTGGACACGGACTGTCCCCGACGCAGGCGGAGCAGAGATCCAACTCCACCCAATAGCAGGGTTCGCCGGCGTGCATTACGCAGCAGTAGCAGTCGTCATCGATGCAGCCGCACACCCGGCAGGCGTATTCGTCGAACATAACTACCTCCTGCGGGCGAGCGGGCTTACGCCCTGCTTGGTCCGGTCCGCCGGTTCGGTTCGCTCGAGGGTCTCCCTTTGTCTGATTTCGCCGTCGATGCGGTCGACGACGTCCCGGGCCCGCTGGACCCGCTCGCGGTCCAGCGCTACAGCGCCCACTCGGACCGTCTCGATATCGGGGTGGTTCAGGATGCCTTGCAGCACCATGCGAGCGTCCTGAAGGCCATTGAGCTTGACTTCGATGGTTATGTACTTCATGTCGCAGCTTCCTGCTTTTTCCGGTGGGCGCAGTCGCGTCGCCACTGGCGAGTGTAGACCCCGCCGCACGGCTCACACCCGACGGCGGGGCCGCACCGGCCCTCGATGCTGGTCTCGCAATCGACGCATTGCCGGCCCTTTGGCCTGACCGGCGCGGGGCGCAGTCGCAGGTGAGGGCCCAGCGCTTCGACGGACGGTACACCGTGGATCGGGGCAAAGGCAGCTAGGTCTTCGTCGGAATAATCCATCTGATTGTGATGCCGGCGATTCGCGCGGTAGACGGTCTGCTCGCTGAAGCCGGTGTGTTCGGCTACTGATTCGGCGGCGTACCCAGCCGTCAGGAGCTGGGCGAAAAGGGCCGCAAAAGCGGCCTTCCTGCCCGCTCTCCACCACCGGGCGTCATCGAACCGGCAACGGCTCATCGGGCACTCGGTGCAGTCGTCCGCGTCAGGGCAGTGCACCACCCAAGCGGAACGCGGGGAATCGTCGTCAGGCAACTCCTGGCCGGCGCGGTGTCCGCCCCGGCCAGGTAGGGGCGTCACATGGCAGTCGTGGCCGCACTGCAAGCAGACCACGCGGAAACCGTAGGTCTCGGGGTCGGCGGCCAGTGTGCCCCCGCAGCGAACGCAGGGGTAGCCGGAAATGATGCGCACGGTACACCTCCGCATAGCCGAAGAGCGCTGCCAGGCGCTAACCCAGATGCGCCGGCGCGGTTCGCGTCCGCACCGGACGCCGGAGAACACTCTTCGGCGGGGCGACGGTTGGGTATAGAAGTCGCCCCTTTATCCATTCCTCCCGGTTCAGCCTTCATCCCTGGAAGGCTGCCAGTGCTTCAGGTAGTCTTCTGTGGCTGATAGTCATTACCCGGCGATCCGGGTGAAATCCAAGGTCATAATCACCGTCCCGCACCGCCGGCACACCCAACCCTTTCCGTTCCACGAGAGACCGGCGTGAACCTTGGGGCACAGCGGGAGGGCGGTCGACGTCATTCTTCACCATCCCTTTCTTCCACAGTGCGGGCAGGGCCGGCGCACGGCCTGACTCCACTCCTGGCTTGTCTCGGCGGTAATCCATTGGCAGCAATGGAGACAGCGGCCAGCGTATTTCGGTGGAATCGTAGTCCCCATAGGTTCCCCTCAAAAACTTCCCCTGAGCGGTCTAGGCGGCCGGAGTGCTTGGCGGGCTTTTCATTCACGGGGAATGTCCCCTGTACCGCTGGTAGTCGCGGCCGTACTTATTCCGGTCAGGCTCCCTTGGCCCCACCGCGACCACCTTCCGCTGGTGCCACTGCTTGATGTTTGAAATAAATCGGTTCCAGTTTTTTTTGTAAGTGTCATGCGCTCCGCCGGTGTGCTCCCACCGATGAATACCTGCGTAGAGATCCAGGGCTTCGTCAACGCACCGCTCGCAATATTCATCCGGGATATTCTCCGGGTCGAAGGGGCCGTGAATGTCATGCTGTAAAGCCAATGTCACTTTTGAACTGACATTGGCTTTGGTCTCAGAAGGAGGAGAGGGGAGAGAATCGCCTATTTCTAAATCTGTTTCTAAGTAGTTCTCCCTCCCCGCTCCTTCGGGACGATCTTTGGGTGCCATTGTCTTTGGCGCACCCACTAGGTCGACTTCCATTTCTGATATTCTTTCTTGGAGCTGCGCTATCTGGGCCAAGTAGTGCTCAATGAGTGTCTCTTCGGTCCTGACGGGCCTCTGTACAGGCTGCCATCCGTGGGTCATGCCATGGTCGAAGTAGTACTCCGTCTGCCGACCAGGCGCGCCGTCCTTCTGCTCTGGTCTAAGCATCCCTGCAGCGTGGAGCAGTTTTACTTGGGCAGCCACTTGCTTCCTATCGAGCTCCAGGGCGTATCCGATGGTGTCCTGCGACGGAAAGCAATACCCTTTGTCGCGGGAGACGTATCTAGCGATCTCCCGATACACTGTCCTGGCCTTGTGGCCTACGTTTGGGCCGTGGTCCCTGGCGTAGGCTTTCACCACCGGATCGTCAAGGGGTTCGCCTTGGGACGTGTTCTCCGGCGCGGCCTGTGTCTGGTGAACCACATCCACTATCGGGAGTTGGGTCGGGTCCTCCGGCGTGCTTATTGATGATGGAATTACCGCAGACATATCCATACCCACCGGCCTCGTTTGCGACAGGGACAAAGAAAACCCCGCCCGGTATCATGTGCGGGATGTCATAGGCGTTGCCGCCTATCTCTCCTATGAGAAGGGGTAAAAGAAAGCCCCGCGCCCTCTGAACGCGGGGATAGTAAACCAGATTGTCAAGTAAGTCAACAGTTTGTTAACTTAGTTGTAGGCACCCACTGCAGCCCCTTGACCGCACTTCAACCACCTGCCGCTGGATACCTTCATATCGACCCAAGGGTTCGTCAACGCACTGTTGGCAGTATTCATCTGGAATATTCTCCGGGTCTCAGAGGTCGTGAATGTCATGCTATAAAGCCAATGTCACTTTTGGAATGACATTGGCTTTGTTCGCCGAGGGGGTGAGGAGAGAGAATTATCTATATATAAATGTTTCTGTATATAGATCTCTCTCTCTTTCGTGGCTATCTTGGAGTGACATTGGCTTTGCCACCTTTCCCTCCTCTTGGGATGGGTAGAAAAAAATTCGCGCCCTCAGGACGCGAATTTAGTAAAGTGGATATCAAAGTATGCCAGCAGTTTCTCAAGTCTTTTTCGGGCGCCCACCTTTATCTTTTGGCAGAGACATACACACTCGTAAATCCGCTTCGCTTAGCAATATGAAGCCGCCACCCTTTGCACTCCCCTTCAAACGGCCGTGGGTTTTCAGGGCGCCTTTTCTAATCAAATTGCGAATCGTCCAGCGATTCAGGTCGTACTCTCTTGCGGCCTCAGAAATGGTAAGCAGGCCCGGCGGCAACTCGTTGTAGACCGTATCCGTAGCCTGCAAATCCTCGCATTTGTCTTCATCGGCCAGCGACATTAGCATTGGGGGGGTGTAGGTGGCGACGGTGGTCAATACCACGCTCATCAACTCCTGCTGAGTCACCCCTTCGTCCAGGGCCTCGGCGATGGCGGTTCCCAAGCGTGCAATCACAGGTGTTCTTAACATCGATTCTACCATAAAGGTATTTCCCTTGATGCTATTTTCGTGATGGCCTGGTTCGGGTTCATCGTCGTGGAACTCGTCCTCTTGGAATGGCGGCTATAAGAAGCAGCCCCGGCTACCCAAGCTGAGTAACCCTCTTCGATTGTCTGAATCTCCTTCCGCCTGATGTGGTGGAGGTGAGGGGGGTCGAACCCCTGACCCCCTGCTTGCAAAGCAGGTGCTCTCCCACTGAGCTACACCCCCAAAGGTCGATGACACTGACTATAGCAATCCATTCTATCCCGCCGGTGGAGCGTCGGCAAGAAAAGAATTGACTGAATCTCTCCCCGCCGCTTGTGGATTGCAGTTACTGTCGGCAACAAACCAGGTCAACGAGTTTGTACAGTAAGAGCCTCCCTTGCATATCCGAACGCTTCCACGACCCTTTTGGCCCTCCCCTCGATCAGGACACCTGCACCCTGACACGAGGCATAGATACCCGAGTCGCCAATCTGGCGGGGTAGATGCACTTCTTCCTGGTTGCGGGAAAAGTAAGGAAGAGACCGTCCCCGGATTTCCAATATCCCCTCGAATCGATCTGGATGACGCTGCCGCATTTGTTCGCAAACCCCTAATAGAAGGTCCGGCCACGAGGCAGCGGCTTGGGTTTCAGAAAGAAAAGTGAACGAAGCCGGCCGTCGGCGCGAACTGCCTCCGCGTGATCCGGCAGCAGTGGCATCGTCCTCGGAGAAAGGCAGCAGTTCTGAGCGATGCTCCATCAGAACCCGTCTCACGAACCGGTTCTCCGGCCGGTCCCCGGTCTTCTGTTCAGAGGCAGTTGCCACCAGTTCGACCAGTCCCTCGTCGAGCCCGCGAACCACCTGTCTCCAGCCGTCCAGGATGGCCCGCCTGGTGACCTCGTCCCTGTTCCTTTCCTGGAGCGCCCGCTCGGCCGAGCGGGCGGCCTGCCCGCTGGATACCCGGTCCTTGGCAAGATACCTGTTAATCTCCTCGGCTGCGGCGTCAGCGTCGCCAGCCAGGTCGATTTCACAAAATCGACTTTCCTTGTATTCAGCATCCCGGGACCAGAAGAGAAGAAGCCACTTCAAGCCATTGGTCAACACGCCTATGGGAACTTCATTCCTTGAACAATGAGCCATCATCTGACGCTCATAACGATCGCTTTCCAGGTTATCGCTAGCCAGCTTCACCTCAACAAAAGCCAAGGGAGACGCCGGCGTTCTCCCCCGGGCGGAGGACGTAGACATGAGTGCGAAGTCGACTCTTGTATTGGCGCTGCGGTATTCAGGCTGGACCTCGGCGAGATCGAACGTGTCCCATCCGGCGGCACTCAACAAACGAAGCACAACACCCTGTTTGATGGCGCTTTCACTCAATTCTTCCAGTGATGGCAGGCCGTTGATATAGCTCACAGCTTGAGAGATTGCGTCTTTGTAGTTAATTCTGGGCATACTAAAATCGTCCTCAACGCAACAAGAATGGAGTAATAGAACGGAAATGAGTCCTTTTGGCCCACGCGGAATTATAGAGTAATTTGACTCCAATGCAATTGCTGAGTAGTGCGTACCCTGGAATTCCTTTTGGATTGCGTCAAATATCTTGGCCAGCCCTATTGTTTCCCCAGTCTGTGCCTGGGATTTGCGTGATCCAATACGGCAGGATTAACTAGATTGTCTGGCATCTTTCCGTGCATCACACTCACTACCTCCGAGGCGGCGCGCTGCTCCAGTTCCAGAGTGGACTCCTGCGAGAAGAACGCCACGTGCGGAGTAACGATGATATTGTCCAAGGCAAAAAGGGGATGGTCCTGCGGAGGCACGTTGTCCACCATAACGTCAAGCCCTGCGCCGGCGATCGTGTCGTCGCTCAATGCAATATAGAGGGCCTCCTCGTCGATCAAGGGACCCCGCGCCGCGTTTATTAGAAAAGCGTCCGGCTTCATGTTAGCCAGTTCTGCGGGGCCGATCAAGTTTCTCGTTTGATTGTTGAGAGGCGTGTGCAGGGAAACGAAGTCCGAGCTCCGAAGCAGCACCGGCAGATCTACCAGTTCGCCACCGCATGCCTCCACAGTCTCCGGAGATACAAAGGGGTCCGCGGCCAGGATTCTCATGCCAAAAGCTTGAGCCTTGTAGGCCACCGCCTGCCCGATCCGTCCGAACCCCACAATTCCGATGGTCTTGCCGCGTAGACGCATCATTCGCATTGTCAGTGGCTGGCTACCCCAGCCGCGCTCCTTGACCGAGCGGTCGAACAGCACAATCTTACGGTTCCAGGCGTGCAGCAGGGCCATCACGTGATCGGAGACCTCGTCGACGCAATAGTCGGGCACGTAGGTGACCGCGATGCCAAGCTCGGTTGCCGTGGCCACCGCGATATTGTCCACCCCGACTCCGAATCGCCCGATGACCTGGCAGCGTCCGGCGGCTCGCACCACGTTCTCAGTAACCTGGGCAAAGCAGGTCATGATCGCGTCGACACCCCCGGCCAGGTCTATCAGGGTCTGCTCTTCCCCGTCCGGGGCTACCACGACCTCGGCTCCCCCAGCTTCCAGCACCGCTCTCTCGGGGTCGGTGGTTGGCCATACGTGATCGGTGATGAGGACTTTCCAGCTCATGGCTATCTCCTGCTGCTGGTTTGCCTTGGGCGTGATGCTAGCTGGTAATGTCGCGTGGCATGGGCTTGAACATGCAGCCCTCGACAAAGATATCGAAAAAGTCGGAGGTGGTCTCCAGCTCAACATGCTCAACGCGCTGAACCAGAGCTTCTGCGCGTTGTCGCATTTCCTGGGACAGCAGCATTATCGTCGCCCCCTCCAGCGCGGCGTTGCCGGCGCGGGCCACGCGCTCAGGTGGAAAGTCGGCGATGAATCCGATGCCTATCGCGTTGGCGATGTCCAGGTAATTGGCGAAACCGCCCGCCAGGTACAGGCGGGAGATCGCCTCCAGTGGCTGCCCATAACGGCGCAGGGTGATGAATTGCCCGCAGTAGTTGGCCGACTTGGCTTGGGCCAAAGCGCTTATGTCCGCCCGGGACAACCCCATCCCTCGTTCAGGAGCAAATAGAAACTGGTTTGCTCCGTCTGCAAACGCTCCCAGCTCGTTCATCAGTCCAGCTGACCGGAGCTCATAGAGCAGGTCCACCAGCCCTGACCCGCAGATGCCCTGAACCTCTGCACCGGCGATGGTGGACACCTCGGGGCGTCCGTCGCGTATCCGCACCGACTCCACCGCGCCATCGTAGCCCGGCATGCCGTAGGTCACTTGGCCTCCCTCAAATGCCGGCCCGGCGGGGCATGACGCCGCTACCATCGCGTGCCGGTTGCCGATCACCACCTCGGTGTTCGTGCCAATGTCCACCAGCATCACCGGCTCCTCCTGCTCGTCCATGCCGATGGCCAGCAGCCCCGCTGCCACATCCGCGCCCACGTGGCAGGCAATGAGCGGTCCGCCGTAGACGTGGGCGCGGGGGAAGACGCGTAACCCGGTCGCTTGAGCGTTGGATTCAAGGGCGGTCCCGTGCCGCTGCCCTGCTTCGCATTCCAGTTCGACCGCGGACTTATAGGGTCTGACGCCCACCGACTGGACGTCAATGCCGAAGGCGATGTCGCGCATGGTGGTATTGCCCACCAGCACCACCTCGTAGACCTGGCGGCGGTGAGCATCCACCTGTCGGGTCAGTTCGCCAATCTCGAAGTTTATGGCCGCGATGATGGCGTGCCGCAGTTCTCCCCGGAAATTTTCCGCGTCGTAGGAAATGCGGTTCATCACATCGCTGCCGCCAAACCGCTGTGGGTTTTCGAACGACGACGTCGCCAACACTTCCCCGGACTCCAGGTCCACCAGGTTCAGCGCAACCGTCGTGGTGCCAATGTCGGCGGCTAGGCCGAGGATACGTCCGCGGTAGGTGTCGGAGGGCTGGCCGCCTATCCACACTTCATCGCCGACGCGTCTGGCTATCGGGTCTAGATCCACATTGCGGCGCATCCCCTCGGTGAGTATGCGGGGCTGCCTACGAAGGACGGCGAATTCGATGGTCTCGGAGGGATCGGCGACGATGGCCTGGCAGGCCAGCCTGTAGCCGTCTGTCAGGAAGTGTTCGTTGACCGAGTTGGGTGTCAGGCCTGCCGCTCCATCGCGGACCTCCACGATACACTCGTGGCACTGTCCGGAACGGCCGCAAGACGTTGGCACGCGCACCCGCAGGAAGTCCGCGTAGTCGAAGAGAGACTTCCCGGCGTGGCCCTGGACCTCGCGCCCATTGAGAATCACTGGCATGGCCGCATTTTAACAGGAGAGGAGCGTTTCGGAGCCAAGATCGCAGGGAGTGAACAGGGAAATCAGGTTTCCCACGCCGACCGGTAGTCGAGATCGTCGCTTCCGGTGCACGGGTAGAGTTCGCCCCTGGGAACCGCGCGGTCCTGGTTGCGGCAGCCGAACTGGGCGGTGCAGCGGTCCTGGACGTTCTTGTAGGGGCAACGGTAGGTGGAGACCACTTTGACCGTTTCCGAGATCCCGCGGAAGATTTCCGTGAGCCGTTCAACGCTCCTGCGATAGCGTTCGGGATCGACTCTTTGAAACTCTTCGGCCATTGGACTACCCTGACGCCGTAACGGTTTCGACGCCCGGCTGGCTGACGAATTCCTTGGCCAGATCTACGCAGGCGATGGCGTCCTTGCCGTAGCCGTCGGCTCCCATGTCATCGGCGAACTCCTGCGACAGGGGCGCGCCGCCTACCATGATGCGAACCTCTCCGCGCAGTCCGGCCTCTTCGAAGGCCTCGATGGTGCGGCCCATGTTGGGCATGGTTGTGGTGAGGAGAGCCGACATGCCGAGTATGTCGGCCTCTTTGTCCACCACTTCGTCGATGAATTCGTCGGCTTGGGTGTCCACCCCAAGGTCGTGCACCACGAACCCGGATCCCCGAAGCATCATGATGCAGAGATTCTTGCCAATGTCGTGCAGGTCGCCCTTGACCGTGCCCATGACCACGGTGCCGATGGGTGCGATCCCGGACGCCGACAGGATGGGTTCGACGTGGGCCATTCCCGCCTTCATGGCCCGCGCCGCCACCAACACCTCCGGCACGAAGATTATGTTGTCCCGGAACTTGATACCCACGATCGCCATGCCCGCGATGAGGCCGTCGTCCATGATTGTATTTGCCGAAAACCCGTCATCCAGGGCCTGCTGCGTCAGCCGGTCCACTTCCAGGTTCTGGCCGGTGATCAGCTGGTAGGAAATCTCCTGCATCAGCGGATCGGCCTCATTCCACAGCGCCCGGATGTGGCGTTGTTCGTCCGGGTTTTCGACGTATGCCAGTTCCGTTTCCAGTCCCTCGTGAACGACGGGCATGTGATCTACCTCTGATTAATCCCCAGTCTTAATGATTAGTTTCGGACCAAGGAACGGATCCTCGCGCCCTGCCGGTTGCGGTTACTCGCCGCGCTCGGCAGTCCAGTCCTTGACCGCCTGCGGGATGGCCATCAGGTTCTCGATCTTGGTGGCCAGCGGCACGGCGCACTCCGGGGCGATCATCTGCACACCGGCATCCAGGCAGCGGTAGACCTCGCGGCGAACTTCCTCGGGTCCGCGGGCGTAAAGCGTCTCTGGATTGTTGATGTTGCCCACGAGGCCGATTCCGCCGTCGACCGCGGCCATGGCCTCGTGGGGGTCGTTCTTGGAGTCAAAATGGAAGGCAGCCATGCCGGTCTTCGCGATATATGGCATCCGGTCGATGGTCCTGCCGCAGATGTGCAAGATGAGGGGTACGTTGAGCCGCTCTGCCATTTCGGCGTGAATGTCCTGCAGAAACCGCCGGTAGTAGTCGCCGCTGACGAGGTCGCCGGTGGCGTGATCGGGGAATGTGAGGGCATCCGCTCCAGCGTCAATCTGCGCTTGACCGAACAGCACCGACAGCTCCTTCAGCTTGTGCATGGCTCGCATCGTCTCCTCAGGATTGTCCACCGTGCCCAGCAGGAAGGGCTCGACGCCGAAGACATGGTAGCCCAGGGTCCACGGGCCCATGGTCTTTCCGATGATGGCCACTTCGTCGCCGAACTCGGCCTTGAGCTGGCGTATGGCGCCGGTGATTGCCAGCATGTCGCGGTGCTCCAGGATGCCCGGCGGGATGTGGACGTCGTCGGCGGACTTCCAGATGGGCCGGTACATCCTGACGGTTGGCCAGTTGTCCTTTTCCTCCCATTGCATTTCGCAGCCGAGGGCCGAGGACTCCTGAATGATGCTGAAGTAGGGCATGATCGAGTCAAAGCCCAGTTCCGTGTAGCCGGTAGCGGCCAGCCGAGCTGCTAGCTCTGGGTCCTGGCACGCCTCCGGGAAGGGCGCGTCCACCAGGTCCATCAGCTCCACGGTGGCCACGTTGGTCGGATTGGCCACCGGCGCGCGGTCTACGGGCTGCCGGTTGAGCGCCGCCATTGTGCGCTCCTTGGGCGTCATCGTCTCGGTGAATGTCATGACTGCGCCTCCATGACTAAAAGCTCTGGTACTACTGACTCATCTCAGTACCATAGCTGAAATCTACAAGTCCTCCAAATTTAGCCCCGTGGCTCTGGCGATGCGGGCCATCATCCTTGGCCCAATTTCCTCGCGGTCATGGAATGCAAAGACGTAATCCGGCCGACCCTCCTTTGACAGAGTTCTGTGTGAACCTTACTGCCTTTTCACATTCCAACCTGATCGTAACAATGCTCTCAATACCTGTCCTGCCCGCTGACTAGGCCATCTGCTCATGCTGCCTTAAACGAAACGCTTACCATGTCAGGACTCTCTTCGCCTTGGTCAAGCCGTTCAGCCAACACGCGAAGAGCCAGTGCCTGTACCCTGGCTATCGCCTCTGCATGGGTTAAACCGTAAGCGAGCGCACCGGGAATCTCTGCTACCTCGGCCATCCAGCGGCCATCCAGTTCCTGTTCCGTTTCTATGGTGAATGTCAATGCCATTAGCCCACATCCAGGAAAAGCTACTTCTGAGAAAACCCCAACGTGCCGGTCGTCATCTGGCCGCGCATGGCCTCGGCGGCCATCAAGGTCTCGACGCTGGAAATGTTGCGAGAGTAGGGCATCAGCACGCGCATAAGGGCGTCGTGGGGCATTCCGCAGGCGAAGGCGACTCCCGACTCGCCCACCTGCTCCATCTCCCCGTAGCGGGTGAAACCCGCCAGCACCAGCCGCAGCCGCATCGCCGCGTTGCGGGCCTGACCCTCCAACGACACGTTGTAGACGGCCGATTTGTCTCCGTCATGCCCTTCCGACAACTCGGCGTGGATTGTCAGGGCGGACTTGGAGTCCTGAATGGACAGCTCGCCCTGAGGTGGAGCGTAATCGGGGGCCTTGCCAACGGCCTGCGACATCACGAACCGCAGCGTGCGCTGGTGCAGCTGCCCACAGGGGAAGCGCACCTGGTTGTGGGTGTTGCCCACGCCCTCCATGCCGCCCAACGCGATCATCTGGTCGCGGATCTCCCGGATGCGGTCCTCCACACCTTCTCGCTGGCTGAAAGTCCAGACGGTGCAGACACCGTGTTTGACGTACAGGCCGACGCTGATGTCATGGAAGTGCCGGTCCAAGGGCACCAGTTCGAGGCATTGACCGAAGCGTTCAATGACTTCGGCGGGCCGAAGCTTGCCGGAAATTGACGCCATAGCTCCCCCTAACGCCCGACCGACGCAGCCAGGGCCCTGATGTGCTCCGGCCCTGTGCCGCAGCAGCCGCCGATGATGTTCACGCCGAGATCTGCCAGCTCCTTGAAACGCTCCACCATGTAGTCCGGGGATTCGGGGTAGATGATCTGGCCGCTGAGCATGGCCGGAATGCCTGCATTGGAATGAATCAGGAGAAATCCGTCGGTTTCCTGCCGCATCCGCCTTGCTATGTCAACCATGTTATCGATGCCGTTGCCGCAATTGGACCCGACCACGTGCGCCCCGGCCTCCTGCATGGAATGCACGGCGCGCTCGGGAGTCACCCCCATCATCGTGAAAAACCCCCGAGGCCCCTTGTCGAAGACCATCGTGGCCATCACGACCAGATCTGTGTTCTCGCGGGCCGCCCGTACCGCCAGCACCGCCTCCTCGACCGCCGTCATGGTCTCTACAACCACTCCGTCGGCGCCCCCGGCCTCGAGCGCTTTTACCTGCTCGACGAATGCGTCATACATCTGGGCTTCGGAGACCGGCCCCAATGGTTCAAGAAACTCCCCGGTGGGCCCGACCGAGGCGACCACGAACCTGCCATCGGGAGCCTGGCTGCGAGCGTGTTCGGCGGCCAGGCGGTTGAACTCGGCGACGCGTTCACCGTAGCCGTACTTTTTCTGCATGAACACGCTGCCGCCGAAGGAGTTGGTCAGCACAAGGTCGGAACCGGCCTCGAAGTATTGGCGGGCCATCGCCCGGACCACATCCGGGTGGCTGGCGTTGAACTCCTCGGGACAACCACCCGGCTCCAGCCCGTGCTGTTGCAAAAACGTCCCGGTGGCTCCATCGGAAATCAGCAGGTCTCCCGAGCGAATTCGCTCCAGAAGAGCCGCTGGGCGGCCAATAGAGTATTCAGGAGTCGCCGTCAATCTGCCAAATTGCCTTCGAATATTCTTTATATAGCATTTTATGCGCCCCGGTCGCTGGGCCGCAACAACCGTGGCCCTCATCTATGTATTGTATGTCCCGCCTGTGATTAAATTGTCGCATCTTGATTTTGAGCCTTAAACGCGGGAGGCGGCCCGTTATGACCAGCTATCTTTCATTCCTGGAATGCACCATCTGCGGCGCCGGGTATCCGGCAAATCGGCTCTCCGGGGTGAGTCCCTGCTGCGGCAAGGTGCTCTATGCCCGCTACGACCTGCCCCGCATCCGCGCCGAAGTCGACCGCGACCGCCTTGCCGAGAGAGAACCCAACATGTGGCGGTTTGCTGAGCTGCTCCCCGTGGAGGATCCCGGCAACATCGTGACGCTCGGCGAGGGTGGCACCCCGCTCATGGAACTCAAGAACCTCGAACAGTCGCTGAGGGTCTCCAACCTTTATGTAAAGGAAGAGGGTCTCAACCCGACCGGAACCTTCAAGGCCCGCGGCATCTCGGCGGCCATCTCCAAGGGCCTCGAGCTGGGCGCCCCAGGTTTCACCATGCCGTCCGCGGGCAACGCCGCCGGGGCTGCCGCAGCCTACTGCGCCAGGGCGGGGCTGTCGGCAAAGGTGTTCATGCCCCAGGACGCGCCGGACTCGAACAAGAAGGAATGCCTTGTGGCCGGCTCGGAACTGAATCTGGTCGATGGGTTGATCGGCGACGCCGGGCGTCAGGCCGTCGCGGTGGCCCAGGAGCAGGGACTGTTCGATTTGTCGACGCTCAAGGAGCCGTACCGGGCCGAGGGCAAGAAGACCATGGGCCTGGAGCTGGCGATGCAGTTCGGGTGGAAGATGCCCGAGGCGATCATCTACCCCGCAGGTGGGGGCACCGGGATAATCGGTATGCACAAGGGCTTCCTTGAGTTGCTGGAACTGGGCTGGATCGAGGGCGACATGCCCAAGTTCATCGCAGTGCAGGCGGAGGGCTGCCAGCCCATCGTACGGGCCTTCCACGAGGGCAAGGAGACCGCCGAGCCATGGCAGAACGCAGCCACCGTCGCAGACGGCCTGAGGGTCCCCGGCCCATTCGCTGACTACCTGATGCTCAGGGCCATCCGGGAGACCGGGGGGACGGCCCTGGCAGTCTCCGACAGCGACATGATTTCCGCAATGTACGAGCTGGCCACTGCCGAAGGCATCTTTGCCTGTCCTGAGGGAGCTGCCACCCTGGTGGGTTACAAGCGCCTGATCGAAGAGGGTCTCCTGCGCCGTGACGAAACAACGGTGCTGTTCAACACAGGCTCCGGCTACAAGTACCTGCAACTGATTGAGGGCGTGAAAGGCTGAGTCTAACACCGCTCACCCTTTCCCTCTCCCTTGAGGGAGAGGGCTGGGGTGAGGGTGAAATGCCGGGATTAAACTATGGCCGTTCACCAAAGGGAACGCCCCCACCCTCACCCTCCCCCGGAGGGAGAGGGAACAGTTGGAAGACCCTGGAGAATGAGAGGGTGAGACCGATCCCCTAAGTGGTCTTTCCGTTGAGGCAGGGCACGATCTCAGACCTTACGCAAACAGAAAGTGGGCCTGCCGAAACACACTTTCAGATGCCGTCGCGCCATTCGACAGGGTGCCGTAGGCGGGTTATCATAACCGCAAATTTCGGCACCTCCAGTCGTCAATTAGGAGCGTATCATGCGTCGCGTTGCCATTGTCTCACCGGTCCGCACCGCCGTTGGAAACTTCGGCGGCACGTTGCGGGACGTCTCGGCCGCCGAGCTGGCCAGCACGGTCATCAAGGAGGCCCTGGACCGCTCTCAGGTCGACCCGGCCAAGGTCGACGACGTCATCCTGGGCCACGGCTACCCCAGCGGCGAAAACCCCGCCATCGGCCGCCTTGCCGCGCTGATGGCCGGCCTGCCCATCGAAGTGCCCGGCTACCAGCTGGACCGCCGCTGCTCATCCGGCCTGCAGGCCATCCTGAACGCCTGCATGCTGGTGCAGACCGAGAACGCGGACGTGGTCGTCGCGGGCGGCGTCGAGAGCATGAGCGGAGCTGAGTTTTACACCAACGAGACGCGCTGGGGCGCCCGCTACGGCTCGGTCACGTTCCACGACCGCCTCGCCCGCGCCCGCGTTACCATCTCCCCTGACGAACGCTTCGGCCCGATTCCCGGCGGCATGGTGGAGACTGCCGAGAACCTGGCCCGGGAATATGAAATCGCCCGCCAGGAGCAGGACGAGTACGCCCTGCGCAGCCACCAGCGGGCCGTAGCTGCCCAGAGTGAGGGCAGGTTCGACAAAGAAATCGTGGGCGTGCCCGTACCGCAGCGCCGCGGTGACCCCGTGCCCTTCGAGCGCGACGAGGGCCCACGCGCCGACACCAACTTGGAGACCCTGGCCCGCCTGCGGCCCGTGATGCGAGACGGCACGGTCTCGGCCGGCAACGCCAGCAGCCAGAACGACGCCGCGTCGGTGTGCCTGGTGGTCGGCGAAGACAAGCTGGAGGAGCTGGGCCTCACGCCGATGGCCTACCTTCGAGGTTGGGCCGTAACCGGCTGCCATCCCGCGACCATGGGCATCGGCCCGGTGCCGGCGGTTAACAAGGTGATGTCGAAAATCGGCCTGTCCCTAGAGGACATGGACCTTATCGAGCTCAACGAGGCCTTCGCAGCCCAGGTGCTGGCAGTGCTGCGCGAGTGGAAGCTGCCCCACGAGGACAACCTCAATGTCAACGGCTCAGGCATTTCGCTGGGCCACCCCATCGCCGCCACGGGCGCCCGTATCCTGACCACCCTGCTGCACGAGATGGAGCGCCGCAACGCCCAGTTCGGCCTGGAGACCATGTGCGTCGGTGGCGGCCAGGGCGTAGCGGCAGTCTTCGAGCGGGAGTAGGGGCCCCGGGCCTGCGCGATGGGAACAGATCTATTCCGCTCGTCCCGAGGCTGTCGGTTCGTCCCCAGCCTGTAGTTCGTCCCCAGCCTGTAGAGGGATGAGCGGAATTGCCATAAAAACAGTGGAGTAATGAGATGGCAAGCAACCAGGACATCCCTGACGTATTGGTAATCGGGGCCGGGGCCTCCGGCGCGGCCTTGGTCTGGAGCCTGGCCGAGGCCGGCATCGACGTCCTGTGCCTGGAGCAGGGCGATTGGGTGGCGCGCGATGCCCTTCCGGCCACCAACCCGGACAGCCAACTGCACTGGCAAACCGACTTTCACCCCGACCCGAGCGTACGCCGGTTGCCAGAGGACTATCCTGTAAACAGCGAGGCCTCGCCCATAGCGCCCTACATGTATAACGCTGTGGGCGGAAGCACGGTGCACTACGGCTCCCATTACCCGCGCTTCCATCCCTCGGATTTCCGGGTGCGAACGCTGGACGGGGTGGCCGACGACTGGCCGCTGACCTACGACGAGCTGGAGCCGTACTTCGACCTTAACGACCGTATGATGGGCGTCTCCGGCCTTCGCGGCGACCCGGCCTATCCGCCCAAGCCGGAGCGGCCCTGCCCGCCGCTGTCCATCCGGCCCGGCGGCCAGGTCCTGGCCAAGGGCTTCGACAAGCTGGGCTGGCACTGGTGGGCCGCCGACACGGCCATCCCGTCGGTGACTTACGACGGGCGCGAACCGGACTCCGGCGGTTACCTGCGCTCGCTGGCCAGCACCGACCTCACCTATTGGCCCAAGGCACTGGAGTTGGGTGCGCGGTTAATAACGAAAGCCCGAGTCCGTGAGATCCTGGTTGACAGCTCCGGCAAGGCTACCGGCGTCCTGTACTACGATGCCGACGGCAACCTCGTCGAACAGAGGGCCAAGTCGGTGGTGATGGCCTGCAACGGTATCGGCACGCCGCGCCTGCTGCTCAACTCCACGTCTCCGCTGTTCCCGGACGGTCTGGCCAACAGCAGCGGGCTGGTCGGCAAGTGCCTCATGCACCATCCGGCCGGGGTGGTGGTCGGCGTTTTCGACGAGTGGCTGGGCACCGAGGACGGCTTTCCTCGCGGCAGCACCATGCTGAGCCAGGAGTTTTACGAGACCGACACCAGCCGGGGCTTCGTGCGCGGCTACGATCTGCAGATCCTTGCCCTCGGCGGGTCGCCGCTGCCCACGGCCCTTGGCGGCCTGCTGGGCGAGCGCATTCCCTGGGGCGAGAATCACCACCGCGCCTTCGACGAGCGCTTCGGCCATACCGTGGGCATCACCATCATGACCGAGGACCTGCCCGAGCAGCACAACCTGGTGGCTCTCGACCCCGACGAGACCGACAGCAACGGCATCCCGGCCGTCAAGGTGGAATACACCGTCAGCGAGAATACCAACCGCATGCTGGACCACGGCGTTGAGCGGGCCAAGGAAGTGATGGAAGCTGCAGGCGCCAAGCAGATACTGACCTCCCGGCTGCGCCGCAACGCCGGATGGCACCTGCTGGGCACGGCCCGCATGGGCGATAACCCCGGCACCTCCGTGGTTGACCGCTGGGGCCGCTGCCACGATGTGCCCAACATGTTCATCATCGACGGCAGCATCTTCGCCACCAGCGCCTGCATCAACCCCACGTCCACCATCCAGGCACTGGCGCTGCGCACCGCCGACTACCTGAAGGGCGAGGGTCGCGACTCTATCCGGTAAAGGGAACAGTGCCCTCTCCCTCTGGGAGCGGGTTATCCCCGTCCCCTCCCCCGGAGGGAGAGGGAACAAATGAAAGAATCTGCCCCACGAAGCCCGCCCGTTGACACCCAAATAGGGCGGGCTTACGATTAGCCCTGCCTGCCGCCTGCCCCTATTGTTCCCTCTCTCTGGGAGGAGGCAAGGGTGAGGCAAGCCCGCAAATACCGCTACGAAAGGATGTTGAAAATGCCAGAAGTATATGGCGAAGGTGATTTCCGTTACGAATTCGTCGAGGATTGGGCCAAGCTGCCCGACGGCGTGAATTTCCAGGAATGCCCCGGGGTCGCCTGCGATTCCAATGACAATGTTTTCGTCCTGACTCGCGGCAAAAATCCCATCATGGTGTTCGACCGCGACGGCAACTACATGCGCTCCTTCGGCGAGGGGCTGTTCAGCGACAACCGCACTCACGGCCTCTACATCGGCCACGACGACTCGGTTCTGGCCGCCGACGACGGCATCCACACCATCCAGAAGTTCAGCGCCAACGGCGAGAAGGTCTGGGAGTTGGGCGAGCGCAACAACCCGGCCCCGCGCTGGAGCGGCGAGCCCTTCAACCGCCCCACCTCAGCCGCGACCAGGCCCAGTAACGGCGACATCTACGTCTCCGATGGTTATGGGAATTCCCGGGTCCACGTCTACAGCAGCCAGCTCGAGTACAAGTTCTCCTGGGGCGAACCGGGCATCGACGCCGGCCAGTTCATCCGACCCCACAATATCGCCTTCGACAGCAACGACCGGGTCTACGTGGTTGACCGCGAGTGCCACCGCATACAGATTTTCGATGCCGAGGGCAACTTCATCACCATGTGGAGCAACATCCACCGTCCCGACTCCATGGTGCTCTGGGGCGAGCACATCTACGTCGGCGAGCTGAACGGCATGGGCGGCGTCGACGACGCTCCCGGCCTCGGCCACCGCGTCAGCATCTACGACCTGGACGGCAACCGCATCAGCATGTTCGGCGCCAAGGAGGAGGGCGAAGGCGGCGGCCAGTTCATCGCCCCCCACGGCATTTCCGTTGACTCCCACGGCGACATCTACGTGGCCGAGGTGTCCTACACCATCCGCGGCCAGCACATGAACCCGCCCCGCGAGCTCCGCTCCCTCTCCAAGTACCGCCGGGTCTAAGTCGCGCAGGCGGAAAGGCGGCGCATATTCGATATGCGCCGCTGGTTCAAGAAATCTTAGAGGGTTTTATAGTAACCATCGAAGTGTTCCTGGCAACGATGTCTACGCTGGTGGTAGCCGCCACCGCTGTGTTCCTTTGGATTCTTTCGGAATTTCGCGCGACGCGGAGGGAAAACCGGGAGGAAAACCAGAGAACAAGAGAGGAACTTCGCGAGGAAATGCGTCTGTTGCGTGAGGAGAGCAAAGCGGATACCCAGCGCATACTAGAAGCATTGTATTTTCATCGCCACGACTCCGAAGGAGCGGCAGTTTTCTACCCGCCCACTCCCCCGGCACCAGCAAACTGAAGGAATAGGGAATGACCACTCGGAACCTTGCGAAAATCGAGCGGGTTGACCTTCGCGAAGCCTGGCCCAACGAAGCTCGGGACTTCACGCCGTGGCTGGCCGACAACATCGCCGAACTGGGCGAGGCGCTAGGCATGGATTTAGAGTTGCAGCAGACGGAAGCGGCTGTCGGCGGCTATTCGCTGGATGTGCTGGCAACCGACCTGAACCAGAACCGCCCGGTAATCATAGAGAATCAACTTGAGGCCACCAACCACACTCACCTAGGCCAACTGCTCACCTACGCCGCCGGGTATGACGCCAACGTAATTGTCTGGTTAACGCAGGAATTCCGCGACGAACACCGGCTGGCACTGGACTGGCTCAACCAACGGACCGGGGAGGAAACGCAGTTTTTCGGTGTCGTGGTCGAACTTTGGCGAATTGGAGACTCCTTACCTGCCCCTCACTTTAACCTCGTCGCCACTCCCAATGAATGGCGAGCGAGAAACGGCGCGGGGCGGCGCAACGAACCCTCTGTTTTGCCTGATCGCTCGGAACGGTACAGGAAATTCTTTCAAGCCCTTATTGATACCCTTCGAGAGGAATACAAATTTACGAATGCGCGAAAAGGTAACCCTGGGAATTGGTACTACTTTAGCGCGGGCTACGGCCAACGAATTACCTACGGCGCGACTTTAACCGGACAGAAGCAGGCAAGAGTAGATGTCTACATTGATGATGGGGATGCCGACCAGAACATTCGACTACTAGAAGGCCTCGAAGTGAACAAGGAAGAGATCGAGTCAGGGTTGGGTGAGGTCCTCGACTGGCAGCGGCTGGAAGCTCGCAGGGCTTGTCGGATAGCCCTTGTCCGTCCTGGTAGCATTGAGGACGACACCGAAACGCTTGCAGATATAAAGGACTGGATGGTCGTAAATCTGCTCAAATTCAAGCAGGTTTTCGGCCCGTATCTGTCAGAGCTGGTCGGGTAAAATTCCCCCACACAGGAGCAGCAGACCATTGACTGAGATCGGCGATACTACAACCGTCCAGTGGGACAGCGCACTGGAGGCCATTGAGCGGTGCTACGAGCTGGGCTGGACCGACGGCCTTCCCGTTGTGCCGCCCACGGAGGCCCGCGTCGCGGAGTTCATCGAGCGCACCGGGCGTCCGGCAGGCGAAGTCGTGGGCGAATTGCCGGAGCGGCGGCGCGAGATTACGGTGGGCAAGGTGGCGGCCAACGCCGTGATGGCTGGTTGCCTTCCCGAGTACATGCCCGTTGTGCTGACGGCCACCGAGGGTATGCTCGACCCGGTATTCAACCTCGTCGGCCCCTCTTCGAGCATGGGCGGCTCGGCCATCCTGACCATCTTCAACGGCCCGGTGGTGAGAGAGCTCAATATCAACGCCCGCAACAACCTGTTCGGGCCGGGAAACCGCGCCAACGCCACCATCGGACGGGCCATCCGGCTCATCCTGATGAACGCCTGTGCCGCCATCCCGGGCGTGTTCGACCGCAGCGTCATCGGGCACCCTGGCAAGTTCACCTACTGCATCGCGGAGGCCGAAACGGAGACCCACTGGACTCCTCTGCACGTCGAGCGCGGCCTTCAGCCGGACCAGAGCGCGGTCACCGTATTCGCCGGTGAATCTCCCCGCCAAGTGCGCTCCGTGGGAAGGCCCGAGCCGATACTCCTTGCCATCTCAGACGTGGCTGCGACCCTCGGCACCAGCCTGTCCACATCGGGGTCGGTTGGAGAGACCGGAACCGGGGTGAGGCAGGGGCAGATCGTGGTGACCATTGCCGGCAACTCCAGCCTGTGGCAGGACTGGAGCAAAGAGCAGGTGCGCGACTTCATTTTCCAGCGGGCGCAGCGGACGACGGCCGAGCTGAAGCAGGCCCACGTCCTGGAGGGAGATCCGGAGCCTGGCGATGAGTCGGCGGCGGTCCAGTTGATTCCCGACCCGTCAGACATCCTGCTGGTGTTCGCTGGCGGCGAGGAGGCAAACATGTCTTCGGTCATACCCAGCTGGGGGCCCAAGGTGGCTTGCACTGCAGTAACCAAGGCGATACCCTGAACGCAGCGCCCTCACCCTGACCCTCTCCCAGAGGGAGGGGAAACTCTCTGACTGGAGGGAACTATGGTCCAGACCAACGAGCACGTACTGGTCAACCCGGTTACACAGCCGGTGATTGCTCCCTTTAACGGCGCGCCGCGCTTGGCCAGCCTGGCCGGCACACGGCTTGGGCTTATCGACGACAGCAAGCGCAATGCCGACGTCCTGCTGGAGGAACTGGCAGAGGTGCTGCGCACCCGGTATGAGATCGCCAGCATCAAGTGGCTCCGCAAGCCCAGCGCGTCCCGGCCTGCTGACCCAGCGGCTTTGACGCAGTTGGTGGAGGAGAGCGATTCTGTAATCATCGCCATCGGCGATTGAGGGTCCTGCAGCGCGTGCAGTGTGCACGACGGAATTCACGTTGAGAACGCCGGCATCCCCTCTGCCACCATCTGTACCGACCGGTTCGTCCCGACGGCAACGGGAATGGCACGGATGTGGGGCGCCCCGGACTACCCAACTATCTACACCGAACACCCCATCGAGAACCTCAACCGCGAGGCCCTGCGCGCCCGCGCCGAGGGTCTGGCTCCCCTGGTGGTGCGGGTACTTACTGGCGAAGGTTAGTAGTCCTTCACCCTTGAATTGATGGACGAGTCACCGGGCCCCGTCATACTGGCCTTGAGCCGGAATCCAGGAACCCCGGCGCCGGTTTCGTTGTCCTTTTTCCAGCCGTCATGGATTCCGGCTCAAGGCCGGAATGACGATAAAGTCTTCGGCAGTCATCAAGTCTGTAAAGTGGGACTACTAGACCACCGCAAGCCCCTGATTGCAGAGTGTGCCGGGGGAGAGGCATAGAACGTCTTGGAAACTATCTCAAAAGACGGCACACCAACCAACCCGTCATTCCCCCCGGTTCTTTCAAGCCAGGAGCGGGAATTCAGGACCTCGGTTAGCGATTGGCGAATTTTCAGCAAATATAGTGCCTTTTGAGATAGTTTCCTATGGTCTCAGGCCTCGGCGCACTCTGCGTCGAGAGATTGCCGGTTGGGCTTCAGCCCTCCTACGCCAGCTCCCGGCGCAGTTCGGGGGGCAGCAGGTTCGGTATGGTGTCCTCTATCGGGTAGGATTCATCGCAGGCGCCGCAGTAAAGCGCGCCAGTCACCACTTCCTCGCCCTCCTCCTCCTCGACACTCAATTGCAGTTCGCCCTTGCATACAGGGCAAACCAGAATTTCCATCAGTTCTCTTTTCAATGGGTTCCTCTCTTTTTGATTGCTGCCTCATTCAGGATACCAGCGCCTTCTCAAATAGTGCGTCCAGGACGTCCGACAGGCCGATGACCACGACGCCGATGACCAGCAGCGCCATTGGGCTCGTAGCGTGTCGGATTGCCCTCCGGACCTGGCCTGCGCCGGAGTCCTGCTGCGGCTCATAGTCGCCGCGCCGCACGATTCTGACGACGTAGAACATGTAAAGGGCCAGCGCGATTTTTACGCCGAGGACAATGGCGTATGGTACTGTGGCCCCGTCGCTGGTCAGCCGCGCCAAAGAGAGGACTGCGCCCGATACCAGCAGCACTGCGATGGCCGTGGCCACCAGGCCGCGGAACTCGTTCCGGATAGCATCGCCGGTATTCGGGGGCAATCCCTGCGATCGTCTTATCGCAGGGCGCAGCACCAGCAGGTAGAAGATGCCGCCTCCTACCCAGGCAACCGCCGACACGGCATGCCCCCAGCGTATGATGACCAGGATCCAGTCTAGAACGCCCATTTCCGGCCTATGGTGTCTTTCACTTTCTCAAGTGTGAAATCACATTGCTCCCTATCCATCGATCAGTTCCCGTACGATGCCCGTGATGAGCTCCGAGTCCATGGCGCTTACGAAAGTCTGCGCAACTCTGCCGCCACGGTCGATAAACCAGGTAGTCGGATAGAATTCAATGCCGTAAGCTGTGGCGATCGTCTCGCCGTGGTCGGTGGCGAATTCGAATGTGAGCGCCAGGTCGTCTACAAATTCCCGGGCCGCGTATTCGTTATCGAAACCACGCGGCACAAACAATCCCAAAAATTGCACCGGTTCGCCCTCCAGTTCCTCCCACGCCGCTTGGAACTCGGGCATTTCCTCCCGGCAGGGAGGGCAGCTGGGATACCAGAAATTGATAACCACGACGTTGTCCGCGTATTCCTCCGACAGCCGGAACTTCCCACCGTCGAACAGCTGCGCCTCGAAGTCCTGCGCCTTCTCTGTGCCACAGGCAGACGCAAGCAGCAGCACGAGCAGTCCGAGGAATGCAGAATTCAGGTGTCGCAACATCAATAGAGCCAGTGGGAACGCAGTGCCACCGCATTCTATATGCGCCGTGGCGGCCTTTCAACGACTGAACATCTGCCCGGCCTTGACTGAATCTCTGCAGCAACTAAAATCTGGTCAAGGCTGAAATTTCCGGAATTGACTGGAGGCTTTGATATGCGGCTGGAAAACAAGGTTGCGCTGATAAGTGGCGGCGCCCGGGGAATGGGCGCGGTGGAGGCCCATCTCTTCTCAAAGGAAGGCGCCAAGGTAGTCATCGGCGACGTGCTGGAGGACGAAGGGCGGCGCACCGAAGCCGAGATCAACGAATCTGGCGGGGAGTGCGTCTTCGTCCGACTCGACGTGACCAGCGAAGAATCATGGCAATCGGCGGTCGGCGAGGCCGTAAACCGTTTCGGCAAGCTGGATATACTGGTCAACAACGCTGGTATCTATCGCACCAACAATGTCACCGAGACTTCATCTGAGGAATGGGACCTAGTGATGGACATCAACGCCAAGGGTGTGTTCCTCGGCACCAAGGCAGCAATCCCGGCAATGCGGGACAATGGGTCCGGATCCATCGTAAACATCTCATCGGTAGCCGGCCTGGTTGGGAACCTGATGTCATCCGCCTACACCGCATCCAAAGGAGCTGTGCGGCTGCTGACCAAGTCCACGGCCATCCAGTACGCCCGCGACGGCATCCGGTGCAACTCGGTGCACCCAGGCACCATCGTGACCCAGATGACCGAAGGGATGCTGGCCGACGAGGCGTACCGGCAGGACCGCATAAACCGCACCCCCATGGGGCGCCTTGGCACTGCCGAGGACGTTGCCTACGGCGTACTGTTCCTGGCCTCGGACGAGGCGTCATTTATGACCGGTTCGGAGCTGGTCATCGACGGCGGCCGGACGGCTGAGTAGAAAAGTCTATTGCGTTGAGAATGTAGGGAGGGGCGAGCAAGTTGCCCGCCCCTCGCCTCATAGGACCGAAGGAATCTGGATCTGCCAGAATTTACCCTCACCATAGCCCTCTACCTCAAGGGAGGGGGACTTTTGGGGGATCGCAAGGGACTTGGAAGTTACCTGTCCCTTTCCACTATCGTCCCATTGCATACCCGTCGCGGCGAGGGTCGGCGCCGCCGCTCAGTCCGCCACGCTCCTGGTCCACTTTCACGCCACAGAGGCAGCCCATTCGAGGCGTGAAGTCGTTCCACACTTCCACCTTGTGCCCAAGGTGGGACAGCCCGGCGACCACGTTGGAGTCCAGGCGCCCCTCCACGCCGACGAGGCCCCGATGATAGGCGTGTGGCCAGAAGGAGTTGGGGAAGCTCCAGGTCGAAAAGCGCGGGGCCTCCACCGCCTGCTGCACGTCCATGCCGAACTCCACCACGTTCAGGAAGAGTTGGACCATGGACTGCGGCTGCACATCGCCGCCCGGGGTGCCGAAGGGCAAGAGGGGCTTGCCGTCCCGCATCGCCAGGGCCGGGTTCGGTGTCAGGCGCGGCCGCTTGCCCGGCTGCAGTCCGCTGGGATGGTCCGGGTCCAGCCAGGTCTGGGAGCCGCGGGATGAGGCAATGAATCCCAACCCGGGAATAATGGGGGAGGTTCCGAAGCTGTCGCTGGGTGTGGCCGAGAAGGCGTTGCCCCAGCGGTCTACGACGCAGGCGTAGCTGGTATCGGCAGGCAGGCCGCCGGCCACCAGGTCGGGCCGCGCCGGATGGCCGTTGCGGGCGGGCATCCCTTGGTGCGGCCATGGGTCGCCGGACAGCGGCATCTCGGGGGCGGCACGGGATGGGTCGATGGCGCCGCGGCGTTCCTCGGCATAAGACTTGGACAGCAGTCCAGCCATCGGCACGTCCACAAAATCGGGGTCACCGACATACGCCTCGCGGTCGCTGAAGGCCAGTTTCAGTGCCTCTATGACCGTATGGGCGTAGGCCGCCGAGTTGTGGCCCATGCTCCGGAGGTCAAACCCTTGCAGTATCTGCAATGTCTGCAGGTTCACCGGTCCCTGGCACCAGGGACCGCAGGCGTAAACCTCGATTCCCTTGTAGTCGATCGAGGGCGGCGTGTCGATGCCAACGCTGAACTCCGCCATGTCCTCCATCGTGAGGAATCCACCCTCGCTCTGGACGAATCGGACAATCTCCTCGGCGATCTGTCCCTTGTAGAAGAAATCGCGGGCCGCCTGCAGAGCAGCCTCCCGTCCCTGCCCGGCGTGGTCTCTCTCGACCTCGATCAGCCTGCGGAAGGTACGGGCCAGGTCCTTCTGCACCAGGATGTCGCCGATGTCTGGACGCCGGCCGCCAGGAAAGAACACCGCGGCAGTGGAAGGCCACCGCCCATCGCCGTCTGAGTCGCCAATCAAGGAGTCGCCGGTGTTGGACAGCGCCGATTGCAGCGTCGCCGGGATGGGGAATCCTCCCTCTGCCAGTTCCAGCGCAGGAGTCACCACCTGCTCGAAGGACATCGTGCCGTATTGCTTGAGCGCGGTGATCCAGGCGTCCGCTGCCGAGGGCGTCACCGTGCGCAGTACGCCGGGCGGCAACTCACCGCCACAGTTGCGCACGAAGTAGTCGATGCTTGCGGCCTTGGGCCAGCGTCCCAGTCCGCTGATGGACTTGGTTTCGCCACTGGCGGCGTCGTGGATGATGATGGGCGCCACGCCGCCAAAACCGGTCCACTGCGGCAGGGTGACGTTGATGGCGATACCTGCTGCTACCCCGGCATCGGTGGCATTTCCGCCCTGTTCGAGTATGCGGAAACCGGCAGCGGTGGCCAGATAGTGGCCGCTGGAAACGATGTGATTGACTCCAGTCACCAAGGGACGGTACGTTCGAATTCCTAGGGCCACGGTTCACCCCCGTTTGGGCTAATTTCGAATTTATAGCGTTGCGTCAAGGTTCCTGGTGTTGCGCGATTCGGGTTACTGGGTATGATATGGAGGTGGTTCGGGGGTGTCAACAAAGCCTGCATAACCCGCTCGGTCATCCTCGATCCGCCCTGTTCAACACGGCCGCACGCCGCGAGGTATGGCGTTTCAAGCATGGCGGAGAACACGACCTGAGCAGGAGTGACCGCTGCCTGCGCCCAATGCGGCAATTGGACAACCCTGGGCTACCCAGGCATTCAACATCGCACCGGAATTTAGAGTCGCATGCTTATTGAAGTTGAAGTGATCGCCGGAGCCAACAGTCCCCTCGATCTGCACCGGATGTTCGACCTGGTCGAGGAACCGCGTGCCGTTTCGAGGGTGGTTGCACCGGACCCAGAGGGCGAGGACGTCTGGTGCGACGTTACCGGCTGGGATGCAGGCGGTCCCTGCCCTGCGATGACCGCGCTGGCCGAGGATTCAGGAGAGGGCGTTGTGCTGCTGGTATACGGTGGGGACGAGGGTGTGCGCCTCAGGCCTGCGGGCTCGCCGGGCGACTGGGATCTGGCCGACAATGGCCAGTGGGGCGAGGCGTGCCTGATGCTGGGCAAGGACACGTTGAACGAGTAGCCGCGATGTGTTCCTAGAACACCGGCGCAGAGAGCAGCCGCACCAGCGAATCCATAGCCCGTTCCAGGTTGCCTGCCTCGTCGCATCCGCGCAGATCAATTACGGCGCCGCCTCTAAGGCCATTGCACAGGCGGTCCTCCCGCTGGTAGAAGATCTCGCCGGTTGCCAGGGCGATGAGGCCCTCGGCCGCCCCGTGGCCCGCAGACCGCATCAGCTCGGCGAAATGCCGACTGGTCAGCGGGTTCCCCAAGGAGGCGTCGGTGCAAAGGAGGGCCAGACGGTCATAGTAAACGATATGGTCGAGGGAGGCCTCCCCCGAATTCAGCGCCTCTTCATCGTCAGGGTAAAGGGCCCATGCGGGGATATGCGCCTGGGACAATTCTTGGCAAAGGCGCTCCGCCAGTTCGGAATCCGCCAGCGACCCGATCAACAATACCGTCGGGTAGGTCCTCCGCTCCTTCGTAAGCACGTCCTGGGCGGCGATTAACGGCTCGGCCACACCAGCCCCTTGAAGGAAAAGGCGAGGAATTCCGCCTCCCGAGCGGGCCAGCGTGTCCAGGGCAATGCTGCTGGGCGCCCCGTGCAGCATGGAGTCCAGCCCTATGACGGTGCGGAGGTCGCAATTGGCGAACAGGGTACCCCCTGCTATGGCCCGGTACAGTATGGAACTTTCGAAATCAGGCTTGACAATCTTGGCGCCCCGTAGGTCTGCGCCGGTCAGATTGGTCATAGTCAACGACGTGCTGGTGAGAGTTGCCCCGCGCAGGTCTGCGTAACTGAGATTCGCCCATGAGAAGTTGGTGGCTGTCAGGTCTGTGCCACTGAGGTCTGCCCTTTCGAGGTCGGCGTACGAAAGATCCGCGTATGACAGATCGGCGCCCTTGAGAACGGCGTGGCTCAAGACCGCGCTGGATAGCTTGGCGCGGCACAGCGAGGATCCGGTCATCTGGCTGCCGGTGAACCTCGCTCGAGGCATGTTGGCCCGAAAGAGGTGAGCCCCGGTCAGATTGGCCCCTGAAAGATCGGCCATTCGGAGGTCTACGCCGGTTAGGTCGGCACCGCTCAGGTCGTCATGCCTAAGGTCAGCGCTGGGGAGCTTTGCGCCGCTCAGAAAGGAGCCGGACAGGTCCAAAGATGGACGGCCGTAGATGAACTCCGGAGTGAAGGTCTCGCTGGCCGCCCTGTCCTCGAGACGGTAGCCCAAGTCAAACGTGGGCACACGGTCGTTGGGACTGCGGAAGGTCAGCTCACGCCACCGCGCAATGGCAGTGGGACCCGAGCGAGCCAGACTGACGTGGTCTCGGTCCGCCAAATCCTAGGTAACTCCGTCCGTTTTCAGTCGGAACTGGCCGTCAATAGCCGGTGGACGTGGCCATTCGACCGGGAAACTGTCAATCCGGCTGTAATGGGTGCGCAGCCTCCTGTCTCTCCCAGCAGGCATTATCCTCGCCCTTGAAAGGTCGGCAAGACCTCTCGGGAGAAGATCTCAAGCTGACTGCTCAACTCGTGCCAGGGCATACCTTCGGGCCATTGGAGGACAATGTCCTCCAGCCCCGGATATTTTTCCTCGAGCTCCCTGAAGGTCTCTATGAACACGTCGGGTGGGCCACAGAGCCAAGCCTTCTGCTGCACTCCGTCCTCTACCGACGGCGTACGGGCCGGAGCGCCCGGCGTGCCCCACATGCGTCCCTGCTCATCGGTGTAACGCACCAGGCCGAAGGGAGCGAACCACTTGTAGCGTTCGTCGTGGAAGGGCCGCACCCGCTCCACGGCTTCCTCGACCGTGTCTGCCAGGTAGAAGCCGAACCCCAAGGCCAAATCCTGCCCCAGGTCGAGCTCCCGGCCCACCTCGGAGGCGGACTGCTGGTAGGCTCCGAAGAACTGCTCCACGATCCTCTGGCCGGTGAGGGCGGTCATGCCCTTTATGCCCTTCCTCGCGATGAAGTCGATGGTGCGGCCACTGGTAACTGGTTGCCATATCTCGACCGGCAGATGCAGCGGGCGCGGTACCAGGGTGATGTCCTTGAGCTGATAGCCGCGATACGGGACGTTGGCAGGTATCTGGTAGTACTTTCCGTGATGGCTGAAGGACTCTTCGTTGAAGGCCTTCAGGATAATGTCGACCTGCTCCTCGAACAGCTCCCGGTTGGCGTCCTGATCCAGCAGGGGGGCGCCGAAGGTCTCCACCTCGCGGGTCTGGTAGCCTCGTCCGATCCCGAAGACCAGCCTGCCGCCGGTGAGCACGTCGCCCATGGCGAAGTCTTCGGCAAGCCGCAGCGGGTGCCACATCGGCACGATGTTGAACGCCGCGCCGAATTTCAGGTTCTTGGTGTGGGCGGCAAGATGCACTCCCAGCAGCGTCAGGTTGGGGATGCACTCGTATCCCTCCCGCTGGAAATGGTGTTCCGCGGCCCACAGGCAGTGGAATCCGGATTCGTCCATTTGCTTCGCCAGGGCCATGGCATGGTCGAAGGACTGGACAAGTTGCTTGTTGGGATAGCGGCGGTCGTCAGGATCGCGCCCGTTGGAGCCAACGTCATCAAGGTCGATCTGACCGACATACAAGACGGAAAAACGCTTGATCATCTGTCTGTCTCGAAAAGCTATGAAATGCGGGGGACTACCGGACCGGTTCCTTGCCAAACAGCAAAGAGTATAGCACGGACGCGGGAGTGGGTTTGGCCTGGCGGTCTACAAAATTTTGATACCCGCCGCTGGAGCAATCGCATTTAGAGTCCTTGGCGTCCGTCAATCATGCCGTCGTGGAAATGAAGGCCTGTTGACTTGGATATTCGTAATCTTGGCCGGCCTGAAAAACGAAAGTCATTCCAGGCGCGATGGATATTTGCCCTGACCTTGGGGCCTTGAGTTCTTGGGGCCTTGAGTTCTTGAGGCCTTAAGGCCTTAAGGCTTGACCGGGTGTCAACCCCCTGCCATAATTTGGCTATAATCTATAAGTTGATTTGCTAACACGTGGGCTAGGCGGGTCTCCCTGTTTCAGGAGACCCGCCTAGCCCACAACTCGTTTACTGACGAATGTATTGATTCGTAGTCAAATCTCTCGGATTTACAAACGATAACTCGACTGGCGCAGGGTTGCCATCCACCACATCCTTGAATCCGTTCGCAATATGGTGAACCACCTGTAATCCTTCGACGTAAATTGATGATGAGTGGGTAATATGGGTTGGTGTCGGAATATTCCGATTACGGAAGATATATTGCCGGAGGTTTTCCGTCTCCTCTTTGGACAGGTCAATGCGATCGAGTACCAAATCGAATTGTCTGGACTGCAATGGATGATTGCCAAAATGGTGCTCCAGCAATCGTCTGAGAACGTAGTTCCGGAATCTGACAGGATCAGGCGGTCTATCGCCGCCTGGCTTTAGGTAGCTTCCGTTGTAATTGTGCTTATCGATGTAAACCACAGGGGCCCAGATACTTCTGCCCCCCCTGACAAGGCCCGAATAGGGTCAAGAAGTCTGGCGTATTCAACCTTCTCGGAGGGGATCTTCAATTCGCGGTAAAGCCCGAATAGAACCGAAAGTCAGCTATGTGCCTGTTCAGGTCCCGGAAGGAGTCATTGCACAAATGCAAGGCAGCAGCCACATAGAAAGGACTGCTCAGCAGTTGTCCCGTAGCTGGATTCAATGTGTAGGCAGGATCACCTGACTCATCGACAAAAATGTAATCGTATTTTGGCATTGGCAATTCCTTCTATTACACGCCATGTCTTTGTAAACTCGGGTCAAGAACGGCAATATCCAATGCCCGATCGACGTCTCAACGCTTTGCTATGTCTCCGTGGAGACGCGTATCGGAACACAGGCAAGGATTGCGTTCTCCTGATCAGTGGGGCTGAACCGGATTACCTAAGCAGGTAGGTGGAGACCCCAAAAATCAAGAGCAGGTGCGCGCTACACCGCGACCCCACGCGCCTGCAGGTCGTCGATCTGGGTAGGCGGAGTAGCCGAGGGCAGCCAGAACTTCGGCGGTGTGCTGGCCGGTGACGCCGCCTGGGTGGCGCACTTCGCCGGGCGTCTCGGAGAGGTGGAAGGGGATGCCAGGCTGCACGACTTTGCCCTCCGGCACGCCGGGGGCCTCCAGCTCGACGACCATGCCCCGGGCGACCGCCTGTGGGTCGGTCAGGGCCTCGTCCAGGTCATAGACCTTGCCGACAGAAATGTTGGCGTCTCGCAGGGCCTCGAACCACTCGTCGCGGGTCCTCGACAGGAAGACAGCCTCCAGCGTCCGGGCGATCTCGGCCCGCTTGTCTTCGCCGGCGCTCTGATGAGGAATTAGCTCCTCGCGCCCTATGGCCCGGCACAGGTTCTCCCAGAACCATGGCTCGATGGCGGCGATGGAGAAGTACTTGTTATCGGCCGTTCGGTAGACGTTGTAGTAGGGCGACCCGCCGTTGAGCCGGGTACCGCCGCGAGAGGGCAGGTAACCTTGCGAAAAGGCATCGGCGATGGCTCCGCAGAGCATGTACAGCACGCCCTCGGTCATGGCTATGTCCACGTACTGCCCGCGCCCGGTCTTCTCGCGCGCCATAAGCGCCGCCAGGATGCCCACGGCGCCGCACAGCCCGCCGCCGGCATAGTCGGCAATCAGGTTCAGCGGGATGGCCGGCTTGCCGTCGGGTGAATCTCCGATGAGGCCCAGCGCGCCCGCGAACGAAATGTAGTTTATGTCGTGTCCCGCCATTTGCGAATACGGGCCCGTCTGGCCGTAGCCAGAGACGGAGCAGTAGACGGCACGAGAATTGATCTCTTTCACCTGCCCGTAGCCTACGCCCAGCCGGTCCACCACGCCGGGCCGGAATCCCTCCACCACCACGTCGGCGTCGGCAGCCAGCTCGCGGAACACCCGCAGCGCCTCCGGCTCCTTCAGGTTAAGGGCAATGCTGCGCTTGTTGCGTTGCAGGGCGTTGAAAGAGGCGTGGCGGCGCTCGTCCTCCGGGCTCTCGATTCCGGCAACGACGCGCTCGTAGGCGGCGCGGGTCTCATCCATTGGCCGCTCGATCATCAGCACGTCAGCCCCGAGATCGGCCAGGATCATAGTGGCGAACATTCCTGGTGCATTGCGGCAGAAATCGAGTACCTTGATTCCTTCGAGGGCCAGCATGGGATTCCTCCGAAAGCGAGTTAACCGACTTTGATTATAGATGGGATTTCCGCCTCACCCCAACACGCTCCCGCGGGGGAGTTACAGCCGCGAAGAGCCCACTCCGCTGGGCGGAGGCCACCGGGCCTGCCGTGCAAGACCGCCTGTGCCGCACTATAATCCCCGCAAACAATTCCACCGGCAAAGGAGAGAGTCATGGATCTTGGGCTGCAGGGCAGAGTAGCAATGATCACCGGCGGCAGCCACGGCCTCGGAAAGCAGGCTGCAGGCGCGCTGGGACGCGAGGGATGTAAGGTCGCAATCTGCGCCCGGGGAGCGGAACAGCTGGAGGAGACCCGCAGCGAGTTGGCGGAGGCCGGGATCGACATCATTGCCGTCCAGGCCGACGTCACCAGCAACGACGACCTGCTGAGGTTCCACAAAGAGACCAAGTCGACCCTCGGCGAGGTCGATATCTTGGTCAACAACGTGGGCGGACGTCGCGGAACAACTGACTTCATCGAGACCGGCATGGACCTGTTCCGCGAGGGGCTCGAAGTCAACCTGCTGAGCGCAGTGGAGCTGGTGTACTTGGTCCTGCCTCACATGCGGGAGCAGAAGTGGGGCCGTATCATCAGCATCTCGTCCATCTATGGACGGGAATACGGCGGCTCGGTCGACTACATGACAGGCAAAGCGGGGCTGATTGCCTTTTCCAAGCACCTGGCCTTGAATCTCGCCCCGGAAAACGTGCTGGTCAACTGCATCGCACCGGGCTCCATCGACTTCCCCGGCAGCACCTGGGACCGTTTCCAGCAGAACAACCCACCCGAAGTGGTGGACGAGTTCATTGCCCGCAATCTGCCTGCGGGCAAGTTCGGATGGCCGGAGCCCATTGGCGAAACCGTGGCCTTCCTGGCCTCCGACCGCGCCGACCTGATCACCGGTACCTGCCTGAACGTCGACGGCGGCCAGTCCCGCTCCCTGTTCTAGCAGGGTCTTTCATTTGTTCCCTCTCCCTCCGGGGGAGGGTTAGGACGATTGCAAAGTGACGCCGCCTATTGGTTTCTGCACATCCTGAGCTTGTTGAAGGATGCATGTTCAAGTCACCGGTGGTCCGACAGGCTCACCTTGAGCGAATCGAAAAAGACTTTGCAATCGTCCTTCACCGTCAAGGGGTATTGACTAGAATCCCATGTCTAAGCTCCGGTCGGCGGTGCTTGTCCGAGCCGCATGCAGGGCGTCCCAAAAGCCGTCTCGTCCCGACGCCGGAATGCATAGCTCAATTGCTCCCTCTCCGTCGTCAGCGGCTACGATCCGCTCCGAACATACCAAGCCGTCACACTCGGAGAGAACCTGCTCGTCCCCCGTCCAAGGGAATTGAAGGGTCTCCGTTCCGGTCGTTCCGAGCATGCCCGCGTTGGCCATAGCTGTGGCGTCCTCCATGTGGAGGGTTACGACGCCGGACTCGTAGACCACCGCGGCCACCGCGCCGAATCCTCGGACGTGGTCGTGTCCGGTCAATCCCTCTAGTCGGTAGGTAGCGTAAAGGCAACTGGCAGCCATGTTATGCCATGGATCGTCGGGATGCGGGGGTCCCGGCCCGTCCATTGCCTCGATGTCACCAGCAGTCGCGACCGCGAGGTGCTCAGTTGGACAGACCACGTCCAAGGTGACAGTCACCGCCGATATGGTCGATAAGGGCGGGTTGGACCAAGGAGCTTGGTAGACCGTGTAAGCCAATCCAATAATTGCCAGCAGCAGCACCAAGATTAGAGACTCCCGTTTCCTACCGGCGATAATCGTTCGTGCGCTGGCCATGCCTGTTTCCCCCTACTTCGATTCCTCCTACGCATTGTACTCCTTGGACCCAATATTGTACTCCTTGGACTCAATATTGTGACCTTGGACCCCCCTCAGACACAGGACGATTGCAAAGTCTTTCTCTATTCGCTCTTGGTGAGCCTGGCGAACCATAAGTGGCTTGAACGGGCATCATTCGACAAGCTCACGACGCGCAGAAACCAATAGCCGGCGTAACTTTGCAATCGTCCTGGGGGGAGGGTTAGGGTGGGGGCGTTCCCTTTGGACAGCGGCCATTGTATAGCCCCGGCATTTCGCCTTCACCCCAGCCCTCTCCCTCCGGGAGGGGGGAACTAAAAACCCTCCCTGTTCCAGATGGCTATGGCGCACAGGGCGGAAATAATGGTGGGGCGCACATCTGTGCACCCCAGTCGCTTGCCGCCGGGTATCAAGCTATCACGTTAGGTCACAACGAGCCGACGAACTCCCGCCACGCCTGCACACAGCGCTCGGGGGCCGAGTGCTGGACGTAACCGCTGGTTCCCGGGATAACCCGGAGACGCCCGTTGGGGAGCAGAGCGGCCATTCCCGTCGTGCGGTCCGGGTTGTCGCGGGCGTTCTGCTCCGAGGCCAGCACCAAGGCAGGCGTCTCGATGCGCTGCAGCGTATCGGTCAGGTCCTGTTGCGAGAGGTACGCCAGCGTCTCCATCACCACTCTCGCCTGCGTCTGCGCCATCTGGCTGATGTACCATTCCTGATGGGCCGTGTCGGCGTCCCCGCTCTCCAGCCGCCGCTCCGACGTCCTCCTCACCCACGCCTCAACGCCCTCGTCGCGCACCAGGTTGTATGAATCGAGATAGGTGGGGTTGCCCACGAACTTGTAAGGCGAGGTGCAGGTGGTGACCGATAGCAGGCGCTCGGGGTATTCCGAGGCGAACTGCAGGGAGATGGTTCCGCCCACGGTCTCGCCGATCAGGTGCACCCGTTCTACCCCCAGGTGGTCCAGCAGTCCCCTGACGTCAGCGGCGAAGTTGCTCAGCGACCAATCGTAGCCCTCGGCTGGCACAGAGGAGCGGCCGAACCCCCGTGCCTCCAGTCGCACCACCCGGTACTGCCGGGCCAGCAGAGGCACCCAGGCGTACCACAGCCGTGCGTTCTTGGCGTTACCGTGGTGCAACACAACCGTTTCGGTATTTCGCCACGGGTCGGTGAAGTCGTCGTCCTCGTAGTACATGTCCAGCGTGTCGTCGATTCGGGCAAAGGGCACGGCGCTACTCCATGCGGCGGCGGTGAGAGTTCTGCAGCTATCCTCTAGTCGACGATGGGAATGGCCACCGATACACGGGGCCTGTCGCCGTGGACTGCGGTGGTGTGGCCGCGTCCGCTCAGGTCGTCGGCCAGCAGCACGTCGCCGGCATTGAAAATGCGCTTGGTCCCGTCGCCGAGGCCTATCTCGGTCTGGCCCTCCAGCGTGATGACGTATTGCCGACGTGGGGCCGGATGCCAGTCGCTGAAGTTGCCGGGCTGGGTGCGGCTGAAGGTTACGCTCGACGCGTTCTGGGCCGCCGTGCGTTCGGCATTGGCGACCGCCTCGAAGGGGAGGTCCAATTCCTCAAAGTGAGATTCCCCGTCCCCTCCGGTATATATCCTGACTACTTGCATCAATCCTCCGCCCGGCCAGCTTGATTGTACCTGCCAAGTACTGAGACCGGACGCCGGAATGATAAGTCTACGATTACACAGCGTCAATCTGCCCCGGTCGCAACCGATCGGTCCCCCGTCGGGCAAAGGTCCGCCAGGCAGCAGTCATTGCAGCGAGGGTCTCTCTTCGTGCAGGTCACCTTGGCGTGATGGTCCAGCAAAGCGTGAAACTCGTTGAACAGTGGGGTGTCGCTGGGCAGGTTGTCTTGGAACAGGGATTGGTAAGCGCGATAGCCCGGATTTTTCCCTTTGGGCGTCAGACCCATCCGGTCAACGATGCGGCGGGTGTAGCTGTCGATTACGAAGGAAGGCTGTCCGGCGGCATACACTATGATATCGTCGGCGGTCTCCTCGCCAATGCCGTGGATGGCCAGAAGCTCGGTCCTCAACAGAGCAACGTCCTGGTCGAACAAGCCGTCCAACTCGCCGTTGTAATTCTCGAGGACGTGGCGGGAAAAGGCCTGCAGCTTGCGAGCTTTGGCGTTGTAGTAGCCGGATGACCGGATCACAGCAGCCAGTTCTGGCTCAGGCATCGCGGCTATGGCCTCCAACGACCAGCAACCAGCGGCCCTCATCGAGGCCAGCGCCTTTTCAACGTTCGTCCACGCAGTGGATTGGGTCAGGATGGCACCCACAATCACCTCAAGCGGGCTGTCGGCAGGCCACCATCCCTGTGGCCCGTAGCACTCGAATAGACGGGTGTACACGTCGGTCAGCAGGTCAGGCAACCGAGGGCGACGGCCTGGGGCGGTCATGACCTGATCTCCGATTTCCCGGCTATGGAGGAAAATGGGACGATGGGCAGGCGCCGGTCCAGCGAAACCTCCTGTCGCGAAACGCGGCAGTTGTAGGCACAGGCAACTACACCACGGGCAACGGCGTCGCAGAATGCCTGGGACAGCGCCGGGTCTGCCTCGTCGTTGGTGGCGAAAGCGTCGGCGTCCGGCCGCTGCACCACGAATACCGCGGTGGCGCGGTGGCCTGCCTCCACTGCCTCCGCCAAGGTGTTTAGATGCTTGGCGCCTCGCGTTGTGGGTGAATCGGGAAACAGCCCAACGCCGTTCTCGACCAGAGTGACCGACTTTACCTCGACGTAGTGTCGCTCCCCGTCGCTCTCCAACATCAGGTCGAAACGGCTTTCGCCGAAGGTTACCTCCCGGGCCAGGGTTGTAGGCGTTTCGAATTCGAAAACATTCCCATTTGAGACGGCCTCCGCAACCAGGGCGTTCGGCAGTCTTGTGTCCGCTGAGACAAGGACCCCATCGGCCTCCACAAGAGCAAGATCGAACGCCGTTTTACGTCCGGGGCCCGCCGCCGGTTTGAGCCACACGGGTGCGCCTGGCACAAACAGCTCCCGCAGCCTGCCGGAATTGGCGACGTGAACCCAGGCCTCGTCTCCGGCAAGGTCGACCACGGCGAGAAATCGGTTGACTCTCGTAACGAACTTTGCCTTGATCAGGTTGTCACCCAGATGCACCGATCCTCCTTTCGGGGCGCCCTTGCGCCCTGGCCGGGTAATAGTAACAATGGACAAACAACCAGACAACGGAAACGACAGATAGATGAACGCTTTTGTAGAAAAGATTCGCCGGGCCTGCGAGGCCACTCACAGCCTCCTGTGCGTTGGACTCGACCCGGACCCGGGACTGATCCCAATCCCGGACGTAGCCAAGTTCAATCGCGCTATCGTCGACGCCACGGCCCCGGTGGCCTGCGCGTACAAGCCGAACCTGGCCTTTTACGAGGCCCTGGGACTGCCTGGTCTGGCGGCCCTGGAGCAAACCATCACCCACATCCGCGACGTCGCGGAGGATGCCGTGATCATCGGCGACGCCAAGAGGGGCGACATCGGGCCGTCTGCCAAAGCATATGCCAAGGCCATGTTCGAGGTATGGGGATTCGACGCCGTCACCATCAATGCCTGGGGGGGCGCCGATTCAGTCGAGCCGTTTCTGGAGGACGAATCCAGGGGCGTTTTTGTGTGGTGCCGCGGCTCCAATCCTGGTTCGGGAGATTTCCAGGACCTGAGAATCGTTGGCGGCAGAGAAGGCATGGCCATGTATGAACACATGGCGCGGGCCTGCTCCGAATGGAACACGCGGGGGAACCTGGGGCTGGTGGTGGGCGCTACTGTACCGGAGCAACTGGCGGCGGTGCGCGTGATCTGCCCCACAATGCCTCTCCTGATTCCTGGAGTGGGGGCCCAGGGCGGCGAACTTGACGCGGCAGTGCGCGCTGGGGTCGACTCGAAGGGGCGCCTGGCGCTTATCAACTCCTCCCGGAGCATAATATACGCATCCCGAGGACCGGATTTTGCATCGGCAGCGGAAAAGGCCGCTCTGGAGCTGCGCAACTCCGTCAACGATGTGCTGGTGGAGGAAGGACTGGGATGGCTGCCGACCTGAAAGTCGGCGACATCGTGCGCCTCAAGAAACCGCACCCATGCGGTGAATTCCTCTGGACGGTTACCCGCCTTGGGGCCGACATCGGCTTGGTGTGCCGCAAATGCGGCCGGTACGTGATGATCCCTCGGTCGCAACTGGCGCGAAGGATCCGGCAGGTGATTCCTGCCAGTGAGGTCTAGGCGTCGTCAATTATCGGCGGGGTCTGGCGGCTCATGACGGGCGCCGTGGTCTCCCAGAGCTCCGCTTGGTAGCCGGACATATAGTTCGTCATCATCTGAATGAAGTTTCGCACGCCCTGCCCAACGAACTTACCCTTGAGGGTGCAGATCCCGATGACCGAGCCCGGGAACAGGTGGTCCAGGCGCACGATACCCACGTGCTCGTGGTCCTCGGGGCGCACGGCGAAATCGACGGCGACCGCCAGCCCCATTCCGATTTCCACGTACCGCTTGATGGAATCAATGTTGTCCAGCGAAAGCACAACGTCGCCCAGCAGCCCCTTGGCTTTCATGGCCTGATCAACGCGCTGGCGAAGGAAGCTCTCCTGTCCGGGAAGGATAAGCGGGGACGACACCACATCCTCCAGAGTGACATTGTTGCGGCCCATCAGCGGATGTCCAATTGGCGTCATCAGTACGGCGTTGTACTCGAACAGTTCCCGAAATTCCAGCGACGGGTCGTCGGGAGGAGGAGGAGAGCAGAACGCTAGGTCGATCTCCCCGGAGCGCACCAGTTGCATCAGCGGGTCGTAAGCCCGGGCCAGCAATCTGATGCGAATATCAGGATACTCTTGGCGGAAGGCCTGGATACCCTTGGGCAGATGGTGGGCGATCAGGTCTGGGTAGGCTCCGACGATGAACGAGCCGCGACGGTCCGCATAGTCCATCTGCCGCTTGAGAACCTCGATGGATGTGACCACCGGAGTAACCAGTTCCAGCAGGGTGATCCCCTCGGAGGTCAGCTGAATGGGACGTTTGATGCGGTCAAAGAGCATGATACCGAATTCGCTCTCCAACTTGCGCAGGTGGGTTGTTACCGTTGGCTGTCCCAACTCCAGGGTCCGGGCCGCCTTGGATACGCTGCGGAGTCTCGCAACGTGGTAAAAGCTGATCAGTTCTCGCAATTCCATGAATTTGCCCTCAGAATCCCCGCTACACTTTCGATAAAATATATCATACAGTATCCCTTGACAAAATATGAGGGCGAAAACAAGAATGGAGCATGCTCCCAGTCGGTGGAGTGGTTTTTATCTTGGGCATCACAGAACACAATGCCAGGGCGGACATCGCCTCCAGGTTGATGATATGCCATTCGTGATAACTGAGCCCTGCATCGGCGTGAAAGACGCGACCTGCACCGAGGTCTGCCCCGTCGACTGCATCCAGACCAACCACGATTCTGAGCAGTACTACATAGACCCGGTTGCCTGCATCGACTGTGCCTACTGTGAGTCGGTGTGCCCGGTCAACGCCATATTCGACGAGTTCAGAGTGCCCAGCGACCAGCGCAAATTCATTGCCACGAACAGGGACTTCTTCAAATAAGACACCCACCAGCCGCAAAGACGCGATTTGCGTGATTGCCAATTCCTTTTCAGGCTTACGGTGTTCCGCCCAAATATCTGCCGCCAATCGGCACAGACGTCCAGAACTCTCGGATGCCGGGTTGGCTGTTGACGATCCCTCCCCGGCCGGAGAGCCAAACGAGCCCCAGGTATCGCCCTCTACCCAAACTTCCACCTTTCTCTTGCCCAATAAAGGAGGTACCTCGGCCATGACCCTATTTCTACGTGACGAAGATGTAGCACAGTGTGTCTCGATGGAGAGGATGCTGGAAGCCATCGAAAACATGCAGACCAGGTACGGGCTTGGCGAGGCTTACAACCTGGGCCGCCGCAAGATAATCGCAGAGACCGGGATGCTGTCGGTCATGGGTGGCGGACTGTTTTACGAGGGAGTGCTGGGAGTTAAGACCTACACCGTGGTGCGCGGTTCCTATTCCTTCCAAGTCAGTCTGTACGATGCGGAAACCGGCAAGCTTCTCTGCTATACGCAAGCCAACCGCCTCGGGCAGTTGCGCACGGGCGCTACCACTGGCGTCGCGGTGAAGCATCTCTCGCGAAAGGGGCCGCTCCAAGTGGGAATAATTGGGACGGGCGGTCAGGCACCGACGCAACTGCAGGCCGTGGCCAGTGTTCGTGAAATTGAAGGAGTTAAGGCATTCAGCCGCAACCCGGAGCGCCGCGCCGAATTCGCTGCGCGCATGACTGATTCCTCGGGGCTGAAAGTCAAGGCTGCAAGCTCAAATGAAGAAGCCGTCCGGGACTGCGACCTAGTCATCGGGATCGCCGCCACGACCGAACCGGTGGTGAAGGGCAGCTGGCTGAAAGAGGGCGCAACTGTGATCGGGGCCGGTCCCACAACTTGGCGAGTGAGTGAGGTGGACGAAGATATGCTCACTCGAGCAGACAAGCTGTTCGTCGATTCTCTCGACCAGGTGTCCATAGAAGCGGGCGACATCTCTGCCGCCGTTGACAAGGGTCTGCTGAACTGGAGCCAGCTATCGGAACTGCGCCACGCCGTATGCGGCGCAATCTCCGGCCGGGACAACGACGGTCAGATCGTGTATGCCAAGCTGATGGGAACCGGCGTTGCCGACGTGGCCGCCGCGAAACTGGCCTACGACTCGGCCAAGGACCGGGGGCTGGGCACTGAGATGGACTGGTAGGGACAATCGCGACCGCCGTCGTGGCGCCTTGGGCCCCTCACGATTTCACAACAGCTCGCGAAACTCCTCGACGGTCATTCCGGCCCTGGAAATTATCGAGCCAATGGTGGCCGCCTTGATGGGGTTGTTTCGTGGAATTTAAGCTCTCACGACTCCATTGCTCATTGTGATGTGCTTGCCTTGCTTGATCACATGGAAACCTGCATTTTCGAGTGCCCCTACAGCTCTCAAATGGTTTATGCCAGATAAAGTGGGCATAGGTTAGGCGTAAGATACTGGCTCCTCCGCCTCGGCCTCCTCTATTCCCTCGAGATTCACCTCAACATCGTCCAGGCTAATGTTGAGGATGTAGTTATTTTGAGAATCCCTCTCGATTTCCGCCTTGGTTTCTATCCAGGCGGCCTCCATATACTCACGTATAGCGATTTGAGCGTTGCATAGGGCCTCCTCAATGCTATCGCCCTCAGTTATGCATCCCTGAAGACCCGGGCAGAAAACTGTGTACCCCTCGTCCGTTTCGTACAGCACCACTTTGAATTTCATATCTGTTCCTCTCGCATTGGACACTTGGCCTACTTCCGGACCAGACAACTCTCCGTCACTTTCCGTTCAGGTAGTCCGAGGTGGTACCGATGGCGTAGGCCGCGTTCCCGGTCAACAGACTCTCCACGGCGGCGCGAGCGGTGTCCAGAGAGGTGAAGCAGGGAATCTGCCGCTCGACGGCGGCGCGGCGGATGTAGAATCCGTCGCGAAGCACCTCGCTGACCCCCGAGATAGTGTTGATCACCGCCTCCACGCTGCCGTCGTTAATTACGTCCACGACGTTGGGATGGCCCTCCCGGAGCTTCTTGGTAGTCATGGTAACCGGGAGTCCCATTGCGGAGATCATGGCGGCGGTGCCTTCAGTCGCGAAGAGGCGGCATCCGGCCCGATCGAGGCCCCGGATTATGGAGACTGCCTCGGCCTTATGCTGGTCGGCTATGCTCAGTAGCACGCCGATCCCCTCCCGCAGGTTGAGCCGGGCGGCGAGCAGGGCCTTGGTCAGTGCCGCCGAGAAGTTGTAATCGATCCCCATTACCTCGCCGGTTGATTTCATTTCCGGACCCAGATGCCAGTCCACCCCGACCAATTTGGCCATGGAAAACACCGGCGCCTTGACTCCAACCAGACCCTGGCGCGGCCACAGCCCGGTGGGGAATCCCTCCTCCTTCAGCGTATGTCCCAGCATGACCTTGGTCGCCAGACGCGCCACCGGAACGCCAGTGACCTTGGAGATGAAGGGAATGGTGCGGCTTCCCCTCGGATTCACCTCCAGGACATACACTGTCGTGCCCCCGGTGTCGCTGGATGGGCTGTGCGGGCTGCGGTAGGCAGGGCCGCCGTGGATGACGAACTGCACGTTCATCAGTCCTCGCACGCCCAGGGCCAGGCCGATGCGTGTGGTGTAGTCGACTATGGTGTCGACCTCCGCCTCCGTCAGGTTGAGACCGGGGTAGATCGCCATGGAGTCTCCGCTGTGAACCCCGGCCCGCTCAACGTGCTCCATCAGTCCCGGAATCAGCACGCCCTCCCCATCGCAGATAGCATCCACCTCGCACTCTTTGCCCTCCATGTAGCGGTCTAACAGGACCGGCCTGTCGGGCGACATCTCGGTGGCGGCCGTGAGGTAGTGGATCAGCTCGGTAGCGTTCTGGACGATCTCCATGGCTCGCCCGCCCAAAACGTAGCTTGGCCGTACGACCGCCGGATAGCCGATGGTCTGGGCGACCTGCAGGGCCTCGCTCACCGTCGATACTGCCGCGCCTGGTGGCTGCGGAATACCCAGGCGGGCCAGGAAATCCTCGAACTTTTGCCGGTCGGAGGCAATGTCTATGGCAGCGGCACTGGAACCAAGGATTGGCATTCCGGCAGATGCGAGGGCTTGCGAAAGGTCTATGCCCGTCTGGCCTCCGAACTGCACCACGGATGCAGGGGGACGGCTTCTCCCGTCTTCTGACTCTCCCGTTTCGTTATCAATTATGTCGCGAACCGATTCCTCATCCAGCGGCTCGAAGTAGAGGCGGTCACTGGAGTCAAAGTCCGTGGAAACAGTCTCCGGGTTGGAGTTGACCATGATGCTCTTCACGCCTGACTCGGTGAGTGCCCATGCGGCGTGGACGCTGCAATAGTCGAATTCGATTCCCTGGCCTATCCGTATGGGACCGCTGCCAAGGACCAGGGACTTTTCTCCCTCAAGCGGCTCTGCCTCATTCTCCTCATCGTAGGTGCTGTAATAGTAGGGAGTGGTTGCCTCGAACTCGGCGGCGCAGGTGTCCACGGTCTTGTAGACGGGACGAAGGCCCCATTGGTGTCGCAGGTTCCTGACCTGTTCAGGCAACATATCGGCAAGGGTGCCTACTTGGGCATCCGAGAACCCGAGCCGCTTTGACTGGTGAAGCAGCTCAGGAGTGAGCTCCTCCGACAGAAGACGGCGCTCCATACCCACGATGCGCTCGAGGGCGGCAAGGAACCAGGGATCAAAGAGGGTACGCTCTATCAGCTGGTCCACTGTATAGCCGCGGCGCAGCGCCGCCATTATCCCCCAGAGCCTCATGTCGTTGGGGCCCAGCGGCAGATCGTCAGAGGAATCGGCGCCTCCATTGCGCCACGAGCGGTCCTCCCACAGCAGGGAGCGCCCTCCCAGCTCCAGCGACCGCGTTCCCTTCTGCAGTGCCGCTTCGAAGGAGCGATCAATGGCCATTGCCTCGCCGGTAGCCTTCATCTGCGTTGTGGTGCGCCGGTCCCCGTTGGGAAACTTGTCGAAGGGCCAGCGCGGAATCTTCACGACGCAGTAGTCCAGCGCCGGCTCAAAAGCGGCCTTGGTTAGCCCGGTTACGGAGTTTTCTATTTCATCGAGCCGCCGGCCTACGGCGATTTTGGCCGAGACGCGAGCTATCGGATAGCCCGTGGCCTTGCTGGCCAGTGCGGAGCTACGGCTGACTCGCGGGTTGACCTCGATCACGTAATAAGGAGAGTCCGACCTCCATTCCAGGCCCAATGCTGCGGCAACCTTGGGATGGGGCTGGAGGGCAAACTGTATGTTGCACCCTCCCTCGATGCCCAGCCCGCGAATAATTTTCAGAGAAGCGGTGCGCAGCATCTGGTATTCTTTGTCGGTGAGCGTCTGGCTGGGGGCCACCACTATGCTGTCGCCGGTATGCACACCCATTGGGTCGATATTCTCCATGTTGCAGATGGTGATGCAATTGTCTGCTCCGTCCCGCAGCACCTCGTACTCCAGTTCCTTCCAGCCGACCAGCGAGCGCTCCAACAGGACCTGGGAGATAGGGCTCGCCGACAGTCCACTCTGGGCGATGGCTTCGAATTCCTCCTGCGTTTCGGCAATACCTCCGCCGCTGCCTCCCAAGGTGTAAGCGGGACGAATGACCAAGGGAAGTCCCATGCGGACAGCCACCTCGCGGGCCTCATCCATTGAGGACACCGTGACGTTCTCCGGTTCAGGTTCACCGATCTCGTGCAGGAAATTGCGGAAGAATTCCCGGTCTTCGGCCCGGCGTATGGTCTCCAGTGGCGTGCCGAGCAAACGAATGTTGTAGCGGTCCAGTATTCCGGCCTCCGCCAGGGACACCGCCATGTTCAGTCCCGTCTGGCCTCCAAGGGTTGGGAGCAGACCGTCCGGCCGTTCCCGGTCGATGATCCTTTCCAGTACCTCAACTGTAAGGGGTTCAATGTAGACCTTGTCGGCGATCCCCTCGTCAGTCATTATGGTGGCTGGGTTGGAGTTGACTAGGACCGTTTCAACCCCCTCTTCGCGCAGGGCCTTGCACGCTTGGGTGCCTGCATAGTCGAATTCGGCCGCTTGTCCGATGACTATTGGGCCTGAGCCAATGACCAGAACTTTTCGTGGCTTATCCGTAACGGTTCCTCCATGAATTTGGCAGCGGCATCCCAGCCAATGGGGGCGACGTCGCGGCAATTTCGATCAATATGTCAAATATATTTTAAGCCCGGCTGTTAAATTAACAAGCCGGGCTTTGCGCTGGCTCCGGGCGGTGTTCCAGCAGATTTGATCGTTAGATCTTGGGCAGTACGCCGGGCAGCTCAATGAGGCCCCGGTCGTACAGTGAATTGAGCAACTGGAAGACGAAGGCACCAAACAGCTTGCCGTCCCAGTCGGCAGCATCGGGGCCGGGCACCGTCTGCTCCGCTCTGGGCGGAATGCTGATCGAGACGTTGCCGTAGCGGTTTACCTCGACCTCCATGCGGCCAAGGGACACCAAGGGCTGTTCATTCCTTGGCTGAGTGAGAGAAAAGGCGCTGACCATGAACAACCACTGGCCACCAATTTTCCCTCTTCCGGGCGTAACGGTGTATCCGAACTCTCCACACTCGTAGCGGGGGACCTCATCATCAAAGATGGCGGTCATCTCCGCGAAGTCAACGTCCACATCCACATCCACCCCCCCCTCCAGCAAGACCATTGAAAAAGAAGACATGAAAATAATTCCTCCCGAAGGTTGCTGTAAAAGGCTGATCAGGGGAGGTATCCGGCGCGATCGACGGCGGTGGTACATGCCGCGACGCCGGGCACCTGGTCTATCACCTCCTTAATATCCCGAGAAAAATATCCCGAGAATGGCTATTGTATTTAACTCTTGAAATCATCCATCAGTTTCAGGAACCGGTCGAACAGGTAATTATTGTCCCTTGGTCCCGGTGATGCCTCCGAGTGGTACTGAATGGTGAAAACCGGCAGATCCCGGTGGGTCAGCCCTTCTACCGTATCGTCATTGAGATTGATATGAGAGACCTCCAAGCCCGATGGCAGGGAATCGGCGAGCACCGCATAGCCGTGGTTCTGCGCCGTTATGTAGATCCTGTCGTCTGACAAATCGCGCACCGGGTGATTGCCGCCCCGGTGCCCGAACTTGAGCTTGAAGGTTTCCGCGCCCAGAGCCCGCGCCACGACCTGGTGACCCAGACATATACCCATTACTGGAACTCTGCCGAGAATTCGCCGGGCGTTTTCGACCACGTAATCCAGCATTCGGGGGTCGCCCGGCCCTGGCGAGAGAAGCACTCCGGACGGGTTGAGCGAGAGCAGATCCTCTGCCGGTGTGTCGGCAGGGACTACCCTGACATCACAGCCGCGCCGGGCGAGTTCACGAAGAATATTGTATTTAAGGCCACAGTCCGTTACCAGCACACGGTAGGACCTTTCCACATCGTTTTGCCCTATCTCGCCCCAACCATAGCCTGTATCGGTCATTACGTTACGTACATGGTCCAACCCGTCATAGCCGGGGGATTCTGCCAGCAGTGACTGGGCTGTTTCGACGTCTGAGGCAATGGCCCCCATCATCACTCCCTTGGTACGGAGGCGGCGCGTGATTGCCCTCGTATCCACGCCGCTTATGCCAGGTACGCCCTGCCATTCCAGGAACTCGTGAATAGTTTGGTCGCTGGATCCGTGGCTGGGCTTATCGCAGTGCTGGCGGACGATCAGAGCGTTCACCTGGATGCGGCGCGATTCGAAATCCTGCTCGTTGATCCCATAATTTCCGATCATCGGGTAGGTGAGGGTAACCAGCTGCCCGGAATAGGAGGGGTCGGTGAGCACCTCCTGGTAACCGGTCATGGTGGTGTTGAAGACCACCTCGCCAGCGATTCCAACGTTGGCGCCGAAGCTCTCGCCTCTATGCACCGAACCGTCCTCTAAGACCAGATAGGCAGTGGCCAATTTATTGCACCCCCAGGGTAAACAACCCGTATTGGCCATCGCGAACTGGCAATTGCTGGCGTGGGGCCGGATATCGCGGGTAGACCGAAACGGCTTCCGGGCAATTAGAGTCTATTTCAAAAGACGGCGAACCAACCAAACCGTCATTCCCCCTGGTTCTTTCATGCCAGGAGCGGGAATCCAGGACCTCGGTAAGCAATTGGCGTATTTTAAGCAAAATTCGTGCGTTTTGAGATAGTTTTATACTACTCATCGGCAAGCTGCAGCCCGTTGGACTGATGGATGATACGTCCGGAAGCGATGGTCGCCACCACTAGGCCTTTGAGCTTGGTACCGTGCAGGGGAGAGTTCTTTCCCTTGGACGCGAATTCGGTGGAGTCGACCGTCCATTCCGCGTGCTGGTCGAACAGCACCAGATCGGCAGGAGTACCGGGCGACAGCGAGGCCAGGGCCAGGTATTCGGGCCCCAGCACCCGTGCCGGGCCTGCCGTTAGCCTCTCGATCAGGGCAGCCAGATGGATCCGGCCATTGTGGGAGAGTTGCAGGACCGAACCCAGGGCAGTCTCCAGCACGCTGATGCCAAAGGCGGCGTCCTGGTAGGTGACCTGTTTGCTGGCCACATCGTGCGGCGCGTGGTCTGTGGCAATGCACTCGATGGTCCCATCGGCCAACGCCTCCACGAGAGCTTCCACATCAGCACCGCCGCGCAGGGGAGGGTAGACCTTGGTCGACGTGTCGTAGGCCCATTCGCTGGGGACAACGCCGCCTCCCCGGGCCCCGAGCGTCCACTCGTCGGTTAGGGTCAGATGATGAGGGCAGACCTCGGCAGTGACGTTGATGCCCATCTCCTTGGCCTGCCGAACCAGCGCCGTACTGCCAACGGTACTGACGTGAGCGACATGCAGCCTCCCGCCCGTGGATGCCGCCAACCCGATGTCGCGGGCGATCATGGCATCTTCTGCCGCAGCAGGGATACCGGGAAGCCCCAGGCGGGTGGCCACCGCCCCTTCCGCCATCACACCATCAGCACTCAGGAGCAGGTCCTGGCAGTGGTTGCTGACGGGGCGGCCGAGATCGGTGCTGTAGGTGAGGGCCATCCGCATCAGGTTGGCGTCCTGCACCGGGTCGCCATCATCGCTGAATGCAACAGCCCCTGCTGACGCCAGTTCCTCCAAATCGGCCAGTTCCTTTCCCATCCGCCCCCTGCTGACGCACCCGATGGGGAGCACTCGCACCAGGCCGGCCTCCCGGGCCCGGCGCAGAACGAATTCCACCAAGGGCTCAGAGTCGATTGGCGGGTCGGTGTTGGGCATGCAGCATATGGTGGTGAACCCACCCCTGGCGGCCGCCAGCGACCCGGTGGCTATGGTCTCCTTGTATTCGTAGCCCGGCTCCCGCAGATGAGCGTGCAGGTCAATGAATCCCGGGCAGCACACCAGGCCCTCGCCGCTGATCAAAAGGGTACCGTCCGGTGAACTCTCAACAACGGGCTGGCAGGCTGCGATCTGCCCCCCTGAGAGCAGAATATCTCCGACAAAGTCCAACTGCCGGACGGGGTCGATCAGGCGGGCCCGTTTGACCAGGACTGGGGGCGATGAGACTCCCTCGATCATTCTTGGGCCCCGGAGTTCAACTGGTACAGCACGGCCATACGGACGGCGACACCGGCAGTGACCTGCTCCTCTATTGCCGAGCGGCTCCCGTGGGCCAGCCCCGAGCTGATTTCGATTCCCTCGTTCATCGGGCCTGGGTGCATCACCAGCACGTTCGGCTTTGCCCGTGCCAAACGGACATCGTTCACCTGCCAGCGGCGAATGTACTCGCGTATGCTGGGGAGGAAACCGCCCCGTTGCCGTTCAGACTGTAATCGGAGGGCCATCACCACGTCCGCGTCCTCGACAGCCCGGTCCAGGTCAGAATCTACGGACACATGTGCTCCCAGTCCCACGCCGGTACACCGGTCCTTGTCCTGGTTCAGGAAGTCGAGCGGCATCAGGGTCCGGGGGCCAGACAGTACAACACGAGCGCCCATCCGGGCGAATCCCCAGATATCAGAGCGGGCGACCCGGCTGTGGAGAACATCGCCCACTATCACAATCTTCAGACCATCGATACGGCCCAGCCTGGACTGCACCGTATACAGGTCGAGCAGGGCCTGGGTAGGATGGGCGTGCAAACCATCGCCGGCATTGACCACGCTGACCCGGTCCAGGTTGCGGGCGAGAAAGTTGGGCGCTCCGGCATGTGGGTGCCGCACCACCAGGGTGTCCACTCCCATGGCCTGCAGGGTAAGCCCGGTGTTGAGCAGTGATTCGCCCTTGTCGGTGCTGCTGCCGGAGGCACTCATGTTGATCACGTCCGCGCTGAGAACCTTGCCCGCTTCCTCAAAGGAGACCCGAGTGCGGGTGCTGGCCTCGTGGAACATCGTAACGATGACCTTTCCCCTGAGAGCTGGCACTTTCTTAATGTCGCGGCCGATCACCTCCGCCATGGCGTGGGTGGAGGTCAAGGTTGCCTCCAGCTCATCCCTGGAATAGTCGTCCAGGTCAAGCACGTGCCGACGGGAGGGCAAGGCGTCTAACTGGATCGCCTGCTCCGCGAGATTTTCCTCTTTGGTATCCGGTAGCGTCATTCAGATGATCTCTTTGTCTTTGGGTCGGCCTTTGGCGAATTTATTCTCCGAATTTATTCTCCGGTGGAACCAACCTTTTCTGTCCTCTGCGGCTCAGGTCCGGCTTCATCCTCGTGCGAGCCATCGGGGCGGAGAAGCACCACCGCCTCCGCTCCGTCAATTTCGTACAATCGAACAGCCACGATCTCGCTGCGTGCCGTCGGGATGTTGCGGCCCACGTAGTCGGCCCGGATGGGCAGTTCCCGGTGTCCCCGGTCGATCATCACCGCCAGTTGCACCTGGGTAGCCCTGCCATAGTCGGTGAGGGCATCCAATGCAGCCCGGATGGTGCGACCGGTGTATAGGACGTCGTCCACCAGTACCACGCGCTGGCCCTGGATGCTGACCGGCAGGTTGGTGCGATGCACCCGGACCCTGGGGCGTTTGCGCTCCCGCAGGTCATCGCGGTACAGGTTGATGTCCAACGACCCCACCGGCACTGTTGCTCCCTCAAACTCTGAGAGGCGTGCCGCCAGACGCTGGGCCATTGGCACTCCCCGTCGCTGGATTCCGACGAGCAGCAAATCGCTGGCGCCCCGGTTGCGCTCAAGGATCTCATGAGCAATGCGGGACAGGGCGCGGCCCATCGCCTCCCGGTTCATAATTTGTCGCTCGGCCATCCCAGCGACGCCCTCTTCGGGCATGGCGGTTCTCCCGTTGGTTCGAATGATGAAAACTGTTAAGGCAATTCGCTACAGGTAGTGAACCGAAACAACAAAAATCCCCTTGCCTCATGAGTGGCAAGGGGCGCCATCCGGCCCGACGGGCTTGGCCATGCCGGGGTATCATCCGGGACGTCCTACTTTGCCAGCCTCACAGGACTGCCTTAAAAGCCTGACTACCCTGCTGCGGAGTCATCCGCAATTGTTAATGTCTATTAGATTATGAAGTACAATCTATCACAGATATTGGTGGTTTAGAAGCCGGATATCCACGCTTTTTGACCTTTAGCGTGCTTGGCGGAGCGCCAACAGTTAGGCCGTCACACGTTTGCGGCGGTTGTTCAGGTAATCGACAAGCACGAACTCGCTGAGATTCGACGCACTGGTGTAGAACGCTCGTCCACGGTTCATACGCGTCATCCGGTCGACGAAGTTCACCAGCTGATAATTGTTTTCCAGCATGAAGGTGTTGATCAGGATGTCCTCCTGGGTGCAGCGCTTGACCTCTCTCAACGTTTCCATCTCCGTGCGGTAGCTGGGCGGGTAGCTGAAATAAGACCGGTCGCCCTCCAGGTGGGCGGTCGGCTCGCCGTCGGTGATTACCAGTATCTGCCTGCTCCCGCCCTTTTCCTTGGACAGCAGTTTGCGAGAAAGCATCAAAGCGTGGTGCAGGTTGGTCCCCGATACCCAGGCATTCCAGCTGCAACTGGCCAGCTCTTCCTCTTTGATTTCCCGGGCGTAGTCGGAAAAGCCCACGACTTTCAGCGTGTCGCGCGGGAATTGGCTGCGGATGAGGGCCATCAGCGCCAAGGTTACCTTTTTGGCGGCCTGCCAGTTGTTGAACAGGCCCATCGAGCGGCTCTGGTCCAGCAGTACGATGGTCGCGGATTTGGTCATGTGCTCCGTGCGGTGGACTTCGAAATCCTGAGGACCGATCTTCACGGGCACCTGGGGCCCTCCCCGAAGCACAGCGTTCTTTACAGTGCTCTGCAGGTCCACTAGGAACGGATCACCGAACTCGTAGGTCTTGGTCTCTCCCAACAGGTCGCCATTGGCCCCGCGCGTGTCCATCAGGTGTCCGCCGATACGGTCCTTCTTGAGGTGCGTAAACACCTCCTTGAGAGCCTTTTGGCCGATGCGCCGGATGCCGCGGGCAGTCAGCTCGGCGTTTTCGCCTCCGGTGATGTATCCCGCGTCCTCGAGCAGCTTGCGCAGGTTTTCCAGCTCGTCCCAGACCCGGCGGGCGTCATCTCCCAGCAATTCCGCCAGCTTTTCGGGGTCGATGTCGCTCAGGTCTCCGGTTCGGATGGCCTCCTGCAGAGCCGCCTCCAACTGGTCCAGTTGCTGCAGGTCGCGCATCATCTGCATCGCTTGTTCCATGGTAAGGCTGTCGTCGCCGAGGAAGGGATACTGGCGACGCAGATCCTCCATCGGCATCAGCTGTTCCATGAGCGCGGCGAACTGGGCCATCTCCCTCTGCGTCTCGGGATCGAGGGCCTGCGCCAGCGCGTCCTCCATTTCCTGGCGGGCCTCGGGGGACATGCTGTCCAGCATCGACTGCATCTGCGCCAACTGCTGTTGCATCATTTCCATCAGCTCGTCGAAGCTCTGCGGCTGGTTCGAGCCGAACATCGGGCCCCATTTGTCCATGAATCCGTCGAAATCCGGCTCCCTGCCCGACAGCTTATCCCGCATCATCTGGTTCAGGTCCCGCATCATTTCGCGGGTTGCTTCCATATCCTCGGGAGACATGTTCTGTATCTGCTGCTGCATCTGCTGGGAGATGTTCTGGGCCATCTGGCTCTTCAGCATGTCCAGCAGTTCCTGGAACTTCCGCTGAGCCTCGGGGTCTATGAAGTCGTACTCCATCAGCTCCCGCAGCTGGCTGCCCACGCCCTCTGGCAAATTGTCGAGCTTTTCGAGGTTGCGGTTGGCCCTTTGTTCCAGCAGGTCGTAGAGGCCCTCCCGCTCCGATCGTTCATCTTCCGTGGCCTCCTCCACCTGCTGTTGGGCCTCCTCCAGGCGGTTCTGGATGCCACGGCGCTCCGTGTCAATAATGTCCTGCAGCCGCTCCTTGAGGTCGTCGACCACCGAGTCCATGTTGTGCTGCTGCATCTGCTGGCGGCGGCGTTCTTTCAGTTGCTCCATCAACTGGCGCATCCCGGGCATCTGCTGTCCGTCCCGGTTCTCCATTCCCTGCCTGAACAGGTCACGCAGCGCCTGCATTATGTCGCCCCGGTTGAGGATGTCCTCGGCGAGGAGGTCCATCAACTCATCGGCATCCATGTCGAAGATGTTTTGGGTTCCGTCCCACTTGGAGTACCGGTTCGTGCGGAATAGCATAACGTCCCCCAAAACAACTATGCGGGGTTCGAATTACGGCGATAATACGCGCCCGCGATAGCATTAGCAACCGCTGGCAGAGTGAAGCATATGTAAACCTGGGCCGCCGATCTTCGGCACAAAAGGAGTTCGACAGATATCGAAAGGCGTTAGGACGGCTCGGCGGCAGTGCGTACTCAGTCTAAATGACCTTGGCTCCCAGCACCCTCTGGCAGTGGGACAGGGCCCAGCGATGGGCCTCGGGGTCAGGACCTGATACGCAGTCCGAGTAAACCTCCACTTCATAGTCGCGGTTCCGGGCGTCGGAGGTCGTATGCAGCACGCACACGTTCGTGGCCACACCGCACACCAGCAACTTCTCCGGTTGCAACGCTGTCAGCCTGTCGGCCAGGTCCGTGTTGAAGAACCCGCTGTATCGCTTCTTGGAAATAACGTTATTGGCGGTCACGAACTCAGCCAGCTCCGGTATGACCTCGGTCTCCTCGGTACCGATAACACAATGAACTGGAAAGATGTTGAACTCCAGGTCGTCGGGGTCGTGATGATCGGACACGAACAGGACACTCGCGCCAGCAGCCTTCTGCTCGCTGACCAGCCGCTGCGCGTGAGGGATGATGCGGCGGGACTCCTCGTGGTAGAGGTTGTGGCCCGGCTCGAGAAACCCCTTGAGCATATCCACAACCAGGACGACGTTGCTCATAGCTGCCTCCCTCCCGTAAGCGAGGATGGTGCGGGGTAGTATGGCCCAGGACGATGCAGGGGACAAGCGGGCAGGCAGTAACTGATTCGGGGTTGGGAAGAGACCGATCGTCAGTTTTCCGGCTGCACGTCGGGGACGAATGGGCGTCCGTCCACCAGCACCTCGCGGATGATGACGCTGCCGTCGGCGTCGACCGCGACCTTCACCTTGACGTCCTCCGCTCGTTCGATTACACCCCCCGTCCCTTCAGGAACGAAGTAGGTGCCGATTCCAAAGTCCAGGTGCCCTGGCCTGTCCACCCGGCCCTTGATGAACACGTGCGAGGGTGAAGGTGGAAATGTCCGGTAGTTTTCCGCCTCTGTCCGGTAGTTTTCCGCCTCCCAGACTTCTGCTCCCTCACTGAGGACTACGAAGACCGGAGTACCCTTGGCGGTGTCTTGCAAACGCTCTGGCAACGCGGCAATCTCGTAGTCCAGGATGACATAGTCGCCCTGGAGCAGAGAGCGCGGATCAACGGGGACCGTCTGCAGCACGACCTCAGTACCGGTGCGCAAGTCCATCTCCTGAAATGCGATGAACCCCAGCAGGAACAACAGCTGGCCCGCCACCACGATCCAGAATGCCGCCCGCGCCCAGGGCCTCATTGCTTGACCTCTCCGCGCCGCATGACGGCAAGCATGCTGCGGCGGCCTCGCTCCAGCAGGAACCCGCCGGCCAGCAGGATCAGCCCGGCGCCCACAAAGACCAGCGCTCCATCAAGCAGCGGGATCGCGTATTCGAAATACCGGGAAATCAGAAACAGCGCAATCAAGCCCATGGACAGATTGATGCGCGCCTCGCTTTCCTGCATGTAGCCCAAGACCATCATCCCAAGCACACACAAGGAGAACAGGCAGTTGAATACGATGGTGAAAACGGCAGGATTAGCTGAAGAAATGTGGACCACGAGGTGAGAAGCCGCCAGAACAACCACAACCACCCCGATTTCGACGTAGTCCTGAAGAGCCTCCTTGACCGGAAGGCCCCTTCTCCACGCCACCCAGGCCAGTGACACCGCGGCGACGACGGTTGACGCGTAGGCCAGGATCCAGTAGCGATACGCCAATCCCTCCACCCTGCTGCCCTCCTCGTGAACCTCCAGGAAAGTCATCAGGTAGACCGCTCCCAAAGCCACGACCAGTCCGATGGCGCGGAACACGGTCCCCATCTGTTCCCATTCGGGGAATTGCCCCTTCACGCGTCCGATCGCGTATATCGCGAGGCCCAGAGGAACATACAGCGCGAAATATCCGACGGTTTCAATCTCGCCGGCCAACTGGTCCCAATAAGCGAGCCGAAAGGCGACGGCGACCAGGAACAGCACTACCGCCAATACCATCACAGGCCGTGAGCGGATGACGTAGGCCAGGGGCGCGACGCCAAGGAACCAGAGGGCCGTGAGGTTGGGGTGGTCCACCGGGACGTTGTATATCTGGCCGATCAGATGCACCCCTGTTCCGTAGATTACGCATCCCAGGAGCACCAGCGAGAGGCCGACCGCGACGTAGCCCAGACGCTGCCAGAGGAGATAGCCGGCGCCATAGGAAATAATCACGCCCGCGATGAGAAGACCCAGGCGGACGTTCCGTGAGATGTCGTCCCAATTGGCAGCAAAGAAAGAGATGATGCCCAGGCCAACCAGGACCGCTCCGAGGACGGAAACGCCAACAACCAGCGAGTGCCTTCTGCGTACGGCTGCCAGGGAAGAGTCCGCAGGATAACGCGCCAGGATCGACTGTGCTTGCCCGGCGTTTATCGTCCCTTCCCTCTCCCAAGATTCCACTTCCTCCCGCAGTCGCGCCAGGAAGCGGGGGTCGTCTGCAGCGTGGGGACCGCCGAAGGGATTCATCAATCAGTCTTTGGCAAGGCCCGTGGAAAACTCATTCACAGGGGCTGCCTCATTCGATTTGCAGTTCGATTTTCAGAAGGTTGAATCGCATTGATCCAGGCGAAAGGCAGCCTTATGGGAAGGCAAGCCTGCTCTAGCCGGCGGCGACTGCCTCGGTTGTGGCGAACCGGGCATCATCTGCCAGCATTTCGGACAGGCCGACAGCTTCGAAGCAGTCTTGCAGCGTGGTCATCTTGTCCAGCAAGTGGGCCGTGGTGCCCTGCTCCTTGAGCGTCGCCAGGGTCTGCTGTACGGCATGCATTGCCGACAGGATCCCGCTGGCCGGATAGATGACGATCTTGAACCCGAATCTCTCCAATTCCTGCGCAGACAGCAGGGGTGACTTCCCCGTTTCAACATAGTTATAGAGTAGGGGAACGTCCAGTTCCCTTCCGGCCAGCTCGATCTGCTCCGGCGTCCTCAGCGCTTCAACGAACAGCACGTCGGCTCCGGCCTTTACGTATTCCTCGCAGCGTCGCATTGCGTCGTCCCAGCCGGTTACTGCAATGGCGTCGGTACGCACGATTATCGTGAAGTCGTCGTCGGTCCTTGCGTCCACTGCCGCGCGGATTTTCTGGACCATATCCTTCGTGGGAATGACCCGCTTGTCATCCAGGTGGCCGCAACGCTTGGGGAACTCCTGGTCTTCCAGGTGCAGCGCCGCCACGCCACTCCGCTCGTACTGCCGGATGGTGCGCCGCACGTTCAGGATGCCGCCGTACCCGGTATCGGCGTCGGCGATGACTGGGATATCGATGACCGAGGCGATCTGCGCGGCGTTGCCAAGCATTTCAGTCATGGTCGTCAGCGCAAGGTCCGGATAACCCATTCGCGCCACCGAGGTGCCGGCGCCTGTCATGTATACAGCGGGAAACCCGGCGGTTTCGATCAGCTTGGCTGTGAGGCAGTCATAGGCGCCCGGAGCCATTATGATGCCCGGCTGGTTCAGAAGCTGGCGGAAATGGGTGGTGGCGCGCATGTCGTCCTCCAGTGTTCTGCTGGGGAAGAAACTTTGAAACTTGCCTTGCCATCTTTCTGCTGGGAATGGGGAAAGGGAACAATTCAGGCGATCAGACCGCCGTCTACCGTGAGTACCTGGCCGGTCAGGTAGCTTGCGCCCTTGCTGCTCAGGAACAGGATGGTCTCTGCCACGTCCTCAGAAGTACCGAAGCGGCCCATTGGGATACGCTCCAGTATCTGGTTGCGCTGGTCTTCAGTGAGACCCTCGACCATGCCGGTGGCGATGTAACCCGGCGCCACGGCATTCACCGTAACGTTGCGGGAAGCGACCTCCCTGGCCACGGCCTTGGTGAAACCAATCAGCCCTGCCTTGGCAGCGGCGTAGTTGGCCTGTCCCGGATTGCCACTGAGACCCACCACCGACGACATGTTGATTACGCGCCCGTAGTGCTGCCGGATGAGATGGGGCATTGCATACTTGGTACAGAGAAATGCGCCCCTCAGATTGACCTGCATCACTTCATCAAAATCCGCAGGCGACATTCGCAACAGCAGGCGGTCCCGGTGGATACCCGCGTTGTTCACCAGGATATCGATTCGTCCGAACTTGCTCACAACGCCCTTTATCGCCATTTCGGCCTGCTTTTGGTCGGAAACATCGCCGGCAATAATCACGGATTCTCCGCCGGCAGCCGAGATGGACTCTTTGACCTCAATGGCGGCGTCCAGGTTGGCATTGTAATTCAGGGCGACCCTGGCCCCGGCACGCGCCATGCGGCGGGCAATGGCCGCGCCTATGCCGCGAGACGAGCCCGTTACCAGGGCCACCTGCCCCTCGAGACTGATCCCGGGGCTAGCTGCCGCCATCGGACGCCCTCTCAACTCTGCCAGCGGCAAAGTTGTTGATGACAGCAAGCTCACTTCGCATTATGTCCAGAAGTCCCACGTTCACGTACCTCACGGCCGTGCGAACGGCGCCCTCGACACCGTTGGCAAGGCATGAGCCGTGGCCCAGGATCACCGGCGCGTTAACCCCGAACAGAGGACCACCGCCAACCGTGCGCGGGCGGTTGGTTGTTTCCCACAGGTCTGTAGCCAATCTGTCAACCACCTCCCGGTCCACAGAACCTGGGAGCTGCACCCTGACGAAGTCAGCCAGGGCACCGCCCATCCCCTCGGTGAATTTGACCAGGATGTTTCCGACAAATCCATCGCAGATGATGACGTCGGCCTTGTTGGTGAAAAAATCCATTCCCTCGACATTGCCCACGAAGTTCAGGTGGCTATCCTGGAACAGCTGATAGCTCTCCTGCACCTGCCGGTTGCCCTTGGCCGCCTCGGCGCCCACGCTGAGGAGACCGATGCGTGGGTTCTCGATTCCCATGTAGGTGTGGGCAAATGCCGCCCCCAGCACCGCGAAGCTGAGCAACAGGCTCGGACGGCAGTCCAGGTTGCTGCCAATATCCACCAGGACGGTATTGGGAGCCAAGCCAAGAAATGGGCCGCCGAGACAAGGGCGTTCCAGTCCGTCCATCAGGCCCAGGGACAGAACGGCGCTGGCCATCGACGCGCCAGTAGATCCAATCGACACCATTACGTCGGCCCGGCCCTGCCTGACCAGCTGGGTGGCAACCACCACGGATGACCGGGGTTTCTGGCGTATAGCCTGCACGGGGTGTTCGTCGTCGCCTATCCTGCCCTCGGACGGTACCACAACCATCGGCAGACCCGCGGTGTCGTACTTGGATAACTCAGCCTCAACCGGGCCCGGATCTCCTACCAGCAGCACCTCGGCATTGACCGAACGGAGGGCCTGTATGGCTCCCTTGATCGTTTCCGCGGGAGCATAATCGCCTCCCATTACATCCAGCGCAACGCGCACCGGGCGGCCTGGTTCTGTTCCGTTGAGTGACATTGAGCGCCCCTTAGGCGGCACGGCCCCGACGTAGGAGGGCCATTCGCTAATTCTTATTTACGGTCGCCGTTCCAGTAACCAGGTCTTCGCCAGTCGCAGATTTGCTCAGTCCAACCATATAGGTCAAGAGATCCCCATCGGTACTGGATGCCTTCCCCCAAGTCTCCAGGTCGTCTCCGGGGTATGTCGCACCCTTGAAGCGGGCCTGCATCGAGCCGGAAGACAACCATGCTTCACCCATGGCGGCTGACATCATCTCGCTGATAAAGGCAAGAGTCAGCATGCCGTGGGCTATTATTCCGCCGAACTGAGTCCCGGCGGCAAATTCGGGATCCAGGTGAATCGGATTTTTGTCACCTGACACCTTCGAGTATTCGAACAACTGGGATTGGGTGATTCTCCGCGATACTTGCCCCAAAACTCCTTTCACTGAACCGGCGGTTTCCACGGTCTTCCCTTCGCGGGGCACAGCTTTTTTCGGCAGCTGCCGGTCCTGTCGAGGCTCTGGCACCAGTAGCGTTGTCCGGATCGTAAGCACGGCTCGTTGCTGTTCGTCCTCCAGGTTTACGCCGAAGGTCAGGAATCGCAACCCCCCACGCTGTCTTTGGCGATCCAACCAGGCCTGCACACTGAACTCGCTCCCCATGGAGAGAGGCCGCAGGGTTTCAAACTCCTGCAGGCTGTGAATAGAGCCCGGGGGTAGGTTGCAACGCTGCAGGATACGGCCCAAGGCCAATGCCACGCCGTATAGGGGCGGGGCCAGACCGGATTCTCTGTAAACGGGAAGTTCGTCTCCAACGGCGCTGAGATAGGCCAGCACCGACGGTTCGTCCATGCTGGCCCAACCCAGGTCCAAGGGCTGGGAAGGTGAACCTAAGGACTCGATGTCAAGCAGCGCGGTTCCCCTCTTGAGCTTTCTGTCGTGGCTTGGCAGCCGTTGCGGCACGGCCGGTAGCGCGAAACGCGGTCACCGCCCATCATATCCGCATCCTCAATCCGCGGGCCGGAACCAAATTATACATAGACCCAGGCAGGACGGGCAACAAATCCAAGCCCTCTCAAATTGCGGAACTGGCGCAATTCGAGTTCGAGTAAAGCGACCGGCATGGGTCGCCAGTGGTTTCAGAAACGTTCAGCAGCCATGATCAGCCCGGATCGGCCAGGCCAAACGCCTCGGCGGCCAGTTGCACGATGTGCTCGCCTATGGCCAGCGACGACGTGGCGCCGGGAGATGGGGCGTTCAGGACGTGAACGGCCTCCCTCCCCCGAATGATGCTGAAGTCATCCAGCAGCCCACCGTTGCGGTCGACGGCCTGGGCCCTGACACCGGAACCACCGGGGGCCAGGTCCTCCTCCCGGATTTCGGGCAGCAAACGCTGCAAGTCCCGCAGAAAGATGCTCTTGCTGTACGAGCGCCGCATCTCGCTGAGACCGGTGCGCCAGTGCTTCGCAGTCATCTTCCAGAAACCGGGGTAGGTGAGGGTTTCCAATGTTTCGCCCACGCGCACATCGGTCTTACGGTAGCCCTCGCGGCTCATGGCCAGCACCGCGTTTGGGCCGGCTTCAACGCCGCCCCATATATTGCGGGTGTAGTGAACGCCCAGGAAGGGGAAACGGGGGTCTGGCACGGGGTATATGAGTCCCGATACCAGGTGGTGGCTCTCCGGACGGAGGGTGTAATACTCGCCCCGGAAGGGAACGATCTTGACGTCCACCCGCTCCTCGATCATTGACGCCACCCGGTCGGCGTACAGCCCGGCGCAGTTGATGATGTGATTCGTCTGCACCGTGCCTTTCGGGGTCTCCAGGGCAAGGACGCCTCCGTGGCGGGTGATTCGCTGTACCGGGGCTTGGGTGAAGATATCCCCGCCCGAGTGGGCAAACTTGGTGGCGTACGCCTGGGCCACCTTGGGGTAGTCCGCGATACCGGTGGCGGGGGACCACAGTGCCTTGATGCCGGCGGCGTGGGGCTCGATCTCGCGCAGCCGCTCTGGACCAATCACCTCCAGCCCCTCCACACCGTTGGCCACTCCGCGCTGGTACAGGTTTTCCAGCCTGCCCAGCTCGGACTCGTCGGTGGCAACAATGACCTTCCCGCAACGCTCGTATTCGATCTCGTTTTCGTCGCAGAAATCGATCAGCTTCTGGACGCCAGCGACACAGAAGTTGGCCTTGTGGGAGCCGGGCCGGTAATAGATTCCGGAATGGATCACGCCGCTGTTGTGGCCAGTCTGATGGGTCGCCAGGTCTGCCTCCTTTTCCAGCACCGCAACGTTAAGGTCCGGAAAGCGCTTGGTCAGGTGCATGGCGGTGGACAGGCCGATGATGCCTCCTCCGGCGATAGCCACGTCGTACTGTTGCCGTTCCATTGCTGGGCTCTCCACCGTCGGCCGGGATTGGTCCGTTGGAGGGGATGCCGACGCAGGGTCAGGTTAGTGGGCCGAAGGCCCTCGGTCAAGGAAATCAGGAAGGCGCACCGTGCTATACTCTTCAGGCACGGCGGATTCCGCCATTATGCCCGCCTAGGCCTGTTGGAGGAGATATGCACTTCGGCGTTTTCATGGAGTTTGGCAGCCGCCCCGGTTTGTCGGAGGCAGAGTCTTTTCAAGAGGGATTCCGGCTGGTGGACGCCGCCGAAGAGATGGGACTGGACGGAGTCTGGCTGGCCGAACTGCACTTCAACCCGACCCGGTCCGTGCTCTCTGCGCCGGTGGTTGTCGGCAGCTCCATTGCGACCCGCACGCAGCGGCTGCGCATCGGTATGGCGGTGCACGTGCTGCCCTTGAGCAACCCACTGCGCATTGCGGAGGAGATCGCCACTCTCGACCAGATCAGCGAGGGCCGTTTCGAGTTCGGCGTGGGACGGAGCGGCTTTGCCCGCTCTTACGATATCTACGGCGTCCCGTATGTAGAGAGCCGGGAGCGCTTCCGCGAGGCTTTGAACATCATACTCGAGTCCTGGAAAGGCGAACCGTTCTCGTACGAAGGCGAATTTTACGCCTTTGAAGGAGCGACGGTCTGGCCGAGGCCCTACCAGGTACCGCACCCGCCCCTTCGCATCGCCGCCAACACGGCTGAAACGTTCACACGACTGGGGAAAGAGGGCCACCCGATATTCGTAGGCCTGCGTGGAATGGACATTCCCGAGTTGCAGGGCCATTTGAAGGAATATCGCAGGGCCTGGAATGAGGCCGGCCACGAGGGGAACGGGGACGTTTCCCTGCGCATCCCGGTCTACGCTGCAGACAGCGAGGAGGCGGCGCTGGATGAACCCCGCGACAGCATAGATGCCTACTTCAACCGGATGGGATCGCTGCTCAGGGACGCAGCCTCCGCCCGGGCCAACGTCGACGCGGCCCTACGTCAGGGGCGAGCCGACCGGCTGGCAACCATGTCCTACGAGGAGATGCTGGAGACCAAGGTCGCTTTCGGCACGGGAGAAAGCCTTATCGACCGGTTCACCGGGCTGAAAGAGGAACTCGGCCTGGACGGGATAGTCGCAGAGCTGAACGCGGGAGGCCTCATACCGGAGGAGGCAGTTACCCGCAGCCTGCGAATCATCACGGGACAGGTGATGCCCGCATTCAAGTAGTGGATACCCGCAGGGGCGTGCTCTCGTACGGCCCGACAACTGAAGAAACGAGGACATTCCAATGAAAATAGCCGTGCTTGACGACTATCAGAGCGTGGCCGAGAGCCTGGCCGACTGGTCCCAGTTGCCAGACGGTAGCGATGTGGTGTTCTTCAGCGATCACTTTGCCAGCGAAGACACGCTGGCTCAGCGGCTCGCTGACTTTGACGTGGTGATGGGTATGCGGGAACGCACACCCTTTCCCCGCTCGCTGCTGGAGCGGCTGCCAAACCTCCGTCTGCTGGTTACCACGGGCCGCCGAAATGCCTCATTCGACATCGAGGCTGCAACGGATCTGGGCATTGCCGTTTGCGGCACCGACGGCGTCGGCGAGGGACCGACGGAACTGACCTGGGGCCTGATACTCGGCATAGTCCGCCAAATCCCACTGGAGGACAAGCTCTCCCGCGAGGGCAAGTGGGGCACGACCGTCGGCGTCGGCCTCAAGGGCAAGACCATCGGTCTGCTGGGCCTGGGGCACATCGGGTCCCTGGTGGCCCGGGTGGCCAGCGCCTTCGACATGAACATCATCGCCTGGAGCCAGAACCTAACAGCCGAGCGCGCTCACGAATGCGAGGCGACACTGGTGGACAAGGACACCCTCTTTCGGGATTCCGACATCGTTTCCGTTCACGTGGTGCTCAGCCAGCGCACCCGGGGGCTGGTCGGAGCGCGGGAACTGGCGCTGATGAAGCCTTCCGCCTACCTCATCAACATCTCCCGTGGACCGATAGTCGACGAACCGGCACTGGTGGACGCTCTGCAGCGCAGGGCCATCGCCGGCGCGGCGCTCGATACTTTCGACGTCGAGCCCCTGCCAGAGAACCACCCGCTGCTGAAGCTGGACAACACCTTGATCTGCCCGCACCTTGGTTACGTTACCGACGATTCCTACGGGGCGATGTATGCCGGCGTGATCGAGGACATCCGGGCATTTACCAGCGGCGAGCCAGTGCGATTGATCAACGGGGACGTCCTGGACGCGTCACAGTTCCGCGGCTATTGATAGCCTGCAACTTACGTCGGTCTTCATTGCAAATGGTCCCCTCCCAGTTGAGGGAGAGGTCCGGGGCAAGAATGAAACCATCAGAGCTGAACACCCAAGGCATAACTCAGACGACACCGCATAACTAAGAATCCTCTGAACAAGTCGGGTGGGATGTGGCATAGTAAGGATGAACCAGGCGGTGCCTGTTGAGGGAGTGAAGGCAGATGGACCAGCCCACCTTTGCCGACCTGGAATACCAGGGCAAGAAGCGCAAGACCCGCCGGGAGCTGTTGCTAGAGCGGATGGACGGCCTGATTCCCTGGCAGTTGCTGGAGGACCGCATCCGCCCTTTCTACCCCAAGGCCGGAAGGGGGAGACAGCCCTACCCGCTGTCGGTCATGTTGAGAACTCACTGCGTCCAGCTCTGCTACAACTTGAGCGACCCCGGCATGGAGGACCTGCTCTACGAGTCCGAGCCGGTGCGGCGGTTCGTGGGTCTGAAGCTCTCAGGCCCCCTGCCCGACGAGACCACCATCCTCAACTTCCGTCACCTCCTGGAAAAGAACAGCTTGGGGCAGGGCCTTATGGATGAGATCAACGCCCACCTGAAATCCCAAGGGCTGAAAGCTGCGGGAGGGAACCATCGTGGACGCCACCACCACCCTGGCCCCGTCCTCCACCAAGAACCGGGCCGGGGAGCGGGACCCGGAGATGCATCAGACCAAGAAGGGCAACCAGTGGCATTTCGGGATGAAGGCGCACATCGGGGTAGACGCCGACACGGGCATAGTCCACAGCATGAGCGCGACGGCGGCCAACGTCCACGATGTTACGGAGACACACAATCTGCTGCATGGGGGCGAGACGGTGGTGTGGGGCGATGCCGGGTATCAGGGGGTGCATAAGCGGAGGGAGAACCTGGGGCTGGAGGTGGAATGGCGGGTGGCGATGCGTCCGGGGCGGCGGAGGAAGCTGGAACCTGGGAGCGAAGAGGCGCTGGAGGAGCAGGCGAAAGCGTCAGTAAGGGCCAAGGTGGAGCACCCCTTCCTGAGGCTGAAGCGGTTGTTCGGTTACGGCAAGGTTCGCTACCGGGGGCTGGCGAGGAACATGGAGCGGCTGGCGCTGCTGTTCGGGCTGGGTAATCTGCTGACGGCGGAGGGTCAACTGGCGGCGTAGTGCGCATTACTGCGGGACAACGCCGGTCTCAGGGCCGCATCAAGCCTCCAACAGCCCAGTCAGGGGCGAAACTCAAGGGGCCGGGCGCCGGCCGGCAAGCCCCGGACCGCAGTTCTCACCCCCTACACAGCTCTGTCAAACACAACCCAGGCCAAAACGGCCTTGTTCAGAGGATTCCTAAAACGACACCGAAACACCAGGAGAAACACGGAGATGAAAGCAGTACGCATCCATGAATTCGGCGGCCTTGATGTGCTCAACTGGGAGGATGCCCCGGACCCCGAGCCGCGGCCCCACCAAGTGCTGATCAAGGTGGATGCCGCCGGCGTTAACTACGCCGACCTGATGCGCCGGGGCGGCAACTATCCAGGTCCGGACCTGCCATCGTCATTGGGACTGGAAGCAGCGGGAACGGTGGTCGAGGTGGGATCCGACGTCACCGGGATCTCCGTCGGGCAAAGGGTGATGGCCATGGGTCCCGGCGGCCAGGCGGAGATGGTCGCGGTCAACGGCAACTTCGTGTTTCCTTACCCGGAGACCCTCGACCCAGTGCAGGCCGGGGGAATGCCCATCGTGTTCCTCACCGCCTATCACCTGCTGAAGACCCGCGGGCATCTCGAGCCTGGCCACACAGTGCTGATACAGGCCGGAGCCTCGGGTGTGGGCACCGTGGCAATCCAGCTGGCGAAGGCTTGGGGCGCCCGTGTGGTGGTGACCGCGTCCACGCAGGAGAAACTGGACCTGTGCCGGACCCTGGGCGCCGACGAGACCATCAATTACACCGAGCAGGACTTCGAGGAAGTCATAAGGGAACAGACAGGCGGAAACGGCGTGGAACTGATCCTCGAGTGTGTCGGCGGCCCAGTGCTGGAAAAGAGCCTGCGGTGCGTGGCCTCCTACGGGCGGATGATCACTTACGGCAACGCCTCTGGCACCCCTGCCAGCCTGCCCGCCGGTGATATCTTCGCCGCCAACCGCACCGTCATCGGGTTCAGCATCGGGCGCTCCCCGATGGGGACGCTGGACCACCAGGCCGCGATGGCCGAGATCTTCCCCCTGATGGCCGAAGGCCAGGCCAGGCTGATCGTCGACCAGGTCTTGCCCATGTCCGAGGTTGCCACCGCGCACCAGCACCTCGCCAACCGTGGAACCAGGGGCAAGGTTATATTGACACCGTAATTGCCTGTACGTCAGGTGGCCCCCCGGCCGGGCCATCCCATTGAAGTCGACGGCACCAGGAGGGGAGGATGTCGGTGCAGCTTGATACCACCGCGCGGGCCATTTGCGTGCTCGCTTTGCTATTGCTCACAGTTGCGCTGGTCGCCTGCGGCGCAACCTCTGAAGAGGGAAACTTCGTGACGGAGGGCACCGTAACCGAAGAATCCGACTCGTACGCACGTCAGGAGTCGAGCCCTGGAGCCACCACTGTCCCGACGTCCAGAGGGGTCCGGGGGGCTGCCCCAGCCGCTCCCACCGCAGCGCAGAGCGGCGAGTCGTCGTCGGAATCGGTTGAGCAGGAAGAGTCACTCAGCGGCGGCTCTTCCGGCTTGTTCCAGAACGCCCCGCTGACTGACGAGGCCATTAACAGCCTCGTCCCCCAGAAACGCGTCATCGTGCGGACGGTGGAAATTGGCATCATCGTTCCCAACGTGCCCAAGACCAAGGACGACATTGCCCTGCTGGCCGAAAGTATGGGTGGTTGGGAGGTCAACTCCGCGCGCGACCAGAAGCATGAGGCCAGTATTTCGGTGCGTGTTCCGGCCGGGTTGTTGGGCGAATTCCTCCTACGGCTCAGGGACATTGCTGCCGAGGTGGAATACGAAAATTCCACCAGCCAGGACGTGACCGCCGATTTTGTGGACAGTGAGGCCAGGCTGAAGGTATTGCGCAGCACTGAGGCCCGGTTGCTGGAATTCCACTCACGGGCAGTCAACGTCGAAGAAACCGTGAACCTTGAGGCCGAACTGTTAAGAGTTCAGTTAGAAATCGAGACCATCCAGGGCAGGCTCAGATTCATGGCCGAAACCTCGGCCTATTCGCTGGTAAACGTTGGTCTCACCACCGAGCCCGGCGAGATGCCGGTGGATACCGGTGGCAACTCCACATTCCGCGCTGGCGTAAGCGCGGGATTCCGGGCCACGTTCCGTCCACCGGCTGGCGTAGAGGAGTTCACGTTCACCTGGGATTTCGGCGACGGCTCGCAGTTGGTGGAGGGCACCCGCACCGCTCCCACCACTAACGCGGGCGAGAGGGTAACGGCCACCGTACCCCACACCTACACCAACGTCGAGGAGTCACCCTACATAGTCCGACTTGACATTCGCGGCATCGGGGATTCCGGCATATACCTGGGCACCGATACTCTGATTGCCACCGTCTCCGAAATTCCTTCCATCGAGGTCTTCGCCGGTGAGGACCGGGTGGTGGACGAAGGCGACGAAGTGGAATACACCGGATCCTTCACTCGCCCCGAGAGCTTGCGCGACTTCAGGTATCGCTGGGACTTTAGCGACGGCTCGGCCACCGTGTTCGAAGTGCCGGAGGAAGGCGAGACCAGGGCAGTAGCGCAGCACACTTTCCCCGACTACCGCCCTGACCCGTACTCGGTAGTCCTGACAGTCATCGCCCAGAGCGAGGCAGGGGAGGTTCGCGGCACCAGCACGTTCAACGTGCGAGTGAACGAGGTAGAGGGCTTCGTCGTCGCCGGTTGGGACATTGGAAACACCTTCAAATCGGCGGTGCGCGCACTGTCAGTGGTAGGGCGGGTGCTGCTGACCATTCTGATATGGGTTGGGATATTCAGCCCGGTGTGGCTGGCCATTATCGCCGCCGTGATATTCCTCCCGCGCCTTCGGCGACGCTTCGGCTGGATATTTGGCGGTGTGCCGTCGGTTCCCATGCCGCCAGGTCCGTGGCAGCCCGGGCGATCCGAGGCAGTTCCAGTCGGGCCCGTGGGAACTGCTCCGCGACTGGCGCCGGAATCCCCGGCGGCCCCTGAATCCGCCCCAATGGTGGAGAGTGAATCCGCCGACGCTGAGGAAGAGGAACAACCAACGCTGCTCTGCTCCATCTGTGGGGTCGTGTTTCCGGCCACCAACGACAATGGGCAACCGGCAAGATTCTGTCCCTCCTGCGGTGCGGAAGCCCCGTTGCCGGACGACGAATAGCGCTCCCCCAATCCCTGACTTGCCCAACCCCTGGCCTGGAGGAAAATGTATGTCCCGCGCTAGAGAACTGTTCAGGGAGGTGATCTCCCGGCCCCATTGCACCCTTGCTGCCAATATCTTCGACCCGCTGTCGGCCCGGATCGCCCATATGCTGGGCTACGAGATATGCGTGCTCTCAGGCTCGGTGGGCAAGGTGGCCAACCTCGGAGTGCCGGACATCGTTCTCACCAACATGTCCGACGTGGTGGACCACTGCCGACGCATCACCCGCATCGCCGACGTCTCGCTGATGGTGGACGCAGAGGATGGGTTCGGTAACGCCGTGAACGTCTCCCGCACCGTCCGGGAGATGGAGGCGGCGGGTGCGGCCGCCATCGAGATCGAGGACAACTTCGTCCCGCGGCAGTTCAACGTGGCCGACCCGGGATTGGTCTCAACCGGGGAGCAGGTGGGCAAGCTGGAGGCGGCTGTGGCGGCCCGCACCGACCCCACCACGGTCATCGTGGCCCGCTCCGCCGCTCTGGGCCTGTGCCCGCTGGACGAGGCCTTGGAGCGCATCCGGGCCTACTCGCAGACGGGCGCCGAGGCCGTGATGCTGACTGGTTCCAGCAGCCGGGAGCAGCTTGAGGCCGTGCACGAAGTGACTCCCCTGCCCCTCTGCGTCCTCAGTCCGCCGAGAGACGCCCGCAACGACCAGGCGTTCCTAGACTCCAACGGCGTGCGCATCCTGATGCTCGGCAATCCCTCCTACGCCGTCGCTGTACGGGCCATCTACGACAGCCTCCGGCACCTCAAGGAAGGCGGCGCGCTGGAGGATCTCGCAGACCGCCAGGCTGCCCCCGATCTGCTGCGCCAGGTAAACCGCACCGACGAGTTCATCGCCCTACAGGAGCGCTACCTGCGGGAGTAGCCCCCCGAGGGTCTTTCATTTGTTCCCTCTCCCTCCGGGGGAGGGTTAGGGTGGGGGTGCTCCCTTTCGTGAGCGGTCATCGTATAGCCCCGGCATTTCGGCCTCACCCCAGCCCTCTCCCTGAGGGAGAGGGAGAACTAAAAAACCCTGGTAGCGCCGCAAAGGAGCCTTTGCGATACCCTTCGGCGTATAATTCAGTTGTGTCCTGTACCTGATATTGTCGAGGTAGAGGGAAATGGTTCAGCTGATCGATGACCGTCTAAACTTGGCCCGCGACCTCCTGCAGGCCGCCCGCGACGAGTTCGCCCGTGCGGAGGAGGCCAAGGGCGGCGCGGCGGTAATTGGTTTGCGAAACTCTTGCGGTAAGGGTTGGCTTGCCGCCCTGGAGGCGACCAACTGTTACTTCCTAATGCAGGGTCTAACTGAATCTGAGCTGCCGGAAAACGACCGGAGCAGAAAATATTTTATAGGCCATTACGTGGACCGGGATATGAGGAGGGCGTACCTCGAAATGCGGCAGACTTTCCACGTAGATGGCTACTACGAGGGCATCGTGGAGTTCGATGATATGCCCCGCTACTTCAGCGAGCTGGAAGAGTACATCAACGATATTGAAGAGTCCGGCCGCAACGGAACCGGCGAATAACTCCAGCCGGATATCGACGCCCCGATCAGCCTTTCAAGAATGTCAGCACGTGCGAGGCGTACTCCTCGGGCTTTTCAAAGGGCACCCAGTGGCCGCAGTTGTTGAGCAGCACCAGGCGTGAGTCCTCCAGGTTGTTGAGCGCGGCGATGCCGATCTCGAAGACGCACATACGGTCATAGCGCCCCCAGATGATCAGGCTGGGGGCGGTTATGTTTGGCAGGTCCACGCCGTGGTCGTAGGGCACGCTGACTGAATCGGCGTCGGCCTTGATGTGGTCGGGGTTGCCCGCGTAGTTGCTGTGGATGTAGTCGACCAGCTCGTCGGTCACCAGCGCGTTGTCGTCGATGTGAGTGCGAAGGTAGCGCCTCACGTTGTCATGGGTCGGGTTGTCGCGTACCTCGCGGGTGATCAAGCTGCCCTCCGAAGGGCGGTTGCCCATCAGGTACAGGTCGCCACCTGTGCGGATGTGGCAGGCGCCGAACACCAGCTTGTTGACCCGCTGCGGCTCCTTCATCCCCAGGACCATCGCAGACTGCCCACCCTGCGAATTGCCGACCAGGTGCGCCCGCTCGATGCCAAGCGCGTCCATCAGGCCCAGCGCCGTGCGGGCCTGCAGATTGTGCAACGGCTCGTTGTAGACCACCGGGCCGGTTCGCCCGAAGTTTGGCAGGTCCATCACGAGGCAACGATAGTGCTCGGCAAAGGCAGGCAGAACCTTGTGGAAGGTGATCCAGCCGGTGGTGCCTGGGCCGTATGAGTGCAGCATGACCACCGGGTCGCCCTCTCCCACGTCGTGGTAGTGCACCGGCATGTCTCCGACCATGATGGTCCTGCTGGTCGATTCCTCGGTAATGGCAGCGGTGTTCATGTCTGCATTGCTCCGGCCAAACTCGGTTCACTGGTGGTTCGCGTCTACCGTTCATCCATCGATAAGGTCAGGACGAACGGTCGGCGTAGAATTCATTTATGAGGCCACCCGCGCCTCTTGGAAGTGAGGCATCACTTCGGTGGCGAACAGCTCGATGGAGCGCATCACCTTCCAGTGGGGCAGCCCGGCGAATCCGAAGTTGCCGAACACGTGGTTGATGCCCGCATCCTGCGTCTCCTTCAGCCTCTTCACCACCACCTCGGGCGTTCCGCGAAGCGGCGGCAGTCCGGCGTGGCCAACGTCGTCGCGCCGGTCTCGGTCTCGCTGCCGGTTGGCCCAGTGCTCGTATCCCTTGGCGATGTTGCCGTTCTTGTCCACGGGCATGCCGATGGGCGCACCGTTGTTGCCGACGGAACGCAGGATGCGCGAGGAGAAGTCCTCCAGTCCAACGGGGTCTCGCTCTGCCTCTTCCATCGTCGGCGCGACGTAGATGGACTTGGACATCGGCGGGTCCAGGTGGGCGTGCGGATGGCCGTACTCGCCCATCTTTTCGCGCCAGAGCTTGATGACCTGGGGCGCCTGGCCGAGGATGTCGGTCGGCCCGCCCGCGATGACCTGGATTTGTCGGCTGGCAGCGAAGTCGATACTCTCCGGGCTGGTGCTGACGGCCTGGAAAAGCGGCGGGTGCGGTTTCTGGACCGGCTTGGGCAGCACCCACAGGTCGTCGACGTTGGTGTACTTGCCATGGTAGGTCAGCCGCTCTTCGGTCCAGGCCTTGATTATCACGTCGATGGCTTCTTTGAACCGTTCGCGACTAGTGTCGATATCTACACCCAGCCCGTTAAACTCCTGCTGCTGGTACCCCGCCCCGATGCCGAAGTTGATGCGACCATTGCTGATTATGTCCAGCATCGCCACCTCCTCGGCCACGAGTACCGGATTGTGCAGCGGCAACACAATGACCGCAGTGCCGATGCGTATGTTCTTGGTGCGCCCCGCCACGGCTCCCATGAACGACCAGATCCCTGACAGCAGGCCGTGGCGCGAGAAACTGTGTTCGCCCAGCCAAACCTCATCAATGCCCATCTGGTCAGCATAAACGATCTGCTCCATGGCATCGTTCAGTGCCTGCTGCTGCGTGAAGTCCTCGTGATAGGGGACGATGGTAAAGATTCCAAATTTCATAGGTATTCTCCGGCCGCCGGCATTTCAATTTGCCCTACTCTACTACACCAATGGACAGAATGCACCGGATGATTGATACTGTTCAAAATGGCACTTATCCCACCTCGCGCGGGGGTATCGCGATGGTTGCCACTGGCCGCAATTACCAGATCATCGACATGCAAACCGGACAGCTCGACCGGCGGATCTTCGTTGACCCCGACATCTACGCCGAGGAGCAGGAGAGGGTTTTCGGCCGGGCCTGGCTGATGATCGGCCACGAATCCCTGGTGCCAAAAATCAACGACTACTTCCACACCTACATGGGAGAGGAGCCTGTTATTCTCTGCCGGGACGGCAAGGGCAACCTGCGGGCATACCTGAACATGTGCCGCCACCGTGGCAACCGCATCGTCCGCACCGACAACGGCAATTCCCGCAACTTCGCCTGCTCCTACCACGGCTGGACCTTCTCCAACGAGGGCGAGCTGGAATACCTGCCTGGCGAGGAGGAAGCATACTACGGTGCATTGGACCGGGACCGCCTGCGCCTGGTGGAGGCCCGGGTGGACACCTACGCTGGCATCGTCTTCGCCACTTGGGATGCGGGCGCGCCAAGCCTAGACGACTATCTCGGCGACGCCCGCTGGCTGTTGGACCTGAACTTCAACCGGCTGGACAACGGAACTGAAGCCCTTGGTCCGATCAAATGGATAGAGCCCGTGAACTGGAAGACGGCGGTGGACAACTGCTCAGACAATTACCACGTGCCTACGACCCACCTGTCCGCCATCATCGTGCAGGGAAGGTACCGTGGCTTGCCCCGGCTGACGCACGAGCAACAGTTCCAGTCTGAGAACAAGCACCTTTTCGTCAACGGCCACTCGCTGACCATGCGCTTCCTGGAGCGTCCTGATCAGGCACGCCAGAACCACGGCGTAACCGCCGGAAACCGCGAGGCCTTCGAGGAGTATTACGGGCAGACGCTGGCCGAGTCTGAGAGGCGGTTGGGCAGCCTTCGGGCCCGGAAATTGCAGCTGGGCAACCACAGCCTCTTCCCCAACGGGGTCCTGGGCTTGCGTTTGGCCCACCCCCGTGGACCGCTGCAGACCGAGTTCTGGCATTTCGTCGTGCTGGAAAAGGATATGCCCGAGGACCTGAAGACCGCCCTCCGCCGAGGCAGCGGCAACTACAACGGCGTTAACGGCATATTTGAGCAGGACGACATGGACAACTGGCGAGCAGTCACCAACTCGGCCCTCACTTCCCTTGGCCGCAAGTACACCCAGAACTTGTCCATGGGCCTAGGCCACGACCGGCGACACCCCGAGTTGCCGGGGGTCGTGGCGGAGCGCTACACCTCCGAGAGCAACCAACGCCTGTTCTACAAGCGCTGGGAGCAGTTCATGAACGCCGAAAACTGGGAAGACATTCCGCTGGAGCCGAAGACCATGGACTTCGAGGGCACTGCCGCGCTGCACGGCTAGTAGTCCCACTTTATTGAATTGATGACTGCCGAAGGCTGTATCGTCATTCCGGCCTTGAGCCGGAATCCAGAAGGGCCGAAAGAAAGGCCAACGTAAACAGCGCCAGGGTTCCTGGATTCCGGCTCAAGGCCGGAATGACGGGGCTTGCCTATTCTTCCATCAATTTTAAGGAGACAGACGGGTAGAGGGCTGGAAATACACGCCCGCGTTGTCCCACCCCCTCTGGTTGTTTCGTCTTTACCGCTTTCGAGGTTATTCGGGGCCGTTCTGATAAGGAGAAAGCTCAATGGCCACAGGAACGTCCGCCGCCGTATCGTCACGCGTGGAACTGTGGCACGAGCTGATGCAGTTCTACATCCGTGAGGCGTGGATCCTTGACGAGCGCCGGTTCCGGGAGTGGCTGGACCTGTTCACCGAGGATGTGTTCTATTTCATGCCCCGCCGCCTGAACATTCACCGCCACGAGACAGAACGGGAACTTACGCCGGTTGGTGATCTCGCAATATTCGAGGACGACAAGACCTACCTGACCATGCGTGTGGAGCGGCTGGAGACGGGAATGGCTTGGGGGGAAGACCCGCCGTCCCGTACCCGCCACATTGTTGGCAACCTCGTGGTCGACCCCCAGCCCGGCGGAGAAGTCATGGCCAAGACGGCGTTCATCCTCTACCGCTCGCACCACGAGACGGAGGAGAATATCTTTGCTGGCTACCGCGAGGACCAGTTGCGTCCTGTAGACGGGGACTGGAAGATAGCCCGGCGCACCATCGTGCTGGATTCCAACGTGATCTTGGCCAAGAATCTCAGCGTCTTCTTCTGAACGCCAAGGCAGTTCTCTTTTGCTCAAGCGAAAGGGGCGGCCGGTTGGCCGCCCCCATTGCTTTTTCCTCCGATTCGCGGCTGCGAATCTGGTGGACACCCGGTCGCTACTGAGCCTGCGGGCCCATGGTGATCGGGGCGTCAACAATGTTGAATCCGTTTGCGGCGCTGGCGTCAGCCACGATCTCCAGACCGACAAAAGGACCGATCTTGTTGTTGAACACGTCGACGGTTTCCTGGCCCTCTTCGGGATAGCCAACGCGCTTGAGCCAGTTGGGGATCACCTGGTTGCGGGCAGCTTCCTTGCTCAGAGCCTGCGCCTCCGGGCCGAACTCCACCAGCTCCAGACCGGCTTCCACGTTGCGGGTTACACCGGTAATGTTCTGGATGGAGGCCACGCGCAGGGATTCAAGCTCGTGCCTCGCGCCTTCCTCGACCAGAATCTGCTGAAGGTCGGCGGGAATGCTGTTCCAGACGGTCTCGTTGACCACAGCGGTGGTGGCATTGAAGCTGTACAGCCGACCGTTCATGTATTCGGTCACCTCGTACCATCGCTGCGAAAGGCCAGGGTTGGCGCCGGTTACGCCGGCGTCAAGAATGCCACGCTCAAGAGCGGTGTAAACCTCGGCGAAGGCCATTGCCTGGGCCTCGGCGCCCATGTAGTTAATCCAGTCGGAAAGCTCAGTGCTGTGGCTGCGAGTCTTGGTGCCCTTGAAGTCATCCGGGTGTTCGAGCTTTTTCTTGCTGAAAAAGAACTGGTCGTCGCCGGCAATCCACAAGTGGAGAAGCACCTGCGCGCCGGTTTCGTCCTTAATCACCCTCTCAATGTCATCGAAGATGTTGGTCAGCACTTCGTAGTGAGTCTGGTGGTCGGGCCACAGCCCCCACAGGTACTGCACGGCCAGGGTGGGGTATTCGCCGCCGACGTAACCGCCATAGATTTCGGCCATCGACAGTGTGCCGTCGGACAGCAGGGTCATGGTGTCAAAACCTGCCAGGCCCAACTCCGGGAAGGACGTGATTTCAATCTTGACCTGCCCGTTGGTGCGCTCGAAAACGTTAGGGACAAAGTAAGCCGGCACGATCTTGCACTGGAGCGTCGACCGGTTGATACAGGCGTACTGCAGCGTGATGTCCTCGCCCTGCGAAACAAGTTCGGTCGGGTTAGCCAACCTCGCTGTTTCAATCAGCGACTGGTAGTAATCAGACTCGTATATCCAATCAATTTCCATGATGGCGTATAGCGGGACATTGCCAGATTCATCGCCCAAGGAAATGCCCAGATCATCGCCCAACTGTTCAAGGGCGCCCTGGGTTGCGGCCGGGCCAACCAGTACTTCGAAGTTGCCATCGCCAATGTAGATGGCACCAGGGCCGCCAGCGTGCTCGGCGGCGTAGGCCTTCACCTCGTCGCTGACTTCCCACACGGCATCGCCTCTCATGGACTCCTCTTCTTCCTCCTCCTCTTCCATCATGGCTGTGGGTTCCTCTTCCATTGCCTCGGTGGGAGCCTCTGTTGGCGCAGCCGCCTCCGTGGGGGGAACCGGAGTATCGATTGGAGCCGGTGTAGCCGCCTCTCCGCAGGCCACCATAACCGCCACCAGCAGCACGATGGCCAGGGACAAAATCACCGTGGTTCGCATGAACATCTCTCCTGTTTCGAGTGTTGGGCTTTCCGCTGGATCCGCTGCCTGGCAAAGCGGGATACCCATGATCTGTCAGCAAACAGTCACCGTATCATACCACAACCTGACTGAAAACGTTAAAGCGTTGACTCATTTTCGTTAAGGTTTCGCTCGTTTCTAACGCTAATGGTGCGTAATTGCGATTAGTTGCTAATTTTCAACTTTATCAATATCGATTACTGCAAGACTGAGAACAATTTGGGAGAATAGCGTTCACCAATCATTCGCGGACAACCAGAAGGGGCAGGCTCAAACCTGCCGCCGTTTCGTCACGCGTGGAACTGTGGCACGAGTCGATGCAGTCCTACATCCGCGAGGCGTGGACCTTGACCACCGCCGGTTCCGGGAGTGGTTGGACCTGTTCACCGAGGATGTGTTCTATTTCATGCCCCGCCGCCTGAACATCCACCACCACGAGACGGAGCGCGAACTCACATCCGTCGGTGGCCTCGCAATATTCGAGGACGACAAGAGCTGCCTGACCATGCGTGTGGAGCGGCTGTAGACGGGGATTGGAAGATAGCCCGACGCACCATCGTGCTGGATTCGAACGTCATCTTGGCCAAGAATCTCAGCGTATTTTTCTGAACGCCAAGACAGTTTTCCATTGCCCAAACGAAAGGGGCGGCCGGTTGGCCGCCCCGTTTGCTTGAGTTGGCAGTTGGCGTGCCGCAGCGCGGTGGGGCGCTATTGGGCGTGGATTCCCAGGGTAATAGGGACGTCCACTACCTTGAAGCCCCGGTCCGAGCTAGGATCCAGCTCGACTTCCAGGCCGACGTAGGGGCCAATCTTGTTGTTGAAGACATCAACAACATTCTGTCCCTTTTCGGGGTAGCCCAGCCTCTCCAGCCAGTTTGGCAAAACGCTCTCGGCGGCTGCGCGCTTACTGAGAGCATTAGCCTCAGGGCCGAACTCCACCAGTTCCAGACCGGCCTCGATGTTACGGCTGATGCCGGTAACGTTATGGATTGCGGTCAGGCGCAGGGCTTCCAGTTCATACCTGGCGCCCTCCTCCAGAAGAATCTGCTGAATGTCCTCGGGAATATCAGCCCAAACGTCACCGTTCACCACGTTAGTCGTGGAGTTGAAACTGAAGAGCCGACCATTCATGAACTCGGCCACTTCGTAGAATCGTTGTGAAAGGCCAGGGTTGGCGCCGGTGACCGCGGCGTCAATGACACCGCGCTCCAAGGCAGTGTATACCTCCGCGAATGCCATGAACTGGGCCGCCGCACCCATGTGGTTAATCCAGTCGGACAGCTCGGAGGAGTGACTGCGGGTCTTCAGCCCCTGGAAGTCCTCCGGGGTCTCCAGCCTCTGGTTGCTGAAGAAGAACTGATCGTCCCCGGCAATCCAGTTGCGCATCAGCACCTGGGCGTCCAGCTCATCCTTTATCACTTTGTCCAGGTCGGGGGCGATGTTGGTCAGCACCCGATAGTGGGTCTCGTGGTCGGGCCACAGTCCCCAGATGTACTGCACGGCCAGGGTGGGGAACTCGCCGCCCACATAGCCACCGTAAATCTCGGTCATTCCCAAGGTGCCGTCAGCCAGCAAACTGGCGGTGTCAGTGCCGGCCAGGCCGAGCTCGGGGAAGGACGTGATATTGATGGTAACCTGCCCGTTGGTGCGCTCCTCTACGTTGGGAACGTAGAAGACGCGCTGGTGCTTGCACCAGAGCAGCTGCCCGTTGATGCAGGTGTGTTGCAGCTCAATATCTTCGCCTGAAGACGTGAGAGGCGTTGGGTCGGTCAGACGGGCGGTTTCCATGAGCTGACGGTAGTAATCAGACTCGAATACCCACTTCAAATCCAGGATGGCGTCCAAGGGCACGATGCCGTCATCGTCGCCCAGGTCGGTGCCGTAGAGGTCCATGAATTCGTCGTAAACTGATGGGCCGACCAGGGCCTCCCAGTTGCCATCGCCGATGTAGATGGCCCCTGGTCCGCCAGCGTTCTCGGCAGCATAGGCCTTCAGCTCATCGCTGACTTCCCCCATTGCGTCGCCTTCAATGGACTCCTCCTCCTCCTCCTCTTCCTCTTCCATCACGGCTGTGGGTTCCTCTTGCATTGCTTCGGTGGGAGCCTCTGTTGGCGCAGCCGCCTCCGTGGGGGGAACCGGAGTATCGGTTGGAACCGGCGTGGCCGCCTCTCCGCAGGCCACCAGGAACGCCATCATCAGGACGATGGCCAGGGACAGAATTACCGTGGTTCGCATGAACACCTCTCCTGTTTTGAGTGTTGGGCCTTCCGATGGTTCCGCTGCCTGGCAAAGCGAGACTCTCAGGCTCCGTCGGAAAACAGCCGTGGCATGATAACACAACTCCTACTGATAGCGTTAGAGGCTAAACGGAAATCAGACACATTCTGCATTACGTTAAGTACAATCCAATCAATAGTTGAAACGATTTCGAATGAAAAAGAAGAAACCACCCCAGAAAACCCACGAAGTGCGAACTATATGCGCGGCAAAGTTTTCACGTACATTCGCGAAACGAAAACAGAGGGCAGGTTTTCGGCCTGCCCCCCAAAGTTGTTGTTCCGACCCCGAAAAGGTCGTACGAGGCTAGTCCTCGCTCATGGTGAAGGGGATGACACCGGGGATCCACCATTTCTCCCAGCTATCGTTGACCCGCCGCTGGAAGTGAGCGATGTCCTCAGCCGTAAAGTGGGCGAAACGGCCCTGGCGCGTCAGGTACTCTTCGATGGGCTTCCGCTTGCGGATGCCCTTGGCGATTGAGCGGCTGGGTCCGTTCAGGGTCAGCTCACCGTCGATGATCTCGTACTGCACCCACAGGCCCGTCTCGATGGCCAGCATCCCCAGCTCATGGGAATACTTCGGGTCGTAGTCCCAGCCCTTGGGGCAGGGGTCGATGTTGTGGATGAATGTAGGCCCACCGATGGTCAGGGCGCGGCGGATCTTGTTGTTCAAGTCCAGCCCGTAGGACGCGCAGGAAGTGGCGATGTAGCGGCAGTCTGGATGCCCGGCCGCCAGCATGGGAGCCGTGTTCTTCTTCCACCGGCTGTTCATGATCCGGTGCACCTTGCCCGGAGGGCTGAAAGTGCTGTTGGCGCCCCAGGGCGAGCTTCCCGACACTTGAATGTCGGTGTTGGCGTAGGACTCGTTGTCGTAGCACAGGATGAGCAGGTTGTACTCATCGTGCTGCAGGGCTGCAGAGATGGCCGACAGCCCCATGTCCACACCACCGCCGTCGCCGCAAAAAGCGATGACGTTGATGGGTTCCTTGTGCATCTTGCCCTTGCGCATCATTGACGAAAGACCCGCGGCGGTTCCAGTGGCGGCGCTGCCGGAGGAGCCGAGCTGGGTGTGCATCCATGGCACTACCCACGGCGTGCTGTAGTAGGTGGTGTTGGCCACATACATGCACCCGGTGCTGCCCAGCACGATGCTGCGCGGGCCGGCGGCCTTAATCAACAGCCGCATCGTCAGCGCCGACTCGCATCCCTGGCAGGTGCGGTGACCGGAGGAGTAGAACTCCTCCACCGGGATGTTCTTGACGCCACGGACTCGAGGGAGGTCCGTCTCTGTCATCATGGTGGTCATAGCTCTTACTCCCTTACCGCAATCCAGGTTGTCACTTGCTCGATTTTACCGGTTTCAACAGCCTTTTCGGTAGTCTCCACCATACCGTTTACGTCGCGTACCATCACTTCGCGCCCACCCAGTCCGGCGATGAAGTTGAGCATCAGGGGGCGGTTATCCAAGGGATACAGGGCAGAGCGCAGCTCGTGGAACAGCACGCCGCCAAAGGAGGGGGACCCGTAGGAATAATCGCGGTCAACGACGGCAATCGCCTTAGCTCCGCCCAGGGCCTCCTGGATTTCATCCACTACAAAGGGGCGGAAGAACTTGATACGGACGAATCCAACTTTCTTGCCCTGCTCCCGCATGCGGCGCACCGCCACGCGGGTGGGCATGGCCAGCGTTCCCATGCCGACGATGATGATCTCGGCATCCTCGGTCATGTATTCTTCGATGAATGGACTGGGGTCCCCGCGGCCGAAGACCTCCTTGAACTCGTCGTAGGCCTCGTAAATCACGCCAATCGTCCGTCGCATGGCGTCGTCCGTCTGGCGCCGTATCTCCATCAGCCAGTCCTCGTTGACCTGGGGGGCGATGGTGATGGGGTTATCCGGGTGCAACTGCAGCTCGTGCCTGTTGTAGCTGGGCAAGTATCGATTCACCTGATCGCGAGTCGGAACCTGCACGATGGCCTGCGAGTGAGTCAGGAAGGAACCATCGCAACTGATGGCGAAGGGGAGCAGAACCCTCCGGTCCTCGGCCACCCTGTAGGCCAGCAGCGCGGTGTCCATGGCCTCTTGGGCCGTGGCCACCCAGTACAGGTGCCAGCCCAGATCCCGGACGGCCATGGCGTCATTGTGCTCAACGCCGAAAGCTCCCGGGTCGTCCAGCGCCCGGTTGCCCACCATGGCCACTACGGGCATGCGCAGACCAGCGGTCACAGTGATAGCCTCGAAGGCATAGAACCAGCCCACGCCACTGGAGCCGCAGAAGGTGCGGGCGCCGACTGCCGAGGCGTGCTTCACGATCTCGAACTGGGAGTGCTCGCTCTCCGCCACGATGAAGTCGCAGTCGAGGACACCGTCAGCCTTGAGCTTCGACACGTACTGCATCACCGTGTCGTACGGACGGATGGGGTAGGCGGTGATGACGTCCACATCGGCCAGGGCGCAGGCAATCGCGATGGCCTCCGATCCGCTGATCAGCTCCTCGGTGGACTGTGTGAACATTTCAGTTTCAACGGTGGTCATTAGTCGGCCTCCGCTGACTGAATCTGTTCGGCGTACCCGCCTACGTGGTGGAAGCCGTGGGTGCGGGTCTCGGCTTTCTGTTTCTCGACCAGCTGCGTCATCCACTGGTTGTAGCCGTCTTTATCCTTTTGCCACGACTCCCACTGGCTGTCGTGGTCGTTGAACTCGGCCTCGCTCACCATTGTCACGCATTCAGGAACGGGGCAAACGGCCTCGCACACGCCACAGCCGCAGCACGCCTCCATGTTGGCGTCATACAGGCCGTCCGGAGTTACGTCAAAGCAGGTGTCGGGGCACTGGAGCCAGCAGAGAGTGCACTTGATGCAGGTTTCGAAGTTGATCACCGGGCGCATGGAGCGGGTGCTGAACTTCTTGAACACTTCGCTGCGTCCGGGAACGTAGCCACCCTCTCCTTCGGCGAATTCGCCACCTTCAGGGAGGGCCTGGATCACCACGCCTTCCTGCATGGTCTTCCAACCGGGCAAGGTGAACTTCATCTCCCGCTGGTTGCCGCCCTCTCCCGGCTCCACGGGACGCGTGACGATGCGGTCGTAGGAGCGCTGGGCCGACGCAATCTTGGTCCCGCCGCCCATCTGCTCCTCGATGGTCTCGAGCATTGCATCCAGGCTTACCAGTTCAGGGCACACCTTGCACAGCGCGCCCAGAATACGCGCGTCCGTGTGGTCGTCCTTGTATACCCACAGCCCTGAGAAGCTGGGTATGCCGGTGACAATAGACAGGTTGTATGGGGTCTCCTTGGGGTGTATGTCCTCCAGCAGGGCGTCGGCCTGTTGCCTGGAGGTGACCATAAGAGTGCCGCCGGACTTGGTCAACTCGTTGATGGGTTGCAGCCCGTACCAAGCCCAGGACTCTACGCCTTTGCACATCGTGTCGTCGACATTGATGGTTACGTCAACGGTTGTGGCCTGGTATACGGCCAAGCTTTCTTCCAGTTCTTCCGGATCATCGGCCACGATGGCGAACTGTTTGGCCGGGATTCCGTTGCGTTCCGGGGAGTCGCCGTAGCGTCCGAAGGCGGTTCCTATCTTTCCGTCCTTCCGGGCGGCGAACACTATGGAGCGGACAATATTGCGCGCCAGGGTCTTCTGGAAAATCCCCCGGTACACTACCTCCACAGCAAGGGTGGCCATACCTTTCCTCCTTATGTGGTCCCCTGTGAGGCCTCAACTCACCACACCAGCCGCAATCATTGAAACGACCTCTTTGTGTTACCTGGAAAACCGGCCGTCAATTGGTTGCGGCCTATCGATTTTGTGGTAGGCCCATTCTTCGACCAATCTTAACACACCAGCACAAAATAGGGGGAGAATAAAGAACTACGCTTATGTAAAAGGACAGGGGCCCAGGTGAAATTGGCTGGAACGGCCTCTCTTCCCGTATCCGCTCCAGGGACCTGAATGTGAACCATTGCTGACGAATCTCGATTCCTTGGCCGCATCTTCGCTGTGATAAAATCGAAGCAAGGGCCTTCAGTGGCCGCGGCTCGCTGGCACGCAGGAGTGTATGCCCCTTGCCTCTCCTTCCCCCTTTTTGCCGTTTCGGTTACCTGATTCTCCTAGCTGCCCTGTTTCTTGTGCTGGGAATAACCGTGGTTGCCTGCACGGAAACGGCAGAGCAGGACGATCCTGAAGCGCCGTCCATAGAGGGCCTGCCGCCCGAGTTCGCCAAGCTGGCTGAGGTCTGGGAACTGCTGGAACAAAGGCACATCGATGCGGGGAGCTTCGATGCCGGAGCGATTGCGGGCGGCGCGATTCGGGGAATGCTGGAAGCTACAGGGGATGAACACGCGGCATACCTGGACCCGGAGCAGTATTCCTTCCAGAGACAGGAGATCCGGGGCACGTTCGAGGGAATCGGCGCCGAAGTGACGGTCCGCAACGGCCTGATTATCCTCGCGCCTATTCCTGACACGCCGGCTGATGAGGCGGGAGTCGAACCTGGGGACGTAGTTCTCAGTGTAGACGGCGAGAGCGTCTCCGGTTGGGACCTGTTTCAGGTCGTCAACAGGATAAGGGGCGAAAAGGGAACCACGGTCCGGGTCGAGGTGCGCCGGAAGGACACCGGTGAGACAGAGATCCTCGAGATTGTTCGCGGTGTCATCCAGATTGAAAGCGTGCGACTGACCATGCTGGTCGGTCGCATCGGGCACCTGAAAATCACCTCATTCAGCGGCACCAGCAAGGATGAATTGCAGCAGGCTTTGGAGCGTTTCGAGCGGTCCAGAGGGCTCGGCCTCGTGGTGGACGTTCGCAACAACCCCGGAGGGCTGGTCTCATCGGTCGTCGAGGTCACCAGCCAATTTGTGGACGAAGGTCTGGTGCTATACCAGTTGGACGGGCAGGGCAATCGGCGCGACTGGAGCGCAGAGGCCGGCGGCAGGGCGTTGGAGGTGCCGGTCGTGGTGCTGGTGAATGGCTTCAGCGCCTCGGCCAGCGAGGTTTTCGCCGGCGCGATTATGGCGCATGGACGAGCCCCCACCCTGGGAGTCAAGACTTTCGGCAAGGGCAGCGTCAACAACCTCTGGCCTCTAAGCGACGGATCGGCGGTGAACTTCACCATCGGCCGTTGGTATACCCCAGACGGCCGGTTGATCGAGGGCGAAGGCATCGTCCCGGACATTATCCAGGAAGCGTCCGAGGACCAATCGGAGGACCCGCAACTGGATCTAGCCATCGATGAACTGGGGAAACTGATAGAGAGCTCAGCGGCCGTTACCAACAACTGATTCTCAATACATAAATGATTATCAAGCACCACGGCGGGACAGCATGGCCAAGAAAAGATCAGCCAAAGCATCCAACAACGTCAGCAAGGACGGCAACGGCAACCGCATCGCAGCGACCAATCGCCGGGCCTTTTTCAACTATGAAATCCTGGAACGGCACGAGGCAGGCATAGTTCTTACAGGCACGGAGATCAAGTCGATTCGCGCCGGAAAGGTCGACCTGGGCGACGCCTACGCCCGTGTGCGGGACGGCGAGATGTGGCTGCACAACACCCACATCGCGCCCTATGACCCGGCCAGCCAGTTCAATCACGAGCCACGCCGCCTTCGCAAACTGCTCATGCACCGCGATGAAATCAGCAACCTGGAAAGCGAGGTGGCCGAGAAGGGCCTCACTCTGGTGGCCCTTCGCATCTACATCAAGCGCCATGTGGCCAAAGTTGAACTCGGGCTGGCGCGCGGCAAGCGGCGCTATGACAAGCGGCAGGCGATAATCAACCGCGACATGGACCGGGAGGCCCGCAGGGCAGTCGGGGCGGTCCGGTACTGAAGAATTTCTCTCTGAACTTTTGTAGTCTGCACACTCCTGAGGTCGGAGTGAGATGAAGCCCCAATCCAAATGCATACAAGGAGCTTTCACTTGATTCGCACTCTCAACGGCGTCACCCCGAAGGTTGCCGAAACCGCATGGGTGAGCGAGTTCGCCTACGTGGTTGGAAACGTGGAAATTGGTGAGTATGCCAGCATCTGGCCTGGCGTCACCGTTCGCGGCGATGGCGACGACGCCATCGTAATCGGCGACTATGTCAACATTCAGGAGGGCTCGGTGATACACGGCAATGCGCTGACCATTGAGGAAGGCGTGTCGGTCGGCCACAGTGTGGTGGTGCATTGCGATCTCGTGGGCCGGGGCTCCCTGCTCGGTAACAACTGCACCGTATTGAACAAGGTGACGCTTGGAGAAAACTGCCTGGTCGCGGCCAACTCGGCGGTACTCGCTGGCACCCAGATTCCGGCCAACTCGTTCGTCACAGGAATACCGGCGGTGGTCAGGCGACCGGTGACAGATAAGCAGCTATCCGCCATGCGCCATACTTGCGAGGAACTGGTGAAACGCGCCAAGTCGTTCAAGGACAGCGGGTTGTAAGGAATCAAGTAAGAGGCGCTACGGGGCTGCCGGGATGCGCAGAAGCATATCTCGAATTGCTTCCACAAGACCTTCTAATCGCGCCTGCCGCTCAGATAGGGTGGTTTGTTGTTGTTCCAGTACAGAGTGGCGTCTTTCCATAGAATCAAATCCGCGCTCCACGCGCCTCTCTAGCGAATCTATTCGCTTGCTTAACAATTGAAACAAAGCGATTATCAGGCCACCCAGTGCTATGGCAGCGGCAATGACGGCAATCATTTCTGGTGTCATGACGCCAATTTACACTCTCCAATAGCGCCAACACAAGCGGGAACTGTCATCAATTTACTGCAACCGGCTATGCCAGCCGGCCGGCCACCGGCAGCACCGCCTCAGCCAATCTCTCCATGACGCGGATGCAGTCCGGGATCTCGCTAACGCGGAAGTCGTAGGTCAGCTGGCCAATGCCGATTTCGTGGCAGGCGTGGAGGTCATCGACGACCTCCTGGGTGCCGCAGACCAGGGCCCCGCCGCTGCGCTCGCTGCCCATCTCGGGCAGGCCGAAGTCAGTGAAGTGCAGGCTGCGTTTCAGAGATACCACAACGTCCTCGACCTTCCGCCCCTCCTCCGCGATGCGGCGGCGCAGGTAGGGGATGTTCGAGGCTACGAACTCCGGCGTCTGGCGCGTGGTGTGCCAGCAGTCGCCGTATCTGGCCGTCCGGCGCAGGGCGGCACGGGTGTGGCCGCCGACCCAGATCGGCAGGGGATTCTGCACCGGCTTGGGGTAGAACTGGATGCCGTCGAACTGGTATTGCTTGCCGTGGTGCTTCGGGTTCTCGTCGTACCAGAGCGTGCGGAAGATTTCGAGGAACTCGTCGGTCAGCGGCCCCCGTTCCTGGTAGCTCACCCCGAGGGTGTCGAACTCCTTTTCCAGCCAGCCCACCCCGATGCCACAGATCATCCGCCCGCCGGTCAGCGAGTCCAGCGAGGCAAACATCTTGGCCTGTACGACCGGGTTGCGGTAGGGAAGTATCAGGACGGTGCTGCCCAGCTTGATGCGCTCGGTGCACGCCGCCAGGTAACCCAGCAGCGTCATGGTCTCCAGGAAAGGCTCGTCCGAAGGCCGTGAAAATCCGCCCGACGCAGTGTACGGGTATTGAGTTGTCCCGGCGGTCGGCAGCACTATGTGGTCGCCGATAAGCACCGATTCAAACCCCAGCGCCTCCGCGGCCTGTACGAACTCCCGCAACCCGGGGCCATCGGGAATGCGGGGCATCGAAACTCCTATCTGCATGTACCTGCTCCGTTGTTGCCCCTTCTTATTGAGGAAGAGGATCAGGGTGAACAAAAAAGTGCTTTGAGAATACTACCCGATAATCGCGCCCTATGACACGCCATCTCCCCGGATTACAATGACGTTATCCATCCCTTGCCCCGCGAGGCTTGCTATGACTCCCAAGCCCAAAACCGCCCCGCTGGGCGCCGGGAAATTCATCCAATTCCCTGACCCGCCGCCAGAAGAGATGACTGCCTACTACACCGTGAACTGGCCGGGCTACCCCGGCTCCTTGGCCGGACACTTTGGCAACCCGGAGACCACCATCATCACCAGTGAGGTAGCCGCCGCCCTGTTACTTACGCCGGACTGGGAGGGCGTGCGCTACCCTGACCTGCTCATTGCCTTTGGCGTTGACTCCGCAGCCAACCGGGCCCGCAAGGGCTATCTGATATCCGAGCAGGGCAAGCCGCCCGGCTTTGTGCTGGAAGTGGCCTCTGACAGCACATACCGGCACGATGCGACTGTCAAGCGAGCCAATTACGCCCTGATGGGCGTCCTCGAATACTGGCGCTTCGACCCTGACGGTGGAGGGCCCCGCCGGACGCGCCTGGCCGGAGACCGTCTAGTGGAGGGACAGTATCCGCCTGTCTCGATCCACCGGACGGAAGAGGGGACTCACTGGGGCCACAGCGATGCGCTGGGGTTGGACTTATGGTGGGAGGAAGGCCAGTTGCGTTTCTGGGACCCGGTGGGTCGACGCTACCTAACCACCTTTGCGGAAGAGCGCGCCGCCCGCCTCGCCGTGGAAGCCCGCCTTCGCCAACTGGAAGAGGAACTCCGCCGTCGCCCCAACTCGTAGCCGTCGGAAAAGAAACCGTACTCCGCCTTGACTTGCAGGGCTTTGGCATCCAAGCGGCTTCACAGACTAGGCACACAACAGCAACAGTGGTGAACTGTGCCATCTGTCAGACATAGATAGTGGTCATTATGTTGTGCCGGTGCATCACCTGGTGGGAAAACGCTCCCTGTTTGCCACTATACCGCGCCGTGATATAATTTAATCGCGACACGGGCGGTTGAAATCGCCTGAAATTGCCACACCAACCTATTTACAAATACGGAGGAGGCACAACGTGGAAAAGGGCAGCACCGTCATCAACGCCGGCCCCATCGACATAGCCATGAGCTACCGTGCGGAAATCATGAACGACCAGGGTCTGTGCCTGCAGGTCTACTCGGAGATCAAGGGCCACGACACCGAGATCCTTCGCTTCGACTGCTTCGACCAGGATCCCCACTACCATTATGGCCCCGAGAACCACAACATCCGCCTGCACCTGGACAAGACCACTGCCGGCAACCCCCTCGGCTGGACGATAGGCAACCTGCGGAACAACCTGTCTTCCATGATCCGCCGCTCTGGGTACGAAGAATTGGCCGATACCCTGGAGGCCCACCCGGTCGGCTCCGACAAGCTGGACGAGATTGAGAGCACCGCCCGCGGTATGGCCAACGGCCAGCGCCGCACCGTCCATCACATGATGCCCGAGATGCTGGAAGGCGACAAAGTTACCGTGGGCAACATCAAGTTCGGCTTGGAGTACCGCCACCTGCCGCAGATCAACGACGAGGGCATGGCCATCCACGTCCTGTCTGACATCGCCGGCCAGGAAGTCGAGCTTCTGGCCTTCGACTGCTTCCAGAACGGCCCGCACTACCACTACGGCCCCCGCAACCAGGATGTGCGGATTTACTGGGATGTCACCACTTCCGGCGAGACTCTGGCCTGGACGCTCGACCAGTTCAAGCAGGGCAAGACCAAGAGCATGATCTCCCGCGCCGGCTACCCCACCATCGCCAACGACGTGGACGAGGAACTGCTCCAGTCCATGCTGCCGGCAATCGAGCGCCGCTCCTGGGATCTGGTCGAAATGAACAGCCAGCCCAAGGACGACCCCAAGGCCGCCTTGATCGCCGAGCTCGACGCCCTCCGCGATAAGGTCGCCGCCCTCTAGTAGCAACGGCCAACGGATCGCAAGAAACACGGCGACGGCCCCGGGTTGCTCCGGGGCCGTTTTTGGTATTGTGGTAAATGCCCAGCGGTGCAGAGGAATCGGAGCCGCTGCTTGGGGAGACCCCGTTTACAAGAGGATCAGGGAGCGGCGCAATGAGTAGTCAAGCTGGATTCTTCGTTGATTCAACGATACCGGGGCAGCTGTCTGCTGACTTACGCCGCATGAATCCTTGGTGGGTTGGCGACCCTATTCCTCCGCAACCTGGAATGCGCCGCCATCTGGTGGCGCAGAAACGTCGTCGCCTGAACGCAGATATTGCCCCAATTGTAGTAGTGCGCGGGCCCCGTCAGGTGGGGAAAACCACCGCGCAATTTCAGATTATTGAGGATTTGCTTGAAGAGGGGATACCACCCACCAGCATACTCAGGGTGCAGTTTGATGATCTAGCGTCGCTACAAAGAATAGAAGATTCCATTCTTACAGTTTCAGACTGGTTTCAGCGGAATATAACCGAAAAAGGCTTTAACGCACTGGCCCAAGAGGGTCAAAAGGCGTACCTGTTTTTCGACGAGGTGCAAAACCTGCGCCGATGGGATGCCCAGCTAAAATCCCTAGTAGACATTACTTCAGTAAAGGTAATAGTCACAGGCAGTTCGGCCCTGAGAATCGAAATGGGCCGCGACAACCTGGCTTGGCGCATCAATACTGTTGAGGCAGGTGTCCTCTAGCTGACCGAAATCGGCGCTCTGCGTGGGATTAGCACCCTGCCCCCATTCCCCAAGGACAATGGTCTTGGTTCCTTAATCGATAGGAAATTTTGGCTGGACCTGCGCTTTCATGGCTTGGAGAATGAGTCATTCCGCAAGGAGTCCTTCAGACATTTTTCGGAACGAGGTGGATACCCGTTGGTCCACAGATTGGGCGAACAGGACTGGCATTTGCTTGCAGACCAGCTCCACGAAACTGTGATAAAGAGGGTCATTCAGCACGACCTTCGAGTTGGCAGCTCCGGAGGCCGGCGAAGGGATGCCCAATTTCTAGAGGAATTATTCAGGCTATCTTGTCGCTATGCCGGTCAGACGACTACCGTTTCCACTCTTGCAGAGGAAGCTCGTCTATCACAGGGAGCAAACATTGGTAGCCAGAGAGTCACCCAATATCTGCGGTTCCTCGAAGATACCTTGCTCATCAGACTCATTCCGCCGCTGGAAATAAGGCTGAAAAGGAGGCGAGGCAGCTCCAAGCTCTGTTTGGTTGATCACGGCCTTCGTGCCAGCTGGCTACAGGAGCAGATTCCTTTGACATCGGCGGAGTTGGCGCGACACCCGGAGCTTACAGCGTTAGCTGGGCACCTGGCCGAAAGCGTTTTCGGTTCCGTCGCATCTACGATTCACGGCCTCAATGTAGCTCATTTGCCGGAAAGAGGGACAGATCGCGAGGTTGACTTCGTGTTGACCGTAGGGGCCCAGCGCGTGCCTGTAGAAATCAAGTTCCAGCGGCGAATAGACCCACTGAGAGACACGCTGGGCATCAGGTCGTTTTTGGATAAATCAGTGAACAACGCCTCATTTGGCCTGCTCATCACCCAAGATGAATCGGGTAAAGTGGACGATCCGAGCATAGTTTGTTTGCCGCTTTCCACCTTTATGTTATTGAGATAGCCTAATAGTCCCTCTTTATTGAATTGATGACTGCCGAAGATTATTTTATCTTTCCGGAGACTATATCGTCATTCCGGCCTTGAGCCGGAATCCGGAAGAGCTGGAAAAAGACCAACGTAAACAGCGCCAGGGTTCCTGGATTCCGGCTCAAGGCCGGAATGAAGGGGCCCGGTGACTCGTCCATCAATTCTTGGTTGACGGACTACTAGTAGCCCAACTACTTTGAAATAATGACATGAAAAGCATGCATCTTGGCGGAGAGCAGCATTGGTCAACAATCGCCGGGTGCTTACACCAATATCGGCTACTCCTCATTTCAAAGATTTCGTACTACTAGGCCCTTAAGCCATCGTGTAGCCGCCGCTGACGCTCAGGGTCTGGCCGGTGATGAAGCCGGCGGCGTCGGAGGCGAGAAATACGACCGCGTTGGCTATTTCCCGCGCCTCGGCCATGCGTCGCAGCGGGTAGGCGCGTATGGCGCGCTCGCGGGCCTCGGGCGTGAATACCTCGCGCATCTGGTGCCACATGCTGGTTTCGCTGATAGTCTCCTCGTCGGGCGGCACCACCAGGCCGGGACAGACGCAGTTCAGGCGCAAGCCGTAGCGGCCAGTCTCCCGCGCGATGGACTTGCTGAGGGCAATGACTCCCGCCTTGCACGCGGAATAGACCGCCTCCCGGTACTCGCCCATTCGGCCGGCGTCGGAGCTCAGGCAGACGATGTTGCCGCCCTGCCTCCCCACCATGCCGGGCAGGACAGCGTGGATGCAGTTGATGGCGCCCCACAGGTTGACCTGCACCTCCCGCTCCCACTCCTCGCGGGGCTTCTCCAGAAAAAGCCGGTCAATGGTCCAGCCTGCGTTGTTAACCAGCACGTCCACGCCGCCGAACTCGGTAGTGGCCGCCTCCACCATCGCGTTGACCGACTGGTGGCTGGTGACGTCCGTGGCCACCACCGTCGCCCTGCTGCCGGTGCCTTTAGCCGCTACCTCGTCGGCCACCCGCTGGCCTTGGACCGGGTCCAGCTCGGCTATGACGATGTTGCTGCCTTCATCCGCGAATGCGTGCACGATGGCCCGGCCGATGTTGGATCCGCCGCCGGTGATGACGACAGTCTTGCCTGTGAGTCCGAGTTCCATAGGTAAATGGCCCCTTATGACAGTATTTGTTGAGCCGCTGGCCCCGACCTTCAGGCGTTCTATGGACAGAGGACTGCAATCGGGAGGCGGGGGCTATGACGACGGCCTTTCAACCTTGGGGATGCCGCCAAACCGCAGGCGGAGCAGTCCCCTGATATCCTCAGTGGCCGTCTTGACCACGTTGACTGTGCTGGACGGGTCGTCCTCCCAAGACACCGGCACCACGCCGATGCGGTAGCCCCTTTTCTCCGCGATGATCAGCAACTCGGTGTCGAAGAACCAGTTGTTGTTCTTGACATGAGGGATGATCGCCAGCGCCGCCTGCCGCGTCATCGCCTTGAAGCCGCATTGCGCATCGGGAAATCCCACGAAGAACATCGACCAGATCAGCTTATTGTAGCTGCGGGAGGTCAACTCGCGCTTGAAGCTGCGCTGGGTAACTCTCGATTCTCGGCTGAGCCGGCTGCCGATGGCCACCTGGCATCCCGACTCCAGCGATCCCACGAGCTGCGGAAAGTGGGACAGGTCCGTGGACAGGTCCACGTCCATGTAGCTGACGAAGTCGCACTCGCTTCCCAGCCAAGCAGCCCGCAGCGCTCTGCCCCGTCCCTTCTCCGGGAGGTACAGGTAGTTCACTCCCGTGATGTCGCGGCAGAGGGTTTCGGAAACACCGCGCGTGCCGTCGACCGAGGCATTGTCAGCAATGGTCACCCGCCAAGGATTGACCAGGTTTCCCTCCAGGAATTCGCACAGCCTGGGGATGCTGACCGGTAGCGCGTCCTCCTCGTTGTAGACGGGTATAACGACGTCGACGCTGGCGGCCATATCAGAGCCACGCCTTTACCGGCCTAGTGGCGGAAATGGCGCACCCCCGTGAACACCATGGCCAGACCGGCCTGATCGGCGGCTGCTATTACCTCCTCGTCCCGCACCGAGCCGCCCGGTTGCGCGATGGCGGTTATCCCGGCGTCAGCCGCCAGCTCGATATTGTCGGGGAACGGGAAGAACGCGTCGGACGCGAGTACGGCCCCCTGCGCCTTGTCGCCAGCGATACGCTGCGAGAGGTGCACGCTGACCACCCGATTTGGCTGGCCGGCGCCCATGCCCACCAGTGCCCGGTCTTTGGCGAACACGATGGCGTTGGACTTGATATGCTTCGCCGCCTTCCAGGCGAAGACCAAGTCCTGGCGCTCAGCCGCGCTGGGTTCGCGCTCGGTGACGGTCTTCCATTCCGCAGGGTCCTCTGCGATGTCGTCGGCCCCCTGCACCAGCATCCCACCTGATATGGGGCGGAGGTCCAGTGCCACGGATGCAATCGCAGTGCCTACGGTGAGGATCCGCAGGTTGCGCTTTCGTTGCAGAATGGCCAGGGCGTCATCGTCGTACCCGGGGGCGATCACCACCTCGTAGAAAATCGGGTCCATTGCCTGCGCTGTAGCAGCATCGACGGTACGGTTGATGGCTACGATCCCGCCGAACGCGCTGACGGTGTCTCCTTCGTAGGCCAGCTGGTACGCCTGCGCGACGGAATCACTGCTGGCCAGACCGCAGGGGTTGTTGTGCTTCACCACGGCCACCGTCGGCTCGGCAAAGTCCGATACGGTGCGCCATGCCGCGTCCGCGTCCATCAGGTTGTTGTAGGACAGCTCCCGCCCGTGCAGTTGCGTGGCCCCTGCGATTCCGGCAAGCGTTCGGCCGGCCGGAGCATATAGCGCACCCGACTGGTGGGGGTTTTCGCCGTACCGCAGCACGGACACCTTGTTCAAGGAGATGGTCAGACGATCGGGCAGCAATTCCTGCTCACTCGGTCCGCTCAGGTAATCCGTCACCACCGCATCGTACTCGGAGACATGCCGGAATGCCTTGGCTGCCAGGCCACGGCGGTCATCCTCGTTGAGCCCGTCGTTTGCCAGCCTCCCCGCGACCCAGGCGTAGTCCTCAGGGTCAACAATCACCGTTACAGACGGAAAGTTCTTCGCGGCGGCCCGAAGCATTGTGGGTCCGCCGATGTCTATGTTTTCCAGGGCGTCCTCCAGCGTCACTCCGGGACGGCTGATGGTTGCCACGAAGGGGTACAGGTTGACCACCACCAGGTCGATGGGCTCTATGCCGTGGGACGACAGGTCGGCCATCTGCTCTGCCGATTCACGGCGCGCCAGCAGGCCTCCGTGGATTACCGGGTGCAGCGTCTTGACCCGGCCTTCCAGGATTTCGGGGGAGCCTGTAACGTCAGCAACCTGCCGGACGGGCAGGCCGCCCTCATCGGTCAATGTGCGGTGGGTACCACCGGTGCTGACCAGTTCGTAACCGGCCTCCGAAATACGCCGGGCGAATTCGACCACTCCAGTCTTATCGTATACGCTGATTAACGCTCTCAAGTCCTGTCTCCGTTGGATTATCAGTCGGCATTGATGCCGGTTGCGGCTATTGCCTGAGTATCACCTGTTCGTCAGACTCCCGCCGGACCACTCGACCTACCGGAATTGCCTCGGGAATTCTTTGCTGAAATGAGGACACGTTATGCTCCGGGCAAACGGCAACCATTCCCAGCCCCATGTTGAAAACCCGGAACATTTCGTCGACGGAAATACTCCCTTCTTCCTGCAGCACAGCGAATATGGGCGGGGGCGTCCAGGCTTTGGTGTCGATGGAGGCGGCAAGATCGTCGGGAAGCACCGCGGGCAGTTTCCCTGGCAGGCCGCCACCGGTGATATGGGCCAGCCCATTGAGCAATCCCAGTGTCGGCGCCAGCAGTGGGTAGTAGCTGCGGTGGTAGAGCAGCAACTCCTCGCCAAGTTGGTGACTCAATCCGTCGTACCTTCGAAACAAGGCAGACGGGTCCGAGTCGGTGTTGAACACCCTGCGTACCAACGAGAACCCATTGGTGTGCAACCCGGTGGACGGGATGCCGAGCAGACAATCCCCCTCGCTCACTTTGCCCGGCTCCAGCAGGCCTTCCCGATCGACCATTCCAACCACGAAACCGGCGAGATCCATCTCGCCCTCCTCGTAAACGCCCGGCATCTGGGCCGTTTCACCGCCTATGAGAGCGCATTGGTTCTCCCGGCAACCCCAAGCGATGCCGCGCATCAGCGAGTCCAGGGCCTGCATGTCCATATCGCTGAAAGCCACGTAGTCCAGGAAAAAGAGAGGGCGGGCGCCTTTGGTCAGAATGTCGTTGACGTTGAGGGTAACCAGGTCGCGGCCAATCGACTCTAAGTGCCCCAGTTGGACGGCAATTTTCAGCTTCGTACCAACGCCGTCGGCGCTTGCCACCAGGACCGGCCCACGCTCGCCGCCAAGCTGGAACAAGCCAGCGAAGCTGTCCCCGCCGTCCAGGACCTCTGGCCCGTGAGTGCTGGCGGCCAGACCGCGGATGCGATCCTTCAACTCACCCATGCGGTCGAGGTCAACACCAGACTGCCGGTATGAGTCGGAGGAAGCAGTGGCGTTCAATCGAAGATCCTCACGGATTTTGATATCCCGAAGCCGGAGTCAATTCCATGCAGACGAACAAAGTCGTTTTCCCATTCTGGCAAGGGGCTGGCGTGGCCGTCAGACGACAAGGGAGTGAGATGAATCCGGGACCATACGGCAAAGGAAGCTAGTTGCGGGACTTCTCCAATGCTAGCTTGTCCAGATCCAACTGGATCGGCACCGGATAGTTGCCGGTAAAGCAAGCGTCGCAGAATCCGCCCTGCTGTCCCCCTACAACCTTCATCAGACCGTCAACGCTCAGATATCCCAGGGTGTCTGCGTCAATGAATTTGCGGATTTCGAGAATGGTGTTGTTGGCGGCCAGGAGCTCCCGGCGCGACGCCATGTCCACCCCCATAAAGCACGGATGGCGGATGGGCGGGGCGCATACACGCATGTGCACCTCGATGGCCCCGGCGCGTCGCAGCAGGTTGACCACGTGTGGCGTAGTGGTGCCGCGCACAATGCTGTCATCCACCACCACGATTCGCTTTCCCTTGATTACCCCGCCCAGGCTGTTGAACTTCTGGCGCACTCCCAAGTCGCGCAGTTTCTGTTCCGGCTCAATGAATGTGCGGCCCACGTAGCGGTTCTTGATCAGGCCCTCACTGAAGGGTATCCCCGACGCAAGAGCGTATCCCACGGCAGCAGCAGTTGAAGAGTCGGGAATGCCAATGACCAGATCGGCATCCACCGGGTGCTCGCGGGCCAGCTCCGCACCCATTTCCTGCCTTTTGGAGTGGACTAGTTGCCCAGCCAAGACGCTGTCGGGACGTGAAAAGTAGATCAATTCAAAAACGCACAGGGCACGGCCCTTGCCTTCCGCCATTCCCGGCCAAATGGCAGAACGGAGTCCGCCGCCATCGATGGTAACGACCTCCCCCGGCTCAACCTCTCTGATGAACTCCGCTCCCAGGTTGTCCAGGGCACAACTCTCCGATGCTATGATCCAACCATCGCCGCGCTTCCCGAGGCAGAGAGGCCGGATACCGAGGGGATCCCGGACTGCAAACGCGCTGTCCTGGGTCAGGCCGACCAGGGAATAGGCGCCCTCGAGGCGCCGCATGCACTGGAAGATCCTCTCCTCCAATGATGCGTCTGGAGAGGTCACCAACATCCTCGCGATAACTTCAGTATCGGTGGTGGAAACGAATTTACAGCCCCATTCGTCCTGGAGTTGGTCCCTCAGCGAAAGGGCATTGACTATGTTGCCGTTGTTGGCAAGGGCGAGTAAGCCTCCCGGCCCATCCACAACAAGCGGCTGTGCGTTGCACAATTCGCTGCTCCCGGTAGTGGAATACCGTGTGTGGCCGATGGCGAGTTCGCCGGAGAGGGGCAGGAAGTCCGCCTCGCGAAAGACCTGGGAGACGAGTCCCATCTCAGCATGGACCGAGATACCCTCGCCGCAGGTGGAAGCGATGCCCGCGCTTTCCTGTCCGCGGTGCTGGAGGGCAAAGAGGCCGAAGAACGTGAGTCGGCTGGCAGTCTCTTCGGGGGAGTATACGGCGATTACCCCACATTCCTCGTGAGGGCTGTCGAACGGGCCATAGACCTGGTGGAAGTCTGGCTCACTGTTCACGCAGTTATTCTATCGGCCCCGCTCCGAAGCGGTCAACTGTGAAGAGGGCCGGATTGGGCGTTATGTAATATCAAGACTTCAAAAGTCCCCCGATTCCGGGGCGCCCGCAGGGCAATCGCATTTGGATGGGCACACCGGCATATCGAGTTCATACGCCGTCATCCCCTTTTATACACCGTCATTTTCGTGAAGGCGGGAATCCAGGGTTGCCGGGCTGCGCCCACATTCCAGCCGGTGAGGGGCTTTGGATTCCCGCTTCAGCGGTAATGACGAGTCTAATTGGTCCGAATGCGATAGCCCCGAGGGTGCCCTGGGTTTGAGAAAACTGCCCGCTCACCCTCATGGCCGGAAAGGGTGAGCGGGCAGATGATAAGCGTGACTATTGTCTTGCCGGAACCGGCTGGCAATCCGCCTACTGGTGGAACAGGTTGAGAGCCGAGCCCAAACGAAACCACTCGAACTGCGATTCGCTGTAAGAGTGCTGCAATTCGAGGGTCTCGGAAGTTCCATCGCTGTGCTTTACCGTGCACTGCACCGGCTTTCCTGGAGCCATGTCATTGAGGCCGGTAAGGCTGACACGGTCGTCCTCTCGAATCCGATCGTAGTCAGCGAGGTCGGAGAAGGTCAGAGCCAGCAGGCCCTGCTTCTTCAGATTGCTCTCGTGGATGCGGGCAAAGCTGCGCGCAATGACCGCTGCGCCGCCGAGGAGCCGGGGCGAAAGAGCGGCGTGCTCACGGCTGCTGCCCTCGCCGTAGTTGGAGTCGCCGACGACCACCCACCTTACGCCCTGTGCCTTGTAGTCGCGCGCGATCCTGGAGAAGCCCTGAACCCGCTCGCCGGTGAGGACGTTCAGTCCCTTGCCGGCCTCGTCGGTGTAGGCATTGATGGCGCCCATGAACATATTGTCGCTGAACCGGTCCAAGTGACCCCGGAAGCGCAGCCACACCCCGGCAGGCGATATGCTGTCGGTGGTGGTCTTGCCCTTGGCCTTCAGCAGCGCCGGCATGTCGGCGAAGTCGTTTCCGTCCCACGCGGGCCAGGGCTCGAGCAGCTGGATCCGTTCGCTATCCGGCGACACGGTCAGCTCGACGGAGCTGCCATCATCCGGGGGAGCCTGGTAGAAGGATCGGCCCTGGTCGAAGTCCGCAGGGGGGACCTCGGGCGCCTGGGCCGGGGGATTCAACCGGAACTCCGACCCGTCAGCCGCCGTGAGGGTGTCGGTCATGGGATTGAAGGACAGCCGGCCACCTATGGCGAGAGCGGTAACGATCTCCGGGCTGCCGATCAGGTTCATGGTTGAGGGCTGGCCGTCGTTACGGGCGGGGAAGTTGCGGTTGTACGACGTGACGATGGTGTTGGGATTGCCCACAGATTCCCCGGCACGCCTCCACTGGCCGATGCAGGGGCCGCAAGCGTTGGCCAGCACAGTGGCATCGATGTCCTTCAACGACTGCATTTGCCCATCGCGCTCTATGGTCGCCCGCACCTGCTCGGACCCGGGGGTTACCATGAACGGGACGGCCGACGTCAGGCCCATGGACTTGGCCTGCTCGGCCACGTCTGCGGACCGGCTCATGTCCTCGTAGGACGAGTTGGTGCAACTGCCGATGAGGGCCGCCGAAATCTCATCAACCAGGTTGGGGTCTTCCCCCAGTTCCGCTGCCATGCGGGAGATGGGCCTGGCGCGGTCTGGCGAGTGCGGGCCGACCAGGTGCGGCTCCAACTCCGACAGGTTGATCTCCACGATCCGGTCGTAGTATTGCTCCGGACTGGCCTCGCATTCGGCGTCCGCGGTAAGCAGGTGGCGGTTCTGGTCGGCCAGCTCCGCGATGTCGCCACGGCGGGTGGCCTGCAGATAACGCGCCATCCGCTGGTCGTAGGGGAACACTGAAGTCGTCGCACCAAGCTCAGCACCCATGTTGGTGATGGTGGCCTTGCCGGTGGCGCTGATGGAAGCGGTCCCCGGTCCGAAGTACTCGATAATCGCGTTGGTTCCGCCGGATACGCTCAACTCCCCGGCGAGGTAGAGGATGACATCTTTCGGAGCGGTCCAGCCGCTCATCTCCCCTGTCAGGCGCACTCCGATGAAGCGGGGATACAGCACCTCCCAGGGCAGCCCTGCCATGACCTCAACGGCATCAGCTCCTCCCACTCCCACGGAGATCGAGCCAAGTCCGCCGCCCATGGGGGTATGCGAGTCGGTGCCCAGCATCATCTCGCCCGGATAGGCATAGTTTTCGAAAGCAACTTGGTGAATGATTCCTGCGCCCGGCGCCCAGAAGCCAACGCCGAACTTGGCGGACGCGGCCTTCAGAAAATTGTAAACCTCGTCGTTCTCCGCAAGTGACTCGGTAAGGTCGCGGGAGCCTTCGACGCGGGCCTGGATAAGGTGATCGCAGTGGACCGTCGTCGGTACCGCGGTGGTGGCGCGACGGGTCTGCATGAATTGCAGCATGGCGGTCTGGCCCAGCACGTCCTGCAGGATCACGCGGTCGGGCCGAAGCTGCACGTAGGTCTGGCCTCGCACCATGCCCGTGGTGGTCGGGTCGTCCAGGTGGCTCAGCAGAATCTTGTCGGCCAGGGTCAGCGGTCTATTCTGTACGGAACGGACGGTGCTCAGGTTTTTGTCCAGGTTTTCGTAGACCTCGGCGACAACTTCTCGGGTAGGTTCTATCGCAATCAAAGTCAGGCCCTCCTCCGGCTCTCAGTTCTTTGATTCTCCAAGCCGTCCAGATTCGATGTATGCCCCAATATTATCAAAACCTGCGGCGGGGCGGGTAGGGGCGACAGCGAGTCCCCCAGCCCACCCAAAGAGAGGACGCTCCAAGCGAGATTCCGCTAGTCCCGGCGCGGCATTATGGTCACTTTGCGGTTCTCTCCCTCTCCGGCGCTCTCGGTCCTGACCCCCGGATGCTCGGACAGAGACGTATGGATTATGCGGCGGTCAGCGGGAGACATTGGCTCCAGGGTGATGCTGCGGTTGCTCTGGGCCACGCGAGAGGCGACCTTGGCGGCCATTTCGCGCAACGAGGTTTCACGGCGTTGCCGGTAGTTCTCAACGTCCAAAACCACGCGTACATCCTCCCCCATCTGCTTGCGCACAATGAGGGAGACAAGGAACTGAAGGGCCTGCAGGGTCTGACCCCGGCGGCCGATCAGAAGGCCAGAGTCCTCTCCGGCCAGGTCGATTATCGGCCCGCCTGCGTCCGCATCGTGGGCGGAGCGGAGGGTGCGGGTTACGTTGACTCCCGCCGCCTCCAGGATGCGTCCCACAGCGGCACTGGCGAGAGCGGCCGGCGTCTGCTCTCCCGGAACGGCGGAGGAGCCTCCAGTTCGAGCACCGCCAGCCAATAGAGTGACCCGTACGCGGGCCAACTCGGCGCCAATTCCGAGAAATCCGGCCTTGCCTCTACTTAGTACTTCTACCTCGGCCTCGTCGAGGCCTACGTCGAGCTCTTTCAGCGCCAGCTCGATTGCCTCTTCGACGGTTCGAGCGCTCATTACGAGAGGTTCTTGCATCGCCATCAACCTCCTCAGGTTCGTCATAGCTGGATGACGAAGACGGTGCGGCAGCGGGCACCGGCTCCGCCTTGGGGAACAGCGGGAAAATGGGTTGCCATCCGGTTATAAAATACTGGATACCGATACCGATAACGTTGGAAGCGACCCAGTACAGCGACAGGCCACTGGGAAGGGTGAAGGAGAAGAACGCGATCATCAGCGGCATCAGCCACAGCATCATCATTTGGTTCGTGGACTGGCGCGGGTCCGTTGACGGCGTCATCGTCATCTTCTGCTGAAGCCAGGTGGAAACGAATACCAGCACAGGCAGGATGACGTTGGTCGGATCCGGCTCGGAGAGGTCCATCCACAGGAAGGAGGCGCCAAGCGGCGCCGCGGTATAAATGGGGAAGTAAGGTATCCACGCGTAGAACTTTTCGGCCAGGGCCACCAGGTGGTCCGGCCGCGAGTACACCGTCTGGATCAGCACCCGGAACAGGCCGAAGAGTATGGGCATCTGGATGACCAGGGGGCCCAGGCACCCAACGGGGTTGACTCCCGCCTCCCGGTACATCCGCATTGTTTCCTGCGACACACGCTGGCGGTCGCGGCCGAAGCGTTCCTGGATCTCCCGCATCCTCGGCTGCAGGTCCGTCATAGCCCGCATCTGCCTCAACTGCTTGATGGTCAGCGGCAAGGTCAAAAGGCGGACTATGAATGTGAATACGATGATCGCGACGCCCATGTTGTTGAAGCAGATGGTGTACAGCACCACCAGCAGGTTTAACATGGGCCGGATGATTATTTCTCGCCAGAGGTCGTCGATTCCCAAAGGGCCCTACCTAGCCGCGCTGGACGGACTCAACTTCCGTCCACAAATTCGGCGGTTCGTCTTTCTGCCGGACCGCATCAGCGGCAGTCCTCGTCGGGGTTCCAGCACGCGCGCGCCGTCAGAACGGCCTCGGAGAACTGCTCGTGCACCTCTACTCGCCGGGCGCTTCCGTCGTCGGACCCGACGTATACCGAGTCGCCGACAGCGTACAGCGGGGCCTTGATCTCCGCGTCACCCAGTCTCAACCGGTGCAGCTCCCGCTGCCCTGCATTGCTGGACACATCGAGGAGGATCAAGTCTCCTTCCCGGTTCGCCACGGCAAGTCCCCTGGGCACCAGGACAGGAGGCGAAACTATCTCGGTTCCCGCGTCGAATTGCCACTCCAGGAACCCTGAGCGGTCAAGGGCGTATATCCGGCCGTCCATATTGGGAGCAAAGATCGTACTGCCGTTGCTTACGGCGCCGGCCCAGAACCAGTTCCCTCCCTCGAACTCCCACTGCTTTGATCCATCCAGTGCATCGAGCGCATAGAGTTTCTTGTCGAACGAGCCAACGATGACCTGCCCATCCAACAGCAGGGGCTTGCCCGCGACCACGCCTCCCGTCTGGAACCTCCACATCTCGCTACCGTCGGCGGCGTTCACCGCGTATACGTTTCCATCGTGCGACCCGAAATATATAACAGGTATGCCATCAAGGTTGGCGACTACGGGAGTTGACCAGATCTTGTCGCCGGTCTGAAACGGCTTCCAAACGGGCTCGCCCGTCTCGGCGTCGTAGCTGTAGAGGTTTCCGTCCTCCGATGCCACCAGGACCAAGCGGTTTATCGGCTCGTAAGCGGGCCCGGCCACAAAGGGTTCCAGATTATTGGCCTGTCCCAGCGGCCTGCGCCACCCGCGCTCTGAGACGCTGCCGGTTTCCGGGTCGAGGGCATACAGATATCCGTTTTCCGCCGTCACATACAGTAGCCCGGATGCCAGCAGGGGAGTGCCGTATACACCTAAAAGAGAGTCCTCAGAATCCTCCGAGGCGGGATACCTCCACTTTTCCGGAAAATCCCCGTCTCCCCGGTCCGTCAGGGCCTGGATCCGGCCCTCTTTGGTGCCGACATAGACAACCCCATCGCCGACGGTGAGAGCATTCCAGCCTGAACTCACACCACCGATGTTGCGGGTGCACGCCCCAAAGGCGAGCAGAACCGTCAATATCAACACCGCAAAGAACAGCCAGCGATTGGTGAAAAGGAAGAGTACCCCGGGAGCCCCGAGGCGGGAATTGGCAAATTCCAACCCCGAACTGGTTTTGTGGCCAAGGTCGGAATAAGTCTTGGGCAGATAGGAGAGAAGGAAAAAGCGATGGAGCAAATTCAGCTCAAACGGAGAGTCCGGATACTCACGGCACCGGGTCGTATCCCTGGCCTCCCAGGGGATGACAGCGTGCCAAGCGTTTCGCGCCAAGCCAAGCGCCCTTCAAAACGCCGTACCGGGTCACTGCGTCGTGGGAATAAATTGAGCAACTGGGTAAAAACCTGCAGGAAGTTGGCAACAGCGGGGACACGGAAGCCTGGTAGGCCCGGATGCACAAGAGGACAGCCAACTTTATCAAGACAATTCCCCGCCTGAATTGGAATCCTCACCTCCGGTTCCGCGACCGGCAGCCCGCAATTCTCCGCTCTCTGCTATGCGACTGCGGCTCAACAGGTTGTCCGTAGCGCGGTCCAACGCGCGATATGTGGCATTCTGTGCGCCACGTCGAGCGATGAAGACCGCATCCCATCCCGGACGCAAAGAGCGGCTCCGGACGGATTCCCTCAGTCTGCGTTTGATACGGTTCCGGGCTACGGCATTCCCCAGCCGCTTGCTGACCACGAAGGCAAACCTGCTGTGGTCGAGGCCATTTTCCAGAAAACGAATCACCAGCAACCTGTTAGCGGCGCTGGCTCCCTCGCGGTGGATCTGGGAATGCCTTTTTGAGCCCGAAATGCGGTGCCTTCGCTGCATTACGAGGCACCGCTTATCACACAGTCAGCCGGTGGCGGCCCTTGAATCGCCGTCTCCGCAGCACGGCTCGCCCGTCGGACGTGGCCGAACGCGACCGAAACCCGTGTACACGGGCTCTGCGGCGCTTTTTTGGTTGATACGTTCTTTTTGGCACTGTTCAAAAACCTACCTGCGAAATTATATGTTTCCCCCTTCAGCCCGTCAAGCGTAGCGGCTCTCGGGCAGGACGATTGCAAAGTCAGAGAAGGAGGTTTACAAAGGTAAGGTAGGGAAGAGAGACGGGAGGTGTGTTGATATGGAGGCGGCGGAATCTCTGTTCGAGTGCTTGGAGCAGGTGCCGGACCCCAGGATGGCCAGAGGGGTCAGACATCCCTTTCAAGCCATTCTGCGTCTGACACTGCTGGGCTTGGTCTGCGGTCAGACCACCATGGCCCACATCGCCCTCTTCGCCAGGATGAACTGGCCGGCTCTGAAGGAGCCCTTGGGGTTTCTTCAGGGACCATCCTCCCCACGCCACCACCATCTCGCGCGCCCTGGCGGGGGTCTCGCATCAGCGGTTGCAGAAGGCCCTGACCGGTTGGGTGGCCCACATGGTGGCGGACCAGGAACTGAACGCATCGGTGGACGGCAAGTGGGCCAGGCAGTCCGGGGACGCCAACGGGAATCCCCTGGTCATGGTGAACGTGCTGGCCCATGACCTGAGGTTGTGCCTGGCCCAGTGGCCGGCATCGGATAAGCGGTACGAACCCGGGGTGTTGCGGGAGCAACTGGCGCCATTGTTCGAGCGCTATCCCGGCCTGCGGCTGCTGACCATGGACGCCCTCTATGCGGAGCGGGACCTGTGCCAGGCCATAGTCGGCCACGGACGGGACTGCCTGGTGCGGGTCAAAGGGAATCAGCCGACGGTGCTGGCGGCGTTAACCGACGGTTTTGCCGGGGAGGAACCTGGGGAGCCGCAGGCGGAGACCCTGGAAAAAAAGCGGGCGTGATCGAGAGACGGCGCATCTGGACCGATGCCGTACTGGCCGACTACATCCGGGATGAGTTGGGATTTCCCGGGGCGAGGCAGGGGGCCATGGTGGAGAGGGAGAGCGTGGACATAGCCACCGGGGAGGTGAGCCGGGAGCGTTGGTATCTGCTGACCAGCCTGGGTTCCCGGCAGTGCAGGCCGAAGGAACTGCTCAGGTTATTCCGCAACCACTGGAGCGTTGAGAACAGCCTGCATCACGTGAAAGACCGCAGTTGGTATGAGGACGTCCATACGCTGCGCCGTCCGGGGCTGGGCGAGATATTCGCCACCCTGGTCAACACCGGGCTGAACGCCCTGCGCCTGGAAGGATGGTTTCCAGCCCGGATGTCCCTGCCCCTGCGAGCCAAGACTTGCGCCTTCCGCCCAACGCAGACCATCGCCCGGCTCTACGGTCGAGCTTCCTGACTTTGCAATCGTCCTGGCTCTCGGGTAACTGTTCAGACTTGGTGGGGCGAATTGGGCGAAAGTCGTTTGACAGCCGTCAGCCTGAGCGCCAGCAACGGGGATTTGCCCCTGATTTTCGCCATTCAGACTCTCGGATCCCCTCAACTCTGAACTGTTACGCTCTCGGCCAGGGCAATCGCGTTTTAATCCAAACAGCTTTGCCGACGCCCGTCATTTGTATGTTGCGTATGCGGCACAGACCGGCCAATCTGTGTTGCAGGCGTGAGGGGCGCGTCGTCCGTCATTGGGCGAGCCGGGGTTGTTTGCCCTGACTGCGCCGAGCGGGAGTAGGACACCCCTCACGCCACGCCAAGGCCCTCCGAACGGATACCGGGGCGCAAGGCCCGCATAGCAAGTGGGGAGGACCTCAGCGAATGATACCTGCAACAGGAGGCAGCAACAATGACAAGCACCACCACAGCGGCCGTCGTGGGCATTGACGTGGGCAAAACCCGCCTGGACGCATCCTCCGGCGGAAGGGAGGTCCACCCCTTCCCCAACGATGACCCAGGCATCGCCGCCCTGCTGGCCTGGCTGACGGCTCAGCCCGTGGCCCTCGTCGTCTGTGAACCCACCGGCGGCTACGAGGGACCCTTGGTCCATCGACTGGCCCAGGCTGGCCTGCCGGTGCATCTGGCCCATCCCAACAAGGTCCGCGCCTTCGCCCAGGCCAGTGGACGCCAGGCCAAGACCGACCGTCTGGACGCCCAGGTCCTCGCCCAGTACGGGCAGGCCTTTGCTCTCCAGGAATCTCCGCCTCCGGATCCCCAGCGGGAGGAACTGCAGTCCTTGCTCCGCCGCCAGCTGGTCAACCAGAGGGTCCAAGAACGCAACCGTCTCGACCGGGCCTGGAACCCAGCAACCCGGGCCTCCACCCAGCGCCACATCGACTGGCTGGATGCGGAGATTGCCCGCCTCGACCGGGACTACCAGGACGCCTTGGAGTCCAGTGAACACCTGTGCCAGCAGGCCATTCTGTACCGCAGCGTCCCCGGCGTCGGTCCCCTCACCGCTGCCACTCTGGTGGCTGACTTGCCCGAGTTGGGCTATGGCGACAGCAAGGGATTGTGCGCACTCGCCGGGCTGGCTCCCTGGGCCCGGGACAGCGGACAGCAACGCGGGCATCGCGCCATCAGAGGTGGACGGCCCGCAGTCCGCCGTGCTTTGTATATGTCGGCCCTCTCCATCGTGCGTACCGAGGGCCAACTGCGCCAGTTCTACCGGGGTCTGCGCCAGCGGGGCAAGCCTGGCAAAGTGGCCCTCGTAGCGGTCATGCGCAAGCTCCTGACCCAACTCCACGCCATCGCCCAACGCGGCACTCCTTGGACACCAAATCACACACCGGCCCTCTGAACCCGAAATCCAGCCAAACCCTTGACATCCAACACGGATACTCCCGCGAAAGCGGGAATCCAGGGTTGCCGGAGCGCGCCCGCATTGCAGACGGTGAAGGGCTTTTGATTCCCGCTTTCGCGGGAATGACGGGGAATTTCCTGGCAATAGTGGGTTGCTGGATGCGAAGAAAGTTAAAACGCGATTGCCCTGCGTTTCGGCCAGGACGACTGCAAAGTATTTTTCTATTCGCTCTTTGCGAGCTTGTCGAACCCCCGGTAGCTTGAACGTGCATCCTTCAACAAGCTCAGGATGAGCAGAAACCAATTGACTTGACGGCGCCACTCTGCAACCGTCCTGGTCTCAGCAGGGGTCATCAACTTCCGTATTCCACCAACCACCAGGAGAGTTTGCGCTCGCAGAACACTCGACCGGAAATGCGGGACCTCGAAAAGGCAATTTTCTCGGGATTTCGTGGTATTTTACCGCACAGCAGGAATGTAACCCGCGAACAGACCCCCGGAGCGGGTGACTCTCATTCTGGCGGAGGCGATGAGCGAATGCCGGTAATGGACCTCGAAGGCGGCCAATTCCACTATCACGTCGACGACTTTTCCGACCCCTGGCGCCCTGGCAAGGCCGTGTTGCTACACCATGCGGCCGGCGGCAACCTGCACCGTTGGCGGGCCTGGGTACCCACGCTGGCCCGACACCGCCCGGTGGTGCGGTTTGATATGCGAGGGCACGCCGGCACACCGCCTCCGCCACAGATGCGCTTTTCGTTGCCGAAGCTGGCCGCCGACATTGCTCGCCTGATGGACGGTCTGGACCTGGACAAGGTACACATCGTGGGTGCCTCTGCCGGCGGGATCGTGAGCTTGAGATTTGCGCACGATTTTCCTGACCGGCTGCACAGCCTCACGCTGGTCGCCTCCACGCCCCGGCTGGCCCAGATGGGAGCGAGCATGGACCCAGGAGCGTGGCGGCGAATTCTCGAGCAGGAGGGAACCCGGGCCTGGCTGCTGTCAGACACAGGCAAGCGGTTCGGGCCGAGTACCCCCAGAGCGGTTATGGACTGGTATGCCGATGAGGGCGCCAAGACGTCTGCGCCCGCCGTGCTGGCTCTCCAGCAGTGCCTCCTGGCGGAGGACCTGTCCCCGCTGCTGCCCGCGATTTCAGTGCCCACGCTAATTCTTGGCGCTGCCAATGATGAAATCACGCCCCTTGATGTGCAGCAATTGTTGGCAGATCGCATGCCGCGCGCCACGCTGGAAGTATTTGAGGGCGTGGGCCATAACATGAAGGTGGAGATTCCGGATGCCCTGGCGATCAGGACTAACGAGTTCATTGACTCCGTCAGCGGCGGTTAGCTGATCGGATGCGCACAAACCAAAGCCCCAGGTATCCAGGCCCCGGGGATCCGGGGCCAGTCTGTTTTGGATGGACTGGGAATCATTCGGAAAGCGCGCCTGCGACATTTGCAGAGACGCAAGGTCTCCTCGACCGGTTCGAGGGGACCAATGCCGTGCCCCAGTGTTCACCCTCGGTTAACGAGGGCAATGACGAAATGGGCGGCTACGCTTATGCCCCAGGAGACCACTTGTAGATTCTGGACAGCGTTCCTCCCATCAGGGTCGCCCGGTCGGAGTCCGAGAGCTTGCCGGTCACCCGGAAGGACTCAACTCCCTGCTCGAAAGTGAGAAGCCTGACGGCTCTGGTCCAGTCGGTTCCCCACATGCAGCGGTCCAGCCCGTAGGCGTCGAAGACCCGCCCCAACGGCTCCCAGATGTCCGGGTATGGGAATGGTTCGTGGGAGAGGGTGCAGGCACCGGAAATCTTGATTACCACATTTTCCATTTCGGCCAATGCCAGAACGTTGGGCAGGTCGGCAAAGGGTTCCGCGGGTGCGGGCGGCACGAACGGTTGCGCCAGGCCGACGTGGTCGACCACAAACTGGGTATCGGGATTCCGCCTCACCAGGTCCTGCATCAGCGGCAGCTTGCCGGCGCACATGACGTTGGCCGGAACACCGGCCTTGGCACATGCAGCGAAGATGCGGTTCAGGCCAGGATGGTCACCCTCGGCATCGATCGCCCCAAGCATCACCCGCACTCCGACCACGCCGGGGGTGCCGGTCCACCCTGCCACGTCATCTTCGATGGTATCGGATTCCGGATCGAAGGGCCTGACCAACCCAAACTTGTCCGGATGCTGTGAGTAGACCTCCTGGGCGTAGCTGGCATCATAGCCGTACAGTGAGAATGGTGAAATCAGGATGGCCCCGGCGACGCCCACGGCGGCCATGGCCGCCACCATGTCATCTCCGGTCACCTCTTCTGGCCCCTCCAGGTGTCCCCTCCACGGCCGTTCCGAGGTGTTTCTCTGATAGGCATGCACCTGGCAGTCAATCGTCTGGTATTGAGTCGCCATTTTCTCACTCCTTGAACTTTTGGGCGATGAATTGCTGAAACGGTTCGCGCTCTCGGCCCCGCTGGAATAGTACGACCTTCGCCTGCCCAGTTTACAACAAAAGGGGATCCCGGCAGCGCCTCCTGAAGGGCCAGATCAATTCTGCTGTCGCGTGGCTGTGACACAGGCCTCCGCTTTTGATTTTCGCGGAACTCTTGTGCACCAAGATGGGCGCCAAAATGATCGGCGGCTATTGGAAGCGCAAGCATAACCAGGTATGCCAAAGCGCTTTCGACGCACCAATGATCTTGGCGACGGTAACGAAGGACGGGGATTGAGACAGAGGTGCCGAAGGTCAGAGTCGAACTGACACGGGGTCTCCCCCACCGGTTTTTGAGACCGGCGCGTCTACCATTTCGCCACTTCGGCAGATTGACGGGACATTTGATCCGGCGGTACTTGCGCCTCTCTTCGCGCCCGATCCATTGGCTACGGATGCGGGTAACCAAGGGCATCGTTGCCCTTATTCAAGACTGGCTCGACATTTGATCCGGCGGTACCTGGGCGAAGGATAATTGGCCAGCCCTAGAGGCAATTCTCCAGAGGCGCAGAGGATTGCCTTTCTCTCCATATTATAGCATCGTCAGAACATTGGCAGCCGCTCAGGACATCGTTCCAGGTAGGGCTCCTGCCCTTGAAGATGATTGAGCTATTGAGGAGTACTACGTCTCCACCGAGCGGTGGCCAACGTACATTTCCGGTGCCCCCCCTCGTTCGTTTCAAAGAGCGGCTCACTTGGAATGCCGCTTACTGGTCATTGTCAGGACGCACAACACCCGCAGCCGGGTTGACCGTTCGGCTGGTCTATAATGTGTGTGAGTTTTCTGGAATTCCTTGAGTAGCCGGAGGTGAAAATGACCGGCATCTACCTTGACTACAATGCAACCACGCCCATAGACCCCGAGGTGGCGGAGGCGATGCTGCCGTACATTCACGGATATTTCGGCAACCCCTCAAGCGGCCACTCCTTCGGCAGAGAGGCGCGGGAGGGAGTGGACCGGGCTCGCCGTCAGGTGGCCTCGCTTCTGGGTTGCGCCGACGACGACCTGATTTTCACCAGCGGCGGCACCGAGGCCAATAACCATGCCATCAAGGGTGTGGCCTGGGCCAACCGGCACCGCGGGAACCACATTATCACCTCGTCGATTGAGCACCCGGCCGTTACCGAGGTCTGCCACTACCTGGAGAGACAGGGCTTCCGGGTGACCTTTCTGCCGGTGGACGAGTCCGGTATGGTTGACCCCCGGCAGGTGGAGCAAGCAGCCACTGCAGAAACAATCCTAGTCTCCATCATGCACGCCAACAACGAGGTCGGCACCATCCAGCCGATCGCCGAGATCGCTGAAATCGCCCACCGCCACGGCGCGCTGGTGCACGCCGATTGCGCCCAGTCCGTCGGCAAAACCCCTGTCCGAGTGGACGACCTTGGCGTCGACCTCCTCTCCATCGCCGGCCACAAGCTCTACGCGCCCAAGGGCATCGGCGCCCTGTACATCCGGCCCGGCGTCCGCCTCGAAAAGCTGATGCACGGCGCCAGCCACGAGCAGGACCGCCGTGCCGGGACCGAGAACGTCATCCAAATGGCGGGACTGGGCATGGCCTGCGAGCTCATCGAACGGAACCTGACCCGCTACAATGTCCACATGGTAGCCCTGCGCGACCGCCTGGAGCGCGGGCTCTTGGGCGCATCCCGCGACCGCAGGATAAACGGCAACGCAGAAAAACGCCTGCCCAACACATCCAGTCTCGCCTTCAGGGGACTGGAGGCCGACCGAATCCTGGCAAACCTGCCCACTGTAGCCGCATCTGCCGGGGCCGCATGCCACAGCGGACAGGTGGAGGTCTCTCACGTCCTGGAGGCCATGAATGTCCCCACCGAATACGCCATGGGTACCCTCCGGTTCTCGGTGGGGCGATTCACCACTGAGGACGAGATCGACCGCGCCATCGCTGAGATTAACGATGTCGCGGGCAAGCTGGTGCCCCTGCATTCAGCTGCGCACTGATTTCGGCTGCCTGGCCGTTGGGGGATTTGTTCAGGCAGGTCAAACTATATCGATAGAGGCGGAATGAGCATGACAACTGAGACCAACCCGGGCGCACTTGACAGCTCTACACTGATCGGTTTCAAGGAAACCTTCGAGGCCACGCCGGCCCACCAGTTGATGCAGAACGTGGTAACCCAGCACGACGTGAACGAGGTCGCCCTGAACCGCAACCTCGTCGCCGAAGCCACCCACACCTTCTCCACTGTCCTCGACGACTGGAGCGTCACCAACCAGGCCCGCTCCGGCCGCTGCTGGGCTTTCGCCGGACTGAACCTGTTCCGGGCCGAGACCAGGAACGCGCTGAACGTCAAGGAGTTCGAGTTCAGCCAGAGCTACGTGATGTTCTGGGACAAGATGGAGCGAGCCAACTACATCCTCGAGGCAGTGATCGAGACCGCCGACCGCCCCATAGACGACCGTGTCGTCGCCTGGCTGCTTCACCAGCCCCTCGGCGACGGCGGCCAGTGGGACATGTTCGTAAGCCTGGTCAGGAAGCACGGCGTCGTCCCCAAGTCCGTCATGCCCGAGACCGAGAGCTCCGGCAACTCCACGCGCATGAACGCCGGCCTCAACTACCAGGTGCGCCAGGGCGCCCGCAACCTACGTCGCATCTACGCCGAAGAGGGCGGCATAGAGGCCATGCGGGAGACCAAGCAAGAGACACTCCAGGCCATCTACCGGATCCTGTGCATACACCTCGGGAACCCGCCGGCTTCCTTCGACTGGCAGTGGCGGGACAAGGACGACAATTTCCGTCGGGACGGCGAGATGACGCCACTGGAGTTTGCTGAAAAGTACCTCTCCACGCCCATGGAAGACTACGTCTGCCTAGTTCACGATCCCCGCCGCGCCAACCCGCCCGGCCGCACCTACACCGTGCAGTACCTCGGCAACGTGGTCGACGGCGCCCGCATCAAGTACCTCAACGTCGACATCGAGCTGATGAAAGACATTGCAATGCGCATGCTGCAGGGTGGAAAGCCGGTCTGGATGGGCTGCGACACCGGCAAGCAGATGCACCGCGACAAGGGTCTGTGGGACGCCGGGCTGTTCGATTATGCCAGCGTCTACAACGCCGAGTTCTCCATGAACAAGGAGGAGCGGCTGGAATACCACCAGACCGCCATGACCCACGCCATGCTGTTCACCGGCGTAGACGTGGTCGATGGCAAGCCGCGCCGCTGGCGGGTGGAAAACAGCTGGGACGACAAGATCGGCGACAAGGGGTTCTTCCTGATGAACGACTCCTGGTTTGCTGAGTATATGTTCGAGATCGCTGCCCCCATGAGCTACCTGCCGGAGGACCTGCAGCGCGCCCTTGACCTCGAGCCCGTGGTCCTGCCTCCCTGGGACCCCATGGGCTCACTAGCGGACAAGTGATCTGACTTCAATCTCTCACGGACGGTGCTTTGATGGAAAGGTCGACCTACAACGAGCTGACCCCCCAGGAACGGAACATCATCGAGATGAAGGGGACAGAACGCCCCTTCACCGGCGAGTACGACAACTTTTACCGAGAGGGAACTTACATCTGCCGCCGTTGCAACGCCGAGCTGTACAGGTCGGTTGACAAGTTCGACGCCCACTGCGGTTGGCCCGCATTCGACGACGAGGTCCCCGGTGCTGTGCGCCGACTCCCTGACCCGGACGGCATGCGAATTGAGGTCGAATGCGCCAACTGCAGCGGGCACCTGGGGCATGTCTTCCTGGGGGAGCGGCTCACCGCCAAGAGCACCCGCCACTGCGTCAACTCTCTGTCAATGCGCTTTGTCCCCGCCGGAGAGTAGCCGGGAATTCCCGCCCAAACATTGCCGCTCTACCCGGACAATTGCGGGTAGAGCGGTTGGCCATTCATTCAGTGAATTGGCGGGCTAAAGCGATCCAAGCAACTCCAGGATGGCTGCCGCCGTCTCATCAGGCGCCTCCTCGGCCAGGAAGTGTCCGCAGTCGATGGCCCGGCCACGCACATCCTCGGCCCGTTCCCGCCAGACGGTGAGCATGTCCAGGGAGCGGCCTGTCTGCCAGCCGGGGCGCTTGGCCATGTTCCCGCCCCAGAGAGCCAGGACCGGGCAGGTGAGCTTCCGGCCTCTGTCCACCTCATCATGGGCCAGGTCAACGTCGATGGCGCGGTAGTCGGCGCACGAGGCGCGGATGGTCTCTTGGTCGGAGAAGCAGCGCAGGTATTCGGCGTACGCCTCCTCCGTGATGGCCCCATCCACCGCCGTCCAGAGCTCCAGCAGGAAGTCCAGGTAGAACTTGGCGTTGCTGCCAATAAGCGTTTCCGGGAAGGGTTCAGGCTGGCGCATCAGGTGCCAATGGAACCAGGCGAAGGCCAGGGTGCTGTCCATGGCCTCGAAGGCCGCCTGGGAGGGCGCCACGTCCAGGGTCGCGAAGCTCAGTATCCGGTGCGGCGCGTCCAGGGCCATCCTGTGTCCCACGCGGGCGCCCCGGTCATGGCCTACTACGTGAAATGCAGTATGGCCCAGCGAAGTCATGACTTCCAGCTGGTCCTGGGCGGTGCGCCGCTTGCTGTATCGTTCCAGGTCGTCGCCAACCAGTGGCTTACCGCTGTCGCCGTAGCCTCGCAGGTCGGGCGCGACGACGGTGTACCTCTCGGCCAGCATGGGGGCGACCTTGTGCCACATCACATGAGTCTGGGGGTAGCCGTGCAGCAGCAGTACCGGCGGGCCGTTGCCTCCGTGCACCAGGTTGATCGACGTCTCAGACGTCTGGACCTGTGTCCTAGTGAAGCCTTCGAACACGCGCAGGCCCCTAGACGCCGTGGCAGCGCTTGTACTTCTTGCCGCTGCCGCAGGGACACTTTTCGTTGCGCCCGATCTTGGTCCGCTCGCCCCGCACGTTGCGCTTCTCGGCGCACCAAGCGCAGGTGCAGGCAGGGGGGTGATCGCTGTGCCAGTTGGTTCGCGTTGTCATGTCTGTCCTGTTGCTGATCAAGTGCGGTGATAATCTTATCACGGCAATGTCCGGAAGCAGATTTACCTGCGCCCCGCCTTGACGAAAGCTGTCTTCAGCATAGAATATTCGCTAATTCCCCAATGCGGTCTGCGATTTATGTCAAACTCCTCTGGGACAACGCTGCTTGGTCCGTACCGCGTGCTCGACTTGACCGACGAGCGCGGTCTGCTCTGTGGCAAAATCCTGGGCGACCTGGGCGCTGACGTGGTGCAGGTGGAGCCGCCCGGCGGCAGCCCAGCCCGCCAGGTGGGGCCCTTCTACGGCGATGACCCCTCGCCGGACAAGAGCCTGTACTGGTGGGCCTACAGCGCCAACAAGCGGGGCGTCACGCTGAATCTCGAACATCCGGATGGCAGGGCGCTGCTGGAACGGATGGCTTCGGGGGCCGACTTTGTCATCGAGTCGTTCGACCCCGGTTACCTCGATAGCATCGGCGTGGGATACTCGCGCCTTTCGGAAGTCAACCCCCGCCTAGTGATGGTTTCCATAACCGCCTTCGGCCAATCCGGACCATACGCAGGCTACCAGGCCTCGGACATCACAGGCATGGCGTTGGGCGGGTTCATGCACCTGACCGGCGATCCGGACAGGGCGCCGCTGCGTCCCAGCTTTCCACACTTCTACCTGCACGGCTCGGCTGCCGCAGCGGCTGGCGCAATGCTCGCCCACACCCACCGCGCACTGACGGGCGAGGGACAGTACGTCGACGTCTCATGCCAGCAGGCAGTGGCGAGGACACTGGCCCACGCGCCCCAGATATGGGACATCGAGGGTGCAATCCTGCAGCGGATGGGAGTTTACCGCCAGACGTCAGGGGAGAACCGTGTTCGCATCAATTGGCCCTGCGCCGACGGTTACGTCAACTACATGCTACAGGGTGGCGGTGTGGCCCCCAGTACCCGGGCCCTCTTCCTGTGGATGGAGGAGGACGGCTTCGACGTGACAGCCCTGCAGGCCTTCGAATGGGAGGGCATGGGCTACGGCCGCATCACGCCTGAGGTGATGGATGCAGTGGTGGGGCCGATGGCCGAGTTCTTCCTGCGGCATACCCGCGAGGAACTGACCCGCGAGAGCTTTGCCCGCCGCATCCTTCTATTCCCGGTGGCCACACCCTCGGACCTCCGGCGACACCCGCAGCTGGAGGCCCGGGGGTACTTTACCCCGCTGGTACATCCGGAGATCAGGGACACCGTGGACTACCCCGGGGCCTTCATCAAGAGCGGCGACGGATCTGCCCTAGCAGAGTTGCGCCGCCGCGCGCCCCAGGTGGGCGAGCACAACAAGGAGATCTATCGCGAGGAGCTGGGCCTGTCGGTCCAGGAGATCGAATCCCTGCGCCGGGCAGGCGCGATCTGAGGGAAAATTCCGCCTCTTTTCGCAAGAGGGTCAGAATAAGGACCTAACCGAATGGCAAGCAAACCGCTTGATGGCGTGAACGTACTCGACTTCTGCTGGGTCGCCGTTGGTCCGATGACCACCAAGTACCTGGGCGAATATGGCGCCACCGTGGCCCGCGTGGAGTCGGCCAAGCGGCCCGGCACCCTGCGCTCTGCGGCGCCATTCCCGGATGGGATAGCTGGCATAAACCGCAGCGCGTACTTTGCCAGCTACAACGCCAACAAGATGGGTATAACCGTCGACATGCGCCATCCGCGCGCCCAAGAGCTGATGCTGCGCCTCGTCGGATGGGCCCACATAGTGACCGAGAATTTCACCCCAGGCACCATGGAGGGCTGGGGCCTGGGATTCGATGAACTGAAGGCTGTCAAACCTGGTCTCGTGATGTTCAGCGCTTCGATGATGGGACGCGGCGGCCCGATGGAGAGGCAGCCCGGCTTCGGCCCGGTGCTTTCGTCTCTGGTAGGACTGACCAACGTGACTGGCTGGCCGGATCGCAGTCCGGTCAATCCCTACGGAGCCTATACCGATTTCATAGTACCCAAGTTTGCCGTGGCAGCAATCCTGGCAGCCCTCGACCGCAGCCGCCGCACGGGCGATGGCGTCCACCTGGACATGTCGCAACTGGAGACCTCGATACACTTCATTGCCCCGTTGCTGCTGGACTACACCGTCAATGGACGCGAGCAGGGACGCTTGGGCAACCGCGACCCGGGCGCCGCGCCACACGGAGTCTACCCGTGCGCTGGAGATGACCGGTGGATAGCCCTGGCCTGCCGCACCGAGGCCGAGTGGCAGGGCTTGCTCTGCGTAGCCGAGCCGGATGTTGGGCCGCTGCACTCCGGCGCGTACGCTACACTTCTGGCCCGCAAGGCAAACGAGGACGAGCTGGACCGGCTCATCTCCAACTGGACCAGCCACCAAGACCGCCATGCACTGATGCGGACACTGCAGCAGTCGGGGGTGCCGGCGGGGGTGATCAACGACCCGCGGGACCTCTTCGACGACGAACAACTAAAGCACCGAGACCACTTCCAGTGGCTGGACCATCCCGAAATAGGCCCCTACGCCACCGACCGCAGCGAGTTCGAGCTCTCGCTGACGCCCGGCAGCCTCGACACCCCCGCGCCTCTGCTGGGTCAGCACACCGAGCACTTTCTCCGTGAGATCATCGGCCTCACCGGCGACGAGTACCGCTCACTGGAGAGCGACGGCGCGTTGGAATAGCAGGTCTCCTACATCGTCTCCCAATCGCCGGACTGCTCGAAGGCGTTGGCGGCTCGGAGGACGGTGGCATCATCAAACCGGCGCCGGACCAGCATCAGGCCCACGGGGAGCCCCTCGATGTCTTGCCGCACGGCACGCTGATGGCCGGGTGGCCGGACATGTCGAAGGGTGCAGTATTGGCCAGCATGTCCCAGGCGTGCTAGATCACCGCTTGTGGATCGCCGCCTGCGTCGTTGCGATGGGCGGGCATCGGCGTGGCCGGCATCAAAAGCAGGTCGTATCGGGAAAGGGCGTCGTGCGAGTCGAACAGGCCGGGAATCATCGCCTCGAAGGCACGTATATCTGCGTCCGTCATCTCAAAGTGGTTGGATTGGGCATGGCGTTTCAAGTCTTCAGTGGTCGGCTGCCGGACGGTTATCTTCCACCTCGTTTTGCTTTCTGCAGATTTGACCAGTACCACTCGAGATTGCGGAGTTGCTGCCCCACCATGGGCTCAGTTCCCTGCCACCGGGGCAGGAGTTCTCTCGCGCCCGAAGTTCAAAGTGGTACCGGCAATTACCAGCGACAGGGGAGTAAAGCTGGCAATGAACATCGTCAGGAGCAGGTCTCCTGTGGCCTCCTCGAGGAATCCGATGAACAGCGGCCCCAGGGCCTGGCCTATCGAAATTAACATCATTACGAAAGAAAATGCCACTGCCAGTTGCCTCGGCGGGATGTCCCGCAGGTTGAACGGCACGGTGATCAGGATGGGGAAAAACGTCCACGCCACGCCGTTTATTATCGACATCGCGTAGATCATCACCACCGAACCGGTGAGGATCATGCCCAGGAAGGAACCCACCATCACTATTCCAAGTATCTGCAGGAAGAGCCCTTCCTTGCGCCAGGTGGCCGCGTAGTAGCCGATCCCCAAACCCCCGAGGCCTCCCACGACAACGTCCAGGGCAAGGGCCAGGCCGCTGACCCGCAGGGACATATCGAATTCCTGCAGCATCAGCGTCGGATAGAAGGACACGAAGGCAGAAAAGGCCATGGTGGCGCCCGCAAATCCGCCACCGCACAGCCACAGGTCGCGGTGGCTCAACGCGCTGCGGATCAATGGGAGCAGCGGTTGTGATGCGGCATTGGAAAACTCCTCAGTCACACGGTCCCGCCCCATCAACAACCAGACCACTGTTAGCGCCACGTAGTAAAAGGCGAATATGCGAAAGGTTCCCCTCCAGTCGTCTCCCAGGAGAATGAGAACTATGGGCGACAGGGCCAGCCCTCCGCCGACCACGAGGCCGAAGAACACGTTGGATAGCCCATTGACCAGCACCACTTCTCTCAAGGGAAACCACTGGCGTGTCAGCATGGCCCGGGCTGGCTGTTGGGCAATGGTAAATATGCCGAAGAGAAGGCGTCCCAGCAGCAGGAAAGCAAATACCGGCGCCCAGCCCTGCATGAACAGGCACAGCGCGCAGCCCACCAGCGTGATCGCTGTGAGCCACTTCGGCGACAGACGCGAGCCGGCCCAGGCTATGGGGATGGCCAGGACGATGGTGCTCCAGAACGGCGCGGATCCAAGGAGTCCCTGCTGAGAGGGAGACAGGTCAAGCCCTTCGGCAATCGAAGGCAGTAGGATGCCCAGCGTGTTGATCACCATTTGCGCCGAGACGTTGGACATCAGGTAGAGGCATATCAGCACCCAGCGATAAGTGGGATAACTTGTCATTAATGACCTTTAGCCACCGTGAAGCACATAGGAACCGGAAGCACGCCGGAACTGGCTCTGCTCAGGTCGCCAATGGAATTGAGCCCGGCATTTGGCATATCATAGTCCTTCGAGCCGCATTTTCGCCAATCATATCGACCGTGCGGCAGCAGGTTTGGCAAGGCTGCCTCACCTGAGCCAATGGAGTGAGGGCGGTCATGGAAAGGATAGGTGTTGGTTTCTCAGGTGGAATGTCCCCTCCGGACATAGTCGAGTGCGTAAAGCTGGCCGAGGAGCTGGGCTACGAATCGGCCTGGGTGGCCGAAGGCCACGGCGGCGATCAGTTTGCCATCCTCACGGCCTGCGCGGTGGCCACCAACCGGATCAAGCTGGGCACCAGCATCACCAGCGTATTCGTGCGGAGCGCCCCGACCATCGCCATGGCCGCCGCCACCGTTGACCACTTTTCCAACGGGCGCTTCATATTGGGGCTGGGCAGTAGCCACAAGGTGCAGGTGGAGCCGGAACACGGTCTGGAGTTCATCCGGCCCATTGAACGAATGCGCGAGTGCACTGACATTGTGCGGGGAATACTTCGGGACAGCGACATCAAGTATCAGGGCGAGGTATACAACATCGAGCGCTTCGACCTGTGGTTCGAGCCGGTTCGCCGCCAGATGCCCATCTACTACGCCGCCGTACGCCCCCGGATGCTGGAAATCTGCGGCGAGGTGTCCGATGGCGTCATATTGACTTGGTGTACCCTCGACCACGCGGCGGCAGCAGTCAGGCACATCGCGGCAGGGGCGGAGCGCGCCGGGCGTGACCCGCAGGACGTGGACGTGACTACCCTGATTGCCTGCGCCGTTTCAGAGGACCGCGACATGGCCCGCGACGAGTTGCGACGCTACATCGCTTCCTACGTGTGGAGATTCCCCCGCTATCGCCGGTTGGTCGAGGAAGCCGGATTCGCCGAAGAGGTCCAGGCGGTCGCCCAGGCGTGGCGGGAAGGGCGCATCGAGGATGCCCTGAGCCTCGCCCCTGCCGGCCTGGTGGATACCGTAGCGCTGGCAGGCTCTCCGGAGGAATGCCGTGAACGCCTGCAATTGTATCGAAACGCAGGCATCCGGATGCCTATCATATCCCCGCGCGCCACCGGGCCAGACGCCAAGGAGCGGGCCATGGCGGTGATCCGCGCCTGTGCTCCTGGCCAATAGACCCGGTCCGCAAGAATTCCCTCTCCCCCTGAGAGAGGGATAGGGTGAGGGCGTCCCCCACATTGACTGAGCGACAACGACAACGAAACGGAGGCACCCAATGACCACGGCGACCACCATTACCGCGCAAACGCTGGAAGTTCTGCAGGGCATCCCCACGCAGACCCTGATCGACGGCCTCTGGGTGATGGGCTGGCCAATGAGCTTCATCCACGGCGCCAAGCCCCTGCAACCGGGCCAGCACATGGCTGGACGGGCGGTGACTCTGCGATTCGTACCCCATCGCCCCGATCTCGCCGCCGACAAGCCCAAGGGCGCTGACTCCGCCGAGTACGTGGCATTCGAGCTGTGCGGCCCTGAGAATGTGCTGGTCATCGACGCCATGGGTTGGGAATACAGCTCCATCGGCGGCGACATCAAGTTCATGCGCCTGATGCAGCGCCGGGTGGGTGGCCTGGTCACCGACGGTGCGGTGCGCGACAGCAACGCCCTCAAGGAATACGGCTTCCCGGTCTATGCCGCCAACACCACGGCCAAGCAGGGGCCGGCCGAGTTCTGGCCCTGGCAGGTCAACGACGCCATACAGTGCGGCGGCGTCCTTGTGCGTCCCGGGGACGCCATAGTGGGCGACGACGACGGCGTGGTGGTAGTGCCGGCCGCGGCCGTCGGCGAGGTCATTCGCATAGCCCACGAGCGCGAGGAGGTGGAGGAGGTGATCAAGGCTCAACTTCAGATCGAACAGTGCAGCCCCGGTAAATACTACCCCTTCAACGAACGCACCTGGCAGCTATTCGAGGAAAAGACAGGGAGGAAGAGGGGCGCCTGACGGTTTCCCGGTTCGAGATTTACTCGCTCTTCGTCATATCCATCCTCGGCAAATACTCAGACAGGGGGAGACTTTCTCCCCTTTCTCCCAAAGGGGTCGTCAAATCCGGGGATGGCCCCCTTGAAATTCCCGAAACCCAAGAGTAGCGCGAGAAGACCGGTAATTGGTCCGTACACGAAAGCTAAAAGAATCACCGTGAATCCACACCCGATGCCACACCAAAGTCGGTCACCGCCATCGGGTTCCGGCTTTGCAAACCAAAATATGGCGGAAAGAGGAACGAGAAAGACTGCTGTGGCATAAGAGACGCACGTTCGTCTAAAGACGGCTTTGGGAGACTTGCCCACCAGAGCGATGACAACAAACAATACCCAAAATGAAAAGAAGGGAATAGGGTTTACGGCCGCAAAGAAATTTTCTACTGTCAAAGGGGATGGAAGAGCTGCTCCAGACACCAGGCCTACGGCAGAAGTGAGTGCCACGGCGCTTGGTATGCTCAATACCAGGGCGATTAGCCAGTGCGTCACTGGAAACATAACGCCCATTCGCTGTTGGCTAAAAAGCAACTGCGATTATGATGAGGGACGCGATTTTCGCGCCCCTTTACACTAAGTTCCCAGCGCATTCCTACGGGGCTGTGGTGCCGCCGAACGCTCCCCAACCCTGTGGGATCTGGATGACGCCCGGCTCCAGGGCTTCCACGTCCGACTGGCCGGTGAAGGCCATGCAGCGGTCGACCTCCTCCCGGAGGAGTTCGAGAACGCCGTGCACACCGTTGGCTCCGTCCAAGGCCAGGCCCCAGAACAGCGGGCGGCCTATGGCCACTGCCTTGGCGCCGAGAGCCAGGGCCTTGATCACGTCGCTGCCGCGGCGGACTCCTGAGTCCACGTAGACCTCGGCTCGACCGTTGGTGGCGTCCACGATCTCCGGCACCATCTCTATGGCCCCCATGGTCATGTCGAGCTGACGTCCGCCATGGGTGGAAACCAGGATGCCGTCAACACCGCTTTCCACGGCCTCGTGTGCATCCTCGGCCGTGCGCACACCCTTGAGAACCAGGGGCAGCGAGGTGAGACCCTTCAGCCATTCCAACTCTCTCACGGTGATTGGAGGAGCGTACGACACGTCCCAGCCCTCGGTCTCGTCGGTGCCGCTGATCACGCTGCGGTCAGCGTCCATGCCCCGGAAGTTGCCGAGGTCGTGCTCGCGCTTGTAGCGGTTACGCAGGTCGCGCTCCTTGGGGCTCGCAACTGGCGTGTCAATGGTCAGCACTATGGCCTTGAACCCGGCCTCCTCGGCGCGGTGGACCAGCATTTCGGTGAAACTGTAGCCTCGATGGTAGAGCTGGAACCATAGCGGTCCGCTGGCGGCCTCGGAGACCTCCTCCATGCTGTAGTTCGACGAGGTGCTGAGCATCATCAGCGTGTCGGAGCGCCCGGCGCCCTGGGCCGTGGCGACCTCGCCTCCCGGGTGCGCCAGCATGTGGCTGCCTGCCGGAGCGACCATCACGGGCATGCTGATTTCCTGGCCCAGTACCGTGGTGGAAATCTTGCGTTCCTGCACATCACGCAGGAACCGTGGCCGGAGCTTCAGATCCTCGAAAGCGGAGCGGTTGCGGCGGGTGGTGAACTCGTCCATCGAGCCTGCCTCGATGAACTCCCAGTTGTTGTGGGGCAGGACCAGCTTGGCCCTTGCCTCATAGTCGTAGAGATTGACGGGGTCGTTAGCCATTGAAAGGCCTCCTGAAGGTATTCATCTTATTCAAAAACGTCCCTACTCTACCCCGGACTACTCGCAGTGGCAAGGTGCGCATCCTTGGTTAATCCTGAACCGCACTCCGCAGTCCGGCTGTGGGAGATGGCGCCGGGAATCCGGCCGTTCTCCTTTGAAGCACTGGCGGGTGCTAATCCCGGTTATTCGTACCGCAACGCCTCCGCGGGGTATATGTTGCTGGCTTGGCGCGCTGGCAGGAAGGTGGTGAGCAGAGAGAACAGGTACGCGACACCGACAATTATCACGATCTGAAGCCACGGTATGGCAAACCGGATGGTTTCAACGTCCTCGCGTATCTCACGCACAATCAGGTAGGATATCGCGGTCCCGAGGCCAACACCGATGGCCACGCCCAGCAGCACGACGAACGAGGACTCCAGCAGGAAGCTGAGCTGCACCATGCCGCGGCGATAACCGATGGCGCGGAGAACTCCGATCTGCTGCCGTCTCTCCACTACGGCCCGCAGGCTGACCACGCCGAGCGACGCGACGCCCACCATGAGCCCGAGGCCCATGAAGCCGGTCAGCAGGTAGTTGAAGGACTGATTGGCCGAAACCGATTCCTGCACCAACTCGGCCAGAACATCGCTCTCCATTCCGTTTCGCTGAAAGACCATTTCCAAGTCCCTGGAAACCTCCGCGGCATCCACCCCTTCGGCCACCTTGATGCGATAGTTGGTGACCGGGATGGGGAACGGCGACACCTCGTCCAGTTGTCGGCGCGCCGCGATCATGCCTCCACCCAGGGTGCCAAAGGCATCCGCCGTTTCGTCCAGAATCGCTATCACTGTCAGAGTGATGGTCGCGCCGGTGCCGGGTTCCCGGACCTCGATCGGTATGGCCTCCATTGACTCGTCCTCGTAGAACACCCCCTCCAGTTGGAATTCGGGCAGATTCTCGCCTCCCCGGAAACCGTTCTGGGTGGGTACCGCCAGCGAATCGACCACCACCAGAGTCGAGTCGGCCCGAAGCGCGTCCCAGACCTCCTTGGCGGTGGTGCCGTAGCCCTCCGCGATCAGATGGAACTCCGTTTCGGTGCCGTCGAGGAAGCCGTCGTCCGCTGCTCGCACAGAATAGGAGCGCCAGCCCTTTTCCTGCGCGCCCTGCTGGCGCACCTGCACCGGAATTTGAGTGTAGCCGCCGATGGCATCGAAGTCTCCGGCCTCCAGGTCCGGGCTTTCCTCTATTGCTTGTTGAAAGTCGGATATGGGCGTGTTGGGGTTGACCCTTGCCGATATGTCCCACCCGCCCACAACCGATGCATCGTCGGCGGCTGCCGTGCCGAAGGCCTCGGTCAGGATGGACATCACGATCATGGTGAAAATGACAAGCGCGAACATTGCCAGGGTGATGCCGGTGCGGAACCGGGCGCTCATGGGATAGGCCACGGCCGTAACCAGCACGGGCCGCAGGCTGCCTACCCGGGATGTCGCCGTGGTCAGCAGTTTCAGCAACAGATCAGCGTTGAACATCACTGTACATACCGCAGCAGCCACCATGGTGATTCCGGAGATGAAGAACATCTCGATGCCCGCGTTCAACTCGCCAAAGACAGTTTCTAGGACGCTGAAAGGAATGAACCAATACACCAGCACCGCGACGCCGATGAAGGTGTACGCAATACGGTCCGTCCTCTCCGGGCGCACCTGTTTCACATTCAGCAAAGACCGCAACAGGAGTCCCAGCCCGACTATGGTGGAGGTCACTCCCAGACGCACGTACAAGGCGGAATCTGTCTCGGCGCCCAGCCATGCAATCAGGAGACCAATCCCCACCACGATTGCAGACAGAGCCACTCTGATGAGCACCATCCATCCTTGGCGGTATGGACTCAGCAGGACCTGGAAAAGGGTATAAACAAACACAACCGGGGCAACTGGCAGCGACAGTGGCGCTACCAGAAAAAGGAGACCGCCGCGGATGAAGTTTCGTCCTGACAATGCCCGCACGCTCGAATACCACACCTGGAACGGAATGAGGAACAGTCCTGAAACGACTAGCCTCATCAGAAGCTGGAGTGCGCTCGAGGCGTTGGTTTCCTGCGGAGTCGGCAGATCGCGAATGGCTGCCACGATGTTCATACGGCTGACCCGGTAGGCCGAGATTCCCACGGTAATGAAGGTGATCACCATTCCAAGGCAGTAGGCTACCACGGCGCTGCGCGCCTCGAAGTGGCGGGTCAGTTGAAAATCGTCCCCGCCGTCACCGCCACCGGCCCCGCCGCCAGCGAATATCTGGTTGATGATGCCGACGATTAGGGCGCTTGCCAGCAGCCCCAACCCCACTCCCACCACGCCGGACACCAAGGAGTAGGCGGTGCCCTCGAAAACGAACATCTGCACCAGGTGCCAGCGCTTCGCTCCCACCGCCCGGGCCATTCCCAGCTCGGCGCGCCGGGCCGCTGCCAGCATGACGAAGATCAGGAAGATCAGCAGTATGCCAACCATTATCGAGAAGAGGCCGAACAGGATGAAGAAGCTGGTAACAACGCTGCCGATCAGTTCCGCGGTGTCCAGCAGGCTCCGTTTTATGTCAATTACGATGAACTCCGCGAGGGTCATCACCAGCGTGTTTACTTCACGGATCAGTTCCTCGTTGCCAGTATCGTCAACAGCTCGCAAAAACTCTGTCCGGACGTCGTCGTCGGAGAAAAGAGAAACGAGCTCATCGCTCAATTCCGGCTTGGCGAGTTCAGCCTGGAGCAAGGCCAGATCGCTTTCCAAGGGTTCAGAAATCAGGGGCCGCTGCTCCCTCGATTTCAGCTGTTCCAATACCTCCGGACGGGAAAGGGCAGCCTTCAACTGGGCGGCCGCCTCGCGGTCTGTAAACAGGACCCTGAGTATCTTGGTGACCTCACCGCTGAGGTCGGCGCCGCTGTATTCGTCGCCCCTGTTGGAAACGACGATTGAGTTGATCATCCCCTCCTTACCGAACAATTGTTGCGCCTTGCCCAGGTGCATCAGCAACGTTGGCTCTGAACCCACTGGGCCTCCGCCGCTCACCACTCCCAGTACCGAGAGAGTGACCGGCTCTCCGTAAACGTAGACGGTCAACGTATCCCCGGGTACGGCCTCGAGGTCCTCGGCCGCCGCGGAATTGATGAATACCTCGTTCCGGCCCAGGTCCTGGACACGCACCTCACCCCCGTCATCCAAGTAAAATCCACCGAAGCCCTCCAGGGTGTCCGGGTCGACTCCGGCGATCTGCATCCTCCCCTTGCTACGGGAAGTCCGCTCGTTGACAGTGGGGGCGATTTCCGCTAGGCCTGCAGCCAGGCCATCGATGCTGTCCACACCGTCCAGTTCCTGCTGCAGGGCGGTGAAGCGCTCCACCGGGACGTAGGCGGCACCGCCGAACTGGTCGTTTTCACCGACGCGGGCCGAGAGCACGAATTCGTCGATGGTGCCAAGACCATCGACCACGGCCTTGCGGATGGAGAAGGTCAGAGTGTCGCCGGTGCCGAACGAGGCCGCCATGATCAGCGTGGAAATCATGATGCCAACGACGATCAGGGCAGTCTGGGCCTTGCGCCGGGGAATGTTCCGCAGCGCCATCTTCAGCATGACCGGATTGCGCAGAGCGAGTACGCTGACCACGGCGAGGGAAGGGAGAAAGATCGCCAGCAGGACGATCATGATGTGGTCCATCTTGACGCCGAACAGGTCTTCCATCAGCAGATCTGCCTATTTCTCAAGATGGTCATTCCAGATGGACCAAGGGCGAACGGAGGAGGGCCTATGCTGTGCCAAGGCCGTCATCAACGATTGCGCCGTCCCGCATCCGCACGATGCGGTGGGCCAATCGGCCCACGTCTTCCGAGTGAGTAACCAGGATGAAGCTCTGGCGGTTGGCGCGGTTAAGCTCGACAATCAGGCTCATTATTTCGTCGGTCGTCTCGCTGTCCAGGTCGCCGGTCGGCTCATCGGCCCAGATGATGGAGGGCTGGTTGACTAGGGCGCGGGCGATGGTGACACGCTGCCTCTGCCCCCCGGATAGTTCGCTGGGCAGATGGCCGGCACGGTCGGCCAAACTCACCCGCTCCAACATCTGAAGCGATCTCCGGCGGGCCTCAGCGGCACTGATGCCTGAGAGCAAGAGAGGCATCTCTACGTTTTCAACGGCCGACAGCACGGGTAGCAGGTTGTATAGCTGGAAGACGAAGCCCATGCTCTTGGCCCGGTAGTCGCTGCGTTCGTCATCAGGCAGGTCGTGGAGCACGACCCCGTCAATGACCACCTCTCCTGCGTCGATGTCATCAAGCCCGGAGAGGCAGTTCAGCATCGTTGTCTTGCCGCAGCCGCTGGGCCCCATGATGGCAACCATCTCTCCCCGGCCAACGGTCAGGTCGACTCCCCGCAGGGCATTGACCTGGACCTTGCCGGTGTCGTACGTCTTGTGGATGCCGGTTGCGTGGACAATCGCGTCGTCCATGACCCTCCATTTTAGCGGGTGGCCGGGCGCCTGCCCGGTGAGCATCCAGGGGTGTTCGCCTCGGCGTTGGTCAATAAATCCCAACGATAGAGTATAACCGGATTACGGCCAAGTGGGTGAAGGAAATCGTAGGCGCTATCCAGTCGCCATCCTGGCTACGGAAGCGCAACAGGGCGAGTAGCGAACTCTCAGCTACAGCAGAATCGGCCAGTGGGGTTACTGCGGTTCCTGAATTCGAAGCTTCAGTTGCTCCAGCCACCACCAGAGACGGCTCCAGACCATGCGGCGCTCGGGGTCGGTGAGTTGGCGGCCCATCTGGCGCCGGGTGGCAGCGACGCCCTGGCCAGCCAGGTAACCCCAGGCGCCACGCTCCCGGCGCATCCAGGCCATCGCCTTGTCGGCATTGTCGGACAGCACCTGGCGCAGGACGGGGTCCAGGACCTCGAGGGTCAAGTCAGGAGACGATGCCATTTCCAAGTGGCTCGCTCATGCATAAAACGTGGCGACAGCAAGTATCTGAATGCCTTGGGAGCGCCCGTATCAGCCTCCGCCGACCGGTCGTACGATCTCCAGTATGTCACCGTCCTGTAGCGTGACCTCCGGGTACTGCTCTCGCTTGATGACCTCGCCGTTGTAGCCCACCGCCACATGCTTCAGGTCGAGGCCGAAAGAGCTCAGGTAAGACTCCAGATCCTGGCTGTCGTCTATGGGGCGCGGCTTGCCATTCACCATCAGGTTGATCATATCTAATACGGCCTCCGGTCAGGGTTGGCGACCGGCCTTGATTTGGGCAGCATTATTCATCGGGCCACTATGCATGCGCCAGGATGCGTCCAATGCGGACGCCATATTCTGGGCAGCGCTGGCTGGATCATCGACGGCCAGTATGCTGCGAATGACCGCGACGCCCGAGGCACCAGCGCCGATGACAGCGTCGACGTTGCCAGGGGTGATTCCCCCGATGCCGATCAGCGGCAGGCTGCAACGGTTCGCCACATCCCGCATCAGGCCTGGACCCTCGGGCGACCCGCCTGGGTGGGACTGCGTGGCGAACATCGTGCCGACGACGAGAAAGTCGGCGCCTTCCGACAAGGCATGCACTGCTCCCTCAACGGAATGGACCGAGCGGCCGATGAGGGACCCAGCGGACAGCAGTCCCCGTGCCAAGGAGGCAGGCAGTGCCTGCTCACCCAGTTGCACCCCGTCAGCGATGGCCACAGCAGCGACATCGACGCGTTCGTTGACCAGCAGCGCGGCTCGTCCGCCTATCGCCCGCTTGAACTCTGTCGCCAGGGCCAGCAACTGCCCGCCCGGCATCTCCTTGGCTCTCAACTGTACCAGGTTGACGCCGCCATCCACCGCCGCAACAACGCGGCCCTTCAACTCGTCCGGGCTTACGACGGAACAGTCGGCGACCAGGCATAGGCAGGGGAGTTGGAGCTCGATAACCATGACTGTAATGCCGAAACAGGCCTTGGACCAGTCCCCGCTAGGCTGTGGCCGTTGCCGGCTGGGGGACATCGGTGGTGGGGCTGCTGGCCGCTGCGTACTGGCGGACGCCGATGCGGCCTGCCAGGAAGGCCTTGCGTCCTGCCTCGACGCCTGCTTTGAAGGCCTCCCCCATCATCGCCGGGTCATTGGCCTGGGCAATAGCGGTGTTGACGAGAACCGCGTCAGCTCCCATCTCCAGGGCCTGCGAGGCGTCGGAAGGGACAGCCAGACCAGCGTCGACGACGACGGGCACGGTGGCCTGCTCAATGATGATGCGGACTTCCTCACGGGTATGGATGCCTTGGCCGGAACCGATGGCAGAACCGAGAGGCATCACCGTAGCGCAGCCGACTTCCTCGAGGTTCTTGGCCAGCACCGGGTCGGCGTGGATGTAGGGCAGGACGATGAAGCCCTCCTCAACCAGCCGCCGGGCCGCCTCCAGGGTGGCCGCGCCGTCGGGAAACAGGTACTTGTGGTCGGGAATCACTTCCAGCTTGACGAAGTCGGTCTGACCTACCTCTCGGCCAAGGCGCGCGACAAACATGGCCTCCTCGACGGTGGCGCAGCCCGCGGTGTTGGGGAGCATCTGGTACTTGCTCCAGTCGATGTAATCGAGAAGAGTCTTGGCGGTGGGGTCGTCAAGGTCGAGGCGCCGGATGGCCACAGTGATCATCTCCGTGCCAGAGGCCTCAACGGCGGCGACCATCTCCTCCATGGTCCGATAGCGCCCGGTGCCCACGATGAGACGGGAATTGAATTTCTTGCCCCCAATGACCAGTTCGTCCGACATCTCGACCCTGCTCCTAATGCCCCGGAGACCAACTTGGAAACAAGCAGCCGCCTGGAAGACTCCGGGCGGCCGTTGGGCGTTACCAGGTTTGGCGTCTTGTCCCTGCGCCGGTATTACCCGGGTCAGGTACAGACGGTCGGCAGCGATCGTGGCCGCCCTCTCAGCCTGGCTTGCCCAAGCTCCCGCCAGAACCAATGTTTATCGTTGGATTGATTGGAAGCTTATCACCGCCCGGCGAGGCGCGTCAACGAGCGCCTCGGCGTCCGAGGGCAATCGCATTTGGATGCGCACCCAGGCATGTAAAGTCTATACACCGTCATTTCCGCTTTCGCGGGAATCCAGGGTTGCCCGGGTGCGCCCACATTCCAAGCGGCAAGGGACTTTGGATTTCCGCTTCAGGGCATTGGCTTGGTCCCAGATCTGGCTCAAAGACACGCACCCACGTCTTGATGCAGCCTGGGTTACTTGAACTTTTTGTATTTCCACCCGAATCCGCTCATCCGGCGTGGCGTAACTGCGGGTAGCGATTCTTAATTTCCCATTGCATTTCGCCACGATGCGTCGAACTCCCTGCACGAGCAAGTCATAGAAACCATCTCAAAGCGCACTGAATTTTCTGAAAATTCACCAATCGCTTACCGAGGCCCTGGATTCCCGCTCCTGGCATGAAAGAACCAAGTGGAATTACGGGTTGGTTGGTTCGCCGTCTTTTGAGATAGTCTCTTCGAGCGACTCCCTGGTTATGACGGGAGTGATGTGGAGGCTAATCCGCGGGGGCGCCGACGGTCTGCTCGGCTAGGACGTTGGCGAAAAATGCCGACAGGTGGGCATTGAACTCGTCAGCCTTCTCGTAGTGGGCGGAGTGGGCCGTGCCGACTACGATCTCCATCCGCGAACCGGGGATGGTCTTCTGGGCCTCGGAGATGACGCTGGGCGGGAAAATGGCGTCCTGGTCGCCCACGATCAGAAGCGTGGGGATCTGCCAGCCGGAGAAGTCCGCCTCCTGTCGCCCGTCCTCCCGGCGGAAGCCGGAGATCACGCCGTCCTCGCCACGCTCGGGGTTCAGGCCCTGGATCTGCTGGTACAGGAACGTAAGGGCAGGCTGCTCGGCAATGAAACCTGCGGCCAGGGAGCGGGCCACACCGTCGGGCGGGTTGGTCTTGGCCAGCTCCGCCAGCACTCCGGGGGAGACGACGCCGCCGGTGGTGTCGCCCAGCACGAGGCCCAGCGTCTGGCCGGGGCGGGCGAGGGCGAACTCCAGGCAGCTGAAGCCACCCATGGACTGCGCAACCAGGAAGGTCTCCTCGATACCAAGGTAGTCGACAAGGGCGATGATATCGGCGGCGAAATTTTCGCGCAGGGGAGAGCCGTATTCGGCATGGGACTGGCCCCAGCCTCGATGGTCGAAAGTGACGCAGCGAAACTCGCCAGAGAACCGGGCCACCTGCTGCCACCAGCTCATGTGGTTGCCGCCGCGGCCGTGGGCGAAGACGATGGCCGGGCCGCTGCCGTGGCTCTCGTAGTAGAGCTCAATGCCGTTGATTGGCGCTTTGGGCATGGCGGGCCTCCTTTTCGTTCGGTTTATCGCTCTATGTTCTGGAGATTCACGCCCACCCCAGCCCTGCCCATTAGGGGGAGGGAGGTTTGGGTGAAGTACGGTACTCCTGTTTCACCCGGTTGGATACGCTCTCACTCTGAACCCAACCCGAAGAGAACGGGGATTGAAAGGGTCCAGGTGAAAGCTAGATGGGCCAGCCTTCGCGGCGGAGGGCGCCGTCCCAGAACATGTACTCGTAGCGGCTGCTGGTGAGGAAGGCCTGCCGCATGGCCTCAAGCTCGTCAGGCCCTGCCTGCTCCGCCTGCCGGTCAACGAAGCTGCGCCAAGCGGCCACGCTGTCCTCGAGCAGGCCAGAGACGTAGAAGCTGGTCCATTGTCCGTACAGCGGGTGCTCCGACTGGCCCAGCTCCTCACGAAGCAGGTGGTAGGTCCAGGGACAAGGGAGCATGGCCGCTGCCGTCGGCCCGAGGCCCTCGCGGTTGGCGACGGCCAGCATGTGGTTCACATAGCCCGCGTTGGTGGGCGATGGGACGGTCTTTGCCACGTCTTCAATACTCAGCCCGGCCTCGCCCAGCAGCTTATGGTGCAGGGGACGCTCGATGGGGGTCATCACGCGTTTCGCTATTTCCTCGAGTACATCGGCTCTTGGAGCCTTGGCCAAGGCAATGGCGACGGAGCGGGCGAACCCCTCGAGGTAGATGTAGTCCTGCCCCAGGTAGTACTGGAATGTTTCCAGTGGAAGGGTTCCATCCTTGATTCCCCTCAGAAAGGGGTGGGCGAAAATCTCGCGCCAGATGGGTTCCGCCTCGCTGCGGAGCTGATCGCTGAAACTGTCCATTGCTGTTACTCCGTCCTTCGACAGGGTCGTGTGGGTCAATGGGGATTTTCGCTTTGCCTGATTATTGCACCTATAGGTTGGGGTCAATTTGCTGGTTTGAGCTTGATGAGGAGTCTCAGGCGTGGTGGCGCAGTTCCTTCGCTGCCCTCAGGATGACAATTTTGCGCTGGGGATGGCGGTTTTGCGCTGGGGATGGCGGCCGTGTGCTAAAGACGGCTATCGTTCCCTCAGGATGAGCGAGAGCGTTCGAGCTCCATTTCGCGCAGCTCGACGCGGCGGATTTTGCCGCTGACCGTCTTTGGCAGCTCGGTTACGAACTCGACGGAGCGCGGGTACTTGTAGGGCGCGGTGGTACTGCGGACGTGGTCCTGGATGCTCAACACCAGCTCGTCGGAGGGCAGGTAGTCCGGGGCGAGGATGACGAATGCTTTGACGATATCACCGCGCACCGGGTCTGGGCTGGCCACGACGGCGGACTCGGCCACCGCGGGGTGTTCGATGAGGGCGCTCTCCACCTCGAAGGGGCCAATGCGGTATCCGGCGGAGATGATTACGTCATCGGCGCGGCCCACAAACCAGTGGTAGCCATCCTCGTCCTTGTAGGCCTTGTCGCCGGTGAGGTACCAGTCGCCGACGAAAGAGCGCTCCATACCCTCGTCGTCGCGCCAGTACTCTTGGAACAGGCCCAGCGGACGCTCCGGCTTGACCTTGACCGCGATCTGCCCCTCCTCGCCCACGGGGACCTCGTTGCCGTCGTCGTCCACGATGCCGATGGTGAAACCGGGTATGGGCTTGCCCATGGAGCCGGGCCGGACAGGCATGCAGCGGTAATTCCCCACCAGCAGCACCGTCTCGGTCTGGCCATAGCCGTCGTAAATGGTGAGGCCGGTACCGTCCTCCCACTGTTTCATCACCTCGGGGTTCAAGGGCTCGCCAGCTCCGGTGCAGTGCCGCAGACCGCTCAGGTCGTACTGCTTCAGGTCCTCCAGCACCATCATGCGAAAGGCCGTCGGCGGGGCGCAAAAGGACGTCACGCCGTAACGCTCCAGCATTCGCAGGGTCATAGGGGCGTCGAAGCGGCCGCGGGCATCGTGCTGCATGACCGTTGCGCCCAGGGTCCACTGGCCGAACAACTTGCCGTAGGCTGCCTTGGCCCAGCCGGTGTCAGACAGTGTCCAGTGCAGGTCGGTGGGCTTCAGATCGTGCCAGTACTTGGCGGTGAGCACGTGGCCGACGGCGTAGGATGCCTGGGTGTGGAGCACCATCTTGGGGTAACCGACTGTGCCGGATGTGAAGTAGATGAGGAGCGGGTCATCGCTGCGGGTGGGCTCCACTCCCCCGAGGGATGGCGAGCCATCGGCGACCAAGCGCTCGTAGGAGAGCCAACCGCGGCGGTCCTCGCCGGTGGCCAGCAGATGCTTCAGGGTGCCGCACCCGCCGGCGGCCGCCTCGACCTTGGCCGCGTTCTCGCCGTCGGTGATGGCCATGACAGCCTCGGCGCGGTTGATGCGGTACTCGATGTCGCCGGGCGTAAGCAGCGTGGTGGCGGGCATGGGAAGGGCGCCCAGCTTGAACAGGCCGACCATGGCCACGTACCACTCGGGAATGCGGGGCAGCATGATGAACACGCGGTCGCCCTTCCTGATGCCCAGGTCCCGGAGGGAGTTGGCGAACCGGTTGGTCAGTGTCTTGAGGTCCCAGAAGGTATGGTGGGTGGCCCTCTCCCCGCTCGGGTCCACCGAGAGCAGGGCCAGCTTGGTGCGGTCCTCGGCCCACTTGTCAACGACGTCGAAGCCGAAGTTGAAGCGCTCCGGGACTTTGATACGGTCGTTCCGGTAAGCGTACTCGTAATCGGTCATGTTGGGGGCAGGATCCGGCATCAATTCACCTCGAACGCAGGCCCCTCCAGGCGCGGGAGTGGATTTGGCCATCATTTTACCATCATCGCCCTCGACGTAAGTAAGAGTGAAGGTGGCCAGGGATGTTGTGGCAGGTATAATCTGCGTCAAATTCCACATTATTCCACACACAGGAGAAAGAATATGGCCGGACAGCTTGACGGAAAGACTGCGCTGGTAACCGGCGGTGGCTCCGGGATCGGCAGGGCCACCTCTGTGGCATACGCGCGGGAGGGCGCACGGGTGGTCGTGGCGGACATGAACGTGGAGGGCGGAGAGGAAACGGTGCAGATGATCGTCGAGGCGGGCGGGCAGGCCATCCTGGTTCACGCCGACGTGTCCGACGCCGCCGGTACGCAACTGATGGTCGACCAGGCCATCGAGGCCTTCGGCAGCCTGGACTGCGCCTTCAACAACGCGGGGATATCCGGCGGGCGCGAGCGGCGCCGCTCCGCCGACTACCAGGAGGAGGACTTCGACCGGGTCATCCGCATCAACCTGAAGGGCGTGTGGCTGTCGATGAAGGCGGAGATACCGCAGATGTTGAAGCAGGGCAGCGGGGCCATCGTCAACACCGCCTCAATAATGGGGCTGATCGCCACGTCGGGGTCGGTGGCCTACATGGCGGCCAAGCACGGCGTTGTGGGGCTGACCAAGGCCGCAGCGCTGGAATACGCCACCGATGGCATCCGGGTGAACTCGGTGTGCCCAGGCTACATCAACACACCGTTGGTGCGTCCCCTCTTCGACCAGTATGAGAGCATGGAGCAGACAGTAATCTCCCGCCACCCGGTGGGACGCCTCGGTGAGCCTGAGGAGATTGCAGAGGCCGTGGTGTGGCTGTCGTCACCATCAGCCAGCTTCGTAACGGGCCACAACATGGCCGTCGACGGCGGGTACGTGGCCCAGTAGTGCCCTCCGCTCCGGCGAAATTCGCTCTACAAGTCCAGCTTTTCTCTACGCAGCCTATTTTCGGAGGGTGAGGCGATGACCAGCATAGACCAGCAGACGCGACGGCGAACGGGCCGGACGGGCCTCACTGCACATGATCCGGGGAGGGCGTGCCCCGGGTATGTGCTGTATACGCCCATGGCAAGTCGCGGTGATCTGTACCTGATCGACATGGAGGGGAATGTCGCTCACCAGTGGAGGATGCCATACGCTCCGGGGCTCTACGGGTACCTGCTTCCCAACGGGAACGTGTTTTACGGCGGCAAGGTGGTGGACGAAACATGGGACCGGTTCCCCTCCTGGAAGCGTTTCAAGGGAGGGGTGATGATCGAGGCCGACCGCCACGGAAACGTGGTCTGGGAGCACCGCGACCCCGACCATCACCACGACCATCGAAGGACCGAATCGGGCGGAGCGATCTACATGACCGTGGCGCCGATGGACCCCTCCCTGGCGGCAAAGGTGAGGGGGGGAGTGGAAGGATCGGCGCCAGAGTGTATGTGGGCAGATGTGCTGGTAGAGGTCGACGCCGACGGGAACCGTATTTGGGAGTGGCATGCCGCAGATCACCTCGACGTCGACAGGCACGTACTAACCGTGAACGACCAGAGAGACGAGTGGAGCCATGGCAATACGCTGGCCCCGATTGGAGATGACCGGGTGCTGTTCAGCTTCCGCAACATCTCCACCGTCGGAATCGTGAACAAGGCCAGCGCCGAGATCGTCTGGGAGATAGGGTACGAAGAGCTGGCGCAACAGCATGACCCCAACATGCTGCCCAACGGCAACGTGCTGATCTTCGACAACGGCTCTCACCGCAAGGGCGCGGGGCTTCCGTTCTCTCGCGCCATCGAGGTGAATCCGGCAAATAACGAGATCGTCTGGGAGTACACCGACAACCCGGCCTACAACTTCTTCAGCGCATACATCTCCGGGGCCCGCCGCCTGCCCAACGGGAATACGTTGATCACCGAGGGGCAGTTCGGGCGGATGTTCCAGGTCACGCCGGGGGGCGAGGTGGTATGGGAGTACCTCAACCCGCACTTCCACGTCGACGCGGAAGGCCAGCCGGTCAACCGGGTGTTCCGGGCGACTCATTACCTGAAAGAGGACATACCCTGGCTGGCGTAGGCGATTGCCGAAGGACCGTGGCGCACACCTGTGCGCCCCAATCATTCAAGAACAATCATCTCTGACGGGGAACTCCACCGATGTACCAGTTAGTGGTCTTTCTTCATTTGATCGCCGCGGTCACATGGCTGGGCGGCATGCTGTTCCTGGCGATGGTTATGGTGCCGATGGCCCGGCGTGATGCCGATGTGGGTTTCAATGCATTGCGCAGCGCCGCCGAGAAGTTCGTGCTGGTGTCGTGGGCCGCGAAAGTAGTCCTTGTCGGATCAGGCTCCTACCTGGCCTGGACGCAGTGGGGAGTCCGGCCGGAATCGTTCTTCACCGGCGACACGCACTTCCTCCAGTTCCTCCAGATGAAGACAGGCCTGTTCGTCATCGTGGTGGTGCTCAGCCTGGTCCACGACTTCTGGCTTGGGCCTCGCATGATGGACCGTCTGGAGGAGGCGCGATCTTCGGGCTCACCGCTTCCCACAGGTCCGGGAAGGCTTTTCGTGCAGTGGGCGGCTCGCATCAACCTGCTGCTGGTGCTGGCGGTAGTGGCGCTGGCGGTGGTGATGACCCGGCCCTGGTAGTGCGTCACCCTAGAGTTGATGAACGAGTCACCGGGCCCCGTCATTCCGGCTCAAGGCCGGAATGACGATAAAGTCTTCGGCAGTCATTAATTCAATATATTGAGACTACTAGCGCGCGGAGGGAAAGTCGGGGTCGCGCTTCTGGCGGACGGAGTCGAGACCCTCCCGTACGTCGGGGCCGAAGAAGTTGAGCATTTCCAGGGCCAGGGAGTAGTCGAATGCAGTGTGTTCCGCCATGCGGAGCCACTGGTTTAGCGACCGCTTGGTGTAGCGGATGGCAGGCTGGGAACCGGCGGCCAGCTTGCGAGCGACTCCCATGGCCCGCTCCATCAGTTCGTCGTGGGGCACGCAGAGGCTGACGAGGCCTAAGCGTTCGGCCTCAGTGCCGTCGAGGAACTCACAGGTCAACAGGTAGTACTTGGCCTTGGCCATGCCCATGAGCAGCGGCCAGATGACGGCGGCGTGGTCGCCTGCCGCCACGCCCAAGCGCACGTGACCGTCAGTGAACCTCGCCCGCTCCGAGGCTATCGAAATGTCGGCCAGCAGCGCCACCGCCAGGCCGGCGCCCACGGCCACGCCGTTGATGGCCGATATGACCGGCTTGTCCAGGTTGATCATGTTATGGACGATGTCGCGGGCTTCCTGCATCGTGCCCGCGATCACCTCGGCGTTGCCGATGGACTGCTCGATCATCTCGAAGTCACCGCCCGCGGAAAAGGCGTTGCCAGCGCCTGTGATGACGGCAACCCGGACCTCGGGGTCCTGGCCGAGATCGAGCCACACACGGCTCAGCTCGTTGTGCAGGGTGAAGCCGGTGGCGTTGAACACCTCCGGGCGATTCATGGTCAGGAGGGCAATGCCGTCCTGTTTCTCAATGATGAGATCCTGGTACTGGCTGTAGTCCATTACGCACTCCGTTGGCACGTGTTATAGCAGGTCGCGTCAATCTAGCAAAGGTAACCAAGCCAAGCTAACATCCCGACTACAAACCCGGTATCAAAGAGGCTACTTCGTCCATTTGCTAGATGCTATAAGAAATCTCGAGATCATGCCGACAGCTATAATGCCGACTATACCTAATACTAGAAATTCTGAGGAGCCTCCGACCCAAATTAAGCCTACCAGGCAGCCGATTGGAAGCCCTACCAGTAAAGCGAGAAAAATCGACTCACGATCTGCTTCACTGGGTTCGGATACGCCGCCAGGACCGCCGCCGCCGAAATCGCCACCACCGCCGCCTTCCATTTTTATATCAACGGGAATCCGTCTCCTTACGGGTATTGCATTCGGATATTGAGCCTAATACAACGCGCCGTTCTCCGTGAGAGCCTCAATTTCGGAATCGGACATTCCCAGCACTTCCCGGAAAACGTAGCCGTTGTCCTCGCCCACGTTGCTGTAATGGCCGAACTCCAACGGCGTTTCCGACAGCCGCGCCGGGGTGGTCCAGGCCAGGCTGTCGCGCTTCTCCCACTCCCACGCGGGCGTGCCGCGCTCGGCAACGTAGTACGGCGTTGGGCGGTAGAAGTCTCGGGCCTTCAGGTGCTCGCTGGCGTGCAGGTCGTCGCCCTGCGAGACGATGCTGGCAGGCACGCCCTCCCGTTGCATCCGCTCCATCACATCGTCCGCGGTGAGTTGCACCGTCCATTCCCCGATGAGCGCATCAAGCCGGTCCTGGTTGGCAATCCGGGTCTCATTGGTGCTGAACGCCGGGTCCCCACACCAGGCGGGGTTGCCGATGGCGCGTCGGAAACCGGCCCACTGCTCGTCATCCTGCACGGCTATGGCGCACCAGCGGTCTGCACCCTGGCACTGGTACACGCCGTGGGGGGCGCAATCAGTGCCGCGGTTGGCGATGCGCTGGGGCAGGCGCCCGTTGGCCTGGTAGTCCAGGATGGCCGGCCCGGCAGTGACCGCGCCGGACTTGAAGATCGAGGACTCCAAGGTGGCGGGTTGCCCGGTCAGCCGCCGCCGCATAAGCGCGCCGATGATGGCCGAGGGCTGAAACACGCCGGTGTGGTAGTCGGAGTATGAGGTGTTGATAGCCGACGGAGGCTCCCCTTCGTCGCCCGTCATCAGCGAGACGCCGCCCATGTGCTGTACCAGGATGCCGTAGGATTTGTAGGTGTAGTAGGGGCCAATGCCACCCAGCCCAGTCTGCCACATCAGAATTATGTCAGGACGCAGCTCCCGCACCGCCGGGAAGTCGATTCCCCACCGGTCGAGGATATTGCGGCGGAAGTTGGTCATGAACACGTCGCTGACCTTGACCAGTTCCTGGAACACCTCCAGTCCGCCGGGCGTGCGCACGTCGATGGACACCCGCTTCTTGTTGCGCTGGAAGTCCGGCTGGCCCGCGCCGCGGGACCAGGCGGGTATGAATGACATCTCGTCCAGCACCTTGTTGGTCTCCACCTTGATGACCTCGGCCCCAAGGGAGGCCAGGATGCGTCCGGTGAGCGGCAGGGCCACGTACGGGCCCAATTCCAGCACCCGGACGCCCTGTAGGGCTTTCTTGCCGTTTTCGTTCACCTAGATGACCCCCTCGTTCCTCAGCGTTGCCAGTTCAGATTCCGCCAGACCCAACTCACCTGCGTAGATCGTTTCGTTGTCCTGTCCCAGGCTGGGGGCCGGATTGGTGGCGGGCGAGACCTCCGCGCTGTCGAACACGCCCAGCGGGTACTGGAGGGAGCCGGCTTCGGGGTGGTCGAGCGCGAACCAGAAGTTGCTGGCCTCAAGCTGCGGGTCGGCCAGCAGATCGGAGACGTTGTTGACCGGGATGAACACCAGGTTGCGCCGTTGGCCCTCGTGGAAGAGGTACTCGCTGGTGTAGCGGGTGGTGAAGTCAATCACCAGCGCGGTGATTATGTCGTTGTAGGGAGCGCGGTCCTGGTTGCCGCCGCGAAACGCCTCGTTCAGCACTTCCTCGTTGCCGGTCACCTCGTAGATCCACTGTGCCAGGGTGTCCCACTCGCGGGGGGTGATGATGCCGGCGGAGATCCAACCGTCCGAGCTGGGGTAGGCGCCCAGGGGAATTACAAGGGTGGACGTGGCACCGACGCGGGTCACATTCTCTTCCAACAGCATCCAGGCAAGCGCCGGGTGGGCATCGGTGTAGTAGGTGATCAGGGCTTCCTGCAACGAAACGTCAATATGCTGCCCCTCGCCGCCACCGAAGTCCCGGTGGTAGAGGGCGCCCAGGATGGACGCCGCGGCAAACTGCGCGCCTGGGAAGTGGGATTGGTCGTTGCCCTGGCGCATCGGCGGGCCGCCGGGCTCGCCGGTGATCTGCATGAAGCCGCTGGCGGCGAGGGCGATGAGGTCGTTGGATTTGTATTCCTTCCATGGGCCAGTCTGCCCGAACGGCGTTACCGACGCCAGCACTATGCCAGGGTTGATCTGACGCAGTCTATCGTAGCCCAGTCCAAGGGACTCCAGGTAGCCGACGGCGTAACTCTCCACGATCACGTCGGCCTGGGCCACGAGACGGCGGAACAGGTTCCTGCCACGCTCAGACGGCAGATCCAGGGTTATCGAGCGCTTGTTGGTGTTGTAGAAGAGGAAATACAGGCTGCGCTCCGGTCCCTCCACATCGCCGACAAAGGGCGCCTGGGCCCGCGAGGGATCGCCGCCGGGCGGCTCGACCCTTACGACATCGGCGCCGTAATCGGCCAGCAGCTTGCCGCAAAACACCGCCTCGGGGCCGCTCAAGTCGAGCACACGGTACGGGGGGAGCAGGCGGCCCGCATCTGGAGTTTGCAGGGGCATAGATCGTCAGCGTTCCTTCAATGAATTCTGCCGAGGGCGCAAATTGGCCTATCGCGGCATCGGGATTGTAGAAAGGCGCGGATGGAGCGTCAAGTTTGTCCTGCCGTTTTGCGCAGGCCGCAGGGCAAGCGACGCGCCTTCACTCGTGGCATTATAATGCCACCAATCGGAGGCCTAATTCATGGCTACGTTGAAACCCCGGGCCGGAATACGGCTCACCATCGAGGAATTCCTGGAACTGCCGGACACCTGGGACCGGCGAAAGATGGAATTGGACGAGGGAGAGCTGTACATCATGCCCCGACCCCGCAGAGTTCACCAGTCTTGGTACCTTGATTTAAGCTGGCATATCCAGAGCTATTTAAGGGGATTCGACGACCCACCCGCCGAATTGTTTGCCGATTTTGTTGTCGCCTTGTCTTTGGAGAACCGGACTCTGCTGGCGCCCGACCTGTGCATCGTGCTGCGGGAACGGTTGGATCTGGTTGGCGACCGGATGGTCGAGGGGGCGCCGGACATCGCCATTGAGATACTTTCGTCGGACCGGCGGCGCGACTTGGTACGCAAGCGCCAACTGTATGCGGAGGCGGGTGTGCCGGAATACTGGATCTTCGACCCCGGCAACGACACCGCCACCTTGCTGGAACTGCAGGCCGGAGAGTACATCGAGCGGGCGGTACTTGGGCCGTAGGATACGCTTACAACGCAGCTGCTGCCTGGGTTGGAGATACCGCTGGCAGACGTGTTTCGCAACCCTCGCCGTCCGCCTGGCTAGTTCGCTGTCTGCGGCATTTCGAGATTGACGGGAATCACTAGCCTGGGATTGCTATAATGCAGCGCCCCTCACCTGTTTCCCACAGCCAAGGAGCCTTTCTTTGACCTCCTACCTGGCAGCAACCCGGGACCGTTTCCTGCTCGGGCTGAAATACGCCGACTACCGGACGATGTGGATCGCCACAACGTGCTCTGGTGCGGCGGCATGGGCACTGATCGTCATCCGGGGGTATCTGGCGTGGGAGCTTACAGAGGCGTCTTTGTGGGTCGGCATCATCACCTTCGCGGCGATGTTCCCCCGGGTGTTCTCCACGCCCTTCGTTGGGTATCTGGCGGACCGGTTCGATCGCCAAACTCTGCTGAAATGGATTTTCGCCCTTAACCTCGCCCACAATATACTGCTGGGCTTTCTCGTAATGAACGGTCTCGCCGGACCTTGGGCGCTGACATTTCTGGCCCTGTTCAACGGTACCCTGCGCGCAGGGCAGATGACCGTGGCCCAGGCCCTGATCCCGAACCTGGTGCCGCGGGAACACCTGCTGAACGCCCTGGCCCTGAACCAAGCCACGCAACAGGGATCGAGACTGTTCGGGCCGTTGGCCATTCTGCCTCTGATCGCGTTCGTGAATCTCGAGGCCGCTTTCTGGTTCTGCAGCGTCTTCTACCTTGTTGGTTTCATCCAGGTCTCGAGGGTTGGCACCCGGTCAACTGGCAAAATTGACGAGTCCCGCTCTTTCTGGAGCAACCTGATTGCGGGGTTCGAGTACATATACAGCAGCCCGCGGCTCCTCGCAATGATCCTGCTGGTGGTGGCCCACTGCGCGTTCGTCATGTCATACGAGTCGATCCTGCCGGCGATTTCGGAGGACAAGTTGGGCGCCGGAGCGGTGGGAGTCACCTACCTGATGGGAGGAGTAGGTGCGGGCGCGCTCATCTCGTCGGTATTCCTGGCGGGAGTGCGCGGATCCGCGGCGAGAGGCAAAATCTTCCTGGTATTCGGCGTTCTGAGTGCCGTGGCTCCGATTTTGTTGGCGGTGTCCGCTTTACGGGAAGTATCGATTGTGGCCACTGTGCTCATCGGGGCAACCCAGGCGGGATTCATGACGATCAGCCATACCATCATTCAAATGCTGACCGAAGACTCGGTACGCGGCCGTGTTGCCGGAATTTATTCGGTCCACGTGGGCGGGAGCATGGCAATAACCAACATGGTTGGTGCAGCCTTGTCCGACATATTTACTGCTCCCGCGGTGATGCTGGTGGGCGGGGTCCTGTTCCTTATTTCCATGATCATCAGCTTCGGAAGCGGCACGTTAAGGCGCGTCTACTTCCCTCCCCCTGCGGTTCCCGCCGCAGCCTGAACTTGATTACAGAATGAACACTCTCGCTGGAGGCACCGTCATGAGTGAAATGGAGCGCTACATCGAATTGACGCCAAGGTCAAAAGAGGCGTGGGAAGAGGCAAAACGCTACCTGCCCGGCGGGGACAGCCGCAACTCGATTTTCTGGAATCCACATCCCATCTTTGTAGAGCAGGCCAGCGGGGCGCACGTTGTCGACGCCGACGGCAAGGACCGGCTGGACTTCATCGGAACGATGACCACCCTGATTCTGGGACACGCACCTGGGCCGGTTATGGACGCGGTGCACGCTCAACTGGACCAAGGCGTGGTGTACAACGCCCCCAACCGGCACCAGGTACGGCTGGCTCGGCTGCTCTGTGAGCGTATTCCCAGCTTCGACCTGGTGCGGTTCACCAATTCGGGCACCGAGGCCACGCTGAACACCATCCGGGCCGCCCGCGCTTTCACCGGCCGCGGCCTGATCGCCAAGGCCGAGGGCGGCTATCACGGCAGCCACGACGTAGTCAGCGTCAGCGTTCGCGTAGATCCCAGCCGCGCCGGGGAACGTCTCAGCCCCGACGCTGTGGCCGCCACCGAGGGGCTGGGCGACGGCGTGCTGGACTCGGTGGTTGTGATTCCTTTCAACGAGACCGGACCGGCACGTGAGGTCCTGGAGCAGCACAAGGACAACCTTGCCGCAGTAATAGTGGAGCCGATACTGGGGTCGGTAGGGATGCTCCCCGCCACGCACGAGTTCCTGACCATGCTCCGCGATTTCGCCACCCGAAACGGAGTGGTGCTGATCTTTGACGAGGTGATCAGCTTCCGCGTCGCTCCAGGCGGGTCGCAGGAATTCTATGGGATCACGCCGGACATGACCTCGCTTGGAAAGATCATCGGTGGAGGATTCGCTGTCGGCGCTTTCGGCGGGCGCGAGGACATCATGGGGCTGTACGACCCCGTCTCCGGGCCGCGGGTGGCCCACGCCGGCACGTTTAACGCCAATCCCGCCACAATGCTCGCCGGGTCGGTGACGCTGGAGCAGCTCACGCCCGAGGTCTACCGCCGCCTGGCCGAGGTCAGCGAGTACCTGCGGCACGGCCTGCGGGAGGTCGGGTGGGAGCTGGAGGTTCCGGTGCAGGTCACCGGCCTCGGCTCGCTGTTTGGCATCCACTTCCAGGACGACAACCTGGTCGGCTACCGGGACATCGCCAAGGCCGACTCGGCATTCCGCCACAACGTGTTCCTGGGACTGCTAAACGAGGGAATTCTGATGGCCCCCAACCTGGTGGGTGCGATATCCACGGTCTTGGGCGAGAAGGAGGTGGACACATTCGTGAACGCCCTCCGCACGGTTCTGCAGCGACAGGTGTAGTCCCCAAAGAGCCGCAAACAACAAGAGTCCCCGCTTATTCCGGCGGGGACTCTGCATTTTAGGCTTCTGGCTATTGCGTACGCCTAGACGAAATCCTCGCGGCGGAAGAGCGTGGTGGTCTCGATGCGCTGCGGGTCCCCGTCGAACCAGTCGCCGACGGTCTCGCGCCAGGCAGTGTAGTGGGGCATGCCGCGGTGAGCAGTCTCCCAGGCATCGCGGTTTTCGTAGACCTCGTAAAGATATACGGTGTTGGGGTCGTTGTTGTCGGCGAGAACGTCGAAGCGCAGGCAGCCCGTCTCGGCGGTATTGGAGCCCTCGGCGTCGCCCTTCGTGGCCGCGATGAACTCGTCGCGGTGGCCTTCCTTGATTTTGACAGTAACGAACAGGGTGAACATTTTCCCTCCATTCCCGGTGTTTGGTCCCGGTGTTAGGGCGTCAGGCCCTCTATGTATCCGGGAGGCAGAATCGATGGCGCGTTGAACCGCGCGGAGCGGGCCTACGGCGCGCCAATTATAGCCCGCAGTAATCGACAGCGGCAAACCCGGAGTGGTTGGCGTACCCGAATGCATCGTTGTAGAATTAGCTTGGAATCCCGGCAAACGGCAACGCCGCGTCTGGCAAGAGGAGGCCCCGATGGCCGACATACCGATCGTGTACACCCTCACCGTCTGCCCGGCCTGCGACGCCCTGCGCGCCGCGTGGAAGCGGGAGGGCATCCAGTACGACGAACGCAGGGTGGACCAGAGCCAGGATACCCTTGATGAGGCTTTGGACTACGCCGACACCGTGCCCATAATCATCCACCCGGATGGCAAGGTTGAGGTGGGTTTCAAGGGAATGACTGGTTGAGAAATCGGCTGACGGGCCGTGTGCCTGCTCCGAAATCACCTGGAAAAATACAATGACGCTGAGGGGGGCGATATGGCAAGAGAGACTAGCGCAGTTACGCCGGAACGGTATACGCAGGGCTTTGACTACATGGCCTATATGAACGAGATCAAGGTCAACAAGGCACGCTTCGAGGGCTTCTACGAGAACTCCATCCTTTCCGATGACGACGAGCGGGCCTTGAAAGATCTCTCGTCCCGGGAGAACGGCCCGAAGAAGATGCTGGTGCTGGGAGAGGACTGGTGCGGCGACGTAGTGCGAGGGATGCCGGTGCTGGCTCGCATCTGCGAGGCGGCGGGCCTGGAGATGCGCATCTTCCCGCGGGACTCGCACCACGACATTATGAACGAGTTCCTGAAAGAGGGACAGTGGATGTCGATTCCTGTGGCCGTTTTCTACACCGGCGACCACGATTACATCTGCCACTGGATCGAGCGGCCTGAAGTCGCCGAGCGGGAGATGCACCAGATAGAGGTTGACATCCGCGCGGAAAACCCGGACATCGACGACCAGGCATTTGGCAGGGAACGGCGTTCCCGAACCGCCGCCAAGGCCGACGAGTGGATCGCGGCCACCGTGGTAGAAATCCGGGAGTTGCTGGAGAAGAGCATTTCCTAGCGGCCGTCAAGACTCTGACCGGACTGCGAGCCGGCCTCTGATGGGGTCGGCTCTTTTTTCTGGGATTGTCTCCCCGGTAGATCGAAGACAGTTGCCCGGTGACTATCTTGAAACACCCCAACTGGTCATCCTCGTACTACCGGTCATCCCCCCAACCCGTCATCCCAGCCCAACCCGTGATCCTCGCCCTTCCAGTCATCCCCGCCCTACCCGTCATTGCCATGAAAATGGTGTAGGGGCGGGTTTGAAACCCGGCCCTACGCGCGGCAAACGCGTTTTGACTTTCTCCGCATCCAGTAACCCACTATTGCCGGAAAATACCCCGTCATTCCCCCGAACCCGTCATTTGCATGTTACGTATGCCCCACAGATCGGCCAATTTGTGGGTCAGGCGTGAGGGGCGCGTCGTCCCTGACTGGGCGAGTCGGTGCGGTTGCCCTGACTGCGCCGAGCGGGAAGCTGCCGGAATCTATGTTGCTGCTCGCCGTCTGCGGCCACAGTGGCCGGCACGCTGGTTCTTACGCTAGAGAGAAGGCAAGAAAGGGGCGGACGGCGTCGAAACAGGTCAAGGTGCTAATCCGCCGGGCTGCCCATCACGGCGGCAGCAGCCCTCCGGCGACGGGTTTCCGCGGCGGCTTCGGGGCTGCCCAGGAACAGGAACAGGGCGGAGCCTGCCAGGCTTACGACCGCAATCGCGGCCATGGGGACGAAATAGCTCTGCGTCGCATCGAACATTATGCCGGCAAACAGGGGCGCGGCCAGCAGCATGACGTTCATGGGTATCATGGACATGCCTGTAATGCTCGCGAAGGCCTTCCGCCCGAAGTAGATGCCCCGGATGGCGGTGGTCAGCGGGTTCCGTCCGCCAAACCCTATGCCCATCAGCACGGCGAACAGGTACGCCATCCACAAACTATCGGCGAGCATCAGCACCACCACCGCGCCTGACTGAATGGCCGAGAACCCGAACAGGGCCAGGCGGATGGGAAGACGGTCTCCCACGTAGCCGCCGATTAGCGTGAACACCGCGGCCACGCCGGTATATGCGCCGACGACCCAGCCAATGGTCTGCAGCGAAAAGCCCCGGTCGTCCAGCATCGGCCCGAGATGCACCGTTATGGTCACGATGACGATGGAAGAACAGGCATGGCCCATCGTTATGATCCAGAAGCTACTTGTGCGAACCGCCTCCTGCCAGGTGTAGTCCGGTTCCTCACTCACCGGTGTTGTGGAGGTGGCGGTCTGGCGGGGACGGGCTGTGGGCTCGCCGTCCGGGAACTGTCCGTAGGGCTCTGGGGCGTTGCGGATGAGCCGGGAAACGGGGAAGGCCACTGCCACTAGGAACAGGCCGATGCCCAGTGCGGTGTTGCGCCAGCCTAAAGGGGCGGAGTCCGGCACCAAGACCGACGAGATGGCGGGGACCACCTCGTCTATGGCCGTTCCCGGCCTTAATTCGATGGCCCAGGCCAGCAGCGGAACCAGCAGCATCCCGCCGATCAGGAATCCCTCCATCGACAGGGCCATAGCGAGGGAGCGATTGCGGGCGAACCAGTTGTTCAGCACCGTCATCATCGGCATCCATGTGCCGAGGCCCACTCCCATGCTCATCACCACGAAGGCGACGTAGAAGTGCCAGATATTCTGCATCTGGCTCATGATCACGAACCCGCCCCCGGCGACCAACAGGCCTATAAGCACCATTCGACGTGAGCCCAGCTTGTCGATCAGGTAGCCGCTGATCGGGCCCATAATCGAGCCCTCCACCCGGCTCATGGAGAAGGCGATGGAAATCTGGGTGCTGGACCAGCCGAAATGGCTCTGGAGTACGACAAACCAGACGGTCATGCCCTGGAATAGCGGAACGGTACCGACGACCATTATGAAGGCGGAAACGCCCACAAGAGCCCAGCCATAGAAAAAGCCGCGCTCCGGGGCGGTCCGGGCGATGCTCATAAGAGGTTCGCAGCAGTGAAAGGGAATTCAGAGGCAGACGAACGGAGATAAGACCTGGAGAGGAAACCGGCCATCCTAGGAGTCGCCTGCGGCGGCAGGGGCCATGGCAGCGGTCTCGGCAGCGGCGGCGGGCAGCACTGGCCTCCGGGCAATCAGGAACAGCACCGCGCCAATGGCGTTCAACCCGGCTAGGGACAGAAAGGCCAGGTCATAATCACCCAGTTCGTCCCGCATAAACCCGGCCATCGGTCCAGCCACCAAAAGCATGGCATTCATTGGCAGAGTGGATATTCCCAATATCTTTCCAAAGGACGCACGTCCGAAATAGTCCCCCCTGATGGCTGTAGTCAGCGGCGTTCGCCCGCCGAACCCTGCGCCGAACAAGACGGCGAAGAGGAAAATCATCCCCAAAGATGGCGCATAGACCAGAATGACCACCGCCCCGGCCTGCAAACCCGTAAAAGCGAATAGCGCCAGGTTCTTGGGAATCCGATCGCCGATGTAGCCGCCGGCCAACTGAAATACAATGGATACCGCGGTGTAGACCGTTACCACCCAAGCGGTGGTCTGAACGCCATAGCCCAAGTCCGTCATAAGAAGGCCAAGCTGGGACATAATGGCAAGAATAATCATCGAGCCCAAGCCGTGGCCGAAGGAAATGCACCAGAAGGCTTGGGTTCGCAGTGCCTGCCGTACGGTAAATCCCGCCTCTTCGTCGGCCGACGCCGCTGCGTTCTGTCTGCCCGATGCTGGCGCGGTTGACGCTGAGTCGCCGTCCGGGCTCAGTCCCCGGTCTTCCGGCCTGCTGTAGATAAACCAAGGCAGAATTAAGGCACTGACGAAGACGACAACGGCGACCAGCAGGCCGGTAGTGCGCCAACCCAGCCTTCCTTCCGGTAGGGCCATATCCGGTATTGCCGCATCCGGTATTGCCGCATCCCATGGCAAGGAGGCAAGCCAGTTGAACCGCCCTGCCTCCGGGTCGATGGCCCAGGCGATGGCGGGCACGATGGTCATTGCGCCGATACCCATGCCCACCATAACGAGGCCCATGGCCATGCCGCGGCGGCGGACGAACCAGTGGTTCATCAGCGTCATGAGAGGCACCCAGCCGCCCAGGCCTTGTCCCATGGACAGCAGGACAAACGCGGCAAGGAACCACCAGAAGTTTTGAGTGAAGGCAAAGAAAACGAAGGCGCCCGACAGGGCGAGCAATCCGACCATCACCATGCGCCGGGCCCCGAAGCGGTCGGCCAGATAGCCTTCCAGCACTCCGAAGAGCCCGCCCTCGACACGGGTCATGGTCAGCGCGAGGCTGAGCTGGAACCTGGACCATTGGGGAAAGGTGGACTGGATGGCCACCACCCACACCGCGTTGGCATGGAATACCGGCACCGATGTCAGCGCCATTACCACGCCAGCGATAGCGGTCAGCCACCAGCCGTAAAAAACGCCGCGCGGCCTCACCTCAGCTCACTGCCGGAAACCGGATTTGAAGTCGACTCCAAGTACAGCGGACTGCCTCCGCGGACTTCGGCGCACCGTCTGGCTGCGGCCGAATAAAGTATTCAATCACTATAATGTAGTGCGTGTTCTATCATAATAAACGATACAACATGATTCAATAGCCGATGCCGACCCGCCGCCAACTCACCCGGTGTAGCGCAAAGGGACTGCGGCGGAGAATGGCAGCAATTCCCAACCCGAATGGGACGTGGTAAATTAGCGTCCAACGGCAGCGGGGTGATTGCCCCTTTTGACCAAGAATGGCCCGGGTTCTGCCAAATTAGCCGAATGAGCCGGCAATAGCGGGCTGAATGGAGGACCGATGAAGTACGGAATGTTCATGATGCCATCCCATCCGCCTGAGCGGGAGTTGTACGCCGCTCACCAGTGGGACCTTGACTGCCTGCAGATGGCCGACGAGCTTGGGTTCTCTGAGGCCTGGATCGGGGAGCACTTCACATCTCCATGGGAGCCGATTCCCTCGCCCGACCTGATGATCGCCCAAGCTCTGATGCGTACCAAGAACATCAAGCTCTGCACGGGCGTCCACCTGCTGCCCTACCACCACCCGGCCGAGTTGGCCTGTCGCGTGGCCTACCTGGACCACATCGCGCAGGGACGCTTCATGTTCGGCATCGGCTCCAGCGGCCTGCCCACCGATTACAGGCTGTTCGATGTGGATGGCATGAACGGGCAGCACCGGCGCATGACCCGGGAATCCATCGACATCATCCTCAAGCTGTGGGAGAGCGATGAGCCCTTCGAGTACAAGGGCGATTTCTGGGACGTGAACTACCCGGACCCGATGTTGGACACACTGCGGTTCTTCATCAAGCCCTACCAGAAGCCCCACCCGCCCATTGGCGTAGCCTCTGTGAGCATTGGCTCCGAAACGCTGAAAATCGCGGGAGAGCGCGGCTTTATCCCGATGAGCCTCGCAATGAACCAGGACTATGTCATCAGCCATTGGGACGCCGTCGTCGAAGGCGCCGCCCGGAGCGGGCGGACTCCCAAGCGGTCGGACTGGCGTATCACTCGCGACGTATGGGTCGCCGACTCGGACGACGAGGCTATGGACGGGGCGGTCAACGGGATGCTGGGCCGGGTTTGGGGCGACTACCTGCTGCCCCTGTTCGGTGCCTTCGGCCTGACCCATGTGATCAAGCACGACTCCAGCGTTCCCGATGAGGCAGTTACGCCCGAGTACATGGCGGAGCACGTCTGGCTGGTCGGTTCACCCGACACGGTGGAAAAGCGCCTGCTCAGCCTCTACGAGATGTGCGGCGGGTTCGGCACTCTGCTCACGTTGATTTACGACAACATCGATAACCAGAAGGACTGGGAGAGGTCCATGAACCTCTTCGCAAACGAGGTCATGCCTCGTTTCGCCGATCTGGATCCCGACTAATCGGACCTCAACCCCACGGGAAGTGGGATTAGCCGCAGAGGTATGGGAAGTTTGAACCGGTTGATATTGATGGCGCTCGCCATGGTTGTTGCGGCTGCGGCGATGGCCTGCTCGGGAGATGCAGAACCGTCGCCTGCAGAGACGCCCGGGGCAGCCGCACCGGCCACAACGCAGGCCGCCTCGGCCGTTTCCACGCGGGAATCCGAGACGCACACCGCCGGGGGAACCGAAACTTTCGGCACTGGTGCAGCCGCTGCGGTGTCGACGGCCACGCCCTCCGTCACGACGGGGTCTGTCGGTGCTGCAAGGGCCGTTGCGCCACTGCTGGGGGAGGACGAGGGTAGTTCGCTGACGGTTATCGGTTCGCGGGCAGTGGCGTTCCCGTCGTCGACAGGATTTTCGTCGCGTCTATATGTCAGTTCCTCTTCCGGGGTGTCTCCCCAGTCCGCGCCTGTACCAGGTGGGCTGACGGTGTCTGCAATGGGCTCGGTAACCGTGGCAGCGGATGAGGCCTACGTTATCATCGTGCCCGAGCAACGATACGGTCCCTCCGGTCCGGAGCAGATGACTGTTGACGACCGGCAGGATATAAGGAATGGGCTGGCCGAATTGGGAGTGCAGGAGGAGGACATCGAGTTCTCAGTCTTGGCCGGCTACGGGCCCTCCGCCATTTCCGTGGAGGTGGCACTGGATGAGCTGGATACCAAGGGACAGCAGGTGCTGGATGCGGTAGAGGAGGTGATGCGGCGCCCGGAGTCTTTTGGTATTGTCTACACACTGTCGGAGGAAAACTGCGAGAGCACCGTCTCGCTGGCCCGACGCGAAGCGATACCAGCCGCTGAGAGGGCGGCGGACGACCTGGCCGAGGCCCTTGGCGTGGAGAGGGGAGATGTTTTGGGGGCGCTGGAATACCCGTTGATGAATCTGGCTTACGGGTTTTCCGTGGCAAGCGATCTGTCATGCGGCGCCCAGCCGACTTCCCCATACCCCAGCTTGATGCCCTTCGATTCCGAACCTGAAGTTGAGGTATCGGTGGGACTGCAGATAACCTATCGAATCCCATAGGTTGGAGCAGCGGTGGAGTCGCTGAGAATAACCGCCGAACTGTTCCCCGAATTCGCGACGGGCTATGACGTACTCCTTAGGAGGTCCGAGATGCCTACCTATGGATGTTCCAGTCGCTGAGCGCCAATCCCGATCCGGTGTGCGTGCTGATGACTGACGGCAAGTACGGCTCGGCCTCCTTCGAGCACCGTTACCTGTCGGAACTCCTGGGTATTCCGCTGGTTGAAGGGCCTGAACTATACGTTGCTCCGGACGGCTTTGTCTTCGCCCGAACGCTCGACCAAGACGTAAGGGTGGACCTGATCTACCGGAGAGTGGAGGACCTGGACCTGTTCGTTCCTGGGCTGGGCGAGGCATATCTGAACGGCAACGTGGTGCTGGTTAACGGAATCGGAACCGGGCCGCGGACTACAAGCTTGTGTTCCTGTGGGTTCCCCAGATGATCGAACACTACCTGGGTCAGACTCCCATACTGGAGCAAGCCCGGAGTTACAATCCGGCTGATTTGGAAAGCCGACGGTACATTCTGGAGAACCTGGACAGCCTCGTCGTCAAGACACGGCAGGGATATGGAGGGCTGGGTGTGTTCGTAATGCCCGACCTTGACGAGGGGTACAAGGCGCGGGTTGCCAACAGCATTTAGCAGAATCCCTTGGCATTCACTGCCCAGGAGACGTTGGATTTTCCCCAGCACATGGTCTTTAATGAGCAGACTCGCAGTCTGGAACCGCATCACATCGACCTGCGGGTGTTCGCCGTGCAGAGCGGCGACGGCACCGTTTCGGTGTTCCCCGGCGGGCTGACCAGGGTGGCCCAGCCGGGTAGCAGAATCACCAACAATTCCTCCGGTGGCTTATGCAAACCGACGTGGGTAGTCCGCCAGAAACCGTTACCGCTTCTTTCATCTATGCGGTCAGATACGGCTACTCTGATTCGGTGATCAATAACGACAATCAACTGCGCATCTTTCCACGGGATGGAGAGGGGCAATTCGACACAACAACCGAGGTCTGGTCCATTCCGCCGGGGCGCGGAGTGGACTTCAAGGACAGATTTGGCAACCAGGTGAGGCGTCTCCGGGTAATGCAGCCGCACACCACTTTTATCGTTGCGGCCGCCGGGCAGTTGCGGCTTTCCACTGAAAGATTCACAGTCGAGGACGTACCCATCTCCGATCTGCGTGACCTTCCAGAGAGTTTCGAATACGTTGCCGTTTCACCCCTCGTCGACCCGAACACTGCAACCCAGCCTGCAGCGGATGCTGCCAGCGGCAGGGATACGTTGCTTATGGCGGTGGACGGAGTGGTACGGTGGGTCTACGAGAGGATCCAGTACAGGAGAGGGACCACCACCGTAGCCACCACTGCCGAACAGGTGCTCGCTGCAGGCGAGGGTGTCTGCCAGGAAAAGACCCACCTGGCCCTGGGCATGCTCCGGGCGCTGAAGGTGCCCTGCCGATATGCAAGCGGATTGATCGCGGGACAGACCGGCGAGACCCATTCCTGGGTGGAGTTTTTTCACCCGCGCCAAGGCTGGTTGGGCGCCGATCCAACCCGTGGCCTGATGATGCCGCCTGCCAGCGATTATGTGAAGCTGAGCGTGGGACGCGACTATACGGACGTACCTCCAGTGACCGGCTCCTTCCTGTCCACGGGGGGAGCGGCGGAAATCGCTGCGATTGCAGATGTGCGGCTGGGCGGCTTTCAGCCCACGCTGGCCGATGCGCTGGAATTGCTGGAGAGGGCCTACGTGTTGCGCAACGAGGCCGACGCAGGCGGTCAATTGCTGGAAAGACCGGAGAAAGATCTATGACCGACACGGCCGACCCAGGGCAATCGCGGGCGGCGCCGACCGCTGGCTGACAGACTCCAGGGTCTACAACCTCGTGTGGCTGGGGCGCTGGATCGAACGGGCCCAAACGATTGCGCTGGTGGTTAGATGGTCGGCGGCGCAGGACTCGTCCTCTGACCAGCTGGAGATCGAGACCACTCTCCGAGTGGCGGCCAGCATCCGGGGACTCACGGTTGAGACAGAGGAGAGGGCCCTGGACCTGCTGCTGACGCGGGACAGCGGAGCTTCGGTCCGCGGGTGTCTGGCCGCCGCGCGCTTCAATGCGACACACGTGGCGCCGGTGGAAGCCCTGCAATTGTTGGGCGAGGCCATCGCCATGCTGGACGCGGCTGGAACACCCATCACATCTCCGGAAGATGTAATGGCCTTGATGGACTAGGTACTGCCCACCCTCGACCGGCTGCATTCCACCATCGAGCAGGCTTGGTTCCACTCGACGCCGTTGTCGGAGGAGGAAGTCTACCGCCGGTTCGTGCAACAACACCAATAGCGCTCGCGCTACCGTTCCGCGCTGGGCGGCTCCAGGTCCGGTCCACTGGTGGCCTGTTACCGCTTGGAAACTATCTCAAAACGCACTAAATTTGCTCAAAATTCGCCAATCGCTTACCGAGGTTCTGGATCCCCCCTCCTGGCTTGAAAGAACCAGGGGGAATGACGGATTGGTTGGTGCGCCGTCTTTTGAGATAGTCTCTTAGGCCGGTTGGCCCCTGCGCCGGAGCGGGGCACTGACCTCATGCAAGTAGCCGAGGATCTCTTGGTGGGAGCGCCAGAATCCGGTCTCGTGATAGGGGATGCCCCTCTCTGCGCAGAAGGCCTTCACCACCCTGCGGGCCATCTTCAGCCGGTTGCGGGGCATATTCGGAAACAGGTGGTGCTCAATCTGGCAGTTGAGCCCGCCGTAGGCGAAATCGATCACCGGGTTGGGAATCACGTCGCGGGCGGTGAGCACCTGCTGGCGCAGGTAGTCGAGCTTCGTTCCCGGCTCAATGACCGGCATCCCCTTGTGGTTCGGGGCGAACACTGACCCCATGTGCAGCCCTGCCAGGGCCCGGTGCACCACGATGAACAGCGCCGCCTGCCAAGGAGGCAGGAAAGTGAACAGGATACCCAGGTACAGTGCTATGCCCGCAATGACGACAGCGGCCTCGGCCAGCGGGTAGCGCACCCGCTTCCGCCTCACCAGGTACGCAAGACCGCCTCCCAGCAGGCTCAGCGAGGTGAGCAGAAGCATCGGGTAGAAGAGATACGCCTGGTACTTCACCAGCAGGCGCAGGGGCCACCTGGTCTCCATGGCCTGCTCTTCCGTGAAGGCGAAGACCGACACCTCGATGTCGCCATCAAGGCCCAGATGGTTCGTATTTCGGTGATGGGCATTGTGCTTGTCCTGCCACCAGCTGGGCGTCATGCCGGTTATCAGTCCGGCAAGCAGCATCACCAGGTCGTTCCGGAAGGCGGAGTGGAAGATCTGGCGGTGCCCCGAATCGTGTCCTATGAAACCGAACTGGGCGAACACCGCAGCCAGAAATACAGCGTTAAGCATCTGTACCCAGAACTGGTCGAAGAGCGCGATCACCACTATGCCCGCGGCCAGCGCCCCCAGCATGCCGGGCACTTTTATGGCGTAGTAGATGTATTGGCGATCCAGCAGCCCCTGTTCTGCGACTAGACGGCGGAGCTGCAGGTATTCCTGGTTGTCCGAGTTTCGGCAGGATTCCTCCACCGCCACTTGCACGAACTGCCGGTTATCGGCAACGGTGGGAATTCCTCGAGCCAGTCTCTGTGTAGCTATGCTCTGGTCTCCATCAAAACGGAATAAAACATCCTGACCGGTTTCGACCGTGAACGGAGGCTCTACCTAAGCAACAGCGGCCCTCGCCGTTTCCTCGCGGATGCGGGCGGCGGACTCGCGCAGGGAGTTCAGCACGATGGTGGGCGGGGCCGGAGCAACGGAGGTGTAGTTCACCCCCATCTCGAGCAGCTCCTGGGGCGAAAGTCGCAGTGCGGAGTGGTTGACCGGGATGTACACCTTGGCCTTGCCGACCGCGTTGATTCGGGCCGCAAGCTCCACAAAAGTCTGCCGCAGTCTGGGGTCGTTGAGATCGGTCATTCCCAGCGACGTGGATATATCCGTTGGCCCCAGCGAGATAATGTCAACACCGTCCAGGGCCGCAATCTCCTCCAGCTCATCGAGGCCACGCTGGTCCTCAGTCATTATGATCAGGAGGATCTCCTCGTTGGACGTCAGCATGTGTTCCGTCCAGGGCATCGCGCCGTATCCGGCGGCCCGGGTGCTGCCGGCGCCACCTCGCTCGCCCTCGGGTGGATAGCGGACAGCGGCGACGGCGCGCCTTGCGCCTTCCACGCCCTCGATGTGGGGGACCTGGATTCCCTGGGCGCCGGCGTCCAGAATGCGGAGGATGGTCTTGGGGTTGTTCTCGGGCACCCGCACTATGGGCGTGATGCCACACAGGTCGGCCACCCGGATCATCTCCCCGACCGTTCGCATGTCGAAAGCCGAATGCTCCATGTCGATGAATGCCCCATCGAAACCGGCAGCTGCGATGATTTCGACAACGGCGGGATCGGAGAAGCCGACGTGACTCACGATCGCCAGTCCACCTTCCCGCATAACTCGCTTCACCCGGTTTTCTTTCATTGCGTGGACCTCTGATGCCTATGTTTCAAAAACGCCGTTGTAGAGTGTAGATAGGGGCCAGCGCAACTGTCAAACCCCGTCTGCCCGGGTGTGATAAGACCCGCCGCCACTCCGGAACGGTGGACGGGCTAGCGGGAGGGAGCGGGAACGACGAGTTCAACTGTATCGCCAACAGTGATGGTGCCGGGGGTGTCAACAGTAGCATACACTCCGAAGTATGGAGCTCTAGCCGCAGGGCGGTAGGTAAGGAGGAACCTGGGTGTGTCGAAGTCTCTTTGGCCGGTTTCCGGGTCGATGGTGGTGATCGCGCACCTGGGGTCGGGCGCCACGACACGAAGCCGGACCTCGGGGCCGACAGCCACCACTCCGCCCAGCCACGAATCCTCCTCATGTGGGGAACACCCGTCGAGAAGGAAATTGGGCCGGAACCGCCGTGCCTCGAATTCCATAGCGCCCTCAGTCAGGCGGCCGAGAAGGTTTATGGATGCCTGCGACAGCAACGACAAAGGATATTCGTCGAAAGAGAGACCAACATCCTCGGTCTTGACCAGTCTGACGGGGCCGCCGCAAAGTTGGGAAATTGCGTCATTCCAGTCTCCCACAACCACTTTCCCCGCCACCGGGCGGCCCCAGATCGCCGTCCGCACTGGTTCTCCCGTTTCCACTACCCCGGCAACTTTTTCGCCGCCGGGAAGGGTCAGCGACAGTTGCTCCGAATCCGGGTCGTAGGCGGCCGCCACCAACGCCAACTGGGGGCGCTGCCGCTGGGTCAGTAGTCGTCCGCTCCCATCGATGAGGTGGAACCGGCGGTCCTCGGCGATACCGGACGGCCCCACGACCACCGATGCGCGGCTCTCGAGGGCCAGCGACTTAATTGCCGTCGTGTAGATTGCGCTAACCAGGCGAGTAAGACGCACGGTAGACAATGGAATGACCCGCAGTGTGCCCGCCGAATCCGGGTTGTAATCACGGGAGGGTGGGGCGCTGGCCTAGGGTAACCTGAATCTCTTTCTGATGTCCATCTCGAAGCACGGTGAGGGTGACGGTATCCCGCGGCCTGTTGTGGTAGAGCAGGTGCGCGATCAGCTCGCTGGAACCGGGCGTCTCGTAGTCGTCGACTGCCGTGATGATGTCCCCGCCTGCTTCATATTCGATCCCATCCAGTTCAAAGGTATGGTCTGACCCGCGCAGGCCGGCCCTGTCGGCCGGACTGTTGTCTACGACCGCAATGACCAGCGTTCCCCTGGTACCCTCGGTAAGATCGAGTTCCTCGACGTAGTTCGACGTGACGGTGGCTATGCTGACACCCAGCCAGGGATAGTCGAATTCCCCGTCCTCTATCAGTGTCGGCACGACCCGCTTGGCTATGTTGATCGGGACCGCCATTCCCACGCCGGAGAAGCTGCCTGACCGGCTGATGATCAGGGTATTGATTCCAATCACCTGTCCCAAGCGGTTGAGCAGCGGGCCTCCCGAGTTGCCGGGGTTAATGGCCGAGTCGGTCTGGATTACTTCAGGAATGGTGAACCGGCTCTGGCCGCTGATGTTTCGTCCAACCGCACTCACGATGCCGGAAGTCATTGTTAATTCTTGGCCGAAGGGCGCGCCGATGGCCACCGTCAGCTGGCCCACCTTGACCGCGTTGCTGTCTCCGAGGGTAACCGGATGCAGCTGCACGTCGGCATCCTCCAGCTTGATGACCGCCAGATCGGAGTGTGGATCACCTCCCACCACGGCGCCTTTTGCCTGAGTGGAATCCGCGAAGACCACGGTAACTTTCAATGAATTGTCTATGGCCTCCTCGACCACGTGATGGTTGGTTACAATGTGGCCCAAATTGTCCCAGACGATTCCGGAGCCCGCGCTCCAAAGCAGTTCGTCAGGCACTCCCTTCCTCCCCTGCAAAGTTGAACGGGCAGCACTGGGGACACGTATGTATACCACCGAAGGCGCCACGCTCTCGTATATCCCGCCAAGCACCTCCTCAAATGCAGCCAGTATCAGGTTTGCGCCTGCGGCGCCGACGCCGACTGGCGTCCCCCCCACTTCCGGCTTGGCCGCCGGGTCGGCCGGGTTGAGCGGTGCGCCGCCACCAGCAGCGACGGCTCGGATCTCGCTGTCCGCAACCGGCACGGCGGCGACAGGTGCGGGTGCGGCAGTAGCGCCGGGTGGCGCACTGGTGCCAGTCGGTTGTGAAGCTATCGCAACTCCTCGTCCTGCCGTATCCGCCTCCGAACCTGGGGACGAAGAGCTACCGCAAGCCGCGGAAACGCCGACCAACAGGGCCAGCGGCAGAAAGATCGCCATCCATCTTAACCTGGCATCCGTCGACATCCACATGCGCTGAACCTCCTTTCGCAACATGTAGCCACTAAGAAACTATCCCAAAACTCACAGAATCTGCTGAAATTTCGCCAATTGATTACCGAGGTCCTGGTTCGCTAAACTCACAAACGAAGTGGAACACTTGCTTAAGGTGTTGCCATGGGAAGAGGATACCAGCATCTCACCATTGAGGAGCGGTGTGAATTGGCCCGTCTACGTGCCGCGGGACACCCGGTCCGCCAAATCGCAGCAAGTATGGATCGCTCGGCATCAACGGTTTCCCGGGAGTTGAGCCGTAACGGTTCCCGTACTCAGGGCTACAAGCCCTCCTATGCCCACCAGCAGGCTCGTACCCGCCGCTGGACCGGTTCCAAGCTGAGCGTTTAACGACTCGCTGCGCCACCGGGTCCTCTCCCGCCTCCAGCAGGGCTGTTCCCCAGAGCAGGTGGCGGGCCGCCTAGCCTGGGAGGCGGGCCGCACCATCATCTCCCACGACACCATCTACCGCTTCATCTATGCCCAGTTGGCCCGTAAGAAGGACTACTCCTGGCGCCACTACCTGCCCCGATCCAAGTCCAAACGGGGTTGGCGCGGACGCAGGGGCGGCAGCTCTCTTTCATTGATCCCCCTGGGCCAGCCCCTCTCCCAGCGGCCTCAGGAGGCCGATGACCGGGCCAATCCCGGCCACTGGGAGGCAGACTAATGCTCTTTGGCAACCGGGGCCAAGCCCTCCTCACCCTCCACGAACGCCACTCCCGGCTGCTCCTACCCCATCCCTTGACCAGCAAAGCAGCCCAACCGGTGGCCGATGCCATTACTCAACTCCTGGCCCCCTTCCCAAAGCGGTGGCGCAAGAGCGTTACCTTCGACAACGGCACTGAGTTCGCCCGTCATTTCCAACTCCACGACCTGGGCACCCAGACCTTCCTCTGCGACCCACGTTCCCCCTGGCAGAAGGGCGGGGTGGAGAACGTCAACGGCCGCCTGCGCCGCTTCTTGCCCCGGCAGACCAACCTCTCCCTTTTGCCAGAAAACCTGACTTACCAAATCGTCCAAGCTTACAACCACACCCCACGCAAGTGCCTGGGCTTCCTGACCCCAGCAGAGATACTAGCAAAATCAGTGTTGCACTTGAAATGTGAATCCACCTTCCCGCTTTCGCGGGAATGACGGAACGGTTGGTTCGCCGTGTTTTGAGATAGTCTCTAATACGAATTCTGGGCCTAAACGGATTTTAGACCGCGGGCTCAACCACAAACATCAAGAAATCTGGAGGGTTAACCTGAAGGTTTACCGTAACAGTTCAGACTTGAGGTGAAACGAGCATCTGACGGCAGGCCGAGAGGGGGTCCAACCCCTGGGCGCGCCAGGTGCCGAAGAGGGAGGCCAGGGTCATCTTGGTGTCGGTGCCCTGCTCCGAGCGGGTGCCGCCGCTGATTTTGCGGCTGACCACCAGAGGGCGCAGGCTTCGCTCCGCAGCGTTGTTGTCCGCTGGCACATCAGGCTCCGCCACGAATACAAACAGTTCCTTGACGTGCTTCTCGATACGTCGGCACAGGTTGCCTTGGGCGGCTGCCGGGTCCTGGGCGTAGAGACGGCACTGGGCCAGCAGTTTCCGCTCCAACCACCCTTGGGCCTGCCGTCTTTGACCAGCGCCATGATGGCTGAAGCCCTTGGCCTGCCGCTAGATGTCTTGGACCGCCGCCGCCCACCGGAGCAGTGAGGCATCCCTGAGGTACAGCGACTTCAGGTCGTGGATGTCCCGCAGCAGGTGCACCCAGCAGCGCTGCCTCAGTCCCGGGTAGTGATGACAGGCGGCATAGAAGTCGCTGACCAACACCCCACTGAAGGACTCATCCAGCACCTCGTCCACCACCTCCTTGTTCCTCCTGCGGCGCAGGAAATACCGCCCGGTGGGAGTGCTGAAAGTCCAGACGTAGCCGTTGACCCCATCCTGGCGCCAGCCGGTCTCCTCGGCGTGGACCACCGGGCTGCCCCGGATGCGCTCCAGAATCCGGTCCACCGCCGGTTGGGCCTGCCGGGCCACTTGGTGGATGGCCCGGACGATGGCGCCGAGGCTCAGGCGCAACTGGTGGACGGTCCTCAGATACCACTGGATGGTGCGGAAGGGCAGCCTCCCCTCCTCCCGCAGGGCCGCCATCAGGCTGAGCAGGTTTACTCCCAATCGTTGTTTCCCCAGCGCCACCTCGCCCAAGTCCACCTTGGGCACCCGGCGTTTCTCACACACTGGGCAAGTCCTGGCGATGAAGACATGTCCGGTTACTTGGACCGGAACCACTGGCAGGTCGATGACCTCCCGGGTGCGGTGGGTCCAGCCCCCGGACAGCCGGGTTCCGCAATCAGGACAACTCTCCACGGCGTGGGCCACCCGGTGGGTGGGGGTCATGCGCTGGCGGGCGAAACCGTGGGGCCGGGGCTTCCTGGTCTGTTTCTCCCTGGGAGTCTGCTGGCCCGTTTGAGGCTTGATGCCGGGCATCCCTTTGGGGCCGCCCGGTTTGGCCTTTCCCTCCAGCGCCTCTATCCGCCGCTGCAACTGGGCGATGACGGTCTGCTGCTCTTGAACGACAGCCTGCAACTGGGCAATCAGGGCCAGCAGGTCCTCCCGCGGCATGGCGCTCAGGTCAATGTCGGCATCCATGCCTCTGATTTAACATAACCGCGAAACTGTCCCCCTTTGCTCTTTCGGCAACTTTCGGCCAATTCGCCACATCAACTCTGAACTGTTACGGTTTACCAGCGGATTATTGGTCTTTGAGCGAAAGGGCGTATAATTGATATTGGAAATTCCGATTCTGGGGCGTTCCTATAGCAAAGATGTCTGCTGGATTGGCGATAACGGGCGGACTCCGTCGCTTCCTCCTGCTCTGCTCCTCCCTGGCAGTGTTGCTGGGCCTGTTCGGGCCATTGGCAGGGCAGGTGTTCGCGCAGGCGACCACGGGCCCGCACGCCCTGGTGATCACGATCGACGGGGTGATAAACCCGGTCAAGGACCGGTATATCGAGCGGGCGATGGAAGAGGCCCAGATAAGGGGCTCGACATTGCTGATCATCCGGCTCGACACCCCGGGCGGGCTTCTGAGCTCAACACGGGATATTGTCGAGCAGTTGCTGTCCGCTCCAATCCCCACGGCGGTGTATGTCACTCCCAAGGGAGCACGGGCAGGTTCGGCGGGCACCTTCATCACGGCAGCGGCCAACTTCGCCGTGATGGCTCCGGGCTCCAACATCGGTGCGGCCACGCCGATCTCCTCCACTGGCCAGGACCTGGACGAGACCCTGGCCAGCAAGGTTGAGAATGATGCCGCTGCGCTGATCCGCAGCATCGCCCAGGAACGCGGCCGGAACGCCGAACTGCTGGAGGCCACGGTACGAGAGGCTGCCTCCTACAGCGCCCAGGAGGCTCTGGAAGGCAATGTGGTGGACTTCATTGCCGATGACATCGCCGATCTGCTGGCGCAACTCAACGGGCTGCCCGTGGAGACGTCTCAGGGCACGGTGACTCTGGATACGGAGGGCCTGGACACCGAGGAGTTGCAGAAAAACTTCCTGGAAAGACTCCTGGAGTTCCTTGCCGACCCCAACGTGTCCTTCCTGCTCATGAGTATCGGGGGTCTGGGGATAGTGATCGAGCTGTTCAATCCCGGGCTGCTGGTCCCCGTGATCGTGGGTGGAATCTGCCTGATTCTGGCCTTCGTGGGTCTGGGCAACCTGCCGGTCAACTATGCGGGAGTGGCGCTCATCCTGCTGGCCATAGTTCTCGGTGCGGCGGAGGTGGTCGTTGCCGGGTTCGGCATACTTGGGGTTGCTTCGGCGGTAAGCCTGGTCATTGGCGGCTTGTTGCTTTTTGCGCAGTTCGGCGACGCCTCCCCGACGCTTCCCCACGTGGGAGTCAACCGGTGGTTATTAGCGTGCGTCGCAGTGGTCACCGGTGGGGGCGTGATATACTTGGCCCGAGAGGCAGTGAAGTCACGCCGCGATCGCCGTGCCAATGCAGTCGACTCCATCGTGGGCATGACCGGTTCCGTAACCCTGCCCATGACGCCCAGGGGATCAGTCCGGGTCGCCAACGACACCTGGTCCGCGGTGAGCGCAGACGGAAGCCACATTTCAGCTGGAGAACAGGTTATGGTCGTGTCGATTAACGGACTGGTGCTGACCGTAGCCCGCCAGCATCCACCCGAGTAGCTTATTCGTACCAGATAGCAGCGGTACAGCCGGAAATTCCAAGGAGAGTATTATGTCTGCTGGCCTCATAATGGTGCAACAGTACCAAAGAATGGTCATCCAACGGTTCGGCACCTTTGTCGGGACCAAGTCATCGGGGCTTCATTTTCTACTTCCATTTGTTTTTCATGGCACCAAGGTGGACCTGCGGGAGCGGGTGGCCCGTGTTCCGACCCAAAAATACATCACGGCGGACAACGTGGTTGTGGATATGGATTTCGTAATCTATTACCGCATCATGGAAAACTTGGCCGACCGCGCCGTCCTGGAGGTGCAGAATTTTGAGATGGCGGTTATCAACCTGGCCTTCGCCACGCTACGGGCGGTAATTGGCGCAACCTCGCTGGCCGACGCTCTCGCCGAGCGGGAACGCATCCGCGATTCCATGCAGGTAAGGATGGACGAGGTCACCGAGCGGTGGGGCGTGAAGGTATCGCAGGTCGAGATCAACGAGATCGACCCGCCGCCTGGCGTGAAGCAGGCGATGGAGCGTGAGAAATCCGCCGAGGCCATCAAGACTGCCGAGATCACTGAGTCCGAAGGGGCGCGGCAGTCGCAGATCAACCGGGCCGAGGGCGAAAAGCAGGCAGCCATCCTGAGGGCGGAGGGTGAGCGGCAGTCGGAGATCCTGAATGCGGAGGGCGAGCAGCAGGCCGCCGTTTTAAGGGCTATGGGGTTCAGCGAAGCGCTTGAACGCATCAACGAGGTGGCCAACAAGGCTGACGGCCGCACCATGAGCCTGCAGTATTTTGACACCCTCAAGTCGCTGGGCGATTCCCCCTCCACCAAGTGGATATTCCCGATGGAGTTCACCTCCATGCTGGGCAACTTCATGTCCATGGGCGCCAGCACGGGGGACAACGGCAGCAACGACCGCCAGAACAACGGATCAGCCTAGCAGCAGAGGGCAATGCAACAGAAAGGGCCGGGCATCGTGCCCGGCCTTTTTGTTATTGTCCCCCTTGCCAGCACCTAGAAGTCTTCCACGCCGTGAGCATCGAGGTCTACGGGTCGGCGGGCTGGATCAGGCCGAAATTGGCATCGCCGCGTCGATACAGCACGCTGTACCGGTTGGTCTCGGCATCCAGGAACATGTAGAAGGTGTGGTCGAGGTACTGCATCTGCAGAGCGGCCTCTTCCACCGACATCGGGTCCATGTTGAACCGCTTGATCCGCACCAGGTCGCCTGTTGGCGACACCATCGCCGCATCCGCCTCTAATGACGGCTCTACGGATGGCAGCCCATCTGCGGCCATGGCCTCCACAACCGTATCGGCATCGGGGGCGTTTCGCGACTGACGCTCGCTGCGGTAGGTGTGGGCCTTCCAGCGGTCGAGCTGGCGGTCCAGTGCGTCGACCGTGGCGTTGACCGCGGCCCTGGCGTTGGCAGCCCGGCGCTGGGCGCGAAGCAAGTCACCGCCCACGTTGAGCGACACTTGCACCACCACCCTGTCCTGTTGCGACCTAGTGGATTCAGAGGCCATTTCGACCTCAGCGCGGGCTATGGCCGGCAAGTGCCGGTCCAAGGAGGCAAGTTTGGCGGTCACGTGCTCCCTCATCGAGCGGGTGATCTCGATGTTCCGACCCTGAATGTGCAGGTCCATCATTCGCACCTCCCTTCAGCCGAAGCTGAAACGGTCGATAATCCACCCCAAAAGGGGAGTCGAGATAATAACACAAAGTTGAAGGTCAAGGCTGCCGGACCCGTGGTTCTGGTCAAGGAATCGTGCGGGATGTCGGCCCTGGAGCCGTGATATCGATCAGAGAGCGCCGGCGGAAAGGGACTCGGTCACCAGGGGTGAGCCGCTGAGGAAGTCCATGGCCGCGGAATAGGGTTCGGTCTCCTTGGCTGCAACGCGGTCCATCACCGCCAGCAGGGCCGGATCGGTCTGCACCAAGCGACGCAAACGGCGCACAAGTTCCTCCTCCACTACCTCTAGGAATTCCTGAGTCCTGTGTTCGCCGCGACGCTTCTCCAAGTTTCCGCTCGTTTTCAGATAAGCCCGGTGCTCCTCCAGCTTACTCCACATCTCTTCGATGCCGCGGCCGGTGTGGGCTGCGGTCATCAACACGGGCGGCACCCATTCGGGTGTCGTCAGGGACATATGGAGCATGGCTGTTACGGTCGCTGCCATCTGGTCCGCGCCATCCCGATCAGCCTTGTTGACCACGTAGATGTCGGCAATCTCCATGACACCGGCCTTCAGGGCCTGGATGGCGTCGCCTGCCTCGGGAACAAGCGCGACGACTACTGTATCGGCGACGCCCATGATGCCCAACTCGGTCTGGCCAACACCAACCGTTTCCACAATCACGACATCGTAGCCGGCAGCATCCAGCGCGCGGGCCACACCCTTGACGACGCGGGGCAGCCCACCCGTCTGGCCGCGGGTGGCGATGCTGCGGATAAATACGCCCGGGTCGAGATAGTGGCGCTGCATCCTGATGCGATCCCCCAGCAGTGCGCCTCCGCTGAAAGGGCTGGTGGGATCGACAGCGACGATCCCGACCCGCTGGTCCTGGGCGCGAAGGTGGCGCGTCAGCCGGTCAACGATGGTGCTTTTGCCTGCGCCGGGCGGGCCGGTTATGCCCAGGGTGTAGGCACGGCCCGTCTGCGGATCAATGTCCCGCATAACCCCGGCGGCGGCGGAGTCGCCACGTTCCAGCATGGAGATGACACGGGAAAGAGCGCGCTGCTCCCCGGACAGCAGCCTGCCTGCCAATTCAGACAACGGTCGTCAGCTCCGGAGCTTCCAATGGGAATTGAGGAAATGAGTGGACCAAGGGTGAAGAATCAGTGATTGAATCCTCCGCCGAAGCCCTTGGCTCCCGCGGTGATCAGCAGGTCGGGCCGGTTGCCCCAGCGCTTGAGAAACCGTCCGAAATTCTTGCGGGAGAGTTCGTCGCGCTGGTTGTCATCCAATTCAGTCCACTGCCGGTGCTCGTGCCTAACGATGGGCAGGGCAGAGTCCGCCAGAACCCGGTAGCCCTTGTCCTTGAACTGGAAGCAGTAGTCGATGTCCAGGTTGCGGTAGAAGCGGAACACCTCGCGCATCAGCCCCACGGTGTTCACCGCCTCGCGCCGGAAGGACATGCAATACGCCTGCATCGCGTCGGCATCGCCCTCCTCAACTTCCTCGTGGAAGTGTTGCATATCGTCGGTTGTCAGACCGTAGGGGCCAAATATACCGACGGAGGGATCGCTGAGTTTCTCAGCCACGGTCCCGAGGATGTCCCCAACGATTTCTGCCGAGCCGTCCACGATGATGATGTGCCTGCCGAGACTCTGCTTGATGCCAATGTTCTTGCTGGCGGCGTCGCCAATCACGTGGTCGCAGTGGAAGACACGGAGGTTGTCGTGCTCCTGCTGCATCTCTGCCAGCATCTCGCCTGTGCCGTCGGTGGAGCCGCTGTCAATTACGATAATCTCGGCAGAATAGCCCTGGGAGTGGCGGAGCATCCCGTTGACGCAACGGCGCACGTCTTCGGGATAGCCATAAGCGTTGAGTATGAAAGTGAAATCGCATGCGGGCGCTTCGTGCAGCCTGGAGGGCACTTCGCGGGATGACGAAACCGAGTCCCACTTCTCGAGGCGGCGCTCCATGGCCGTCTTCGGACGGGCCCGAGAGCCCAGCAGCGAGTCCTCGACCACGTAACCGTCGGCAGAAAGCCGGGCGCGAAGGGAGTCTGCGGTTTCCCAGGTCTGCCGCTCTCTCAGGGTCTCCCGTTCGCGGAGCGAGGCGACTATCTCCTCGCCAACGCTGTTGTCGGATGGGGCCTTGTGGAGATCAAGGCCAAACATTTCGTCGAACTCGAGCAGCAGCCCCATCTTGGCCCGTCCCGGCAGATCGGAGCGCACCATCTCCCAGGTTACGGCCAGCGCGCCGGGCAGGTTCAGGTCGGAGTCCACCGCCTCCCAGAAGCGGCGGCGGTACTCCTCGGCCCCGCCGGAATGCCCATTGGTTTCGGGATCCATGCTCCACTGCCAGATTCGGGTGCGCAGGTTAGTCAGGGCCTTCTCTGCCGCTCTGAGCGATGTGAAGGTGAAGTTCATGCGGTGCCGGTAGAGGACGGTCATGCACAGGTAACGGAAGGCTAGGGGATCGAAGCCGCGTTCAATCAGCTCCTCGACCAGGAAGACGTTGCCCGACGACTTGGCCATCTTGGCGCCATCGGCGAGGAGGTGCTGAGCATGCACCCAGTAACGGACGTGCTGCTCTCCGAAAGCCGCCTCGCTCTGAGCGATCTCATCCTCGTGGTGCGGGAAAATGTTGTCCACGCCACCGGTGTGGATGTCGAAGAACTCCCCCAGGTACTTGGAGGCCATGGCCGAGCACTCGATGTGCCAGCCCGGGAAACCCTCGCCCCACTGGCTGTCCCACTTCACATCGCGGCCTGGTTCCGCGGCCTTCCAGAGGGTGAAGTCGCGCGGGTCGCGCTTCAGCGGGTCCGCCTCGGCGCGGACGCCCTCCAGCAGGTCGATGCCGGTGTTGCGGGAGAGTTTGCCATAGTCTGAGAAGCTGGGGACGCCGAAGTAAACGTTTCCGCCACGTTCATAGGCGTGACCCTTTTCCACCAGGGTGCCCACTATCGACAGCATCTCGGGAATATGCTGGCTCGCCCACGGAAACACGTGAGCATCCATTATGTTCAGCCGGGTCTCGTCTCGGTGGAAGCGGCCCGCGTAGAGCTCGGCGATTTCCTGGACAGTCTTACCTTCGGCAAGGGCGGCCAGGATCATCTTGTCGCCACCGGTCTCTACCAGCTCCTGGCGCATGTGGCCCACGTCGGTGATGTTCTTGATGTGGTGCACCTGGAGACCGTGGTGCATGAGGGCCCGGCGAATCCAGTCGGCCATCATGTAGGTCCGCAGGTTGCCGATGTGGGCGTCCCGGTAAACGGTCGGCCCGCAGGTGTACATACTAACTTTGCCCGGCTCTGCGGGCTCGATCTCATCTACCCTTTTAGTCAGGGTGTTGTAGATTCGCAGCATTCCAGCCTCTAATGCGCGCTCCGCTGCTGAAGGCGTCCCTTCCCGCCGAATGGCGGTAGTTTACCACGGTGCTGAATCCGCCGCCACTTTGCGGCGTTCGGAAGGCGGGCCATCCGGTTGACAAATTCCCCCTGAAGAGGGCTAGGGTGAGACGCGTCTCCCGCAGTTAGCAAAGCCGCCGAGGGTTACTAATCCACCCTCACTCCAACCCTCTCCCACAAGGGAGAGGGAGAATCATTTGGATCCTGTGTCGCGCTATTCGCCGTGTTGTACGACGGCGCCGGCGGCCTTCAGGGCTGCGACTTCGACGGCGCTAAAGCCCGCCTCCGCCAGGATTTCGTTGGTCTCGGCGCCAAGGACAGGGGTCGGCCGTCCCACCCTCGCCGGGGTTGCCGACAGACGCGGGAGTACTCCCAGGTGATCGGCCATTCCCATGCCCGGGTGTTCGCGGCCGACGATCAGGCCGGCCTGTCGGACATGCGGGTCGTCGTGGTAGTCGGGAATGGCGATGTTTTCGATGGCGCTGACGCCTGCGCCCGCCAACCGCTGTACCCAGCCCTCGCGCGAACCGATGGCAAAGGCCGCGGAAAGGGCTTCGGCCAGAGCCCCGTCATTCCGTTTCCTCGATTCGGCATCACCGAATCTATCGTCTGAGGCAACATGCCCCAATTCCTCGAGCTGCGTGAGACTCGACCACGAAGATTCGTCCGGGGAGTGTAAGTAGAACCAGCCGTCTGCGGCCCGGTAGAGCCGGGACAGCGCTGAAAACCCACGCAGGTCCAGGCCCTCGGGGTCGCTGCGCTCGTATCCGTCGTAGTCCAGGAAGTATGGCGACTGTAGCAGGCAGGCCGTGAGAGCGAGGCCGCCGTCGACCGACTGTCCCCGCCCGGTTCGGTTGCGCTCGTGCACGGCCAGTGCCACGGAGTAAGCGCCGAGAAGGCCGGTGGCGTAGTCATTCATTGGATACGGCAGAAGCTGCGGGGCAGCATCCCGGCCCCCGCGGCGGACCTGGATGCCGGTGGTTGCCTGTGCCAGTTGCTCCCAGCCAGGACGCTCGGCCCACGGGCCGTCGTAGCCGAAGGCGTTGAGGGACGCGTAAACAATGTCCGGCTTTCGCTCGCGGACTTCCTCGTAGCCCAGGCCCAGCCGGGCGATGCTGCTCTTGCGGTTGTTTTCCACCACCACGTCGGCGGTCTCCAGCAGCTTCCAGAACACCTCGCGTCCCTGCTCCTTCTTGAGGTCAATCTGGATGCTGCGTTTGCCGCGGTTCACGTCGAGATTCCCGCCAAAGTCGTAGGGGCGCGAAGGATCGTCGATCTTGATAACGTCGGCGCCGAATTCGCCCAGGGTGCGCCCGCAGGTGGGCCCTGCCAGCACGATGCACAAGTCGAGGACGCGAGCCCCTTCCAGCGCGGAAAGGATGTTTTCGCGGCCGTTGGAAGACGGACGCGGCGCGGCAGCCCGAATTTCGGCTAACGCGGACTCGGTGTGCTCCCCGAGTTTCGGAGCCCGTCGCGGTGCGGGGCCGGGCGTGCCGCGGAGGCGGGAGGGTGCCCCGGGCTGCTTCATGCTCCCGTGATCGGCGTCGTCCACCTCTACGACCATCCCCGAGGCGAGCGCGTGCTCGTGAACCAGCCATTCATCCACCGTCTTGCAGACAGTGCAGGCGCCGCCGGTATCGGCTATGGCGTCCTCCCACTCCTTTGCGGTCTTTTCCTTGAACAGGTGCTCAACGCGCTCCCGCCACATCTCGATGGTGTCCGGGCTGACGTCGGCCCCGTACAGGTCCTCGAGGTCCTCGATCCACTCCGGACGGCCCGCGGCCTGCAGGAACTGGCTGGCGAAGCGCTGGTACATGCCGTGGTTCTGGACGTAGCGCCCGTCGGCACATTGGTACTGGTGCGACATCACGTTCCGGGGCAGTTGGAACAGGTCGGGAGGATCGATGTCGTGGAACTTGGACAGGTGCCTGCCCATGGCCGCGAACATGGCGCTGTGGAGCGGCACCTCGATGCGCTGCCCTCGGCCGGTCCGCTGGCGGGCGATAAGGGCCATGGCCACCGAGACCGATCCGATAATTGCCGCGAAGCTGCTGGCCGAGGGCAGGGGCAGGAACAGCGGCTCGTCCATACCCGGCACACCCTGGTGCGCGCCCGTGGCCGCGCTGACGATGGGTTCCCAGCCTTGGTCATTGCGGTGGGGACTTTCCTCGCCAAATCCGGGCAGTGAGCAGTAGATGAGGCCGGAGTTGTGCTTGGCTGCCTGGTAGCCTATGCCCAAACGGTCGGCGACACCGGGCCGGTAATTCTCAATCAGGACATCGGCCCAGCCGACGAGCTCCTGGGCTTTCTCCTGCCCCTTGGCCGTTTTGAGGTCCAGTTCCACCGACCTCTTGCTACGGTTCCAGGTCGCGAAGGCCGGCTCGCTGCGGGCCGGATCGCCGCCGGGCCGCTCCACCTTAATGACGTCGGCGCCCTGTTCTGCCAGAAGCATTCCCAGCAGTGGGCCGGGGATGTACTGCCCGAACTCAACGACGCGTACTCCCCGCAGTGCACCCTGTGTCTCGATGGCTGTTCCTGTTGTACTCATGCCTGCTCATCCTCGTTTAACGGACTGGTCTCGACGGACTGGACTAGTGGCTATGCACCCTCTGCTGGACCTTCACCACCCTCCCGGTCTTGGCAGACTCGATGGCAGCAGCGGTGATCTGCGTCGCCTTGAGACCGTCCTCGCCCGTCGCGGACGGGTCTCGATCGCGCTGCAGGGCGTCGCGAAAGTCGTTCAGTTCGGCCACGAAATTGGCCAGGTAATCGTATTCATAAGACTCGCACTCGTTCGCTGTTGCACTTATCAACTCGGCAAGGCCCAGCCGTGCCTCCCAGACAGTCTCCTTTGTGGCAAACCGCCCGTCAGAACCATACAAGGCGAGATCGTTCTGGGTGTCAGGCAACATCCTGCCGCACATCACTTGGGCGATGGTGCCGCTGGTCATGCGCAAGGCGATGGTGGCGATGTGTTCCAGGGGCTGACGTTCGGTCTGACCATCGGTCATTGCGACGACCTCTACGACCTCCTCCCGCAGCAGGAAGCGCATCAAGTCGAAGACGTGGACGCCCAGTCCCACCAGAACCGAGGCGTCGCCGATCAACTCTGGCGTCTCCCACCATTCCCGCAAGCCAGTGCGGGGCAGGTGTTCCGGTTCGCCGCGATTGCCGCGGCCCCACTGCCCGTGGGCCAAGCGGATGCGCCCGATGGCGCCGTCGTCGATGAGCTGCCGGGCCCACAGGTGGGCAGGGTGGAACCTCAGCTCGAAGCCCAGGCCGAGCTTCACCCCGTGATCGCGGCATGCTTCGATCATCGCGGCCGCGTCGGAAACCGTGGTCGCCATTGGCTTCTCGGACAGGACGTGCTTGCCTGCCGCTGCCGCCAGGATGGTCTGGGAAACGTGCAGGTAGTTGGGAGAGGCAATGAACACCGCGTCGATGCGCGAATCGGCAAAGAGGGAATCAAGGTCGCTATAAGCAGCGCCGGCGCCGTGGCTTTCGGCAAAAGCGTCAGCCCGCCCCTGTTCGCGACTATAGACCGCAACAAGCCGCGCGTCATCGGCCAGCTTAATGGCCGGTGCGACTTTGAGGTCGGCGTGCGAGCCGATGCCTATGATTCCCCATCCCAGCGACAACGTGCTGCTCCTGTTCCAGCTACGACCTTCTCACAAGATGTAGTCGACCCTTGAAGGTCGTCCCATGCCGCAGTCAGCATTCGTACATGACCTACATGAGACGAATCGACGTCGCAGATAAATCATCCAGACCCCATGCGACGAAGTTCCTCTCGTAGTCGGTCAACTTCAGCCTCTGCCTGCTCGGCCCTGGCTACGGCTTGGTCGGCTCTGGACAGGGCCTGCTCGGCCCTGGCTGAGGCTGCATCCCGCTCGGCCTCCGCATTCCGGCGGGCCTCCCTCTCTGTGGATAGCGGCTGAATTGTCTTTCCGGTGGCTGGGTCCAGCACGTCAAAGTTTTCGCCGTCCCAATAGAAGTCAACATCCAGGAGTTCGCTGTAGGCTCTCACCCATCCTCCGGGGCCCTCGTGGAGGTCGTAGGAAACGTACTGACCCGCCTCCAGCCTGTCGCCCTGCAGGGGCTGGCCGTAGAGGTCCCCCCCGGTATGGTCGAACCGCCAGTACTCGGATACACCCAGCCGTGCGTACAGGTCGCGCTTGCGGCCCAGGTCGTTGGCCGCCGTGCTGGGGGAGGCCACCTCCATCACGAAGTCCGGAACCTTTCCTGTTTCCCAGATCCAGAAGTTGGGCAGCCTTTCTCTGATGGCCGCGGCATCAACGTCGAAGGCGATAAAGAGATCGGGCAGTACGCGAGCGTTGCCGTTCGTAATGTCATACGAAACAAAGACCCCGTTGGAAATAAACACGTCGTCGCGATCCTGGTACCGCTCCCACAGAGAGCTCTTGATGATATCGATAGGCCGTTCCTGTAGCATGCCCTCTTCTCGCCCCTCCGGCTCCTCGTAGAATATTTCGGGGAGGGTCCGGTTAATCCACGCGTTCGTTATCGTTCTGGCGGTCGTCATCATCGGGCCTCCATATCAGAATGGCAGGGCGACGCAGGAACAATTGCCTTGACAGGGACGGCGGTCATACGGCAATGGGAGCGGCGAAGCGCTCGGGAGCGAAGTTGCCGATGGGCAGGCCGGTCTCATCGCTGGTGATGAGGTCAGCGATGGACTTGCCGATGCCTGGGGCCAAGAGGATGCCCTTCTTGCCAGCGCCAGTGGCGAGCCAGGCGTTGCCGTAGCCGGGAACCCGGCCGATGATGGGCAGCCAGTCGGGGGTGACCGGACGCAGGCACGCAGTGTGCATGACCAAAGTGGCGCCGGAGATGGCTGGGAATATGCGTTTGACTCCCGCAAGGATCCGCTCGCGTGTCTCCGCCAAAGGTTGGCGGTCGAAGCCGCGCCAGTCTTCCGTTGTTCCGCACCATGCCAGGCCGTCAGGCTTGGAGTATATGCTGGCGCCCCCACCGGAAACGTCGTGCTCCAATGGATCACCCGCGAGCTGCATTCGCAGAATCTCGCCCTTGAGGGGGTCAACAGGGATGTAGGTGTTGAGCCAACTCTCGGCCTGACGGGACCATGGGCCCATGGCCAGAAGAACTTCGCCGCACTTCAGCTCACCGTCCTCCAACAGGACATGGCTGACGTGACCGCCCGCGACCTTCAGACCCCGCACCGTGCCGGGGCGCAATTGGGCGCCCGCATGCTGCGCGGCTGCGGATAGCGCTTGGGTGAAAGCATGGCTATCGAGCTGGTAGTTGCCCTGCTTGAACACGCTGCCGGTGAATTTGCTGGTGATCCGCGGATCAAGCGCGCGCACCTGCGATTCGTCGGTCAATGAGGCTGAGAAGCCGGGTGTTCCGGTGAACCTTGCTGCGAGTTCCTCCAGCTCGGGGCCCGCAGCTTTATCGAATGTCAGCATGATTTCCGACGCCTGGCGGAGCTGGTAGTCAATTTCAGTGAGTGCGGTCAACTTGGGGTAGAGGTCCATATGCAGTTGGAAAGACTCCCAGGCAAAGTCGGCCAGAGGTCCGGGAATGCCGGTGCCAGTGAGGGGATTCAGGCCGCCCGCTGCGTATCCCGATGCTTGGGATCCCACGCCCTCGCGCTCGATAATGGTGCTGGTACGGCCAGCCTCGCCAAGATAGAAGGCCACGGCGCAACCGGCCGCGCCTCCCCCAATGATGGCTACGTCTGTTGACTCTGGCATTGCGTTATCGTCCGATACTGCTCTGATTGCAGGACTGCAGCAAAGTGGCGCGGCAAATTACTGCGCATTACATTAGAATGGAGTTTACATTACTTAATCGGGAGTATATCCATGCCGATTTATGAATTCTATTGTGCCAAGTGCGACCATGAATTCGAACTGATCCGTCCTGTTTCCCGGTCAGACGAATCAGCCCTATGCAGCCAGTGCGATGAGCCGGCGCAACGGCAGCTATCAAACTTCGCATTCCGCTCCAACACATTCACCGCCCCAAAGTTCAAGGCCTCATTGGAGAAGCCAATGCGGTCTCGGCCCGAAACTCCCGCGAGCTAACGTCCCTCGGCGGCGGCCTCCGCGCGCGCCTCGTTGCAGATGATGCAGGTGCAGGCGGCGCGGAGTGCACGGTAGGTGTAGATGCCGGTGTAGTGGGTGTCATCCCAAAGGAACTGCACCCCATATTTGCCGACCGGCATCTGATCAATGGCCTTTACGGCTGGAGGCACCGACTCGGGGTCGAGGATCGGGCGTCCAGTCATTTCCTCGACACAGCTGGCGCAGGGGCAGCGCAGCCGCAGGAAACGATGGGGGTACGGGCTGCGGTGTCCGTCGTCCCACAGTATGACGATGGCGTTGCCATCCAGGTTGATATCGCTGGGGAAAACCGTCTCTTGAGTCAATTTATCACCACGGAGAACGGGTGTACCACGGGATACGTGCCTGGCGCGGCCACGCCCGACCCCCTGCGGCCCCGTTGCTCGATCAGGATTGAGGCGGCGCCTGCACGTCCGCGAGACGCGCCGGGCGCGGCAGTTCGTCTGGGTCGATGGGTATCTCGATAATGCTGGGCTTGCCCGCGCTCAGGGCCTCCAGCAATGCATCGCCCACATCCTCCGGGCGCTCAACATAGTACCCGGCCCCGCCGAACAGTTCAGCGTACTTGTCGAAGCGCGGGTTCAGGGTGTCGGCACCGATATAGCGCTCGTTGAAAGCATAGCGCTGGTAGGCCTTTTCCGACCCCCAGCTCCCGTTGTTCATGATTACCGTAACCACCGGCAGATTGTACTCAACGGCCGTGGCGAACTCTTGGGCGTTGAACAGGAATCCGCCGTCGCCATTGAAGTTGATCACCGGCCGGTTCGGAGCGGCAAACTGGGCGCCAAGGGCAGCGGGGAAGCTGAAACCAAGCCCGCCCAGGTCCAGGGAAGTCATCAGGCTTCTCGGTAGGTGGAAATCCAGCCGGTCCTGCCCGAAATTGGGTGCCAGCCCGGCGTCCAGGGCCACGATTGCATCGCGGGGCATCACCTTCCGCAGCTCGGCGTAGACCCGCTGCGGCTTCATAGGCAGGGTATCCAGCCGCTCCTCTCCGCGCAGCCGCTCGGCCCGCCGTGCTTTCCAGCTCCTGACCTCCTCAGCCCATTGCGGATTGGCGCGGGGCTCCCTTTGCTGCAACTCCTCCAGCAGCCCCTCGGAAACGGCGCCGGCGTCGCCCTCGATACCAACAGTGACCGGATAGTTGCGGCCGATCTCTTCGGGGTCGATCTCGATCTGAATGATTAGTGCGTCGGCCGGGATATAGCGATTGTCGTAGAAAGTGGTCGACTGTCCCAAGCGGGTGCCGACTGCAAGGATCACATCGGCCTCACGAACAGCCTCGATGCCTTCAGCGGCTCCCAAACGACCCAGGTGCCCCAGGAAGTTGGGGTGGTCTGAGGGCACCGCGTCGGCCCGGCCGTACGAGGTGACGATGGCGGCGCCGGTCAGTTCGGCGAGGCGACAGACCACCGCGCCGGCGTTGCTCCACTGAACGCCGCCGCCAGCCAGAATCACCGGGCGTTCGGCGGAGGCCAGGACGTCTGCGGCCCTCTGAATCAAGCCCAGATCGCCCCGGGAACGCGTCTGGCCGGGACGGTAGGCGTTGGGAGGCAACAGGTCCAGCTCCACCTCGGCGCCGGGCAGTAGGTCACGGGGTATGTCCAGCAGCACCGGTCCCATCTTGCCGGATGTGGCGACCCGGAAGGCGTGGCGCAGTGCGTCGGGGAGGCGGTCGATGCGGTTGATCGGGAATGCTGCCTTGGTGATAGGCTTAAACAGGGCGACCTGGTCGAATTCCTGGGTAGAGTTGCGGTGCTGGTCGCGGCGAGAGGCAGAGGGCGCGATCACGACAACGGGGGAGTGGGCAACATATGCCGAACCAATGCCGTAGGTGAGGTTCAGCACGCCCGGCCCGTTGGTGGCCAGGCAGACGCTGGGCGCCCCGGAGATGCGGCTGAATCCGTCGGCCATCAGCGCGGCGCCCTGCTCGTGGCGCACCCCGATGAATCGCATATCTTCGCGGTCGTAGAGGGGGTCGATAATGTCGAGGAAGGAGGATCCCACAATGCCGAAAATGTGGGACACACCCTCCTGTTTCAGGAGCTCGATTATCGCCTCGCCTGCCTTAAGCCGCTGGGTCAAAGTTGTCGCCTCCGGTGCTGATGATCGCCCTGCAGTTTAACACAACGGCCAATTCATCCTTGGCGCTTTGCGCTCACCGCAGTATTTCCCTACAATCGAGTCAGAGGGGAGCAAGCAAACCATTTCCGGAGGAAGTTTCCATGGACTACGAGCACCTGCTGGTGGGAGTTGAAGACCGTGTGAAGATCATCACAATGAACCGTCCTGAGGTCCTCAACGCCATGAATCACAAGCTGGACGGGGAACTGCATCACGCGGTGATGACCGCCAACGAGGACGAGGGCGTCGGCTGTATCGTGATCACGGGCGCGGGCGAGCGGGCATTTTCTGCAGGAGGAGACATCCACGAGCAGCGGCTGCACGCCCAGGAACTGAGCGAGGAGCAGCGGGAGGCCAACTCCCTGCAGTATCAGAACTGGATGTATGACATCTCCGCATCGCCCAAGCCGGTTATCGGCATGATGAACGGGCTGGCCTACGGCGGGGGCGCGGTGCTGGCATCCTGCCTCGATATGCGTACGGGCTGCGAGAATACCAGCTTCCGGTTCCTTGCTGTCGCCTACGGCCGCATCAACAGCACCTGGACACTGACCAATCAGGTGGGCTGGCCCACAGCCAAGGAGTTCCTGTTCACCGGGCGCGTTGTGGGCGCCGACGAAGCCTACCGGGTGGGCCTGCTCAATCACTTGGTCCCGTCGTCGGAATTGAGGGACAAGACAATGGAGATTGCGAGTACCATCGCCGGTCACCGCCCCGAATCAGTGATGGGAATCAAGCAGATCCTGCTCCAGGACAAGGCCGCGGACCTGAGGGAGATGTGGGAGAACGAGGTAAACTTCACCGATGAAGTCAAGGGATACGGCGTGGAGCAGGCCTTCCCGGAGTTCATCGCCCGCCGTGGCCGTCAGCTGTAGGGGGAATTGGACAGAAACGCCGAGAGAATTCCAATGGTGAATTATGGTAAAGCTAACTTTTGACGAGGAACGCGTGCCGCTAAGGCAAACAGAGGGAGGGACAGTATTCGTAGGTAATTCTAAAGTCGCCCTCGAAGGAATAATCTCGGCCTACTGGCAGGGGTACACGCCGGAGGAAATCCAATGGTGCTTTGACCCAATCAGCTTGGGGGACGCCTATTCCGTCATTGCGTACTACCTGCACCGCAAAGACGAAGTCGACGAGTATATGGGGGATTATGAGGGGCGATGGGACCGGTTCGTAACTGAAAGGTTGGCTCAACCTGGGGCTCGTGAATTCAATGACCGGCTGCAGAAAATACGTCGCTTAAAGGAGATGGAGCATCAGGTAGGACAGGAATAACCCTTTGCCACAATTTGTTGCCGACGAGGGATTCAACCGCGCTATTGTTCGCGGAGTGTTATCCCGCGATTCATCTATCAACATAGTCCGGGTTCAGGATGTCGGATTGAGCGGAGCTACTGATCCGATAATCTTGGAGTGGGCGGCTCAGGAAGGCCGTATCCTCTTGACGCACGACGAGGATACTATGACCAGAGACGCTAACACCCGGCTTTTCAGCTCCCAACCTATGCCAGGGGTCATTGTAGTGCACTGGACCACGCCGACGGGCCGGGCAATTGAGGGACTGCTGGAAATGATCGGAGCCAGTTTGGACTGGGAATGGGAGAACCAGGTTCGATACATCTAGGGCGTGTTTTCAAACTACAGCAGCGGGGTTGGACTGAGGTTGACGAGTAAGGGATGAGGTGATGTGTGGTGGGACGAGGGGACTTGACGGATCAACAGTGGCAGCGGCTGGAGCCGTTGTTGCCGGCGCAGAAGCCAAAGACCGGACGGCCCAGCAAAGACCATCGCACGGTCATCAACGGCATTTTGTGGGTGCTGCGCACCGGAGCCCCATGGCGGGACCTGCCGGAGCGGTATGGACCTTGGCGTACGGCAGCCACCCGGTTCTACCGGTGGCGCCAGCTGGGACTGTGGGACCCGCTCTTGGCTGAGGTGCAGCAGCAGGCCGATGCTGGCGGGCAGATAGACTGAGAGGTCCATTATGTGGACGGCACGGTGGTTCGGGCGCATCAGCACGCCGCCGGCGCAAAAAGGGGGAGGAGACCAGGCGTTGGGGCGCTCCCAGGGAGGATTTGGAACGAAAGTCCACGTACGGGTGGAGGGCCGGGGCAAGCCGGTGGCCTTCGTTCTGACTCCGGGACAGCAGCATGAGGCCACCGTATTCGAAGAGTTGATGACCCAGGGGGCGGCGAAAAGACCCGGGCGTGGCCGTCCTCGCAGCAGACCCGAGCGGGTCTGTGGCGACAAAGGGGTCTGTGGCGGCAAAGGTTACAGCAGCCGCAAGATTCGCGCCTATCTCAGACGGCGGGGAATTCGCCACACCATCCCAAGGAAAAAGAATGAGAGGCGCACCGGTCCCTTCGACCGGGTCCTATACCGGACACGCAACTTGGTAGAGCGGGCAATCAACCGGTTAAAGCAATTCCGCCGTATCGCCACCAGATACGAAAAGAGGGCTGAGAACTATCTGTCCATGCTGCAAATCCCATCGATCCTGCTCTGGCTATAGTTTGAAAACGCGCCCTAGTAGTCCGTGCCCCTGGAATTGATGGACGAGTCACCGGGCCCCGTCATTCCGGCCTTGAACCGGAATCCAGGAACCCTGGCGCTGTTTTCGTTGGCCTTTTTCCAGCCCTTCTGGATTCCGGCTCAAGGCCGGAATGACGATATAGTGGCCAGCGGTCATCAATTCAACAAAGTGGGACTACTAGGTGCGATGAAAACCCCAAGAATGTCCAGTTATCGGATGCAGCCTACCCGCTCAGCGTGCCCTTGGTGCTGGGAACGGCATGTGGCGAGCGGGGGTCTGGCTCGAGGGCATCGCGCAGGGCTCGTGCCGTTGCCTTGCACAATGCCTCGGCCTTGTGGTGGGGGTCGATGCCCGCAAGTATTCTGGCGTGAAGGTTGATCTTCCCCTCCAGGGCAATCGACTCGAGGAAGTGCCGCACTAGCGATCCGGGGAGAGTTTCCACCATCGCATCGTCGATGGTGGTCTCGATGACAGCGTAGCCGCGCCCCGAGCAGTCCAGAGCCACCATTGCCAGCGTTTCGTCCAGCGGCACTATGGCGTGTCCCATGCGGCGGATGCCCCTCGCGTCACCGATGGCCTCATTAAGAGCGCGGCCCAGCGTGATTCCCACGTCCTCCACCAAGTGATGCCAGCCGGTGTGCAGGTCTCCTTCGGCCTTGAGCGAAATGTCAATAAGGCTGTGCCGGGAGATCTGGCTGACCATGTGGTCCAGAAACCCGTTGCCAGTGTCCACATCGTAGCTGCCTGTACCGTCCAGGTTGATCGAGAGCCGAATATCGGTCTCTCCGGTGGTGCGGTGCAACTTGGCTACGCGGCCCTCGGGCACTGCGGGCAAGTTGGCAGAGTCAACCATACTATGCCTCTGTCAGCTCGGCCAGAGCCGCCGCGACCGCGTCATTTTCTTCGGGAAAACCTACTGAGGTGCGAACGCAGTCAATCAGCCGCGGGTTGCTCCAGTGGCGGAGGAATATACCCCGGTTGCAGAGTCCCTCAAACACCCGAGGGCCGTTGCCTTCGGAAAGTTGGCAGAGGATGAAGTTGGCCTTGGAAGGGTACGGCTTGACCGCGGGTATTCCCTCCAGCAGCCCGATCATGCGCTCCCGCTCGTCAACTATGTCATTGACCCGTTCCAGCAGGGCTGGCATGTCCTTGAGCGACGCTATCAGGGCGACCTCGGCAGCCAGGTTGACGTTATAGGGCGGCTTCACCGACATCATCATTCCGGCGAGGTCGGGGTGCATCGCCCCGAGGCCGATGCGGAGTCCGGCCAGACCAGCCCACTTGCTGAAGGTGCGCAACACCACCAGGTTGGGGTATTCATCCAGTAGAGGCAGCAAAGTCTGGCCGCTGAACTCGTAGTAGGCTTCGTCGACGACCACCAGGATTCCGGTGTCGAGCAGGGCCCTGACCTCTGCCTCAGAGGGCATGTTGCCGGTGGGATTGTTGGGGGAGCAGACCACAATGGCCTTGGTGCGGGGAGTGATGGCCAGCTTGATCCCCTCAAGGTCGATAGCGAAATGTTCATCGCGGGGAACCGAGATTGCTTGTCCTCCGCAAATCTCTGCGCCCAGCGAGTACATCCCAAAGGTGGGTGTCAGGTTGATTATGTTGTCGCCGGGCCCAATGAACATGCGGAACAGCATATCGATCAGTTCGTCGCTGCCGTTACCCGCAATGATGCAATCCGGGTCCACACCCACGTAGCTCGAGAGGGCATCGCGGAGCTGCCGCTGTTCCGGGTCCGGGTAGTGGTTGAAGTTGAGGAAATTTGACAGCGCCTCCGCCACGGCGGGCGACGGGCCGTACGGATTCTCGTTCCCGTTCAACCGGATAACTTTATCCTGCGGGATGCCGGCCCGTTCGGCCATTACTTCGACCGGCTCGACGCCCTGGTAGACGCCGAGACTGCGAATGTGCGGCAGCATGGATTGATGTAACTGTTCGGTGAATTCGGCCATTTCTTACGACCTGAATCTTGGGTTGCGTTGTTTCTCGTCCGCTATCGCCCGGCTGTTGACTTGAGAGAATCGAGGCGCACCTGGACCGCGCTGGCGTGGCCGGCCAAGCCCTCTGCGTTGGCGATCTGAACCGCGGCCGGGCCAAGGTGTTTGAAGTCGTCCGGGCTCAGGCCCACCACCGGCATGGTGCGCAGGAAGTGGTGTACGCTGAGGGCCGACCCAAACCGTGCCGTGCCGCCTGTGGGCATGACATGGCTGGGTCCCGCAATGTAGTCGCCCATTACTTCGGGAGAGTATTCGCCCAGGAACAGGCCGCCAGCGTGGTGAATGCGGTCGACCCAGCTCCACGGTTCACGCATCAGAATGCAGAGATGCTCCGGCGCTATCCGATTGACCAACTCCACGCCCTCGTCCAGCGAGTCGACCAGAACCACGCGCCCCTGCCGCTCCAGGGCCTCACGGGCAACGTCCCCTCTGGGCGCCGAGGCAAGTTGGAATTCCAACTGAGTTTCCACGCGTGAAACCAGGTCCTCGCTGTCTGTGACCAGGATAGCCGTAGCCAAGGGATCATGCTCGGCCTGGGCAATCAGGTCGGCGGCGCAGAATACGGCATTGGCGCTTTCGTCGGCTAGGATGATGGTCTCTGTCGGGCCGAAGACTCCGTCGATGTCAACCGAGCCCTGCACCAGCTTCTTGGCGTAGGCGACGAAAATGTTGCCGGGGCCGCAAATTTTGTCCACCCTGGTAATGGTCTCTGTACCGTATGCCAAGGCGGCGATGGCCGGAACGCCTCCCACCTGGTACATGGCATCGACGCCGGCGATCTTGGCGGCGGCGACTACGGCGGGATTGAGAGGCTGCGAACCGGTGCGCGGCGTAGTCAGAATGATCTCCTGCACGCCCGCCACCCGGGCCGGAATCACAGTCATCAGCACGGTGGACGGGTAAGCGGCGCTCCCGCCCGGCACATAGACGCCCACGCGGGCTAAGGGGCGGACCAGTTCGCCCAATCCCTGTTCCGGGTCCATCCATTCCTTGGGCAGGGTAGCCTCATGGAACGATCGGACGCGATCTGCGGCCAGCTCCAGCGACTGCCAGAGCTCGGGGCTGACCTGCTCTCTGGCAGCGTCGAGTTCGGCGTCGGAGATGCGGAAGTCCTCGAGGTCTGCCCCGTCCAGCAGCCTGGCATAATGGCGGACGGCGGCATCCCCATCCCTCTTGACATCGGCCAGCATGCGGACGACCGATTCCGCCGGAGTGACTCCCTCACCGAACGCCCGGCGTGTTCGCTCGAGCACCGACTCGGGCAGGGAGGAAAGGTCCAGCGGATCAATGCGGGAGAGGACGTTTTCTGCGTTTTCCGCCCCGTAAATTATGTTGAAGGTGGAAGAGGGCACTTGGCGACTCCGGAGATATCAGTTACTGGCGTAAGGCTATTCGGGCAGGAATTCCCGGACGTGGGCGATAGTGGCGGCCACGGCCTCGCGGCGGTAATTCTCCACCTTAGCCTCGGGGATTTTTTCATAGACGTCTTCGAGGCTGGATGGCATGCGCTCGAGGAAGCGGTCAACGGACTGCTGCACTTCGTCGTTGTCCCGGTACATGCGGTTGAGAGCGAACTTCAGGCGGGACCACTCGAACTCCCTGCCGACAAACCCTGAGACACGCTCCTTCCATTGGGACAGCAACCCGTCCTCGAAGAACGCAACCGACACGCCCGTGTCTCCGCAGGCAACGGCGGCCCCGGCGCCCATCGGCCCGCGCACGTCGGGCAGCGACAGGCGGTCCATGTCCAGCTGCAGGGCACGGTCCCAGATGTCGGCCTGGACCTGGTCTTCGGTGAGACGGGTATCCTGGCTGCCGATGTCGAAGTTGGGACGATAGACTGTGGTTATCCAGACTTCGTCCGAGGCAAGGTGGCAGACATATCCCAGCAGGAAGGACCGCGTGGCGGATGACTGGGTCCCCTCATTCAGCAACTCCGGGTGATTTCGGAACATGGTACGCGTCCCTGTTCCCACCTCGCTGACTGACAGGGGGGCGAAGTGCGTTTGCTCTCGAGGCCACTTGGTCATAGCGCGAATGTCCGGGGAGGTAGAGCCGAGATAGAAGCTGCCGATGTGATCGTAGACGTATCCCCAGTCCAGCTGCTCTGCGACCTCGTTGGCCAGATAGATGTGCATTGGCAGATTGGGCATTCCTGACGTCCTAAATCGGGCCCATAGAAAGGCTCGTCCCCAACGGTACGCACCGCACAAGCCAAACAGGCCCGGACGAGGAGCGGCGCGGGAACCTCCGTATTCTATCCCGTCGAATTGTGCTTGTCGAACTGGAATATGAGGCTAGCCGAAGAGCTCCTCGTAGGCGTGGGAGTGGCTGTCAAACAGGTACGAAAGCTGCGATGCCGCGACGTCGACAGCTCCGCAGTCCCGGAGATGGTCGACCGCCTCCAGGAGCTTGTCCTTTTTGACCAGCAGGCTGACCGAAAACCAACCCTGCTCCTCGACGTTGTACACGCGAGCCACTGTCGGGCCTCGCAGCCCGGCCAGGGCCGGACGGGCCAGCACCATGGCGCTCACGCCTTCCGCCGAGTCGCCCTGCACGTTGGCAGAGAGGCGGTAGTAGGGCTCGGCCCGCATGTGAGCTTCCATTATCTCGGTGAGCCCCCGGGCCAATTCGCGTGCACCCGGAGACCGCGCCAGGACTTCCGTGTTTGCCAGCATGCAGGCCTGGGAGCTTAGGACCGTACCGTCCTCCAGGGTCTTGAGGCGGTTTTCTTTCAGCGTGGTCCCGGTGGCGGTGAGGTCGGCGATGAGATCGGCGTACCCAGCAATGGGAGCCGCCTCCAGGGTTCCCGAGGCCGGCGCCAGGGTGAAGTAGTTGATACCGCGTTCGTGCAGGAACTCACTTAGCAGACGGGGATACTTGGTGGCGATGCGCAACTGCTTGCCGCGTTGCCGGAATTCCAGCGCCAGGTCAGCCAGGTCGGCCAACGAGGTGACGTCCAGCCACGAGTCGGGAACGGCGAGTACCAGGTCGCACCTTCCGAAACCGAGGTTGTCGATCAGCACGGCCGCGCGCCTATCGTCCTCCCGGTACTCCAGCAACCGGTCCAATCCCGTGATTCCCAGCTCGGCGCTGCCCTCCTCCACTTTTGCCGTGATATCTGCGGTGCGCTGGAAGAGAACGTCAACGCCCGGGATGGCCGGGACGGTGGCAGTGTAGCGGCGGGCGTTGGGACGGCGCACCGGCAGTCCGCATGCCAGCATGAAGTCCAGGGTCGGCTGGTGCAGGTCGCCATCGCTTGGCAGTAGCAGTCGCAGGGAAACCCTGCCGTTCTTAGCTTTGGTCTCGCTCATGTTCCGAACCGGCAATCACTTACCGCCAGATATTCAAAAAGGATTTTCAAGATTCCGGGGAAGCTATTCAAAATTCTGGGATGCGCTAGCAATGTCCTGTTGGCAACAGCTTTCTCACCGGCGAGATATAGGTGCATTCGTCAGGCGTTGTGGCTAATGGTCATCCCGTTTTCCTCTACGGCAACGACCCGACTCATCCCACGGCGCGTTGCATAGGAAACGGCGTCCGGAAGGGATCTGAGGCAAACTTCGATCTCGGCAATCTCCCCGGCGGCCCGGAGATCTTCGGCAACCTTCAGGGCAGCGGGTTGCGCCGCCTCGGTGGAGGCAAATACAAGCACGGTTTCCATAGCTTTTTCGTGCTCGTCTGATGCAGAACCGGTCAGCTCGGCCAGCGCGTCCAGATTGAAGGCAAAGCCCAGGGCGGGCAGCGGACTGTCCCCGCCCAGATCGCGGGCGAGACCGTCATAGCGGCCTCCTCCGCCCAGGGGCAGCGGCCAACCAGGATGCGAGACTTCGAAAACGATACCGTTGTAATAGGCCAGACCGCGGACGAGACCAAAGTCCAGAACTACCTTACCCGACCCCGCCTGAGCAGGGGGGAGCAAGGCCAGGACGTTCTCCAAACGATTATTGGCAGAGGTATCGGCACCGGCTTTGCGCAATACCGCGGACGCGCCCGCCAAGGCGGTTTCCGCCTCGCCCCTCACCTGGGCCAATTCGGACGCAGATTTAAGGGCCACTCGAAGGCTCTCCTCCGAATCGGGACGGCGGATCTTTCTCAGCAGCCGGTCGACCACTTCCTCCGGTGTTCTCTGCCCCAATTGGTCCAAGGGGTTGGAGCGCAACACACCCAGTAGAACGCTGCGCGCCTCGTTGTCGTCAAGGCCCTGCACTGCCTGGCTGAGATAGTCATCCTCCGCAGCTTGCCCAATCACGTGCAGCCGACGGCTCTCCTCCATCAGCAGGGAAATGGCTGAGTCGCCTTCGCCAAGGCGCGGCACATTCTGGACGACAAATGCGCGGGCCCGCTCGGACAGTCCGACAGGGTCGAGGAGACCGTTCAAAACGTCAAGGTCTGCCAGCCGCAGAGTCCATCCCGAAATCTCTGCCGCTTCCAGTGCCGACGTGGCCAGGGTCAACAGCTCGACATCGGCCAAGACGCTGTGACTCCCGAGGAGCTCCGCCCCTACCTGCGTGAACTGGCTTCGGGCGAGGGTCTCGTCCTCAAGACCTGCGCCGTCGAACCGGAACACCGGTCCACAGTAGCGCCAGCGGCAGGGCAGATCGATATCCGCAGAATGCTCCAGGTAGTGGCGGATGGCCGGTGCGGTGAATTCCGGCCGCAGGCTCACCGCTCGGCCGACGGGGTCGTTGAAGCTGAGGAGCTGAGAGGCCATTTCCCCGCCAGACTTGCGAAGAAACAGTTCCGTGGCTTCCAAGAGTGGAGTGTCAAGGGGAAGATAACCATAGCTGTCGAGGAGAGAATTCAGGAGGCACTGCAGGTAGTTGCGGCGTTGCAGGGATTCGCCTGTCAAATCAGCCATACCACGCAACCGCGCAACTGGCCTGGCTGATTCTTCGGCTTGTCGGTTCATTGGCCTGACGAGAAGCTATTTTACACCAGGCGTTCCGAATTGGAAATTGCGTGGCCCCCACCCCAACCCTCTCCCTCTGGGAGAGGGAGAACCAAAAGACCTTACCGGTTCCTTACAGGGCCTTTTCATTTGCCGTTTTGGAACCACAGGGTCCCGTTATTCCAGCGAAAGCTGGAATGACAGGGGCTTTCGCCGGGATGACGGGGCTTTCTCGGGAATGACCTCGCACCGTCTACGGGTGGGCGTTCAGCCCTCCATCCACGTAGACTGGCTGGCCGGTAGAGTAGTCGCAGGACTTGGAGCACAGGTACACCAGCAGGGGGCCGATGTCCTCGGGCCGTCCCTTGCGGCGGAGGGGAGTGTAGCGCACCAGCAACTCTTCCTGCTGCTGCTCGATGGGCTGCCCGGTGCTGTCAATCCACCCGGTGCCCAGGGCGTTCACCCGGATGTTGTGGCGGCCCCACTCCACAGCCATGGACCGGGTGAGGGACAACAGTGCGGCCTGGCTGGCGGCAAAGGCTGAGCCGTTGATCATCCCGCGTTCTGCGAGTTCGGAAAACACGTTAACCACCCTCCCGTACTCCCGATCAGCCATCCGCGGCAGGACCTGCTGGGAGAGGAGGAACGGCATTTTCACGTTCCTGGTCTGCACCTCCTCCCAGGAGAGGGTCGTGATGTCCCTCAGGGGGGCAGCAAACATGCTCCTGGCGTCATTTACCAGGATGTCCAAGCGGTCATGATGGCTGTCAAACTCCGCCAGGGCGCGATGAGCACTGACGTCTGAACCGGGGTTCATCACCGTCCCGTGGCTGCTTGGCGGGAGCGCCTTCATCACCGAACCAAGAAGGGCCTGGGTGCGGGCGACAGCAAATACTGCGGCGCCCGATTCAGCGAGGGCCGCCGCGAGGATAGGCGCCTCGTCGCCGCCCGAGGTTGCGAAAATGGCCACCTGTCCTGTCAGTCCGTATTCCGGCAGAACCGGCATTTCAATCTCCTGATGAGGTTATTGCTCCAATTCCGGGGGCCAATTCCTGGGCGGGAGGGAGAGACTATAGCTCCAGCGGGATCACCGGAGCGTGACCTGTCGGGGTGATTCCGCCGGCCAGGCCACCGCCGTCCGCGATAATCATTTCCCCGGTCATGTAGTCGGAGGCGCTGGAGGACAGGAACACCGCCAAGGGGCCGAAATCCTCCGGCTTGCCCAGCTTGCCGATGGGCAGGAACTCCCCGGAACGGGGCAGGCTGGAGGTTGTGGCGCCCATATCCCCCGTAGGCACGAATCCCGGCACGATGCTGTTGGCCGTAACGCCGTACCGGGCAAGATTGAAGGACAGCACCCGCGTGAACTGGATCATGCCGCCCTTGCTGGTGCAGTAAACGTAGATGTCGCGGCCGCCCCGCATACCGAATCCCGAGGCTACGTTGATGATCTTGCCGTGTCCCTGGTCAACCATGGGCTTGGAAACGGCCCTTGCGCAGTAGAAGGCGCCGGTCAGGTTGACGTCCATGACCCGCTGCCACTCATCGTCGGTGATCTCCCAGATGGGCTTGCGGACATTGTCCTGCACAGCGCCGGCGTTGTTGATGAGGACGTCTATCTTGCCGAATCGTTCAGTCGCAGCCCGCATCAGGCGCTCTACCTGCCCTGAGTCGGTCACGTCGGTGGCAACCGAAATGGCCTCGCTGCCCAAAGATTCAACCTCGGAGGCAGCAGCTTCGATGGGTCCCGGACGCCTCCCGGCAATCGCCAGAGTGGCGCCGGCCCGCGCCAATGCGCGAACCATGGCCAGCCCAAGGCCGGTGCCTCCCCCGGTGATCACTACGCTCTTTCCGTCAAGACTCAGCGATTTCAGCATGGTTGCCCCGGAAGCAAGAGTTCAGTTGTGTGCGCCAGTTATACGGGATTCAGTCGCAGGGGCCGACAGCGTCACGTCTCCCGCTGTCAGGGTGATGACATCGCCGCTGTCGGTACGGAGCAGGAGATTGCCGGTTTCATCGACGCCCACGGCTAGGCCGGATACTCTCTCGTCGCGGAAAGTGGCTGTGACCCGGTTTCCGATGGTCTCCAGCAGGCTGCTCCATTCTGCGATGGGACTTTCGCCAGTACCGGCGACGCCAGGGGGCAGACCCCGGTAAAGGTCATCCAGTTCCAGCAGCAATTGCCGCAGCAGCGACTCCCTGGCCACCTCTTTTCCGGCAGCCCCGTTGACGCTGGTCGCGATGGCCGCGATCGCGTCATCCTGCTCAGTATTCAGCGCAACATTGATGCCAATTCCGACCACAGCATAACACACGGTCTCTCCCTCAACGGCGCTCTCAGCCAGGATCCCAGCCGCCTTTTTACCCCCCAGCATCAGGTCATTGGGCCACTTGATTCCCGGTTCCAGGCCAGCGATCTTGCGCACCGCCCGCGCCGCGGCGAGGCCACCGATAATGCTGATGAAGGGAAGCCGTTCCAGGCTGGGGCGGAACAGGACGGAAAGCAGCAGGTTACCTGGCTGCGACACCCAACTGCGGCCCTGCCTTCCCCGGCCCGCCGACTGCCTTTCGGCAATCACCACGGTGCCCTCATCGGCTCCCTCTTGTCCCAGCTTGGCCGCCTCGTCCATGGTGGAGCCGAGTTCCTGAAAGTAAAGGATGCGGCGCCCGACTATATGGGTGTAAAGCCCCGCACGGACTGCGCTGGAGACCAGGTTAGGCATTAAGGGGCAACCTACCAGCCGTGTTCCAGTTTGTCGCGCAACACACCCACCAGTTCCGAAACGGGGATTCGGGCCTGGTACATCGTGTCGCGGTCGCGCACGGTCACCTGGCGGTCGTCGAGAGTGTCGAAATCGACGGTCACGCAGTAGGGAGTTCCGATCTCGTCCTGGCGCCGGTAGCGCCGCCCGATACTCTGAGCGTCGTCGAACTGGGCGTTGAAATGGGGGCGCAGCAAATCATGAACGCGGCGCGCTGTAGGCGTGAGCCGCTCATTCCGGCTCAGGGGCAGCACTGCCACAGTTACCGGCGCCAGCCGCCTGTGAAGCCGCGAGACTACCCGCACCGTGTTGCCGTCGGGCTCCTCGTCGTAGGCGTCAAGCCAGAACGCCAGAGTGGCCCGGTCGACACCACCCGATGGCTCGATCACATAGGGGTAGTATCGTGTCTTCAGGTCATCGTCGAAGTAGCTGAGGTCCTCCCCGCTGAATTCTGCGTGCTGTTTCAGGTCGAAATCGGTGCGGTCGGCGATGCCCTCCAGCTCGGCCCAGCCCCAAGGGAACCGGTACTCTATGTCGTAGCAGTCCTTGGCGTAGTGGGCCAGCTCATCGGGGCCATGCTTGCGTAGCCTGAGGTTCTCGGCCCGGATGCCCAGGTCCACGTACCACTGGAAACGGTCCTTGACCCAGCGGTCCAGCCACTCAAGGTCGGTTTCGGGGCGGACGAAAAACTCCACCTCCATCTGCTCGAACTCGCGCGTGCGAAAGGTAAAATTCCCAGGCGTGATCTCGTTGCGGAAGGACTTGCCGATCTGCCCGATACCGAAGGGCAGCTTCTTCCGGGTGGAGTTCACCACGTTGGGAAAATTCACGAAAATCCCTTGGGCCGTCTCGGGGCGAAGCCACACCTCGTGGGCGGTGTCCTCCACCGGGCCCATAAATGTGCGGAACATAAGGTTGAAGCGGCGCGGTTCGGTGAACTCGCCTCCGCAGTCGGGGCAGCGCAGGTCTCGGGCTGCCTCCACCGCATTGGCCGCCGCGGCATCAATGCCGTTGTCCTCCAGCAGGTGATCCTGGCGGAACCGCTGATTGCACTCGCGGCACTCCACCAGCGGGTCACTGAAATTCTCCACGTGACCGCTGGCCTCCCAGGTGCGGGGGTGCATCAGGATGGCGGCGTCGAGCCCTACCATATCATCCCGCGCACCTATGACCGACTGCCACCATGCCTCCTTGACGTTGCGCTTCAGTTCGACACCCAATGGCCCGTAGTCCCAAGTCGAGCCAAGGCCGCCGTAAATCTCGCTGCTCTGGAACACGAATCCGCGGCGCTTGGACAGTGACAGGATCTTGTCCATGTCGGCGTAGGGAAGGTAGCGGGCCAAGGGGAGTCCTCCTGATTGCGGGTTGGGCTCGAAGGGAGCCCGGGCCTCGTCCGTGGACGGCGGCCCGATCAGTATATAGCCAAATTGGTTCGAGTTGCGAACCTGCGGTTTGGCGGCTAATGCCTCCCCGAAAGCTATAGCGCTAGACGCCCCGGGATTGTCCCTCCGTTCGTCTGGCAAGTTCCTCTATAGGTCAATCTGCTCCGGCGTGGCCAGGCCGAAGCCGGTGAGCGCGGCCACCACCATCGAGGAGAAATACCAGTCAGAATTGAAGCCGTGCGGGGGGGCCACATCATCTTCGGAACTGAATGAATCAAAGGATGATCATACTGCCGTGGCCGCCGGCAGGGGCCGCAGCCTTGGCGAGCTCGATCTGGAACTCCTTCAAAACTGTATCCTTCCGTTATCGATTGTTAGGTACAATATTACAGTCAGCCGATCTATGCGATGGAACCGATGGCCTGCAATAATGTAGCCCACGGCCTTTTAATTGTTCCCTCTCCCTCTGGGGAGGGTTAGGGTGGGGGCGTTCCTTTTAGTGAGCGGCCATAGTTAATCCTGGTATTTCACCCTCACCCCGGCCCTATCCCTCAGGGGAGAGGGAGAACTAAAGGACCCTGTAATGGAGCCGGTGGTTCTTGACATTCGTAATGCCGCTTGATAAATTGTGAACCCCACCAAAAGGCGTGCGGAGAATAACCTATGCCTACAGTGAACCAACTAGTCAGAAAGGGCCGCAAGCCGGTTCGCAAGCGGACCAAGGCTCCGGCCATGCACTGGGTGCAGAACTCGCTCAGGAACCGCGTAAAGTGGGGTCCTGGTTGTCCCCAGCGGCGAGGGGTGTGCATCCAGGTGCGCACAATGACACCGAAGAAGCCGAACTCTGCGTTGCGGAAGATCGCCCGCGTGCGGCTGACCAACGGTGTCGAGGTAACGGCGTACATCGGTGGTGAGGGCCACAACCTGCAGGAGCATTCGGTGGTGCTGGTACGTGGCGGCAGGGTGAAAGACCTGCCGGGCGTGCGGTACCACATCGTACGCAGCGCCCTAGACTGCGAAGGCGTGAACGACCGTCGCCAGGGACGCAGCAAATATGGAGCCACTCGCCCCCGCCGCTAGTCGCGGGGGTTTCCGGCTCTGCAATCTTTGCAGAGAGCCCGGCAAGAACTGCTTTTGCAATTGAAGCATAAGGTGTAGCGAACAATGTCCAGAAGGAGACGCGCCGAGCGTCGTTTAACCACGCCAGACCCGCGTTACAACGATGTGGAATTGGCCCGGTTCATCAACAGGATGATGCTCAAGGGCAAGAAATCAATTGCCCAGCGAGTCGCCTACAACGCTTTTTCAATTATTCAGAGCGAATCGAGCCGCGAGCCGCTGGAGGTATTCCAGCAGGCCCTGCGCAACGCGACACCCGCGGTGGAGGTGCGGCCCAAACGTGTGGGCGGCGCCACCATCCAGGTGCCCACAGAGCTCCGCATCGAACGCAGCGAGGCCCTGGCGATGCGCTGGCTGATCCGTGGGGCCCGGTCGCGCAAGGGCATGCCCATGCGCCGGGGGCTGGCCATGGAGCTGATGGATGCCTCACGTGGTGAAGGGTCGGCGGTCCGCCGAAGGGAGGAGTTGCACCGAATGGCAGAGGCCAATCGTGCTTTCGTTCACTACCGCCGGTAATTCCGGCGTGCTACAGCGCAAAGACAGGTCGTCCTCTTCTTCCCAGTGCCCATAGTCATGCAGAACGTTTTCCCAATCGATAAGATTCGCAATATCGGATTCATCGCGCACATCGACGCCGGCAAGACCACTGTAACCGAACAGGTCCTGTACGCCACCGGCCGCATCCACCGCGCCGGCGGGGTGGACGATGGCACGACCGCCATGGACTGGATGCCGCAGGAACGCGAACGGGGCATCACTATTACGGCCGCCGCGACCACTGCCCAGTGGCAGGACTGCCGCATAAACATTATTGACACCCCCGGCCACGTCGATTTCACCGCCGAGGTCGAGCGGTCGCTTCGTGTACTGGACGGCGGGGTAGTGGTTCTCGACGCAGTGGCCGGCGTGCAGTCCCAGTCAGAAACGGTGTGGCGGCAGGCAGACACCTATGACGTCCCACGGATCTGTTTCGTCAACAAGATGGACCGGGTCGGTGCCAGCTACGAGCGAACCCTGGATTCGGTGCGCCGCCGCCTGAAAGCCAATGTTGTGCCCATACAGCTTCCCATAGGCGAGGAGGCCGAATTCTGCGGCACCATCGACCTGATCGGCGGCAGGGCCATCGTTTACCCGGTTGGCCGCGGTGCCCGCTCCAGTGCCGAGGACTACGAGGACATCCCTGTTCCTGCCGAGTTTGAGAGCGACTATTACCGTTACCGGCAGGAGATGATCGAGAAAATTGTCGAAACGGATGAGCAACTGCTCATCCGTTATCTTGAGGGCGAGGAGCTGCCTCCCGAGGACCTGCGGAACGCCCTGAGGCGCGCCACCATCGAGCGCGTGCTTGTACCGGTGCTGTGCGGCAGCGCCATCTCGGGAAAGGGTGTTCACCCCCTGTTGAACGCCATACTCTACTTCCTGCCATCGCCGGCGGACGCACCGCCGGTTGAGGGAGTCAGCCCTCAAACCGAGGAGACCAAACTCCGTCACCCCGACGAGGACGGCCCGCTGGCCGCACTGGCCTTCAAAGTCGCCACGGACCCCTATGTTGGCCGCCTCGTGTTTCTGCGCATATATTCCGGCCGGGTCAAATCGGGCGCACCGGTGCAGAACGTGTCCCGCAAGGGACGGGAGCGCCTTGGCCGCCTGCTCCTGATGCACGCCAACCACCGGGAGGAACTCGAGGATGTAACGGCTGGGAACATCTGCGCCGCCGTCGGCTTGAAGAACACTTTCACGGGCGACACCATCTGCGGCGACGTCGACCAGGTCATCCTGGAGCCGCCCAAGTTCCCGAGTCCGGTGGTCTCGGTGGCCATAGAGCCGATGACCCGCGCCGACCAGGACCGGCTCGGCGACGCGCTCCGCAAGCTGGCCGACGAGGATCCCACCTTCGTGGTGCGTTTTAACGAGGAGACCGGCCAGACGATCATGTCGGGCATGGGCGAGTTGCACCTTGAAGTGCTGGTCGACCGGATGCGCCGCGAGTTTAACGTCGAGGCGCAGGTGGGCCGACCACGAGTCTCCTATCGTGAGACCCTGACTCGTCCCTACCGGTCGGAGGCCCGCTTCATTCGCCAGACCGGCGGCCACGGCCAGTACGGGCACGTGGTGCTGAACCTGGAACCACTGGGCCGGGGCGAGGGCATACAGTTCTCCAATGACATCGCCGGGGGGACTATTCCCCGGGAATACATCCCGGCGGTAGAGCGCGGAGTGCGTGAGGCACTGGACAACGGGCCTCTGGGCGGTTATCCTCTGGTAGATTTAAAAATATCGCTGGTGGACGGCAGTTTCCATACCGTAGATTCGTCGGAAATGGCTTTCCGGAGCGCCGGGATGATGGCCATTCGGGAAGGGGTCAGCAAGGCTGGGCCTGTTCTACTGGAGCCGATAGCTGACCTGGAAGTGGTCACGCCGGGAGAGTTCCTGGGTGAAGTGATTGCTGATCTCGGTACGAGGCGCGCCCAAATCCGAACGATCGAAGGACTGGACGGCGTACAAACAGTCAGGGCGCTGGTGCCACTAGGAGAGACTTTCTCCTACACCACGGCATTGCGCTCACTAACCCAAGGGCGGGCTTCCTTTACGATGGAATTCCGCTTTTACGAACCGGTTCCCGAAGGGTTGCTCCGAACCCTGCTCTAGCCGGTTGCGGCTGGAGCATCAGGCACGGTTTCGGTGCAGCTTTTCGGGTTTATGTTGTCGCCCCCGGGGAGGGGCATTCATCCAAGTCAGGCAGGCTGAAGAAGACGTATGCAGGCAAGGCAAAAAGTCAGGATAATTCTGAAGGCGTTCGACCACAAGATGCTGGATCTTTCAACCGGCCAGATAGTGGAGACCGCCGAGCGCACCGGCGCCAGGGTCGCCGGCCCAGTGCCGTTGCCCACGCACATACGCCGCTTCTGCGTCATCCGGGGGCCCCACGTCGACAAGGACTCACGGGAGCATTTCGAAATACGGACCCATAAGCGTCTCATCGATATCCTGGAGCCCACCTCCAAGACCATTGATTCGCTAACCAGGCTCAACCTGCCCGCCGGCGTCGACATTTCCATCAAACTCTAAGTTAAAACTCTCGGACTGTCTTCGGTACTCCCGGAGCGGCTATGAAGGCAAGCTCGATATGCTTCAGGGATTTCTTGGCAAGAAAATAGGCATGACGCAAATCTTCCGGGAGAACGGGAACGTTGTCCCGGTAACCCTCATCGAGGCAGGTCCCTGCGTCGTTACCCAGGTAAAAACCGTGGAAAGCGACGGCTATCAGGCTGTTCAGTTGGGGTTCGGCGAGCAGAAGCGGCCGAACAAGCCCCTGCAGGGACACTTCCGTTCCAGCCGCGCCAGCCGCTACGTCCGCGAGGTCAAGGCTGATAACCCGTTGGAGTTTACCGTAGGCCAGACGATTGGTGTTGACATCTTCACCGAGGGTGAAAAGATCGACGTGATCGGCCGCTCCAAAGGCCGCGGCTTCGCGGGCACAATGAAGCGTCACGGGTTCCACGGCGGTCCGCGAACTCACGGCCAGTCGGACCGGGCCCGGGCCCCTGGGTCCATCGGCGGAGGCACCACGCCCGGAAAGGTGTTCAAGGGAATGAAAATGGCTGGGCACATGGGCAACCGCCGGATCACCGTCAAGGGCCTTGAAGTTGTTGGCGTTGATACCGACCGCAACATACTGATGGTGAAGGGCGGCATCCCAGGTGCGCCCAACAGCCTGGTGCAAATAAGAAAGGTAGCGTAACCCGTCAGGCAGCAAAGCTATGGAAGTCGTAGTCAGAAATCAGTCGGGCGAATCCGTTGAAAGCATTGAACTCAACGACGCCGTATTCAATGTGCCGATGAATCCCACGCTGGTTCATCAGGCGATGGTGATTTACCAGGGCAACCGGCGGCAGGGCACCCACGACACGAAAACCCGCGCCGAGGTCTCGGGTGGTGGACGCAAGCCATGGATCCAGAAACACACCGGCCGGGCCCGCCAGGGCAGCACACGCTCTCCCCAGTGGCGGCACGGCGGCGTGGCTTTCGGGCCGCATCCCAGGAGCTACCGCAAAGCCCTGCCCAAGCGCATGAAACGGGCCGCGCTCCGTTGCGTCCTGTCGGACAAGATCCGCAACAAACGACTGGTGTGCCTGGACTCGATGGACTCGGTCGACGGGAAGACCAAGTCGATGGCGGGCCTTCTGGAACGCCTGAATGTATCCAGTTCTGCCTTGGTGGTGACCCTGGGAACTGATCCAAACGTGGTCCAAGCCGCCAGCAACCTGAATAGGATCTACACCCTGCCGGTGAATCAGCTCAACGCGGAGGCCCTGCTGGCCCGCGACATGCTGATCCTGACCGTCGATGCGGCCAAGTGGGCCGGGGAGTCGCTGGCAGTTGAGCCGCACGGACGGCGCGGGCGCAAGTTCGCTGCAGCAGGCGCTCGTAACGGTGTGCCGGTCTCGACAGTCGAGGATGTTACCGATACAGAAACGGTATCCCCCGATGTTGCAGTTGAGGAATTGGTATCCTCCGAACCAATCGAAGATACCCATTCGAATGACAATGAGGACGGTGAGTAAGTGGATATTCACCGCGTATTGGTCAAGCCAACGATCACCGAGAAGAGTACCATTCTCCAGGAGAGAGGGAAATACACGTTCCAGGTCGCTCCCAAGGCCAACAAAGTGGAGGTCAAAGAGGCGGTCGAAAAGAGCTTCAACGTTACAGTATTGGACGTGAATATTTCCAAGTTGCGGGGCAAGCAGAAGCGCTACGGCCCACGCCAGGTAAAACAGCCCGATGTCAAGAAGGCGGTCGTCACTCTCAAGCCGGGCGACCGCATCAACCTGATCGAGGGCCTCTAAGGGGCTAGCCATGCCGCTCAAGAATTTCAGGCCAATAACGCCCGGGACCCGGAATGCGGTGCGCGCCTCTTTTGAGGAGTTGACTACCAACAAGCCGGAAAAGTCCCTCATTTCCCGCAAGCAGAACCACGCCGGACGCAACAACCAGGGTCGCATCACCACGAGGGCCCGCGGCGGCGGATCGCGTCGAATGTACCGCCTCGTGGATTTCAAGCGGAAGAAGGATGGCGTTCCGGCACGGGTCCAGTCGATTGAGTACGACCCGAACCGGACCACCCGAATCGCCCTGATCTTCTATGCCGACGGCGAGAAGAGTTATATCCTGGCGCCTCACGGGCTGTCGGTCGGCGATATTGTTCAGTCGGGGCCCGACGCTGAGGTGAGCTTGGGCAACGCCATGCCGCTGACCAACATTCCCACCGGAACGGTGGTGCACAACCTGGAGTTGACGCCAGGCCGCGGAGGGCAGCTGGTGCGGGGTGCGGGCACGGGAGCCCAGGTGCTTTCCCGCGAGGGGGAGCACGTGCTGATCCGCCTGCCGTCGGGCCAGATGCGCCGGGTGCTGCTACGCTGCAGGGCCAGCGTCGGGCAGCTTTCCAATCCCGACCACAAGAACGAGAGCCTGGGCAAGGCGGGGGCATCCCGGCATATGGGCCGCCGCCCCAAGGTGCGCGGAGTGGCCAAGAATCCCGTTGACCACCCCCACGGTGGCGGCGAGGGCCGCTCGCCCATCGGAATGCCCGGCCCGAAGTCGCCAACAGGCAAACCGACCCTGGGCCACAAGACCAGAAATCCCAAGAAGGCGTCGTCCAAGTTCATAGTGCGCCGGGGTAGGAGGCGCTAGAATGTCCCGTTCCATCAAGAAGGGGCCTTACGTCCATCCCAAGCTGGTTAAGAAGGTGGAGCAGGTGCAGCGCTCCGGCGTAAACACCGTAATCCGCACTTGGTCTCGGGCCTCCATGATCATGCCCGAGATGGTGGGGCTGACCATCGGCGTTCACGACGGGCGGCGGCACGTGCCAGTCTTCATCACCGAAAACATGGTGGGGCACCGGCTTGGCGAGTTCTCGCCGACGCGCACCTACCGGGGTCACGTGGCCCGCTCAGAACGTACGAGCCGCGCGAGGTAATGTCTTGCCACCCGTCAGAGCAGTAGCAAAGCAACTGGGAGCCTCCCGGAAGAGGCTGAAGCCTATCCTGGACCTGGTGCGGGGACAAAGAGTCGATGACGCGTTGGTCACCCTCCGTTTGCTTCAGTCGCCTTGGGCAAAACCGGTCGCGAAGGTGGTGCAGTCAGCGGCAGCCAACGCCGAAAACAATATGCTCATGGACCGCGACAACCTTAGAATCATACAAATCACCGCCGACAACGCGACCTCGCTGAAGCGTTTCCGGCCCCGGGCCCGCGGCCGCATCGGCCGCATCACCAAGCGCGCCAGCCACGTAACCGTGGTGGTGGACGAAGACGAATAGCAGGAGACAGAGGAATGGGCCACAAAACCCATCCATACGGTTTTCGACTGGGCATAATCAAGGACTGGAAGGCGCACTGGTACGCGTCAAACGGGGCCTCTTACCGGGGATTGGTCAAAGAGGACCTTGCCCTCCGGGATTGCATCCGTGCCGAGTACCGGACCTTTTCCGACGCTGGGATTGCGAATGTGGTGATCGACCGCGGTGCGCAGGACAGTGTAATTGATATCCACTCGGCGCGGCCGGGCATCCTTATTGGCCGCGACGGGGAACGGGTTAAGAACCTGCGGACCAAGCTGGAAGCTATAACCCGCAGCAGGGTGCAGTTGAACATCCGGGAAATCGAGCAGCCCGAGCTCAACGCCTACCTGGTCGCCCGGAACGTGGCCGACCAGCTCGAGCGACGAGTGGCCTATCGCCGCGCCATGCGCCAAGCCGCCCAGCGGGCCATGCAGGCAGGCGCCGAGGGTATCAAGATCATCGTCAAAGGACGCATCTCCGGATCGGAAATCGCTCGCACAGAGAAGTTGATGCTCGGCCAGGTGCCACTGCACACCCTGAGGGCCAACATAGACTACTCCCTTGCCGAGGCCCATACCACAATGGGACGAGTCGGCGTAAAGGTCTGGGTCTACTCTGGCGAGGTGATGCCGGCCCGGGCAGAAGAGGTGGCGGAACTGGAAAACATCGAGGTCACGGTGCAGGCCGGCGACCCCGACATCGATATTGAAGCGTTGCTGGACGCAAATTCAGCATAGCTACTCTGGACGTCAGGCTTCTGAAAGCCTCCGAATCAGACAAACAGAATTCCTTGTCTCACGGCACCGGTAGCAGGAGAGACTTATGCTACAACCCAAGCGGACCAAGTACAGGAAGCAGTTTCGCGGGCGCATGCGCGGTGCCGCTCTATCTGGCAACAGCGTAAACGCCGGCGAGGTAGGGCTCAAGGCAATGGAACCTGCCTGGATAACGTCGCGGCAGATAGAATCTGCCCGTATCGCGATTACCCGTCACCTGAAGCGCGGTGGACAGGTCTGGGTAAAGGTGTTTCCCGACAAGTCCGTTTCCAAGAAGCCTGCCGAAACCCGAATGGGCGGCGGTAAGGCCGGGGTGGACTATTGGGTTGCCGTAGTGAAGCCCGGCCGTATCATGTTCGAGGTTGCGGGTGTTCCCCAGAACGAGGCAGTGGAGGCGCTCCGGCTCGCATCACAGAAACTGCCCATCGCCACGAAGACCGTGTTCCGCGACCGGCTGGCCACGGCAGTAAGCAACGCGGCGGCTTAGTACTACCATGCGCATACACGAAGTACGAGAACTCAGCGACGAACAGCTCGATGAGGAGTTGAGCAAGGCTGGGCGTGAGCTCATGAACCTGAGGTTCAGGGCTGCCACAAACCAGCTTCCCAATTCCAATGAGCCGAAGTCGGTCAGAAAAACCATTGCCCGCCTGCGAACGGTGCTCCGCGAGCGGCAGATGTTGGAGGACCGCTAGTGGTTATCACCAGGGGAAGGCGCAAGGTGCGCACCGGGTCGGTCGTCCGCGCCAAGCAGGACAAGACGGCCATTGTGGAGATGGTCTGGAAACAGCGCCACCGCCTCTATCATAAGCAGGTCCGGCGGGTGGCCCGGTTCCACGTTCACGACCCTGAAAACCAGTGCCGTCCCGGCGACCTGGTAAGAATAGAGGAAACGCGGCCCATCTCTAAGACCAAACACTGGCGCCTGCTGGATATACTGGAACGGCGACAGGTTGCAGAGGTCCGTCCCATCGAGCTCGAGGGTGATGCCGTTACTGCGACGGAGGAGCCTGAAATCGCGGACGAAGCGCTGGAGATGACCGAGGACATCGATCCGGAACTTCTCGATCTTCTCGTGTCCGCCGATGACGGCTACGAGGAAGACGAAGACGACTAGGAACAGCTGACCCAGGGCCTGCAGGCGCCCGGGTATGATCCGAGGAATAAGGGAATGATTCAGACCTACACAAGGTTGACGGTGGCGGACAACAGCGGAGCAAGGGTGATCCGCCTGATCAATATACCCGGGAGCAGCCGCCGGAGGTATGCCAGCGTCGGCGACGTGGTGGTCTGCAACGTGCGGGAGGCCGCGCCCAATTCGCCGGTGCGCAAGGGCGACGTGGTCCGGGCCGTCGTGATCCGGCAGGCTCAAGCTCACCGCCGTCCCGACGGCACCTATATAAAGTTCGACGACAATGCCGCGGTGCTGATAGCCGAGAACCTGAATCCAAGGGGAACCCGAATTTTCGGTCCGGTGGCCCGCGAACTGCGGGACCGAGGGTTCATGCGCATCGTGTCCTTGGCGCCAGAGGTGGTCTGATGCGAATTCGCGTTGGCGACAGCGTCTTGGTCATAGCTGGCAGGGACAAGGGCAAGACCGGCCGGGTTGAACGCAACCTGCCCCACCGGGAGCGCGTGGTGGTGGAAGGCGTCAACATAGTAACCAAGCACATGCGGGGACGTCCCGGGGTGCGGCAATCGGGTCGAATCCAGTTCGAGGCCCCGATCCATGTTTCCAACGTCGTCCTAGTTTGTAACAAGTGCAACGAGCCCACCAAGGCCCGGATCACCTTTCTGGAGACCGGGGTCAGGGTGCGGTCGTGCGCCAAGTGCCAGGAAGTGATCGACGATGCTCGCTGACGAAACTCAGCAACAGAATACCCAAGCCGAATCCCGGCGGGAACGCAGTAGCGGAGGCCGCTCCGGCAGGCGGCAGCGAGAGGCTGACGGGGCAACGGCCGTGGCCGAAGGGGAAAACACGGGTCCTCCCGCTCCTAGGCTGAGGCAGCAGTTTCGGGAAGAAATCGTTCCGCAGATGATGCGGGAGTTCGACTATTCCAACCCCATGGAGGTACCCCGGCTCCAAAAGGTTGTGCTGAACATCGGGTTGGGTGAGGCCCTCACCAACGGACGCGCAATGGAGGCGGCCGCCCAGGACCTGACGACGATCAGCGGACAGAAGCCGGTTATCACCCGCGCCCGAAAGTCCATCGCGGGATTCAAGATCCGGCAGGGCAATGCCATCGGGGCCGCGGTAACGCTGCGCGGCGACCGGATGTACCATTTCCTGGACCGCCTGGTCAACACCGCCCTCCCTCGCATACGGGACTTCCGCGGTATGCCCCGCCGGGGCATGGACGGGCGCGGCAATTTCTCCCTCGGCATCCGCGAACAGATCATATTCCCTGAAATCGACTACAACTCGATCGACCGGATCCGCGGGCTCCAGGTGACCATCGCCACCACGGCGCGAAACGACGCCGAGGCGATGCGGCTGCTGGAACTCTACGGCTTTCCCTTCATTCGAGAAACTTAACGGAGGAACGACGTGGCAAAGTCGTCCCAGATACAGAAATGGCTCAAGAAGCCCAAATATCCGGTGAGAGCTTATAACCGGTGCGGCCGGTGTGGCCGCCCGCGGGCCTATATCCGCCACACCGGCCTTTGCCGCATATGCTTCCGGCAGTTGGCCCTGACCGGCGAGCTGCCGGGTGTGCGCAAGGCCAGCCTGTGAGTCCATCTTCCAGTCCGGTGATTCAAGAAATACGCTTATTCCAGTGATGAGGCGCAAATGCCCGTAACCGACCCGATAGCCGACATGCTCACCCGGATCCGGAACGCCATCCAGGCGCGACACGATTCAGTGATGATGCCTCACTCCAAGGCGAAGCTGGCGATTGCCAGGATTCTGAAAGATGAGGGGTTCATTCGCGATTTCGACACGCCCAGGGGGCAGGTCCATCCCACCCTGCGCATTCACTTGTCCTACAGGGAGGGACGCCAGTCGGCCATCGCCGGGCTCAAGCGGATCAGCAAGCCGGGCCTCAGGGTATACGTCGGCAAGGGCGAGATCCCCAGAGTGTACGGCGGGCTGGGGCTGGCAATAGTTTCCACCTCGCAGGGGGTAATGTCCGGACGGCGGGCCTGGCGCGACGGAATCGGAGGGGAGTTGCTCTGCTATGTCTGGTGAAGCAAACGGAAACGGCAAGACCCAGGGGCGTACCCTGTCGCGGATTGGGCGGAAGATCATTACGGTCCCCAGTGGTGTGTCCGTTGATGTTGGATACGGCGAGATAACGGTTTCCGGGCCGCGAGGCACCTTGACGCAGACCTATCACCCCGATGTGGTGGTCAAGGCAGGGGAAGGCGAGATCGTCGTGGAGCGGCTCAGCGAGCGGAAGTTCCACCACTCCCTGCACGGGCTGACCCGCAGCCTCATTGCCAACGCGGTCACAGGAGTGACCGACGGATACACGCGAACGCTGGAGCTCATGGGAGTCGGGTACCGCGTTCAGGTTGCCGGCGACGGCGTGGTCCTGAACGTAGGGTACAGCCACCCGGTGGAGATCCATCCGCCCGACGGCGTGACCATGGAAGTAGAGGGCAACAACAGGATTCACGTCCGCGGCATCGACAAGCAGAAGGTGGGGCAACTGGCAGCGCGGGTTCGCAGGGTGCGCCCCCCCAATGCGTACAAGGAAAAGGGAATACGCTACCAGGGAGAGGTCTTGCGCTTCAAGCCGGGCAAGTCTGCAGCACGCAAGGCCTAACGAAAGACGCGACCAATGGAGGAACCTGACGGTCGGAAAGGAACCCGTAACGTCAGGAAATTCGAGTCAGATATGCCGAAAGATAAGAACGCCAGACACCTGCGCAAGGTCCGCCAGGCGCGGGTCCGAAAGAAGGTCTCAGGTACCCCCGAACGTCCCAGGCTGTCGGTGTTTCGTAGCCTGAGGCATATCTATGCCCAGGTAATCGACGACACCACGGGACGCACCATCGTGGCGGCCTCGAGCCAGGAGGCGCTGGAAGGCAGCCCTACTGGCCCAAAGACCGAAATTTCCGCCGCGGTGGGCAAGATGCTGGCCGAGCGGGCCACTGCGGCCGGGGTTACCCAGGTGGTATTCGACCGAGGCGGCTGCAAATATCACGGCCGGGTGAAAGCCCTGGCCGATGGCTCCCGAGAGGGCGGCCTGCAGTTCTAGGCCCCTCGCCGTATCAAAGGGACAAATCAGGAGGTCCTAACCTCAGATGGTACAAGCTCCACCAAGTAGACGCGGTGGCCCAGCCCGGGCTGGTGGCCCAGGCCGTGGCGGACCGCCGGGACAGAACAGGCAATCCCGGGACGGCGGGGGAGGTCGCGGCCCGCGCGACGGCAGGGCCCCCCGGGAGAGGGCCCAGAGAGAAGAGGACACCGGCGGAATGCAGGAGCGGGTCGTCTTTACCCGCCGTATTGCCAAGGTGGTGAAGGGGGGTCGCAGGCTTCGCTTCAACGCCCTCGTGGTGGTGGGCGACGGCCAGGGTACCGTGGGCGCCGGGTTGGGCAAGGCCCTGGTGATCCCCGATGCGGTTCGCAAGGGCAACGCAGTGGCGCGGCGGGAGATGGTGACCATTCCGCTGAGAGGTAGCACCATCCCCCAGCAGATCACCGTCAAGAAGGGTGCGACCATCGTCCTGATCAAGCCCGCCCGCGAGGGTACCGGTGTCATTGCCGCCGGAGGAATGCGGGCCATCCTTGAGCTTGGCGGGGTCAAGGACGTCGTCGGGAAGTCCCTGGGGTCCCGCAACCCCATCAACATCGTTTACGCCACGATGGAGGCGTTGAAACAGCTCAAAGATCCCGCCACCGAGTTGGCCAAGCGGGGTGTGCGCCCCGCTCCCACTCCTCCGGGTGCGGAGGAGCAAAGTAAGGCAGCAATCACCGGACGAAGTTAATTGCGCGCCAACCGGAATCGCAGATTTCAACCGGCGCAGATGTGGGACCAATCTATGGCAGAATTGAAGATCACCTGGACTAGGAGCTGCATCGGGCGGCCCAGGAACCAGCGGGAAGTCATCCGCTCCCTGGGTCTGCACCACCTGCAGGATACCGTAGTCCACCAGAATTCTCCAACCATTCGGGGAATGGTAAAGAAAGTGGAGCATCTGTTGCGAGTTGAGGAGGTCGGGGACGCGGCATGATGCAGCATCAAGTGGCGCCTCCCAAGGGGGCGCGCCGGAATCGCAAGCGCGTGGGCCGGGGGGATTCCGCCGGCCAGGGAAGTACAGCCGGGCGCGGCAATAAGGGACAGAAGTCCCGCTCAGGCGGGGGACCCCGCGTGGGGTTTGAGGGCGGTCAGCTGCCCATCATCAAGGCACTGCCCATGCGGCGCGGTTTCACCAACATATTCAAAACGTACTACTCGCTGGTAAAGCTCGAGACGCTGGACCAGTTTGAGGCCGGAGAGGTGGTCACTCCGGAAGCCCTGGCGGAGCGCGGTTACATCCGCAACCTTAACCGCCCGGTGAAAATCGTTGGCGGTGGTGAACTGACCAAGTCGCTGCGTGTGATGGTCAACAGGTTTACCAGGACGGCGCGTGAGGCCATCGAAGCAGCCAACGGAACGGCGGAGGAAGTTTCTGCCCGATGATGGCCGCCGAGTCTCAGGGGGGCCGTTTCCCCAGGCTGCTCCAAGCAGCCATAGACGCGTTCAGCCTGCCGGACCTCAGAGCAAAGATCTTGTTCACCCTGGCGATCCTTGCCCTGTATCGCTTCGTTGCTCACATCCCTCTGCCCGGCATTGACCAAGTCCAGCTCGACAACCTGTTCCGCAACAACGAGCTGCTGGGATTCCTCGACCTCTTCAGCGGCGGCGCCCTGAGCCGTATGAGCATCGTGGCGTTGGGCGTCTTTCCCTACATCACCTCGTCCATCGTGATCCAGTTGCTCACTCCGGTCTTCCCGCAACTCCAGGAAATCTCCCGCGAGGGAGAAGCCGGGCGGGCCAAAATGAACCGCATCATCCACTGGCTGGCCGTGCCTATCGCGCTGGCGCAGGGCTATGGTCAGTTGGTGCTGTTGCAGCAGAGCAACGTTCTCACCGATGTGGGCTTTACCGGCGACGCCCTTTTGCCCACGGTGGCCGCCCTCCTGTCCATCACCGCGGGGACGATGTTCCTGGTGTGGCTGGGCGAGATGATCACCGAGCGGGGAATAGGCAACGGCATCTCGCTGATCATTTTCGCCGGCATAGTGGCCGGATTCCCCAGCCTGCTCACCCAGGGATTTCTTGACCGGGACAACGTGCTGGGTATCGGATTCTTCGCCATCATCGGCGTCTTAATTATTGCCCTCATCGTGTTGTTCAACGAGGCCCACCGCCGCATACCGGTGCAGTATGGCCGGAGTATTTTCCGGGGCGGAAGAATGTACCGGCAGAGTGGGGCGACCTATTTGCCCCTGCGCATAAACTCTGCAGGAATGATACCCCTCATATTTGCCTTCTCCATAGTGATACTCCCTGGCACCATTGCCACCTACCTGTCGACCAACGCCACCTGGGTCGGCGACGTGGCAAATTTCTTTGCCGTTTTGCTTGTGCCCACATCGCCTCTTTACTGGGCGATGGTATTCGTGCTGGTGGTGCTGTTCACTTTCTTCTACACCCTGGTGATTTTCAACCAGCAAAACCTGGCCGAGAATCTGCAACGCAACGGCGGGTTCGTCCTGGGCATAAGACCAGGCAGACCGACCCAGGACTATCTCAACCGGGTGATCGTGCGCATCACCTTGGGCGGCGCACTATTCCTTGGGTTCGTGGCCATAGTGCCCTACTTGGCCTCGCTGATAACCGGGGTGCAGGCCATATCGCTCAGCAGTACCAGCCTGCTGATCATGGTGGGAGTCGGCCTGGATACATTACGTCAACTTGAAGCACAGTTGACCATGAGAAACTACGAAGGATTCCTGCGTTAAGGTGGCTGCAAATTCTCGGCTAGTGCTGTTCGGCCCTCCTGGAGCTGGAAAGGGGACACAGGCGCAGTTGCTCACTGATCGCTACGAGTTGTCGCATGTCAGTTCGGGAGACATCTTCCGACGCAACCTGCGGCAGGGAACGCCCCTGGGATTGAGGGCCAAGAAATACATGGACCGTGGGGATCTGGTACCTGACGCAGTGGTCATCGATATAATGCTGAACAAAATCATGTCGATCCACTCGGACGAGGGATTCATCCTGGATGGCTTTCCCCGCAACACCCGGCAGGCGGAGGAGCTGGAAACGGCGCTCACCGCCCGTGCCCGCGATGTCGACCGGGTGCTGCACATTGATGTGCCCGAGAAGGAGTTGGCCCGGCGCCTGGGAGGACGGTACGTCTGCGGGAAATGCCAGGCTCCGTATACGCACCAGGGAGAGGGACCGACGCCTGCGTGCGAACGTTGCAGCGGGGAACTCTACCAGCGCGACGACGACCGGCCGGAGGCGGTGCGGAAACGGATCAAAGTGTACAGGGAGGAAACCATGCCGGTGCTGGACTTCTACCGGCAGCGCGGTCTGCTCGTGGATATTCCGGGACAGGACTCTATTGACGGCGTTTTCCAGCGCATAGTGGAGGCCCTCTAGAGCGCGCTGGAATGGCGCAGCCTTTCCAATGTACGCTCTTGGGAGTACAATAAGAAAGTGAACCGAAACCGTAAGAAGGACACCGCCTCCACCTCCGCCTCGAATTATTCTGGCGGCATAACGGTTAAATCCCCCCGCGAACTTGACTCGATGCGCAGGGCGGGAGAGATTGTCGGCAAGGCAATCGACCTGCTCAAGGCCTCGGTCGAACCGGGCATGACAACCCGGGATCTCGACCGCATCGCATTCAAGGAAATCACCGGACACGGTGCCTCCCCAACGTTCAAAGGCTACCGGGGTTTCCCCGCCACCATCTGCACGTCGGTGAATGAAGAAATCGTCCACGGCATTCCCGGGAAGCGAAAGCTGCAGGAGGGCGACATCGTCAAGGTTGACGTCGGGGCAACCATCGAGGGATTCATCGGAGACGCAGCGGTCACCATCGCCGTCGGCGACGTGCCCGAGGCGTTGGCGGCGTTGATGGAACACACCAGGCTGGGCCTGCAGGAGGGGATAAACACCGCGGTGCCGGGAGCCCGGGTGGGCGACATAGGCGCCGCCATCCAGGCTTATGGCGAATCCCGGGGCTACGGCGTGGTAAGGGAGTTCGTCGGGCACGGTGTGGGGCGGTTCCTGCACGAGGATCCACAGATTCCGAATTACGGCGTCGCTGGGCGGGGCGCCTTGCTCCGGTCCGGCATGTGCATTGCTATCGAGCCGATGTTCAACTTGGGGGACTGGAGAACCAGAATCCTGGGTGACCAATGGACGGTCGTCACGGCGGATGGTAAACTTTCGTCTCATTTTGAGCATTCAATTGCGATCACTGATCAGGGACCGGAGATACTGACCATTCACAGTCAGCTCTAGATCCGGTTCGCAATTTCTATGGCGACATCAGATATTTATAGCAATTCTGTCAGAAAGGGGTCTTATGGCGAAGAAGCAAGCGATTGAAGTGGAGGCCAGCGTCAAGGAGGCACTGCCGAACGGGATGTTCCGCGTGGAACTGCCCAATGACCATGAGGTGCTGGCCCATGTGTCAGGCAAAATACGAATGAACTTCATTCGCGTGCTGCCAGGAGACCGGGTGCTCGTAGAGCTGTCGCCCTACGATCTGACCCGGGGCCGGATTACCTACAGGTTCAAGTAGAGTATTATTGGGCTGAACTCCATCCGGGATGCCAGGATACCCCTTCCGCGGTCTGCCCCGTCGGGCCGCGAAATAAGAGCATCTTCGAGTTAATACTGGCCTGGTAATTGGGGCGCCTCATGAAAGTATCAGCATCGGTAAAGCCGCGGTGCGACAAATGCCGCGTAATAAAGCGAAAGCGCGTTATTCGCATCATCTGCGTGAACGCGAGACACGCCCAGAGGCAGGGCTGAACCCTAGCAGGTAAGGCTGCCTTCGAGACTGCCGAGATCCTTGGAGGGAATGTGGTACGCATAGCAGGAGTGGACGTTCCTGACCGCAAGAGGGCGCATGTGGCCCTTCGCAGCATTTACGGAATCGGCCCCAAGCTGGCCGAGGAGATCATCATCAAGGCAGATCTGGACCCGGCAATGCCGCCGCGCATGAATGAGCTAAGCGAGGCACAGGTTAACCGGATCCGCGAGCTGGTGGACCGGGAGTACCTCTCTGAGGGTGACCTGCGACGAGAGATCAACCAGAATATACGACGGCTGATGGACATCGGCTCATACCGGGGCCTGCGACATCGGCGCAACCTGCCCGTGTCCGGGCAACGAACTCGCACCAACGCCCGTACGCGCAAGGGTCCGCGCCGCACTGTGGCGGGACGCGGCCGACGTACCGGTGGCAAGAAGTAGGCGGTGTAATCAATGCCCAGACCCAGAACCAGACGCCGGGAGCGGCGCTCCGTGCCGCAGGGCCGGGCCTATATTTACTCGACTTTCAATAACACGCTGGTCAGCATCACCGACCCGCAGGGTAACGTCATCGCGTCGGCCAGCTCCGGAGTGGTTGGCTTCAAGGGGTCCCGAAAGGGTACCGCTTTCGCCGCTCAACGCGCTGCAGAGCAGGCGGGTCGCCGTGCCGGCGACTCAGGGATGCGGCTGATCGACGTATTCATCAAGGGACCTGGGGCTGGACGCGAGGCCGCCATCCGCTCCCTGCAAGGAGCGGGGCTGGTGGTCACCAGCATCCGCGACGTTACTCCTATTCCGCACAACGGGTGCCGCCCGCCAAAGCGAAGGAGAGTGTAGGCAAACCACGTATGGGAAGATATACAGGGCCGGCCTGCCGTCTGTGCAGGCGCTCCGGCGAAAAATTGTTTCTAAAAGGCGATCGCTGCTTTACTCCACGCTGCTCCTTCGAGAAGCGGCGCACCCCTCCCGGCAATGTGTCGCGTCGGCGGCGCAGGCCCTCAGACTATGGCGTCCACCTGCTGGAGAAGCAGAAGGCAAAATATATCTATGGTGTCATGGAGTCTCAGTTCCGCAAGTACATGGACGAAGCATTCAATACCCCTGGCGTAACCGGCGTGAACCTGCTTCGGAGCCTGGAACGGCGGCTGGACAACGTGATTTACCTGTTCGGGTTCGCCGATTCCCGCAAGCAGGCTCGCCAGTTCGTGTTGCACGGACATTTCCAGGTCAACGGCCGCAAGACTGACGTGCCGTCTTACTCGGTCAAAGCCGGGGACGAGATAAAGTGGCGAGAAGCCGACAAGACCACTGACTTTTACGCCGACCGCACTGCAGGCCTGCCCAAACGGCCGGTCCCGGCCTGGCTGGCGCTGGACGTCAGCGAAATGTCGGGTCGCGTGGCTGCCCTTCCGTCAGATGGTGACCTTCAGACCACCTTGGACTCCAGGTTAATCGTAGAGTTTTACTCGAGGTAGATCAGTGTCAATACTGGACACTTTCGTAGTGCCTGCCTCGGCCCCCTTGGAAGGGCCGGCAGTACCCACACCAGAAATTTCGGTGCAGGTTTCCGAGGATACCTACGGCAGGGTTGCCGTTGGGCCGCTGGAACGTGGCTTCGCCCAGACGATCGGCAACCCGCTGAGGCGAATTCTGCTCAGTTCAACCCCTGGCACGGCCGTAACCTGGGTGAAGATCGGGGATGTGGTCCACGAATACATGGCCATTCCCGGTATCAAAGAGGAGGTGATGGAGATCCTCCTCAACATCAAGAGCGTCCGCATCCGTTCGACCACCGGTCGCGACGGAAAGATGCGCCTTGAGGTGAAGGGCGGCGGGCCGGTGTGCGCCGGGGACATCATGACCTCCTCGGACTTTGAGATCGTCAACCCCGAGTTGCACCTCGCGACCTTGGATGACGACGACGTCGAACTGTCCATAGAGTTCAACGTGAGACAGGGAACCGGTTACCAGACCGCTCAGCCCGGCGAGGAAGGCCTGAACCTGCCCGCCGGGGCCCTGCCGGTCGACGCCATTTTCAGCCCGGTGCGCAAGGTGAACTTCACGGTTGAGCGCACCCGGGTCGGCCAGGTTACCGACTACGAGCGGCTGCTCCTGGAGGTCTGGACCGACGGCGCCATCCGTCCGATGGAGGCGGTGCAGCAGGCCGCGGAAAAGCTGGTCCAGAACTTCTTCCTGTTCAGCAAGCTCAACCGGGCGGCGGAACACGGTATTGACCGCGCGCCTCTGGTGGTTTCGCCCGAGATTTATCAAACCCAGATAGAGAAACTGGAACTGTCGCCTCGTACTCTCAACTGCCTCAAACGCGCCCAGATCAACCGGGTGGGCGAGGTGCTGGAAATGAGCGACGAGGAGTTGCTCAAGATCAGGAACTTTGGCGAGAAATCTCTCGAGGAGCTGCATGAGAAGCTCGCCGAACACGGAATCACGAGCCCGAAACGAGAAGAACAGACGGAGCAAGAAGCCGCTGCGGTTGGCATCCTGTCGCCTGATGACCTTACTGAGTTGATGGGCGGCGAGGAGGGGGACCCAGACGCCCTCCCGGTCGGCATGACATTTGAAGGTGACAACCTCGCTGGGTCCGACGACGAACCGGACAACCCGGGGCTGGATTACGAGGAGATAGACTAACCATGGCTTCCCACCGCGTCTCAGGGCGCAAGCTGAGCCGCTATAAGGACCAACGAAAGGCCCTGATGCGCGGCCTGGTATCAGAACTGATCACCCATGAGCGAATTACCACAACGCTGGCCAAGGCCAAGGAAACGCGGATCGTCGCCGAAAAACTGATCACCCACGGTAAAAAGGGCAGTATTCATCACCGCCGGTTGGCACTGGCTCAGGTCCCCAACAAGAAAGTGGTGGAGAAGGTCTTTGACGACGTTGCAGCCCGGTACGCCGACAGGGCCGGTGGGTACACACGCATAGTCAAGCTTGGTCCCCGCTCCGGCGATGCCGCCCAGATGGCAGTAATCGAGCTCGTGTAGAGGAGCAGGCAGATAGGAAGCTGTCCAGACCCATCCTTGCTATGCGGTGAAGCGGGCCATGCTTCCGGGCTCCCTGTCCGGCGCATCGCACTGTGGGTTGAATACCAGGGCACACACTACAACGGCTTCCAATTGCAGCTTAACCAACCAACAGTCCAAGGCGCCCTGGAGGAGTCCCTGACCCAGTTCACAGGAGAGCACATACGGGTGCGGGGCGCCAGTCGCACTGACTCGGGAGCTCACGCCCAGGGACAGGTGGTGGATTTCCTGACATGCTCCAGGCATCCTGCCGGAAGGTTTCCGTCAGCCCTGAACTATTTTCTCCCGGACGACATCAGGGTGTTGAGGGCGCAACAGGTTTCCAGCGAGTTTCATTCGAGGCGCTGGGCCAGCAGCCGGGTGTACCAGTATCGGGTGCTGGCGCGACCGGATCCCACCGCGCTGTTCAGGCACACGCAGCTATGGGTCAGAGAGCCGCTGGATACGCAGCGAATGGCCAAAGCCGCTGGAGCGCTGGTGGGGACACACGATTTCAGAGTCATAGCGTCGGGGCACCCCAAAGACCGGAGTGCCGTCCGGACCGTCAGCCGGTGGGATGTGAGGCAGGAAGCCGAATCGGTTATCATAGAGAGCGAGGCCAACGGGTTCCTGAAGCAGCAAATCAGGAAGGCCAATGGAATCCTGCTGGAGATAGGAAAAAACAAGCAGCCCATTGAGCTCATGAGTTGGACCCTGGAGGGGGCCGGTGGCCTCCCCAAGATTCCGTTGTTGCCCTCCCGCGGGCTGTGCCTGATGAAAGTGAATTATCCGGAGGGTGCCCTTGAACTCCCTCCAACGGAGACCAGACAGGACTTATGAAGAGAACCAGCACATACTTCCCCAAACCGGGAGAAGTCGGCGCGAACTGGAAGGTCGTTGACGCCACCGGGCAGACCCTCGGCAGGATGGCCCGGGACATCGCGGTATCACTGCAGGGCAAGGACAAGCCGTCCTTCACCCCACACACAATGACCGGCGACTTCGTGGTCGTGGTGAATGCCTCCAGGGTGCGAACGACCGGGCGTAAGACCACGCAGAAGTACTACTACCGCCACTCTGGGTATGTGGGCAATCTCAAGTCTATTCGATTGCGGGAGATGCTTGAGACCCGCCCCGAGCGGGTGATTGAGTTGGCGGTCAAGGGGATGCTGCCGCGCAACCATTTGGGGCGGCAGATGCTGCGGCGCCTCAAGGTGTACGCGGGACCGGAACATCCGCACGCAGCCCAGGTAGATCAGAACAGCTAAATCCACCGCTCGAGCAGTCGGCCGGTGAGGGACGGAGGCAAATCCCCTTGGTGCAATTGGACGCAGCCCAGCAGTATTACTACGGCACCGGCAAACGCAAGACGGCCATCGCACGCGTGCGGCTATACGTGGACAACGGCGGCCCGTTCATTGTGAACAGCAAGCCTATGGATGAATACTTCGGCTGGTCGACGTGGCAGCGTGTTGCCAATGACGCTTTCCACGTAACCAACACTCTCAACCGGTTCCGCGTGGTGGCCAAGGTCGCCGGCGGAGGAGTGAACGCCCAGGCCGAGGCGATTCGTCACGGTATTACCAGGGCTCTGATTGTCTTCGATCCTGCCCTCAAACCTGCCCTGCGCCGGGCCGGATTCGTTACCCGCGACGCACGCATCAAGGAGAGCAAGAAGTACGGCCTGAAGCGGGCCCGTCGTGCGCCTCAATACACCAAGCGGTAATCGTTGCCATCGGCAGGCATAATTCCTGCGACACAAGCTCCGCAGAACACAAACGCCCCGGCCAGGCCCGGGGCGTTCTTCTTTTCACCAGCACTGGGCCTATTCCTTGATACGCGGGTGCCTGGCAAGGAAATCGTCTGCGATCTCGTTGAAAGTAAGGAATTGCACGCCGTCGTGGGACCTTATGTACTCGGTCAACCGCTCGAGCATGAGGATGACCTGCGGGCGCCCGCTCACGTCAGGATGGATGGTGATGGGGAATACAGCCTCGTCGTATTCGCGGTAAACGTAGTCGAACTGGTCTTTCCACATCGATTCGATGTCCCTGGGATTGACGAACCCATGGCTGTTGGGAGACTTCTTTATGAACATCATGGGCGGCAGGTCGTCCAGGTACCAGCTGGCCGGGATCTCCACCAGGTCAGTTTCCTCGCCCCTCTGCAGGGCATGCATCCAGACGTCGGCAGGCTGCGAATAGTCGATCTTCGTCCATCGGTCGCCCACACGCACGTAGTAGCACTCGAAATCGCGGTGCATCAGGCTGTGGTCATACTTGATGCCGTGTTTGAGCAACAGCTCATTGGTAACGTGGCTGAACTCCCACCACGGGGCCACGTACCCTGTGGGGGGCTTGCCAGCCAGCGTGCCGAGCAACTCGATGCACCGCAACAGCACAGCCTCCTCCTGTTCCGGCGACATGGAAATGGGGTTTTCGTGGGAGTACCCGTGAATTCCGATCTCGTGCCCCCCATCGACGACCATCCGGCACTCTTTGGGGAATGTTTCCGCTGAATGCCCTGGTATAAACCACGTGCTCTTGACCCCCAGTCGATCGAACAGCCTGACCAGCCGCGGCGTTCCCACCTCTCCGGCGAACATACCCCGCGAAATATCGTCGGGAGAGTCCTCACCACCGTAGGAACCGAGCCATCCACCCACGGCGTCCAGATCAACTCCAAAAGCGCATAGAATTCGTTTCTCGGCCATTCCTCTACCCTCCATAACCATTTAGAAACTATCTCAAAACGCACTACCTATGCTGAAATTTCGCCAATCGCTTACCAAGGTCATGGATTCCCGCTCCGGGCTTGATAGAACCGGGGGAATGACGGGTTGGTTGGTTCGCCGTCTTTTGAGATAGTCTCTTAACGCGGCCGTCGCTACGCCCTCCTCCAGAAGCGCGAGGGGCGTTTTCAGACACCTAGATACTCGACCGCCGCGTCCAGCAGCCCGGCAACCCGCTCCGGCGAGCTGGCCTCAGCGTAGATGCGCAGGAGAGGCTCCGTACCGGAGAACCGTATGCCGAGCCAGCCGTCCTCGAAATGCAGCCGACGCCCATCGATGCTGTCCGAAGCCAATACTGAATAGTCGCCCAAGCGATACAGTCCGGGGTCATTTGCCCGATGATTGATGCGGTCGCGGTCCGCGGCAGCGAACTCGACGTCACGCCGGTGGTAAAAGTGCGGCCCGACCTTGGCAAACAGGTCGTCCAACAGTTCTGAAATTGTCTTTCCTGTCCTGGCCATGCATTCCAGAACGTAGAGGCCGCTCAGGATTCCGTCCCGTTCCGGAACGTGGCCGCGGAAGGCGAATCCGCCACTTTCCTCTCCAGCCATAAAGGCGTTGAGCTCCTCCATGCGCGGTCCCATGTACTTGAATCCAACTCTCACCTCGTGGACGTCGACACCGTACATTTTGCCCAACTTGTTCAGGGCCTGCGATGCTGTAACGCCCTTGATAAGCGAGCCGCGCCATCCTTTAGACTCCAGGAAATACAATGCCAGCAGCGAGAAGGCGTCCAGCGTGGTCACGAAACGCCCGGTTTCATCGACGATGCCCACTCGGTCGGCGTCCCCGTCCAGTGCGATTCCCACGGTCGCACCGGACCTGGGGACGCGGTCCAGAAGTCCGGCAAGGTTGGCCGCGATCGGCTCAGGCTGAGCCATGCCAGGAAAGGCCGGGTTCCGGTAGCCGTGGAGCTCCTCCACGGTTGTCGTGCCGCCTTCCAACAGCCGCGGGAGGTATCCAGCGCCGGCACCATACATCGCGTCGACGATTACGTGGAATCCGGCCGAACGAATGGCTTCAAGGTCAACCAGATTCGAGATGTGATCGAAATACGGTCCGGCAGGCTCCAGGTCTTCCACCAACCCAGAATTGCGGCCTGCGTCGATTTCCGATACCTCTACGTCTTTAACGAGGCCTATCGCCTCCTCGAGTTCGTCGGTGATTTCCTGGGTGGCGCTTCCGGCGTATTCGGGCTTGAACTTGAACCCGTTCCAGATGGCCGGGTTGTGACTGGCGGTGATGATGGCCGCGCCGCCGGCATTCTGGTGCATCACGTTGTAACTCAGCACCGGCGTGGGAGCGGGATCGACGGCCAGGAGCGTCCGAATGCCCTGGCCGGCGCTGACACTGGCGACGATGGCGGCGAACTCGGGGGACAGGAACCGGGTGTCGTAGCCCACGATCAATCCCCGGTTCGCAGTGCCTCTCCGTTTGAGAAAGTCACACAGTCCTCGGGCACAGCGTGCAACGTTGGCAAAGGTGTAGTCATCGCCGATGATGGCGCGCCAGCCATCCGTCCCAAACCGAATTTCTGCCTGTCGTGGCATATTCCCCCTTTGTCGGGCGCCATTATGACAGAGAGCGGCGGACATTGCGCCCGCCGCTCTGCTGAACGACCAAGTTGCTCTCTAAGAGTTCTGTCGGGTAGGGCCCGCGATAGCCTTGGGTAACCTAGCGGGCTGCGGCCTGCCGCAGGTCGTCGGTTTTGTCCGTAGTCTCCCAGCTCAGTCCCAGCTCCTCCGCCGTAGGGCGGCCGAAGTGACCGTAGGCTGCGGTGGGCTGATAGATGGGGCGGCGCAGGTTCAGGTCCTCGATGATGGCGCCAGGACGCAGATCGAAGTGCTCGCCAACCAACGCCTCGATTCGGTCGTTGGCGATGCGCCCGGTGTCGAAGGTCTCCACGGAAACCGAGATGGGTTCGGCCACGCCGATGGCGTAGGAGACGAGCACCTCAACGCGCTGGGCCAACCCGGCGGCCACGAGGTTCTTGGCCACGTAGCGGGCAGCGTAGGCGCCGGAACGGTCGACCTTCGTCGGGTCCTTGCCGGAGAATGCGCCGCCGCCGTGGCGGGCGATGCCCCCGTAGGTGTCGACCAGGATCTTGCGTCCGGTGAGACCGGTGTCGCCCTGCGGGCCGCCTACGGCGAACCAGCCGCTGGGATTCACAAAGTACCGGGTGTTGTCGTCGAGCAGCTCGGCGGGAACGATGGGACGGATGACGTGTTCCAGGATGTCGCTGCGAATCTTCTTGGTGAATGACTCGCGGTCGTCCCTGTCCTGGTGCTGTGAACTGATCACAACTGCATCCACCCGTCGCGGCTTTCCGTGGCTGTACTCGACAGTGACCTGGGACTTGCCGTCGGGGCCCAGGTAGTCCAGCAGCCCGTCCTTCCGGACTGCGGCCAGCTGCTCCACCAAGCGGTGGGACAGGTCCACGGTGATTGGCATGAGCCCATCGGTTTCGTCGCAGGCGAAGCCGACCATCATGCCCTGGTCGCCCGCGCCGGTGGAGCGCCTCGCGTCTGAGGCGCCGCTGCCCCGTTCCTCGAGGGCCGTGGAGACGCCGCTGCTGATATCGGGGGATTGCTGGCTGACGTGGGCGATAACTCCACAGGAATTGCCGTCGATGCCGTAGCTAACGTCGGTGTAGCCTATCTGGCGCATTACGCCACGGGCTATCTCGTCGAAATTCAGGTCCGACTTGGTCGTGATTTCACCCGTGACTATGACCAGGTTCTTGGTGGCCACCGTCTCGCAGGCCACACGGCTCATGGGGTCGCCCCGCAGGGCCGCATCAAGTACCGCGTCCGAGATCTGGTCGCAGAGCTTGTCGGGGTGTCCCTCGGTCACCGACTCGGATGTGAGCAGGTACTTGGGGGATGTCATAAATTGAATGGGCATTGGGATTGTCCTCCGTTGTTTGCTCCGGCCCTAGCCGGTTGATATTTTCAGGGCAGGGCCGGGGCTACGTGCCCGCTTCCCAGCTTTCCTGGTACTTTTGCTGTTCTGCACTGAGGGTGTCGATGCCCACGCCCAGCGACTCAAGCTTCAGGCGGCCAACCTCGCGGTCGGTCTCGGCCGGTACTCTGTGGACGCCTGGGGTCAGGTGTGCCTGGTTCTTGACGATATATTCAGCCGACAACGCCTGGTTGGCGAAGCTCATGTCCATTACGGCGGAAGGATGGCCCTCGGCGGCTGCCAGGTTGATCAGGCGTCCCTCGCCGAGCAGGTACAGCTTGCGACCGTCTTTCATCGAGTATTCCTCGACGAAGGGCCGGACCTCGCGATGCGAGTCAGACATTTCCTGGAGGGCAGGAATATCGATCTCGACGTTAAAGTGGCCACTGTTGGACAGGATCGCGCCACTGGGCATGACTTCGATGTGTTCGCGGCCGATGACGTGATAACCACCGGTTACGGTGATGAACACCTCGCCTACGCGGGCGGCCTCAGTGTTCTTCATAACCGCGAACCCGTCCATCACCGCTTCCAAGGCACGGATGGGATTGGTTTCGGTGACGATCACGTGGCTGCCCATTCCGCGGGCGCGTGAGGCCACGCCGCGGCCGCACCAGCCATATCCGACCACCACTACGCGACGTCCCGCCCACAGGATGTTGGTGGCCCGGGTGATGCCATCGAGGGTGCTTTGACCAGTCCCGTAGCGGTTGTCGAAGAAGTGCTTGGTCTCCGCGTCGTTGACCGCGATGATCGGGTAGCGCAGCTTGTTGGCGTTAGCCATGGCGGTCAGCCGGATCACACCGGTGGTGGTCTCCTCAGTGCCGCCAATTACGCCCGGGACCAGTTCCGCGCGCTGGGTGTGCAGGATGGTCACCAGGTCCGCACCGTCGTCCATGGTCATGTTCGGCTGGAGGTCCAGCGCGGCTGTAAGGTGGCTGTAATAGGTCTGATCGTCCTCGCCCTTGATGGCGAAAGTGGGAATACCGTATTCGCTGACCAGGGCCGCAGCCACCTCGTCCTGTGTACTGAGAGGGTTGCTGGCGCAAAGACAAACTTCGGCGCCGCCGTCGCGCAGAGCGATGGCCAGGTTGGCTGTCTCGGTGGTGACGTGGAGGCACGCGGCCAGCCGCACGCCTTCCAGGGGCTTTTCGCGGGCAAACCGCTCCCGGATCAGGTTCACCACCGGCATTTCGCGCCCGGCCCACTCGATCCGGTTCACACCATCCCGGGCCAGTGAAAGGTTTCTAACGTCGCCTTTTGCTTGATTTGTAGCCAAAAGTTACTCCTCGGGTTTTGGTCTGAGGGACCGGCCAATTGGCCGTACTCCCCCGGTTTGCTTGAGTTACATTTCTAGGGGTCATTGCCGTAGGAGGTGGGATTGCCGACAGCGATCCAGGACGGAGTGCCGTCCTCCACATTGAACAGGTTACCGGTGTCATAGCCGAAGGACGATGCAAGCTCACAGGCGAGTCCGCTGCGGACACCTGCCGCACAGATGAAGAGCAGTCTCCTGTCCTGCGGCACTTCGCCAATGCGGTCTGCGAAGTCGTCGATGGGAATGTGAATGGCGCCGGTGGCGTGACCGGTCACCCATTCGTCGTCCCTGCGTACATCAACGACCACGGTGTTGCCCGGGTCATCGTCCAGAATCTGCTTGGCCTCGACTGAGTCAACTCGGAAATACGGTTCGCCAGGGTCTTGCCTAGGCATGATGCAACCTCCTGATTGGTGGGTCCTGGTCTTGTGCAGTCAATTCAGCCGACGTACTTGGCGATAATGGGCGCCAGCTTCGCTTTCAATTCGTCCGGAATCCTGTCCGGGGCGGTGATAATTGCGTCTTTCAACGACGAACCACAGGAACAGTCCCGCTCTCCCGACAGTGCGGGCATAAGCCGCGTAAGCATCTCCTTGGACGTCGCGACATTCTTCAAGAGGTTCTGCACCACTGCCTCTACGGAGACTTCCTCGGTATTGGCCCTCCAGACGTCATAATCTGTAATCCAAGCCAGTGTGGCGTAGCACATTTCCGCTTCGCGGGCCAACTTGGCCTCCGGCAGGGCAGTCATTCCGATTATGTCCGCTCCCCACGAGCGGTACATGAACGATTCGGCGCGGGTCGAGAAGGCTGGCCCCTCCATTACCACCATGGTTCCGCCGGGATGGACGCTCACGTCCATGGCCTGCGCGGTCCGGTGGATGGCCTGGCTGGCGCCGACGCAGAACGGGTCCGCGATGCCCACATGGACCACGATGTGCTCGTCGAAAAATGTATTCTCGCGAAGGCGGGTCCGGTCAATGAGCTGGCTAGGGATGACGAGGTCCAATGGTGCGAACTCCTCCTTGAGGCTTCCCACGGCGCTGACGGAGACGACCCGTTCCACTCCGAGGGTCTTGAGGGCGTAAATGTTAGCCCTTGCAGGAATGTGGGTCGGGTTGAACCGGTGCCCGCGTCCGTGGCGCGGCAGGAAGGCTACCCGCACCCCCGACAGTTCTCCCAGGACAATGGAGTCGCTGGGGTCGCCGAAGGGCGTGTCCACATCAACGTGTTCGACGTCCTCCAGCCCGTCAATCTCGTAAAGCCCACTGCCCCCTATCACCGCAATTTCCGCTTTAGATTCGCTCACAATGCCGTCTCATCCGAACTTTCAGTCGCCGCCGTTCACGGCCAGCTTCAGGCTTTCTGTAAACGGAGGCGAGGCAATGCCTCTCTCGGTAACGATGGCATGAATGTAGCGATGCGGGGTCACATCGAACGCCGGATTGACTGCGGCCACGCCGTCCGGGGCCGTCATAACGCCGCCGAAGCGGGTGACTTCCTCCGGAGCGCGCTGCTCGATTTCAATGCCGTCGCCATCGGGTAATGCCAGATCTATCGTGCTGATTGGAGCTGCAATGTAGAACGGTATACCGTTTTCGCGCGCCAGCACTGCCAGAGTATACGTACCGATCTTGTTGGCCGTATCGCCGTTGGCGGCAATCCTGTCTGCGCCAGTAATAACGCACCCGATCCGTCCCTGCCGCATCAGCATTCCCGCCGCCGCATCAGCAAGGAGTGTAGCTGGTATGCCCAGCTTCTGGAATTCCCAGGAGGTCAACCGCGCCCCCTGCAGCCAGGGCCGGGTTTCGGTGTTGAAGACCTCGAATCTCTTGCCTGCCTCCCAGCCGGCGCGAATTACGCCCAGCGCGGTGCCGAAGGCGGATGTGGCCAGGGCGCCTGTGTTGCAGTGAGTGAGAACGGAACCGCCGTCCGGCATCAATTCCTTGCCGAACTCTCCCAGAAGCCTGTTAATCGCCTCGTCTTCCTGGTGAATCCGCTCGGCCTCGGCAAGCAGCCGCGCGGCGGCCTCACCGTCGAAATCGACCGTTTGGGCCACCGACATCATTCTGTCCACGGCCCAGCCCAGGTTAACAGCAGTTGGGCGGGCGGCCCGGATGTGCGTGCAGGCCTGCTCAAGGGCGGACAGGAATTCTGCCCTGTCGTCGGCCTGGATATCCCGGGCGGCCATGGCGACAGCGTAGGCAGCAGTTACGCCGATGGCGGGGGCGCCACGCACTCGCATTTCGCGAATGGCTGAGACGGCGTCCTCGTAACGCTCCACCACGATGGTGGTTTCGTCCACTGGGAGGCGGGTCTGGTCCAACAGTAGCAACCTGCCGTCCTGCCAGAGTATGGGGCGGATCTCCGTCAAGTAACCTGCTCCAGTGGCGAATTACAATCAATTACTGCTGGAAAGAATCCAGTTTCTCCTAAAGAAGCCGGAGGGGCCTTTAACTTCGGGCAATAAAAAAGCTTCTCGCGCGAGAAGCCCATACCGTCCCCGGTTCCCCCCATTCCCGGCTGTACATCCGGCGCTTGGGACACCGACATGCTACTAACCGTAGCGGTATGTGTCAAGGAACAGTGGAACAGTCGCATTCCCGGCAGGGTCTCTTAGTTCTCCCTCTCCCTTTAGGGAGAGGACTGGGGTGAGGGTAAAATGCCGGGATTAAACTATGGCGGCTCACCAAAGGGAACGCCCCCACCCTAACCCTCCCCCGCAGGGAGAGGGAGCAATGGAAAGACCCCGCCATTCCCGGGAGCGTTGGGTTGGGCTGCTACGGCTATCAGTTGACACTGAATTGAAGCAACAACAATAATATTGGTCAATTGGGGTAAGATTGGCCTATTATTGGTGGAACGTACGGAGTCAGGGCTTTAATACCGCATGAACGGACCCAATCCGGCACACGAGACTCCATGAGCAGACCCAACCTGGCATGTGGGGATGGTCAACTGGGGTTGTTCACCGACCTCTACGAATTGACCATGGCACAGGCCTATTTCTCACAGGGAATGCACCAACCTGCCACTTTCAGTCTCACTGTCCGCAGCTACCCCCCCAACCGCGGCTACCTGGTCTCTGCCGGCCTAGACGACGTCCTCGACTACCTCTCACGGCTGCACTTCGACGACGAGGCCATCCGGTACCTCAATTCCACTGGCGTGTTCAGCGATGACTTTCTGGAGTACCTGCGAGGAGTGCGCTTTACCGGCAGCGTTCGCGCCATCCCAGAAGGCAGGCTTTTCTTCGCCGACGAACCGCTACTGGAAATCACGGCGCCGATAATTGAAGCGCAATTGGTTGAGACCTACGTCATCAACCAGATGAACCTCCAGACCGCCCTGGCCACCAAGGCCGCACGTTGCGTTTGGGCAGCCCAGGGAAGGGGAATCGCGGACTTTGCCTCCCGGCGCACCCACGGCTCCGACGCCGCGATGAAGATGGCCCGCGTCAGCTATATCGCCGGGTTCGCCTCCACCAGCAATGTGCTGGCCGCCAGCCACTACGACATCCCGCCGGCAGGGACGATGGCCCACTCCTTTATATCCAGCTTCCCCACGGAGTTGGACGCGTTTCGTGCCTACTCTCGATGCTTTCCCGATCGCACCACCCTCCTGGTCGACACCTACGACACCGTCGCTGGCGCCTGGAACGCGGTCGCCATCGCCAAGGAGCTCGAGGCCAACGGGCACAGACTGGCTGCAGTGCGGCTGGATTCGGGGGATTACGCAAAGCTCAGCCTGCAGGTAAGACACGTCCTCGACGACCATGGCCTTGACTACGTCAGGATCCTGGTCAGCGGCGGGCTGGATGAATACCAACTCCAGGCGCTTGTGGAAGCTGGCGCCCCCATTGACCTATTCGGAGTGGGTACCAAGGCCGGCGTCTCCGCTGACGCTCCTTGGACAGACATGGTCTACAAGGTCGCGTGGTTCGACAATCGCCCGGTGATGAAGCTGAGCGAGGGTAAGATGTCCCTCCCGGGGGCCAAGCAGATTTTCCGCAGGACGAGAGGCGACGGAGTCCTGACTGGCGATATAATCGGCCTTGAGGACGAGACGGGACCCGTGGACTCGGAGCCGCTGCTCGAAGAAGTGATGACCGGTGGTGTACGGGATGCGCCCTCCCCGCCCCTGTCCGTACTGCGAGATAGGCTCCGCGATGAATTCGCCTCCCTGGACACCCGCTACAAGAAACTGCGGCGGCCGCCTCAGTTTCCCGTATCTGTCAGTCCGAAACTGCAGAGAATGACCGCCGAGGTACGTGAGGAAGCAGTCCTGACCAATGTTTCGGGCGAGACTCCCTAGCCAGGATGTCGATTATCTCCTTGCTTCATTGCGCCCTGGCCCCTGCCGATTGTTGGCTTGCTTTCACATTCGCCAACGGAAGTGGTAATCACCCATGAAAACTGCCGTCTGCATGAAATACGTGCCTGTTATCGCGCGCATGCAATTCGACTATGAGAACAGGACCATCGTCAGGGACGGGGTGCCCTCTGAGGTCAACGCCTTCGACCAACTGGGTCTCGTCCGGGCGGTGGAGTTGAAGGACGGTCCGGACGACGAAGTCGTAGTGCTGACGATGGGGCCCCCAACAGCGGCGGAGGGTCTGACTACCTGCCTGGCCTTGGGCGCTGACCGGGGCGTGCTGATCACCGACCGGGCACTGGCAGGAAGCGACACGCTGGCGACCTCACGGGCCCTGGCACTGGCCTTGGCCCGCGAGGACCCGGACCTGATCATTTGCGGACGCAACAGCACTGACGGCGAAACGGGGCAGGTGGGGCCAGAGGTGGCTGAGCTGATGGGATTGCCGCACGTCAGTCACGTGAGACGCCTGGGCCTCAGCCAGGACCGTCGCACCGCGGTCGTGGAGAGGATCACCGACGATGGATTTCAGACGCTGGAATGCGACCTCCCGGCCGTTATCTGCGTCACCGAAGGAGTAGCCCCGGAGTTGTTCCCCAACCGGGAACAGATGGAGCAGGCAGCAAACAAGCCAGTTGACGAGGTCAATTGCGCCATGCTGTCCGGCGACACTTCACAGTTTGGGGCCCAAGGGTCCCCCACCTGGGTCAACGAGATACGCCTGGTTGAGCCCAATCGCCTGGGCGTTACGCTGCAGGAGGTTACGCCCGAGGACGCGGCACAGCAGATTGCCCAGTCGGTGAGAGAGCGCCTCGCGGAGCTGGAATCCGCAGAGCCGGAGGCCTCCGGCGAGCCCCTGCCACGCTATCCCGGAATAACCGGCCGGAGCATCTGGGTCGTAGCCGAGAACAGCCGGGACGGTCTGGCGCATGTCACGTTCGAGATGCTCGGCAAGGCCCGCGATCTGACCACGGTAACTCACAGCGAGGTTGTGGCGCTTGTCATCTCCCCAAGCGGCGACAGCCACGCGCGTTCGCTGGCTGCTGCGGGCGCCGACCGGGTGCTGGTCATTGACAACTCGTCTCTGGGTCCTGTCTACGGGCGCGCGGTGGGCCATGTCCTTATGGCCGCCGTGGCGCGTGAGACTCCCTACGCCATCCTGTTCGCCGCCACCGCCGATGGCCGGGACCTGGCCGCACGGCTGGCGGCGAGGCTGAACCTCGGCCTGACCGGAGACGCCATCGACCTGGAAATCGACGAGGAAGGACAGCTGGTACAGTTGAAGCCAGCCCTTGGCGGCAACGTCGTCGCTCCCATCCTGTCCAAGACCCTGCCAAACTTGGTGACACTGAGACCTGGGCTGCTCACTCCAGCCGTGGAGGAACAGGATGCCGCCGCCGCCGGCGTCGAATTCCTGTCCGCCGACCCGTTCCATGGCCCAGACATCCGCCTGATCAGCGAGGAATTCCAGGAGGACACGGAGGGCCGGGATCTGGCCCGCGCCCGCGTGGTGATCGGCCTTGGCATGGGCGTTGGCGAGGAGGAAGTGTCCGGACTGGTTGAGCTGGCCCGTTCGCTGGGGGCGTCCGTCGCCGCCACCCGAGACGTGGTTCACGCCGGCTGGCTGCCGCAGCAGCTGCAGGTGGGCATCAGCGGCCGGACCATAGCTCCCACGATCTACATCGCCGTGGGAATCCGGGGAGCGTTCAATCACACCGTGGGCCTGCAACGGGCCGGCATCATCGTGGCCGTCAATCAGAACCGCCGCGCCACCATCTTCCGCTCTGCAGACTTCGGTGTCATTGGCACGTGGCAAGAGTACCTTCCGCCACTGATAGAGGAGCTGCGCCCGGTGCTCGTTCCTCTCATCTCAAGCTGACCGGCTGAGATTGTGGGTAAGCAAATTATGTCAATTACAGAGCAGCTGGCCGGACATATAGCGACCGCAGACTATGACACCTTGCCGCCCGAAGCGGTGGAGGCGGCCAAGGTCGTCATCCTCGACGGTCTCGCGGTGACCCTGGCGGGCTCCCAGGAAACGGCCGCGCAGATCGTTGCTGACTATGCCCGCGAAATGGGCGGCAACCCGGTCTGCTCCGCTTTCGGCCACGGTTTCAAAACGTCTCCTCCCATGGCCGCCTTTGTCAACGGCGTCGCTGGCCACGTCCTAGACTACGAGGTAATGTGGCACCCGGCGACCCACGTAACGTCGCCGACACTGCCTGGAATCCTGGCTCTTGCGGAAAGCAGGGAGGCCACCGGCCGGGAAATCATTTCGGCCCTGGTAACGGGATTCGAAGTTCAGGGACGCATCCGCGTCGCCTCGGCCCACCAGGGCCTGAGCGGTTTCCACCCTCCCGGCCTGGTGGGTGTAATGGGCAGTGCCGCAGCCGGCTCGGTCATGTTGGGGCTCGACACTCAGCAGACCCGGATGGCCCTCGGTATCGCTGCGTCGAGGGCAGGAACTGTGTCGGCCAACACCGGCACCATGACCAAGTCCACCCATTGCGGCAATGCTGGGCGCATGGGGCTGGAAGCTGCAATGCTGGCGGCCAGGGGGTTCACTGCCAACGCCAACATTTTTGAGCATGAGAATGGCTACGTCGCCGTACTGTTCGGAGACGAGTTCGAGCTCGATGCTGTCACCAGGGATTTCGGCAACCCCTACCGGCTGGTCGATCCCGGCATAGCCATCAAGAAGCACCCCAGCCAGTACGGCACACACCGGGGCATCGACGCCGCCCTGGACCTGCAGGAGCGCTACAACGTCGACCCCGCACGCATCTCGGCCGTGCGCATCGAAACGCCGGTCATGCGATACGTGGGGCGCCCCTATCCCGAGACGGGTCTGGACGGAAAGTTCAGCTTCCAGTACACGGTGGCTGCGTCGCTACTGGACCGCCGAATCGGAATCGAGACCTTTACCGACGAGGCCGTTCAGCGGCCGGAGGTCCTGGAGCTTCTCGGCAAGACCTTGGTGGATATGAGGCCCGAAATCCCGGCCAACTTCGAGGAAATGTGGGTCGCGGTCCGCGTGGAAACCAGCGACGGCCAGACTTACATCAGCCGGTGCGAACGTCCGCGCGGTATCTGGGGCAACCCCCTAACCCGGGATGAGAGGCTCTACAAGGTGCGCTCCTGCGCCACTCGGATCCTAACGGACAAGGATACCGAACGCCTCATCGAAATCGTTGAGGACCTGGAGAATGCCAACTGCGACAGCGTGCAGGAATTTGTTGGAATACTGGGCGGCACTGACACTGGCTGACATCCTTAACTTGACACTCTGAACCGCGCACAAGAAAATGGCTGGTGAACCTCGCCAGACATCGGGCATCGCCAGCGGCGTTTCCCACCAAACGCCGAGCCGGCTATCCAATCCTACTGACACGAGGCAATCATGGACTTTGGATATACACCTGAACAGGAAGCCCTTCGCCGGGATGTCCAGGCATTCATCACTGAGCACGTAACAGATGATGTCCTCGGAGAATTGGAGACAGCCGAGGAGGGCGGACGCGGAGAACATTACCGCGAGCTGATTCGCAAGGTCGCCGAGCGGAATTGGATTGGAATAAGCTGGCCAAAGGAATATGGAGGCCAGGGCGGAAGCCGGATAGAACAGTACATCGTCGAAGAGGAGTTTGCCCGCGCTGGCGTTGCCGTGGGTGGCGCGGGCAGCGGCGCGCCGGCCCTCCTTGCCGCAGGTACCGAGGAACAGAAGCAGCACTTCATCCCAGGCTTGATCAACGGGGAGATCATCTTCGCCCTCGGATTCACCGAGCCGCAGGCAGGCGCGGACCTAGCAGGCCTGCAATGCCGCGCGGTCAGAGACGGCGACGAATATGTCATCAACGGGCAGAAGATGTACACGTCGGCGGCCCATTACGCCACGCATGTCTATCTGATGGCCCGGACCGACCCTGACGCGCCGCGTCATCGCGGAATTTCCATTTTCCTCGTGCCCATGGATACCCCCGGCATCACCGTGCGCCCTCTGTGGACGATTCAGAACGACCCGCCCGCTCCCCTTGGCACTACCTACGGTATGGCCCGCACCAATGAGACGTTCTTCGAGGACGTCCGCGTACCGGCGTCGGCCCTGCTGGGTGAGGAGAACACGGGCTGGTATGTCGGCGCCATGGGCCTGAACCTGGACCGGGTGGGCGCCAGCCGGTACCTCATTTCCGTACGCCGCGACGAGGACATCGTCAACTGGGTCAAGGAAAATGACTTCGGCGGACACTCCCCTGCCGATGACCCTGCAGTACGCGATAAGTTGGCCGAGCTTTGGACCGAAGCCCAGGTCTGCCGCCTCATGACTATGCGCAGCATGTCGCTGGTGGAACGGGGCGGGAACTTTACCTACGAGGGCTCGGCAGAAAAGGTCTGGGCCCCGGAACACGGAGTGCACACGACCGAGACAATCACCCAGATCCTCGGCCCCTACGCCCAGTTGCTAAGCAGCTCGGAGGAGGCCATCGAGGACGGCGTTTTCGCTCACAACGTAATGGGCGCCTTCCAGTCGGGCATCAACCACGGCAGCGTGCAGGTGATGCGCGACCAGATGGCCCGCCGCGGCCTTGGAATGCCTCGAGGCTAGCCGCCCGTCCCCTGTGACAAGTTCCCATGTTACAACCTGACTCAGGAACGAAAATGGACATTCTACCCTCTGAAGAAGAACAACTTCTCAAAAATGCCGCTCGCGAGTTCCTCGAAGCCGAGGTTTCCACGGCTCTGGTGCGCGAGATGGAGCTGGACGAGAACGGCTATCCGCCCGCCCTCTGGAGGCAGATGGCCGACCTTGGCTGGCTGGGAATTGCCATACCTGAGGATTACGGCGGACAGGGTCTTCCACTGACGTATCTGGGCATGGTGCTGGAGGAAATGGGCCGCGTCCTTGCCCCGGTGCCGCTGCACAGCACCATGACCGCCGCGTTGACGATCGCCGAATCAGGCACCGAGGACCAGAAACGCGAGTTGCTACCCGCCGTATGCAGCGGCGATATGGTGATGACCTGGGCGGTTATTGAACGCGATCCCAGGCTGATTCCATCCGCCATTGCCGAGCAGGCGCAACCCGACGGCGACGGGTGGATTCTCAACGGCGTCAAGATGTTCGTCGAGAACTTCAATGTCGCGCGCCGGTGCCTAGTCGCCGTGCGCACCGCCCCGGCTTCCGGTGAAAACGAGGGGATCTCTCTGTTCCTGGTGGACCCCAACGGGTCTGGAGTGTCGCAGACTCCACTGGTCACCATCGCCAAGGATAAGCAGAGCCGGGTGAGCTTTGATGGCGTGAAGGTAAGCGGCGCTGATCTGGTCGGAGAGTTGCATAACGGCTGGCCCATCGCAGAGCGAATGCTGGAACGCGCCACGGCCCTGCTCTGTTGCCAGATGGTGGGTGCTACCCGCAAGGACGCAGAGTTGGCCATTGACTATGCCAAGAACCGGGTGGCCTTCGGACGTCCCATAGCAGCCTTCCAGTCAATACAGCACATGTGCGCCGATATGCTGCTGTTTGCCGACGGCGTCCAGCTGCTCACGTACGAGGCCCTGTGGAAGATGGATCAGGGCTTGCCGGCCGGCGTGGAAGTATCACAGGCCAAGGCTTTTGCCAACGAGAAGTGCGAGGCGGTTGTCCGCCAGTCACAGGTAATTCACGGGGGCATCGGATTTATGATGGAATTCGACCTTCACCTGTGGCTGCGCCGCGTTTCGGCGTGGACCATGCGGCTTGGCACCACCTTCGACCACCGCGCCAAGATTGCCAGCGCACTGCTTGATAACCCTGGCAAGGTGCGGCTCGGTCTGCCCTTACCTGCCTGATCCAACCTGGCGTTGCTGGAGTGATTGATATGGCCAAAGACCCCGTCTGCGGGAAGGAAATCGACGAGGCGCAGGCCCGGGCCCAGACCTCGCAGACCCGATATGGCGCCACCGAAGTAGACCCGGCCCAGGGAACACGCATTTTCCAAGACGGCAGCTGGATCTACTTCTGCGGCCTGGAGTGCCGGACCAAGTTCCTGGCCAGCCCCGCCACGTACAGTGGCGCCTAGCACGGCCAAACCTTCGTATTTTGCCAAAGCTAACACGGGAGCCCCAATTCATTTTTCGGAGTTTGCGAAATGCCTGAGGCTATCAAGCTCGACCCCAACAGTACCGCGCTGATCCTGATAGACATGATCAACGCCGTGGCCAAGGGCAACGGCCCACCATACAACGTGCCCCCAAACCGTCAGGGGGTGATCGACAGCTTTGTACGCCTGGTGGCGCACTGCAGGGAGGTCGGAACGCCGATCATCTACATTACAACCTACCGCCGCGCCGACAACTCCGATGCCCCGAAGACGGCCGCCGACGTCGGTGGCGGCGGCGGCGCGGCAATGCTCGCAGGCACATCGGCCGTGGAGGTTATCGACGAGCTCGCGCCGCAGCCTGGGGACTACATCGTGGTAAAGCCCCGGTTCAGTGCCTACTACGGCACCAACATGGATGGCATTCTGAAGTCACTTGGGACTGAGACCATCCTGGTGGGCGGCATCTCGACGCAGCGGAGCGTGGAAGGCACCGCACGCGACGCCAAGAACCGCGACACTCAGTGCGTCGTGGTCAGCGACTGCTGCACCGCCGGCGAGGAAGACGTTCACCAGATGACCATCGAACACGTTCTGCCCCTGCTGGTACGTGTCCGGAATACGGACGAGGTGATTGCTGCACTATCCTGAGTTAACAATCCAAAGGCGCTATTCCAAGGTCATGGGATTTCGGCCTACCCCTCCCTAAAGCGATTAAACGTGAGGAGGTTACGTCATGTCCAAAGTGAAGGCGATCCTAGTAGGCACCATCGGACAAGGGATCATGCGAAGTGCCGACGGCGGCGAGTCCTGGAGGCGGGTCGGAATCGACGCCGGAATGCACTCCGACGCCCTTGTGAGAGCCCTGGGCAACCACCAGGACCGGCCGGGCGTAGTCTTCGCCGGGACGGACAAGGGCCTGTACCGAAGCGAGGACGGCGGCCAGAAATGGGGCCTGCTCGACACCGCGATGAGCGGCACCTGCGTCTGGGCGTTGGCCATCGACTCCTCTGACCCCAACCTCATGTTCGCCGGGACCGGCACACCCGATCCCGCCGGTGTCTTTCGCTCCAGCGACGGGGGAAAGACCTGGGAGCAGCGCCCGGTGGAAGTGGCCGAGGAGTGCCCCAACGTGGGCGTGCCCCGGGTCACCGGCATCGCCATAGATCCGCAGAATCACCGGGACGTGTGGGTCGGCCTGGAAGTGGATGGCTTGCGCCACAGTTCCGACGCGGGAGATACATGGGAGTCCATCAACGGAGCCATCCCCAACCCAGACGTTCACAACGTGGCGGTCGCGGCGGGACCGCCGCACACCGTGGTTGTAGTGGTGAACAACGACGTCTACACCAGCGGCGACAACGGCGGAAGCTGGGACCGGCTGGGGATCCGCGAGGTGTTCCCGCTGACCTACCCGCGGGGCATTATGGTGAAGCCGGACGACCCCAACGTCATCTTTGTGACCATCGGCGACACCACGCCAGGACAGACAGGCACCATCATGCGTTCGAAGGACACGGGCAAAACGTGGGAGAACCTGCCACTGCCGGTGGAGCCCAACACGGCGATGTGGACGGTCAACATCCAGCCCACTGACCCGTCGGTGGTGCTGGCTGGCAGCCGCTACGGCTACCTCTATCGCAGCGACGACGGCGGCGACTCCTGGAGCAAGCTGCGCCGCGAGTTCAGCGAAATCTCCAGCGTGATATGGCTTCCTGAGTAAGCCACTACAACTCAGAAGCTATCGCCGGAGCCTCCCGAAATCGGGTAGTGATCAACGACAATTAGTTTTGCCGGTTGGCGACGACTATTTTTGCCGGTCCCACGTGGTAATCATCCGGTACAGGAGGTGCCGGATTGGTTACGGATCAGCAAGTCGCATTACTGAGGCAAAGACGGATGGAAGGAAAGAAACAACAGACGGCGGCGGCCATGGCGGGGATGAGCGAGCGGTCGGCGCGGAAGTGGCAGTGTGGCCCGTTGCCGTCGGAGACCAAGCAGGAGCGCCGGTGGCGCACCCGGCCCGATCCCTTTGACGGCGTCTGGGAGGAAGAAATCCTGCCCCTGCTCAGGGGCGAGGCCGCCGGCAGGCTCAGGGCAACGACAATTATCGAGTGGCTGGAGGAGAAATTTCCCGGCCGGTTCAGCGCCTCCCAGCTCCGCACCCTGCAACGCCGACTACAGGACTGGCGGGCACTCAACGGTCCGGATCAGGAGGTCTACTTCCCCCAGGAGCATCCACCTGGCCGGGAGGCGCAGCTCGACTTCACCCACTGCAACTCTCAGGGAGTAACCATCGGCGGCCGGCGCTACCGCCACCTGCTGTTCCAGCCGGTGTTGAGCCATTCAGGGTGGCGCTACGCCGAGGTGGTTGCCGGCGAGACCTTTCTGTCCCTGAAGCAGGGACTGCAGAACGCGCTCTGGGAACTGGGCGGCGCGCCCCAAGTCATACGCTCCGACAACACCTCGGCCCTCACCCATGAGATAAAGCGCAGCCGTGGCCGGGCCCTGAACGACAACTACGCCGAGCTCCTGGAGCACTACGGGCTCGAGGCCACGCTGATCAATTCCGGGGAATCCCACGAGAATGGCGTGGCCGAGCAGGCTCATTACCGGTTGAAGGACGCTTTGGACCAGTCTCTGATGCTGCGGGGCAGCCGCGACTTCGATTCCGCCGAGTCCTACACCGGCTTCGTCAGGAAGGTGGTGGAGCGGCGCAACCGCCTGGTGCAAGGGAAACTGGAGGAGGAACGCCCACTTCTGCAGTGCCTGCCCCCAGCTCCGGTGCCGGAGTACGTCAACTACCAGGCCCGGGTGCGCAAGTGGAGCACCATCCAGGCAGCCGGACGGACCTGCACCGTCCCCTCCCGGCTCATCGGGAAGGAGGTGCAGATACGCCTGTACGCCGAGCATCTGGAAGTCTACTACAAGGGCCACTTGGTGGAACGCATGGAGCGGGTGCGCGGTGAAAGGGAGGCCAACGTCAATTACCGCCACGTCATCGGCTCCCCCGGTCGTGGCCGAGGGCAGGCCCTGGTGCGCAAGCCCGGGGCCTTCGCCCGCTACCGCTTCCGGGAGCAGATGTTTCCCACCATGACCTTCCGCTTGGCCTACGACGCCCTCAAGAGGTGGCGAGGCGAACGGACTGACGTGGAGTACGTGCGGATCCTGCACCTTGCGGCGACAACTATGGAGTCGACGGTGGACAGCGCTCTGGCCCTGCTGTTGGAGGCCGGTGAGCCCTTCGACTATGCCATTGTGAAAGAACTGGCGAACCCGGCTCCGCCGCGGGCGCCGGTGCTGAGCTTGTCCGGGATGCCGGACCTGAGGGTCTACGACTCCCTGCTGGCGGGGGTGGCCTGATGCTGGAGGCCAACGCCATTCAGGTCCGGATCGGGGAGCTGTGCCACCAATTCCGGTTGCCCACCATGGGGGCGCAGTCGGTGTCCCGATTCACCGCCGCCGGGCACGGCGACGCCCTGGAGACCCTGCTGGAGGTGCTGGAGCAGGAGGCCGAGGACCGCCGGCAGCGCCGCATCGGCCGGCTGCGCACCGCATCCAGACTGCCCGCCGGCAAGACCTGGGAGACCTTCGAGCACGACCGTGTGCCCCTGGCTCTGCGGTAGCAACTGGGCGAGCTGTCTGACGGCAGCTTCGTCGACTGCGGCGTCAACGTGCTGGCCTTCGGACTGCCCGGCACCGGTAAGACCCATGCACTGTGCGCCTTGGGCCACAGGCTGGTGGAAGCCGGACGCTCGGTCCTCTTCGCCCCGGCCTACCGGCTGGTGCAGGACCTGCTCGCCGCCAAGCGGGACCTGGCTCTGCCGCGACAACTACGAAAGCTCGACAACTACGACCTCCTGCTGCTCGACGACCTGGGGTACCTGCCCCAAGGGGCCGAGGAGTCCGAGGTGCTCTTTACTCTGATCGCCGAACGCTACGAACGCCGGTCCCTGGGCATCACGTCCAACCTGGTCCTCTCCCAGTGGGAGCACATATTCGCCAACCCAATGGCCACGGCCGCGGCCATCGACCGGGTGGTCCACCACTCGGTCATCCTGGAATTCGACGTCCCCAGCTACCGCACCGGAGTGGCCCAGCAGCGCGGTCAGAAACAGGGGGTGAACCGGCAAGAATAATCGACGGAACCGGCAGAAATAGTTGACGCTGAACAGGGGGCTCCTTTCGTTTGCCCAATGTACCCAACGAACTGCTGCAGAGGGTAAGGGCAACCGACCCCGAGGTTAACGTGTCGCAAATTTGCCGGGAGGCGTTGGAGGAATTTGTCCGCAAGGGCGAGCGAGTCTGGGACCAAGTCGCCTACTACGATAAGGATCAGCAGGTAAGGCGGTTCGCGGAGTCTGATTTGGTTCTGTCAATTGAACCTGATTGGGTAGGAATGGCCTTGGAGGACGCGAACGACCGGATCCAAAGGATAACTCCTGATGTGTGGAAGCAATTCTGCCATCAGCGTGATATTCTGAAGAAGAATGGCCGTGGGGACGAGATTTGGCACGCCGAAGATCCTCTAGGGGGAGACGGGAGAGGATTCTGGCAACGGCGAGAAGAACACAAAGAATGGTTCATCCATCAGTACGACTACAACATTAATCAGAATGCCTTTGAGCAGGCGCGTGCGGAGTATTGCCATACATGGGTGTCCCACGTGGAAAGTGTGCGGCTTTTGGTGGAGCAACACAAGCAAGAACAGCGCGATGAGGTAATGGCCGAGCTTAGGCAAAAGTGGCAGGCCCTGATAGAGCCGAAGCTACCGCAACACTTGCTGGACTGACGGGCGTCACGCGGTAGGTGCCTGGATGGCTTCGAGCAGGAAATCAGTTAGTTTGTCGCCGTAATAGTATCCCGCCGTCGGCGGTGGCAGCGGCGTACCGTCTTCACGATCCAGTTGGACCCACACTTCGACGATTTCACAAAGTTCAGCAAATACTTCCTTCTCGTTATCACCATGGCAGCAACCGCCCGACACTACTCCCGGAGCGTATCCAATATAACATTGGTCTTCCTCGGACCACGCGACAACCTTTGCGTAACGCGCAGTGTCTTTCATTTCACCGACTCCTCTATTGCCCTCCCCACCTCTTGAATTTGGTACCGATCCACATCGGCACCCATGTTGTCTGAGGTGGACCCCAGCGGTTGGACAGGATTAAGCCAGAATTAAGTGGGACTCCTGCATTCCTGTCTATGATACCAAGACCGGTTGGTCCGGGCACCTCCTTTCCATCAGCTCCTCTTCTACAGGTTCGCCGTAGAAGACCTCCGCCGGCGTCCGGTAGTCCAGGGCCTGATGCGTCCTCCGGTCGTTGTAGAACCGGAAGTACTCTCGCAGCCCTCGGCGGGCCTCAAGGCCGTTGGCGTAGGCCTTCAGGCAGACCTCCTCGTACTTCACCGTCCGCCATAGCCGCTCCATGAGGATGTTGTCCTGGTACCTGCCCCTGCCATCCATGCTGATCTTCACCGAGTGATCCTGGAGTATCTGCGTGAACTCGCGGCTGGTGAACTGGCTTCCCTGGTCGGTGTTGAATACGTCGGGCCTTCCCTGGTTCAGGGCCTCGCCCAGCGCCTCGGCACAAAAGCCGGTCTCCAGAGTGTTGGACAATCGCCAAGCCACCACGTACCGGCTGTGCCAGTCCATGATTGCGGCCAGGTAGAGGAATCCCCGGGCCATGGGCAGGTAGGTGATGTCGGCCGCCCACACCTGGTTCGCCCGGGTGATTCTCAGGTCCCTCAGCAGGTAGGGGTAGACCCGGCGTTCCGGCGCCGGTTGGCTGGTGCGAGGCTGCCGGTAGATGGCCCGCAGCCCCATGATGCGCATCAGCCGCTGCATCCGCTTCCGGCTTACCGGCAGGCCCTGCCGCTCCAAGGAAGCCTTCATCCGCCTGGAACCGTAGAAAGGGGTTTCCAGGTACTGGCGGTCCATCTCCCTCATCAAGGACAGGTCCTGTTGTGAGGTCTCCTTGGCACGGTAGTAGAGGCTGGAGCGGCTGACGCCCATCAGCTGGCACTGCCGCACCATGGACAGGTGCCGATGTCGCCGGCCGACCAGTTCACGCCGCCGCGCTAGGGTCATGGACCGGACCTTTCCTCCAAGAAATCCCGCTCCACCTTGAGCTGGCCGATCTGCTGGTACAGGCGAGCCACCAGGGCGTCGTTGTTCTTGTTCCTCTGCTCCTTGCCCTTTGCGGTTCCGTTGCCGTGGTCGAAGATGGCGGCCGCGCCATCGGCCAGAGCCTTCTTCCAAGCTTGAATCTGGTTGGGGTGGACCTCGAACCGGGCGGCCAGCCCGGCCACCGTCTGCTCGCCCTTCATTGCCTCTAGCGCAACCTTGGCCTTGAAGGCCGGGCTGTGCTTTCTCCGCTCTCTGGACATTTCCCGCTCCTCCTCGACAGCCGTCGCTGCCCTCAGTTTAGGAGCAGAATTCCCACTTAACCAGCTGTCCCGTTTTCCGGGTCCACCTCAGTCTGAAACTGTAACACGCCTCTTTGTGTTGGGATGAATGAAATTTCGATGGCTGCCCCTTCCGCTCCGATTGCGGAAACCCGCCCTCTCTAAGTCAGCGATTAGCTCACGTATCCTCGGCGGCATACATTGAGCCAGTATTCCCACAGCTGCCGGATGTGCTTCATGCTAACACGCCCATCAGCGGTAGTGGCGGGTGAGCTCCGAGGCGTAGTGGCGGCCGAGCGTGTCGCGGCGGTTGCTCATCCATTCTGTGAGGCGAGTGGCTCCCGTGGGCGGCTCTGATGACACGAGGTGGCCGGCCATGAGTCCGTCGATTTCGTCCCGTGTGAGGACAACGTCTCGGAGAGCGAACCCCATCAAGCGCCCAGCGGCGTAGACCAGGGAGGGAGGCAGATTGAGCAGTCTGGCGCTCCCTCCGGTCGTCTCGCGAATTTTGCGCACCAATTCCTGGAAGGAGTAGGTCTCGGGACCCACTGCGTCAAGCGAATTGTCGCGGTCGCCGGATGCAGACTCCACAGCAAGACGGGCGACATCGTCAACGAACACCGGCTGTACAGGGTAGTCGCCCCGTCCCGCTATGGGGAAAACGGGGAATCGCCGCAGGAACCAGGCTATATTGTTGATGAGGATGTCCTCGCGACCGAAAATCACTGTCGGCCGGATGATTGTGTATGCCAGGCCAGACTCGCGAATTGCTTGTTCGACCAGTCCCTTTCCGCCAAAGTATGGCAGCGGAGAGTCGGCCGAGGCTCCCGTAATGCTGATGTGCACTATCCGGCGCACGCTGGCCGCAATCGCCGCGTCAATCAGAACCCGGGAATTGCGGACAGCAGTATCGTGATTGACGCTTCCGCGGGCAAAGCGAATCCAGTAGGTGTTATACAGAGTGTCCGCTCCCTGCAATCCCTTAGTCAACTGCCAGGGGTCGTCGAAATCTAATGGAAGCCGGTCCACGCGATCGCCAAATGGGCTGGCGAATGCCGGATTTCGCGTTAGTGTTCGCACCGCCTCGCCATCATCCAGCAGGCGTTGGGTAATGTAGCGTCCGGTATAGCCAAACGCCCCGGTGACTACACTGACATTGCCCATCATTGACTTGGAACAACTACGGAGGCAGCAGGTACGGCGGTCGAGCTTTCGCTTTCACCTCCGAGGAGCTGGATCTCCTCGATTTGCCTCTCGGTTACTGGGCCTACTTCAATCGTCATAAGACATTTTGTCAGGTCAGTTGATACGATTTCGGAAACGGCCAGGAAGGCGCGGATTCCTGGATGGGTGAATTCGCACTTTCCATCAATCCATTCGCCTACCAGCACTTGTTGATAGGGATGGGAGTTTTCCCAGAACATGGGAACGTCCCATTTCATTTGCTCCAGTTCGTCTCTGTCAATGGGTCCGATTCTTACCGCTTGCAAGCAGTCCTCTGATGGTAGGAAATAGGTTGCCGGATATTGCGATATGTCCTCGCTGAATTTGCATTCCCCTTCTACCGTCACGCCCTGCCTTATCCTGGCTAACGAGACCGGGTCATGCGATTGCTCGCCGTAGTCGACAGCGGCTCCTTCGGTATCATCTCCGGCTCTGCAAGAGATGGTCAACATGATCAGCACAGCAACCAGTCCGACAAACCACGTGGCTGTCCTGAAATAAAACCCCCTCTCACGAAGAGAGGGGGCGCTTGGCGATCGGGAAACGGTTACCTTCCTTAGGGGGCCAAACCGGCGGTCCCGGACCTGATGGTGTCCATGCGGGGCCGGTCGTCGTACGGCCGCAACGGTACTTCGTGCAGGGCCGGGATAACCTCGTTGCCTAGCAACTCAATGGAGCGCATCACGTCCTTGTGGTCCATGGCGCCTTCGTTGCCGTAGATATGGATGTAGCCCGGGCTGAGGCGCTCGATAACCTCGGTCAGCTTTTGAGTCACAGTGTCGGGGCTGCCGACGATGATGTTGTTGACGCCGCGAAGCTGATCATAGGACAGGCCAACGCCTAAGCCGCCGGCGCCGGCCACGTTGCCGGTGGGGCGCTGGGCCTTGATCTCGACCGATGCCCTGGACTGGTACCCCGGCGGGTCGTTGTGCTCCATCGGTCCGCGCTGGCGGTGCTCGATGGTCCACATGAACTCGCGTCCCAGCTCGACCGCCTTCTCGTCGGTGTCAGCGACGAGGCAGCGGAGCAGGTAGCCGAAGTGCTCGGGGCCGGCCTTCCAGCCTTCCTCCTCGGCGGTGTCGATGTAGACCTGCTTCAGCCACTCGGTGGTGTCGACGAGGGCGCCGAGGTTCATGTACGGGTGCTTGTGCTTGGCGGCCCAGACCACGCTCTCGGGGCTGCCCGTGCCTGGGAACCAGATGTCGGGCCGGGGCTTCTGCATTGGCACCACCCACGGGTTGACGGCGCGATAGTGGTAGTACTGGCCTTCGTAGCGGAAGGGGCCGGGCTCAGTCCAGCACTTGATGATCAGGTCGTGGGCTTCCTCGAATCTGGCGCGGTTCTCGGTGGGATCGATGCCGCCCTGCAGCGTCTCCACGGCAGTGCCGCGCACGAAGCCGGAAATGATTCTGCCGCCGGAGTAGCAGTCCAGCATGGCGATCTCTTCGGCCATGCGGATGGGGTCGTTAATGGCGATGACGTTGCCGAGGATGGCGATCTTGACGTTCTTGGTAAGTTTGGCGATAACCGCGGCGTCGAGATTCACCGAGGGCTTCATGCACCAGTAGGAAGCGTGGTGCTCGTTGGACATGATGCCGTCGAAGCCAACTTCGTCAGCGAGGACGTATTGCTCGTGGTACTCGTTGTAGAGGATGCTGGCCTTGTGGGGATCGAAATACGTATTGGGGAATCCCAGGCGACCGGAGTCGAATTGCTGGAGGTCTTCATTGGAAACGTGACCGTAGGGCTGTTCGGAGAACCAGTAGATTTCCGCCTTGTCTTTGGGACGCGCTAGCTGGTCAACCATTGTCCACTCCTTCAGTAGTGTGGGAGATCCGGGCTGCGGATGAGTGCCAGGATGTTTGGCGATAGCATTACAGCCGCGAATGCGAAAGCGGGTGACGGATTCCGGTTCGCGGTGCGGGAGTCGTCCCGCTCTTTGTTGGCGCAATTATAGTCACCGCAGGTATGTTAGGCAACCGAGCGGAGGGCCAGACCCGAGTCTTTCATTTCTGGCCCTGCGCGCTACCTGGGTGATTTCAATGAGCACCACCCCGCGAGTCAGATTCTTCGCTACTATCAGAATGACAACTTGACGGGCCGCTATGCAATCGACCTGCCTGGAAAGAGGCCTCCGGTTGAGGCCCACGGGAGCAGTGAGTGAACAACGCTGTATGGCTCCGAGGTCACGTCCTACCATGCGACACCGCCCAAGGTATTTGTGGAGGAACATGAATGTAGGGAGACTAAATCCGTACCCTGCCACCTGAACGAAAAGAGATGGGCTACGACCGACACATTTCTGCGACAATTCAACTCTATCGTGAGCGGCAACAATGATACTTCACGATAAGGGCGAAACGATGAGTTGGAGAAAATTCTTGACCAAGAGATTCCTGGTCGGGACGGCCCTGGGGGCCATGCTTTCCGCAGCGATAATCACCGGCTGTACGGCCGACACCAGACAGGAAGACGGACAAGTTCCCGACCGGCCCGCGCTGACTCAGGTCACCTCCGAGCAAGGAGTTGGCGAATCCGGTGGTGAGCACAGCAGTGGACGCGAGGGCAACCAATCCGGCGAGGAAGGTGGCGGAGGCGTCGGAGAACACGGTTCCGGCGGTGATGGAAGCAGCGAACGTTCTGACGACGGCGCAGAGTACAGTGAAGCCGCCCTGTCGAGTCCAATCACTCCTCTCGGGCAGCCGTGGCACGGAGTCCTCGGCGGAATGGCTGTCTCCATGCAGTACGACGCTGCAACCCGGTCGGTCCATGGAACGGTCCGAAACACGCTCTCATATCGGCTTTGCCACGTACAGGCCGAGCCTCACCTGAAGTCGGGAACGACGACGGTGGGAGAGCTCGGTCCCGATAAGCTGGGAGACCTTGGCCCTGGACAGGAAGCGACGTCAAGTCTGACAGTCGCCAGTGAACCCAAGCTCGCCGGGGTTTCTTACGATGGATACGTCGTCCACATGGAAGTGTACGTCTGCGGGGGACCTGGCCCCGCTGTTCACTCGGAGGGAGAGGGTACAGAGGGGAGCGGTGAACACGGCCCCGGGGATGAGAGCGGTAATGAATCCTCTGGAACCAATGGCGAAGAGATTACCAGTGGGAATTCCTTGGCGCCGGACGAGACCCTTGATGCGGTTCGCAGCGGCGCTCGGCTGGTCCTGAGCTACGACGCTCCAAGCAACTCCTTCAAGGGCACTGTGGAAAACACGACCAATGACGTCCTGGAGCGGGTCAGGATAGAGGTTCACCCTTCCAACGGAACGGAACTCGGTCCTACGACTCCGGGGGATATGGCTCCGGGAGAGGTGGCAACGATCAACCTGCCCGCGACCCAGGCATCGTTCACCGGATGGACAGCACACGCTGAGGTTGGCGCCGGGGAAGGGGAGAGCGAGTCAGGAGGGGAGCATGATTGTGGCGGCGGGGAGTCTGACGGGGAACACGTTGGAAACGGCGAACGCGGTAGCACCGGCGAGCATCGAAATGGGGGCTAGTAGTCAGCCACGTTTGAAATTAAAGGGTTCAGCGGTCTCCGCAAGGCCGGTTGGATAACCACTCTGGGATCGCGCTGTTCCAAGGATACTGCGATTCCACGGTTGACTGGGTACTAGGGCGCGTTTTCAAACTATAGCCAGAGCAGGATCGATGGGATTTGCAGCATGGACAGATAGTTCTCAGCCCTCTTTTCGTATCTGGTGGCGATACGGCGGAATTGCTTTAACCGGTTGATTGCCCGCTCTACCAGGTTGCGTGTCCGGTATAGGACCCGGTCGAAGGGACCGGTGCGCCGCTCATTCTTTTTCCTTGGGATGGTGTGGCGAATTCCCCGCCGTCTGAGATAGGCGCGAATCTTGCGGCTGCTGTAACCTTTGCCGCCACAGACCCCTTTGTCGCCACAGACCCGCTCGGGTCTGCTGCGAGGACGGCCACGCCCGGGTCTTTTCGCCGCCCCCTGGGTCATCAACTCTTCGAATACGGTGGCCTCATGCTGCTGTCCCGGAGTCAGAACGAAGGCCACCGGCTTGCCCCGGCCCTCCACCCGTACGTGGACTTTCGTTCCAAATCCTCCCTGGGAGCGCCCCAACGCCTGGTCTCCTCCCCCTTTTTGCGCCGGCGGCGTGCTGATGCGCCCGAACCACCGTGCCGTCCACATAATGGACCTCTCAGTCTATCTGCCCGGCAGCATCGGCCTGCTGCTGCACCTCAGCCAAGAGCCGGTCCCACAGTCCCAGCTGGCGCCACCGGTAGAACCGGGTGGCTGCCGTGCGCCAAGGGCCATACCGCTCCGGCAGGTCCCGCCATAGAGCTCCGGTGCGCAGCACCCACAAAATGCCGTTGATGACCGTGCGATGGTCTTTGCCGGGCCGTCCCGTCTTTGGCTTCTGCGCCGGCAACAACGGCTCCAGCCGCTGCCACTGTTGATCCGTCAAGTCCCCTCGTCCCACCACACATCACCTCATCCCTTACTCGTCAACCTCAGTCCAACCCCGCTGCTGTAGTTTGAAAACACGCCCTAGTCCGTCACCCTGGAATTGATGGACGAGTCACCGGGCCACGTCATTGCGGCCTTGAGTCGGAATCCAGGAACCCTGGCGCTGTTTACGTTGTCCTTTCCCCAGCCCTTCTGGATTCCGGCTCAAGGTCGGAATGAAGATATAGGCTTCGGCAGTTATCAATTCAATAAAGTGGGACTACTAGGGCCAACCTGAATCGACCGCGGGGAGATGTCGGACCTTCAAGTGAGTTAATCTGACCGTTCGCGTGCCGGGGATGGCTCTGGCATCTACATGAGGCGTCGCGCCCGGGACGGTTCCCTTGGAGGACAGGCGATGAACGGTACAGTGTTGATAATCGAAGACGACACCAGGATAGCGAACTGGGTCAGAGTGTATTTCGAGCGCGCCGGATTTTCTGCCGAGGTTGCTCATGACGGTAAGTCCGGGCTGGCCCTGGCCCGCAGCCTGACTCCGGACCTGGTGATTCTCGATCTGGCACTCCCTGGTCTCGACGGCGTGGAACTGTGCAGAATCCTGCGCCTGGAGTCGGAGGTTCCAATCATCATGCTGACAGCCAGAGAAGCCCACGCGGAGCGGATCACCGGGCTGGAAAGCAGGGCAGACGATTACATCGTCAAGCCCTTCGACCCGGAGGAGGTCATAGCCCGCGCCGAAGCGGTGCTCCGTCGAGTGAGGTGCAGAGTCCAGCAGATCCTGACACGGGACAACATCACATTGAATGAGACCACCGGGAGCGTGACGGTCAATGATGAACCCGTATTCCTGACCCAGGCGCAAACCGCTCTGCTTTCAACGTTTATGCGTCATCCCAACCAGGTGCTCACCCGTGACCAGCTGATCTCACTGACCTTCAACCAGGAATTCCAAGGGTTCGACCGGGCAATCGACAGCCAGATCGCTCGTCTGCGAAAGCAGATCAGCCGGGGCGGCAACAAGCCCATTCAGACCGTCTACGGCGCCGGATACAAATTCGTGGTTGAGCATGAATGATGTCGCTGCGCTGGCGAATCATGGGCTCGATAGTCTTTGTCATCGTTCTCACCGTTCTGGCCAGCGTTGCTGTGGGCTATTACGCGACGCAGTACCGCCTGGGCATATTCGTAGACCAGATAACCAGCGATGAGGCCAGCAACTTGGCCCGGGATCTGAGCCGGGAATACACTGCCGCAGGCGGCTGGGAAACGGTGGATGTAACTCTTTCCAAGGCCGGTTTCATCTACGATGGCACCCCCGAGAGAGAGCATGGTGAACAAGGTGAAGGAGAATCCTCCGAGTTTTTTCACAGAGATCCAATTCGGATCGTCATCGTCGGCGTCGATCGACGGGTGGTGAAGGACAACCTGTCCCACCTGTCCACTGGGATCACCGCGCCGGACCTGGACGGGCACCAGGAGACGGTGGTCGACCTTACCACGAACCAACCCGTGGGTTATGTATATGTGGACGTAGACCATGAGTTCCTGTCGACCGAGTCCCACGGGTTCCTCAACACGCTCCTGTATATCACGGCCATTGGCGGCTTGCTGACGGTTGGCGTCGCCGTTCTGCTGGCGGCCTGGTTATCCAGGCGTATCACTGCACCCGTGACGGCTCTAACTGAGGCAACCCAGGCGATTGCGCAGGGAGACACGGCCCTGGTGCCCGTCACATCCCGGGATGAGTTGGGGCAGATGAGCGCGGCTTTCAACCAGATGACCTCCACCCTGGAAACTCAGCGGGACCTGCGGAGGCGGCTGATTAATGACCTCTCCCACGAGTTGAATACCCCGCTCAGCGTCATACAGCTGGAGGCGAAAGGGCTGCTCGATGGGCTTCAGACCCCTGAGAGCGCCTCAGACCACATCATCCAGGAGGTGGACAGGCTGCGCGGCCTCGTTACGGATCTGAACTGGCTTGCGGAAACCGACCAAGGGGAGTTGAGACTCGCCCTCGAACCGACTTCAGTTTACGACCTATTGGCCACGGAGGTAGAACGGTGGCAACCTCAATCCCGGGCTCAGCAGGTTGAATTGTCGATGCAGGTATCCGATGACCTCTCGGACCTGGACCTGGACAGAACGCGGACGAGCCAGGCTTTGGGAAACATCCTGGGCAACGCCCTTCAGCACACGGGGGCCGACGGGAATATCGTGGTCAGGGCCGGATTGGAGGCCGAAGACACCCTGCTATCTCGATCATCGACGACGGGATCGGCATCGACGCCGCAGACCTCCCCCACGTCCTCGACCGCTTCTATCGCACAGACCAATCTCGCCGCCGTGGGATAGCCGGCACGGGTCTGGGGCTATCCATCTCCCGAGCCATAATCGAAGCACATGGGGGCACAATCGCCATAGCGAGCGACGGGCTTGGACAGGGAGCCACCGTGACTATTCGCCTTCCCATAAACAGCTGAAGATCACCCAAGCGCGCGGATTGAAATACGTCGTAAACACAGCATGCGTCCCGCCACAGGGCGGCATCCCCTGACTCACGGCTATTCCTGCAATGGAGGCCGTTGGGAAGGCCTCATTGCCAAGGCCGTTGCACGTGACGGCGGGCCATTTGTGCTCCCACGGGTTTGCATCGGCGCAACGAGCAGCAGTGAACCGATTTAGGTCATGGTGGAAGAGGCGGAATGGCAAATTTCAATCAAGAAAGGTAAAATCCTTTAACCTGGAACCTTGGGAGTGGATGGGGCCCGGTGGCTCTTGCGGTCTTCAAAACCGTTATGCCTCGTTAGTAGCGGGGTAGGTGGGTTCGACTCCCTCGCACTCCCGCCAGAATCATGGCAAAAATCCCCTGAAATAGGGCACTCCAAAGCTTAAACGGCTACGGATTGCCTGTTCTTTTCTGTAAGATTCCAGCAGATTCGGCAGCAGGAATGCTGGCCCCCACGTCGACGCACACGTAGTAGTGAGTGGTATCCGATGTCCTCGGCGAGATCGCGGTTATCTCTTTTCTGCCCCAGCCTCCTGGATCAATGCGCGGCACGTTGACGGAGCTTGGTAATTCATCGCCCCGCGAGATTGGGCGCTAGATATCCTGGTCCCGTGCCCGCCACCCGAACAGCCCAGTCGCCATTGCGCTGACGATCGTCACTCCCAAACACATGTAGCCTATGCCCTCGTAGCCCACGCTGGCCAGCAGCAGCCCGGCCAGGGCGGCCCCGAGCACACCACCTCCCTGGTTGCTCAGACCCAATAGTCCGACGCCTGTGGCCCTCGATTCACCTGAATATTGGGTGCTGATCGAAACCAGGGTTGGGAAAGTCACGCTGAGCAGCCCCGTTCCAACTGTTGCCGCCGCTACCGCCACCCAAAGATGGAGGTCAAGTGCGAATAACAGCAGTCCGCATGCTCCACCACCCAGGGAGGTAACGGCCACCAGTTGGAACCGGTACCTGTTCCTAACCACCAGGGCCGAGGAATAACTCCCCGTCACCTGACCAATGGCAGTGATGGCGAGGGGAAGGGCCACGTATCCCACGCTGACCTCGTAGGTATAAATCAAGTAGGCGGCAAAATAACTAACGATTCCCCAGAACGCCATCCTGTGGGTGGCATTCACCACGACGGATACCTGGAAGTATCGGAGCGACACCAGCGACCGAAATCGGGAAAAGAATGCGAAGTTTCGGACTCGCTCTTTGCTGTCGGCCGGGAACCAGAGCCAGTTGGTCAGTAGCGCGGACGCAAGCAACAGGCCAGAAACCAGGAAAGCAAACCGCCAGTCGCGCCAGTCCGCCAGGAGGGCGATCAACGGAACGCCGAGCGCCGCCGAAAGCACATTGACGGACACCAGGGCCCCAACAGCCTGCGCCCGCCTCGCCGGTGAGATTACCTCCGACAGTGCCGCAACCGCGTTGGGAGGCAGCATTCCTCCTCCCATCCCGGTCGCCACCCTGAGGGCCAGCAGCACCCAAAGATTTGGCGCGAATACCGAACCGATTACCGAGACGGTGAGGATCAGGAGGCCCAACAGCATGACAGGCCGCCGTCCGAACGAATCGGACAAGGGGCCCACCGAGACCACAGAAATAGCCCAAGCCGCGAAGGTCGCGGTGGCCAGCTGGCCGGCAACCGGCACGGAGATTTCCAGATCCCCCGCTATCTCCACGAGCAGCGGCGGAACAATGAGTGCGGCGTTTTGGGCCCCGAAAACGCCAAACGAGAGCATGGCGAGGAACCAGGCCTTGTTCACCTCTTTCTGTTCTGCTTGTGCCGATTGGGGAACGATATCCTTTACTCCTGTTCCAACATGTCAGCCACTATCAGTTCCAGTTGTTGCCGGTTAATGGCGCCGGTCCAAGTCTGGAATACCTGCCCATCAGAGTCGATGAACACAGTCGTGGGCATGGCCCTAATCCTGTATTTGGCCACCACCTGCGCGTCGTCGGTGTACCCGGCTGGATAAGTGACGCCGAGGGAGTCCAGCAGCTTGCCAGCGTTTTTGGGGGACCCAAGGCCCGTGAACTGTCCTACATCTATGCCCAGCAATTGCAGCCGGTCCTCCTGCTCCTCGTAGAAGTCCTGAAGTTCCGGCATCTCGGACCAGCAGGGCCCGCAGAACCGCGCCCAGAAATTCAGCACGATCGGCTTCCCGGTCAGGTCCGAGAGACGTAATTCGCTGGCGCCAAGGACGTCCTCACCCTGAAACAGTTTGAATTCGAAATCAGGCGCAGCCGATCCAGCGGAGGGAGGCAGCAGTGCGGGTGGGGGGGACGGGGTGAACGCGGCAGTGGCAGCCATTGTGGGCGCCGGGAATGGAGTGGAGGTGGCGGTTGGTACAGGAGTGGGCGCGGGAGTAGGAGCCAGTGTGGGAGTTGCGTACGAACTGCACCCTGTGGCAATTACGGCAAGGATGCCGAATAGCAGAAGGGCGGTCGAAACGGTTACTGCCCGTTGCGTATACCACAGAAGGACGCTCGAAAAGGCGCTTGACCGCTTCGAATACTCTCCCCGTTTCGAACACACCCGTTTCGAACACAAACACAAAAGAAGCGCGGAGAGCCTCATCCCTGGAAATCCCTCCGCGCTCCTCTTACGTTCCCGGTCTTCGGCCGCCGGGCTGTCCGGCCGTTACTCCTTGGTTATTGTACCGTCCGGTTCAATGGTGATGCCAACGATCGGCGCGATGGCTTTGTTGAATACCGCAACAAAGGGAGCATCAGGTCCGCCGACCCGGTCAACCCAGTTTGGTACCACTTCCGTCAGCACCGCTGTGTCACTGAGTGCCCGCATCTCCGGACCGAACTCGATATATTCCAGTCCAGCGTCGATGTTCTTCTGCAACCCCAGCTCGTTCTGGATGGAGCCCAGCCTGAGAGCCTCGAGCTCCAACTTGGCCGACTCTTCCTTCCAGATCTCCTGGATGTCGGTTGGTATCGCCTCCCAAATCTCCTTGTTCACGACGTTATGGCTGGAGGGCCAAGAGGTGAGCGGACCATTGATGTAGCCGATGACCTCGTACCAGCGCTGGCTGTGTCCAGCATCGCCGCCGGTCACGCCGGCCTCCAGGATGCCACGCTCGAGGGCAGTGTACACCTCGGCGAAAGCGACGAATTGGGGCTCACCGCCCATTCCGGCGATCCAGTCGGAAATGGAGGTGCCAAATGCGCGGGTCTTCATTCCCACGACGTCTTCCGGCATGTACAGGGGTTCCTTGGTGAAAAGGAATATGTCGTCCCCGTTATGCCAGTTGACATTAATGGGATACCCGCCGGTGTCGTCGATCAGTAGCTGCTCAATATCCGCCAGCATCTCAGCGGTTGCGTCGAACTGTTGGGAACGCTCCGTATACAGGCCGAACAGGTACTGGATCTCCAGTTGGGGCAGGTCACCAGCCACGTAGGGGCCAAGCACATTGACCATGTCCAGTGTGCCATCCCGCACCAGGTTAAGCGTGTCTGGCCCTGCCACGCCCAACTCGGGGAAGGACGTGGATTCGATTATGAGCTTGCCGTTTGTGCGTTCGGTCAGCCGCTCGAGCAGGAAGGTGTCCACGATTTTGCAGAACACGATGGCGCGGTTTACGCAGGCGTTCTGGATGGTGATGGGGTCGCCATCATAAGTCAGCGGCGTCGGGTCAGTGAATTTGGCCCGTTCCATGACCCCGCGGTAGTAGTCCGACTGATAGACATAGAGGTGCTTTTCGAGGGCGTCAAGCGGAACGTTGCCATCTGCGTCACCCTCTGCCTCTGTGGGAGCAGGGCCCACCAGCTGCGTCAGGTCGCCCACGTATATGGCCCCAGGTTTGTTGGCAAGCTCCGCCGCTTTTGCCAGCAGTTCCTCACTGTATTCGTGCCCCATCACAGAGGCTTCTTCAGTCGGCTGCTCCTCATCCTGTTGCTGTCCCTGCTCTTGTTCCTCCTTCTGTTCCTGTTGGCTTGCTGTCTGTTGTGTCTGCGCCTCCTCGGTGGCCTGCGGCTCGTCCGCGGGGACATTGGTCGGAGCTTCGGTAGTCCCCTGCGCCGGGGTAGTTGCCTCAGGCTCCGGTTCGGATGTCGCTGCCTCCCCGCAGGCAACGAGTGCAGCGATTACGATTAACAGTAAAAGTATCGGGAAAAACTTTCGCATTTTGATACTCCTGCAGTAAACTTGCGCCTTGAGCATACAGGGCAATGGCAAAATAACCACTTTTGCATGCGATTAAGGCGGGATTATAGGTATAGCCCGCCCCATCGTCAACGGGGCGGGCTATAAGATCGATCCGCATCTCGAAATGCAGTAGCCGGCGTGCCTGCTATCGGGAAGGCCGCATTACGGATAACTCCACTCAAAGGAGGCGTAGTGGCCGTTCCTGCCAGTGTTGTCCCAAGTCATTCCCTGGTCGGTGTACTCGCCTCGCACGCCTCGCGCCAGGTACAGGTCGCGGTTGACGGAGTGGCCGGTGTTAGCGAGGAGCATGGCATCGTCCCGCCCTGGAATCTGTATCGGCTCGACGCTGAAGTCCATTACGCCAGGCACGGCGACGGAATGCACTTTGCCGTCTACCCGGAAGTCGATGGGGGCGTAGTGCACGCCCCTGAAATCGGTGGTCATGGCGCGCCACCGCTCGGCGGGCCCGCCCATGTCGCCAGACAGGACCTGCTCCAGTGCCGCGCGCTGCGACTCGTCGGCCCGTTCGTCGAGGTAGAGCGACGAGGTCCACCCGCCGGCAGCCATCGGGCCGGGAGTGTAATTGACGGCGATGAAATTCAGACCATCCAATGCCACACCGTTCAGGTCGCCCTCCTCGATGTGGAAGGCCAAGGCAACATCGCAGTGCCCTTCAGTTGGCTCGGTGTTCGTTCCCCTCACGATGCAGGGGCAGAGGATCTCACAGTTGCAGCTTTCGAAATATTCGCCCTTGAGCCGCCATCGATTGCCGTTTGTCATTGTCGCTCCTCCCACTGCAAAATATTGATCCGAATTGTAGGCGATTGGGGGTATCGGATACTAGCCATCAACACTGTGCAATATACTATGTAAACTTAAGAAGGAAACTGACCAAGGCAACACGGCGTTTGAGCAACCCAAACTTGGCGTGGTGGGCAGGGCCGCAGGGTGCGATAGAGAGAACACCCGCCCGGTGCTACCAAAAAGGGAATGAGAGGAGTTAAACAATGCGACTGGAAGGCAAGGTTGCGCTGATCAGCGGAGGCGCCAGGGGAATGGGGGCCACCGAGGCGCGGTTGTTCACCCAGGAGGGAGCAAGAGTCGTCATTGGCGACGTGCTGGAAGATGAGGGCCGCCAAACCGAGGCAGCCATCAACGAGAGCGGTGGCGACTGCGTCTTCGTCCGTCTCGACGTGACCGACGAATCGGCTTGGGAGCAGGCGGTGGCCACCGCCGTCAGCCGGTTCGGCAAGTTGGACATCCTGGTGAACAACGCCGGTATCGGCGTCGTGAACAACGTGGAAGACACCAGCGGCGACGAGTGGGACCGGGTCATGGACATCAACGCCAAGGGAGTTTTCCTCGGCACGAAGTCCGCCATTCCAGCCATGCGAGAGGCCGGAAGCGGCTCCATCATCAACATATCGTCCATCGCCGGCATCGTGGGTGGTCGCACCTCTGCCTACGCCGCCAGCAAGGGGGCGGTGCGGCTGCTCACCAAGTCCACTGCCATACAGTACGCCCGAGAGGGAATACGCTGTAATTCGGTGCACCCAGGCGTGATCGACACGCCAATGACACAGCCCATAATGCTGAGCACCGACGCCGGCCGGGAGGAGCACGCGGCCCGCCACCCAATGGGACGCGTCGGCCAGCCGGAGGACATCGCCTACGGCGTCCTGTTCCTCGCGTCGGATGAGGCGTCGTTTATGACCGGCAGCGAATTGGTCATCGACGGCGGTCTTACTGCACAATAGTAGCCAGACTGCTTCCTGTGGGGACAAGTCCCTGGTCCCTGGGATAAGGTAGGGGACAGGGGGACCACAGAAGCAAAAATAGGCGCACAGCAACTTTCAGGCACCAATACAGGAGGATGAGCCATGACAACAGCCAGCCCAATCGATCCGAACCGCCTGCTTCTCACGGGCGAAAACCCGTACATCCGGCTCAGCGATACCGACGACGGTCCCGTCACCAGCGATGCCAGCTTCTGGCGCATCCTGTTCTCGCCCGGCGGGCCGGGACACGTGCTGTTCCTGCAGGGCGAGCTGACAGGAGGGGAGCCCCGGATCTATACCGACAACATCCAGATGACACGCTGGCTCCAAGGGGAGATCCAGGGCAGGATCAACGCTACCCTCGGCAACCAGGACATCCCGGCAACGGAGGCCGACTTCCGCAGTTCCGGAGACCTGCGTTCCTTCTGGACGGAGTGGGTTACCGCCCAGGGAGAGGACATTGCCCTGACCTGGTACGACCTGGGTGAGCCCTTCATGAGTCACAGCTTCCCCGGCTCAAACCCGGAACGGCCCCACGGCGTAGCCACCGTGCTGATCCCGGCCAACGGCGCGCGGATCACGCTTAACGGCCGCCAGGCCTCGGGCCGCCCGTTCCCGAGGCAGCGGGATGCACGGGCCCACAGCACCTGCGCGCTGGCGTTTTCAGAGTCGTGGACCATCCCATACTAGCGGTCGGTTCTGCAACAACTCTAGGCTCTGGAAACAAACCGCTCGCCCATCGGCAAACTCAGGGCGAGCGGTTGCATCCTAGCACTAGGGCGTGTTTTCAAACTATGTTCCGGAACAAAGTTTACCCGGTATGACCATTTTTTTGCGGCCTCCGGCCTTTGTTTAGTGCTTGTCGACAACGCTACAGTCTTGCCTAGGAAAGTTGATTTGGGACCATTTCGGAGTTTGAAAACACGCCCTAGAGCCGCACTAACACCGATTCGGTACTTCAGGTCCCAAATTCGGCTTGATTTCATTAGGACCGGAGACATTGGCCGTAGCCATACATTGCGATCTCAGGAGCGTCCGACACCCCAAGCGACCATTTGCGGCTGTAGTACTACGTACTAGGCCGACAGCGCTGCGGCGACGCCCTCTATTTTTCCTGGCCCTAATGTAGTCAGCTCACCGATCGTTTTGACAATGTTCGGGTGCTCCAATCCAGATACCAAGAAGGTCCACCGCCACGCCCGCTGCGTCTTCGTCGTGATCTCCTCCTTCTCGGCAGCCGTGAACTTCCGTCCTGTCACCTTCTCAAGAGCTTCTATGTTCAGCCCAATCTGCTGTGCCAAGAGCCCGTCGATCGCCCCGCCAAGCTCCAGAACCTCATCAATGGCTGTCTCCCGCTCTTCAAGGGTCAAGTGCTCGGCTACTTCGCCGATTAGCAATGTGTCCATCTTAGCGTGCTGCGCCTCCTCCATCCAATGAAACCTCAAGAGGTCCCGGAATAGCCCATCGAGGTCCGAGTCGTCGCGCACATGCTCTATGTAGTGGAGCTGTGTGAACCATTCGATAATCGCGGTCAAGAGCATGACGGCCAGCTTCGACTTGCTCCGAACTACTTTCGCCACCTCTTCCCGGCCAGGGATTAAGCTGCACTCACTGCCGAAACCCCGGCCGAAGAGTTCAACCGATCTCCGGAACAGCTCCTGATGCTTGAACTCCTCCTCAGCGAACCGCAACAACGAGCGGGCCCTGATTTCATCCCCATAGACGTCCTTCATAGCCTCCTCTGTGACGGCGGGAATGATGAACTCCTCCACGAACGCAAAGATGTGGCAGTAGCCGTTACCCATAATCTGATTCAGCTGAAGCTTCTCGTTGTCGTTCAAACATCCGATCTCGTCCACACCGGTCAACCTATTGGGCAGAAAGCGTTTCGAGAAGTCGAAATTCTTGTCGGCCAAGACATCGTCTTCCACCCACGAGACCCTCTTCGAGATGTCCAGACACTCTTGGTACGTGTAGTTGTGTGAAAGCATGGGCTTCGCCTCCTTGTACTGGGCCTTTCGCTGGGATTCTCCATACTGGGCTGACTGGATCCAACACCAACCGATCATTATCGGCGAAAGCCATAGTACTATCACTCACGAATGCGGGCAAATTTTTATCAAGCTCGGAAATCCATCCGGGGAGCGTTTTGAACTGAGTGATTGGTGGGCACATCCCGTCGCCCGAGGCCACAAGAACACCGAAGTAGATTCCTCTCCAGAAGGTAGCTTGGACCGCCACCGCTTCCTGACCTTAGGTGAAATGCTTAGTACTACAGCCGCACTAACACCGATTCGGTATTTCCGGTCTCGAGTTCGGCTTAATTTCATTAGGACCGGAGACATTGGCCGTAGCCATACGTTGCGATTTCAGGAGCGTCCGACACCCCAAACGACCCTCTGCGGCTGTAATACTAAGGACTATCTCGAAACGCATGAAGTCTGCTAAGACTCCCCCGATCGTCTGGCGGGGTGTGGATTCCCGCTTCCGCGGAAATGACGGGTTGGTAACGGGAATGACGGGTTGGTAGCGCGCAGAGATTTGAGATAGTTACTCAGTCGGGGTGGGCGGTTGCATCTTATTCGGGCTGAGCGGTCGGCTATGAGCAAGGAGATAATCGGGCCGGTTAGCCCTGCAGCTTGCGGGACAGGTTCTCGTACATATCGTCGACCATGGCTTTGATGTCGTAGTCGGGGCTCCATTCCCACTCCTGCCGGGCCACGGTGTCGTCAAGGGAGTTGGGCCAGGAATCGGCTATGTACTGGCGCAGCGGGTCCACTTCGTAGTCCATCTCGAAGTCCGGGACGCGCCTGCGAATGGCTTCCGCCAATTCCTCCGGCTCGAAGCTCATGGAGTTGACGTTGTAGTCGGCGTGGTGCCTCAGGCCGCTTGCATCGGCCTCGGCCACCTCGATCAGGGCCTTGATGGCGTCGGGAACATACATCATGGGCAGGTAAGTGCCGGGGCGCAGGTAGCAGGTGTAGCGGCCCTCCCGGATCGCACCGTAAAAGGCGTCAACGGCGTAGTCGGTGGTGCCGCCGCCGGGCTCCACCTTCCAGCTGACCACGCCGGGCAGCCGGACGCCGCGGACGTCAAGCCCCACGCGTTCGAAGAAGTAGTTGCCCATCAGCTCGCCAAACACCTTGGAGATGCCGTACAGGGAGGTCGGCCGCTGAAGGGTCTCGTTGGGGGTGCTATCGTGTGGAGTGTCCACCCCAAAAGCGGCGATAGAGCTGGGGATGATCACCCTCTCAAGTCCGGCCTCGCATGCGGCCTCCAGCACGTTGAGCAGGCCAATTATGTTCACCTGATGGGCCAGGGGCCGGTTCGCCTCTGCCGCCACCGATAGCAGGGACCCGAGGTGATACAACGAGTCGATGCCAAAGTCGCGGATGGCCCGCTCGACCGATTCCTGCCCGGTTACGTCGACCTGGGTGAACGGGCCGGATTCCGCGACCTCATCGGTCAGGGGGCTGCGGTGCATTGCGGCGACCACGTTGTCGTTGCCATACCGATCGCGCAGGGCAGGAATCAACTCGGAGCCAAGCTGTCCGGCGGCGCCGGTGACCAGTATTCTTTTCATTGGATTAGAATAGCGGCATCTCCGCAGGAGGGGCAACCATGACCAGTCAGGAGAAAATACGCGAGGCGTGGGTGTCCATACCCACCGAGGCGGAACACCGGGCCAACTTGCCGCCGGGCGCTCCCGCCGGGAACTACGACTTCGGCTACCTGCCCGCCATGGGACGGCTCCAAGCAAGACACAAGGCAATTGGCCCGCTGTTCGGTGCCCTGTACAGGCAGGTTATGTTCGGACTAGGCGAGCTCGACCGCAAGGAGCGGGAGATGGTGGCGGCCGTGGCCGCCGCGGCCCAGGACTGCCGCTATTGAACCGTGTCCCACGCAGAGTTTCTGCGTGCCGAGGACGGCGACCCAGCCATCGTCGATGCGATCACGCACCAGCAGTGGCGGGAACTGCCGACCCTCACACCCAGGCAGCGCGCCCTGTGCACAGTGGCCGAGAAGCTGAGCGCCACTCCAACGCGCATGGTTGAGGCGGATTGGCAGCCACTACGGGACTTGGGATTTGACGACGTGGCCCTGCTGGAGGTGGGGCACATCGTTGGCATCTTCAACTACCTGACCCGGCTGGCCGATGGCTTCGGCCTGCAACTGGACCACCGCACCGTCGCCGCCTCCGAAACGGGCGAGGCGTTGCGTCGACCTGCAGAGCAGGCGACGGGGGATTAGGAGTCAGGACATGATACAGCTCACTGAAGAGATGAAACGGCTGGTCAACAACGCCCGGGAGGACGGGTTTCCCTGCATCGTTGCCACCGCGTCGTCGGACGGAACGCCCAACGCGGGCTACATAGGCACGGTGCTGGCGGTCGATGACTCCACCTTTGTATACCGGGACCGGACTCGCCGTCAGCCCCTTGAGCACATAGAAGAGAATGCCAAGCTCATCGTCCTGTTCCGCAACGCAAATGCTGACGTCGGCTGGAAGTTCCGTTGCACTGCGAGCGTTTTGCGTAGCGGTGAAGCATACTACGAGATGACCAACCGGCTGGCGGAGTCAGGGCTGATCAGTGACCCCGAAATGGTAGGAGCGGCCATTGTCGTCCTGCGCATCGACCAGGTGCTGACACTGTTCGGCGAGGTTCTGCAGGAGCGGGAGCCGGGAATGCGCTGGTGAGTTCTGCCGCGTATCAAGGACCCACATAGTAAGAAATTGACCACCCTACAGGGTGAATCCTCAGGACAATCACCTATGGGCGAGCCACCAGGCCCCGTCATTCCGGCCTTGAGCCGGAATCCAGAGTCCCCCTTGCTGTTTGGTCGCTGAGGCTCTTCACCCCCTCCCTGATCCTCCCACGGGGGTTCTGGATTCCTGCTTTCGCGGGAATGACGGTCGGGGGAGATTTTTGTTGCCTGGGGGATTGGACGCGGCATTGGGGATTGGACCCAGCATGGAAGATGGGTTGCCACCGTAACCGCCGCTCCCGTCATTCCTGCGAAAGCAGGGACCGCAATAGGGGCGGAGGCGCTGGTTGGTAACCCTAAACCCTCGGTTCCCTAACCTGCGATTTTGACCCGGTCGAACTGATCGGGGTTGAGATTGAAGGTGCGCCCCAGCCGCTGCCACCTGATAACCAGCCAGTGCAGACCGGCCCCGGTGCGGCGCACGACGGTGACCTCACCGATGTCGCCGACCTGGATCATGTGCCCGGCGCCCTCTAGCGGTGCGCCCATGTTCACCCTGACGGGCATCTCGACTAAGCACTCCACCTTAGTCCCGGCCTCAAACGCTTCGCAACTCATTTCACCCTCGACCTAACTCTCCCGTAGGGGAGGAAACTGTAGCCACTCGGGAACCCCTGCCTCATGGGAGATTCGCGGCAGCGCGGAGACCAGCGCTCACGCCAGATTGGGCGCCACTTCCTCCATCATCAACCGGAGACTGTTGGACTGGTTCTCCAAGGGGATGAGGTTGCCGAAGTTGATCTCGAACATCACCTGGTCCAGGCCCAGTTCCTCAGCGAGGGAGTTCAGCTTTTCGGTGACCGCGTCCGGGGTGCCATAGGCGACCTTATCGCGGAGCCAGTCGTCATAGGTCATATTGCGAACCCGATCGGCCTGTGCGCCCCAGTCCCCCAGGGTTCCCGCCCGGCCGGCATAGCTGCCCACCCTGTCGGATAGACGGCCCATCGAGAACAGAGCACTCTCCATAGGTTCATCGTGAGCCTTCTGCGGATCGTCGGACAGGTAGATCGGAATGCGCAGGCCTACCTTACCCTCGCCCTCGTTTCCCGCAGCCTTCCACGCATCCCGGTAATCCTGGATGTACGGCTTCAGCTCCTCAAGGGTGAATACGCGAGAGGGATTAATCAGTACATCGAATCCCATTCGCCCAAGGATGGGAAAGCTTTCCGCGGAAGTCACGCCCACGCGTATGGGGGGATGGGGCTGCTGGAAGGGCTTGGGACTCACCGACATCTCAGGAAGGGTAAAGTGCTCGCCCTCGAAGGAGAAGGTGTCGGTCGTCCAAGCCTTTAGGATGATCTCTATGCTTTCCTCGAACCTGCCCCTGCTCTCCTCGAAGGGAACGCCGAAGCCCTCGTGGACGTTGGGGAAGGTGCCGCGTCCTACTCCAAACTCAACCCGGCCGTTGCTGATCTGGTCGAGGGTCGCGATCTCCTCGGCCACTCGCACGGGGTTGGCCAACGGCAGCAACAGCACGGCCGTCCCGATACGAATGTTCTGGGTGCGGGCGGCGATGGCGCTCAGGATGGTTACCGGGCTGGCCAGCACCCGGGCAGGGTTGAAGTGGTACTCGGCCATCCACACCGAGGGCACACCGAGGTCCTCGGCCTGGTCAACGAGGGCAAAAGACTCCTTGAACGCCTCGTTTTCGTTGGAACCATCCCTGACCGGGAATTCCAGGAACAATCCGAGCTCCATAACAACCTCCGCCGAACAGCCGTGTTGGTGCGCTCGATTGTACAGGGTGAGCCACACCCGTCAAGCGGCGGGGGAAGCGCCCGCGGCGGATTACTGGCAAGGGAACGAATAGCCCCGGAGGCATATCGCCCTACTTCAAATGGGGGACCACCTGCTCGGTCAGTAGGCGGATGGTATTGACCTGGCGCTCGTGGGGAATCTGGCAACCGAAATTGACCTCGTAAATGATCTCCGTCAGTCCCAGGTCTTCCTGCAGCTCGCGGAAGCGGTCCACCGCCGCCTCGGGCGTGCCGTATACGACCTTGTCGCGCAGCCAGTCGCCGTAGTTCATGGCTCGTATCCGATCGGCTTGGGCCAGGCGGTCGTCGGTTACGCCGACACCGTGGGCCGTGCCGGCTACGATTTCGCCCAAGCGTCCCATCGCCTCCTCGGTGCTCACCCGCGGCTCCTCGTATGCGGCCTCGGCCGATTCGGCCAGATAGATCGGCACCCGCAGGCCGACCCCTCCCTTGCCCTCGTGCCCGGCGTCTTTGCGGGCCTTTTGATACTCGGCAATGTAGTCCTTGAGCTCGGCCAGCGAGAACACCCGTGACGGATTGATCAGGATGGGGTAGCCCATCCTCCCCACCATCGGGAAAGTCTCAGCCGAGGTGACGCCTACGCTGATCGGCGGGTGGGGCTGCTGGTAGGGCCTGGGAACGACGCAGGAATTCTCGAACTTGTAGAAGTCGCCCTCGTAGGAAAACTGCTCCTCTGACCAGCCCTTGAGAATGACCTCCAGGCACTCGTCGAACCGGCCGCGGCTTTCGCTGAAGTCCATCCCGAATCCCTCGTAGATGAACGCGAAAGTGGATCGGCCAATCCCAAAGTCAAGGCGTCCTTGGCTGATATGGTCGAGGGTCGCAATTTCCTCGGCCATCCGAATCGGGTTGGCAAGGGGCAGCACCTGCACTGCCAGGCCGATTCGCATGCGGCTGGTCCGCGCCGCAATGGCCGTGGCCACAGTAACCGGAGAGGACAGCACCGAGCGTTGGGGCAGGAAGTGGTACTCGGCTAGCCACACGCTGTCGGTGCCGAGCCGCTCCGCCTCATCCACCAACTCGAAAGACTCGGCGAATACATCGCGCTGGCTGAAATCTCCGTGGCAGGGGAATTCGTGGAACAGTCCGAATTTCATCAGATAGACCTCCTGGACTAAGTTCCTCTGCGGCTCTGATCAGCCCCCCAGGCGCAGGCGGGCCTGAGTCAGCGCTGCGGTTCTACCACCACCTTGAGCGAATCCGACGCGCCGGCCGTTAGGCGGAAGCCCAGGGCGGTCTCCTCCAGCGGCAGGCGATGGGAGATCATTTCGCCAATCTGCACACGGCCCGAGGCGATGAGGTCGAGCGCCGTGGTCAGATCTCCCGGCGCAGCGGCGTAAGTGGTGGTCAGCGTGGCGTCGTTGCGGAAAAAGACGTCGTTTATGGGCACAGGGATCTCGACGCCGGGTTCGGTTGGGGCGTAGAACAGAACGGTGCCGCCCCGTTCCACCGATTCCAGTGCCTGGAGCAGCGCGGGGCGGGCGCCGGTGGCGACGATCACGAGGTCGGCGAGACGTCCGAAATTCGCGTCCCGGAGCCTGTCGGGCGTGTATTCGTCGGCGCGCAACGTCTCGTCGGCGCCCAGACGCCGGGCGGCGGCGAGGCGAAAATCCGACAGGTCGGTGGATATGATGCGACCCGCTCCCAAGGCGCGCGCCAGGTTGATGTGGAGCATCCCGGCCAGCCCGCTGCCCAGCACCAGCACCGACTGCCCCGGCTGGATGTTGGCCCGGCGCTGACCCCGGTAGACGCAGGCCAAGGGCTCCGCGACGGATGCTTCGTGGACGGGCACGCCGGCGGGAATGGGAATGGCGCCGCGGTCGACGTTGATGGCCGGCAGGCGCACATATTCGCAGAACCCGCCGGGATCGTAGTTGGTGGCTCGCAGGGTATCGCAGACGGTGTGATGGCCGCTGAGGCAATAGCGGCAGGCGTTGCACGGGACGTGGTGGGTAACCACCAACCGGTCTCCCTCGCAGAACTGCGTTACGCCGTCGCCAACTTGAGCCACAGTTCCGGCGACCTCGTGGCCCAGCACCAGTGGAGCGCGCTGTATGCGGTACCACTCCATGACGTCGCTCCCGCAGATGCCGCTGGCCTCAATCCGCAGCAGCAGTTCGCCTGGCCCGATCTCGGGGCAAGGCATCTCCTCGACGCGGACGTCGTGGTTGTTGTAATACATCGCTACCCGCATGGTGGCCTGCCTCTTTTGCTTTGCTCGGTACCTAAACGGCATCTCTCTGGCGTGATTTCACCCTCTCCCTTGAGGGAGAGGGAGAGGGAGAGAGCATATTGGGTTCTTGGGGGTAGGGAATTTGGGTTGGCGAAGGCGTTGGGTTGGCGAAAGCGAATGAGAGCGCCTGAACCAGTTGCCAGAGATTTGCGTTAGTCGGAGACGCCAACCAGCTCGGCGGTTTCGGCACGGACGGAATCAAAGATCTGCTGCGCCTCTGCCGCGGTGCCGTTTTCGTGGACGATGTGTCGGAGAGCCCGGATCATCGGCACTGGGTGGGGGCTCTGCCAGATGTTGCGGCCCAAGTTGATGCCGATGGCGCCGTTCTGCAACCCGTCTTGCACGAACTCCAGCACCTCCAGCTCGGTGTCGGCCCTGGGTCCGCCGGCCATCACCACCGGAACGGGGCAGCCGTCGACCACGCGGTCGAACCCGTCAGCGCACCAGTAGGTCTTGACCACCTTGGCGCCCATCTCGGCGCAGATGCGGCAGGCCATGGCCAGGTAACGGGAATCGCGCTGGTCCAGTTCACGGCCCACGGCGGTTACGGCCATCACCGGGATGCCGTAGCGCTCGCCCTCGTCGACCAGCTTGCCGAGGTTGAGGATGGACTGCTTCTGGTACTCGGACCCGATGAATACCGAGATGCCGACGGCTGCGACGTTCAGGCGGACCGCGTCCTCCATGGACGTCGTAACCCCCTCGTCGGCCAGGTCGCCGGCGGCCATGCTGGTGCCCCCGGAGACGCGCAGGATCAGCGGCTTGGTACTGGCCGGGTCTACCACGGCCCTCACCACGCCGCGGGTGGCGAATAGGGCATCGGCGTAGGGCATGAGCGGCGCGATGGTATCGCCGGGCCGCTCGAGGTTGCGGGTAGGACCCTGAAAGTACCCGTGGTCGACGGGAAGGAACATGCACCTACCGTCAGATTGAATCAGCCGCGCCAGGCGGTTGGCCATTCCCCAGTCCATTAGTCTCCTCCTGCGCTACGGGGCGCGAGTCGGGTTCAGGATATTTGTGCGCTATTATCGCCCGTAAAGGCGGCGCGGACAAGAATTTCCTTGCTACAGAGCCGTGTTCTTCCGGCACGCGTTCAGGCGGATGACAGTTTGTGCCGACTAACCGTCACCTGCCGGGCCAGCGTCACCTGCCGGGCCAGTGTAGGCGCATTCGCCCATCCTCGGCGAATTCACCACCGGCAAGAACATCTCTTCGCAAGAAGGAGACTGAACCGTGTGAAGTGCGGCGCATTCACCGCAGTAGAATCCCTGTCTATCCCAAATGCACTCCGTGCAGATTTGAGCGGCGAGGGCGCCGCACTTGACGCAAGGAATCTCAGGAGAATTGTTTCTGGCCAACACCCTGATGCCCGTTGCGCCCTCGCTCGCGTCGCCCTGTGATAACACTCGCAAGGTCAGGTCTGTCGAACTCCCTAAATCGTACCGATGGTAGAATTGCATTCCCGCAGAGAATATCCCCCCTGCTTTAGCCCTCGACCCGGCGGAGTACTCTCTGCCCTGGATGTAAAAGGCGCTCAGGTGCCCGCAACACTCCAACCACGTGTCCCTCAGAAACTGGTCCAGTACCCGAAGCGGCGCATCCGCCGTCAATTCCACGTGTAGCCAGTATTCTGGAAAGTTCCGGCCCTCGACCGCAAGGTGAAACCACTTCGGCTTGAGTCCGCCGCCAGACAGGCCGCCATCCACGGCTGCATCCTCCTTCCCCCGGCAAGATTTCAAGTGCCGTGAGATGCCGGACTTGCTGAAAGACCTAGCGCAAAGATTGCATGTCCCGGTAGAACTTGGCTTTGCCATCCCAGTACCCTCCCGACCAGATGGCCCATTATCACCCTCGACCGACCGGGCGAACAAGGCGCGGCCGAAACATACGAGAGCCACGTCGGTGATGGACCATACCAACTGTTCCGCTGGCCGATCCGGGGTATAATCACGGCTCACGGCAGAGTAACCGGAAGCACAAAGCAACAGGAGGCGCAAGATGGCAGAGATTCTGGGTATCGGCGTGACGCATTCGCCGTCGCTGATCACGCCCGACGAGGTAAAGAACTACTCCCTGACCCGCGCTCTCAGGAACGAAAGCATTCCGCTCGAGCAGAAAAATCCGGAGAACTGGCCAGCAGCCATGCGGCAGGAATGGGGCGACGACGAGGGCTACACGTCGGCCCTTTACCAGCGGGAGAAGCTGGTGGCCGGGTTCCGCAAGGTACGCGCCGAGCTGGACGCCTTCAACCCCGACGTGGTGCTGGTCTGGGGAGACGACCAGTATGAGAATTTCAGGGAGGACATCATCCCAGCCTTCTGCGTGATGGCCTACGACGAGTATGAGTGCCGCCCGTTTGCCATGAAGACCGGAGGGACGCGGCCCAATGTGTGGGACGAGCCTGCCGAAAAAACCTTCCGCTACAGGGGCCATGCGTCGGCCCGCCACTTGGCCGGGGCGCTGATCGAAGACGGGTTCGACGTCGCCTACGCCTACAGGTCGCTGCACGAGCCGGGGCTGGGCCACGCCTTCCTGAACACATTGCTCTACCTGGACTACGACCGCATTGGCTTCGATTACCCGGTGATCCCCTTCGCCATCAACTGCTACGGCAGCCGTGTCATCCGCAACCGGGGCGGCGCGAGCCCTCAGACGGTTAACGGCGTCGAAGCGCCCGCCGACCCGCCCGGCCCGTCGCCCAAACGCTGCATGGAGCTGGGAGCGGCCGCCGCCCGCGCCATGCAGGAAAGCCCCTGGCGGGTGGCGCTGATCGCGTCGTCGAGCTGGTCCCACGCCTTCTTGACCGAAAAGAACTGGTGGCTCTACTGCGACGTGGAGTCGGACCGCCAGCGGTTCGAGGAATTCAAGGCGGGCGACTACGAGGCCTGGCGCGCACTGACCACGGCCCAGGTCGAGGACGCCGGGCAGCAGGAGATGCTGAACTGGATGTGCCTCGCCGGGGCGTTGTCCGAACTCAACCGGAAGCCGGAGATCGTAGAGTTCCAGCAGACCTACGTCCACAACTCCAGCAAGTGCCTGGTGGTGGCAAGGCCGTAGGGCTTCTTGGGTAGGAATTTCGACGCCATGAAGAGTCTCGGGAGTATCAGGCCCTTGTAGCGACAAGGCCGGATGATTGACACCCAGTTTGCCTGTGGATTGTAGGAAGTATGGGCGCAATCAAGCTCGCTATTCTTATGGCCGTGGCGCTCTTGCTAACGGCTTTCGTTGTGGCTCGCCAGTAGGCAACGCCGCCTGAATCAGAAGTCGGCGCCTCTTCCACTCCCGGGGAAACAGGCGAGGTCGCGACGTCCTTGCCAGGCCCTACGGCTATACAAACCGTAGAGGTCGAGACATCCGGTGAGCCGTCGCCTGAACCCGTCTCGACCACACCGGTCGAGACGGAGCCCACGCCCACACCGCCAGCGGGCCCGACGCCGACGCCGACACCCACACCGCCAGCGGAACCGACGCCCACGCCCACACCGGCAGCGGAGCCGTCGCCCACTCGGACAGTAGATAGGCAATGGGTCATCAGCTCGCGAGGCGAGACATCAGCCCTGTACGAGTCAGCTTTTGCCGGAGACTTTGATACAGTGTATTCATTGCTGGTGCAGGGGGCTGACGTAAATGACGCCAATGCCGCGGTACAGTATCCTCCTAACCCTCGAATCCGAAAGAGCTTCACGGCACTGCATCTTGCGGCGGTGAGCAATCCCAACCCAGAGGTGCTATCCCTGTTGCTCGACGCTGGGGCAAACATTGAGGCCAGGACGGAGCTAGGGCGGACTCCTCTGCGCCTTGCAGCCCAGTTCAATACGACTGAAGTGGTGGAGTTTCTTCTGGATGCGGGAGCTGACTCAGACGCCAGGTCCGACACAGGATCGACGGTCTTGCACCTTGCGGTTTTGAGTCAAAATCCGGCCTTGGTTGCGTTGGTGCTGGAACGAGGCGGGAACAAAGATATCAACGCAACAAACAACAGCGGCTCCACGCCTCTGCACTATGCCGTGGGATACAGGGGTACCGATGTAGTTTCCTTGTTGCTGAACAATGGTGCAGACAATGACCTCAATACAATCACTCGAAGAGGTCATAGCCCACTCCACATAGCTGTGTTGAGCAAGGACAACGATGTTATAAGACTGATAGGCGAGCGCGGTGGCGGGCAGGCCATTGACAGATCCGCAATCGAAATAAGACTCACCTGGAGGGACGGCACATACAGATTTGCAGGTTCACCTCTGCGTTTTGCGGCTTGGTGGTGGAGGAACAGCCCAGAGACGGACTCGTTGCTTTTTGATTTGGGAGCAGATATAGATTCTTCGGAGAACTCCGAAGGCTTTACGCCCCTGCATGTGGCGGCAGCGGATAACAATTTTGAATTGGCAGGACTACTTATGGACCGCGGCGCGGATGTAAATGCCAAAAACAGTTGGGCAACACGGCTTTGCATTTCGCGTTGGGGATCGGGCGGTCGGAGGATCTGGTCAGGCTCCTGCTGGACCGGGGCGCCGACGCAACTGCGACCAACAACGATGGGGAAACGCCGTGCCAGGATGGCCGAAATTACGGCCGCTATTTTGTCGAGGACTCTCCGATTATTGAACGGCTATGCTCCCAATAGGAAAGGGCTCCGTCAGTCCGCTGCCAGCGTTGGCGTGAACCGGCGGTCCAGGTAAACGGGGGCACCACTGCCGGTTACAGGGACTGGCATACTGCCCTTATTGTCCTACTCAGACTAGACGCGTTTGCTTGGCCTTGAGGGGACTATTTGAGCTTTGACCCAGACAAAAAACGGGATGGTCCCTTTTCTTATGGAGGGACCACCCCGTTGGGTTTTGCACGTGTGCTCTGGTTTGTCGAGTTTTCGCCAATTCCTGCTATTGGACAGGAATGGATGAGACGGTGCCGTCGGGGTTGATTCTCATGCCCACTATGGGGCCGACCTTCTCGTTGAAAATCCTGACTTCCTCAGTATCCACGCCACCTACCCTGTCAACCCAGTTGGGCAACGAGGAGTTGATTGCGGTGTCCCGAATGGCTTCACGCATTTCTGGCGTGAACTCGCTGTAGATCATCCCCTCGGCCACATTATTGTCGACGCCCTCCTGATCCCAGGACTCCACCAGGCGCAGGTTCTCCGCCTCGGTCTTGGCTCCTTCATCTTTCAATATGTCCTGCAAGTGAGGTGGAAGGGAATTCCAGGTATCAGAGTTCATGACTACGGCATTGTGGGGATGAGCGTAGAGAGGCCCCACAAGGTATTGGGTAACCTCGTACCATCTCTGTCCGTACCCTGGGCCACTCCCGGTGACCCCCGCGTCGAGAATGCCCCGCTCCAGCGAGGGGTATACATCGGCGAAGGTAACGAATCGAGCTTCACCGCCCAGGCCATTGATCAAGTCGCCCAAGGGAACGCTGTGGGCGCGGGTCTTCAGACCGGCAAAGTCGCTCAGGGACTCGAGAGGTTTCTTGCTGTAGAAGAATTGGTCGGGATAGTAATCGTAAAAGATGACCTCTCCACCGAAAAGGTCCCGAATGATCCTGACCTCATCATCCCGGACCGCTGCGAAAATCCTATTCTGAGTAGGTGTATCCGGGAAAAGTCCATAGAGTTCGGCTATTTCGATAAAGGGCCAAGTCCCACCAACAAAGTTTCCAGGAAGCTCAGTGAATTCTACGGTCCCGTCCTCAAGCAGATCCAGCATATCGGTTCCGCTGATCCCCAGCTCGGGTAAGGACGTGATTTCAAGCTTAAGTTGGCCGTTGCTGCGTTCTATGACCCGTGCGACGTACTCGGTGAACAAATCACAGGTTTGCAGGCTTCGGTTGATGCAAACGAACTGCATTGAGAAGACCTGGCCAGAGTCTTCACTCGCTTGGTCGGAGTCCTCGCTGGCCTGCTCAGTCGGCTCGCTTGGCTGTTCGGCGGTTGCGGCTGGTTCTTGCGTAGCTGTGGGAGATGAGCCGCAGGCAACCAGCAGCAAGATAAGGATCGCAGGAACGATTGCCAGATATAAAGTCCGCATTAAAGCTCTCCTATGTTCAATTTCGCAACACTGCAACGCTATTTGTCTATCGCTGCAAGCTCCATCCGAGGTTGCCGATAGTACCTCGCACATCGGATTCCGGTCAGGAAAATCCCAGAGGTCAAAGGTATAGACAGGGTTTCTGTACTGCACCAACACCATCGTGACGAACTGGTGTAATCAATTTCCGAATCGACAACGCAATTAAATATGGACATCTTATAACACATCACATATCGATGGTCTATTTCTACAGCCTTCACATATATTCGTACAAAAATTTGATGCCGGGGACGAGGGCCATCGCATTTGGACCAATTAGACTCGTCATTCCCCTTTCGCGGGAATCCAGAACCTCTTACCGTCCACAATGCGGGCGCACCCGGGCAACCCTGGATTCCTGCTTTCGTAGGAATGCCGGGGAATTTTCTGGCAATAGTGAGTTGCTAAATGCGGAGAAAGTTAAAACGCGATTGCCTTGATCCATCTACGGTTCCCGGTGCGGCGGCGGAATCCAATCGTGTATACTTGGGCTTGCCTGCAATCGCAGCGGGGAGGGTGTCTCCATGGCCATAAATACCAGCCGTACCCTTGGCAGTATCGTCAACCTGGACGAGGGCCAAATCAGCCGCGAGATATTCGTCAACGAAGACATCTATGCCCAGGAGCAGGAGCAGGTCTTCTCCAAGGCCTGGCTGTTCGTGGGGCATGAGACGCAGGTCCCCAAACCCGGCGACTATTTCGTTTCCAGCATGGGCGAGGAGTCGGTCATCCTGTGCCGCGACCGGGAGGGCGAGCTCCACGTCTTCCTCAATTCCTGCACCCACCGGGGCATGAAGGTCTGCCGGTACGACGAGGGCAATACCCCCGTGTTCAGCTGCTCCTACCACGGCTGGAGCTTCGCAACCGACGGCAAGCTGGTGGGCGTGCCGTACTTCAAGGAGGCCTACAAGGGCGCGCTGGACAAGTCCCAGTGGGGCCTCATCGAAGTTCCGCAGATGTACAACTACAAGGGCGGCATCTGGGCATCGTGGGACAAAAACGGCCCCTCATTCCATGAATACGTTGGCGATTTCACCATGTACTTGGACTTGCTGATGGACGGACGGGACGGCAGCGAGGGCGGGTCGGAAATCCTGGGGGGCGTCCAGAAGTGGACCATGCCCAACAACTGGAAGTTCGCCGCCGAGAACTTTGCTGGCGACGGCTACCACAACATCAGCCACCGCTCCGTGGACATGGTGGGCATTGGACCCAGTGGGCTGGGGCGCCGCGACGACGCCGAATACAAGGCGGGCCGACGCATCAACGTGTCATTCCCCCGGCGAGGACACGCCGCGGTGGTGGAATTGTTCCCCCACGAGACGCCGCAGATCGCCACTTACCAGAACCGGGAGGACGTCGGGGAATACTTCCGCATGATGGAGGCGGAAAGGCGCCGGGGCCTCGACGGCAAGACCAACCTACTGGGCGTTGTGGGAACAGTCTTTCCCAACATGTCATATCTGGCTCGCCAGCCCCGATCCATTGCAGTCTGGCACCCGCGGGGCCCCAACCTGACGGAGGCGTGGCGCTGGTTCCTGGTGGACAAGGACACGCCGGAAGACGTCAAGGACGTGCTGCGGCACTACTACATTCGCTATTCTGGGCCGGGCGGAATGACCGAGCAGGACGACATGGAAAACTGGAACTATGCCCACAAGGCCAGCCGGGGGGCAATTGCCCGCCGCAGGCCCTACAACTACCAGATGGGTATCGGTCACCTGGCCAACGACGTGGACCTGCCAGGCGTGCTCACCGAGGGCATCTGCGAGGAGAACGCCCGGGGATTCTACTCGGGCTGGGTAAAGATGATGGACGCCAATTAGAAAAAGTTCCCTCTCCCTGCGGGAGAGGGTCGGGGTGAGGGCAATCTCTCGAAAAGCAATCCAATACGAGACAAGGAGAGGCATCATGGCAAGTGTGACCCAATTGGGCTATATCGGTATCAGTGCCAGTAACCTGGAGGAGTGGGAGCACTTCGGCACGGAGGTTCTCGGTCTGCAGTCCAACGGCGTCGACGCCGATGGCGTCCTCACCATGCGGATGGACGAGTACACCCACCGGTTCATCGTCAGCCCCACGGGCAAGGACGACGTCGAGTTCGTCGGCTTCCAGGTGACCGACCAGGCTTCCTTGGCCGAAATGGAGGAGCAGCTCCGGGAGGCGGGCATAGAGGTTTCAGTAGGGACCCCGGAGGAAGCCAAAGAGCGCAAGGTCGAAGGGCTGATCAAGTTTGAGGACCCCGACGGGACACCGACCGAGGTCTACTACGGCCCTCCGGTCAGCTTCGACAACCCGTTCAACTCTCCTCGCCCCATCTCCGGGTTCGTTACCGCCGAGCAGGGTCTCGGCCACGTGGTTTACCACGTCGATGACCTGGACCGGGCAGTGTCCTTCTACCGGGACGTGCTGGGTATGAGGATCAGCGACTACATCCGTAACCTGGTCTTCTTCCACTGCAACCCCCGCCATCACACCCTGGCGATCATCGAGGCCAAGGGGCGGGCCACCAAGAAACTCAACCACTTCATGGTGCAGACCCAGGGCATGAACGATGTGGGCGCCACCTACGACCTAGTGCTCGACTCCGACATCAGCGTGACCCGTGGCCTGGGCCGCCACACCAACGACCACATGACGTCCTTCTACATGAAGACCCCCTCGGGCTTCGACGTGGAATACGGCTGGGGCGCCCGCACGGTGGACGACGCCACCTGGCAGGTGGTGCGCCACGAGAAGGGCAGCATCTGGGGCCACCGGCCCGTCCCGCAGCCCGCCGCAGTCAGCTAGAGGCCCGAGAAAGCAGGCGGATGCTCAATGAACTCGCTACCACCGTTGCCTGAGCCCGGGTTTCAGAGCCCGGAACTACCTTGAACAGGGCGACCGCCTCCAGGCTGGGGAAAAGGCGTGGGGAGCGATCGCCCACAACCTGAAGGTGATTGGAGAATTGCGTAGATGGTGTCACGACAGCCACCGTCAGGTAGAGAACATCGGGCGGCAAATGGTGGCCGAGACGCTGGATACTGACTTGGGCGTCTTCACCTACGAGGTTTATCACAAAGGCCACGAGAACTTTTATGAAAACCAGAGAGGCGAGGAAACCCTAACGGATATGCTAGACGAAGCGGAGCAAGCGTTGCCGACCCTGGATACTCATCGGCAGTCGCCTCCCCGCCCATTCACCATCAACTCAAACACTCAACTCCGCCGGTTGAGGGCACCTACCAACAACAACGAACTGCGGATTGGAGACACTTCCCCGGTTGGCTTCTCCCTACGACACACGCTCAGGGAAGGCGAAAAGGCCATCTACAACGACGATACCTCGGAGTAATGATGGACGTTGGATACATCGGCACCGGGACCATGGGCAACCCGATGGCCCGTTGCCTCCTGGACGCCGGGCACAACGTGACGGTGTACGACGTGCGCCGTGAGGCCACCACCAACCTCTGCGAGATGGGCGCCCACTGGGTTGACAGCCCGCGGGCGGTGGCCGAGGCGGCCAGCGTTGTTTTCACCTCGTTGCCCGGCCCAGTGGAAGCGGAGCGAGTGGTTATCGACCCTGACACCGGCATTCTCGCTGGACTTCCTCGCGGCGGGGCATGGATCGACACCACGACCAACGCTCCGTCGCTTATCCGCCGACTGGCCGAAGAGTGCAGCAAACGGGGCGTCGACATGCTGGACTCGCCGGTCAGCGGCCGACCGCCCGGCATGACGATGATGGTCGGGGGCGACCCGACGGTATTCGAGAGGCACCGGCCGCTGCTGGAGTGCATGGGCCGGGACGTATTCTACGTTGGTGAGACCGGTTCGGGCTGCATCGCCAAGCTGGTGACGCAGTACCTGGGCTACTGCGCCTTCATCGCGGGCCTGGAGGGTATGCTCATCGGGGCCAAGGCGGGCATTGACCTTGATATTCTGGCGAAAATCGTTCCGGTCAGCGCAGGTTCCAGCAGCGTGCTGAACCGCGCCACTGAGGCGATACTAGACCGCAGCTTCGCATCCAACGGCACGCTGGACATCGTGGCGAAGGACATTCATCTTGCCTGCGAACTGGCCCGCGAGGTGCAGGCCCCAGCCGCCATAGGCACAATCGCCGACGACATGTTCCAGCGGGCACAGGCCCAGGGAATGGGGCAGGACGGCTTCCCGTCCGTGGGCCGCATCCTCGAGCAGCTGGCTGGCGCGGAGTTGCGGGGACACCACTAGTTGCCCGGGTATTCAGAGACCTGACAGGGGGAAGAGACGATGCAGAACGGCCACAGCAACGGCAAGGGTTCACTGGCAGGCCTGGTGGATCTGGCCGCCGGCACGGTCAGCCGCGAGATCTTCGTCAACGAGGAGATTTACGCCCTGGAGCAAGAACATCTCTTCTCGAGGGCATGGCTCTTCGTTGGTCACGTTTCCCAGATTCCCAAGCCCGGAGATTACTTTGTCTCCGGCATGGGCGAGGAATCGGTGATCCTCTGCCGTGACCGTGAGGGCGAGGTGCACGTCTTTCTCAACTCCTGCACTCACCGGGGAATGAAAGTCTGCCGGTACGATGAGGGCAATACGCCCGTGTTCAGCTGCCCCTATCATGGTTGGAGTTTCGCCACCGACGGCAAACTGGTGGGCGTTCCCTACTTCAAGGACGCCTACAAGGGTGATCTGGACAAGTCCCAATGGGGCCTGATCGAGGTGCCGCAACTCTGTATCTACAAGGGAACAGTATGGGCCAACTGGGACAAGGACGCTCCCTCCTTTGAGGAATACCTTGGCGGCTACAAGACGTATCTAAACTTCCTGCTGGACACCTGGGACGGGGCAGGCGGAGAGACAGAGGTCTTCGGCGGCATCGAGAAGTGGGTGATCCCGTGCAACTGGAAGTTCCCGTCCGAGAACTTCGTCGGCGACCGGTACCACAACATCAGCCACCGCTCCGTGGACCTGGTGGGCGTGGGCCCCAGCGGCAGCGGACGGCGCGACACGCAGGAGCGGGTTGGAGCGACCGCGCTGGATTTTTCTTTCCCGGAGCGGGGCCACGGCACCATCAGCTTCCTGAGGCCCGACGACGCACCCATTCCCGCCTACCAGCATTCCAAGATCGTCTCCGATTACTTCGCGCATTGCGAGAATGAGCGCCGCAAGAACTACGGCCAGTGGGCGCGGTTCATTCCAGGACCCGGCACTTTGTTCCCCAACTTCTCCTACTTGCCGCGTCAGCCGCGCACCATCGCCGTGTGGCACCCTCGCAGCCCCCAGAGCCACGAGGCCTGGCGCTGGTTCCTAGTAGACAAGGACGCGCCTGCCGAGGTCAAGGAGTTCCTGCGCAAGTACTACATCAGCTACTCCGGGCCTGCCGGCCTGACCGAGCAGGACGACATGGAGAACTGGAACTACGCGCACAACGCCAGCCGGGGCGCCATCGCCCGCCGGCACCCATACAACTACCAGATGGGTATGGGCCACGAAGCGCCTGCGTTCGACGCCGACGGCCTGGAACTGCCGGGCCAGATACGCAACGTCACCCTGGCCAAGGCCGCCGAGCAGAACCAGCGCGGCTTCTACGCCCGCTGGAGCGAGTTCCTCACCGCTCAAAACTGGGACGAGCTGGCAACCTGGCGCCATGGCAACTCCAACGGCGACCGGACCCACAACGGAGCGTCGGCCCGCACGGGCAGCACGGTATGACGACCGTCGGGGCGAGCGTCGCCCAAGTGTTGCTGAAAAACGAGGTCGAGGAGTTCCTTTTCAACGAAGCGGAGTTGCTGGATGAACGCCGCTTCGCCGAGTGGCTGGACCTGCTGAGCGACGACATCCGCTACTGGATGCCCATACGCCGCAACGTCAAATTCGGCGAGTTGGACCGGGAATTTACCCGCGAAGGCTACGACATCAACTGGTTTGACGAGGGCAAGAGCACCCTGGAACGGCGCGTCAGCCAGATCCTGACGGGCGTGCACTGGGCCGAGGAGCCGTTGTCCCGCATCTGCCACATGGTTTCCAACGTCCAGATTCTGAATACCACTCCATCGACGGAGGATGCCACCGAGGTTTCGCTCAAGTGCCGCTTCCTCATCTATCGCAACCGTGTGGAAACGGAGACCGACTTCCTCATCGGCAAGCGCGAGGATGTGTTGCGGAAGGAGGACGGCGGCTGGAAGATCGCCCAGCGAAAGGTGATTCTCGACCAGAACGTCCTGCTGGCCAAGAACCTGACTTTCTTCTTTTGAATCGGTTTCGCTTTTTCCTAAAGGGGAACGCCAAGGGGGAACGCGAACCGAAGGTACCGGCAAGAAGGCTGAACTGCCGCTCTTGCCAGGTTAACTGGCAGTCTGCGACATTACAGCGGCCAGCGCGAATGAAAATAAACAGATAAACACACGGAGACAGGTCAATGGCGGATGTTGTTAACCTGATAACCATCAAGGAAGGCGCCACTATTTCCACCGTCCACGGCGCCACCGCCGAAGTGGTCGGCAACCCGAAGGACGGAGTCTGGATTTTTGCAAAATACCTCACCTCGCCGGGTGACCCCGAGCTCGTGGGTACCGAAGACATGATCTTCGCCCAGGACATCGCGGAAGTTCTGACGGGAGAGTAGCGGCTGCCATGACAAAACCGTCTCACCAGGAGATGCGGGAGGCCTTCCAGGCCGGCTTCGACTCCATCGATGAAGGCGAGGGATTCTATCCCGGATTCCACGCCTTTCTGGAATTCCACGGCTACCGGCTCCAGGAAGACATACCATGCACCTGCGTCGACCGAGGCGCCCACGGCCACCAGCCGGAATGCCGCTGGATAAAGAACCGGGTTTGAAAGAACCGGGTTTGAAAAAGCCGGGTTTGAAAGATAGGGAGAACTGCCATGACAGAACGGCTGGACGGCGGCGACGCCATCCTCGAGGCCCTGCGTAACCTGGACGTCGACTACATCATCTCGTCGCCCGGCTCCGAGTGGCCGTCAGTCTGGGAGGCCCTCGCTCGCCAGAAGGTGAACGAGCAGCCCGGCCCCATCTACATCAACTGCTGGCACGAAACGCTGGCCGTGGCGATGGCCTCCGGCTACACCCGCATGACCGGCAGGATGCAGGCTGTGCTGTTGCACGCCGGGGTCGGAGTGCTGCAGGGTTCCATGGGCATCCACGGCGCTTACCAGAGCGAGGTACCGATGCTGGTGTGCTCGGGCGAGTCCACTACCTACGGCGAAGTCGCCGAAACGGACCCCGGCCCCCAGTGGCTTCGAAACCTCAGCATCGTTGGTGGCCCGAACCGGCTGGTGGAACCGTTCACCAAGTGGAGCAGCCGGATCACCAGCTCCGCCACGCTGTACGAGACAGTGGCCCGAGCCGGGGAGCTGGCCCAGCGTACGCCCAAGGGCCCGGCATTCCTGAACGTTCCCATCGAAACGATGAGGGAGGAGTGGACTCCCAACCAGCCGCTGAAACATCGCCCCGCAGCACCGGTCAGCCATCCCGACCCTGCCGCCCTTGACCGGGTGGCCGAGCTCGTTTGCCGCGCCTCAAGCCCGGTGATCGTGGCCGATTCGGCAGGCCGGACCGCTGCCGGCTTCCACGCCCTGGTCTCGCTCGCCGAATCGCGGGGGATTCCTGTCTTCGAGGGTGAGGGGCCGGCGTACAACAACTTCCCGAAGAGCCACCCCCTGCATCACGGGTACGATCTGCGGCGGGAGATGGACCGCTTCGACCTCTTCCTGGTGATCGGCAACCGGGCGCCCTGGTACCCGCCGAGCGCCGGGCCCTCGGCGACCGTGGTTGTCATCGACGAATACCCGGTCAAGGAATACATGGTCCACCAGGACCTGCAGGCCGACCTGTACCTGGAGGGTTCGCTGCCAGTTGCGCTGGCCGCCTTGGACGCCGCCGTGCGGGCACGCGGCGGCGGCCCTGCTCCAACACCGGCCAGCGAGTCCAATCCCGTTTGGGAGCGTTACCGGGCCCTGGGTGCCGACGCCGGTTCAGCATCGCCCATTGATCCAGGCTTCCTCTGCAACACCATCAGCGAGACGCTGCCATCCGACACGGTCTTCGTGGACGAAACCATCCTGCACCGTGCCCAGATTCTTCGCCGTATCGCGTGGGATAACCCACTGTCGTACCTGCGCCCGTCCGGCGGACTGGGGCAGGGTTTGGGCCTTGCCCTGGGAGCCAAGCTGGCTGCCCCGGACCGGCCGGTGACGGCCCTGATCGGGGATGGGTCCTTCCTCTACAACCCCATCACACAGAGCTTGGGCGTGGCGAGGGAGAGCAACCTGCCCATCCTGATTGTCGTGTTCAACAATGCCAGCTACGCCGCGATGAAGAGCCTGCACCTCTCCTTCTACCCCGAGGGTACGGCAGTGCAGTCGGGCATATTCCACGGTGTGGACATCCCCGGCCCCGACTACTCGGAGCTGGCCAGGCCCTTCGGCGGCCACGGCGAGCGAGTGGAAGACCCAGCCAGGCTCAGGGGAGCACTGGAGGAGGCGCAAGCGGTGGTTGACTCGGGCCGCGTGGCCATAGTCGACGTGGCGCTGTCGGCCTGAACCAACTGAGCCCGCGACGAGAATGGAAACCCGTTCGTTCATTGACCAGTAAAGGACAGACGGGTTTTTCGCTTCTGACGTCATTATTCCATGCGGATGTGGAACCAACATGGTGTGGGTAATTCCCGTGACAGCAATGTTGGGGCTGAATTGGCCCGCATCGTTCCTGCCAGAATGGAGGAGACGCCCCCACCACCACCCGCCCCCGGAGGGCAGGAAGATCGCAAAGTCTTTGCCTATTCGCTCCCTTTTCTATCCGCTCATGGTGAGCCTGTCGAACCATCGGTGGCTTGAACGGGCATCCTTCGACATGCTCAGGATGAGCAGAAAACAATAGGCGGCGTCACTTTGCAATCCTCCTGCCCCGGAAGTAGAAGGGACTTGCGATTTAGCATCTAGGAAAAACGGTCAGCGCGGAACGGCTGCAGCTGGTCGGTGGCGCCGTCCAGCAGGTACTGGACCACCAACTCGGCCGTACCCGGACTGAGCATGATGCCCACGGCGTCGTGGCCAGTGGCGATTGTCAGGCCATCCACTCCAGGAACGGGGCCAATGATGGGCAGGCCGTCGGGAGTGGCGGGACGAACGCCGGCCCGGCCCGACACGAAGGCTGCCTCAGACAGCGAAGGGAACGACCTCACTGCGCCGGAGATGAGAGTGGCCACTCCCTCCGCCGTGACCGTTTCGTCGGTGCGGCCCTCCTCCCGAGTCGATGCCACGAGAATGTTGCCGTCCAGCCGGGGCACGACGTAGACCGCCGAATTCCGCACGGGCGTTTTCGGCATGAACCCGGGCCGACGCAGCAGGATGCGTTGGCCCTTGACGCCTCGTACGGGCAGGTCCAGGGGCCCTCCGGGCGCCGACCACCGGCCACCAATGCCGCTGCCGGGTCCCGCGGCCAGCACCACTTGGCCGGCACCGATGTCGCCAACGGTTGTCTCAATCCCGGTGACTCGGTCACCATCGCGCTTCAAGGCTGTAACTTCCGTACGCTCGTACAATTTCGCGCCCAGGCGCCCCGCGGCGTGGGCCAGGGCGTCGCACAAACGCTGTCCCCTCACACAGCCCTCCCGAGGCGAGAACAGGGCAGCCAGCACGTCCGGACTGATCTCCGGCTCTCGTTGGCGCACGTCGTCTTTTTCCAACCACTGAACATGCAGATCAAGCTGGGACTGCCACCCGTAAAATCCGTTAAGTTCCGCAACTTCATCATCGTTGTAGGCTAGGCGAAGCACTCCGCTCTGCTGAAACTCCGGGTTGACGCCGGTTTCGGCCAATTCGGCGGCCCACTGGGGGAAAAGTTCCAGGCTGCGCATTCCGAGGCGGAACATCGCCGGGTCATCGGGGTCGAGATGCCACAGTGGACCGACCACTCCGGCCGTGGCCCCCGAGGCGCCGCCGCCGAAAACGCCCCGTTCCACCAGCGCGCACGAAATGCCCCGTTTTGCCACCTGCCAGGCGATGGCGCACCCCATCACCCCACCGCCGATGATGGCTACGTCGACCGAAGCCGGCATACACAATGCCTCCAGCAAGATTTGGGCGAGTGTAGTTTCGGTTCAAAGGTACTGTCAACGGAGAATGGACAGGGTTCAGCGCCCCTCGATCGTCAATCCCTGACCAAAGAAGGGTCTCATCGCGCGATGCAGGGTTCGACGCCGCGTTCAGAATAACAAGACTCCCCTCGTTTCGAAGGGCCGTAGCCTTGCGCAATCGAGAGCGCATTGAGCCGGGCGTCCAATCGTTGCCAGCACCCTATCCGTCTGTTAGGCTTTCCCGCAAGGCGGAAGCGTTTTGGCCCAGGAAATACCAGCAAAAGTTGATCTGTTCGTAACCTGTATCGTGGACCAGCTGTTTCCCGAGGTCGGCGTGAGCGTGGTCCGCGTGTTGCGCCGCTTGGGTGTTCCAGTGGGATTCCCTGAGGGACAGACCTGTTGCGGCCAAGCGATGTACAACTCGGGCTTCACCCGCGAAGCGCGGGAAATGGCATTACGCACGCTGGAGCAGTTCCGCCACAGCGATTATGTCGTTGTTCCGTCAGGCTCCTGCTCGGCGATGATGAAGGTCTTTTACCTCGACCTGTTTGAAGACGAGCCAGAGATGCTTCAGCGGGCCGAATCTCTGTCGCACCGGGTCTACGAATTCTCGGAGTTCCTCGTAAAAGTGCTGGAAGTTGATGACCCGGAGGTTCAGGGGTCGGGGTCCGCGGTGTTTCACCTGGGCTGCCACCTCTTTAGGGAGATGGAAGTCCGCGACGAGCCCCAGTCCTTGTTGAGCGCAGTGGACGGCCTGGAGATGCGGGAGTTGCGCAACGCAGAGACCTGCTGTGGTTTCGGAGGCAGCTTCTCGGTGAAGCTGCCCCACATTTCCGAGGGCATGCTGGCCGACAAAGTGGCCAGCGTGAGGGAGTCAGGCGCGGATACCCTCGTCTCCTGCGATATGAGCTGTCTGATGCACATCGGCGGGGCGCTCCGGCGCCAAGACCCCAACATTCAGATTCGCCACATCGCCCAGGTGCTGGACGAAAGCGCGCACTAGTTTGCGCAGGTTGTGAAGTGCCGGAAGTAAAGACCAGCCAGTTTGCCAATGCTTCGGCAGCGGCCATGCTAGATCCCCAGCTCCGGCGGGCGCTGGACCGCGTGGGGTCGGGGTTCGACGTGGCCCGACGCAACGCTATCGAGGAAGTCACCTGGGAGGCCTGGGAGGAGTGGCGCGACGAGGCACGTTGCATCAAGATTCATACCCTTGACCACCTCGACTACTATCTCGAGCTTTTGCACGATAACGTGACCGCCGCCGGAGGACAGGTCCACTTCGCTGCCGATGCCGCCGAGGCAAACGCCATCGTGAGCCACCTGGCCCGCAGTAGGGGAGTCAAGGTCGCCACGAAGAGCAAGAGCATGGTGTCGGAGGAGTTGGAGCTGAACCCCGCGCTCGAGGCCATTGGTGTCGACGTCTATGAGACCGACCTGGGCGAGTACATCATCCAGCTGGCCGGGGAAACTCCGTCGCATCTCGTGGCCCCCGCCCTGCACAAGTCCAAGGAGGACGTGGCCGAGCTGTTCGCCGCCAAGCTGGGCATACCCTACGATGATGACATCGAGGTGATGGCGGCGGCGGCGCGGGTTGCCCTGCGGGACAAGTTCATGCAGGCCGACCTGGGCATCAGCGGAGCCAACTTCGTGGTCGCCGAGACCGGGACGCTGGTTATTGTCACCAACGAGGGCAACGGGCGGCTCTGCACATCGGCGCCGCGCATGCACATCGGTATCACCGGCATGGAAAAAGTGATTCCGTCCATGCAGGACCTTACCATCTTCCTGCGCCTGCTGCCCCGGTCTGCCACCGGCCAGCGCATCTCCAGTTATGTCAGCATGGTAACCGGCCCGAAACGCGAGGATGACGAGGACGGTCCAGAGGAATTTCACCTGATCCTGGTGGACAACGGCCGCTCCAGGATGCTGCGGGACCCCAAGCTGCGGGAGGCGCTGTACTGCATACGCTGCGGCGCTTGCCTGAACATCTGCCCGGTATACCAGCGGGTGGGCGGCCACGCCTACGGCTGGGTGTACCCCGGTCCGATCGGCGCCGTTGTCACGCCGATGCTGACCGGCCTGAAGGAATCGAAAATGCTGCCGCAGGCCTCCAGCCTCTGCGGCGCCTGCCGCGAGGCTTGCCCCGTCAAGATCAATATCCCGCGCATGCTGCTGGAACTGCGCCACCGCACCGCAGAAAGCGAGGACCCCAAGGAACGGGCGTCGTCGATCTCAGAACGCTTTCTCGCCAGGGCCTATTCGAGGCTGATGAGCAACCCGGGCCGCCTGTCTTTTGCTGCCAAAATGGGACGCATCGCGCAGAAGCTTGTGCCCGGCATGCCCAAGCGCAACGGCTGGATAAGGCGCGTCCCTCTGCCGCTACTGTCCCGCTGGACTCGGGCCCGCGATTTGCCGGTGCTTCCCTCCAAGTCCTTCCGCGACATCTGGCGCGACGAGTTGAGCCAAGATAGCGGCGACGGTACAGGCCGTGGCAGCCGTTAACCCCGACGGGATGCCCGGTCGCTCCAAGGCCGAGTTCCTGCAGTCTGTGCGCGAAGCACTGGGCCGGAGCGAGGGCCCGCCTGATGAACCATACCACCGCCTGGAGGAGGACCTGCCGCTGCTGGAGTCGCAGGCCGCCGAACTGGAGGCAAGGCTGCGTGACAACCGTCCCCACATCCTGGACCGCTTCGCCGACATGGCAGACAAGGGCGGCTGGAATGTTCATCGAGTCTCCGGTGCCGAAGCGGCCATAGGACAGGTCGATTCCATCATCGGCGAGCTTGGCGCCACTCGAATCGTCCGCTCAGGCCAGTCGATATTCGACGACGTGCCGGTAAGTGCCGCCCTGGAGTGGAGGGGCATCGAGGTGGTGCCCGTCGTCAGGAGTGAGCAGTCCAACCGCGAACAGCTGCGGGAGGAGATGCGCCATGCGGACGTTGGCCTGACTGGCACTGACTACGCCTTGGCAGAAACCGGGTCGCTGGTCATTCTCCCCCGGCAGGGCCTGTCGCGGCTGGTGTCGCTGGTGCCCCCGGTGCACATTGCCTTGGTACGGCCCGAAGAAGTCCTCGAAAGCCTGCACGACCTGTTCCTCCTCCGGCGCCTGGAATACAAGCGGCGGGATGGCGAGATGGGCAGTTATCTGAATTTCATCACCGGCCCCAGCCGCACTGCCGACATCGAGATGACCATCGTGCAGGGCGTACACGGCCCCCGGGCCGTGCACATGATTCTTGTAGAGTAGCGGTTCCGTATTCGAGGGGATACAGACAACCGAAAAGGGGATCTGACAATGCCAATGCGCGTGGGCTTCTCGCAGTTCCGCAAGCAGATGATTGAGCGTGAACTGGAAAACATTACGGAGGTCCTTCCCAGTCTCGGGGTAGAAAAAGTGATCCTGGTAGGGGAGGTTGCCGCCGGAGAGTACACGCCGGAAAGCCGGATAGAGCTCGTTGTGGTTCACAATACCGACAGGCCTTTTGGCCAAAGGTCTGACTTCTTCTCTTACCACTTGGGCAGTTCGGTGGAAATTGACACCCAAGTGTACACTCCCGAAGAATTTGAGGCCCTGAAAGATACGCTGCCAGCACTGCGGCGAGCTCGTGCCGAGGGGAGGGAGATTTTCAATGCCTGATTACCTGTCTGAGGGTGCGCGCTGGCTGCGGCAGGCCGAGAAGGACCTGGAAGATGCTCGCTTCCTCCGGGAGAACGGACGGCACAACCTGGCCTGCTTCCAGGGGCAACAGGCGGCCGAGAAGGCTGTCAAGGCCTATCTGTACCACCGGCGGGTGGAGGACATCTGGGGGCATTCGCTACTGGACCTGTGCGAGGACGCCAAGCTCTTCGACATGATGTTCGACACGGTGAAGAGCGAGGCGAGGCAACTGGACAAGTACCACTACATCACCCGCTACCCCGAATTCCTGCCCAGCGGCACTAGTTTCGAAGCATTCGACGAAGTGGATGCCGACCGCTCGATAGACCTGTCCAACCTCGTGCTGGAGTTCGTCAAAGAGCGTATGCCCTGAGGCGGTTCTCTCCCGACTACTCTCCAGTGAGCCGTTGCAGTTCCTCACGGAGCCGCTGAATTTCCGCTTCGGCGGCGGTCCGGGCGGCGGATTCGGCCTCAGCCCTGTCGGCCGTTTCCATTTGGTCCAGCAGGTATTCCTGCGCCTCCGGATCGAAGAAACGCAGCCTGCCGTTGTCCCAGCACAGGTCGAGCCCAAGCAGAGGACTGTGCCCCCAAATGACCCCGGCAGATTCCGTGCGCATCTGGACCGGCTGGAACTCGCCTGCGATCAGAAGATCACCCGCTATCGGCCTGTCGTGCAATTGGCCGCCGGTGTGGTCGAAGCGCCAGTATTCCCCCACCTCCACGGACGCATATATTTCACGTTTCCTGGTGTAGTCATTCCTGCCGGTGCTCTCGGAAGCCACTTCCAATACGAAATCCGGGGGCTTTCCCACCTCGTTAATGACGTAGCCATTCCGCAATTCAATGGCCCTTGGATCCACGCCAAAAGTCACGATGCAGTCCGGTACTGTCCAGTCGGTTCTGTCCCTGGCGTTGCGGCAAAGGTAGCCGTATCCGTTGACCAGCACGTCTGAACGATGCCTGAAGTGCCGCTCAATGATGAAGCGCGCATTGAAGATGAACCGGGATTCCTGCATTCCATCCAGCTTCTTCGGGGGATCAGGCAGCTGCTTGATGTGCGCGTACCTGTCCTCCACACCGGCCTCCGATTTTGGTTTGGACGTCATCGCTGCCCTCTCAAATGTTGTACGTATATGGTATCGGATGGCGCTGATTGAGTCCACGCCGCTCAGCCTGAAGCCGACAGGCCTCTACCAGTTAAGATGAGCCGCATGGTGCGCTCCGCTGACGCCTCCAGCAGTTCGGCGGTACGGGAGAGCGACACGTCGAAGCTCATGGGACGGTCGGCGATACAGGCAATCGCGGCGAGGCCATGGTCGTAGAGCTCCTCGTACCCGGGGCCAAGGCCGCCAGCCAAGAGGACCGTCGGCACCCCGTGGGCCCGGGCGTGACGGGCAACGCCAACAGGAGCCTTGTTGAAGATCGTCGAGTGGTCAGCGCGTCCTTCGCCGGTGATAACCAGGTCGGCTCCATCCAGCAGCGCGTCGATTCCCAAGACCTCGCAGACCATGTCTATGCCCGACTGGAGAGTCGCACCGGCGAAGGCCATCAGGCCGGCCCCCAGCCCACCGGCCGCACCCGCTCCGGGCTCCTCAGAAACATCTTGCCCCAGGTCCCGAGCGACAACGCGGGCATAATTCGCCAGTGCAGAATCCAGTTCCTGCACCATCTCTGGGCTCGCGCCCTTCTGAGGACCGAAGACTGCCGACGCACCGTCAGGACCGCACAGGGGGTTGGTCACGTCGGTTGCTGCGATTATCGTCACCTCGCGAAGCCGGGAGTGCAGTCCGTCCCCCTCGACCCGGTCAAGCCTTCCCAGTGCGCTGCCACCGGCAGGCAGCGGGTTCCCTGCGGAATCGAGGAGGCGCGCACCCAATGCCGTGGCCAGCCCTGCACCCCCGTCGTTGGTGGCGCTGCCGCCCAGGCCCACGATGATGCGCTCGTAGCCGCGCTCCAGGGCCTCCCGGAGGATTTCCCCTGTTCCTGCGGTCGTGGTTACCCGCGGGTTCCGGCGGCGCTGCGGCACCAGCGCGAGGCCTGATGCGAGCGCCATCTCGATGACGGCCGTACGCCCGTCCCCCATCACACCCCACTGCGCCTCAATCGGATGTCCCAGCGGACCGGTAACCGTGCTGGTAAACACCTGCCCGCCGGTGCCATCGACCAGGGCGTTCAGTGTGCCATCGCCGCCGTCGGCCACGGGGGCCAGCACCGTTTCGGCGTCCGGCAGTACCGAGGCCACGCCGCGGGCAATGGCTCGCGCCGCCTCAAGGCCGGAAATGGTTGCCTTGAAACCCTGTGGAGCTATGACGACTTTCATCCAATTCTCACAATGCGGAGACGGCATCCACGGGCCTGACCCGTCGGGGAAAGCCCGCGCCGTCCTGAAGACGTTCCGCGATTATACATCGATGGATGACCACCCATATTGTGTTATAGTGCAACGGTCGCTGGTGAACCAAGCGTCCAGAGAGCCACGCTTCAATCACCTTCAACACTTCCTCCTGCAGCCGGTCTCCAGTGATCATGAGATGCAGTTGACACTGGAAAACGCTGTCCACTCTTGGAGTTGAGTTCATGTCGACCGCTGGAGCCGCTACGCCCTCTCGAGAGGAACTCAAACGTCGCGCTACAGATGCCATAGACTCCCGCTCCGACGAACTGGTATCCCTGGTCAAGGAGATCCTGGCGAATCCCGAGCCCGGATTCCGCGAGAACAAGACGGCACGCCTTGTAGCCCGGAAATTCGCCGACCTCGGGATGCCTGCAAGGGTGGGACTGGCCCTAACCGGCGTGCGAGCCGACCTGGTGGGTGGAAGCCCCGGTCCGGCGCTGGCAATAATCGGGGAACTGGACTCTCTCATCGTCAACGAGCATCCTTACGCCGACGGTGATACCGGCGCGGCCCACGCCTGCGGGCACCACTGCCAGATCGGCATGATCCTCGGCGCGGCCGTTGGCCTGATGCAGCCCGGTGTCTTGGAGTCCTTGAGCGGCCGCTTGGCGTTCATGGCTGTCCCCGCTGAAGAATATATCGAGATCGAATACCGGGACTCGCTGCGTCGGCTGGGGAAGCTGGAGTTCCTGGGTGGCAAGCCGGAGCTGGTAAAGCTGGGTGAGTTCGACGACATCGACCTCGCCATGATGTGCCACACCACCTCCAACCCCGTGGAGCGGCATATGAGCACCAGCGGGGAGAACAACGGCACGCTGGCCAAGAAGATACAGTTTCTGGGCCGAGGGGCCCACGCCGGCGGCGCCCCTCACCTGGGTATCAATGCGCTGAACGCCGCGAGCCTGGCGCTCTCCGCCATCCACTACAACCGGGAGACCTTCCGCGACGAAGACAGCATCCGCGTCCATCCCATCATTACCAAGGGCGGTGAGGCGGTCAGTGCCGTGCCCGCCGACGTGCGGATGGAGACCTTCGTCCGGGGGCGCACCCTCGAAGCCATTATGGACGCCAACACCAAGGTAGACCGGGCACTGAAGGCCGGCGCAATGGCCGTGGGTGGCGATGTTGTGATCCAGACCATTCCCGGCTACCTGCCCCTCCGGCAGAATTCCGGGATGAACGACGTTTTCCGGGCCAACGCCCACCACCTGGTGGGCGAAGAGAACACCGGCCACGTGGCGTACCGCGGCGGTTCCACGGACATGGGTGATATCAGCCACCTGATGCCCGCCATCCATCCCTACGTGGGTGGTGCGACCGGTATTGGCCACGGCGCGGATTACGTGGTGGAGGACTACAGCCTGGCGGTCATAACCGCAGCCAAGGCGATGGCCTACACCGCCATCGACCTGCTGGCTGACGGCGCCCAGACGGGCGGCAGCATCGTATCCAACCACCGGCCGGAGATGACACGCGCGGAGTACCTCAAGTTCATGCGCGGACTGGCCAAGGAAGAAACCTTCAAGGGCGCTTAATTATGTTGACTGTTGAAGAGCTGAAGCAGCGTGCCTGCGAGACCATCGACAAGCGCAAGAAGGAGATCATAGGCGTCGCTCAGCAGGTACTTTCCCATCCCGAGGCTGGCTTTCGGGAGTACCGCACTGCGGGCCTAGTTGCCCAGAAGTTCAACGAACTGCAGATCCCCCACGAGAGCGGACTTGCCCTGACCGGACTCAAGGGGCGAATCCAGGGGGGCGCAGGTGCCGGTCCCCGGGTGGCGCTCATCGGAGAGTTGGACTCGCTGGTGGTGACGGAGCATCCTCACGCCGACCCGGAGACAGGTGCGGCCCATGCCTGCGGGCACCACTGTCAGCTGGGCATGATGCTGGGAGCCGCCATCGGGCTGCAGACTCCCGATGTGCTGGCCCAGCTTTCCGGCGAGATCGTGCCCTTCGCCGTACCGGCCGAGGAATTCATAGAGGTGGAGCAGAGGCTGAACCTGCGCGCCCAGGAAAAGCTGGAATTCATGGGCGGCAAACAGGAATTGATCCGCTTGGGACACTTCGACGACGTGGACATCGCAATGATGTGCCACACGGCCAGCGATATGGGCGAACGCAAGTTCGCCATCGGCGGCACCAGCAACGGCCACGTCGTTAAATACGTGCGCTACATCGGCCGCGGCGCCCACGCCGGCAGCTCGCCCCATCTGGGAATCAACGCTCTCAATGCCGCCTCATTCGCGCTTCAGGCCATCAACGCCAACAGGGAGACCCACCGGGCAGAGGACACGGTACGCATTCACGGCATCATTACCAAGGGCGGTGAGGTCGTTAACGCCGTTCCGGCGGAAGTGAAGCTGGAGTGGCGAGTCCGCTCGTCAACACCGCAGGTCGTGGTCAAGAACTCGCAGGTCGTGGACCGCTGCTTCAAGTCCGGCGCCCTGGCTGTTGGAGCACAGGTGGAGATCACCACCATTCCCGGTTACATGCCAATGCGAAACGACGCCCGCCTGCAGGAGGTCTTTCGCCGCAACGCAGGTGCCATTGTGGGGGAAAATGGAACGCTGGTGATGCCCGCAGGACGCAACCGGGGAGGCTCTACGGACATGGGCGACCTCTCCCAGTTGCTTCCTGCCATTCACCCCTACACCGGGGGTGCGACCGGCCCGGGGCACAGCAAGAATTACCTGATCACGGACTACGAGGTTGCTGTCGTCAACCCTGCCAAGATCATGGCAATGTCGGTTATCGACCTGCTCTACGACGGAGCCAGGCAGGCCAAGGAAGTCAAGGCGGCTCACAAGGCGGCGATGTCCCGCAGCGCATACCTGCGGTTCCAGCGCGAGCAGGCCAAGTCGGTGCACTTCGACGGAGCGGCCGAGTAGCGATTACCGCTACCTGTCTCTAGCTGCCTCCCTCGTCCTGTTCAGACACCGGACAACTTGCAGGACCAAACCGGGGCGCACATCGATGCGCCCCTAGCGTCGGTAACGAATTCACCCGAAATCACCAAGGGCTGGGCCCTTTCCTGCAGTCACACCCCCATAGCCCACATGGCCGCTCCGGCAATCAGGGGTATGCTGAGGTTGTCGTCCGGCGGGATTCCTGCCAGTTCCACCAGCGCTGCGATTCCGGCTCCCGGCCAGATGGCCCAGTGGTACTGGATGGCTCCTGATACCAACAGGATCGCTGCGACCGCGGCGCCGGTGGCGGCAAAGGCCAGCGTTCCGCCGGGGGACTTGCCTGCAAGGCGAGGTCCAGGAAGACGCCTCCCCACGATGGCCGCCGCAGGGTCTCCAAGCGACAGGAAGAGCATTACCGGAACGCCCACCTCACGGCCAAAGAGCCAGAAAACCAGGGCGGCAGCGATGAGCATGTGCGTTGCCCCGGTCATCCGTGACACCTCCTCCCCTTTCAGCAGGGGTGCCATCCAGTGCATGTAGACTTGGTTCAGCGGACCGGCGGCGAACCGGGAGAGGTCCAGCGCTACGGCGCCCGCCGCCAGCACTGCCACGGCGATCAGGAACTCACGCTCAGGAGCAAAGATACCAGCAACGGGGATGGTCGAACCGGCGATGAGGTGGAAAAGACGACGCCAGATGCGCGGCGGAGCTTGCGGGCCCCTCTGTCTGCGTCCCGCAAAAATTACCAGCTCAGCGAACCGCTGCATGGGACGTTTCTATCTCACGAAGTATCCTGGAATGGGTTTGGCGTCCTGCAGACACCACAGCCACATCAACTTGCCACGGGTCAGGTAGCGCATTCGAGTGGGAGGCCGGTCAATGGCAAGCCTCAGAAGTCGAACCTTATGGAGTCGCCTGCCTGCCAGCGAATGTCGCGGAATACCGTACCAACCGGCGCTTCGAATACCAGGTATCCGTCCAGTCCCTGCCCCCGCAGCAATTCGAAGGACCCTTGAAGGAACTGTATCCTGCGCTCAATGAATTCGGACTCAGCACCCGGAGAGGCTACCCACAGTTCGGCTGGGAAGTCCGAGGCCTCCGAGTCTCCGCAGGTGTAGGTGTATTTCCCTGGCTCATCGAAGGTGGAGTTGAGGTATCCCCCCGGTGCTATTTCAGCCCGTTCACCTTGAGTCGACCCAAGAGTCCAATTATCGAATTCTAGGAATTGGGCCTCCTCGGACTCGCTCTGCCATCGGACCGTCGAACCAGCATCGACCAATGATCGCCCTCCATCAAAGCACTGGCCCTGGTTCATCCTCACCAGTGCTTCAGGTTCTCCTCGAAGGTCACGCCAAGCATTGTCATTCACGAGCAATGGACGATAAGAGCCGTTAGCGAAATCCCTGAGCTCGGCTCCCGTCCGGTCGACATTGATGAATGCGCTCACGGCCGTATGATTCTGGACCTTGGCCCGGACCAGAACCAGTTCCATTCCGGGCGAGGAAGACGAGATGCTCCAGCGGCGTTCCAAGCCGTTTGGGTCGCAACTGGGCGGACTGGACCCGGCCAGCACGTCGCAGGTCAAATACCGCAACTCGGGTGTCCGTTGCACACTGACCACGCTGAAGTGCAAAGTCCGGCCCTTTTTCCATTGCCCTAAATTGGCTGACTCGGCCGTACATGTAACAATGGCTGCCAGGAAGAGACCCAGCAGGAAGGTGGAGATCAAGGTAAGCGCTATCTTTCTGGAGTTGGGACCGGCCATCGTTCTCTGTACCCGGGAAACGCCTGTCTGCTGTCGATGGGTCATGAGCTCGCGGTGGTAAGACTGGGTAACTGGCGCAGTCGCTTGACCAGGTCAACCAGCACATCGAGCAGATAATCGACCTGTTCCCCGGTGTTGTCCTTGCCCAATGTCAGCCGCAGACTGCCTCTGGCCACCTCTGCGGACTGTCCCAGCGCCAAGAGCACGTGAGACGGCTCGAGCGACCCGGAACTGCATGCACTGCCACTGGAGGCGGCTATGCCGGCCATATCCAGTCCCAGCAGGATGGGCTCCCCCTCCACGCCGGGAAAGGAAAAGTTGGCATTGTTGGGAAGCCGTTCGGTGGGATGACCGTTGAGGCGGCTACCTGGCACCTTCGCCAGCACCTGCTCCACGATGCGGTCCCGCAGCGCGCCACAATGCCGGCTGGTCTCCTCACGATGCGCATCGGCCGTCTCCAGCGCCACCGAAAGGCCGACGATGCCCGGGATGTTCTCGGTGCCGGAGCGGCGTTCCCGTTCCTGTCCCCCTCCCAGCAGGTAGGGCAGGAAGGGGGCCCCGCGGCGGATGAACAGCACCCCGGTTCCCTTTGGTCCGTGGAATTTGTGGCCGGACAGGCTCAGCAGGTCGACTCCCAGCTTCCTGACGTCAAGGTCAAGGTATCCGGCAGCCTGCACGGCATCAGTGTGGAACAGGATGGTGCGGGAGAGTTCAGCACTCCGATGCTTGACCACCTGCGCAATTTCCGGCAGCGGGTTCACGACGCCAATCTCGTTATTGGCATACATGACCGAAACTAGTGTGGTCCTTTCATTAATCGCCCGATGGACCGTTTCTGGCTGGACGATACCGTCGGAGCCGACCGGGAGATAGGTAACGTCAAAGCCCTGAGACTCAAGGTGATGGCAGGTGTGGAGGACGGCATGATGCTCCACGCTGGAGGTAACGATGTGGTTGCCTGTCCCCTGGAGCGCCGTGGCGACACCCACAATCGCGGCGTTGTCCGACTCAGTACCGCCGCTGGTGAACACCACCTCCCGCGGCCGGCAGTTCAGCACCCTCGCCACTCGTTCGCGGGCCTCATCAAGGGCGTATCGCGCCTCCTGGCCAACAGTGTGGATGCTCGACGGGTTACCGAAAAGTTCGGTGAAGTAAGGAGTCATGGCCCGCAGCACCTCGGGCGCCAAGGGAGTGGTGCCTGCGTGATCCATGTACACGGTGCCGACAGGGGACCGGTTCTGTGTCATTCTACTCAGCCATCAGCCGGTTTTCAGGAAACGTCGTTGAATCCAAGCCGTTGAATCCAAATGGAGACCTCATTTTATCACAGCGTTAAGGCCGGGTTACGTTTGTTGCGATTTGGGATAGCTGCCGGTTGCAACGGAGAGAAGGAAAAAGCCGATAACGGCGGCCCATACCCCGTCTATCCAGTTGTCCCACACGACAACGTACAGGACGCCCCCCACGATCATCAGGATCCCAACGGCCTGGCCGCAACGGGCCGCGACTTTTGTGGCCGTGGTGTGGCTGCCGGACCCAGCCCATACGATGGCGCGCAGAACCCGGCCACCGTCCAGCGGAAAACCAGGAATCAGGTTGAAGATTCCCACGGTCAGGTTGCCCCAAGCCAACAGGAAGACCACCATCTCCACCGGAGAAGCATAGCGGCTTGGCCAAGGCCAATTCTCCGGACTCAGCCAGAGGAGAATTCCTCCCGCAACCACCGCCAGGGCAATGCTGGTCAGCGGTCCCACTGCCGAGATGAGGAATTCCTCTGACGGACGGCTTGGCTCACGGGTCAGGTGAGAAACGCCGCCAAAGATGAACAGCGTGATTCCTGCCACCGGGATGCCCCGGCTCAGGGCCACCAGGCTGTGCGACAGCTCGTGGGCAAGCACCGAGAGGAAAAACAGCCCCACGGTAATTATGGCGACAATCCATTGCTGATACACCGGCCAACGCAGGGGCATGGAATCAAAGCGGTCGACCAGCAGGTAAGTAAGTAACAGAAAGATGATGACCCAAGTGACGTTGATTTCTATCGGAATACCGAAAACCCGGCCCAGGCGCAGGGATTTACCCATGCTCAACACACTCGCCGCATATTGGGGAACGTATTAAGCATACCAAATAACCGCAGCCAGGTTCATGGCGGTATGGAACAGGCGAGCCGACCCCCATCTACCGTAACGGAATCCAGGCCTTGCATCAATGCGGCAAATGGGAAACCCGAGGTCGCGGCATCGCGTCGGCATTCCTGCCGCGAAAGTAAATGGACTTTCGCCCATGTTGGAATGACGATATGCACGCAGGAAGGATGGGCAGAAAGCGACTACGATGGCGAATTAAGACTGTGAACGGTCAACTGCTCCGGCGGCAGGCCACTGCATATGCCGCCAGCTTGCCAACCAGGCGGGCGGCGGTGTAGGTGCACGCCGTGGGCCCCTCGGCAGGGGCCAATTCGCAGACATCGAATCCTACTATGCGCCTCGATTCGCCCACCCTGCGCAAAAGGGCGGTAACCTGTCTCCAGCTCAGGCCGCCCGGTTCCGGGGTGCCTACCGCGGCCATCAGGGATGGGTCGAACACGTCGAGGTCCACGCTGACATATACGTCATCGTTCAACTCGGCGATTATGTCGTCCGCAGGAAGGAGCATGCCATCGTCCGGGCTCGGCCACACCGGGACTTTGCTTTCCCTGATAAAGTCCCGCTCCTCGATGCAGAGGCTCCTGACCCCGACCAAGGCCACGGGGCAGAGGTCGTGCACCCGGCGGGCGCTGGAGGCGTGTCCCCACCTGGTCCCCTGGTATTCGTCGCGGAGGTCGGGGTGGGCATCAAGGTAAAGCACGCTGACGGAGGGGTATGCATCCAGGTGGGCTTCGACGCTGCCGACGGTGAGTGAATGCTCGCCGCCCAGAACGCCCACGGTGCGTCCTGGAGCCATGCAGGAGGCTACGGCGTTCCTCACCCGCCTGGTCATCAGTTCAGGCCCTCCCATGTGAGGGTCAAGAGACGGCATGGTGTGGATGCCCAGCGTCGCAATGTCCAGGTCCAGTTCGGGGTCGTAGTCCTCCATCTGGGCAGAGGCGCTGATGATCCCGGCAGGGCCGTCGCGTGCGCCACCGCGATAGGAGGTGGTGCTGTCGTAGGGGACCGGGATGAGCACAACCCGTGCGGACTCCAGCGAGGACTGTTCAGGGGTTAAGGCGAGGAAATTTGGATGAATCCAAGGTGTTCCCAAGGGAGGCGCTTCGCTCCGTCCGGGGTCCGGCGCTTCGAAATGATCCCCAGGGGCACCGGAAGGTTCAGCCACGCTTGAGACTGGGCCTCCCCGATTCCAGATTGCCTTCGAGGGCCGTTCGCTGTGTCTGCGACTCCGCCAGGCCCTGGCGTTCGTCCAGCCATTCCAAGCCGCGGTCCAGGAGCCAGGTCTGGACGTCTTCAAGCTCGAACAGCTTCTTGGCGTCGTCCAGGGCCCGGTCGTGGTCGAAAGCCCGGCAGGAAAAGATGTCGATGTTCACGTAGTTCTTGCGGGGGAAGGTATGAATGCTAATGTGACTCTCGGCGATGATCACGAATCCCGAGACGCCTGAATCCTCTGGCTTGGGCGCGTCGTATACCACCACGCTAGGCTCGGTGATCCGGGTCATTTCCAGTGCATTCGGGTAATCGGTCAAGAATTGGCGGACAAGGCCATCGTCCCACATCTTGCTCGTATTCCCGCCAAATCCGTCAATTACCAGGTGCATCTCACCTCCGAATACGGTCTTTGAAAGAAGAGGCCGTTATATTGGTATAGTTGGCAAAAGCAGTAATTTACAATATCATTTGTCCGATTTGAATACAAATTGCCGAATTCCGGCAGGCCGCTTGGGCGTTCCGGCCAGTATCCAGTTTCAGTCAATCCACCCAGCGCAGGCAGGTGACCGTGCAGCCTCCAATGATCCAGGCCACCGGCGTGACTCACTACTACGGACCGTATCCGGCCATCCAGGACGTGAACTTCGACGTACGGAAAGGGGAGGTCCTGGGATTTCTCGGCCCCAACGGCGCCGGAAAGACCACCACAATGCGCATCCTGACCGGGTTTCTGCCTCCATCCAGTGGCTCGGTTACCCTGGATGGATTCGACGTGGTGGAAAAGTCCCTCGAGGTCCGCAAAAGGGTCGGTTATCTTCCTGAAACCGTTCCCCTGTACACTGACATGACGGTCAACAACTACCTGAAATACATGGGAACCCTGCGGGGGATGTCGGGTTCCCGTATCCGAAGGCGGTTGGACGACGTCATTGGCGTCTGTCGGCTGGGCGACTACCGCAAAACGCAGATTGCCAAGCTCTCCAAGGGCTTCCGCCAGCGGGTGGGCATCGCGCAGGCCATCATCCACGAACCAGAGGTACTGGTGCTGGACGAACCGACCATCGGAATCGATCCCATCCAGGTGGTGGAGACGCGAAGCCTGATCCAGGAGCTGGGACGGGAACAGACCGTCGTACTCAGCAGCCACATACTGCCCGAGGTGAGCATGATCTGCGAGCGGGTGCTAATCATACACGAGGGACGCATCGTGGCCGAAGACACGCCGCAGAACCTGGCTCAAGGACTGCAAGGGGTGGAGGGGCTGGAGGTCGAGGTGGGCGGTCCCTCATCAGAGGTGCTTCCCGTACTGCAGCAGATTGAAGGCGTGATCAACGTGAGCCATCGCAACCTGCATGGCCGCCACACGTATGTCATCCAGGCCCAGCCAGGCCAGGACCTGAGAGACGATATCTCCAGGGCTGTGATCGGCAACGGCTGGAGTCTCCGTGGAATGCAGATGATGGGCATGAGCCTGGAGGATATATTCCTCAGACTCACCACCCAGGAGGACCTCTAACGATGCGAATCGTCCGGGCGGTGGCCTGGAAAGAAATCCAAATCTTCTTTCTAAGTCCAACGGCATACATTATCGGTCTCATTTTCCTGTTTCTCTCCGGGGTCCTGTTTGTGTGGAATTTGGGCGACCCGTTTCCGGAGGCGTCGCTTCAAACGTTTTTCCTGGGGCCACCGGGCTTCCTGCCGACCGGGGCTATCTTGGTTTTTGTGCTTCTGGCACCGCTTCTTACGATGCGTCTGATCGCAGAGGAGCAGAAACTGGGCACAATAGAATTGTTGCTCACCTCCCCGGTGCATGATTGGGAGGTGATAATCGGCAAGTATTTGGCGAGTTTGACCTTCCTGATAGCGTTGGTGGCGCTTTCACTGTTCTTCCCTCTCCTGTTGTTCGTTTACGCCAGCCCGGACCCTGGGCCAATCTATGCCGGCTACCTCGGTCTGCTGTTATATGGAGCGGCCTCGTTGGCGGTGGGGATGCTCACCACCACCCTGACGAACAACCAGATTGTAGCTGCGGTCGTGGCAATGGGTATCCTGCTGGCCCTGTTCTTCGCCGACCTTGCCTTCGGGGCAGTGGGGGGCACCGCTGGAGAGATCCTCGGCGAAATCGGGACGAAGAGCCACTTTGACGACTTTGCGCGGGGAGTCATAGACACCAAGCACGTGGTCTATTACATCAGCGTCATCGCATTCTTCCTTTTCCTTTCGGTGCGCGCGCTGGAATCCAGGCGGTGGCGTTAGTATGGATGAACGTTCAAGCGCGGGCCGGGAGGATGAGGGACCCCGGGACTGGCGCAGAAGGCGGAGACGCCGCTCCCAACCGCAGGAGCAACCCACGGACCCGCCTGAACCCCAGGAGGTCGACGGCGCCGCGCCAGGGGAGGACGAAGAACAGCTTTCGCGTCCGCTGATAAGCGTCATCGAGCCCGCGGTGAACGCCATTGGCTTCCTTGGCGCGCCGCTCCTGATCGCAGGGATCATCGGCCTCGTCACGGGCATTGTCGTCGTCGCCTTTGTCAGCTCGATGAGGCTTTACGGCCTCATAGACATCATCATCGGCGTTGTCCTCATCTGCCTGGTGGGCGCGGTATTCATCAGTTCGGTCATTGCGGCCTTCCTCAGCCGGACTGGGCGATACGGCATAAACACCCTGCTGGTGCTGGCCGCATTCTCGGCCATCGTCGTCGTGATCAACCTGGTGTCCTTCGAAAACTCCAGTCGTGTCGACGTGACAGCAACCAACCAGTTCAGCCTGTCTGAGCGGACGCGGGACCTGCTGGGAGATTTACAGAACGACATCCGGGTAACGGCGTTCTACAAGGACCTTGAGGACACGCCGGACGCCCAGGTTGCGGGCCGCCGAAACCGGGTGGTAGAAACGCTTGAGGAGTTCGAGTCTCGTTCCGGGAGACTCTCGTTCCGGGTGGTGGACCCGGACTTGGAACCGGGCATTGTAGCGGCCTACTTCGGCGCCCGGCCCACCGGCTTCGTCAGCGAGACCGTGGTCGTGGAAAACCTGGCCACCGGCGACTTTGATTCGCTGCAGCCGACTGATGCCGCATTTGGCCAGCTTGAGCAGGACCTGGTCACCAGCTTATACGTGGCTACCGGACAACAGCAGAAGACCGTCTATTTCCTGGCCGGACACGGGGAGCGCAACATCGACAGCGCGTCAGGCGATGGCTATGCCCTGCTCAAGCAGGCTCTGCAACAGGAGAACTACCAAGCCAGGTCGCTGGTCTGGTCCACCGCCTTAGCTGACGTCTCGGTGCCGGACGATGCGGCCTTGGTCGTGGTTGCGGCACCGGCCTCCGACCTGCCCCCGGCCCATGGCACCGCCCTGGACCTGTACCTGCTCGGGCGGGACGCCACTGGTGAACGGCGGCGCGAGAGCGGCAGAATGATCTTCCTGGCCGAACCGGATACGCCCGATACGTGGCGTGAATTCCTGGTGCAGTGGGGCATGCTGCTCAGCCCCGGCTACGTCCGGGATCTTGAAGCGTCCGTGCCCGGGCTGCCGCAGACATTGGCGCTAAACATCGACTTCAACACGCTGGTGAACTTCAACGTGCAGGTCCTGGGAAGCAGCGAAACAGTCATCAACAGCGCCTTCGAAGCCGCGTTGGAAATCGTGGCCCCCGAGGGACAGCAGCTGCAGGACGTGTTCATGCCCGACGCCAGTATCATTCTCCCCTTCGACGATGGAGCAAGACTTCCGCTGGCACTGGGATTCACGTCGTCCAACAGCTACCTGATTGACGACCCGGACCGCACCGACCCGATCACGGAGGGTGAGACCGCCGACGAAAGAGGGCCTTTCGTTCCTGTTATGCTTATGCGCTCCGCCTCGAAGGTTGGAGTGCCGGTTCCCGAGGGTGGCCCGGCAGAGTCCGACATCTCCCTGATAATGGCATACGGCGATGCCGACTTTATTTCCAACAGCCACGTCCGCAGGGGCGATGGTCTCGACATGTTCATTAATTCCACCAACTACCTTCTGGGCGACTACTCCTTGGTTTCCATCAGGCCCAAGGCCTTCGCCTACCGGGAATTCAACCTTGATCGCAATGAATACGACTTTGTCCGATTTTCGTCGTGGCTGTTCCTCCCCGGCATAATGGCGCTTGCAGCGGGGCTGGTGTGGTGGCTGCGCCGCTAGCGCCGGAGCCTACGGCTTCCTCCGCACGGGTTGAAGGATGAACGTTCGCCTCACCATTCTGCTGGCTGTCCTGGCTGTGATGATCGGCTCTACGTGGGCCATCATCGAGTTCACTGACCTCGTCTTCCGGAGCGAATCCGATCCGGACAAGCCCTGGCTCTATCACATAGAGGAGTCGGAGATCACCCACATCGAGGTGGTCTACAACGACGAGGCCATCGAGTTCGGCCGCGACCCTGCCAGCAACCGCTGGAGGATTCTGGGTGATCCCGACTATCCCGTTTTCAACGATCGTTGGGCCGGTACCCCGCTGCTCCTCAGCGGACCCCGCGTCAACCGGGGCCTGAAGCAAACCATCGACGATCCAGCACAATACGGATTGGATCCTCCCGAGTCCATCGTCCGGGTCTCCGATTATGCCAGCAACACCATTGAGTTTCACATGGGCATTCCCACCCCGGACGGACGCAACCAGTACGTCCGGCTGGTGGGAGATGACGCGCTCTACACTGTTCCAGCCATCTGGTCCGATGTCGTAAATCGCCTCGTGTACGACCCGCCCTGGGGCAAGCTCTTCGACCAGGACATCGGCCAGATCACGGTCGTAGAGGTCAACGCAGACGACAAGACGGCAGTCTACTATCTCAGCGCCACCCAGTGGCTGGTGCATCCTGATTCGCCCCCGGTGGACCCGGACCAGTCGCGGTCAGCGCCGGTCTCAGAGGAGTGGCCGGAATGGCTGGAACTTCTGGCCGCGCCCCGGGTGGATGCAATCGAGGACGATCGTCTGCAGGACCGGGAAACAGAGAGGTTGGAGGAGTATGGCCTCTCTCCGCCCGACGTCCGCATCGTAATGGCGCGCCGCGGACAGGCCACGCTGGAATTTCACTTGGCCGAGGGCCCGCCAGGCAGCGACAGCTATTACGCCAGGATTGTGGACAACGTCGATGAAACCCTGTATTCCATCAGGAAACCACGGCTGGAAGGGATAGAGGGCCTCGCCACCGACCCGCTCATCGACCCCGATTGGGAGCCACCGGCACAGAACGGGGAATCAGAAGCGGAACCTTCCGGCAGCTGAATTCAGTAAACCGGTGGTCTTCAACGGGGCGCACGGCTGTGCGCCCCTGCATTTGTTTAATTTCCACTTTAAGATTATGGCCATCCTGGAGGGATGATATGAAAGCCGAAATCATGGGTATCGGTACCGAGCTGCTCATGGGCGAACTCAACGATACCAACGCAGGCTGGATCGCCACCCGGCTGCCTCCATTGGGTATCACGCTGCAATGGGTAACACTGGTTGGAGATGACCTGGCGCAACTCACGCATGCCTTCCAGATGGGACTGGACCGCTCCGACATCATTTTCACCACTGGCGGACTGGGCCCCACGCAGGACGACCTGACCCGGGAGGCCGTGGCGGCGGCGTTTGGGGAGACGCCCACGGTCCAGGAAGACATGGTCCAAGAGCTGCGGCAGTACTTCCGCAACCGTGGGCAGAACATGCCCTCGCACAACGTCAAGCAGGCCTGGCTGATCCCCTCTGCCGAGTTCATTCCCAACCGCAACGGCACCGCCCCCGGCTGGTGGGCCGAGCGCGACGGCAAGATCATCGTCATCATGCCCGGCCCGCCGGTGGAGATGCAGGCCATTTTCCGCGAGCGGGTGGAGCCGCGCCTGAAAGAGATGGTCACCGAGGAGGTCACCGTCACCCGCAACGTCAAGACCATGGGCCTTGGCGAAGCCTCGGTGGACGAGATCATGTCAGAGTATTTCGGCCACGAGAACCCCTACCTCGGCATATACTCCAAGGCCGACGGCATCCACCTGCGGGTGATCGCACGGGCCGACGACGAAGCCACTGCCCGGCGCATGATCGAGCCAGTAGAGCAGGCGGTCAGAGACAGGCTGGGCGAGTATATCTGGGGCTACGATGATGAAACGCCGGAGCAAACCGTCGCGCAGGCCCTCCAATCGCGCAACAAGACGCTGGCGGTGATGGAGTACTGCACCGGGGGCTTCCTCACCAACGCCATCACCGAGGCAAACGACGCACAAAAGCACTTCCGGGGCGGCATCGTTGCCTTCGGCGCCGAATCGATGGCAGCCTCGGGGGTCCCGCCGGTGCTGATGGACAACCACGGCGCGGTGAGCCAGGAGGCGGCCAACGCAATGGCCTCAGCGGCGCTGATGCAGCTGGGTGCAGACTACGGCATCGGAATAACTGGCGCACCTGGCCCCGCAGAGCTGGACGGTCGTCCCATGGGGCTGGCATACGTGGCAATTGCCCGGGGCACCAGTGCCGGGCCGCAGGTGATCAAGGAGCTGGAAGTGCGGGTCCCGCCCCGTCGCATCACCATCAAGCGCCGCATCAGCAACCAGGCCCTCATCGAGCTACGCAAGCTGCTGGACGCGGGAGAGTAGAAATCGCCATGAAAGTTATCATTCAGGCCCTGTTATTCCTGCTGATCGTGGCAATCGCAGGCCTCGCCTGCGGTGACGAAGAGACCGAATCGGCTCCCAACGCCACCCCACGCAGGGCGCGGCTGTTGCGGCTACGGCAGAGCTCCAAACAGAAACTTCAACGCCTGGGAACCCTGAGCAAACTTCGGAACCTACCAGCGCACCGCCGACAAATCGGCCGACCAGCTCTACTGCTCCCGCGTCTTCCCCAGAGGCCACCCCGGAGCCAACCGGCGCACCCGAGGAGGATACCCCAGCCCCGGAGGACACGCCGATTCCGGATCCGACCTCGCCGCCGGACCCAACTTCGTCGCCGGAGCAGTCGCCGACGGGAGGCGGCGCGGGACCGGACTCATTCCTGGTCGGCGAGGGATCGCAGATAACGTTCACCGTGGAAGAGGAGTTGAATCGGGTTCCGGTCCGGTTTGACGCAGTGGTTTCCAGCACCGGCTTGACCGGTTTTGCCAACTTGGACGGCAGCCCGTCGACGATTACGCTGGACCTGCACTCGCTGGAGAGCGACCAGAGTTTCCGGGACCGGTACATTCGTCAGCGGATGTTCCCCGGTACCCCGACAGCAACCGTAACCGTCGAACGGCTGCCCGACTTGGCGCAGAGCTTTTTCGACGGGGAAGAAACGGAGGGAACGCTGGATGGCTCACTGCAGATCGGGGATACGGTCACCCCGCTGACCTTCGATGTAGTGGCGCGGCATGACGGCGATGTGATCAACGTGCTGGGAAAGACAACCTTCACCTGGGACGAGCTGGGGCTGACCACGCCGGTCGCCGGCCCGGTGGTGTACCTTGCCGACGAGGTCAGGGTGCAGGTGCTGATAGTGGCCCACGCGCAGTAAGTTATCCCCATTCACGGAGCCATCGGTTTTGGAGTAGTATTCAAACTTAGAGAGTGCCACGTCTTGGGAGGGAAACGCTAATGAAAGTAGTCAGCGCAGTTTTGTTGGCGGCCTTGATGCTGTTGGCAGTGGCCTGCACCGGAGGAGCGGCCGAACCAACGGCCGCTACAATGGACAGCGAACCCACGCCCGACGTTCAGTCAACGGTGGAGGCAGGGATAGCAGCAACCAAGGGGGCTGACCTGGCCATCAAGGCCACAATCACGGCGCGGGTTGCGGCGACACAGGCTGCCGAGACGACTCCTGAACCGACTCCCACTCTGCAGCCGTCGCCCACTGTTGCTCCTACGGCCACTCCGATTCCGAGCCCAACTCCCACTCTGCAGCCGTCGCCGACAATTGCTCCAACGGCCACTCCGATTCCTAGCCCAAGCCCCACTGCGGCGCCAACAAGGGCTCCTGTCCCAAAGCCCACCGCCATTCCTGCTACCGGGGGTCGAAGGCTAAGCGGTAACTGGCATAGTGATCCCGACTGGGAACGTTATATAAATGAGATGATGAAGGAAACAGAACCAACCGCGACTTTCGAAATTCGCGGAGCCACCCTATATCCAACGCCGGAGAGCACTGACAAGGAATTGGGCTTAAGCCTTGCGTGCTTCGGACCCGACCAGGTTGCGTACCTTTCTCCCCTTTCGGGTGTGGTGCCCGAATATGTGGACCAGTACCTCTTCGGAATCTGGGACAACAACAACGAGGAGTTTCTAGAGAGTCCCTGGTACTCCAGTTCCAGCCCCACGTTAACCAGCACCGGGACCGACATATACATTTCCAGCGATGCCGAGTTGCGCCAGATACTTGAAATGCTTACCTACGCCGCCGACGGCCTCGAACCGGGTCAGACTCTAGCGGCAGGCATGGGGAAATCCGGCAACGAGTTCAGGGGCCTGTGGTCCGATTTTGACGCTGCTGGGATTGACGATGCGCTGCAATATTTGGGCTGTTTTCCAGATGTATCTGCAGCCAGGGGAACATCACCACCAGCCTCGGCGGATCTCAAAGCCTACGCCGACCGCCACGCCGGAGGGCCCGGGGCAATCTACGTAGGCGACTTGAGCCAGTTGGTGGGGCCTGCAGTAGCCGACGACGTTATGTCCGCTTATGGGGCTGATCTAGGAGACGACGACGGCATCGTGCCTCTATCCGCGCTAAACCAACACAGGTGGATTTACGAGTCCGAATATTACCGGTCGTTATTGGATAAAGCCCGACTGACCAACCCTACACAATTGGCCAGCAGGGGTGAGAGAATCACGCTGCGTCACACATGCATCAACCGCACGTTGCTCTGGTGCAAGCACCTGGAGGCCTACTTCATTCCAAACGTGGAAGCCCGTACGAACGGCCAAGTCAGGATAGAACTTACCTCGTTTCCCGATCTCGGCATTGCCGGCCCCGACACCGCCATCATGCTTGCCAACGGTACGTTGGGGATGGCCGAAATATATGCAGGGTATGTTGGAGGTAAGTTCCCTGTCCTGGACATTCAATACTCGTGGGGGCTCTGGCCTGACCACCAGACACACTTCGAGGTGCAGGCCAATATCGCAGACGACCTTGACCATATCGTTTCCGAAAAAATGGGTTCCCAAGTCCTGATGCGCAATTGGTTTGTAGGGGATGACCAGTACGTTTTCAGCGATCAGAGACTGGTTTCCCCTCGTGACTTCAGAGACCTCAAGACCAGAAGCCACTCACAGCAATTGTCGGACTGGCTGGACGGGATGGGAGCCCAACCCCAATTTATAGCATTCGCCGATGTCTATACAGCCTTGGAACGGAACATCCTCGACGCTGCAGTAACTGGTGCCAACCCGGGTCTCGGCCAACGGTGGTATGAGGTGGTCCACTACCTGAATGGGCCCCTGTTTGTTTTCGACTCCACCATGAATGCGATAAACAAAGACGTGTGGAATGCCATACCAAGGGACCTGCAACTCATATTGATAGAGGAGGGAGCCAAACACGAACTGGAGGCGTTGCGATTGGCTGCTATACAGAGCCTTACCGGCCTGCAGCGGAATATCGAAGCCGGACTGGTTTACGTTGAGTTCAATTCGGAAATTCGGCGCCGGGGATTTGAAGCTGCCTACGAAAATGTACTCCCAAATTGGCTGCGCCGCTTGGGTTATCCTGGCTATGACGATGGAACGGTGGCTGTTTTCAACGAGCACGTAGGCCCGATGGTCGGCCTGCGCATCGAAAGAGACGGGACCGTGGTGAAGGTCCCAATAACGCAGGGCCCCCACGCCGGCAAGACCATGGAGCAGGTCTTGGCCGAGTAGAGGCCGCTAGTCCTCAGTTCACCACCAGGCCTTGGCCGAGCTGGGTCAGGGTCTCGCAGCCGGCGGGGGTGGTGAGGACGGTGTCGCCGACGGACATGGCAAGCATTGTGTCGGAGTCAAGCAGGATCATGTGCATGAAGATGACCATGTTGGGCTCCACCACCACCGGGTTGTCGCGATAGATCATCGGCCAGTCCATCCACGTCGGCGGGTAGAGGGCGCCGAGGCTGTAGCCGCACGCGTTGAGCTTGTGCTCGCCGAACCCGGCGCGGTCCAAGGCCTCGGCGTGGGCGCTGAAGATGTCCCCGAAGGTAGCCCCGGGACGGCAGGCATCCTTGCAGGCCTGCAGGGACTCGGCGCAGGCGGCGTGCATGGCCATGTGGCGCGGATCGGGCTCGCCGGTGAGGATGGTTCGCATCAGGGCGGAGTGGTAGTGGCGGTATGCGCCGCCGAACTCCAGCTGCAACTGGTCGTTGTCGCCCAGGGTGCGGTAGCCGGTGAAGTTGCGCACCATTAACGCGTTCTCGCCTGAACCGATAATGAACCGGGTCGCCGTGTAGTCGCCGCCTCCCTGGAAGACCGCCGACGTCATGGCCGCGAGGATGTCCTGCTCCGGGGTTCCTGCCTTGGCCGTCTGCTGCGCCGCCAAGTAAGCCTGGTCGGCCAGCGCCGCTGCCTGTCGAACGTACTCGATCTCAGCGTCGCTCTTGACCAGTCGCAGGCGGCTGACCAGTTCTGACGCGTCCTCCCACTGGCAACGGCCCTCGATTGCCGCGCGGACGTACTCCCAGCGCTTTCCGGTGAGGCACCAGGCCTCCAGCTCGACGCCGACTCTCTGGCCTGCACACCCCTGCTCATCGAGGATGGCCCACAGGTCCTGGCCTGGGTTGACGCCCGCACTGTCTACCCAGATGCGGATGTCCTCGATCACCGAGGTCAGGCGCGCTTGGCGCAGGTCCGCCGACCGTGTCAGAAGGATGAGCCGCCCATCGGCGCCAAGGTACAGGCACTGGAACTGGGAGTAGCCGGTGGTGTCGTAGCCGGTGAGGTAATACATGCTTTCCTGCCGGAATATCAGCAGCGCCGCCATTCCAGTGGCTTGCAGTTCGGCGACGACCCCGTCGCGGCGAGATTTCAGTTCCTGCTCGGTGAAATGCAGCGCCATTACGCACTCCCCATATTCCGGCTACCTGTTACTTACCTGATGCCAGTATAATCGGGGCAAACGCAAGCGCAACCACACCGCAATTGCAGAGGTACTGCACCCGTCATTTCCGTGAAAGCGGGGATCCAGAGGCCGCGAAAGTGGGACAGCCCTGCTGGAACGAGATGGCGTGGACCTCCGCTCTAGCGGGGGTGACGGGTGGTATGCCGACAAGGGCTGGAGGTCTGATATGGCTACCGTCAACACCGTGCTGGGCCCGATAGATTCCGCCGACCTGGGATTCACACTGCCCCACGAGCACCTCATCGACTCGTCCGCCGGAATACGCATCAGCTACGGCGAGCTGGAGCTGCGCGACCGGGCACTGGAGATGGCGCTGGAGGACTTCTCGAAGGCCAAAGCGGGCGGCGTGGACACCGTGGTCGAGGTCTCGCCAATGGACCTGGGGCGCGATGTCGCGCTGATGAAGGAAGTTTCGCAGGAGACTGGCGTCAACTTCGTCTGCTGCACCGGGTGCTGGCTGGACATTCCTCGGAGCTTCTGGTGGCGCGACAAGGAGTTCATCGCCGACCTGTGGGTGCGTGAAATCGAGGAGGGCATCGACGGAACCGGCATCAAGGCTGGCATCATCAAGGTGGCCACCAGCGACCCCATCACCGAGCATGAAGAGCTGATGCTGCGCGCCTCGGCCCGCACCCACCTGCGCACCGGCGTACCCATAACGACCCATACGCCGCCAATGTCGCGGGTCGGCGAGCGGCAGGTGCAGATCCTGACGGAAGAGGGCGTAGAGCCCCAGAACGTCTACGTGGGCCACATCAACCAGACCCTCGACCCGGACTACCACCGCGAGCTGGCCCAGCTGGGCGTCTGGCTCGGCTGGGACATCAACAACCCCTTGGGACGCCCGCACCTTCCGCCGTGGGAGCAGCGCGCCAAGTACCTGAAGAACCTGCTGGACGAAGGTATCGCGTCCAACATGATGCTGTCCCACGACTGGAACGTGGTGCTCTCCCGCATCGGCACCTCGGGATTCCCAAGTCGTGACGAAAACCCCGACGGCTACCTCTGGCTGAGCAACGCCTTCATCCCCAAGCTGCAAGAGCTGGGGGTCTCCCAAGGGACCATCGACCAGATGATGGTCACCAACCCCCGCAAGCACTTCGAGGGAGTGCGGGCGCGGGAGTGAATGAGATTGGAATGTAGGCTGTACCAAAACGGCGTATGCATTGGAAACGCATTGACTAGGATGGGAACCTGGAGCGCAACTTGAAGCTCCTCGCGTTTATTCTCGCGGCACTCTGTGCCCTCTCGGTTCTCGCCTGCAACGGCGGCGATCCTGAGCCGACGGCGAACAACGACGGGCCAGTTGCGGCAGCCGTCCGGGCGACGATAGGTGGGGACGCCACGCTAAGCGCCACCGTAGAAGCCAGGGTGGCCGTCACTCTCGCCGCCTAGGATCCGTCTCAAGCGCCCAGGCCGGTGGCGACGCTCGGTCCGACAGCTACACTAACCCCGACCTCGCCGCTACAGCCCGCGACGACATCCACTCCCTTGCCCACGCCGTTGCCCACGTCCACTACGATTCCGGAACCGGCAGCTACCCAGGCACCGGGGCCAACTGAAACGCCTGTTCCGGTACAAACACTCACGCCTCCCCCTGCGCCAACGCTTACACCGGGGCCCACCAGGAAGCCTTTGCCTACCGTCTCGCCAGGACAGTGGAAGGCGATCCAGAACTATGCGGCGAGAATGGCAGGAGGGCCGGGAGCCATCTACGTGGGCGACCTGAGCCAGATGGTCGGTCCTGCGCCCTATTCCAACCTATGAATTGAGTACGACCTAGTGACACTGGAAGCGCTGGAGAAACACCGATTCGTCTACGAATCCCAGTACTACCAGGACCTGATTCGCAGAGCGCGACTGGATGACCCAACGTTCATGACTAGTTGGTTAGACACTCCCATTTAGCTTCAGTTAGTCTGCGTGAACCGCGCACTGCTAACGTGTGACCTGGTGGAGCACCATCTTGTACGGAATCTCCTATCTCACACCAACGGCCGGCTGACGTTGAAGGTCTCTTCATTCCCGGAACTGGGTATCTCAGGCCAGGATGCGCATCGCCTGCTGAGCACCGGGGTGCTCGAAATGGTCGCGTTGTTCTCTCCCTACGTGTCGGCGGACTCTCCTGAAATGGACATTTTCAACCTGTATGGCCTCTATGAAGACCGGACCCAAGTTTACCAAGCCACTGTGGAACTGATACCGGAAGCCGAACGACTGTTGGCCGGGCAAACCGAGGGCTATCCACTGAACGTGAACTGGCATAACGGTGGCGACGACCTTTACTTTATAAGCAAGCGGCCCCTGCACAACCTGGAGGACATGCAGGGTCTCAAGGCTTGGGGCTACGGCGCACCCCTTTCCAACTGGCTTAAAGGGATGGGAACTGAACAGTTCGACGTTCCGTTCGTAGAGGTGTATTCCATTTTGGAGCGGAGCATCCTGGAGGCCGCGATCACCAACAGAATTGCCGCATACTTCCAAGGATGTTACGAGGTCTCCAACTTTATCGCAGGCCCGGTCGTCGCCTGGCCCGTAAGCCACAACGTAGTCAATGCTGAAGTCTGAGACAGCATCCCTCGCGACCTTCAGGAGATAATGAAAGAGGAGTCGGCCAAGCTTGAACTAGAGGCGCTCAGACTGGCGGCCATTCAGAATGAACCATACCTGCAAACGCTCGTGGACGCGGGAATGGAGCACATCGAGTTCGGCCCGGAATTGCGGGAGGCCAGTCAAGGGGTGGCCCTGGAGTACGTCATTCCAAATTGGTTCGCTACGTGGGTGGCCCGCAGGCGCCCTTCGTTGAGGTCTTCAACCGAATTCACGAGCCCCTGATGGGGGTGCGAATCGAACCCGACGGTTCGGTGGTAAAGATTCGATAGACGTCAGGGTCCTCGCGGCTAAGGTCAAATAGGTCCGTCGATATAGAGAGCAGAATGAGGCCCGCCCCGGCAATTCTGGGCGGGCCTTGCGTTGCCAGTGAACTTGCCGCCTTTGCGGCTGGCCGCCGCTACTGCCGGGCGAACCGCCGTGCCGTCAGCTCCCGGTAGAGCATGGGCAGGCGTTCGGGGAGGGCCCAGATGTCGCCCAGGACCTCATAGCCCATGTCGCCGCACATGCTCTTCAGATAGTCGTGTCCCGCCTTGTCCACCGTGAGGCAGAACGGCGTGATGTTCTTCTGCTTGGCCTCCACCAGGGCCATGTGGGTGTCGTGAACGGCGTACTCCTTCTCCACGCCCTCGCGGCTGTAGCCCCGGTCCTGGGGCCGCCCGTCGCTGACCAGGAACATGATCTTGGTGTGCGCGTCCTGGTTTTCCAGCTTGGTTATGGCGTGGCGGATGGCCGCTCCCATGCGGGTGGCGTGCAGCGGCGTAATTTTGTCGATGCGCCGCTTGACCTTGTCGCCGAAGTTTTCGCTGATGTCCTTGATCACATAGAACTCGACGTTCTCGCGGCCGTAGCCGGAGAAGCCGTAGATGCCGTAGGTATCGCCGATGGACTCCAGCGCATTCACCAGGAGCGCCGTACTTTCCTTCTCCAGGTCGATGATGCGCTTGTAGTTGCGGCGCACCAAGCCCTCCCGGCGGCGTCGGAGCCAGACCATGTACTCGACGGGATCGTCCGGCGCGTCGCGGTCGTCCACCATCTGGCGGCCCTCGTCGATGGCCTCGGCGGTGGACGCGCTCATGTCGAGCAGGAAAACCACGGCCACCTCGCGGCGGTTACGATTTCGGTGCCAGTAGATCTTGTCGTCCGGCGGAATTTTCATTTTCAGGTCGACCCAAGCCTCAAGCGTAGCGTTGAGGTCGAGATCCTCTCCGTCGGTGAGCCGGTAGGTCTTGCGCATGCTCTCCGGCATGATCAGTTCGAACTGGCGCCGGATGTGATTGGAGAGCGACTGGTAGTTCTTCAGGGAGTCTTGATAGAAGTTTATATCGCCCTCTTCGACGGTCTTTTCCTTGACGATGCACCAGCGCGGCTTGTAGTCGTTGGCGCGGAAATCCCACTCGTCATACAGGTAGGTCTGGGGCTCGCGGGTCTCCAGCTCGCCCCCCTGCTCGTCGTCGTGCATCAGCGGGCCGTAACCCTGCCCAGGTTGGGAATTGGGCGGCGGCGCGCCGGCCTCTTTCATGATGTTCTGGGCAAAGGTGGTCATGGCGTCGGTGATGTCGCCCTGCTCGGCGTCCAGCTCCAGCTCGTCGCTGTCCTGGAGCAACTGCTCCAGCATTTCCTGGGTCATGGGCTGGGCCTCACCCTCCTCGCCGCTGTCGGCCTGCAGGCGGGTAAGGAGCTGCACCATCTCCGGCTTGAAGTCGCCGCGATAGTCGACGGGTTCAGGAGACTCGTAGGACTCGTCACCCTCCTGGCTCTCGCCGCGCTGGTCCATGTCGGCCTGCAGGCGGTCGACCAGGTCCTGGAACTCTTCTTCATTGAAATCGCCGGGTTCTTCCAGGTCCTGCTCCTCCCACTGCTCGTCTTCCTCGGTCTGGTTGGGCAGGCGAGAGATGATTTCGTAGGCGCGCAGGGTGGCCTCGGCGGCATCCTCCACGTTGGCAGCGGCGGTGCGAAGCTGGTGTAGGATGCGTGACAGCATCTCCGCAACCTCTTCGTACCCCTCCGGGACGGGCAGGCCGGTAAATCTCTCCAGGCTCATGTGGATGAGAAGCTCGACCATCGCCTGTTGCAGCGGCATCTGTTCGATCTGTGGCCGCCGGTCCAGCGTTTCCGTCTGGACCCGCGATGACGCGCGGCTGATGCCGGGGTACTCCACCTTGATCCGGTAGTCCAGGCGGCAGTCCTCGAGGACGGTGAACAGATCAAATGCCAGCTTGCCGTTCTCGAACAGGGCCAGGAACCGGCCAATGTCGGTGTAGGCCCTGACCGTGCCAGGGTTTTCCGGCGCCATCATCGCCTCCGGCATCATTTCGGTTGATCCGCCCGGACCCACCTCCATGAACGTTACCTCGGCGTCCTCTCCTGCCAATTCGCGGGCCATGTCGATCATCGCCTGCCGGGCGGCACGTTCTTCCTCCCGCTTGGCGTTGACCTCCTCCTCTAGGCCATGGCGTCGGTCCTCAAACTGCGTGGCGAGCTCTTCGAACTGGAACTCGAAGCTGCCGAACTCGAGGTGGCTCACCTGGTGAGTGGAAACCACCTTGAACCAGGAGAAGTTGTCCTGCTTGTTGGAGTAGTGGTCGACCACCGGCGGCAGGAACACCCTGGAGCCGTCCGTGGACGCCGTGTCCTCGTCGACCCAACCGATGTTGCGGCGCACCAGCTCATGGGTGTTCATGATCTCGATGCCGGCGCCGGACAGGGCCCGGCAGTAGAGCCGCAGGATGCCCTTGACCCGGTCCAGCTCCAAGCTGGAGGACAGGGTCTCCAGCATCTGCTCGGAGGTGTTGGACTCAATCTTGAAGAACGCGATCCCGCTCTCCGGGTTCTCCTGCAGCAGCCGCATTCCGTGCTGGTACCACGTGTCCAGCTGGCTCACGGTGATGCGAGTAAGCACGCTGTCGAGGCTTCGCAGGAACGGGGGAACGGCCTCGGGCGCCACCGCGACCAGCTGGTCGCACAGGTCGAGGATATAGCCCTGGTTACCCTGCGGCACACGCCCCAGTGCCTGGGTGCCGTCGGCCAAAAAGCGCGAGGTATCGCGCAGTCCGACCTTGGCCAAGCGCTCGCCCAGCTTGAGGAAGCGGCCGGTCTGGGCTTCATCGACGTGCTGCAGCGCACGGGGTACTAGCTCCAGGCAGGTCTTGACCTCACGCCAGCTGCTGTCAATCAGGGCGCGGGTCATGGCCAGGAAAGGCTCTCGTTCGCGCCCCATTCCCGGCAGCACATCCTTGCCCAGCGTCAAGCACTCGCTGGCAACGTCGTACGACTTGTAGGACAGAGCCTCAATGAGCGAGGCGAATACCTCGACGTCCCAGAAGGGAAGGCTCTTGACCAGTTCAGGAGACACTTCGAAGAACTTGGCGGCCAGGGTGCTGGACTTCCAGGTACCCTTGTACAGGCTGCGGCCGAGGCCCGCCCAGCGGGGAATGTACTGGGGCCGCAGGTTGGGCACGATGGCGACGCTGGACTTGAAGAACGCAACCGCGAGCGTCGGCGAGTCCTGCGCCAGGTAGGTGCCGCAGCGGGCCCACTGCATGAAGGACGGGAACGACAGGAAGCGGCAGACCTCGGGGCTCACCTTGTAGTATTCGATGGCCGCCTCCCAGGACCGGATGGTCTGGGAGCCGATGGAAACGCCTTCCTTGGCCCAGAGGCCGACCTCGTCAGGGCCAAAGGCAGCGCTGACTGCGCCAACCGTTTCCTGGTATGCCTCGAGTACCGCCGGGGGCATTTTGCCCAGTTCCTGTTCTATATCGGGTGTCGGAGCGCTGCTTGTCAATTCAGACCCTCGCTTTCCAGCCCGTCCTCCAAAAGCTGCAGGAATTGCTGGAGGATTCTTGCGGTTGCACCAAAAACCAGGTGCTTGCCGTATGCATAAGAATGTACGGTATTGGGGCCATCCGCCTGCCAGTGAGTTTCAATCCGAACGCTGGTAGAGTCAAGCAGCGCACTCACCGGGAACTCCACGATTTCCGCGATTTCATCGGCGCTGGGCCGGAACTCATAGGGGTGGCCGATGGTACCTGCGAAAACCCTGACGCGGAACTGCGAGCGGGTGGCGACCTCGTCCATCTCGCCTAGGACGGTGATGTCCTCCCGGCGAATGCCCATCTCCTCCTCTGTCTCCCTCAGCGCCGTGTCCAGAGCGTCGGTGTCCTCCGGATCTGTGGCGCCTCCCGGAAAGGAAATCTCACCCTTGTGATGTTCCACTTCCTGGGACCGCTTGTTGAGCAGTACCCAGTGATCACCGTCCTTGGGATACAGCAACACCATGACAGAAGCGGGCCTCAGACCATCCCCGGCCACTCTGCTTGTGGGCCGGCTGGCCAGTGCCCGCTTGATCAGTTCCGGAGGCGTCAGGACTGCCTGCTCCCCCACTCCAGGATACGACATACCCTTGGCCTACTCGAATATGGAAGAAGTGACTTCCTCCAGACTGCGCTGCAGTTCGGGGTCGTCGGTCAGGGTCCAAACGATGGCGACCTGGCAGGCCCGGCGGGCGGAAATGCCCTCGCGCATGAGACGCGCGGCGTAAATCAGCAGCCTGGTGCTGGCCCCCTCCTGAAGGCCGTGGTCCTCCAGGTTGCGAATCTTTTCACCCAGCTTGGCCAGGGAGTCGGCCTGCTCCTCGGTGCAACCGCTTTCAGACTGGATGATATCCCGCTCGATCTCCCGGGGTGGGTAATAGAACTCGATGGAGATGAAACGCTGACGGGTGCTGTGCTTGAGATCCTTGAGCGCACTCTGATATCCGGGGTTGTAGGAGATGCAGAGGAGGAACCGGTCGTCGGCCTCTATTATGGAGCCGGTCTTTTCCACCGGCAGAATGCGGCGGTGGTCGGTCAGCGGGTGGATCAGCACCGTGGTGTCCTTGCGGGCTTCCACCACCTCGTCCAGGTACAGGATCGCCCCGGCCTTGACAGCCCGGGTCATGGGACCGTCGATCCACCGGGTGCCATCGGCATCCAGCAGGTAACGGCCCACCAGGTCGCTGGCAGTCAGGTCCTCGTGGCAGGCGATGGTGACCAGGGGCACGCGCACCTCACCCTCGTGGACCTCCTGCGTAGTCTGCGTGCTGGCGCCCTTTTCCTGGTCCTTGATGACGGTCAGCGGGCGGCCCAACTTCCAAGCCATGTATTCCACGAAACGGGTCTTGCCACAACCGGTTGGGCCCTTGAGCAACACCGGGATGTGCTGCTGGTACGCCGCGGCAAAGAGTTCCATCTCATCGCCCACGGCGCGATAGTACGGCTCGGCTCGAACCAGGAACTCCTCAATCGCGTACTCGCTGTAGTGTTTTACCTCTCGCTCTGCGGCTTCTACCATTATGTCTGCTCTATCCTTTTTTCAACTCGGGTCGCCCACAATCCGTCGATCGCCTTTTGCATTGCTTCGACGTCGCCGGAGTTGTCAATAACAAAATCAGCTCGCTCCAGCCTTTCCTCGCGGCTCATCTGGGAGGTAACGCGCCTGCGGGCCTCCTCTTCGCTCATCCCGTTTCGCTGGGCCAACCGCTGGACCACCAACTCAACCGGCGAGTCCGTGACCCACACCTCTTGGACCAGAGCATCCCAGCCTGCCTCGAACAACAGCGCTGCTTCCACCACAACCACATCCGCTTCTTCCTCGCGAAAAGCCTCTATCCTTTCCTGGACCATTCCAGCCATAAGCGGGTGCATAATGCCATTCAGGCGCGCCAGCTGTTCCGGATCGGAGAAAACGATGGCCCCCAGGGCACGTCGGTCAATTTCGTTGCCGGGAGCGAGGACGCCATCTCCAAAGGCCTCCACCACCTGCCGCCACGCCTCGGCATTGGGACGGTAGGCTTCGTGGCCGACCACATCGGCGTCGATGAGTCTCGCCCCCAATGACACCATGTATCTGGCGGCCTCGCTCTTTCCCGTTCCTATGCCTCCGGTCAAGCCGATGACCAACATACGTCCCCAGTCTGAAAACCTGGCAACAGGTGCCAGTCATCGCGGCACAGGCACACAGCCTTCTGCGCCCCTCTGCGAGACTTCTCCCAAGAGCACAGATACATACCGCACAATGAGCGTAATTCTAAAACCACTTTCCGATATGGTCAACTTGAAAGGAACAGGGCAACAGGGCTAGATCCGGATTCGGCTGATGTCCAGGCTGCGGTATTGGCCCTCGTCAACTCTGGAAAACTATCGTACCCCAACGGGATTCCCATGTGTCCTGCAGCTCCCGGAACATTCGGCCGTATTCCTCGGTGCCAATGGGCGTGGTGGTCATTATCACCGCGTCCTCGCGGTTGTCGGAATAGTAGCCCTTACGGATACCCACCGACTTGAACCCGTACTTTTCGTACAGTCTTTGGGCAATGAAGTTGGAGACCCGCGCCTCGAGCGTCATCACGTGGGAGCCGTATTCCCGGGCAGCCCGCAAGGAGCCGATCAACAGCAACTCGCCGATGCCATTGCCCCTCAGCGGTTCCCTCACGGCGATTTCGGTGATATGCGCCTCGTCTCCCTGGTACCAGACGCTGACGTATCCGGCGATGTCGCAGACCGGGGAGGGAATCTGCTCTTCGGGGCCGCCCGCGAAACCGAGCCGTTCCGCCAGCCGCGAAAGCCAGGACTGAGGCGTTTCGACATCTTGGGGAGGCATCGTAGCAGCCTCCGGCCCGACATTGTCTCGATCAAGACAGGCTACAAGGTAGCAGGCTCGTTTGTTGCTGAGGTCGCGTTTGAAGGGCGAACTCACCCACGTTGGCGAGAACGCCTCTCTCTCAATCTCAACGACCTCAGTTATGTCCTCTTTCTGCAGGAGGCGCAGGTAGGCAGAAACCGATTGAGGCAAATCTTGTCTTTCCCAACTGCCGGTAGGTAGTGCAAATACCCACCTTGTTTAACCAGGTTTCACCAGATTTTAACATAAAGGTAACCGGCGCCGGGGATTGCGGGTGCCGGTGCGCAAGGCGATCGCAATTCGATGCGCTCGCCGGCATATCGAATATATGTACCGCCATTCCCGCGAAAGCGGGATCCAGGACCTCGGTAAGCGATTGGCGAATTTTCGGCAAATTTAGTGCGTGTTGAGATAGTTTCTTACTGGTTGGTTGACCAGACTCGAACGGTGCCGTACTGGCCGTCGAACCCAGGTTCCACAACTACCCGTCCTGTCCGGGCTTTCAATATCGCTTCCGCCACCAAGTCCCCCGCCGCCTGGCGCAACTCGGATTCCGCAGTCCACGCCAGTACCTCCAGCTCACTTCCCAACTCGTCGCACAGCCTTCGGTACACTTTCTGGACCGTCTTGGTGCGGCGGCCCACACCCAACACTCCGGCAAGCAGTTCCTCCAGTGGCACCAGCCTCAAGAACGGCGGACGATCATCGGTTGCGCGAATCAGGCCGTCGGGCCCGGGGCCAGGTGCGGCATCCTCGCTCCCGCCGTGCTCGTCCGTCAGGGAGAGGACGCGATGCATCACGCCCAAGGTGAGGGGGCGGCCGCATGCCGGGCATGGTGCCCCCTCCCGCTTCGCTGTTTCCTGTGGCGACTGCACCACGCCACAATTGCGGTGGCCGTTGTAATGGTACTTTCCCTCTTCGGGGTAGAACTCCACTGTGTAGGCGATCGCGCCATCACGGATGGCATGCCTCAGTCCGGCAAAGGTGGGCTGTCCTCGAAATACGGTGGATTCACGCCCCAGGTTGGGCAGGGAGTGGGCATCGGAAAAAGAGACAATCGCTTTCCCGGCCAGATCGGGAACTCCCCAGTTCATCGCAGGGTCGCTGGATAGCCCGGTCTCGACCGCCTTCACCTCCGGGGCCATATCGCCGAAGCACTCCCCAAGGCTGTCGAATCCCGACACCGACCCGAACATCCCGTACCACGGCGTCCAGACGTGAGCCGGGATGACCATGGCTTCCGGGGCTATGTCCAAGGCCATCGCCGTAAGTTCGGCCGCCGACATCTTTACGGACGGACGGCCATCACTCTCCAGTTTTGCGCCCCATCTGGACAGTTCGCCGTTCAGCCGTGCGACTGATTGCAGGGACGGCAGGAAGAGGAGCAGATGGATTCGCCTGGATCTGCTCCCCTCCTTGAATACACAGCTGACCTCAGTGCCGGGAACGAAGTTCACTCCCTGGTGTTGATAGGTCCCAAAGTCAACTTGGGACAAGCCGGATTCAAGTTCGGCCAGCCAGGCTGGATGGGTGAAATCTCCGGTGGCCAGCAGATCAATGCCCTTCATCTTAGCGGCGGCGGCAAGGTTGGAGAGAGTGAGGTTCTTGCTACAGGCATAGGCATACCGGGAATGGATATGGAGGTCGGCGACGAACTCACTCTGGGCATCCATAGCGCGAGTGTAGCACAAGGAGCATGTCCAAAACGGACGGCAGGAGCCCATTTGATGAGTGCCCCGTCGGCACCAACAGCGGCGACTGCCCTCGGTTAGCGTTCCTGGGGCAGGCGCCGGTATTGACCAGGCGGCCGCGTCTCCTTGGCAAAAAAGAGGGGAGTCCCCAATCGAGGACTCCCCTTCTGTGGGTTCCGGGGCACATGCTACAAGGAATCAGGGGCTCTGGCCGGTGTGGCCGCTACTACCTTACCAGTAACCCCGTAACGCAATATGCCCTTCATGCCCATTTTCTACCGGGCCGGTTGCCTGCGCTTCCAGTAGCGGAAGCCGCCGTAAGCAGCCAAGGCCAAGGCCGCCGCACCCAGGGCAATACCGATCTTCCCTTTGGTAGTCATGGTTCGCACCTCCTTGCGATTCTTCGCGTCCGGCGAATTTTCTCCTCGTCTCGCCGGTCAGATACTAAATAAAGCCAATACAATATGAATTACTTATATCACCAATTTGCATATATGTCAAAGCTGTGAAAACATTCACGATATTGTGTATGCAAATATGGAATATAATCAGAGGTCGGAACAGCGAGCAATGTTGCCAAAGGACAAGCGAGAGCCGAATTTTCTGGTAAGTAGGCTGCAACTTGGCCGAAACGATCCAATGTTACCCGTCCCGCTTGACCAGCGGCGGGGCCAGATTTATCCTTTACCCAGTAGAAGTCCGCGTATTGGCTGTCTCATAGAACTTTCAATATTGGAGGGGAGAATCAATAATGCCAGCCAAGCACATTATCAGCGACCAGGCCGCTCAGCAGGCCCTGCTGAACGGAATCTCGATGGTCTCGAATGCCGTAGGCCGCACCTTGGGCCCGAAGGGCCGGAACGTCGCCCTGGAAAAGAAATGGGGCGCGCCGGTCATCACCAACGACGGCGTGACCATTGCCAAGGAAGTAGAGCTGCCTGAATCCTTCGAAAACATGGGCGCCCAGCTGATCAAGGAGGCCGCCAGCAAGACCAACGATGTCGCTGGGGACGGCACCACCACCGCCACGGTTCTGGCCCACAACATCGTGCGCGAGGGCATGAGGAATGTCGCTGCCGGGGCGGATCCCATGGCAATCAAGCGTGGCCTCGACAAGTGCTCGCAAGCCCTGGTCAAGGAGTTGGCCGGGATTTCGACCCCCGTGCATGGCCGCGACCAGATGGCCCAGGTGGCCACCATCTCGGCCAACGACAGCGAGATCGGCAACATGCTGGCCGACGTGCTGGAGCGGGTCGGAGCGGAAGGCGTGGTGACCATCGAAGAGGGCAAGGGCATCGAGTCGGAGACCGAGTACGTCGAGGGCATGAACTTTGACCGCGGCTACATCAGCCCCTATTTCGTCACCAACCCTGAGCGGATGGAGTCGGTCATCGAGAACCCCCACATCCTTATAACCGACAAGAAAATCTCTTCTGCAGCAGAACTGGTACCGGTGCTGGAGAGCGTCTTGCAAGTCACCCGCAACCTGGTGGTGATCGCAGAGGACGTGGACAGCGAGGCCCTGGCCGTGCTTGTGGTCAACAAGCTGCGCGGCACCATCAACTGCCTGGCCGTCAAGGCTCCCGGATTCGGCGACCGCCGAAAGGCCATGCTGGAGGACATAGCTGTCCTTACCGGTGCCGAGGTTGTGTCGGAGGAGCGGGGCCGCCGGCTGGACCAGGCCACCCTCGCCGACCTCGGACAGGCCCGCCGCATAGAAACCAGCAAGGATCGCACCACTATCGTAGGCGGAACCGGCGATCCGACCATGATCAAGGGCCGCACCGAGCAGATCCGCGTCCTGATCGAGGAGACCACTTCCGAATACGACAAGGAGAAGCTACAGGAGCGGCTGGCCAAGCTGTCCGGAGGCGTCGCGGTCATCAAGATCGGCGCACCCACCGAGCCGGAGCTGAAGAACCGCAAGTCCCGCGTCGAGGACGCGCTGTCCGCCACCCGCGCTGCCGTTGAAGAGGGCATAGTGCCCGGCGGCGGCGTGGCCTACATCCGGGCAAGGCATGTGCTGGACGGAGTACTTTTGAACGGCGACGAGGCTGTTGCCCGGACAATACTGCAGCGAGCCCTGCAAGATCCCGTTCGGATCATCGCCCGTAACTCGGGGGCCGAGCCGGCGGTGGTGGTGGACGAGGTGAGCCGCAACAGCGACCGTAACTTCGGTTACGACGCGGCCCGCGGCGAATACGGCGACCTCGTGGACCGCGGCATCATCGACCCGACCAAGGTGTCCCGGTCAGCCTTGGAGAATGCGGTCAGCGTGGCCGGCATGATCCTGACCACCTACTCGCTGATCACCCAGGAGGAGGAAGAGGACCACGACCACCACGGTCACCATCACTAGGGATCGTCACTATCACCAGGGACCAGGGCGCCGGGCATCATCGAACCGGCGCAAAAGGGGAAGGAAACGAAAATCGCTGAGGTGATTTTATGATTGCTTCGATGATGGTTTTAATCTGGACCTGCGAGAAGTGCGGCCACAAGAACGGTCCCATGCGGGACGTGTTCTGCGGGAATTGCGGGAACCGCCGTCCCGGCTGGTAGCACCCCCTCCCGACAGTCCAGAAACACCGGGAGTACGACTACGGGCCGGAGAAATCCGGCCCGTACCTGTTGGTCACGTTCTGTTTTTGACATGAATTGCGGCGGGTCTGCATCAAGCGTGGCGAAGCAGGGCGTCGGCCACCTCCTGCGGTCGTTGCCATACCCCCATATGGCATGCGTCGATCTCCAGTACCTCCTCGCAGTTCAGCCGCTCCGCAGTGCGCCGCTGGGCCTGCGGCGAAACAACCCTGTCCTGAGTAAGGACTATGCACGAGAGCGGAGCCGGCTGGTCACCGGCCAGGGACAGCCTCGAATTCAGCAACCGCGTAGGCAGTGGTCCAAAGAGGCCGAGGATCCGCACGATGTCCATGGCATCCATGGTGTTGCACAGGTATCGGCTGATGAATGGATACGGAAACCTGAGTTCGCCTCTGGACAAGGAACTGAGCAGCGAAAGCATCTTGAAACCGCTGCTGATCCGGCCCGCTGATGCGCTTATGAGAGGCCGCGATCCCTCCGGCAATATTCCACCAACCAAAACCAGGCGTTTGGGAGGCGACGGCAGGCTGGCGGCCGCCTGAAGCACCACGCCGGCGGAAATTCCGTGTCCAACCAGGATTACTTCGCGAAGCTGCGCCCGGTCCACCGTTTGGACGACCGCGTCTACGCATTCCTCCAGGCGTATCGCGGCAGTATCGCCTGCGACGTCGGGGCCGTGTCCCGGAAGATCGATGGTAAGCACGCGATTAGCCCGGCGCTGCTTGTGAAGTCTGGGCGGATGCTCTTCGGGCGCAGTCATCAGACCCCAGACTTTGCCCCAGGCCCATGAACCCTGTCCCGCACCGTGCACTAGAACGTAGTCGGTCATTCTCCCATTTGCTCCGAGCATTCCTCGCTGGTTGTTCTGATTTGGGACAATTCAGTGCCTCAGGCCTAGAAGAGCGCTCAGCAAATCGCCCTCCTCGTCCGTCCCCACGGTACGGGGGTCGAACAGGACCCTCTCGTTCTCGACTCTCGCCACAACCGGAGGACGCCCCTCGCGCAGGCGCTTCAAGATGGCTTCAGCACCGCCAGGGTATTCGGAAGCGTCAAGAGTCAGTGCCCAAGACGGGAGCGTCTCGCCCGGCAGGCTGCCGCCGCCAATCGCAGAACGCGACTGGCAAACGTCGAACGGCCCGGAAAGCGCGGCTCTCCATCGCTCGGCGCGCCCTCTGATATGTTCCGGCGAAGCAGAAATCATGCGCCAGACAGGCACCTCTTGCTCCGCCTCTCCCTTCAGATAATGGGTGAGGGTTGCAGTGAGGCTGGCCAGGCTCAGCTTATCGATGCGCACCGCGCGCGCCAGCGGGTGCCGTGCCAGTTGCGACACCAGCTCGTGCCGCCCCACCACGATACCGGCCTGCGGGCCGCCCAGGAGCTTGTCTCCCGAGAAAAACACCAGTCCCATGCCGGCGCGAACGCTCTCCTGGGGCATCGGCTCGTGGGCCAGTCCGTATCTGTCGGTCGGCAACAGGCTGCCGCTCCCCACGTCGTGGAGCACCGCCACACCGAGCCGGTCGCCTAATTCGACCAACTCACCCTTGTCAACCTCTGCGGTGAAGCCTTCGACGCGAAAGTTGCTGGCGTGAACCTTGAGGTAAGCCGCGGTCTCGGGGCCGGTGGCGCCCTCGTAGTCCCGCAGGTAGGTCCGGTTGGTCGTGCCGACGTCCACCAGCGCGGCGCCGCTCTGTTTCAGCACGTCCGGCACCCGAAATCCGCCGCCGATCTCCACCGCCTCGGCGCGGGAGACGATCACCTCGCGCCCGGCGGCCAAGGCGGTCAGGCCCAGCAGGACGGCGGATGCGTTGTTATTCACCGCCAGGGCGGCCTCTGCTCCGGTCAGCTGCTTCAGCAGCGATTCCAGCTGTGCCTGCCTGGAGCCGCGGCGTCCCGATTCGAGGTCGAACTCCAAGTTGGAGTAGCCTAGGGCAGCCTCTTCGGCGGCCTGAATTGCAGAGCGGCTAAGCGGCGCACGGCCAAGATTGGTATGGATAATCACACCGGTGGCGTTGATTACCCGCCTCGGTTGGGCGCGTACCGCTTCGTCCACCCTTTGGCACACCAGAGCAGCGACCTCATCCAGGCCGGCTGCCCCGTCTCCCTGCCGGATTCGATTGCGGGCAAGGTCAAGCTCCTGGCGGACCAGGTCAACGATCCAGTCGCGGCTGAAGGATGCGGCGGCCGCCGCCACTTCGGGGGTGGCCAAAACGTTGTCAACGCTGGGAAGGTTCCTGAACTGCATCGGAATCCGCACCAGAAAATCTGCCGACGCATATTCTAGCACGTGATCTGGAGGCACTTGGGCATGGAGCCAGGTGCTTTTTGTTCGCCTTCTCCCCACGGGAGAGGGCTAGGGTGAGGGCGAAATGCCGGGGGTATACGATGGCCACTGACGAAAGGGAACACCCTCACCACCCTCACCCGGACAGAGAGGGAACAATTTAAAGGCCCTGGCTACCTCACGGTAACAGTTCAGAGTTGAGGGGAAACGAGCATCTGACGGCAGGCCGAGAGGGGGTCCAACCCCTGGGCGCGCCAGGTGCCGAAGAGGGAGGCCAGGGTCATCTTGGTGTCGGTGCCCTGCTCCGAGCGGGTGCCGCCGCTGATTTTGCGGCTGACCACCAGCGGCCGCAGGCTGCGCTCCGCAGCGTTGTTGTCCGAGGGCACCGCCGGGTCGGCCACGAAGACAAACAGTTCCTTGATGTGGTCTCGATACACCGGCACAGGTTGCCCTGGGCGGCTGCCGGGTCTTGGGCGTAGGGACGGCACTGGGCCAGCAGTTTCCGCTCCAATTGCTGCTGGACCCGCTGCCGTTGCCGTGCTTGGGGATGGGCGAAGCTCTTGGCCCGCAGGTAAACGCCGTGAACTGCCGCCGCCCACCGGGCCAATTGCCGGTCTTTGGGGTAGAGGGCCCTCAGGTCGTGAATGTCCCGCAGCAGGTGCACCCAGCACCGCTGCTTCAGTCCCGGGTAGTGATGATAAGCGGCATAGAAGTCGCTGACCAACACCCCACTGAAGGACTCATCCAGCACCTCGTCCACCACCTCCTTGTTCCTCCTGCGGCGCAGGAAGTACCGCCCGGCGGGAGTGCTGAAAGTCCAGACGTAGCCGTTGACCCCATCCTCCCGCCAGCCGGTCTCGTCGGCGTGGACCACCGGGCTGCCCCGGATGCGCTCCAGAATCCGGTCCACCGCCGGTTGGGCCTGGCGGGCCACCTGGTGGACGGCCCGGACGATGGCGCCGACGCTCAGGCGCAACTGGTGGACGGTCCTCAGATACCACTGGATGGTGCGGAAGGGCAACCTCCCCTCCTCCCGCAAGGCCGCCATCAGGCTGAGCAGGTTGATGCCCAACCGCTGTTTCCCCAGCGCCACCTCGCCCAAGTCCACCTTGGGCACCCGGCGTTGCTCACACACTGGGCAAGTCCTGGCGATGAAGACATGTCCGGTTACTTGGACCGGAACCACCGGCAGGTCGATGACCTCCCGGGTGCGGTGGGTCCAGCCCCCGGACAGCCGGGTTCCGCAATCAGGACAACTCTCCACGGCGTGGGCCACCCGGTGGGTGGGAGTCATGCGCTGGCGGGCAAAACCGTGGGGCCGGGGCTTCCTGGTCTGTTTTTCCCTGGGGGGCCGCTGGCCCGTTTGAGGCTTGATGCCGGGCATCCCTTTGGGGCCGCCCGGTTTGGCCTTTCCCTCCAGCGCCTCTATCCGCCGCTGCAACTGGGCGATGACGGCTTGCTGCTCTTGAACGACAGCCTGCAACTGGGCAATCAGGGCCAGCAGGTCCTCCCGCGGCATGGCGCTCAGGTCAAGGCTCGTATCCATGCCTCTGATTTAACGCCTCTGATTTAACATAACCGCGAAACTGTCCCCCTTTGCTCTTTCGGCAACTTTCGGCCAATTCGCCTCATCAACTCTGAACTGTTACTACCTCACGCCGCGCGTTGGCAATGTTACGCACCACGGTATAAAATGGGAAAAATGGCTATATTTCTCCGCTCTGCTTTAAATTCGGGGCTTGGCCTATGAAAGCCAAAATTGCAGCCATAGCCGTGATTCTGTTCCTTACGGCGTCGTTTTTCGCCATCGGTTTCTCCGCCTTGGGAGAGGCCGGCACCAGTACCGCATCTGTCGAACGGCCGGTTACGGATGACGAGGAAAATGCCGCCGTGAAAGCTTTCAAGTACATTTGACCCTTGCACTGAACGGATTGCCGTCGGCAATTGAAATCAGGAGAATCATAGGCGCGGGCCAGCTCGCGCCTTTTCGACGCCTTTGCCCCGGCAGTGCTGATTAACCAAATTCCCCAAGAGGAGATGGCCCCATGACCACCGCCGAGGCTGGGCTGCCACCAGAACTCGATGCCTTGAAACTGACTATACGGCAAATCGTGAGGGACGAGTGCTATCCCCTAGAGGCAGATTACCTCGCCAACCCGACGCAGGAAGGAGTGGACGACGGTGCGCCCAGGGGAATTGCCGAGGCGCTTCAGGGCATCCTGGGCACGCTGCCGCCGGAGAAATGGGCGCGGCTCAACCAGGTTTCCAAGGACACCGGCATCTACACCTCCTTCGTGCCCGAGGAATACGGTGGTGGAGGCGTGGGCGCGTTGGGCCACGTGGTCCTCGACGAAGAGGTCCACAAGAGCATCGTCCAGCTTCCCACGTCGCCGGTACCGATGATGATGTTCGGCAACTGCACCCAGGAGCAGGAGGAGGAATACCTCCTGCCGTCGATCCGTGGTGAGTTGCACTACGCCTTTGGCCAGACCGAGCCGGAGGCCGGCTCAGATCCCGGCGGCATGATGCAGACCAGCGCTGTGCTGGACGGCGACGACTGGGTGCTTAACGGCACCAAGACCTTCATCTCCGGGGCCGCCAGCGCCGATTACATCCTGGTACAGGCAGTGACTGACCCCGAACTTCGGCAGCGGGGCGGCATTACCATGTTCATCGTGGACAACCCCAGCCCGGGCCTGTCATTCCAACCCATCCGAATCTGGATCAACCCCCACAAGAACCAGCAGCACACGGTCCACTTGGACAACGTGCGTGTGCCCCAGACCAAGGTGCTGGGCGAGGTGGGCCGCGGGTTCACCCTGGGCCAGCGGTGGCTGGTTCATCACGACCGCCTGTTGCGCGGCTCGATGGCGCTGGGCATTCTCAGCCGCGCCCTCGAGATGGCCGTCGAGTGGGCCAAGCAGCGGGTTACCTATGGACGTCCCATCGCCGACCGCCAGGCAATCCAGTGGATGCTGACCGACGTATACATTGACATTATGACCCTGCGGGCCGCCACCCGGGAGACGGCGGCCCGTGCCGACGCTGGCGACGACGTACGGGTTGAGGCGTCCATGATCAAGTACTGCGCCGGCGAGTGGGGCTGGCGCAGTATAGACAAGATCATGCAGGTGTTCGGTGGCACCGGCGAAACCCTCGATCTTCCCATCGCTCATTGGTACCACCTGCTGCGGCATGCCCGCATCGGTGGAGGGACGTCGGAAATTCACAAGTTCGTTATGGCCAGGGCACTGTTGGACGGCCGGGTCAACTTCCAAGGATGACGGCAGTTCGCCCCAGTGAAATGTAGCCATCAAATATGACCACAACGGAGGCGCTTTCCATGATTCAAGTTTCGGCACGCCGCAGGCTGTACCTCGCGCTGGCAGCCTTGGCCTTGGCATCCCTGCTGGCCGTCAGCTGGGTTGCCCTGGCCCAGGCTCAAAGCCAAGATTCGAACCAAGGGCAAATGGATGTATCCGATCCTGACAACGACACGGCAGTCCCCTACGACGGTCCCTCGGGCATCTGGGTGAGCGGCAAGGGCAGTGCCAGCGGCGCCCCGGATTTGGCCGTCCTCTCCCTGGGCGTCGAGTCGGTGGAGGAAACGGCCGCTGCAGCGAGGGCCAACGCCGCGGCAGCCATGCAGGACGTGATGGCGGTCCTGACCGAGGCCGAAGTCGCGGACTCCGACATTCAGACGCGCCACTTCAACATCCGCCCGCGTTATCAGGAGGTGCAGGTTGAGAGGTGCGAAGACAGCGGCAGCGAGGAAGGCGAGACGGAGAAGTTTGCCGTAGAGTCCTGTTTCAAAGTCTGGGAGAGCCGGCATATGGGTTACTCGGTCTCAAATCAGGTGTCCGTGAAGATTCGCGACCTGGACAACGCAGGAACGATCATTGACAAAGTGACGGAAGCGGCGGGAGACCTGGTGCGAATCAACGGCATCAGCTTCCACCTGGAGGACCCGCAGGACTTGCAGGACCAGGCCAGGGCCAACGCTGTAGCCGACCTGAAGCGAAAGGCCGAGATGCTCGCAGAACTCTCCGGAGTGAAATTGGGGCGACTGGTCTACGTCAATGAGGGAGCGGCCTACGTCCCGCCCCAGCAGCTCTACGCACGGGCCGAGTCCGCATCGGCCGACTCTGGCGTTTCCACCATCATTTCCGGCGGGGAACTGCAATTTACCGCAACCCTGCAGGCCGTATTCCTAATAGCAGGAGAGGTGGAGGCAGGAGAGGCGGAGGAGGAGCCGGACTCAGACGAGATGGCCGCTCCGGCTACCGAATCCAGCGGCTCATAGTCAGTAACGAGAATCCGGTGGCTTGAGACCCTATGTACAGCAGCCGGGCAAGTCAGTACATCTGAGCGTAGCGAATAATCTATTCTGCCCAGAAGAGACCTTTCGCTACGCTCAGGGTGACGCTACGCTCAGGGTAACGAGGAAGGGCTTGGGCGAATCCCACGCGCAACCTGCGCAAACGTTGCCCAACTTGCCGGGATTGGGCAACATTGTTAGAATTCGGCAAATTTCACAGGGCCGGAGACTCTCGGCCTTCGACTCCGGTTAATCGGAATGGTACTAAGCGACAGGACGATCAAGGAGCAACTGGCTAAGGGCCGTATCGTTATCTCTCCCCTTGACCCTGCTGATATACAGCCTGCCAGCGTCGACCTGCGCCTCGACCGCAAGTTGCTGGTTTTTTCCAATTCCAGGCGCCCTCACATAGACGTCAAGGTGGGGCTGGACGACCTGACTGAAATTGTTGAAATCGACGATGACGCGCCCTTCATCCTGCATCCCGGGGAGTTTGTGCTGGGCAGCACGATGGAGCATATCGAGTTGCCCGATGATCTTGTGGCCCGGCTGGAGGGCAAGAGTAGCCTGGGGCGCATCGGCCTCGTCATTCACTCTACGGCGGGCTTCGTTGACCCGGGCTGGAAGGGTCACCTGACCCTAGAATTGAGCAACCTGTCACGCCTGCCCATCACACTTTATTGCGGGATGAAAATCGGTCAGATTTCCTATCTGCGTCTGACCACCCCCGCCGACCGGCTCTACGGATCCGAGGGCCTCGGGAGCAAATACCAAGGGCAGACGGAGCCCACCGCCAGTCGTTTTTCCCAAGAATTTCCGGGCACCGGGTCGTCCGGGCGCACTGGCTGAAGGGGCCGGCATGAGCTTTATGGCGCAGGCCATCGGTCTGGCGCGTTCGGTGTTAGGGTCCACCAGCCCCAACCCCGCCGTCGGGGCGGTCCTGGTCAACAACGGGCAGGTGGTGGGGCAGGGAGCGACCCAGCCCCCGGGCCGGGCGCACGCCGAGGTGATGGCGCTGCAACAGGCCCGCGATGCCGCCAGGGGCGCAACACTATACGTCACCCTGGAGCCCTGTTGCCACTTTGGGCGCACGCCGCCTTGTACCCGGGCCATCATCGAGGCCGGAGTTGCCGAGGTCGTGGCCGCAGTGACTGATCCCAATCCAGTAGTGGCTGGCAACGGAATCGCGGAACTGCGGGACGCTGGAATCGAAGTCTCGTTGCTTTACGGGGAACTGGCCTTCTGCGGTGAAATACGAGAGCTGTACGAGGGATTCGCCAAACACATCAACACGGGGCTTCCATTCGTGCTGGTCAAGTACGCCATGAGCATGGACGGCAAGATCGCGACCCACACCGGCGACTCGAAATGGGTGACCGGACCCGAGGCCCGCAGCCTCGTTCAACAAATGCGACGCGAGACGGATGCCGTTATGGTGGGCGCCAACACCATCCTTGCCGACGATCCGCAACTGACCGCCCGCGGAGACGACAACCGTCCTCTGCCCAGGCAGCCGTTCAGGGTGACGTTGGACAGCCAGTGCCGGATGCCGGTGCGTTCCCAGCTGCTGCGCCAGCCCGGTCAGACGCTGGTCTACACCACCGGGGCTGCCCCGTCAGGAAACGTGGACGGTCTCCTGCGGGCCGGGGCAGACGTGATACCGGTGAGCGCCACCTCCGAGGGTCTTGTCCGCCCTGACCAGGTCCTGGCCGACCTGGGCAAGCGTGGCGTGGTCAACCTACTCGTGGAGGGCGGGGGCAAGACACTCGGCTCGCTTTTCGACGACGGTCTGGTGGACAAGGTGCACGCCTTCATCGCACCCGTCATCATCGGGGGCGCCAACGCCGCCTCGCCGGTAGAGGGCGCCGGATCGGAGTTGATGGCCCACACCCACCGGCTGGAGTCAACATCCTTCAGGCAGGTTGGCGCAGACTGGCTGATCACTGGCTATCCACGAAGATCTCCACCAGAAGGGTGAAGGAGCGAAACTGGTGTTTACCGGAATTGTTGAGGAAGTCGGCTCGGTGGTCAGCATCAGCAGCAATGGCATGACAGTTCGCGCCGGGAAAGTGATGTCGGACCTGAAAATCGGAGACAGCATCGCTGTCAATGGCGCCTGTCTGACCGCCGTATCACTTGCGGACTCGGAGTTTTCGGTTGACCTGTCGCCCGAGACGATGCGCCGCACATCCTTGGGCCAATTGACCGGAGGCGGCGTCGTGAACCTGGAAAGGGCCCTGTCGGCCACCGATCGCATGGGTGGCCACATTGTGCAGGGTCACGTGGACGGGACCGGCCGGATCACCTCCACCAAAGAGGACGGGGATTCGGTGATTTACCGGGTCCGGGTCCCCGCGAGGCTCATGCCCTACATAGTCGAAAAAGGGTTCATTGCAGTTGACGGTATAAGTTTAACCGTGGTAAAAGTAGGCACTTCCTCGTTTACCTTGGCTGTGATACCATACACCCTCCATAATACTAACTTGTGTACACTATCGGTCGGCGCAAGGGTAAACCTGGAAGCCGACATATTGGCCAAGTACGTGGAAAACCTGCTCAAGCGGTGACCCTGGCCGGAGGCTCCCCGAACGCCGAAAAAGGACTGGATTATGCCCCTGTGTAGTCTGGAAGAGGCACTGGACGACCTAAAAGCGGGCAAACTGCTGATCGTAGTGGACGACGAAAACCGGGAGAACGAGGGAGACCTCGTTATGCCGGCGGAAACAGTGACCCCAGAGGCCATCAACTTCATCGTGAAGTATGCCCGGGGTCTACTTTGTTTGCCCGTCATTGGCGAGCGGCTGGATGAACTCAACATGCCGCTCATGATCAGCGAGAACGCTGGCAGAAAGGACCAGACCGCTTTCACCATATCGGTCGACTACAAAGTTGGCACTACTACCGGCATTTCTGCGTTTGATCGCGCGGCCACGGTGAAGGCCATGATCGACCCGTCGGTCTCGGCCGATAATTTCACCAAGCCTGGGCACCTGTTCCCACTCCGCTACCACCCGGGCGGCGTGCTGGCGCGCCCCGGCCACACCGAGGCTATCGTCGACCTTTGCAACCTGGCCGGGATGTACCCCGCCGGCATCGTCTGCGAAATGATGAACGAAGACGGTTCGATGTCCCGGCTGCCGGAACTCGAAGAGTTCGCCAAATTACACGATCTGAGGATCCTCAGCATCGCCCAGATCATCGCCCATCGCCGCCACAACGAGCGGCTGATCGAGCGGGTCGCCGAGACGCGGCTTCCGACCCGTTACGGTGAATTCAAGGCCATCGGATACCGAAGCTACTTTGACCACGGCGAACACATAGCACTGACCACCGGCGAGTGGAAGCCCGATGACCCGGTCCTTGTGCGGATCCACAGCGAGTGCCTCACCGGCGACGTTTTCGGAAGCCTGCGCTGCGACTGCGGCGAGCAGGTGGAACTGGCGCTCAAGACCCTGGCCGAGGAGGGCGCAGGGGTGTTGCTCTACATGCGCCAGGAGGGCAGGGGCATTGGCCTGCACAACAAGATCAAGGCCTATTCCCTGCAGGATCACGGGCTGGACACAGTTGAAGCCAACGAGACCCTGGGGTTCGACGTGGACATGCGCCACTACGAGGCGGGGGCGCAGATTCTGCTGGACCTGGGCGTCTCCAAGCTCCGCCTCTTGACCAACAACCCCGGCAAGGTGGTCGGTCTCTCAGGCTTCGGCCTCGAGATCCAGGACAGGATCCCGCTGGAGGTACCTGTCAACGACGAAAACCGCAACTACCTGATCACCAAAAAGGAGCGGATGGGACACCTTTTGGGGAACTGCTAGCCCTCAAAGTGAGCGCCTGGCGGTACTTGAAGCCAAAAAGGAGCGGCCAATGCGGCCGCTCCTTTGTATTGGACAAGAACCGAGTCCTGTATATCCCTTGATGCCCACTGGGTGTGCCCTAGAGTTGCATCGCCTACTCCCCCTCTCCGAGCCTGTGCATCAGATAGGCCGCTATGAACGGGTATATATCCCCTGCCAACACACTGTCCGGGTTGGTGCTCTGCAGGTTGGTGCGGTGGTCCTTGACCGACTTATAGGGGTGCAGCACGTAGCTGCGGATCTGGTGCCCCCATTCAGGATTTGAGCGCTCCCCGCGAATCCTCGCCAACTCCTCGGCCCGTTCGTTGTCCTGACGCTTCAGCAGCCGGGCGCGTAGGATGCGCATGGCGTACTCGCGGTTCTGGTGCTGGGAACGCTCCGTCTGGCAGGACACCACGACGCCCGTGGGCAGGTGGGTCAGCCGCACCGCAGAGGCCACCTTCTGCACGTTCTGGCCACCCGGACCGCTGGAGCGGAAGGTGTCCATCTTGATGTCCTCAGGGCGAACGTCCACGTCCGACTCGCTCTCAACCGCCGGAATGATCTCGACGTTGGCAAAGGACGTATGGCGCAGGTGATTGGGGTCGTAGGGCGACAGGCGCACCAGCCGGTGCACGCCCTGTTCCGCGCTGAGATAGCCAAACGCGTGGTCCCCTCCCACCTCCAGAATGCCGCTGCGCAGCCCCGCCTCCTCGCCGTAGGACAGGTCCATGACCTCCACCGGCCGCTTGCCGGTCTCGGCCCAGCCCACATACATCTGGAGCAGCATCTGCGCCCAGTCGTGGGAGTCTGTACCCCCCGCACCCGAGTGGATGCTCACGATGGCCGGGCGTTCATCATAGGGGCCGGAAAGGGTGAGCTTGACTTCCTCCCGGGCCAGGTCGTTGGCCAATAGCTCGGCATCGGCCTCCAGCTGTTCCTCCAGGGAGGCATCGCTTTCGGCTATGGCCAGTTCGGTGAGTTCGAGCAGGTCACTGCCGCGCAATTCCAAATGCCGCCACAGGACCACGGTGTCTCGCAGGCCACCCATCCGGCGCATTTTGCCCTGGGCCTGCTGATGATCATTCCAGAAGTCAGGCTCGGCAGATTCCTTTTCCAGTTGGGCTATCTGAAGTTCCTTGTCTGCGAGGTCAAAGACGCTCCACCACGGACTTCACTTTCTCTACTAGCGCTGCCAGGTTCTGCCTTAGTTGTTCCATGTCGAATGCGTCTCCAGATAAGAATTTCTTAAACTTGGGTAATTTCCAACCGGTCGGCCAGCCATGCAGTACGGGCGACGGCGTGAATGTGGCCGCCGCCCTCGGCTGCCCCATCGTACAACCGCAGGTCGCAGTTGGGCAGCGCCTCGGCCAGTTGCCCGGCGAAGGCCGGGGGGCACATGGAGTGGTCAAATCGGCCTGCGCTCAGCAGGACGGGGCACGTGACGAGAGCGGCATCGGCCACCGGATCCAGCAACCCCAGGGTCGCTTCAACATCAGAGCGGCGCTCTGGAGAAGACCGCAGGTAGTCTCCAATCTCGCCCAAGGGATACCCCAGACCCGCCTCCAGCGCCGACGGGTGTCCCAACGGCATCGGCGTGTCTGCCGCGACCGCTCCGACCCCGGAACGCCTCGACGACAAGGACAGGACCAGGCTGCCGCCGAGTCCGGCGCCCCACAGGGCGATTGTTCCGATTTCGGCCTGGTCCAAGGCCATCAGCGCGTCAAGGGCCCGCAGCGCGTCGGCGTATGCGCCAAGCAGCGCCCACGATTCGCCATCCGCAATGCCGTCGGTGAGCAGGCCGGGATAGCTGGCCTGATAGGCCCCGTCGCTGTTCCGCTGCCCGCGGTGCGACGGGTTCATCGCCACCGCGCTGTGACGCAGCGACGTGTAGATTATGTCGTGAACGCTGGCGTAATCAGGCATCCGGATCAATGCCGGTATGGGACCCGAAACGTTCTTCGGCACCGACAACCAGGCAAACAGCCGGTGTCCGCCGGTGGTGTTGTAGTTCACCCGGTATACGTCCCACTCGGGTTGCGAATAGAAAGAGTCCCGGCTGACCGACAGGTCAAGCGGGGTTTCGGCCAGTTGCGCCTCCGTCCTTGCCCAGAAACCCGCCGTCGTCATGACACGGCCCACTGTGGCTGGGATGCAGCGATCCGATGCTCCAGCCAGGCAGTCTCCTGCCCAGGGTAGTCGTGGGCGTTGCCGTGGCCCGATTCAGGGAAGAGCCAGAGCTCCCTCTCCCCGCCCAGCTGGTCATACGCCGCATAGCTGGTCTCCGGTGGACAGACTTCGTCCTCCAGGGCGATGCCCACCACCATCGGACACTTGATGCGCGGCGCGAAGTTCACTCCGTCAAAGTAGCGTAGAGTCTCCAGCATCTGTTGTTCTCGCTCCGGGTGGGCCCGCAGATAGCAAGACAGTTCATCGTATGGATATGAACGGAGCATCTGCCTTGACTCGGGGTAGCAGCACAGGAACGGATAGCCGGATACCCCACCCCTGATCTCAGGGCGCAATCCGGCGGTGGCCAGTGTCAGGCCACCGCCCTGGCTGCTGCCGCAGCAGAATATGCGCTGCGAATCGATTTCCGGCCTGGAAAGCAGGAAATCCACTCCCCGCGAGCAGTCAGAAATCACGCCCCGGTAGCTGTAGGTATCGCGGCTTTCAATCCCGCTGGTCAACAGTCCGGGATATCCGGGGTTGAACTGGGCGCTGCTGGGCAGCTTGCCCCGTACAGCCACCGAAAGGGCCGCTACCCCCTTGCGGCCCCAGTCACGTCTCACTGCAGGTTCCGACTTGTATCCCGGCAGTACCAGGATTGCAGGGAACGGCCCCTCTCCCACGGCAGGCACGCTATACCACCCGAAGATCTCCAATCCATCCAGGCTGCGGTAGTTGGCCTGGTAAACCCTGACATCTTCGTTGCTCCGCAGGGGATCGTGTGTCGCCGTCGGGTCCAGCGGTTCCTCAGCCAGGTGAGCAAGGATGCTGCCCCAGAATTCGTCAAAGTCGTCTGGGCAGGTTACCGAGGTTACGAAAGCCTCCAGGTCCGCCTTGGTGGCCATACTCGCGCTCCCGCTGTTTTGAATCGTGTTGGCCGGGGCTATTATATCGTGTGGCGCGGGAACCATGCGAAGCCGTTGGGCTATAATGATTTCGACTCTCATTTCTATTGCGCCGGTTCCGCCCGCGCAGGATTGAACCATGCTTGACCACGGCGCCCTTGACACGGGCAACGTAGACGCAGTTCACGCCCATCGCCATGCCATGCGCCATTCTGCGGCCCACGTGATGGCCGACGCGGTCCTGAAGCTGTTTCCCGAGGCCAAGATGGGCATCGGCCCACCCACCCAGGACGGGTTCTACTACGATTTCAACGTCTCACGTCCTTTCACGCCCGAAGACCTGCAGAGCATCGAGTCCCTGATGCGGGAGGCCATCTCCGGATCTTTCCCATTCGAACGGGAGGAATTGACGCGTCTGCAAGCAGAGGAGATGTTCGTCGATCAGCCCTTTAAGCTGGAGCTGATCGAAGGGCTGGACGACTCGGCGGTCATTTCCATCTACCGCCACAACGGTTTCGTTGACCTGTGCCAGGGGCCGCACGTCGGCAGTACGGCCGACATCCCGGCCATGAGGCTGCTCAGCGTTGCCGGGGCCTACTGGCGCGGCGACGAAAAGCGGCCAATGCTGCAGCGAATCTACGGCACTGCCTTCGAATCGCAGGAGCAACTGGATGATCACCTGGCCCGGCTGGAGGAGGCGGAACGCCGGGACCACCGCACCCTGGGCCGGCAGCTCGGGCTCTACAGCATCCACGAGGAGATCGGCCCGGGGCTGGTGGTCTGGCACCCGAAGGGGGGCCGCGTACGCTCGCTGATCGAGGACTACTGGAAAGACATCCACTTCCGCCGGGGCTACGACGTGGTGTATTCGCCCCATATCGGCCGCTCCGCCCTGTGGCAGACCAGCGGCCACCTCGACTTCTACCGCGAGAGCATGTTCTCGGCGGTAGAGGTGGATGAGCAGGAATACTTCCTCAAGCCGATGAACTGTCCCTTCCATATCACCATCTACCGCTCGGCCCTGCGCAGCTACCGGGAATTGCCCCTGCGGTTCGCCGAGCTGGGTACAGTCTACCGCTACGAACGCAGCGGCGTACTGCACGGCCTGATGCGGGTGCGTGGCTTCACCCAGGACGACGCCCACATCTTTTGTCGGCCCGAGCAAGTGGAAGACGAGATCGGCGGCGTGCTGGAGCTGACCTTCGAACTGATGGAGGCCTTCGGATTCTCCGACTACAAAATCGCCCTCTCCACCCGTCCGGAAAAATACGTTGGCGACCCCGAGATATGGGAGCACGCCACCAACTCCCTGCAGGGGGCACTGGAAGCCCGAGGTCTGCCGTTCACAGTGGACGAGGGTGGCGGCGCTTTCTACGGCCCGAAAATCGACATCAACATTACCGACGCGCTGGGACGGGCCTGGCAGTGCACCACCGTGCAGTTCGATTTCAACCTGCCCGAGCGCTTCGATCTGACCTACCAGGACGACCGGGGCGGCCGGAGCCGTCCCTACATGGTCCACCGGGCCATTCTGGGGTCGATGGAACGGTTCCTCGGCGTGTTGATTGAACACTACGGCGGCGCCTTCCCCGTCTGGCTGGCGCCAGTGCAGGTCGTGGTCATACCCATCGCTGACCGTCACGCCGATTACGCCGAGAGCGTGCTGGCGCAATTGGGCAGTGCTGGCTTTCGAGCCGAAGTGGACAGACGCAACGAGCGCATGAACCAGAAGATCCGCACCGCCCAGCTACAGAAGATCCCATACATGCTGGTCGTCGGGGACCGGGAGGCGGAAGCCAGCGCCGTGGCCGTCCGCAGCCGCGATGGCGGCGATCTCGGCGCTATGCCGCTCGCCGGGTTCTTGGAGCTGCTGGGCGAGCAGACGGCAAAATGAACACATACGTTTTCGAGGTAGACATTGAGCAGGAGGAAGATGGCAGGTGCAGCGCCGTCATTCCCGAATTGCCCGGTTGCAACGCATGGGGATTCACCAAAGAGGAGACATTGGTCGCTATCCGCGACAATGCCGAGATGTATCTGGAAGTGCTCATAGAGTTTGGCGACCCCATGCCATGAGAGAAGGGACGCCGTGCTGATGTTTCCTCCTGCTATGAATCAGTTACCGTTACCGCATAAGAAATCCGGAGCGGCTGGCGCACCTCAGCACAGTGACACCAGTGGAGTTTCTGGGAACATTGTAATGAAAAAGAGGTTGAAATGGAGACTTTTGTTTTCCGGGCAGAAATAGAGCAGGACGAAGATGGAATCTGGGAAGCTGAAATTCCCGTACTCCCCGCCTGCGCTGTCTGAGGTTACACTAGGGAGGAGGCACTGGACGCGATGCAAGACGTCGCCCAAGTTTTCGCTGAGATTATGCTGGAAAGTGACGAAAAGATACACGTAGATGATGACGTACGACTCACATCTGACCTCGATTCAATTATATTAGTGGTTGTTACGACAACAGTAACTCCGTGACGGATATAGGGAGACTCGTACACCTGTTGCGAAATACGCCAGTCAGGGAACTCATAAGAGCTTTGGAGCGGGACGGATTCACGCTAAATCGAGCCACACGAACTGGCGGACACGTCTATGAGCGCTCACACCCGGAAAAGCGACGTGTCAATATTCACTATCATAACAGTAGCTATACGCTCTAAAGAAAAACTCTGTCATCGGCGCTACGCACTACGCGATGGACAGAAGCCGACCTGCAGCGGCTGGATTTAATCTGAAGCTCCAACACAAGAATGAGAGAAACCAATGAAAACTTACGTTTTCGAGATCGAAATAGAACAGGATGATGACGGCCGGTGGGGCGCCGAAATTCCCGTGCTTCGGGGATGTAATGCCTGGGGCTACACCAAGGCCGAAGCACTAGAGGCATTGCGAGATACCGCGCGCGCTTTTCTGGAAATCATGGAGGAGGACGGCGACCCCCTGCCCTCAGAATCATTGACGGATACACGGCAATCTCGGCCAATAGACATAGCTGTTGGCGAAACCGTCACTGTTACCCTGTGAGGGAACTCGGGCTCTTAGTACACCTGCTGAGAAACACGCCAGTAAGGGAGTTGATGCGGGCACTGGAACGCGATGGATTCTCGTTGCGAAAGACAACTCGAACCGGCGGACACGTTTACGTTCATCCAGACAAGCGGCGGACCAGCATTCACTATCATCGCGGAAGCGATACTCTGGACAGAAAGACCTTGGGATCAGTGCTCCATGCCACCCAGTGGAACGAGGACGACCTGCGACGGCTGGGGCTTCTGTAGGCAAATGCCGCCCCAGCGGGAAAGAATCGCCAGCGCGAGACGTTGGCCCAAAGGACGTAGCGCCAATGCCCAACCGGCTGATTAACGAGACCAGCCCCTACCTTCTGCAGCACGCCAACAACCCCGTGGACTGGTATCCGTGGGGCGAGGAGGCACTGGGGCGCGCCCGGGATGAGGACAAGCCCATCCTGCTCAGCATCGGCTATTCCGCCTGCCACTGGTGCCACGTGATGGAGCGGGAGTCCTTCGAGAATGACGCCATCGCCGAGATCATGAACAACCACTTCGTCAACATCAAGGTCGACCGCGAGGAGCGGCCAGATCTGGACGCCGTCTACATGGAGGCAGTGCAGATGCTGACGGGCAGTGGCGGCTGGCCCATGACCGTTTTCCTCACCCCCGACGGCAAACCGTTCTACGGCGGCACGTATTTCCCGCCCGTGGACCGCCACAACATGCCCGGGTTCCCGCGGCTGTTGGAGACGGTAGCCAATGCTTACCAGAACAGTAACTCGGAAATCCAGCGGGTGACCGGCCAGCTCACCGAGCAGATGGGCCGCACCGGCAATATGCCCCGCGGGACCGGCGCCATGGACGAGTCTATCCTGCACAACGCCTATAACCAGTTGGCCACCAACTTTGACTATCAGAACGGCGGCGTAGGATCGGCTCCAAAGTTCCCACAGGCCATGACCCTGGAAATTCTGCTCCGCTACTATGCCCACGGCCACAACGACCGGGCCCTGTCGATGCTGGAGCTCACGCTGGAGAAGATGGCTCGCGGCGGCATCTACGACCAGGTGGGCGGTGGGTTCCACCGCTACTCCACCGACTCGTTCTGGCTGGTGCCCCACTTCGAAAAGATGCTCTACGACAACGCCCTGCTGGCACGCCTTTACCTGCATGCCTGGCTGGCCACCGGTCGTTCGCTCTATCGCCGGATTACCGAGGAGACGCTGGACTACGTCCTACGCGAGATGACGGGCGATCACGGCGGCTTTTTCTCCGCCACTGACGCCGACAGCGAGGGCGAGGAGGGCAAGTTCTTCGTCTGGTCGCCCGAGGAAATAGAGGCCGTCCTTGGAGCCGAAGAGGGCGGGTTGTTCAGCACGTTCTTTGGCGTAACGCCACGGGGGAACTTCGAGGGCAAAAGCATCCTGAATATTTCAGTCAGAGCAGCCGACTTCGCCGAACGCCAGGGCGTTCCGCTCGACCGGCTGATCGAGGTTATCGACCGTGGCAAGGAGGCCCTGCGCCAAGCTCGCGAGGAGCGGGAACATCCTCTGCTGGACGATAAGGCGCTGGCGTCGTGGAACGGCCTGATGCTGCGTGCCTTCGCAGAGGCGGGTGCGGCGCTGGAACGTCAGGACTACCTGGACGCCGCAGCCCGGAACGCCGAGTTCCTGCTGAATGAATTGCGTCCCCAAGGTCGGTTACATCGATCATACCGGGAGGGTCAGGCCAAGCTGCCAGGTTTCCTGGAGGACTATTCCTTCGTCGCCGACGGGTTGCTGGCGCTCTACGAAGCCACCTTCGAGCGGCGCTGGCTGGACGCCGCTGTGGAGCTGACCGACGAAATGATCTCCCTGTTCTGGGACGAGGGCGCCGGGGCATTCTATGACACCGGTCGGCACCACGAGGAACTGGTGATCCGGCCTCGCGACGTGTACGACAACGCCCAGCCCTGCGGCGGATCAGTCGCGTCGGACCTGCTGCTGCGCCTGTCCGTTGTTACCGGCAATGAGGACTACTCCGCCAAGGCGGTGGCGCCGCTGCGGACCCTGGCCGAGTTGATGGGCCGCGCACCCGCTGGCACCGGCCGGTGGCTGGCAGCGATGGACTTCTACCTGTCGGCGCCCAAAGAGGTGGCCGTCATCGGTCCTGCCGCCGACCCTGCTACGCAAGCGCTGCTACGCGTGGTGAACGGCCGATACTTCGCCAACCGGGTGGTCGTGGGCGCCGAGGGCCAGGGGACCGCTTCGGCATCGGGCATGCCGCTACTGGAGGGAAGGGGGATGGTAGACGGCAAACCGACGGCGTACGTCTGCGAGAATTACGCCTGCCAGCTGCCGGTGACCGACGCCGGGGCGCTGGCCGCCCAGCTCGCAGCGAGCTAGGCTTCACACGCGCTCAAGGCAATCAATCCTTCTGGTAGCGCAGGAGCACCGCTCCGGGTGCGCCTGCCTCTTGGAAACTATCTCAAGAGACGGCGCACCAACCAACCCGTCATTCCCCCTGGTTCTTTCAAGCCAGAAACGGGAATCCAGCACCTCGGTAAGCGATTGGCGCATTTACAGCGACATTAGTGCGTTTTGAGATAGTTTTTTCCTAGTCTGCCGTTCAAGGGACCGGACGACTCGAGGGAAGCAGCCCCGCGGCGGCAACAGCCTCCCGGCTTACCGTGTCAGGCAGCCGGTAGCGGTGCCACAGCGCAATGCCAAGCAGCGCCAACGCACCCGCCAGCACCGGGGCCAAGCGGATTCCCAGCGGGTCCTCTGTGGTGTCTCCCAGCAGCAGCACGAAGCTCAGGAGCGCCGGGGGCAAGGCAAAGGTGATCTTCTCGAAAAAGTTCTGGGTTGCGTAGAACATTGCCTCCCGCCGCTCTCCCGTGAGCATGGCGTCATAGTCGGCGATGTCGGCGGTGAGACCCTTTGGCAGCATGAAAACGGCGGACATGGGAAGCCCGGCGATGAAGGCAAACACCAAGCCCTGGGTGATCTGGCTGCCGACCGGAATCAGCCCCACCACGCCCAACAGAGGGAAGGCCGCCCCGCTGGCAACCAGGCACCAGCCGTATAGGCGACGCTTGCTTAAACCCCGGCGGTTTAACAGGGTCCAGAACCCGATGCCGCTGATCACGGCTCCGATAATTACCACGGTGGAAATCAGGCTGGAAACCCTGCCCTCCTCCTCGGCCTGCAACAGTTCCGATGCGAAGAAGGGCATCCAGCCCAACAGGACACCGACGCCGGTGGTGAACATCACGAAGGTGGGCAGGTAGTAGACAAATTGAGGGTTGCGCAGTGTCTCCTTCATTCCACGAAAGAAATCCACCCTGGCCGGAGTCGTATCGCGCCGGGCGTATTTCCAGACCGCGGAAAGCGACAGGTAACGAAAGAACAGCCCAACGATTGCCAGAATGACGCCCACCACCTGATACCCGTAGGCATCTACCAGCGCCCCGCTGCCGGCCAGTCCGAGGCCAGCTCCGAACACGGCGAACAGAAAGATGAGACCCACAAGGTTCATCCTGTCGGCCGCACCGTGGGTTAGCTCCGGCACCAGGGCCTCGAGGGCGCCGCTGGACATGGTGGCTGCCATGAAAAAAAGCTCCAGCACGATCACGAAGTAGATTGCATTCCAGAGGCTGGCGTCCCCGGAGGGCAGGAACCAGACCATGGCCGCGAACAGGGCGTAGAACGGAGTGCTGAACAGAATGAACGGTATTCGCCTGCCCCAGCGGCTTCTTGTGCGGTCGCTCCACCAGCCGATGAGGGGGTCGGTAAAGGCGTCGATGAATCGCCCTGCGAAGATCAGGATACCGGCGAAGACCCGGGCGTCCACGCCAAGGCCAAAGATAGAGACATCGGGAACCCTGGCTATGCCCTCGCCTATAGGGGGAACAAGGAAAAACAGCATCCAGGTCTGCCTGAAGTACTGGATGGCCTGGAGACCAACGTGGTCAGAGGCCAGCAGCATCTTGTTCAGCAGCGGCAACCGAATGGGGGCGCCCTGGACGGTCTCAGCCACGGGTCAGAATCTCCATATGGTCAATCGCAGTAACGCCAGCCTCAGGATACATTTTCTCTCGAGAGCGAGGCTATGGCGGCTCGAATTTCGTTAGCCACCGCTTCGTTGTCTGCATTTCGGCAGAAGCGTAACGGCTCACCGAATCGCACCTCTATATTGCCTCTGTGAGGCCGGCCTCCCCCCTTGGCGACAACGGTATCGGTGCCCTTCAGATACACCGGCACCACGGGTATACCCAGCCCGGTGGCCAGGAGTCCAATACCGGGCCTGAACGGCCCAATCGATCCGTCGTCGGAGCGGACTCCCTCCGGGAAGTACAGTAGAGACCATCCTGCAGCAGTCAGCTTCCCGCAGTAGGCCAGGCTGCTGCGAATGGCGCCGGCCTGCGAGAATTGAAACCCGTTGCTGATCAGCGCTGCAAGGAAGCTCTGTATCCTGCCTCGCCCCTCCAGGACGTCCCTGGACGCTGCTGTCGCCAGTCGGAGCCGCCATCGCCAGGGCAGCGCCAGCAGCACCGCCGGGTTATCGGCCACGCTGAGGTGGTTGGCGGCAAATAGGGCCGGCCCATCAAGAGACTTCAGGTGCTCCAGTCCAAGAGTCCGGCGACGGGAAAAAATTGCCATCACCGGCAAAAGAAGGCCACCGATCAGCAGAGCCCTGATGGCCACCGCCGGTCGTGTGAACTGCCACTTACTCATCCTGGGCCTATCGAAGTTGGAATGAGCTAACAGCTTTTCCTTGCATAACTCCAGCCGCGAGGACATACCGACGGTTTTCAGGGCCATCGTTCGAACTTGCCCCCACACATCTCCCCCGGAATACGGCAACAGTCTATAACCTGAATGCCAAACGTTCAATCAGACCGGGACTGTCCCTCTTTGAAATTAACATCATCCGTCATCCTCATCTATAGGCCGTCATTTATACGCCGTCATTCCTGCTACATCGTCATTCCTGCCCCCGTCCGTCATCCCGCCCCTCCGCAAAGGGTGACGTTCTGCTTGCTGGCAATGATCTAGACCCAAGGCGTTTTCACGGGGCTCTGGATTCCTGTTTTCCCAAGAATGACGGTATTGAATTTCTTGGCAACGGCACTCAACAGATGTCAATTTCAAAGAGGGACGCTACCATCAAACCGGGACTCCTCAGCAAGATTCTCGTGACTCGCTTTACTTGATTTGTGAGAAATTGCGCAATCTCTCTGAGGGGAGCTCGCAGGGCTACCCCGTGAGGCTGACGGGATGTATAATTTTCTCGATTTCACGCCCCGCTGGTGAAGGGGAATTCTGGCTGCGCCTTCGATTAATGCATCCCGCAGCAGTGTTGTTCGGCAGAGAGCGCGGAACTGAGAAACCCGGAGCGCGCAGTTGGCTCACAATCTTCATCGCAGGGCCAGTAGCCAGCCACATCCTGGCGCGCGGCACCGGCCGGTGAAGCTCATTAGCTGAGGAGAGGAAAATGCCAGAAGCGGCCAAGATTATTTATACCAAGATTGATGAGGCTCCGGCTCTCGCCACGCATTCGTTGCTGCCGATTCTCCAAGCCTTTACCAAGGGGTCAGGCATTGACCTGGAGACTTGGGATATCTCGTTGACTGGCCGCATCATCGCCAATTTCCCCGACAAGGTGTCGGATGAGCAAAAAATCCCCGATTACCTGACTATGCTGGGCGAGTTAACCGAGGACTCGGGGGCAAACATCATCAAGCTTCCTAATATCAGCGCCTCCATTCCCCAATTGAAGAGCGCGATCAGGGAACTGCAGGACAAGGGCTTTGCCATTCCCGACTACCCGGACGTTCCCGCGACCGACGAAGAACGCGAGGTGCGAGCGCGGTTTTCCAGGGTGCTGGGCAGCGCCGTAAACCCGGTCCTGCGGCAGGGCAACTCCGATCGCCGATCGTCGAACTCAGTCAAGGAGCACGGCAAACGCAATCCCCATCGAATGATGCAGGACTGGCCCGAAGTGTCCAAAACCCACGTTGCCCACATGAAAGGCGGGGACTTCTATGGCAGTGAACAGGCGGTGACGGTCGGGGCGCCAGGGTCGGCAGCGATCGAATTCGTGGCTGCCGACGGGAGCGTTACCGCGCTGAAGACAGGTATACTCTTGCAGGCCGATGAGATTATTGATTGCGCCGTGATGAACGTGCGGGAGCTGCGCGATTTCTACGCAGAGGAAATTGACAACGCCAAAGCCAACGGCGTGCTGCTCTCCCTGCACCTGAAGACGACCATGATGCGCGTGTCCGATCCTATTATTTTCGGCCATTGCGTTTCAGTCTACTACCAGGACATGTTAACCAAGCACGCGGATGCGCTGGCCGAGGTTGCGGTAGACCTGGATAACGGAGTGGCCGAACTCCTCACCAAGATTCAAGCCCTCCCTGAGAGTAAACGGGCTGAAATCGAGGCGGACATTCAGGCGGTCTACAGTGCGCGGCCAGAACTGTCGATGGTGAACTCCAACCGGGGCATAACCAATCTGCATGTGCCGAGCGATGTGATCATTGACGCCAGCATGCCGGTTATCATCCGCGATGGCGGCCGCACCTGGGGCCCCGACAACGAGCTGCACGACACCCTCGCAATGATCCCCGATCGCTCCTACTCAAGGCTATACCAGGCGGTTATAGAGGACTGCCAGGAGCATGGGGCATTTGATCCCTCCACCATCGGCAGCGTGGCCAACGTCGGGCTGATGGCCCAGGCGGCCGAGGAGTATGGGTCTCACGACAAGACCTTTACGGCACCAGGCAACGGGTCGATCCGAGTGGTGGACGCGTCAGGCGCGACCCTTATGGAGCAGGGCGTCGAGGAAGGCGATATCTTCAGGATGTGCCAGACCAAAGACGCGGCGATCAATGACTGGGTCAAACTTGGGGTCAACCGGGCCAGGCTCACAGGCACGCCTGCCGTCTTCTGGCTGGACAAGGACCGCGCTCACGACTCTGAATTGATCAAGAAGGTCGACCAATATCTGCCCACGCATGACACCACCGGGTTGGACATTCGCGTGATGGCTCCCATTGAGGCGATTAAGTTCTCGATGGCGCGGAGCCGGGCCGGCCAAGACACAATTTCCGTTACCGGCAACGTGCTGCGCGACTATCTAACCGATCTCTTCCCCATCCTTGAATTGGGCACAAGCGCCAAGATGCTTTCGGTCGTCCCTCTGCTGAGGGGCGGCGGCATGTTTGAGACCGGCGCCGGCGGGTCTGCCCCCAGGCACGTGCAGCAGTTCCTGGAGGAGGGCCACTTGCGCTGGGATTCCCTGGGTGAATTCTGTGCCCTCGTCGCGTCTTTCGAGCATTGCGCCCAAGTGTTCAAGAACGACCGGGCCCAGCTTCTGGCTGATACCCTCGACCAGGCGATCGGGGAACATCTGGAACAGCGCCGGGCTCCCTCGCGCCGGGTGAACGAACTGGACACCCGGGGCAGTCATTTCTACCTCGCCCTGTACTGGGCAGAGGCGCTGGCCGAGCAGGCCCAGGACCCCGAGCTGCAGGCCCGCTTTAAAAACGTGGCCCAGCAGTTGGCAGCCAATGAGGACACGATCCTCAAGGAGCTGATTGACTGTCAGGGACAGCCGGTCGATATCGGCGGCTATTACATCCCCGATGACAAGATGGCCGCCAATGCCATGCGCCCGAGCGCCACTCTGAACGCGATCGTGGACGCCGGCTAACGATACACCGGCCGGACGACGCTTGGACTCGCCTGATCGGTTTGCGGAGCAGGAATTTAGTCAGCAGGCAACCGGTCGTTCAGAGGGGAGTCGCAGGGATTCCCCTCTACTAATCTCCGGCAGCATCGAATGCAAGCTGCCCCATATTGGAGGAATTACCAGCCAATGCGAAACAAGGTAACCGTAGTCGGCGCGGGCAACGTCGGCGCTACCTCCGCACAGCGGATACACCAACTGGGCTACGCCGACGTGGTGATGGTCGACGTGGTGGAGGACCTGCCCCAAGGGAAGTCGCTGGACATGCTGGAGTCCGGGCCGGTCATCGGCACCGACGCCCTCATCACCGGCAGCAATGGCTACGAGGAGACGGCCAACTCGGACGTGGTGGTCATCACCGCCGGTATCGCCCGCCGCCCTGGAATGAGCCGGGACGACCTTCTGTTGACCAACATGCGCATCACCAGCTCCGTAACGGAGCAGGTAGTGAGGCACTCTCCCAACTGCATCATCATCCCGGTCACCAACCCGCTGGACGCCATGGTGCAGAACATCTACCAGGCCAGCGGCTTCCCGAGGGAACGAGTCTTCGGGATGGCCGGAGTGCTGGATACCGCCCGCTTTCGCACCTTTATCTCCCAGGAACTGAACGTGTCCGTGGAGGACGTCCAGGCCTATGTGCTCGGCGGCCATGGCGACGACATGGTGCCCCTGGTCCGCTATACCACCGTCGGCGGCATCCCCATCAGCGAGTTGATGGCCGAGGAGAAGGTGGACCAGCTGGTGCGCCGTACCCGCCAGGGCGGCGGCGAAATCGTCCAGCTCCTTAAGGAAGGCAGCGCTTACTACGCTCCGTCAGCCGCAATCACGCAAATGGTGGAGGCGGTGCTGCTGGACAAGAAGCGCATCCTGCCGGCCTGCGCCTACCTCCAGGGCGAGTACGGCATTAATGGCCTGTGCGTCGGCGTTCCGGTCAAGCTCGGCGCAGGCGGAATGGAGCAGGTCATAGAAATCCGCCTGACCGCCGAGGAGCAGGCGGCCCTGCAAAGCTCCGCCGCCAGCGTCAAGGAGTTGGTCGAGGTGATGAACCAGGCAAAGGGAGGAATTTAGACCGGCGAAGGGTCAATTTCAGACGAGGTTTGCTTTGCTTGCTGCAGGCCTCGTTCAATTGCACTTCACGGAGGCTGCCTTGCTTTTAGGCTGAGGTGGACGCCTCGGAAATCGGTTCAGTTTGATTTGGCGACTGGGCCGATTCTCATTATGTCAGGAGTATAATTGGAATATGTCCCGCTTAGAGACTTTCTCAAAAGACGGCGAACCAACCGACCCGTCATTCCCCCTGGTTCTTTCAAGCCAGGAGCGGGAACTCGGGACCTCGCTAAGCGATTGGCGAATTTTCAGCAAATATAGTGCGCATTGAGATAGTTTCTTATTGGAAACCCGTAATCGCCGAACTGCCATAGATCGATAGTCTGGGAGGCCCGCCATGCCCAAGCGCACCCCTGAAGAACGACGCCTGCTGGAAAAAGCGGGCCGCTACCTTCCTGGCGGCAATACCGGCAATCTTCACTTCAATCCGGAGCAGGACTTTCTCGTCGCCGGGGGAAAGGGGTCGCACTGCTGGGACGTGAGCGGCAACGAGTACGTCGACTGGCTGATGGGCAGTGGGCCAATGCTGCTGGGCCACGCTCACCCTCACGTAGTGGAAGCGGTGATCAAGACCGTGGAACAGGGCAGCACTTTCTTTGCCAACAACGACAAAGCCGTGATGCTGGCCGAACAGCTGGTGGAGGCCGTCCCCTGCGCCGACAAGGTGCGCTTCACCACCAGCGGCACCGACGCGTGCTTCCAGGCCATGCGCATCGCCCGCGCCTACACTGGCAAGGAAAAGATCCTGAAGTTCGAAGGTGGCTACCACGGCAGCAGCGACTACGCGCTCATGAGCGTAACGCCGAGCGCCTCTCTGGAATTCCCGCTGTCCGAGGCCAACAGCGGCGGCATTCCAAAGGCCATCGCGGACCTCATGCTCATAGCGCCGTTCAACGACCTGGCCACCACCGAGGCCATCATCCAGGCGCACCACGACGAGATCGCTGCGGTCATTGTGGAGCCTCTGCAGCGCATCCTGGCGCCCCGCCCCGGCTTCCTCCAGGGTTTGCGGGACCTGACCAACCGGTACAGTATCCCCCTCATTTTCGACGAGGTCGTTACCAGCTTCAGGCTGGCCTATGGCGGCGCACAGGAGTTCTACGGCGTTACGCCTGACCTGTGCTCAGTGGGCAAGATCATGGGGGGCGGCTATCCGCTGGCCGCCGTGCTGGGCCGCGACGAGATCATGTCGGTATACAACCGGGGCGAGGTTGACAGCGACACCTTCGTCAGCCAGGTGGGCACGCTGAACGGCAATCCGGTGGCGTGCGCGGCCGGGCTGGCAACGCTGGAAGTGCTGCGCGACGACCCCGACGCCTACCGCCGGGTTCATCGCGCCGGAGCCGCCCTGCGCAATGCCATGACGGAGCTATGCGCCGAGAACGGGATTCCAGTGCAAAGCTGCGGCGAGGACGCGGTCTTCGACTACTGCTTCACCGATCAACCGGTCAACAACTACCGCGACATGCTCTCCGGGGACGGCGCCAGGATGGCCCGCCTCAACGCCGGCCTGCTGGAGCGAGGTGTCCTCAAGGGCGGTCAGAAATACTACCCGTCGACGGTCCACACCGACGAGGACGTGGAGCGCACCATCGAGGCCTACCGTGAGGTCGTCCCAACCCTGTGGGGGTAATGAAGTGCGTACACTGAAAAGGCAGTTCACTGCCGAGGATCTGGAACGATTGTCCTCCAGCGGACAGCGAATGGAGTTGGTGAAGGGGAAAGTGTACGAAATGGCGCCTGCCGGTGGGAGGCATGGTTACGTAGCGGTGAACGTCACCGCCCCGCTCGCTGTGCACGTGCGGACCAACGACCTTGGCTATGTTTTCACCGCGGAGACCGGCTTCATCATCCGGCGGGAACCGGACACGGTTCGCGCTCCGGATGTTGCTTTCGTCTCTCGGTCCCGAATGAGGGTGGACGAGATACCGGACAGCTTCGTCAGCTTGGCGCCCGACCTTGTGGTTGAGGTTGTTTCGCCGGGGGACACGCGGCGTGAAGTTCGGGAGAAAGTTGAGGATTGGTTGAGAGCCGGCGTGCGGCTCGTATGGATCATTTATCCCGGAACACGCACGGCGATGGTATATCGCTCCCTTGACGATGTCACCAATCTAACCGAGGATGACTTCCTCGACGGCGGTGACGTGGTGCCAGGGTTCTCTTATCGGATCAGAGATTTTTTCGCCTAGTCAAAGGGCTCGTTTATCAGCACCAGCTCGGCAAAAACGGCATGCTCGCAACCGAAGGCTTGGCCGGCCGCGACGGCATGAGCGGTGAGAAATTCGAAAGTCCGTCCGTAGGCGTCGGACCCGAGGTACTCCAGGTACGCCTTGTGCTGCCGCAGGGACTCCATTCCCTGCTCCCAGTAGCCGGTTACGTCGATGCCGTGCGATGGAACGCTCGGTCCAAAGACGGCCACGAACCGCACCCCGTTCCACGGCTCCAGGCCCTCGTCCAGCAGTTCCGGGAATACCCAGCGATTTGCCGCGTCCTTCGCTGCATCAAAAACGGCGACGCCCACGTGCCGGTGGTCTGCCTGATTCAGGTGGCCGGTGGGAAACTGCAGGTGATGGCTGATGGTGGCAATTACGTCGGGGCGGTGGCGCCGAATGGCTCGACTGATGTCCCGGCGTAGCGGCAGCCCGTATTCAATGACTCCGTCGGTGTGTTCGAGGAACTCCACGGTGTCAACGCCCACCACCCGGGCAGCATCGATTTCCTCCTGCGATCGCAGGGGACCCACAAGTGATGGGTTCATATCATTGATGCCCGCCTCGCCACGAGACACCATCACGTAAGTGATCTGCTTTCCCTGCGCCGACCACTTGGCGACGGCACAGGCTGCCCCGTACTCCATGTCGTCGGGGTGCGCGACGACGGCCAGGGCGGTCTGCCAGTCTTCGGGAAATGTCGCGGCGGGCGCTTCTCTTTCTTGCATCCTGATGTCTCTCTATCCGGGGGTTATGAGGGTATGGGGCCTTCCAATTCCAGCATTAGGGCCGCTGGTTTGCAGCGGCCCCCAATCAGGCAGATTCCGTTTGACCTCTGTCCCGGCTCCTAGTGTGCGGCGTGGGCTGCACCTGAAGAGAGCTGGGTGATCAGTGGGCGGGTGCTCACGATGTGCCGACGCAGGCCCAATTCCTGGGGGCTGATGCCCATGGCCAGCCCGATGGCTTGGGGCATATGCAGGATGGGCAGCCCAATGTCCCGTCCGGCTTGGGCCGCCGCCTTGGGCTGGAAGCTGTCCAGGTTCAGGTGGCACAGCGGACACGGAGTGATCATCGCGTCCGCACCCTGCTCCTTGGCCTCCAGGGTGTGCTTGCCCACCATGGCCAAGGAGTTGCGCTCGTTGATGGTCAGGATGGGGAAGCCGCAGCAGCGGGTCTTTCCCGAAAAGTCCACCACCGTGGCCCCAAGGACCTCGATCAAGCGCTCCAGCGAGTCCTGCCGCTCAGGGTTGTCAGCAAACTCCAGGGCGTCCGTGGGACGCAACAGGTAGCAACCATAGAAGGGGGCGAGCCGGACACCGTGGAGCGGGCGGGTTATGAGCTCCTCCAGCTTGTCGAGGCCGTAGTCCTCGATCAGGATCCACAATAGGTGCTTGGGCTTGGCATTTCCCTTGTACTCCAGCCCCTCCTCTGCCAGATAGCTATTGACCTTGGCGCGGTACTCGGGGTCGCGCAGCCGGTAATTGGCCTGGCTCATCACACCCTGACAGGTGCTGCAGATGGTCATTATCGGCAGGTCCCAGTACTCGGCCATGGCGAAGGTGCGGGCGTTCAGGGTATCGCCCAGCAACTGGTTCTTTTCCTGCAGAACACCGGCGCCGGTACACGAGGCGCCCTGCATTTCCCACAGGTCGATGCCCAGCCGCTTGCAGATAAGCACAGCCGCAGGATAGAGCTCGGGGCAACCGCCCCGGGAAACGCAGCCAGGATAGAAAGCGTACCTCAATTCAGGACTCCGTTTACTCTGGGATTCATATATCCGGGACTCTCAGGGCAGGAGCGACGCTATCGCTCCGTTTCGTCTACCTGTTCAAAGATGCGGCGGACGTGTTCAATGCCCTCGATCTTCTTGTGCATCAGGGGCGGCATTTTGCCATGAGTCAGCGCCTGTAGGGCGACCGGAGCGTAGTTCAGCATACCCTGGATGTTCGTCATTCCCAAGGACTTGGGAATGAGCTTCAACTCATCCAGCGTACCCGTCTGTTCCACAGACTCGGAGAATGCCTCGGTGTGGCGCGCGCCGTTGGTGTTGTGGAAACCCGCAGCAATGGCCTGATCGCGCATGGCCATTATGCGCTCCATTGGCGCCACACCCTTCGGGCAGACCTGCACGCATTCCAGGCAGCGGGTGCAGTCCCACATCCCCGACGGGCCATTCAACAGTTCCAGGCGCTCCTTCGACACGCCCTCTTCGTCGCCGTCGCGGGGATCTGCCGTAAAGCGGTAGGCCTTGGCCAGCGCCGCCGGCCCCAGGAACGACGGGTCAACCTCCATCACCGTGCAGTCCGAAACGCAGGCGCCACACATTATGCATGCCGTTACGCTGGAAAGGTGCCGCATCGATTCGTTGGAAACGACGTACTCCTGCTCGGGTTCGGCACCCTGCGGCTGCAGATAGGGATCGACCTCCATGATCTTGTCCCAGAAGAGGTCGAAGTTCACCACCAGGTCCTTGATCACAGGCATGTTACCGGCGGGCTCAACCTCGATGACATCGTCCTCCTGCAACGCCACGGCGGCCTGGGTCTTGCAAGCGAGGCCAGCATGTCCGTTGATGCGCATGGCGCAAGAGCCACAGATGGAGCTGCGGCAGGAACAGCGCAGGCTCAGCGTACCGTCCATGTCCTCCCGGATCTTGATGAGGGCATCGAGAACGGTGGCATTGTCTTCGATTTCCAGCGAGTAGTCCTGCCAGAACGGTGCCGTGTCTTCCGCCTCAGGATCCTGGCGGAGCACCCTGATGGTGACATTCATTGGTTGTTGTCCTTAAACTCGGCGTAATATTGACGGCCGCTTTCTCCCTGCCTGCTCCCAGGACGGCCGAAAGCCCGGGCCCTTGCCTCAGTATTTTCTTTCTTCGGGCTGCCACCGGGTGATGCTGACGGGGGCGTAGGAGATTTCGGGGCCTGTTTCGCCCTTGCCTACCACCAGGTGCTTCATCCAGTTTTCGTCGTCGCGGTCGGGGTAGTCGGTCCGGGCCTGGGCGCCGCGGCTGTCCTTGCGGTCCAGGGCGCTGACCACGATGCCCGGTGCGACATCCAGCATGAATCCCAGTTCCAGAGCGAAAACCAGGTCGGTGTTAAAGACCTTGCCCTTGTTCTCCACTGGAACGGTCTTATAGCGTTCCTGTAGCTGCTCAAGGTCCCCCAGCGTCTCCTCCATGCCCTCCTGGTTCCGATAGACGGCGAGGTTGCGGTTCATCGACTCGCCCATTCCGAGGCGTACGCTGGCAACGCGGTCGCCGTTGGTGGGCCGGTCCAGCAACTCCTGGATCCGCATTTCCTCGTTCCTGACCGCGTGCTCCACGTTGAACTCCACGTAATCTACGTTGCGGGCTGCCTCAGCGGCGTGGTTGCCGGAACGCTCGCCGAAGACGATGGTGTCCAGCAGGGAGTTGGCGCCCAGGCGGTTGCCTCCGTGCACGCTGACGCAGGCACATTCGCCAGCCGCATATACGCCGGGCAGGTTGGTCTGGCCGTCGACGTCAGTCTTGATCCCGCCCATAACGTAATGCATACCGGGGCGTATGGGAATGAGCTCTTTGATCATGTCAACGCCGGCCAGGTCGATTCCGATTTCCCGGATCTGGCTGAGTTTTTCCATGATCAGCGACTCGCCGAGGTGTCGGCAGTCCAGCAGCATACACCCGTTGATACCGTTGCCAGCATTGATTTCTGTCTGCTCCGAGCGGGAAACAACGTCCCGGGAGGCCAGCTCCATCATGCTTGGCGCGTACTTCTGCATGAACCGGTTGCCGTCTTTGTCCAGCAGGTACGCGCCCTCGCCGCGGGCGGCCTCCGAAATCAGCACGCCGCTCCCGGCCAGGGTGGTGGGGTGGTACTGGACCATCTCCATATCCATGAGCTGGGCGCCGGCATTGTAGGCCAGGGCCATACCGTCGCCGGTCACGATCAGGGCATTGGTGCTGGGCTCGAAGACACGGCCGAGACCGCCGGTTGCGAAAATGACCGTCTTGGCGCGGATGGCGTAAATCTGCCCGGTGCGTATTTCGAGGGCCATTACGCCGCAGACCTGGCTGTCCTCAATGATGAGGGAGGAGACGAACCATTCTTCGTAACGACGCACCCCGGACTTGATCAGCTGCTCGAACATGACATGGAGCAGGGCCTGGCCGGTAAAGTCGCCGACGAAGAAGGTGCGGGCGCGCCGCTGTCCGCCGAATGCCCGGGTGCCCAGATAGCCCTCATCATCGCGATTGAAGGTTACGCCGAAGTGCTCCATGTCGATCAGGGCTCGGCCCGCCGAACGGCACATCACTTCGATCGCGTCCTGGTCGCCCAGGAAGTCGCTTCCCTTAACCGTATCGTAGGCGTGGTCTTCCCAATCGTCGCCCCGGTCTGTCAGGGCCGCATTGATACCGCCCTGAGCCGCGTTTGAGTGGCTGCGGACGGGATGGACCTTGCTGATAATCGCCGTGGTGGCGCTGCTGGCGCGGGCCGCGATGGCCGCCCGCATTCCGGCAAGCCCGGCACCGATTACCAGGACATCATGCTCCAGCATGTTGACCTAATTCCTCCAGAATGAGACCTCTCTAAACCGCCGCGTACTATACCACAAATGCGCGCCAGACTGTGCAGGCGTACCCCGAATTCTCCATATCTATAACCCATTGCGGGCCCTGTTTCCAGCATCTCGCCGGGCGTTTGGGCAAAGGAAAAGACCCGTCTTGCGACGGGTCCCGCTTGCCGTCTGCCGCTCGTAGGCGGTTCAGGCGCTGGTAGCAGCGTGTTCTTCGCCGTGGTGCTCGTGCTCGTCGCACTCGTGGGAATCGTGGTGCACTCCGTCCATAGTGGCCACTTCACTACTCAAGAATTAGCGAAAACTATCCCGTAAGCCTTGATGCCCAACAATTCTAGGCTGTATCAAGGACTGGCAATTGTCAAGACCAATGGCGAGTGTTTCCAAGGCCATCGCATTTGGACCAATTAGACCGTCATTCCCGAGAAAGCGGGAATCCAGAGCCCCTTACCATCTGCTATGCGGGCGCATCCTGGCAACCCTGGATTCCCGCTTTCGCGGGAATGACGATGTATAAGCGGGAATGACTGTGTGCAAACTCGATATGCCGGGGTGCGCATCCAAATGCAATTGCCCTGCGGGCGTTCCGGATACTATTCGGTGGTCCGGTCCCGGTCTCGTTTGGTCATTCCAGCAGCGGCTGGGCCAGCAAGAGCGATGCGATGGTCTTGGCGTCTTGAATCTCGCCGGTGTGGATCATGGCCAAAGCGCCGGCGAAGGGTATCCGCACCACCTGGATGTTTTCGTCGTCGTCTGCGGCCAGTTTCGACGGTGTAAGTCCGGTGGCGAGGTAGGCGTGCATTTTTTCGGTCGACCAGCCGGGGGCGACCCAGAAGCTTGCCAGGTGGCGCAGGGTTGAAGCCGTGTAGCCAACCTCTTCCTGCAGCTCTCGCAGGACGGTTTCCTCGGAAACCTCGCCCGCCTCGACGCCGCCGGCGGGCGCCTCGAGCAGCGACGATTCGGTGGGCTTGCGGTACTGGCGAACCAGAAGGACGTTTCCATCATCGTCCACCGGTATCATGCAGACCGCGTCAGAATGCTCCGCCACCTCCCGGGTGGTGCGGCGGCCGCTAGGGAGTTCCACCGTGTCCACCCTGACGCTGAATATCCGTCCGTCAAAGGGGCGGTTTGAATCTATGGTGTTCTCGAACTGGGCCGGAGAAGAATTGGTTCCGGTATTGGTGTCAGACAAGACAGGTAACTCCTACTGCCCCCGGATGCTGAATCCGAGGCGCCTGGTCAGTGTGCCGAAGAAATAGGATGGTGGGTTGGCCCGCAGGAAGCACGCTTTGTAGGGACTCTGGGACAGGTCCACCCGGTCGCCCGGCTGGAGGTCGTAGTCCTCGTAGCCGTCCACGCTGAGCACGGCAGCTTGAAAACCCTCGAGCAGCAACGACACCTCTGCCTGGGAGCGCAGGACCAGCGCGGCGGTCAGGCCCATGTGCGCCGCCACCGTCTTGAGCACCAGTGCGTCCGACTCCGGGTCAAGTATCGGCCCGCCCACGGCCAGGTTGTATCCTGTGCTTCCCGTGGCGGTGGACAGAATCAAGCCATCGGCTCGAAACGTCGAGACCTGCGCCCCATCGATGGTGCCCGCAATGGACACGACGCGAGAGGCCCCACCCCGGGCGACCACAAAATCGTTGAGCGCATGGTATGGCCCCTGTTTGATGGTGGAGCCACCCCGGGTCACAGTGGCCTGGAGCATATTGCGTTCGTCGACCCGGTACCCGCCGTCCAGGTATCCCGGCAGCCTGTGCATGGCTTCGTCAACGGTAAGTTCGGTCATGAATCCCAGCCGCCCCATGTTGATACCAACGATGGGGATGCCTGCAGGGGCAGTGAACCGAATTGCGCGAAGAATGGTGCCATCGCCGCCCACAGTCACCACCAGGTCGGTGCTCTCGGCGCGGGGCGACAGCGACTCCAGGTTCTCAGCAGGCGAATACCAGCTTCCCTCCGGGAGGTGCAGCTCGTGGAGGATCGCCATGCTGAGATCCAGCGCTTCGGGTATGCGGTTGTTGTAGATGATGCCTACGTTTTTCATCGCTTCCTTTGCGGTTTTGAAACAGGGCCAGTGTTGCAGAGCCCCACATAGTCCTCCCAAGCGCCTTGTTATGCACCGCTGTCGTCCCCTCTGCGGCCGCCTCCGAATACAGTCCTGAGGAGTCGCAGTAGCGTCCCCACCCCGGAGGCGGATGAGGAACCGCCGCCGCTTACTCCCAGCGAGGAAAACCGGCTGACAGTATCGGCCATAGTTCCGACGGTGCTGGCCGCTGCAGCCACACTCCTTGCGGCCTCTCGGGCAGTTCGGACAGTTTCAGACAAGTCCTCGCTTCCCTCTTTCAGCCTCTCGGAAATGGCAACTGCGTTCCGGGCGGTTTGGGCCGCGTTACCACTGGTCTCCTCGGAGACCGCGGCAAGATCGCTGCTTGCTTGGCGCAGATTCTTCGCGGTAGCGGCGGCGTTGTGGAAAGTCTCTTGCAGCGGCCTGTACAGCTTGAGCACAACGGCAATTACAGTGAGTCCCATAGCGGCGAATACCCCGGCAACCACAATCACAAAGATATCCCGGACTGCCGCGGTAGTATTGGGATCCATGCCGGTCTGCCTCCGACTAACAGTTCAGAATTTCGTCAATCCGGGACGCCAGCGAAGGACAATCTCTTCGAATCTTCCCTTGCGACTTGATGATAACACGGCAACCTGGTTGCTCCGCGTTGATCTCCGTACCCCGATACGTCAGACCCCAAGCGCGCTCACCGCAGCGCCTGCCGCCTCCAGCACGAATCCGGGGGCCACACCCAGGAAAACCAGCACGGCGGCCGCCACGCCAAGGGCCGCCCATGGCGCGGGGCTGCGGGACGGCGGGGCGCCCGGCGCCGCCGGGGCCTGTTGCAGGAACATCACGCGGATGATGCGAATGTAGTAGTAGGCCGACACCGCGCTGTTGACCACCCCCACTATGGCCAGCCATGCCAGCCCACTGTCCACCGCCGCGGTGAACACGTAGAGCTTGGCGATGAAAATGCCCGTGGGTGGCACCCCGATCAGCGCGATCAGGGCCAGCGCGAGGGTTATGGCCAGCACCGGCGACCGGTTGAACAGGCCCGCGTAATCGCTGATGCGGTCGCTGCCCACACGCTCGCCGATGGCGGCTATGGCGAAGAACGCCGTCAGGTTGGCGGCCGTGTAGGCCACCAGGTAGAACAGCACGCTATCCAGGCCAATGGATGCGAAGACAGGAGCGCCTGGAATAACCTCAGATGCCTTGACGCCGGCAGCGACGCCCACCAGCAGGTATCCGGCGTGGGCGATGGTGCTGTAACCGAATAGCCGACGGATGTTGCTCTGCGCGATGGCAACGACATTTCCGATGGTCATGGAGGCCGCCGCCAAGGCCGACATCAGGATTGCCCAGTCCAGCGAGACGTCGAAGAACCCGGTGAACAGAACGCGGAACAGTACCGCGAATCCAGCAGCCTTGCTGGCCACCGACAGGAAGGCGACCACCGGGGTGGGTGCGCCCTCGTACACGTCGGGCACCCACATCTGGAATGGCGCGGCGGAAATCTTGAATCCAAACCCCGCCACCAGCAGCACGATGCCCACCAGCAGGGCATAGTTGCCGAAGGCTATGCCGCCACCGGCGCGGGCAACTGCCGCGGCGATCTCGGCCAGCTCCGTGCTGCCGGTGAACCCGAACACCAGCGCCATCCCGTAGAGCAGGAGCGCCGAGCTGATCGCGCCGATAATCAGGAATTTCATGCCGGCTTCGCTGGATCGCCCACTGGTCAGGAACGCCGCCAATGCCGCGATCGGCAGGCTGGTAAGTTCCAGCGCGACGTATATGGTGATGAGTTCAGTGGCGGCAGCCAGCAACATCATCCCTGTCGCCGAAAACAGCAGCAGGGCGAAGTATTCACCCCGGAATCGAGGCATCAGCCGGACGTACTCGGTGGAGGCGAGCACCACCAAGGCCGTCGCGCCGGTGACCAGGAAATTGAAGAACAGCGCAAACCTGTCTACCGACAGGCTGCCCACAAAGACGCTGGCGGTGCCGTCGCCTTCACTTCGCACCAGGTTCGCGGCCTGGCCGAGGTCGTAGAACTGGTAGAGGCTCAAAACGAAGGGACCAGCCAGGAACAGGAAAGCCAGGTATGGCAGCAGCCCTTCCGCCCGGCGTGGCAGGACCAGATCGAGAATAATGACAAGGGTCGCCGCCCCAGCCATTGCCAGATAGGGCGATATTACGTATACGTCGTGGGCGTTCATTCTGGGCTAGCCACCGTTGATGGCCTGGACCATGGGTTCCAGGGCCGTATCGAACATATCGGTGAGCAGCTCCGGGTAGATCCCGATGCCGACGATGCAAATGACCATAAGCGCCAGTGGCGCGGCCTCCACCAGCGACGCGTCCGTAAGGTGGGCGAACCGCTCCCGCACGGCGCCAAAGAACGTCCGCTCCATCATCCACAGTATGTATCCCGCAGCCAGCACGATACCAAGAACTGCCAGTACCGTCGGCCAGTCGTAGGCCCGGTAGGCGCCGAGGAACACCAGCAGCTCCGACACAAACCCGCTGAGTCCCGGCAGGCCCAGCGACGCCAGGCCAGCGATCAGCATGGCGGCAGCGACAAATGGCATGCGCCCGGCCAGACCACCCAGGTCCGGAATGTAGCGGGTGTGCGCTTTCTCGTAGACAAGCCCCACGGCCAGAAACAGCAGGCCGGTGATCGTGCCGTGGGTGAAGAGCTGCATGGCCGCTCCGCTCAGGCCCGTCGATGTCAGCGTGCCTCCAGCCACACCCACCGAACCGATGCCCAGCATCACCAGCCCCATATGGCTGACACTGGAGTAGGCGATGAGACGCTTCAGGTCGGTCTGGCGAATGGTGACCACGGCGCCGTAGAGAACGCTGATTACGCCCAACACCACCAGGACCCAAGCGAATTCCCAGGATTGGCCGGGGAACAGTCCCACGTTGACCCGCAGCAGCCCGTATCCGCCCATCTTCAGCAACACGCCGGCCAGCATCACGCTGGCGGCAGTGGGTGCGTCGGTGTGGGCGTCAGGAAGCCAGGTGTGCAGCGGCCAGGTTGGCAGCTTGACTGCAAAGGCTACGAAGAAAAGCCAGAACAGCCACGACAGCGGCAGCAGCGTGGCCGCCGTCGCCAGCACGCCTCCCGTGGCCGACAGCTCGATCAGGTTGAAAGTTCCGACATCGGGCGTGAGGAACACCGCGACGATGGCCACCAGCATGAACGCGCTGCCCAATATGGTAAACATCAGGAACTTCATCGCCGAGTATTCTTTGCGCCCGGTACCCCAGATGGAGATGAGCATGTACATCGGCACCAGCTCCAGTTCCCAGAACAGGAAGAACAGCAGCAGGTCGAGGGCAGAAAATACGCCCATTACCGCGGACTGGAGCAGCAGCAGCCAGAAGAAGTACTCTTTTACCCGAAAGCCGACGTGCCACGACGCCAGCACAGCCGACAGTCCGAGCAATCCGGTGAGCGCCACCAGTGGCGCCGACAATCCGTCGACCGCGAGCAGGTATGACGCCTTCAGCCCGACGTCGGGTATCCAGGCGAACTGGTCTACGAACTGGTAGCGGGCCGCTTCCTCTCCTCGCTGGAACAGGGCAAAGACCAGCAGAGCAAGCACCAAGTCCGCCACGACGATGGCGACCGCCGCCCCGCGGATGACCCTGTCGCCCCGCAGCAGCAACAGCAGCGCCGCTCCCGCAGCGGGCAGGAACACTGTTGCGGTTAGCAGTCCATTGAACTCAGGCGACATTTAACGAGGTTGCCCTCAAATAGATCAAGATGCCAGCAGGAATCCCAGAATGATGAGCAGGGAGCCCAGAGCTATGGCCGTGCCATAGGCCTGCACCTGTCCGGTCTGCAGCCGTGCCACGGCCGTCCCGATGTTACGGAAGAACCAACCCAACAGGTCGATGATTCCATCCACGAACCGGCGGTCCAGCCAGTTGGCGAAAGCGGCGAACACCCGGTAGAAACTTTGCCGGACTATCAGGTTTTCGTACAGTGCGTCCACGTAATACTTCTGCGATAGCAGGGTGTGGATGGGCCCCAGAATCCGCAGCGGTTCGCGGCTCTGGTCCCGCCGCAGTCCGTAAACCATCAGGCCTGCGAGCGCCCCACCAGCTGCGGCTGCGGTGGATATGCCGGCCATCGCCCAGCTGAAGTCAGGAATCTCAGCGTGTCCTTCACCGCCCGTGGCGGCCAAAAGCCCGTCGGCCACGAAACCGGTGACCCAGTGCACCGGGACGCCCAGGAAGCTGATCCACTGTGGGTTGATGATGAATCCGATCACCACGGCCCCGATCCCCAGCACCGCCATGGGCGCCACCATCAACAGCGGCGACTCGGCCAAGTGCACGCCCCCGTGCTGGCCCTCTTCCCCTTCATACGCCGCGTCCCCGGCATTTCCCGTCGCTTGGGTTACTGCCGCTTGGGCTTCGGGATGAAGGTCTGCGTTCTCTTGGTCCACGCCGCCCCTGAACTCGCCATGGAAAGTCAGCATCACCATTCTGACCGTGTAGAAGCCGGTGAATACCACGCCAGCGATGAGGCCAACGAAGGTGACCGTGTTAATCCAGTCAGCGAAATGGCTGTTGCCGTCGAAGGAGGCCAGCAGGATCTCGTCCTTGCTCCAGAACCCCGCCAGGGGAATGATCCCGATCAGGCTCAGGGACGCGACAAGCACTACCAGGTAGGTGGCGGGCATCGGTTTTCGCAGCCCGCCCATGTACGTCATGTCGAAAGTGCCGCTGGCGTGGTTGACGCTCCCCGCACCCAGGAACAGCAACGCCTTGAACACAGCGTGCGTGACCAGGTGAAAGATCGCCGGAGCGTAGGCCCCCAACCCCAGCGCGGCCATCATGTAGCCGAGCTGGCTCACCGTCGAGTAGGCCATCACCCGCTTTATGTCCTTCATCACCAGGCCCATGGTCGCGGCCATCAGCGCGGTGAATACACCGATGAGAGCCACCACCGCCATTGCCGAATCCGATTGCTGGAAGACCGGGAAGAACCGGGCCACCAGGAACACGCCCGCAGCAACCATCGTGGCGGCGTGGATCAACGCGCTCACCGGGGTCGGACCCTCCATGGCGTCCGGCAGCCAGGCATGCAGCGGGAACTGCCCCGACTTGCCCGCCGCTCCGGCAAAGATGCCCAGCGCCATCCAGGTCAGGGCGGCTCCACCCAGCACCGCCGCGCCGGCGGCCACTGGCTGAGCCGCCTGCCAGATGTCGGGTATGTGAAAAGCATTGAGCCCCACCGCCGTAAAGTCGTCGGCCTTGAGGAACAGGTAAAGGATCGCGATCAGGAAGCCCACGTCGCCGATGCGGGTGATGATGAACGCCTTCTTGGCCGCGGCAGCAGCCAATGGCCGCTCGTGCCAGAACCCGATCAGCAGGTATGACGACACGCCGACCAGCTCCCAGAAGGCGTAGAGCTGCACGATGTTGCTGGAGAGCGTCAGCCCCAGCATCGAAGCGGTGAAAAGGGACATGTAGGCGAAATACCGGGCGAAACCGGGATCGCCCTCCATGTACCCAACGGAGTAGATCTGGATCAGGAGGCTGACGGAAGTGACCAACACCAACATCACCGCGGTGAGGGGGTCGACCAGCAGGCCCATCTGTATGGTCGCACCGCCGTAGGACAGCCAGTCCCAGCTCTCGAACACGGCGCCGTGGTGCACGATGACGGACCGCAGGGTGACGACGGCCAGCACGGTCGAGGCGGTCAGGGCAGCGATGGTGCAGAGGGCCGCAAGGAGCGGCCACCGGTTGAGGAAAGGCCGGATAACCAGGGCTATCAGGACAAAGGAGCCCAAGGGAAGCAGGAAAATGGCCCAGACTAAGGCTTCGTTGACCATCTACAGCTTCCTCAGGATCTCCTCAGCCACGTGTTCCCGCCCCTTTGGCACATAGATGTCGAAAGGGACTCGTTCGCTCCAGTCCAGGATGTCGCCTTCTGGCAGGATGCGTGTCGGCAGGCCCTCACCCTCGAGGACCTCCTTCCACATCTCGGCCAGCATCAGGTTCGAAGCTTTTCTGAACGGTACCCACATATTGGGGACGCCCCACCCCTGCCCTCCCGGAAGGATCCGGAGGGACAGGGATGTCCTTTCTAGTGTCTCAGTTGCGAAGCTTCGGTGAGATCAACCGACTCGTTGGTACGGTACATGGCGAACACAATGCCCAAGCCCAAGGCTATCTCTGCCGCCGCTACCGTTATGACAAATACAGCGAATACCTGCCCCGTCAGCGCGGTGGAGATGCTTTCCTGCAGTCCGGCCGGGGCCAGGTACTTGGCCATGGCCACCAGGGTGATGTTGACGGCATTGAACATCAGCTCAATGGACATCAGCACGGCCAGCACGTTGCGGCGGGCCAGGGAGCCATAAAGGCCGATGCAGAACAGCACCGCCCCCACAATGAGGAATGCTTCGAAGGACATACCCCTCTAGTCCCCGTCCGTACCGGAAACGCCGGGGTCGGATACGCCGCTGCCGCTCCGGGGACGCACCAAGGCCAGGGCGCCAATGAGCGCCGCCAGCAGCAACACGGAAACGGCTTCAAAGGGCAGCACATACTTTCCAATGAGCAGGTCGGCGAGTCCGGACTCCTGCACCGCCTCCCGGGCAGACGCCCCGGTAACTCCAGCCCTTTCCAAGGATTCCTCGGGGATGGCGGCGACGGCTGACGTCTGGACCAGTTCCACGCTCACTCGCTCTTCCTCGGGCAGGAAGTTCCACTGGGTATCCACGGCCACCATCACCATGGCGGCAAGCAGCAGGGCGGCGAAGATACCTGCGGGAATCTGCAGCCGGTTTGGCGGATTGCCCTGCTGTACATCGCGAGTGAGCATCACGGCAAAGATGATCAGCACGGCAATGGCGCCCGCGTATATCAGTACCTGTACAACGGCCAGGAATTCCGCGTTCAGAAGGACGAAATAGCCGCCGACGGCAATGAAGACGGCGACCAGCAGAAGGGCGGCGCGAAACAGGTCGCGGATCAACACCACGCCCAACGCACATCCCACGGCCACCACGCTCAGCAACCAGAATACGACGTCCTGAAACAGCATCTCAGGCAGTTTCCTCGCCTTTCTGGTCCGTCGCCCCGGGTGTTGGCCGGGAGCCGATTCGCATACCGGCCTTTTCCCTCTGGTGCCACTGCCACGACTCGCGGCCAACGTCCTGCCACTCCAACGGGCGGCCGACGCGGGGGTCGTAGTCCTGGGCCTCCAGTTGCGGCCGGAGGAAGGTGCTGGGGCGTTTGTCGGCCTGTCTCAGCTCGTCGATGGTAATGACCATGTCCTTTCGGGAGTACTGCGCCTGCTCGAAGCCGCTCCCCATGAACAGCGCGTCGTAGGGGCAGGCCTCGACGCACAGCCCGCAGAACATGCACTGGTTGATGGCGATGTCGAACACCTCGAGGCGGTACTTGTCGCCCTCGGCTGGCGCCGTCTCGCTGGGACTGGTCACGATCTTGATGATGCCCAGCGGGCAGTACTTGGCGCAGGAGGCACACCCGGTGCAGCGCTCCTCGTACCAGACGAACTCCTCGCCTCGAAAACGCGGGTGCTGCTTGAGCCGTTCCTCCGGATACTGAACGGTGAAGGGTTTCTTGGTAAGGTTCTTCAGGGTAACCAGCAAACCCTTGGCCATTGCCAGACCGTACATCGCTAATCCCCCTCCACGATTGTCAAATTCCTGGGCAGGGCCGGCGCCCGGTTGGGCGCCACTGGCCGCACCTTCTCCCGGACCAGGTTGCCAAATACCAGGATGCAGGCAACCGTAATCGCCAGGTTGATGCCAGTCATTATGCCGAGATCGCCTCGGGTCAGCACGCCCTCCGCGTCGCGCAGGAAATAGACCTCAAGCGCGGTGGCGAACAGGTTGATCAGGCTGGCCGGGAGCAGGAACTTCCAGGCGAAGGCCAGCAGCTGGTCGATGCGGAGGCGCGGGAAGGTGGCCCGCACCCAGATGAACATGGTCGCAACGATCACCGTCTTTATCAGGAACCACAGCCACCCCAGCCAGTGGGCGACCGGGCCCTCCCAGCCGCTGAGAAACAGCGTGGTGATCACTGCCGACGCCGCCATCACCCCACCGAACTCGGCGGCCTGGATCATGGCGAACTTGATCCCGCTGTACTCGATATGGTACCCGGCGATCAGCTCCGATTCGGCCTCAGCCATGTCGAAGGGCGTGCGGTTCAGCTCGGCGGTGGTACCGGCCACGAATACAATGAAGGCCAGCGGCTGAACGATGATGAACGGAAGAGTCTGCGCGGTGACCACGTCGGCCAGGGACATCGACCCGGCCACCATTACGACCCCGAGCAGTGACACCACCACCGGCACCTCGTAGCTGATCAGCACCGCCACGCCGCGGGCCGCACCGAACAGGGCGAAGCGGTTGTTGGACGACCATCCGGCCATGAAGATGGCGATGGAGGTAACCGACGTAACCGCCAGGATGTACAGCACGCCCACGTTCAGGTTGGCCAGGGCCGTGTCCTTGGCGAAGGGCACCACTGCCAGCACGAGCATCACCGGAGCGACCATGGCCACTGGAACGACAAGGAACACCCAGCGGTCGGCGGTGCCCGGAGTCAGGTCCTCCTTGAACAGCAGCTTGACCAGGTCAGCGATGGGCTGCAGCAGGCCGAACGGTCCCCAGCGGTTCGGTCCAAGGCGGTTCTGGAACTTGCCGATCAGCTTGCGCTCCATCCAGGAGAATCCTGCCGCGCCCAGCAACACCGCATTCGCCAGCACCAGGATGATGACCAACCCGGCCACGAAATACGACAACCAGCAGGGCAGCACGTTCCCCACAAGGTTGTAAATCTCGCGGAACATCGGGGTCTGATAAAGGATGTTGTCCGGTCCGATTACGCAGTTCACCGGTCAACTTCACCCATGTTGATGTCGATACTGCCCAAGGTAACGATCATGTCAGCCAGCTTCCAGCCCACCAGCAGATGTTCGGTCACCGTGAGGTTCAGCAGTGACGGGGACCGGATCTTGCATCGATAGGGGCTGATGCCGCCGTCGCTTATCAGGAAGAAGGCCAGCTCGCCCTTTGAGGCCTCCACCCGGCCGTAGGCCTCTGCGCCCGGCTCGGGGCGCAGCACCAGCGGCACCTGGGCGCGCACCGGCCCCGGCTCGATCTGATCGATACACTGCCGGATGATGCGCAAGCTCTGCCGGATCTCCTGCATCCTCACCCAGAACCGGTCGTAGTTGTCGCCGGTCAAGGCCGTGGGTACATCGAACTCAACCAGGTCGTAAGCGTCGTAGGGCTCGGCCTTCCGCCAGTCCCATTGCAGTCCGCTGGCTCGCAGCACCGGCCCACTGACCGAGCAGTTGATGGCCACGTCCAGGGGCAGCGGACTCACCCCCCGGGTCCTGACCATGACGATTTCGTTTTCGAGGAGGAGCTGCTCCAGCTCCTTGAATTCCTCATCGAAGTCCACGAGGAACTGGTCCAACGCCGGCCAGAATTCTGGCGGCGTGTCGAAGTAGACGCCGCCGGGTCGCATGTAGCTGACGGTTATGCGGGCGCCGCACAGCATCTCGAACAGGTCGAGTATCCGCTCCCGGGACCTGAAGCAGTACATCAGCGGCGTGCCGAGGGCGCCCAGGTCCTGGATGATGAACCCGATACCCATCAGGTGCGCGGCGATGCGTTGCAATTCGGCGGCCAGCGTGCGCAGGTACTTGCCCCGCAGCGGCACCTCGGTCCCCAGCAGCATCTCAACGGCCAGGCAGTAGGCCTGATTGTTGATCATCGACGACACATAGTCCAAGCGGTCGGTGAGCGTCACCACCTGGGTGTAGTTCCGCTCCTCGGCCAGCTTTTCGGTGCCCCGGTGCAGGTAGCCGAACACCGGCTCGACCTGCAGGATCTCCTCGCCGTCAAACGTTACCCGCAGCCGGAACACCCCGTGGGTGCTGGGGTGCTGCGGCCCGATGTTGACCGTCATCGGCTCGGTCCGGATGGTCATTCCAGGTAGTCCTTGCGCAGTGGATGTCCCTGGAATCCCTCCCAGAGCATGATCCGCTTCATGTTCGGATGACCCTCAAAGCGGATGCCCATGAGGTCCCAGATCTCGCGCTCCTGGAAGTCCGCGCCCCGCCACAGGTGGTACACCGAAGGCGCCGACAGGTCCTCGCGGCCAGGCAGCCGCGACTTCACCGTAACCTTGTGTCCCTTCCGAAATGAAGTGAGGTGATAGACCAGCTCGAAGTGGCCGATGTAGTCGATGGCCGAGATCGAGTTGAGGTATTCCATATCCAGATCGTCGTCGTTCTGCAAGAAACCGGCGACCTGGGAAATGGAAGTTGGATTTATCCAGAGGGTATCGCCGGTCCACTGATCAACAGCGCCCGGCACCGCCTCATCCACCCGACGCGCCAGTTCGGCGCCACCAAGTTGGGTGAGCGCCATCACTGCTCTCCGGCAGCGGCGTCCCGGAGTTTGCTGTCCGATTCAGCGCTGATGACCGAGCGAACTGAGGCGGGGGCCAGGTTGCGGTAGCGCTTGATCTTTTCGTGGAGGGCCATAATCCCGTAGAGCAGCGCATCGGGCCGCGGCGGACAGCCCGGCACGTAGACATCCACCGGGATGATGTGGTCGACGCCTGGCACCACGCTGTATGAACCGTAGTACGGTCCCCCGCTGGTGGCGCAGACACCCATCGATATGACCCACTTGGGCTCGGCCATCTGCTCGTAGATACGGCGGATGGGCGGCGCCATCTTCCACGTGACCGTGCCCGCTATGATCAGCAGATCGGCTTGTCTCGGTGAGGCACGGAAGGCCTCCATTCCGAAGCGCGCGATATCGAACCGCCCCATGCTGCTGGCGATCATCTCAAAGGCGCAGCAGGCGAGGCCGAAGGTCACGGGCCAAGCCGACGACTTGCGTCCCCAGTTGACCAGCGCATCGATGGAGGTGACCATCAGGTTGCTCCTGAGGTCCTCTGGCACTTCGATGAGCGGCTCCGCCAAGGGTTCCGGCGAATTGTCCTTCAATTCCTGGACGGTCCGGCCCTCGTTGCGGTCCAGATCCCAAGTGCGGGAGTGGAGTGACTCTCCCGGCTGCCACGGTTGCATCATCTGCCGCCTAGCTCCATTCCAGGTCGCGCTTGCGCCACGCGTAGGCCCAGCCGACCAGGAGGATACCAACGAAGACCGCCATCTCTATCAGCGCGAACAGCTCCAGGCGCAGGAACTTGGTGGCCCATGGGTAGAGGAAAATGACCTCAACGTCGAAAATGACGAAGAGGATCGCAAACATGTAATAGCGGAAATTGAACAGGCTCCAGTGGCCGCCGATTGCCTCCATTCCGCATTCGTAGGTCTCGGCCTTGACCACACTCGGGTTGCGAGGACGCAAGCCAATGCGGGAGGCCCCCCAGGACATGACGAGCATGCTGACCGGCACCGCAACGGCCACCACGCAAAAGATGGCGATCAGCCCGTATTGCCTGAAATAGTCGTCCAGAAACATCGGTGGGATTATATCAGAAAGTGGCTGTTTGACCGCACGGGGTTTCGACAGGTTTTACCAGGGCCGTGTCGGCCCCAATTCGACCCAAGACATCCAATTCAACGGGCATCCGCAGCCGGAGTGATAAGATCCGGAGTGATAAGATAAGGGCCGTAATCCTGTCTCTGAATGAGGTCAAACTTGACCGACGCAAATCAGGTGTCTGGGAAGGGCCCGCTGACCGGCCTGCGGATTCTGGATCTGTCCATGATCGTAGCCGGAGGCACTGCCAGCAGCCTCATGGCCGATTTCGGCGCCGAGGTGGTGAAAGTTGAGCGCCCCGGCGTCGGCGACCCCCTGCGAAATTGGGGCCCGTTCGCCAACGGCGTCTCCCTTTGGTGGAAAGTCCACTCCCGCAACAAGAAATCCATCACTCTCAATCTCGGTAATCCCGAGGGGCAGGACATTCTCAAGGACCTGGCGGCCCACGCTGACGTTCTGATCGAGGGATTCCGGCCCGGCGTGATGGAGCGGTGGGGTCTGGGTCCCGACGAGTTGCTGCAGGTGAATCCTGGCCTCGTAATGCTGCGCTACTCCGGATTCGGGCAATCCGGTCCCTACAGGGACCGCCCCGGGTTCGGCACCATCGCCGAGTGCATGAGCGGCTACGTGGGAATGACCGGGTTCCATGACACACCTCCGGTCCTGCCGCCCGTACCCTTGGCTGACGAAATTGCTGGAGTGTTCGGCGCGATGTCGGGGATGATGGCCCTCTACCACCGCGACGCCCGAGGCAGCGGCAAGGGGCAGGTTGTGGACGTCTCCCTGTTCGAGCCGCTCTTTCGACTTTGCATTCCCCACGTCACCATGTTCGATATGCTGGGGATCGACCGTGAGCGGGTGGGCAACGACTTCCCCGACGCTGCGCCGCGCAGCCTCTACCGCACTGGCGACGAACGCTGGCTGGGCCTGTCGGCCACCTCGCAGAGCACTTTCGAGGGCCTGGCCAAGGCCATGGGGATGCCTGATCTGATTGATCGGCCGGTCTTCGCAGACAACGCCTCCCGTATTGAGAACCGCGCAGAATTGAACGACGAGCTGAATGCCTGGCTTTCCCAGCGTACGCTGGACGAGACCATGGATCAGCTCATCCCAGCCGGCGGCGTGGTAGGCCCGGTCTATGGCGCCTCCGACATAGTGGCAGACCCGCACTATCAGGCCCGCGAGGACATCATTGAGATCGACGACCCGGAACTCGGACACACCCGGATGCTTGGCATCGTGCCCAAGTTCAGCGAGACTCCCGGCGCGGTGGAGCACGCCGGCCCCACCGTGGGACAGCACAACTCCGCCATTTACTCATCGTGGCTCGGACTGGGCAATGAAGATCTGTCCGGGCTGAGAGAGCGGGGCGTGATCTAGACCTAGATGATAGGTCCCGATGAAAGGATGCGATCCCCGCAGGCTGAGCTGTGCCATTACAGCAGCAAAGTGGGCGGTTTTCCTGTTGGGCGCCCCGGTAACAATCTTGTCTTCCTGTTTTGGTAACTGGTGGGATGTGGACAGCCCTCATCGCCATGTGCTGAGCCTCCTGCCAATTGGCGCGCTGCCCGGTGGGAATGGGGGTACCAAAGCGACGAATTTATCCAGAGGTCATGCGGAACGAGCGGCGAATTCTGGTACAGGTAGCCACTTCGCTAGCCCAGGTGTCCTTGTTCTATTTCGCCACCATATTACTCTTTTTCGACTCTTTTTCGCTGCCTGGTATATCCTTGCCTTGATGAAAGGGAATTTGCAAAAAGACCTTCTGAAGATCGCCAGTATGGCCTGCCCGTGCGTCCTCGGCGTCCTGTTCATGCAATGGAGCAAGCGGCACTCGACGCAATGGCCTGCCCAGCCGGGCCCGGAGTGATAGACGATTTATGCCATTACCCACCCTGCTGGTCGCCACCGGCAACCCCGGCAAGCTGCGCGAATACGAAGGTCTGCTCCGCGATGCGCCCTTCCGTCTGGTGTCCCTTACAGACGTGGGAATCACCAACGAGGTGGAGGAGACCGGCCAGACTTTCGCTGAGAATGCCTGGCTCAAGGCCTCCGGATACGCAGCGATTAGCGGCATGTTGACCTTGGCCGACGACTCAGGCCTGGAGGTCGACGCCCTCGGCGGGGAGCCTGGTGTACGCTCGGCACGCTACGGGGGCGACGCCTGCCGCACCGATGCCGACCGTGTTGCCCTGCTTCTGCATAATTTGGACGGCGTTCCGTGGCAGAAACGGACGGCGCGATTCAGGTGCGTAATCAACATCGCGGGTCCGGGGCCTAGAGAATGCCCCCAAGCCAACCCAGCCCAGGAGGGAGAGACAGCAAACGGCCCGGAGCTGCTGGTGTCGGTAGTGGGGTCGGTTGCCGGAATGGTACAATACGAGCCAGTCGGCGACTACGGCTTCGGCTACGACCCGTTGGTGTATCTCCCTTCATTCGATCGAACAGTGGCCCAGTTATCGTTGGCGGAGAAGAACCAGATCAGCCATCGAGGTTGCGCCGCCGGGCGCGCGTTGAACGCCTTGTCCAAGGTTCCGCGAGGGTTACTGCTATCCTATTCCTGAAGCCGGCTTAGGCAAATATGACCCTGAATGTAGTCGACACTATGGGCAGGTCAATGCGCGACCTGCGTATCTCTGTTACTGACAGGTGCAATTTCCGTTGCCCGTATTGCATGCCCGCCGAAATATTCGGCGAGGCCTACGAATTCCTGCCCCGGGCGGAAATTCTCACCTTCGAGGAAATCGCGCGGCTGACTCGGCTGTTTTCCGGGTTCGGGGTCACAAAAGCCCGAATTACCGGCGGCGAGCCGTTACTGCGAACCGACCTCCCGGAGCTGATTTCCCAAGTTGCCGCCATCGAAGGCATCACCGACGTCACGCTGACCACCAATGGCTACCTGCTGGCACAGCAGGCGCAGGGTCTCAAGGACGCCGGCCTCCACCGTATCACCGTGAGCCTCGACAGCATCGACGACGAAGTGTTCAAACAAATGAATGGCCGAGGCTTCGGAACTCGCCGTGTTCTGCACGCCATCGAGCGAGCCTCCGAGGTGGGCCTGGCTCCCCTCAAGATCAACGCCGTGGTGCAGCGGGGCGTCAACGACCACACCATCGTCGAGCTAGCCAGGTACTTCAAGGGCACTGGCAACATCGTCCGTTTCATCGAATATATGGACGTGGGAAACCGCAACGGCTGGAAGCTGGACGAGGTGGTTTCCGCCGAGGAAATTATCGCCCGCATCGACGCTGAGATGCCCCTGGAGCCAGCCCCGAGCAACTATTCAGGGGAGGTCGCCGAGCGGTACCTGTACCGAGATGGCAGCGGTGAGATTGGCGTTATCGCGTCAGTCACCCGTCCCTTCTGCGGCGCCTGCACCCGGCTGCGCCTTTCCACCGACGGCCAGATCTTCACCTGCCTGTTCGCCACCCGGGGCACAAGCCTGCGCGACCCCATGCGAGATGGGGCCACCGACGATGAACTGCGCGACATCATCGCCGGAATCTGGACCCGCCGCACCGATCGCTACTCCGAGGAGCGCTTCGCGGCCACCACGGACATGCCCCGCGCAGCCAAGGTAGAGATGTACCAGATCGGTGGGTAGGTGGCAGTAACCGCCTCTGAGGGGCTATTGCCAGTAGGTGCAGAGGGTTGGTCGACACTGGTCATTGGCGCAAGGGAGTTTTGTCCGAGGTGGGTCATGTCGTCGCTAATGCGGGGAGTCAGGAGATCCCCACAGGTGGCCTGTCTTCAAGATTGCGATATTCGCCTTTACCCTGGGCACGGGGATTGGACTCTCCCAGAACGCAAAGTTTGGAACGCTCTTGTGGATAACAGCGGGGCTGACTCTGATAGCAAAGGGGTGGTTGGTTTTCCAAGCTTAAGACCGCAAGATTTAGACAAGATTTAAACGGGAAGTAAGCCGCTGATGCCCCCTCAATGTTTCAGGCCGGTAGTGAGCCGCTGATGCCCCCTCAAGCAAACGAATCCCTTCCCGACGCTGGTAAGCACGTAACCATTCACACTGACGGCTCCTGCCTTGGAAACCCTGGGCCCGGTGGTTACGCCGCAGTCCTCGAATATCGGGGACAGGAAAAGGAGCTGTCGGGGGGATTCCGGCGAACCACTAACAACCGGATGGAAATCCTGGCCGTCATCGCTGGCCTGGAAGCGCTGACGGAACCCTGTTCGGTAACAGTTTTCAGCGATTCACGGTACGTCGTGGACGCGATCGAAAAGGGCTGGGCGGTGAAGTGGAAGGCCAATGGCTGGATGCGCAACAAGCGTGAACGGGCCGTAAACCCTGACCTTTGGGAAAGGCTCCTCACGGCCCTGAGCAAGCATAACGTTCAACTCAGGTGGGTGCGCGGCCACGCCGGGAACGCCGGAAACGTCCGCGCCGACCGACTGGCCGTGGCGGAAGCCAAAGGCGCGAATCTGCCTCGGGATGAGGGATACGAGAATCCCGCGAGGATACAGCAATGACTACGCCGCCAGAACAGCAATCGCTCTCCCACTTGGACGAGCAGGGACGGGCCCGCATGGTGGACGTCGGCGATAAGGACGTTACGCACCGCGTCGCCGTTGCCCGTGGACACGTCTCCGTTCAGCCCGAGACCGCGCGCCTCATCCGCGAAGGGTTGATGAAGAAGGGAGATGTGCTCACCGTGGCCCAGGTTGCCGGCATCATGGGTTCCAAGAAGACCTCCGAATTGATCCCCCTCTGCCATCCTATCCCCATCGACAAGGTTGACGTTGACCTGGAGCTGGACGAGGAGCGCGGTCGCATCAACATTACCGCCACGGCCAGCACCACCGCCCGCACGGGTGTCGAGATGGAGGCCATGACCGCCGTTTCCGTCGCCGCCCTCACCCTCTACGATATGTGCAAGGCCGTCGACCGCGGCATCCGAATCGAAGGCCTCCGCCTGATCAGCAAGCGAGGCGGCCGCAGCGGGGATATCGAATTGGAAGACGAGGACTAGGGCCGGTATGGGAACGATATTTGTGACTATCGAAGTGGGCGACCAGCGGGGGGAGCAGTTCGAGCCCGTTCAGGTAATGGTCGAAACTGGGGCTACATTCACTACAGTGCCGACGGAAGTCCTCAGACGGCTGGGCGTCTCGCCGCAGCGTTCAATGCCTGCTCGTCTCGCCGACGGAACGATAATCGAAGACCAAGTCTCCGATACAATTATTAGATTGGAAGGTCAGACGTTCTATACGCCGGTTACGTTCGGCAAGGAGGGAGAGCCTAACCTGCTAGGTGTAGTGGCGTTGGAGACCGCATTGCTGGCCGTCGATCCCGTGGACCAGCGTCTCGTACCAACCATCGCCTGGAAAGCCTAACCACCGCATCGAGGGCCTCCGCTTGATCAGCAAGCGAGGCGGCCGCAGCGGGGATATCGAATTGGAAGACGATGCCGACGGTTCGGCGTCCTAGAACTCCTCGGCAGGTCAGCGCTCAAGGCTCCAGCGCAAAAAGAGAGGCAGAAATGGGAACGGTAACTCTCACCATCGAAGTCGGAGACCTGCGGGGTGAACAATTTGAGACGGTCGATGTCTTGGTGGATACCGGTTCCACCTTTACCGCAGTTCCTGGCGACCTGCTGCGTCGATTAGGCGTCCCGGTGCAACGCACCGCACAGTCTGAATTGGCCGACGGGACCGTGGCTCCTGTAGAGGTGGGCAAGACGATGATTAGGCTAGAAGGACAGCAGTTCACGACCCCAGTGATATTTGGCAAAGAAGGTGAGCCGAGTCTGCTGGGGGTCATGGCGTTGGAAGAAGCATTGCTAGCCGTAGATCCGGTAGGTCGGCGCCTTGTTCCAGTCAATTTGTTGCGATTGACGCGCAGCCCATAGATTCAGCCTAGCCCCTCCGATCCGACTCCTGCCCCATCAGCCGCAAGGCACCAGCGGCGAAGTGGATGTAGTCCCCGGTCGAGAGTTCCAACGGTTTGTACCTGTCCACCTGGTCAACGTCGGTGGGACCGGCCGGCCCCGGAATGACCTCTATCTCCAGCTCGCAGATTTCCCCGTCCGGAAGCACCACGATGCAGCCCCATTCGGTCCGCGATTCAACCGGCGGCTCCAGCTCGATGGCCTGAAGCGATGTCATGCCCAGGAATGATGGGAAGGGCCGCAACTGGGCCGCCAGTTCTACAACCTTTTCCCGCAACTGGGCGGCTGCCTCTTCCAGCAGTTTCTGCGGGTGTCGACCTGGTTCAACCATCAACGCCCATTCTAGGGGTCGCAACTCTCAAAGCCAATCTCGCACCGGCACTGCCATTGGCGAATGCAAAGTACCGTGAGTCGTCACCATAAGCGCAGCGAAGGGCCTCTCCGTCATAGCTGGATTTCTTCGCTCCGCCCAGAATGGAACCGCCCAGAATGACAGACGGCAAAAGCGACTTTGCGATCTCGAACCCGGAAGGCCATTGACCGATCGAAAATCCTTGGCGGGCCGTTCGCAGGATGACGATTGAGAGGAGCGGAATCATCGGAGTGCTGTAGGCCGGCATAGGATTCGGCGCGCTGGTCAGCCTGGTACTCGCTGGAGTGGTCTTAGATCTGTGGGAGAGCTACGCCATCGCCATCCTGTTCAGCATCGCCGCACCTGTGATTGCTGCTGTGTCGGGACTGTCCCTCTTTGAAATTAACATCATCCGTCATCCTCATCTATACGCCGCCATTCCTGCTTTCGCCGGAATGACGGTTTTGAATTTCTTGGCAACGGCACTCAACAGATGTCAATTTCAAAGAGGGACACTACCGATGTGTCGGTACTTTCAGCAGAGGCCCCGCAGCACTGGCGCCATCGGTACGAACCGGCATAAAGTTAGGCCACCCAAATCGTCGAGCAACCTGCTTATCACGGCAATTGACATCGCCAACGGCCCACTACTAACATTGATGTATCGGGTTGCATCCTGGCGGCTGGCCGGATGGCCCTCCGGTGGCAACGTAGCTCAGCGGCAGAGCGGGCGCTTCATAAGCGCTAGGTCACTGGTTCGAGCCCAGTCGTTGCCACCATTTTCTATTTCTCCAGATACCCCCTTAGACCTCCGGCAGCCCGTAGGCCCTCGCCGCCGTGTTGTGGAACAGGTCGGCCTGCTCCGTCGCCGAGAAGTCGCGGGCAAGGCGCTTGAAGGCGTTCCAGCAGACTGTGTAAGAGCAGGACTGCTTGTCTACCGGGAAGTTGCTCTCGAACATGCACCGGCCGGCACCGAACTTCTCGATGCAGTACAGGTAGTACTGAGCGCCCGACGCTGCAATCTCCCCCGATCCCGGCGGGAAGGGGCGCTGGTGCCAGTCGAAGCCGCTGATGGGATTGCCCAGTCCGCCCACCTTGACCACCACGTTGGGGCACTCCGCGACAGCGTCAATCCCGCTCCGCCACTGGGGCATCAGCTCCTCGCGCCTTCCCGCGTACGGGCCAATACCCAGCGGCCGCCCGACGTGGTTCAGGATGACGGTCAGGCCGGGAAAGGCGCGGGCCATGTCTGCCACCTCAGGCAACTGCGGATGGTAGACGATGCAATCGAACGCCAGCCCCATCCGCTCGAGGCAGGCGAGGCCCCGGCGGAAATTGGGATCTGCCAGCATCCCGGCGGAATTGGCCCGGGCCGTGGTGATTTCGGCACTGGCGTCCCATGCTGCCGTGCATCGAATTCCACGAAAACGCCCTTTACCCGCCTCGGATAACGCCTCCAGCACCGGTTCCACCGAGTCGCCCAACATCAGATCGGCATTGCCCACGATGGCGGCGGCAACGGCGGTCTCGTTGCCCGCAGCCACGTTGGCGGCGGCTATTCCTTCGACAAACTCCACCTCGCCCACGGAGCGCATCTCCGGCGGCCCGTCCGTCAGGTACTGGGAACGGCATTCTACGAAGACGGTCTGGTTCACCCGGTGGCCCGACCGGGTATCCGCCAGCAGATTATCCAGCAGATAAACGTCGCCGGGCCGTTCCCAGAAGTGGTGGTGTGGGTCGAGGATGGGCATATCCGGCTCGATGGGGTCCTCCTCGGTGAGAGTCAGCCACGAGTCCAGCTGCGTCGTCATCTTCAATCTCCTCCGGCCCGCAATTATCCCCTCTCCCTCCTGGAGAGGGTCAGTGTGAGGGCGTCTGCGCCAGCACAGGCTACCGGAAATGACACCAATGCTCAAACGGTGAGACAGCAATGAATGTATAATCTCCCTGCCGTGTTGCACGGCAATTTTGAAGTGCTTTCCAGGAGGCGACATGTCCGCTCCAACTATGGCCCAGGTAACGGCCGCCATGAGGGCAATGATCGACAAGGCGATGGAGACACCCAACGAACCGGTGGCGATGTCCATCTGCGACAGCGCCGGCAACATGTTGGCCTACCTGACCATGGACAACCTGCGCACCTTCAGCCGCCGCCACGCCATCCGCAAGGCCTACACCTCCGCAGCCATGGGACTGGATTCCGGCGAAAACGCAAGCCGACTGCACAGCCAGGGCCGTAGCATCAGCGAGCAGGGCGATCCCATGCTGACCCACGGCACGGGCGGAGTCGTCATCATGAAGGACGGCGTGATTCTCGGTGGCGTCGGCGTCGGCGGTTACCCCAGTGGCCAGGCTGACGAGGACCTGTCCCGCGTCGGCCTGGAGGCGATGGGCCTCTAGTCCCAAAGCACGGCCGCCGAAATTGCGCCAACCACCGGTTATGTCAATCTTCGGCGTGCGCATTTCCTTGCTTGCCCTCCTCTCGGTAGTGACATTCGATGCTTTGGTCCTTGCCGTCTGCGGAAACGGTGAAACCGTCGAGACGGGCGGCGAGGGCTGGATCGAGTACCGGGCGTTTCTTGGGCCGGAATGCCGGTGTACGCCGAGCGATTGAGCGACGGGGAAGGGAGACCTTCCTGGAGGACACGGTTACTCCCCGTTTCTACCGTGTCCTTGCGGTCCTAGACGGAGCGGGGCAGTGGCGAGGCAGCAATGGCGCCATCGTTAGTGAGCGTTCCAGGATGCTCCTGGTCTTGGCGCCGCCTGACGCCGGGGCATTCGGATAATCAACGAGATTTCAGCCGAATACAAGCGCCAGTTCCAACAGGAATCGGTGCCTGGGATGGTGACCGGCGCCTGTGTAACTTTTCAGTGATTCAACCTCAAGGGCAAAACCGCCTTTACTCTCACCTTGAGAGGGAACGCCGTAAGGAGCAAGACCATGCGTATCGGAGTCTTTGTCGGCGCCTCGGTCGCCGACCTGATGACCCTGGACGGGTTGCTGGCTCGCATCAAGCAGGCCGAGGATGACGGGTTCGACAGCTTCTGGATTCCCCACATCTCAGCCCGAGGCTACGACGCGCTGACTACTTTGGCCATGGCCGGAATGCAGACCAGCCGCATCGAGCTCGGCGTCGGGGTCGTGCCCACCTACCCGCGCCACCCGGCGGCGCTGGCCCAGCAGGCCCTGACAACCGCCACAGCCACCGGTGGGCGGTTCATCCTGGGCATCGGGCCGTCGCACCGCCCGGGTATGGAGGACGGTTTCGGCATTCCCTACGACCGCCCTGCCCTGCACACCCGCGAGTACCTCGAGGTGATGCGCCCCCTTCTCGAGGAGGGCGCCGTGCAGTTCGAGGGCGAGATCTTCAACTGCAACCTGGAGCTAGCCGCCCTGGAGCGTCCCGCCTGTCCGATCCTGGTCTCCGCTCTGGCCCCGCAGATGCTGCGGTTGGCGGGCCAGTTGGCCGACGGCACAGTCACCTGGATGGCCGGCCCTCGCACCATCGAGTCGCACATCACGCCACGCATCCGCCGTGCGGCGGAGAACAGCGGCCGCAGCGACCCCCGCGTTTGCGTCGGCTTGCCCACGGCGGTCACTGACGACGAGAGTGCTGGGCGCCGGAAAGCCGCCGAGTCTTACGCAAGGTACGGCGACCTGGTGAACTACCGGCGCGTACTGGACATCGAGGGCGTGGAGAGCCCGGCAGAGGTGGCCGTCATTGGCAACGAGGATTCGATACGGCGCCAGCTGGAGGCCTTCGCCGAGGGCGGCGCCACCGACTTCGTCGGCAACGTTTTCGACGTTCCCGGCGAGCCCGACTCAGGCCAGCGCGCCTACGACGCCCTCAAGGCGCTGGTAGGCAAGATCTAGCGCATTGGACCCGCACCCCCGATAGCAATTCCCTCCCCCTGAGGGGAGAGGGTTAGGGTAGGGGTGAACCGGACGTCCCAATCGACCCAAATGGAGGAGACCATGGCCCCGAGAATCAAGCACATAGCTCTGCATACCGAGGACCCGGTGGCCACCGCCGAGTGGTACAAGACCTGCTTCGGCCTCGACGAACTGCGCCGGTCGCCCGACGGCGGCGCTGAGGGCGTTTGGCTCACCGACGGCTACATCTACTTCGCGATCCTGAAGATGGGAACGGAAGGCGCGCCGAACCTCGGCGAGGGCCCCTCTACCGTCAAGGGCGTTCACCACATCGGCTTCTATGTCGACGACATGGAGGATGCGGTCTCGACGGTGGAGGACCATGGCGCCACCGAGTGCACCGGCAGCAGCCGCGCCAACCGCAAGTACAAGGGCCCCGACGGCCTGATGATCGACCTGCGCGTACGCGGCTGGGATGAGCAGATCCGCGCCCGCAGCACCCTCTACGAGCTGGTTGAGGCCCCGCCCCGCGAGCCAGCCGGCGCGCCAGCCGACGACTAGCCGCCCGTCACCCTAGAATTGATGGGCGAGTCACCGGCCCCCGTCATTTCGGCCTTGAGCCGGAATCCAGGAACCCCGGCGCGGTTTACGTCGACCCTTCTCCGGCCCCCGGCCCCGTCATTCCGGCCTTGAGCCGGAATCCAGGAACCCTGGCGCGGTTTACGTCGACCCTTCCCGGCCTCCGTCATTCCAGCCTTGAGCCGGAATCCAGGAACCCGGCGCGGTTTACGTCGACCCTTCCCGACCTCCGTCATTTCGGCCTTGAGCCGGAATCCAGGAACCCCGGCGCGGTTTACGTTGACCCTTCCCCAGCCCCTCTGGATTCCGGCTCAAGGCCGAAATGACGATAAAGTCTTCCGCAGTCATTAATTCAATAAAGTGGGACTACTAGCCGTCCCTCTGTGGGCACCAACGAAAGGGCGGGCAGCAAGTTCCCTCATCCTCCTGCGGAGGGTTAGGGTAGGTGAGCGCCCTCGTCGTGGCCAGCGTCACAAAATGCGTCCAAAACATGCCTCTATTTTCGTAGGAACTTGTGGCGCACCCTCCGAGGCTGGAGACAGTCGCAAAAAAGCCCGTTCATGGTTCGACAGGCTCACCATGAACGGGTTTCCATTTCGCCCGGCAGGCAGTACTGCCAGCCCAGCTTTGACGCACCAATTGGTGAATACGCTAACGCCCCTGCCACTCCGGCGGGCGCTTCTCCGCGAAGGCCCTTGGGCCCTCCCTGGCGTCCTCCGAGTTCAGCACCCGGTGGCCCCAAGCGGCGTTCAGGCGGTACGACTCCTCCAGCCCATAGCGCCGCCAGAACTGGGCCACCGCCTTCGTTCCCTGCACAGCCAGCGGGGCATTGGCGCCGATCATCTCGGCGATACGCACTGCGCGGGGCATCAGTTCCTCTGGTTCCAACACCTCGCGGACGAAGCCCAGCCGGTGCGCCTCCTCCGCACTCAGGGTGTCGCCGGTAAGCATCAGGTACATGGCCTCGCCGAAGGGCATCAGCCGCGCCATGTGGTTGATGGCGTAATTGGCCATAATCCCACGTTTCACCTCGAACAGCCCGAAGTAGGCTTCCGATGACGCGATTCGGATGTCGCAGTCGGCGGCCCGCTCCATGCCCGCGCCGATGGCCAGCCCGTTGACCGCAGCAATAAAGGGCTTGGAGTTGCGCCCGAAAGGCTGGTTGCCACGGTAGGTCTCTATCCTTTCCTCCTCGGTCTGGCTCGCCCGGACGCTTCCGGCTCCCTCGGCCATCTCCCGCAGGTCGGCGCCAGCGGAGAACGCCCGGCCAGCACCCGTAACGATGCCAACTCGCATCTCCGGGTCGTGAGAGAATTCAGAAAGCGCCAGCCGAAGCTCCTCGCGCATCTGCGCCCCCTGGGCATTCAGGCGTTGGGGACGGTCCATGGTGAAGACGGCGTAGTGGCCGTCAGGGAAACGATCGTATATGAGATCCGGCATTCCTCGCCCCTCAGCTCGCCAGCAGTTCCCGCAGGGCCGCGTCCACGAATGCGGCATCAGGAGGGTTGAAGCCGGGGCCGCCGGCCAGATGGCCCCAGATCGACTCGATGGGCCGGAATTCCGCGTTGGGCATCATCGACACCTCGATCTCGTTGTCCTCCGGCGGGAAGTAGAGGTCGGTGCGTCCGGGCATCACGATGGCGCGGGCGGCGATGGCGCCCAACGCCCTGGCGAAGTCGCCGTTGTACTTGTCGTTGGCGCTGATGTCGCCCCTCTGCCACGTATTGATCATCGCCAGCAGGTCGTTGGCGTCGGCCCCCAGCCGGCGGCCTTCCCAGAAGGCCACCAAGTAGTCCTCCAGCGACGAATAGCCGATGTCCAGGTACACCTCCTCGCGGTAGAAGGCCTGCGACACCGCCCACCCGGCGTAGACCCGGCCCATGGCCCGCAGGCCTTTGGTGGGCGGCTTTTCGTACCACCCGTTGGCCCAGGCATCGTCGGCGGTCAGTGCCGCCTTCACGCCCTCCAGGAACACGAAGTTATGCCGCGAGGTTCGCGCCGACCCGCATATCGGCGCGATCCGCTCCACCATGTCCGGGTACAGCGCCCCCCACTGGTACGTCTGCTGCGCCCCCATGGACCAGCCGACCACCAGCGGGATGCGCTCGATGCCGAACAACTCCGTCACCAGCCGGTGCTGGCTGGTTACGTTGTCGTACAGACTGACCGACGGAAACCGCGCCCGGTCGTAGGGCGGGGGAGTGTTGGATGGAGACGACGACAGCCCGTTCCCCATCATGTTCGGCACAATGATGAAGTACTTCTCCGGGTTCAGCGCCTGCCCCGGCCCGATAATGGCCTCGTTCTGGTAGTGCTGTCCCCCGAAAAACGTCGGGAACACGATGGCGTTGTCCTTGGCCGCGTTCAGCGCCCCATACGTCTTGTAAGCCAGCCTCGCGCCTCGCAAGGTGGCCCCACCCCGTAGCCGCCAATTCCCCAGCTCAAATATTTGGTAGTCGGTCATTCTACGAACTCACTCACGACAAGATTGTCTCGCTGTTCTGATATTGGCTATTGGCCGGATGCTTTTTGAGGGTTATTTGACCCGGCAATGAACATATAGTCCCCCAACGGGTTCCTGTACAGATCCACAATGTCCGAGACTCGTCCCGACTCTATGTCCTTTGCGAGTCGCTCGCAACCCTGGCGCACTTCTTCCCTTCTTGCCTGGTTATTGAAAGTCGATATGCCTGAGCGGATTACGTGGTCCAAGTAGAGTTGTGGCCGGTGCTTTCCGCTGTACAGGAATAGGTCTTGCAGGTCATCGCGGACTTCGTATCCCGCCGACTCAATACTGCCAAGGCCCGCTCGCAAAAGGCTCTCGGAAACTTGATCCAGTGTCGGCATTTGCTCGATAGACTTACGCATAGCCTCAGGAAAGTATGCGTTCAGCCAGTAACCGCGCATCTGGTCGGGATCTGCAGTAAAAATGACGAACTTCCCTTGGTGCAGCACTCGGCAGACCTCCCGAAATATGGGGCCCAGCTCAGCGAAGTGATGCAGGGCAAGAACGAAAATTGCGCCTGAAAACGTGCGGTCCTTAACCGGGAGGCCCTCGACCGCGCCCAGGGACCAATGTACTCCCAACGTTTTTTGACGCGCCTGGTCAACCATGCGACCGGCTATGTCCACACCAACCCATCTACCTGCTCGGTTCGACGGCGCTATGGAATAGTTGCCTGTGCTGCAGGCGAAGTCCAGATACATACCGTCTTCGCTCAAGCTCAGATGACCGGCGAGCTGACCGGCAATGCAGGGGTCGGCTCGTCTGGTGGCGTCGTAACTGGCGCCGACGCGGTTATACATTCGATCTCGCGTGAATCCGCTCTGCGTAGGACTTCCATTAACGGTTGTGCTGCAAAACGCATTGTCAATCATATCAAAACTAAAAGACCCTGAATCATAACGGAAAGATTTGACGGCGCAACGGCCAGCTTTTAGACTGCCTTCGCCGCCTCTACTGGCGGTCAGGAGGTAGCACCATGGCCAACGACCCCGTCAACATCTTTGAGTACGAAGCCATCGCCCGCGAGAAGCTGGAGCAGGGACACTACGACTTCATCGCCGGCGCGGCCACCGACGAGATCACCCTCCGGCGCACCCGCGCCGTCCTCGACAGCATCCAGTTGCGCCCCAGGATGCTGACCGACATCAGCCAGCGCGACCTCAGCACCACCGTGCTGGGGCAGCGTATCAGCTTCCCGGTGATGCTCGACCCGGCGGGCAACCACGAGGCGGCCCACCCCGACGCCGAGCTGGCCACCGCCCGCGCCGCCGGAGCTGCCGGCACCGTCATGGTCGTCAGCTCCCACGCCGCCCGAACCATGGAGGACGTCGCCAGCGCCGCCACCGGGCCGCTGTGGTTCCAGCAGTACCTGTTCAAGGACCGGGGCCTCACCCTCGAGATGGCGGCCCGCGCCGCCGAGGCCGGCTACTCCGCGCTCTGTATCACCGTCGACGCCAAGATCAAGCCCAAGCGCGAGCGCAACATCCGCAACGACTACCAGGGCGCCTCATCGCCCAACTACGCCCAGATCGACCTGGCCGAGCACTCTTGGCGCTTCGCTGCCGACGCCCCGGCAGGCGTGATGGACATCCGCGACCCAGGCGCCACCTGGGCCGACGTCGACTGGCTGGCAGCCGCTCAGAGCCTGCCGGTGGTGATCAAGGGCATCATGGTCGGCGAGGACGGCCGCCACGCCGCCGACAACGGGGCCAAGGCGGTCATCGTCTCCAACCACGGCACCCGCTACCTCGACACCACCTTCACCACCATCGAGGTCCTGCCCGAGATCGTGGAGGCCGCCAACGGCGACCTCGAGGTCTACATGGACGGCGGCATCCGCCGGGGCACCGATATCGTGAAGGCCCTCGCCCTCGGCGCCCGCGCCGTCCTCATCGGCCGCCCGCTGTTCTGGGGCCTCGCCGTCAACGGCGAGGAGGGCCTGACGTCGGTCCTCGAAATGCTCCGCGACGAGCTCGACGCCACCATGGGCATGTGCGGCCGCCCCACCATCGCCGACATAGACCGCGAAGTCATCGGCACCGTCTCGCCCCTGCTCGGCATGTTCCCCCAACAGTGGGACACGCTACGCTACTGAGGCAGGCTTACTCCCGAGCGACCTTCATCCGGCAGGGGGATCATGACGGCCGAACTGAATATCGAAGACCCGAAATACCCCCTGCTGGCTGCCAGCCTCTTGGACCGGCACGAACGGAACGACGCGGAGGCCAACATCACCAGCGCCATCCGCGACTTCCTGGCTGAAACCCGCCTGGCGTCTCGCGAGGAAATGGTGGAGGAGAACCCGCCATCCGAGGGTTCGCGGCTGGCGGTGGACCTCACCGCGCTTGACACCTTCATCGAAGTCAAGCGCCGCATCGGCACCGCCGCCGCCGGACAGCCCAACCCCGAGTACGTCGATCAGCTGGACGAGTACCTGGAGCAGTCTGCCAAGAGTGGACGGGGCGTCCGGATGGGCGTTCTGACCGACGGTAAGTATTGGCTATTGCGCTGGCCCGATGCCGGCCCCGCCCGGACTGCCCGTCCTTACCTGTTCACCCTCGACGATCCGCAAGGGTGGTTGCCCCTCCACAACTGGCTGCGCGATACCGCCCTGCTGTCCCTTGAGAACATCCCGCCCGCCGCCGAGGCCATCGCGGAGCATTTCGGCCCCGGCAGCCCCTCATACCAACGGGACATCGCCGCCCTGACCTCGCTGTACCGCCAGCACTCCCACCTTGAGACCATTCGCGTCAAGCGGGCGCTCTGGCACGACCTGCTCCGCACCGCGCTGGGCGAAATCGCCCGCAGCGATGAGCAGATGGACGACCTGTTCATCCGGCACACCTACCTCAGCACCGTGGTGGGGATGGCAGTGCAGGCGTCCTTCGGGCTGGACATCCGGCAACTGGCCGAATCCGACCCGGCAGACCTGTTGCACGGGCGGCGCTTTCAGCAGGACACCGGCTTGCAGGGCGTGCTGGAATCCGACTTCTTCGCTTGGCCCGCCGAGGTGGGCGATCAATCCATGCTGAAAACCCTGGCCCGCCGCGTTGCCCGGTTCGACTGGAAGGAGGCCCCGCCAAACATCGCCGCCACCCTCTACGAAACCGTGATCCCGCCGGAAGAGCGGCGGCAGTTGGGCGAATACTACACCCCGGCCTGGCTGGCCCGGGCGATGGTCAAGGAGCTGATAACCGACCCGCTGCGCCAGCGGGTGCTGGACCCTGCCTGCGGCTCCGGCGCATTCCTCACCGAGGCCGTGGCCCACTTCATCGCCGCCGCCGAGGCCGCCGGTTGGGACCCGCCGGATATACTGGGCCGCCTGCGAGTCTCGGTCACCGGGATCGACGTACATCCTGTAGCGGCCCACTTGGCCCGCTCGGCGTGGACCCTGGCAGCCCGCCCCACCATCAATGCCGCCCAGCAAGCAGGATTCTCGTCCTCCCTGTCGGTGCCGGTGTACTTGGGCGACGCGTTGCAACTGCGCTTCCGCAGCGGCGACCTGTTCGCCGAAGGGCAGGTGACCATTGATGTCCAAGACGAAAACGGCACGCAACTGGTTTTTCCCGTGAGCCTGGTGGACCGAGCCGAGGACTTCGACGCCCTGATGAGCGACGTGGCCTACGCCATCGAACGCGGGCAGGACCCCCTGCTGGCCCTGGACGACAACGGCATAACCAACCCTGCCGAGCGGCTAACTCTGGAAGCCACCATCGGGGAAATGCGCAAGTTGCATAATGAAGGCCGCGACCACATCTGGGCCTACTACACCCGCAACCTGGTGCGCCCGGTGGCCCTCAGCCGCGCCAAGGTGGACGTCATCATCGGCAACCCGCCTTGGATTAACTACAACCAGACGGCGGACGTGCTGCGCGATGAACTGGAGAACCTGAGCAAGGGCCGGTACAGCATTTGGGCCGGGGGCCGCTACGCCACTCACCAGGACGTGGCCGGACTGTTCTTCACCCGTAGCGTTGAACTGTATCTGAGGCCGGGCGGCGAAATTGGTTTTGTGATGCCGCATAGCGCGTTGCAGGCCGGCCAGTACAGCAAATGGCGCACCGGCCAATGGAATTCGCCGCCGGTGGGCCGCGGCAAGAACCGCAGGTCGGAATTCCGGCTGTCCGTGATGCTAGGCCACAGGCCGGCCTGGGATTTGGAGCGGCTGGAGCCCAATACTTTCTTCCCCGTTCCGGCCTGCGTGGTCTTCGGCCGCAGCACGGGGCAAAAAAGCATCACCGCGCCACTGGCCGGGTCAGTGCAACGCTGGCGGGGCAAGGCAGGCGCAGACGACGTCACACGCGAGTTTGTGCGCATCACCGACACCGGGGTGGTTGGCGATTCGCCCTATGCCAGCCTGTCACGAAACGGAGCCACGATATTTCCACGAGTGTTGTTCTTCGTCAACGAAACGGAAAACGCCGCCATCATTCAAGCGGGCCAGACCATCACCGTAAATCCCCGGCGCGGCTCTCTGGACAAGAAACCGTGGAATGGGCTTGACTTGGCTTCCATCAGTGGCCAGACCATCGAGCGGTCGCACCTCTTCGACGTGCATCTGGGCGAGACAGTCGCACCCTACGTTACCCTGGAGCCACTGCGGGCGCTACTCCCGTTGAAGCAAGGGGAATACTCTATACCCGCCGACAAAGAAGGTGTTGGTGGAATACACCTGGGAGCATTGGACCGGCGAATGCGCGAGCGTTGGCAAGCGGTTAGCGGTTTGTGGAACGACAACAAAGAGCTAGTGAACCGGCTGAACTTGCTGGGCCGAGTAAATTACCATGGCGAACTGTCGTCTCAACTGGAGTGGCAACTAGACCACGAGGCCCGTCCGGTTCGTATTGTCTACACCAGTTCCGGCCAGCCAACAGCGGCTATTTTGGAAGATGATACTACATTAGTGGAAAACGTCCTGTTCTGGCTGTGTTGCAAAAACGCAAATGAGGCCAACTACCTGCTGGCCATCATTAACAGCGATACGCTGGCAACAGCGGTCAACAAATATACAGTCCCCAATTGGGCCGGAAACACACGCCATCTGCACAAACATCTGTGGAAGCTGCCGATACCGGAGTACGACCCCGCCATCGCGCTGCACGGGGAACTGGCCGGGGCCGGAGCGGCGGCGGCTACGGGAGCGGCGGCCAAGCTGGCGGAGCTGAGGCAGCAGCGGGGCGAGCACCTGTCGGTAACCATCGCGCGCCGTGAGCTGCGGGCTTGGCTGCGCGCGTCGCCGGAGGGCGCGGCGGTGGAGTCAGCCGTCGCCCGCCTGCTGGCCGGGGCGTAGACAGCCGGGCGGGCGAACCCATTTTCAGTTATAAAGGTCTCGGGGTTTGAGTATTCGGTTCCACAATTTTGAATCCAACAACAGAGCCATATTTGAAGATACCCTTGTCATAAGTATGAAATTCATCAATTGACAGTCCCGCCTTTGACAACCACCGTGCTGTTGCCAAGTGGATGGCGTCGAGAGGCTTGAGGCTCCATTTGCGGGTTAAAGCCTCGCGGATCAAGGTACGCGCCTCTTTTGCTATGTCGCTATGGAATTCAACCATTCTAAAGATACTCAAGTCATTCCAAAGGCCATCAATTCGCTACTCAATTACAGGATCTAATGCCACCTGTTCCTTTTCGGCCGCGGCGAAGGCCACTTCCACACGGGAAAGGTCCGAAGTATACAGTCTGACTACACCTCTGGTGCAATCTTCCAGCAATGAATCCAATACCGGCATACGGTCTGTTATCCCGTCAATAAAGGAGAGCGATACGCAGGAATCCCAATAGATTGTCTTTGGCGAATCAGGCATCTCTCAGCTTGCGGATGGCGTCTTCGGGCAACTTATCTCCCTGCTGCCACTGAACAGCGCCCCGGGCGTCTCGGTAAAACCCGGCCGCAACCTCTTCAAGAATTTGCACGTCCATGATTCCCCGAATGGTTATCGGCCGGCCTGTCTCTATCTCCCTGGTCACTCGACCGCTGACCATCGCTCTTCGGCCCCACGCTGCCCGCATCAGTTCTTCCTGCCCTTGCGTCAAGTAGCAGGATACCGACTTATCGTGAATCGTGTCATAAAGATTAAACCGCAGATCCCCCCGGTCGCTAAGTGTCTGCACCCTTCCTGTAAGCGATCCGACAGCGGTCGTAGTTGATGGTTTTGGAGAGGAGTCCCCGTTTTCGTAAATATAAAAACTATCGCCCAGGGCCTCAAGGCGCAGATATTCTACGGAATCAGCCAGTTTCTTGATTGATTCAGCTGCGCTTATTACCCGACTGTTACCCGGAATTTCCTCTTTATTTTGTAGAGCCTCCCCTATATTTTTATAATCCTGAACAATCTTCTCTGAAACGGCCGGATTTTCGCACTCGGACCGCAAGGTAGCAATAGCGCTGCCGGATTGCAGGTCTACAACGAGCCATTTGATTTCTTCCTTTCCGGTTAGCGCGTCTATAAGCTGATTGAAAGCGGTAATACCTTCGCTCATCTGCTTAATGTCAATCCGCCCACCCAATTCAAAAGTTATGGTAGCATCAGGCATTTCCCATCCCCCAAGAGTCTGTCGGTAACCTGGCCTCCCTCCCCAAAACAGCCAGCAACAGACATAGCGATTATGCCATAGCCGGGAGGGTATCTGCGAGAGCGTTTAACCGCTCCCCAAGCCAGCAGTTCCCTCACCACCACGTCCACAAACACCGCGTCCGAAAGCCCCACAGCAGCAGTTGGAACTACCCCTAAACCTTTTGTGCCCTTTGCGTCTTTGCGCCTTAGCGTCAATCACCCTCCTCCAGAGTCTTGCCAAAATCCCAGAACTAATGTACTATTATACTGATCCAATCCCACCGCCACCCGGAACCATCGCTCTCGCGCCCGAACCAGGATTCACCTACCGGAAAATCAGCGAAATCCCATAATCCCAAAAATCCCGGTTCAGACAACCGGAAATGTCCGGTAATGTCCGCAAAATCAAAAAATCCCCAGCCAAGGAGTTCTAACCATGTACTCCCTCTCCCAGCTCCGTCGCCAGGTAGACTCCCTCATGCGCAAGTACGCCGTCGAGCTCGCCGAGTTCAAGCTCCGCCCTTTCGCCAACGAATACTGCGACCAGTGGGAAGAACTCGTGGCCGAAGACAAACTCCCGCCAGACCCCCGCCGCCTCTTTAAGAAGCTGCCCGGCCAGGACTTCCTCCGCCGTTACTTCCCGGCCGTCAACAACTACCTGGACGACTGCCGACGGGCCCGCCGCCTGCCCCATCCCAACGAAATCCTGCGCTTCCTCATTCCAACGGCAGTCGGCCGCGGCCTCGTCCCCAAGCGTCCCGCCCCCACTGTATCCTACTGAATATGAAGCGCCGCGCCATTGGGAAATCGGTGTACAATGGCGTCGGCCCTCAATCCCCTCAGCCTCTGGGAAGGATGAGGGCAGACCCCTACAGGAGGCCCCCTATGACCACGCTGGGCTCCGGCCACTATACCTACACCGTTCAGGAAAACTGGGCCAAGCTGCCCGAGGGCGAGACCTTTGCCATGGTCAGCGCCATCGCCACCGACTCCCAGGACCTCGTCTATGCCTTCCAGCGCAAGGAGCCGCCGGTGCTGATTTTCGACCGCGACGGCAACCTGCAGGACTCTTGGGGCAACGGCTCTTTCCTCTTTGCCCACGGCTTCTACATTGAGGACGACGTCGTGTACGTGACCGATCGCGACGCCTCCACCTGCCTCGTCTACACCCTCGACGGCAAGCCGGTGCAGATGCTGGGCCGCCACGGCCGCCACTCCGACACCGGCTGCGAGAACCCCGGCGACCTGGTGCCCCGCGCCGCCGGGCCGTTCAACTACCCGGCCGAGCTGGTGCCTTCGCCGTCGGGCGAGCTCTACGTCGCCGACGGCTACCGCAACTCCCGTGTCCACCGCTTCACCTCCGAGGGAGAGCTCATCCAGTCTTGGGGCCAGCCCGGCAAGTCCGAGGCCAACCACTTCCACCTGCCCCACAGCCTCATCATCGACGGCGACCGGATAATCGTCTGCGACCGGGAGAACCACCGCATCCAGCTGTTCACCCTCAACGGCGAGTTCATCGATTTCTGGAACGACATCCAGCGCCCCATGGACATCTCCCGCGACTCCGAGGGCAACTTCCTGGTCAGCGAGGGCCAAGTGAACGGCAGCTCCGCCCGCATCAGCATCCTCGACCCGTCCGGCAGCGTGCTGGCCCGCTTCGACTGCCGCGGTTCTGGGCACGGAAGCTGGATCGACTCTCGCGGCGACATCTACCTGGCCGGCGTCCCCGACGCCATCGACAAGTACTTGCGCGAGGGTTAGCGCACTTACCGCCACACCGGCCGTCCGCAGCCAGTCTCGTCCTGAGCTTGTCAAAGACAGCCAGTGGATCTCAGGGGCGCCGTCCGTTCGTCATCAGCCTGCCCGCCCAGGGTGCCGGACCTGTCGAAGTTCGGAGGGTGAATCCACCCCCAATGGAGACTGCTATGGCAATGGAAAAAGAAAAGGCGCAGACGGACCTCGAAGAGGTTATGGCCACCATGGGCGAGGACGTGTGGCACAATGTCCGCATCCTCGATCACTACCAGGAGTCGCACATCACCTACTCGCTGGTCGGGGTCAAGATCGAGGACGGCAAGACCTACTACTACCAGGCCGAAACCGGGCGGTTCATCATGCTGAACATCTAGGAAACTGCCATTCGGCAAAACGATGTAGGGGCGCACAGATGTGCGCCCCTACATGTTGGTCTCTGCCCGATCTCTAGTCACCCTCGCTGGGCACATAGATGCCTCCGCCGTCATGGCGGTGGCGGTAAAGGGCCTCAAAGAACCTTTGCATATCAGCGCGCCGCTCTTGCGCTTCTGCTCGGATTTCAGTTCGCAATTCCGTACGCAACTCGCGAATCTCAGTCTGGTTATCGTTGCTGCCTCTCTGAATGGCCGCCACTAGCCAGAAGAAAGCGCCCACGAACACAGCTAGAAACGCGGCGCCCACACCGGCGAAAGCGGCGACCACCCCCCATACTTCGGCGCTCATTTCTTTCTCCGATCCTGCCCCACCGCAACTATTCGTCCTACCCATTTGAGTGTAGGCGCACGTAGGGATATTATCAACCGCCGTTAGTCAGCAACTACAGGTCAGTCCGCCGCCGCGCCCGCCTGCGCCTGCTGGCCACCACCGGAAGCGGGCGCCTGCGGTGGCTTGTAGGGACGGTGAAAGGCGGCGATTACTGCCCCTGCGGTCATGATGCCCACCACTGCCAGCGCCGATACCTGGAACCCCTCGAGGTGCAGCCGCTGCGATTCCATCGGCAGCATCAGGCCAATGGTTGTCGGCACGATCATTGCTACGATGAACGACGAAATGGTCGCGCCGGTCGCGTGGCCCATATCCCGGGTAGTCTCCAGCATCCCCGAGGCGAAGCCCCGGTTCTCCGTCGGCAGGGTGCTCATTACCGTAGCGTTGTTCACCGTGTTGAAAATGTTGGTGCCCACCGATATAGGGAACAGCAGGCAGGGCAGCACCCAGAACGGCACCGTCCCCGCAAACAGCGCAAGCAGCACGAACCCGGATGCGATGGACAGCATGCAGGCCGTTCGCAGCAGGCGCGGGTTGAACTTGTCGTGGATGAACCCCGCAATTGCGGGTAGCCAGATTCCGAAGGATTGGTGCGGCAGGAGTGCCGCTGTAACGAAAATCGGCGATTTGCCCAGTCCCTCCTCTATCATTATAGGCACCAGGATCATGGTCGCCATCATGGAGAGGTGGAACATCACGTTGGAGATGATCGCCAGCGTAAAATATTTCTGGCGGAAGTGCTGGAATTCCACGAAGGGATGCTCAACGCGGCGTTCGATGAAAATGAACACCACCAGCAAAGCTACGGTCAGCCCGTGCATCGGGAGGTGGTACGAGAGGGCATCGAGGGATGTGTAGGACTCCTCACCTCCATGCAGGTGACTGCCCGAGAGTATGAACACCGCCGACACGGCCACCAGCAGGATCGCGCCGACGTAGTCGATGCGGTTTTCCTTGTCGACAATGGCCTCATCGTTGCGCCGCACCACGGGCAGGCACGACATGATGACCAGCAGGCCGATGGGAAGCATGGTCAGGAACACCAGCCGCCAGCCCGCGAAGGAGTCCCAGTTGGCGAACTGCAACAGTATTCCGAAGAACCCCACGCCAATGAAGGTGCCGATGCGGGAACCCGTGATTGGGAAAGCGTAGGCCCGGCCCCGCTCCTGTTGCGGGAAGGCGTAGGCTAGCATCGCATTCCCGTTTCCGTGAATCAGGCCGGCACCGAACCCCTGTATGCCTCTCAGAATGATGACGTGCGAGAGTTCCTGGGCTGCCACGATGCCCACGGCGCCCAGGGTGATGATGATCGTACCGATGAAGAACATCTTGGGATGGCCGAACCGGTCGCCCAACCGCGCGCCCAGGAACACGGTGCTGCCAAGCACCAGCAGGTTGGCAATTACAATCCAGGCCGCGTCAGCGACCCCGTAGCCGAAGTCTGCGGCGATGCTGGGCAGGGCCAGGGTCACCGGCAGGCTGGAAAGCTGCACCAGCAGTTGACCGCCAGTCATTGCGGTCAGCACCTGGCGGCGCTCCACCGTGTTCACTACGCTCTTGTAGTTGTCGATAAAACCTGGCATCCATCGCCCTCAGGCCGAGCAAAGGGAGTCCGGCAACTGTATCACTTCCCTTGATATGCCGCCACTTATTCTATCAAATATCACCGGCATTACATTCCAACCAAAACAGCTTTGCCGGTGCCCATAATTCCCGCAAAAGTGGGAATCCAGGGCCGCCGCCGCGAGCATATCTGACTACAACAAGACAGCACGGATTCCCGCTCCTTGTAGGGTTCGGCTGGATTTCGGGTTCGAGGGCCGGTGTGTGATTTGGTGTCCAAGGAGTGCCGCGTTGGGCGATGGCGTGGAGTTGGGTCAGGATGACGGGGCAATGGCGCAGTTCCGGGCACCTCTGTAGCCCGGCGAGTGCGCACAATCCCTTGCTGTCGCCATAGCCCAACTCGGGCAAGTCAGCCACCAGAGTGGCAGCGGTGAGGGGACCGACGCCGGGGACGCTGCGGTACAGAATGGCCTGCTGGGTTGCTGGACTGCATGGGGATGCTGGGCGAACCTGGGCGTCCAGACGGTCGGTCTTGGCCTGGCGTCCAAGACCTTGTTGGGATGGGCCAGATGCACCGGCAGGCCAGCCTTGGACCAAGGGTCCCTCGTAGCCGCCGGTGGGTTCACAAGACGAGCACGGATTCCCGTTTTCGCGGGGATGACGGGGAATGTCCCGCGCCCCGGTAGTGGGTTGCTGGATATGCAGACAAGTTAAGACGCGAATTGCCCTGATCAAATGTCACCGGCATTACCGCTGCGGTATAATGTCTGCTATATCCTTAGTCAAGAGGCACTCTGATGGTAAATGCGCCGGTGAGGCTGACCGAACTCTCCCACTGCGCCGGTTGAGCGGGCAAGCTCAGCCAGAAGGACCTGGTGCAGGTCCTAAGCAAGCTGCCAATGGTGGAACACCCCGACCTTCTGGTGGGGTCGTCAACTGGTGACGACGCCGCCGTGTACCGGCTGGACGACCGGATCGGCCTCGTTCTGACGGTGGACTTTTTCACGCCCATCACCGACGACCCCTATGAGTTCGGCTCAGTGGCCGCGGCCAACAGCCTGAGCGACGTCTACGCCATGGGTGGCCGCCCCCTGGTCGCCCTCAACGTCGTTGGCTTCCCTGCCGCCCTCGCAGCAGAGATGCTGGGCGACGTGCTGCGCGGCGGCTACGACAAGGCCGCCGAGGCCAACTGTCTCATCGTGGGCGGCCACACGGTTGACGACAACGAGCCCAAGTACGGGCTGTCGGTCGTTGGACTGGTTGAACCCGGCCGCCAGGTATCCAACGCTGCGGCGCAACCCGGCGACGTCCTGGTGCTGACCAAGCCGCTGGGCACCGGAATCGTCACCACTGGATGCAAGGCGGGCGTTGCGCCCCCCGGCTCGGTGGAGACGGCTGTGGAGATCATGGCCGCCCTGAACCGCGCCGCGTCCGAGGCGATGATGGAGGTAGGGGTCAACGCCTGCACCGACGTCACCGGCTTCGGCCTAATGGGCCACCTGACGGGCATGCTCCGGGCGAGCGGAGTCAGTGCCGAGATCAGTGTGTCGCAGGCCCCGGTGCTGCCGGGAGTTGACGAGTTGCTGGCACAGGGCATCGCCCCAGGCGGCACCCACCGGAACGAGGCAGGAGTCGCAGAATATGTCGATTGGGACGCCTCCGTCTCCGCGAACGATCGCCTGCTCCTTTGCGACGCTCAGACCTCGGGCGGGTTGCTCATCTCCGTGCCGCAGGAACGGCTGTCGCGGCTGCTGGATGCGCTCGAAGAACGCGGCGTCGTAACCCGGGCCGTGGTCGGCAGCATAGGCGATGGCGCGCCGGGCACTGCCAGGGTCACTCCGTGAGGATGAAACAGTACCGTGCTATCCAAACTATTTCCCAACGTGAGGTGGGGCTTGAAGCGTCCTGACCAAGTGAAGACAGCCCCCGACCAGGGTTACGGCGAACGGGTGCCGCCCGGTCAGTTCGTCACCACCAAGTTCCCGGTGCTGACCTACGGCCCGGAGCCCAAGATCGACATCAACACCTGGGAATTCCGGGTGTTCGGGCTGGTTGAAAAGGAAATCACCCTCGACTGGAAGGGAATCACCGAACTGCCATGGCAGGTCCTGGCGGCCGATTTTCACTGCGTGACCCAGTGGAGCGCGTTGGACCAGACCTGGGAGGGGGTGGCCGTGTCAGACCTGCTGGCCCTGTCGGGCGTGTCGCCCGAAAGCAGGTACGTGATGGCGCACTGTTTCGGGAACTATTCCACCAACCTGCCGCTGGACCTTGTACTGGCCGAAGGATTCCTGGCCCACAAGCAGGACGGGCAGCCACTGGGGAAGAGCCACGGCTGGCCCCTGCGCCTGATCGTGCCCAGCCTCTACGGTTGGAAGAGCGCCAAGTGGGTTAATGGCATCGAGCTGATGGCGGAGGACGCTCCCGGTTTCTGGGAGCAGCGGGGCTACCACAATAACGGCGATCCCTGGAAGGAAGAACGTTTCTGGCCGGAATTGACGCGTTAATTCTCCGCTAGTCGTATTCCGGTTTGAATGCCCCTTTGCTGGAATCATCCCCTCCCCGCGAGAGGGAGCCGGAGCCAGGGAGGTGGAACCCTCTGGGACTCGCAAGATTCCTCCGCATGAGGAAGTGCCTGGATTCGGGCAAACGCAAGGGGCGGCCGAATGGCTGCCCCTGATTTTGGGTCCGGTTTTGGGTCGGCGTAAGCGCGACTCTGCGCCGTCAAGCCGCTTTGGCCAGCTGCTCCTCCTGATACCACGGGTTGGTCAGCGCCGGGCTCTTGGATGCAGCAGCCGTAGCCGCGTCAACGTCGAGGTCGCGCATGAAACCGCACTGCAGACAGCTGACGAAGGTCCCGTAGGAATCGCGGCCAAGAGTCAGATCGCCAAGACATTTCGGGCAAGACTTCAGATACACCATTGGGCGCCTCCTCTTCCTGCTCGGGCCCCGCCTTTTGTTCTCGGAACGGCGGGATGCCCTCGAACACATCAACCGTCCGGGTTGTTCGCACTTGTTCGGCGTGCCCTAATACGCCGTCGGCTACTTCTTGGATTCTTAATCTGTTTCGCCGCACATCCCTTGACACGACTTGTATCAAACCGTATCATATGAATCAGTACAGGTCAATAGGTTTTCCGGGAGATGAATATGACCCAACAGAGGCGAGTCCAGACACAACAGCCCGGAGAAACGGACGCCACTCCCGCTCGAGAGGCGACGTCTCCCAAGGCGGACTCGTCTAGGTCCGTTTCTCAAAACGGCCCGGCATCCGGCCAAGCGGCGGATGCCGGGCTGGACGAGGAGGCGGCCTTCCAGATGGAGGGGGTCTACATCATCAGTGTGGCTGCCCGCATCCTGGATATGCATCCGCAGACACTTCGAAAGTACGAGCGGCTGGGGCTGATCCGGCCCGGCAGGACCTTGGGCATGCTACGACTGTACTCCACGGAGGACATTCGCAAGCTGCGCCTCATCCGCCGCTTGTCGGACGAGATGGGTCTGAATCTCGCAGGAGTAGAGTTCGTCCTGGCTGCGGTCCAGAATCTTCTGACTATGCGGCAGAGATTGAGCGCAAGGCTGGGGCCGGCGGCCGGAGAGGCAGTGGCGGAGGAGTTGGACCTGCTCTTCCACAGCCTGAATCTGCCAGTTGACCAATAACTGGGCGCCGGAAACAAAAAGGAAACTCTCACAGGGAATAATTGATGACTACAGAACACAACAGGGAACCCACGGAGGACCCCGGGCAGGAGGAAGCGGGCGCTTCCTCTGCTGACGGAGAGAATCTCGACCAAACGGTTGACTTTTCGCACTTGCCGCCGGAGCTGAAGGTGGCGGCGCTGACCGAGCGCCTGGAGGCAGCAGAGGCGGACGCCGAAAGATTCCGCAGAGAGGTGCAGTACAAGGAGGCGGAGTCGCAAACCGAGAGGCGCCGCTTCGCCGAGCAGCGGGCCACCGCTGCCAAGTACCGGGATGAAGACCTGCTGCAGGACCTTCTGCCGGCCATCGAGGGGTTAGAACTGGCCCTTAACGCCGAGGTGACTCAACAGTGGGGCGATGGCGTAAAGCTGGCCGTGCGTGAGGTGAAGAGACGGTTGGAAATGCGAGGGCTTACTCTCATTGATGAGGCGGTGGGCCGCCCGTTTGATCCAAACGAGCATGAGGCCCTGCTCTACCAGGAATCACCGGACCATCCGCCCGATCACGTGATCCAGCTGGTACGCCCAGGCTACAGGCTTCATGACCGGCTGTTGCGGCCCGCGCAGGTGGTGGTGGCGAAGGAACCATAGGATTCCATTACAGGCAGAAAACAATTAGCCGGGCGCCACTAGCAGAATCACAGAGAAATTTCGAAGTCTAAAGGAGCAAAGTAATGCCTAAAGTCTTGGGCATAGATCTTGGAACTACAAACTCGGTCGCCGCAGTCATAGAGGCGGGAGAGCCGGGAATTGTCGAGAATGCCGAGGGCGCCCGCCTCACCCCGTCGGTCGTGGCCCTCAACACCCGCACCGGCGAAAGGTACGTGGGCCAGGTGGCGAAGCGTCAGGCTGTCACCAACCCGGAAAACACCCTGTTTTCTGTGAAGCGCCTGATGGGCCGCCGCTTCGATGACGCCGAGGTGCAGAACGCCATCTCCAAGCTGCCCTACCAGGTGGTCAGGTCAGTCAACGGCGACGCCCACGTCAGGATGGGCGAAGATACCTACGCCCCCCCGCAGATTTCCTCATTCGTGCTGGCGAAGATCAAGCAGGACGCCGAGGCCAAGCTCGGCGAGCACATCAGCCAGGCGGTCATCACCGTACCCGCCTATTTCAATGACTCGCAACGGCAGGCCACCAAGGACGCAGGCACCATCGCGGGGCTGGACGTGCTGCGCATCATCAACGAGCCAACGGCGTCGTCCCTGGCCTACGGCCTGGACAAGACCCGCTCCGATTCCAGCATCGCGGTGTTCGATCTGGGCGGCGGTACCTTCGATATCACCATCTTACAGATGGGGGATGGGGTGTTCGAGGTCAAATCTACCAACGGCGACACATTCCTGGGCGGAGACGACTTCGATCAGGCGATCCTGGAGTGGCTGATCACTGAGTTTCGCCGGGAGACCGGCATCGACCTCGCAAACGACCGGATGGCCCTGCAGCGTCTGCGCGACGCCGCCGAGCGGGCCAAGGTGGAACTCTCCAGCGTGGTCGAGACTGAGATCAACCTGCCTTTCATCACCGCGGACGCCAGTGGGCCGCAGCACCTCGTCAAGTCTCTCACGCGCGGCCGCCTCGAGCAGCTGGTCCGAGGCCTCATCGACCGCACCACCGGACCGTGCCAGCAGGCTCTGGCCGACTCCGGTCTGCCCGCCAGCCAGATCGACGAGGTCATCGTGGTGGGCGGCATGTCCCGGATGCCTGCGGTCCAGGAGAAGGTCAAGGAAATCTTCGGAAAGGAACCCAACCGCAACGTGAACCCCGACGAGGCGGTGGCCCTCGGTGCCGCGATCCAGGCCGGAGTGCTGGCAGGCGAGGTCGGAGACATTGTGCTGCTGGACGTTACCCCGCTGACTCTAGGGCTGGAGACACTGGGTGGTGTGATGACCACGCTCATCTCGCGGAACACCACCATTCCCACCAAGAAGAACGAGACCTTCACCACCGCCGCCGACGGGCAGTCGTCAGTGGACATCCACGTGCTGCAGGGCGAGCGGACCATGGCCGGCAACAACAAGTCTATCGGGCGGTTCATGCTGGATGGAATCATTCCGGCGCCGCGCGGAATTCCCCAAATCGAAGTCACCTTCGACATCGACGCCAACGGCATCCTGAGCGTTTCCGCCCAAGACAAGGGAACCGGAAAGGAGCAGCGGATCGTAATACAGTCAGGGTCAGGTATGGACAAGTCCGACATCGAGCGGATGGTGGATGAGGCGCGGCAGTACGAATCAGAGGACCAGCAGCGCCGCGCCGAGGTGGAGACGCGTAACCAGGCCGACTCGCTGGTCTACCAGGCCGAGAAGCTGCTGAACGATAACGCCGACAAGGTGCCCCAGGACCTGAGGGCCGAAGTCCAGACCAAGATCGACGCGCTCCGCAGCGTATCGGCGTCCGGAAATGTCGCAGAGATGCAGACCGGAGTCACCGAGCTCAGTGCGGCAATGCAGAGGTTGGGTGAGGTGGTGTACAGCCAGACCTCGGCACCGGGACCGGGTGCTCCCGGAGGCGGACCTCCCGACGACGCAGGCACCGTGGAGGGCGAGTTCCGGGAGGTATAGCGCAGTCTGGCTGGGCCGCACAACGGGGAAGGGGTATACTCGAGGAGCCTCTTTCCCCGAATGAAAACGGAAATAGACAGAAACACGATGGCAGCCAACGATTCAGGCGATTACGTCGGCAGGCAGGCTCTGATATAATTGAGCTTGACCCCCTACATAACGCACAAAGAATCAAACGCGCGCAATCATGTGGGTAACCTTGGTTAAGAGCGGACGGAGATCAACAATGAACGCGCAACCAGAACGAGCAGACAAAGAACTATTAGGTACTGAAGACGAATTCACTGCATCTTTTGGAACCTCCGACATCAGCCAGTGGCGGGTGGCTGGCATCAACCGCGACCTGACTCCGCTGCAGCACCATTACCTGAGCTTGATGAAGCGCTTGATTATCCTGAAAGACAGTTACCAGGCAGACCCGGAACACGAAGAATGGCTCATGTCGGCCATCAACAAGTCAATCTTTTCTGCGCTGCGCGACAGCATCGAGGCCAACGTGGGCGACGAGGCCAAGGACCTGATTCACCCACACCAGCGGGTGGAGTAGGCCCGCCCAGGCTGACGTATAGCAGACGCCGAGGTTTTTATCGCTCTGGCGCCAGAGCCCTCCTCTCGAGGGGGGCTATCTTTTTGCCCGTCTCATGGCTGATCTCGGTACTGCCGGTTCTTTCGGGACAGCAAAATCCAGACGCCTTGCCCGTCAGGCCGCAACGCCGTGAACTGGAAACACCTGCTCCTTGAGCGCGGCCACGGTCTCCTCCGCGTGCCGCCGAATGTCCAGCCGCAGATTCGCCGGAATCTCCGGAGATACACTGTCTCTCAGGTGGACCATTCCGTGTTCCAGGGCAAAGTCCCTTGGCAGCATATCCGGCCACTCCACTCCCAGCATCACCCCGTAAGCGAGCGTCCAAGCCCGCGCCACTGCCATCAGGTCGTAACCTCCCCCACCGAGAGCCAACCACGGCAGGCCCAGGGCAGCGAATTCACGTATCACCTCCACAAACCCCATGGTGGTCAGCTGAAGGTGTGTCAGTGGATCAGAGTGATAGCTGTCAATTCCCAGCTGGGTGACCATGACGTCAGGAGCGAAAGCGCGGATCAGCGGCGGCACGATCTGGCGAAAGGCATCGAGGTACACATAGTCGCTGGTGTAGGGGAAAAGTGGCAGATTTACCGAATACCCCCTTCCCTGGCCCTCTCCCTGTTCCGGCACGAACCCCGTCCCTGGAAACAGGTAACGGCCCGATTCGTGTACTGATATTGTCAGCACCCGGTCGTCGCCGAAGAAGGCCTCCTGCACGCCGTCGCCGTGATGCGCATCCACGTCGATGTATGCCACCCGCATTCCGCGCCGCAGGAAGTAGTGGACGGCCAGGGCCGGGTCGTTGAACACGCAGAAACCCGAGGCATGGCCCGCCGAGGCATGGTGCAGCCCGCCCGATATGTTGAACGCGGCATTGACCTCCCCGTCGGCCACCAACTCGGCCGCAAGCAGGGTGGCCCCGGAGCTGAGCGCCGCGGCCTCATACATACCAGGGTAGTGAGGATTGTCTCCCTGGAGGCTGAAATTGAAACGGTGGGCCTCCCGGGCTCCCTCACCTGCGCTGAGGCTTCTCACGGCAGCGATGTATTCCGGTGTATGCAGCCATCGCAACTCCTCCTCAGCGGCAGAGCGCGGGCTGAGCAGCAGGGCTTTTTCGTGATCAAAAGCCTCATAGCTCCGCAGCAGCTCGTAAGTGTAGCGCAACCTCACCGGGCGCATTGGATGGTCGCTACGCAGCTCGTGCCGCGACATCAGATCATCATAAACAAAGGCTGCCCGGGGCATGTCTTTCCTCCTGCTGCTAACTGCCCGTCGCTGCGTTTCCGCCGCCTCGTTGGCTTTGGCTGCAAATAAACAACCCTGAACCCAAAGGGCGGACTATCGCGGCGGATCCCGCTGAAGATGCGATGCTTCCTTCCGGATCCAGCGTCCCAGATCCAGCGTCCCAGATCCAGCGTCCAGAATACACCCGCGAAGTGCTGCGGAGGGAGCACCCGGCGCGACTCTCCCGGCTTTTAAGTTCTCCCTCTCCCTCTGGAGAGGGCTGGGGTGAGGGCGAAATGCAGGGGCTATATGATGGCCGCTCACGAAAGGGAACGCCCCCACCTTAACCCTCCCCCGGGAGGAGAGGGAACAAATGAAAGACCCTGGAGCAGCATTCCCGGATCGAGATGCGTGCCAGCGGGAATCTTATCCAGAATTCGGTGAAGCAACCAACCCGTCATTCCCCCTGGTTCTTTCAAGCCAGGAGCGGGAATCCAGGACCTCGGTAAGCGGTTGGCGAATTCTCTGCAATTTAGTGTGTTTTGAGATAATTTTTAGAACTTTTACCAAAATTAGGTGAAAATTGCATTGAAGATAGAGGCACATTTCCGGCGCGTACGGTTATATTAGAAGGCGCAACGGGACGACCGTTTTGCACTATTTCCCGCCCTATGGGTGGTTAACGCGCCGGATCGCCAGATTTCGGCCCAACTTGCCCCGGCAGCCTAGAGCAGGACGGGGCCTCAATAGAAGACATGGGGGTTTGCGTATTTGGCGGCCTTAAGCCGTATCAGCCCGAGGGCTCGCAATTGCAGGCTGCCTCAAACCTGGAGAATCAGCCGGCCTCCCGTTGCATCGAGCCCGGGAGCAGAACCAGGCAGGCCATTGGCTCATTTTCATCCTTTTTCGCCATTGGACTGTAACGTGCGCCTTCCATAGAGCATCTTAGTCTGAGGAGTGATTGCCATGCCCATCGAGTTCAGCGAATCCATGCAACAGCGGCTCAAGCAGGCCGAGATGGCGGAGCGGGAACTAGAGCGCCTGCAGCCCCTCGCCGAGGAGGCCTATGACCTGAGGGTCAAACAGGAGCGCGCCGCCAAATTCGAGGACAGCCTGCGCCGCCGGGAGCAATGCCTTGGGGAGGCCCGCCAGATGACGGCCTCGGCCAGCGCCAGACAGGATGAAATCCCCATCCTGTTGGAAACCGCCTCCAAGGCCGTCGCCGATCTATTCGCTGCCATGAAGGACGTCAAAACCCGCCGACGCCGGGCCGCAGAGGCTTTGGCCGTTGTCGACCGGGTTGACTACGAGATCGAGTTGGAGGAGGTAGGACAGGAACAGCGTCAGTACGACCGGGACCCTCGCGGCCTGGCCTATGCCCTCGCCGCCCGGCACGGGGAATCCAGCGTGCAGCTCATGCTGGAAGAAATGGATCCCGGCTTCGATCTGCTCAGGAACTGCAACATGGGCGACGCCCTGCACCGCGACGTATCCGACTTCGTGATGGACCACATCAGCGCCAAGGAAAAGCCTGGAATGAAGCCGGCAACCTTCTTGAAGACCACGGTTGTCCAGCGGGAGCACGGCAAGGAAGTGGAGGTCGCCACCAACCAATAATCGGAGTCTGTTGTTCGGGTCAATGTCCGGGGCGTCCTTTAAGGACGCCCTTCGCATATCCGGGCTGCATTCGCAGATTCAGCAGGCCGGACGGCCGTCCCTCATCGGGGGCAACCCCACGGTCGTTGACCCCATCGCCCCTCCGGTATAGACTCTCGCCAACCCGTAGAGCGGGAGGAATCCGTGGCAACTCTGGAACAGTACGCGAACAATTACCAGAATATCCGGTTCGAGCGCCGGGATGGCATCCTGCAGATGACCTTCCACACCAACGGCGGGCCACTGCAATGGGGCGCAGGACCGCACGAGGAATTCCCGCGCGCTTTCGCCGACGTTGGCAGCGACCGGGAAAACCGGGTCGTCATCCTTACCGGCACGGGAGACGCATTCTCGGGGCCGCAGGGTACAGCGGCCGGCGCTCCCAAGCGAACTCCAGGGCAGTGGGACAGCACTTATTGGGAAGGAAAGAAGCTGCTGGGCAATCTGCTCGACATCGAAGTCCCCATGATTGCTGCGGTAAACGGCCCGGCTCTGCGCCACTCCGAGATGCCTCTGCTTTGCGATATAGTGCTTGCGGCAGACACAGCAGCGTTCCAGGACTCCGGCCATTTCATGAGCAACCTTGTGCCCGGGGATGGGGTACACGTGGTCTACCCGATGCTGTTGGGAGCCAACCGGGGCCGGTACTTCCTCCTCACGGGCCAGTCCATCGGAGCCCAGGAAGCATTGACGCTGGGCTTGGTGGGCGAGGTGATGCCCCAGGACGCCCTCGTGCCCAGGGCATGGGAGCTGGCGCTACAGCTCGCTGAAAAGTCTGACCTGGTGCTGCGCTACACGAGGGTCGCCACCACCCAGTACATCAAGCGATTGATGCAGGACCTGCTGGGATACGGTCTGGCGCTGGAGGGCCTGGGGTCCGCTGATTCCCTGCTTAGCCAGCAATAGCCCGTGCCATACCCACACGCCGGTTGACCATGGCGAATGCTGAGTCTCGCGTAATGTCACCCTGAGCCCAGCGAAGGGTCTCGCTGCCCTTGGCGCAGCTTCACCCTGTTGCCCAGAGAGACAAGCGTTAACAGCGGCCTCTCATTGGTCTTTGGCGACTCACCAGGGCTATCGCATTTGGACCAAATAGACTCGTCATTCCCGCTTTCGTGGTAAACCAAAGTCCCTTACCGTCTGGAATGTGGGCGTTGCCAGGCCACCCTAAATTCCTGCTTTCGTGGGATTGACGGTGTATAAACTCGAACTGCCGGGGTGCGCATGCAAATTCGATTGCCCTTGGCGACTGACAAAGCGCACTTGAAAATGGCCGATCATTCTGGCAATATGAGGCTATGAATGTAGGGGCATTTGAAATAACAGAACCGGTTCCGGAACTTAAAGATCCGCACGTTTTCGCCATGATTCGCCCGTGGGTGGACGTGGGAAGCGTTGGAACTCTGACGCTCAACCGCCTTGAGCGCTTCATGGGCTCCAAGGAATTGGGGCGCCTGCACCGGCCAGGCACCTTCTTTGACTTCACCCGGTACCGGCCCAGTATGCGCTTGGTCGACGGCGTGCGGCAGGTCAAGATACCCAACAGCACCATCCGGTACGCCACCACCGAAGAAGGCCCGGATTACCTCTTTTTCCACCTCCTCGAACCGCATTCCAACGGGGAGGACTACACCGATTCGATCCTGGAGGTCGTCCGGTATTTCGGCGTGAAGCGTTACTGCCGCGTCGGAGCAATGTACGACGCGGTGCCTCACACCCGGCCTCTGCTGGTTACAGGCTCACTTGGCTCGGTGGAACAGAAGAGGACGGTGCCCAACTTCAAGTTGTCGCAGAGCACCTACCAGGGCCCGACCACGATAATGAACCTGCTTTCCGAAGGCATCGAGCGGGACAACATCGAGGCCATCAACTTCATGGTGCACCTGCCGCAGTATGTGCAGTTGGAGGAGGACTACGCCGGCACCTCCCGCATGATCGAGGTATTGTCGTCGGTTTACGACAACATCCCCACCGACTTGGCGCCGGTGCGCCGAGGCCAGAGGCAATACCGGGAGTTGAACGCGTCTGTGGACCGGAACTCGGAGCTCAAGACGCTGATCCAGCAGATGGAGCAGTACTACGACTCCCAGCTGACTGCGGAGGACGCCGCGTCTTCGTCAGCGGAGAGCGGCAGCCCAGGACCAGCGTTGTCGCCCGAAATTGAAGCGTTCCTCAGCGAGCTGGGAGACCGGCTGGAAAGCGAGTCGGACCAGGACGATTAACCCGGCTGCGCGGGCATTAACCCGGCTGCACGGGCACAGAATGAGGGCCAGTCGGCCACGCTGATGCAGGCGTGGCCGTTCCTTTTGTCCACGGCGCATGCCGGGAGAAACAATTTCTGCGGATGGATTCCGCGTTTCGATTTGCCCGTTTTGAATTGACGGGGGAGGAGTCAATATGCAGCTTGGCGAATTCGTAGCAGGATGCCTGGATCACCACTACAACGCCATGGTCCGCTCCGTTGACGGCCTGACCGAGTCAGAGATTGCCTGGATGCCCACCCCGGAATGCTCGTCCATTGGCTTCTTGATCTGGCACTACGGGAGAACGCTGGACCGTTGGATTCACTCGAGACTCTTGAACGTTCCGCAGCTGTGGGAGCAGGGCTGGGCCGAACGGCTGGGGCAGGAGGTCGACGACCCCAACGACACCGGCTACGGCTACGGCCCGGAGGAGCTGGCCGCCTTCCGCGCACCTGACGCCGCAGCGCTACTCGACTACGGCGCGGCAACACTGCAGGCCGCCAAGGACTACATCGGTTCCCTGGATAACACGGCAATCGGCGACACAGAGGTGATCAACCCGCGCGGCGGGACGATGACACTGGCCAACATGTGCCAGCAACTATTGTGGGAATTCAACCAGCACGGCGGCCAGATCGCCTACCTGCGGGGCATGCAACGTGGACTCGAGAACCCACGTTACAGCGGCGGCCTGCTGGAGGGCCTGGCGGCAAGGGAGGCAGACAATGGCTGACGATGAACTGTTGTTGATGGTGCAGATGAATTGCGCCCGGGAGTGCCTAGACTCATTCACCACCTGGTACAACAGCCACCTGCCCAACCTGTTGCGCATCCCTGGCTACCTTTGGGCGCAGCGATATGTGAACCTGGACGGCAGCAACCGCTTTACCGCCCTGTACGGAATCCGTAGCGCCGAGGACCTACCGTCCCTGCTTCAGTTCGGCGGGCCGGACCTGCACCCCATCGCCGCGTCAGAGTTTTCGGTGTTCAGCACACTGCCGGGTATCAGCGATCACGTTGTCAACGTCTACCAGCATGTCAGCGGATCACCCCTGCGAGTCCCGCTCCTGCTTTCCGACCGGCCCCTCAGCATCGTAACCGCCGATGTCGATCCAGCACACGAGAACGAGTGGGACCGCTGGTACACCGAGTCCCACCTGCCGGGCGTACTGAAGGTTCCCGGTTACGCTTTGGGCTCTCGATTCCGCCGCCTTGACCACCCGGCCCTTGCGGACTTCAACACCGGCCCAAAGTACCTGGCCCTGTACGAATGCGACAGTGAGGAGATCCTGCCAACCCTGTTGCCCGGAGACCGCATCCACGACGAGGCGCAGGCCGAGCTTGACCGGTGGCAGGCATACGGCGCCGTCCACGCCCGCAACTTCGGCTGGGGCTTCTACCGCCTCATCTCGAAACATTTCAAGTGGACGGATGTGCTACCCGAATAACCCGATGGAAAATACCTTTCCGCTCAGCTTGGGGAGCACTGAACTGATGGGGCAATTGCGCCCCTTGCCGCGCAGTGATAGGCAGTGATAGATTGAAAGCAATCTGCACCTGCTTCGAATTTAGGAATGGGCCGGAATTATGACCTCACAGAGCAACGGCGGCAAGAGTGGCGTGATCTTCTCGGGGATGCGGCCCACGGGACTTCTGCACCTGGGCAACTACATCGGGGCCCTGCAGAACTGGGTGGCTCTGCAGGATGACTACGACTGCATCTACTGTGCCGTCGACATCCACGCGCTGACCACCGTGGAGTCGCGGGCCGACACCGGCCAGATCCAGTCAAACATCGAGGACATGATCCTGGACTGGCTGGCAGCCGGGATCGACCCAGAGCGCAGCATCGTATTCGTCCAGTCCCATGTGCCCGAGGTCATGACGCTGCACACCCTGTTGAGCATGGTCACGCCCCTAGGCTGGCTCATGCGCGTGCCCACCTTTAAAGAGAAAGTGAGGCAGATGGACGAGACCGAGGAGACGGTCAACTACGGCCTGGTCGGCTACCCGGTGCTGCAGACAGCCGACATCATCCTGTACAAGGCCAATGCCGTACCCGTTGGGCAGGACCAGATTCCGCATATCGAGCTGTCCCGCGAGATCGCTCGCCGGTTCAATAACACTTTCGGCGACACCTTCCCCGAGCCGCAGGTAAAGCTGACCGAGGCGCCCTTGCTGGTCGGCCTGGATGGGCAGGCCAAGATGTCGAAGACTCTCGACAACCATCTGGACCTGGCAGCCAGCCCCGAGGACACCGCCAAGCGGGTGATGACCGCCTTCACCGACCCGCAGCGAACCACACGCAATATCCCCGGCAGGCCCGAGGTTTGCAACGTCTACTCCATGCACCAGATGTTCAGCCCGCCCTCAGCTGTCAGTGCCGTATACGGCGAGTGCACCACCGCCACTCGGGGCTGCGTGGACTGCAAGCGAGAGCTCGCTGGCAGTATCAACGATTTCCTGGAACCGATGCGGGAGCGCCGCCGGGAGTACGAGTCCCGCCCTGGCTACGTCCGCGAGATCCTCGACGAGGGCGGCAGGCGCGCCCGGGCCATCGCCACACGGACCATCGAGGAGGTCTACCAAAAGATGGGGCTGGCCCGGGACTAGAACCCAAGGGCGGCCGTGGTCCGTTCTCGGAGGGGCGGATGAGGGCATTGGCATCTGTCGCGGCATTCCTTCCTGATCTTCTGGCTGGTTGCCGGTGGCATGTTGGCCTGCTAACCGGCAGGCAAGACGCCCACAAACGTAGTTTCCCCTTCAACGAACCCGCCGCCAGCGAGCGAGTAGGTAGCACTCCCCGCTGCGACTGCCGTTTCGGATGGCGCGCCAACGCCGACGCTTGCCCACACCTCGGAGCACGCGGCAACTCCTGTGGAGTCCGGCTTTACGGATTCCAGGCCTCCTTGGTGCGCCCCCAGTGTTTTGCCCTTCGCGTATAATGGCTTGGTGCTGCCGTCCCAATGGCCGCGATGCTGCGCGCCAGGCACCTATGAGTCGCAGCCTCCTGCTACGGAGTCTCATCGGTCGATAAGCTGGATGCGGCGCGGTACAAGTTGAACCCAAAAATCGAGTTCCGCACGACTGGGGTGTTATGAAACAGTTCGCTGCCCTGGCACTCTTGGGTCTGTTGGCCTTCGGCGTTATCGCCTGTGAGGGCTCGGAATCGTCCACCAGCATCCCCACGGACACGCCGTCCTCAGCAGCCAGCAGCGCAGACGCCACCGCGCCGACGGCACCGGCGGACACTCCGGTTCCGGCACCGTCCGCTGCGCCGACAGCCGCTCCGGATCCCACAGAAACCCCGGAGCCGACGGCCACGGCAATTCCAGCACCGACATCTGATCCGGATCCCACGGAGACCCCGGAGCCGACGGCCACACCAATCCCAGCACCGGCAGCTGTTCAGGTTCCCACAGAAACCCCGGAGCCAACGGCTACGCCCGCGCCTACGGCTACGCCCGCGCCAACGGCCACGCCACAGCCAACCGCGAAGCCCGCGCCAACGGCTACGCCACAGCCAACCGCGGATCCGGACCTGCCCATCGCTGTGAACATGGCGCCGCTGGCCGACAACCTGCGATTTGTTGCCTTCTTGAACCGGGCTACGCAGAAGTGGTCGGTTTACGACGCCACCGGCAATTTCAAACCTGAAGATATTCCTCTTCCGCCCGGACAGGCAGTCCCCGATGCGTCGGAAATTGGCAGTCTCACCGAACTGGTACCAAAAGAGGTCTACTATTTCGTGGTGAAAGAGAAGCAGACGGCCGAATTGAACGGCAACTCCATGGTCTTCTACAGGGGCAACAATATCCTTCAGTGGAAGTAGCTGGACCGGCGGGCCTGCTTGTGAGCGACACCGCTGGCTAAAACCGGCCATATATCACAAGAGTACTCGAAGTTTTTCAGACGAGGACGCTCAAGGGAATTATGACAGAACACTCATCTGGCGCCCTCCCGGCGACTGCCGACGGGCGGAGCGCCATGGACGTCGCCCTGGCTGCCACCCGCGCCGCTGGCGAGATCATACGCGGCGGCTGGAACTCCGACCGGCAGATAACCTTCAAGGGCCGGGCCGACATCGTTACCGACATCGACGTGAAGGCCGAAAATGCGATGCTGGAGATTCTTACCAGCGCGTTCCCCGACTTCGGGATACTGGCCGAAGAGTCCAAGCCGGTCACCGGGGCATCGCCCTACCGCTGGGTGGTGGACCCGCTGGACGGCACGCGCAACTACGCCCAGAGCATTCCCCATTTCTGTACCATCGTGGCCCTGGCCGAGGGCGACGACGTCATCGCCGGAGTGGTCTACGACCCGGTGCGGGAGGAGACGTTCACCGCGGCCCGGGGACAGGGGGCGTTCCTAAACGGCAACCCCATATCGGTTTCGGAGACCACCGAGCTGTCCCGGTCTCTGCTCAGTTTCGACCTGGGATACGTTGACGAAAAGGCGGCGCTGGCCATCGACCTGCTGCGCTCGTTGTGGCCCGGGATGTACAGCGTGCGCCTGATGGGTTCCGCCGGCCTGGGGGTAGCCTACGCGGCCGCGGGCCGGGTCGACCTGTTCTTCCACCACTCCCTGTCGCCCTGGGACATTGCCGCCGGGCTGATCATCACCGAGGAGGCGGGCGGCAGAGTCGTTGACCGGCAGGGCAACGATGCTACGTTGTTCACTCCCAGCGTCATCTGCTCCAGCCCTGTGCTCATCGACGGCTTCCTCTCGGCCACCGACGGTCTTCCCTGGCGCACTGCAACCTGACCGGGAGCGGATGGACGACTAGCGGCCAATTACCTGGAGCTTTCAGTGCACCACGACTACGATCTCATCGTTATAGGTGGCGGAGTGGCAGGTTCGGCCCTCGCTGCCGGCATAGTCGCCGCAGGCGCCCGGACGCTCATCCTGGAGGCCGAGGAGTCTTTCCGGGACCGGGTGCGTGGGGAAGCGATCATGCCGTGGGGAGTGGCCGAGGCCAGGCTGCTGGGATTGGAAGACACCCTGGAGCGAGCTGGGGCCAATCCCCTGCCGTTCTGGGACTCATACCAAGGCCCCGACCGGTCGGGCCACCGGGATCTGGCCCGCACCACGCGGGCAGGGGAACCGGCAATGGCCTGCTACCATCCGGCGCTGCAGGCTGCACTGCTCGAACACGCCGAATCGGCCGGAGCTGAAGTCCGGCGAAGAGCGCGGGTAACGGGGTTGGCGTCCGGGGCCGGCCCGGCTGGCAGGACCGTTTCCCTGGAGCAAAACGCCGCCCCCATCCGGCTATCCGCCCGCTTGGTCGTGGGTGCTGACGGCCGGGGCTCCCGGACGCGGGGGTGGGCAGACTTTCCGGTCAAGCGGGACCCTGACCGCAACCTGGTTTCTGGTATCTTGATGGAGAACGTTGCGCTCTCAGACGACGCCACCCACGCCTGGCTGGATACGGAGAAGGGCCGCTTCATCCTCAACTTCCCCCAAGGACAGGGGCGCGCCAGGGTGTATCTCTGTTACGCCGCCAGCAGCGCCAGCCGCTACACGGGCGCCACCGACGTGGATCTGGTGCTCGGGGAATGCATCGCCTCGGGCGTCCCGGCAGAAGTGTACGCGGATGCAACCCCTGCCGGGCCGTTGGCTACCTTCGAGGGACGCACAACCTGGGCCGAGACCGCTTACCGCGGCGGCGTGGCGCTGGTGGGGGACGCCGCAGCCAACACCGACCCGACCTGGGGGCAGGGCCTGTCAATGGCGCTCCGGGACGCCCGCGTCCTGAAGGAGCAGTTGTTGGCCAACGACGACTGGGACGCGGCCGGCCAAGCCTACGCCGAGGCGAGGCAGGACTACTTCAGCGCGGTCCACGCTATGGAAAACTGGCAGACACAACTGCTGATGGACACCGGCCCCGAGGCGGACAGCACTCGGGCGCGGGCCATGCGCAGCTGGCGGGAGGACCGCACACGCAATCCCGACACGTTCCTCAGCGGACCAAGCGGCCCGCTGGGCGAATCAGACCGCCGCCGCTACTTCGGCGAGGAATAGCGGGCAGGTCTTGTTCTAGCGGCGGCTGCCGCTCCCCTGGTTGGCTAGAATCACGCCTTCCGACAGCAGATCTGCCACTTCTTCGTCGGTGAAGCCGTGTTCCAGCAGCACCTCGGCAGAATGTTCGCCAAGCGCGGGAGCACGGCGCCGTATGCTTCCGGGAGTTGAGGACAACTTCACCGGTATGCCGATATTATGTATCGTGCCCAGGTCGGGGTCATCGGTGTCCACCAGCATCTCCCGGGCCAGCACCTGGGGATCACGATACACCTGTTCCATGTTATAGATCGGCCCGGCAACCACTCCCGCGCTGTCCAACAGCTCCAGCCAGTGCTCGGTGTCCTGGCTGGAGAAGGTCTCTTCCAGCAGCGCCGCCAGCTCATGCTCCCGGGCCTTCCGGTCCCACGGGTTGCGGAACCGGTCGTCATCCATCAGGTCCTCGCGGCCTATGGCCCGGCACAATTGCTCCCAAGTCGGCTGGGTGGCCGCTCCCAGGTTCAGGTAACCGTTCCTGGTGCGCAGGGCCTGGTACGGAGCCGACACCCGGTGCGCCGAGCCTAGAGGGCCAGGAATTTCCCCCTCGGCAAAATAGACTGACGATTCCCAAACGGTGTAGGCCACTCCCGCCTCCAGGAGAGAGGTATCCACCATCTGCCCCTCTCCGGTTCTCTGAGCGTGAATGTAGGCCGCCATTACCCCATTGGCGCCGAACAGGCCGGCGGTGAGGTCGGTAATAGGCACCCCAACCTTTACGGGCGGCGAATCCGGGTGTCCGGTGATGCTCATGAGGCCGCTCACGCCCTGCGCCACCAGGTCGAAGCCGCCGCGATTGCGGGCGGGGCCAGTACTGCCGAATCCTGAAATCGTGCAGTACACCAAGCTTGGCTTGAGCTTGGCCAACTCAGGGTAGTCCAGACCCATTCGCTCCATCACCCCCGGCCGGAAATTCTCCACCACAACATCGGCCTTAACCAACAGCCGACGGAAAACGTCCTTTCCCGACTCGGCCCGCAGGTCCAGGACGAGGCTGCGCTTGTTACGGTTGACGGCCAGGAAACCAGCGGACCAGTCCTTGATGAACGGTGGGCCCATGCGGCGATTGTCATCTCCGCCGTTGGGCTTCTCGATCTTGATTACTTCGGCGCCCATATCGGCCAGCACCATTGTGCACATCGGCCCGGCCAGGATTTGTGTCAGGTCCAGAACAACCATTCCGGCCAAGGGACCGGAGGATGGAGATGCAGTCATTGTAGTTCAGCCCTCGCAGGAATGCGGACCGGGGTTGCCAGCCCGGTTGTGAAGTGTGCCGGATGACTCCGGCGCTCCAAGTATAACGGAGAGCAGTACCCATGATTCATTGAGGGCTATCCCTGCGACAGCTGCGATAGGAATACGTCCATCATCTGTTTGGGTGCGCTATCATCGAGAGATGCCTGCTGGTATATTTGTATTCCTGTCTGTGGACCTGACTTGGCGATCCTGACCTGGGCCTCACAATCAAATTGTTACGCACTATTTGCTGGGGCGGACGGGAATTATGGACAGCCCGATGGAGATACTACTTCTGATCGCATCGGGAGTTATCGGCTATTTTCTCGGCGCCCTGCCCTTTGCCCAATGGGTCAGCCGCTATGTCAAGGGCGTCGACATTTTCAACACTGGGACAAAATTGGCAGGCACGGCGAACGTGTTCTGGAACGTGGGCCGGAGAAGCGCGCTGCTGGTGTTTGCCGGAGATGTGGGCAAGGGTTCGGCGGCCGTGGCCATTGCATGGGCCCTGGGCGTCGAGGCGCCGCTGACGCTGGTTGCCGCAGCTGCATGCATTGTGGGCCACTGGGTCTCGGTTTTCTCATCTTTTCGCGGGGGAGACGCGATGACCCCGCTGATTGGGGTCAGTTTAGCCCTGCTTCCGGTGCTGACTGTGCTGGCGGCTGTCGTCGGCGTGGCCACCGTACTCTTGATGCGGAACCGCTCCCTCAGGTCTTCTTGGGGCATCTTCACTGGTTTCGCACTGATGCTGGGACTGAGCTTCGCCTACCGCGTTGATGTGGAGCTGGTCACGGGCCTCACCGTGCTGGCAGTCCTGGTACTGTTGAGGAGCATGATCGTTCGTCGCCGCATCGGCTCTTCCGACCACGAGGGGATCTTGGAGGAGTTGGAACCTGATCCTGACCTGCCGCAGGAGATTCCCGGCAACGGCTAGCTGGCTGCGTCGGGGCGTACATCCGTGCCCCGGGAGTCCCGCAGCGCTCTCATCCGCAGCGCCCATTGCAGGTGTTCGTCCTGGGCTGCATCCTCGGCCAGTTCCGGCGCCAGTTCGAGAAGGCTGTCCATGTGACTGAGGCAGGCCTCCAGGTCGTCAAGCTGCGCATAAACCCGGGCCGCGTTGTAATGGGCAGAGGCAAGGCGCGGGTTTGCCGCCAGCGCTTCGCGATAGGCCTCCAGAGCCTCCTCTACCTCGCCCTGGGCCTCCAGCACGGCCCCCCGGTTGCTGTGTGCCTCGGCAAAATCGGGACGCACCGCCAGCGCCTGTTCGTAGTCGGCCACCGCCGACCCGTAATCGCCCAAGGCGTCATAGGCCAGTCCACGATTGTTATATGCCTCCGCGTCCTCGGGGTCCAGCCTCAAGACCTCGGAATAGTCGTCCAAGGCATCCTGAAGGCGCCCGAGGTAGTAGGAGGTGCGGGCCCGGTTGAATAGGCCCCGGGGGTCGTCGGGGTTCAGCTCGGCCGCCCGGCCGTAACTGTCAACGGCTTCCTCGTGCAGACCGAGCTCATCCAGGGACGCACCCCGGTTCAGGTGCGCGTTTCCGATGTCGGGCCGCAGATCTATGACCCTGTCGAACTGGGCCACCGCCTCCTGTTGCCTTCCGGCCCCAGCGAGCAGGATGCCCCGGTTGTACATCGGCTGGATGTATCCAGGCGCCAGGTCTATGGCGCTAGAGTAGTCGGTCAGCGCCCGCTCAACGTCACCGATATCGTCGTAGGCGTTGCCGCGCTGATAGTAGGCCTCGGCCAATTGAGGCGACCGTACGAGGGTTTCGGTGAACTCCTGCACCGCGCCTTCCGGCTGCCGCAGGCGTAGCAGAGCCAGGCCGAGGTTGAATCGCGCCTCGATGTTCGCTGGCTCCCTCTTCAGGAGCGCCCGGTACGCTGCGGAGGCATCCTCGTGCCGCCCCAGGGCATAGCACGCATTGCCATAGACCAACCCTTCATCATCCATTTCGTGGGTGGTCAGGGCCTCGACGGCTGTCTCGAGCAACAGGCGGGGCTCGCCGCTGAGCCGGGAACCTCGCGGGCCTGGAGTGATCCGGCCTACTCCCACGGAGAACGCTTCCAGCAGCGACGCCACGGTCCGGATGGCCGGTTGATCGTCGGGTGAGTCCATGGAATTCGGAGCCTTGCAAGGAACTGAGAAATACAAGAATATTCCCAAGCATAACATCTGAAGGTTTGTTTAGCGATTGTCCCAACAGCCCCAGGGCCATCGCGTCTTAACTTTCCTCCCATCCAGCAACCCACTACTACCGGAACATTCCCCTTCATTCCCGCTATCCCGGGAATCCAAAGGCCCTCACTGTCTCGAATGCGGGCGCACCCCTGCAATCCTGGATTCCAGCGAGAGCGGGATCACGGAGACTGAACTAGATATGCCGGTGTGTGATCCAAATGCGTCGCCCTGCCAACAGCCCGCGGCGTCGTGCACGGGCCTAATTGAACAAAAATGCCCGTCCGCGTACAATTCCCACCGTACGGATGCAGAAAGAATTACACGCAACGCAGATTCCCGCAGGGGTGCAACGTGACGGAAGCAACGCAGGTTATTCTCTACACCCATCCAGACTGCGCCTTCTCGGCCGCGGCCAAGATGGACTACCGCAAGCGCAAAGTCGCCTATGAGGACGTAGACCTCTCCAAGCAGGAAGACAGGATTCCCGAACTGTTGGCACTCACCAAGGGAGAGCGGATAACGCCGGTCATCGTGGAGGACGGCACGGTCATCATCGGGTACAAGGGCGGCACTTGAGAGTTCTAGAATCGGGCCGGTCGGCCTTTTCAGCGACGCGCGGAACAAATTGTACCCTTTCCCAGCCAGCCCTCAAAAGAGGCAGAAACAGTTTTTATTCGATTTCTTAAATTGCTGACAGTTGTCCATTGTCCTCATATTAGAACATATGTTAGTCTCTCATCATTCCAAAGGGAGGAACGTGCCGGGTGATGAAAAAGGATAAGATGACAACCGATAAAAAGGCCGCGCTGGATATCGCTCTCAGCAGCATCGAAAAGGACCACGGCAAGGGCGCGGTGATGCGCCTGGGTGAACTCAGCAATTCTCTGATCACCGAGTCCATCTCCACGGGTTCGCTGGCCGTCGATATCGCCCTCGGTACCGGGGGAATTCCCCGCGGCCGGGTCACCGAGATATTCGGCGCCGAGTCAGCGGGCAAGTCCACGCTGGCGATACACCTGATGTCAGAGACCCAGAAGGCCGGAGGTGTCGCTGCGTACATTGACGTGGAGCACGCTCTCGATCCCACCTACGCGGCCAGCTGTGGACTGGACCTGAACGAGCTGCTCATTGCCCAGCCCGACAGTGCGGAGCAGGCCCTGGACATTACCGAACAACTGGTGCGTAGCGGGGCCATCGATGCCATTGTCATCGACAGCGTAGCCGCCCTGGTGCCCCAGGCAGAGATCGAGGGCGACATGGGAGACACCCACGTTGGCCTGCAGGCCCGCCTGATGTCTCAGGCCTTGCGCAAACTCACGGGCGCCATCCACAAGTCCAAGACCGCCGTGGTGTTCATCAACCAGCTCAGGGAAAAGGTGGGCGTAACCTACGGCAGCCCTGAGGTAACACCCGGCGGCCGGGCTCTCAAGTTCTACAGCTCGGTCCGCATCGACCTTCGCCGCATCGAGTCGATCAAACAGGGGGCGGAGATCATCGGCAACCGGGTCAGGGCCCGGATTGTAAAGAACAAGGTGGCAGCCCCATTCCGGGTCGCCGAGTTCGATATCATGTTCAACCAGGGCATCAGCAAGGTGGGCGACCTCCTGGAAATCGGAAGCGCAAGGGGCATCGTCAAAAAGTCAGGCGCTTTCTATTCCTACGGCGAGACCCGCCTGGGACAAGGCCGGGAGAACGCCAAGGAATTCCTGCAGCAACACCCGGAAATCGCTGCCTCCGTGGAAAACCGCATCCGGGCCAACAACGAGCTCGCCTCCCCATCACCGGACCTTGACCTGGAAGAGGACGACACCCTCGAAGTCGGCGGCGCTCCCTCTCTCAACGGCTCCGACCCCTCGTCAAGCGACTAGCAGTGAAAAATGGGGCTGCCACTAACCGGCAGCCCCTCCATTTTCTGTTCACTAGGACCGGTTCATAATCCGAACTCAACACACGCCTACAAAGAACAACTTGGGGAAGTCGGAAGACGAGCGAGCGCGCAGTACGGCCTTGAGGCTACTGGCCACAAGGCCCCGCACAATCTCCGAGATGCGGGAATGCCTCGGCCGGCATTTCGAGGTCGAGGCGGTTGACCGCACCGTGTCCCGTCTCATCCAGGACGGCCTGTTGGACGACGCGGACTTCTCGCACCAGTGGCGTCAGAGCCGCGAAAGGCGAAAGCCCCGCGGCCGCAATATGATCGAGCGGGAGCTGAAGCAGCGCGGTGTTGCGGAGGACCTGATCGAAACTGCTCTTGAGGGTTACGACTCCCTGGATGCTGCTTACCGTGCCGCGTCCCGCTATGCCGCCAGGCAAGTCAGCAAAGACCACACCGCCTTCAACAGGCGAGTAAGCGCATTCCTGCAGCGCCGGGGGTTTGAGACTGCCGTCGTCCGCAAAACGCTGCTCAAACTTCGGGACAAACTGGGCATCGGCACATCGGCAGCGCAGGAGTGTGGATAGGATTTGTCCCCAGATCCATTGGCCCCACTCCCGCCTGGAACCAGTCTCAGCGCAGCCGCGAAGATGCTACGTACACTGCTATTGCAAGAAACAGCAGGCTGAAGATGACGCTGAGAAAGTTACCGCTGAGAAGATAAACGAAACCACCTGAAATCAGATACGCCGCCACCATTGCGCCGCCGGCAATCCAGGCCAGCGGGACTCCTCGCTTGCGGTTTACGGCCCTGCTCACCAGTTCGCCGATTGCGTAGGCCACAGCCAGACCGAATATGGACGACACGAGGGGCACACCGCCGAATTGCCGATTGAGCCCATACCACAACAACCCCGCGACAACAGCCACTCCGACCGCTGTCCCTACAGCCCGCAGGTAGTAGGTGGGCTGAACATCAAAGGTTGGCAACCTTTCCGCGCGGCCACACTCCCGGCAGCGGATGCCAACCGGCACCTGTACCATGCACAAAGTGCAGATGCTTTTGCTGCATTGGCTGCAGTACAGCCGTGTCTCAGTTTCGGGATGCCAGTTGCAGTAACTGGCGTTGGCCTCCTGGCCCGCCCTTCGCGGCTCCGTGGCCATAGTCCGCTCCTGTCGGCTAATGATCAGCCGGCTGTTCCGGGTATGCGTTCAACCCACTGATTTCGGTCGGCAACGTCCCGGTCTCGCAACAAGCGATTGAAAAATACTTTCCTGCGAGGCGTGTTGTTCGGTAGAGGTGTCCAGTTTGAGGTCAGGCGCTTTAGTACAATCAATGCCAAAACACCGAGAGAAAACCACACCAAGGCGGTCCCATCCACCATTTTAAGCCCAGCCGGGAAGAAAAACGCCATAACCGGCAACGATATAAGCGCGATCAGGGCCCACACGCCCGCCTCCCGGTTCAGCTGGTATCCTCCGAAATAAATTACCAGAATGACCCCCAGGATGGCCGGAGAAAATGCCAGCAGAGTGCCCACGGCAACCCCAAGGCCCCGTCCTCCCTGCAATTTCAGGAACGGTGACCAGTTGTTACCGGCCAAGGCCAACAGAGGAGGACCGATCAGCCAGGGAGAATTCCATTCCAGCCCCACAACAAACACTGAAAACCAGACGGTGCCGGCTCCCTTGACCAGCGCATCCGAGACCAACTGGGGAATGAACCATCTCTTGCCAACGTGCTGGATGACGTTTCCGCCTCCAACGTTACCGCTCCCATACCGGCGAATGTCGATTCCCCTAACCAGCCTTCCGAGGATGTAAGCCGTGGGAACGGCACCCAACAGGTATGCGGCTACGTACAGTCCTGCGATTTCCATTGGCTACTCGAGACCGGGCAGATGCCCCGCCCGGCGCATCTGCATCAGAACGTCCTGGATTCTCGTGCGGCCTGTGACGCGGCCTCGAGGCGGTCAACCGACTCCCCCGGCGGGCCGTTTTCGCCCGGAAGGCATTCGTCGGTGTTTCCCAGGCCGTGATAATCGCTCCCGCCGCACGGGATAAGGTCGTACTCGCGGGCCAGTCGGGCCAGCTGCCGGATGGTGTCATCCCGGTACTTGGCGTAATGTACCTCCATCCCGCAAAGACCGATCCCGGCGAGGTTGGCAATGCCGGCTTCCATATCGTTCATGTACGCCGGGTGGGCCAGGACCGCCACTCCTCCCGCGCGCTGTATCATCTCGACTGCCTCCGCCGGGGTTAGCTTGACGCGTTCGACGTATGCCAATCCGTTGCGTCCCAGGTATTCCGGGAAGGCATCCTTCGGCTCCCGGCAGTAGCCGGCCTCCACCATGGCCAATGCGATATGAGGCCGTCCAACTGCGCCATCGCCGGCAAAATGTTGTACGCGCTCCCACTCCACGTGGATTCCCAGTTCTCTCAACCTCTCCACCATCGCCTGCGCCCGGCCAACACGGCCCTCGCGGAACCTGCTCAATTCTGACTGCAAGTCCCGGTCCTCCGGGTCAATGAAATATCCCAGCACATGTACCTCATCGCCAGGAACATCGGCACTAAGTTCAATTCCCGGTATAACGCGCATTCCCGGGAACTCCTCAGCTGCCGTGAAGGCCTCGGCAAGTCCGTCGGTGGTGTCGTGATCGGTAACGGCAATTGTTTTCAGCCCCTGGCTCGCAGCCAGCCGCACCAGGTCGGTGGGAGTAAGCCGCCCATCGGAGGCAAGGGTATGGAGATGGAGGTCCACCTCTGCGCTCATATCAGACTGCCATCCTGTCTACGCGCTCCAGGTGAATGGAGCGTCCGGTTTGTTCGTCAACTTCCACGAAAACCGAGTTGAAGGTGCATGGCCCTTTGGCAACCTCCAGGCGCTGGGGCATCGAAGTCAGGAAGCGGTCCAAGACCGCGCGCGTGTCGCTGCCGATGACAGAGTCCACCGGGCCGGTCATACCTACGTCGGTGAGGTAAGCCGTGCCGCCGGGAAGGATACGGGCGTCAATGGTGCCGACATGGGTGTGTGTGCCGAAAACCCCGCTGACTCGCCCGTCCAGGTACCATCCCATTGCCTGTTTTTCCGACGTGGCCTCTGCGTGAAAATCGACAACGATTACCGCCGTATCTTCTTCATTTCTCAAATCGTCCAGCAACTGGTCCGCTGTACGAAAGGGGCAGTCCAACGGGGTCATGAACACTCGGCCCATCAGGTTGACCACCGCCGCTCCCTTGCGCCGGATAACTCCAACTCCGGGCGCATTGGGGTAGTTGGCGGGCCTCACGACGGGGAGACCTTCCCCTCCAACGTCGTCCAGGTAGGGTATGAATTCCCTCTTGTCCCATATGTGGTTGCCCGAGGTGAGAACGTCCACACCTGAATCCAGAAGTTCGGAGGCGGTATCCAGGGTCAGTCCAAATCCGCCCGCGGCGTTTTCCCCGTTGGCTATGACCAGGTCAATCTCTTTTTCGCGACGGAGGCCCGGCAGAATCCGCTGGACCGCGTCACGGCCAGGCTTTCCAATAACGTCGCCAATCATCAATATGCGCAAGTGGCTCTAGTCCTCGTTCTATTGTGTTCTGAATCTGAATCCGGCGAAAGAAGGACTCAGCAGCCGGGATTTTCCCGCTCCTGAGTCCCCTTTAAGTGCTTGAGCAGACCGGCGGTTGCCGGGCGGAACGGCAGGCCAATCTTGGGCTGTAAAACCCTCCTGGGTATAGGCGGTGAACCCCTCTCCCTCGGGTCTAGCGGGCGAATTCCACGCTTCGCGTTTCCCGGATGACGGTTACTTTGATCTGGCCGGGGAACACCAGGTCCTCTTCCACCTTCCTGGCAATATTGCGCGCCAGGGAGGCCGCTTTTACGTCGTCCATGTCTTCTGGCTTCACCATCACCCGCACCTCGCGGCCGGCCTGGATGGCGAACGTCCGCTCCACTCCCTCGAAGCTGGCGGCCACGTCCTCAAGATCGCGGAGGCGCTTGACGTATTGTTCCAGCGACTCCTTGCGGGCTCCGGGGCGGGCAGCGCTGATGGCATCGGCCGCCGCCACCAGGAATGACTCTACGGTCTCGTGTTCATCCCAGTGGTGCTCGAGAATACCGCGATAGGAACTGTGATTGATGCCGTGGCGCTTGGCGATTTCGGCGCCGATCTCGGCGTGAGGTCCGGAAACCTCGTGGGTCAGGGCCTTTCCGATGTCGTGGAGCAGCCCTCCGACCTTGGCCACCTGCACGTTGGCGCCGGCCTCGGCAGCCAGCATGCCAGCCAGGAGACCCACCTCTATGGAATGCTGCAGCACGTTTTCACCGTAGCTGTAGCGATATTTGAGTTGACCCAGCAACCGTACCATCTCCCGGTCCAGGCCACTGACACCCACGTCAAAGGTAGCCTGTTCGCCGGCCTTCATGATTGTCTGGTCGATCTCGTTCTGGGCCCGGTTTACCATGTCTTCGATCCTGGCGGGCTGGATGCGGCCATCTGAGACCAGCTTTTCCAGCGACAGCCGCGCGACCTCCCGCCGCACCGGGTCGAAGCACGAAACGGTCACGGCCTCCGGTGTGTCGTCGATGATGACGTCCACTCCGGTCAGCGACTCCAGGGTACGAATGTTGCGTCCTTCGCGGCCGATGAGACGGCCCTTCATCTCATCATTGGGCAGGGGTACCACCGAGGTGGTGCTTTCGGACACCACGTCAGAGGCGAGTCTGTTGATGGCGACTGCGATGATCTTGCGGGCGTTTTCGTCCGCCCGGTCCTTGTTTTCCCGCTCTAGTTCATAGTACCGCCGAGCCAGGTCGTGCTGCGCATCCTCTTCGCCGCGCCTTACGACAGCCTCGCGGGCTTCCTCAACGGTGAGACCTGCAGTTCTTTCCAGAACCCTGGCCTGTTCTTCCTTCAGTTCTTCGACCTCTTTGCGAGACTCCTCGATATTCGATTCCCGTTCGGTCAGTTCGGTCTGCCGCTTGTCCTGCGCCTCTATCTTGCGTTCCAGTTGCTCGTCCCGCTGCAGATGCCTGTCCTCCAAGCGGGTGAGCTCCCGGCGTTGCTCCTTGATTTCCGACTCAGCCTCATTCCGCAGCTTGAGGGCTTCTTCCTGAGCGCCGAGGAGTATGCTTCTGCTTTCCTCCTGGGCCTGAGCGGTGAGGTCTCCGGCGGTCTCATTGGCCTTCACCATCCGTGAGGCCTGGACCTTTTGCCGAAGTCCCAGCCAAGTTGCTATCCCTACCCCTAGGGCCGCAAGGACGGCGAGAACAGCGATGATAACTGTAGTCATATCACCTTCATTTTCCGCCTGTTACGCCCAAACGGAGCAATCCCCTAACGGGATTTTAGACTTTGCTCCTTTTATGCATCGTAGCGAGCAGCCCCAGAAGTGTCAAGGACAAAAACCTGTCTGCCGCCTTACGAAATACGAAATACGCAATGGGCAATGTCTGTGGGTCACGCTATTGAGAGCCTGCCGATGCTCCACTACAATAGTAGGGTGTGCGTTTCGCAATCCTCCCCCAGCTTTGAGTGATCGATAATGGCCGACCAGGACTATTATGCCGTGCTGGGCGTTGCCCGCAACGCCAGCGACGAGGAAATTCGCAGGGCCTTTCGCCGGAAGGCCATGGAATTTCATCCCGACCGAAACAAGAACGCCGATGCAGAGGAAAAGTTCAAGGAGATCAACGAGGCCTACCAAGTCCTCTCGGACTCCAAGAAGAGGGGGCAGTACGACCGGTTTGGCAGGGCGGGAGTAAATGGCGGCGCCCAGGGCGCTGGCAGTCCCTTCGACGGGTTCGGCGGGTTTGGCGACATCTTTGATTCGTTCTTCGGCGGGGCCTCTGCCCATGTAGGGCGACAGCCCCGGCGGGGAAGCGATCTCCAGCACCAGGTATCGCTGAGCTTTGAGGAATCGGTCTTCGGAACGCACCGGGAAATAGAAATCAACAGGCTGGAACTTTGCCACCACTGCTCGGGGGCCGGCAACGAACCCGGCACCTCCATCGACACCTGCGCCGATTGCCGGGGCCGCGGGCAGGTGCGGCGCTCACAACGCAGCGTTTTCGGGCAGTTCACCCAGATCGCACCGTGCCATGCCTGCCGCGGACGCGGCAGCGTCATCAACTCTCCCTGCACCAACTGCCGTGGCGGAGGAAGAGAGCGGCGCAGGCGAAAGATCGAGGTCAAGATCCCGGGCGGCGTCGACATCGGAATGCAGGTGCGCATAAACGGCGAAGGTGATGTTGGCAGCGAGGGCGGTGGTTCGGGCAACCTGTATGTCGCAATCGACGTCCAGGAGCACAGCCTGTTCCAGCGGGACGGCACCGACATCGTATATACGCTGCCCCTGAATCTGGCGGAAGCTGCCCTGGGGGTGGAGAAGGTCATCCCCACGGTTGATGGGTTCGACGAGGAGTTGAAGCTGCCCCAGGGCACCCAGCCGGGCGCAGAGTTTCGCATTCGCCAAAGGGGAGTCCCTCACCTCCACTCCAATCGCCGCGGCGACCTGCGCGTGCAGGTCGACGTTCGAGTACCCACATCCCTCACCAGCCACCAGCGGGAGTTGATGGAGGAACTGGCGCTGTCCTTCAATGGCGGGGCCGCCTCCGAGACCAAGGGTAAGAAGCGCAAGAAGAGTTCCGGTAAGAAGTCCAGCACGGACACGGACCAGCAAGGTCTGGAGAATCAGGATGCAGAAGAAAGAGGCCTTTTCGACCGGATAAAGGATGCCTTTTAGCCGGACAGCCAACGCCCCGGCACACGGCAACTGGCACTGTGAAATCGACGACCTGGTAACAACCTCGGAGCGCCTATGCCCTGGAAGGAACTCAGCATCTCCGTCCCCCACGAATTCGTGGAACCCGTCTCCTACCTGTTCAGCCGCTATGGCCGCGGCCTCAGCACGGAGCCGAAGGGCGCCGGCAAAGTCATGCTGCGCACCTACCTGGAATCGGGCTCCAGGGAACGCCTCGCCCGGATTGATGTGGGTATCAGGCTGGTGAGTTCCGTGGGGGACCTGGGTGAGTTCACCGTCCGGGACCTCGACGATGACGAGGACTGGCAAAACAGTTGGAAGGAATACTATGCGGCCCTTCCCGTTGGACAGCGGCTGATCATCAAGCCCTCCTGGGTGGAACTGGGTCCCCAGGAGGCGAACGGCAGAATCGTCGTGGAGCTCGACCCAGGCATAGCTTTCGGCACTGGTTACCACCCTACTACCTACACCTGCATGGAGGCGTTGGAAGAACTGGTGCGGCCGGGTATGCGCCTTCTGGATCTCGGCACCGGCTCCGGTATTCTCGCCATCACAGCCCTGAAGCTGGGCGCAGAGTCGGTGGTCGCGCTGGACATCGATGGGCAGGCTGTATCGGCGGCACGGAAGAACATCCGTCGTCTTCGCCTGCAGCATCAGATTACCCTGGCCAAGGGTTCCGTTCCTCATCAGACGGTACCCGAAGGCGTGATCGACCTAGCCGTCGCCAATATTTCCGCCCGTGGGGTTGCTGACCGCTCTCCCTTCATTTATCGTGCCCTGCGTCCCGGCGGAATGCTGGTGGCATCCGGGTTTCTGGCAACCCAAAGGCCCGAGGTGGACGACGCTCTTATCGCCTTCGGCTTCACGCCAGAGCTGGAGTGGCCCCGGGAAGAGTGGCTGACCATCGGTTACAGGGTTCCCTCTGCATGATTTCGCGACGCCGGTACCTGTCGCCTCTGCTGTTCCGGTTGCAAATGTGCAGACCGCGTCGTAACATTTTGCTTGGTCTGTACCGTAATTCGTAATTGGTTCACACGGTACGGCGGTCGGGAGGCCGCGTTCGGTGGAAAAAGTAGACCTGCAACGCTATGAAATAACCCGCCGTCTTGGGTCGGGTGCAGACTACGACGTGCGCGCCGCCATCGACCGCGAGACCGGCGCCGAAGTGGCGTTGAAACGTCCCGTTCCCCAAGCGGTCAGCCGCAGACAGCACACGGCCATCGAGGCCCGAACCGAAAAAATGCTGGCAGCGTATGACACCGCCGGCGACGCCAATGGGCTGCTGGCTCCGATCCTTGGCTATACGGAACCGGCCCTGCACGACGACTATTTCGGGGAAGAGCTGGGCGAGCCATACACAGTGTTCGTGCAGGGAGTGGCGCCGGGTATTCCCCTGCTGGGCGATATGATGTCCCGGTTCACCGGTGTCCCAGTGGGGGCGGGGCAGAACCTCTTCGCGCTGTTCCCGCTGGTGCAGGGCAAGGATGTACAGCCTTTCCCGGTGCACGCTCAGCTCATCGACCTGGAAGAGTACTACCTTCGGTCAGGATTCATCGTTATGGACCTCAGGCCGCAGAACGTTTTCTACCAGCCGGGAACGGGCCGCGTCCAGGTCATCGACACCGGTGCCCTGGCGGGCGTCAACGACCCTGCGCCCCGGGGGCGCCCTCCGCTCGACGTGAACGACGCCTGCCTCGAGTTGCTCAAGTTCTACTCCACGCCAGAGGAACCGCCGCAGGACGCCAGCGGCTACCGGGATGCCCGGGGCCTGCGGCCCATCGTCAACATTCAGCAGGAACTGGACGAGATGAGGCGGGGACTGCTGGGTGCCGGAGACGGCGCAGGCGCCGCGGCCAATGTGATTCTGGACAAGATAGGCTCGCGAGCCTACTTAAATTATGAGGAATTCCGGTACGACCTTATGGCCTATCTGGGGGAGATCCAGGAGCGAAACCGCGATCTTCCCGATTCTGGAACAGCTCTCTCGGCTTGGAGGGTTGCCCTGGACTGGCTGCGCGGGGACTACTGGACCAGGTTCAAGTTCGACGCCGATGCTGAGCTGGGCGCGTATTCGGACTGACCAAACAACAATACGAAGATCAACTCTGCTATCTTCCGCACAGGGCGGGAGACACTTTAAGGGAGAGAATAAAAGGACGCTGCCATGGTTGCCAGCAATTTTTCAACGTTGCAAGACAATTCCGCTCACGGCGAGGACAATCTGCTGACCCGCGACCTTGGTAACGGGTACTTTCTCGACGTGGTCATGGACGGGGTCACCGGCCACGGCGGTGCCGAGGCCAGCCGGGAGTTGGGGGAGGCCCTGGGCCAATCCCCGGCTGAAAGCATCGGCGACATCGCCTCAACGATACTCGAAGTGAACGACGAGTTTTTCGGTGTCGGAGCCGGCCGGTTCTTGCTCACCACCGTGTCTGTTGCTCTGTACCTGGGCGGGCGGCTCTATGTAATTGCCGCCGGCGACAGTCCCATCGTACTCGTGAAACCGGACTCCCACGAGCGACTCTCCGGTCGGACTGGCGGATTCTTGCACGTCGGAGTTGCAAGGGCTGTAGGCGCGGCGGCCGAAATGGGCCAGATGCCTCAACGGGACCTCGACGTCCACCCCGGGGACCGCTTGGTCCTGGCCACCGACGGTGTAACCGACAACATGGATATCGACGAGCTGGCAGACATAGTGCGCAGCTCGGCCACTCCGGAGGAAGCCACCCGACGCATTGAGGAAATCATCGCTGGACGGCTGGTCGAGGGCCGTGTTCCGGAAAAGCTGGGAGTGCGATTCCGGTACGATGACCGCACCGCGATCATCCGGTTTTTCGAGTAGCGTTGGCGAGAGAGGCCAAGCAGCAGAATTCCCTCATCACGGTCCCTGTCCGGTCAAAGAAAAGGGGCGGACGGACTGGAACTTGTATGCAGATGCTGCTGGTTGATAAAATCGTGCGCTGTAGCTGGGGCGTTTATCGAAACGGCGGGCGCCGCCAAACTGGCCGGACGCACTTGGGGTGTCCGCATTTCCGGGCTGCTCTGTCAACAGGAACGGGACAATTGCCGTCGCAAAGGAGCCACTAAGTGGGCAAAATCAACGTAGCCATCATCGGCGTGGGTAACTGCGCTTCATCCTTGGTGCAGGGACTTCACAAGTACGTGGAGATTCCGGCAGATAGCGCAGTCTCGGGTCTGATGCACAACACCATTGGGGACTACCGCGTCGAGGACATTGAAGTGGTTGCCGCCTTCGACATAGACGAAAATAAGGTCGGCAAGGACCTGTCCGAAGCCGTATTCACTGAACCGAACAACACTCTGAAGTTTGCCGACGTCCCGCATACCGGCGTCAAGGTGGACCGTGGCATGACCCATGACGGCATCGGCCGTTACGTGTCGCACCTGGTCAGGAAGTCCCCTCATTCCACCTCCGACATCACCGGCATCCTCCGCGACCGCGAAGTCGACGTGGTGATCAACTACCTGCCCGTCGGAAGCGAGCAGGCCACCAAATGGTACGTCGAGCACATACTCAACGCCCGCTGTGCCATGGTCAACTGCATCCCGGTGTTTCTGGCCCGCGAGGAATACTGGCGGAACCGGTTCGAGGAGCGCGGGGTCCCCATAATCGGCGACGACATCAAATCCCAGCTGGGCGCCACCATCACCCACCGGGTGTTGACCCGCCTGTTCGAGGACAGGGGAGTAAAGCTGGATAACACATACCAGCTGAATTTCGGCGGCAACACCGACTTCCTCAACATGCTGGAGCGGGAGCGCCTGACATCCAAGAAGATTTCCAAGACAACGTCTGTCACGTCCCAAATGGATGAGGAAATCGACCCCGACAACATACACGTCGGGCCCAGCGACCACGTTCCTTGGCTGAAGGACCGTAAGTGGTGCTACATCCGCATGGAGGGGACCATCTTCGGCGGAGCGCCCATAAGCCTGGAGGCCAAGCTGGAGGTCTGGGACAGCCCCAACTCGGCGGGCGTGGTGGTCGACGCCATCCGGTGCGCCAAGCTGGCCATGGACCGTGGTGAGGCAGGCGCCGTCGTCGGCCCCAGCGCCTACTTCATGAAGTCTCCGCCGATCCAGTATACCGATGATGCTGCGCGGGACCTCACCGACTCGTTTATCGCCGGGGAGAGCAACAGGAAAATAATCGCCGCAAGAGCCGAGGAAGCAGCTGGCCAGAGTTAGAATGAGAAACCCAGGGACCCCTCGCTGGATGGTGTGCAATTGAAGATCGCCATGGTGTCGCCCTACGACTTCACTTGGCCCGGTGGCGTAACCATGCATGTGTCCCAGTTGGCCAGGGAATTGGGCCGGTCGGGCCACGAGGTGCAGGTGCTCGCCCCTCATTCCCCGTCCCGCGAGTGCCAGGACCGTGACCTGCTGGTGCCGCTTGGCCGCTCGGTGCCACTGCCCAGCGGAGGATCCATTGCCCGCGTGTCCCTCTCCTGGTGGCTGGCCCGCAAGGTCAGGGCGCTGCTGGAGCGTGAGAAGTACGACATCATTCATCTCCACGAGCCCATGGCCCCCATTCTGCCCCTGACCGTCCTCGAATACTCAAACACGGTGAACGTCGGCACCTTCCACGCCTGCCACAACCGGCACCACCTGTACCGGATGAGCCAGCCTTTCATCAAGCGATGGCACCAGCGGCTTCACGGCAACATCGCCGTTTCCCCGGCAGCCATGCGTTATGTTAATTCCACCTTCCCCGGCAACTACGAGATAATCCCCAACGGCATTGATGTGGACCACTTCTCGCAGAATGCCGAGCCATGGCCCCAGTACCGGGACGGCAAGACCAACATCATTTTCGTAGGCCGTTTGGAAAAGCGGAAGGGATTGCGCTACCTGCTGGAAGCGTACGGCCGCCTGCGCTGGGAATTTCCCGACCTGCGCCTTCTCGTGGTCGGGCCGGGCAACCCGGACAAGGACTCGTATCAGGTTCTCGGTTCCCGGAACCTTCAGGACGTTGAGTTTGTGGGCCGGGTGCCCTACGAGGACCTGCCCCGCTATTACGCCTCGGCCGACATCTTCTGCTCTCCGGCAACTGGTGCGGAGAGCTTCGGGATCGTGCTGCTGGAGGCAATGGCCGCTGGAAAGCCGGTGGTCGCCTCGGACATTGAGGGATACCGGGGAGTGCTCAACCACGGCGATGAAGGCCTCCTCTTCCGCAACAAGGATGTTGACTCCCTGGCCGCGGCCCTGGAAAGCCTGATCCGTGACCCGGCTCAACGGCGCATTATGGGGCAGCGCGGCAGGGAGAAGGCAGAAAGACATCGCTGGCAGGTCGTGGCCGGCCGCGTGGAACAGTACTACGAGACCTGCCTTCAGGAGGTACATGGCGCTGCTGGGCAGAGAACGGCTTAGGGGAGCGGTACGCAACTATTTCGAGGAGCCTGGGGCGCGGTTGTTCAAGGCGGCGGGCTTTTCTCCCAATGGCATCACTCTCCTCGGCTTCGCCGTCTGCGTGGTTTCCGCGTACCTGGTGGCATCCGGCTGGCTGCTGTGGGGTGGCGTGGTGTTCCTGGCCGGTGGAATCCTGGACCTGTTTGACGGAGCGCTGGCGCGCCTTACCGGTCAGGAGACGCCCTTCGGTGCTCTGCTCGACTCGGTCTTTGATCGCTTGGGGGAGGCGGCGCTTTTCGTCGGCCTGGGTGTCTACGCCCTGCGAGCGGACGTGTCCGAGGATCACCGGGCATACTTTCTCGTAGCGCTGCTGCTCGCCCTCATCTTCTCCCAGGGCGTCAGCTATCTGCGGGCGAGGGGCGAGGGCCTGGGCGTGTTCACTCGGGCCGGGCTGATGACCCGCACGGAACGGGTGATCCTGCTGGGCATCGGGCTGCTCCTGGGATGGGTACCGTGGCTGATGATGAGTATCCTGGTAGCCATAGCAGCTGTCTCCTGCTTCACCCTCTTCCAACGCATGTTCACCATCCGCAGCATGCTGGACAAGGGAGGCTAGAGTAGACCCTCCCCGCTACAGTATTCGGCAAGGTGACGGAATGGAATCGCCGCAGGGTAGATAAGCCCTTGCGGGCCGTGTAAACTGGCCGCATCCGCTACCACAGAGGGTTCCGCTCCATGGCGACGGCGCAGCAAGACCTGATTCCGGCCCAGGAAAAGCCCCGGCTGAAACGCGACTTCCGCAAGCACCTGAAGGCAGACGTGCGCCTGCGGCTCTACACCCAGCGGCCATCGCCCATCGCCATCCCGGGCCGGGATTGCCGCTACTGCCCGCAAACCCAGCAGGTGATGGAGGAGCTGACCTCGCTCTCCCCAAAGCTGAGCCTGGAAACGGTCGATTTCCATAGTCAAAAGGAGATGGCGCAGGAAGACGGCGTTACCCGGATTCCTGCCATCGTTATTGGCCCAGACACCGGCAAATCGATGCGGTACTACGGCTTGCCCCTCGGCTACCAGCTCCCGGCACTGATCGAAAGCATCAAGTCCCTGTCCCGGGGAAATACCCGCCTCTCGGTGAACGCCCGCAAGCAACTGAGACGGGTCAGTCGTCCCGTGCACCTCCAGGTGTTCGTCACCCCCGGAAGCGACACCTCGGCGGGAATGGCGCTGCTGGCCCACGCCATGGCCACGGAGAGTGCCAACGTGCGTACCGACGTGATCGAGTTGGAGGAGTTCCCTGACCTGGCCCGACGATACAGCATCCGGCAGGTCCCATTTACCATCATAAACGAAATTACGTCCGTTGCCGGGATGGTCTCCGAGAGCGAATTGCTCGAAAAGGTGCTTCTGGTGGGGACAGAGACAAGCGAACTGAACTGAAGGGCTTGCCGTGCCAGGCCTCCAGCCGGGGTTCACGGCCCCTCCCTGCGAATTGACAATTTATTCAATTTCAATCGAGGAGAACTGATCGTGCCCAATGAACTCAGGGGCGACATGAACGGGCAGGGCCTCCGTGTCGGCATCGCTGTCGCCCGTTTCAATGAGGTGATCACCAAGCAACTCCTGGAAGGAGCGTTGGAAACGCTGTCCCGGTGCGGTGTGCGCGACTCCGACATCACGGTCGCCTGGGTTCCCGGGTCCTTCGAGCTGCCCGTGGTCGCCCGGGCCTTTGCCAAGAGCGGCCGCTGCGACGCTGTGATCTGCCTCGGTGCGGTCATCCGCGGCGAGACCTCGCACTATGACATGGTGGCCGGACAGGCGCAGGGAGGCGCCGGCGCCGTAAGCATGGACACGGGAGTGCCCACGATCTTTGGCGTGCTGACCACCGAGAGTCTCGAGCAGGCTCTGAACCGCGCCGGCGGCAAGTCGGGCAACATCGGCACCAACGCGGCGCTGGCCGCTGTCGAAACCGCCTCGGTTCTGGCCGCCATCAACACGGCCTAGCGCTTCGGCCACTCATCGCGTGGGAGAACGGACGTAGGGAGCCATTCCCCCTGGACCGTAAAGAATCGCCCTCCATAGCGGCAATTCAGTATTGCACCGCACCGATTAATTCTCCAATCAGTCTCAATCCACCAGCCCATCGGGGAGATCATGACGCAGTTCGGCGTGACCATTCCCAACAACTGGGGCGTTTCCGACCCCCACGAAGTCCTCAGCCTGGGTCCCGAGGCGGAACAGCTGGGTTATGACTCCATCTGGGTGATGGACCATTTGTTCAACGCCGGATACATCAGGGAGCGCCTGGAGGACCGGCCCTACTACCACCCCATGGCCATGCTGTCCTACATGTCTGCCACCACCAGCAGGGTGATGCTGGGCACATCTGTATTGGTCCTTCCGTACCATAACCCGGTGGAACTGGCCAAGTACGCCGCCACCCTGGACCAGATGTCCGGCGGCCGGGTGACGCTTGGCGTGGGAGCTGGAGCGATGGCCGAGGAGTTTGAAGCCCTCGGCATTCCAATGCGCGAGCGAGGATCGCTCACGAACGAGTCTATCGCCATAATGAAGGATCTGTGGACCAATCACAGCCCTGAATACCACAGCAGGCGCTGGGAGTTCAGCGACCTGCGATTCTCGCCGAAGCCGGTGCAGCAGCCGCATATTCCCCTTTGGATTGGCGGCTCCTCGGCCGGAGCGTTGCGGCGCACCGCCCGCGTGGGCGACGGGTGGCACCCCACCGGGCTATCTCCCGAGGACTTCGCAATTGGCAAGAGCGAAGTGTCTGCATTGGCGGAGGCGGCGGGGCGCGACCCATCCGCAATCACAATGTCGGCACGCATCGAGGTGGAGGTGCATGGGGAGCCGTCCAGCCAGCGGGCTGCTTCGAGATCCCGCTTGCCCGGCGACGACCCTGGCGCCATGAGGGCCGGCATTGAGGCCTACCGGGAGGCTGGCGTGGAGCACATTCTCCTTGCCCTGAATTCCGGGGACATACCAGCTTTGCGGCGCCTGATGTCTATCATTGCAGATGAGGTCCTGCCTGCCTTCCGGTAGTGGCCCCGGTCTGGCGTTCGCTCTCCTGACCTCGGAGAAACTGCTCCAGGGCCAGCCGGTCATCCTCCAGTCTCCCCAGCTGCTCGGGGCTGGATGGACCCGCGCCGTAGTGGGAGGCCTGGAATTCGTCGACAATCCGTCCCACCGGGTCGGCGGGCAGGATTCCCGAGAGCCCCCGCTGATGCTCCCTTGGCGTTTCCCAGGCGTCCTTGGGGCGCCCGGCTCTCCCGGCCTTTTCCAGCAGGTCATGGTAGTAGTCGCGGGGGGACAGGAATGACCTGAGCCGCCGCCGCCTGGCGTTCCTAAAACCGGGGAGAATGCCGCTGATGACGCCCGCAGCGTCGTCGCCAGCGCGCCTAAGGCTGAACAGGGACTCGCGGGTCTCAACCACCTCGCCCTGCGGGCTTCTATGGCGGCGGATTCGGAAGAGCCAATAGACTATGCCAACGGCAGCAAGTGTGCCGAACGCCGCAGCGGTCCACCGCAGTACCGTGAAGAAAATGTTGCCTCCAGGATCATGCTCAACCGCGCGAAGGCTTTCGTGAAACTCGTTGATGCGCCGTTGGGCTTCCATGAAACCGTCGAGGTCGCCCCCTCCGAACATCCCGGCGAACCAGTTGCCGACGCTGACCAGCGCCCCCGCCAGCAGTCCGATGAGCATGATTACCGGCTCCAGGATTTTCAGTCCCACCGAGCCAATCGCCCTCGCGACCACCCGGCTGACGTCATCCAGCCCACCAAGGCCGAGCCCGCTTACCAGCAGCCCCAGGCCCAGCACACCGGCAACGCAGGCGCCAATTGGCCAAACCCACTGCGAGGGCATCTCGCGCTGCTCACCGCCATCTGCGGAGAATCGCGCCAATGCCATGCCTGGGAGACCCACCGCAAAAAATCCGATCACCAGGAATCCGCTTACTATCCTCCCCTCGGTAGCGGCATCAATCAGCGCTACGACCAGCAGCGTGATCATACCTATCTGGAAGGCCGATCGAACAGAATCGAGGGTTGCCTCCTCCCGCGAAACCTCTACGCCGCGCCACCAAGTCAACAACAGGTAGATCACTGAACCTACGAACAATCCAATCCCACCTGCCTCGGCAGGAACGAGCAGTCCAATGGGCGACACCGCCTCCCCTGCGTTCCAGGCGATGAGCACAAGCAGAGAGGGCACCCCCAATGCCATTCCTGCCAGCCCTCGAAGCACCGGCGAAACCCGCAGCGCCAGTATCCGGGTCGACAGCCCAAAGGCCCACACCATCGATACCATCACCAGCCAGAAGGGCATTTGCAGCTGTTCCACCTTCGCCATGTGAGAAACCACAGCGAATATCAGGTAGAGAGTGCAGCTCTCCAGAAAGAGCGCGACCGCGGTTATGGTCCTGCTACGCCAGGCCGGCCTCATCGCTTGCCCCATTTGCCAATGGCGGTTCGTTCTCCCAGTTCTCCCAGTCCGCATCAGCCTCTGGCAGGACATCCAGGAGATGTCCCACACCCCACACGGGGACATCACCAATCCGCTCCGGCGGCTCTCCATCTCCAGCAAATAATACGCAGAGGCGGTTGCCCCGTTCTGAGAAGGCTTTCATCTGTTCGGGTATCGAAGAGGTGATTGCCGCAGTGACGAACAGCACGGTAGACCCCGACGGAATGGAATCCCTCTCTGCCCGGAATACGTCTGGAAGCATCGATACCACATAGGGAGCCGCCGTTGCCAGTGCTTCCAGGGTCATCGTCAACTGCTGCGATGAGGCGCCTACGGGAACGCTGAGCCACTTGCCGGAATAGGAGGCGACGGCGTTCGAAATCAGTCCATAGCTATAACCAAGGCGGTCGCACATAACGGCAGCCGAGGCGGCGATGGTGACGGCGCGCTCAAACAGCCGCCGGTTCGTGCCTAGCCAAACATAGTCGCTGGTCGAACCATTCATGGCCACCACGATGTTCATGGAGACTGCTGGCTCGAACACCCTGCTCTGCAGTTCGCTGGACCGGGCCGTGGCCTTCCAGTCGATGTGTTTCAGCGGGTCCTCGGAACGGTATTGACGAACGCCGCGGGTACGGCTTGTATCGTGGTACAGCGGCATCCCTCCCTTTGAGAGACCGAAAGGATGTTGCGGGGGAGCGGCCAGTTTTTCAAGATCAACAACCCGGGGATACACCAGCAGGTCATTAACGCCGGTCAGGCGCATCTCCGTGGCAGCGAATCCGAAAATGTCACTGCTCCTCATCCGCACCGGTCCTATGCGGTGATAGCCCCGGCGAACACACTGCATTTTGAACTTCCACGATGCGCGCTGAAATGGCAACAGAGAGGCGGCAATGCTGTGATGGCGGTTGGTCTCCAGGCTGGTCCCCCGGATGACGGCGCCCACCAGTTCCAGTCCCTCGGGAAAGGGATCCTGCGTTTCCACCCAGATGAGCGGGAGAGGCTTGTCGTTGCTGAGGGAGACGGTGTATTCGAGAGTGTCGCCGATGAAGGCCCGGCGGCGGCCCAAATCCCGGGAGTAGGACACCTTGCGAAAACAATGCCTTTCCCATATCCGGGCGCCGAGCCAGATCACGGCCACCAGCGACCCGACGACCAGGAGAATGCCACTGCTTGCCAGCAAACCAACGAACACCATCAGCCCGCTGACCACCGGCCAAAGCTCGTGCCGCATCGCTCTTGCCCCAGCCTAGACCGGGACCTCCATGCGGGACAGCAGCTCCAGCACCACCGCCTCAGAAGTCCGGCCCCTCAACCTGGCCTGGGGAGTGAGAATCGTCCTGTGGGCCAAGGCAAAGGGGGCCAGGACCTTCACGTCGTCGGGCGTCACGTACTGCCGTCCCCGGATGGCGGCGAATGCCTGGCAGCACCGGTAAAGTCCAAGGGTGGCCCGCGGGCTCGCTCCCAACTCAATGTCGTCGTGGTTGCGGGTTGCCTGTGCGAGCCTGACGATATAGCCGCTCAGCACAGGGTCTACGTAAATCGCTCTAATCCTTTCCTGTGTCCGCACTATGTCACTGCCGTCGGCCACGGGCTCAAGAGAGTCAAACGGATTTGACGAGTTGAAGCGCGACAGCATTTGCTCCTCTTCATCTTCGCTGGGATAGCCCATCCTCAAGCGAAGCATAAAGCGGTCCAGCTGGGCCTCGGGCAGAGGAAAGGTTCCCTCGAGTTCAATCGGGTTCTGGGTGGCGACGAGAAAGAAGGGTGCAGGAAGAGGAAACGTACGGTCGTCGACGGTCACCTGCCCCTCCGCCATCGCCTCCAGCAGTGCTGACTGCGTCCGCGGCGTGGCGCGATTGATTTCGTCGGCGAGCACCACCTGCGCTAGAATTGGACCAGGGCGGAACTCGAACTCACTCAGCTTCTGATTGTAGAAATGCACGCCGGTGATGTCAGAGGGCATCAGGTCGGGCGTGCACTGAATTCGTTTGAAGCTACAACGCAGGGACTGGGCCAGGCTGCGCGCCAGCGTGGTCTTTCCGATGCCAGGAACGTCCTCCACCAGAACGTGACCGCCGCTCAAGACGGCGGCCAGGATAAGCTCGATCACCTGTCCCTTGCCCACCAGCACCCGCTCCATGCTGGCCCTTACCGTCGCGGCCAAGGCGGCCACATCCGCGGCTACAGACGAAGAATTGTGCCCGCCGGAATTCAAGGCAGTCCCAGCGATTTGGTCCTCGACGACACCCGCGTGCCGCCGGGGCGGCTGGTGCAGGGACAATGCGGTTCCTCCAACGTCAGGAGGGGCCGGAGCCGACAGCCAGGTTTTCTCTGGCTACGAAATTATCCGCCTCCCTCAGGTCCTTGAACGAGTCTATGCTGGTCCAGAAGGACCTAGTGCGAAAGGCAGCGATCCGGCCCGACTCGGCAAGCCCAGGGAAGGTCTCAACCTCGTGGTCGCCCAGTTCCGGGAATTCAGCGAATACCTCCCGGTCAATTACGTACACGCCACCGTTTATCCAGTGGGGTAACTCGACCTTTTCGCGGAATCCGATCACGCTCCCGGCTTCATCCATATCCACCAAGCCATACGGACTCACCATGGGCACGGCCAACAGGGTCACGCACGGGCCGTGGCGCCGGGCTGTCGAGTTTTGATGAAAATCAACTATGTCCTGCAGCGGCTGGCGCGTAATGATGTCGCCGTTGGTGACGACCACGGGGCCGTCATCCTCCGCCGCCAAGGGGAATCCCTGCTTGATGGCCCCGCCACGGCCCAGCGGAGAACTTTCGACACTGTAGGAAATGCGGAGGTTGTGACGGGATCCGTCGCCAAAATGGGCGCGGATCGCCTCCCAGCGGTAGCCCGCGAGGAACACTACCTTATCCACGCCTGCTTCTTTCAGCCATTCCAGCTGATGTTCCAGGATAGGCTTACCTGCAACGGGCGCCATTGGCTTGGGCACTGTGTCGGTGAGCGGTCGAAGCCGCTCTCCCTTCCCACCGGCGAGGATTAACGCATACATACGGTCTTGACCCTCTTTGCGTCATCAGACCAGCACTTTGCTGGTTAATATACCCGTGAGCAACAGGAGGGTCAAACACGTGGCCCCGTGCACCGATTTCGCAACCTCGAAATGTATAATTTCCGTAAGCCGATGGAACAATGCGTCTTCCGTACCGCTGGGCATATCGGTCGCATTTCCGCTGGTACGGGGACAGATGGCCTCTATTGAGGGAGGGGAGAGAATGGACTACGACATACTTCACAAACCGTCTTACGCACTGGCCCGGATCAGGATGAACTCCCAGGAGCAGGTACAGGCAGAAACCGGGGCCATGGTCAGCATGTCGGACACCATCAAGATGCAGACCAGCACCCGCGGCGGACTGTTCGGCGGCCTGCGCCGGTCGGTCCTCGGCGGCGAGAGTTTTTTCGTTAACACCTTCACCGCCGAGCAGCCGGGGGAGGTCACGGTGGCCCCGTCGCTGCCGGGCGACATCGAGGTCCTGGAGCTGAATCAGGAGACGGTGATGGTCCAGTCCGGCTCCTTCCTGGCAGCAACCATGAATATTGAGGTGGACTCGCAGTGGGGCGGCGCCCGATCATTCTTCTCCCGTGAGGGGCTGTTCCTGCTGCGATGCTCAGGTAGAGGGCTGCTGTTCATATCCTCTTACGGAGCGATACATCGCATCGATCTGGCCCAGGGCGAGCGCTACACGGTGGACAACGGCCATATGGTTGCCTTCGACGAAAGCGTCAAGTACGAGGTGGGCCGCTCCGGAGGCTGGAAGACTACCCTGCTAGGGGGCGAGGGCCTGGTCTGCAAGCTCGAGGGTCCTGGGCGTTTCTTCCTGCAGACCCGCAGCGAGGACGCCTTCCTGAACTGGCTGGCCCCCAAGCTGCCCAACCGCAGCTAGCGCCGTTGAGCGGTACCGCGGGGCGCCCAGTGCATGCCAACAGGCGGCCTTCGCGGCCTTCCCGCATTCAACAGCAGGAAATTGGCCGCGGCGAAGGTGGACTCGATACCCAGGTCAACTGCCGCCTCGGTCAAGTTCTTCTTGCCATCGGCAACGGCCTCCCGGCCCGTGTCCACATGCGCGCCGTCTGAGAACGCGGCGAACCAGGCGCCCCGCGCAACGGCGTTAACGCCTCAGCTGTACCTAGAAGCGCCGGACTTGGGCTGATGATGTCCATGGACAGCTTGAATCAGGCATCGGGGCTGACGCTGCTGAGTGCCGGAGTTCCAAATGCAATGGTTGCTCGGAGATTTCCGGGCTCCTCACCTTGCCCAACCTTGTTGCCGGGAGAGGTGGACCGTAAGCAATTCCCGGTAACTCTCCAGCCCCGGGACCTTGGCTCCGGGAATCTTGGCACGGTCATCCCAAGTCCGGATCCGGACTCTTTCGCGGCAGTGGGATGACCGGGAAAACACCTCTGCATCTTCCGCCGTCATGGGGCCGCCCTGTAGCTTCAGCGATTCCACGCTGGCATCCGACAGCCGCGCCGCATATTCGCTATCGGTGGACACCAGGAAACGCTTTGCCTGGACGTGTCCGCAGACAATCTCGGCCACAGCCTCCGAAAACCCCAGCCGCCTCAGGACCTGACCGCCAATAGCGTCGTGGTCGACCACGCCAACGCTGGTCAGTTCGCGCCCTTCCAAGGGCCAGATATGGCCGATGTCGTGGAGCAAGGCGGCGATGACCTCATCCTCTGTCCCGTCATCAATTTGCGCGTGTTGGGCGCACTGCAAGGCGTGTTCAAGCTGCGATACCCGTTCGCCGTGGTATTCCATTTCCCCGGCGCTGCCCAGCACTCTCAGAACCTCCTCCACGGTTGAACGAGCCACGGTTGAACGAGGATCGACGGCCATTTCACTACCTCTCTTTCGGTCGCTGAAAAAAATCAACCTCGAAGCAGAGTCGCTTCGAGGATTACCTGGGCAACGATAATGGCAGGGATTCTTGGATCACAAAACTCAAGTCCCGGTGTCTGGTGGCTGCCCCGCCTGGGCTCGAACCAGGGATTTCAGCTCCAAAGGCTGATGTGCTACCACTACACCACGGGGCAACGGCAGGTCCATAATTCCATTGTGATTGCAGCCGCTGCGGGCGTCAAGGGGATGCTGTCGTGCCGTCAACGGGAACCGCCCTGACGCATGGCGCAACGGTGATATAATCGCGCGGAGACACCAGTGTACCCAGAGGGGCGCCAGGTCGGGAGCGCAGCGTGAGAATAGCCTTTTTGCATATCGCGCCGGTAACCGGCGACATTGAGCACAACCGTAGCCTGGTGGAGCGCGGAGTTGCGGCCGCTGCCGACGTCGGCGCCCAATGGGCGATTACGCCTGAGCTGTGCATCCCTGGATACCTATTTTTGAAGAGGCTGGGCACGGGCTGGATACAACCCCAACCCGACCAGTGGATGTCTGACTTCTGTGGACTTGTCCGTGAAAAGGGCCTGTCTGTGTTCCTGTCCCACCCTGAATTGGATCCGGCATCGGGCCGGATGTATAACACGGTGTTCATCATCAACCCCAAAGGGCAAATTGTAGGCCGCCACCGTAAGATCAAGACTCTCGGCGGAGCCGAGGCGTGGTCGACCGCAGGCTGGAAGATCAGTCCTTACGAAATTGACGGTGTACAGGCTGGACTGCTGATTTGCGCTGACGCGTACAAGAATGACGTGGCCGAGGTGCTGGTGAGCAAGGGTGCGCAGGTGCTGGTCTCGCCAGTATCCTGGGGGCCGGGACACTGCGGGCCCGACGGCGAGTGGGAGGCGCGTTCGGCCCAGACCGGCCTGCCCATAATGGTCTGCAACCGGACGGGCGTCGAGCAGGAAGAGTTGGATTACCGGGAGGCCGAGAGCGTGGTGGCACAGAACGGCCAGCGCCTGCTTGAGGCAACCTCCGACCGGTCAGTGGTGCTGACCTTCGACTGGGACATGGAAACCATGACCCTGCAGTCCGAGGATTTCCAGCGAACCTACCTGTGAATTAATCCTCTCGACTACTCGCCGCACCCTCTTGAAACTCCAGGAAGCGCCGCAGTATCAGGACTGCGGCTGCCTCGTCTACTGAGGCCCGGTCGCGCGATGGCTGCAGCCCCGCATCTCGCAACAGCCCCTCCGCCTCGACGCTGGTAAACGCCTCGTCGACCTCGTGGACGGGCAACGCGGTCTGCCTGCGGAGGGCGCGAGCGAAACCGAGGACCAGTTGCGTCTGGGTGCTTACATTGCCGTCTGCAAGGTACGGCACACCGACCACGATCGCGTCGGCCTGCCGCTGGCCGGCCGCCTCCAGCACGTCGCGGACATCGTTAGCCAGCTTGGTACGGCGAATGTAACCTGCTGGCAGCGCTGTTCCAATCCCGGTCACTCCGGAGGCCAAGCCGATTCGCCGTTCCCCGACGTCCAAAGCCAGGAGCTTCATTGTGTCGGCAGCAATAGATTCCCGCGATCGCGGGAATCACGGCTGTGAGAGGGCGGTGGATTGTCGCTTTCGCGAAGGTAACGGAAGGGAGAGAGCGATAAATTTCCGGTTCCACGGGAGTGACGGGTAGGCCAGGTCACTTGACCCCGCGTGCCGCCATAACTGCCTATTGAGGACCACATAGCCTCTAGTTCAAAGCCGCGCGAACCAGGTTGGGCACAGCCGCGAGGGCTTCGTCCAGCTTTTCCGGCTGGCGGCCTCCCGCTTGTGCCATTTCCGGTCGTCCGCCACCACCACCGCCCATCAGCTTGGCTGCGTCGCGGGCGATGTTCCCGGCGTTCAGGCCCCTCTCCACCAGGTCGGGAGTGACCATGGTGACCAGTATCGGACTTCCTTCGGCCAAGGCGCCCAGCGTTACCACGCAGCTTGACAGCTTGTCCCGGAGGAAGTCGCCCATTTCGCGCATCCCGTCGGCGTTGTGGGCGGAGGTGCGCCCGGCAACGACCCGGACGCCATCCACGTCAGCCACACGCTGCAGCAGTCCCTCGGCCTCGGAACGAAGCAGAGATCGCTCCATCGTGGCAAGTCGCCTGCGCAGGTCGTCGGTCTCCTGCATGTAGCTGTCCAACCGTGCCTCCAAGTCGGAAACCGGGGTCTGGAGCCGGGTCGACAGCGCATCAAGGGTCACCGACTGCTCCACGAACAGCGCCTCGGCAGCGCGCCCGGTCAACGCTTCCACCCGGCGCATTCCCCCGCCAATGCTGGACTCGCCCAGCACCAGCAGCGTCCCCACCTGCCCGGTGGCCGCCACGTGGGTGCCGCCACACACCTCGAAGCTGAATGGTTCGGCAGAGTCCTCAGCCATCCTGACCACCCGCACCACGTCGCCGTAACGGTCGCCGAAGAAGGCAAGCGCCCCCTGCCGCACCGCGTCGGCGTAGCTGGTCTCCTGGGCCGACACCAACAGGTTGGCCCGTACCTTCTCGTTGGCCAGAGACTGCACTGCCAGCAGTTCGTCGCGGCTCATCCGGCCGACATGGCTAAAGTCGAAGCGCAGCCGGTCGGGGGCTACTAGCGAGCCCGCCTGCCTGACGTGCGGCCCCAGCGTGGCGCGCAAAGCCGCGTGCAGGATGTGGGTGCCGCTGTGGTTGCGGGACGAGTCCAGGCGCCGGGACCCGTCCACCGAGGCATGCACAGGGTCGCCGACGGCGATGTAGCCTTCCTCCACCATCCCCCTCTGAACGATGAGGCCCGCTACCGGCGACTGGGTATCCTCGACCCTGAACAGGCCGTTGGGACTCCGGATGTAGCCTTGATCGCCAAGCTGTCCGCCGCCCTCGGCGTAGAAGGGCGTACGGCTGATCACCATCTCGGCCTGCTGGCCCTGCGTCGCGTGGCCCGAGGATGCGCCGTCGACCAACATGGCCGCGACGACGGACTCCTGGTCGGTCAATCCGTGGCCAGTGAACTCGGTGCGGCCTGCCCCGAGGTTCTCGTAGGCGGTGAGCATCTCCATGCTGCCCTCGAACTGCTGGCCGGCGCGCGACTGCTCCCGCTGTCGCTCCATTTCTGCCTCGAAGCCTGCCAGGTCGACTTCGAAATCCTGCTCGCGAGCGATCTCGGCGGTCAGTTCCGGGGGAAAGCCGTAGGTGTCGTACAGTACAAACGTGTCCCTACCGGAAATCACGCCAGAGTGGGAACCGTCACTGCCATTGGATGACTGACTGGCGATCATATTCAGCAGAATCTCGTTTCCCCTGCCAAACGCCTCCGCGAACCGCTCCTCTTCCAGGTTCACCACCCTCAGGATGAAGTCGCGGTTCAGAGTAAGCTCCCGGTAGACCGCCTGGAAACGCGGTATCACCTCCTCTACCACTTCGACCAGGAAGGGACCGGTCAGGCCCAAGCGACGCCCATAACGGATGGCGCGTCGGATAACTCGACGCAGCACGTAACCCCGGCCCTCGTTGCCGGGAACCACTCCGTCGCCGATGAGGAAGGCGGAGGCACGGGCGTGCTCCGCGATGACGCGAAGGGCGAAGTCGGTCTCGGAGTCGGCGCCGTACTCCAGTCCCGTCAACTGGCAGGCTTTGTCGATAATGGGCGTGAACAGATCGGTCTCGTAGATGTTGTTCTTGCCCTGGAGGATCACCGCGGCCCGCTCCAGGCCCATGCCGGTGTCCACGCTGGGCGCGGGGAGTGGCGTGCGGTTGCGCTCCGGGTCCTGGTAGTACTGCATGAACACCAGGTTCCAGAGCTCGACAAACCGCTCGCAGTCGCAGTTGGGGTGGCAGCCGTCGACTTCCAGGGGGGCGGCTCCGTCGCGCTCATCACTTAACTGGCCGGTGAGGATGTTCACCTCAACCATCCGCCCTTCGTGGCAGCCTTTCTCCACGCCTCCGTCAAAGTGGATCTCAGAGCACGGCCCGGTAGGCCCCTCGGTACCGGCGGGACCCCACCAATTATCCTTGTCACCGTAGCGGTAGATGCGATCAGTGGGTACGCCTACCTGGTCGTGCCATATATCGAAGGCCTCGTCATCGTCCAGATGAATCGTCACGTAGACACGGTCGGGCGAGAGGCCGAAGAGCTGCGTCACCAGCTCCCACGCGAAGGCGACCGCACCTTCCTTGAAGTAGTCGCCGATGCTGAAGTTGCCCAGCATTTCGAAGAAAGTCAGGTGCTTGTGGTCGCCCACCTCGTCTATGTCGGTGGTGCGGAAGCTCTTCTGGCTGCTGGTGAGCCGCCGTGAGGGCGGAGTTTGCTCGCCCATGAAGAACGGCTTGAACGGCACCATACCGGCGCTGGTGAACAGCAAAGTGGGGTCCCCGGCCGGAATGAGCGATGCCGAGGGCATGTGCTGGTGCCCCTTGCTCTCGAAAAACTGGATAAAGGAATCCCTGATCTGGTCGCCGTTCATCAGCCTCGACTCTCTCACATCAACATTAATGTCGGCAGCGTGGCGCCGGATTCGATGGACAAATTGGATTGGCTATTGGCGATTATGTGGTTCTGCTTTTCCCTCAGAATGCGACGAGTTACGATAATCGCCATTTTGAGGAATTAGTCTGGATTTTATTTTACGCAGCGTAACCAGTCAACGACTGTGGGATACTCCCCAAGGTCTTTCAATTGTTCCCTCTCCCTTAGGGGGAGGGTTAGGGTCGTCCCTTTGGTGAATTGTTCCCTCTCCCTCCGGGGGAGGGTTAGGGTGGGGGCGTCCCCTTGGTAAGCGGCCATAGTTTAGTCCAAGCATTTCGCCCTCACCCCAGCCCCCTCCCGGAGGGAGAGGGAGAACTAAACCACTCTTCGTTATGACATCATTTCCTTGAATTCCCGGCAGTGCCAGAATAGAATTGAAGTACAATCCAGCATCACTGTTGGAGCGTAATCACAATAAACCAAACTATCGTCGGAGAACATCAATCGGATCCGGTTAAATGGCCGGGGGGTTAGGAGGTGCGATGGATTCCAGCATCATCGGCAAGATTGACAAGGCGAGGAAATACGCCGAGGAAAAGGAAAGGGTCAGTATCAACAGCTTTTCTGCGACATTCCAGGGCAACCACAACAGCTACGATGTGACCTTCGATTCCGGGGATTGGGACTGTGAGTGCCACTTCTTCGCTACTAGAGCCGTTTGCAGCCACACAATGGCGCTACAAAGGATGCTGGAGGACGTTCTGGCCAAGGTATCCGCACAACACGAGACCGCGGACGCGAGCTGAATAGCTCTAAACTGGCTATTTGCGTTTTCACAGGCCGGAGGTAAGACTCCGGCCTGTTCCATTCCGTGATGTCCTGCGAAACGGCAGCGAACACCGGATTGCCCGGCGCACGGGTGGCTTCCGGCAGCGCATTCCCGAGCCTTGAACATTTTCCGGATTCCCCATGACATCGCGCAGCCCCGGGATTCCGAGTGTCGACGATCCTCTGCTTAAGAGGCATCCCAGTCCTCATTTCACACAGCGTCAGTCCAGCACGACAGCGCCAGTCCCCCACGACAGCGCCAGTCCCCCACGACAGCGCCAGTCCGGTACTACAGACGGAACAGCTCACGCCCCTGTTGCGACCGGCGGGATGGCCAACCCTAAAAGGCACAGCCGCCCAGCTTACCCGCAATCACTATCCCCATCTGCAACTGTATGTTGGATAACGCCGCAATTCAGTCCTCAATTAGGATTGCGCGTCGCGTGAAGAACAAGCATATTATGTAATCCACTCGAGTCCCTGTTCGGGACAGGCCACACCGGCTCCCGGCTAAAGGCCGGTGTGCTCGGCGACAATCGACACAGGAAAGGGGGCTGTATGAAAGTGGTGGCAGTGTTGTATCCCGGTGGAGCGGCCGCAACAGATACCCCGGAGCTGCTGGGATGCGCAGAAAATGCCCTGGGACTGCGGGAATGGCTGGAGGGAGCGGGCCACGAACTGGTGTCCACCAGCGACGCAGGAGCCGGGCTGGACAGCCACCTGCCCACCGCCGATGTGCTGATCGCCACCCCCTTCTGGCCAGCCTACATCAGCCGTGAGCGCATCGAGCAGGCTCCGAACCTAAAGCTGCTGCTGACCGCCGGCGTCGGCTCCGACCACTTCGACCTCGCCGCTGCGGCCGAGCGGAGCATCACCGTGGCAGAGATCACCGGCAGCAACGTGGTTAGCGTCGCGGAACACGTGGTGATGCAGATTCTCGCCCTGGTCCGTAACTACATCCCTGCCTACCAGGAAGTTCTCGACGGCGGCTGGGATATTGGCAAAGTGGCAGCCCCTTCCCACGACCTGGAAGACAAGCGCGTCGGCATAGTCGGGTTCGGCCGCATCGGGCAACGGGTGGCGACACGGCTCAAGCCCTTCGACGTCCAGATACGCTACTTTGACTACCGACGCCTGCCCCACACCGAGGAGACAGTGCTGGGCGCCAGGTTCCAGGGCCTGAGAGCGCTGGTGGCCGAGAGCGACGTGGTCAGCATCAATATCCCTCTGACGCCCGCCACCCAGGGGATGTTTGACCGGGAACTGCTTAACAGCATGAAAAGGGGAGCATACCTGGTGAACACGGCCAGGGGACGCATCGTGGACACCGAGGCCCTGGTGGAGGTTATGGAGGCCAAGCACCTGGCAGGCTACGCAGGCGACGTCTGGTATCCGCAGCCCGCACCCGCTGACCACCCCTGGCGCAAGATGCCCAACCACGCGATGACGCCCCACGTCTCCGGCACCACGCTGGAGGCACAGCGCCGCTACGCCAACGGCATCCGCGAATGCCTGACCGCCTTCATCGCCGGGGAACCCATCGACCGCGACTACATCATCGTCGACGGCGGGCGGGTCGCCAGTCCCAGCTACAGCCCGGCCTACCAGTAGAAAGCCCCGCGTACCAGTGGAACGAGGAGAGGAATGGGGCCTATTAGCCCCGCTCCTCGCTCCTGCTTCGTTCGCCTGCGGCAGCGCGCCTACGGCAGCGCCTGGGTCAGCTGCGTGAGGATGGAACGGGCGCTGTTGACCGTCAGCACCGGCAGGCCCACGTCGCGGTGACGCGACTGCGTAGCAACGTACCTGCGGTCGGGTTCGGCAACGTCCCGCGTGATCAGCATGGCGTCGTAGGTGGATGAGCCCACCATGTCGATGGCCACGCCGTCGTTGGTGGTGCTGGTAACGATGTAGCCCGCTCCCTCCAGTATCCTGGTGAGCCGGTCGATATCCGTTGCGTCCCTGCCAAGGACGACGAGGCGCTTGTTGTTGCTCATTGCCACCATGCCCGCGGATTTTGCCTTTGCCGACACAGGTTAGGGGCTGCCGGTCTGTTCGGCAAGCCACCCCAGCAGGATTTCCAGGAATTCGGGCGTGAAATCCGGTTGTTCCGTGAATTCGGGCCTTCCAACGGAGTATTCCCAGCGTAGCAACTCAAAGATATCCCGGAATGCGTGGCCAGAGTCGATGGTCACAATAGTGTGAGACGGAGCACCTGACTGGGCCATCGCCTCCGAGAACGGGACCGAGTGGATGTCAGCGGGCACCAGCCAGTGCACGTCATGTTCTGCAAATAGAGCCAGCACCGGAACGTCCAGGGCAACCAGGGCCGGCCTGGGGTCGTACTTAGCAAATGACTTGAACCAGGGACGTCGGAAATGCGCCAGCTCAGCTGCCACTACCGACTCCAGCCAGAGGTCCACATCCTCTATGGATTCTAGAATTTCCGACGAAAACTCATCGGTTATCAGTTCCATGTATCTTCGCCGGATCATTGCCTCCACCTCTTCCCAGCCTTGGCCGGTGACCGCAGCCTTCAGGAATAGGTCCAGCTCAGCCAACTCCCGCTCGATTTTCTCAGCAGATCCCCCGTTTACCGTTTGAAATCTTCGTAGTTTCTGCCGTTCCAATTCGACCCCAGGTATTGCCGGGGCGGCCAACAGGGCGACGTAGGCCACGTCGTCCGTTTCGTGGGCGACAATTGGCGCCACATTTCCTCCCTCGCCGTGGCCGATCAAGCCGATGCGCTCGCCACTAATGTCGTCCCGGGACTTCAGGAAATTCACGCCAGTCAGCACATCCCCGGCGCGGTCCTGGATCGTTGTCTCAAAGCCATCGCCCGTAGAGCCGCCAACACCCCGGCCGTCAAACCGGAGGACGGCAATGCCGCTTCGCACCAGGTGGCCGGTAAGCACCTTAAAGATCTTGAAGCCGCGGAAGTTGGAGTCTCGCCCTTGGCTCACGCCTCCGATCAGGTTCCCTCTTCCATTGATCAGCACGACGGCGGGGAACGGGCCCTCGCCTTCGGGCAGCGTCAAGTCGCCGGCTAGGACGATTTCACCGTTGGCCAGCGCAACCTCCTCGCGACGATAATTCTCCCAACCATCACCGTTATCAGCATCCGCCGCAGTATCCTCGAATCGCTGAAGGAAAAAAGTCCCCTTTATCCCTTTCTGTGAGTATTCGCCTTCGATTTCCCCATCTCGTATTTCCCCCTCCCAAAGGGCCATCCCCATTGATGAATCCAGTTCGAGGCGCAGCCGATTCGATTCCAGTGAAACACCCGACAATTCCAATACAAAAATGTTTAGAGTAGGAATGTGAATGGTTCCCACCAGGTTGTCGTCAGAAACCAATAATGTTACGTCCATCGGAAAGTCAATTCCGACATCTGTGGTGACACCCCCCCAACGACCCGTCAGGGCAGCGGTCTCGGCGAAGCTTGCCTCGGGCGTTGCGGTTGGTCCAGTAGTGGCGGTCGGCCGCGGTGCGGTTGGTGACGCGGTGGCGGTCGGTGCGATTGTCGCGACCGGTGTCGGAGGGGGATCAACTTTTGGGGCCGACTGTGGCCCGGCCGTTGCAACCGGGTGCGGGGTGGCCGTGGACGTTGCCGTCGGCGCCGGTGCGATGCCCGCCGGGGATTGCGCTGGCGGAGGTTCACCACCAGCGCAGGCCGCTAACGCAACAGCCAGCAGCAGGAATGCAACGGGCGCAAGAATCCTCTCGAGTCTAAATCCTTTTCTCAACGGTCCATTCACTTTCGCTCCGGAAATCATTGCCCTGAACCAGTGTAAGTGCTCCTGATCACAACGGAAACGACATACTCGCAGCGTTGCTGCCGTTGCGTGCTGCGCCGGTGCGACATATATTATTGCAATAACCCGGCCATTTCTCTTGAAGGGAACTAGAGGACTCAATGCCAGATTCGTTTCCTCACGACGAGTGGACCCGCTACGGTGGCCTCCGAATGCACATACGAGACTGGGGCGGCCACGGCCGTCCGATGGTGTTGCTGCACGGGCTGGCCTCCACCTGCCGCATTTGGGATCTTACCGCTCCCATCCTGGAGCGGGACTTTGCTGTCATCGCCGTCGACCAGCGGGGTCACGGCGACAGCGGCAAGCCGGAAAGCGGGTATGGCTTCGCCAGCGTGGGCCGCGATGTGGCAGCGATGCTGGAAGGCCGCGGCATCGAGCGTCCCGTGTTGGTCGGGCACTCGTGGGGCGCCGACGTTGCGCTGGAGCTTTCCGTGGCCCGGCCGGAACTGTTGCAGGGGATCGTGTTCGTCGACGGTGGCACCATCGACGCCTCGGCCCGGTACGCCACGTTGGACGAAGCCTTGGTCCAGATGGCGCCGCCGGACTTCAGCGGCGTGACCCCGGCGCAGTTCATGGAGCGCGTAAAATCGGGCGGCCAATGGGCCCGTTTGATCGAGCAGTTCGGGGCGCTGGCGAAGGAGATCATCCTGAACAATTTCGAGACCCTGGACGACGGCACCCTGAGGGCCAAGCTGTCGCGGGCCAACCACCTGCGGATCATCGAAGCTCTGTGGGACCACCATCCGCGGGAGCTTTACTCCAAGGTACAATGCCCGGTGCTGATGATGCCCGCCAGGCAGCGGGAGAATCCGGACGCATACGAACGCACGCTGGCCCGATCCGACTCTATCTCGGCGGCGGAGCGGCTTCTGCCCCGCAGCAAGACCGTCTGGCTTGAGGACAGCATCCACGACGTGCCAGTCCAGCGTCCAGAGCTCGTGGCGGCAACGATCCGGGAACACATGCTTGCTGGGTACTTCGACTAGATCGGGTCCAGCCCGCGTTACGATTCGGCATCCGAATCCCACGGGGGAGTTCACCCTCAAAGGACCAGCTATGGCGGCAGTGGACTATTCGTTACTGGACGACATTGGCATTTCGATGAATGCCTTCTATCCGCGGAAGAACTGGTCGCCTGCCCTTCCGGGCGCGAGCGACCACGCCGTTGCCGTGGATGACGACATTTCGCTTTCCTGCCGTTTCTTCCCTGCCGGACACGGTGCGCCAAACATCCTGTTCTTCTACGGCAATGGGGAAACGGCAACCGATTACAATGGGATCGCGCCCTTCTATAACCAGACAGGCCTCAACTTTTTCATTGCCGACTACCGCGGCTACGGCCGTAGCGGGGGCTGGCCTTCGTTCACCACGATGCTGGCCGACTCGCGCATCGTGCTGGACTACGCCGCAGGGATGCTTGAGGCCGGGGGGTACACGGGTCGCGTGTTCGTAATGGGGCGTTCCATGGGGCGGCACTCTGCCTTCGAGCTGGCCGCCAATTGCGGCGACCGGCTGTCGGGAGTGATCATCGAGAGCGGGCGGCCCATCTTGGGTAACTTCGTGTACGGGCTCTCACCACAACAGGCACAGGCCCTGGAGTCCGCTTACCTGGCCAAGGTCAGCTCCATCACCATCCCCTCTCTGGTGATTCACGGTGGGATGGACGAGTTGGCGCCGGTGCAACAGGCCGTCGATATGCACCACGCCTTCCAGTCGTCCAGCAAGCGGTTGCTCACCATCCCCGGCGCCGGCCACAACGACCTGCTCTACCGTGGCCTGAACGAATACTTCGCCGCCATCAAGGAGTTCACAGGTGCCTGACGGAGGGGCAGGATGCCGAATGTAGTGCGGGCCGGACTGATCCAGGCCGGTATCGGCCGGGAGGCGCCGGATGACATTCACGCCCTCAGGCGAGTTCATGCTCGACAAGCACGTTGCGCTGATCGAGGAGGCCGCAGGAAAGGGCGTGGAAGTTCTGTGCCTGCAGGAACTGTTCACCAGCCCCTACTTCCCTGCCGAACAAAACGACCGGTGGCGGCAGCTGGCGGAGCAGGTGCCGGACGGCCCGACGGTGCGCCTGATGCAGGAGCTGGCGCGCAAGCACGCGATGGTGATGATCGTGCCGGTGTTCGAGGAGGAGATAACCGGCCTATACTACAACACCGCTGCCGTCCTGGACTCCGGCGGGGCCTTCCTGGGCAAATACCGCAAGAACCACCTTCCCCATGTCGCCCCCGGTTTCTGGGAGAAGTTCTACTTCCGTCCTGGCAACCTGGGTTATCCGGTGTTCGACACTGCTCGAGGCAAGGTTGGGGTCTACATCTGCTACGACCGCCACTTTCCCGAAGGCGCGCGGGCCCTCGGCCTGGCCGGAGCCTCGATCGTGTTCAACCCGTCGGCCACCGTCGCCGGGCTGTCGGAGTACCTGTGGGGGCTGGAGCAGCCGGCCCACGCTGCTGCCAACGGCTACTTCCTCGGGGCGATCAACCGGGTTGGAGTAGAGCAGCCGTGGGAGATCGGCGAGTTTTACGGCAGCAGCTATTTCTGCAACCCGAAGGGCCAAATCATCGTCCAGGGTTCCCGCGACCGCGACGAGGTGATCATCGCCGACCTGGACCTGGATGAAATTGCCGAAATCCGCACCACCTGGCAGTTCTACCGCGACCGGCGCCCTGACACTTATGGAGGCTTGACCGCGCCATGACACCTTCACCCGACATACGCCTGGCGCCGGAGTTGGATCGCGACGAGGTGCTGGCCCGGCTCGACCGTGTGCTGGACCCGGAGCTTGACGAGTCAGTTCTGTCATTGGGATTCGTCGAAAGCGTAGCCAGCGACGACCAAGGCAACCTGGTGGTCTGCCTGCGGCTTCCCACCTACTGGTGCGCCGCAAACTTCTCCTACCTGATGGCTTCGGATGCGCGGCGCGAACTCCTGGAGATGGAGGGCGTCCGCTCGGTTACGGTCAAGCTGGGCGAACACTTCGCCGGCAGCCAGGTCGAGGGTGGCGCAGGTTCCGGCAAGTCCTTCGGTGATGCCTTTCCCGAGGGCGGACCAGACACCCTCGAGGAGACTCGGCAGGTCTTCCTCGTCAAGGGGTACTTCGCCCGCCAGGAACGGCTGTTGCGTGCACTGAAAGTCAGCGGGCTGGCGTTCGACGAAATCGCCGCGCTGCGAGTGGGCAACGTCCCGGCGGCGATCGATGAGCGGACAATTTTCCGGTACCTGGAGCGACGCCATGACCTGGGCCTGGACTGCTCGGACACAACCCCGCTGATCGTAGACGTCAAGGGAACCCCGGTTCCGGGCACCGAGCTGGAGACGTACTACGTGCGGGCCCGGACTTCCCGGCTGGCCATGGAGGCAAGCGGCTCATTGTGCTCGGCAATGCTGGAATCCAGGAACTCAAACTGGACTTCCCCGGCAGCCTGACCTGTAGCAAATCGCGGCTCAAGGAGGCATTCCATGTACTCAGTGAACGGCCAGGACATTTTCGTGGTGGACGGCCATATGCATTTCTGGGACGCAGGGCCCGACAATCACCGCAACGACTACGGAAACGCCTGGATAAAGTGCTTCTACGACTATCATTCGGCCCTGTCTCCCGACGATTACGTCTGGGACTTCGACAAGTATTGCAACTACGGCGAAGAGGCCCTCCTCAGCGACCTGTTCATAGACGGCTACGTGGATATGGCTATCCTGAACTCCACATACCTGTACGAGTTCTTCAAGACCGGCTTCAACACCCACCAGAAGAATAACGTGATTAAGCAGAAGCATCCCGAGCGGTTCGTCCTGTGCGGCTCCTACGACCCTCGCGAGGAAGAGGCGGGCCTCGACAGGTTCCGCGAGATGATGGCCGAGTACCCCATAGGAGGTCTGAAGCTCTATACCGCCGAGTGGCGCGGCGACTCAAAGGGCTGGAAGCTCAACGACCCCTGGTCGTATAGATATTTGGAGCTGGCGCAGGAACTGGGCATCAAAAACGTCCACGTTCACAAGGGGCCGACCATCTATCCGCTCAGCCGCGACGCCTTTGACGTGAACGACGTCGACTACGCCGCGACCGACTTTCCCCTACTGAACTTCATCATCGAGCACGTCGGGCTGCCTCGCCTCGATGACTTCTGCTGGATCGCCACCCAGGAGCCGAACGTCTACGCCGGGACGTCGGTTGCCATGGCCTTCATCAACTCGCGGCCCAGGTACTTCGCCGAGATCATGGCCAATCTGCTCTTCTGGCTGGGCGAGGACCGCATCCTCTTCGGGAGCGACTACGCAATCTGGAGCCCCAAATGGATTATTGACAAGTTCATGTCATTCCAGTTCCCGGACGACATCCGTGAGGAGTTCGGAATGGATCTTACCCCGGCGATCAGGCGTAAGATCATGGGTGAGAACGCCGCCCGGCTCTACGGCATGGACATCGAGTCCCAACGCAGCAAGCTGGCCGGAGACGAGATCGGGGCCCGGCTGGCCGCAGCCAAGTGAGGTTCCCAATTCTATTGAGGTACAACAGTCCGGCGGCCTCAGGCGCTCGAACGGGGACGGCCACACAGAGGGGGTAGAGGGCAAATGACGACGATCAACATCGATGTGATGCTTGACCTTCTCAGTTTCGCCGGCGCGGAACTGGTGAACGGCAATGCCAACCACGGGCCCATGGCCGCCGAGGCGCTCTTCGAGCTCGGGCGGGATGACGCGGTGGTGCCCTGGATTGACAATTACAGGAAGCGTTTGATGTACCGCCCCTCGCCGTCCCTGGCTATCCCGCGGGAGGAGTGGCGGGAGTACCTGGGCGTGAGGGACCGGCTGGGCGACTGGATCGCATTCTTCGAGAATGAATTATCCGATGCGCCGTGGCAGGAAGTGGTGCGGCTTTGGGTGCCGCGCTTGGCGCCGGCGGTCATGGCGGCGGCCACCCACGGCCTCATCCGCACCGGCCACGCGGTCCGCAGTCTCTCCCAAGAGGAAACGCCGCAACGCAGGCAAGAGCTGGCCCAAGGGCTGGGATACTGGGCGGCGCGGTACTACACCTTGCCCGGGACTCCCTCCGCGCAGAATGCAGGGGATCCGCCAAAGCCTGCGCTCGAACACGTGCAGCGCTTGCACGACGCCTCCTTTGACGGCACTGGCCCCATCACCGATCAGATCCGGGGCCTGGAGGCTCATCCGGAATTCGCGCCCGCCATCGACCTAGCGGACGCCAGCGGCGACTTGTCCAGTTTCATTTCCAACCTCACGGAGAGTTTTGCCGGTATCTACCTGGCCAACCAAAGGAACCTGATCGCCTTCGTTCACACCGTCACGGGCCCCAGTGCGTTGAGAATGCTGGCGCCGTACCTGGACGAAGCCGACGCGCGCCTGGCCGCCCGGTACGCCTGGCAGACATGCGCCGCGGTCTATGCCTGGTATTCCACGGTGCCGCCCCAGGACAATACCGCACTGGAGGCGCCGCCGGAGGACCGGGAAGAACTCATCGACAGAGCGGTGGCTGCAGGCGGCGCTCACTCGATTAAATTTACCGAGGCCTGTCTGCGGGAGTACGCCCTCAACCCCAACCCCGTCTATCTGGTGGCGGCCCGCGACGCGGCAGAACGCGTCGGTCCGATTTGAACCCTGCCGTGGTTTGAACTCGCCCGTCGTAATAGTAGCGTTATGTAAGGGTGGTAAAATTCGCGTTTCTTGAATCAACAACCGCCGGAACCCGGGTGCAAACCCAGGGGGGCGCGGGGCTTACCAGCCCGTCAGGTGGATGATGGCCGCTCATAGTCATCGGGCGCGACTGCACGAAATAGACGAGACTCTGGACGCCATAGAGGAGTGCTACCGGCACGGGTGGACCGACGGTCTGCCGGTGGTGCCGCCCACGCTGGAGCGCGTCGAGGCCATGCTCGAGCACGTCTCCTTGGACCCGGAGCAGGTGCTGGGAGAGGTGCCGGTGAGACGCAGGGCGCTCACCGCGGAACACGCCGCGGCCAACGCGGTCATGGCCGGCTGCCTCCCCGAATATTTCCCCGTGGTGCTTGCGGCCATGGACGCCATGTTCCAGCACGACCCCAACTGCATCCACGAAGCCTCGGCGGCCACCAACTCGCCGGGCATCATGATCCTGGTCAACGGTCCCATCCGGAGGGAGATAGAGATCAACTGCACCGGCAATCTGTTCAGCCCCGGCCACCGTGCCAACGCCACCATCGGCCGTGCCATACGGCTGATACTGATCAACGTCTTCGAGCAGCGCCCCAACGTCCTCGACCGGGGCTGCATGGGATCCTTGACCAAGTTCGGCGTCTGCATCGGCGAGGACGAGGAAAACAGTCCCTGGGAGCCGTTCCACGTCTCTCGTGGGTTCGACAACGATCAGTCAACGGTCACTGTGGCAACCATCCAGGACCCCGAGATGCTGGGCAATCGCTACGGCGTGACCGGCGAGAGCCTGATGGACGCAACGGCTGACGCGATGGCCAGCCACGGGCTGGGCATCTATCTAAACGACGCGCCATGGTTCTGGGTGGTGGGACACTGGCACGCCGAGATGCTGGGCCGACAGGGGTGGGACCGCCGCAGCATCCAGGAGTACGTCTACGAGAAGGCCTGGCGCTCACGGGCGCAGATGAAGCGTCTGGGTGCGGTCAGCGGCGCCATCCAGGAGGGCGACGAGGACCTGCGAGTGCCTGCCGCCCCTTCTCCCGAGAACATCCTGATTTTCAAGGGCGGCGGCGACAGCGGAATATACAGCGAGCTTATGATGAACTACCATGGCCTCCCCGCCATCACCATCCCCATTCGCGATTCTTGGGATGAATTCAGGGCAGCGGGACACTAGTTACGCCCCTAACCATCCGCAAATGCGTCTGGCACGCCCACAGGAGATCACGCCCACAGGAGATGAGGAAGTGACTACGGCAACGGCGCACAAAATGCAGCTGGTGGACCCTACCGGAGCGGACCCGGGACCGAATCCCCTGACTCTGGCCGACCGGACTGCTGACATCCGGGGCAAGCGGTTGGTGCTGCTGGACAACTCCAAGGCCAACTCGGACATCATCCTCCGCGCCATCAGCGACATTCTCAACGATGAGTTCGAGTTTGCCGATGTCACCTACCTGAAGAAGCACAGTTCGTCCCTACCGCCCAAGCCGGAGATCATGGAGGAGCTGCACCGGCACGCCGACCTGATCATCACCGGAATCGGCGATTGAGGGGGCTGCTCGTCGGGCAGTTTGCACGACGGAATTACACTGGAGCGGCTGGGCTTCCCCACCGCCACCATCATCACCAGCGTCTTCGTCAATACCGCCGAGGCCTACACCAAGCTCATGGGTGTGCCAGGATTCCCCTACCTGGTATGCCCGCACCCCATCACCAACGTGGGCGCCGACGGCCTGGAGGAGCGGATCAAACTGCTGGCCCCGCAGGTCGCCAGGCTGCTGCAGGAGGGAATTGTTTGAGCCAGGGTTCGCCGGATCCTGGGGATGCTCTGGATTTTTCTCTTCTGGAAGTCCCTCAATCAGGATCCGGGCAAGCGAAGTCGTATACTCCCAATGGCGCGAGGAGCGTACATGGCATCTGAACGCGGAACCCGGCTGATCGACAGGGTCGCCATCGTAACTGGCGCGGGGGCGACCGGCAGCGGCGATTTCGTTGGCATTGGTCAAGCAATATCTATTCTATTCGCCCGTCAAGGCGCTAAAGTGCTATTGGTTGACCGTGAGGAGCGCAACGCCGAGACCACGTTGGCCATGATCCGAGAGGAGGGCGGCGAGGCGGCGATCTTTGCCGGGGACGTGACCAGCAACGACGACTGCCGGGAAATGGCAGACGCCGCCAAGTCCCGTTACGGTAATGTGAACGTGTTGATCAACAACGTGGGCATCAGCGGACCGGGTTCGGTCACCGATGTGGACGTGGATTTCTGGGACACCGTAATGGACGTTAATCTCAAGAGCGTGATGCTGTGCAGCAGGCACTCGATCCCGCAGATGATCGAGGACGGCGGCGGGTCGATCGTGAACCTGTCGTCCATCGTGGGCCTGCGTGCTGGCGGCGGACGGCCCAGTCACCCATACGCGGCGTCCAAGGGCGGCATCATCGGCCTGAGTAACTCCATGGCCGTGCACTACGGGCGCGACAACGTGCGAGTGAACTGCATCGCACCCGGCCACGTTCACAGCCCCATGGTGGCGCGCCACGCCTCGCAGGAGATGCTGGAGCTGCGCCGCCGCGCCGGGCCTCTTGGAGTCGAGGGTACTCCCTGGGACGTGGCCTACGCCGCCCTGTTCCTCGCCTCCGACGAGTCTCGCTGGGTCTCCGGCGTCACTCTGCCTGTCGACGCCGGTCTGCTGGCAGCCACGCCTCTGGCCATGTTCCCATACCTGCGCGACCCGGAATAGTTCTTATGACGCTGTGGCAAACGGAACGCCCCGGCCGTCGTGGCCGGGGCGTTGATTCGTCGGGAGCCTGTGCTCCCTTGAGGCCCCAATAGCTGTCAGACCCGGTAGCTGTCAGCCCCGGTAGTAGGGACCACGGAGCACCTGGCCGGGCAGGGCCCCGGTGTGCTCTCCGTTCTCCAGCAGCACCTCACCGTTGACGATGACGTAGTCGATGCCGGTGGCCCCCTGCTTCACGTGCATCTCGCCGCCGGGGAACTCGTACATGGGCTCCCGGGCTTTCATGCCAATGGTGTCGGGGTCGAAGATGGTAATGTCGGCCGCCTTTCCTGCCTGGATGAAGCCGCGGTCGTGCAGGTCGTGCATCAGTGCCGTCTTCCCGGTCATCCGGTAGACGGCGTCCTCCAGTGTCATGACCTGCTCCTCGCGCACCCAGTGGCTCAGCAGATAGGTGCTGTAAGTCGTCCGATCACCCTTGTCGGGGCGAGCGCCGCCATCAGTGGTGCCGATGACGGTATAGGGCGAGCCGAGGATTTCCCGCTGCGAGGTGGGGTCGCTGTTCCGGTCGATTACCTGGAAGCTGGTGCGGAGATCGTCATCCAGGACCAGGTCGAGGAACGCGTCCATAATTCCCTTGTTCTGCTCCTGGGCAATTTCCTCTATGCTCATGCCGCTGAAACGCCGGTTACGTTCCTCGTGGGCCATGTAGACCTGCACCAGGTCCCAGCGGCGGTTGAAGCTCATGGTCCGGGTGCCCCGGTTCATCCGGTAGCGGTGCGTACCCTCGGTCTCCACTCCCTCCAGGCTCAGGGCGCGGCGAATCTCGGGGTCGCTGAAGGACCGTATCCGGTCTTCCACTGGTTGGGCCATCACCGAGTCCCAGGTGGACATTCCCTGGAAGACCGTGGTGGGGCTGATCATGTCCTCGTCCTCCAGTCCACCCAGCCCGGCCCGCAGGTCGAATATGGGCCCTGCGGTGGCAGAGAGGCAGGAGGCGTAGGCCCTGGTGCCCGACCTGAAGGCATTCTCCACCATCTGGAGGTGCTCTTTCCATTCATCGGGCTTGCTGAGTTCCTGGGCCAGCAGGTTGTAGATGGCAGGGCGTCCGGTGCGGCGGGAGAGTTCCTGGGCGATCCGGGCCGGCTCGGTGTAGCCACCCGCGGCGCCGCCACTGACCTGGAACACCCCGGTGCCCAGTTCCCCAAGGACGTCGCCCACCGCATATCGCTCCTCGTCAGAGGCCACCGAAGACGGCACCCGCACGCCGAAAATCTCCTCGCCTTGGTCGGCGAAGTTTCCGATGCTGAACCCCAAGGCGCCGGCCAGGATTCCCTTTCGGACCTCCGCCTTCATGCCCTCGATTTCCTCAGGAGTGGCCTCCCGCTCTTGGGCCGCTTGGCCCATCACGTAGCGCCGCACCCCTGAGTGACCGACGAAGGCGCCGACGTTGATGCCACGCTGGCGTCCGATGGCGTCCAGGTACTCCGGGATGGACTCCCAAGCGAAGTCAACCCCGGCCCGTTGCGTCCGGATGGGGATGCCCTCCATCTTGTCGAACATCTCCAGGTACCATTCGCCGTCCCCGGGACGGACCGGCGCAATCACCGCCCCGCACTGGCCCACGATGATGGAGGTGTTCCCGTTGAGAGATGTCGAATTGACGATGGGATCCCACATGCACTGGGAATCGAAGTGGGTGTGGTGGTCGATGAAACCGGGCGCGACCACGCGGCCCTCGGCGTCAATGACGCGGGTGGCCGACTCGTTGAACCGGCCGACTCCGACGATCCTGCCGTTGCTCACAGCAACGTCGGCCCGAAACTCCGGCCCCCCTGAGCCGTCGACCACACGGCCATTCTTGATTAGCAAGTCGAATGCCATCGGTCACCTCTCCTTTTCAGTCCGAATTCAAGACTGAGTCGTTTCGGACTCTACGGTAGTTGAGATTCTATGTCAAATAGTTATACACATTTCAACAGAACATCGAACATCGAAATCGCCAGAGTGCTACTATAATTTAGTAGTCCTTAACCCTAAAATTGATGGTCGAGCCACCGGGCCCCGTCATTCCGGCGTTGAGCCCGTCACCCTAGAATTGACTGACAGGTCACCGGGCCCCGTCATTCCGGCCTTGAGCCGGAATCCAGGAACCTTGGCGCTGTTTACGTTGGTCATTCTTCAGCCCTTCTGGATTCGGGATCAAGGCCGGAATGACGATAAAGTCTCCGGAATGACGATAGAGTCCTCGGCAGTCATCAATTCAATAAAGCGGGACTACCAGACCGCTACAAAATCAATTGAGGTCAAGAAAATGGCTACTGAAGAAGCAATTAACATGGCGGCCAGGCTGGACGAGCTGGTGAGCAGGGTTCGCGCCCTGGAGGACGCCAACGAGATTCGCAACCTAAAAGCCGAGTATGCAGCGGCCTGCGACGACAATTATGACCCCGACCGGATAGCAGCCCTCTTCGTAGAGGACGCCACCTGGGAGAGCCAGGGCCTGGGCCGGTTCGAAGGCCGCGAGGCCATCCGCGAGTTCTTCCGTGGCATCTCAAGCCACTTTGTCTTCGCCCTGCATTACGGCCTGAATCCCAGCATCCAGGTCACCGGCGACACCGCCCGCGCCCGCTGGTACCTGTTCATGCCCTGCACCATCGGCGAGACCGGTCAGGCCATGTGGCGGGCGGGCATCGACGACGAAGAATACATTCGCGTCGGCGGCAAGTGGATGTTCCGCAGCAAGAAATCGGCCCCCATCTTCAGCACCACCTACGAGGAGGGCTGGGCCAAGCAGCGTTTCGTCTAGTGGTCCGACTTTATTGATTTGATGACTGCCGAAGACTTTATAGACATTCCGGTCGCTATATCGTCATTCCGGCCTTGAGCCGGAACCCAGAGGGGCTGGAAAAAGGCCAACGGCAACAGCGCCGGGGTTCTTGGGTTCCGGCTCAGGGCCGGAATGACGGGGCCCGGGCGGAATGACGGGGCCGGCTGGAATGACGGGGCCGGGCGACTCGTCCGTCGATTCCAGGGTGACGGACTACTAGGCATCGGTTGCCGACGGTTGCGCCGCCGACTTGCTCCCCAGCGACGCCCCCGGCCGGTCCGGGTAGGCCAGGCCGGCGATCACGCCCAAGCTGGTCAGGAGCGACAGCGCGATCAGTCCAGCCTGGATCGAGCCGGTCAGCTGGGCCACCACGCCCACCAGCATCGGGCCCATGGCGAAACCAACGCCCATGAACGTCAGGATCAGGCCGGTCAACACCGCTATTTCCCTCGGCAGCACCCCCGGAAACTCGAAGGGCAGCACCTGGATCGCGGGCGTCGCCACCCACACCAGCCCCAGCCCGGTGATGAACACCATCAGCAGTGGCGGCGCTTCGCTCAGGGTGATGACCACCCCGAACACCGCGTTCAGCAGGGCCGGGACGACCAGCAGCGCCTTGCGGCTCCGCATTTTGGTAAGCAGCCATCCACCCAGGAAGCCCGACGGTATCAGGCCGTAATATAGGAACCCAAGCAGCGGCCCGCCCAGGGTAAGGGCCACGTTGCGCTCCTCCACCCACAGCGTCGGCAGGAAAGTGACCATCCCGGTCCAGGTCGACGACAGGAACAGCATTACCACTGCCAGCAGCCACCCTTGGGGGAAGCGGCGCAGCGCCAGCCATGGCGATTGATCCTCTCCATCGCCGTCAGATGATGCGGGCTCCGGTGGAGCGTGCTCCTCCCGCGCCACCAGCATCCACGCCAGTATTTGTGCCGCGAAGAAAACTCCCAGGACCCCATAGGCGATGCGCCAGCTTCCCAGACCCTCAATCAGCAACGGGCTGAGGCTAACGGCCAAGGCAAGGATCACGCTGTGCTGTGAAAGCCCAAAGGACTGGATCAGCGCGTACTGATGTGGCGCGCACCACTGGCGCAGCAGCAGGGCGCGAGCGGGCGTGTTCACGGTGTGAGAGAAGATGAAGCAGAACCGCCCCAGCAGCAGCACCCAGAATCCGGGCGCCAGTGCCTGCACAAACAGGAACGGCGCTCCCAGCACCAGGGAGACCAGTGCTAGCGGCACCGGCCGAAACCGGGAAAACCATGCGCCGAAAGGGAGGGAAAGACCCGCGGCCGTTATCCACCAGACCGCCTGCAGCAGCCCTGCCTGCAGGGGAGTGATCCCCAGGTCCTCCCGGATGAAGGGCAGGAACAGCCCGAAGGTGTAGGACACCAGGATCACGCTGCTCTGCTGGGCGCGAAACAGCAGGATCACGGCCCAGCCGCGCGGGGGCGTCCGTTCCAGCACTTCACTCACCGCAGGGGGCACAGAGATTCATTGGCGTCTTCCCTCCGGGACCTCTGCGCTCTTTGTAGTTACCGAGCCGTGAAAGAGTTGCTAAACCTTCCCGATCATTCCCGCACAAGCAGGAATCCATACCTCACCTGCATATGGCGCCATTGCCGGAGACTCCGCGATGGATTCCCGCCCAGGCGGGAATTGCGGATGGCCTTGCCGAGGCCACGTATGAACAATGAAAATGACCATTTTAACGGCAATGACGGGGAATTTTCATGGCAATGGTGAGTTGCTGGATGCGGAGAAGGTCAAAACGCGATTGCCCTGCGTAGGGGCGGATTTGAATCAGCGGCTGTAGATGTAATCGTCGGCGTCAACGATTGCCCTGCGTAGGGGCGGGTTTCAAACCCGCCCCTACACCAATGGCGTCAGAACCCTACCCCAAGAAGTCTGCCGTCCACTGCTTTCATGGCAATGACGGCGGCTTTCATGGCAATGACGGCGGCTTGGCGACGAGATGTGTGGCAAACGATTCCCGCATCAGTAATCCTCACTCCTGCAGGAAGGACTTGATGATGGAGTAGCTCTCGTCGGGCATCTCCTCCGGGATGTAGTGGCCGCAGGGCAGCGACTGGCCCCTGACGTTGGTGGCGTACTCGTTCCACACGGCCAGCACGTCCTGCGTCCGGCCCACGTAGCCGGTGTCGCTCCAGAGGGCGAACATCGGGCACGTTATCTTGTTGTCGAAATCGGCGTCGTCGTGCACCAGGTCGATGCTGGCCCCGGCCCGGTAGTCCTCGCAGGTGGCGTGGATGGTGCCGGGGTCGCTGAAGCAGCGGGCGTACTCGTCCACCACCTCGGCAGGAAAAGCGCTGGCCGCATCGGGATTCCGGCTGAAGGAGCGCCGCAGGAAGTAGTCGGGATCGGCACCGATGACCCGCTCCGGGAAGTCGTAGGGCTGGATCAGAAAGAACCAGTGGTAGGTGTTGGTCGCCATTTCCTTGTTCACAATCTGGAACATTTTGTGCGTGGGGATAATGTCCAGCACCATCAGCCGCTCCACGCGATCCTGGTGGTCCTTGGTCAGCCGGTGCGACACCCGCGCGCCGCGGTCGTGGCCCACCAGCTTGAACCTGTCGAAGCCCAGGTGCGCCATAACGTCAACCTGGTCCTGGGCCATGGCCCTCTTGGAGTAGTTGAGGTGCTCCGGATCTCCCGGCACCTTGCTACTGTCGCCGTAGCCGCGTAGGTCAGGCACGACAACCGTGAAATCCTCGGCCAGACGCGGAGCGATCTTGTGCCACATCATGTGGGACTGCGGGTAGCCGTGGAGCAGCAACAACGGAGGGCCGTCGCCGCCCTTGACCAGGTTGATGGTCGCGCCGCCGCTGGTGTCGATCTTCAGTTCTTCAAATCCTTCGTACATCGTCTCGTCCTCTCCATGAAATCAGGCGTCCTGCGTGACTACCGCACTACTTGGGCGCAGCTTACTTGGGGAACCCTAAATCCGGAAACCCCGCAGCCATATGCTCATCAAACAAAACATAAAACTCACCAACACTCATACCAAAAACGCTCTTAAACTCCCTCTCCCAACTGTCCCCAGGATCCAAAGCAGCATAAAAATCATACAAAGCACCCTCCCCAGCAAGAAACGCCAACAACTCAGCAGCAAAAAAAGCATAAGTGTACCCATATTTCGAAGACCCAAAACCATCTCCAGTCTCAAGGTCTCTCAAAGAACTAAAAGAATCTCGAGACTTAGAAGCATGAATAACGGCTTTATCTCGAAACACAGTATAAGAATAAAAACCACTATCCGACAAAATCAAACCCCCATGAAATTTAGCAATACCCTCATCAAGCCAAAAAGGCCCATACCTAGGCACATCCTTAGGACCTGAGAGCATAGACACATCATGCAAAACATAACGCTGCACATGACTCAACTTATGAGCAGCAAAAAGAACCTTATTCGCCAAGTCTGACCCACGGTCTCTAGATGCAATTACAAAAACAGAACCCCCTTACGCCATTCTAAAAGCACCATCATCCCAAATCTTATTACGCGAAAAATCCTCATTAATACTGATTTCTTTAGAAAATGCCTTAATCAGCTCATCAAAAGTGTCAAGATAAAAAGTAATACCCTCCTTAAACCCAGACATACCCACACGAACAGCATAATCATGAATCAAACCGGCAGCAAGCCGAGACAACTCCTCATGATCCCCAGAAACACCATCACCCACCACCCAAATAACATCATACAAAACCACTGTAGGTGTCGGCGCCGGCGTAACTGTCAGCGTCGGCGTCGATGTGGCAGTTGGCGCGGGCGTAACCGTCGGAGTTGGCGTGGGCGTCGGCGTTACCGTGGGCGTCGGCTTGACCGTGGGCGTGGCAATTCGGCGCGGGCGTCAGCAACGGTGTTGATGTGGGCCGCGGAGGGGCAGCGGCAGCCGGGGCCGACGTTGGCGTGGGGACGGGCGTGGCTGCGGCTACCGCAGGCCGAAGCGGCGTGTCGGCCGGGCGGCACGCCAAAGTCAGTGCAATCAGCGCAATGGCGACCGTCGCGGCAGCTAGTGTCAGATGCAGACTGCGCAAACCCAGAGCTCCAACCGTCGCAGGGTCTTTTAATTCTCCCTCTCCCTCCGGGTGAGGGCTGGGGTGAGGGCGAAATGCCGGGGCTATATACGATGGCCGCTCACGAAAGGGAACGCCCCCACCCTGACTCTCCCCCGGAGGGAGAGGGAACTTTTAAAAGACCCTACCAACCGTCGGGACCTCCCATCCTCCCAGTCAAGTCCTGCGCTATAATACGGTATCCATCCGGGTTCCGCAGCCCGGAAGCCGTCGGGCCCAGGGTCGTTTGGTTCTCACTCTCCCTCCGGGAGAGGGCCGGGGTGAGGGCGAAATGCCGGGCCTATCCGATGGCTGCTCACGAAAGGCAACGCCCACAGGCAACACGACGCATCGCGCCGCAGGGAGGACGTTATGGCAACTAGCAACGGAAAGACACTGGTGATTCGCAACGGAACGCTCATCGACGGAACCGGCGAACCGGCGTCGCCGAACGATGCCGTGGTGATTGAGGGAAACCGCATCTCCAGCGTCGGGCAGCTCCCGCCGGGCCTGAACCTGGAGGACACCGGCAAGGTCGATATCATCGACGCCGACGGCAAGTGGGTCATGCCTGGCCTGATCGACGGCCATTGCCATCTGACCTTTGGGTTCCCGTCGGTGTCGTCGGTCAAGTATCCCAGCGGGCGCGGCACCGCCAGCCCGGGCTTCAACGCCATCCGAGCCGCCCGGAACGCCCAGACCGTGCTGCGCTCCGGCGTCACCAGCATCTCCATCCCCGGAGGCACCTGGTTCATTGAGGTCGGCCTGCGCGACGCCATCAATGCCGGGCTGGTGGAGGGGCCGCGCATCTTCACCGCCGGGCGCTTCATTGTGACCTACGGCAGCATCGGCGATCCCGAGCCATCATGGGTCGGCACGCCGGAGCACATGCTGGGTGTCCTGGCCAACGACGTCAACGACATGATTACCGAGGTACGCCGCCAGACCAAGCACGGCGTAGATTTCATCAAGCTGGCCGACAGCGTCTGGGGCGACAACCAGACCATGTCGAAGGAGGAGATCGCCGCTGTGGTGGAGGAGGCCCATCGCCGCAACGCCCGGGTCGCCATACACTCCCGCGGCGCCGGCTCCACCAAGGCCGCAGCGGAGGCCGGCGTCGACTGGATTATGCACGCCGACCTGGCCACCGAGGCCGAGCTGTACGCCGTGGCCGAGGCGGGGGTGCGGGTGATGCCCACCATGACCTTCCTGTTCGAGGCACTGTCCATCGGCAAGGAGATGGGCCGCAGCGACGAAGAGCTGGACATCATCCGCCGCAACGCCGACAACGCCATGCAGGCGCTCGAGACGGCCCGCAACCTCGGCGTCAAGGTGCTCGCGGGCACCGACAGCGGCAATTCGCCCGTGATGCCCTACGGCACGCTGCACGCCAACGAGGCAGAGGTGATGGTCAAGTACGGCGGCTACACACCCATGGAGGCCATCGTCGCCAACACCCGGGAGAACGCCTACGTCGTGGGCCTCGAGGGTGAGCTCGGCACCATCGAACCGGGCAAGCTGGCCGACCTGCTCATCCTCGATGCCGATCCTATTGCCGACATCCGGGTGCTGCAGGGTGGCAGACACCTCGACACGGTGATCAAGGACGGCCACCGCGTCAACCTGATCGGCGGGGAGGACGACGATGGAGCGCTGCTGAATCTCTGCTAGGCGCCCGGCCTCACGGCTGGACAAACTCGGTGGTGAAGGTCGGGGCTATCTCGTCCTTCTCCACCACCAGGCCGATGCCGCCGGTGAGGAGTATCCTGCCGTCAGGCAGCAATGTAGCAGTGTGGTTCGAGCGAAGTTCCTCCAGGTCTGGACCACTCGTCCACTCGCCCGTTTCCGGATCGAATATCTCTGTGGTTCCCCTATGGACCTTAGCAGCGTTGCCCTCAAAGAAGTCGTCGCCACCGCTCGCCATTACTCGGCCGTCTGGCAGAAGAGTCAACGTGTAATATGCCCGTTGCCGGTTCATGGGAAAAGTGATCCAGAAATCCGGGGCATCGTCAGATTCCCAGGTTTCAGAATCCCGGTCGAACAGGTGGCTCATCGCAGAATCCTCCGAGGAATCGGGATAAGCGGGATTTAACAGGACCATTCCATCCTTCAGCACCTGGGCCACCGGGAAGCCGCCGGTCCTGGGCATGGCTCCTGTTAAGATCCAGGTGTCGGTTAAGGTCCAGATATCGGTAACTGGATCATACAAATGAGCGCTTTGCCGGTCGCCACCGCGGAAGTCCCGGTGTATGGCCAAGACCCTTCCATCCATAAGCGGGAGCATCGCCTGTCCCATTTCGACATTTGGCATCGCGGTAGCCGCATGCCACGTTTTGGTGGAAGGATCAAATATCTCCACCTTTGTCGAGTCATCCTGAAAGTAGCTCGAGGACCTCTCTTCGCTGAAGTCCACCCCGCCGGCAATCAGTACTTTCCCATCCTGCAGCACCACCATATTGGTGTCGAACCGCGGCAGCCCGCCGTCGGCGAAAAACTCCCAGGCGTCTTTTTCAGCATCCAGGAGATAGACGCTGGCGGAACTGGTATCCTCACCCGTTTCATCCACTCCAAAGACCAGTACCCTGCCGTCCGGCAGTTTGACGACGGAATTGAATAAAGCCGGCCTCATGGGCCGCGTTTCCATGTCTATGGGGCCTATGAGGTTGCCGCCAACGGGTTTCCAGAGGCCCGTCTCAAAGTCGAAAATCTGGGCATAGCTGACCGGGAGGGGAATTATGGTATTGTTATTCGCAACACCTTTGAATCCTCCCGTGATCAGGATACGCCCGTCGTCCAGCAACAACGCATGGTGAGAGATGGTACCGAACACGAGTTCCGGCGTCAGGATCTCGACACTCTTACCGTAGTCAAAAAATCTGACGTGCAGTGACAGTTCCGCCGATTCAGCCTCAATATACCGGCCCAGAAAGGAGTCCGCTCTCAACATCAGCTCGCCGAGTACTTCCACGCCGACCAGGCGGCCATCCCGTTTGCCGAACCTGTAGATTATGTCGAATTCGCCCGGAGCCCCAAAGATTTCTATGTCTTGGGATGAGGCGGAGATGACCACCGAATTTACTCCATTCGCCATTTCCTCCCCAATTACCGCAATCCCTGTCAGATGACTGGTGGACTGATGCGAATCAAACACGAAGATGCGTGGGTCGGGGAACACGGTGCGGTCAACGGAAGCAGGGATCTCCTCCCATTCCCCACCCGATTCATCCCGAGCGTACACCCTCCCCGGGACCGATATCACCTCCATCGTTTCCTCGCCAGCGGCAAATCCAACCTTCATCCTGCCTCTGCTGTATAGCGGAACCCCCCCGAAGAAAATGCCCCCGTGGAAGTCGCCCTCGAAGCCGATAGGAACAATCGTCTCCTCTCCGTTCTGGAGGACGACGAGTTCCATATTCACGTCGAATGCGGCGGTCATCCCCCTGACGCTTTCCCCTAGACCGTTGAGCAAACCAAGCGCCTCCTCCTCTTCGGTCGCCGTGCGCTCTTCGGCCGAGGGCGTCGCAGTAGGCCCGGATGGCGTGGGGAGCGTCCACCGTGCCGTGGGGGTTGGCGTCCGGGTCGGCCCGGCGGCGGGCGCAACTGCTACCGGTTCTGGCACACTCGTGGGCGTCGGGAACGGCCCGGCCATCGTTGAGGCGAGGACACTCGCTGGTGTAGGCGACGGCGCACCCGATCCAACGCTCGGCGTAAAAATTGGAGGAGCGGTCCCAGGCCCGGAATCGCCGCCGCAGGCGACGAGGAGGGCTGACAGCGTTAGAATGCTAACTGTCAACAAAAGGACTCTCTCCACCATCGCCCTCTCCATTGCGCAAACTCGCTAGAGCATACAGGAACCAGCAGGGAGATCGCCAATGAAAATCACCGGCGTTACCAGCGAAGTCTTTGAGTGGGAGCGGCCTGGCATCTGGAACGGCGGCCACTTCTACGGGCCGGGGCGGCTGCACAAGGTGACCGTCACCACCGACGAGGGCATCACCGGCTACGGCTGGAACGGCGGCACTGCCGCCGAGCGTCCGCTGGACTTGTTTCCTCTTTATGTCGATTACTTTCGCCCGTTACTCCTAGGCCGCGACCCGATGGACACTCGTGGAATTGCTGTAGATTTGGGCGAGAAGCTGATCAAGATCCTCGGCCCGGCCGGCCTCAACACCCAAGTGCTGGCCGCCATCAACATCGCCTGCTGGGACATCAAAGGCAAAGCGCTGGGCCAGTCAGTCCACAAGTTGCTGGGCGGCGCGCAGGACCGCATCCGCACCTACATCGCCGGGGGGTACTACGCCGAGGGCAAGGGTCTCGAGGAGCTCAAGGACGAGGTGCGCTTCAACGTCGAGGAGCTGCACGCCGGGGCGGTCAAGATCAAGATCGGCGACCCGAACGTCGGCGTGTTGGAGGACATGGAGCGGGTGGCGGCGGCCCGCGAGGCCATCGGCGGCACCGCGTCGCTGCTTGTAGACGCCAACTGCGCCCTCGACCTGCCCACGGCCATGGAGTTTGCTCGCCTGCTACCAGAGCACGACGTCTACTGGTTCGAGGAACCGCTCCCGATCCACGACTACGACGGACACCGGCGTCTGGCAGAAATGTCCAGCGTTAAGATCGCCACCGGCGAAAACGGCTACCACCTTGCCCATTTCCGCACCCTGCTCGACAACAACGGTGCCTCTATCCTCAACGTGGACGCCACCATCTGCCCCGGCTACGACGTGGCCATGGACATCGCCAACCTTGCAGCGGAGCGCGGCGTCACCATCGCGCCCCACGGCTGCCAGGAACTGCAACTGCCGCTGGCCGCAGGGGTGCCCCACGGCGAGTTCCTGGAGTACTACCCATCGGCCGTCGACCCGCTGCGGGACGAGATGTTCGAGCCCAGGCTACGGCCCGATGCCGACGGGTTTGTCACCGTGCCCGACCGTCCGGGCATCGGCTTCGAGCTGAACATGGACTTGCTGGACCGGCACCGCGTGGGCTAGGGCCTCGTAGGCCGAGCCACTCCTGGCTCCCCGTAGCTCCTGTCTCCCCGTAGAGGTTTGGCAGCGGCGTCAGGCAACGGCGAGGGCTCCACTGCGATGAGCCATGACCTTGTCAGCTAGAATTTGCACCTGTTCCAGCGTGTCCTGGGGAGTGCTCCCCAGATCCAGCGATACTACCTCGATGGCCTTCCCAGTGTTCCTGATCCGGTGCACGGCCGACTCCACGTTGCCATCGGCGTACACCAGCAGGCCCGAGGGCAGGTCCGCCGCGGTGCAGTACGCCAGCATCCGGTAGATGTCGGCCTGATGGCCGCCGAATTCCTCTACCCCGGACTTGGGCCGGCTGTACCTGGCCTCGCCGACAAAGACGCAGCGGCGCCCTCTCCACCACGAGAGACCCGGGTTCACCTGGACCTGGCCTGCTTCCTCCAGTTGAAGTGCCCGGGCGGGAGACGTCCCAGCGGGCCACTCTGATTCCGACAGTCGCAGGGCCTGGCGCAAAGCAGTGTGCAAAAATGTCTCAAATACTCGGTCCATGTCCACCAGGAAGGAAGCCCCTATCTCTTCCCCCGGTGCGAACTCCGCCAGTGAGCTGCCGATGATCAGACGGGCAAGCTCGACCGCAGGGCGGTAGCGCTGGTTCAGGCGCGTGTAGTTCACTGCTGGTATCAGGTTCGGGCTGTAGGAACCGAGGGAAACCGACAAGAAAGCCGACCGCAGAGCTCCCAATTCACGGCGGGCCTCGGGAGAGCGTATCGGCATCCTCCAGAGGACAGCAATAGCGGTCTTCAAGAGGCGGTTTTCCTCGATGTCCTCGGTGAAATCGTCGTATGTCACCTCCACCGGAAGAGGAACGCCGAAACGTTGCTTCACCTGTTCGGCGAGACGGATGCGGCCCTGCACGGCAGTGAGCGCCTCCTCATGGCTGCGATACCCCTGCAACAGCCCACGACGAATTGCCTCCTGGGTCAGGCGAACAAACGCGGGGATTATTGCTTCGAGAATGTCGTCGTCCGGAGACAACCGGAGCGGAGCAGCTGACCAATCAACCGGACCGAGGGCGTACCCGACCATGAACATGACCCGGTCTATGGGGATCCTCGGCCGGATCGCGATGTTCAGGCCCCCGCACTGGAACACCCCGATATAGGCGCCGGCACTGAACTCCCAAGCTGTTCCGGGCTGCGCTCCGGGTGTGGCGGCAGGTCGAACGTCCACCCGGGCCCGGCGCAGAATCTCCAGCTGCTCTCCGTCCAGCGGCGTGTCTATCCGGCTGGACTCGCCCTCACGCAGTTGTACTGTTTGCATCCCCTGTCGGAACTCCTCCTCCTTCACGAGGCGGTGGGGCTTCAGGAGGCGGTGAGGCCTGGTGCGTACCGTCAGCGGGCGATTCCCCTGGCTCGTTTAATTCAGGAGGGACATCTGCAGGCGAATTGCCGTTGACACTGTAGGTCAATTCAGACAAGAGACGATCGAAATCAAACTCGGCCAGCCGGTCCTCGTTGCCGAAGAACTGCTCTTCGATGTAGGGGATGACAGCGCGTTTCCAGATGCGACGGACCCGGCCCTCGTCCAGTGCGCCCTCGCCGGTCATGAAATAGCTGGGGCCGATGCCCATGTGCCGGTCTCCCACCTTCTCGTTGGCCACGTCCACCAGGTCGGCCACCCAGGCCATCTCCGGGTTGTGGCAGTTCAGCCACCTGCGAAGGAGACCTTCGATTGGCGGCTGGCTGGAAAAGAAGGGCGCAAAGTAAAACCGTCGGCGGAGCGCCGCATCCATCAGCGCAATCGAACGATCGGAGGTGTTCATCGTGCAGATAAACCAGAGATTTTCCGGCAACTGGAATCGCTGCCCGGAGCCGCCGTACTGGAGCTGCATACCCTCGTTCCGATACTCGAGGAGGAAGTACAGCTCGCCAAAGACCTTTGCCACATTCCCCCGGTTCAGCTCGTCGATAACCAGGATGTAGGTGGAATCAGGATTGGCCGACGCCTGCGCCGCAATCCGGAGCAACGGTCCCGGTACGAGCTCAAAGCCAGGTTGCCCTTCGTGAATCCGGGGCCGGAAACCCTCCACGAAGTCCTCGTACGAGTAGGACGGATGGAACTGGACAAGCGAAAAATCTCCGCCGTGCTGCCGACAGTGCTGGGCGATCTTGCGTGCCACGTAGGTCTTACCGGTGCCAGGCGGGCCGTAGAAGATAACCTGCCGCTTTTCCTCTAGGTCCGCGACAACTTCAGCCAGGTCGTCTGCGTCCCACAACAATTCTTCGGCCAGCGGCGCCAGGCTCTCCCGGGACCACGGGTCGGTCCGGGGAGTCGGCTCCAGTTGCTGAACAGTCTCCGGTTCGGTTTCCCGTTGAGACGGCGGTGGTGGAGGCTGGACGGTGTCTCCGTTGAGGTAAGCATCGTAGCTATGCTTCAGGCTCTCTGGCCAGTCGCTGGCCGGCGGGCGGTCCGTGCCGTACAGGATGACGCACCACAGCAGCGACTGGGCGTCGAGGCGGTCGCGGACATTGAGGTTACGGGCCTCCGACCTTCGGATGAACTCGTCCAGGAAGTTGAGCATTCGATGGTAGCGGCGCCCACCATCATCCCCTCCCTCGTCCCTCTCCCGGCCGACCAGTTGATAGGCCTTGTTCAGGTACTCCGCACGGTAGGGCGGGTTGGTTGCCGGGTCATCGGCCATCAGGAAAGCCGCAGCCAGTTGCCCGCGGGGGCCCACGGCGATTCGCTCCTCGAATTGCTTGATTCTTTCCTCGGCCGTGGTCCGCCCCGATGCTTGCCAGAATTGCCGCAGAACATTGCCGACCAGGGCCTTGTCCTTGTCCAGCAGGTTGCGGAAAGCCGAATATACTCTCCAGTTGACCAAGTGATACCCTGGAGAGCGAGGGCCCTTCAGTCCGGCATCCCAGTTGGGAAACCCGTCGAGCAGCAAATCCCGAACGCTGGACAGAGTGTGGGCTATTTGCAACTTGTAGTCCCGCTCCGTCTCTTGGAAACGGTCCCACTGGTAGAACAGCCTGGCCCACTCAATCAGGGCATCCCATCGGGTGTCGCCAGGTGGATTCCCGAATATGTCCTGTATTGTTGAGTCTTGCATATCGGGCCCCCCCTCACCTGGTCCCTTTACTGTGTGTGGGATATTTGGTGTTATGCCGTGGTCCCTGGGGCAAGTCAGCTCAGGTAGGAGAAGCTGGCCTCCAGATTGGAGAAAACATCGGAATGGGGCGGGATCTCCATGATGACGGGACCGTCGTAGCCCTTGGACCCGAGGATGTTCTGCATCTCGCGACAGTCCAGGTCCCCATCGTCCACTGACGGCCAAGCCTCGCCGGAGCGCATCTGCTTGAAGTGGACGATCTTCAGCATGTCCAACGGCAGCGCTTCCAGATCTCTCAGCGGCTGGGAATCAGGGAAGCGGCGCAACTGGTTCGTTGGGTCCGGGCACAGCCCCAAGTAGGGGCGATAGTCCGTCGGCATCTTCGCCCGGACGGCCTCCACCAGCATCGCCATACTCCCGATTGGCTGACCCGAGTTCTCCATCGACAGCGTGACACCCTGCCGGGCCGCCTCCGTGGCAAGGCCAGCCAGATCAAGCGCGGCCTCCGGGATATCCTCTGCCGATTCCCAGGCAGAATCAAACGGCGATGGGTCGACGATGCGAAGCTGTGGCGAGCCACCCCCCACCAGCTTCGCGCCGACCAGAGCAGCCTGCCAGGCCTGGCCCTGCGGATCCGTTTCCCGGGTAAGGCACGGCCAGGCCATGGCCAAGTCATAGGTCAGGTCGGGATGAGCCTCAATCACTGCCCGCAATCCGTCCAGTGACGGCCGCCAATCGTCTCCCTCTCCTGACTCGCAGGCGCCCAGGCAGGTCTGGCGCAGCTCGATATGCCTTGCGCCCCTCGCCGCGGCCTGCCCGACCAAGTCGATCAGTGCCTCCCCCTCCAGTTGCAGGCGCCACGAATTGGTAATTGCTCCAAGAATCATGGTCCCCTCCGGCTGGCGTCCTGAGGCAGGCTACTTACGGGAATCAATGCGCTGCTGACGCCGCAATTATAACGCTTGAAGCTTCATTTCAGGGAAATTTCGGCGATCCGTCCCCAAACTCGACCCCTGAAGCCAGACGGAAGCCGGACGTGTGCCCGCGTGAGCCAACCCGTTCGTCGCTTTGTGGACAGGTCAAACGGCCCGCGATAAGATGCAACAATCCATCTCGCATCTCCAAGAGATTCGATATACGCCAATCAGACTCTGCAGGAGCCAGAACGGGGGAATTGTGAGCGACGAAAACATAGAGACTCTTAACGTTTTGCCGGTTTGCGGATCACAGACTCCCGACGCAGCCTGGAATGGCCTGAGCATTGGCGGCCTAGTGGCGCAAACCCGCGAGCTGGATGCGGATGGCCTGTCCAGGTTGGCACAGGGCGAGATCGTGAACGATTTCCGCTGCGTCAGTGGCTGGGTGGCTCCCGACCAGCGTTGGGAGGGCGTTCCCCTGGTTGATCTGCTAAACGACGCCGGGCCGCTGCCGGAAGCGCAGTACGTCGGGTTCACATCCGGCGGCTACAAGGTGGGAATTGCGGTCTCCGAGGCCCGGGAGGCCGGGATCATGGTCGCGTTGCGGCACAACGGGGCGCCCCTGACGGTCGAGCACGGTGGCCCCTGCCGCCTGGTGGTGCCGGGCCAAGCCGGCCGCTGGAGCGTAAAGTGGCTCGAGCGCATTGACCTTCTGGCCGAGTCTCCCGAGGATACAGGGCACCACCAGCACTAAGTATTGCGCTTCCGGGCTTGCTGCGATTTCCTGCCTACTCAGACGAATAACCACCATCCACCGAGGAATCCCCATGCGGACAATCGACATCCACGCCCACATTTCCCCGGAAGGGTACGTCAAAGCCTTCCGGGCCGGCGGTACCTGGCACGGCATGGCGCCGGCCGATGTCCCCAACATGCACTACAACCCCCGCACCAGCTGGACGCCGGACGAGCGCATCGCCGACATGAACTCGCTGGGTGTGGACGTGCAGGTCCTCTCCACCAACGCTTCCTTCTACAACTACGACAGGGACGCGGCCGCGACCACCGCCATGGCCCGGGAATGCAATGACTACGTGGGGCAACTGGTCAGGGACCGGCCGGACCGATTCGCCGGGTTCGCCACCCTGCCCCTGCAGGACGTCACCTCCGCCGTGGCCGAGTTGGAACACGCCATGAACATCGGCCTGAAGGGGGCCATGATCGGTGACCACGTCAACGGAAAGACTTTTGACGAGCCGGAGTTCATGCCCCTCTGGAAATCAGCCGAGGCCTCGGGCGCGTTGTTCCTGGTTCACCAGGGCGGCGATACCATCGTTACTCCCCGCAGCGACCGCTACCACCTGCCCAACACCATCGGTAACCTGGCCGACCGGGCCGTGACCTTCGCTTCGTTCGTATTCGGCGGCGTGATGGACGCCTGCCCCGACCTGCGCGTCTGCCTGTGCCACGGCGGCGGCTACACCTGCTACGGCATCGGTCGTATGGACCGGGGCTGGCAGGTGCGCCGGGAAGCCCGCGCAAACATCAGCCAGCCCCCCAGCAAGTACCTGGACAGGTTCTACTACGACTGCCTCACCCACAGCGAGGAGGCGCTGCGATATCTCATCGACACCGTGGGCATCGAACGGGTGGTCTTTGGCACCGACTGGCCCTTCGACATGGCCGCCGACTGGCCAGTGTCCTGGATCCTGGCCATGGAGAGCCTGACCACGGAAGAAAAGGAGGCCATCCTTCATGGCAACCTGGAGCGCCTGCTGGAGATTTAGCAACTGTCTCAAAACACGGCAAACCAACCCAACACACGGCAAACCAACCAACCCGTCATTCCCGCGAAAGCGGGAATCCAGTACCTCAGTAAGCGATTGGCGAAATTTCAGCAAGTTTTGTGAAATTCGGGCCAGTTTCTTAGCGACAGTTCCCTGAACTCTCTCCCGTTCAACCCAACCGCTGATACAGATGTTGGCCCCAGGCGCCGCGCCGTCGAGGACCAGCATCCGTATGGTGGTCTTGCATTCCATATCGTCTTTCCCGCGAAAGGGGGAATTCAAGGACAGGGAGATCTAAAATCCTTGCTGGGCGGACATGTTCACCGGATTCCCGCTTTCGCGGGAAAGACCGGTAAATTCGCGGCAATGACGGGTAGGTTGACCAAATGCGGCCGCCACGGCATCCCGAATCTGTAGATCAGACAGTTATCCCCAGCACAGTTGAACAGCCCAGGCCGTTGCCTTATCCTAGCGGCCTGAATGAGGTTCGAACTAATTCTCACTTCGAAGGTGCAAGTATGAAGTATGACGTTATTGTCGTTGGAGCGGGGTCGGCGGGGTGTGCTATGGCAGCCCGGCTGTCGGAGGACCCGGAAAGGTCGGTGCTGTTGTTGGAAGCGGGGCCCGATTACCCGGACATCGAGACCTATCCCGAAGCTCTGAAGAACGGCTACCAGTCGGAACTGGCCTCCTTACACGGCTCCGAGCATAACTGGTCGTTTGTCGGCAAACCCACTGGGGACCGGCCCAACGACATGTACGCACCTCGCGGCAAGGTTGTGGGCGGCACCAGTGCCATCAACGGCCAAGTGTTCCTGCGCGGGCTGCCCGAGGACTATGACTCTTGGGCCGCGGCGGGCAACGACGAGTGGGAGTACATCAAGCTGCTCCCCACCTTCCGCCGCATGGAGACCGACCTTGACATCCGGGACGACTTCCACGGCAATGACGGCCCGATGCGGGTACGGCGCCACAAGGAGGAGGCGTGGGAACCCCTGATGCACGCCTTCCACTCCGCCTGCGTGTCCGAAGGGTTCCGTGCCGGGGAGGACATGAACAACCCCGAGTCCACCGGAGTGGCGCCCCTGCCGGTGAACAACGTGGACGGCGTCAGGCTGAGCACCGCCCTTTCTTACATCAACCCTATCCGCCACCGCCTCAACCTGACCATACGCCCCAACGCACTCACCACCCGGGTGCTCTTCGAGAGCGGGAAGGCCGTGGGCGTGGAGGTGGAGAGCGGCGGCGAAACGTTCACCGTCGAGGGAGAGCGCATCGTCCTGTCCGCAGGATCGATCGCGTCTCCACACATTCTGATGCACTCCGGCGTGGGGCCTCGGGCGCATCTTGAGAGTGTCGGAGTTCCGGTAGTCCACGACCTTCCCGGTGTCGGCCAGAACTACCGCGACCATCCCCAGGTTGGAATTGCCTTCAGCGCCCAGGACGGGTTCACCATGAACTTCGAGGCTTCCCGCACCCAGCTGGGCCTGCGCTACACGGCCACGGGATCCGACCTGCGAAACGACATGGTGATTTTCCCGACCACCTTCTCCACCCCAATGGGCGACCTCACCGGCCCCGGCGAGGACTTCCGCATGTCGGTCATACTGAACCTGGCCAAGGGCCATGGGCAGGTCACGCTGACCTCCTCTGATCCTCACGACCAGCCCCTGCTGGAGTACCACTTCCTTGAGGACGAGCTCGATACGGAGCGATTGCGGGACGGCGTGCGACTGATCGCGCGGCTGACGGAGGGCGACGCCTACAAGGACATCCTGAAGGAGCGCCTGTATCCCAGCGACGAGGAAATTGCCTCAGACGAGGCCCTAAATGCCTGGTTGCATCAGAACGTTCGCACGTCCCAGCACCTGGTGGGCACCTGCAAGATGGGGCCGGCCTCCGACTCCACGGCGGTGGTCGACCAGTATGGCCGCGTCCACGGCCTGGAGGGTCTGAATGTGGCTGACGCCTCCGTCATGCCCGACACCCCAAGGGCCAACACCAACGTCAGCACCATCATGATCGCCGAAAGGATCTCCGACTTCATCAAGGAGGGCAAGTAGCTATGAAATACGACGTCATCGTAATCGGAGCGGGCTCCGGTGGCTGCGTGGTCGCCTCGCGACTGGCCGAGGACTCTGGCCGCTCGGTACTGCTGCTGGAGGCCGGCCCCGACTACCCCGACTACCAGTACTACCCGGACGACCTGAAGTATGGCTACAAGCCCGACGCCTCGGCGCAGGGCGGCCCCCACAACTGGACCTGGTGGGCGCAGGGATCGGCCCAGCAGACCGAGATGATCCCGGCGCCCAGGGGCAAGGTCGTCGGCGGCACCAGCGCCATCAACGGGCAGGTGTTGCTGCGCGGTGTGCCCGAGGACTACGACGGCTGGGCCGCCGAGGGCAACGACGAGTGGAGGTACATCGACTGTCTGCCGTTCCTACGCAAGATGGAGACGGACCTGGACATCACCGACGACTTCCACGGCAACGAGGGCCCCATCCCGGTGCGGCGCTTCAAGAAAGAGGACTGGCTGCCCTTCCAGAATGCATTCGTGCGGGCTTCCATGGATGCTGGCTACCCCGAAGACTACGACATGAACGCCCCCGACTCCGGAGGCGTCGGCCCGATACCCATGAACAACCCCGAGGGTGTCAGGATGAGCACCGCCCTCACCTTCCTGAGCGCCGTGAGGCACAAGCTAAACATCACCGTCCGTTCCGGCGTGGTAGTGCGCCGCATTCTGTTCGAGGGCAAGAGGGCCGTTGGCGTCGAGGTGGAGAGCGGCGGAGAGGTCTACCAGGTGGAGGCCGGCCAGATCGTCCTCAGCGCCGGCTCTATGGCTTCCCCTCAGATTCTTATGCTGTCCGGTGTCGGCCCGGCCGACCATCTGCGGGAAATGGGCATCCCAGTCGTGCACGAACTGCCCGGCGTAGGCCAAAACCTGCGGGACCACCCCATCGTCGCCGTCATCTGCGAAGTTCGGGACGACCATGAACAGGACCCACTGGCTCCTCGCAGTCAGACCGGTCTGCGCTACACGGCCAGCGGCTCCAGCGACCGCAACGATATGCAGATCACCGCTTCATCCTTTTCGACGCCCATCGGCGGCGCCGACCCCTTCGAGCCAGGGGGTGTCCGCATCCAGTGCATCCTGGAGCTGGCTGACGGCAAGGGCGAAGTGCGGCTGTCGGCCAACGACCCGCACGTCCAGCCGTCGCTGAACTACCACTACCTGGAGGAGGAGCGGGACGTGGAGCGCCTGCGGGAGGCCGTGCGCATCAGCATGAAATTGCTCGAGCACGGATCCTTTGCCTCGATAGTCGAGGAAGTGGTACAGCCTTCGCCGGAGGACCTGGCATCAGACGAGGCCCTGGACGACTATATGCGGCGTACGGTGTTCAACACCACCCACGCCTCCGGCACCTGCAAGATGGGGCCGGCCAGCGATCCCATGGCCGTGGTCGACCAGCGCCTGAGCATCCACGGGTTGGAGAACATCAAGGTGGCGGACGCGTCGGTCATGCCCAATGTCATCAGGGCAAACACCAACTGCACCACCATCATGATCGGCGAACGCTGCGCCGAGTGGATCAGAAACGGCTAGACCTCCCTGGTATCGGACTGGTTGCCAAGGGCCGCGCGCAAGGCTGTGCGCGGCCTTTGCTGTCAGGAGCGGAAGTCATCATTTGCTGACCGCAACTGTGTTATGTTGTCAATATGAACGAGATTGGCGAATTCAAGGGACGCCTTATGGTGGAGCACCGGTCTCCCGGACTGAGGGACCGCCTCTGGCAGGTCATCCAGGAGACCAAGGGGAGCGACGTCCTGGCCCCGGTAACGGTTGTTGGGCCGACGCGGTATGCCAACCTGGGCCTGCGGCAGGAATTTGGGCGGTTAGGGTTCGCCAACGTCCGTTTCATTATCCTGCCTGTATTGTCGGAGATGCTGGGCGCCGCATACCTGGCCGCCACGGGCCGCCGGCCTCTGACGGGTGCGCTGGAAGGCGTGGCCATGCGCGCGACCCTCTCACGGGCGACTGGGCCGCTGGCTCCGGTACGAGGCCACCCCTCCACCCAGGCCAGCGTGCGGTCGTCCTTTCGCCAATTACGCCAAGCCTCCGAAACAGTCCTGGACGCGCTCGAACAGCAGGGCGGGGTTCGTGCCGAGGTTGTGCGGCTCTTCCGCCAGTTTCGCGAGGAAACGATTCACCATTGGTACGACGGGGAGGATCTGGCAGTGGCCGCCGCGGGGGCGGTGCGCGAGGGTCAAACGTCCGCACTGGATGAGCTCGGCCTGATAGCGTTCTACTTACCGCGCGACGTGAGCCCGGCCGAGACAAGGCTGATCGAGGCCCTGTTCCGTCGTGGTCGCTGTACCCTCCTGCTGGGCGCCACTGGCGACGCAGCCGCAGACGGTCCGTTGCTGGCATTGGCCGACGCCCTGGGTGCTGATGCCGCCGGGTTCCAGGCAACGGTCGAGGATAAGCAACCCCCGCCTCTCCCGGCCGGAGAGGCCTCGCTGCACATTGCTCCAAACGCCCACGAGGAGCTGCGATGGGTCATCCGGGAGATTGTCCATAAAGCGGTAGATAGAAAAACACCCTTCCACCGGATGGCGATCCTCTACCGGGCGGAACACCCCTACGCAACTCTCATACCCGATGAGCTCGCCATGGCCGGCATTCCCGCGGCCGGGCCGGGCCGCGACACCCTGGCAGACACCGGACCGGGGCGCACACTACTCGGGCTGCTGGCCCTGGCCGATGGAGAGTTCCGCCGGGCCGACGTTATGTCATGGCTTACCGGTTGCCCGGTAAGCCCTCCGGCAGGCAGGACGCCTGGCTTCAATCCCAGCCACTGGGACTCCCTCAGCCGGAAGGCCGGCATCGTAGGAGGCCTTCCGCAGTGGCGGGATCACCTGGACCGGTTTGCAAGGGACCTGGAGCAGACCGCTGAGCGAGGGCTGGTGAGGGAGGAGATAACCGGCGCTCAGTCCGACCGCATGCGATTCGAGGCGTCCGCGGCCAGAAACGCCCGGGAATTCGTGGAGCAGTTGGCAGTGGACGTCGCCCCGCCTGACGCTGGGAGCGCATGGGCCAATCACTGCGAGTGGGCGCAAAAACTCCTCGAGACCTATCTCTCCAGGGACCTCAGCGAATCCGACGGCAGGGCCGCCGTACAAATCGAAGAGTTCCTCGATGGCCTGCAGGCCGCTGACGGCATAAGCGCAGCCACCGACCTGGAAACCTTCCGGCAGACGGTCGCTGAGGCCCTCAGCGCACCCACCGGGCAGCTTGGCCCCACCGGAACGGGCGTGTTCGTGTCGAACTTCGCCGCTGCGACGGGAATGAACTTCGATGCGATCTGGCTGGTTGGCATGATCGAGGGGGCGGTGCCACCCGCAATGCGGCCCGACGCCCTGTTGCCCGAAGCCGGATGGCAAGCGGCGGGCGGAGACTCCCGCACCGCCCAGCGCATCGGCCTGGAGCGTGGCGACTACCTCTCAGCGCTGGCATCCGCCCCACGCCGCACGCTGTCGTACCCCGTGGCCGAGGGTGCCTCGCAGCGGCAGGCCTACCCGTCCCGCTGGTTCCTGGAGCAGGCCTCGGTCCTCGAAGGGCAGCAGGCGTACACGGGAGACCTGCCGGGGTTGCGAGATCGCCCCTGGCTGACAGCTACCGACTCCGCAGAGCATGCGCATCTCACCGTCCCCGCAGCGGCCCTCGCCGACAGGCACGACTACGTAATCCACCGGTTATTGCAGTGGAAGAACGTCGGCGGCCAAGCGAGCCGGCATCCCCTGCTGTCGGCTGGGCCTGCTGCCAGGGCCATACAGGCCGGCCGCAGCCGCAACCTCAGCCACCTCACGGAGTTCGACGGCAACCTGGTGGGAACGGCAGGGGAACCCGTATTTGAGTCAGAGAGGTCGAAGTCGCCAATCTCGGCGACCAGCCTCGAAGCGTGGGCCACCTGCCCGTTCCGTTACTTCCTGGGCCACGTGCTCCGTCTCAGCGCTCTGGATACGCCGGAGGAAGTCACCACCATCACCGCCCTTGAACGAGGGAACGTTATACATGACATCCTGGAGGAATTCATCCGTACGACCGTGGAAGCCGACGAACTGCCTGCCCCGGGAGAGGACTGGGGCATCCGGAACAGAGAGCGCCTGGCACTGATCGTGGAGTCGCAATTCCGCATCGCCGAATCCCGGGGAGTGACCGGCAGGTCCCTTCTGTGGGAGCTTGCCAAGCAGGACATTCGCGACGACCTGGAGACCTTCCTGGAGGAAGACACAATCGTCCGGGCAAAGCATGGCACCTCACGGCTCCTCGTGGAAGCGGATTTCGGCACCCGCAACAATACACCAGTAGTGGAGGACCCCGAAACGGGTCTGCTTTTCCGCGGCCGCATAGACCGCATAGACCTGACGGCCGATGGCTCATCGGCCTTGATCATCGATTACAAGACCGGCAGTTCCGCATCCTATGACGGTCTTGAGGAGGACGTGATCGACCGGGGCAAACGTCTCCAGCTTGGCGTTTACTCGATGGCGGCCCGCCGCTTGTTTCCGCAGGCGGCCGAAATCCGTGCTGCGTACTGGTTTACTCGAACATCCTCCAGGTCTCGATTTGCGCCATCCTCATTCTTCAACATCGACGACAGCGAGGTGAGAGACCGATTCCGGCAGGGTGTGGCAACCATCGTTGAGGGCATTGGGCGCGGGCTGTTCCCGGCGAACCCAGGTCAATGGACGAGTCGCCAGCTAGCGTCCGGACCGGAAAACTGTTTCTACTGCGACTTTGATTCGCTGTGCACCTCGAGACGGATCGACCTCTGGGAGCGCAAGAAGACTGACGTGGCGCTTGACAGCTACCTGGCGCTCCTTGGCGAGCTTGGCGAGAAGCAGGAAGAATAGGGATGCGCGACGAGATTACGCATGCTCTGTCCGCCGAGTTCGTCCCTGCTGACTCATTGGCGCGGGCCGCCATCAGCGAGCAGCTTGACCAGACGCTCTTCGTCGAGGCCAGTGCCGGCACTGGCAAGACCACCAGCCTTGTCGATCGAGTGGTAAACCTCGTCGCCACGGGCAGGGCCGCCCTCGACCGTATCGCCACCATCACCTTCACGGAATCCGCAGCGGCCGAACTGCGAGACAGAATCCGCCAGCGCCTGGAGCAGGCAGCCGACGACGGCAATCGCACGGAGCACCAGCGGCAGAATTGTCGGCAGGGAACCGCGGACCTGGACCAGGCCGCAATCCGCACTCTCCACGCCTTTGCTGCCCAACTGCTCCACGAGAGGCCCCTGGAAGCAGGGCTTCCTCCGGCCTTCGAGACCACCGACGAAATCTCGGCGGGCATCAGGTTCAACGAGACCTGGAACGGTTGGCTTGACACGGCCCTGCAGGTCAACTCCCCGCTGGCCGGAGACCTGTCTGTGGCGTTGACGCTGGGCATGACGCTGGAGCACCTTAAGGACACGGCGCTGCAATTCCACCACAATTACTCGGACCTGAGAGACATCTCTTTCGGCACCCCCGCAGTTCCAACCAACTCAGCGCCACTGAGACTGGTAGACGAGGCGCCCGAACTGGAGCGGCTTTGCCAATTCTCGAAGGTCGGCGGCGATGATCCCCTGTACATTCACGTGCGGAGCAAGCTCCCTGGGCTGCGTCGGCTGGCCGAGGCCGAGCCGGGAACTCCGGCGGCATATCGCTTGCTGAGCCGGGTTCTGCCCCTCTCCTCTGGAAGAGGCAACCAGAAGGACTGGGAACTGGACCCCGAATCCGGCGACAATGCCTGCTCCGCCCTGAAAGCGCTGCTCAAGGAACTGAACGACGCTGCCAGCGACGAACTCGCCCTCGCTCGCCGCGCGTCCCTGTTACCTATACTGGAGGCGCTCAGAGAGTTTGTGCTGGACTACGCGGATGAGCGGAGAGGAGAAGGTCGGGCCGAGTTTCACGATCTGCTTGTCTGGGCAAGGGACCTGCTGCGGGACAACTTGGAGGTGCGCGACTATTTCCGCCGCAAGTTCTCCCACATACTGATTGACGAGGCACAGGACACCGACCCCATCCAGACCGAAATCGCCCTGTTCCTCGCAGAGGCGGTATCCGGAGATACGCCGGAAATTTCCCGCCCCATGTCCTGGGAGCAGGTAACGCCCGAACAGTCCAAGCTGTTTGTAGTTGGGGACCCGAAGCAGTCGATTTACCGGTTCCGCCGCGCCGACGTGCTGCAAATGGTCCAGCTACAGCGGCTGATGGAACGCTCGGGAGGCTCCCGGATAAGCCTGGTGCAGAACTTCCGGTCCCAGGAGAACCTGGTGAATTGGGTGAACCACATCTTCTCCGAATGGATGGACGAGGGAGACGGTGGGAATGGCCGCCCGGGGTCTCTGCAAGCCGAGTACGAGGAGATGCATCCCCGTTGGGAGGGGCGCACTGGCAGTCCCTTTCGTCCGCAGGTTTGGGCCCTCTCCAATGTGGCAATCAATGCCCGAATCGACCCGATACGCGAGCAGGAATCCAAGGATATCGCCTCACTTCTGCACCAGATCATCGCCCAGGAATGGCAGGTGCTCGACCAGGATGCCACCAGAAACTGCAAAAAGGAGGTATTTCGCCCGGCGCGCTATTCTGACATCTGCATCCTGATGCCTCGCCGCACCGGCCTTCGCACGCTGGAGCGCGGACTAGAGAACGCGAACGTACCCTACCGCCTGGAAAGCGCGTCGCTCATCTTTGAGACCCAGGAAATCCGGGACCTGCTGAATAGCCTCAAGTCCATCGACAACCCTGCCGACCAGGTCGCAACCGTAGCCGCCCTGCGTTCACCGGCCTTCGGCTGCAGCGACGTTGAGCTGTATCAGCATCACAGGAGCGGAGGCCGGTTCAACTGCCTGTCGGAACCCGGCGAAATCGCCGATAGCCCCGTCAGTGATGCCCTCGCCGTCCTGCGGCGCTTTCACGAGCACCGGCTCTCGGGCTCAATTGGCGCGCTGATCGACCGTTTTGTCAGAGAACGTATGCTGATGGAGGTGGCTGTCGACCACCCGCAGATGCGGGGACAATGGCGGCGCTACCGGTTCATGGTGGAGCGCGCCTGGCAATTTGAGGCTGCCGGCGGAAAGTCGCTGAGGTCCTTCTTGGAATGGCTTGAAGACCAGATCAGCGAACGGGCGCGAGTGGCCGAGACAGCGGTCCCGGAGTCCGATGAAGACGCGGTGCAGGTCATGACCATCCACGCCGCCAAGGGCCTGGAATTCCCGGTAGTGATCCTCACCGGCATCAACTCGGATTACGGCGGCCAGCCGGAGAAAGTGCTGTTCGACCGAAATCATCACAGGGTTGAAGTGGGTCTTGGAAGCGAGAGGAATCGATTTTCCACCGAAGGCTTCGAGGAATTGGCGGATTTGGAGAGCAACATGAGCGACGCCGAAGGCGTACGCCTCATGTATGTCGCCGCCACCCGGGCCCGGGATCACCTGGTCCTCAGCCTGCGCCGCTCCGACAACAAGGCAGGCACCAACTCGGCGGCCGGCCGGATCGCTGAATTGATGGAAGACTGCCCCTCCTTGTGGAACGAGATCTTCTCTTCGGACCTGAACGGCGAAGCCTGCACAGCTCCGGGCGTTGCGGCGGCAGATTCAATTGGCGTGGCCCCACACGATCACTCGATTGAGGCTCTAGACCAGTGGAACAAGGACCGCGATGCGCTGCTCAATGAAATGGGGAGGCCGTCGTCAGCCGCCGCCACATCCCTGGGGCGCGCGACGCAACTTGGCGAGGACAAACCCGAGCAGGAGAGCCCCGAACCGTGGCGGAGAGGCCGAGCCGGCACCTCTGTCGGCCGGGCGGTGCATGCCGTGTTGCAGTCCATCGACCTGGCCTCGGGCAGCGGCATCGCCGAGCGGGCAAGAGCCCAGGCTGCTGCCGAGGGGATACCCGGCCGGGAGCAGGACATCGTCCGGCTCTGCCAGATTGCGGTGGAAAGCGACATAGTGAAACGCGCAGTTGCGTCCGAGCGGTTCTGGAGGGAGGTTCCTGTCGCCCTCGGCACGGGCGGCGGTTCGCTGCACGGCTTCATCGACCTTCTCTTTGAAGAAGACGGCGGTCTCGTGGTGGTAGATTACAAGACTGACTCAGTAACAGGTGATGAGGCACCCGGGGCTGTCCAGCGGTACCTGCTCCAGGGCGGCGCCTATGCCCACGCGATCCAGCAACTGACCGGCCGACCCGTCAGGGAGGTGGTGTTCCTCTACCTGCAGCCCCGCCGGGAGGAGCGGATTCCCGACCTGCTCCTGGCCATGCGGGACGCCCAGGCCGCGGCCGAAGAGGTGCTGGGGTCTGCGACCTGGTAACTTGCTGCCGCAGATACGCCTTGAATCGCCAGGTCCAGCAATGCTAGGAGGCGCTACTTTCTGGTGGCGCGGCCCCTGAGGGCGGCCAAGGCCAAGCCGATGCTGACCACACCCACGGCTGCAATGGCGATTAAGCCGTTCAGCAGCGCCTGTCCATCCCAGCCTCCGTATATGACCGAACGCAGGGCAGCCAGGACGTAAGTTACCGGGTTGTAATCTGCAGCGGCGGAGAGCCACCCAGTCATTTCCTCTTGGGGCACGAACAATGAGGTCATAAACAGGAACGGGAAAAACAGTAGGAAACTGGTGTTGACAGCCGCGGCGTTGCCGGTCTTGAAGGCGATGGCGTAAGGAAATCCCGAAAACACCAAGCCCCATGTGGCGGCCATCATCATGAACAACAGGATGCCCGGCACGTTGGTGATGAACTGCACCCCGGCAATGTAGCCCATGATTATCACCGGAATGGTCAACGCCATCACCAGCGCAAAGTCGGCCACCATCAATCCTATCAACAGTGCAAGACGGCTCACCGGGGTCATGACCAGCCGGTCGAAATAGCCGCTCTGAATGTCCGCAACCACAGTGGTGGCCCTCGATATGCCCGTCACGGCAAACAGGACTGCAACCGGCAACTGGAAGGCGCGGTAGTCAAGACCCGGAATGCCCTCGGCGAAATCCTCCAGGGCCCCCACAGTCATCACGTACATGAAGACCGGTATGAGAAGGGCCGGCACGGTTGTCTCCGGATCCCTGCGTATCGAGCGCAACGCACGCTCAGAAACCGACAGCAGGTCTTTGATAAACCCGGCCTTGTGCCTGCGTACTGTACCTCCCGAGGATACCGCAGCCATGAACTACTCCTGTTTCCTAGGGCCGGCCTGATTCAGGCAACCGGCGAGAACCCGGGCTTGGCATTACCCGTCATCTGCCGGTGCCTCCCCCTCCGGCAAGGCCTCGTCGGCTCCGTCGCTCTGGAACCGGACACCAGTAACCTGAAGAAAGACGTCGTAGAGGGTGGGTGTCCTCAGCGTAAGTTCCTGGACCGTGAGACCCTGTTCGTTGAGACGCAGAGCCACCGCGCTGACAAGGGATGCTCCGTTGCTGACGCTGATGGTTATTTCGTTGCCGTGGGTTTCGATGGCAGAGACCGATGGAATCCCTGCCAGGGCCTCTGCTGCGACGGCCACGGCGACATCCCCGTCGAGGCGAGCCACGATGAGGTCTGCCCCTCGATCCCTCTTCAGCTCCTTCGGCGACCCCTGGGTAGCCAGCCGGCCGTGATTGATGATTCCCACACGATCGGCAAGGGCATCCGCCTCTTCGAGATACTGCGTAGTGAGAAATACCGTTACGCCCATGCTGCCGTTGATCTCGCGGACCTCCTCCCAGACGCGGGAGCGGCTGATCGGGTCGAGACCGGTCGTAGGCTCATCGAGAAACAGGACCTCGGGGCGGTGAATCAGGGCCGCCGCCAGATCGAGGCGGCGCCTCATTCCGCCCGAGTAGGTTCCAATCAGCCTTTTCATGGCATCACCGATGTCCACCAGGTCCGTCAGCTCTTTTATGCGGCGGTCCGCCTCGCGCCGGCCCAGACCGTAAAGCAGCCCCTGAAGCTTCAACAATTCCTGGCCGGTTTGCTTGCTGTCCAGGGCCGCGTCCTGCAGCGCAACCCCGATGCGGCTGCGGACGAGCTCCGGTTCCCGCATCACGTCGTGACCGGCAACCATAATCGAGCCCTGGGTGGGCGCCAAGAGAGTTACGAGCATCCGTATGACAGTGGTTTTGCCCGCACCGTTCGGGCCGAGAAATCCGTAGATCTCACCCTTGCGGACGGCGAGGTCCACGCCATCTACCGCACGCAGCGTGCCATATTGCCGCACGAGGTCCCGCGTCTGGATTGCGGGTTGGTTGGAGCAGGTCCCGTCCATCGCCTCGGCCCTATACCAAAATTACAGTTTCCAGTCAACGTTGAGCGCGCTTTCGTAACGCCCGCACCTTCGATGATAGCATAGCAACCGGGCGGCAGAGGCTTGTTGATTTTGACCCGAGGGCAATCGCGTCTTAGCCTTCGGAACGTCCGGCAAGCCCAACCCCACACGGAAAATAGTGGCCGTTCCTGATTCCGCGGGAATCTGCGTTACCAAAGAGCAGCTAATTTGCCGACATTGCCGTCCCCTGGATTCCCCGCTATCGCGAGAATGCAGGGCTCAGTGGTTTCCAGTTTTTGGGACGCAATTTCTCTGTTTCAGCACGGTGCACCCTAGAATTCTGAAAATGGAGCTTGGAGTCCGATATGAAGCGCAGGATATTTGAAATCCTCTCGGTCAACGAAGGGGAGGACAGGATAAGCGGAGCCGTGGACACCGCGCTCTTGTTGTTGATTCTCAGCAATGTGGCTGCCTTGGTTATTGCCACCGACCAAGGGATCTATTCGCTTGCGCCAGGCTTCTTCTTTTACTTTGAGCTGGTCTCCTTCGTCATATTCGCCGTGGAATACATCCTGAGGCTGTGGTCCTGTACTGTAGACCCGAAATATGCACACCCGGTGGCCGGACGGCTGCGCTATGCAATCCAGCCGTTGATGGTTGCCGACGCGGTGGCCGTGTTGTCCTATTTCATTCTGCTGACCCTGCCCTCCGAAATGGATTTGGGGGCGCTGCGGGCGTTGCGGCTGGTCAGCCGGTTCGCCCTCCTAGCCCGGTATTCGTCCGGTCTGCAGGCGCTTGGGGCCGCTCTGGACGCAAGGCGCAGCGAATTGCTGGGTGTTGTCTCGGTGGTTGCCGCGCTGCTGGTACTGGCCTCCTCGCTCATGTACTACATCGAGCAGTCCGCCCAACCCGACAAGTTTTCCAGCATCCCTGCAACGATGTGGTGGAGTATCATTACTGTCACAACCGTCGGGTATGGCGACGTTGCCCCTGTCACTCCCTGGGGCCGCTTGCTGGCCGGGGTCATTGCCCTGTTGGGCATCGGCATATTTGCCCTGCCGGCAGGCATCCTCGGTTCCGGCTTCATGGAGCAGGTGAACCGTCGCCGCACTCCGGCCACCACAAGCTGCCCCCGCTGCGGCCTGGACCTGACCAACATCCCGCAACCGGAGGAATAGATGCCAACGGCTGGCTGGGCCAACGACGAGAGAGTCTGAACACATTTTGCCGGTCGCCAGCTTCCGGCAGGGGAGGGAAAATCCGTTGGCCGACGCGAATCCGTTCCGAATTCTTGTGGTCTGCACGGGGAACCGCGCCAGATCAAAGATGGCCCAAGGCTGGCTGCGTCACATTGGCGGTCCGGGCGTTGATGTAAAGAGTGCCGGAACCGAGCCGAAATGTGTGGATCCCTTGGCGATTCGCGCCATGGCCGAGGTTGGCATCGACACATCCAGCCATACCTCGGACCACGTCGACGGGTACTATGGCGGGACTTTGACCTGGTGCTCACGGTGTGCGACTCAGCCCGGAAGAGGTGTCCCGTCTCCCCCGGTGTGAAGAGGATGTTGCCCCACGCTTTCCAGGACTCCGATCAGCCGAAATTGGACGAGGGCGAACTCTATTCCCTGTTCACGCGCGTTCGGGGCGAGATAGGTGCCTTCTCCCGGAAACTGCTCGGGGAGGAACTGGGTCACTAGGCTGTAACAGCGGCCTTACCCTGGCTCACCTCGCTGGCGAACCGGGTCACCAGCCCGGCCAGCCGCGTCGGCACCTCGACGTTGGGTGAGTGGCCGATGCCGTGGAAAATATGCAGGTGCCGGTTCTGTTCGGGCAGGGCCAGGTATTCGGCAACTATGTTGTCCACGCCCACCGTGACGTCCAGGTCGCTACCAACCACCATCGTCGGCACCCTGATCTCGCCCAGCCTTTCCCGCAGCCGCAGCGAACCCATGGATCGCCGCCCGCCTATGGCCCGTTCGATCGGGTTCCGCAGGATGATGCTTTTCACTTCTTCCGTGAATTCCTGTGTGACGTGGGGCGCCTGGAAGCCCATATCGCCCTGCGTGAGGCCGCCTTCGGCAAAGGAAGCGCGCAGCGTATCTTCCCAGTCATCGCCCAGGATGCGTCCATTGAGGGGGGCGGAGTTCAGGAGAACCAGTCCGCGCAGCATGTCCTGGTGCGCCAAGGCAAACTGCGTTACCGTGGCGCCGCCCATGGAATGGCCGACGAGCAGGAAGTCGTCCAGCCCCAGGGCCGACACGGCATTGTGGAGATCGACGGCGAAGGACTGCACTGAGTAGCCGTCCTCAGAGTCGGCCCGGCCGGAGTCCCCTGCGCCACAGTTGTTGAGGGCGATGATGCGGAACCGGGGCGAGCCGTTCAACTGCTCGCGGCCCAGGTGCCCGACCGTATAACGCCACAACACCGCCGACGACGCGTAACCATGCACCAGCACGATGGTCTCCGGGCCGTCCCCTGCCTCGAAATACTGCAGCCTGACCTGACCGGCCTGTACGAACTTGGACTCCATTGTCGGTTCCTCCTCATTTGGCTTGAGTGACTCTAATTCAGCGAGTGGCGCGTTGGCGCAAAATCCCGTACCGCTTGCTGAAGCTTGCCGGCGTCCGACTCCCGTCGGGCCTGCAGATGAGTCAGCAGGAGAATTGCTGCCTCGTGTATCCCCGCGCCGTTCAGCCGGCCCCCATATCGAGGCCCAGCAGTCGTTGTGCGTTGCCGTGGTTGATCAGTTCACGGTCCGACTCTGAGCAGTCCAGCCCGTCGACCATCTCGTTGAATCTCTGGAAGTCCGGATGACCGAAGGGGTGGTCGGTACCGTAGAGCAGCCGGTCTGCGCCGAACATTTTGTAGCAGTATTCCAGGGCAGCCGGACTGTGAGCGACAGTGTCCACGTACAGCTTGTCGAAGTAGAACTGGGAGGACTGGTCCAGGTCGATCCAATCCTCAGGTGAGGTCCATTCGTCGATCATCCGCCCCACGCGGCCGCGGATGAAAGGGACGAAGCCGCCCGTATGCGGGACGATCAGCTGCAGCTCCGGGTATTCTTGGAAGACGCCGCTCATCACCAGGCGAACCGTGGCCAGGGCGGTATCAAACATAAATGCCATGCCAGGAACCAAGGGCCGGTGGTCGATTGCGTTCATGTTGATGGGGGCCGTGGGGTGCATGTTAACGGGCACCCCCAAGCTCTCGATGTACCGGTAGACTGGCCAAAATTCCTTGCTGTCCAGGGTCTTCTGGTTGATGTTCGAAAAGAGATAGACGCCTTTGAAACCCAGCTGTCTCACGCAACGGTCGATCTCGGCGATGGTGTGCTCGGTGCTGTGCCAACCCAGGGTCGCCCATGCCTCGAATTTGCCTGGGTGGGTCTGCATCACCTCGGCGAGGTGGTCGTTGATGCGTGAAGCCCAGGCGTCGGCCTCCGGACTGCCCAGCAACTCCGGCCCCGGCATGCCGTGGCTCAGCACGGACACCGCTATGCCCAGGTCTTCCATATCTCGCAGTTTCTGGTCGACGTCGGCGTGGGACAAAAGCGAAGTGTGCTGGTACCCGCCGGTGCAACTCACGAAATAAGTCCCGCCTCGAAGAACGCCCTGGGGCAGGGAACTACGGCCGGCGAGGTACTCCAAATATGGCAAGTAGATCAGGTGGCTGTGAACATCGATGCGCATCAATTACCTCCGGTTCTCCTCTACGACAGGGGTGCGGTTCCAAGCCATTGGCAACCGGCAATGACCCAAGCCAATCGCGCTTTAACTGCGCACTCAGGAATAGAGAGTCTGTAAACCGTCATTCCTGCCCCCGGGGCCGTCATTCCTGCGAAAGCAGGAATCCAGGAACCCCGTGGGAGGGTCAGGGTAGGGGTGAAGACCATTAGCGCCCACACGGTAAGGGGCTCTGGATTCCGGCTCAAGGCCGGAATGACGGGGCCTGGTTGGTCGTAATGCGATTGCCTTGGGCAATGACCCAAGCAGACGTGGGCGGCTCCCATCGGCGCATCGAAACGGAGTTCGAGACGGTGAACAGCGACATGGGACCAGATGAGTACGAGACCCGTACCTGCACGAGATGGCATTACCACGAGGCCCTGTGCCTGCCGGGGCAACTTTTCTGCTGGGCCTGCAACAGGCTGGGGGGATGCCCCGGATCAGACGAGCGCAAGTCTAGCCTAGTTCAAGTTGTAAACCCTGGCCGCATTCCCACCGGCTATCTTGGCCCGTTCCTCCAGGGTGCATTCAGCCAAGATCTCTTCAAGGATTTCTCGGCTTCTTGGAAAGGTGGATTCCTGGTGGGGGTAGTCGGAGCCCCATTGCAGCGTATCGACGCCGATGATCTCCCGAAGCTGAATCCCCAACCCGTCTTCCTGGAACCCCAGGAAAATGTTCCGGCGAAAGAAGTCACTGGGAAGCATATCGTCTTTAAACCGGTAGCCGCTCACTCCCCTGGCCCGCTGGGTATAGTTGTAGTCCATGCGGTCCAGAAAATGGGCAGCCCATGACACTTCGTGCTCCACCGCCCCGATTTGCAGCCGCGGGTAACGCTCGAACACCCCGCAGAAAATGATGTCGGTAAGCGACATCCGGACGTAGTGATCGAAGTTCACTGTTACGGAGAACCGGGTGGTACTGGCGCGGTCGCCCTCTCCCGACCCAAACCGGTTGGTTGCGGCATGAAGCCCCAAAGGCATCCCCAAGTCCTGAGCCGCCGCCCATAGGGGCTCATAGACCGGCAAGTCGTACCTGCGGTCCTCCGGCGGGTAAACCGTGATCATGCCGCCTATGAACCCCAGTTTGTGGCACCGCTCCAGCTCGGCCACCGCAACCTCCACGTCATCCACGTTGATCATGGCGATCCCGGCGAGACGCTTTGGCGCGGCCCGGCAGAACTCGCCCAGCCAATCGTTGTAAGTCTTGAAAACGGCAGTCAGAAGCTCACTATCCGGCACCTTGAACAACTGAAGGCCGAGGGTGGGATACAGCATGCTTACATCAATGCCGTCCAGGTCCATGTCCTTGATCTGCTCTTCCGGGATGTAACCCCCAGGCCGGACGTTTTCAAACACATCGCCGCTGGTCAACTCCTCCGGCGATTCAAACCTTCTTCCGGTCTGGGCTCCACCGAATCCGAACCCGGTAGAAATTTTCAAACCGTCGCAGTACCACCATTCACCGTCGTCCTCAAGCCTGGTGTAAGGGGCCCGGTCCCGGAACTTTTCATCTATCCGGCTTGCCCATAGATCCGGAGGTTCCATCACGTGGTTATCAGACGAAATGATCCTGTAATCAGACATGGCTTGGCTCCCCGAATGTTGTCTTTGGTGATTTCCAACCTGGTGCAAAGGAACAGCCCGCGTTAGGGCGCGGCCTCCGTCGTAGCGGACTGCGAGGCTTGCCGGGGGAATCGAGAATTGACGATTATCGGCGATTATGGCCGGGGACTAAAACGAAGTCAAACCGCATCAATGGGCGGTAGTGTCCCTCTTTGAAATTGACATCTGTTGGGTGCCGTAGCCAAGAAATTCAAAACCGTCATTCCGGCGAAAGCAGGAATCCAGTGCCCCCGTGGGCGTGGAGGCTGCATGGCGTTATTTGACCTTCTCTGCCATTTGGAACCAGTGAGGCGCGGATCGGGATACGTAGGGCTCTGGATTCCTGCTTTCGCCGGAATGACGGCCTATAGATGAGGATGACGGATGATGTTAATTCCAAACAGGGAAAGTCCCCTCGGGTCTCTCGGACCAACAATCTGTGGCCCCGAGCAGCCGAACGCTCGCAAGACGGCTTGGTTGCGGCGGCCCCGCTAGCCAGGCGGGAATCCGGCAGATAGCCATCGCCAGCCTGGTTCCGGCGAATGTCCGGAGTCCATATCCTCCGAGCGTCCAGTGCGCTGCGCCATGATACTTGTGAAGTTTCGGGCGAGTCCCCAGGTCTTCACTCGCAGGATGGAATCCCACCCAAGTTTGAATAGACCATATCCAACCGATCCCGCAGTTCAGCTGGTATGCACCCGCTCAATTAGTTCATCTGGAGGTACAGGGTTTCCAGACTGGAGAGATTGCCCATCTCCGGCGGTATCTCCCCGCTCAACCGGTTCACGCCGAGGTACAGCTCTTGCAGGCTGGAGAGGTTGCCCATCTCCGGCGGTATCTCCCCGCTCAACTGGTTGCTGTGGAGGATCAGCGCTCGCAGACTGGAGAGATTGCCCAACTCCGCCGGTATCTCCCCGCTCAACCGGTTCTCGTAAAAGTACAGATCAGTCTTGACACCTTCCCATTCGCCTATTGGCTTGGGACTCAGCCAATTCTCGCTTCTTTTCCAGCTTTCGCCATTGGTGGCATTGAACAGGGCGATCAATAATTCCCTGTCAGGTTCTGGGGATGTTCGAGCCAGGGCGGTGTGCTTCTGGGGGTGGAACTCGGCGTAACAGTTGGCGTTGGACTTAGGCGCTGGCGTGGGCGACGTGAGGGCAGTTGAGGCGCTCCCAGGCTTGGCCGGGGTAGTCTGCCTTGGTTCAGAGGTGTTTGGGACGCAGGCCGTGGGGTAGACGTGGCCCGGTCAGCGGAAGGTTCCCTCGTCGGGTTGTCGGCGGCGTCGCAGGCCAGTATCAGGGGCAGAAGCAGAGCCATCGCAAGGGCGCAAACCAGCAAAAGTCGAGTTTTGGCACGCATCCGGTTATCCCAGCCTTTGATTAGGTGCGCTGCCAAGGGCCGCTGGAAGCGGTAAGAGAGGCGAGCCGGTACTAGCACGCATCGGAAAACGCCTGCAATTGCGGGCATTTGTCGGTACTGTCCCTCTTTGAAACTAACATCATCCGTCATCCTCATCTATACGCCGTCATTCCTGCTTCCGCGGGAATTACGAGTCGAATTAGTCCAAATGCGTAGCCCCGCCAACCCTTCAGGGTCTTTCAATTCTCCCTCTCCCTCCGGGAGAGGGCTGGGGTGAGGGCGAAATGCCGGGGCTATATACGATGGTCGCTCACGAAAGGGAACGCCCCCACCCTGACCATCCCCCTGAGGGAGAGGGAACTTTTAAAAGGCCTTGCCAACCCTTGGCGTCGATTGACAATGCGGCTTGGGCGATGATACGGTTTCCGTCGCCGTATTCTCCGGCCCCGGTTGGTTTAGCTCCTGGCAGGAGCTTCGCCCGACTCTCTCATGGGCCCTCATGTTGTCTGCGTCTTGATGACCTCCGCTCTACTGGTTCTGTCTCTGGGCCTCCCGCTCATCACTATCGCCACTGCCCCGAAGTTCAGCGACAGGTGAAAAAGCTGTTCTACGGGTGGACGATAGTCAGCATGGCCGTGCTCGTCAACGCCTTGTCGAGCGGCCCGGTCTGGAGCGGTGTCGGTGTGTGGATGAAGGCCCTGGAGCTGGCGTTCGGGTGGAAGCGGGCCCAATTGACCGGCGCTTTTTCCATGGCCCAGCTCGAGGGCAGCATTGTCGGGCCTTTGATGGGGTACTTGATCGACCGGCTGGGTTCCCGCCGGATGGTCCTCATCGGGATGATAATAACCGGCCTGGGCTTTCTCCTTTTCAGCCGTACCGGGAATATTTTCACCTTTTACCTGTCCTACGGGCTGATCATGCTGGGTACGGCAGCGGGAACCTGGCTGCCGTATATGGCCGTGGTCAACCGGTGGTTCGTGCGCAAGCGGGCCATGGCAATGGCGATTGCCGCCGAGGGTTCGCCATTGGGCGGGCTTGTGCTGGTGCCGATCTTGGCGTGGGCCGTAACCCCGGGCAGTTACGGCTGGAGCGTCACCGCCCAATGGATTGGGGTGGTGTTCTTGTGCCTGGCGTGGCCGATGTCCCTGATGATCCGCGAACGCCCCGAAGACTATGGGCTACTTCCCGACGGAGACCCACCGGACCAGGCGGCGCAGGAGCCGGTCAGACCCGCTGGGAGAGCGGCCTCGACAGACCAACTGCAGTTCACCGCGCGGCAAGCAGTAAGGACCCACGCATTTTGGCTGATAACTTTCGGCCACGCCTGCTCTACCATACTTTTCGCGACCCTGACCGTGCACCTCGTGCTCATGTTGACGGACCAAGGCTTGTCCCTGCAGTCGGCGGCCTACGTGTTTTCGGTAATCATGGGGTCGGCCGCGATTTTCCAGTTGCTCGGCGGCTACTTGGGAGACAGGATCCCAATGAACATCGCCATAGCCATCTTCGGCTTTATTCAGGCGGGCGGCTTTCTCATGGCAGTGTTGGTCAATAGTATCCCGATGGCTATGCTCTTTGCCGTAGTTTTCGGCGCAGGATTCGGTGGACGAAATCCGCTTACCACCGCGATACGTGGCGACTACTTCGGCAAAAACGCCTTTGCCACCATCACCGGCATATCCAGTGCCCCCATGTACGTGTTCATGTTGGCCGCTCCGCTCTTCGCAGGGTTCCTGTTCGACGCGACCGGAAGCTACACCGTCGCGTTCCTGATCATCGGAGGTCTGGGAACGATGAGCGGCGTGCTGTTTCTGTTCGCCAAGAAGCCGACTTCCCTGCCATTGGACCGCAGAGCTGCCACAGCTACCCGGCCAACTGGGTCCGGCGCCAGGTAGAGTTCTGGTGGCGCGTCGGGAGGGCTGGCGTCATGCCATGGCGTCCCTCGCTGGAATGCCTGGCCACAGGGGTGTCACAGCTTACTAACCATCTCAAACTCTGCGGGCTGCCAACCCGTCATTCCCCCTGGTTCTTTCAAGCCAGGAGCGGAAATCCAAACCCCGCCCAACGATCCCCGGTGTCTTGAGATAGTCACTTTCGGGTTGAGGGTGGGCGGCATGATCGTGTGCCTGGGGAAGCAGTCCCGCGGACTCACGGCGCCGCCGGGAGAATGACTTGGGACACGACGCTGGGCGCCGACAACGCCCGTTGGCCCTAGACACTGTTGCGGACACAGCGGATCTATGGAACGCGGGCGGATGGGGTTATTGCTTCTCCCACAGTCCCGCAGGTTCTCCAACCCTTCTGCCCCACCACTCGGGGCCTTCGCTGATGTATGCCCACTCAGGGTTCTGCTCAGTGTCGCGCAGGGCCGCCATTACCCCGCTGAAAGTGGATGCGTCCGCTTCGGCAAACTCGAAGTACCCTACGAAGTCGTAGCTTCCATCCCTGCCGTACCCCTCAGGAGCATGCACCAGCCGCCGAGTTATGCAGGCAATGCCCGCGTCCGCCGCCAGTGCGTGGCCTTTTACCACCATGTTTTCCTTGGCGTCGTACCGGGGCAGAAAGAAGCTTTCCCGGTGCATCCAGTCCATGCCCCACCATTCGGGGTTCTTGTTCATCGGCGTTACCACACCCAGCGGGTGAGCGCTGCCAGGGCCGGGCTGTTGGGCGCGAGCATAGGCGTACTGGGTCATGGCGTGGCTCGTGTAGCTGCGAGGTCTCTGCACTCCAGACAGGGTCTCAACGCTACCGCCAACCGGATTCAACAGCGCCCGCAGGCCCTCCTCGTACTTCAGGAGCGTCTCGGAACCCTCCGCCTCCAGCCGGATCAAGCCATCGGCATCCATCACTGCCGGGTGAGACAGGGCCTGGTCCCGGCTCATGGCCGGCTCCGCCCTCAGGATTTGGAACCGCCCCCGCCGGAACGCCTCCGACGATGGCGGGCCGTCCGCGTAGTGCATATTCTCCATGCCATCCCCAAGGCGCCTTATGGACTCGGCCAGACCGGCGTCCGCGCCGCCCGGCGGGAGTTTGATGAACAGGAACCGCTGGTATCCCGTTACGGTGCTGGTCAGGTTGAGATCGGCGGACTGCATGGGTAAACCTCCTCAGACTCCTCAAAGAAGAAGCGCAAACTCGCGGGTGTCCAACGATTTTAATATCAACACTGCCCGGTAACGCAACTATTCCTTCGAGACAGGGCTGACTTGATCTCTACCCCAGGGTTGCCCCAGCGTGCCTCGGTGAGGAGGCGCAACAGCGGCTGGCCCGGCACTCCCATCGATTCGCACGGAATCTCGGAGTTTGCCGCACCTGGGGCCGGACCAGCGGGGCTAGGAGGTAGTTAACGCTGACATCTTGCGACGCCTTGTGGCCCCGGGCCGGCCTGGGGTACGGAGCGAAGATGGAATGAAACCGCAGAAAAACCTCGCGAACCCGTAGACGCTCTGCCGCATCCATTTCCAAGCCTACCCAATACTCGAGCTCCTCCGGGAAACGCTACCATAAATCCCGCCGTTCCAATACCGGGGATCAGTGGGCCTCGGGAAAACTGGTTAAGGTCAGGATATTGGGACCGGCGTCTTTCGGCAGGGACTCCACCAAGGGGGAAGGCTCCCATGGTTTTGGACTACCACCCGGTGCAGCTGTGCGCCTTCCCTGTCAGGCGCAATCTGCTGGTAGATGGCGCGTACCGGGATCGCCACTCAGGTCCCCGTTTCGGATGGATGCCGCAGGGTCTTTTAGTTTTCCTCTCCCTTATGGGAGAGGCTTGGGTGAGGGTGAAATGCCGGGATTAAACTATGGCCGCTCACCAAAGGAAACGCCCCCACCCTAACCCTCCTTCGCAGGGAGAGGGAACAATGGAATTGTTCGGATGGGTGCCGCGAGTCGCGTTGACTCAGAACACTCTGACATGCTTTCCCTGCTAGCCAGAGACGCGAGACTCGTGCGGCTGCCTCAACCCAGGACTTCGGCCGCGATGGAAATCGCGCTCAACGCCGCTGGGTACCCGGCGTATCCTCCGGTCTGCATCAGAATCTCAATCATTTCCTCCTTGGTAAAGCCCACCCGGGGACCGGCCAACAGAAAGTTGCGGAGCGGCGCATCGGCCCGAAGGGCTGTCAGCGCGGCCGTGGAACACACCACCCTGGATTTCAGGTCGAGGCCAGGCCGGTGGAATATCTCCCCAAACGCGAACTGCAGGGTGAGCTGCCGCAGATCCGGCGCGAGATCTGTCAAAGCATTGACGTAGCCTCCTCGATCCTGCTCGCCCATGAGTTTTTGACGAAGTTCCCTGCCCCGGGCCTCCATCTCATCCAGGTCTACTTCGGGCACCTCTGTCTGCGGTATTTCGATCCCCCTCTCGTTGAAGGCCTCGTGTGCCACCTCCAGCGAGTTAACCACCGTAGGGAATCCGGCGTAAATGGAGCAATGAATGAGCGCCTCCTGGATTTCCTCTGCGGTCATGCCCATGTTCAGGGCGCTGTGGACGTATGTCTGGAGCTGCGAGAGGCGTTGGAGCGTGGAGAGAACGGAAAGCGTCGCCAGCATACGATAGCGAATGTCCAGTCCGGGGCGGGCCCACACCGCTCCGAAGATCGACTCTCCGGTGTAATTCCTGAGACCGGGAATGCCGGCCACCGCCCTGGGTCGCTCTCGTCTTGGATTCGTGCCGTGCTGCAAGCGCTCACGTATCTCGTTGCCTTTGCGCCTGAGTTCCTCGCGACTGCTCATCACTGTCCTCCAGTCTATATATTCCCGAATTGCGGCCCAGTATACGATAGGTTACGAGTGAATCTCTTGGTTGCTGCGTCAATCTACATCACCAGGAAATGGGCCTCCGTGGGCACGCAGTCAACCCCGTTGATGGGAACGATATCCTGCGGGCACGCAGAGAACACGACCACGCAATCCATCTCGGCGAGTAGCGTCACATGGTCTCCCGGTTCGGATACAGGCGGCTCGAAGCTCACGGAGCCGTCAGTCCCCACTGGGATGTTCATGAACAGGTTCCATGGGCTGGGAGTTTCTGGCGGAGCCAGCCCCAACTCGGCCATTGCTGCCGCCAGGTTGTCGGTGCAATTGTCGTGGTAATCCTCGCAGCCCAGCAGCTCATAGCGATACCGGTCGCACGCTGCCAGCAGGGTGTCGTGAATCCCGCCCGAGGTGTCCTCAACCAGAGTCAGTATGGGCCTCCTGCGGTTGGTGACCATGGATTGCCCTGTGGTGGGCATGATGCGTCCCAAGGATGTCCGGGAGTGCTCCATGGACATGAACTCGGTCAGGTCCTCGCGCCCGAATGCCCAGGTGTCAACGACTTGTTGCCCGTGGGTGTTGATTACTCTCACCCTCTGACCCCTGGACACCAATGCCGCCTTGCCCTGCCGGGCCGGGATGACAATTAGTGCTGCTGTAGTCATATTGGACCCCCAAGTACGAAGTTACTGATTCGTGAACGATTGACTGAACCGTCTCGTCATTCCCGCGAAAATGGGAATGATGAGTTTATGGGTTTCCAGCATTTCAAGACGCGCTGGCCCCGGGAGCGCCATCCAGGGCGCATGGCGTCATCTGGGGAAACGCTTGTAGAATACCAAGGACACTCCGGTAGACAATTGTGATTCTTCCAAATCTCCCCGCACAGGAGAGCGCATATCATGACCAGCCAAAACGCAGGAACAAAAGACGATCTGGCCGGCCGCTCCAACTCGGTCATCGAGTCCTCAAGGCAGGCACTGTTCGACCTCTCGAAAGATGTCCACGCCCACCCGGAGTTGAACTATGAGGAATTTTACTCCTCCAACGCACTGGCCGGGTTTCTCGAAAAGCATGATCTTGCCGTGGAACGGGGAATTGGCGGCGTGGAGACGGCGTTCCGGGCCACCATCCCTGGCGGTGGTGGCGACGGCCCGACGATTGCGGTCCTGGCGGAATACGACGCGCTACCCGAGATCGGCCACGGTTGCGGCCACAATCTCATCGCGATGGCCGCAATGGGCGCCGCCCTGGGCCTGAAAGCAAACGCCCAGGACCTGCCGGGGCGCGTGGTGGTTATCGGAACGCCGGCGGAAGAGGGCGGCGGCGGCAAGATACGGCTGCTGAAGGCCGGGGTATTCGACGGCGTGGACGCCACACTTTCGTCCCATCCGTTTTCCAACCGCACCATCATACCCGCGGCAGCGCCGAGGGGAGAGAGCTGGAGCCTGGCCATGGTCGGCTACCGGTACATGTACCACGGCAAGGCCGCTCACGCCGCAGCATACCCCGAGGCCGGCATCAACGCGCTGAACGCAGTCATTCACCTTTTCACCGGCATCGACGCCCTCCGCCAGCATCTGCGGGACGACGTGCGCATTCACGGCATCATCACCGACGGGGGCACGGCGCCCAACGTGGTGCCGGAGTTCGCCGCCGCCAACTTCATGCTGCGTTCCAGGGACGGGCGATACTTGAGCGAGGAGGTGGTGGGCAAGGTGAGGCAGGTGGCAGAGGGGACGGCAGCCATGACCGGCGCGCGCCTCGAGGTCGAGGAATTCTATCCCTTCTACGAGAACGTACAACCCAATGTGACCCTGGCCCAAGCCGTGGGAGCCAACGCCCAGGCACTGGGAATCAAGCTGGATGAGCCGGTGCCGGGCCGCCCGGGCAGCGGGGCCTCCACCGATTTCGGCAACGTCAGCCAAGCCATGCCAGCCTTCGAGTTACGGTACGCCGTCAGCGAGACGCCGGTGCCTTCGCACACCAGGCAGATGCAGGAAACGGCCGTTACCGACATGGCCTTGTCCAACGCCCTGCTGGTGGCCAAGACCCTGAGCCTGACGGCCAGCGACTTGCTGCGTGACGCCACGCTGGTGGCGGCCGCCAAGGCCGAGTACGCCGACCGGAACGGCTGACGGCTTATCAATACATTGATTAGCCACTAAACAATCCCATCATTAACCCGTGATTAACCCGTGATTAACCCGTGACAAACATGGAAGCGGGCGTCCAGTTCGAAAGCCCTGGCATTCGTGCCGCATGCAATAGGCTCTCTGGATTCCCGCTTTCGCCGGAATGACGGGTCTCTGCCGCCAAGATGTTTAGTAAGCAGTACACGTGCCAGTAACTGAACACCGCGGCTTTACGCAAGACCGACAGCTCAGGCGACGTAGGGGAGCACTTCCTCGGTGAAGCGCGCCATCTGACCCATCTGGTCCGGGGAGGCGAACCTGACGATAAAGTAGTCGGCCCCGCTTTCCTTGTACGCCGCTATCGTGTCGATGCACTTCTCGGTTGGGCCGAACACGCAAAGCAACTGCTTGCTGATTACATCGTAGGGGACGCTGTAGTACGACCGCATGTATTGGTCGCCCTCGGCCAAGGCGGCTTCGGTATCGTCGTTCAGGTTTACCGAGATATACAGGCAGCGGCCTATTTCCGCCGGATCGCGGCCCGATTCTCCGGCGCACTGTTCAATCCTTTCCCAGCACTGGGCGAACAGGCCAACGGACGGCACGTTGGTGATCCAGGCATCGCCCATTTCAGCGACTCTGGCCAGCCCGCGGCGGACCCAGTTGCTGGAAATCCAGAGGGGGATGGACGGCTGTACGGGCCGAGGTTCCAGTTCGACGTCCTGGAGCGGATAAAAATCGCCGTCGCTGGTGACCGGCTCTCCTGTCCACAACGCTCGCATGACTCGGATGCTCTCCTCCATCCGGGACGCCCGTTCCGCTATCGGGACACCCACGGCGGCGTGTTCGTTTACGAACATCTGGTTGTTGCTGCGGCCAGCGCCGAGGCCCAGGATGGTACGTCCGCCGGAGATGTTGTCGATGGTGGCCGCAGCGTGAGCCAGGTGGACGGGATGGCGCAGGGCGTTGAGCAGCACGGCGGTGCCGATCTTGACCCGGTTGGTGCGGGCTGCTACGGCGGCCATGGCCGTCAGCGGCTCCATGCGGGGCTTGGAGGTGATGCTGTCGCCGACCCAGACGGAATCATACCCGGCCCGCTCGGCGGTCTCGGCCATCTGCCAGGTCTGCTCCACCCTTGGGCCGCCGCTCCCAGCGTATACCAGCACGCCTCTCGTGGGCAGCAGGACTCCGAAATTGCTTCCAAGTGCCACTGGTTCCATTGGTGCCATTGCATCCACCTCTCCCGGCCTTACGTTTTGCGCCGCCTTGGGCGTTGTTTGCCGGTTATGCCCGGCCGGACTCGCTCAGGAGGTATGGCGCGCCGGACCCGTGCCTCACCCATAGCCCGGCACGATACAAGAGCGCCGGGCCCTAGTCCTCTACCTCGACGATCATCTCGATCTCTATCGGCATGCCGCCGGGAAGGGTGGCCATGCCAACGGCGGACCTGGCGTGGCGTCCCCGGTCGCCGTATAGGTTGATCAGCAGGTCCGATGCGCCGTTGGCCACCCTGGGAGTGTCGCCGAAGTCCGGTGTGGAGTTGACCATGGCCAGCAGTTTGACGATCCTCCTCACCTTGTCCAGGTCTCCTATCTCTCCCTTCAGATTGGTCAGGAGATTCAGCATGGTCTGCCTGGCGCAGTCGTAGCCCTGTTCCACCGTTACTTCGCCGCCCAGCTTGCCCACGTGCAGCAATCCGCCGCCCGGCAGACCGGGGCCAGTGCCCGAAAGGTACACCAGGTTTCCCGTGCGTACGGCGGGGATGATGTTGCCGGCTCCCGGTGGCCGGGGCGCCGGCAGCTCGTAACCCAGTTCGTTCAGCTTGTTTTCTATCTCCGGCATGAAACCGCTCCTTCCAACTCTGTGTGCAAGTTGCCGTCAAGGGCCAACCTGCATCGCTGCCTATTGTAATCGGCCCGTGAGATGTGGCAACCGCAGCACCCGGTAACACGTTCAGAGTACTCCAAGCTGGGGCCCGCCGATGGTATCGAGACCGAATGGATGCAGCCAGCGTGTAATTCGTAGGCGCCAAGGTGGAATTATACCTATTGCAATATAGACACCAATAGATCGCCTCGATGTGCGTCAAAGAAGCGAAGCAGGAAGGCATCAATTCAAGGGCAGAATCCCCATTTCTCCCCTTTCGTACCAGTCTTTGAATAACAGGAGGGGAAGACGTTGGACCAACGGCGGATTCGGAGAGTCCGTTCAGAACAAGCGATGAGTGAAATTACAGATATCCGGCCACTCGCTCTGCTTCCTTTTCTGAAATAGCCGCACCGATTGCCTGTAAATTCGGTAGAATACCTGTCGTGTAACAGTAATTGAGAGGGATTAAGGCGATAGTCATGAAGAGGAGCAATGCTCGAATATTAACCACCCACACCGGGAGCCTGCCCCGTTCGGTCCACCTCCAGGAACTCCTGAGGGGACGCGAGGACAGGGCAGAGTTCGACCCCGAACGGCTTGCCGATGGGGTGCGTGGCGGGGTTGTCGAGGTTGTGAACAGACAACAACGCACCGGGATCGATGTGGTGAACGACGGCGAGCAGGGCCGTTCCCAGTACGCGACGTACGTGAAAGAGCGCCTGACGGGTTTCGAGGGAGAGCGGATGGTCCGCGCCCGCCCCCGCCTGGACGACGCCGACTTTCCCGAGTTCGCTGCTACCCAGACCCACTTTTCGTCCCGGAATATCCCCCAGCCTGCTTGCACCGGGCCCATTTCCTGGAAGGACTGGCCGGCCGTTTTGCGAGACATCGACAACCTCAAGAACGCCTCGGAGGGATTGCCGGTGGAGGAGGTGTTTATGACCGCTGCCTCCCCCGGAGTGATCGCCAACTTTCTTCCCAATGAGTATTTCGTCACGGAGGAAGAGTACCTTTACGCCCTGGCCGATGTGATGAAGGAGGAATACAACGCCATCATCGACTCCGGATTGCTCCTTCAAATCGACTGTCCCGACCTAGCCATGACACGGGTCACTCAGTTCTCCCATCTGTCCGCGGAAGAGTTCAAGAGGATAGTCGAGCTCCACGTTGAGGTGATCAATTACGCTCTCAAGGACATTGACCCGGAGCGGATGAGGCTGCACCTGTGCTGGGGCAACACCGAAGGGCCCCACCACCACGATATCCCGCTGGGAGAAATCGTTGATCTTGTGCTGAGGGCGCGGCCCGTTGGCCTGTCGTTCGAGGGAGCCAATCCGAGGCACGCTCACGAATGGAAGGTATGGGAGGACGTGAAACTGCCCGACGGCAAAGTGCTGATTCCGGGAGTTCTTGATTCAACCACCAACTTCATTGAGCACCCCGAGTTGATCGCACAACGCATCTGCAACTACGCCAACATCGTGGGCCGCGAGAACGTGATAGCCGGCAGCGACTGTGGATTCGGTACGTCGGCGTGGGGCCGCAAGGTGGAAACCAACATCGCTTGGGCCAAACTTGCCTCGATGGTCGACGGCGCCAAGCTGGCGTCTCAGGTGTTGTGGTAAGGTGAGCAAATCAAATCAGGAGCGTTAATCGGAGTGTCAAATCAAGCACTGGCATCCATACTTTCCACCGTGGGATATGACCCGCAACGCGCCGCCGATCCGGAAATCACCGGTGTCACCGATCCCATTTTGCCTACTCCTTTCCGTATCGGCGAAACCGCCGCCGCCGCCCTGGCCGCCGTGGGTCTCGCCGTGTCGGACATCTGGAAGCTTCGCAACGGGCGTAGCCAGAGCGTCGGCATCGATGTCCGGCAGGCGGTCGCGTCGCTGCGGAGCGGCAATTACCTGGTAATGGACGGAACCCCGGTCACCGCCGAGCGCACCCCGGTGATGGGCGTGTATCCCGCCAGGAACGGGCGGTGGAGCTATTTGCACTGTAACTTCCCCAATCACCGCGACGCGGCCCTGGGTGTGCTGGGCGTAGGCGAGGACCGCGAGGCAGTACGCCAGGCCGTGGCCCAGTGGGACGCCCTGGAGCTGGAGGAGGCCATCATCGCCGCCAGGGGCGCCGGCGGAATGGTTCGATCCATGGAGGAGTGGGCGAAGCACCCCCAGTCTGCCGCCGTTGCCACGCTGCCCCTGCTGGAAATCGACAAGATCGGCGACAGCCCTCCCCAACCTCTGCCGGAGGGCGGCCGTCCTCTATCGGGCGTTAGGGTGCTTGACCTTACCCGGGTGCTGGCCGGTCCCTCCTGCGCCCGCACCCTCGCCGAGCACGGGGCCGACGTTATGAAGATCAGCGGCTCGCATCTGCCCTTCAGTCCCTCCCAGGAACTTGACACTGGACACGGCAAGCTCTCAGCCCACATCGACCTGCGGAAAGAGCAGGAACTGGAAACGCTCCGTGAGCTGGTGAGCCGGGCGGATGTGTTCTCGCAAGGGTACCGTCCTGGAACACTGGCGGAGCGCGGACTTTCGCCACGGGACCTGGCCACGCTGCGGCCGGGTATTGTCTACGTATCCCTGTCAGCATTCGGGCGGGTGGGTCCGTGGGCTGAGCGGCGCGGTTTCGATACGGTGGTACAGACGGTGAGTGGCATCACCCACCGCCAAGGAGAGCTGTTTCCAGGCACCGAACCGGGGCCGCAGTTCTACCCGGTCTCCGCCATCGACTACCTCACTGGCTACCTCATGGCCTTTGGCGCGATGGTCGCACTGGCCCGGCGCGCCCAGGAAGGGGGAAGCTGGCTGGTACGGGCATCCCTGGCGCAGACCGGGCGCTGGCTGGTTGACCGGGGGCAGGTGCCAGAGGCGGAACTTCGGGATGTGCCCAAGGAATTCACTCCTGAGGAGATCAAGCGCTGGTCCACTGTCGGCGAAGTTCCGGCGGGGAAGCTGACTCACCTGGCCCCTGCGTTGCAACTCTCGGAGACGAAACCCTATTGGGCGAGACCCACCGTGCCTCTCGGCTATCATGAGCCGGCCTGGCCGGAGCGCGGCGAATAGGGACGAAGCGGACTAGAGCGGATCAATTCCCCGCAGCCGGGCGGACGGCCAGCCCTCCTTAATCGCCCCTCCCTTGGGTGAGCGGGTTGGGATGCCGGTGCAGTCCTGCGGTTAAGCGGCTATTTCCCCGGGGTCTGGACGCTTCACCCAATACCTCCCAACGGGAGGGGGAAATAGCCAACGACCTTGCTTCCCGCGCTTGCGGTTGACGGCTGGCCGCCCAGTGGGTATACCTGTTGGGGCAGTCGCAGGGGCGGGTGCCGGTATTCGTCAGGAGGAAACTTACGATGGCAGAACTCAGCCCGGCCCGAGTGCTGGAAGAGCTGAAGAACAACGGCGTCACCCATGTTGTGTGGTTGCCTGACAGTGAGACCAATTTCCTGTACGTCCTGATGCGCGACGAGCCATCGCTTGACCTCGTCCCTGTCAGCCGCGAGGGCCATGCCTTTTCAACCGCCGCCGGCCTGGCTGCGGGAGGCGCCAAGCCGGTTATCCTCATCCAGAATACTGGCATGATGGAATCCGGCGATTCCCTGCGCGGCTGGGGAATCGGGATGAACACACCGGTGGTGATGATGGTGGGCTATCGGGGGTGGACGCGCCATGGTGTCATCAGCGATACGGCGGCCTTCTACACCGAGAGGTTTCTGCACGCCTTCAACATAAACTACTACCTGGTCGAATCCGACGAAGACGCCGACCGCATATCCGTTGCCTTCACCGAAGCCGCCCGGGACAAACGGCCGGTGGCCGTGCTGGTTGGCGACGAATATCACGGATTCAACGTGAGCCGCTAGGACCACCAGAGCAGGGGAGTGAACACATTGATGAAGACAGCGGAAATGCTGGAGGCGTTCAACAGGCTGCGAGGCGACGCAGTCGTCATTCCGGGCCGCGGCGGACGGTACTGGGTGGAGATGAGCGACCAGCCCAACCGGGACCTGCCCCTCGGCGACCCGGCGATGGGGGGCCACGCCTCCTTCGCCCTCGGCCTGGCGTTGGCCATACCCGACCAGCGCGTGGTGCTGTTCGACTCGGAGGGCGACGTTCTGATGGGCATGGGCGCTCTGCCCACCATAGCAGAGAAGGCCCCGAAAAACCTCTACCACTTTATGCTGGACAACGGGGTATACGCCACCACCGGGGGCCAGCCCGTCCCCAACGCCGACGTGATGGCCTACGATGTGGTTGCGCAGGGCTGCGGCTATCCCAGGACCTATGCCATCGATAACCTCGAAGACTTCACCAGCCAGATCGAGGAAATTCTCAGCCAGCCCGGCCCGGTCTTCGTCGTACTGAAGATCGATCCGGAAATCATCAACGAGCCGATCAACGCCCGTCCGCAATGGCAGCGCAAGACCCGCAACAAGGCCGTGGCGGACTTGAAGGCGGAACTAGGGATCGAAAGCTAACGTCCCTGCGGAAAGGGTGAGAAGCAGGTGGATCGAGAGGCGCGATGGATACCATACTGCGAAACGCCAGGGTTAACGACGAACCCGGTGCCCCTTTGGTTGACATCGGAATTTCCGGTGGAAACATCGAGGCCATTCAGGCTGAGCTTGAGGCAGAGGGTGAGGTCATGGACGCTGCCGGGCGGCTGGTCTCGCCCGGATTTGTGGAGACCCACATCCACCTGGACAAGTCCTGCATCCTAGACCGCCTTTCCTCGCAGAGGGGCGGGCTCAACGAGGCCATCGGCGAGGTGGCCCGTCTGAAGGCCGAGTTCACGCCCGAGGATGTATACCAGCGGGCCAGGCGGACGCTGGAAAAGTGCGTCGTCAATGGAACGACCCAAATGCGCACCCACCTGGAGGTTGATCCGGTCATCGGACTGCGCAGCCTGGAGGGCATACTGCCGCTGGTGGATGAGTTCCGGTGGGCCATGGACATCGAGATATGCATCTTTCCACAGGAGGGACTGCTCAACAACCCGGGCACCGACGACCTGATGTTGGAGGGCCTGCGCCGGGGTGGCCGCGTTGTGGGGGCCGCGCCCTACACGGACAGCGACCCAAAGGGGCAGATCGACCGGGTGTTCGAGATTGCCCAAGAGTTCGACATTGACATCGATATGCATTTGGACTTTGGACCCGACGCGGACTCGCTGGACCTTGACTACGTGTGCGACCTCACCGGGCGCTTCAACTACGGCGGACGGGTCGCCATCGGCCACGTAACCAAGCTCTCGGCTCTGCCACCTGGGCAGTTGCAGCAAAAGGCCCGTCGGCTGGCAGAGGCGGGCGTGGCGGTTACTGTACTCCCAGCCACCGACCTCTACCTCATGGGCCGACACCAGGAGCATTCGAGGATGCGAGGAGTGGCCCCGGTGCATCACCTGCTGGCTGATGGCGTAAACTGCTCGCTGTCCACCAACAACGTTCTCAACCCCTTCACTCCCTTCGGAGACTGCTCATTGGTGCGAATGGCCAACATGTACGCCAACATTTGCCAAGTAGGAGACCGGGTCGGAATCGAGGAATGCTTCGAGATGGTGACCACCCGCCCCGCCCGGCTGATGCGTCTGCCGGACTATGGCATCGAAGTAGGCAAACCGGCCGATCTCGTGGTGCTGGACTGCGAGTCCCGCGCGGCCGCGGTCGGGGAGGTGGTTTCGCCGGTCATGGGGTTCAAGAGAGGCAGGCAGACCTTCAGCCGCCCTCCGGCGACCTTGAACCGTCTGTAGGAGGACCCCAATGCCTGGTAAGAGTTTCGGGACCTCTCCCGACGATTCCCTCGGAGCCTTTTGCCGCGAAAACAACGCTGCCCTGCGCGGGTCAGGCAACGGACCCCTGGCCGGGTTGACCTTCGCCGCCAAGGACGTATTCGACATCTCCGGAAGCAGGACCGGTTTCGGCAGTCCCACCTGGCTGGACACCCATTCGCCCGCCGCCAGCACGGCGCCGACAGTGCAGCGGCTGCTTGATGCGGGTGCCGACATGGTCGGCAAGGTGCTGACCGACGAGCTCACTTACAGTCTCAGCGGCCAGAACGCACACTACGGCACTCCCGTGAATTCCGCTGCGCCCGGACGCATTACCGGGGGCTCCTCCAGCGGATCGGCCTCCGTCGTCTCTGCCGGCGTGGTGGACTTCGCTTTGGGCACCGACTGCGGCGGTTCGGTACGGCTGCCCGCCAGCTACTGCGGCATTCTCGGCATCCGCCCCAGCCACGGGCGAGTGTCATTGGAAGGAGTGGCGCCCTTCACATGGAGCTTCGACGTCGCCGGATGGTTTGCCAGAGATCCAGACGTGTTTGCCGCCGTCGGCCGTGCGCTCCTGGACGACGTAAGGGAACTGCCCCAGGCAAGTCGACTTCTTTTCGCCAGCGACGCCTTCGAGCTGGTGGATCTTGAGGTGGCGGACGCCCTGTCCCCCGCAGTGGAATCGGCTACGGCAACCATCGGCAGCCGCCACGACGTCAAGGTCAGCCCGGAGGGCCTGACCGAGTGGTACCAGACTTTCCGGGTCATCCAGGCGTGGGAGATCTGGACGAACCACCAGGCCTGGATCGAGGAGACGCAGCCGGAGTTCGGCCCTGGCATTCGTGAACGGGTGGAATGGGCGTCCCGGGTGACGGAGCAGCAGGTGGACGCAGCCCGCGCCCGCCGGTCGGAGATTGTCGATCGCGTCAAGGGCCTGTTCGGTGAAGGCGATGTGATGTGCCTGCCCACATCACCCCGTGTCGCGCCGCTGGTCGACACCCCGCAGGACGAGCTGGAAGACCGTATCCGAGCCCAGGCCATGAGCCTGTTGTGCATCGCGGGGCTGGCAGGGCTTCCGCAGGTGAGCCTGCCGCTGGCGACGCTGGACGGTCTGCCCCTAGGTTTCTCGCTGGTTGGACCGTGGGGAGCCGACAGTCAGCTCTTGGCGCTGGCCGGGCAGATAATGACCGGAGCATAGCCGCGATAGCTTCTGAATACGGCAACTGCAATGCGTGGCCCGGCCAATAGTCCGCCACCATATAATTCGTGGATGAGTCACCGGGCCCCGTCGCTACCGGCCCTGAGCCGCAATCCAGGTACCCTGTCGCTGTTTACGTTGGCCTTTCCCCAGCCCCTCTGGATTCCGGCTCAAGGCCGGATTGACGATATAGTTTCCGGAATGACTACAAAGTCTTCAGCAGTCATCAATCCTACAAAGTTGGACTGCTAGTCGCGGAAAAGGGGCATCACCCTCTCGCTCAGAACCTTCATCGACCTCGCAGTCATTTCAGGCGACATGAGTCCGCGGTTCGTGAGCATCAGGTTGCGCACGCCAGCGTCGCGGAGTTGGGCCAGTTGCTCGGCCACGCGTTGCGGTGCGCCGACAAGGAGCTCGTTGGCGCCGGGGTCCGGCTTTGCCCCGTACATCTCGCGGCTGATCGGGGCGGTCTGGCGGTCCATGGTGTACTGGGGCGGGTTGTACCTGTTGCGGAAGCCCTCCATCGTTACGTAGGCATCGTGGAAGGCCGGCAGGTATTCATCGAAGGCCTGCTCATCGGTCTCTGCGATATGAATCTCCCGCCAGACCCAGATCTGGTCGAGGTTGGCCTCGATGGCGTCATCGTCGAAACCGGATTCCTCCATAGTCTCACGGTAGAGGCTGATGCCGTCGCCCACGTGATTGGTGGAGCGCCCCCGGAGCAGCACCGGCCGTCCGATCCGCGCCATCTCGGCGATGGACTCAGCGTTGAGGCAGGCGCGGGCGAGGCGAGGGTGCGGCTTCTGGTAGGGCCGGGGGCGCATAGACGGTACAGACACCTCGAAGTACTCGCCCTTGAACTCCAGGTTGTCGGTGGTCCACGCCTTTATCAGCAGCTCCTCCGCCTCGTCCAGTTGCTTGATGCCGAGGTCGGGGTTGGAGCCAAAGCCCATGTATTCGTAGGCGTTGTAGTTGGACCCCTTGGCTGTGCCGACTATCAGGCGGCCTTGGCACAGGTTGTCCAGCAGCGCGGTCTGGATGGCCACCCTTACCGGATTGTGCAACGGCAACTCCAGGATGCCGAACCCGATCTCGATCCGCTTGGTCTGAACGGCCACGGCACTGGCGAAAACCAGCGGGTCGCCGTAGACGCATTCGCCCGTAAAGTAGTGCTCAGCCAGCCAGATGGCATCGTAGCCCAATTCCTCGGCTAATACCGCCTCGGCCAAGCAGTCCTGTATGGCCTGATAGTCGTCAGAGTCGTCGAACCTCATGGGATAGAAGAAATGGCCGAAGCGCATCGTTCCTCCAGGGCTGCTGTGCCTTGCGTTCAATTTGAAAAGCCAGCGGTTTTTCAATTTCCAGTATATTGGCCAGTATATTTGTGGGTAGCGCAGTTGGGCGAGGATGAAAACCGCAGCCCCGCTGACGCGGCTACCCGGTGATCCTGCTCCAAGTTGGCAAATTCGTCACTCCAACTGCCTGGCCTCCGGGAGTCCCAGCATGAACTGTCCGTGGTTCTCGTAGGCGGCGTCGCTGACCATCTGGTGCTGGGCCCCGGCGTTGATGTCGCGCAGGCACCCCTGCAGGACGCTGGAGTCGAACAGTGCGGCCCCCCCAGCAAAGCGGAAAGCCTGGGTGACCACCTCGACGGCTACATCCGTAGAGTAGGTGGCGCAACTCCGCAGTTCTGCCTGGAGTGCCGGGGCAGGAGTGCTGCCTCCGCAGACCACCTGCCATGCATGCTCCAGGATTTCCACGTTGAGAGCCCGCGCCGCCCGCAGCTTTAGGTCGCTTTCGCTGAGCATGCGCTGGAACACGGAACGCTGCGCCATGGCATTGACCGGAACGTAGCCGCGTGTCTTGGACCGGCCCACTTCCAGGATGGCGTCCAGTGCCCTGCGGGCAACGCCCAGGGCGAAAGCGGCGTGCTCGTTTGTGACGAAGGCCGGTCTGCCCAGACGGTAGAGCGCCCCTCCACGGAGCGGCTCCGTCAGGGAAACGTCGTAGGCAAAGCTCGTAGGTACGAACAGGTCCTTGACAGAAAAATCGCAACTCCCCGTCCCTCTCAGTCCCATCACCTGCCAATTGTCGTGGATATTGACATCGGAAGTGCGCATGGTGGCCCTGACTTGCGCCGGATATCCGGATTCCTCGGTCACCACACGGGCCCCGGCGGAAATCCACTGAGAATGCCGGATGCCGCTGGCGAAGGACCATCGCCCGCTCACGAGGTAGCCGCCGTCAGTGGGCACGGCAGTGCCGAACGGGGCGAAGACCCCGGCAGTTTTTGGCGGATTTCCGTTGGCGAAGATTTCCTCTATGGCATCGTCGGCCAGGAAGGCGCCAACCCCTCCCAGGCTGGCCGCGCCGATCATCAGGCACCAGCCTGCCGAGGGTTCAATTTCGCTCACGGCCTCCAGTACGTCAAGTTGAGTCACCAGGTCGGCCTCGGCGCCTCCCAGGACGTGGGGAAGCTTCAGACGGAACAGGCCCGACTCATACAGGGCATCGGCAGACGCTTTGGGAAGGGTGGCAGTCTCTTCGCCTTCCTGAGCGCTGGCCTCTAGGAAGGGGCGCACCTCTCCCACCGCGTCCAACAGGACCCGGCGCTTTGCTGCACGGTCTTTCGGGAATCCCCTCAAGCCGACCCCTCCATCGCAATAAGGCGCTGCTACTCGTCCACCTTCGGAATTACTTCCTCCACCAAAATGTCCATGGAGTCCAGGAGCTGCTGCAGGCTGCCGCAGCCGTTGAAGTTTATCTGGAACTCCTCCAGCCCCGCCTCCTGCCGGTAGCGTTTCATGTCCGACGCAACCTGCTCCGGCCTACCCTGCCCGGTGGGCCGGTCGCCATTGCTGGAACTGCCCGTGATATTGCTGAAGTTCACCCGGAAGCTCATCCGCGTGCGAGGAGGCTCCTTTCCAATTTCGGCGCTCGCCCCCTCGAGATACCTCCGGTTGCTGATCAGGTCCTCCAGCGCGGAGGGAGTGGGCTGCCATACCTCGGCGAATCGCGCGGCCCGCCGCAGCGAGGCTGATCCGGAACCGCCGATCCAGATGGGGGGATGAGGTTGCTGAAACGGCTTAGGACTTACGTGCATGTTCTCAAAGGCGAAGTATCTGCCGTTGAATGTCGTAGAGCCGGGCTCCCAGCACGCCTTCCATAGCCGGATGTATTCGTTGGTGCGGCTGCCTCGCTGACGGAACGGAAGGCCCAGCGCGTCATACTCTGCCTGGTTCCAACCGGAACCCACCCCGGCGATGGCGCGGCCCCCGGACATCTGATCGAGGGTTGCCACCATCTTGGCCGTTACGATCGGGTTGCGGTACGGCATTATGAGCACAGAGGTCCCGAGCATTATCTTCGATGTCCGCGCCGCCACGTAGGAAAGCACCATCAGGGGGTCATAGACATTGCGCCACGGTTCGCTGCGGGGCGAGTCGTCGACGATCACGTGGTCGTTCACGAAAAGGGCGTCAAATCCAAGCTCCTCAGCCTTGCAGGCAGTTTGAACGATGGCCTGGGTAGTAGCTGGAAATCCAAGATAGTCAGCATTGGGAAGTCGAAAGGAATACTGGGCCATACCGCCTCCGGAACACCTTGGTGGGCGCCAGTCATGATAGGCCGAAGGTCAAGTGGGTACAACGGAGCGACACCTGGCCCGCAAGGCTATCGCATTCGGATTTTGGTGAACTGGTAAAGGATGGTGGCCAAGGAGTTGCTATCCCATTAGGCCCGTTTCAGCTTGCCTCTCTTGGAGCCCTTCGAGGGTTCCAGCCGGGCAAGGTCCCAGGCCAGTTTCGGTAGCAAGGCCATGCCTTCCGGCTCGTTGCCCTTGCGATTCCTGGATCGGTCCTCGTTCCGCATCACGTCCAGCGTCCGGTGCAGCCCGCTCACGATGCCCCGGTGTTCCCGCACAATGCTGTGAATCGTTCCGGAGGGAGTGTGTGGCTGAGCAGGTAGTACCACCGGGTCTCTACGCTGGTGCGGTGTCCCTGTTCGCGGCTGGCGGCTATCTCGCCAACTGCCGCCAGACCAGGTCTCTGGAGTCTCTCCCGCAGCCATGCCGCGTCCTGGCTGACACCGGCCGTTCGGGCGCGGGCAGCGCCCCTGTAGCTTTCGGCGGCGTGGGAGTGTTTGATCTTGATGCGCTTTGCTGACTGGAACGTAACAGGGCCTCGATCGCGAGTGAGGTTAAAGGTGGGCCTCGGTGGGGGTGCATCGAGCCGGCCCAAACAACAATGACGTGAGGGGGCGACGAGGCCTAAAAAGGGGAAAATGTCAGGGATGCTCTCCCCCGTTCGAACCGCGCGGGTTGTGGCGGCAGGCGGCAAGGGTTACCATTGGGTCGCTGTTCCGCCTTCCATTGACAAGCTCGGGGCAGGCGGAACAAGTACAAATCGTCATGTCAAAGGAGTGGGGTTATGGCTCTATCGTTGGCGGACGCAGACCGGATAATTGACGCATCGATCGCAGCGGCAAACGAGACGGGGATCAAGCTGAGCGTGGCCGTGGTAGACGGCGGCGGCCAGCTGGTGGCCTTCAAGCGGATGGCGGGCGCGATCGCAGTAAGCGCCACGGCGGCGCCGGGCAAGGCGGTGGGATCGGTGTTCTTCGGGCGGGACAGCTCGCAGATCAATCCGGAGTCGCCGGTAATGCAGGCAATCATCGCGAGCCAGGGTGGGCGGATCATCCCGGCGCAGGGCGCGATCCCGATCTACCAGGGCGGCGAGCTGGTGGGAGCCATCGGCGGCAGCGGCGGCACAGCGCAGGAAGACGAGGACTGCGTGCGCAAGGGGCTGCAGGCACTGTAATTTCGCAAATTTGGGAAACGTGGTCAGGGGCCGGATGCGTGTCCGGCCCCGATTGTTTAGCGCCCTGGTATCAAACCAAAAAACTTGCGGGGGCGACGTATTCGGCGGTTCAAGAACTCTTCCAACAAGTCCTGTTTCATAGCAATTTGCCCGGATACGCTGGCCGTGTCTTCCAGAATCCATTCGGGAATGTCCTCCCTGGTTCTCCGGAAAGCCATTTGCTCGACGCCGACGATTATCATTTCGCCGGAAACGGTCCAACTACCGGGAGGGGGAATGCGTTCGCCTGTGTATTTGTCCCGGTGTATCAGGCTTTCCAAAATCCTCCGGGGGCGCTCAAATGCGCGGCGTTGGTATTCATCCAGCGTCATCGGCGCGCACCAATCGGGTAGCTGCGACCCAGCCGGCAAGTTGTCTTGGAAAATCTGGCACAGTTCAGTCGATGAAAACTCAAGGGCGTCCAGGTTCTCCAACTCGGACGTTTGTGTAGATTCCAGTAGCCGGTGAACACGTCCGAGATACTCGGAATATAGCGCGGTGGTCATTCTTCCCCGAATGTCGGAGACTGAGCGTTGCAGCCGCCGACGGGATGAGGGGTCATTTCCGGGTAGGGATGTTCTGGTGTAAATCATCAGGCACCGCTTTATTATTTCGTCCGGGAAAGCCCGCGTCTCAGCATTCATCGAAAGGGCAAAACAAGGATACTCGCTGTAGGATATGGTTTCGTCCTTGATTATCTCTGGCGCGTGCCGGTTGAAGCGGTCGCGGGTAACGTCGTCAAACACTATGGGAAACCGTTTGTATGACTCCTGTAAACCTCTCAAATTGCCTGGGGTGAAGTAACGGGTCTCCACGATTCGCGGGTGGGAGAACATAGACGACATCAAGGTTTCTATCAGGCTGCTCTTGCCGCAGTTGCTTTCTCCGTACAGCACGGCAAACATTGGCTGGTCGAAACTGAAGCGGTTCTGCCGCAATGCGGCGTTACGCAGATCGCACATCAGCGGCGAGAAATAAAACCAGCACATGAAAGTGAAATAGTCCCGCTGAAGACGCGGAACGTCGCCGACAAAGCCGTTCTCGTAGTTGCCGAAGAACTCCAGCCACGCCGTTACATCGCTCCGCACGTCGTCGGGGTTGGGGTTCAGGTCAAGTTCACTGCCGGAAAGGGTGAAATTTCGGCCATCATAGCTCAAGAACGTCTTAGGGCCTTCGTCGTCTTGCCTGGCTCTGGATATGCGTATCATTTCCCTGACCAGGCGGGGAACAAGCCGGAGACTGCCTGTGCGGTCAGGGCGTTCGCCTGCCAACGACTGCTGTCGTGATGGTCGGATGCGTTCCACTGTTGCTAGCACCCGCGGGACACTGAATTCAACCTCCTCATCCTGCTCCGCCGGCACGTAGATGGCGACTCCAGCTTCATTGGACTCGGCCTCCTTGAGAGCGGGAGTTTCCTCCAGGGGCAGAATCTCCGACGCAATAGGTTTTTCCCTGAGAGTGAGGCGATTGGTGGCAATGTCCAGCACCGCCTGGTACTGGCGGGAATAGTGTTCCCAGGCAGCATCATCGTTGTCGAAGGCCACCAACGTTTCAGCCTGCCTTCCGGAGAAAGCAGTTTCGGACAAGTTGGCTGAGCCGACAATTACGCGCCGCAAGTCCTCGCGTTCCAGCAGATATATTTTGGCGTGGGCAATGGCGTCTTTCACCACATGGAAACGCGCAGTTCCGCTAACGGCACGGTCATAGATGACTTTGCGGCGCTCCTCCGGCAAGCCTTTGACGCCGACGAATCCTGCGTTGAGCTTTTCGTCTATTACAGTCTGAAAGGCCAAGATGTCAGCAGCATCTCTCGGCAGGATTCCATTATGGCCAAAGATGCACTCAAAGTCCTCATAGTCGTAATTCTTCAACAGGTTGAGAATCATAGGGATGCTGGGTGTGTAAGTGAGTGCGCGTAACGACGAAAATCCACCGAACAAGTTGAGGTCGAATTGGCCTAGCGCCTCCATCTTGGCGTATACCACGTCCAACACCTTGCTGCGGCTGCGGGAGTCGGGGTCATCAAAAGCAAAGCCGGATTGCTGTGTCATAGTCACCGGACCGTCACCGAATTCTGTTTGGGAAAAGAAAGGGGCAGGCAATTAAGATACCTGCCCCTGCGGGATTCACCTCATGCATCGAGAGCGCGTCAATTCCTAGTTGGGCGTTACGGCGAGGGCGCGGATTTCGCCGAACTCCTTCTGGAGCTTGTTCCAGGTGTTGCCGCCGTCCTCGCTGACGTATACGTAGCCAAAGAGGCTGGCGGCGGCCACGACGTTGGGCATCTCGGGGTTGTTGGCCAGCCAGTAGACTACTGAGTTGGGCTCCACGGGGAGGTTGGCCTTCTCCCAGCTCTGGCCGCCGTCGCGGGTTACCTGCACCGCGCCGGTAACGCCGGGGATGAAGTCGCCGTTGCCTACAAACATCGTGCTGGGGTCGTCGGCCTTGATGACCATGCCGCGGCAGTAGGAACGTGCGTCGGCCTCACTGAACTTGGGGAAGTAGTGGTAGTCCCAGCTCTCGCCCTCATCGTTGCTGGTGGCGATGCCATATGGGCTGGTGCAGAAGAAGGCCGGGTTGTCGCCCCCGCGCAGGGCCATGCCGTGGATATCACCGTGGAAGGGGTCGGGGCCGAGGTCTGGCAGGTGCACCCAGCTATCGCCGCCGTCGAGGCTCTTGTACACACCGTCGACCTCGATGCCCGCCCAGACGGTGCGACTGTCGCGGGGGTCGACGATGATGTTGGTGGTGCGCGGCGTGCCAATGGGGCACTCCATGTTCACGCCCATGTCCAGCTTCTGCCAGGACTTGCCGCCATCGCGAGAGCGGAAGCCCTCGGGGCGGGTGCCGGCGAAGATGGTGTCAGGGTTACTCGGATCGACGGTCACCGACCACACCTGCAGGTCGCCGAAGGGGGTGTCGACGGCTTCCCACGAGAGGCCGTTGTCCTCGGTTCGGAACAGGCCGAGGCCATCGGAGCCAGCCAGGACGCGGTGCGGGTTGTCGGGGTAGGTGCGCAGGGCGCGGATGTTTCCCTCGGTGGGAATGGGGTTGCGAATCTTGGTCCAGGTGTCGCCGCTATCGGAGCTGATGTTGAGGCCTTGCCCAACGGTGCCCACAAAGATGGAATAGTTGCCCATTTTCATGCCTCCCAAAGCGCATTGCGGAGTCTGTTCGGGTCTGCCGCTATGATAGCCGCAGGAGATCGAAAATTCCAGCGGAGGGCGACGGCGGGCAGGGCCTTTTAGATTTCCAATACGAGCCACAGAGTTCCCGTCATTCCCGCTGGTTCTTTCAAGCCAGGAGCGGGAATCCCTGATGTCTTGTTGTAATCAGATATGCTCGCGGCGACGGTCCTGGATTCCCGCTCCTGGCTTGAAAGAACCAGCGGGAATGACGAGTCTAGTTGGTCTTAATGCGATTGCCTTGCGCGCTCCCTTCGTCAAGTTGACACTCTTCCATGGCCCCTTCAAAATGAAAACTCAGGAGACACCGGAATACTGGGAGGTAAAGGATGACTACCACTGCTTACACGGTTGACGAATTCATTGACGATGTTCGCGAGATTTTCGACGCGACGCAGGACCCGCTGGCGCAGGCCAAGGGCGTGTCCGAGAAGATGGAAGTCCTGCTGCAGACTCCAGGCTGGCTGGAGGAGCGGCTGGAGCTGCCGGACGAGGGCGGGTATGGTCGCTATGACCTGCATCTGGACGAGGACTACGGCCATCCTGGCGGCGGGTTTTGGCTGATGGCCTCGGTGCAGAAGCCGGAACAGGACAACCTGCCCCACGACCACGGCGCGGCCTGGGTGGTCTACGGTGTCTACGAAGGCGCCATCAAGCAGACCAAGTTCCGCTGGTACTACCCCGGCGAGGGCGTGGACTCGATCCAGATCAAGGAGACCGGCGACTTTGTGCAGAAGGACGGCAAAGTGGCCTTCTTCCTGCCGGGCGAGATCCACAACACGCTGAACGTCACCGGCGACCGGGCGCTGGTGGTGCGCCTCGAGTCGCAGAAGCTGGACCGGGTGGTGCGCTACCAGTACAACCCGGAGGAAGGGACCGTAGCGGTGATGGACCGGTAACGCACCCGGTCAAGGGGTAACTGGTCTATACTTGGGGCACGGATGCTCGGCAGGTTTGGGCGTCCGTGCCCTGTTCATTCAGATAGAGAAACCTATGCTGGAACCGGAATCACCTGAAAAATACGCCGCGATGAGCCTGCGGTACATCGAACAGGCCGAAGAGGAATTCCACAAAGGAGACCTCGGCCAGGCATCGAACAAGGCCTGGGGCGCTGCGGCTCTCGCCCTGAAGTCCATTGCCGAGCGACGGGGCTGGAATCACAACAAGCATGGGTTGCTCTACGACATCTCTGGGCAGATGGCCGATGAGTTAGACCGGTCTGATTTGCGTCGTCTGTTCCGGAGCGCCAACGCGATGCATCAGAACTACTACGAGGACTGGATGGCTTCGGACGAGGTGCGGGATGGCATTGAGGATGCCAAGGCGTACCTGCGGGGACTGGAGGCAACGCAGACCGAGAATGGGCGCAGTGCTTTCGAACCCGAGACGGCGGAGCAGGTGGCTCGGCTGCGGCGGCTCACGGCGGCGCAGTAGACCGGACGGATCTGAGAAACCAGCCCAAGGGTGGTGCGCTACCAGTACAACCCGGAGGAAGGAACCGTAGCGGTGATGGACCGGTAACGCTCTATTCGAGCCGCTCCACGGCTGGGTCTTTGAACGCAGGGACGCCCCTCAGGCCTGAGGGGCGTTCAATCTTGTTGGCATTTCCCCGCAACCGCAAATGAATCGAACAGTTACCTCCATCGGGCAGAGTGAGTTGGTTGTGGCCCGTCAGCCTGGCACGCCTCTGGCGCCTGTCCTTTCGCTGATTCTTCGTGTATATGCTAGTCCGTCGCCAATTCCGCCCGCAGCGCCTCGGTGGCGGGGAGATCCAGGTTGCCCTTGGGGTCGACGACCACGCCATACTCAGCCTTCGCGTACTCGCGGGTTAGCTTCTCCTGCTGGACGTCTTCGAGGACGGCCTGGGGATCCCGGTTGTGGGGGTTGCCGTAGCCGCCTGCCCCGGCCTGGATTACCCGGTAGAGATCGCCCTTCTTGAGGGTCATAAGATATTTGCCCGGTAGTTCCTGTTCCTCGGGTGTGCCGGGGTTAAGGGTGTTCTGGGTGGGGGTGCCGTCCTTGCCGCCCTCGACGCCCCAGGGACGGAAGTTGGTGCGGTCGGAGCGGAGCTGGAAGGTGGCCTCCTCCGCCAGCAGGCGAAACTCGCGGACGATGCCCAACCCGCCCCGAAACTGCCCCGCGCCGCCGGTGTCGGGGACGAAGCCGAATCGCTCCACGAGCAGTGGCTGCTCGGACTCTATGCTCTCGATGGGAGTGTTGGCCATGTTCAGAACCGGCGAGGCGAGGCCGTCGGCCCCGTCGATGTTGGGGCCGCCGCCGCGGGGGCCGTCATTGTTGAACTCCAAGTAGACCCACGCCTTGCGGTTGGGGTGGTAGCCGCCAAAGGAGAGGCCGATCTCGCCGCCGCCCCAGGCCGCCGGGACGCGTCCGGGCAGGGCCTGGGCCATCGCGCCGAACATGGCGTGGCAGATGCGGAAGCCGGCCAAGCCGCGGGCCGCCACGGGCGCCGGGTGCTGCGGGTTGACGAAGCATCCCTCAGGGGCACTGATGTTGAAGGGCCGGAAGAAGCCGCTGTTGGACTGGATGGCTGGGTCGATGAGGCACTTCATCGCGGCGTAGACGTTGGACTTGGTGTAGGCGAAGTTGGGATTTATGCTGCCCTTTGCCTGCGGAGAGGTGCCGTCAAAGTCCACGAACACCTCATCGCCGTCGATGCGGACATTAACGTGAATGTCGATGGACTGCGGGTCGATGCCGTCGTTGTCGATGTGGTCGACGAAATTCCACTCCCCCTGGGGCAGGGAGGAGATCTCGGCGCGAGTGAGGACCTCGGTGGTGTCGAGGATGTCGGCCATGTAGCTCTTCATTTCCTCGAGGCCGTACTCGTCGATTAGGCGCAGCAGGTCGCGCTCACCGAAGCGGACGGCGGCGAGGAGGGCCTGGACGTCGCCCAGCACCTTGTCCGGGACGCGGACGTTCTTCTCCAGGATGCGCCAGACGGCCTTGTTCAGCTCGCCCTCTTCGTAGAGCTTGAGGGGCGGGAGGATCAGCCCCTCCTGGTAGATCTCCGTGTTGTCGCAGGCATTGCCACCGGCCACGCGGCCGCCGATGTCGGTCTGGTGCCCGATGCAGCAGCTCCAGCCGATAAGGACGCCATTGACGAATATGGGCTTGAACAGAAAGATGTCGGGCAGGTGACTGGCGCCCTCGTAGGGGTCGTTGTTGGCGAAGATGTCGCCAGGGAGTACGTCGTCGCCGAAGGCGTTCATTACGCCCTCGAGCGCCGGGGCCATGCTACCGAGGTGCGGCGGCAAGGTGAGGCCCTGAGCCACCTGCTGGCCCTCTGCGTTGAATAGGGCGGTGGAGAAGTCCATGCCGTGCTTTATGACCGCCGAGCGGGCGGTGCGAACCACGGTCAGGGCCATGGTGTCGGCGGCGCTCATCAGAGCGTTCTTGATAATCTCGCGAGTCACCGGATCGGTCGTCTGAAGCATGGAAGGTCTCCTAATATGTCATCTATCTTCTGAAATGAGCAGGCGATAGGTCCCCAAATCGCCGCTGTCGTAGCCTCGTACCACCACAAAGTAGTCGCCGGAAGACGGTGCGGTCCACCTCAGCAGTGAGGCGCCTCCCTGTCCACCGTCGTCGTCGTAATCAATCTGGTAGTTGGAATCATCGCGCAGCTCAATTACCGTGTCTAAGTCGGCTCGAGTTTCAATGACGTACGTCCTGCCCCGCCGGGCATCAAAGACGAAGAAGTCCTCCTCGCCTCGTGATATGTTGCCATCCAACCGGTCCTCTGAATCCATGCGCGTAGCGTTACGCACGCTGCTGCCGTGGTCATCGGGGTCCAGCCGCGTCAGGGACAGTTCATAGCGTCCGGCATCCCTGCTATCGTAACCCCGCACCTTTACGAAGTAATTCCCGGACGAGTCTGGGATGAACCTCAGCAGCGAAGCACCTCCCTAGCCACCGTCGTCATCGCTATCAATGAAGTCGCCCGAATCATTGTAGAGTTCAAGGTACGTGTCGAAGTCGGCTTCGGTCTCGATAATGTAGGTGTTGTTCCGCCGGGCGTCAAATACGAAGATGTCTTCGTCGTCCTCCAATATGCTGCCATCGGCCTGGTCTTTCGGGTCGATGGGTGTGGCATCATCAAAGCTGCCTGCGTGGTCGTCGGGGTCCAGTGTAGTAAGTAACAGATCATAGGAACCGGCATCGCTGCCACCGAAACCCCGCACCATTACGATGTAGTTGCCGGAAGACGGTGCGGACCAACGCAACCGAGATGCGGAGCCCGATCCTCCGTCGTCATCGCTGTCAAGTAAATCGCCCGAATCGTCGAAGAGTTCAAGATACGTGTCGAAGTCGGCGTCGGTCTCGATGGTGTAGGTGCTGCCCCCTTGGGCATTGAATTCGAAGAAGTGCTGCTCTTCCCTGGAGATCCGGCCGCGGACCTCGTCCCCGACATCGATGCGCCCGGCGTCATCGAAGCTGTCGCCGAAGCGGGCAATCTGCCTTACCGGGGCTTCCGCCACATTAGCGGCAGCGGGGGCGGACCCCACCCCTCGGGCAACGGGCCCGTCCTCGACAAAGTCATAAAAGTTGCTGTAGGTGTCTCCACCAGTCTCGAGTTCCAGGATGACAACGTTTCCTTCCGTTTGGGCATCGAGGACTTCCAGCACGTCAACACTTTCCAGCAGGCTGTCCTCCAGGTCGATCAGCGCATCCTCTGCGCTTTCCTCGTCCTCGTGGAGGAATACCGTCCGGACGCGCGCTGCTCCGGACTCGGAGTCCAAGTAGGTCAACGATGCCCCGACTCCATCGCATCCAGCGGTCGGGGAGCCCAGGCAGGTATCGGCCAACACACGGGTTATAGCGCCGGAACCGACACTTTCCAACAGCAGCTCCAAGGCCGTGCCTCGCTCGAAGGCCAGCTGGTCCTGGCCCCGATCAAGGGACAGGAGCAAGTCCTCTATGGCCCCCGCAACAAACCCCAGGATTACGTAGTCCTCCTCTTCGATGAGGGCAGCCCGTTCGCCCCAGGTCTCAAAATCGCGATATTGTGAGCGCTCGTACCCGAGGTCCTCCAGGTTTTCACGTACATCGGCAAAATTGAAATTTCCCTGGGCCAGCAACAGGCTATCGTCAATAACGACCAGCGTTTCGACGTCATCCAGGTCAATGTCCCCGTCCAGCAGGTCGTCGGCCCAGTCTTCGATATCGTCCTGGAAATCCGGGGAGTATCTTCGCCAAGCAGTTTGGAAACGTCGAATATGATGACCAAATCGGCGTCGATAGGAATCAATTCTGCAGGGTCGCCCGGGATATCGGCGTCGGCCGGGCCCGAGTTTTCCCGAGAGCTACTGCGGGGCGTGGTATCTTCCTCGCCAGAACCGCAGGCGGCTAAAGCACCGGTCAGGAAGAGCAACAATGTGACCAGGAGTGCGGCCATGTTTAACAGTCTTATCACTCACCTGCCCAAAAGGTGGGACACCGTTAGCACAGTATGTCCGCATATTGAGAATATTGTCCAGTCGACCGGCCAGCGGTGTTAAAATCACCGGGCAGGTTACGAGCATCCAACTATCACCGAGGGGTTACGAATGAGCATTGACGTAGCAACCGCCATAGCCCGCATCCTGAAGCAGGAGGGCATCGAGTGGGTCTCCACCTTCCCGGTCTGTCGGGTTAACAACGCGCTGGGACGCGAGGGCGTGCCGATGATCATGATGCGGGACGACCGGTACGCCGTGGCCTTGGCCGACGCGTATTCGCGAGTGACCGCGGGCGAGCGTATCGGCGTCTGCACGGTCCAGGGGGGTGTGAACGGCGCGGGCCTGCAGTACTCCTACCCCGGGCTGGCGCAGGCCTTCGAGGACAACTCCCCCATGCTGTGCATCACCGACGGCATACCGGCAGGCAGCTCCGAGAACACGCAGTTCGACGTTACCACCAGCCTGAAGACTGTTACGAAGTGGTTCGGGTATATCGACCGTCCCGAGCGGGTGCCGGAATTCATGCGCCGTGCATTCTCCATGCTGCGCAGCGGACGGCCCGGGCCGGTGGTGCTGGCGGTGCCCAACGCGACGGCGACATTTGACGAAGAGGCCGATCCCTATTTTCCGCCGAAGGCGTACAAGGCTGGTCCGAACCCGGATGACGTGAACACGGCGGTTGACCTGCTGCTGAACGCCAAGAATCCGCTGATCTACGCGGGCGAGGGGGTAATCTACGCAGGGGCATCGGCGGAACTGACAGAGCTGGCGGAGCTGGCCAACTCGCCGGTGATCACGACGCTCAAGGCCAAGGGAGCATTCCCGGAGAACCACCCGCTGTTCGTGGGCGTGCGGGGCGACCACCCAGCCGAGTTCCTGGAGAGGAGCGATGTTATCCTGGCGATCGGTTCCAGCCTGTCGCCGGGGAGATTCACCCACGGCATTCCCAATGCCGCCAGCAAGACCATCATCCAGTGCAACCTGGACGAGTTCCACATCAACCGCGTGTACCCCACCCATCACGCGGTGCTGGGCGACGCCAAGTTCACGCTACGGGCCATTGCGGATGGCGTGGCAGAGCGCACCGGCGGTGGTGGCCGGAATGGAGACGAGGTGGCCGCAGCGGTCAAAGCCTCGCGGGACGCCGGGCTGGCGCAGTACCGGGAGGTGATGGCCTCCGACGACCAGCCGATCAATCCCTACCGGGTTTTCGGCGACATGATGAAGGCGCTGGACCCGATGAAGTCATTTGTAACACACGACTCGGGAAACACGAGGGACCAGTTGAGCACGGTGTACGACACACTGATACCACGAGGGTTCCTGGGCTGGGGCAACATCTCGACGCTGGGGTTCGGGCTGGCGGGCGCCATGGCGGCGCGGCTGGCGTTTCCGGACCGGCACTGCGTGGCGGTGACGGGAGACGCCGGCGTGGGCTACATGCTGGGTAACCTGGAGGTGCCGGTGCGCCAAGGGATCGGCATCACAGTGGCGCACATCAGCAACGGAGGCTTTGCCGGCTACGGCCCAGGCTTCTGGGGCGAGGGCCACGACCCGTTCACCCACCGGGTGATGGGACATGAGGAAGTGGATATGTCCCGCGTCGCCGCTGAGCTGGGGCTGCACGCCGAGCGAATATCCGACCCGGCGCACATCGTCGATGCCTTCAAGCGGGCGAAATCGGCCAACGACGCCGGGCAGCCGGCGTACATCGAGTTCATCTGCAGCCAGTACCCAGTGTACGGGCGGTGGGTGCCGAGCCCGATCGGGCACTAGGGGAGCAAGAATCGACTCTAGCGAGGATTTCACCCTCACCCCAGCCCTCTCCTTCAAGGGAAAGGGAGTATGAGTAGCGGCACTTCAAAACACGCGGGAGAGGGGATATGGAGGAGGACGGTATGGCTGACCTGAGCCCTGAACAGTGGAGCCATCACACAACGCGGATCAACGGAATCAACATCCACTACGTGCTGGAGGGTGAGGGCGACCCGGTGCTATTCCTGCACGGATGGCCGGAGTTCTGGTATTCGTGGCGAAACCAGATTAACGCGTTTTTAGGCCAGTACCAGGTCATCGTGCCCGACATGCGCGGGTTCGGCCACTCGGACAAGCCGTTCTACGGATACGACACCCGTACGGCGGCATCAGACATGTACGAGCTGGTGCGTCAACTGGGCCACGAGAGCGTGAACATCGTTTCCCACGACATCGGGGCGCGGGTAGGATTCCGGTTCGCTCTGGACCACGAGGAGGCGGTACGCAAGATCGCCTTTCTCGACGCCACGCCACCCTACGAGCAGCTGGGCCCACAGTCTCCGGCAGTGGTGCGGGAACGGTGGCACTCGTACTTCCACCAGCAGTTCGATCTGCCGGAAAAGCTGCTGGAGGGGCGCGAGGAGATCTACCTGCGCCACATACTGCGGGACTGGACCATCAACAAGTACCCGTTGACTCAGGAAGTTATCGACGAGTACGTCAAGGTGTATTCGGCTCCTGGAGGACTGCGAGGCGGGTTCAACTACTACCGTGCCGCTGCCTACCTTGATCCGGCGGACTGGCGGGCCGACGAGGGTCGCACGCTGGCGGTGCCGGCGCTGTTCCTGTACGGGACCCGGCGCGTTCGCACCGCCGAGGAGATGGGGGCCGGTCCGTTGGAGGACGCCTGGCGAGGAGTGATCCCGGGCGTTCAGTCCAAGCACCTGGGGGACTACGGCCACTTCCTGCAGTGGGAGTGTCCCGACGACGTGAACCGGGAGCTGCAGGCGTTCCTGGCGGGCTAGGTTGGGGGGCGCACTAGCCTCCCACTTTTTCGGGGACAGGCCCCAACCCACAGCGGGAGAGGGAATCACATCAGGGCGCTGCAACCTGACCCCTAACGAAAGGCGTGGGGGATGCCCCTGCCCTATGCCGGAGGTAGTGGGAATTGCCGTGGATGCCCAGGCGCCGGCCCTCTCTCTGAAGAGAATGTGTGACAATCACAGGCCAGTGCCAATGTTCTACAAATTTGTCGAGTTCACTTGGCTCCCACCAGGGCCTTGGGTTGAGCGGGTGGATTTCCGTTTTCGCGGTAATGACGGGTTGAGCGCAGGTCGCCATTGTCATACACACTAAATGGGGCGAAATTCGGGGATGGCCCAACCCGCTTCATATGAGAAAAAAGACAGCCTAAAACCGGAGGAATTGGAATGGCAACACCCGAGGAACGGGCCGCGCTGGTCAGGTCGGAATCGGCCCGGCTGCTGGAGTACTTCAAGAGCCTGTCGCCGTCCGACTGGGAGACGCAGAGCGCATGCGCCGCGTGGAGCAATGCCGACGTGGTGGCCCACCTAATAGGCGCCGTGGATAACTTTTCGGGGAACATCGAACGTGGCCTGAAGGGCGATTCCTCCCCGCCGGAAGGCATGGGCCCTCCGCAGGAAAACGACATGACCACCAACTCCGCCCGCATGGCCGCCAACGCGACGCGGGCCGTGTCCATCCGCGAGAGCCTGGGGGACTCGCTGGTGGACACTTTCGCACAGGAATGCGATCGGCTGGGCGCGCTGCTGGCCGGGATGGGGCCGGAAGACTGGGAGAAGCCCTGCTTTCATGCTGCAACCATACTCACCGTGAGCAGGTATCTGAACCTGCGCCTCACCGAGATGGTGGTGCACGAGTGGGATATTCGCTCGCGACTGGAGCCGTCGGCCAATATTCCAGATGCCGTCATTCCGGCGGTGCTGGAGCTTCTGCCAGGGTTCGTGGTGGGCCGGCTGTTCCAGCCTGGGTCGGGGATCACGTCGGCATCACGCTTCCGCTTCGGTTTGACGGACAGCGGTTTGACCGACAGCGGGGATTACGACATCGTCGCTGGCGGGGGGGAACTGCGGATGGAGCCAAGTACCTCTCGCGCTGCCGACGTCACGTTCGGTTGCAGCGCATCCACCTTCGCGCTGCTGGCCTATGGGCGGTTCACAGTGGAGGAGGCAATGGCCGCCGGTAACCTGACGATCGACGGAGACCAGGAACTGGCGGCCCAGTTTTAGAGGACAGCCACTACTGGCGCCCACTGTCGTTCTAACTGCGGTGCGTCAGGGATACCGCTACCGTTTGTATGAGTATTGAAACCCCAGTGGCGAACTCGCCGGACCATCGATAGCCGGGACAGAATTCAGATATCCTGAACGGGAGAAAGAGTGATGAAACTGCTGATAATTTCCGGGGGAAGGCACCCCTATGAAGAGTCAACGCCGGTGTTGGAGGGCTTCCTCAAGGGCGCGGGGCATGAAGTTACGATCACGGAAGACGCCTCGATCCTGGCCGACACACCGGGAATGAGCGCTTTCGACGCGCTGGTGTTCAACACGCGACGCGAGAACGTACCCGACTTTGGCGATTGGGAAATGCAAGCCTCGGAAAAAGAGGGGCTGAAGAGCTACGTCAAGTCCGGCAAGGGATTTGTCTGCATCCATATCGCATGTTGCGTGCCGACCGGATGGTCCGAATTTGACGAAGTCACCGGCGGGGGTTGGGTTACGGGTACCAGTTACCACCCTCCGTACGGAGAGATGAAGGTTAACGTCAGCAACGCCGCGCACGTTGGTGTAGCAAGCGTGTCCGACTTCTCCACTAACGACGAACTGTACATGAACACCACCTTTAGAGAGGGCAACGATGTCTTCCTGACCGGGGACGCCGAGGACGGCACTTGGCCGTGGGGGCCGGATCGGGCGCCAACATTCATGCCAGGCGGCACGTACCCGCTGGGCTGGACGCGATCGTACGGAGACGGCAAGGTGTTCGTGCTGCTGCTGGGCCACGACGGGCGGAGCTTCGAGACACCGGAGTTCCAGCAGATCGTGCTGAACGGCGTGGCGTGGGCCGGAGCGTAGGGGTTGGCGGAACAGGCTGTTCTAAATTAACGTCCGGAATCGAAGACTTTCTTCATCTGGCAGGCTGACCGGAGCGAAGGGTCTCCTCGCTGAGAGGTGGATTCTTCGCCCTGCTCAGAATGATTGGGAGGCCGCTCAGGATGAAGGGGCCACTCAGGATGATTGGGGCCGGCCTGAATTACAGAGAGGGCGCTCAGGTTGATCGAGAGGCCGGTCAATGGCAAATATAGAGGGACGGGTTTGCAGGCCCGTCCCTTTTCTGTTGCCAGTGGCAGTTGGATCCGGAGCTTACCTGCGCTCGAGGATGATGTTGCTGGCGTCGTCGACGGTGGCGATCCAGCCTGGGGGGACGACTGTGGTGGAGTCATATTCCTCAATGACCAGTGGGCCGGGTTCGGAGCGGCCGGGGAGGCTGGGCCGAGTGAGCACCGGGGTGTCGGCCCAGCCGCGGTTGGGCCCGAAGTAGACGGGGCGGGAGGCCAGCCCGCTGTTGGCTGCTGCTGCGAGCTCAAACTTTTCGGGCATGCGCGGCGAGTCGGGCAGTCCGCGGGCGATGACTCGGATGTTGACCAGCTGGTAGCCCGCGTCAGTGCGATAGCCGAAGGACTGGTCGTGTTCGTTGTCGAAGTTTTCCGCGATGGCTTCGAGAGTCTCCTGGGTGAATGGGCCGGGCGGAACGGCGACGGTCAGGTCTGAGACCTGGCCCTCGTATTTCATGTCGGCCTGGGTGATGAACTCGTGACGCGAGTCGTCGAAACCCTCGAGGCGGAGCTGACGCCGGCCTTCCTCCCACATGCCCTCGACCAAGCCCGCCAGTCTGGGCAGGTCGATCTCATCAAAGGTTTTGAAGTGGGTCTGCACGAAGTGGTGCTCCACGTCTGCCACCAACAGACCAAAGCTGCTGAACACGCCTGGGAAGGGCGGAACCACGACGCGGGTTATGTCAAGCATCTCGGCGAGACCGGCGGCGTGTACCGGGCCGCCACCCCCGAAGCAGATGAGATCGAAGCGACGGGGATCACGCCCCCGCTCACTGGAGACGGCCCGCAGCGCGCGCCCCATGTTGGAGTTGACCAGCAGGTGGATGCCGTGGGCGGCCTCGACGTCGGACAAGTTGAGGGGTCGGGCGACGTTATCGGTGATGGCGCGGCGGGCCAGCTCGGCGTCAATGGGGAAGTCGCCCGCCAGCAGGTGCTCGGGGTTCATGTAGCCCAGCAGTACATCAGCGTCCGTGACCGTGGCGTCCTGTCCTCCCAGCTGATAGCAGGCAGGACCGGGGTAGGCGCCCGAACTCTGCGGGCCGACGCGGATGGAGCCGCTGCGGTCAACGGTAGCGATGCTGCCTCCGCCCGCGCCCACTTCGGCGAGGTCGATGGCCGGGACACGGAGGATGTGGCCGCTGCCACGGAGCAGGCGGTGGCCGACGCTGATGCCGCCGCCGACCTCGTACTCGGGAGCCTGCAGCATCTCGCCGTTCTCGATGATGGACGCCTTCGCGGTGGTGCCGCCCATGTCTAGGGTCATGAGGTTGGGCATATCGAGGCGGCGTCCCAAGTGGAAAGCGCCGACGACGCCGGCGGCGGGGCCGGACTCGATGCAGTAGACCGGGCGCTCCATGGCGATGCCGGAGGTGGCCAGCCCGCCGTTGGACTGCATCACGGAAAGGGGAACGGTTATGCCCATTTCGGACAGACCCTGAGTGAGCAGGGTCAGGTATTTCTCGACCACGGGACGGACGTAGCTGTTGATGACCGTGGTGCTGGTGCGCTCGTATTCCTTCATCTCGGGCAGGAGTTCCGACGACAGCGTCAGAATGACGTCCGGGGCGCGTTCGCGGACGACCTGGGCCACGTACTCCTCGTGCGCCGGGTTGGCGTAGGAATGCAACAGGCAGACGGCCACCGACTCGACGCCGCTGTCCACGACAGCCTGGGCAGCACGGTCAACGGATGCGGTGTCCAGGGGGCGAAGCACCTCGCCGCGGAAGTTCAGCCGCTCACCGACCTCCAGCCGGTACTGGCGCTTCACCAGTGTGGGCGTTTTTTCGTAGTACAGATCGTAGAGGCGCGGAGTTCGGTTGCGGCGGAACTCGAGGACATCCCGGAAGCCCTCGGTGGTGATGAGGGCGGTATGGGCTCCCTTCTCCTCGATAATGGCGTTGGTGGCAACGGTGAAGCCATGGCCGACTTCGCTGACGTCGCCGGGGTCAATGCCGAGCTCCTCGATGCCGGCGCGAATGCCGTCGAGGACCGCCCGGCTGTAGTCATCGGGCGTGCTGGCCACCTTGCGGGTGAGCACCCGCCCCTCTTCGCCGAGAAATACGATGTCTGTGAAGGTCCCGCCAATGTCAACGCCGATGCGGAAGTCAGTCATGTTTATGCTCACTATTTGATTGAGGTTTGAAAGGAGTCAAAGCAGAATTCGTTACCCGGTGTCCGGTGAGCGCTAAGAGTCTCGCGTGCCATTTTACCTTCATTTGTCGAGCAGGTCCGGATTCCCATCTCCGCGGGGATGACAGAAAAGGCGCGGAGGAATGACGGGAGGGCTACCAGCAGTCCGCCACCCTGGAATTGATGGACGAGTCACCGGTCCCCGTCGTTCCGGCCATGAGCCGGAATCCAGGAACCACGGCACTGCTTACGTTGGCATTTTCCAGCCCTTCTGGATTCCGGCTCAAAGGCCGGAATGACGATATAGCCTCCGGAATGACGATAGAGTCCTCGGCATTCATCAATTCAATAAAGTGGGGATACCAAGGGTGATGGCAAAGGGCCGGTAGCCAAGGACGCACCCCTCCTCCTCAAGGCCCGCTGATTGCCAAACCTGGAGGGTGCAGGCCCCTCTTGGGACGGTGGGATTCTTCGCCAGGCTCAGAATGAAAACCGCTGCGGTCCCTGGGTCAGCCGCCGAGGCATTTGCTCAGCCAGGCACGGCCATCGCGGGCCAGGAAGTCGTCGGCGGAGAAGGGACCCTCCGAGCCTGGGTCATATATTTCCGGCCGCCGGGTCGAGGGGTCTGAGAGGCCCTCGATGAGTGGGTCTATTATGCTCCAGGATTGCTCAATCTCGTCGCTGCGGATGAACAGTGAGGCGTCGCCGTTGAGAACGTCCAGGAGCAGGCGTTCATAGGCGTCAGGGATTTCCTGGCCTCCGAAGGAGTCCTCGTAGTGGAACTCGAGGTTGACGGGCCGGAGATCGAGCAGCGAGTCGGGCGTCTTGGCCTGGAACTCTATATGCACCCCCTCGTTGGGCTGGAGACAGATGGACAGGGTGTTTGAGGAGATGTCGCCGCTTCGTCCCTGGGGGAAAATGAGATGGGGCGGACGGCGGAACTGGATCAGCACCTCAGTGCGCTTCTCTCTCAGGGCCTTGCCCGAGCGAAGGTAGAAGGGCACGCCCTGCCAGCGCCAGTTGTCGATGTCAAGGCGCAGGGCGGCATAGGTGGCGGTGCGGGAGCCTGGGGGAACGCCAGGCTCATCGAGGTAGCCGTCATACTGCCCCTGGACCGCGTGGAAAAGCGCATCCCTTGCCGGTATATGGCGCACCGACTCCAGCACCTTGACCTTCTCGTTGCGTAGGGTGTCGGCCTCGAAGGTCGAGGGCGGCTCCATGGCAACGACAGCGACCAACTGCAGCAGGTGGCTCTGGAACATGTCGCGCAGCACCCCGGCCCTGTCATAGTAGGGGGCACGCTCGGCTATGGATACGGATTCGGAGACGGTGACCTGGATGTTGTCGATGTAATTCCGGGACCAGAGGGGTTCGAAGATGGCGTTGGCGAAGCGGAAGACAAGGAGGTTCTGCACCGTCTCCTTGCCCAGGTAGTGGTCGATTCGGTAGACCTGATGCTCGTCGAAGACCTGATGGATGGTGTGGTTCAGTTCCTGCGCGGTCTCCAGGTCGACGCCGAAGGGTTTTTCGACGACCACGCGCCGCCAGCAATCCTGCTCCCTCTGGTAACCGGCGTTGCCCAGCGTGGTGACGGCCGGGCCGAAGAGGAAGGGCGCCAAGGCCAAGTAGTAAAGGCGGTTGGCGGGGCGGTCGGGGGACTCGATTTCGTTGAGGACGCGCTCCAGGTCCCGGAGACCGTCTGGGGCCGAGACGTCGCCGTAGCAGCTGTGGACCATGTTGGCGAAGTCCTCCCACACCTCAGGGGCGGGAGGAAAATCCGCTTCCTGCCCGAACCCCTCGTAGAAAAAGGCCCGAAATTCGTTGGCGGTCATATCGCTGCGGGATACGCCCACGATCTGGACATCGGGGCCCAGCCTTCCCTTGGCGTACAGATCTGCGAGGGCAGGGGCGAGCTTCCTGGTCGAGAGGTCGCCCGATGCCCCGAAGATAACTATGGTCGTCGTCTGCTCAGGCATGGTCCCGGCGCCCTGCCGAGCCTACTCGCCGGCCCGGCGGACCGCGTGGCCGCCGAACTGCTGTCTCAGGGCGGCCAGCAGCCGGGCGCTGAGCGGACCGTCCTGTCTGGAGCGGAAGCGCTGCTGGAGCGCGGCGGTTATTGCCGGGATGGGGACGGCGAGGTCCACCGACTCCTGGACCGTCCAGCGGCCCTCGCCCGAGTCTTCCACGAAGGCCTGCAGACTCTCCAGGCCCGGGTCGTCGTTCAAGGCTGCGGTGGCTAGGTCCAGCAGCCAGGAGCGCACCACGCTGCCGTGGCGCCAGGTCTCGGCCACGGCCGCCAGATCCAGATTGAACTCGTCCTTGGCGGCCAGCAGTTCGAATCCCTCGGCGTAGGACTGCATCAGGGCGTACTCGACGCCGTTGTGCACCATCTTGACGAAGTGGCCGGCGCCGCTGGGACCGAGGTGGCAGTAGCCGACTTCCTCGCCAGGGGTCAGGGAGCGGAAGGCGGGCTCCATACGTTTAACCGCCTCGCCGGAGCCGCCGACCATCAGGCAAAACCCGTGGGCCAGTCCCCAGATTCCGCCACTGATTCCCACGTCGACGTACTGGATGCCGCGTTCCGACAGCTCAACCCCTCGGCGCATGCTGTCCTTGTAATTGGCATTGCCCCCGTCGAGCAGAATGTCTCCCGGCGAGAGCAGCGGCGCCAGGGTCGCGATGGTGTCCTCGGTGGGAGGGCCGATGGGGAGCATCATCCAGACCGCCCTGGGGGCCCGGAGGCAACTGACCAACTCACCCGGCGAAGTTACGCCTTCGCAACCGTGCTGGACGCTGTCGTCCATAGCGGCGGCATCCAGGTCATACGTGACCACGCGGTGTCCACCGGCTGTCAGCCGCCGGGCCATGTTGGCGCCCATGCGTCCTAGTCCGATCAGTCCCAGTTCCAAGGAGGGCCTCCCAGGGTTGGACCTTGTGATAACGGTATTCCTCAGTAATTTTCTCGAGACCAAGCCAAGCTTGACGAGTCCCGACAATCGTTAGCCTACGTTTTGGCGTCCCGCTTTCGCGGGAATGGCGGATTGGGCGGCTCGCCAAAACTTCAGCCAGTTTCTTGGTTCCGAAATCCTAACCTCAATAAATGGGTCAGCCGGATGGGTTAGATTTCATCCAGCAGGCGGCGCAGCCCGTCGACGGGATCGTCTCCCAAGTCAACCGAGACCACGCGGCGGCCCAGCTTTGTCAGGGCCTGGTGGTCGCCGATAGCTTGCGCCGCAGCGAGTACATCAAAACCGTAGCGCTGCCCCGGGATGGGCAGCTCTTTGTGGGACCCCATGGTCAGGAGCAGGTAAAGGCCGTTACCGGGGCCGCCCTTGTGCAATTGACCGGTGGAGTGCAGGTAGCGCGGGCCGTACCCGGCGGTGGTGGCTATCCGGCATTTTCGCATCACGCGGTCCCTGAGCTGGCGCAACAACTCGTCGTACTCGGCATCGATGGAAGTGTAGGAGATTATGGCGAAATAGTCTCCGGTTTCTGCCTGTTCCAGGATGGAGGCAATGCACCCGGAGATCGGCCGTTCCGGCAGGCTGCCCTGTTGCAAATAGTTGTCCAGCAGGCCATCGGTATTGTCCTTCGCACCCTGGACATCGGGCTGATCAAAGGGATGAACATCGATAATAGCACCGGCCACGGCGGTGGCGTATTCCCAACGGTAGAATTCGGCTCCCAGGTCGCTGCAGTCTTTGACAGCTATGAGAGCCACTGGCTGGCCTGCCTGCCGGAGGCGGTCCACTGAATCCAGAATATCATCGCGGCCGGGCCCCTGGAGAAAGACGAAAAGGCGGTCGTTTCCGTAGCAGTCGGGGGGAAGGACGGGTTCACCCGCCACGGGTACAATCCCTCTTCCCTCCTTGCCGAGGCTTTCCGCGATCATCTGCTCGACCCAGAGGCCAAATCCAGCGATGGACGGAGGGGCAATCAGGGTGACCTTGTCCCTGCCTTCTCGCGCTGCCGACCCCAACAGAGCGCCCAACTGGAGGCCCGGGTTTGCCTCGGGATCGTTGCCGAGGCACCTGTCCCGCATGGACGCAGCACTGTCGAGGAGGCGTTCGACACCGATTCCTGCCAGTGCCGCCGGTGCCATACCGAACCACGACAGGACCGAATACCGGCCGCCGATGTCGGCTGGATTCAGGAATACGCGGCGGAAACCCTCGTCTGCGGCCAGGCGCTGCAGGGGAGTGCCCTCATCGGTTATGGCCACGAAGTTCGAGCCGGCGTTTTGGGCGGAAAGGGCCCCATCGGTTAGGCCGCGAAAGTAGCGATAGAAGGAAAGGGTCTCGATGCTGCCTCCTGACTTGGAGGAGACGACGAAAAGGGTGCGTCCGGGATCCACCGCGGACGAAACGGCAGCGACCTGACCCGGAACGGTGGAGTCCAGCATGGTCAGGCGGGGGTATCCGGAGACGGGGCCATAGGAACTGCGCAGGACCTCCGGGCCCAGGCAGCTGCCACCCATGCCCAGGAGGACAACGTCCTGGAAGTCCTCGCCCCGGACCTGATCGACGAATGCGTTCAACTCGGCTAGATGGGGGCGCAGGAAATCCCCCGCGTCCAGCCAGCCCAGGCGGTCAGCTATCTCGCGCGGATCCGAGCGCCAAACCGTGTGATCCCGCTCTCTTATTCGCTGCGGGACCCGCCGCTCAATGAGGCCGCCCAGAGCCCGCCGCGCCGCCTGGGACGTAGCTGGATCCCCACAGACTAGGTCATCGAGCGTCGGTACGCTCAAAGTCAACCACCGTTAACCAGGTTGCGGGCTTCCTCAACAACGTGGGCGGCGGTGAAACCGAACTGCTCCAGGAGAACGCCACCGGGGGCCGAGGCCCCGAAGGTGGACATGCCAATGGAGGCACCATCGAGTCCCACATAGCGGGCCCAGCCGCTTGTCGCGCCGGCCTCGACCGACAGCCGCACCCTGTGCGAGGGAGGGAGCACAGCGTCGCGGTATTCCTTGGGCTGCTGTTCGAACAACTCCCAGGACGGCATGGACACCAGCCGGGACCTGATTCCCTCTGACTCCAGGGCCTGGGCGGCTTCGAGCGCGATGTGTACTTCGGCACCGGTGGCGATGATGATTATCTGCGGGTCCGCGCCGTCAGATTCCCAGAGAACGTAACCGCCCTTTGTGGCCTCGTAGGCAGGCGCCAGGGCAGTACGGTCCAGCACCGGCAGATTCTGGCGGCTGAGGGCCAAGGCAGTCGGTCCCTCATCGCGCTCCAGGGCCGCCTGCCAGGCCACAACGGTCTCGGTGGCGTCGGCCGGACGGATCACCACCAGGCCAGGCATTGCCCTCAGGGACATCAGGTGCTCAATGGGCTGGTGGGTAGGGCCATCTTCACCCAGGGCGATGGAATCGTGGGTGAAAACGTAGATCACTTGCTGCTCCATCAGAGCGCTGAGGCGCAGGGCTGGACGCAGGTAATCTGAGAAGATCAGGAAGGTGGACGCGTATGGAATGGCGCCACCGTGAACGGCGATTCCGTTGGCCACGGCGCCCATGGCATGCTCACGCACGCCGAAGTGCAGGTTGCGGCCATCAAAGTTGCCTGGGCCGATGTGGCCCTCGCTGTTGAGGATGGTGAGTGTGGACGGGGCAAGGTCGGCGGAGCCGCCGATCAGGTTGGGAACAGCCCCGGCGATAGCGTTCATCACCCTGCCGGACGCCTCCCTGGTGGAGACCGCCTTGCCGTCGTCGAACAAGCCAGAGAGGCCGCTGCTCCAGCCGGGGGCGAGGACACCGTTGAGAGCGTCTTGCAATCTGAGGGCTTCAGCGGGGAAATTCTCGCGGTAACTGGAGAGCCTGTTGTCCCATTCCTCTTGCTGTCTCCTGCCCCGGTCAACAGCCTTTGTGAAATGCTCTCTTACCTCGCCGGGCACGGTAAAGCTCTCGGGGTAGGGCCAGTGGAGTTGCTCCCGGGTCAGGGCCACCTCATCATCACCGAGCGGCGCCCCGTGAACGCCACCGGTGCCGGCCTTGTTGGGACTGCCGTAACCGATCACGGTGCGGCATACGATGAGGGTGGGCTTCTCCATATCGGAGCGGGCGTCGGCAATGGCAGACGCCACGGCGTCGAGATCGTTGCCGTCGATGCTTTCAGTGACCTGCCACCCGTAGGCCGCAAAACGACGGGGTACGTCCTCCAGGAAAGCGATATCCGTATCGCCTTCAATGGAGATCTGGTTGTCGTCGTAGATCAGGATCAGCCTGCCCAAGCCCAAGGTGCCGGCGAGGGATGCAGCCTCGGAGGCCACGCCCTCCTGCAGGTCTCCATCGGAAACGATGGCGTAGGTGTAGTGGTCGATCATGTCGTGGCCCGGACGATTGAAACGGGTGGCCAGCCAGCGTTCGGCGAGGGCCATACCAACGGCGTTGGCGAGGCCCTGGCCGAGGGGGCCAGTAGTTACCTCGACGCCGGGCGTGAGGCCGAATTCGGGATGGCCCGGCGTCCTGCTGCCCCACTGGCGGAACTGCTGCAGCTCCTCGATGGGGAGGTCATAGCCGGTGAGGTGGAGCAGGGAGTAAAGCATGGCCGAGGCGTGGCCTGCGGACAGGACGAAACGGTCCCGGTCGGGCCACTTCGGGTCGGCGGGATTGTGCTTCAGGAATCGGTCCCACAGCACGTAGGCCATGGGCGCCGCACCCATGGGCGCGCCGGGGTGCCCGGACCGCGCCTTTTGGACGGAATCAATGGACAGGAAACGGAGGGTGTTGATGCACAGTTGGTCAAAAGCCAAATCGGTCAACGCATTCCCCTGCCTGGGCGGCCAGGGTTACCTTCCCCTCGCCGCTTGTGGATGTCGCCCGGTCCCTCGCTAGGGACATGCCAGTGCAGTGTTTCGGCACCGCGTATGGTATCCAAAAGCGGCGATTCTGTCATCCACTCAGGGAGAGGAATCTTGTACCTGCAGGGCTGAATTCGGCCGGGGTTATGCGGTTGGAGGCTGCGGCGGAAAGGTCTCTGCCGCATGGGTGAGATTCCTCGCTGCGTTCAGAATGTCAGGCTTCGGCAGTTTGAAGGATTCGATACTAAGAAGCCCTGCCTGGGGCGCAAGTCTACGGTTCCTGCGGAATGGAGGGGTTGTTAGGCCTCGGGTTTTCACGCCCTCTGCCCAATCCTCTCTCTCAAGGGAGAGGGAGAATTGAAGGGACTAAGGGATCGGCTTTTCGCCCAGGGTTGCCTCTGTCTCGAATTCCTCGTTGCCGCGGTAGATCCTGATCGTTACCTGCTCACCGGGCAGGTTCTCCAGCAGGAACTTGGAAAGGTCACCGGTATTTCTGATGTTTTTGCCGCCGAGGGCCACAATGACATCCTCGCCCTGCAGGCCGGCCGCTTGGGCCCCGGAGTTTTCGACGACACGGGCGACCAGGATTCCCTCGCTGACCGGAACCCCTATCTGCGCGGCAATGGCCGGGGTCAGGTTGACGGGGGAGATGCCGAGGAATCCTCTCTCCACGTAACCCTTGTCAATAATCTGTTCCGAGACCGTAAGGGCGTCGTCGATGTTTATGGCAAAGCCGATGCCCTGCCCTCCCTGGATGGCAGCGGTATTGACGCCAATGACTTCGCCGAAACGGTTGACCAGCGGCCCCCCGCTGTTGCCTGGATTGATCGACGCGTCGGTCTGAATCAGGTCGACGTAGGTATCCTGCGGTCCGGCGTCTATGGACCGGCCCAAGGCGCTGATGACGCCGCGGCTGACGGTCGGGCCGCCGGAAAGTGCAAGAGCGTGACCGATGGCGATGACCTCCTCGCCCACCCGGAGGCCCAACGCGCTCCCAGTGCGAGCGGGCTGCAAACCCGATGCATCGATCTTGATTACTGCGATATCCGGGTTTGAATCACCACCCAGCAGCAGTCCGGGATAGCTCTCGCCACTATGCAGGGTGACGGTGATGGCCCCCGCGTCGGCGACGACGTGATTGTTGGTGAGAACGTAACCGTCCTCGTCCACTATGATCCCGGTACCAATCCCGGAAGTGGGGCCTTGGACGCTGGCAGGGTTGGCCGCTGCCGATTCGGTGTATACGTGGACCACTGCTGGGGTGAGCTGGCCCACAATGTCGACAGTGGAGAGCCCTGTGCGCCCTTCCTCGCCCGGAGACTCGAAGGTCGATCCTGAATCGCCGCCGCAGGCGACGCTGGTCAGTGCAGCCAGCGCCAACAGCAGGACCAACCAGGGAATGCTGGGCCGGACAAAGGACAACAGCCCGGTCAGCCGGCCGACCGGGCAGTTGTGTGCTGTATCTCGGCTGGCTCCGGACATTCGGTGTACATGCCACTGGCATTTAGAAACCATCTCACAACGGTCGCGCTCTAGTTCAATTGACCAGCTGGCGGCTTGGGCCTAGAAATCCCTGACTCCCGCGGGATTGGCGGACTTTCGCGGGTATGAACGGTTGGGCGGCGAGACTGATTTTTGCAAGGGGCATTAACCCCCGTTGCTGCCCAATGCTGGGAAGATGTGGTCTCTGAAGGCCTCCATCTCGCCGGTGGCGAACTCATAGGTGGCGCCGGTCATCAGGTAAAGATGGTCGAGACCTGCCTGCTCTGCTTTCTTGATGCGTTCGGCGCAATACTCCGGAGTGCCAATCAGCCCCATGTAATCACAGATTGCGGCGAGGGCGTCGTCGGGAAGGAAGGAGCAAAGCTCCTGAGCCTTTTCCCAGTCCTCGGCGTGAGGAACGTCGGGATAGAGGTCCCACAGTCCCGCGGGGAGCTCGAGGTCACCGACGTCTATGCCGGCGGCCTTGAGCCATCGGTGGTAGGTCTCCTCCATCAGGCGCGCGACGGCCAAAGGGCGGGCTATTTCGCGGGCCTCCCTGAGGTCGTCCTTGATGATGGTGGTGGCGGTGAAGATGGTCTCCACATCGTCGGGGTTGCGCCCGGCGCCGCGGGCGCCGTCGGCGACGATCTCGCGGGCCTCGGCGACCGCTCCGGGGTGGATGCCGGTCATCAGCAGGGCACCGTCGGCCACCTCGCCAGTCACCTTCATTACGCGTGGCCCGGTGGCAGCGATGTAGACGGGAGGCGCGGGGGCCTCGCCCCCGTGGCGCATCCGGCTGTTTGCCTCACCGAAGGACACCATATCGCCCGACATCAACTCCTTCATCGTGACAACGGCGTGGCGCATCTGGCGGACAGTGGCAGGAGGGATGCCGATGGTGGCAGTGGAGCTGTAGCCGCGTCCGATCCAGATCTGCACCCGGCCCGGGGCGAGCTCGGCGACTGTCTGGGCCGCCGAGGCAACCACGGAAGGGTGGCGGGTGGCGGGGTTGGTCACGGCAGACGCGACGTTAATGTGGCCGGTTGCCTGAACCGCTGCCGCCATGCTGACGAAGCAGTCGCGCTCCAGGAGCTGGGAATCGAGGATTCCCACACCGTCGAAACCAGCATCCTCGCACTGCTTCACAAAATCTGCAACCTGCGGCAACGGTTTGCAGGGCGGGACTCGCAGATCAATCTTGATGGACATGGTTAACTCCTTTCTTATTCTGAAGAGGAACGCACTCACCCTCACCCCCTCCCGGAGAAAGGGAACAAATAGCTGATTTACCTGGTGAGTTCCTCCCGGAGGCGGCGGATGACGACCTCGACCTCTGGTTCTGTCAGGTTGAGCGGGTCGACTGCCAGCTCGTGGGGGCCGCCCAGTTGGTGCAGGTGGATCTGGGGATCACCCTGTTCCATAGCGCGGGCGACGCTGTCCCTTGGGGGGCCTCTCCACTCGCCGGAAAAGCGAATCACCGCGTGGGGTATCAGGTAACTGAACTTATCGTGCTCTACGGTGACGTGCAGGCCGGGAATCTCGACCAGGGCATCCATCACCCGTTGCACCAAAGCAGTATAGGCGGCCATTTCCGCCTCCTCGTCCTCTTCGACGAATGCGGCCAGGGATGCCACGAGGCCTATGACCTCCTCCTTGGCGACCTTCATTCCCCGGCCGAGGAACTGGGCGGGACTGGCCTGGGTGGCGGCAGCCTCGATGAGGTCGGCGCGGCCGACCAGAATACCGCTGCCCTGGGGCCCGCGAACGCCCTTTCCGCCGCTGTAGACCACCATGTCGGCCCCGGCGCGCAGGTAGCGATAGAGGTTCTCGCGGGGAGGCAGCATGGAGGCGGCGTCGACGATGACCGGCACTTCGTGGGCGTGGGCGATCTCGCAGACCCGCTCCAACGGCATGACCCTGTTGCTGGAGAAGGGGGCACAGAGGTAGGCGACGGCGGCGGTGCGCTCGTTGATGGCGCCTTCGAGTTGCCAAGGATGAGCATACAGAAAGTCGCCGAACTCAACCATCCTGCCGCCTGCTGCCCGGTAGGCCTGGTCGTAGGGGAACCGGTGCATGGTGTGGATGACGATCTCGTTCCTCAGGCCTTCGGTGTTGGGAAGCTGGCGCATCTTCACCGGGTCGTTGCCGGCGATGCAGGCCGCCGCCTGAAGCAGCAGGCCGCCGGCCGCACCGCTGCAAACGAACCCTGCTTCGGCGCCGGTTAGGCGTGCGACCTCCCGGCCTGCCGCTCGGTTCAAGTCTTCGATGTTGACCATCACTCGGGCCGCCCGGGACATGAGTTCCAGGGTCTCGGGACGGGTCCGGGTACCGCCGAGGCGAGTTATGGAACCCGCGGCGTTGATGATGGGCGAAATGCCCAAACGTTGGTAGACGGCCTCCGTTCGATGGTCGAGGCCGGTCGTTATGTCTGCCACGTTTACCTCCTGCCGACGTCAATTCCCGTTAGGACAGGGTAAGCCTAGGAACCGGCGGTCGCAATTGACTGGACGGTCGTGCCATTATATCAATTGAAGTCGGGACGATGTGGTAACATTTCACGTGCACAGAACGATCCCAATGTTGCTGGAATCAATGCCTAGGTTCAGGTGAAGGATCTCGTTCATTGGGTGAGATTCTTCGCTCCGCTCAGAATGCCGACTTGAGTTCAGAATGACCGTTTGCTGGGCTCAGAGTGTCGGTCTGGGGGCTCGGTGTGACAGGGTTCCGGACTTTGCAATCGTCCTGTCACTGGCGAACGTCCACTTTCGATCGACGATCTTGCCCGAAAAGGAAGCCGAGCATGTCAAACGCCGGAGGTGTTCTGGAAGGCCTGAATACCAAGGCCACCATTGGGCTGGTGGTGGTCAGCGCTTCCAAGGTGTCGGAACTGCGCTACCCGCGGGTTGTTCCGGAGGTTGGATTCCTGACGAGCCGCATGATGCTGGGCGGCGACAATGGCCTCGAGGCGCTGCTGGAGATGGAAAAGAACTCGTCGCGGGCGGTGCAGGAACTGGCTTCGGCGGGCGTCGACTCCATCGCCTATTGCTGCACGGTGAGTGGGGCACAACGTGGGCTGCAGAAAGACCGGGAGTTCTGCGCTGACATGGAGCGCCAGTATGGCTGTCCCACCACGTCGACGATGCTGGCAGCGGCAAAGGCACTGCAGCACCTGGGAATCAGACGGGTGGTGCTGACCAGTCCGTACCCGGAAAGCTACCACGAGGCCGAAAGCCGTTACCTGGCCGAGGCGGGGATCGAAACCGCCCACGCATCGGGAATGGGGTTTCAGGCCGCTTGGGAATTCGCAGCGGTTTCGCCGGACGAGATATACCGGTTTGCCCTGAAGGCCTGGCATCAGAACGGGAGCGAGGCCGACGGGCTGTTCATCAGTTGCATGAACTTCGATGCCATGGCCGCGGCACAGGCTCTAGAGGACGCCATCGGCAAGCCGGTGGTTACGTCGCATTCGGCTACGCTGTGGAGGGCGCTGTCCCTGGCGGGCATCGACGAGCCCATAAATGGCTACGGGCGGCTACTGGCCGAACGCAGGGAGTGCCGGGTTCCAGCCGCCGCTTGAGACGCGTCCCTAGCGCCGCTAGAGTCAGGATAAATTAGTATCTGGAGAGATGAACAATGACCACTGCCGAACGTCTGAACGCGATGCCGCTTGGAGAGGCGATGTTCACCCAGCGGGCCATCCGCCGGTTCAAGAAAGACCCCATCCCTGATGATGTGATCGAACACATCATGCAAGCGACCATCAGGGCTCCCAACGGAGGTAATACCCAGCCGTGGCGTTTCATCGTGGTCAAGGACGAAGAGAAGCGCCGGAAGCTGGGAGAGCTCTACCACGAGGCCTGGTGGGCCAAACGGGCTGACGCGGGGATCATGGGGCCGGACGACCTGCCGCCCGGGAGGAACACGATGCGCTCGGCAATGCGGCTGGCCAACGAGATCGGCGACACTCCGGTGATGGTGCTGATCTGCGCCACGGGCCAGGGAGCACAGGCGTCGGCGTCGGTGATCCCGTCGGCGCAGAACATGCTGCTGGCGGCACGGGCCTTCGGCGTCGGCGGCACCATCACCACGCTGCACCCGGTGGTGGAGGAGCGGACGCACGAACTGTTCGGCATCCCCGACGAGGCGCAGGTGGTCTACTGCATGCCGCTGGGCTACCCTCGGGGCGAGTTCGGGTCGGTGCAGCGCAAGCCCCTGACCGAAGTTTGCGCAGTGGACGGCTGGAGCAACAACTACCCGGGCTAGTCTCAGTCCACGCTGGCGGGATGGGGGCACGGTTGCGCGCCTCCAATCCCGGTGCAGATTGATATTATTGGGGGCGCACGGTTGTGCGCCCCGTTTGATTAATGCCCGCGTTAGAATCCCCGTCCGGTGTCCACAGTCAAGCAGATTTCTAGGTCTATGGAGCATCGCTGGACGGTTTCCCCAGCTTGTAGCCGACATAGGCTACAAGCCAAATGATCAAAGATATTGCGCCGATGTTCAGCAACAGCACGCCCGCCCAGCCGGAGTCATACGTCAGATTATCATAGCTTTCCCAAGGGGTGAGGGGCCACAGCAACGTTACGGCGGCATATGCAATCGCGGGAGTCATTGTCTCCAACATCAGAGGGGTCAGCAACCCTGCAACTAAGACGATCAGCAAGAACAAGGCAACTAAAGCGTAGACTAAACTAGAGGGCATCACCTGGTAGACGATGCTATCTAGCAAGTTAACGCCTACCAAACAGGCGGCGAACATCAGGGTTAGAAGAGCCAACACCACGGTTTGCCTGTGCTCCGCGAAATTTTGCCACGCGACTATGGCTTTTATATTCCTCCTAAATCCTGTGAGAAACGTCAAGAGGATGGGAGGGATTGCTGGCCCTTTCATCCAGCAGTGATTGAATCGCCAGAGTTCAAGGTGGTTGACTCCTTGGGCCAAGAGACAGCTACCTGCGTGCGTGACCGGCTAGCGGTCAACACTCTGGTGGATGAATTCAAGGAACGCACCCGTCGTCGTTGGAAAAGCCGGGCATTCACAGGTGTCAACGATCTTGCCGTGACAGAGCTTGCCTATCCAGGTGTTGCAGGCTGGACGTCGCTTGCGGCGGACCCAACGGACCTGGTTGAGTGGGCGTTGAATCGGGCTTCTGCCAACTCTATCTGAACAGGTCCTTGATGCGGTCGAGGAAGCCGCCGGGGCTGGCTCCACGCTCCATGAACCGGGCCCACTGCTGTTCGGCGGAATCGGAGCGCCGGAGATCGCGGGCGCGCTGCCTCATGAGGTCCATGACGCGTTCCTCTTCTCCCTTATCCAGCCAGTAGCCGTGGTCGTTGGGGCAGTGCTCGATGGGGAGGTCGTGGGCGCGGTAGTTGAAGATATCCATAGCCGCGCCGCAGTGGGGGCAGGGGCGCTCACCGGATCGCCGGGCGAATTCCCGCATTCCCTTAAGGATTTCCTCCTTGTTGGAGGAGTCCTCGAGCATGTCGATCTCGTCGAAGTCCAGCCACAGGCCGCGGCATTGCGGGCAGTGGTCGACCTCGATGCCTCGGTATTTTTGTTCGTCCAGTGCCACTTTGCAGTCAGGGCAGTTCATTGTCGGTGCTCCAGTTCGGTTTCGGCTCTCGGCTATCCTCGAGTTCGGCGTTTCAGCCAGAATAGCATGCTGCGCCAATTCCAGGGTCTCCGATTTGTCATATTGAGCATAGCGAAGGCTCTTATTCGAGTAAATGAGATCCTTCCCTACGCTCAGAATTACAGTGAGCGGACAGGGCGGCAAGGAACCGGCTTTGCTCCCGTACTTGGTTCCGTCAATTCGCCTGGCGCAGTCGACGAGTAGCCACCGGTGAGACCCTTTGCTGCGCGCAGGATGGCAGGGCGGTGTGTGGAATTCGTCCTGAAATCCATAAGCCAGGCCGACGAGTGGCGTCCGTTATTCCGTGATAGCGGGAGGACGCCCCCACCCCAACCCTCTCCTTCCGGGGGAGGGGATTTGTTACGCACCCTCCAAGACAGGCCGCAATGGCTACAGCCGGTCCCGTGCCAAGCGCGCGCCGGTTACCAGGGCCGCGAGCTTGGCTCGCGCTATTTCGGGGCTGAGCGGCACCAGACCGCAGTCGGGGGCGGCCTGCAGTTTCTGAGGGTCGTGGTGGCGAGCGGCCTGCAGGAGCCGCTCCGCGATCTTTTGTGGAGCCTCAACCGTGCCGTTGGCGTTATCGACGCAGCCGAACAGCACGGTCTTGGAAGGGCAGAGCTCCAGCAGGGCGGGGTCGAGTTGGGGTGCCTCGAACTCCAGGGCCAACTGGTCGACGGCGGACCGTTCCAGCTCGGCCAAGATTACCGGGTAGCTGGGCTTGATGGGACGGGGTACTCCCGGCATTGCGTAGCTGTAGCAGACGTGCACGGCCGTGGTTGCAGCCAGCCCCTGTACGCAGCGGTCAAGGGCGTCTATTCCCCATTCGGCTACTTTTTCCGGGTAGCGGCTGAACACAGGCTCATCGAACTGGATTACCGCAGGTCCCAGCTTGTCCAGCTCCAGGGCCTCGCGGTTGAGCGCCGCGGCAACGGCCATGGCGAAGTCGCGCTCGTTTCCGTAGTGGGCGTCGAAGGTGGAGTCGACCACGGTCATCGGGCCGGGTAGGGTCATCTTGACCGGGCGGCTTGTCTCGGCTTTGAGGAACCGCAGGTCGTCGACGGCCAGAGGCCCGGGCCAGCCCACCGGACCCACACAGCGTCCGACCTGGGCCAGCCTGCGCCCGTCGCGGATCCACTTGTCGGCCAACGTTTCGTAGTCGAAGCCGGTGAGGCGGTTGGCGATGTAGGTCAGGTAGGACTTCCGGCGCTGCTCTCCGTCGGAGATGAGGTCAATGCCCGCAGATTCCTGGAAGTAAATCGCGAGGCGCGTCGCATCGTCCTGGGCCTGGGCCAGCAGTTCTCCCCCAAACTGCCAGTCGGCCCCGCTGCCGTGGTGGTCTGTACCCGGACCGGCCAAGGGTTGCTGCTGGTACAACCAGGCTGGCTTCGGTAGGCTTCCCACCACCGTGGTTGTGAAGGCTTGCGGCATGGCGTTACCTCACCGGACCAATAGCGTGCACGTGCCGGACTCAGAAACTATCTCAAAACGCACTAAATCTGCTGAATAATCGTCAATCGCTTACCGAGGTCCTGGATTCCAGCTCCTGGCTTGAAAGGACCAAGGGGAATGACGGGTTGGTTGGTTCGCCGCCTTTTGAGATAGTCTCTCAATTCCTACCCATCCCGCCGATTTCGAATGTCGACCATTGCAGCCCATGAATTCCCGCCTTCGCAGAAATAACGGAATGGGTTCTGCGGCATGGCGTTACTTAACCGGAGGAGAGAGTCGAGCGCCTGCGCCTACCCCATCACGCGGCGGAAGAACTCCATGGCGTTGCCGCCGATGATCTTGCGGACGTCCTCGTCGGAGTAGCCGCGACGAATGAGGCCGCGAACTATGTTGCCGCCGTCCGCAGGCGACTCGAGGCCATTGAGGTAGGGTGCAGGCAACTGGTCGGGGCCGTCGCGGCCCATGACCACCCGGTGGAAGGCAACGTGATCACCGACGGTGGTGTCGGTGCCTATGCCCACGTGGTCGACACCCACGAGGTTCGCCATGTAGTCGTAGTGGTCGAGGACGCACTCGATGTCCTGCTCCGGGTCGTCGCTGAGGGAGTTGGGGACGGCGGTGATGCAGATCAGGCCGCCGTTCTCAGCGCAGGCCACAAGCTCCTCGTCGCGGCGGGTGCGGCGGTTGGGACGCAGGGCGTAGGCGGCGTTGTGGCTGAAGGCCACCGGCACACGGGAGAACTCAATGGCATCCAGGGCGGTGGGCATGGAGGCGTGGGACAGGTCGATGGCCATGCCCAGGTCGTTCATCCGGCGCACCACCTCGATGCCGAAATCGCTGAGGCCGCCCGGGTTGCGCTCGTACATGCCGTCGCCGATGTAGTTGCGGCGGTTGTAAGTGATGCCGGCCAGCCGCACGCCCATGCTGTAGAGCTGTTCCAGCCGTTCAATGCGGTTGCCGATAGGCAGGTGCTCAAGCGTGGGCATAAATCCAACCTTGCCCTGCTGCTTGGCTGCCTCGATGTCGGTGGCATTGCCGACGCGCGTGATGCCATCCTGCGCCGCCACGTCAGCCACCATATTCCCGACCTCGGCCGCCACATCGTCGTATTCCACGAAGGACATATCGGCGGTGCTTTTGAGCCCTCCAAATACGTTCGCGGTGGTAACGGCGGTCCAGCCGCCAGCCCGGGCCGCGTCATATCCCCACTGGTAGCGGCCGACACGGACGAGGTCGATGAGTTGCTCCATGACCTCGGGAAGGACGAAGGGGTGCTGGTGGACGTCTACCGTGATTGCCTCCTCCGCTATCGTGCGGTAGCGGACCTCTTCGCCGGCATTGAGGGGGACCACCGAGGACGGTACGCGGCCCACCTGGCGGGCCAAGGGAATTCCAGCAGCCATGTCAATTCTCCGCAGGATTGGATGGAATAGATAGGGGACTTCACCCCCATCCTAGCCCTCCCCTTTGAGGGGGAGGGAAATTCTCAGTTGACAGATATTGGGGCGCCGGTGGCGCCGGTCTGCTCGTTGACCAGGAAGGTGGCCTGGTCCCGGCCGTAGACCGTTTCTAGTTCGGCTTCGAAACGCTGACCGCCGAGGCCTCCCATAACCTCATAGCGGCCCTCGGTGAACACTCGTCCTTCGTAGCTGTCGTGCTTGACCCTGCGCTCAGACTCGCCGCCGAGGTACATCTCCACGGCCTGGATCATTAGCTCGTTGAACTCCTCCGGGTTCAGATAGTTGGCAGAACGCAGGAACACGTAGCCCCAGCGGATGCCCAAGTGTTCCATCATCATGGCAGGGCTTCGCCCGGGACGTGCCTGACGACGATTGCAGGCCGTTTGCACATATCAGGATTTCGTACTCGCGTTGCAGTTATTACCCGATTCAACTGTATGCACAACCCACTTGGCAGTCAAGGAGCAACAGGGGAGACAGCGTGTTTCGATTCCCTCGCTCATAATGAAGAGTCTCGCGGCGGTTGAGTGTGTGAGGTGGAGCGCTTTCGATTGATATTGCGGCCGGACCAGAGGACGTCCCCACACTAACTCCCGCCCGAAGGGAGAGGGAACAAGTGATGGAGCAGGGTGGGACAGGAGGGCGCATTTGCGATAGCATAGCGGCCACTATCAATTGTGCTGTCGCCGATCCAAACGGCCTGCAACCGCTCACGCCAAGAGGTGCCACTCATGACCAGCCCCACCGATCCATTCCTCGCACGAAGTGAAGCCTCCGGAGAATCGACGACTCCGGATGACGAACACGTCCTCACGCCGCCGGTGGCGGAGCAGCGGCCACACAGCTTGACCCATCACGGCGTTACGATTGAGGACCCGTGGCACTGGCTGCGCGACCCAGCCTACCCGAACGTCGAGGATCCAAACGTTCTGGCGTATCTGGAGGCCGAGAATGTGTACTTCAAGGCGGCCATGGCGCCCCACTGGGGGCTGGTGAACACGATCTTTGAGGAAATCAAGGGACGGCAGCAACCGGACCTGTCCAGCGTTCCGTGGAGGCGCGGCGACTGGTTTTACCAGTGGAGCTACCAGGAGGGTAACCAGTACCGGGTCTGGCAGCGCTGGACAGCCGACAGGCCCGACGCCAGGGAGGGACCCGGAGCCGACGCGCAGACGATCCTGGACGAGCCGGAGCTGGCCAGCGACCTGGAATATTTCAGGCTCGGGTCGGCGTCGGTCAGCAACGGGGGATCCCTGCTCGCGTACAGCACGGACACCAACGGCTCCGAGCGGTTCCGGATGGTGGTCAAAGATCTGGGCAGCGGGGAGATTCTGGAAGATGCCATCGAGGGCACCACGGGTAACGCGGTGTGGGTCACCGATGACGCATCGTTCCTCTACACGGTGGTAGATGAGAACTGGCGCCCGTGGCAGGTGCGCCGGCACGTGCTGGGCGAACCGGTGGACCAGGACGCCGTTGTCTACGAGGAGGCGGACCCGGGCTTCTTCGTCGGACTGTCGCTCACCACGTCGAGGGAGTACGTGCTGGTAGGCACCGGGGACCACGTGACGTCCGAGGTGCGGCTTATACCGGCGTCGGACCCCGGCTCGGTGCCGCTCTTGGTCTCTGCACGCCGCACCGGGCACGAGTACTCGGTGGACCACCAGGGCGACCGATTCGTCATCCGCACCAACGACACGCACAAGAACACTCGCGTGGCGACTGCTCCCGGCGGCGATCCGAGGGAGGCGGCCTGGGTGCCACTGGTGGATGCGTCGGACTCCCATTACATTCGCGGGATCAAGGCATTTCGAGAATTCGTCGCCGTCGAGGAGCGCATCGAAGGCTTGGACCACATACGTCTGATCGACCGCTCGGGCGAATCACGCTATGTGCTGTTCCCAGAGTCGGCCTATACCGTTCACCTGGATACGAATCCCGAATTCGAAACGGAAACCCTGCGCCTCGAGTATTCGTCGATGGTGACTCCCGCCACGGTGTTCGACTATCACACCGGCACGGGGGAGCTGGAGGTCCGCAAGGTGCAGCAGGTCCCAAGCGGCTACGATGCTTCGGAATATGTGACGGAGAGGGTGCAGGTTACAGCCCGCGACGGAGCACAGGTGCCCGCGTCCATCGTTCGCCACAGGAAGACCCCGGTGGACGGCGCGGCGCCTCTGTACCTCTACGGATACGGAGCCTACGGTTTTGCCATGCCGCCGTCTTTTTCCACCACGCGGCTATCGCTGCTGGACCGGGGATTTATTTTCGCCATAGCGCACATCCGTGGAGGGGACGACCTGGGCTACCACTGGTACGAAGCCGGAAAACTGGACCAGCGCGCTAACACGTTCAACGATTTCGTGGACGTGGCACGGGGGCTGGTCGCGCAGGGCTACGGTTCGGTCGGCCGCATTGCCATTGCCGGGGGAAGCGCCGGAGGTCAGCTTATGGGCGCAGCGGTGAACCAGTCGCCCGAGTTGTGGGGCGCAGTGGCTGCCCACGTCCCCTTCGTGGACGCGCTGAACACGATGCTGGACGACACCCTGCCGCTCACGCCCATCGAGTGGCCGGAGTGGGGCAATCCCATCGAAGACCGGACTGCCTTTGAGTACATCCGGTCCTATTCACCATACGATCAGCTTGAGCGGCGGGACTACCCGCCCATTCTGGTGACCGCAGGACTGAACGATCCCAGGGTGACGTACTGGGAGCCTGCCAAGTACGTGGCCAAGCTCCGGACGCTGAAGACGGACAGCAAACCGCTGCTGCTCAAGACCAACATGGGGGCGGGCCACGGCGGGCGGTCAGGACGATTCGACCGGCTGTACGAGGTGGCGGAAGAGTACGCTTTCATGTTGGCGGCCATGGGGCTACTGGACCAGACAGTTTCTTCTAATCTTAGTTGATGGTGGTAGGTTGCTGTGGTGAGTGAGAGTGATAGGGGTGGGATAGATGTCAGCGTCGCATCGCCGCCACGATCCTCCCGACCGGGTCTGGGACCGCTTGCAGCCCTAATTGTCTGGGCAAGCGGGCAAGGTGCGGTGGCCGGCCCACAACGACCGCCAATTTATGAACGCGGTTTCTTGGATATTGACCCCCGGTGCGCCCTGGCGCAACCAGCGCCCGGATCGCGGGGCTGGAAGAACGCCGATTGCCGGTGTTGCCCCCGGCGGGATCGGGGAGTCTGGGCCGACCTCCTGGACGGCGTCATCGATGGCCTTGACTCTGAGTGTCTGATGATGGACGGCAGCTATGTCAAGTCGCATCCTCACGGAGCCGGTGCGCGTTGGTGCCATCAGGCCATGGGCCGCCCTATCCGTGTCCTCGCGCTGACCCTTGTGGCTATGCTCCTGGCCTTCAGTTCCGATGCGCCTATGGACACCCGCCGCCAGCCGAAACATACCTGCCCCAGAGGCGAAGCTTATAACGGAATGCCGAGAGAATGCTAGGAAGCCTGTGGGCGGGAACCTGAGAGAGAAATCAAGGCTGCCTCCGCCGCCGCTTGCGGGGACGGCACGCTGGTGGTACAAACACAGCGACGGGTCGAGATCACCCGCGATGAAGGAGAATGAGCATGGTCCGCCTGGAAGGAAAAGTGGCCGTGATTACGGGAGCCACGGGAGGCATAGGTCAGGCAGCGGCGAGGCTGTTCGCGGAGGAAGGTGCGCGGGTGGCGCTGGTTGACCTCGATGAGACCGCACTGCGGGAGGTCGCAGGGTCAATCGGCGAGGACCGGGCCAGCTACACCGTGGCCGACGTCACGCAACCCGGCCAGACGCAGGGCTACGTCAACGAGGCCGTCAACCGCTGGGGCGGCATCGACGTGCTGCTGGCCAATGCCGGGATCGAGGGCACGCTTTCGCCAATCACGGAATATCCCATCGAGATGTTCGACCGGGTGATGGCGGTCAACGTGCGCGGTGTCTGGCTTGGGATCAAGTACGTGGTGCCGGTGATGCAGGAACGGGGCGGCGGCAGCATCGTGATCACCTCCTCAGCCGCCGGCATCAGCGGCACACCGGAAATGTCGGCGTACAACACCAGCAAGCACGCCGTAATCGGGCTGATGCGTACGGCCTCGTTGGAGGGGGCGCCGTTCGGAATCCGGGTCAACACCGTCAACCCCGCCCCCATCGAGACCCGCATGATGCGCTCGATCGAGGAAATGCGGGTGGCGGCACTGGATGACTCATCCGCGACCGTAGAGGTGGCGAAACAGACATTCGCTGACCGCATCCCCCTGCAGCGATACGGCGATCCCACGGAGGTGGCGCGGCTGATGCTTTTCCTGTCCAGCGACGACAGCAGTTTCTGCACCGGCGGCGTGTACATGGTGGACGGAGGCAGGTCAGCGGGGAGCAGGTAGCCGCCAGCGCCCCGGGGCCAACGATGGACGCAGGGTACTGTCCCTACGCGCCGCGTCCTGAGCGGTTGAGAACCTCCGGTTCTTTGTGAGCCGCGTTCTTTGCGGCTTTGCCAGTCTCGACGGGAATGCGGGGTTGTCATTCCCTTCTTTAACATCCTGATGCAAGATTTAACATCCAGTTGCAAGAGTCAATGGATTCCCGATTCCGCAGAAATCATGGAGGGACGGCAATGACTGATGAACGGGCTTCAAACCACCTAGCGGGGAACCTGGATGTTTGCACATACACGCCGGAAGCCCGACATTCTGCGCAAAGAATTAAGTCCTCGTTGCGCCAGCGAGACTCTTCGCTCCGCTGAGGGTGACAATTCGAGGGAATTTGTAATCGTACTCATGGAGAACCCAATCGTAGAGCTCGAATACGCATGGAAAACACGCACCTGAGGAGGCGGAATCATGGCAACCTCAGTGAGTGGACAAATCAAGGCCGGAACCCTAGACCAGCTCAAGGACAGGGGCTGCATAGTGGTGACGGGAGGCGGACACGCCATTGCGGTGTTTTACCACGAGGGCGAGACTTACGCGGTGGATAACCGCTGTCCGCACATGGGATTTCCGCTGGACCGGGGCAGCGTAAGCGATGGCATCCTGACGTGCCATTGGCACCACGCCCGTTTCGACCTCGCGAGCGGCGGGACGTTCAATCCCTTCGCCGACGACGTGCGCAGCTTCCCGGTCAGCGTGGTCGACGGCGAGATCTGGATCGATCCTGAGCCGCTGACCCGCGATGAGGGCCAACACTGGCGCCGTCGCCTCGGAGACGGCCTGGAGCACAATATACGGCTGGTCATTGCCAAGTCGGTCCTGGGGATGCAGGCGTCCGGCGCCGGCTACCGGGATCCGCTGAAGACCGGCACCCAGTTCGGCACCACCTATTCGGCCGACGGCTGGGGCGCGGCGATGAGCATCCTGACCTGCACCGCCAACATCCTGCCTCACCTGCACGAGGAGGACCGCCCCCGGGCCCTGTACCAGGGGCTGCTCCACGTGGCCAGGGAGTGCGCCGGCAAGGCCCCGAGATTCTCCGTGGAACCGCTGCCGACCGGGGAGACGCGTCCCGAGGTATTCACCCGATGGTTCCGCAACTTCATCGACGTTCGTGACGATGAGGGAGCGGAGCGTTGCCTGGTAACCGCAATAGAGCTAGGCATTTCCAGGGAAGACATTGCAGAGATGATCTTTGCGGCCGCCACGGACCACATCTACCTGGATGCGGGGCACGTGGTGGACTTTGCCAACAAGGCTTTCGAGCTGCTGGATCATCTGGGTTGGGAGATGGCCGGGCAGGTGCTGCCCAGCCTGGTGCACGGGATGGCGCGAGCGCGACGCAGCCAGGAGCTCAGCCAGTGGCGGCACCCAATTGACCTCGCATCCATGGTCTGGGAGGCCCGGGCGGAGCTTCCCGTCCTGAAGGAGAGGGGCCGGGATTATACCGGGAGCTGGGACGACGGCGATGCACTGGCCGCGAGCATCCTGAGTGATTCTCCAAGTGAAGTAGTGGGCGCTATCAAGGAGTCCATCGCAGGGGGCGCTACGCCTGAGCAGGTAGGCGCTGCCGTCGCCCACGCCGCATTTCTCCGCATGGCGCACTTCCACTTGTCTAACGAATTTCGGGACTGGGACACGGTGCACAACACCCTGACCGCCGCAAACGCACTGCACCAGGCCCTGAAGCGGACCCCGACCCCAGAGCTGCTGCGGGGGGCGTTCGACGTGGCCATTAGCATCTACCTGGACCGGTTCCTGAACATGCCGCCGCAGCGACTCCCCGACGCTGTGCCAGCCTCCGCCCTTGGACCCGACCAACTCGACCGGCTGCTTGACCTTGTCAACATCCGGCAACAGGTCGAGGAGGCCGCACAGGCGGTGTCGGGATACCTGGGCGCAAGCGAACCTCCGGGGGGACTGCTGGCGACGATGGGGCGGATGATGCTCAGGGAGGACGCCGATTTTCACTCGTTCCAGATCGTGGACGCCGCGTTCCGGCAGTTCGAATCGCGCCGGGGCACAGAGTCGGGCCGACACGTGATGATCGGGCTGTCGCGGTTCCTGGCGGCGCACTCTCCCACGCCGCGGGCAGAGGGCCAGACCTACCAGATCGCGCTGCGGCTGCAGCGGGGCGAGGAGTTGTTCCAGTAGCCCTTCTGAAACGCGGCAGCCACAGGTAGGCAAAAGCCGGGCGGGCTAGCCAAATTGGCGGCCAACGGCACAGGTCGCGCCGGATGGCAGGGGTAGGTCGCGCTTGAGAGTACTGGTCATCGGCGGCAGCGGGTTCATCGGCAGGTACCTGGTACGCAGGCTGGGCGCGACCCTGGGCCACGAGGTCTATGGCACGTTCCTGTCCCGCCGTCCCCCGGAGGACGGTAATTCGTGGAACCAGGTCGAGCTGACCGATTCGGCCGGTCTCGAGCAGGTGTTCCGCGCTTCCCGGCCCGACTTGGTGGTACACCTGGCGGCCATAGCGGACGTGGGGGCGGCGGAGAGGGACCCGGAGAGGACCACGGCGGTAAACGTGGCAGCCACGTCGGACATAGTCAGGCTCTGCCTGCATTGGGAAGCCCGGCTCGTGTTCGTTTCCACCGAGTACGTGTTCGACGGACGGCGCGGGTTGTACCGAGAGGACGAGTCCCCGAGTCCCACTACTCACTACGGACGCACCAAGTGGAGGGCGGAGCGGGAGGTGGCAGAGTTGGCCGCCCGGGGGAGCATAGTTCGCACCAGCATCGTTTTCGGCTGGCCCCTGCAAAGACACAGGAATTTCGTTCCGATGCTGATTGAGCGCCTTCAAAGCGGCCAGTCTTATCGCGCCTCCGTGGAGGTGATGCGAACGCCGGTGTATGTCGGCGACCTGGTGGATGGCGTGGCCAGGCTGGTGGAGGAGGACCACCCAGGCATCCATCACATCGCGGGCCGGGACTGGGTCAGCATGCATGAGTTCGCACTCGCCGTGGCGGAGGAGTTCGGGCTGGACCGGGAATTGATTATTCCAGAAGATGCCGAGCCAGAACCAGCCAGGGGCTCCGGGTCGCAGGTTGCCCCCCGGGAATCCGGTAGCGCTGACCTGTTGGGGCTCGACTGCGCCAGAACCATGAAACTGCTGGGGATGACTCAGCCGGGACTCGCCGAGGGGCTGTCGGCGATGCGGACAAGCCCTCGCGGTGGGTGACCGGAGTCGGGAGAGTGCTGGAACCACAGGCAGCCCATCGTCGTGGCGTTCCCGCATCCTGCCTGTCGGCGACGCCATTCCAAGTCTACCGACGCGCGCCGTTGAGGAGCGAACTGCCCGTTCGTCGACCGTGAGACACGACGTGCTGGATGTTCGCCGCTCGTGAGCCTGGTTACAAAATACGCTGGACTGGTCAGCGGCGGCGTCCAATGAAGAAGGCTGCCCTGACAGGGGAAAAACAGATATGTATCGATCTGATTGATAGAAATGGAGGCACTGGACGCTTTGGTACATGCTCAAATATTGGCCTCAAAACGCTGACATCCCGGCCCTGGGTGCGAATTTTTCCCCCTCGACTTGCGAGACGTCTTGGGGTTTGGCGACTCCTTGGCTGCTTGTACCAGGGCCAATCGACAAATTGCCATGCCCTTGACCTGCGGTTATCGTCCGGTCGATTGGCCTATTCAACCTCTGCGGGCGTAATCCTGGCGACGGCGAGCAACTGGCAGGGTATATGCTGCGGTTGGTGGCCTCAACCAGGGAGTCTCGACCGGCTTAAGAGGGTGTGGGACAAAAGGTTCGGGCCGACAATGAGCCGATAAGGGTGGCATCATTCGTTCCTGCGAAAAACAAGGGACGCGCCCACCCTAACCCTCCCCCGGAGGGAGAGGGGATTCGTCACACACCCTCAATAGGATGTTCCCTCCACGATGGCGGTTACTGTAAGGGCCGAGAATGGAAGGGAACCGGTACTTTTCCCAGGTATACCGCAATCGTCAGGGGCCGCTGCTCCCGGAGCCTCCATCGGGGTTTGCGCTGTCCGCGGGATTCGCGGTGGACCTGCCGCCGTTAAATGCCCAGAGCCGCTACACCGGCCCTGGAGATGGCCTCGTCGTCGAGCCCGCTGGGCAGGCCGCCCACGCCGATGGCGCCGACTACCGCCCCGTCGTGGAACACGGCGACTCCGCCCGGTAGCGCTATCAACTGTGAATCGCCGAAGGACTCAAGCGACCTGCCCGAGCTACTGAGTTGCTCGGCGAAGGCGGCGGTATCCATGGAGCGGACCGCGGAGGTGTAGGCCTTGCGAATGGCGAAGGTGGGCCTCAGGCAGCGGTCCATCCTGGCGTAGGCCAGCAGGTTTCCGGCGTCGTCCACCACGGCCATGTCGACCTTGCGCCGGTTTGTGTCCCGGTTGTAATCGGCGATCATGGCCGCAATCGCGTTCTGGGCCTGTTCCAGGCTGATCATGGACTTGTTGTACATATCGTTAACCTCCGTAAAGCTGTCGCTGGGAAACCGGGCGGCTCATTTCCCGCCGTGTTGCTGTTGGTTCTGTCGATGGGTTTGGAATTCGTCTATCTGCTCCCTGGTACGGCCGTAGACCCGGGGAGCGTCCCAGCCCTGCAGGCTGGCGCGGGTACCAATGCGGGACCGGTGGCGCTCCTCGTCAGCCAAGGCCGTCATGAGTATTCGCCAGCTGCTGATAAGGCCGTCGGTGAAGATCGTCTTGATGAGCCGCTCCATCCACTCCGGTGGCGTGTTCTAGATGCGTCGTAGGGGTTCACCGTCTGTCCTCCTTATCCAAGAATCGGTCAATCGGGTCCGTAACCCCCGAGACTACCCTCCTGCCGTCCGGGTAGGAGATCGTGACTGAGTAGCTGTAAATGTCGCCTTTCACCATTTCACCGAGCTGCTCAATGATAGGGTCTATCAGGACCCACGCCGCCGGCTCGCCGGTGTCGGCGGCGATGACCACGGCCACATAGATGTCCTTCCCCTGCTCCTTCACCGTCGCTTCTATTACTGCATCATTACTCCTCAATTATTCTCGTTGCAATCGAGAGCTCGAAATCGGAGGGAGTGGGGGCGCTCAGCGACGGGATAGCGGTCGGCGGCGAGGAACAAGCCACCGAGAGGCCCACTCCTAGGGTAAGACAAACTAGAACAACCACTAAGCGCATAATAACCCTACATCCGGCGGGTGGGTGGTGTCAGCATTCCCCGAGGTCTTGGAGCAGGAGGTAAAGGCCGACTGCAAGAATGATTTGCCTGAATGTCCACAGCTCCTAGATTTCGGCGGATGAGGGTCTCATGGTGTGCCAGTGGGTGTTCTGCTCGTAGGCGTGAGCTATCCGGAACACCATCTCCTCTCCGCCGGGCGGCCCGGCGATTTGAAGGCCCACCGGCAGTCCCCTTCCGCCGAACCCGCAGGGCACGGAGATGGCTGGCGCGTTCGACAGATTGAAGGTATTGGTGCGCATGAAGGGCAACCGCGACGCGGTCTCCTTGCTGGTCACCTGGAGGTCGTCCTGGAGCGGGACGGCCTGCCTTCCGGAGGTCGGCATCACCAGCGCATCATAGGTCCGGAAGGCCGCCAGCACATCCTGGCGCAGCAGGGTGCGGAGCTTCTGGGCCTTGTAGTAAGCGTGGGCCGGGACCAGGCTGCCGGTAAGCAGTCCGATGCGATTATCGTGGCCGAAATCGTCGAATCGTTCCCGGACCCATTGCTTCATGTTGACGGCCGGTTCGACCGCCAGCAACATGCCGGCGATGGCGTTGGCGTGGGCCGCCAAGGGAATGGAGACCTCCTCGACCTCGGCGCCCAGTTCCGCGAGGGTACCGGCAGCGGCCGAGACGGCGGCGGCCACGTCGGGCTCCACCATGTCGCTGTGGAGCAACTCCGTAACGATTCCGACGCGACGGCCCCTGATGTTGCCATCCAGTGCCTGCCGGTAATCGGGGACCGGAGTGTTCCAGGTGGTTGGATCGTTGGGGTCGTAGCCGGCGATTGCCGACAGGGTGATGGCCGCGTCTTCCACGGTGTGGGAGATCGGCCCTATGGTGTCCATAGACCACACGCCCCGCATCAACCCGTAACGGCTGACCCGTCCCCAGCCGGGCCTCAGTCCGACGACCCCGCACCAGGCTGCGGGGCGTCGAATCGATCCGCCGGTGTCCTCTCCCAGGGAGGTGGCGCAGAGGAAGGCCGCCGTGGCCGCCCCCGACCCGCTGCTGGAGCCGCCGGAGGAGATGTTCAGGTCCCAGGGGTTGCGGGGGGTGCTGAACCGGTGGGTGAACCCGGTGACGGCGAATTCGCTGAGGTTGGTCTTGCCCAGCAGAATTGCGCCGGCGTTCCTCAGGTTGGAAATTACCGTGGCGTCCTCGCCGGGGACGAAGTCGGCCAGGATGCGCGAGCCCCCGGTGGTACGGATGCCCTTGGTCCAGATCTGGTCTTTGACGGCCACCGGGATGCCGTGCATCGGGCCGCGGTAGCCACCGGCCAGGATTTCCAGTTCGGCCTGCCTTGCTTCCTCCAGGGCCCGTTGCCGAAGCACCGTGATATAGGAGTTGAACTTGAAGTCGAGGTCATCGATCCGTTGCAGGTAGGCCTCGACCACCTCCACCGGAGACGCCTCCTTGCTCTCGATGAGGCTGGCGAGCGCCGACGCGGAGTGGAGAGGAAGTTCGCTCTGGACCATAAGGGCCTCCAACGGTTACCGGCTGTCAATTTTCTCTACGAGGTTGCAGGTCATCATAGGCGGCCTCTCTTGAGCGGTCAACTCAAAGCGCCGGTTGTCAATCCCCGTGCGGCCTCCAGGTAAGGGCCGTTGCGAAATGACGAGGGAGGCGGGCCTCAAGTTTTAGAATGGGACGGGCTGGACGGAGCGGGGGATGAGGCCGCGCTGGGCTGCCTTGGGCAGCAGGCGCCGCAAGACATCGTTGGCCTGGGGGATGACGCGGCGGTCGAGGCAGCGATCCAAGTAATTGTTTAGAGCCGCAAAGTTCCGGGGATGGAAGCCGCGGCTAGTCATCCGCCTGTGGAGGATTTGGGCCCACTCCAGGACGGGCAATTTGGGGCCGCGAATGGTGCCGGTAACGGAGTCGGCCATCTCATCGCAAAATTCCTGAGCCAAGGGCCGGAGGCGGTACACCTCGAGTTCGGTGGCGTACCTGCGGCATAGGGCGTCCACCTGAATCCTTAGCTGGGTGAATGTCATTGCTTTACCTCTCCGGGAAAGTGTTTGGCGCGCTGGGTTCCCGTTTTCGCGGGAATGAAGGGGGCTTTCGCGGGAGTGACGGGGCTTTCGCGGGAATGACGGGATGGTTCCGCACTGGGTTCCGCTTTCGCGGGAATGACGAGGCTTTCGCGGGAATTACGGATGGGGTGCGCGGCGGTCTATTTGGCGTCGAGCAGGGCAGCGCGGAGGTCGCGGAGGTCGTCGGTGAGCTTGTCAACGTCGTGGAACCTGACGGCGTAGTTCATGGCGTAGCGGGCGGCACGGATGCGTATGGTGGGGTCAGGGTTTTCGATGGCCTCCTTTGCGAGGACGGAGATGAGGTGGGGCACGAGGGCCTGGAGTTGCCTGCGTGCGAGGTCGTAGGACTCCCGGTGGAGTTGAGAGAGCTGTTCACGGAATGCAGGGTCATCGAGCCAGCGGCGGAGGGTCCTCTCGGAAACGCCGGAATCGCGGGCGGCCTGGGCGATGGAGGGCGAGAGGGCGACGACGGGCAGCAGGGCCTGCTGGCGCAGAGAGAGGCCAGAAATTTCGATTTCGCGGTCATTTCCGGACAAATCGGGCGCTTCAGGACCAGGGGGCCGGCCGTGGGCGGGCTCCAGGGAGTGCCGGGGAGGCCGGGAGCGGGTTGCATTGCGGGGTTTTTTGGGCATTGAACATCGCGTTGCCTCAGTGGCTGTCCTGAATTGGCCCGGGCCCCTACAAGGGGGCAACACGGGTGGGATGACCATTAATCGTACATTTGTTCTATGCGTTTGGCAAGAAGGGGCGGGTGCCGGCGGAGGAGAGAAGGAAGAGGAGGCGCGATAATGCTTGTAAAATGGCATTAAGTAAATTAGTGTTTCGGTTACCCACGGATACGGATGGCGTACAAGGGAAATAACCTTATGGTGCTAAACAACATTTCAGAGGGAACACGGCGCTCAATTGTTGATTTTTTCCCTGTGTCGAAAATCAGTTGGGCAGGGCGTCTAAGGGAGAACGATTTCCTTGCAAGACTCTACGACCTAACCGAGATGGGGTCCAATGATTATCGGATACCGAATGCAAAAGGCGATATTGTCCAGCACAGAGTCCACTGGAATGATTGGGAAGACGATTGGGTTTTCTACGACGACCGGTTCAATCTTCTATATGGCACCGGCGATGACTTTTTGCTCTTCCTTTGCGAAACCGTCAATTCCGCGGGTAGACCTGACACAGACGAAGCACGTAATCTTGTGGATCAATACAATCGCATTTTGGCCCCGGACGGCTGTTCGGTCATTGAGGGCCAACAGATTTCCGGAAAGCCAGTTTTCGGACCGGAGAGGTCTGGGCAGCGGATACAGATTTTCGACGAACCTACTGGTTGGGAAAAAGTCGATCGTCAAATTAAGACAGCGAAGGACCAATTGCGAACGTCCGAGACTGAGGAGCATTTCCAGTCCGTTGGCCTCGTTTGTCGTGAAGTGTTGATCACTGTATCTCAGGCGGTCTATGACCCGGAGCGTCACCGCACAAGGGACGGTGTTGTGCCCAGTAACTCCGATGTGGGAAGAATGCTCGCAGCTTTCTTTGACTCGGAACTGCCAGGTGGAACGAACGAAGAGGTTAAGCAAAGTCGTTGCGCATTCCCCGGACGGTCAGGCGGGTTAGAGGCGGGGGAGACGGGATTAAACGCCGAGGACGCAGAGGACGCAGAGGATTATTGGATTGGGCCTGAGCGCGCAGGCGTGGGGAGGGGGCGGGACGGGGGGTTAAACGTCGAGGGCGCAGAGTTAGTGCTGCGATCGGGGTTCGTTCGCAGTTTTTGTTAGCTCCCACCGTACAGCCGGTTGAGATTGCCGAGTCGCTCCGGGTCCAACACTCTTCCCTGTAGCGCCGGATGGTCGGGGCCGTAGCGGTGGGCCCGGAACACGCCATTGGCCATGCCGAACTGGGAGGGGACAACGAAGGGGCTGACGAATTCCCAAACTATCTGGTTGCCGGGGGTTACCTCGAACAGCCTGCCCGTAAGACCTTCGGTTATCAGGGTGTTGCCGTTGGGCAATCGTTGCGCTCCGCCGGTGAAGTGGGTGAAGAAGGAGACCATCGGCAGGCCCCGGTACTGCCATACGATCTCGCTGGTAGACGGGTCCACCTCGACGACCCGGGAGTAGCTGAGCCCCCGGCGGTGGGAACCGTTGTCCAGCAGCAGCACGTGACCGTTGTCCAGGTGGGTGGGATGGTGTTGATGAGATATGTTACCCGGCCCCCACTTCCAGGTAATCTCCCCTGACGGCCGGTCTACCAAAGCCACGGTGTCGAGGATGCGGAAGCTGATCAGGAAGGAGCTGCCGTCGGGCGATGAGGTAAGGTCGTTTGCGCCGCCCCAAGCATCGCGGGTTTCCAGGGGACAAATCAGGTCCGTTTCCGGGTCCAGGTGGTCGGCGGACCGCCATAGGTTGACCTCGGTCCCGTCGGGCGCAACCTCCACCACCTGGTCGCTGAACATCTGCTCCGGGTCGCTGGCGGTCGTAAAGCCGCCTCGAACCCTGCGGGTCAGTTCGGCGGATATCCTGTCGCGTTGCAGGAGGAACAGGTTGTTGCCGTTGGGCAACCGGTTATGGCGCCGGAGGCTGGGGTTGTAATACTCCCAGACCAGCCCGCTGTCCCAGTCCAGTTCCCTTATGTGGTCGGCGCCTGGAGGGTTGGACCCCTGGTCCCGGAAAATCAGGTTGCCATTGTCCAACAGGTAGCCGTAGGCGATGCCTCCGGGATGGTGCCAACGGTGCACGAAGTTGCCATCCATATCTACCAGGTAGGCGTCGTCTCCTCCGTTGGGAGAGAAGAGCGTATACCCCCGGTACGCCCCGGCAGCATGGTAACGGATTAGTCCGGTGGGACGGTAGGACGTAGTCATGTGCCGTGCCTCCTAAACTAAGCCAAAGCGGAATGCGCATTTCGGCGGCGTCCGGGACTGGTCTGGGGGTCTCGCGGGAACCCTTTTGGCCGTTGACCGTGAGGTTGTCCGGCACCGGGATTTTAGTCCGTCCTTACCTTTGGCCAGACAGATCAACCAGCAGGTGCCGAACAAGCCCAGACAGCTTCGTTTGCTGGAAAAACAAGGCCAGTGTGTGTCGGGCTAAGAGTCCAAATTAGGTCTCGCGGTATATGCTTCCTCGCCGTGTTGGGAGAGGTCCAGTCCCTCCTCCTCCTGCCGCTCGTCGACCCTCAAACCTATGGTGTACTTGAGTACGACCAATATCCCCAGGGTGGTGACGAAAGCCCAGCCAAAGGACGCGCCGATGGCGGCCAGTTGCATCAAGACCTGTGAGCCCCTGCTCAGGTCGGTGAGTTCACTCAAGGTCATGAAGCCGACGCCAATGAAGAGGCCGGTAGCGAGCATACCCCATATCCCGCCCACTCCGTGAATGGCCCAAACGTCTAGAGAGTCGTCAAGCCTCACGCGGGTCTTGAGCCAAATGGCAGTGTAGCAAAGGGCCCCGGCGCCCAGCCCGATAACCACCGCGGGCATGGGTCCCACAAAACCGGCGGCCGGAGTGATGGTAGCCAGACCTGCCACTGCTCCCGTCGCGGCTCCAACGACGCTGGGTCTTCGGTTAATCATCCAGTCCAGGGAGACCCACACCACCACGGCAGTTGCCGCCGATATATGCGTGACGACGAAGGCGGAAGTAGCCCTGCCTGCCGAGCCCAGGTCGCTGCCGGCATTGAAGCCAAACCAGCCAAACCAGAGGAGCGAGGCACCCAGAACTACGAAGGGCACGTTGTGGGGTGCCATTTCCATTTGACCGAACCCCAAACGCCTGCCGAAGATGATGGCCGCCGCCAAAGCTGCGGCTCCGGAACTGATATGCACCACCGCGCCCCCGGCGAAGTCCAGTGCGCCTGCCGCTCCCAGCCATCCTCCCGTTCCCCACATCCAATGGGCCAGTGGTGTGTACACGATGGTTGACCAAGCCACTATGAAGATAACGAAGGTACTGAACTTAATACGCTCGGCGAAGGCCCCGGCGATCAGCGCCGGTGTGATGATGGCGAATTTGGCCTGGAACACCATGAAGGCCTGGTGCGGAATCGTCTCGGCGTACGGACCTGCTTCGGTGGCGGAGACACCGTGAAGCCCCGCCCATTCCAGGTTGCCGATGAAGCCGCCCACGTCGGGGCCAAAAGAGAGGCTATACCCAAACAGTATCCAAGTCAGTCCCACTATCGCAAGGGCGATGAAGGACTGCAACAGGGTACTGAGTGCGTTCTTGCCCCGGACAAGTCCGGCGTAAAAGAACGCCAACCCCGGGACCATGATAAAGACCAGTGCAGACGAAGTAAGCACCCAAGCAGTATCGCCGCTATCTATCAACGCGTACCTCGGTCTGGTTGAATAGCCCCTTTTGGTATTCTGCACACTATAAATTAAGGATGTCCGATATTTCAATTGCTAATATTCAAATACTAAACTAGAACCAAGGTGGGATGTGCATTTGCTGAGGGTTGTGAAATGGGGCGAATGTGCTCGCAGCGGCTTTTCTCCCCGTGCCTGCAGGGCGGTCCGGCGACGCCGTGTTCACCTCATTTCTGCGTCTGCCCAGGTCGATGAATAAGCCACTGATGCTTTCCTGCATTAGGGCCTTCCACTCAGGGCACAGGTTCCCGGTCGCCTCCTCCCTCAACCAACGCCAGATTGCCTCGTTCGCATTGAAGTCGGGGCTGTAGCGGGGCAGGTTCTACAGCCGCTGGTCCGCCCTTGCCGAAAGCGACCATCCACCGGCTAATGGCGTTGTGGTTTCGCTCCGGGGCCTGCGCGCTGACCGAGGCGGTCCATCCCTAGGCCAAGAGCCAGAGGGCGGGCGAACGCTCACGCTCTCTGGGCGTGGGCGCCAGGGTCATCCGCCGATGCTGGCCCCTCGCGTCCATTTCGCACTAATGGAGAAACCGGTCTATATTTCTCAGGCCCATCACACCAACTCCTTCCTGACTCCAAGACAGGCTAAGGCAGTTGCTCCAAAAATCTACCCTACACTGGTGTGCATTTGACCTTGGCTTTGGTTTAGTGACCCAAACCAAAGCCACCGCCATCGTGATTGACGACAGGGTATCCTGCCGGGCGGACGGGTCGTAGCAGCGCCCAGCCGTCACTGGAGCCTGGGTAATGGAATCGGAGGAGATCTGTCTATACGGGCGGGAGCAGATGATGCTGGGTAGCGGTCTCGTAGGCGTGGCCAACCTGTACCAGCAGCGGTTCCGCCAAGTGCCTGCCGACGAACTGGATGCCTAGAGGCAGACCCTCGCTGTTGAGTCCGCAGGGCAGGGATATGGTGGGGGCTCCGCTGAAGTCGTATGGTACGGTGAACCGTCCCCAGGTCCATTCCTCCTCGTCCATCGGGCCGTAGAGGGCTTCCGGCGTGACCCGTTCCGGAGGTGTGGTCATGGAGGGGCAGACCAACACGTCGATGCTGTCGAATATTCCGGCCAGGGCGCCGTTGCAGGCCAACCGCTGGTAGCTGGCGACGGCGTAGTCGGTGGCGCTGTGGCTGATCCCCAACTCCAGCCAACCCCGGAACCAGGGGCCGTATTCGTCGCTTCGGGAAGGGAAGGTGTCGCGGTGGGCCGCGGCTGCCTCTGCCGAGCACAGCACGCCCCAGGCGCGGGAGAAAGGCTCGGTGTCCGGCATTTGCACCGGCACCAGCACTGCTCCCCTGCTTTCCAGCAGGCGGGCGCCGTCCAGCACCGCCGCGGCCAGTTCGGGGTCGACGCCGTCGCCGATGTATCGCTCGTCGACGCCGATGCGAAGGCCACGGACGCCCTGGGCCACTCCTGCCAGCATATTGGGCACCGGGGCGGTCAGCGAAGTAGGGTCATTGGGGTCATGCCCCGCGATGGCTTGCAGCATGACACCGGCGTCTGAGGCGCTCCGGGTCATCGGGCCAATGTGGTCCAGGGACTCGGCCAAGGCCAGCACGCCGTAGCGGCTCACCCGCCCCCAGGTAGGCTTGATTCCCACGATGCCACAGGCGGCTGCCGGGAACCTGATCGAGCCGCCGGTGTCGCTGCCCAGCGAGCCGTAGCACAGCCCGGCGGCAGTCGCCACTCCCGAGCCGCTGGAAGACGCGCCAGACCAGCGGTCGGCGCCCCAGGGATTGACCGGTATCTGGAACTCGGGGTTGTAACCGGCCATCGCTCCTTCGGTGAGATTCAGCTTGCCGAGAATCACTGCACCGGCGGAGTTGAGTTTCTGCACTACCGTGCCGTTGAAGTCGGGTACGAAGTCCCGCAACACTCGGGCGCCGCCCATTGTGGCGACCCCAGTGGTGAAGCACAGGTCCTTGACGGCGATGGGCACTCCGTGGAGGCCGCCCCGGTAGTTTCCGGCAGCGATCTCCTGCTCGGCAGTCCTGGCTGTCGCCAAGGCCGAGTCGGCCATTAACGTGGCGTAGCTCTTCAGATCGCCGTCCAGGGTCTCGATGCGATCCAGGATCGCCGAGGTCAGTTCCACGGGCGACAGCTCCCGGGACTGGAGGCGGGCCCCCACTTCCGCAATAGTTTGATAGTGCAAAGGCGTATCTGGCATTATTCCACTCCTGAATGATAATCCAGCATTAACCCCAGAGCGCCGGTGCTGGCTACCCGGCTGGTGGCTCTTCCGCAGAGGATACCGGATGCGAGACCAGTGGTAAACTTGGCCCAACCCCGCGCGCCAATACCCGGTCAGGGGCCAGGAGACGGCTCGAATGCGCATTGCTGTACCCGACCTGGTGTCCAACTCCTACTTTCCGGCGGTGGCCGCCGTGGAACTGGGGTTTTTCAAGGGCCAGGGGATAGATATGGAGCTGGAGATGGTCTTCCCGGTGGGCAGGGCCATGGAGGCGTTGCGAGACCGCCGTGTCGACTTCGTGGCCGGTCCCGCCCATGCCACTCTGTCGGCCTTCCCTGGCTGGCAGGGCGCCAAGTTGCTGGCCGCCTTGTCGCAACATACCTTCTGGGTGCTGGTGTTGCGTTCGAGCCTGGGGGCGCGACCGGGGGACGTTGCGGCGGTCAAGGGTCTGCGTATCGGAGCGGCCCCCGGGCCAGATGCCGCGCTGCGCGGGTTGCTGGCCGAGGCGGGCGTGGACCCGGCGCGGGACGGCGTGGCGTTGGCTCCGGTACCCGGCAGCGGCGGGGCCGGCGTGTCCTTCGGCGTCCATGCCGCCCAGGCCTTGGAGGAGGGAGCAATCGACGGGTTTTGGGCCAACGCCATGGGAGCCGAAGTGGCGGTGCGGAGCGGGATAGGCAACGTGGTGCTTGACCCGCGGCAGGGCCTCGGTCCGTCGGCAGCGAGAGACTACACTTTTCCGGCGTTGGTGGCCGCCGACAGGCTGATTGAAGACTCTCCCGCCGTGGCTGAGGGAGCGGTGCGAGCGGTGGTGGAGGCGCAACGGGCGCTGCGGGCCGATCCGTCGCGGGCTGCCGAGGTCGGCCAGCGGCTGTTCCCGCCCGATGAGGCCGCATTGATCGAGGACCTGGTCCGGCGGGACGCTCCCTACTACGCCGCCGGAATTTCTCCGGCCTCTGTAGCCAGTCTCAACGAGTTTTGCCGAAATATCGGCCTGCTCTCCGGCGACGCAGCCTACGAGCAGGTGGTGGCCGGCCGGTTCACTCATCTCTGGTCTGAACAGCGGGGGTCTGAATTGTAGAGTCCCGCTTTATTGAATTGATGACTGCCGAGGATTTTATCGTCATTTCGGCCTTGTGCCGGAATGACGGGGCCCGGTGACTCGTCCATCAATTCTAGGGCGACGGACTAGTAGCCGAGCATAGTTGAACTGATGGGTGGTGGGGTACCATAAGGCCAGTGGACCTTGTGCCACGTTCCAGAGGTGCAAGCGTAGACCAGCACGTCCGGGCCGATGTTGGACAGGTAACTGGCCCCGCGGGCCACGTCGTCGTTCATCTTGTTTACGTAGAACCCGAACAGCGCCCAGTCTGTTTCGTTGGCCTCGCTGTTGGACATCCTGAGGCGGTGGCCGGTGTCGGCGGGGACTTCCGGCTGGCTGCCCGAACTGCCGTTCCACATTCGCTCGAAACGCACGGTAATTTCCGGCGGGACAACGCGGTAGAAATCGGGTTCGACCACGGGGTTGGTGGCGGGCACCAGGACGCCGATTCGCTGCGGTAGGTCAGGTTTGCCACGTTCCTCCGTTGCCGGGAAGTGTTGGGTGTATTTTATGGCCTGTTTGCAATCACTTCAGTACTGACGCCGCGAAGGCGAGAACCACCATTTGCAGACCGGTATTGAGCTTTCTCTCGCGGTTCGTCCAGAGGCGGACACATGAATCGCATGTGGCAACCCTTTGCTGGAAATACTTGTAGCAGGTGCGCCAATCGGGGAAGTCCCCGGCATCCATACGCCATTATCCGAGGAACTGCTCTATCTCCCTCACACCCAACACCAACCCCTCCCTGACTTCGCACCGGTCTGACCCGATTCTTTCACAAATCTACCTACCCTGCACATTTCCTGCACATTTCACATTGGCTTTGGTTTAGTATAGTAAGAAATGAGGTGGCGGCAAACCAGTCTTCCGAATGGCGCAGGTAAACGAAAACATCATCTATCAACCGGATGAGCGGCCAAGCCATCCGGTATCTCTGGTTCACGGGTTCCAAAGTGTCATGGAGCCCATGGCGGCAATGGCTGCCGCGGCGTCTATCATCGCTGTGGCGGGCGGACAATCCGAGGGTTATCTGTCCTGGATCTTCTTTTCGGCCCTCGTGGTTTGCGGATTAGGCGGTATCCTGCAGACCTTTCGAATCTGGAGATTCGGGTCGGGATATTCCCTTGGCCTAATTTCCGCATCCGCCTTCATCGCCATCTGTATCTCAGCGCTGCTGGCCGGGGGCCCGGCGTTGCTGTCCAGCCTGATCGTCGCGTCATCGTTGATACAGTTTGTGTTCATCTCCCGGCTCTCCTGGCTGCGGCGTGTCATCAGCCCGTTGGTTGCCGGAACGGTTCTCATGTTGCTGGCCTCGACGATAATAACCGTCGTACTCGGCAGGCTTTCTGATTTGCCGGAGGGCGCTCCCTCGGTGGCGGCGCCCATCCTGGCAGGAGCGACCCTGTTCATCCTGATGATGCTGAGGCTGTACGCGTCGGCCAAGTGGCAGCAATGGGCGCCGGTCGTTGCGATCGTGGCAGGTTGCGCAATATCGGTCCCGTTCGGCGCTTACAACTGGCAGTTGGTTATGGAGGCTCCTTGGATTGGATTTCCCAGCTATCCCTGGCCGGGATTCGACCTGAGCTTTGGCGCGACTTTCTGGGGGCTTTTGCCGGGATTCGTGATAGTGAACATGGCGACCACGATCAATTCGATAAGCGACAACGTGGTGATTCAGCAGGTGGCATGGCGAAGGCCGAAGGCGACTGATTTCCGGACGGTCCAGGGGGCGCATAACCTGCTGGTTTTGACCAATCTGCTGGCTGCGGCGCTAGGGACAATCCCCAACATGATAGCGGCGGCCAATTCCGCTCGGGTGACGCTTACCGGCGTTGCCGCGCGACGCATGGGGGTCTACGGGGGCTTGGTTATGATAGTGGTAGCCTTTTCGCCAAAGCTGATAGCACTGATTGTCGCCGCGCCGCGCCCTGTCCTGGTGGCGTATATAATATTTCTGTTCTCGCTCCTCTTTGTGCAGGGGATGAGGACCGTTTTCAGGGACGGAGTAGACGGGCGAAAAGCCGCGGTGATAGGAGTGTCACTCTGGATGGGCATGGGATTTCAGAACCAGGTGATTCTGCCCGATCTGCTGACTGGAACTCTGGGGACTCTGCTCAGCAACGGCATGACAACCGGCTCGGTCTGCGTAATTTTGCTCACTCTGCTGATGGAGTTCACTTCCAGGCGTCGCAGGCGGTTGAATGTGGTCATGAACCTTTCGTCGCTACCCAGAATTGACTCCTTCCTCCAGGGATTCGCAACAAGCGCCGGCTGGAATGAGGCATCAATAAACCGGCTCAGGTCAGCCGGGGAGGAAACTCTGTCGAGCCTGCTGTCGCAGGATGAGGAGCCGGAAGAAGATGCCAGGAGGCGCCTCATTGTTGCTGCCCGTCGTGCGGACGCCACCATTGAAATGGAATTTGTAGTGACCACCGAGGGCGGGAATCTGGAGGACAAGCTGGCCTATATGAACGAACAGCCTGAAATACAGGACGAGCGCGAAATTTCCTTCCGCCTCTTGCGTCATTACGCATCCTCGGTCCAGCACCATAAGTACCACGACATAGATATTATTACGGTGCAGGTTGCCCCTTCGTCATAGTGCCGCAAGGGTGGCCAGCCGTCCTGCCCGGTTTAATTCGCCGATTCGCTCAGGCCGGGCATACCCCCAATTCCAGCAAGGAAAAGCGAGGCGACGATCCTCCACTGAAAACTGAGCCGGTTGGTCCACCCCTTTGAGGCGTTCCGAGAACCGTCGTTGTTATGCTAGTAGACCAACATCTTTTAAATGACGGGTGGAAAGCCGGATTGCCCGGCGGTTGTCTCCACAAGCCCAGTATGGCGGGGAAGGCCCCTGTACCAATCAACCCATCATTACAAAGATTTCGGATCACTAGGGCGTGTTTTCAAACTATAGCAGCGGGGTTAAACTGAGGTTGACGAGTAAGGGAAGAGGTGATGTGTGGTGGGACGAGGGGACTTGACGGATCAGCAGTGGCAGCGGCTGGAGCCGTTGTTGCCGGCGCAGAAGCCAAAGACCGGACGGCCCGGCAAAGACCATCGCACGGTCATCAACGGCATTTTGTGGCTGCTGCGCACCGGAGACCCATGGCGGGACCTGCCGGAGCGGTATGGCCCTTGGCGTACGGCAGCCACCCGGTTCTACCGGTGGCGCCAGCTGGGACTGTGGGACCGGCTCTTGGCTGAGGTGCAGCAGCAGGCCGATGCTGGCGGGCAGATAGACTGGGAGGTCATTATGTGGACGGCACGGTGGTTCGGGCGCATCAGCGCCGCCGCCGCCGCAAAAAGGGGGAGGAGACCAGGCGTTGGGGCGCTCCCAGGGAGGATTTGGAACGAAAGTCCACGTACGGGTGGAAGGCCGGGGCAAGCCGGTGGCCTTCGTTCTGACCCCGGGACAGCAGCATGAGGCCACCGTATTCGAAGAGTTGATGACCCAGGGGGCGGCGAAAAGACCCGGGCGTGGCCGTCCTCGCAGCAGACCCGAGCGGGTCTGTGGCGACAAAGGTTACAGCAGCCGCAAGATTCGCGCCTATCTCAGACGGCGGGGAATTCGCCACACCATCCCAAGGAAAAAGAATGAGCGGCGCACCGGTCCCTTCGACCGGGTCCTATACCGGACACGCAACCTGGTAGAGCGGGCAATCAACCGGTTAAAGCAATTCCGCCGTATCGCCAGCAGATACGAAAAGAGGGCTGAAAACTATCTGTCCATGCTGCAAATCGGCTCGATCCTGCTCTGGCTATAGTTTGAAAACACGCCCTTGTAGGTGAGTTCGATGAAAGTGGATATCAGGGTGCCCGTGGGTCTGCCGGTCCGGGAGACTGCCGATTTCATCGCGGGATGCGAGGCCGCCGGATTTTCCGGCGTTGGAGTCCACGATCATCAGCACAGCGGGAGGGACGTTTTTCTGACCCTGGCCTTGGCCGCCGAGCGGACTTCCCGGCTCACGCTGTACCCGGCAACCACCAACCCGGTCACCCGGCATCCGATGGTGCTGGCCTCGCTGGCCCACTCGCTGGAGGAGATCGCGCCGGAGCGGATACGCTTGACCGTGGGGCCAGGCTACCTCGCCGTCGGCAATATCGGTCGGCCCCGGGCCACGGTGGAGGCCATGCGCGTGGCCGTGCTGACCATGCGCCGCCTGCTGCGGGGCGAGCGAGTGCAGTTCAATGGGGTGGAGACCCGGCTGCGCAACCTGAGCGACCGGCCGACACCAATATTCATGACCGCCGCCGGCCCAAGGATGGTGGAGCTGGCCGGAGAGGTTGCTGACGGCGCCCTGCTGCTCGTGGGCCTTCATCCGAAAGCGGTCGACGCGGCCCGCCGTCGACTGGAAAGCGGAGCGGCGCGGGTGGGCCGCAGCCTCGACGGTTTCCGGACGATCTTCATCACCCCGACCACGGTGTCGGATGACGGACCGGCCGCCCGTCGCTTTCCGCAACAGTGGTTCCGGCCCGACCAACCGTACCTGAAATACCCCAGCGATTCCAACCTCTTTTGGCTGCGAGAGGCCGGCATCGAACTGGCCGACGATTTCGTCCCCGAGAGCATCGGCGATGCTCAAGCGGCCGAAATATGCGATGCCTTTGGTCTGTTCGGCACACCTGAGGAATGCTTGACCAGACTGCAGCGGGCCAGAGACGAATCGGGTATCGATCACGTCTTCATCTTCCCCACCCACACCCAGGAGGGTGGTTACGACATGCCGCGGTCCGAGGTGAACGCCTTCCGGGAGACAATAATCCCGGGCCTGGGCGCCGTTTCGTAAGAAGTCTATATACAAGTTTACCCAAAATCCCGGTTGACCTCAACATGGCTGCGAAGGCAAAATGACACCAAATCTAAAAACCAGTGAAGCCCAGCACTGGAATGCTGAGCCTTGGGGGTGAACTATGAGGAGCCAATAAAATCCTCATGCCACGGACCTAGACAACGCTTGTCAACAGCCCTCCGCCGCACTGGTGGAGGGCTGTTTTGTCTTACCATTCCAACGAGGGCGAGGTCTGTCATATCCGCGTGAACTGCCCCACTGGCCGGAACATTCACCCGCTCAATTTCGATCTCGGCTGCGCTGGGCGACCACTGTTTTCCTGGTGCACGGGAACGCTCTACCGCTGGGGAGTGGGGCAGATCAAGGGGCTGTTCCGGTGTTAACTTCAACGTAGCTACACAGCAACGATTCAACTCTTAGGGAAGTGCAAAACTATGAAACCCAAAATGATGATGGCGAGGCACTTGGCAATCGTGCTACTCCTGCTGGGAGTGCTGGCCGTGGCCTGTACAGCCGGGCTCACTGAGGAGGATGTAAGCAGGATAGTTCAAGAGCAACAGGCGCAAGGAGAGCCGGGGCCCAGTGGAGAACGCGGCGCCAAGGGTGAGCAGGGAGATCCGGGGGAGCCGGGGGCGAAGGGAGAACGGGGAAAGCCGGGGCCTACTAAGGCGTTGGGCCCGACCGCAACGGCCCCGCAGCCAGCCCCGACCGCCGTGGCGATGGCTGAGCCACTCTCGACCGCCGTGGCGATGGCCGAGCCACCCCCGACCACCGCCATGGCCATGGCTGCGACTATAGTGCCCGCAATGCCCCAGCAGATGTTTCACAGGGAGATCTCCGGACAAGGGGAGGCACAGATGCGCTGCTACCTGTCTCCAGAGGACGATGCGGAATTCTTCTTCGCGCATGAAGACCAGGGCCCCTTCGTCGTGTACCTAATAGCCGGAGATGAACGGACCGTGAGTATCGAGATCGAGCTTTTTCGGGGGAGTGGGCTCTTCGCTGATTCCGTGGTGTTCCCCCCAGGTAGGTACGACGCCCCTACAGGGCCTTGCGTTATACATATAGGAGTCGATCAAGAGGCGGGATGGTTTTTGCAATTCCCGACTACCGCAGATGATCCCTCCCCAGTCCCAGTCCCAGTCCCGACCGCTCGCCCAGTCCCGACCGCTCGCCCAGTCCCGACCGCTCGCCCAGTCCCGACCGCGACGCCGGCCCCTTCCCGGGCTTTCGCCAGGTCGCCGCTACGGGGAGAGACGGTTGAGTCATCTGGATACCAAACGTTCTCCTTCTCCCTAGAGACGGGACCCGAGGAATTTACCATGATCCACTCAGGGCAGGGCTATTTCGCCGTGGTGATGCGAGCCGACTTCATAGACGGGGTGATGGTACTGATAGAGGTGTCGGGACCATCTGAGAGCGTTTCAACGGTGTACGTCCCCTATGACTCGACGGGCTACTTCGAGGTGCTCACCGAGGAGGACTGGACCATAGAATTCCCGAAATAACGAAAGGGAGCAACCCTGGAATCCCATAATCAGATAACAGAAGCATTCCCTGATTGGAGAGTTGGGTACACAACTGCTGTAATTCAGGCAAACAACACGGTGGGATGCAGCCATGTCCTCCCTGAGCATTTTCGAGGTCATCGAGAAATTCGGCGACGATGCGAAAGCGGAGGAGTGGTTCGCAGCCCGCCGCTGGCCGGATGGCATAGCCTGTATCTACTGCGGCTCCCTTAACGTCGGTCAGCACAAGAACGCCCGCCGCTCCACCCGACAGTTCTACTGCAATGATTGTGAGTCCAGGTTCACCATCAAGACCGGGACCATAATGCACAACTCCAAACTCCCGCTCCGCAAGTGGGCCATCGCCTATTACCTGCTGCCAGCAACCGCAGGGGAGTCTCCAGCGTTTGTTTCGGGTACACCGGTTAAGGCGTGGCAGTCGGGTCGGGAACGGAGGCTCACGTCTTCAGAAAGTCCTGGACCATTTGAGAGACAGTGGCGAGCTGTTCCAACTGCGGTATGTGGGCGGCTCTGTCGACGATCTCCGACCGGGCGCCGGCAATACGGTCAGCGAACTCCTGAGCGTAGATGGCAGGCGCAATTCCGTCCTGTTGGCCACAGATTACCAAAGTGAGAGCCTGGATCCGGTGCAAGCGCTTCTTAAGCCCCCTATCCGGGATGGGCCAAGTGAACTTTCCGGTGCAACCCAGGTTCCAGATGCCCTGAATCCGGGCTGTCATCCGCTCCTCGGGGTCCTCTGGTTCCGCCAATACCCGTTTGGCGACCGGTCCTTCGGGCTCGTAGAAAAGTTCCTTCACCAGATCGTCCGGCGCCATCGACATCACATTCTTGACCGGCGCGTCGTCCCGCCACAAGCCGATGGGGCTGAGCAGCACCAGCTTGCCAGCCCGCTTGGGGTCCGTGGCCGCTATTTCCGCGGCCACCATTCCGCCGAATGAGTGCCCCACGACCACGGGGGACTCCAGTTCCAGCCGATCGAAAAGCTCGTAGTAGTAAAGGACCAGGTCCCAGAAGTCGTCCAACGGCTTGATGGCGTCAGGGTCGCCGGGGGTGGTGCCAGGGTGTTCCGGCGCGTAAACGGTATGGGTACGCGACAAGTCGTCCAGGAAATCGTCCCATTTGAGGCCGGTGGCGCCGTGCAAGAACACCAAGGGAGGTCCTTGCCCAGCTATTTTGACCCTGGACTGTATCTGGTCCCGCCAAACACTCAGGGTGCGTTCCCTTATCGTCACCATTCCTAATCCCCTCCGGGCAATGGCGGGGTTGCGATAAGAAACTACCTCAAAACGCTTCAAGCCTGCCAAAACTCCGCCGATGGCCAGGCGTACGTGGATTCCCGCTTTCGGGAGAATGACGGGTTGGCAGCCCGCAGAGTCTTGAGATAGTTTCTAAACGCTTGCCGTTCCTGCCAACTGCCGTTTCCCCCGGAGCTTTTCCGGCCACCAGTGGTTCTCCCAGCCGTCGTCGTCCCAGATGTCGCGCAGCTTGGGCAGAACCTCCTTCCCGAAAAGGTCAATGTTTTTCAGGGTGAGTTCATGGGGCATGGAGCCGATATGCAGCAGGACCATCAGGTTGCCGACCCTGAGCTTCTTGATCGCGTCCTCCAGTTGGTCGACGACCGACGCAGGACTGCCGCCGATTACCAGTTGGTTATCGATGAAGTCCCGGTAGCTCCACTCCTTCATGTCCTGAGTAACCGACGCGATCTGGTCCACATAGCCCTTTCTGTAGGTGTTGTCCAGGCTGCGAAAGTCCATGTAGCCGGGAGCGGAGAAGAACTCCGGGGCAATGTGCATGGACTTGTCGTAGAAGTAGCGGATGTGTTGGTAGTAGTCTTTCTCCGCCTGCGCATCGGATTCCCCGACGACCACGAGCTGCAGGAAGCCGGCGCGGTACGGGTTGGGTTCCAACCCTTGGCCGTCGACGAATTCCCAGAACCCGTCCATGATCTTCTTGCCCAAGTTATTGCCCCAGTAGCTCAGGAAGCAGTAGCAATGGTTATGAGTGGCTGAAAAATTCCAAGTGCTGAGACTCCCGGACCCCGGCACCCACACCGGGGGATGCGGTTTTTGTATCGGGCGGGGCCAGAGGTTGACCATCGGAAGCTGGTAGTACTTGCCGTTCCAGGCAAAAATCTCCTTATCCTGCCACGCCCTCATGATCAGGTCGTGGGCCTCGTAGTAACGGTCGCGGTGCTCTATGGGAGGAATGCCGTAACACAGGTTGGCGTCCATGGAGGAGCCCAGGGGCATGCCGGCCACCAACCTGCCCCCGCTAATGCAGTCCAGCATTGCGTATTCTTCGGCGACGCGAGTGGGCGGATTGGTGGTGGGCAGCGTGGCGCCCATTTGCACGATGGCCACGTCCTGGCCGTTGGTGGCCCTGGCGAGGGCAGAACCCATCAGGTTGGGACCGGGCATGAAACCGTAGGCGTTCTGATGGTGTTCGTTGACGCAAACTCCGTCCAGGCCGGCACCGGCGGCATAGGTGAGTTCATCCAGCGTCCAGTTGTAGTACTGGCCGACCCTCTCAGCATCGGCCAACTCCCACCACGGCGGGTCTACCCAAACGGAGTGGTACCGCTGCTCGAAATCGGGCGGGAGTTCCCGGTGTGGCATCAGGTGAAACATCGACACTTTCATGACTGGTCCTCCTAACCCGATGGGCTGGGTAGCGGCATTGTAGCATCAACGCCCACGTTCCGCAGGGCATGACTGTGGCGACGTGCCGGCCTGGCTGGATGATTCGGCTGCGCCTGTCGTCGCTTAGGGTTCATCTTCCTCGGGCAGCTAATGAGCTTCCCCGCGAGAACCGATCAAGCTGCAATGCGACTTTGGCGGGTTTGGCCTAACCCATTTTCTGTTCCAGGCTGAGTGCGAGTTTTCGGGGACCAGATCATGACCGGTGAGCAGGTTCCTACGCAGAAGACGCTGTCGGGGCAATGTATGAACAGTTTCGGGTATGCGACTTTCTGCCTTCCCTGCCGGACTGGCCTTAAGGCGATTGCAAAGTCTTTTCCTATTCGCTCGCGGTGAGCCTGTCGAACCACCGGCGGTTTGAACAGGCATTCTTAAACAAGCTCAGGGTGAGCAGAAACCAACAGGGGGAGTCACTCTGCCAGGGTTTTGAGGGCGCGCGGGGTCCTCCGGCTCAAGTTTAAGTACGGAAGCCGGTGGAGAACCAGTGAAAACTATCTCAAAACGCACTAAGTCCGCCAAAACTCCGCCTATCGTTAGGCAGGGTATGGATTCTCGCTCCTGGCTTGAAAAAACTAGGGGGAATGACGGGTTGGCGGGCCGCAGGGTATTGAGATAGTTAGTTGGTATCCTCCCACTATAGGAAGTGGAACCTCCCTGAGACCCAAGGGGAAAACCGCATCCCGGCACCGGATGGCGCAGGGTGGGACTTCCGCCTTTGGCCGTCGTCCGGCAATGTACTCAACACCAGCGGGCGCAACATCCCGGTAAGGCCGGTATTCATGGGCTCTGCTCCTCGGCAGGTTGGCATAATTCCAGATTGAAGCGCCCAAAGAGTTCTTCAGGTCGCAGCTGTCTATTACAGGGACGGACTGCCCGGCCGGTCTCCGTATCTTCAACCAGCGACAGCCGCAGGTCGTCTCCGTACCGGGAAACCGTAACGACCTTGAATTCGGGCCCGATGCGCATGGCGATAGTCGACGCATCGGGGGACCAAGCAACACCGGTGCCTTCGTGGGACCAATGCAATCCCGGTTGTGGTAATTCGCGTGTGTCTTGCCCGTCAGGACTGATAGTCCACAGCCTTTCTGAGCCTACCAGAATCTCCGAACCATCCGGGTGCCAGGCCGGATGGGAAATAGGTTCTTCAATCCCCGATATATGCCGCTCGCCGGTGCCGTCGGCGTTGACGATGTGGATGGTTGATGCTCCCCCCACATGGTTGCTGGCGAAGGCCAGCTGGGTGCTGTCAGGCGACCACGTGGGGGAATTGCTTGTCTCTCCCACCACCTCGCCGTTACCGGGCCATAATCTGCTGTCGAAGCCCGCTACGTAGACTTTCTTACTCTCCCCAAGTTCGTCCGTGACAACGGCGAGATACGCACTGTTGGGGGATTACACAGGGGCGCGCTCGGCGACGTGGCGAATTCCGAGAGACCGGGGCACCGGGGTACCTTCGGAGTGGTCGGCAGGCACAACCCACACCTCGCCGTCCGAGGGATGGTACTGGAATTCGTCGGCTTGCCGGGTGCCGATGTAAGCTATTCGAGACCCATCAGGAGACCACACGGGGTAATTCTCATAAGCGGCGCTCTCGGTCAGGCGCAGCGGCTCGCCGCCTTCCGTGTCAATGACGGCAAGCTCGAACACGCGCATTTCCACAATTTCAGCGTAGACTATCCTCTCCCTCACCTTGTACTCGCAGGTGGAATAGACGAGACCCTTGCCGTCCGGCGAGAGATCGGCGTGGAATCCGTAGCTATTCCGCCGTCATGGCGTGGATTCGCGTCTACAATCTGCCGCAGGTAAGAGCCGTCTGCTCCAACCACCCAGACAGCCTGGTCGCGATTGATATCTGCATCGAAATCAAAGACCAATGAGGAGCCGTCCGGGGACCATCTTAGAAACCCGCTTTGCATGTCATCACTGGGGCAAAAAAGACCCAGTTCACACGGCGACTGGAGGCCGCAGTCCGCGCAATCTTGAATCGGGTGAAGACTGGGGACAGGCGTTGACGTTGGACTAGGCGCGGGAACAAGCGTCGCCGTTGGTGGCAGCTCGGACGCGCACCCAGTTAGCAGTAGTACGATTACCACCGCCATCGCCGTTAGCCGCATCTCCCTCACCCGTTAGAAACTATCTCAAATCGCACTAAATTTGCTGAAATTTCGCCAATGGCTTACCGGGGTCCTGGATTCCCGTTCCTGGTTTGAAAGAACCAAGGGGAATGACGGGTTGGTTGGTTCGCCGTGACTTGAGATAGTTTCATGGCCTTCGGTCTGGTACAGGGCATGGATGTCCATGACGTCCAGCGGCTGGGGGGGAGCGGTCGTTGGTGGAATCGTAAGGAGAGACAGGCCAATTCCTGTGGGGAGTACATTCCAATGGGTCAGCCCACGTTTGCCGGCTGTGGACGTCCATTTTGTAGCTGTGACTCCCCGAGTAGGATTCGAACCTACGACCTAGCGGTTAACAGCCGCATTAGGGAAAAGCTGCTTGGCTACTAGTGGGAGTGGACTCGGCCGCCTCCTCTGTGAAAGATTCAGGTCCACCCTTTATCCGCGGCCAAATTCCGCGGTTATCAGCAAACCGCGTGTCAATTGCCTGCCCTTACGCTATTGGCATACGGCATGCTGGAGAGCTAATCGTGGAAGCCAAAGAAGGGACAATCATTAGGGTCGTTGTCGTTTGCGAACGATACAACGGGGATATCACCCGGTACGAGTTCGATCTCGCTCCTGAAGAAGTCGACGTAGTTGCTCCCCTGATACTAGGAATGCGTCTCGTGCATCCTCCGGGAGAAGATAATAGAGGTTGAGCCACCGTTCGGCTCCCTCTGACATTGCCGGGCTGAGGTCCTCTTGCCTGAGCCAGCCGGCCATGTAAAAGACCTCCTTGCGAGGACGTCCCACCGTATCTGCGATTTTCCCAAGGGTATCGGGGTCTCCACTTCCTGCCTGCAGGATGTTGCTGACTGTATTTTGACTCAGACCACATGCAACAGAAAGCTGTCTGGGACTGCGATAATTCTTCCCAGGACCTATCAAGCTACCTATCCACTCCCTGACTTCTTCTCGCCCCATAACGGTCAGATTCTAACCTTTGCGCAGGTTATTGGGTAGTTCCCCGACTTCATATTGACAATATGCACAGCTTTCTGATAATTTACCTAACGTGTTGTGAATACAGGTCCCTGCGGCTCTGCCTCCACAACCGCACTAGGGGCCACGTAGCCAAAGGAGCTGCCGACTCTGACGTGGCCCCCCTTATTCTCGGAATATAGTAAGCAAGCTGCAAGATTTCAGCATGGAAGACCGCAAACGTCGCCGGATTGAAAGGGCCCGTAAGGGAGGTCTGGGGCTCCTCGCAAAGCGGGGAAGAGAACACTTCGTCCAAATGGGCAAGCTGGGAGGTCGCCCCACTTGGCAGGACTCCTTGGAAAAAGCCAAGTCCTCCCTCGGCCAGACCAGCAAGCGCAATGATACAGGGTAATTTACCGTCTACTGGTCTGAGAGTGGATCAATTCCTCCTTGTTTCATTTGTTCGGAGTACTTGTAGCGTTTGCCGGTTCCGACGGCGGGACATTTCTTGGGGACATGCCCTATCAGCAACCAAAGCGTGTCCCTAAATGCCTGCACGATGGTCGGTTGTCGTTGACAACGCGGCTTAGTCCCGCTGGCGTTTTCTCTCCTTAAACCTCTGGATATAGACCGCTGCCTGCGGCTGCATGACAAGGTCCGACTGGGCCAGGCAGTCAATTGGCTCGGTCTTGTCCCGGCCGAGAACCTCGTAGACCTTCACAAGGGTCCTGTTGGCGACCTCCTTATGCGACATGCGGCGAGTGTCAACCCGAACGTCGGAAGGCGCAATTGGACCCTGACCGTGATCCCTGACCCTGATTACTTGCCAGCCGGAATCCCGCAGGTTCTTGGACTTCCTGGCGTCGCGGTCTTCTTGGCCGTGGTGCCAGCGGGCGCCGTCAAATTCAACGGCTAGTTTTTCGTCGGGGATTTTAATGTCCACATTCAATACCTTCCCTTCCGGTCCATTGATGGATTGGTCGTCCATGTCGATCCGGAAAAATTGGCTTAGCTCGAAGCCCAAAATGATTTCCGGTTCAGACCTCGGGGCCAAATTGCAGATCGCATACCCACAACCAACGCCATATCGGGTGCGGTGATCGACCCTTGTGCTCCAGCGGTGGCGTTTTGGGCAAATCCATTTGGCCCGGTAGTCGGAGCTCGGAGCGACTTGGTCAGGGCGCCTACTCATGTCCCACTCACCCGATAGTCCCACTCACCTGCGATAGTCCCACTCACCTGCGATAGTCCCACTCACCTGCGATGGTCCCACTCACCTGCGATAGTCCCACTCACCTGCGATGTCCGGTCTGACCGCGGCCAAGCTGTCCTCCGGGAGGACCTTGCGGCCCGAGCAATACGGGCACCCGGTGGGGTTCTCGGTTGAGGTCCTGTGGTTGGGCGTGGTGGGCCATACGTGATCTGGATTAACTGAGCAACGCCAGGTTAGGCGTTGGTTGCTACCAGCCACTACGTCCCTCGCGGTCAATCCACCGTTTAAGCTGGGATCCAGTTCTTTGGCCAATCGAGGGTGCAGAGACTCCAGGGAGTTGGCGATCGACACTTGCCTTCCGGAGCAGGCCGGGCAACCTTGATTCTTCCTCGGCCGGTTACTCGGGGAAGCCTTCCATACGTGGTCCGGACCCATGCGACACCTCCACCAGAAGTTAGTGTTGGAGCCAGCGACTACCTGAACGGAAGTGATTCCGTTGGCGTCAGAGTCGAATTGAGCGGCAATTTCTGGGAAGAGCGAGGCAAGACTGTTGGTGACAGATGGGAGTTTGCCAGCACAATATGGACACCCGTGTCCGTTACCGTACCGATTGAGGGGCGAGGCTGGCCAGCGGTGGTCTGGTCCCAGGGGACATTCCCACCAAACCTTCTTGGACGATGTGGCAACGACGAGATCAGGCGTGGTGTCGTTCGCGGCTAAATCAAACTGCCTTGCGAGCTTGGGTGCCAAATATTCGAGATTGTTGATTGAGGATACCGCCTGGTTAGCGCAATGGCGGCACCCGGTTCTCTGCGTGGTACGGCTGGCAATAGTGGCTGGCCACGAATGCGTACAGTCCTTGTCGCAGAGCCAGTATCGCTTCTTGGGCGAGGCCCCTGCTACGTCAAAGGGTGTATCCGGATTCCGCTGATAGTTCCACTGGCTGGCGATGTCCGAATAAAGAAGCGCCAGAGAATTGCACCTGTCGCAGTAGCCGCGGTTATTTACTACTGCCTGGACGGACTTGTTCTGTGTATGGCCCTGCTTGCACACCCAGCGGACCTTCTCGCCAGACCCTGGGCTTACTTCAGACGGGGTCAAGTCACCATTCCTCTCGTGGTCCCACAGCCGCGCGATATCCGGTTCTAGGGCGGTGAGCGAGCTTTCCGGGAGACAACGCCTCCCAGAACAATAGGGACAGCCAGACTTACTAGCTGTCCTCTGGGCGATACTGGCCGGCCACGTGTGGCCTAGCTCGCATCTCCACTCAACGACCTTTCCTGATCTTGGGGGGAAACCCTCCGGGAGATCAAGGTGATTGAGATCGTGTGCCCACTCATTAGCGATTTCTGGGTACGCTTCCGAAAAAGATTCCTTGTATCTCCTACCAAGCATCCGAAGTAACCTTTACCGAATGGTTGTATTACTTGCTGCGTCAAGCCGGGCAGCACCGAGGTGGTTTCTGCACGTTGTAGCAGCCATGACCCCAGCCCGCGCGGATAGAGTTGCCAATTTCACGATATCCTCTCGTCTCTTCTCAGCGCAATACGCAACTGTCATCAATCCGCTGGTGCTAGGGACTCCTCGTTTCCAGAGGAACGGAGGCCCTTACACGCTCTATGGATTGGCCCGAGCGATGAACGAACCGAGGTACTCGAAATCAGCAAATTGCTGATTTTTCACCCCGACCGACGCGAAAACGCCCTCCCGGAACGCGAGGCAAGATGCTCGTCTCTACTCGAACGACTTGGAAACCGCCCCTTCCCAGGAGTCGCCAGCTTGGACTGCAGCAGGTTCCTGGTCCCGCTTCTGGAGGTCTGAGAGATGTCGTCAAGGAGAGTGGGCGGCTCACCTCTTTATCCTGACCTCTTGGCTGGGCGACATCTGTGAGGCAGCTGAGGACGTCGAATTCCAAGGCGATTGAGAGACACAACACCCGGTCGATGGATGCGGCGGTGGCCATGGAATTGGCGAAGATGTGCTCCCACTGGGAGAAGACCAGGTTCGAGGTGATGCCCAGGGACCGGCGCTGGTATGGTTTGGAGATGAGACTAAAGGGCACCTCAGACTCCTCGGCCCCTTGGGGCAGCTATCCCAGGCCGTCAGGGAGCAGGTGGTAGTAGTAGTTGAGCTTTCGTAGTTGCGGCGCCAGGGCCAGGTGCCGCTCGGGGGCCAGCAGATCCTGTATCAGTCGGCAGGCCGGAGCGAAGAGCACCAGGCGTCCTGCCTCCACCGGCCGGTGGCAGACGGCGCACATGGCGTGGGTCTTGCCGGTGCCGGGCAGCCCTAAGGCCAGCACGCTGTCGCTGCGGTCGACGAAGCTGCTGTTGGCCAGTTCGCCAGCTACTGCCGCAGCACCAGTGGCGCCCGGTAGTGCGCGAAGAGCCTGCCACAGCGGAGGCGGCGGTCTCCCAGGTATTGCCCGTCGGCAGCCTCGATGCGGTGCGCAGCCTGCCGACATCGGTCTCCTGCTCCAGCACCTCTAGGAGGGTCTCCAGGGGGTCGTCTTGGCCAGCGGCGGTGAAGTGGGAGACCGACTGCGCTCCCATGGTGGGCAGCCGGAATTGGTGGCACAGCTCCCCGATCCTTTCTTGGACCGGTGCGGTGTCTGTCATCAGGCCTTCCCGGCCAGCAGGGAGTCGTAGACCGTCAAGTGTGGCGTCCCGGGCAGGCTAAGTGCCGGCGCCCGCGGCGTCGTGGGACTGGCAAGCTTCCTGACCGTGCCGTATTCGAAGTGCTCACCAGCCTCCAAGAGCAGGGCCAGGGCGCAGTCAACCGTTGACCCCAAGGTGGTCGCCGCCAGGTGCAGGATGCGCAGGTATCCAAGTCGGCGCGCTCACCACACCATTGCTTGAGGGCGTCATAGATCAGCCGGAAGGTCATGGTGGGAAACATCTGCTCCCGGAACCGGTAGCTGACGAAGGGCCTGAGTTTTCGCGCCAAATCCCCAAAGATTCAGCTGGTGATTTCTCTGTCCAGATCAACACCGCTCCGGGAGCCCGCCCACTAGCTAGGTAGTTTAATCACAAGATCTTGATACTCCTCTGGGAGAGAAACTGCCCCTTCCGCCAAAGGATGACCATAACCTGCCGGCGGGCCTTCGCATAATTGATTGGCATTAGTCATACGGTACAGAATCGTGGAACGAATCGGGGCCTGGGCGCATATTATCTTCAAACGGCTGTGTGGGCCGCGCCGGATGGAGGACTGCCATGAATGTCAGGTTGCTGAGTTTCCCGATTCTGCTCCTAGCCATGTTCCTGGCGGTGACGGCTTGCGGCGGTTCCCCCAAGGTAACGGCTCCGCTCACGACCAATCCGCCGCCCACGGAGACTCCGCTGCCCACGCCCAGGGAAACCGCTCCGCCCACCAACATCCCGCCGCCGACCGAGACTCCGCTGCCTACGCCCGGCCCGATAACCTACTCTCGGCAAGTGGACGGTTATATGGTGGTGACCCCGGATGTGTTGCGCTCGGGGCAGACGCACAACATCTCCGTGTCGCTGTTCCAGGGAGCAGAACCGGCTGAAGGGACGGTGCGGCTGGCGCTGTCGGAGGCGGGGAGCGGCCGGGTAGTGGCCGAAGCGGCCCGGTTCGTGCGGGGAACCGGGGCCGCGCCGCTGACCGTGCCGCCGGAGGCCGACGGCTCCTATACGCTGCGGGTATCCGGTGAAGGAACCGGCGGCGGGAGTTTCGACGATTCGGCCCGCGTACAGGTCCAGGCCGCCCAAGTGATCCTGTTCTTGGAAACCGACAAGCCCATCTACAAGCCCGGCCAGGAGCTGCGGATCCGCGCGCTGCGGCTGAGCAGCGACCTGAAACCCATCCCCGGTCCGGTGACCGTGGAGATTCAGGACGCCAAGGGCATCAAGGTGTACAAGCGGGAGGTGGAGGCCGATGAGTTCGGCATGGCTTCGGCCAGCCTGCCCTTGTCCAGCGAGCCTAACCTGGGCGTATGGAAGCTCACAGCCCTTTCCGGCGAGCAAACGGCTGAACTGGATGTCCGCGTCGAAGAGTACGTCCTGCCCAAGTATGAAATTACCGTAGATATGCCCCAGGACTGGATCCTGGTGGATGATGCCATCGTTGGCACGGTGTCAGCCGAGTACAGCTTCGGCAAGCCGGTGCGCGGCGAGGTGGAAATCGTGGCTTCCCGCTACGTGGGCGAGTGGGAGGAGTACGCCACATTCACCAAGCAGATTGACGGCGAAACCTCTTTCGAGCTGCCCGCGCCCGGTTACGTGGCCGGCTCTCCCGCTGCCGGGGGACAGGGCAACCTGCAGTTGAACGTCACGGTGCGCGAGCAGGGCACCGGCTACGTGGAGCAGACCAGCCGCCTGATTACCGTGGCGGCCTCTCCGGTGAACCTGCAACTGATACCGGCCGGATCGTACTTCAGTCCCGGATTGCCTTTCTCCCTGCTGTTGGTGGCCGAAACGCCAGGCAACCAGCCCGTTGACGCCGAGGCGAGGATACGTGTGGCCTATTACGGCGAAGACCTGGAGCAAATTGCCGGGGAATCCATGGAAGCAGAGGTCACCGGAGGCAAGGCGCTGGTTGAACTGAGTCCGCCCCCGGAGGCAGTGGCGATGACGGTAACCGCCCGCGCGGATGAGGGCGCGGCGCAACTGGCCCTGCAGGCCAGCTACTCGCCGTCGGGCAACTTCATTCACGTGGAGCAGACCGGCGACCCATCGCTGGAAGTGGGCGGGCAGGCCGACTTCCAAGTTCATTCGACCTCGGAAGCGCGCAATTTCTATTACGAAGTGCTGTCACGGGGCCGGGCGGTCTTCTCCGGAATGGCCCGAACGCCGGAGATCGTCTTTGGCCTGACGCCGGATATGGCGCCGTCGGCCCGCTTGGTGGTGTACCAGATTCTGCCCAACAACGAAGTGGCCGCGGATTACCTGCCCTTCCAGGTGACAGCGGACTACCCGATGCAGATCAGCGCCAGGTTCAGCGTGGAGCAGGCCCGGCCCGGCGACCCCGTGGACATCCTGGTCAATACCGAAGGGGCGGCCAAAGTTGGTCTGGCGGCGGTGGACCGTTCGGTGTTCATCCTGGCGGAAAACCGACTCAACCTGCAACAGGTATTCGCTGAACTGGAGCGTCTTTATGCCGCGCCCCAAGTTGAGGTTCACCTGAGTCATTTGCCTGATACGGTTGTAACCCGGGGCGCGGCTCAGACCTTCCGCGAAGCCGGGCTGATAACGATGAGCAACAGGCAGGCCCCGGCGGGCGTGGAGTTCCGAAATCCTGCCACTATGAAGGAGAATGTGGCTATCGCAGTGATGGCGACGGCGGCTCCCGAAGCGATGGCAATTCAGGAGAGCGAGGACTTTGTTTTGGCGGAGGACTCTGGCTTGGCCGAGGTGGAGCGGGTACGGCAGTTCTTCCCGGAAACGTGGCTTTGGGCCGACGTGATGACCGATGAGTCGGGCAACGCAGTCCTGTCCGCCACGGCGCCCGACAGCATCACCACCTGGAGCCTGCGCGCTGTGGGACTGTCGCCGGAGCACGGATTCGGCGTTGCCAACGCCGAGCTTGTCGTGTTCCAGCCCTTCTTCTTGCAGGTGGACCTGCCCTACTCCGCAGTTCGGGGCGAGGAGTTTCCCGTCAAGGTCGCGCTGTACAACTACCTGGACACGGAGCAGGACTTCGTGGTGGAACTGGAGGAATCTGAGGACTTCGCCCTGCTGGATGACAGCGTGACGAGTGTTACCGTTGCGCCCGGCGAGGTGGGCGGCGTTGAGTTCAGCATCCGCCTGACCACGCTGGGCCGGCTGCCCCTCAAGGTAACGGCGCGCAGCCGCGAATCGGCGGACGCCGTGATTGAGACCCTGCTGGTGGAGCCGGAGGGCGTGGCGCGGGAATCCGTGGCCAACGCCATCCTGTCGGCGGGCGACCGGCTGGACTTCCCCGTCGCCGCGCCGCCGGGGGCCATTGCCGGTTCCAGCCGAGCCTACGTGGCCGTCACCGGGAGCTACCTGGCCCAGACTCTGGACGGGCTGGAGAACCTGCTGCAAATGCCCTACGGCTGCGGCGAGCAGAACATGATTCTCTTCGCGCCCAACATCTACGTGGCGCGCTACCTGGAAGCCACGGGACAATCCAAGCCGGCGGTAAGCGCCAAAGCTGAGTTCCTGATGACCACCGGCTACCAGCGGGAGCTGACCTACCGCCGCGACGACGGCAGTTTTTCCGCCTTCGGTCAAGATGATGAACAGGGCAGCCTGTGGCTGACCGCCTTCGTGCTGAAGTCCTTCGCCCAGGCCGACGGCCTCATCTACGTGGACGAAGCGGTGCTGCTGGAGGCCAGAGACTGGATTCGCCGCCACCAGCGAAGCGACGGCTCCTTTGAGCCGGTCGGATTCCTGCATCACCAGGAGCTGCTCGGCGGACTGCGGGGCAACACCGCGCTCACCGGCTACGTCGCCGTCGCGCTGCTGGAGGCCGCCGACCGGGATGCGTCCGCGCGCGCCCTGTCTTTCTTGGAGACGCAAGTGGATGAGATTACCGACGCCTACACAATGGCCATCGCGGCCTACGCCTTGGCGTTGGGCGACAGCCCTCGCGCCTCCGACGCCCATGAGCGGCTGTTGTCCATGGCGGCTGCCGACGGAGATGGGCTGCATTGGAACGGCGCGGCCGCCGTGGAAACCACCGGCTACGCCGTCCTGGCCCTGCTGGAGCGCGGCGACGGCATCAACGCCGCCCTTGCCGCCCGCTGGCTGGTGGAGCAGCGCAACGCCTTCGGCGGCTATGGCTCGACACAGGATACCGTGGTCGGCCTTCAAGCCCTGATCGGGTTCGCGGCCAATGCCCGTTTCGACGTGGATATGACCGTGGAGTTGACCGCGGGCGAATGGAGCCGCCTGGTTTCCGTCAACGCCGCCAATGCCGACGTGGTGCAGATTGTGGAGCTGCCCTCCGCCGAATTGGTGCGGATTCGGGCGACCGGCTCGGGCCAGGCCGTCGCCCAGGTGGTGCACCGCTACAACATGCCGGAAGTGGAGCGGACTGCAGTGGAGATGTTCCGTATCGAGGTTGACTACGGGGCAGACCACGTGGCCGTTGACGATCTGATAGACATCTCAGCCAGCGTAACATTCACTCCGCCTGAGGGCCTGAAGGCGGAGGCCGGGATGGTTGTGCTGGATGTGGCCGTCCCGACAGGTTTCGCGCCGGTGGACGAATCGGTGCGGGCGGTAGTGGCGGATGTGCCGCAGGTCAAGCGCCGCGAGACAGCGGGGCGGAAGGTGATTTTTTACATCGAGGGCCTGGGCCCCGGGGAGCCGCTGCAACTGCAATTCCAGGCCCGCGCCCAATACCCGGTGCGTACCCAAGCGGTAACGTCCCAAGTCTATTCCTACTATACCCCCCACTGGCGCGGTGAAACGCTGGGCGGAGATGTAATCGTTGCCGAAGAATAGTGACTGAAGTCCATTCGGACACAATTCCCCTCCCCGGCAGGATAGGGGAGGGGAAACCCCAAGGACCCGGCCACATTCCGTGGTTCCCACGAAAGCGGGGAGGATGGTGTATGTCCGTTCAGCCCTGAGCTTGGCGAAGGGCTGAATGGTGCTCCACTTGCGCACCCTGGCCTGGTAGTTGACGTACTCCGGCGCCTGAGCTGGAGATAGGGGTTGCAGATGAGGACGTTCCTGCTCCAGCTTCTCTATACCGGCCGGTTGCGACGGTCACCCTGACCCGTCCACCTGTTGGATTGTCCAGCGGCTGACCTCCAGGCGCTTGGCCAGTTCCCGCTGGCTCACTCCCTTCGACCGTTCCACCCGGATGTACTCCCGCTGCTGCTCGCTCAGGCTGGGCCGTCGGCCAGGGAAACGGCCCTCGGCCCGCGCCTTCGCTTGGCCCGCGACCGAGCGATCCCTGATCGAGTTCCGCCACCACTCGCTGAAGGCGAGCACCATCGCGAGCTGGAGCTTGCCGGTGGACGTGGCCGTGTCGAAGTCTTCCGCCAGGGAACGGAACTCCACTCCCGGCAGGTGCAGGCCCTCGATCACCTGCAGCCCGTAGGTCAGCCCCCTGGAGAGCCGGTCGATGTGGGTGACCACCAGGGTGTCCCCCTCGACCACCAGGTCCAGCAGCTGCAGGAGGCCGCCGCGGTCGTCCTTGGCCCCGCTGGCCTCCTCGGCTCGAATATTGCCCATGGAGCAGCCGGCGCGGACCAACCGCTCCACCTGCAGGTCCAGATTCTTGTCCTCGGGCTCTCTGACCGAGACCCTGGCATAGCCGTACAGCGTCATCCCGCTTTACCCTTGGCTGGAATAACTGAAGTATGACTTTCTGCCAGGGGTTTTGCAGCTGGGTTGTCCAGCCACCCATTCAGCTACGAAAAGGGGGATTTACAGCCATGTCGGCCGGGTGGGCCTGACCCGGGCCGGCGTTCCGGACTCGGCGGTCATGCGGCAGGGCCGATGGTGCAGCAGCACAATGATAGCAAAGTACACCCGAGGCTAGGCCGCGGGGGCACCCCCAGTGGCTGGAATGAGGTGTATGAGCCAGCGATCCTTTGGGGTGGTGGCAGTGCTGGCTGTCCGGGACTGCGCCCCCGAAATGGAAGGGCAGTCCAGCAGCCCTCGGGCTTCCGCCGGCATGGCTCGGCACCCGGTGGGCGGCGGACGTTGCGGAGTGCACAGAGGACACGGGGCCTCGCCTCCTGTACTCTCCGCGGAGAATTTATCTCAGCGATAGGCCGGGTGAGCCTGGGCCTCACTGGCAGAACTGGAGACCACCCAGGTTCGCATTATCCATATCCAACCGGCCCGATAAACCGCTTGGCACGCACCCGGTCAACTCGTTATCGTTGAGGTCCAGCCATCTCAGGCTGGCGAGGTTGTCCAACTCCGGCGGTATCTCCCCGCTCAACTGGTTCCCGGCGAGGCCCAGCCCTCGCAGGTTGGCGAGGTTGCCCAACTCCGGCGGTATCTCCCCGCTCAACTGGTTCTCGTAGAGGAACAGCCATCTCAGGCTGGCGAGGTTGCCCAACTCCGGCGGTATCTCCCCGCTCAACTGGTTATCGTTGAGGAACAGTACTTCCAGGCTGACGAGGTTGCCCAACTCCGGCGGTATCTCCCCGCTCAACTGGTTCCCGGCGAGGCCCAGCCCTCGCAGGTTGGCGAGGTTGCCCAACTCCGGCGGTATCTCCCCGCTCAACTGGTTCCCGCTGAGGGCCAGCCCTTCCAGGCTGGCGAGGTTGCCCAACTCCGGCGGTATCTCCCCGCTCAACTGGTTGCTGTAGAAGTTCAGATCTTCCAGGTTAGCGAGGTTGCCCAACTCCGGCGGTATCTCCCCGCTCAACTGGTTCCCGCCGAGGCCCAGCCCTTCCAGGCTGGCGAGGTTGCCCAACTCCGGCGGTGTCTCCCCGCTCAAGTGGTTCCCGCCGAGGCCCAGCCCTCGCAGGTTGGCGAGGTTGCCCAACTCCGGCGGTATCTCCCCGCTCAACTGGTTCCTGTAGAAGTTCAGATCCTCCAGGTTAGCGAGGTTGCCCAACTCCGGCGGTATCTCCCCGCTCAACTGGTTGCTGTAGAAGTTCAGATCTTCCAGGTTAGCGAGGTTGCCCAACTCCGGCGGTATCTCCCCGCTCAACTGGTTCCAAATGAGGGACAGTTCTGTCAGGTTAGCGAGGTTGCCCAACTCCGGCGGTATCTCCCCGCTCAACTGGTTCCACATGAGGGACAGTTCTGTCAGGTTAGCGAGGTTGCCCAACTCCGGCGGTATCTCCCCGCTCAACTGGTTGCTAGAAAGGTTCAGTTCGGTGACGCGGCCCTTGTCGTCAGTGGTGACGCCTGACCACTCACCAATCGGCACGTCGGTCAGCCAGTTATTATTGCTATTCCAATTAGGGCCGGCGGCGGCGTTATAGAGGGCGACCAGCGCCTCCCGGTCCGTTTCGGCGGAGGTCTGCGCCATCGTGGGCTCGGCGGTGGCTGCGGGTGTGGACTCGGCGGTGGGAGTTGCCACCGCTTCTGGTGTCTGCGTGGGAGTCGGTACTGGAACAGGCGTGTCCACCGGAGCGGCCTGCTCCCCGCCGCATGCTGCCAAGGCAATCACGGCTGACAGGGCAACGGCCATCGCCAGACTTGCTACGATGAGCAGTGTTGCTTTGGTCATGGAATCTAGCTCCAATATAAGTGTAGTTCCGGCTATGGCCGTCGCTCTCCCTTGTTCAGCGGGCCGGGTATCACCGTCTTAAACCTGCCCCAGCAGCGGGCGTTGCCGGAAGTGGTCACCCCGCAGGTGTGCTCCCCGCCGGCGCTGACGGAGGCGAAGGATACGCCGGCATTCGAGCAGGCAAATACGTCGAGTCAAGCTATGTGGACTGCTTCCCGCCCTCTATTTGCGCTCAGAGGCCCGCAGGGCATATACGTGCCCGTCTCGCGAGCCGACATACACGATGCCGTCGGACACTGTTGGTGAGGACCGAATTTCATCTCCAGTTTGGTACCTCCAGCGAAGTTCACTGGTGGCCGCGTCTAGGGCGTATACCCAGTCGTCGTGCGAGCCGACATAGACCACGCCCGCAACCGCTGTCGGATAGTTGGTCCTCTCCACCATTTCGTGCCGCCATTGGAGGCGGCCTGTCGAAGCGTCCACAGCATATATGCGCCTGTCATTTGAGCCGACGTAGACCAATTCCCCAGGCACCGTTGGCGAGGAAATCGCGCCAACCTCCGTGTCATATCTCCACCGAAGCTCACCAGTCGACGCGTCCAAAGCGTATAGGTCAGATGAGCCGACGTAGACCACGCCCTCAGACACCGTTGGCGGGGTACCACCATCCGTGTCATATCTCCACCGAAGCTCACCAGTCGACGCGTCCAAAGCGTATAGGTCAGATGAGCCGACGTAGACTACACCGTTAGACACCGCGGGCGAATCGGTTGGCCACTCAGTGACGGTATTGTATCTCCACCGAAGCTCACCGAGCATCCCGTCCAGGGCGTATAGGTAGCCGTCATATGAGACAAAGTAGACTAAACCATCAGCCACTGCAGGCCTGGTGCGAACATCACCCTCCGCCTTTTAGCGCCAGAGCAAACTCCCGGTCGAAGCGTTCAATGCATATACGTGATGGTCTGGAGATCCAATATAAGCGATCCCGTCAGCCACTGTTGGAGAGAACTTCAAATCTCTGCTTCCGGTCTGGTAGCGCCAGATGACCTCGCTGGTCAAGGCATCCAGCGCGTAAACATCACCATCGTACGCCCCGACGTAGGCCATGCCGCCAACGATAGTTGGGGCAGCGTACCCATCGTCACTCAGTTGTGCCCGCCAGAGCAGGTCACCGGTGCTGACGGAGTCGAAGGATTCGCCGACCGGCGACGTGAGCTGGCCACGGTGGTCATAGCCCCAGCAGAGGGCGTCGCCGGAGGTGGTCACCCCGCAGGTGCGCGTTAGGCTGGCGCTGACGGAGGCGAAGGATATGCCGGCTTTCGAGCAGGCAAATGCGTCGAGTCAAGCTATGTTGGACTACTTCCCTCCGTCTACTGGCGCTCAGACTCCCGCAGAGCATATACGTGCCCGTCTCGTGAGCCGAAATACACGATGCCGTCGGACACGCTCGGTGAGGACCTTACTTGACCTCCGGTTTCGTATCTCCACCGAAGCTCACCGGTTACCGCGTCCAGGGCGTATACGTGTCCGTCGTCCGAGCCAACATAGACGACGCCCGCAACCGCTGTCGGATTGGGGTGACCATACCCAATTTCCATTTCGTACCGCCATAGGAGGCGGCCTGTCGACGCGTCCAGTACGTATACCTGGCCGTCTTGAGAGCCGAAATACACGATGCTGTCGGACACCATCGGTGAGGACGTTACATTATCTCCGGTTTCGTACCTCCATCGAAGCTCACCGGTCACCGCACCCAGGGCGTATACGTGTCTGTCCTCCGATCCGACGTAGACCACACCTTTAGACACCATCGGGGAGGAGTTCACGTCAGCCCCGGTTTCGTACCTCCAGTGAAGTTCACCGGTTGCCGCGTCCAGGGCGTATACCCAATCGTCCTCCGATCCGACGTAGACCACACCTTTAGACACCATCGGGGAGGAGTCCACGTCAGCCCCGGTTTCGTATCTCCACCGAAGCTCACCGGTAACCGCGTCCAGGGCGTATACGTGATGGTCTATCGAGCCGACGTAGACCACACCTTTAGACGCCATCGGGGAGGATTCCACGCGACCCCCGGTTTCGTATCTCCACCGAAGCTCACCGGTAACCGCGTCCAGGGCGTATAGGTGATGGTCTGGAGATCCTATATAAACAATCCCATCGGCCACTGTTGGAGAGAGATGCAAGTCATCGTCTCCTGTCCGGTAGTTCCAGATTATCTCGCCATTCAAGGCATCCAGCGCGTATACATTACCGTCATATGCCCCGACGTAGGCCATTCCGCCAACGATAGTTGGGGCAGCGTACACATCGTCACTCAGTTGTGTCCGCCAGACCAGGTCGGCGGCGCTGACGGAGGAGAAGGATACGCCGGCCGGCAGCGTGGCCCGGACTGCGTAGTACTCGCCCCAGCAAAGGGCGTCGTCGGAGGTAGTCACCCCGCAAGTGTGCTCATCGCCGGCGCCGACGGAGGCAAAGGATACGCCGGTCGGCGGCGTGGCCTGGCCAGACCAGTCACGGCCCCAACAAAGGGCGTCGCCGGAGGTGGTCACCCCGCAGGTGTGGAAACCGCCGGCGCTGACGGAGACGAAGGACGCGCCCGCGGGCGGCGTGGTCTCGCCGGAGGAGTCCGCGCCCCAGCAAAGGGTGTCGCCGGAGGTGGTCACCCCGCAGGTGTGGATACGGCCCGCGCTGACAGTTGTGAAGGAAACGTCGGCGGGCGGCGTGGCCTGGCCATATCTGTCAGAGCCCCAGCAGAGGGCGTCGCCAGAGGTGGTCACCCCGCAGGTGTGAATACGGCCCGCGCTGACGGAGGCGAAGGATACGCCGTCCGGCGGCTTGGCCCGGCCATGGTTGTCGTCGCCCCAGCAGAGGGCGTCGCCGGACGCGGTCACTCCGCAAGTGTAGTACCAGCCGGCGCTGACGGAGGTGAAGGATACGTCGGCGGGCAGCGTGGCCTCGCCAAATTCGTCAGAACCCCAGCAGAGGGCGTCGCCGGTGGTGGTCACCCCGCAGGTGTGAAAATCGCCGGCGCTGACGGAGGCGAAGGATACGTCGGCGGGCGGCGTGGCCTGGCCATAGCTGACATCGCCCCAGCAGAGGGCGCCGCCGGAGGTGGTCACCCCGCAGGTGTGGTCCCGGCCCGCGCTGACTGAAGCGAAGGAGCCCTGGGGATGCGTGAGCTGTGGCGTGGCGGTTGGAGCGGGTGCTTCAGGTCTAACGATCCGGAATTGATAGCGGAAAACATATCCCCCCTCTTCTTCGATGACAAGTTGCCCGACAACCCGACCATCCGAGTCATAGGCATATACCGATAGTTCGTACCACTCGTCTGCATCGCTGATTGGTAAGTTAACCTCTAGACTTGTGGAAAGCACAGTTTCGTTGAAGTCTACCAGTGGGCCTTCCGCGTATTGATTGTCCGGCCAGTTTTTCTCTATCCGAACTTCGTAGGAGTTTGCTTCCTCGATGGGGTCCCAGGCGATTTCCAGTGGCCCGGCCGGATAGACAGCGGGATCCTCCTCGTTAGTCAGGCCATTGATACTGTCGACTGGGCGATTGAGGCGAATCACTCTCGGCAAATCGATGTCAAACTCGAAAACGGTTTGCTCATCAGGTACTTTCAGGGTCTTCCAGTTTAGAAGGTCTAAAGGCATACCGAGTTGACCGTCAAAGGGTTGGCTTACATCTACATAAAACCCCACGTAATACTCGCCGGGCGGCAAACCCCGTATTTCGTACTCTCCCGTGGAATTGTCGTAGGAAATGTTGGTGGACGGGTAACTTCCGTCCTCGCCAGACGCCGCCCAGATCTGGGGAGTCTTGTCCGTGTATTCCGAGAGGGGACGGCCGTTGAACAGGATCGTGCCCGAGACGAGGGTTCCAGAAGTGACCACAGGCGCGGCCATGGGTCGAGGCGTGGGATCGGTGGCAGCCGCGGGCGTAGGCGCCGCGGCCGGCGGCTGTGCGACGGGAGCCGTGGTGGGCTGAGCGCGGGTCGGAACGGCCTGAGGCGCCGCTTGCGCCGGCTCGCCGTCTACTGTCGTCAAGGTCAGCGCGCTGTCTCTATCGAGGACCAGCTGGTCCTCCTCGACGGGAGATACGGCGACAACCAGCGGACCGTCCACGCTGACATCGGGGTCGTCTACCAGCTCCTCCAGGTCGTTCTCGATCTCCCGCTCCGCGTCGTAGGCGGCATCCTCGTCCCGGAACCCGTAGGCGAAGAGCGCGGCAAGGTCTCCCCCCTCCAAGCGCACCCCGCTCGCCGCTCTGCGGCACCCCCGGTAATCGCACTCCTCCGCCACACTGTAGAGCAGCGCGTCCTCCATCGAGTCTACGATGGCAGTCGTCTCCTCGTCCTGGTACGCCGATTGCGTATCGTCCAGGAAGACGTCGAGCGCCTCCTCCACGCGCTCCTCCTCGCCGACGACCACCACGTCGTCGCCCACGAGGGCAAGAGCGACATCCCCACCCTGTTCGCTCCAAACGGTGACGTCCCTGTAGATGCTATCCCTGAACCCCTGGTCGCCGAGCGCATCCTCGATGTCCTCCATCGAGAACGCCCCGCGCAGGAGGGTGAGCGCGTCGCCGCTGTCGAGGCCCGAGACGATGAGGGAGTCTACGTCGTCGATGTCTATCTGCCACTCCTCGAGCAGATAGTAGGTGGTGAGAGCGTGGAGCAGTGTTTCCAGGTCGTCCAGCCGCTCGGCGCGGAGGCGCTCCAGGTCTGCAAAGGTGAAGGCGTCTACATTCTGGGGCAGCAGCTGCAGCAGCGAGTCGACGGTTGGCAACGGTTGACGACCTCCGCAAGCAACGGGGAATGCGGCGATCAAAATTACTATCAACGCGAGAACCCAGTTAGCCATAGAAGCCTTTTTCATTCTGTTCTTCTCGGTCGTGGAATATTAACCGGAATTCGCCGCCCTTAAGTGTGTCTGACATATTGGAATCAGGTTGGTTCAAGCCTCTTGGGCATCAGGTGGACCGCCTCCATACAAACCTAAGTCGCGCCGGGTTCGGGCGGATGCCGCGTCAAACTAGTGGGTGCTACAGTTATTCGACGAGCCAGAGCTTTCTCAGGGTGACATCCAGCTCTTGGAGTTCGACGGCGAGAGGACCGCGCACCCGTTCGTTCCGCGCGTACAACGGCGCGAGCAAAGGGATGTAGTACACCATGTCGTTCAGAACGGCCTGAGCCTCTAAGATGGTGCTGGTGTTGGCGGGATCGATCCCGGACACAGGCATGCTAGTCCGACTGTGGTTGAATGTCCCGCCGTCGGCGAAGTGTTCGTTGAAGAAGCGGACGACGTCCTGGTCGAAATCTCTTGCCACGGCGATTTTCATGCCCTGCTCGGCGGGTGCTACCCTGTACAATCCGTAGGATTCAATCCCCTCTAGCACCACGTATATCCCAACCTGACCGAGCATCTCAGCGACCGCGTCGGCCGTGTCGCGCCAGTATTCTGAAGGGAGTGCCGGAAACTGGAACACGGTTTCTAATCCATCCGGATAGCCGGCCTCCGCAATAAGCCGGCGAGCTTCTTCCGGGTCGTATCTATGCCACTCGGAGAGCGCCTCCGGCTCGTCCAGCGCCGTATGCAACGCTGGGAAAATGGCGTCAGGCACCGTGCCCTGCAGCTCACCCGCCCACATGACCTCGGAGAGCCGCTCCATGTCTATGGCGCGGTTGACGGCCATCCGCACGCGCCGGTCGTCGAACGGAGCGCGTTGCGTGTCGAACCAGAGAGCGAGCACGAATGGATAGGCCCCGAATGCAGCGTCCGGGTAGGTTCTCGAAATCTGCGCATGCTCCTCCTGCGTCAGGAGCAGGGTGTCGAGCCAGGGGTATCCCAGGAAATCGATCTGGCCTGCGAAGAAGGCTGCGAACCGCGTGGCCCTCTCTGGGATGACCACCATTCGAACTGCGTCGAGGTACGGCAGCCCCTCTTCGTAGTAGGCGGGGTTGCGCTCAAGGACCAGGAAGCTGTCCTTCCTATACTCGGCGGGCACGAACGGGCCGGAGCCTACGAGATCGGTAAAGTCGCGGATCCGAGTGTCCATGAGACTCTGAGGGATGATTATTGCCCGTGGGTCCGTCGCCATATAGTCGACTAGCGAGGTGGTGGGCTCCTCGAGGAGTAGACGCAGCTCGTGGTCGTCTATCGCCGAGACGTCGGCGAAGGCAGGTGGGTACATCTGCCCCTCTTCGATGGAGTAGGCCACGTCGTGGGCGGTGACGGGGCGGCCGTCGTGGAAGCGCGCGTCTTTCCTGAGACCCACGATCCATTCCCGATGGTCTTCGGAAACCTCCCACCACTCGGCCAGGTCAGGCTCCACCCCGGAGGCCCCGACCCTCCACAGACGGCTGAAGATGAGGCTGTAGACCTGCCGTTCCGCCAGAGGCCGGGTAATATCCAACGGGGCAAAGCCGTCGGGGAACGGCTCATCTTGCAGCGCGATCCGTAACTCACCGCCTTGGCGGGGGCTTCCAATGGCGACCTCGATCAGGGTGAGAAAGTAGGTCCCGGTCGCGCCGCTGTATCCCATGACCTCGATATAGTAAGTGTCTGTCGAGGGGGCGGCCCATACCATCCGCTCGCCGCCGCCGCTCCCGGAGTCGTCGTGCTGGTCGATGATGTCGTCGGCCCGGTTGTAGAGGGTCAGCACGGTGTCGGGGTTGGTGCCCAAGTGGGTCTCGATGACGTATTCGCGGCCTCCCGAGGCTCTGAATGAGAAAAAGTCAACGTCGCCGGCGTCCTCGATGCTGCCATCCTCACCTTCGCCGCCGATGCGGGTCGAGCCTGAGGGCGTATTTCCGTGGTCGTCGACGACACGCGCCGGGGCGGCGGTTGGTCGAGGCGTGGCGGTTGGTCGAGGCGTGGCGGTTGGTCGAGGCGTGGCGGTTGGTCGAGGCGTGGCGGTTGGTCGAGGCGTGGCGACCTCGTTCAGGCTGAGATGGTAGGTCCCGGTCGCGCCGCTGTATCCCTTGACCTCTATATAGTAGGTGCCTGTCGAGGGGGTGACCCATACCATCCGCTCCCCGCCGCCGCTCCCGGAGTCGTCGTGTTGGTCGATGATGTCGCCGGCCCGGTTGTAGAGGGTCAGCACCATGTCAAGGTTGGAGTCCAAGCGGGTCTCGATGACGTATTCGCGGCCTCCCGAGGCTCTGAATGAGAAAAAGTCAACGTCGTCGCCGTCGTCGATGCTGCCGTACCATTCGCTGCCGACAGGGATAGCAGGGCTTGTAGGCTGCGGCGTTGCGGGTCGGAAAGCCGTGGGTGCAGGCCGCACGGCGATGGGCACCGTGGTCTCCGCGGGCGCCGTGGCCGCGGGCGCGACGACAGCCTGCCGCGCCGCCTGCTCCGGCTCTTCGGCTTTCTCACGGAACATCAGCGCCCCGTTATCGGGGAAAGACAGCTGGTTCTCCTCGACGGCAGATACGGCGACGACCAGCGGGCCGTCCACGCTGACATCGGGATCGTCGCCCACGATATCCATGAGGTCCTCAATGTCCCGCTCGGCGTCGTAGGCCGCATCCTCGTCCCGGAAGCTGTAGGCGACGACCGCGGCGAGGCCTCGCCCTTCCGCGCGGATCCCGGTGGCCGACCTGCGGCATGCCCGGTATTCGCACTCCTCCGACACGGAGTAGAGCAGCGCATCTTCGAGCGCGTCGACAATTGCGGTCGTCTCATCATCGTGGTACGCCGATCGCGCATCGTTCAGGAGGACGTCGAGCGCCTCCTTCACCCTCGCCTCCCCGCCTATGGCGACCACATCGTCACCCACGAGGGCGATGGCGACATCTCCCCGCCGATCGCTCCAGACGGCGATTTCCCTGTAGGAGCTATCCCTGAAGCCCTCGTCGCCAAGCGCATCCTCGATGTCCTCCATCGAGAACACTCCGCGCAGGAGGGTGAGCGCGTCGCCGCTGCCGGAGTCCGAGATGATCAGGGAGTAGACGTCGTAGAGGTCGATGCCCCACTCGTCAAGACGTTCGGCGTCGACCAGATCGGCGAGCTGCCGCTCCAGGTCGTCCAGCCGCTCGTCGCGGAGGCGCTCCAAGTCTGCAGAGGTGAAGGTGTCTGCGTTCTGGGGCAGCAGCTGCAGCAGCGAGTCGACGGTTGGCGTCTCCTGACCGCCGCTGCACGCCAGGGCGAGCGCAGCAGCGAAGATCAGCATGAAGGCCCACAATGGCCTGGCTCGAGATATCCTGATCATTGGTACCCACTCCGTTGGCCTGCCTATAAAATGAATTGCCACGCAGGTTCAATTGCATGCCGGTGTGTCGGCGCCGCCGAAAACCTGGGGCTCCGCGGCCGACCCAGAGCTGCCACCCGGCCGCATGACCTCGTGAGAGCCCATGCGGCGCATTGGATTACCTAGAATCCCCGCAGGGCATCTTCGGCGTCGTCCTCGTCGATCGAAATAGTGACGATGATGAACTCGCCGTCGAGGCGGACGTCCTCTATGTCCATCCCTCGGGGTAAGTCGTCCTCCAATTCGTCCTCAACGTCGTCCAAGGCCGAGTCGGCCGACCGTTCGTTGCGAAACAGAAACACGAACCTGAGCTCCAGGAGGTACGCCTCCTCGCCCTGCGACATAGCATAGGCCAAGGCCCGGCAGCCGCTGACGCTGGTCAGCCTGCAACTTATTTGAGATACAACAGCCCAGCCGTCGCCCGCCCGCTCCAACGCGCGCGTCAGGTCGTTGTCGCGGTCATCCAGCAGCGAACCGGAGCCTCGCTCCATTACCGACAAAGCGCCTCTGACAGCATCCTCATCTCCGATCATCACCTGTCTGTCATTCGCAATGAGCGCCACCCACTCTATGTTCCTCGAAGTGTCCTCCCAGGTCTCGTAACCCTGGTGTTCGTCGTCTTCATAGTCGGCGTCGTCGAGGTCGTCTCTGATCCGGTCAAAGTCCAACTGTCCCTCCATGATAATCAGAGGTCCATCTTCCCCCTGCACAACAACCATTTGAGACACGTCGTTAAGGGACACTCCCACGTCCTCCACTGTGTCCTCGAATTCGTCCTCCATAAGGTCCCTCAAATAGTCGGGGCCATCCTGCCAAAGCTGGTCAATATGAACAATTTGCAGTCGGTCCGCGTTGTCAGGAACCATCTCCAGCGCGCCGCCCGCACCGCCGCCGCATGAGGCCGAGGCGATTCCCAGGAACAGGGTCAGGGAGAAAACTGTCAAAAGTCTGCGCGTTGATTTGAAAACGCCTGACTTCCCCGCCGCAAGAGCGTTCGTAGGTCTCATTCGTTTTTCTCCTGTGGTACATCTGTTGTCGAATGCCCCTCCGCGCCATCGGCTGATTCCAGTGCACCGGCATCCTCCTCTAGCGGCTCCATTGGAAGAGGGGCCGTTTCACCTACCGGCGCGCCGGTTTCTACAGCCACAGGCTCTGCCTCCGCTACAGGCACTCTAGGGGTGGACGGCAATTCCGCCGGGCTGGCGGTGGGGGCCGCTGCATCTTCCAGTTTGTCGGCTTGGGGCGGTGATTCGGTGGGCCCATTGGCCGGTTCTGGCGCGTCCTCTTCCTCGGGACTTGGCGTATCATCGGCAGCGCGTGGCCTGCCTGAGGCAAGCAAACCGCCCAGCAGCCCGGCCAGAAGGCCGAAAACAAGGTTGGAGACAGCGAATCGTACGTGCTGCTGCTCTTCCAGCAACGCCACTCCGCCGAGCCATCGGGTCATGGCGTCGTCCAATGGGGTGATCATCGAGTTGACTACCACGTTCAGCGCAATGACCTGCCACAGGGCAGCGTCCGGCTCTCCCGGCGCCATCCCCCACGCGGCGATGGATACGGCAAGCGCCAGCAGGACGCCCATCAATGCCCCGGCCGCAGCGCGGGACCGCCATCCTCTCCTCTTGGCCAGGAGCGCGCCGGCGAACAGCGCTGCGGCGATAGTGGCGCCAATCAGCGTACCCGGTATCAGGACTGCCGGAACCGATAGCACTGCCAATAGCAGTACTCCCACCAGGAAGGCCACCGGCACTCCCAGCGACCAGGAACTGGGATCCTGCCTCATCGATTTTCTATCCTTTACACCAGCCCGACGTGCCACTATCACCTGCCTGCCTGCCTTGGCCCTCCGGTTCATCGAGGCAAGGGTGCGCATCACTCCTCCTGCCCACGCCGCGCGCCATCGACGCGGGAATAGCGTATGGAAAAGTCGGCAAATCCCCCCACGTGGGCCCGGCCCGTGACCTCAAAACGCCCGCCCCGGCTGCTGTAGTCCAGGCCGCGGCTGAAACCCACCTCGCTGGTCTCGGCCACCTCGTATTCCTCTGGGAGGAGGATGGTAACGCCCAGCGTTTCCCAGAGGGGACGCCACGAGCCGACGAGCGTAGCCTCTGGGAAAAGAAAGTCGAGGCGCTCCCTGGCAATCAAGGGGAAACTCACAGAAACTTCCCCTCCGCGCCTGCGGACCCGAACGTCATGGGGGTCTTCGACCAGGACGTAATACTGCTCCAGAAGGCCGTCGACGGCTTGGAATGCAGTGACTACGGCCTGAAGGTCATCGCCGGAGACCCCCTCCTCCGGATAGGTTACAGTTGCCGTCCCCTGATAGGGCAGGTCGAGGTCGACGAGTATGTGGGTTACGTGCTCCGACGTTGGCTCAATGGTCTGTCCCTTGTGGGGCAGGAACGACATGGTGCCCAGGACGGCAGTTGCCGCCACTATCGCAACGAAGACTGTCCAAACCCTCCAGTTCATTCGCCTCTACTCCAATCTTGCCCCAACTACCTAACGTACAACACGGGACAGCATTATCCGGACCGGATACTCTTTGACGATGGGTTCCTCCCCTCCGGCATCGAATTTCAGCTCTACTAGAATATCGAGTGTTTTTAGATCACCCTGAATAATCTCTTGGGCGATCTCACTCGACACCGTAATTTCGACTTCAGTGCTCCTTTCGGTACCGGCCTCCAGGGTTTTGCTGCCGGGCAGCCTGACGTTGCTTCTGATGTCCACACCCTCTGTATCGCCCTGGACTTCGGTCACGCGCAGACGCAGGTCTTCTGCCTTCTCCTTTTTCGAACGGTTAGCGACTTCAAGTGACACAGTGAGGTCGATGTCCTCGCCCGGGCTGGCCTCGCCGATATTGAGGAAAACAGTTTTGAGACTGGTAAGACCTACGGCGTACTTGAGGGTGGTATAAGGGTCGTATACCAGCACGCCAGGCGATGTTTCAACACTGGCGGTTAGGTTTGAAACGCCGTATTCGAAGTACGCGTCCGGGCTGTTGTACTTCCGCCACGTCGGGTCTGCGTGTTTCCATTCGCCGTCGGCGTAAACTTCAGCGAACTGATGGCCTACACTTATCCAGTCTCCACGCTCCAATGTGAACCAAATGATTACTCCTCGAGCCGGGATGTTCAGGGAGCGCGCCATTGATACGTACAGAGCCGTCATATCTGTGCAGTCTCCGATCCGAGCCTGCAATGTTTCCAAGTCGCTTGGATGATCCTGCTCTAGTCTGGCAAGTTCATTGCTATAATCCATTAGCCCGTAAATGATTTCCCCATCGGAATCCCGAACGGTTCTCAGTGAACGGGCGAGGGCAGAAGCAACATCTTCCTGGGTCTCCAGGCTATGGCCGACCAGCAATTTGGCAGCTGCTTCAACTACCCTGGCGTCGTGGGGGTGCAATTTTGTTTCTGGCAACTTAAATTTGACTGGATTGAAGTCCCCTGCCACTACCGTTGCATCGACGAATTCGGAGAACTCCCTGGGGGGCTTGAAGACCACGTAGAAATCCTCTTTATGACTGTCATATATGGGGCCCCCTTCCTCGCCTATCGTGGTTTCCAGCGTGTAGCGGCCGGCGCCGCCAAGGATTTCCAACCGATGGGAAACGTCATCGTCATCGGTGAACTCCTTGCTGATGCTGATCGCGCCGGACGAGTTGGACACCCACGCATGGGAGACCAGCCCTTCCCTCGGCTGCCGGGACAGCAAGACCTCCACCCTCAGGTCTTGGTCCAGCCGCACGACGGTCGAGCCCGCATACTCCTCCAGGGTGTTTCTGAAATCGATCCCGTCGATCCGAACGTCGGCCCGTTCTCGTGCGGCCCCGTCGAACCGGAGCTCCACTGGCCCGGCCGACAGCGTTCTCTCTCTCTCCGAGCCCAGCGACTGGTAAGTCAACGTGATGTCTCTGAGCAACGGGGCGCTCCCTTCCGCCAGCAGAACACTGGGGCGGCCATGCAAGTAGACCGTACGCTCCTCCCCGACCGGTATCTGATCGAAATGGTAGGAAAACAGTTCTCCCTGCTCAGATTCAAAGCCCTCGGTGGTGTAGCTCTCCACCATAAAGAGTGGGGTGCTTCTAAACTGGAGGGATGCGTTTACGCCGGCGACGTTTATCACCTTCCCGCCCATCCGCTCGTACACCCGGCTCAATGCTTCTGCATCGGGGGCGTAGAGATATTCGCCACTGGTCGTGTCGGCGATGCCCTTCAGGGTGGCCTCATCGAAGTCCTCCCCCGGCAGGCCGATGCCCACGGTGAACACCGGAACGCCGGCGTCCCTGGCGTCGGCAGCGGCGCTAAGGGGATCCCGGCCCTCGTTGGACATGCCGTCGGACAGCAGAACCACCGCTTTCACGCTTTCCTCGGCGCCCTCCGACAGCACTCCGACGGCGAGGTCTAATCCGTCGCCAATGGCCGTGTTGCCATCGGGGTAAAGGTAGTCCAATTGCTCCAAACTGGATCCCCGGTCCTCCGTGAGCGGGGAATCGACGGTGGCGTATTCACTGAAGGAGACCAGCGCGGCAGAATCTCCGGGTTGAATTTGGTGTAGAAAGGTCTCCGCCGCCATCTTGGCGGCCTCCAAGCGAGTGGGCCGGTAATCGTCCTCCTCCATGCTCCCAGAACGGTCGACTACCATAGCCACCTCCAGGGGGCGGCGAGGCAGGCGGTCGCGGACCTCCAGCGGCAGGTCGCCCACCCGTCCACCGCGGCCGGAAATAGTGATTGCCAGCGTCAGTTCACTGCGGTCGTCAGAGACAACCTCCGGGTTCAACTGGTATGAGAGGTCCAGATGCGGGGCGCGGTCATCGGTGGCGGTATAGAGCGCTTCCCCCAGGCCGGCACTCACGCCAATGAGGGTATAACTTACTGTCTCGCTGCCGTCCTTTGCCCACTTCAGCCATACCTCTTCAATACCATTCCTTTGACGCCTTTCCGTTTTGCAGAGATAGTAGAATTGGCAGTCGTATTCACTGGAGATGGACTTTATGGCGACATCCTGCTCCTTAGTGTGTTCAATGATTAACTCTGCCAACTTAGCCGCTAACTCTGCTTCGTCCAAATGGCTCGTGACGGATTCCAAATCGTTACCTAATAGATATCCGGCCGCGTCTGATTTTGGGCCCAGCGTAATCCCCCACCCAGAGATAGGAGGTGCTGGAATTGTCGCTCCTATTCCAGGCCCAGGAATGGCTCCAGTCCCAGGAATGGCCGGAGTTTGGGCGGCTGGGAGCGAAGCAGCCAATGTTGTCACGAACGCGCTGAACTGGGCCGCAGTAAGCGTGATCGCATACACCGCAACAGGAGCAATGGCAACAGTCACAGTCACAATCACAGTAGCCGGCTCGGCATGCACCCGGTTGGTCTGGGTGTTCTGAGGAAGCAACCAGACCAGTAGCAGGACTGAGATGGCAATGGCGCGCATGGATTTCCCGACTCGTCTCATAGGGGTTACTCCCGGAGCGTCAGCACTAACGAGAACCGCATTTCTTCGCTGGTAACCGCGCCGGTGAACAGCAGGAATCCCAGCTGCCCGACAAACGGCTCGACTTCGCGCCTGTAGATCGACCTGTCATCGTCGTCTAGAGCGTCATCGACTATATCCAGCAGTTCCCCCAGATTAGCGAACAAAAGGAGGTGGTGAGGGCTGGAAACCATGTCGATGAGTCTGCTGAAATCGTCATTGGAGCTGAGCGTGTCCGTTGCGCCCGTGGTTGCGTCGTGGAAGGCTTCCAGGCTGGACACGTCGCTTCCCACCGCGGCCCACTCCCCTGTTACCAGATATCCCGGCTCAAATTCCGAGAATTGGTCCTCACCTCTCACAGTCACCATCTCGTATTCGTCCAGCCGGCTCTGGTCCACGTCGAATCCCGCGTCCTCCACCTCATCGGCGATCTGGTCAAGTGCGTCGGCGATGCCATCGGGATCCTCGACTCCCGCAAGAATCAGGCCTTGGACGACCCCTACCTCATCGGAGCCATCATTCCAGGTTCTAAAGGAAAAGTCGCTCGACAGCAGCGCGACAGCCGCCTCGCCGGACAGGGAGTCAATGACGTCGCGCTCCAAGTCGATGCCTGTCCCGTCCTCGAGATCTTCGAGGAACTCCTCGAACTCCTCCTCCGTGTATGGGTCGAGATTCTCGATGGAGTCCCTCAATTCCTGCCACATCGATTCGACGCCGACCACGGCAACCATAGCCACTGTGTCTGCCGGAAGCGCCTCCGGCGACCTGATTTGCTCATCGGTGCCTAGGCTGAAGGCCCTGGAGGGAGTCTCGCCCACCATATCTATGCGAATGCCCTGGTCAATGAATGAAGCGGAGGCTGCGACGTATTCGGGGATGTTGTTCCGAGCCTGTCTGAAGACCTCTTCCTCATCCTCATCATCAGGATCGTATTCCTCCTCGATCGCGTCGATCGCCTCCCTTGACTGCAGGAAGGCGAACATGACTCGCTCGGAAGGCAGGGACTCCCGGGCCTCGATAAAGGGCTGTCTTTCGGCCAACGGCCTGGACGGGGGAGAATTGATGTTATCGATCATGTCCAATACGGTGTCTTCGCTGTCGGCGATGAGCAGGTAATCCTCGGTTAGCGCCAAGGCAATTTCACCATCGTAGTTACTCAGCCACAGGTCAGAGCCTCTGCGACGGTCGTTGTCGTATTCGCTGCCCAACTCATCCTCAAGGTAATCTGCGAGGTCATTTAGGAAGTCATCTGCTGCCCCCAGGTCGCCTACCTGCGCTAACAGTGCCCACTCAGGCCGGTCCAATTCGGCCTCGAGCACCACGAACGACACGTCGGTGCCGACCCAAGGGAGCACATCGTCCAAGAAGTGAATGTCGGTATCGTCCTCAAGCGTGTCGAGCAGTTCGTCCTGCCGGTCGAGGAAGTCGTCAGTCTCCAAGAGTTCTCGAACCTCTTGTAACCGCTTGAGCTGGTTCATCCCAGGGCGGAGGTTGACGGAGATGTAGAGGGGGGCGCTCGCGGGCACAAATTTCGCCGTGTCCTCTCCGGGGCGGCTCAGGGTGCCCAGAATAAAGAAAATGGCGACGGCTCCTCCCATTTCTCCCCCGTGGAAGCTCCTCTTCCGGCTCGGGCTGTTCTCTTTCGTCGCTGCTGCTACTCATCAGAGGCCGTTCCCTCGCCCGCCTTATTTCCGCGGGACCGCAGAGTTTTGATGGCCTCGGACAATATGATGATCAGACATGCGAAAGAAATCGGGTTTATCATCTGCTGGAGGAATATCCTAAATCCGCCCCGTGAGGCGTCGGTGCCGGTCCATAGGGCCACGATGAAGCCAAGCACAATGATGAACCCAGCTAGTACTCTTCCCACCAGGACACTATCTATATTCGCCCTGATCTCCAATTTTTCCTCCCGGCAATTTGAAGAATTCTTGCTTGTCCAAAAGCCCCTAAACCCCATCCCTACACTAAATATAAGGCGGCGGTACTTCGAATAAATAGTTGAGTAAGCGTAGGATTATCAGCGAATAAGCAAATGGGCGGGAAACAGGCACGGGAAACTGACGGATTTGGGAAAGGGGTGGGAAAGGTGGTGGAGAGGGATGGATAGGCTCGTTTGCGTGATTCGATTGGCGCCCGTATGCCCGGAGGTGAAGGCGAAATAGGTGGGGACTAGCGACCAACCAGCAAGGGCACCGGTGTCAAGTTCAAATATCTATACCCATTGCTAATTCACCGAATCTTGCCCACGATACCGGCGCTGCGCTACTCTTGGCGCCTGACAACCGGTTACTTGTGGCGGTGGTTACTTGTGGCGTTCCAGGAAACACACCCCAATGGAATCGTCCAAAAACCACGAGTTTTCATCGCGTTTCACAGGGATGGGGGGATCCTTCTTCTGGAGTTGGGAGATTAAGTCACGCACCTTGGGCGAATCCAGGGCTTTCAAGTCTGCCTTCAGGAGGTCGCGCAACTCTCTGGTCGTGAATCGCCGCCCCGGATTGCGGGCCATAATGCACAGTAGAGCGAAGGGGCCGCCTGCAATGGCTTTCCCTCCGCGTCCGGCGCGGAAGACTAGCCTGACCCAGGTTCCATCGGACCAAACGAAGACCTCTAACGCCGCCTTGTTCACAATCAGCTTTACATCTTGCGGTAAATTATCCTTGCGCCCTACCAAGTCCTCGTACTGACTGGCGAGGATTCTCATCTCGTAGCCGTTGAAAGCAGCCAGATACTCAGCTTCGCTCGAAGCGAATGGGCCGCGTACATCAAGGCCCGATACAACTTGGGCAATCCACTCAGGTGCGTCTCCCGGTTGGCGGTCGAGCGGCTCAGATTGCCGGTTTCCTTGCTGCGTCCACATGCATAGGGCGTCCGCCAGTTGGCGAGTGTTCTGCGGGGATTGCCAGGCGCTTTGTATCGCCCGGGTCCATGGCATAATCGCCCCAAGCATACTTCCGCCAAGCGCCACGATCATATAAGCGGAACCAGTAATTGTGTAGCAAACCAGAGCGTCCCTCTGGCGTTGATCGAAATCCTCGCGCGGATATCCAAGGTCTTCCCATCGGTAGTCCCAACGCCAAAGCAGATTGCCCACTGCCGGCATTTGCTCGGAAGCGTGAAGTACCACCATTCCTACGACGGCAAGACAAAGGAAAACCAGGATGACGGAAAGGGCGGCGGCAAACAAGAAACGCGCGTAGGAAGGATCCACCCTCATTTCAGCGTCCCTCAATGCGTGCGTGATGGTCAGTGCCCCGGCCATGAGCACTGCTACGATGATTTGCGTTGGCTTGCCGCCATTACTCGTAAGCAGGATCGCCGGAGCGTGTGCTAGTAAGACGGGTGCGGTCGACAGGATCGCCCCCCTCGTAAAGGGATCCCAATTCTTCCCCATGAACCACGCTTGTCGCCGCCAGAGCCAGCAATAGAAGGTGAACCCCGCGGTAGCCATGCACAGGTTCAACAGAGTCGACAGCAAGGCCGGCAATGGGCGAGCCGAGACCACGGACAAGGTGAAGAAGCCGTAGAGGTCCATCCCTGTAATCAGAGTGAAAAACAGGGTGAGGTTTGGCATGACCAGCAGCGAGACGAGCAGCACGCGTCCCAACCACGGTTGCGAGTTTCCAATTTGCGGGGGGAGATCACCGCTGCCGCGCCAAGCGCCATCAGTCAGACCCTCGCTTCTGTAGCTATGCATATTGATGAGTCCACCTCGGTAGCAATTGCAAGCCGATTGAGGCCAAGTTGACCTGTGTTGATGTCCAGCGAGAATGTCCGCCTAATTGGTCTGAGAAAATGTCCGGGTAGGCAGATGCTACCGTTTCAGGTTATTGTGTCGCGCCTGCGCTTTTTTCTTCCTCAGTGGCGGACTTTCAGCGAAGGCGTACTTGCTTACGGTGTTTCTGTGGATGCCCAGTTCGCGGGCGATCGCCCTGAGGGAGAGTCCCCTGAGCTTGGCCTGCTGCACATTCTCCCACAGAGTTCTATGCGAGCGGTGGGTATTTTGTGTTGTTGCGCCCTGGATTTTCGAGGCCTCAGGTCCCGGTCCACCTCACCTGTTTTCAATGTCGCCAGGTGGGAGTCGCACTGGACTCCAGCGCCGTTGATGCCAAGGTCCAACCCGGAGCCTCCCGGAGGGGCGGCGGCAGTTTCCCTCAGCTGGGCCGGGCGCGGCGGAGCCTCCTGGGAGGAGATAGTCTGCCCCTGATATTGCACCAGGAGCCGGCCAACCAGGTCTTCTTGGACCTCGACCTGCACCCCGGCGAAAGTCGGACGAGTAACGCCGGGCAGCAGTTGCAGGGTGCGCCGGTTGTACTTGACGGTGTTGTCCCGGGACACCTTGCGGCGGTGTTTGAAGCATAGGATCCCATCGAGGGACACTGACTGCTCCAGGAAACGCTATGCAGGACAGTCCTGCTCAGCTTGTACACCAAACTTCTCATTGAATCGTGGCAGGAAGCCATTCAGGACCTCGTTTGCCTCCGCGATGGTGGCGGCCCCGGCCAGACGCAGCTCGGTTACCAGCCGGTCCTGGAAGGTACCCGCAGCACGCTCCACCCTGCCCTTGGCCTGGGGTGATCTGGCGAATATCTGCCGGATCCCAAGCTCCTCCATGGCGCGGGCGAACTGGGTCGGGCCTGCCGGGTAACGGTCGATATCGCCGGTAAACTTGAAGACAGGGTGGCGGTCGCTGTAAATACCCAGGGGTATTCCACGCTGTTGGATCAGCTTGTTCATGAGCAGGAAGTAGCTTGAAGTGTCCTCCTCCCGGCAGAACATGGCCGCGGGCACGGTGCCGGTGGCGTCGTCCACGGTCAGCAGCAGGGCAAACCTGCGCCCTCCTTCACCCAGCCAGCGGTGATGACTGCCGTCAATCTGCAACAGCAATCCCTCTTGTGGCATACGCCGGCGGCGCACTGGGTGCTGCTGGGACCGGCGGCTGCGCGGGTTGCCGATGCCGGCCTTGACCAGGATGCGACGCACGGTGGGGCGGCTCAGATTTATGCCCTCCCTTTCTCGAAGCAGCTCGGCCAGGTGCGTGTGGTTGGCTCCCGCATAATCGGTGCTGGCCAGTCGCACCACTGCGGCAGCCTCGGAATCCAGAACGGCGTTGTGAGGCTGGCGTCGCCGGTTTCCATGAGCCAAGGCGGCGGCTCCGTCCCTGCGGTAAGCACTAAGGAGCCGTCTGGCGTGGCGTTCGCTTACCCCGAGAATCTCGGCAGCTTGACCAATGGAGATCTGGTATTCCAAGACGTTGTTGAGCGCGTGGAGCCTCGCCAATTCTCTCTGTTTCAATGTCACATCCCTCATGGATGGACATTTTCGCTGAACAGTTAACTACGGATCGAATCGTAGACCAACAACAAACGCGGCCCACTTTAACTCCGCCGCTTACGAATTCTTGGGCACCTTCAATTCCGTTCCATCGGATGCCGGTTTGATCAGCGCCCCGCGCACGGATAGAGTGCCGGAGGGGAAATTAATATCCCTCCAATGCAGTCCCAGCATCTCATCCTGGACAAAGAATCAAGAACCTTCGTGTTGGAGATCAGGTTGGAACTCGATTACATCTAGTATCCAGTCAATCTCGCATTGTCGGATGTTAAACAGGGTGAGCCGAGATGCTACCGTCAGGGAGGAAGTTGAGTTGTGGGAGGGGTGGCATCCATGGTTCAGGAGAGGTACGGCGTTCAGCTGAGCACTCAGGAGCAGGGGCGGCTCCGGCAGATCATCAGAGCCGGCAGGAGTTCCGCCCAGGCCATCACCCGAGCACGCATTCTGTTGAAAACAGATGAGGGCTGGACCGCATCTCAAGTGGCAGCAGCCTTGGACATCTCGGAGCAGACCGTGTTTCGCGCCAAGCGGCGGTACGCCGAGGAGGGACTGGACGAGGTGCTGCGGCACCGCAACCAGATCAACCGCTACCGGAAGCTGGACGACCGGACGGAGGCCCATCTCATCGCCCTGGCCTGCAGCCCGGCTCCGGAGGGCCACGACCACTGGACGCTGCGCGCCCTGGCGGACAAGGTGGTGGAAGTGGGACTGGTTGAGTCTCTGTCCCACGAGACGGTGCGCCTGCGGCTGAAAAAACACGCTCAAGCCGTGGCGCAAGCAGCAGTGGTGCATCCCGAAGGTAAGCGGGGAATATGTGGCGGCCATGGAGGACGTGCTGGACCTCTGCGCAGAACCCTATGACCCCCAGAGGCCGGTGGTCTGTTTTGACGAGACGTCCACCCAGTTTCTGGCCGATATCAGGGAACCCCTGCCGGTCAAGCCCGGACGCCCGAGGCGTGAGGACTACGAGTACCGTAGAGAGGGAACGCGCTACCTGTTTCTCACCTGCGAACCCAAGGCGGGATGGCGCCACGCAGCCATTACCCAACAACGCACCAGGCAGGACTTCGCCCATCAGATGCGCTGGCTGGTGGACGAGGCCTACCCCGAGGTGGCGGTAATCCGCCTGGTGCTCGACAACTTGAACACGCATCGAATGGCGTCGCTGTACGAGACGTACGCTCCAGCGGAGGCCCGGCGCATCGCCAAACGGCTGGAGTTTCACCACACGCCCAAGCATAGCAGCTGGCTGAACATGGCAGAGATTGAGTTCAGCGTGCTGGCCCGGGCCTGCCTGCGTGGACGCAATCCCGATGAATCCAGCTTGCGAAAGAACATCAGCGCCTATGAGGGGGAGCGCAACGCCATCAGAGCGACGATCAACTGGCGCTTTACCACCAAGGACGCCAGAGCCAAACTCCGCCGTCTCTATCCTGACACTTCAGCTTTGACCTAACACTAGTTGGTCCTGTTCCCCCAAGGGTTTGGCGAGGGGAGTGTCTTAAACAGGGCTGATCTGTCTCTGAATGGCGGGAAGGTTCCGGCCGTTGTAGGAGTGAGTGGCTCTGGGAAGCCGACTCTCTATGCCCTGGAAGTCCTTTGTCTTTCGTGGGTGAGCTTTATGGCGACAACGCCCCCGATCCAGCGGGCGCACTTGAGTCGACCCCTGAACCGCCAAACCTGGTCCTCTCCCCCTACCCCCTCCTTGTGCTCTCCTCGTCTAATCTTTGCAGAATCGAGGGCGGGGCGCCCCGAGAGATATTAATTACACGGTGGCAGATCAGCTTGAGCGCTTCGCCACAATTTTTCCGGTATACACCCACTCAACTGATTGTTTTCAAGGTTCACGCCTTGCAGGCTACCAAGGTTGACGAACTCTGACGGTATCTCACCGCTTAGCTGGTTCTCGCTGAGGTCTAGGATCTCCAGCCTGTCGCCTAAGTTACCCAACTCTGACGGTATCCCCCCATTCAACTGGTTTTCCCTGAGGCCCAGACATGTCAGGCCAGCGAGGTTCCCCAACTCCGGTGGGGTCTCCCCGCTCAACTGGTTCTCACTGAGGATCAGTTCGAACAGGTCGGGGATATTCGCCAATTCCGGCGGAATCTCTCCGCTCAACTGGTTCCAACCAAGGTGCAAAAATTGCAAGTATGGGAGATTCGCCAGTTCCGGCGGGATCTCTCCGCTGACTTGGGTGCTGGTGAGGAACTTAACGCGTATGGCGGTGAGGTTGCCCAGCACTGGGGGAATCTCCCCACTTAATTCCGGAGCACTGAGGTGCATCTCTAGTAGGTTGGCGAGGTTGCCCAACTCAGGCGGAATCTCCCCACTTAATCCGTCACCACTGAGGCCCAATACTTCCAAGGCTCCGAGGTCGCCCAGCTCCGGAGGTATTTCCCCTTTCAACTCCTGTCCAGACCCTTACGCCCCTAGCTGCAGCCAAATAACGCATCCGTTGTCGTCAGTGTTGATGCCGGCCCATTCGAGCATTGGCGCGTCGCTCAGCCAGTTTTCACTGTCCTCGCAGTTTGGTCCATCTAGCGCATTGTAGAGGGTGACCAGGATCTCCCTGTCCCTCTCGGGTGAGCCCGGCGCAGGCGCACGCTCCGGCTCGGTCTCCTCCATCTCTGGCGCAGCAGTGGCATCCATTCCCCCCCTGCTGCGAAGAGTCGGACCCGCCGCAACCCGCTAGCAAGGCCGCGAGAATCAGCACAAGAGCGCAAAGACGTAATGGAGTCAGTAATGTTGTCATCTGTCGCATTCTCGCCCGCCTGTTTAGAATGTTCACCCTCCATTGTAAGGGCTGGGGTGTTCGGCAAAATCCCGCTGTTCCGCACGTACTGCTTCCCGTCCGGCTCCTAGAGGTCTGCGTTGATGATGTCGGTTGGGAAACATCCATCTCTCCCCGCGCTTACGAGCTTCCACGCCGGAAAATTCAGATGGCAGTTCATCACCAGCGACCGCGTCTCCTATAATCCGTCCTTCGTCCTTCCACACCAAGGTGTTGACTGGTCATCATGTAATGAGCAGGTCAAAAACTGGAGAATCTTCCAAAATTTACATCGTCCTTGTCTGACCGGAAGGAATACTCAAGAAGGGCTATGAGCTTTTCGCAATAGGCCACATAGTCGGCTACCGCGAGATCAGACCCGCCGCTGCTGTCCGGGGCCACCGTTGACGTTGGGGAGTCCCCACCCCCACTAGCCACCGTCATAAGTGGGATGACAGGACCAGCCAATACCAGTCGCAACCTTTCGCCTCTTTCTGCGCTTCTCTTCAGGGACGCTGAAGAGGTCAACACGCAGGAACAAGCAGCGGGGCGAGCGCAACTCCGGGGCCTGGCGGCGCTTCTCCCCCGATGGGACGACCTGTAGGTACTGCAAGCATGACGGTTCGCAGCGCCTCTGCCAGCCGGGACAGCCCCATTTCTACCGGCCCCCCACGGAAGCGGAGAGGCGGAACCACTCGGTCTGAGTCAGTTCGCTGGTCTTGAGGAACTCGCTCATGTCCTCGGCCAAGGCGGCGAAGGCGGCGATGGTGTCGGCGCCGTCCACCTTCGGTAGGGACACTTGTCGGGCAATTCGCGCACTTGACGACGCAGGCTGACAACCCATAACATCCGTACCCAGCTCCCATCGTTCGATATCTTTGCGTATTCGGCTGTCCGGGAAGGGGAGAGACCAGTCCCGCTGTCGCCGGACGGCGACCCAATCCGCGAGGGACGAGAGTCGGCGCCGGCGATACCCGGTGATCCGGACGGCCGGCAAATTTTGTGTATGGTTCGGGTCAGCCGGCCATGAAGCCAGCGCCCTGACTCGCAGACCAACGAAGGACCAGATACGTGTTTGATGCGATCTAACTCCAGGTTCCAAAACCTGGCCATAGTGGCAGCGGCGATCGTCGTTGTGGGCGTGGTCTCCTGGGCCACCATCTCATCGATCACAGCAGCCGTCGCGCCGTCCGGGTTCACCGCGACCGCCGGCGATAGCCAGGTGACCTTAACCTGGAACAACCCCAACGATACTACGATCACGGGCTACCAAGTTTTGCAGGTGGCAATCGACAAGCTGGTCGTTCCCAGTACTGTTGCAGGCGCCATCGAGGCAGGCGACAGGTTCGGAGATTCCGTGGGGATTGCCGGGAACACGGCGGTGGTTGGAGCCCCCTTACAAGAATCTCTGGACAACCAGAGTGTCTCCATTACTAACGGCGGGTGGGGGCATACCTTCAGCAGAGGTTCCGGGGGGTGGAGCTACGATGAGTTCCTGGCGGTAAGTAACCCGCAGGTCGAAGGCCGGCTCGGAAGTTCCGTAGCGGTGGCCGGCAGTACGGTCATGGCTGGAGCCCCGTCATACACCCAAAACAACAACACTGATCCCGGTGAGATTACCATAGCCTCCAAGAGTAGCCTGACCGACCCATGGGCCACCGAGTTCACGAAGACCGGCCAATTTGGAAATGACCTTTTCGGAAGTTCCGTGGCATTGGACACCGGCATCGCCGTCATAGGGGCTCCGGGAGCCCTGATCGGCAGTGACGCTCTTGCCGGTAAGGCTTACCTATACACCAAGAATAACAACGTGTGGGGCCCGGCGGCCACGGCCATATGGAGCGCCGGCACCAACGCCGGGGCCGGCACCATTTTCGGCAGTTCAGTGGCGGTGGACAGCAACACCGTTGTTATAGGGTCACCGGGGGAAGATTCTGGCTCGGGCGCGGCTTACGTGTTTACCAAGACTGACAACGTGTGGAGCGCCGTCAGGCTCACCGCCTCCGATGTCGCAAATAACGACTCGTTCGGCCGGTCGGTAGCGGTAGACGGCGACTTTGTCGTGGTAGGGTCTTGGCGGGACGACGATGGCGGCTCCCAGTCCGGCTCGGTGTACGTGTTTACCAAGCCTACCAGTGCCAACGGCTGGGGCGACTGGGGTGGACTGTCATCCACTGCGAAGATCGGGTTGACCGCCAAGTTAACCGCCTCCGACGCCGCTGCAGACGATCACTTCGGGTGGTCGGTAGCGGTTGACGGCGACAATGTGGTAGTTGGGGCCTACGGGAATGACGATGACGGCACTGACTCCGGTTCGGTTTACCTGTTCACCAAGCCCAGCGGTGGCTGGGCAACGGCCAAAGAGACGGTCAAGCTGACCGCCCCCGACGGCGCAGCGGGCGATGAATTCGGATATTCCGTGGCAGCGGGCGGTGGTAGGGCCATCGTCGGGGCGCCCGGGGACGAAAGCGAGACTGGCGCCGCTTACGTGTTCGGCATCCCCGCATGGACCGCCATCACCGGAAGTGGACCGGGGACCACATCCCACACGGTAACCGGCCTGGACAACGATGTGGAGTACACCTTCTGGGTCCGGCCGGTGGACAGTGGCGGCCCCGGCCCTGCCTCTGGGAACAAGCACGCCAAGCCGCAGCAAGCTTCAGCGGCCACGCCGGCCAATCTGACTGCCGCGGCGGGCGTTGACCAGGTGACGCTGTCCTGGGACGACCCCAACGACTCCACCATCTCCGCCTATAAGTACCAGCAAAAGGAGGGCAGCGGCTCATTCGGACAGTGGACCACGATCCCAGATAGCGCATACGGCGAGGCCAATACCACCGGGTACACCGTTCGCAACCTTACAAACGGCCAGACCTACACCTTCCGGATACGGGCGGTGGACGAAGGCGGCGATACCGCAAACTCGAACGACGTCACCGTCACGACGATACTAGCCGCTCCGACGAACCTCACGGCCACTGTGGGCGTGGGCGCCGGCCAGATTGCGCTTGACTGGGACAATCCGAACAACACCCTAATCACGAAATACCAGTACAGCACCAACGGCGGCACGAGCTTCACCGACATCACCGGCAGCAGCGCGACCACCACCGAGTACACCGTGACTGGCCTGGGAAACGGCACCGAATATACCGTGGCAGTGCGGGCGGTCAACGCCTCGGTCAACGGCGAGGCAGCCACCGTGACCGCCACGACGCGCCTCCCGCCCGTGCCCCTGTACGTGAGCAACATCGGCCAACCTACCGACACAAGTGTTGGTGTCGATGCCGACTTGTCCAGCGACCAGGCTCAGGGTTTCCGTACGGGCACGAATGGGACAGGCTACGTCTTGGGAAGTATCGACGTGCACTTTCAAAGCCCTCCAGGTAGTGGGGTCCTTACGGTGTCGGTGCGGGAGCCGAACGATGATGCCGAACCGAGCGACACGGCCCTGTACACTTTGACCCACCTAGGCACCATAGAGGCGGGATTCGTGCGGTTCACCGCCCCTGACAACGCCCAGCTGGGTGCAGACACCTTCTACTTCGTACACCTGACTTTTAGCGGCGCCGGAACTACACCCCTATTGAGAACTACGGCATCCGACGCTCTGGATTCCGGCACGGCCACCGGGTGGACGATGAACGATTACCGCTACTATCTCGTAGCAGGGAACGTACGCTGGTTCACCTATACCAACGCGCTAAAAATCAGTATCAATGAAGTGCTAGACGCTCCGGGCGCCCCGGCCAATCTCGAGGCCACCGTGGGTGACGGGCTTGTTGTGCTTTCCTGGGACGACCCGCTAGACCAGTACATCACCAAGTATCAGTACAGCACCGACAGCGGCGCGAGCTACAACAACATCGCCCTCACAGCCATCGACTCCAGTGAAACGGGTAAGTTCAAATATACCGTCGAAAACCTGGCCAACGGCGAGACGTACAACTTGGCGGTGCGTGCGGCGAACGCTTCAGGGAACGGTGGGGTAGCCACCGCGACCGCTGTGATGATGCCGACCGCCCCGACGGGGTTCACGGCCAGGCCGCGCGACCAGCGGGTCGAACTTAGCTGGGATGACCCCGGGAATACGACCATAACCGAGTACCAGCTAATGCAGCTCGCTGAGGAGAGCGGGCTGACCGCCGACGATGGCGCGAAAAACGACAGGTTCGGAGTTTCGGTGGCGGTGGACGGCAATACGGCCGTGGTCGGCGCCTTCCAACCCACCTATACGGATCCCGACACCAGTCTGGACGTTAGCAGGCCCGGCGCGGCCTACGTCTACATCAAGGATTCCAACGGTGCGTGGAGCCAGCAGGCCAAGCTGACCGCCTCCGATGGCGCGGATGGTGACGAGTTCGGAATCTCCGTGGCGGTGGACGGCGATACCGTGGTGGTTGGGGCCCGTGGGAACGTCAGCAAAACGGGCGCAATCTACGTGTTCACCAAGCTGGCAGATGACGACTGGACCGCCACCACAACTGTGGCCAAGCTCACCGCTACAGGCGGCGCGGCGGACGACCTGTTCGGAGCCTCCGTGGCGTTGTACGGTGACAGCACCATCGTGGTCGGTGCGCCCGCAGCCGGATCGGCATACGTCTTCACCAAGAACTCCGGTGTGTGGAGCCAGGCGGCCAATCTTACCGCCACCGACGCCGAGACGGGCGACGAGTTCGGGATCTCCGTTGCGGTGGACGACGATACCATCGCAGTCGGGGCGTACGGTAAGGACGGCAACAGCCTCACCGATTCCGGTTTGGTCTACGTGTTCGTCAAGTCTGGGGGCGCCGCCTGGGCCACGACGACTGAAACCGTGCAGCTCAGGGCGTCCGACCGGGACGCCAACGACAATTTCGGTCGTTCCGTAGCAGTGGACACCGACACCGGCACAATAGTCGTTGGCGCGTCCGGAGACCGGAACACGGTCGGCGGCACTGAGGTCGGCACCGGTTCGACCTACGTATTCACGGAACCCAACACCGGTTGGGCCAACAGTGGAGGCACCGAGACAGCCAAGCTCACCGCGTCAGACGGCGCCCATAGCGACCAGTTCGGTCGGTCCGTTGCAGTGGACGGCGACACCATCGTGGTCGGGGCTCACCAGAACGACGACGACGGCTCGGATTCCGGTTCGATCTACGTATTCATCAAGCCCACGAACGGCTGGGAGGACACTACTGGCACGGTCAAGCTCACCGCGTCGGACGGTAAAGAGGGAGACCGGTTCGGAATCGCCCTCGCGCTGGACGATGACACTGCATTGGTGGCGGCGCCCAGGAACGACGCCAATGATGACGACGACAACGCCGGCAACGATGTCTCCGATGCCGGCTCTGCCTACGTCATCGGGACATCGGGCTGGGCCAAAATCCCCGACGACGACGCCGGGAACAGGTACCACGAGGTAACCGGCCTGACCAACAACATCACATACACGTTTGCGGTCCGCGCGGTGAACGCTTCCGGCAACGGTCCGGCATCCACCGCGTCCGCCATGCCCGCGCCCCTGCCAGACGCCCCGACAGGCCTCTCGGCCAAGCCGGGCGACCGCAAGGTTGCGCTTACCTGGGACGACCCCGACGACAGCACAATCACGAAATACCAGTACAGCGCCGACAGGGGCGCGAATTTCTCGGACTTCGACGGTGGCAGCAGCGCGTCCACCACCTCATACACCATAACCGGACTGGACAACGGAGTCACATACACGTTAGCGCTGCGTGCGGTGAACCCTACCGGTAACGGCGAGGCGTCCACCGTGACCGCCTTGATACTGCCGGCCAAGCCCACCGGACTCACCGGGATCGAGTACAACTCTCAAGTGGAGTTGGGCTGGGACGACCCCGACGATTCCACCATCACCAAGTACCAACTGTTGCAGATTACGCCGAGAAAGCTTACCGCCGGAGGCGTCGGCACGGATGGCGACTTCTTCGGGATGGCCGTGGCGGCAGACGGTGACACCGCGTTGGTTGGGGCGTTGCAGGCTTATGACGCTGGCTTCAACAATCGCCCGGGTGCTGCTTACGTATTCACCAAAAATTCGGAATCCGGGGAGTGGATCCAGGCCACGCTGACGGCCTTGGACGGGAATGATGGCGACGAATTCGGCCAGTCCGTAGCGTTGGATGGCGACACCGCCGTGGTCGGGGCTCCCGGAGCCGATAAGGGTGAGGCGGGCGAAGGCCAGGTCACCGGCACCGGTGCGGCTTACGTTTTTGTCAGGGATTCGGCCGGATCGTGGACCCAGGCGGCAAAGCTCACCGCCGACGATGCCGCGGAGGACGACCAGTTCGCGTATTCCGTCGCGGTGTACGACGACACCGTCGTGATTGGGGCGCACCAGGACGACGACGACGGCGCTGAATCCGGTTCGGCCTACGTCTTCACCAAGCCGGCTAACGGCGGTTGGACCTCGACTAATACTGCGGTCAAGCTGACCGCCCCTGACGCTGCGGCAGGCGGTTACTACGGTAATTCCGTGGCGGTGTCCGGCGACACCATCGTCGTCGGGGCCCACAAGGCCGATTCGGCCTACGCAATCACCAAGCCATCGTCCGACGCCAACGACGACGGCTCGATAGACTGGGAAGACTGGGACTCCCTGGATGCCGATGGCAAGGCCACTTTGACGGCCACACTCACCGCCTTCGACGCTGCGGCGGGAGATGAGTTCGGTATTTCCGTGGCGATAGACGGTAACACCGTCGTAGTCGGCGCGCACCAACACGACCAAAGTGACACCGTGAACAATTCCGGTGCGGTCTACGTTTTCACCAAGCCTGGCAACGCGTGGGCCACCGGTACTGAGACTGCCAAGCTTACCGCCTCCGACGGGGCGAGCGGCGACGAATTCGGAATCTCCGTGGCGGTGTCCGGCGACACCGTCTTGGTCGGGTCGCACAAGGACGACGACAAGGGGGGCGAGTCCGGTTCAGCATACGTCTTCACCAAACCCGCCGCCGGCTGGGACACCACTACTGAGACAGCCAAAATCATCGACCAAGATGGTGCGGAGGACGACCAGTTCGGGTCGTCCGTAGCGGTGGACGGTAATACCGTCTTGATGGGCGCGCGCGGGGACGGCAGTAATAAAGGGGCAGCCCATATTATGGGCGTCCCGTCCTGGACTGACATTTCCAACAGCGCGCCCGGCGAAGCCAACGCGACTTCCTACGCGGTGACAGGCCTGACCAATGACGTCGTGTACACCTTCCGGCTCCGCGCGGTGAACCGCAGCGGCAATGGCCCGGCATCGGACAGGCTCAATGTAACGCCCAAGGCTGTGCCATACGCCCCGGACAATCTATTGGCCGCGGGAGGGAACGGGCAGGTCGCTCTGTCCTGGGACGACCCCGAAGACGACACAATCACGGGATACAAGTACAGCACAGACGGCGGCACGACCTTCGCGGAAATCGGTGGCAGCGGCGCTACCACCACCACCTACACCGTGACCGGCTTGACCAACGGCGTCACGCACACCTTGGCGCTGCGCGCCGTGAACGATCTCGGCAACGGCGCGCCCTCCACCGTAAGCGCCTTGATGGTACCGGTCGCCCCCGCGAATCTGTCGGCCGCGCCGGGTGACGGCAAGGTTGCGCTCTCCTGGGCCGATCCCGGCAACGCCACAATCACGAAGTACCAGTACAGCACCGACGGGGGCGCGATTTTCTCGGACTTCGACGGCGGCATCAACTCGGCAACCACGTCTCACACAGTGTCCGGGTTGACCAACTACCAGGAGCATTCGTTCCAAATCCGCGCGGTAAACGCCTCCGGCGAAGGGCCGGCGTCAAACAGCGCCAGCGCCACTCCCCGGATTGGGAAGCCAGCCAAGCCGACCGGGTTGGGAGCGGTGGCTGGCGACGAGAAAGTGACGCTAAGCTGGCAAGACCCCGATGATTCGACCATAGATGTCTACCAAATTTCGGAGGTAATCCCCGAAGACTTTCTCACCGCCTCCGGCGGCGCGGCCGGCGCCCATTTCGGGACTTCCGTAGCAATCGACGGCGACACGGCCGTGGTTGGGGCGGACCGGGCAAATAGTAGGAAGGGTTCGGTCTACATATTCACCAGGGAGTCCACCGGCAACTGGACCCAGCAGGCCAAGCTCGACGGCGAAGCGACGGGCGACCAGTTCGGGTGGTCCGTCGCGGTGGACGGAGACACCGTAGTGGTTGGAGCCCACGCGTACGACGGCGAAGATGCTGAAGGTAATACCCTGGCAAATTCCGGTGCGGTCTACGTATTCACCAAGCCCGCCACCGCCAACGGCTGGGCAGACACGATTGCCGCGCCGGTCAAGCTGACCCCCACTGACCCCGAAGCGTACGCCTTCTTCGGAGGTTCCGTAGCTTTGGACGGCAACACCCTGGCGATTGGGTCTCGCCTCTATGACGCTGGGGGCTATTTCAGCGCCGGTGCGGCCTATGTGTTCACCAAGAATTCGGGTACCGGTGTGTGGAGCCAAGCGGCCAAGCTCACCGCCTCCACAAGCTTGCAGCTCGCCTATCTCGGGTACTCGTTAGCGGTGGACGGCGACACTGTATTGGTAGGGGCGTACGGGGACGACACTGTCCGTGGTGAGTTAGGAAGCGGTTCAGCCTACGTATTTGACAAGCCTTCCGGAGGCTGGATCGACGGAAATGAGACTGCCAAGCTGACCGCCTCCGACCGCCAGCCGAGCGGCTACTTCGGGTTTTCCGTAGCTCTGGACGGCGACACTGCGGTGATCGGCGCAAGTCAGCACAACGACCCCGGAACCGGCGCCGGTTCCGGTGCGGCTTACGTCTTTGCCAGGGAATCGGGTGTGTGGGGCGAGAAAGCCAAGCTCACCGCCTCCGACGCCGCAGCTGGAGACAACTTCGGAGTGTCCGTGGCGGTAGAGGATGGCACCGTCGTAGTTGGGTCGTGGCAAGACGACGACAACGGACGCAATTCCGGTTCGGCGTATGTTTTCGAGAAGCCTGACCTCGGCTGGGCCAGCACCTTTGAGACCCTCAAGCTCACCGCCCCTAACGGCGCGGCCAACGACAGGTTCGGATGGTCAGTGGCAGTGGACCTGGATGATCAACGCGGTGATCTCGCACTGGTTGGGGCGTACAGTGACGACATCGCAACTGGCATGGATGCTGGTTCGGTCCATGTGTTGGGCATACCCGATTGGATGGACATTGGCCTCAGCGACCATCAAACCACAAATCACACAGTGACCAGCCTGACCAACGGAACAGAGTACGCGTACCAAATCCGGGCGCTGAACCGGAGCGGCGCTGGTCCTGCCTCGGACGGCGCCAGCGCCACTCCGTTGGGGAAGCCGGTCGCGCCGACCCTGACCGCGGAGGCGGGCGACACTCAGGTGACGTTGAGCTGGACTGCGGCCCCGCCGACGCCACTATCGCCCCTATCACGAGGTACGAGTACAACACAGACGGCGGCACGACCTTCACGAACATTCCCGACAGCAACATCGACGACACCATGCCACGAACCTTGCATACACGTTACCGGGCTGACCAACCTCACCACGTACGACTTCCGGTGCGGGCGGTGAACTCTATCGGCGAAACCCTTCGGCCACGTAAAAGGGCCACGCCCGCAAGCGCGACACCGGCCGCGCCGGACCTCTCCGCAACCGCGGGCGACACTCAGGTGCAGCTAACCTGGGACGACCCCAACGACTCTTCCATCGATAAGTATGTTTACCGTCAGAAGGAGGGAGGCGGAAGCTTCGGCGATTGGAAGCCGATTTCTGGCAGTGGGGCCAATACCACCGTCCACACAGTGACCGGCCTAACTAACGATGTGGAGTACACTTTCGAGGTTAGCGCAGTGGACGACCAGGCTTTCGAACCAAACAGCCAACCCGCGGACGGCAGCGCCACGCCCATGGGCATTGAACCAATCGCGCCCACCAGCCTCAAGGCGACCGCGGGCGACGAGCAGGTGCTCCTGACGTGGGACGACCCCGACGACGCTTCGATCGACAAATACCAGTACCAGTACCTCCAGGCGGATAACGACGGCAACTTCAGCGACTGGGGAGATGTTGGAGATGATTGGGTGAACATCTCCCTCGGCGGCATCGAAGACATCGACCAGAACACCATCGGATACACGGTGAGCAACCTTACCAACGGCGAAGAGTACAAGTTCCGAATACTGGCGGTGGATTTGGTGGGCGAAGGGCCCGCTGACGACGAATTTAGCGGTGAATCCGACGGACGTCGAAGCGACACCCTTGCCGGCTAAACCTGGAAAGCCCACGAATCTTTCCGTGGCTGGACGCAATCAGGAGGTGACGCTGACCTGGCGGGCTCCCCTAACTCTGTGGTAGACAAGTACGAGGTCTTGCACCTCCAGGCTAGTGAGCTTGCCCCCTTGAACGTCGTGGACAACGACAAGTTCGGGTATTCCGTGGCGGTGGATGGCGACATCGCCGTTGTGGGCGCGTACCGGGACGGCGAGAGGGGCGATGAAGCCGGCGCCGCTTATGTCTTCACCAGGAGTGGCGGCGTGGTGTGGGACGAAGGGGTCAAGCTTACCGCCTCCGACGGCGCACCGTACGACAACTTCGGGATATCTGTGGCGGTGGACGGCGAAACCATCGTGATTGGGGCGTCCGGGGACGACGACAACGGCGCCGATTCCGGCTCGGTCTATGTGTTCACCAAGGCCAACGGCGTGTGGAGCCAAGTGGCCAAGCTGACCGCCTCCGACGGTGCGGCGCTCGACTACTTCGGACATTCGGTGGCGGTGAGCGGAGACACCGTTCTGGTGGGGGCGTACCAAGACGACCGGGAGGAGACTGTCACCGAGACTGCGTTGGAAGATTCCGGTTCGGTCTACGTCTTCACCAAGCCGACCAGCGAAGGAGGCTGGAGCGACTGGAACGACCTGCCGCAAACAGCCACCAACGAGAATGATGATGACAAGGACAGGTTGACGGCCAGGCTAAGCGCCTCCGACGCCGCGGATGACGACAACTTCGGGACTTCCGTAGCCCTGGACGGTGATACGGCGGTGATCGGAGCGCCCGGGAATGACGACAACGGCATAGATTCGGGTTCGGTCTATGTGTTCACCAAACCCGGCAAAGGCTGGGGCGATTGGAAAAACCTGCCACAAACCATCAGCGACCCAACAGTGGAAGACAAGGACGCTCTGACCGCCAAGTTGACTGCTAACGACGTACAACCGGGCGACTCGTTCGGCGTCTCCGTCACCGTTGACAACGTCACTGTCGCGGTTGGGGCGTACCAGCACGACCCCATTGCCCCCGATTCAGACCCCGATTCGCCCTCGCACTTGCCGGATGCAGGCGCGGCTTATGTGTTCACCAAGACTGCCGGCACCTGGAACCAGTCGGTGAAGCTGACAGCGGACGACAGGGCGCCAGGCGACTACTTCGGATATTCCGTAGCGGTGGACGATGGCACCGTATTGGTCGGGGCCTACCAAGACGACGACAAAGGCACTGATTCCGGTTCGGCTTACGTGTTCACGAGGGACTCCAACGTGTGGAGACAGACCAATAAGCTGACCGAGGATCCTGGTGAGGCGGGCGGCTGGTTTGGGTATTCCGTAGCAGTGGACACCGTAGCTGACACCGCATTGGTAGGAGCCGGTTCGGCCCACGTGATAGACATCCATGACTGGGAGAAGGTCTCAGACGGAGCGCAGGCCAGGTTCCACACGTTTACGGGGTTGACCAATAACCGGGAGTACGAATTCCAGGTCCGCGCGGTGAACCTTGCCGACGCAGGGGAAGAGGCAACGGCCGAGGCCATCCCCGAGACGGTCAGAACGCGTCGCATCGTGGAACCCGACCCTCCCTACTTCGATGAGGGCATTAGCGCCATCCGCGCTGTTTCGGAAAATGTCGAGATGGGTACGGCGGTGGGGGATCCGGTGAAAGCCACGAGCCCGGACAACAGACAATTGCAATACTCGTTGTGGGGAACAGACAGCGAGTCCTTCGCAGTGAACGACGCCACAGGACAAATCATCACCGGGATCTGGCTGGATTACGAGTTCAAGAATGAATACTCGGTGCGTGTGAGGGTGCGGGACACCAGCGGTCAAATCGACGCTATCGACGTAGCCATCACCGTAGAGGACTTAGAGCCTCCCTTGGCTCCTGGGGCCCCTGAAGTAAGCAGCGCCGGCCCGGCCAGTCTGGCAATTCACTGGATGGAGCCGGATAACCGCGAGTTGGAGATCATCGGCTACGACCTGCGGTATCGGGAAGTAGGGGGCGAGTTCCTGTACATTGGGTATAACGACATCGCTACGTCCTTGGTTTTGGAGGGCCTGAGATCCGGGACCGGTTACGAAGTCCAGGTGCTGGCCGTCAACATTGAGGGGGCCAGTCCATGGTCGGAATCGGGCTTCGGCGAGACCGAACAGCCGGCACCTACGCCGACGCCGACACCTACACCCACGCCTACCCCGACGCCGACACCGACTGCCACGCCGACACCGACCGACGTGCCGACGCCGACCGCCACGCCGACACCGGGCGCCACGCCGACACCGGGCGGTACGCCGACACCGGGCGGTACGCCCACGCCGGGTGGTACCTCCACGCCCATACCGCTGGTGACGCCGACGCCGACGCCGACGCCGGAAGTAACGTCCATCCCAACAGCCATGCCGACGCCGGAGCCGGCGGCCACGCCCATGCCGGGATTTGCCGGAGCCCCGGTGCCAACGCCAACAATGGAGCCTGTTGCTTTACCAACAGCGCCGCCTATGGGGACCTCAACGGCAACGCCTGAGCCTTCGGTGCCTCCTGTGCCGGGGTCTTCCGCGGGCGCGGCCGCGCCAACGCCCGCGGACGCGACGGCGCCTGTGCCGTCCGTCGCGGACGACGGAGATGGAGGATTCCCTTGGTGGATCATCGTGGCGGCAGTGGCTGCGGTAGTCGTGGTGGTTGTTATCTTCGTTTGGGCGCGCCGCCGCTGGGAGTGGGTCTGGGAATAAGTTTTAGAGACAACCCGGTTAACCTGACAGACGCACCGCCCCAAGCCAGTGTGCCCACCACCGGAGGGTAGATTCGCCACGCCCACGCCGTCCGATTTTCCTGCCCCTCACCCTAATTCGCTCGGGAATCCAGGAACAATCCGAGTTGCATCGCAACCTCCTACGGACTGCAGGGTAGTGGGCTTGATTGCGCGGGGTAAGAATTCCCCGACAAGGAGCGCCAGTCAGACCAGTTCCCTTTCAGCGCGAGCCACGGCATTCCGCAGCCGGTGATTCTGGTAAGTGGCCCACTGTCAATGGCTGTCGAAGTTCAGGATAAATGTCCGGTTAAGTGTTCAACAGAAATGTCCTTTGCTTAGTCTGCGATGGTATTAGATGGCCGGGGTTCGCCGCGTCGGCGGAGTCTCGGCGCCATTGACACCGTTCTCTTGACCGAGAGCTGTCACTGCCCCCAGGGTTTTAGTCCGTGCTTGCGGGTCAGGAATTCCAGGTCCAGTGTCTGACTGCCGGATTTCGGTGCCAGGTTGGTTTTTCCAATCTGGTCCCAGGCTACGTCCACTTCCACGCTGGCAACGTCTTCAAGCTCCGACAGGCTTTCCTTCACTGATGTTACAAGGCGTGTCATGCCAAAAATGCAGCAGGGCAGTACCTTCACCGAGACCTCGCCCTCGCCCTCCACCTTTACATTGTGGACCAAACCCAACTGGCCGACGCCGAATCTGGCGTCACAGCAACCGACGTCTTGTAGCGCCTCCCTCACTTTATCTTCCAGCGGTTTGTCCGGTTGTTCTACTGGAAAGCTCATTCCTCTCCTGTGCTGCCCGGCCACGGTGGCCCCTTTGTTAGATGGAAGACCAGGCTGTGGCGAGGCCGTTGGCCCGGCGCTGGGCGAACTCGTCAAGGGCGATTTCAGCCTTCTTGGCTTCGATGTCTATGCCGTGCAGCCTAGCAAGATTCTCGCCGAGAATCTTCCGCTTGATCTCCGGAGTGAGTTGGGGATAGCCGTATCCGTCGGTCAGGTCCTGGGGCATCTGGAACTCCGAGAAAGCCTTGAGTGCCCATTGCGGGTGCCACAAAGGGACCTCCGAGCCGGATATGATTCTGTCCGGGCCGCCCCAGAACAACAGCTTCCCCAAGACTTCGGCGAACCACCGGGGGGCCTTGCCGATGAAGTTCAGCGTTGCCGCCAGCGACACATAGATATTCGGAAACCGGACTATTTGCCAGCATATCTCTTCGATGAACGGCAGGCCGGGATGGAAGATGATGAAGTTGAGGTCCGGGAAGTTCGCCGCGGCCTGGTCGATGTCGTACACCTGTGTGCCCTCGAGGGGCTGCGGCCCCAGAGGCACTCCCTTGTGCACGGCTATCAGGTTGATGCCAAGTTCCCTTGCCTTCTCGTACACCGGGAAGGCTACCCTCGGGTCATCCATCCTCCAGGGAAACGGCTCACCGAAGTCATAGCGGATGTTGTAGAACTTGAACGCCTTGACTCCATGCTCCTTAACCTGAAGCTCCATCAAGTCCAGAGCCTTATTTCCTTCCAAGGGATTCACTGTACCCCAAGTAACCACCCTGGAGGGATATTGTTTCGCCATGGCGGCACAACGCTGCCAGTCTGAAAGCCCGTCGTAGAAGAAATCAGTCAAAGGCAGCGGCTGCGCCACCAGGATGTCCGTGTCAGTCTCGGTGAACACCAGATTGGCGATGGTCTCGATGTCCCAATCCCGGAGGAATTCATCTTGGGTCAGTACCTTCTCGCCTTCAGGAGTGAGAGCCGCGTGAAAACCGTAGAGGTGGTTATTGAAAAGCGAACCTCCCGGAGCTCTGACATTGGCGCTGTTCATGTTATAGAGATGAGTAACTGCGTCGAATACGAAGGCATCACCAATCATCGCACTATCTCTCTTTCCCGTGAATTCGGTTTCGTCGATTTCAGTGTTTCATAGGCAGTCGCAGCCCCTCCCTGGGAGCCGTCACACGCTGCCTGTTCATCCCCGAATTATTGTCGGGAGTGAGAATCCCAACAATGAGGGGCTAATTTGTATCGAATACATCTGCCAGGAAGCTTTCTTGAGGGGATTTACATACCAGAGATCAGTATATCACTTCCTATTCGACAACAAACCTTAGCCCGAATCCACCGGGGGACGGCCTTGGCGTTGGAACAAGGGGTGAGGGAGCTACAGGGGAGATGGCCTGGGCTCCATTGGGGTAGATGGGAGGTCGGCGGACGGTCTTCAGTCGCCGCACAGGGCCCCTATGGCCGTCTGCGGGAGCTGCGATGGGTAGGATGGCGAGAGAATACGCAGCAGGGAACTCTCGCGGGCCGGGCTGGCGCGAGTCTGCGGGGACGTTGGGTCAGTTGCAGGCTGGCCGTCAGGCCGGGAGTGGAATGGCTCGCAGCCGGGCCAGGGCGCGGCTGAACTGGGTTTCCGAAGGCCAGCGCTTGGGAAGATGCAGGGTGAGCCGGCGCGCCGAGCAGGTAATCCGTCCCACCAGAGCGAAGACCCGCCGCCTGAGGGTCTTGGTGGTCGTGGTCCGCTCTCCCAGAGCAATCCGCGCCGTCCAGCGGGCCAGGTTATGCGCCATGACCTGTACCGCCAGCCAGGCGGCGTTGGCGGCGAAACGGCCCGATGGGAGATGGTTCAACCTCACACCGTGCTTGAAGTCTCGGATGGCATTCTCGATCTCAGCGTGGCGGCGATGATCGGCCTCCAGTTCCAGCGTCTCCCCATCCCGGACGGTGATGAAGCCGTGATAGCTGCATCTGGCGAAGAGGGCGAGCTGGGAACCGGGCGCCGGCTTCACCCGCCGGACGATGAGCCGCACCTGCGCGGCGCCCGCCTTGGTCTGGAACGGGGTGTAAGAGCCTGTCCTAAAAATGGGTGAAACCCGTATGAGTAGTGAATGGGGAAGGAGGCAGAGGAGCGGCTAGACTTGGGGAATGAAGAAAGCGAAAGAACCCAAGCCGCCTCGACCGCCCCGCGTCGGCCCAGCCACTCGAACCAACCCCACCACCGGCTCCTTCCAGGTGTCAGACGAGCTGTGGGAGGCACTGAATCCACTCCTTCCCCAGCGGGTGAATACCCATCCCTTGGGCGGAGGCCGGCCCCGGGTTCCGGACCGGACCTGCGCCAACGGTATATTCTACGTGCTGCGCACCGGCTGCCAGTGGAAAGCCCTGGACGCCACAGGCATTTGCTCCGGCTCTACCGCCCACCTGCGCTTTCAGCAATGGGTCGCCGCCGGGGTGTTCCTGGAGCTATGGCGGACCGGGCTGGAACGCTATGACGATTTGAAAGGTCTGGACTGGAGTTGGCTGAGTATGGACGGGGCCTTGACCAAATCCCCCTTAGGCGGGGGAAAAAACCGGCCCCAACCCCACGGACCGGGGTAAGAGCGGGGTCAAACGCAGTCTGTTGACCGAAGCCGGGGGCATTCCGGTGGGGCTGGCAGTGGACGGGGCCAACCGCCACGATATGAAACTGTTGCGGGCCACGGTGGACAGCCTCCCCGTGCCACGTCCAGCACCCAGCCCAGAGCATCCCCAGGGTCTGTGCCTGGACAAAGGCTACGACTTTGACGAGGTGCGCCAGACCCTGGAGGAGTTTGGCTTTACGGCCCACATCCGCAGCCGGGGTGAGGAGGCCCAGGCCATCAAAAAGGAGGCAGGCTACAAGGCCCGGCGCTGGGTGGTGGAACGCACCCACAGCTGGATGAACCGCTTCCGGCGCATTCTGGTCCGCTGGGACAAGTCTCCTAGCAATTACATCGCCCTGCTTCATTTCGCCTGTGCCCTTATCGCTCTCCGAGCCGCCGGGTTATTAGGATAGGCTCTAAGTCGTCTCCGCCACATCGCCGGCGCCGTCCATCCAGTACGGGACCGGCGTCCAGTCTACATCGGGAATCGCCTCGATCAGGTCCCGCAGGCTTTTGTGCCGGCGGATGGTGATGGAGAAACGGACATCCATTTCCCGGCAGACTGCAACGACAGTGTGGCCGTAGAAGCCGCTGTCGGCCCGCACCGTGAGTTGGCCGGTGGCACCACCGTAGCGCACCCGCCCCACCGTCTCCCGCAGGAAGTGGGCGGCGCCGCGGGCGGTGTTGGCCCGGCCCTCGCGTAGCCGGGACATCAGCACCTCGCCGGTGCCGGCGGCAATGGCCAGCAGCGGGTGATAGCCCCGCGCGCCGGTGTAGTCGTGGTGGCGCTCCCTCCTTGGCCAGTCTATAGGTCTCGCAGATGGTCGAGTCCAGGTCTATGGTCAGGGGCGAATCGCCGGGTCGTCATCGGCCGCCTAGTACTACAACGACGAGTTATCTGGTAGGATGGCTGGCCAGATGATGGTGGGCGGTTTGGGTGATGGATGCGGCGAGCTTCGAGCGGGTCTACGACAGCCTTCAGGATTTTCACGCCTTCTTTGCGGACTCCTTCGGCCGCAAGCAGTGGCGGGACCACAGCGGGAATTATCTTCAGGCCCTGCTGGTGCAGGACCAGGAGCGGCGCAACGCCGAGAATCTCTCGGAATCTGTGGGTATCTCGGCCCGGGCGATGCAGCGTTTTCTCACCGAGGCCCGGTGGTCCGATGAGACAGTCATAGGGCGGTTGCAGGAATACTTGGCCCCCAGGCTGGGACACCCGGAGGCGGTGTGGGTGTTCGATGGCAGCGGCTTCCCCAAGCAGGGTAGGAAATCGGCGGGAGTGGCCCGGCAGTACTGCGGCAGGCTGGGCAAGGTGGCCAACTGCCAGGGTGGGATGTTCCTGGCCTACGTCAGCCCGCTGGGCCGGGCGTTGGTGGACAAGCGGCTGTATCTGCCCAAGAGTTGGACCTCCGACCAAGACCGGTGCGCGGCGGCGGGTGTGCCGGAGGACCGGCGGAACTACCGGTCAAAGACGGAGTTGGCCCTGGAGATGCTGGAGCGGGTCCTGGAGCTGGGCTACCTCAGGGCCCAGTGGGTTGCCGGAGACGACGCCTTCGGGATGTCTCCGTCCTTCCGGGACGCCTTGGCGGCCCTGGGGATGCGCTACGTCCTGGACATTTCCGGCGGCACTATGGTCTGGCCCTTGGACCCGGCTTGGACCAGTCCGGAATATCAGGGGTTCGGGCGTCCCCGCAAACCCAGGCTGCGGGCTGGGCAGCGCCGGACCATGGAGCAACGCGGTGATGAACTGCCGGATGAGGCTTGGCGGGAGATAACGGTGGCCCAGGGAAGCCAGGGGCCGCGCACCTACCGGTTCAGTGCCCAGCGGGTGCGGGCCACCAGGAGGCGCAAGCCCGGCGAGGAGCTGTGGGCCGTCTGGCGCCGGAACCTGGACGGCAGCGAGCCTCGCTACTACCTGTCCAACGCTCCTGTGGACACCCCCTTGGAGACTCTGGCCTACGTGGGTGGGTCCAGGTGGCGCATTGAAACGGAGTTCGAGACTGAGAAGGGCGACGTTGGGCTGGACGAATACGAGACCCGCAGCTGGGCAGGGTGGCATCACCACATAGCTATGTGCCTGCTGGGAGGAGCGTTCCTGCTGGGCCTGCAGCAGGATTGGGGGGAAAAAGATGCCCCGGATCACGAGACCGCAGGTGTACCGGGTGGTGCGTGAGATGCTGCCCCGGGAGCAGTTCGGGCCCGATCAATTGCTGTTGTGGCTGGAGGATACGCAGCTACGCAACGAACGGGCTCGCCGTTCCCACGAGAGACGCCGCTCCACCCGCCGCCATGGCAGGATGGGCCCTCCACCCTGAAACCGTCATCGGCCGCCTAGGCGCGTGCCAACAACTCACGGCTCACCCGGTCAAGTTGGCGGACGTGGCCCCACCGGAAGCTGCGCAGGAAGCTACCGATGGTGGATGGCGCCTTGGCCGTGAAACCGAGCATGCGGGCGGTCCCGCCGGTGCGCGGCACATCGGCGTTGTCGATGCAGTCTCCGCCGACAAGCGCTGCGGCGACCAGCGTCAGCAGCTTGTCCCCAGTGTTGGCCCGTCCCGGCGTGCTGCCGAGGTCGAGGTGATGGCCGACGAGTTCCCGCAGGCCCAGGTTCGTCCAGACCCACGTCGCCCTTCTCAGTCTCGAACTCCGTTTCAATGCGCCACCTGGAACCGCCCACGTACGCCAGAGTCTCTAAGGGAGTGTCTACTGAGCGGGGTGATACCGCCGGAGTTTGGCAACCTGGCCAACCTGTGGGGGCTGGATCTCTCTGATAACCAGCTTAGCGGGTGCGTACCAGGCAGCTTGCAAGGCCGATTGGATATGGAGTACTTCGACTTGGGCGGCCTGCCGTTTTGCTGAGGGCCTGCCCTGATTCGGCAGCAGTCGCCGGAGGGCGCACGGGGGGATTTCGCATTCTCCATGTGCCCCGTGATTGGGCCCACCATGCGGCGCAGCTACGACCCTCATTGCCTCCGAAGCGGAGTTGATTTGGCAACCCGCTTCTGCACCGCCCTGAGACGCGAATATCAGACTCCGGACGCCTTCAACAAAGCACCGGCCAGTTCGCCACTCACCTGGACACTCTCCCGGCTACAGCCGAGGGAGACAGCGGACCAGGATACCCCGGCAGTTTAGCCACATGGGGTCCTCCTTGGAGTGGTGAGCGTGTACGGCGACGGCGGGAGCTGCGAGGTAGCGCCGGGACGTTGCCGCTCACCCTGCTGCTCGGCCAGGACCGCTCCGATAAGCCGTCGGACCGAAGTGCGGTTGGGGAAGATGCCCACCACATCGGTGCGGCGTCAGACCTCTTTCCGATCCCGCTGAGCAGTAAGGGCGGTCCAGACCATACGCCGGGGTACGTTCACGTCTGGCGACACTGCGTACAACAAGCCGTCGTTCTACGCTCACACTGACTTCGGAAAGGCGGAGAGAGTCCACGAGCTGACTTGCCCAAGCGTGCACCCTACTCCACAATGCGTGGACACCCTGCCCCGAATTGGTGGTGAGGAGAGAGGTGACCGAAATGTCCCGCACGGCAACATGGCTGACTCCCTTACGTCTTTGCGTACTCGGTTTGGTTCTTCTGGCGCTGCTGGCCGGCTGTGGTTCCGATGCGCCGCCGGAAACGCCCGCCTCTGACGGAGCTACGGCTACGCCCCGGGCCGCAACCGCATCAGCAACGGAAGGGGCCACACCTCCAACAAGGGTGGCGCCCACAAACACGCCCTTGCCTCCCCAACCCACGCCCACAGCTAGGGCCGCGCCCACAAACACGCCCTTGCCTCCCCAACCCACGCCCACAGCTAGTGTCGCGCCCACAAACACGCCCGCGCTTCCCCAAGCCTCGCCTGGGTCAGAACGGGAGGCGCTGGTCGCCCTCTACAACGCCACGGACGGCCCCAACTGGCTGTATAAAGTAAACTGGCTGAGCGACGCACCAATCGGCGATTGGTTCGGAGTCGACACTGACGCCGCCGGACGCGTTACACACCTGGACTTCGCCGATAACTGGCTGAGCGGGGAGATACCACCCGAGTTGGCCAACCTCGCCAGCCTGAGAGAGCTGAGCCTCACTGATAACCAGTTGAGCGGGGAGATACCTCCGGAGTTGGGCAACCTTGCCAGCCTGGAAGCGCTGTGGCTCAACTCTAACCAGCTGAGCGGAGAGATACCGCCGGAGTTGGGCAGACTCGCCGACCTGGAAAGGCTGCACCTCAACAGCAACCAGTTGAGCGGGGAGATACCGCCGGAGTTGGGCAAGCTCGCCAACCTGACCTGGATGTATCTCGGTAATAACCAGTTGAGCGGGGAGATACCGCCGGAGTTGGCCAACCTCGCCGTCCTGGAAGGGCTGGTTCTCGACGGCAACCAGTTGAGCGGGGAGATACCGCCGGAGTTGGGCAACCTGACCAGCCTGGAAGCGCTGGATCTCGCCGATAACCAGTTGAGCGGGGAGATACCGCCGGAGTTGGGCAACCTGGCCAGCCTGGGAGTGCTGGATCTCGCCGATAACCAGTTGAGCGGGGAGATACCGCCGGAGTTGACCAACCTCGCCAACCTGAGAGTGCTGGATCTCGCCGATAACCAGTTGAGCGGGGAGATACCGCCGGAGTTGACCAACCTCGCCAACCTGTGGTTGCTGCGTCTCGCCGATAACCAGTTGAGCGGGGAGATACCGCCGGAGTTGACCAACCTCGCCAACCTGAGAGTGCTGCGTCTCGCCGATAACCAGTTGAGCGGGGAGATACCGCCGGAGTTGACCAACCTCGCCAACCTGTGGTTGCTGCGTCTCGCCGATAACCAGTTGAGCGGGGAGATACCGCCTGAGTTGGGCAAGCTCAACAAACTGGTATCGCTGGATCTCGCCGATAACCAGTTGAGCGGGGAGATACCGCCGGAGTTGACCAACCTCGCCAACCTGAGAGTGCTGGATCTCGCCGATAACCAGTTGAGCGGGGAGATACCGCCGGAGTTGACCAACCTCGCCAACCTGAGAGCGCTGGATCTCGCCGATAACCAGTTGAGCGGGGAGATACCGCCGGAGTTGACCAACCTCGCCAACCTGAGAGTGCTGCGTCTCGACGGCAACCAGCTGAGGGGTTGCTTACCAGGCAGCTTGCAACGTCTATTGGAAATGGACAACTCCGACTTGGGCGGCCTGCCGTTCTGCTGAAGGCCTGTCTTCACTAGGCCGACCGTCTGGGCCGCAGAGAGACCCCGACGGTTGGGTGATGCCAGCGGCGCCTACTTGAGGTCCTCGAAGTTGCAGGATGTAAGGGCGGCCAAAGGGAGGCGGAGAATCACAGTTTACTGCTATTCCGGTATTGGTGCGGCTCGAGAAAGCTCCAAGTTCAAAGATGGAATCAGGCTACTGGATAGGCGAAAAGCATGTGTCCCTGGGTATTAGCCGCCTGCGCTCGCTAAGCTCATTGGAATCCACGAAAAGACCGTCCTGGCTTGGGAATCGGCAAGTCGCAACCTCAACCAGGCAAGCGACGTCTGGTCAAAGAACATCTCTTGTGCCATCCCAATGCTGCGTCCGACCGATAGACCTTGAGGTTGTGTAAGGTCGCACACTTCTCGATCACTATGCGCCACAACTAGCTTTGCTGGAACCGCGGCTCTGAAAAGTTTCGCAGTTGTTCAGTCGACACCAAAAACGTCGAAACTACTGTCCATGGGATTGCGAGCCAACTAACGACGACAACTGCTAGGGCGTCGAGTGGATCGAGTCTCCCTAAGTGGACCACTTTCTGGTTTTGGGTGGCCCCCAGCGCGCAGGGATGGTTCCCAAACACTTTGGGAAAGGAGGCGCGAATAATGTCCCTGTACGGCTACGTCCGCACCAGCACTGCCAGCAGTTCCCCGGAATCCCAAGAAATCCAGTTGCGCCAGGCGGGTGTTCCGCCTGAGAGGGTCTACCGGGACATTGCGGTGTCCGGGCGCACCGGCGCGGTCAGCCGCGCTGGCTGGCACACCCTGGAGACTCCTCGCTGGTGGCTGACGATGTGCTGGTAGTGGCCTCCATTGACCGGATAGGCCGACGGTGGCTGGATACCGTGGTCTCCATCCTGAACCTGCAACTGCGGCAGGTACGGATTCGGACGCTGTCCGAAGCTGAAATCGTTTGTGCGCGGTATCTGGACGCCGACCCTGACAGCCCGGAAGCCTTTTTCGGCAATGTCCTGATGACCTTTGCCGCGTGGAATGCTCATCAGGAAGTGGCGTCGATCAGCCGCCGTACAAAGGCGGGCCTGGAGCGGGCCCGGGCCGAAGGCAAGAAATTGGGGCGTCCCCAAGCCATGACCGAGGAACAAATCAATGCGGCCCGTTATCTACGGCTGCAAGCCAGGAGCTATCGAGCCATCGGTCGGATGTTCGGAGTAGACCACAAGACAGTGAGAGCGATGCTTGAAGGGGAAAGCGGATAAGCCATTGTTCCCCACCCCGGACGGTTGGGGAGCGAGGACTTTATACCCTGGGGAACAAACGAGCGTTTATTGCCCGTATAAGCTAATTTGGTATGGTCTGTTGAAATTCAACCGAAGACAGATGGAGGCGGAGTTACTAACGCCTTGCAAGATTCTCCGACACAACCGAATGCGGCCTCAGGGTCTGTCGTCCCATGTCCAGCTCTACGCAATAGCCTATCCCTGGACTTGGAGGTTTCGCTCGAAGACAACAGCCTCCTGGCCGCGGCTGCCTACCCATCCGACACCGCGGACTCCCTGTCAATGTCAGGACACGCCCCAGCATCGGCAGCCGGGCCGGCCTTTGGCGTCGAGTTCAAAAACAACATCTGGCCGGTGGTTAAGAGAAGAAGCCAATCAGACTCGTCTCTGACTTTATCACGCATTGCTATGCGACATGCATAGCGGAAGTCTTACGGGGAGAGCGTCCGAGCGGCAGGCCGGTAGAAGGCAGGGAAGAAGCAGGCATTGGATTGGCCACTGCCCGTTACTCCCCGCCCGCAGCTTCCTTGCTGACTCTAGGGTCGAGGCATTGACGCAATTCTGTGTTCACCCTAACGTAACTTCATAAAGATAATCTTTGAGATTGGGCGACAATGGAAGCAAAAAACGGCTCACCCTGGACTTGGACCTTCCGGTGCAGCGGCGCTTGAGGGCCGTCGCCGCAATCAAGGGGACATGTATACGCCAGTATTGCCTGACTGCCATAAGCAAGGCAGTCTATCAGGAATTCTACCCGGCAACCTCGAAGGCCATCATTCACGAGATAGACCGAGTACTCGCCCGGCATTATAGCTTCACGGAGGAGGAGTTGGACTTCATCATCAACTATGACACCAAGTACCGCATGGGAAGGATAGAGTAGGACATGGAGTTCATTCTGCCCACGGCCCCATCGCCAGGAGAAGATCCCAGTGAGCTGTGGTCCGTCCAATTGCAACTACTGAGGTTTGCGGAGGATACTCTTGGCCAGCGGGACGCCTCGAAAACTATATGTCAGCCAGTATTTGCCGACGATGGCCCATACATTCGCGATACACCGAATCTTGATGGAGCATTCGCCGAATTGAGTCGAAATGCCGAAGCAAACTGGCCAACGGTTGTTAGGGAGTTATCGCCTGAGACAGTGCATCTGCTGAACCCTAAGCCAAGAGTTGGAAAGTGGCTATCGGAAGGAATCGCCGAGGCCTTTTCGGACTACGCCCAACGATGTTACGGAATGGAACCTCAAAGTATCAATAAGGTGTCATACAGGCGCTCTCTGGAGCTTGTATCAGAATTGCCTCCCGACCCCCTGACAACAGGCCGACGTATCAGAGATGCCTGCGGCCCCCTTAACAACGCAACCCGATGTATCCTTGAGAGTCTATTCCCAAACGTTGACTCTGGAACCCTGACTCAGCTTTGCAAGACCTTTGAGCGATACTGGTCTGACGAGGACTCCTAAAGTCCAAAAGTAGGGCTGAAAGTATAGGGCACTGGACATGCCAGCCAACGGATTAGATAGCCTCAGAACGCTCACTTTGTGAAGGGGGTACGAACAATGCAGAGGGCGTTGCACATAAAGACGACGGTTCAGCCCGGGGGCAAGGTGGAGTTTGCCAGCCCAGAGTTGGAGGCGGGGCAGACGGTGGACGTCGTGGTGCTGCACGAGTCCAGGGTGAATAGCCGCTCCATCATGGAAATCCTCAACAGCGGCCCTGAGCGCCGTCTGTTCCAGACGGCCGAAGAGGTAAAGGCGTACTTGGCACAAGAGAAAGCGTCGTGGGACCGCTAGACCTTCCTTCTGCTGGCCTGGTCTATCTTGATGCCAGCAGCCTTATCTATAGCGTGGAACGGGTGGAGCCCTACCGCACGCTGCTGGAACCGATGTGGCAGGATGCGCAGGATGGCAACCTTACCATCGTGAGCAGCCCCGTCCTCGTGGTGGAGGCGCTGGTGAAGCCGCTTCGAGATGGCAACACAGAGATTGAGATGCAGTACCGTGAGCTGTTCGGGGCCAATGCGGTGAGACTGCTGGAGGCCTCATATACGGTGTTCGAAGATGCCGCACGCCTGCGGGCCGATACGGGTTTGGCGATACCCGACGCACTCCACGCCACGACAGCTCTGCGAGCCGGCTGCGCGCTTTTCATCACCAACGACACCGACTTTCGCCGTGTCGAGGGCTTGCCCATCGTCGTATTGGACGATCTGGTTAAGGCGTAGACGGAGGCATGACACGCGCCAGACGACAATTTCAATAAGTACTGCGAGGACCTGCTCGTAAGGTACAACCGTAGGAATACGAAGGCCCTCACCAGGCACCTCGAAAACCTGTGCAGGTTTCTCAGAGAGGAAGGCAACCATGTCGTGCAGACCATGTTCGGCGGTTCCGCCCAAAAAGGCACGTATGTGACTGGTCTCAGTGATGTCGATGTCCTTTTGATAGTGAACGAATCCTCTCTGGTGAACCAACCTCCCGCGAAGGTCAAGAAGTACGTTCGGGACACTATCAAGCGGCGGCTCCCCCAGAACCCTGTGAGCGCGGGCAAACTGGCTGTGACGGTCGGCTACTCCGACAAGACCGAAATACAGCTGCTGCCCGCCATACGGACAAAGACGGGCGGTGTTCGGATCGCCCAACATGGAACCTCCCGGTGGAGCAAAGTCGTGCATTCCGAAAAGTTTGCCGAAAAGCTCGCCAAAGTCAACGCGGCGAGGGATGGCAGAGTAGTTCCCGTAGTCAAGCTTGCCAAGGCGATGGCGGCCTGCTTCATCACGCAAGAGGAAAGGAAGCTCAGCGGCTGCCACATGGAGTCCCTAGCAATCGATGCGTTCGCAGACTATCAAGGCCCGCTAGACCCGAAGGCCATGCTCAATCGCTTGCTCAGACATTCGGCAAAGGCCGTTATTAGCCCAATCACAGATTCCACGGGACAGTCGAGATACGTGGACGAGTATCTTGGCCCAGCAGATTCCGGACCTCGCAAGCGGGCCTCAACGTACTTTGGCCAGATGAGGGGCAAGGTCAATTCCTGTAAGACCAAGAAAGAGTTCGACGATCTTTTCTGCGAAAGGGACTGAAACAGGCAATTGATGATGGACGGCAAGTTCATAACGCTCTCAGGCAGCGCAGGGCGATCATGCCCTGATGACAAGTTGGATTGCGCTTCCCAGTTCGTTCGGAGCTTCACCGGATAGGCCTTGGGACAGGGCGGCGGGATCGTTGTGCTTGCAGGAGAAGAGTATTCTACTAACCGAATGCTGGCTAGTGGAATATGGCACTCCGCTTTAGAGGATGTGTTGCTGCCCATTGGCCACGCCCGGCAAAGCGACCACCCTCTACCACATACCGACGCCGGAGGACAGTCCCATAGGGGGACGGGACGCGCCGGAAGTCGCCCTGAGCGGGGGAGCTATGAACTCGGTACATTCTGGTGGGCGTTCCCTGAGAATCGTCAACCGTTTGGTCATGTTCATCCTCCCAAACAACCCTGCCACTGGTGCGAACTTCAAAGAAGTCCGGCGCCTTGGCGTCTACCTTACCATCAATGCCGCCGTTGGGTTGCCTGATTATCTTGAGGTGGACCCGGAAAACGGGACAGCTGGTTAAGTGGGAATTCTGCTCCTAAACTGAGGGCAGCGACGGCTGTCGAGGAGGAGCGGGAAATGTCCAGAGAGCGGAGAAAGCACAGCCCGGCCTTCAAGGCCAAGGTTGCGCTAGAGGCAATGAAGGGCGAGCAGACGGTGGCCGGGCTGGCCGCCCGGTTCGAGGTCCACCCCAACCAGATTCAAGCTTGGAAGAAGGCTCTGGCCGATGGCGCGGCCGCCATCTTCGACCACGGCAACGGAACCGCAAAGGGCAAGGAGCAGAGGAACAAGAACAACGACGCCCTGGTGGCTCGCCTGTACCAGCAGATCGGCCAGCTCAAGGTGGAGCGGGATTTCTTGGAGGAAAGGTCCGGTCCATGACCCTAGCGCGGCGGCGTGAACTGGTCGGCCGGCGACATCGGCACCTGTCCATGGTGCGGCAGTGCCAGCTGATGAGCGTCAGCCGCTCCAGCCTCTACTACCGTGCCAAGGAGACCTCACAACAGGACCTGTCGTTGATGAGGGAGATGGACCGCCAGTACCTGGAAACCCCTTTCGAGCCTGTCTCAGAAATCAGGAGGTAGGTTGGGGTGTAGACTGTGGGCAAGCCTGATGGGGGTGCCGATAAGATGCCGCTTCGAGATATGGACCGAGAGCGGATATGGCTGTTGCCGCCGTCTTTGGACGAGCTGTTGCCGTTGGACCACCCAGCGCGATTTGTCGCCGAGTTCGTTGACGGGTTGGACCGGGAGGGTTGGGCGGAGCTTGGCGTGGAAATAGAAGGGGACCCTCGGGGAGCGCCAGCCTATCACCCTCGCGCGCTACTTTGCGTGTGGCTATACGGGTTCATGACTGGGTTGCGCTCGAGCCGGAAGCTGGAGGCGGCGTGCCGGGATCAGATACCGTATCTATGGTTGACTGGCTGGCAACATCCCGGCCACAACACCCTATGGCGGTTCTACAAGGCTCACCGGCAGGCTATGAGGGAGTTGTTCAAGCGCACCGTACGCACGGCCGTGGCGATGGAGTTGGTTGATCTGGCGGTGCAGGCGGTGGACGGGTCGAAAGTGGCAGCCAACGCCACGAGAGACAGAACCTACGACGCCGAAAGGGGAGGCCGCTTGCTGAACCGGCTGGAGAAGGCGATAGCCGACCTTGAGGCTCAGAACGAAGCTGGAGAGGATACCCCGGCCGTCCATCTGCCGGAAGCGTTGGCCGACAAAAGAGCCTTGAGAAAACAGGTGAGGCAGGCGATGGACGACCTGGCCAGCCAGGAAAGTCTCAAGCACATAAACCTGACTGACAAGGATGCCCGGTTGATGAAGACGCGGCAGGGCATTGTGCCCAGCTACAACGGTCAGGCAATGGTCTCACCCGTCACGGCGGAGGGGGACCTGAATGGGATGTTGATTACTGCAGTGGGCCTCGTAGATGAACCGGACGATCACACATCCTTTACCCCGATGCTGGAGCAGGCCGAGGGACTACGGGGTCCAAAGCGCCGATGACTTTGGCTGACGCCGGATATTACTCGGGGACCAACCTGTCGGAGTGCGCTGGCAGGGGCCAGGCGGTGGCCATGCCGGAGTCATCACGGCGACAGCGAGATCATCCGTACCACAAGGACCGGTTCGCCTACGATGAGAGCAACGACAGTTTCATGTGTCCCCAGGGAAAGGTGCTCCCCTTCAAGCGTATCCACATACCCCCCAACGGAGTCCATTACCGGTTTTACCAGGCACCCGGTGCCGTCTGCCGAGCGTGCCCTGCCTTTGGGGTGTGTACGAAAAGCAAGGATGGCCGCAACGTAACCGTTGGACCGAACGACGCGGCACTACGACGTCACCGCACTTGGATGGCTCGGCGGCCACAAAGGTTTACAAACTGAGGAAGCAGGTGGTCGAGCCGGTGTTCGGGATTATCAAGGAGCAACAAGGCGGCCGCAGGTTCCTCTTACGCGGTCTGACCAACGTAGCGGCTGAGTGGACCGTATTGGCCACAGCGTTCAACCTGAGAACCCTTTGCCGAGTGTGGCGCGCCCGCATATTCGGCCGGGTATTTGGACAGTCGCAGTGTCCCTCCCCGTGGCCCCCGGAACCTCACTGCGGTTGGTGAATCGTGTCGATGACACGTGCTCATCCGCGCTATTCCCCATATCTCTGCCTGGTCATGGGAAGGTCAACTGGCTATCGACCTCTCAAGCCTCCAATGAGACAGGCTCCTACGGTTCCAGGCGGATGAAGGCTTCCTTGGAGCGGCAGGGCCTGCCGGTAAGCCGGAAGCGGGTGCAGCGGCTGATGCGCATCATGGGGCTGCGGGCCATCTACCGGCAACCTCGCACCAGCCAACCGGCGCCGGAACGCCGGGTCTACCCCTACCTGCTGAGGGACCTGAGAATCACCCGGGCGAACCAGGTGTGGGCGGCCGACATCACCTACCTGCCCATGGCCCGGGGATTCCTCTACTTGGTCGCAATCATGGACTGGCACAGCCGGTACGTGGTGGCTTGGCGATTGTCCAACACACTGGAGACCGGCTTTTGTGCCGAGGCGCTGGGCGAGGCCCTGAACCAGGGAAGGCCCGACGTGTTCAACACCGACCAGGGAAGCCAGTTCACCAGCCGCGAGTTCACGCAGATACTCCAGGATCACTCGGTGAAGATCAGCATGGACGGCAGGGGCAGGTACCAGGACAACATCCTCATGGAGCGGCTATGGAGGACGGTGAAGTACGAGGAGGTCTACCTGAAGGCCTACGCTAACGGCCTTGAGGCCCGCCGAGGGCTGCGAGAGTACTTCCGGTTCTACAACGGCCGGAGGACGCATCAGGCCCTGGACTACCGGACGCCGGCGGAGGTCTTCTACGGCGAACCTGTAGAAGAGGAGCTGATGGAAAGGAGGTGCCCGGACCAACCGGTCTTGGTATCATAGGCAGGAATGCAGGAGTCCCACTTAATTCTGGCTTAATCCTGTCCAACCGATGGGGTCCACCTCAATGGTCTTGCCCAATGTCTGTGCCAAGCATAGTGCGACTTTTGCGGGTCAATCCGCTATTGTTGCCAGCGCAGCAAACTCCCGCGGGGAAAGGTTCCCCAGGGGGCCGTGGGGCCTTTCGCCCTTGTAATGTCTTAGCCAGGTTTCTACTTTCTCTTGGGAACGCTGATAGCCACTCGCTACAAGTCTGTGATCCGGGTCTTCTACCAGAGACTCTTTGCGGCCGGCAAGGCCAAGAAAGTTGCACTCGTCGCCTGCATGCGCAAGTTGCTGACCATACTCAACAGCATGGTGAAGTCAGGTCGACATTGGGATCCTCAAATGATTACACCTTGACTTACAAGTCGGTTGCTTTATCTCCGCCGCCTACACCAGCCGGAGGCAGACGATCTGCCCGACACGGCCAACGGCATGGAATTCGAGAAGAAACGACAGTTCATGGACTTCGCCATGACCGAGTTCTCATGGATCGCCCGCGCGATAGACCGAGAGCTCTGGCCGCAACGCGGCGACTGGGACACGGTCAGGGACCGATACCCGTTCCTGTTCCCACAAAGCAGTTAAGCTCGCCGGCGACACCAGAAAGCCAGCTGCAAAAAAGTCGCGCGGAACACTGCCAACGCCGACCAATGCGAAGCTCACATAGGGCAGACTTCGACCAGCCCCGGGGAGCCAGGCGCCTGCGGCGCTCCCCTTACCAGGCCGACTCCAAAGCGGTATAGCCAGGAAGCCCGTGCCAGAGCAAAGCTCACCGGTCAACTCCCCCTGCAATTATTGGCTTGACACACCCAAGCGTTTTGGCTGAAGTGCCCATCCTGCTACAATCAGACAGGCAATAGGCAGATAGTTTACGCAACCATCAAACCCAGCTGTACCGGGTACGGCTCTGTCTCAATTCGCCGGCCCATAGCTGCAATTGCCACAGAAACCCCGTACCTCTTCGATATGGTACGGGAGTCGAGACAGGAAGAAGTAAGTAGATGTTCATCGGACGAATTAGGTTCGCCCCCAGTATGTTGGTTCTCGGCTCGATTTTGCTCCTCTTGATCAACGGGGCCTGCGCCTAGCCGGGAGAAGAGCCGACCGACCGGCCCACTTATACTCCATACCCAACCTTCACACCGGCCCCAGCCGCTACTCTCCGGCCGACCTATACTCCGTACCCAACCCCTATCTCCTCTGTAGTAGACTCCACTCCTCCCCCCAGCACCCCCCCCCGCAGATGATAGCGGTTGGAAAACAGAAGGAGCGGTTCCAAGGCAGCGCGCTTGCTGCTCTCGAGGAGGGCAAGGATCTCTTCAATAATGGAAATTACGAAGCAGCGATTGAGAGCTTCAAACGAGCCCAGCAACATCACGGCAAACCATCAGTTGTACTAGAAAATCGGCTCGCTCTGGCCTACGGCGGGCTTGGAATGAATGACCGCGCTATCGAGCACTACTCCAATTCTATCGCCATCAGCGATTCGGCTGCAGGCCGGGTCAGCCGCGCTCTCTCGTACTTCGCAGTCGGTCGGCGCGACCTAGCCATAGAGGATGCTAAAACCGCACTGACCATGGAACCGGACGCCGCACCTGGCTACCATACAGACGTCGCGGCCAACACTGTCCTGTATCTCTGCTATTTCTTGAATGGCAACGTGGCCGCCGCACGTCAACACGTGAATGCGGCTCTCTCGTTGGCAGAGGAATATTCGTACCCTGCCTGGGAGATCACCGAAATATCCTAAGCGCGGGACCGGATATTGGGTAACTGATCATTCGGGAGACGCTGGGGCGTGAGAATCGTACTACCGTAGCCCGGCTGGACGCAGGTATGGTTCCCCCGCACACGCGGGTAAAAACGCAACCAATAGCTCAAGAGGCAACCACAACGGACGAGCGCCCGGCGAAAGCCGGGCCTTTCTCTATCCCTATCGCCCAGCCAGGCCAGAAGCAAAAACTCCTACGACCGCGCCAGTAGACTACAAGGCGGAGACCCCACGGTGGCCGGCCGCACCAAGAATCGCCCATACGCTTTCCAGATGGAAGGCACCTACGAGGTGGAGATGACAGAGGACGCGACACCTCGAAACCTAACTCATAACCGACTCGGCGAAATAGCTGCCACGGCCTGTTCAATTGCTGGGAAGGAACAAATGGATCACCAAACCCGAGCACAAGGGTTGACCGTAAAAACTGGACGGGTAAGGAGCTCAGCTCGAAATGTGTTATGTAGCAGTCCGGATCGTCTCCTCCTGTAAATGGCGAATTATAATGTACAGGTGATTCTGGTCGGTTTTCCTCGTCGGATCCTGCGGGGCAAAAACAGTCTGAATCGTCCAAGTTTGGTCGTTGGGGCCAGATAATAATGTTCAATTCAGGGGTTCGGCCGTCTCAGATTTGGAGGCTTCTTGTTCGTGACTGGCGGGTTGATTTTGCTCCAGATTCCCAACTGGAGTCTGTCATGGAGGCGGTCTCAAGGACAAGGGTGGGGTTCGCTGACGAACGTCGCCCCCTTTGTCTCTTCCCAGTGGATCTGGAGAGTACGCCTCCTTTCAGCCCTATCGTTTGCGGTAAGCGTGCGGTTCGCAGAAGTCATTCTATTCAAGAGAATGGCTCCCTGTGGGATATTTCTTATTTTCTAGGGCAGGGGGCTCTGTATACCAATTTTTCCCCGACGTGGGACACCTAAACTAAACCCCAATCCACCGGAGGGATGAGCGTCGCGGCGTGGTGAAGGGGTAAGAAAGTGCTCCTTTGCATCTGGGGTAATGGTTTTCGAGAGAGGAAACCGACCAGAAACAAGGAGCACCCAACAGATGCTACCACTTGAGCATCCCGACCGCATTCAAATAGCCTTCGGGGACTACCGCCTGGTCAACAATGCTGGGCTGCTCCTTCCGGCCACTCTGGCCCAGCACGTGGGCCTGCGTGAACTCGTTGGCCGTCACCTCGACCTCGGGGATGCGCCGGGGCGGGCGAACGCGGGAGACAAGATGCTGACCCTGGTGGACTCGGCGCTGGCGGGCGGCGACTGCATAGACGACGCCGATGCGCTGCGTGCGGGGCGGACCTCCTCGGTGCTGGGGTGCATGGTCAAAGCGCCCCCCACTCTGGGGACGTTCCTGCGCAGCTTCCGGTGGGGCCATGTCCGCCAACTGGACCGGGTGAGCCGGGAGCTGCTGGCGCGGGCCTGGGCCGCCGGTGCCGGACCCGGCGACGGGCCGCTGACCATCGACCTGGACTCCACCATCTGCGAGACCTACGGGCTGGCCAAGGAGGGGGCGCGACACCATGGCCTGCCCCGTACTTGATATGGGGGCTACACTGGCAAGCGAGGCTATCACCCGCTGCTGGCCGTGGCCGCCGGAACCGGCGACGTGCTGATGTCCCGGCTGCGCGAGGGCCGCGCCAACACCGCTCGGGGCGCCGCCCACTTCCTGCGGGAGACCGTGGGACGGGTGCGCCATGCTGGGGCTAAGGGTCAACTCACGGTGCGGGCCGACAGCGGCTTCTATGCCCACGCCATCGTCGCCGTCTGTCGCAAGATGGATGTCCGCTACTCCATCACCATCCGCCAACACAAAAGCCTGCGCAATCTTATAGAGGCCATACCCGAGACTGACTGGACGCCCATACCCTTACTGGATGGACGGCGCCGCCGCTGTGGCCGAGACCACCTACAGAGCCTGTCTCAGAAATCAGGAGGTAGGTTGGGGTGTAGACTGTGGGCAAGCCTGATGGGGGTGCCGATAAGATGCCGCTTCGAGATATGGACCGAGAGCGGATATGGCTGTTGCCGCCGTCTTTGGACGAGCTGTTGCCGTTGGACCACCCAGCGCGATTTGTCGCCGAGTTCGTTGACGGGTTGGACCGGGAGGGTTGGGCGGAGCTTGGCGTGGAAATAGAAGGGGACCCTCGGGGAGCGCCAGCCTATCACCCTCGCGCGCTACTTTGCGTGTGGCTATACGGGTTCATGACTGGGTTGCGCTCGAGCCGGAAGCTGGAGGCGGCGTGCCGGGATCAGATACCGTATCTATGGTTGACTGGCTGGCAACATCCCGGCCACAACACCCTATGGCGGTTCTACAAGGCTCACCGGCAGGCTATGAGGGAGTTGTTCAAGCGCACCGTACGCACGGCCGTGGCGATGGAGTTGGTTGATCTGGCGGTGCAGGCGGTGGACGGGTCGAAAGTGGCAGCCAACGCCACGAGAGACAGAACCTACGACGCCGAAAGGGGAGGCCGCTTGCTGAACCGGCTGGAGAAGGCGATAGCCGACCTTGAGGCTCAGAACGAAGCTGGAGAGGATACCCCGGCCGTCCATCTGCCGGAAGCGTTGGCCGACAAAAGAGCCTTGAGAAAACAGGTGAGGCAGGCGATGGACGACCTGGCCAGCCAGGAAAGTCTCAAGCACATAAACCTGACTGACAAGGATGCCCGGTTGATGAAGACGCGGCAGGGCATTGTGCCCAGCTACAACGGTCAGGCAATGGTCTCACCCGTCACGGCGGAGGGGGACCTGAATGGGATGTTGATTACTGCAGTGGGCCTCGTAGATGAACCGGACGATCACACATCCTTTACCCCGATGCTGGAGCAGGCCGAGGAGACTACGGGGTCCAAAGCGCCGATGACTTTGGCTGACGCCGGATATTACTCGGGGACCAACCTGTCGGAGTGCGCTGGCAGGGGCCAGGCGGTGGCCATGCCGGAGTCATCACGGCGACAGTCTCGAGATCATCCGTACCACAAGGACCGGTTCGCCTACGATGAGAGCAACGACAGTTTCATGTGTCCCCAGGGAAAGGTGCTCCCCTTCAAGCGTATCCACATACCCCCCAACGGAGTCCATTACCGGTTTTACCAGGCACCCGGTGCCGTCTGCCGAGCGTGCCCTGCCTTTGGGGTGTGTACGAAAAGCAAGGATGGCCGCAACGTAACCGTTGGACCGAACGACGCGGCACTACGACGTCACCGCACTTGGATGGCCACCTCGGCGGCCACAAAGGTTTACAAACTGAGGAAGCAGGTGGTCGAGCCGGTGTTCGGGATTATCAAGGAGCAACAAGGCGGCCGCAGGTTCCTCTTACGCGGTCTGACCAACGTAGCGGCTGAGTGGACCGTATTGGCCACAGCGTTCAACCTGAGAACCCTTTGCCGAGTGTGGCGCGCCCGCATATTCGGCCGGGTATTTGGACAGTCGCAGTGTCCCTCCCCGTGGCCCCCGGAACCTCACTGCGGTTGGTGAATCGTGTCGATGACACGTGCTCATCCGCGCTATTCTACCCATCCCCGATCTCTGCCTGGTCATGGGAAGGTCAACGTATGGCTATCGACCTCTCAAGCCTCCAATTTCTCATTACTCCTAATTTATTGAGACAGGCTCTACATCCCCTTCCAGAGTGAACCCGACGCCGCCCCGGTGCGGCTCATCGTCCGGCGGGTGAAGCCCACGCCCGGTTCCCAACTGGCGCTCTTCGCCAGCTACAGCTACCACGGATTCATCACCGACCGGGATGAGGAGACGCTCGAACTGGAGGCTGACCATCGCCGCCACGCCGAGATCGAGACTGCGATACGCGACCTCAAGTACGGCGTCGGGCTCAACCACCTGCCGTCCGGCCGATTCGCCGCCAACGGGTCCTGGTTGGCGATACAGGTGATCGCGCATAACCTGGCCCCCTGGACGGCGCGGATTGGTCTGGCCGAGCAGGTGGTGACCACCAGGACCCTCAGGCGGCGGGTCTTCGCTCTGTTGGGACGGCTCACCCGCTCGGCGCGTCGGCTCACCCTGCATCTTCCCAAGTGCTGGCCCTGGGAAGCCCAGTTCAGCCGCTTCCTGACCCGGCTGCGAGCGATTCCAATTCCTGCCTGACGGCAACGCCGGTGCCTGAGCCATCCAACGGACAACCGAACGTCCCCGCCAACTCACGCCAGCCCGGTTAGCGAGGGTCTCTTGCTACGTCCTCCCTCCACCATCTCGCCCTGCCCAACGTCCGCAGACGGTCGCAAGGTCTCCCTGCGGCGACTGAAGACAGACAACGGCCCCTTCTGCCCCAAATCGAGCCGGGACCATCGCCCTCCCTTGCCCCTATCGCCTGTTCCGCTGCTGCATAGTCATCCCCTCGGTGGATTTGGGCTTAGCCATGGCCAAGCCCTCGAGGAAGAGTGAGAGCCTGACGATACCCCGTGCGCCCCAAGTTTTTCAAGAGCCAACTGTCACTAACCGCGCCGGCGTTGGCCAGCTGCCGCCGTTCCACAGGGAACGGGTCCGCGGAGGCCGCTGGGAGCTGCCCGGGTAAAACTGGCACCTCCGGCCGAACCCCCCCGGCCTCGCAGGAAGCGATTTAAGGCCCCTGTATTTTGTCGGCCGACCCAGAAGAGGCCACTCCCGTCCGGCTCTAACCGCCGCCTTGGCCCTGCAGGTCCTTGACCCGTACAAACACCGGCGTTTTCTGCGATGTCATGTTCGGCGGCACGAACCTTCCCCGCCTTCGCCGGTGGGCCTTGCTTCTCCAGCTGCCGAACTGGGCCTCAAAGTCAGTCTCGCCGCTGTCGTCCTCGGCAAAGCCCATCTGGTGCTCGAGCTGGTCGTGCTGCTCCGGGAAGGTCTCTGCTACTGTGCCGTTGTCCTCGTATACGAAGTCGGGGTCGGCGTCGTAGAAACTCGGCGTGTACTCCTGCTCGCGGCCCTCCTGGTAGTCGCCGTCATAACCCGTGTCATCGTCGTCGTCGTGCCATCCTCCGTAATTGAGCCGTTCCGTCATTTGAACACCTCCTTCCCCATTCTTGTACGGGATGGAGGGCTCAGGATTGTGGCCCTGGGAGCACTTTTGCGCCTGGAAATCTGGCTGGAAACCCTGATTCTCCCCAAGCAGTCGTATTCTTAACGTCGATTATAGATGAAACGGTGGGAATAACAGCGTTTTACATCCACTACTGGGCCATATAAGACTGTAATACGGCTGATTCGCGTAGCGCAAAACCCGGCCGATGGCTTTCCGGCCAGACTTCTATTATTACAACGACGCTTCCTCAATTTGCTCAGCTTTTGGGCAGAACTCGCTTCGCGGAAGGCAAGGCCACAAAGCTGTCAAGCGCGTGGGCAGGTCGACATGAAGAGGTGCTCAAGGTCTCTTTCTTGCGAACAGTCGTTGTGATACTAGGGCCACAAGTGACAATCCCCGGAGGGGGTACAGCGAATATGATTGGGTGAAAGGAGGTGACACCTATGGAAAAACCCTAGTCGCTGTCGTCAAACGCGTCCCGCCTGTTGGCACAGCTCCTCAGGACGGTGCTCTCAAGCACCAAGGAACTGGTGGCCGACACCGGGTTGTCCCGGGACCAGGCCAAGCGGGGAGTCCGGGAGCTGGCAGGGGGGGAACTGATATCGAGCGCCGAGGTCGGGGGCTTGCTGACGGCAGTTCCCAGGCACTGGGTAACTGAGAAAGGCCTTGATCTCGTCCGGGCCTCTGATGAGCAGAGGAGCTGGCACGGAGACGCCGGGGTGGCGAACCTGCTCACCTACGACATGACGAAGGCCGAGGCGGTGCACACCGTCGCCAGGCAATTCGCCACGAAAGGATGGACGGTGTCGGCCATCCACTGGTTTGAACGGGAGCCGATGGTCGCCGTGGTGGAATACCCCCATCCTGACAAATCCATCCCGGCATATTTGGTGGTTTGCTGTCCCTCCATGATGGAAACCCAGGCGGAACTGGCAGACAGGATCGAGGCGATACCCAAGTCCATGCAGTCCTACTCAGAGGACGACGACGGGACTTTCTATCCCGCCGGACTCGCCATCGCCGCTGCCGGTGAATGGGGCGCAGCGCGGGCACTGGGCCTGGCCACCGCGCTCCTGTCCGAGTGGGTGCCTCCCGCCTCCATTACGTCGTGGTACCCCGGTGGCGACGACTGGCGCTTCTCCACCGGAGCATCGGTCCTGAATGGCACGCCACCCACCCGGGTTCCCGAACTGCTTCCGCCGATTTCATCTCTGCGCCCTCCGGCCAGCATCAGAAAACTGGGGAAGCGCACTCTGACGGGAGTAATCGCCCGTTTCCGCCGTCTCGGCCGTGCGTGGCAGAAGGGGGTCGAGCTGCTGACGCTGGTGGCCATATACCCCGTCGGGGCTGTGGCTCATTACCATGACCTCGTGGGTGAGAAACATGAGGGGACCGAAACAAGCGGCAGCATGAGGATGCTGCAGAAATTGCTGATGGTGAAAGTGGTTACGGAGAAAGGACGGGCACCGCGGCCCAGAGGGTTGGCGAAGGATGTGCCGACAACGCTCTCCGGGCGGGGTCAGGGAGCGGACCGCTACGCCCCCACCACCTTTGGCAACGCGGTTTTCTGTTTCGTCCACGGGGGCAGACCATCTGACCTGCCGAAGCGGACCAAGCTGGGCCGGCTCCAGACCAAGACCCGCGACTGCCGGGTGGTAGACCGGTGGCCTTATCGTCACGAAGACATCCTGTACGAGACCCTGGGACAGTTCGTCAGGCTGGGATGCCGCATCGGCCCCGGGTGGCAGGCCCGTACGACCCTCGCAAACGGCCAGCGCATCGACCCCGATGGAACCGTCTTGGTGGTGGGCCCCTGGGGGCGGGAGTGGTACAACCTAGAGATCGAGCTATCCGACAGGTCCTTTGGCGCAGCCAAACCCAGGTGCGAGAAGTATGCCTCGGAACATCGGATGGACGATGGGCCTGTCCTCGTCGTATGCCATGACGAGGAAGCGGAAAGGAACTGGCAGAGAGCGGCGGCCCAGTGTGCGCAGCCGCCTCCTATGTTGACAACCACCCTTCGCCGGTTGAGGGACGCCGGCCTGGCCGGCCCCAGGGTCTGGTCCTTCTATGGCCTACCGGTCACTCTCACTGCCTGAACTCTCACGCAAGGCCCGTTCGATCCGCCGCGTCCGGTTCATTTCAGCGAGCTCGCCGCGTACCTTTTCGACCCTGTCGAGGATGCCCATCGTGTCGCTGGCCTGGAGGCTCAGAACACCTCTTAGCTCCACGGCCACATCCAGCAGCCGCTCCAGCTGAGCACCGGTCTCCCGGTTCCGTTCGGCGGCGTCTTGGCGGACTTGGTCAAGTACCCGCAGGACCTCTGACATTTCGGCCTGACCGTCCCCGGGCTCGTCCACCCGGGCCTGAAGGGTTTCTCGCAGTAGTGCCTGCAGGTCCCCGCCGTAATCCCGCCTGGCCAGTTCCTGCAGCCGGTTCTTGAGATCCTTAGTCATCTGGACGGTCACCGTTGCCGGGAATCTCGCCCGGCCTGTCTGCATGTCCATGCTGCTGCCACCTCCCTGTTTTGCACACCGTAGCACAGGAAACGAGCACGACTTTTCCGTTCTGTGACCGTCATTATTGCGTGTCGCAAGTTGCAACAAGAGCTGCGGATGCGGCGCGCGGTGCGGCATCGAATCAAGTGGGCCTCAAAGCTGCGGACATGGGCGCGACGGGCTTAAGTCTGTATATAACTCATAGCTGAAAACAGGGTTACCTGTGAGGACCGCGGGGCAGGGTCGGAAAACAGGGAAATTACGGCCGCCTCAGCGCCTTCTGGCGGGGTTCAGTCACCCAATGCCGAGGTTTGGCCCGCGGGCAGGTGAACCTGTCAACTCCGGGCTCCGGACCGGGGAGTTGAGCGCGATGAATGGCGTGGCCAGGGCATCCGCTATGCCCGTGTCAAGATGGGAGGGTGTTCGTCGGGAGGCTCGAGGAGGGCCTCGCTGGATAACAGTGGCTACTGGTCATAACTTTATGAGGCCGGCACTTGTCCAGCTCGACGAGCCCCCTTGGCGTGGTCTTGGCCTTCCACCATCCGGCGGGTTGGAGGCACCAGCCCGGGTTGGAGCTCCATCCCATCCTGGGGGCGATGTAGATGGGAACGTCGGCGACGGTTTGCCAGAACCGGGCCTTGGACAGAATGACATCCAACGATACGTTAGCGCTTTGGAGGGCGCGTGCCAGGCAGCCCGGGAACCATGACATCCAGGGGGTTATGTCGGAGTTGTCGGCCCTCTGGGAATCTTCCAGCAACCGGTAGTACTGGGCGCGTTCTGTGTGGATCTGGGAAGACATGCTGTAGAAGCGCTGGCGGGTGCCGCCTGAGCGGGCGAGACACATGTCCGAGATGACCCGGGCGATGCGGCCGTTGCCGTCATCGAAGGGGTGGATGGTCACGAACCACAGGTGGGCCAAGGCTGCCCTAATCACCTGGTTGGTGTCCGGAGGGCCGTTGAGCCATACCAGGAAGGTGGCCATCTCCCCTGGGACCAGGACGGATCAGGTCCCTCGAAGTGAACCCGTTGCTGGCCTACGGCGCCCGATACCACCCGCACAGTATGGAGCCGCCAGGCGCCGACGGTGATGGGGCAGCCTCCGCTCCGGCCGGTGGGGAAGAGGGCGGCGTGCTGGGTGGAGTCCAAGGTGACCTGGACTATGCCCTCTATGTGCTGGTTTCCGGAAGGGACGCCGCCATCGCCGAGGCCGAGGCGCCAGGCGATGGAGAAGTAGACCCGGGACGGGTCGAGGAGCTCGCCCTCGATGGCACTGGTCTTGACCACGTCGGAGGTGAAGGTCTCGAGAGTAGCTTGCTGCCGGAGGTCAAGGCCCAGGGCCTGCATGCAGCCCAGGAGGTTGCACTGTAGGCAGGCCCAGGCTCCTGCTATCGTGTAGCCAGGAGTGGCGGGGCCCAGGTGGCTGGCCTGACGCCTCGCATGGCCTGGTCAGCGGCGCCTGTCGACTGCTGGCAGCTTTGCACACAGAGCTGCTGACCACCGTCCTGCTTGGGCAAGGAGAGGTTGGTGAAGAGACCTTTGAGACCTTGGCCGCAGCAGAGGGGCGGCGTGAGATGCAGATTGCGGCTGGAGGTCTTGGATTGTCACTGCCGCTGAGAAACTGAGCGAAAACGCCGGGATGTGCCCACGCTGACGTAGCCGGGATCCTCCAGTAGCGCGGATATCTCATCAAGAACCAGCGTCCTTTGCAGCGGTTGGCGAAAATGGGCGTCGGTCGCCGCCTCGGCCAGCATGGCGGTGCAGCGCTCCAGGTCCCAGAACAGGGGGACGCGGCTCTGGTGGGCGATGCGTTCGATGCGCCGGTCGCGCTCCATGTCGGGGATGGCCAGGGCCGGAGAGACGGGCGCGATGCGATTCAGCCGGATCTGCAGGACCTGGCCGACCCGCATCGCCTCCAGCTGGGCCTGGTCCAGCGGTGACTGCGCGCCCTGGAGGCCCGGCCCGGTTTCTATGCACCAGTCCCTGCCCCTAAGGGAGTAGCGGCCGTATTTCACTGTCAGGCAGAACCGGCCGATGCCCGGCAGCCACGTGATGAACACCGGCATCGCCGCTCCGCCCCGGTTGCTCCAATAGCGCAAGGCGAAGGCGGGCACGCCGTCGGCACCCCCTCCGGCCAAGATGGCGGCGGTGGCACGGTCCTCGCTCCTGTCTTTGCCAATGGGGGAGTAGGGGAGTTCTGAAGAGGGCATTGGGTTCGCTCCTTGACTTGGATTTACACCTTGGGAGAGTTCAGGGAAAGGGCCCCGATCTTTCTAACGGTCTCTTTCTGCTTCGGGTACGACGAACAGGCGGACTTTGGGAGGACGTCCAACGGCCGACGCCGGCAGACCGGAGCCCCTTCCCTGCCGCCGTGTCAGCGAACGATGCGGTCTCCTTCGCCTGGGTATTCCTTACCGCACTCTCGAGAACCTCGGCGAGGCGGCCGGCATCGACCGCTCCACGGAGTGGAACCGGATTGAGCGCTGGCCCACAGATTAATCACTTTGGTGGAACCAGCCTGACCACCAGTCTCTCCAAGTGATCGATGTCAAACATCTGCCGCGGCGCAGCTCCTGCTACGCCGAACCGTTGCTTGGCCAGGGCATCGCGGTCCACGTCGGGCCAGCGGGCGGACGTTTCCCAGATGGAGCTGAACCTTCGTTGCGGGTCACCGGCGGCGGTGAGCACCAGCAGGTGGCGTGCCCGGGTGCAGGCCACGTAGTGAACCCGGGCCCGGTCGAAGTACCCGATGAGGTCGCCCGGTTCGCCGGTTCGCCCTTCAATGTAGTCCGCTAGGTTGCGGCCGACGCGGTCTGTTTCCAGGTCAGGCCCGATCAGGGATCCGACGATCACCACGTCCCACTCGCGCCCCTTGGCCTGGTGAATGGTGGTAATGAGCACCTCATCATCGACGTGCGACGGGCGACGGGCCGTGGCCGGCAGGCTCGCAGCGGGCCGGAATACCCGCCGACTCCAGGACGTCCAGTTACGGGCCGCTCACGCCGTCCTTCACGCTGTGCAGCAGCAGCGCCGCCTGCCCGTACCCTGCGATGACGCCGCTGTGCTTCAGGAATCGGAGCAGCTCCCCGAGTTGCCGGGCTTCGTCCAGCGGGCCCCGTCCCTGCACCGATATGACTGCCGGGTAGTCTGGGTGGTCCTCAGGGGCGTTGGCCACGATGTCCTTGGCGTGGCGGAAGTTCTCGCCGTTTCCGTCCCATTCGGCGGCGGTGTCCATCCACTGGCTGACAGATCCAACGATGGTCCGATGGGAACGGTAGTTGGTGGTGAGCCCGAGCACCCGACTGCCGGGAAACCAAATGGGGAATCTGAGCAGGTTGGCTACGCTGGCGCCCCGGAACCGATAAATCGACTGGTCGTCGTCGCCGACCACGGCGATGTCGCCGTGGGCCCCGGCCAGCCGGCCCAGGACGCGCAGTTGCACCCGGGAGGTGTCCTGGAACTCGTCCACCAGCAGGTGGCGGATGTCGCCAGCAATTTTGGCGGCGATATCGTCTTGCCGCAGCACCTGCTCGGCCCAGACCTGCAGGTGGGCAAAGTCCACGGAGTTGTGGTCCAGCAGCACCTGGCGGAAGCGCCGGAGTCAGCGGCCTATTCCGGCGGCGAAGGACCGTTCGGAACTGGCAAGAACCTCGGGAGCGACCAGCTCGTCGCAGATGCGGTCGAAATACCGGGCGGCCTCGGCCACGGTGTGAATCCCGTCCCTCCACCCGCGGCCGGAGAGTATGCGCCAGTCGGAGCCGAAGATGGCAGCGGACTCCTCGAGCAGAAGCAGGTGCTGCTCACGCTCGTCCAGGACCCGGTAGTCCGGCCGCAGGCCCACCTCGCCGGCATTGGGAGCCGGCAGCCGGTGACAGAGGCTGTGAATTGTGCCGATTCGCACCCTTGCGAGGTCGCTGGGAACGCCACAAGCCAGGGCTGACTTCTCGAAACGCTGCTGCAGCGTCACCGGCGGCATCCCGGCCCAAGGAGCAGAGCACCAGCTCCTCTGGAGCGGTCTGCCCGGTCAGCAGGATGTTGACGGCGCGGAGCTGTATGCAGACGGTCTTGCCCGAGCCGGGTCCGGCGATGACCAGCAGCGGGCCATCCAGGTGGCCGATGACCTCCCGTTGCTGAGAGTCCAGCTCTGGGTGCAGGTGCAGTATGACGGGTGCGATGTCCATAGTCTCTTTGGGATGGGTATTACTTTGCTGGGACTTGCTGGAGGGGTTGACGGTGTCCCCAGACGAAAACAGGAGCCTGCCGGTGGCAGGAACCGCCGGTAGGTGGTCGGCCCCTGCCGCTATAGGCGGGTGCGCCTGCTGGCACGCTCTTGCCAGAGAAACAGTCTGGCTATTCCTGCGAGGACTGGAGCGTGTCGCCGTCGGCCTGGTCCACGGGGATATGCTGCACCACCAGCTTCTCCACGTGCCGTATGTTGAATGTGGCGGAGCCCACCCTTAGCTGCTCCTCCCGCGGAGGCTCTCCATCCTGGCTCTCCGCCGCCTCGTGAGTCGGCCCGTCGCTTTTGCGGGGTGCCCCGGGCTGCCGGTACTGCAGCCGGTTCAGCTCCCGCCACTCATTCTCCGAGTGGTGCGGCTTGAGCGGGCGGCGGAATTTCACCTGCTATACAATGCGCTCCAGGTCCTCGCGCAGGCTGTCCAGTCCCCAGACGATGTACACCTGTTCGTGGTTGAGGGCGGCATGCTCCATCCGCTCGTCGCGCTGCATGTCGGTCAGGATCAGAACCCCCCAACAAAGCCGTAGAAGCCAGTGGCTTCCTCAATGGCATTGTGCATATCGGTGCAGCCTTCCGCCGTTTCAGCCAAGGGAGAATTCACCGGCACCCGGACCTCCTCCGAGGTGCACAACTGCCACTTGCCGTCGTCGTCAAGCATGTATAGGCCACCCTTGACCTGAATGGCTAACCGGCCAAGCATGTCCAGCCAGAGCGCAAAGTCCAGCTGTCTGCCCTCCTTGCGGTAACGGAACTCGTACGGGCCGTAGCCGTCGAGGTCCATGCTCTGCAGGGCATCGAACACCCTGGCCTCCGCGGCCCTCTTGGGGTCCTGGCGGCGGTGCTCCGAAAATTGTTCTGGCATCATCCTGATTCCCATGTCTAACTCCTTATGTGTTTGTGTGTTAAATAGGAAAAACCGCACCTGACAGGTGCGGTTCGAGTTTGGTGGTTACGGGATCTGTCTCACCCTCCTGGGGTGCGGTGTCGGCCCATTGGCCGATTCACATGGTGATTCTCCCTTCCGACGTGATCGGCGGTATTTTCACTGGACCAAGCACCGGAAGCGACGCTCCGGCACTCCTGTCCCCCCGACGCCGAACCCAGTGTTCGTGCTAGGTTCCAAGTACCCCTGAGCAAGGGGACCGGTCTCACAAGCACTTCGTCAGTGGCCCTATTCCTTGCACCGGCGCGGCCCCAGAGGGAGAAAACGCAAGCAGGGCTTTTTATGGCATCCAGCAGAAGACCGGGCTACGGACGCCGCCCACATGGACAGTCAGGCCCTTAACCCGATCGACAGCCCGGCGAAAATTATGCTCCCAGTGATGCTCCCTTTGACTGACGGCGACTACGGCGCGCATAACGAGAGCATCGGTGGCCGGGGACTGCTTAAGCCCGAATCCACCGAAGGAGGGCGTTAGGTTAGCGCCCTGAAGTGGTCAAAGGGTGCTCCTCCGAATCTGGGATAATGGTTTTGTAACAGCAAAACAGTCCCAGAAAAGGAGCACCCAATAGATGCTACCACGCAACCACCCCGACCGTATCCGCATCGTCTTTGACGATCACCGCCTGGTGGCCAATGCCGGTCTGCTCCTGCCGGCCACCCTCTCCCGGCATCTGGGCCTGCGGGAACTCGTCGACCATCACCTTGACCTCGGCGGCGCGCCAGGGCGGGCCAACAGGGGGGACAAGATGCTGACGCTGGTCGCCTCCGCGCTGGCCGGCGGCGACTGCATCGACGACGCCGATGCGCTGCGTGCCGGTGGGACGGCCGGTGTTCTCGGTTGCGCAGTCAAGGCGCCATCCACCCTCGGGACCTTCCTGCGCAGCTTTCGCTGGGGGCACGTCCGTCAACTTGACCGCGTGAGCCGCCAGTTGCTGGCACGCGCATGGAAGGCCGGGGCAGGACCCAGCGATTCGCCTTTGACCATCGACCTGGATTCGACCATCTGCGAGACTTACGGACTGGCCAAGGAGGCGCCCGCCACCACGGCTACACCGGCGCCCGTGGCTATCACCCGCTGCTGGCCATTGCCGCCGGCACCGGCGACGTACTGATGGCCCGGCTGCGAGAGGGCCGCGCCAACACCGCCCGGGGCGCCGCCCACTTCCTGCGGGAGACGGTGGGACGGGTGCGCTACGCCGGGGGTCAGTGGACGACTAACGCTACGGGCCGTCAGCGGGTTCTACACTCATAGCGTGGTATCCGTCTGCCGCAAGATGGATGTCCGCTTCTCCATCACCATCCGCCAGCACAAGAGCCTGCATAATCTCATCGAGGCGATACCCGAGGATGCCCGGACTCCCATTCCCTACCGGATGGACGCCGCCGCCGATGTGGCCGAGACCACCTGCAGAGCCTGTCTCAATAAATTAGGAGTAATGAGAAATTGGAGGCTTGAGAGGTCGATAGCCATACGTTGACCTTCCCATGACCAGGCAGAGATCGGGGATGGGTAGAATAGCGCGGATGAGCACGTGTCATCGACACGATTCACCAACCGCAGTGAGGTTCCGGGGGCCACGGGGAGGGACACTGCGACTGTCCAAATACCCGGCCGAATATGCGGGCGCGCCACACTCGGCAAAGGGTTCTCAGGTTGAACGCTGTGGCCAATACGGTCCACTCAGCCGCTACGTTGGTCAGACCGCGTAAGAGGAACCTGCGGCCGCCTTGTTGCTCCTTGATAATCCCGAACACCGGCTCGACCACCTGCTTCCTCAGTTTGTAAACCTTTGTGGCCGCCGAGGTGGCCATCCAAGTGCGGTGACGTCGTAGTGCCGCGTCGTTCGGTCCAACGGTTACGTTGCGGCCATCCTTGCTTTTCGTACACACCCCAAAGGCAGGGCACGCTCGGCAGACGGCACCGGGTGCCTGGTAAAACCGGTAATGGACTCCGTTGGGGGGTATGTGGATACGCTTGAAGGGGAGCACCTTTCCCTGGGGACACATGAAACTGTCGTTGCTCTCATCGTAGGCGAACCGGTCCTTGTGGTACGGATGATCTCGAGACTGTCGCCGTGATGACTCCGGCATGGCCACCGCCTGGCCCCTGCCAGCGCACTCCGACAGGTTGGTCCCCGAGTAATATCCGGCGTCAGCCAAAGTCATCGGCGCTTTGGACCCCGTAGTCTCCTCGGCCTGCTCCAGCATCGGGGTAAAGGATGTGTGATCGTCCGGTTCATCTACGAGGCCCACTGCAGTAATCAACATCCCATTCAGGTCCCCCTCCGCCGTGACGGGTGAGACCATTGCCTGACCGTTGTAGCTGGGCACAATGCCCTGCCGCGTCTTCATCAACCGGGCATCCTTGTCAGTCAGGTTTATGTGCTTGAGACTTTCCTGGCTGGCCAGGTCGTCCATCGCCTGCCTCACCTGTTTTCTCAAGGCTCTTTTGTCGGCCAACGCTTCCGGCAGATGGACGGCCGGGGTATCCTCTCCAGCTTCGTTCTGAGCCTCAAGGTCGGCTATCGCCTTCTCCAGCCGGTTCAGCAAGCGGCCTCCCCTTTCGGCGTCGTAGGTTCTGTCTCTCGTGGCGTTGGCTGCCACTTTCGACCCGTCCACCGCCTGCACCGCCAGATCAACCAACTCCATCGCCACGGCCGTGCGTACGGTGCGCTTGAACAACTCCCTCATAGCCTGCCGGTGAGCCTTGTAGAACCGCCATAGGGTGTTGTGGCCGGGATGTTGCCAGCCAGTCAACCATAGATACGGTATCTGATCCCGGCACGCCGCCTCCAGCTTCCGGCTCGAGCGCAACCCAGTCATGAACCCGTATAGCCACACGCAAAGTAGCGCGCGAGGGTGATAGGCTGGCGCTCCCCGAGGGTCCCCTTCTATTTCCACGCCAAGCTCCGCCCAACCCTCCCGGTCCAACCCGTCAACGAACTCGGCGACAAATCGCGCTGGGTGGTCCAACGGCAACAGCTCGTCCAAAGACGGCGGCAACAGCCATATCCGCTCTCGGTCCATATCTCGAAGCGGCATCTTATCGGCACCCCCATCAGGCTTGCCCACAGTCTACACCCCAACCTACCTCCTGATTTCTGAGACAGGCTCTGCACTCCCTTCCAGAGTGAGCCTGACGCCGCGCCGGTGCGGCTCATCGTCCAGCGTGTGAAGCCCACACCCGGTTCCCAGCTGGCCCTCTTCGCCTCCTACAGCTATCACGGCTTCATCACCGGCCGGGACGGGGAGATACTCGAACTGGAGGCCGATCATCGCCGCCACGCCGAGATCGAGAATGCGATACGCGACCTCAAGTACGGCGTCGGGCTGAACCATCTCCCCTCGGGCCGCTTCGCCGCCAACGCCGCCTGGCTGGCGGTACAGGTTATGGCCTGCAACATCGCCCGCTGGACGGCGCCCATCGGTCTGGGCGAGCAGGTGGTGACCACCAAGACCCTCCGGCGGCGGTTCTTCTCCCTGGCCGGACGGATCACCCGATCGGCGCGCCGCCTCACTCTGCATCTCCCCCGGGGCTGGCCCTGGGAACCCCAGTTCAGCCGCGCCCTGGCACGGCTGCGCGCCCTGCCACTCCCTGCCTGAAGACCTGTCTGCAACTGACCCGCCATCCGGCCAACCGAACGTCCCCTCGAACTCGCGCCAGTCCGGTCTGCGAGTGCCTCTTGCTGCGTCCTCTCACCACCATCTCGCCCTACCCAACGTCCGCAGACAGTCACAAGGTCTCCCTGCGGCGACTAAAGGCAGACACCGGCCCCTCTACCCGAAATCGTGCCCGGACCATCGCCCTCCCTTGCCCCTATCGCCCGTTCCGCTGCTGCATAGTCATCCCTTCGGTGGATTTGGGTTAAGGGAACTCCATGACCGGAGCTGCGCACACCGGACGTATCGCAGCCCCGTGGCTTGGAGATGCTGACCGACAGGGTGATCAACTTAGGACGCTCCTAGAGCAAAAAGGTGTGCGATAGCTACGAAACAGCGGCGTTACCTGTTATGGCCACCCCGTCCGGGGCCCCTCCGGCGCCGGTCCGCAGAAACCCTCCCTTTCGGCTAAAAAAGCGCCCAAATATCCTCCCGCCAACTACAAAAGAGCGTCGCTTCCCGTTATGGCCCGCCTCGTCCGGGGCCCCTCCAGCACCGGCCCTCGCCGTCAGAAATCCCCATTTAGGCCAAAAAACGGCGAAATATCGTCCTGCCGGAGCGCCGGACAACGACTTTGAGGCCTGTGTCGCTACCTGTTACACCTCCCCACGGGCAGCGTCGTTATCTGTTATGACCAAGCACCTCAACCCCATCGTCAGCTGCATGTCCATGTCGCTGGGCGGTACCCAACGCCGGCCGACCCCCCTATTCCCTCCGGAGATGACCTTTCCGCAAAATCACGGTGGTCAAGGCACACCGCAGAGCTTGACTTCCCAACCCCGACGAGACCTTTCCCCGCATGATTGGCAGCGCTGCCAGGGAGGACTTGGAATCTGACGCAGCCAAGGCCCGCTACCACCGGGTCATCCTCATGGCCGATGCCCACGTCGACGGCCCCACATCTGCACCCACGCCAAGCCCGGCACCCTTGCCGTGTAGAGAACCGCCGCGGCAGCGGCAGCCGGCATGACTCCGTCTGCTTCACAGCGTTCAGAAAACGGCCAAGGTGCTACGATCCGGCCAAATTTCTCCACGACCCCGGACGAATGACCAACAGAAGGTCCGGCCAGTGACCTCCTGCCCAGCAGAAGAAAGCCGGCTGAAACAATCCGGCCAGGGCCGCGACAACAGCCCCAGGCCAGGCTGGCGCAAGACAAAACCTCTGCCGCTCGCCAAATGGTGGCCCGTCACCATGACGGCAGTACCCGCCACCCCTATGGCGTGCTTCCCCTGCGCCATCTCCATCATCACCCTCTTAACCGCATCGCTGGGCGCGGGGATCGTCCATGCAGGAATTCCGGAATTCGACCGGCAGAACGGTACAGCCTGCATCGGACGAAGCCGTCCTGCGCCACCTTGCGGCCCTCCCGCAGATAGGGAGCAAGGGCGGCCCGGCCCGGAAGCTTGACTAGGCGAGGACGCTCCTCCATCAGCCTCTCCCAGGGCACCCGGCGGGTGGTACCGTGGATCTGCCGGTTGGTCGCCACGCCGCACCACTCCGGACTCTGGCGGCTGTGACCGGCGTCGTCTGGATCTCGAAACCCACCTGCAGCGCGAAGTCCAGCGTCCGCCGGTTCCGCACAGGCTGCTATGCCTCGTCCTGGCCAAGGGTTGCCGCCTTGGCATTGTCGTACAGGCAGCGCCGCGGCACGCCGCCCAGGTACTCGAAAGCACTGGCGTGGCACTGGATGAAGGCGGCGGTGACCGCCCTGCGGACCAGCTCCACGTAGCAGGCTCGGGACCAGCCCAGCGTCATCACGAACACCCAGACGCGGCGTCGCATCCCGTCCTCGCCGATGTACGGCAAGCTGCGAAAGTCAACCTGGGCCTGCTCACCGGGCGCCGTCTCAAACGCATCGTCGCTTCGGGCTGTTTATGCTGCCGCCGCGACCGGACATACTGCACCACCGTCGAGTAGCTGCCCCGGTACCCCAGGCCCCGGACCTCCCGGTCCAGCACCCGGCAATTCTTCAACCCCTCTTCCATCCGCCGGTCGATATGCTCGGCGGAGGGGTCCAGCCGCGGCCCCCGCGGCGGCCGCGGCCTGGGCCGCATGGCCTCAGGGGACTTCAGGTACCAGCGGACCGTGTTGCGGGACACGTCCAGCTCCTGGGCAATTCCCCGGATCGAACGGCCCGCCCCTTTCATCTCGTAGATCTCTTTCACCTCTTCCACCTTCAGCAATGTGTTTGACGCACCTCCGCAGAGTCCCTGCGGATGATGCCACCATTACCGGGTGGGTCAGTTCCTTCTTGCTACTTTCTCCCATTTGTAAATTGCTACCAACAATGAAATCTCCCGCCGGCCGGAACAGTCCCGGCCACCGGGCCCCTCCCCTCAACAGCGCCTCTTCCGGTAACCCTTCCGCCCACCTGCCCGCATGGACACCCACTATTACATCTGGCTTTACCGCCGCGACTTGGACGGGTCCATCCGGTCGATGGAACGGGACGGCACAGTCTGCCCGACCCGGCGCAAAGCCAACTACGCCCTGTCGACGGGCACCAGTACTGGAACGCCGGCCAGGTGCTGCAATGCGTCGACGGGGCCTTCTGCCAACCCATGCCCGAGGAGATGGTCGACCGGGAAATGCCCTTAGGTCCCAAGGATGTGTCCATCGAGCAGCTGGCCAAACAGGCACAGTCCATCCGGCCTACCGCCCGTTCATCCCGGGGATGAAGCAATATAGACCAACTGCGTAAGTCCTATCCTGATTCAGACAAGCCCTGATCCTGTCCATCCATGCCAAAAACCCCCTTGCCAACACTATAGAACTTATGTACCATTATATCCATGCAACACCCCCGTTAATCCTGTACATCCATGTAAAAACCGCGTAAAAACCGCCAACCCGCAAAATGACCGGAAATGACCGGAAATGGCAGGAGAATTAAAAAATGGAAACCATCAGCTCGCTGCGCCGCCAGATAGAAGCCCTGAAGCGCAAGTACGCCCGCGAAATCGCCGCCGCCGTCCTCAAACCCGTCGCCAACCAAATCACCCGGCTCTGGGAAATCGCCGTAGCCAAAAAACAGCCCAAACCCGACCCTCTCGACTGCGTTCAGAAGGTCGCCCAGGCCGGCTTCCGCCTCCACACCTTCAAGGCCCTCCACGGATACATCGAGGACTGCCGGCGCTACGGCGGCTTCCCCGACGCCGACGTAATCGTCAACAAGCTCCTGCCCCCCAAACAACGCGTCGAACTGTCCGTCGTTCTGCCCGACCGCTTCCCCCTCAGGTAGCCTCCATCAAAAATCCTGTCGGGAGTTACGCAGTTGACAGCAATTTCCTATGAATCTATCCCCTCCCCCTTGAGGGGGAGGGTTAGAGCCTGCCCCTGTGAAGGCGGAGGGTGGGGCTGAATCTCTCCAACCGCGTAAGTCCTATCAGGATTGAGGAATATCCTGAAAAACCCAAAATCCTGATTCAAACAATTACTTTGCAATCGTCCTGACGGCTACGGGCAAAATTTGACGCTCCAGTGACTGCAATCTATCATGGAGTCAAAATTGCCAAGGCGCGCCGCCGCTCCTGGCTTGGCGCCCGCTTGCTGCCAATCGCCGGAGGGACTGGAATGAGCACGCAGGCAATCGCATCCGCCGCTGAAGAGGCCCGCCAACGCATCCGCTCCAACCAGTGGCGAGGCGTCACGTCGGGCGTGGCCCCCGACCACGCACAGGCCAACCTAGCCATCCTGCCCAGGGACTTGGCCTTCGACTTCCTGACCTGTTCTGCCAGCGCAATCCCAAGCCCTGCCCGCCGCTGGAGGTCATCGAGGCCGACAGCGTGGAGCCGGTGCTGACCGCTCCCGGCGCGGACATTCGCACCGGCACCGCCGGCTATCGAGTGTACCGCAATGGGGAGTTAACCGCCGAGGTCGACACCATCGAGGACCACTGGCGCGACGACCTGGTCAGCTTCCTGCTGGGTTGCAGCTTCTCCTTTTAGCAGGCGATGGTGGACGCTGGAATCCCGCTGCGGCACCAGGAGCAGGTCACCAACGTGGCAATGTACATCACCAACATCCCCACCACCCCGGCGGGCGCGTTCTCTGGCCCGATGGTGGTGAGTATGCGCCCCTTCAAGCGGGAGAAGGTGGTGCGGGCCGTGCAGGTAACGTCGCGCCTCCCAGCGACCCACGGGGCGCCGATTCACATCGGCAGCCCATGCGACATCGGCATCCAACACCTGGACCTGCCGGACTCCGGCGACGCCGTGGAGATCGAGCCCGACGAAGAGCCTGTATTCTGGGCCTGCGGCGTAACCCCGCAGGCGGTGGCTCTGAATTGCAAGCCCCCGCTGATGATCACCCACGGCCCGGGGAAGATGTTCATCACGGACCAGAAAGACGCCGACTACGCGGTTTTGTGACGTGAAGAGGCGGACCGGATTGTCAGTCAGAAATAATTGGCGCGCATTGAGTTCCAGACTATGGGTCGCTGATTACTCATTACGAGACTTTCGGGGCGATGTTCTCGGGGGCATCCTCACGGCAGTCGTGCTGTTGCCCGCCGGGATAACTTATGGCACGCTCTCCGGCCTCGGACCCGCCGCAGGGCTTTATGGTGCGGTGGCTGGCGGAGTATTCGCCGGAGTCACTTGCGGCGTCCGCGGCCTGATGGTCTCTCCCAATGCCTTCAACGCCATCGTCCTTGCGGCGGTAGTCACCGGCTCCGTTGACAGCATCACCGTGGCAATGATTATCGGCGTCGGGGCGGGGCTGGTGCAAATCGCCTGCGGCGTCCTGCGGTTGGGAAGCTTCACTACCTATACTTCCTCTTCAGTGCTCTCCGGGGTAATCACCGCTGTCGGCATCCTGATTATTGTGGTGCAACTGCTCCCGCTGCTGGGAATGACAGTGGTCGGCGGCGTCGTCGAAACGATAGCGGCGCTGCCCGCCGCAATCGCCGGAGCCAACGTTCACGCCATGCTGATAGGCGTATTGGCGTTCGCGCTGGCCTTATTCTGGCGGGGCCGCATCGGTCGCTTCGTGCCGGCCACTGTGCCCGCTCTGATCTTCGGCTCCGTTCTGGCCCTCCTCTGGCTGCGGGATGCGCCGGTAATCGGTCCCATTCCCACCGGCTGGCCCAACCTACGTCTGCCCACGCTCTCAGCAGAACTGCTCGTTGACCTGTTCCGGCCAATGCTCACCATCGCGCTGCTCAGTTCGACATCCGCCCTGTCGCTGTCTCGTTTCCTGGACGCAGTCACCGGCGGCCGTCATAATCCTGACCGCCTGCTCGCCGGTTTGGGGATCAGCAATATCGCGGCCGGACTCATCGGAGCTCTCCCTGGAGCCGGTTCCGGAGCCAGTTGGCTCAACATCAAAGCCGGCGGACGCGCTCCGGTCGCCAGCATAGTGATGGCGTTGACCCTGCTCTTGGGGCTGGCTGGCCTTGGCGGTGCCCTTTCGTACATCCCGTTGGCGGCCATGTCCGGCATTCTGTTGAAAATAGGCTGGGACCTTATCGACTGGTCTTTCCTCAAACACATCCACCGCATCTCTCCTTACCATGTCTCCGTGATGCTGATAACGCTGTTGCTCGCTCTGTTCGTCGATTTCCTCCTCGCTATCGTGGTCGGGCTGGCTGTTTCCGGGTTCGTCAACGCACGTATGCTGCAAAGCTTCGAAATACGTGGACTGGTTTCTGTACCGCTTCTGGACCAGCATATTCTGGACGGGGACGAACTGCCGGAGGACGCCGACCCCTTTTCGGCCCGGGTAGGGTTGTTTCAGTTTCCCATGCGGGTTTCGGTCGCATCTGCCCACGAAACCATCCGCTTGGCCGGGCCGGACCTGGCCGGTCATCAAATTGTAATCTTTGACTTTTCCACCACCGAGTTCATAGACGACACTGCCGCAGATATAATCAATCAGCTAATCAACCGGGCCGTCGTCGCTCAGGGCAAGCCTTGCATTGTCTCCGGCTTGACTGACGACGTGGCCAAAATCCTGCACGCTCTGGACGTTTTCAAAGACGTGCCCGACGAGCATATCGTGGGCAGCATCAGTGAAGCCACCGAACTGGTCCGGCGCCTGTAACGATTCTTGACTCGACTGTGGACGTGAAACTATGACGCAAACCGTTGAAGACATCATCCTGGACCACGACAAGCGGGGGATGCTGGCGATACAGCCCCACCTGCCCACGGATTTCTGTCGCCAGGCGGCCCGCGGTTCGTCTTCGACCATCCGGGGCACACGCTGATTGTGACCGGCTTCCACGTGTTGATGGCGGGCAAACCGGAGACCGACGGCCCGCCCGGGGCCATCGCCATCGGACGCGCCCTGCGGGCTATGGGACGGGAGGTCACGTACGTTACCGACGATTGCACAGCTCCCGTGCTGCGGCAGTGGGCCGGAGATTCCTTCGTTATCGAGTTCCCCTTCGCCGGCGTTGAGGAGAGCAGGCAACAGGCCGCCGCGCTGCTGGACCAGCTCCTGCCGTCGCTGCTCATCTCCATCGAGAGGTGCGGACGAAACCGTAACGACGCCTACCTGAACATGAGGGCTCGGGACATCACGCCGCAGACTGCCAGGATTGACTACCTGTTCGACGGCGGAGTACCGTCGGTGGGCATCGGCGACGGCGACGGCGGCAACGAGATTGGCATGGGCAACCTGATAGACGTCATCCCCAGCGTGGTCAGCCTGCCCGACGAACCGGCGGTGAGCCGCGTAGACCGCCTGGTCATCGCCAGCGTCTCCAACTGGGGCGGCTACGGGCTGGCCGCCGCCCTGTCGCAACTGGCTGGCGAAAACCTGCTGCCCAGGGCCGACGATGAGACCCGAATGGTACAGGGCATGGTGGAAGCGGACGCGGTGGACGGCACCACCGGCGACTCCGTGCCCATCGTGGACAACTTCAGCATGGCAGAAAACGGGGCGCAGCTGGCCCGTCTCCATTGCTTGGTGGAAGCGGGTTAGAGTGGAATCCCAGCGATGTTCCGTATTCGGTTTTGCGCTCACGCCCCATGATTGAATTTGTCCGGCTCAGCAGAGTGGATAGCCCCACGCTGACTCGCGTTCTTCGCCAAGCGGCGATGCAATCGCTGGCCCTGCTGATGGTCATGGGCCTGGCGCTCACGTCCTTGGCGCCGATGCTGGACCACCATTTCGCGGAGCGGCACGCGGGCCATCAGCACCTGTATCTCGGGCAGGCATCGCCGACCACTCCCACGCCTACCAGCATCCCCACGCCCATGACGGAGCGTGGATGTACGGCCCGCTGGCCCCGTTAACAGACGGGGAGCCGTCCGACGACATCGTTTTTCTGATGCCGAACGACGGGACAGGCCACAGCGCCGCCAACATGGCCGTGCCGGCGGCCGTCCAGCCGCTGCGCTTCGGCGGCGGGGAAGGCGGGCCGATTCTCCGCACGTCCTCAAACGGCGGCGGCGAGCTGACCGGCATGGTCGTTGCTCCACCCATGCGCCCTCCCCGGTCGTAACTCCTTTGCCGCCCCCTGCCTTGCCGCAATGCCGATGTCGCGGGTTGGGGGAGACACGGACGCTCATTTATCAAGAATGACAGTCTGGGAGAGGAGTGTTTATGCAACGGCATATCCGCAAACATATCCGCACATTCGTATGGCTCGCAACTGCATCAGTGGTCATCCTGACCCTGACCATCGGGGCCGTCCTGGCCCACGAGGGGCGCCCGGTTGGCGACTATAGCTTCATCGTGGGCTGGCTAGAAGAGCCAGCCTATGAAGGCTCACGGAACGCCGTGTCCATCAGGGTGAGCAAGATAGTGGAGGGCGAATCCGAAGAAGGCGAACACGGCACCAGTGCCGACCAACACTCTGACGAACCTGAATCCACACCAGCCGTGTCCCCAAATGGCGCGGAGTCAGGGGAAGACGAAGATCACCACAGCACGAAAGACAGCGACGATGATCACGCCAGCGGAGAGGACGAAGACAGCGACGGCGACCAAATGGAGGGGGAGTACGGCGATAACGGAACGACCGATGGCAGTAACGGCATGGTGGAGAAGGATACCAGCCGCTCGGTGGTTCCACAGGGCGCGGTGAAACCGCTGGCAAGCATGGCGGGCCAGCACGAGAGTCAAACGGTACCGGTGGAAGGCCTGGAAGAAACCCTGCGGGTCGAGATTACTCACGTCGCCAGCGATGCATCCAAGACTCTGGACCTCTACCCGGTTACCGGCGAACCGGGCCATTACATCGCGTCCCTGATTCCCACCGCGGCCGGTGTATACGAGTTCCGGGTCTTCGGAACCGTAGAAGGCACCAATGTGGACGAGACTTTCGTTTCCATGGGAGCAGGCGGCGGTTTCGACGACATTCGGACTTCCGCGGAGTTGCAGTTCCCGGTGCAGTTGCCGGAAATCCGCGAAATCGAGAGCGGCGTGCGCGGCGCGCTGCAAACGGCGCAGCAGGCTCAGGACGCCGCCCTGGCCTCGCAGGAAGGCGGGCCCGGGAACGCCTTGGCCCTCGTGGCCCTGATAGTGGGTATTGTCGGCGCAATCCTCGGCCCGGGCGGCATTTACTTGGGCTTCCGGGCACGGCAACCACAGCAGGCTGGGCATCAATTGGCCGCTCTGTCGAGCTTCAACTTACAAACTGACCCGCTGACGGGAGGCCGTTGGCACCATCGCCTGGCGATGGCGCTGGCCTCCCTCTTGGCGTTGCTGGCCGCCTTCTGGGTGGTGGGCTGCACCCGAAGGGGTTGCAGCCCACGCCAACCTGCCGTCGGCGAACCCGGAGCCGAACTCGGAACTGGACACGGCGCCGGACCGCGTAATCATCTGGTTTACCGAACTCATAGAATCCGCCCTGAGCAAAATCGGGGTGCTGGACGCGACAGGCAAGCAGGTGGACCAAGGCAACAGCGTTGTCGACGACCTCAACCCGCTGGTGATGTCCGTCGGCTTGAGTGACGTGCCCGACGGCACCTACACCGTAGCCTGGTCCAACGTCTCCACCATTGACGGCCACCGGGTCCGCGGCTCCTTCGTATTCGCGGTGGGACAGCCCCTCTCCGGCGCGCCGGTGGAGGAAATGGAGCAGCCTCTCTTGCAGTCGCCCTTTGCCCCACTCCTGCGATGGCTGACGTTCCTGGGCCTGTTGACCATGGTGGGCGGGCTGGTGTTGGAGTTGCTGGTGGTGCGTCCCGCGCTGCTGGGCGATCCAGCCTCAGCAGCGGTACGGGCCGCCGGGGTTGCGCTGCCGTCGCGTTTGCTGCGAGTCATCTGGCTGGCTCTTGCGGTGTTTCTTGTTTCGTCGGTGGGACAACTGCTGCTCCTGACCACCATCACCCACGAAGTCCCGGTGTGGGACGTCTTCGGCGGCCCGCTGAAGGACACAGTGAGCGCTACCGACTGGGGCGGGCTGTGGGCCTGGCGGATGGCGGCGGCGGCCTTCGGCGTCGCGCTGGCGGGGATACGTTTCGCGTCGGACCTGTGGCAGCCAGCGGTCCGGTTGCTGGCGCTGGCCCTGGGCAGCGCGGCGCTGTGGGCCCTGGCGCTGACCAGCCACGGCGCGGCGACCATAGACATCAAGAACCTGGCCCTGGCCGCCGATTTTCTGCATCTGGCGGCCTCGGCATTCTGGGTCGGGGCGATATTTCATTTCGCTCTCGGCGTACCGCGACTTGGCGCCCCGCCGGACGCCGACCGGCGCGAGTGCCTCGCGCTGATGGTGCCGCGCTTCTCGGTGGTAGCCGCGATGAGCGTCACCACCATCGTCGCCACCGGGGTTTTCAGCGCATGGGCGCAGGTCACTGTCTGGGAGGCGGTAAACACTCCCTACGGCATAACCCTCATCGCCAAGATGGCCCTGGTTCTGCCGCTGCTGTTCCTGGGAGGGCTGAACCTGGTGTGCGTGCGGCCCCGGCTGCGCCGTCACTCCGCGTCGGCTGTCTGGCTCAGGCGTTTGCTGATTGACGAGGCCGTGCTCGGCGTCCTGATTCTGGTATCCGTTGGTGTGCTGACCAGCCTGGAGCCAGCCCGGCAGGTGGCCTCCCGGGAACTGGCCGAGGAGAGGCAGTCCCTGACTTTCAGCGACACGGTGGCGGGAGAGACCATTGCCCTGGAGGTCTCCCCGGCGCGGATTGGCCCCAACGACCTGACCGTGACGCTGACCGACCGACTGGGCGCCCATAGTCCAGGGCAGCGAGGTGATTGTGCGACTCGTCTTCCTGGAGTCTGACCTGGGCGACGACACTCTGGCCGCAACCCCCTGGGAGACGGGACATACCGGCGCGAGGATGCCCAGTTCAGCATCGCCGGAGTGTGGCAGGCGGAACTGGTTGTGCGCCGGCTCGATGCCTTCGACGCCCGCACTGCCTTCCGGTTCGAGGTGCTCGCCGCCGGAAGCGCGGGTAGCGCGGCCATCTCGCCGACACCGGCGACCGCGTACCTGCTGCTGGGGGCCGGGCTGCTGGTTCTGGGCCTTCTGTTCCTGTTGGCCGGGCTGCCGCTGGGTGGCTGGTTCTCACGCTCCGGCGCGGGCGTGATGACCCCCGGAGTGGCCGGAGTAGCGGCTGGCCTGCTGTTGCTGTTCAACGCGCAGTTGGGGCTGGGGGGCGGTGAAGTCCTGCGCAGCCCCTATCCGCCGACACCGGAGTCCCTGGAGGCAGGGGTCGCGACCTACGGCCAAGTATGCCAGACCTGCCACGGCGCCGAAGGGCGAGGCGACTGCCCCGCCGCCGTAGGCTTCTGCCGCCGCCGGCCGGCCTGGTGGTTCACGTACCACTGCGCGGGGAGGCTGACCTCTTTCGCTTCATCCGCGACGGCATCCCCGACACCGCCATGGCCCCGCAAGGAAACGCCCTTGGCGAGGAGCAGATCTGGCACGTGGTGAACTACATCAGGACGCTGGAGGAGTAACGGTCCTTAGTACTACAACGACGGGTTTAGGGTGGCGGCTCCGGCCTGCGTTTGCGGCGGGCGGAGCGGCGTCTCCCGTGGGAGCGGCGCGCCCGCTCGTTGCGTAGCTGAGACTCCTTCAGCCACAGCAGCAACTCCTCCGGCCCGAACCACTCCCGGGGCAGCATCTCACGCACCACTCGGTACACCTGCGGGCGGGTGACCCGGGGCATCTTTTTCCCCCCAATCCTGCTGCAGGCCCAGCAGGGAACGCTCCGCCCAGCAGGCGATGTGGTGATGCCAGCCTGCCCAGGTGCGGGTCTCGTATTCGTCCAGCCCCACGTCGCCCTTATCAGTCTCGAACCCGGTCTCAATGAGCCACCTGGAACCGCCCACGTACGCCAGGGTCTCCAAGGGAGTGTCTTCGGGAACGTTGGACAGATAGTAGCGGGGCTCGCTGCCGTCCAGGTTCCGGCGGTAGACAGCCCAGACCTCCTCGCCGGGCTTGCGCCTCCTGGTGGCCCGCACCCGCTGGGCGCTGAACCGGTAAGTGCGCGGCCCCTGGGATCCCTGGGCCACCGTTATCTCCCGCCAGGCCTCACCCGGCAACTCACCGCTGCGCTGCTCCCTGCGTTGCTCCATGGTCCGGCGCTGCCCATCCCGCAGCCTGGGTTTGCGGGGGCGCCCGAACCCCTGATATTCCGGACTGGTCCAATCCGGTTCCAAGGGCCAGACCGTGGTGCCGCCCGGAACGTCCAGGACGTAGCGCATCCCCAAGGCCGCCAGTCCCTCCTGGAAGGACGGAGGAATACCGAAGGCGTCATCTCCGGCAACCCACCCGGCCCTCAGATGGCCCAGTTCCATGGCCTACGCCAGCATCTCCAGGGCCAACTCTGTCTTCGAGCGGTTGCTCCGCCTCTCCGCCGGCACCCCCGCCGGCGCGCACCGGGCATCATCGGAAGTCCAACTCTTCGGCAGGTACAGCCGTTTGTCCACCAGCGCTCGTCTCAGCGGGCTGACGTAGGCCAGGAACATCCCGGCCTGGCAGTTGGCCACCTTCCCCAGCCTGCCGCAGTACTGCCAGGCCACTCCCGCCGATTTCCTCCCCTGCTTGGGGAAGTCGCTGCCGTCCAACAACCACACCGCCTCGGGGTGCCCCAGCCTGGGGGCCAGGTATTCCTGCAACCGGCCAATGACTGCGTCATCGGACCACCGGGCTCCGGTGAGAAAGCGCTGCATCGCCCGGGCCGAGATGTCCACCGATTCGGAGAGATTCTCGGCGTTGCGCCGTTCTTGGGCCTGCACCAGCAGGGCCTGAAGGTAATTCCGGCCGTGCTCCCGCCACTGCTTGCGGCCAAAGGAGGCCGCGAAGAGGGCGTGAAATTCCTGAAAGCTGTCGTAGACCCGCTCGAAGCTCGCTGCATCCATCACCCAAACCGCCCACCATCATCCGTCATCTGGCCACCTATCCTACCAAATAACCCCGTCGTTGTAGTACTAGCAGCGTCGACTGTTGCCTGAATGTCGGACGCTTCAGTGGGAGTTGGGGGAGGTGCAAGGGGCGAGGGGGTCGGCGTGGGTGTAGCCATAGGCGTGTCTGTAGCCATAGGCGGTGCGGACTCGCGGGCAGAGAGTGCAAGCGCAAGAAGCGTCAGGGCAAGAACCACCTGTGTCCGCAAGGGGAGGAGCCTCCCAGCTCAAACGGTAGCGGCCAGTCTAGCAGGGTGTGACACGTCGTCCCGTCTCTGAACGGAATAGGTCCAAAACGCACCTCAAGACGAAGGTTCTTGATTTTGTCCAGTTCGGTGGGGCTTATAGGGGCGCTCACACATGAGCGCCCCTATAATGTCAAACAGCGTCGCCGGTGGACCAAGCGGACCCAACAAGTACTCCGTAGACGATTCAGGCGTCGAGATTGCAACGGGTGACCCCGCTGCAGTCGGCCTCTACCTTCGTGGACTCGCGCGCGAAGGCGTCGCCCTACGGCGGGAGATCCTGCGATTCCTGACGCGTCTGCGCTCGCAATCTGGCCTCGCGCCGGTTGATTTCACTCGCTGCACGACGATGCTCAGCTAGGGGCGCGGCCCGGTTGGGCGCCCGGGACCCACAGACGTCCTGGCGCAAGAGGATGCGCTACTCACTTCGCCGCCCGAGCGGACGTGCTTAGCTAGGCGTGCATCGTCGGTGAGAAACGCCTAGCAGCCCGTCTGAGGATTGGCCAACTGGCTCTGACGGTCAGCCGGGATTGCCCTGCGGCAACAGTTCTTGCGTGGTGCGGTCAGGCACATGCGGATTGTCGCTTGAAAATCCCACTGCCCATGGTCTGGCACGTCTCCCTGTTGTTCCCAATGGCGCCTTTGCTCCTCACCTTGCCGGATATCCAGGCCCCGAAGCGGAACAGCTTCAGCAGGTTGTGGCCAGCGCAGATGAGCAGCCATTCACGGTTCACCTTCGCCGGACCCCGCAACAGGAACTGCCGGAAGCCCCGGCCCTGCTTGATCTGGCCGAACACCGGTTCCACCGTTTCCATCCGCAGAGCGTAACGCTGCCAGCCTCGCTTGGTTTGTAGCTTGCGCCGCATCCGGTCTCTGGGAGACAGCCCGCTGGGTATGCGGCCCCAGGGCGCCGGTGGCGGCACCCAGCCGTGGCGGGTCTTCTCCGGCGCGACGAACGAGTCCACTCCCAGGTCGCAGAGTTCCTCCACCGTCTTGGCTGAGTAGTAACCGGCGTCGGCGGATACTTCTTTCGGCACTGCGCCCACGTTGCCGATGGTCTCCTCAATCATGCTCACGGCCTGCCCTTTGTCCGAGGGCTGGTTGGTGGCCCGGGCCGCCACAATCATCTGGTGAGCGTTGCCCACCACCGCCTGGCAGTTGTAGGACTGCTGGAAGTCCCGCCCTCCCGGGCCGGGCATGATGCGTGAGTCCGGGCCGGTGAAGTTCCGCTGCGCCTTGTCATCGGGTACCCCGGGATGATAGCGGCCCTCGGATTCGGCCTGCTCCGCCTCCGCCTTGGCAGAGGCCTCCAGCGCCGCCTTGGCCTCCCTTATCTTCCGCAACCGGCTCTCCCGGAAGGCAAGTTCCTCGGGCAACTCATCCCCACGTTTGTCTTTGCCGTACCTGCGGTCCTCATCATCGTCCACCTCCCCGGCCCTCCGCAGCAGGTCGTCCACCTCGGCCGCCAACTGCCCTTCCTTATCCTTCATCCGCCCGTAGCTCATGGCCTTGTGCCTGGAGGCGTTGGCCCTCACCTTGGTCCCATCCAGCGCCACGTGTCCCACCTTCACCAGTCCTGCCTGCTGTTACAGCTCCAGCGCCTGCAGGAACAGGTCCGCCAACGCCTCCAGATGGTCCTTTCGGAAGTCGGAGATGGTGCGGAAGTCCGGCGTGTTGTTGGCTGCCAGCACCCGGAAGGCGATGTCCTCGTGGAGCCGCTGGGCGATGCGGCGGGACGATGCCACACCGATGCTGTAGCCGTAGAGCAGCACCTTGACCATCATCCGCGGATGGCAGGGAGGGCCGCCCCGCCTTTCCTGCTCATAGCGACCGGTGATGGACGAGAGGTCCAGCTGGTCCACCACGCCGGAGATGAAGTAGGCCAGGTGGTCCGGCGGCAGCCATTCCTGGAGGGCTGCCGGCAGCAGCAACTGCTGGCCGGGATCGTAGGGAAGGCAGGTCTTGCTCATTGACCGCTCCGCTCTTCTGATGCTCCGCTCCATCATACCTCCAACGGCTCACCAATCCAGTTTCTCAGACAGACTGCTAGATTCCGTGCAGCCCAGCAACTGCATGGGGAACGGTTCTGCCATGCGTGCGTCGGTTCTATTAAGTCTCACCGGAAAGGTAAGTCTCACCGGAAAGGACGGCAATGATGGAAACTTACATCGGGAAGACGATTTCCGATTTCACACTTCAGGCCAGCGATGGACAGACGATATCCCTTAGCAGTCTTCGCGGACAAAAGGTCCTGCTGTACCTCTTCACGAGTCCGGGCGGTGGTAACTGAACCCGCATGGCTCTTGGGTACCGAGAGCATGCTGCCGAGTTCACTGAGAAGAACGTCGTGCTGTTCGGAATCCATGACGGAAGCTTGGATGCTGCACGCCAGTGGGTCGAGAAAGAGCAGCTTCCGTTCGCCGTCCTGAACGACCCTGATCGACGAGTAGGCATTGAGCTAGGTATGTCCGCTCTCGATGGAGAGAGGTACGTCAAAGACCCGTCAGACGGGGAAAGGCCCGCAGTTGTCATCGACGAACACAGTGTGATCTGCGAGTGGGAACCCGACATGAACCACACCGATCAGATTGCAAAGTTACTGGAGCGTCTGTAGGACGACCTCAACGGTGCGGGCCCTTCGACTGTTGCCCGCCCTTGTGCAGCCGGCAAAACGGGGTTCAGCCCGCACTGTGGCTTAGCAGGCCGATGAAGAACATGTCGAGGGCGGCGAGACCCTAAACTAAAGCCACGGTGTGATCTACATTTCGAGGGTCTTGAAGACTACCGAAAGGACCCTAGGGCCTGTGGACATTCACGTTTCGGATCTTGTAGGGTTCGGGTTCATTATCGGCCGGTAGCCTTTCAGGATCTCCCTATATGGGAACTAGAATGGACACCACAACCCGCCGCTAGGTGACACACATGTCCACCGAGGAGAAAACCGCCGGCAAGAGACTCAACTGGGGCGACTGCCCCGGCGTGGAACGCGACCCCAACCGGCTGGCCGGGGCCTGGACCTTCGGCAACACCCGACTGCCCCTGTACGCTGTGTTTGAGAACCTGGCTGGCGGCGCCACCATACACGAGGTAACCCGCCAGTTCAGCGTCACCGAGGAACAAATCAAGACCGTCCTGGCCCACACGGCCCGGATGCTGGAAGAGGACCGGCTCACAGGAGAGGATCATTGAAGATCCTGCTGGACCACAACGCGCCCCACGGACTGAGACATGAACTAGCGGACCACAACATCCAGACCGCCGAGCACCTGGGCTGGGAGACCCTACGGAACGGGGACTTGATCAGGAACGCCGTCCAAGATGGCTAGACCTGCTCACAACCTGCGACCAGAGCATCCGATTCCAGCAGAATCTGCTTCGCCAGCCCATCACCGTGCTCACCATCACCACCAACGACTGGCACACCATCCGAACCAACATCTCCCTAGTACGAAGCGCAATAGACATGGCGCAGCAGGGCGAGAACAACCTTCTCCGCCTTCGGCCGCCACTCTAACGGCCCGGAAGGTTTGGCAAGGGATAGTTGGTTCGAATGTCCACAGACTCTAGGGCCTGTGGACATTTGATTGGCTGGCTGCATCAGTCCCCACTTCCCAAGATAGATACAACGACTCCGTTCTGGTGCTCCTTCGGATCGGATTTTCCATCTTTAGGTTTATCTGGCGGTCGACACGTCGCCAGCCAGACTCCGTGAATGCCGGCCAAGAATCGTCGAAGGCGCACACCGCCACTTTTGCCTGCCTCGCAGGGGAGAGTAGGGTCTCCAACAGTGATTTGGATTCAACTGGCAAAGTCCGAAACGCTGAGTACAATTTGCAGTACCTCAAGGACGTGTTGTGTGGAGGAACTGGGTTGGAGGCAAGACTGACCCTTACCGATAAGCAGTGGCGGCTTATCGAACCTGCCTTACCTGGCAGGCCAGGGACGCCAGGTCGTAGCGGTAACAACAACCGAATGTCGCTGAAGGGAATGATCTGGATAACCCGGACGGGGGCACCTTGGCGGGACCTGCCCAAGGAGTTCGGAAACTGGAACACCGGCGCTACCGGCGCTGGGCGCAGTCCGGCGTTTTCCAGCGAATCTTCGACGTGATCGAGGAGGAGCTCGACCTGAAGGCCGTTATGGTGGACGGGACATTTACCAAGGTCCACCAGCACGGCGCTGGCGCAAAAAAGCGGCTGCCCGCCTGACGAGTCACCTGATAGACAAGCTATCGGCCGTAGTCGAGGCGGGCTTACCACCAAGCTTATGGCCATGGTTGACAAGACCAGACGCCTTGTCAGGTTTACGATAAGACCAGGGAACGCCGCCGAGGCACCTGAGCTGCCCACTCTCCTCGACGGCGTCCTAACAGGCGAACTCATCGCCGACAAAGCCTACGATTCCGACCCCATCAGGCTCGCGCTCGCCTCGGGTGGAATTGTCGCAACCATTCCCCCGCGGGTCAACCGCCGGGTCCAGCATTAGTACGACCCGATCAGCTACCGGACCCGCCACCTTGTCGAGAACTACTTCTGCGACATCAAGCAGTTTCGAGCCGTCGCCATCAGGTACAACAAGCTGGCGGACAGCTACTGCGCCATGGTTAATCTGGCCTCCTGGATCATCGAGACCAGGAGCACCAGGAGAACTGCGAAAGAGCCGGTCTATAAGCAAAGCGACAAATTCTCGGCGTACAACACTCAACTACCCTTGGCCATGGCGGCCTGATTCATGGTCCTTCTGTAAGGTCTGGAACATCCGAATGTCCACAGGCCCTAACACTACAGCCGCAGATCAGTAGCAGGTCTCTTCTTGATCGTCGGCGCCACCTTACCATTCCAGTTTTGGAGCTGTTACAATTAGCCCCGCGACCCCAAACAAACGAAACTTTGGGAGAGTAATCATGGCTGTTTCCGCCGGGATATCAAATGCGCTGGAACGTAACTGGGGTATGGTAGACCGCGCCATAGACGGGCTGAGTGATGAGACACTGGCGCGTCAGATATCCGACAGCGACAATTCCATCGGTTGGCTCCTCTTCCACATGAGCCGGGTGGCGGACGTTTTCATGAATGCCAGGTTCCAAGGCAAGCCTCAGATATGGATAGAGGACGGTTGGTGCGAGAAATTCGGCCTGAGCGACGACCCGGAGACGACCGGCCAAGGCTGGGACACGGCGCGCGTGGCCGCGTGGCCGCTTCCCTCCAAAGACGTCCTGGTAGGGTACTACGAGGCCATGAAGGCCTGCTGCCGGAACTATATGTCCTCCGTGACCGACGAGGAGTTGAGCGCCACCATGAGCCTGAGGCCCGGTTCGGACCCCGAGCCGAAAGAGACCATCATGGGTGTCCTGGTCTTTGACAACATCGTCCACGGAGGCCAGATAGCCTTCCTGCGCGGCCACTTGGAAGGCATGGGCTGGTTCGTCTAACCCAAACGCAGGCTTTCCGGACAATTTCTACAGGTCTACCAAAGAGCACGGCGAACTCAAGCCGTGCTCTTCCTTAGCTCGACGCTAAACCAATACCAAGGTGGGATGTGCATTTCGGGGAGATTGACGATGACCGCAAGGACTTCACGGCACCTCATATCACCTTCAGGCCCCAACTGGGTGGGCACCGATAGTGCGGTCTAGCGATATGTACATTTCACCTTGGCTTTAGTTTAGTCATATGTGCCTGAAAGGATAGACGGCTGAACTTTCAATTAGCCCGCCGCCCGGCGTTCTGTGGCCCCCGGGTTACGTCCGGCGGTCAGAAGACCGGTTGTGCGAATCAATCAGGCGGGCCTATCCCCGCGTGTGCGGGGACACATGAAGGGGTGGGGCATGGCACTGATGGGTCTGTTCAGAGCGTTCGCCGCGATCGGCGCCGTGTTCTGTGCCCGATCCTTCATAGCTCGCTTTAAGTAGGATTTGCCACTGGGTCTGCCTATATCGTCCTGCTGTCTGCCACCGGCAATGTGGCGCTCCTCCACAGCGTCATCGTACGTTGCGAAAAGAGCAGCCCCATAGTCGCTGATCCCAGCGATAATTCGAATCCCTGAGAGGCTTGCTGTGGTCGCTCTCTTTTGTTCAGGACGTAAAAGCGGCCCGGGCTATGTTTAGCCCCTCACCTCTGATCCGGATGAATGTCCTCCGGTGTTCCCAGGGCGGAACCATTCGTGAGCGTTTTCGGACGTCTTCAGATTCGGCAGAGGGGTCAGGTGCTGCGGCCGGGGTTACCGGGCCGTAGAGGCGTTTTCGCCGGATTCCGGGCGGCTGGGTTTTCTGTGGACGTGAGCGTGATGATGCCGAACGCGACACATGCCCGAGCAGAAGTAGCACTCTCTGAACCGGTGCCCCCAAGCTGTATCAGTCATGGCAGTCTTTTGTCCAAGGTGCTGAACACTTGATTCATCGCCTGTCTGGGGAAGTGTTTCGAGAGTGCCCGCATCACCGTGCCCTTGTCATCCCGGAACTGTTCAGGGGTGAACTCCTGTCCGAAGATTTCCAGTATTTCATCCTCCTGCGTGCGCCGTTTCAGAGTTTCCTCCAACACCCTCTGGATGGTGTCCATGGAGCGGCGTAGCTGGTTCTCCTACCAGTCCTCCCGGAGCATGGTCAGGAGGTGTTTGAGTTCCGGCTCGTCCGAGACCTCCCAGATGTTCCGGGCGGTGGCCTCGGCCTCGGCCCTGGGCACGTGGTCCAGGGCTTGGTGGATCTCCTCAATCTCCGGCGGCTTGAGCTTTATCAGCCGGGTGAAGGCCCCGGGCTTGGTCCTTGCTCCATCCGGGAAGCGGACGTAGAGCATCTCGCCCTCATGCCCTTGGAATACCTTTTCCCCGCCGACCTCGGTCTCGTGCAGTCCGGCGCTGTACTCCGCGTGCCTCCTCTGGTATTCCTGCCTGGCGTCCTGCCACTGTTGGGGCGGACGTGCTGAGGACAGGGGGCAGTCCAGGCGTGCGAAGGCCAAGTCCTCGGGGTCCGCAGGGTCTATGTCCCCTGTGTCCGGGTTTCGCCGGAACAGGGCCGTGAGCTCGATCTCCTCCCGGTAGGCGATGAGCATCGGGTTCTGTCTGGCGTAGAGCTCATAGACCATGGCTTCCCCGGGTTCCAGGCTGAGCCCGGCGACCCCAGGGTATTTCCTGAGGCTGCGGTCCAGCATCACCCTGAAGTGGGCGGGCACGAAAGGTCTCGTCCTGAACTTGAAGGTGGTGAACCGGTTGCCGTCGGCGTCCCGGTAGGAGTACTGGCAGATGTTGGTGCCGTCGTACTTGAGGGCGGTCCTGACCCGCTGGGATTGGTTCATCAGCCAGGCCCGGTCCCTGCGGTATGGGTAGGAGGTCTTGGGGGTGGTGGCCGTGATTCTCTGTGTCGCCGGACGTTCGTTTATCTCCTCGATGAGCAGGTTCCCGTATTCGTCCCCGCCGATCATCTGCACCCATCCGGTCATGAAGTTGCCGGTGTTGTAGGGGTCCTGGAGGTTGGCGAAGTGCTGCCTTGCCGAGCGTTTCGTCTCGGGGCTGGTATGGGCGTAGTGGGTGTCGTGCCAAGCCCTTATCTCATTTTCGTAGGCCCAGGTCCGCCGTTGCCCGTTCCTGTTCTTCTCTTTCCCCCTGCTGAAAGTCCACAGGTCCCTTCATCAGCGGAACAGGCTCCGTTGAGCGGAGGCCTCTCTGGGGTAGCTCCAGCTTGCCCCCTTCTTCCGCTACCCGCCTAAGAAGAGGTTGAGGGCCTTGGCCATGATCTCTGCGGCGCACGAGCCGCAGTAAGTGCCGACGTCGGCAGCTTGATCGCAGAACCTGCACTTTGCACCCGCCATGACCGAATCCCTCGTGGGAATAGTGAGGATTTGACGATACCTTTTCCGTCCTTCTCCCCACAAGGCCTAATTGATGCTCCTTGTATCTTGGTTTTTGTGTGACAATCACTTCATTCACGTGGATCAGGGTGCGGCAGACCGAATGCTCCTTTGTCATGGAAGACCGTTCTATAGCGAGGGTCGCTGCACCCGTACTGGAGTAGAGCCCGAACGGTTGCCTGGGCCAACCAAGCCCGCATTTTGCAAGGCCGGGCCGACGCTCACACAGGAGGTAGAGATGGAAGGAGAACCTAGATACGTAGGCATTGATGTCTCAAAGGCCCAGGTTGATGTCGCCGTCCGGCCAACGGCACAGAGATGGGTAGTGTCCTACGACGAGACCGGGGTCGAAGAACTCGTCGTCCAGATGGTGGATCTGGGTCCCGTGCTGGTGTTGCTGGAGGCTTCTGGCGGACTGGAACCGCCGCTGGTGGCCGCCTTGGCCGCTGCGTCACTGCCGGTTGTGGTGGTCAATCCGCGCCAAGTTCGAGACTTCGCCAGGGCCACCGGGACGCTGGCCAAGACCGATGCCTTGGACGCGGCGGTCCTGGCCCACTTTGCCGACGCCGTTCGTCCCTCCGAGCGCCCTCTCAGAAACGCCGAGACCCAGGTCCTTAATTCGCTGGTGGCCCGCAGGCACCAGATGATGACCATGCTGGTGTCTGAGAAGAACCGGCGGGGAACCGCCATCAGTGCCGTGCGTCCTCGCATTGAGGCGCACATCATCTGGCTGGAACAGGAGTTGAACGACCTGGACGAAGGGCTGCGGCAGACTCTTAGTCGGAGTCCGGTGTGGCGTGCGAAGGATGACCTGCGGCGCACCGTTCCCGGCGTGGGAGAACAGCTCTCCCTCACTTTGCTGGCCTACCTGCCGGAGTTGGGCACGCTGGACCGCCGGCAGATCGCCTCCTTGGTGGGGGTGGCTCCCTTTAACCGGGATAGCGGTACCATCCGGGGTAAACGCACTGTCTGGGGCGGACGCGCCCGGATCCGAGCTGTGCTGTACATGGGGGCGTTGGTGGCCAGCCGCTATAACCCCGTGATCCGGGACTTTTACCAGAAGTTGCTGGCGGCTGGCAAACCGAAGAAGTTGGCCCTCGTCGCGTGTATGCGCAAACTGCTCGTCATCCTTAACGCCATACTCAAGCATCGCGCATCCTGGGGAGACATGAGTTCGCCATTCGCAGCTCTTTCCTCTTGACACCAAAGACAGTTGCTATACATGTCAAGGTGCGGCACTGGGTACTCTGGCCGACTTCTTCAGGGCTGAGAGGACTTCGCGAGCGACATAGCGTTTGAGACATCGGATGACCTCGGTCTTGCTCATGCCCTCCCCGGTGCGGCGCTCCATGTACTCGCTGGACCGGAGGTCATGACTAAGCCGGACCAGAACGACGCGATAGAGAGCTGCATTGGCCTGCCGGTCGCCACCCCGGTTCAGCCGATGCCGGTTGGTCTTGCCGGAGGAGGCCGGTATCGGACTCACCCCGCACAGCGAGGCGAAGGCGGCCTCGGAGTGAATGCGTTCTGGGTTACTGCCGGCAGAGATCAGCAGAGCCGCCGCCGTGTCGGGCCCTACCCCGAAGATGCTGACCACTGCCGGGGCCGCCATCCGGGTGAGCCGTTCCAGCTCGGCCTGCAGATCGCGGATCTCCTTGTCGAGTTGAAGGTAGCGGCATGCCAGGGACCTAAGGGCGTACTTGGCCGCCGCCGTGGGATCTTCGAGACGACCCGGACGGAAGCTCCTGCACCGCGCCGCGAGGGCAGTGGCCGTCAGACCGTCCAGTGTTTCCCGTAGTCCGGCCGGGGCCGTGACGACCAAGGCCTTCATCTGGTTGACGGCCTGGGTGCGAGCCTTGATGGCCGAGTCCTTGGTGCTCTTGAGCATGCGGATCATCTCGATCACGCCCTCACCCGACTTGGGAGTGGCGTTGGCCACTCCGGCCAGCGCCGCGCGGGCTGCCATCTCCGCATCGGTGGGGTCGCTCTGGCCCTTGCGGTATCGAGTTGACCGGTCAGGCTGGTTGACCTCGACGACGGTGAAGCCGCGACCGGTCAGGAATCGGGCAAGTCCGGCGCCGTAGGAACCAGTGCCCTCGACCCCGAAAGCGCGAACCTCACCCAAGTTCCGGGACCACCGTTCGAGCGCCTCATACCCGTAACTGGTCGCAGAGGCATAACGCTGGGCGAGACGCACACCTTGCTGGTCAATGGCAACGGCCACATGCTCGTCTTGGTGAGTATCGACACCGATGACCACCTGCACGGCGCAGAGGACCTCGCTACCGACGACTGCTGTCATTTCTGCCTCCTGAAGGAGCAGCGCGTCGGCCAGGCGAGCGGACAAGACTGCGAAGAGACTTTAAGTCAGACTCCTATCAGGTCACTGCTCCAATGGCCGTTGGCGCCGTATCGGCCATCTCCGGGTCGAGCCGACAGATCAGATAGAAGGCATCAGGGCCAGCCAGCATGAGGGTCAGACCCGATCCGGGATGGCACTGACATATCATCGCAGTCAGCATTTCCACGCACAACGCCGGTTCTCACAAGGCCCGTCATGTCAGTGTTCGTCTTGAAGAGTTTCCGCGGAATTTTTGGAAGCAGATTGCGCGAACTTAGTTCGCCAGGCTTCCGCCTCCTCGGGCCTGCTTAAGTTTGAGATCGCAGTCTCAATCTCTGACTCAAAGTCCCTATGTGCCTTAAATCGGTGCACGTTCTTAAGGAACCCGTGATAATCCCTGATCCTAAACTGAGACCTCAGAATTGCTGGCACGTCATAGCCGACATCAATCTTGTGCTTGTGTATCAATGCCAGTAGTTCGCCGGGCCTTGGCCCAATCATCCTCTTGGCCATTTTGGTCAGAGAATTCATCCAGTGAATAGCCCATTTTGCGGCAGTGCGACAGGGGTTTCCTGAATTCCCCCTTTTCAAATAGGGCCGCTAATTCGTGGGGTTCGATGCGACCGGGTTCGTGCCTCTTTGGTTTGAACTCTCTTAACATGGTTCTTAGCTCCTAAGGCATCTCAAACACGACCAGTCTGTCTCGGGCCCTGGTGAGTGCCACATACACATCGATAGGAGGTTGAGAGCGCATTTTACCCACGCCGGATTCCGTCGGGGCCTGGAACACAGGAGGTGCGATTATTACCCATCTGAGCCGTTCGCCCCTTTCGCATTGCTATAAATACCCACGCAGGTGTCGGGAGCTAACAGGCCAGTAAAGCGAACCCGTGCGAATTTTACCCACGCGCATAACCGGGCAGGCGCTAACCCCTCGGCGACGGCAAGTGAACATCTGGACTTCGCCATGCTGGTGGCGCCCTTGGAGGAGCAGTACTGCCCCGACTTCGGCAGACCGGCGATACACCCGGAGGTGATGGTGCGAGCGCTCCTCGTATGCCCGCTTTACAACATCGCCTCCTTCCGGATACTGTGCTCGGCCATCTCCAAGAATATTGCGTTCAGATGGTTTTGCTTCCTGACCATCGACGACCCGGTGTTCGACCACTCCAGCATCACTCACTTCATCGACCGCATAGGGCGGGAAGGCTTCGCAGAAATCTATGACGGTCTGAAGCAGGAATTGCTACACCTTGGCTTGTTTTCGCGGGAGATGTACGTGGACTCAACACTCGTCAAGGCCAACGTGAGCGGCTATGGGTTGGCGCCCAGTGGGATGACCGTGGCGGAGTTAAAAGAACAGGCCATAGAAGAAAACGGCCTGTTCATGATCACGGGGACCGCCGTTGACGGAGACAGCGTTGAGCACGAAACGGCTAGGTACTTCCAGAGCCCGGAGGGGAGGATGCCACTGAACCCGGTGGATACCGACGCCCGCTGGCGCACCCCCAGGGCCAGCAGGGCCTCGGGGCTACAGTACCAGGAGAACGTCATCGCAGACCGCGGCGGATTCATCTTGTCCAGAGGCATAACCCACGTCTCGGAACGAGAATCGAAAGCAGTCTCCGGGTTGATCGAGAAACTCCCCTTGCACCCGGTGTCTCTGGCTGGAGACAGCGGCAACTGCTGGAGAAACGGAACATCACGGCCTGCATCCCCATCCACACCAGGCACGGGACCAGCATGGTTTCCGCCGGGGAATTCGTCTACCACGGCGACCACCTGGTTTGCTCTCAGGGCAAAATCCTGCGCCGGGGCAGTTTCCACAAGCGGAGCCGCACCTACCGGTACGTGGCGCGTCAGAAAGACTGTCAGGCCTGCCCCTCAAGGAAACCTGCCTTCCACCAAAGCAGAAACGTCGGTACTTCACCCTGACGATGTATTATCCCGAGTACCCGAGGGCCAAGGAACGAAACTGTTCTGAAGCGTACCGGCAGGAACTTCGCCGCCGGCAGACCATCGCCGCAGGGACCTTCCCTTCCCTCGATCGCCTCAGCTGGGCCTGTACCCGCTTGCGTGGTTTGTGGAAGGTGGTCTGCGAGTGATACATGGCTGCCTTGGCCCACAACTTGCTCCAGCTGGTGCGCAGGCTGAGCCGAGGTGTCGGCCCTCCGGGCCTGCCGTTGCCAGAGGCCGCCGAGACCACGGAGTCCGCGGGCACTCAAGACGGTGCTGTATCTGGCTCCCCCATACCGCCACAGTATCGTCTAAGGCAGAGTCGGCTGACCAAGAGTCCCAGTCCTCGAACCCGGTGCCGACATTGCCGCCGGAGATGACTTTTTCAACACTCCCGGTCGTGATCGACGAAAATAATTGTCGCCGATCCTGTTGCCGCACCAAGGAATGCCACCGAGATTCTATCCACTTGTCCAAACTCCAAGGAGGTCATGTTTCTCGGGGAGTTTCCTGAACCAAAGCCAATATGGAATGTGCATTTGCAAGGGATTGGCAATGACGGTCAAAGTCTCGCAGGCGGTTTTCGGCCCTTGATTGCAGGACGGTACGGCAGGGATGTTCCAGACCCTGGCCCCGGTCGCGACCGTAGTAAGACCCCGCGCCCAGGACTTGCTCCCCATACACCCTCCCTGGGTTGCCTCCCCGTCTTCATGGAGACAGACTCTCTCGAAATCAGCCCCAGCTGGCCTCATGGGCGTTGAGGTCCGGGCAGTAGCCCGGCAGTGCCTGCCCTCCTTGAAAACAGGGCATCGCCCCGGCTCACCCGCTGGACAACAAGGCAATCTCCGGATATATATAATATATATCTCTCTACGACAGTGAGGACTTCAGATGGGAACACAATCGCACATTGCGCAGTGGGGGAGCAGCCTGGCGATCCGGATACCAAAACCCCTGGCTGAAGAGTGGGGCGTCCACGCCGGGTCGGCAATCGAGATCACCACGGACGGTGAACGTCTGACGCTGACCAAGAGGGCATACGAACTGGATGAAATGCTGTCCCGGGTCACCACAGACAACCTGCACTCTGAATGGGATACAGGCCCAGCCCAAGGCATGGAAGTATGGTGAGTTCACCCTATGTTCCCGGCAGGGGCGACATCGTGTGGCTGAACTTCAGCCCTCAGGCAGGGCACGAGCAGGCCGGCCGGCGGCCAGCGCTGGTCCTGAGTCCCAGGAGCTATAACGACAGGACAGGCCCTGCTCTGCCCGGTTACGACGGCAGTGAAAGGTTACCCCTTTGAGGTGCACCTCCCGCAGGGAGGCGACATTACCGGCGTGGTGCTGTCTGACCACATCAAGAGTCTGGACTGGCGTGCCAGGCAGGCCGGCTTGGCAACCCAAACAACTCCGCGAGTGGTGGAACAGGTTTTGGAGATGATAGGCACCCTCTTACGATGAATACGACTCAGACCCAGTAAAGGCGAGGGCCCGCTTCCGCAGGAGCAAACCCCGCAGACGCGACGATGCGCGCCACAGCCCAGTCGACCCCTCCCAAATGAACATTCCGCCTTGCCTTTGGTTTTGGGCTAAGACGAGGACATCGCTTTCATCGTAGACTGCGCCTCCCTGATGGGGCGAAACGGCGCCACCGGGTCGAGTCCGGCCTGGTTTCTCGCTACTCCCTCCCACTTCGGCGCTGGTTTCCCCATGCTTCAGGACCCTGTCGCAGAGTAGCGCCGGCGGACTGTAACGTCTGATGACCCTTACCACGGCCCTGGCCTTGCCCAACCACTTGAAAGATGGCTGGATGTAGCTCACGTATAGCCGCACGGCTTTATACCCGGTACAGATTGCCGCATGAGATCTCCGTCTTCGGGAGATCAGTTGCGCCAGCGTAAGCCCCTGTTAGTCACAGGTCGAGGTTGTCATGAGCTCGCTCAAAATGGTGACGCCGGAGCAACAGGGCGTTCGCTGCTCCGGCATAGGGAGGGCATTTGTCCCGAGAGGCACGTGCTATCGCGCGGTCACGGGATCGTCGCGGCGGCTGAGACCATCGCGCTGCGGACTCATGGCGGCTAAGACCTGCTCCAGTTCCTCCAGCGGGCCGGACTGCGCTGCGCCTGGAACTATGGGCCCGGCGGCATCAGGGGCCGCTGCTGGGGCTCCGCGGGATCAGACACCGGGGCCGTCCTGTTCTTATCGAGGGTCCTATTCCGTTTCCTCTGCGGTTTTCCACGCAGATCCCGCAGGACCACTTTCCTGCGCGTGGCGCCGGAGAGGACGTCGCGCATCAGGGAGAGGTTCCGCCTTTCCTCACCCTCGTAGCTTTGACTTTCCACCCTGTTATGCAAATGGTTGATCCGCCACGCCGCCTCCGCCAAATACCGCTCGAGATGCTGCCTGCTGATTCCTTTGCGGATACGCAGGGTCAGGCGCAAGAATGCGTGTTTCCCTTCAGCCCGGTTCGAGGTTACCTCGATGACCCTATCAAGAATGCCACCCAGGTCGCTGTACTTCAAGAACTGGAAGTGCTTGTGGATTACAGAATCATGGTTCCGCGCCATTTCCGTAGGCTTAGGTATGGTAGCGTCCCCGTCACTCAAAATGGTGGATCCGGGCAACGTGTGCTTGCGGATGATCCGAAACATCTCACCCTTGTTCGCCTTGGGTTTTTTCCTCCTTTCCGCTCCACGATCTCGAACCTCACGCAGCGGGTAGGCCGATTTTATAGGGTTACGATGCTAACCAACCGGCCGTCGTCCAGTCTCAACAGCATCTCGTCGACTTCTGTTTCTCCGTTGAAACCACCAGGTTTATCTTCCCACATGCACTCCCGCAGCCGGTGCATCAGCATGAGCCCCGCGCCCTCTGATACATCCCTTCCCTTCTTGTTGAGGAATCCGGCCACGTCCTGCGCCGATACTCCGATCCGCGAATGGACCATGTAGCGAAGGGCAATGAGTATTTCCTGGCAGGAGAAGTTTGTGCCATGGAAAACGGTGCCGCTGGTGACCGACAGCTTGGACTCGCAGCAATGGCATTTCGAATAGCTGATCTGTCCCTGCTTATCACGCACCTTCACGATGACCTCGTGAACATGATCCTTGATGCACGTCCATCCCTGTTCCCTCATCTTCGGGCATATGTAGCAGTTGGGATGTCCGCCGTGGACCGCTTGTCGGATGAAGTTCCTCGCAGTGGCCTTATCAGCAATTACGGGTTTGAGTTCCTCATCTCCCAGAGCTTCCTTCCGGCGCCGACTACGCTGGTCGACATTCTCTGCGTTCCGGTTACTGGGTATCCATCCCTTCTGCGATCCGGGTGCCTTCTCCGCTTTTTTCGGCTTGGGAGATTGCGCGTCAGGGCCCCTGGGCGGGACCCGTTGGTTGATTTCCAACAGCACAGCAGCAACCAAGTCGTGATGCGGCTCAATTTGTCGAAAACGGTTTGCGATCGTCCTCCCGACAAGCAGTTCTTTGCCTTCGTCGAACCGGCAGAGCTTGGCAAGACCGCTCTCCGGGTCATCCAGCTCGCGGCGTAAACTCGTCGGATTGGGGGGATTGTCAGGGTCGACCAGTCCACGCCAGCGGTGCCACAGGTACAACAGAATGACCGCGTTCAGTTCTTTCACCTTGGGACCGCGTCTTTTGGGTCCTGCGACGGCATCCGTCAGGGGGGTCAGGTCTATCTTGTCCAGTATGTAGAAAAACGTGCCGGGATCGCAGTCTTGCATCTTTGGCAAGGCCGCTGATATATTAGAAGTGTTCACTTTTGAAACTCTTGGCGTGGTTTTGAGGTGGAGTCTGGAACGCCAGAGGGTCGAACCTCCGGCGGTACTGGGGCGGGCCGCCGGTCATAAACCCGGCGGCTTTGCATTCAGGTCATTGGACATAGGTCTCCTGTCAAAATAGTCTCTCTTAGCGTCGGCGCGCCCTTCTGGGCGCGCCGCTCCAATTACTATGAAGTAGGCAAAAAGCCTTCTTCGCATTGGCGATCCTTACCCTGTTGTGTTGGACTTGAAGGGAACGAACGGGCGGGCTCCGTGTTCTTCGATCCTGCGCAGATTGGCGTCGGTTAGGTAGGACTTGTCGGCGGAGACCTCTTCCATTGTGAACCGTATCCCGGTACTGTCCAAAAGTTCTGGGAACAGCGGTTGGTGCATCAAATCAGTAGCTCTGATCTCCCAGCGTCGAAAGTCGTTTGCGGGTGGGTCACGGTAGAGGCAGCGGGTCTACGCGTCGGAAGGAGTTTCGTGCCACCTTGTGGTAATGCTCCGACCGCGATAGCACGGTCCCGATAACCGCGAGTGGTTGCTGGACCCCGAGGTTCAGGTCTCGCAGCTGAAGTTCGGCTAAAACGTCCTGCACATTCACCACTAAATCTCCCGACGCGGCCTCCAGGAAAGCTGCTGCTGCATCCAGAATCACCTTCGGTCCGTCTGGCACCCTCACGCTCTCGAACAGCGCCAATTGGGGCGTGAATCGCGCCCCGGACGCTTCAAGATGCTGCATGAGAGCGCTGACCGTGATTCGTTGGCCCTGGAGACCTCTGATCTCTTCAGTAATCGTTTCGAGCAGTATTTTTCCTCGGTCATAGGCAGCCTGGACTCCCTATTCGTTCCAGACCTCTGTAATTTCCTTGACGAAGTCTGCCAGCAAATACCTCGCTGCTGTCTGTAGTGCACGGACTGACTACACTACTAGACACGTAGGGAATCCTGTAATGCAAGGGATCCAACTCCACGATTGGGGGAGCTCCTTAAAGCTAGCAGTCTGTCCGAGAAACAGGGTTGGTTAGCCGTTGAAGGTATGAAGGGGCGGGGCATCAGTCGAGCGGAGCGGTCGATGAGCAAGACCTACCTTCCCTACGATCCAGACCAGCAGCTACTGCTGCCTGCAGCTCTCAAGAAATGGCTGCCACCGGACCACCTGATCTACTTCACCTCCGACGTGGTGGACTAGTTGGACCTCTCGGTCATCACCGTGCGATACGAGGAGGAAAGGCGTGGCGGCCCGCCCTTGAATCCGGGATTTTGCAGGTCGTGCCGCAGTACTACTCCTTTGCATCCATGATGCGCCGATTATCGTTGCTTGTGGAACACCATGGCCTTGCATGTCGCATCCACAGCTGCATGATCACCGGCGCTGCGTTATGACTCCCGCAGGGCCACCGCCAAGGCGATGGATCCTGTTACTCTGTGGTCCTGGCCTCTGCTGATGATTCTTGCTGATATTGGGGCAGCCACACGGATGCTGCTTTCTTGGTGTGGCAGGTCAATATGCACGAGCCAACAACGGTGGGAGGCTGGCGCGCAGCGTTTGCCTGCCTTACTGAAGGATTCTCCGACATACTCTGAGATGCCCCTCCAAAGCCGCGATTTGGTTCCTCCAGTCCGTTTCGTGGAAAAATTTGGAAGTCGCACCTTCTGCTGATTCAGGGAAAATATTCCCCGCCAACCCGTGCGTAATCCAGCGGTTGTGGAATTTATTGCCTGCCGGAACCGTGTGTAGCATCAACTAATCTTTCCCGCGTTAGATAGGCGGGTATTTTTCACTCTCATCCTCAGCGCCACACTGCCGCTGGCACACAGCAGAACGATATAGGCGAGACCCAGTGGCGAATCCTACTTAAAAGGAGCTATGATGGACCGGGCACGGAACACGGCGCCGATCGCGGCGAACACTCTGTACAGACCCATCAGTGCCATGCCCCACCTCTTCATGTGTCCCCCCAGAAAAGGAGATGAACCCATGGTTGACTGGAGCACCTGCCCCGGCGTCGAAAGCGTCCCCGGCAAGCACAGCGGCGACTGGCTGTTCACCGGAACCCGGTTGCCGGTGTATTCCCTCTTCGAAAACCTGGAGAGCGGGGCAACTGTGGAGGAATTCATGGAATGGTTCCACCCCGTGGATGAATGGAAGGTGAAAGCTGTATTGCAGCACGTAGCCGACTCCCTGAAAGCGGCCACGCCAGTAGGCAACATTGAAAATCCTGTTAGACCACGGAACGCCACGGCCCCTCAAACGGCATCTCAGTGGTCACGAGTCCGATACGGCAGCGGATAAAGGATGGGAAACGCTCAGAAACGGAGAACTCATCGAAAGGGCAGAACAGGATGGCTATGCAGTCCTGATCACCACTGACCAAAAACTTAGATACCAGCAGAACCTCGCAGGTAGAAGACTGGCCGTTATCGTTCTTCTCAAGAACAACTGGCCGCGTGTGCGGCTCAAGACAGAGGAAATCCTAGCCGCCCTGGAAGATATACAACCCGGCGAACTGACGGAAGTGCCCATACCATAAACGAAAACCGGGCACCCCGCCCACGCGGAGACCAACCCGGTATCCATCCAACGAGGCTCAACTTTGCTCAATCCACCCCGCAAACGCGGAGATTAACTCGAGCTGATACGCCTCACTGGCCTGAACAAGACCATTCACCGCGCAATAACAGAGATCCACCGGAATCCCGCAACATCAAGGACGCCTGCCATAGTTCGCCCCACTCACGCGGTGACCACCCGTCCAGCGCAACGAACACAATTCAAGGACACCACAATGTCATACTGCCGCTTTTCCACCGACGACTACCGCTGCGATTTCTACGCCTTCGAGTCCAAATCCGGGTACGAGCTCCACATAGCCGACCACCGATAGCCGAGCAGGGATGTGACGGCGAAGACATGGTCGGTGAAACCGCCGGAGTCGGCGTATTGCTCGCGGATGCGCCGCCCGGCCCTGGTCATCAGCAACCCGTCGAGAATATAGGGCGCTTCGTTGACCGTGGCCGGGATTGTTTGCGTTGCGAAGGGTCCGAACCGGTCCGAGACATGGGTATCGGCCTTGAGGCCCGGTTCGCTGCCATAGCGGGCGTTGACGAGGTTCATCGCTTCGCCCTGGCGTGCGGCCGGGAAGAACTGCCCGTCGCTGGAGGCGGTAAGGCCCAGGCCCCAGAGGCTGGCCATGGGCAGTTGCGCCTGCGCCTCGATCACCATGGCCAGGGCCTGGTTTATCGCCTCGCTTTCGATATGCCAGCGCGAGAGGCGCGAGAACTGGAAGAAGTCATGGGTGTTGGAGGCCTCGGCCATCTTGCTGAGGCCCAGATTGAGCCCCTCCGCGAGGAGGACGTTCAGGAGTCCGATCCTGTCTTTGCATGGCGCGCCCGTGCGCAGGTGCGTGAAAGCGTCGGCGAAACCGGTGGCGGCATCCTCCTCCAGCAGGATATCGGTGATCCGCACCTCGGGCAGGCGACGATAGAGGTCAAGCACGAGCTCATCGACGTCCGCCGGCATTGCGGAGGCGGGCCGACCGATCCTGAGTTCGCCATTCTCGATGGCGCCGCCGGGTATCCTGCCGCGGTGCGCGGCATCGCCGAGGCGATCCAGGCCCTCGGCCAGACGCACCTTGTGTTCGGCCAACCACTCCCGGGCTTCGAAAGGAACCGCCAGCCGGGCCGTTGCGTGCGCTGCTTCGATCGGCACCAGGGCGCGTTTTACATCGCCATAGCGCCGGGAGTGCGCGAGCCAGACGTCGCCGGAGCGGAAGGCGTCGCGCCTATGGAAAAGCGCGGCGACTTCCCATAGCCGGCGATCACCGGCAGGGCGAGCGTTGAGATGCTGATGCCACCTCGAATTGCGGCGCAGGAAGGTCGTCCGGGGCATGTCGCGGGACCCGCCTCCGATAGCTCTCAACGCTGCAAGGATATGTTCGCCGGCGCCGGAAGCCTGGATGTCGAGCGCGCGCAACATGCGCGGCGCATAGCGCCGGAACCGGGGCCAGCCTCGAATGACGTGAGCCAGGGGATCGGCAGACATCGTGTCGCTCAGCTGCGCAGCCGCAGCGACAACGCCTTCGAGCTCCTGCCAGCCGCAGGCAGCCGCGACGGCCTCTTCAAGCGGCGCGCCCGGCCCCTTTTGCCCCGAGAAGCGCCGCGCCAAGGATCCTGAAGGCGTCCAGGGTATTGTGCAGTATTGTCCTCGAATCCTGAATGCGCGCATCGCAGTGCCGCTTCGCACTCCGGAAGGTCTTGCCGACGACCCGGTCATGCGCCTCGACCACGGCATCGGCGATAGCGCCGCGCCACTCCACGGCACAGACGGCGAGGATGGCGACACGGCGATCACCCGAAATGTCGCGCAACCCGTCTGTGAAGTAGCGCTCCCCCTGGCGGCGAAGACGGGCAATGCGATGCGGAGGAACGGTCTCCAGCAAATCGGAGGGAAGATCGAAGCCCTGCAGGAATTCCAGGCGATCGAGAGGGCCGTTGATGTCGGCCGAGTTCCGGCCCACCTCGAACCGGCGCAACCAGACGAACCGGCTCACGCCGCCGTCGACTTCCTCGGTAAGCAGCCGGTCGAGACGCATGCGCATGGCATGTTCCAAGCCCGCGGCGATGCGCGTCTCTATCCGGCGCTCTGCGGCAACGAGTGCGCCCGCGCAAAGACGCTCCAGGACCGATAATCCCGGCAGGATCACCTGCCGGCGCCGGCACTCCTCCACGAACCACCGCGCCAGCCCCTCATTCGAGCGCGCCGCTTCCGCCTCGTTCTCGAGCCAGACCTTCAGGTCCCGGGCGCAACGCCCCGAGAACATCCTGTAGCCGTAGATGAGCCGGATCTCTGCGAGGTGTTCCCTCCGTGTCTCCTCCCGCGCCGCATAGCCATCGAGGTCTTCGGCGCGCATGCCGAGCTGTGCGGCAATGAAGCGAAGGACGTTCAGGGGAATGGCCTCCCCCGCCACCAGAAGCCGCCCCGGATATCGAAAGGCGCAAAGCTGGAGCGCGAAGCCCAGCCGGTTGTGTCCCCCGCGCCGCACCCGGATATGCTCGATGTCGTCGTCGGACAGCGTGTAATGGCGCAGCAGGGCGGTTTCGTCCGTGGGCAGGTCGAAGAAGGCCGCGCGCTGGCGCGCGCTCCAGATGCTTCGTCTCGGCATGTTCCACCTCTCCGTTACCCGTTCATCCCGGCATGCGCAGCGCTGTCCGCAAGGGGATCGTCCAGCGGACGGCGCAGTCTGTCGCCCCGACCCCCGCCAAACTGGGGCCAGGGGCGTCTCATATGAATGGTACGGAAAATATTGCGGAAGCGGGACCCTATCCGTACACTTCCCCCCATGACGGCAACGCTCATCGGATACGCCCGCTCTTCCACCGACAGGCAGGATCTGGCCGCTCAGCGCCAGGCGCTCCTGGAGCTTGGCGTCGCCGAGGATCGCATCTACACCGATCGCGGCCTCACCGGCACGACCCGCGCCCGCCCCGGCCTCGACCAGGCCCTCGCCGCCGCGCGCGAAGGCGACACGCTGGTCGTGCCGAAACTCGACCGGCTGGCAAGGTCCGTCCCGGATGCGCGCGCCATCGCCGATCGGCTTCGGGAACGAGACGTGAAACTGGCCCTCGGCCGGGCGCTCTACGACCCGTGCGATCCGATGGGAAAGATGTTCTTCAATATCCTCGCCACCTTCGCCGAGTTCGAATCCGATCTCATCCGCATGCGCACCCGCGAGGGCATGGCCATCGCCCGCGGCAGGGGGAAATTGCGCAGCAAGCAGCCCAAACTGTCCGACAGACAGCAGCGGGAACTCTGCCGCATGCATGCCACGGGCGAATATTCCATCAGCGATCTCGCCGAGCTCTTCTCCGTCTCAAGACCAACCGTCTATCGCACACTCAACCGTCACCATCCCCCTTAGCGTACGATCCTGCCCCCTACCCGAATCGACCCCCTTCTGGGGTCCTCCATATTGCCAAAATGTTCGCCTAAGCTGCCACCTGCATTACTGCTCATCACCACCATCCTTCACATCACATGCTTGCTCCCCACTTAAATCTTAGCAGTCACCTTCCTTTTCTGGAGAATGCGCTTGCCCTGCCCTGGCCAGTAATCCGTTGATAATTGACACCGGAATTGGGCTACACTAGGCTGTCGATTAAGCGGCGCCGATATCCGGTGTTAGTCCACTCGTGGTTTAATCGGCCGGAGTGGTTTGGTCAGCCCAAAAGGAATACAGGTCTGGAGGTAAATCATGCCCGGAACTCCGTTGCCAATAGGGTCATTCACCTCCCCTCAGGTGAAACGGGTCCACTACGGTGAAGGCTGTCTTTCCGGTCTTCCGGCGGCGGTGGATGAGTTGGGCGGCGCCCGAGTGTTCATCATCACCGGGCACTCCTTGATGCAGCAGGGAACAATCTTGGGGCGAATTCAAGAGTTGCTTGGCGACCGCTGTGTTGGAGTTTTTGGTGAGACGCGGCAGCACGTTCCGAGAGCCACGGTATTGGCGGCTACCCGGGCGGCCCAGAGTGCTGATGCAGACCTCCTGATCAGCTTTGGTGGGGGCACTCCCAACGACACCGCCAAGTTGGTAGCGTTGTGCTTGGCTGAAAATGTCACCAATGAGCGCCAACTTGACCGCTACCGTATCCGGTTCCAGTATCCGGATAAAGTAGAAATACCGGCGGTGCTCAACCCGTGCTTACCCCACATTTCGGTCTCCACTACCCTATCAGCCGGCGAGTTCACCAACTTTGCCGGGGCCACCGACGAGGAACGCAAGGTAAAGGACCTGTATACCGGCGATGGGCTTTGGGTGTCGGCGGCGTTTCTGGACCCAGTGGTCACCACGGCGACACCGGGATGGCTCTGGGCCTCGACTGGTATTCGAGCGGTGGACCACGCCATTGAAACCGTCTGCTCCAAAATCAGCTTTCCCTTTTCCGACGGACTGGCCTTGGAGGCGCTGCGGCTCTTGCAGCAACGCTTACCATGGTCCACCAGCGACCGTGACGACCTGGAGTCGGCCGGTTACTGCCAAGTAGCCGCCTGGATGTCCATCTATGCCTTGACCAACGTCCAAGTGGGCCTGAGCCACGGCTTGGGCCATCAGCTTGGCGCTAGGAATGATGTTCCCCACGGGGTGACTTCCTGCATCATGCTGCCCCGAGTGATGGAATTCAACCGCTCGGTGACGGCTCCGCAACAACGGCGGATTGCTGAGGCCATGGGTGTCGATACCCGGAACGCCAACGACGACGAGGCCGCCGCGGCGGCGGTCTCGGCCTTGGAGAACCTGATCGACACTCTCGGCATTCCCCGCCGGCTTAGGGATTGGGGTGTTTCAGAGGCTGACTTGGCCCTCATTGCTCAGGACGCCTTGGAAGACTTGGTGGTCGCAACCAATCCTCGCCCCATAGCCACTCAAGAAGAGGTCGTGGAGCTACTGCACCGGGCGCTTTAAGCGTTGCCATGGCCCCGGTGGACTGCAACGCTTGTGCAAAGTCCGTAAAACCACACGTCGTCTTTCCGGCGGAGGCCGGAATCCAGGATCTCTTACTGGAAAACGGTGCAGTTCTCTTAGCATTCCTGGGTCCCGGCTTTCGCCGGGAGGACAGTAGGGTCTACTGAAACCGGCCCTCGCAGACCGTCTTGATCCGACCTGGGACTTTGCACATGCCCTACGGCGGGCTGCTAGGACGATTGCAAAGTCAGAGTGATTCTCCAGATAAGCGGGCGACAGTCTGTTCCGGGCGGAAGGCGCAAGCCTTAGCTCGCAGTGCCATGGACATGGCGGCAGGGAACCACTTTTCCAAGCGCAGGGCATTCAGGCCGACATTCACCAGAGTGGCGAAGACTTCACCTAGGCCAGGACGGCGCAGCGTGTGCCGGTCTTCGTCCCAACTCCGGTCTTTCACATGATGCAGGCTATTCTCAATACCCCAGTTATTGCGGAATAGTCGGAGCAGCTCATTAGGGCGGCACCGACCGGGAGGCAGACTGGTCAGCAGATACCAGCGCTCTTTGGATGCTGCACCAGTGGCTAGCTCCAAGCTCACTTTTTCCACCATGGCGGTCTGCTGCGCCCCGGGAAATCCCGGTTCCTTCCGGATATAGCCGCCTATCTCGGCACTGGCCCAAAGCCTCCGGGTCTCGATTTTGCCCCCTTTTTGTCTACGGTCTCTGCTTGCGGTCTCCCCAGTGTCAATGGCGCCGAGATATTGGACCACTGGGGTGTTAACTGTTCAGCGAAAATGTCCATCCATGAGGGATGTGACATTGAAACAGAGAGAATTGGCGAGGCTCCACGCGCTCAACAACGTCTTGGAATACCAGATCTCCATTGGTCAAGCTGCCGAGATTCTCGGGGTAAGCGAACGCCACGCCAGACGGCTCCTTAGTGCTTACCGCAGGGACGGAGCCGCCGCCTTGGCTCATGGAAACCGGGGACGCCAGCCTCACAACTCCGTTCTGGATTCCGAGGCTGCCGCAGTGGTGCGACTGGCCAGCACCGATTATGCGGGAGCCAACCACACGCACCTGGCCGAGCTGCTTCGAGAACGGGAGGGCATAAATCTGAGCCGCCCCACCGTGCGTCGCATCCTGGTCAAGGCCGGCATCGGCAACCCGCGCAGCCGCCGGCCCCAGCAGCACCCAGTGCGCCGCCGGCGTATGCCACAAGAGGGATTGCTGTTGCAGATTGACGGCAGTCATCACCGCTGGCTGGGTGAAGGAGGGCGCAGGTTTGCCCTGCTGCTGACCGTGGACGACGCCACCGGCACCGTGCCCGCGGCCATGTTCTGCCGGGAGGAGGACACTTCAAGCTACTTCCTGCTCATGAACAAGCTGATCCAACAGCGTGGAATACCCCTGGCTATTTACAGCGACCGCCACCCTGTCTTCAAGTTTACCGGCGATATCGACCGTTACCCGGCAGGCCCGACCCAGTTCGCCCGCGCCATGGAGGAGCTTGGGATCCGGCAGATATTCGCCAGATCACCCCAGGCCAAGGGCAGGGTGGAGCGTGCTGCGGGTACCTTCCAGGACCGGCTGGTAACCGAGCTGCGTCTGGCCGGGGCCGCCACCATCGCGGAGGCAAACGAGGTCCTGAATGGCTTCCTGCCACGATTCAATGAGAAGTTTGGTGTACAAGCCGAGCAGGACTGTCCTGCATAGCGTTTCCTGGAGCAGTCAGTGTCCCTCGATGGGATCCTATGCTTCAAACACCGCCGCAAGGCGTCCCGGGACAACACCGTCAAGTACAACCGGCGCACCCTGCAACTGCTGCCCGGCGAGGGGGGCAGGACGATTGCGAAGCGACGTCGTCCAGGGGTGTCTGCTCATCCTGAGCCTGTCGAGGGATGCTGGTACAAGCCACCGATGGTTCGACAGGCTCACCATGAGCGGGCTGGCAAGGGCTTTGCAATCGTCCCGGAAGTGCGGCAGCGCCCTGTGGAACCGGGATACCCTTGCTCCCCTCCCGCGACGGAGAAGGGAGCAGGTCAGCCCGTTCCCGCCGGGACCCGGTGGATATGCGGCCAAGTGAAATGTGCCGCGGGCGCCGGCCCAGCGCCGTCACTCAAAGTCCGCCTCAGTCTCTCCCTCAGGGCGATCGCCCCGAGCCCCAGCAGGCGATGGAGCCGTCCCGCCGCACCCCGCAGGTGTGGAGTCCCGCGGCGCTGACGGAGGCGAACTCCCCGGCCGGCGGCCTGGCCCGGCCAATTACGTCGCCAACGTCATCGAGGTCCCAGCCCCAGCAGGCGACGGAGCCGTCCCGCCGCACCCCGCAGGTGTGGTCCCTCCCGGCGCTGACGGAGGCGAACTCCCCGGCCGGCGGCGTGGCCTGGCCCAACCAGTCATTACCCCAGCAGGCGACGGAGCCATCCCGCTGCACCCCGCAGGTGTGCTCCCACCCGGCGCTGACGGAGGCGAACTCCCCGGCCGGCGGCCTGGCCCGGCCATACTCGTCATCATTGCCCCAGCATTCGACGGAGCCGTCCAGCTTCACCCCGCAGATGTGGTAGTATCCGGCGCTGACGGAGACGAACTCCCCGGCCGGCGGCGTGGCCTGGCGAGAAGAACCCCAGCATCGACGGAGCCGTCCAGCTTCACCCCGCAGGTAAAGTAGTTCCCGGCGCTGACGGAGGCGAACTCCCCGACTGGCGGCGTGGCTTGGCCAACCACGTTGCCATCGTTATCAGTGTTACGGCCCCAGCAGGCGACGGAGCTGTCCCGCTGCACCCCGCAGGTGTGCTCCCCCCCGGCGCTGACGGAGGCGAACTCCCCGGCCGGCGGCGTGGCCTGGCCAAACTCGTTGCCATCGTAATCATTGTTACCGCCCCAGCTTTCCCAGCATTCGACGGCGCCGCCCCGCTGCACCGCGCAGTTGTGGTGGTATGTGGCGCTGACGGAGGCGAACTCCCCGGTCAGCGGCGTGGCCTGACCATACCGGTCACTGCCCCAGCAGGCGACGGAGTCGTCCCGCTGTACCCCGCAGGCGTGCTGCCCCCCGGCACTGACGGAGACGAACTCCCCGGCCGGCGGCGTGGCGTTGCCAACCACGTTTCCATCGGGATCGGTGTTACGGCCCCAGCAGGCGACGGAGCCGTCCCGCTGCACCCCGCAGTTGTGGTAGTGCCCGGCGCTGACGGAGGCGAACTCCCCGGCTGGCGGGGTGGACGGGCCAAGGTCCGCACAGCCCTCTATATGGGGGCGATGGCAGCCAGCCGTTTCAACCCGGTCATAAGGGACTTCAACCAGCGCCTGTTGTCTGCCGGCAAGCCGAAAAAGCTGGCTCTCACCGCCTGTATGCGCAAGCTGCTGATAATCCTCAACTCCATGCTTAAGTACGGCTCGTCCTGGAACCACCCAGCCACCAAGTCCCTCACCCATTCCCATTGACTTTCAAGACAGTTGCTTGACAGTCCACCTCAGTCATCCGACACTCCCCCATCCTTGGGGAACATTTAATCACAGTGCTCCAAGAGTGTCAGATTCGGTCTTGGTTACTACAATTTAGGCGCTACCTTCGGCCACAGCGGGTGTCAAACAAACAGATACTTTCCGACATACGAGTGCTCCACCTCAACGCTCAGAGCGTTCGCCTTGGCGTGGGGATGGTCAGCACAAAACTCTCCCTCCAACCCTTCGTCGGCCTGGACACAGCCGATGTCCGCTTTGACTAGCAACTCTACCCATTCGGCGGCGGTCCGCCCGGCAAAGATTGCCGACATCTCGGTAAATCAAGGCTTCGTCATTGGCATGGCGCGCCTCTGGAGTAGAGAAGCGGCCATCAGCCGGGAGGTCTCCCCGCTCCACGGTGCGGCAGAATGTCTCTCACTCCTCCTCGAACAGACAACATGGCGATGGGAGGGCGGTCCGCGTGGTCGTAATACTCAGCGGCGTTGGTCCAGGCATTGGCGTTGAGCTTGGCTAATCTGGTCGCCCCGTGCGGCGCAGCTGGCTGGGCGGGATTATCCTGATCAACTTCCGATGCTGACCGATATGTTAAGGACCGAGGGCGCCTCTGGAGGTGGATCGCCGCACTGGTCGGCCAGGACCTGGACGGCGCCTGATGAGCAGGCCGTTCGGAACGCCGAGCCGAAAATTGTGCGAGAGAACATCGGCCTTGGCGATGAGCTTCTGGACGACCTCTTTTCCCTCCGGGGGTCTGAAGGTCAACCTGGATGCCTTCCTTGCCAGCGTAGAGATGCGCTCGGCGTCACAGCACCCCGCCGGCGTCTCTGACACACCACATCGTGGGAAAGTGCCCGGGAACGCGCGCAGATGTGGAAGCGCGCAGGCCCCTACAAGTTCATTGAGGGTTCTTCGTAATCCTTTAGCTTGTTATAGATTTGAAGCCGGTGATGGTAGGACTCCAAAACTATGATCCGGTCGTCGGCGTCCACGTTCACAGCCACCGGTCGCCGGAACCGCCATTCAGGCTCCAGATCTGTCCGCCGCCTGGCTTTGATGATATCCGGATTGGCGTCGATGTAGGTCTGGGCCCATGGTGAAGGCTCTTGGGCGTCACCGACCAGCGCCGTAATATATTGGCCGTCGGCGGCGTAGATCTGGACGCGGTGGTTCCCCCAGTCAGTTACGTATACATCCCCATCTGAGTCCACAGCTACGCCGGATGGCCCTTTGAGAGAGCCCACCCCGGTGCTGGAGCATTCGAACTTGACGAGCAACTCTCCGGTAGGGGCGAATTTTTGCACCCGATTATTTCCCCAATCCGCGACGTAGATGTTGTCCTGACGGTCGACGCAGATGCCCCATGGCATCTCCAGATCTCCGTCACCGCCACCTCGCTTCCCGAACTTGGACTGAAACTCACCGATCTGGCTGAAACTTTGCACCCGGTGATTCAAGCTGTCCACCACCCAAATGGTTCCGCGGGAATCGAAAGCAATCCCTGACGGTCCGTTTAGCTGCCCGTCTTCGCTGCCGGACCTGCCCCAATGATACCGATAAGCACCCTCTTCATCGTACATGGTTATCCGGTTGACATACTCGTCCGACACGAACACTCGTCCGTGACGGTCTAAATCAATTGACCGGGGCCAAACAAAGCGCCCATCTTCCGCTCCGACGGAGCCGAACTGGCCTTGAAACTCGTGGTCGAAGTTGATCTTACTGACACGCTGACCCAATTGTTCCACACCGCGGCTCAACACATAAATTCGACCGTTGGATCCCAGGACAAAATCTTGGGGAGCCCAAAATCCCCGGCCGGCCTGACTGTACATGCCTATGCAGTAGCTATAGTCATACACCCGGCCGGCGGCGACGGTGGTCAGCATACCCGCTCTCCCGTGAACGAATTTGGGATCCTAAAGTTACACGAAGGACATTTGCTCGAAGTGTCCGCCGACGATAGGTAGCGGGTCGAGTCCCAACCATTTTTCCGCCAAAGTGGAGTAGAAGCCACGGAAATCGTAGTTGGGCGCCAGGTCTCCCTGAGTGAGATCTCCCGGTTTCAACGACGGATAGGTCCCGTACATTCCACCATTTACCCGGTCGCCGATGGCGAACGCTACTCCAGCCGCTCCGTGGTCGGTACCAGTGCCATTATCGCGGACGCGGCGTCCAAACTCGCTGAACAACATAATAACCACTTCGTCTGAGGCGTCGTGCTCACGCAGGTCGGCGAGGAAGTCGTGCATGGCAGCGGAAACGTCCATCCAAAGTTTGGTATGTGATCCCATCTGGTCATAGTGGGTGTCGAAGGGCCCGTAGGACGTGTAAAAGACCTGGGTACCCAGGCCAGCCAGATGCACCTGGGCCACGTCTCTGAGGCGCCTCGCGATGGGATTATTGGCGTACTCTACGTTTGAAGAATAGGTTTCGGGAGCAACCCGGATGATGTCGGCTCCTCTCAACGCATCCCGTCCTGCCTGTCCCAGATATTCCATGGTCGGTCCGGTGCCGATGGCGGGAGCGTACATGCGGGCGAAGCTCTCCAATAACTGGACCCGCTCCTGCTCGGACGCGATTCCCGGATTTGATGAGAGCACGCCGTATGTAGGAAGGTGGTTGACAGAAGTAACAGGAACCCCCTTCATGGTTAGCGCCCGGGGCAAACCCTGGCCTAAGCTCACTCCCTTTAGCACGTTCTCGCCGCCAGGATCCAAGTCCCGTATGACCTTGGCGAGCCAGCCGTTAATCCCGATGGAATCCGGCTCACAGGTATGCCAGATGTCCATTGCACGAAAGTGCGAACGGGGTGAATTTTCAAATCCGATTCCGTGAATGATTGCCATGTCGCCCTTGTCGTAGATATCTTTCAACGGCTCCGTATCAGACCGGAATGCCAGTTCGTCATCTATGGGCAGTAATTGGTCTTCCGCGATATGAACCTTGGGCCGGTTATCCCAATACAGAGGATTGCTATAAGGAACGATCGTATTGAGGTAATCGTTGGCCCCGGTAAGCTCCAATACGACCAGCACGGGGTCTTTATGGGTTGATGCCATTTTCATATCCTTCTACATTGGTTGTAAGCACTTGCCTAGGCAAACTGAAAGTCTCGTGAGGCGGCGATCAAGGTCAAAATCTTGCTCACATTCCGAAATGTAGCACTGAGTTCTTCTCTGGTGCTCCAGGCCAGATCGCCACATTTTTCGGCATGGACCATCAATCCAGAGTAGGTCACCTCACTGACTTCCAACGGTCCCATCGCATCAAGACAAGCTGCCACTATCGCTTGGGGGGAGTGATCCCCTTGCACTTGCACATTTACCAACACCCGTTTGATGATAGCCTGCACTCCGGGTAGCGATGTGTCTCCAAATATCCTCGCGGCGAAATTCACCCGGCGCATCAAAACGCCAGGGTCGATCCATTCGGAGCCTGTATGCCAACCCTCCACGCTGGGAGGATTGAGAAGCTCCTGTCCCTGCCAACCGCACTCCAACGCCAGATTGTTGAATCCTGGCTTGAAACCGTCATAGTTGCCCGCCGTACGCACGGTGCCAACGATCAATTCAGCCGGGCTTTTCACCCTTGCGAAGCGGGCATTCTTGAAGAACTCTGAGTTGAACAATGTTCGCAAAATAGACCGGATGTCACCGCGGGATTCATTGTAGGCATCCACCAACAACTCGATGGCTTCGGGATCTATGGGTGGCGTAACGTTCCAACTGGCGACGTGGGGCTCGTCGGCGACAAAGAATCTGTAGAGGTGCCGGGCCAGGAACCGGGCCGTAGCCGGCTGATCAGCAATAATGTCCACGATGTCTTCGCCATTGAAGTTCCCGGTATACCCAAGGAAGGTCTTCTCCCGATCGTCGTGGTCCTCAGGTTTGTACTCGAATTGCCAGTGGAAACGGCCGTAAGGATTACGGGGAATCTTGGGGGCAATCGTCCATCCGGTAAAGGCCCTGGCTGCTTCCTTGATATCATCCTCTGAGTAGTTTCCGACTCCGAGGGAGAAAAGCTCCAACAGCTCCCGCCCCCAGTTTTCATTTATGGCACCGTCATGATTTCCGTGGTTGTCCAACCAGAAGATCATGGCTGGTGACTTTGCAACCTCTACCAGCAGGTCACGGTAAGTACCCAATCCGTATTCCCGGAAGATGGCAATCTGGCGAGTCAGCTCCGGTGGATTGTCCACCTTGGAGTTGCTGGTGGCGAACAACTGATGCCAGAAGAGTGCCATCTTCTCTTCCAGAGGCCGTTTGGTGTTGATCATCCGGAAAACCCAATCGGCCTGATTAATTGGCGGCGCCCCGGCCCCCTCATAACCTGGGAAGAACCGGTACAGCAGTTCGTCGTCTAGGGCCGGCTGCCGCTCTGGATACAGAAGCTCCTCAACCACGGCTTCGTAGCCTTTGGAGGCACGCTCCTCTAGTTCCTCACGGGGATCACCGAAGCCCGCGCGTCTCATCAAGTGGGCCATCAATAGAATGTCTTCTTGGTGGGGCATTACCACCTCTCCGATTATCGAGCCCAAAGCAATAAGCCAAGCGCCCATTCACGACATCTTAGGGTTGGCCAAATCGAGTGTCAACAAGAGCCTAGCAGCTCTTGTTGGAGGTCAGCACGGTCGACGCCTTCTCGTAGCGGGCGTTCACCAGTTGAAAAAAGAGGCTGGCCCCGTTGGCGCTGACGGGCAGGTAATCGATCTCGTCCACGGTGAGCAAGGATGGCTGCCTGAGGGTAACTGTTCAGACTTGACGAGGCGAATTGGCCGAAAGTTGCCGAAAGAGCAAAGGGGGACAGTTTCGCGGTTATGTTAAATCAGAGGCAATCAGAGGCATGGATGCCGACATTGACCTGAGCGCCATGCCGCGGGAGGACCTGCTGGCCCTGATTGCCCAGTTGCAGGCTGTCGTTCAAGAGCAGCAGACCGTCATCGCCCAGTTGCAGGGGCGGATTGAGGCGCTGGAGGGAAAGGCCAAACCGGGCGGCCCCAAAGGGATGCCCGGCATCAAGCCTCAAACGGGCCAGCGGCCCTCCAGGGAGAAACAGACCAGGAAGCCCCGGCCCCACGGTTTCGCCCGCCAGCGCATGAACCCCACCCAGCGGGTGGCGCACGCCGTGGAGAGTTGTCCTGATTGCGGAACCCGGCTGTCCGGGGGCTGGACCCACCGCACCCGGGAGGTCATCGACCTGCCAGTGGTTCCGGTCCAAGTAACCGGACATGTCTTCATCGCCAGGACTTGCCCAGTGTGTGAGAAACGCCGGGTGCCCAAGGTGGACTTGGGCGGGGTGGCGCTGGGGAAACAACGATTGGGAGTAAACCTGCTCAGCCTGATGGCGGCCCTGCGGGAGGAGGGGAGGCTGCCCCTCCGCACCATCCAGTGGTATCTGCAGACCGTCCACCAGTTGCGCCTTTGCGTCGGCGCCATCGTCCGGGCCATCCACCAAGTGGCCCGCCAGGCCCAACCGGCGGTGGACCGGATTCTGGAGCGCATCCGGGGCAGCCCGGTGGTCCACGCCAACGGCTACGTCTGGACTTTCAGCACTCCCACCGGGCGGTACTTCCTGCGCCGCAGGAGGAACAAGGAGGTGGTGGACGAGGTGCTGGATGAGTCCTTCAGTGGGGTGTTGGTCAGCGGCTTCTATGCCGCCTATCATCACTACCCTGGGCTGAGGCAGCGCTGCTGGGTGCACCTGCTGCGGGACATCCACGACCTGAAGATCCTCTACCACAAAAATGCCTCACTGCTCCGGTGGGCGGCGGCGGTCCAAGACATCTACCGGCAGGCCAAGGGCTTCAGCCATCATGGCGCTGGTCAAAGACGGCTGGCCCAAGTGCAGTTGGAGCGGAAACTGCTGGCCCAGTGCCGTCCCTACGCCCGCGACCCGGCAGCCGCCCAAGGCAACCTGTGCCGACGTATCGAGAGGCACATCAAGGAACTGTTCGTCTTTGTGGCCGACCCGGCGGTGCCCTCGGACAACAACGCTGCGGGGCGCAGCCTGCGGCCCTTGGTAATCAGCCGCAAAATCAGCGGCGGCACCCGCTCAGGCCGGGGCACCGACACCAAGATGGCCCTGGCCTCCCTCTTCGGCACCTGGCGCGCCCAAGGATTGGATCCCCTCTCGACCTGACGTCAGATGCTCGTTTCACCTCAACTCTGAACTGTTACGCCTGAGGGTGGCCAGCCGATCCCTGAGCCTCCCCTGCCGTTCCGCCTCCACCAGGGGAGAGGGTGCCGTAGTATACCCGTCTCCCCCGCTCCGCAGCCGTGATCGCCAAGGATATGGCCAAGTGGGTGTTGCCCACGTCGGACGGCCCCGGGAAGATGACGTTCTCCTTGCGGGTGATGAAGCCCAGCTGGTGCAGGTTCATAATCTGAGCCCAGTCGATGGAGGGCTGGAAGGAGAAGTCGAAGGAGTCCAGGGTCTTGGCTCCGCGAAGGCGTGAGGAGCGCATGGCCGAGATGATACGACGCTCCCGTCGGAGGGACACCTGGGCTGAGAGGAACTGCTCCAGGGCCTCGGCGGCGCTGATTATCCCCCCGTCCAGCTGCTCCATCAGGGCATCCACCACCTCCAGGCTGCCCGGCATCTGAAGGTCGGCCAAGTGGGCCTTGATCATCTCCACCGCGTCGGGGGCGCTCATGAGAGCACCCGCTCGTAGACTTCCAAATCCCTCCTTTCTACCTTGACCAGCTCCAGGGATTGGTGGACCGGGTGGTCCCCGGACCCGGTGACGGACTTCCGCCCCCGGTGTCCGGGGGCCAGGACCCGCCGCCTGCGGCCCTCCGCCAGAGGATGGACCGCCACCACCCGTCCCTCGCTTAGCAGGTGCAGCTCCGTCAGGGTGGCCCGTACGGATAGGTCTCTACGGCCGAGCCTCTCGGGCACCGAGTAGTCGTTGCCGTTGTAGGAGACGTAGCCGTCCTTGGTGGTCCACGAACTGATGGAGGCCAAGGACGAGAGAGGGCTGCTGAATCTGCAGAGGCAACTGTCGCGGCTCAACCTGCTGATCATCGACGAACTGGGCTTTGTACTGTTGTCCCACACCGGCGCGGAACTCCTCTTCGAGGTCTTCAGCCAGCGCTGCGAGCGGGGCTCCATCCTTATAACCACCAATCTCCCTTTCGACGAGTGGACGGAGGTCTTCGGCTCGGAACGCCTCACCGGCGCGCTGCTGGACCGGCTCACCCACCACGTCCACAACCTGGAGACGAACGGCGAGAGCTACAGGCTCAAGCGCCGCCGGGAAAGCGCCGCCTCGCAAGCTCCAGAGAAGCCGGAAGACGCATAACGCACCGTCAACGCTGCCCCCTCCTGCTCCTTTAACGTCCCCATTCCGACCAATTTACTGCCGTCAGTCATCACGTCAGTGGTACACGATCACGCCGCCGCAGTGGCCCAATATCTCAGCGCCATTGACAGTCGGGTGGACGCCGTCCAGATTCCCTATAACGTGATGAACCGGGCCGTCGAGGATGAACTGCTGCCCCTGGCCGAGGAACTGGGCACCGGTGTCTTGGTGATGGAGCCGTTGCAGAAGGGCCGCTACGTCCTCGAGCTGAAGCAGCAGCCCGACCTGACGCCGCTGCGGGCCTACGGCATCAGCACCTGGGCCCAGGCCCTGCTGGCCTGGCTCATTTCCGACCGCCGTATGAGTTCGGCCATACCCACCACCTCCCGCCCCGAGCGCATCCAGGAAAACGCCCAAGCCGCCGAGGCCGCCGCGCTGCCCCAGCAGCTCCGGGACTACATCCGTTCCGAGGCGGTGCGGTGTTTGTAGGGGTCAATCGGCAGATAAACGATGGAATCGTCGCACACTACCCTTACTTTCTGATAAGTGATTCCGAATGAAGCCGATACCGGCCGACTTTCCATCGCCACGGCAGTCTTGGGCAGAACGGCGGATACGTCATGCGTTAACGCTACGCCGGATTCCTCCACGGCGGACATTCCGGCTACAGCAGGGGCCGAGCTGCGGGGCGCCATGGCCATCATGCCCATCGCGCCTCCTGACGCTCTGCATGGGGTCATTGCACCTCGGGTTGATCCTTGAAGCGAGGTCCGCCGGCCCAGGAGCCAGATTCTCATCTGCACCAGATCGCGCCGCTCCGGAACCTCTGTCACATGAATCTGGCTTATCCGGATATGACGACCGGTCTGCCATTCAGCAAGGCCCACACCAGAGAGTCGCCTCACCGGACAATCCGTCGCAGTAATTTCAGAGACCCGAACGCACCAAATCGGTGATTCTTTCGCCGATCATCAACACGGCCGGGTTGATTGGCGCGCTCACCAGATCGGGCATTATGGATGCGTCCGCCACCCGCAGACCCTCCAATCCATACACCCGCCCGTTCTGGCTCACCACAGCCATCGGGTCCGATGACGGTCCCATCTTGCAGGTGCCGGATATGTGGGAAAAGGTCACTGCCTCCCGCGACATCCAGGCATCCAATGCCTCGTCCGAGACCAGGTCGGGGTCGGCGGGCTCCAGGCGGGCACCCAACAACTCCCTCAACCCATCGTGCTGGGCCAGTTGCAAGGCCTGCCGCACCCCGTCGCGCAAACGCTGCCGGTCAAAGGGTTCGCTAAGGTAGTTGTAGTCCAGCCAGGGCTGAACGTTTGGGTCGGTCGAGGTCAGCTTCAATTCGCCGCGACTGGCGGGACGCAGCAGCGCAACCATCATCTCAGCCAAGTCGGGACGGGAGACCTTAATTTCCCTGTCGTCGGGGACTTTCAGTGTCTTGACTCGCGGCGTTACGAAGGCGGACATGCCGATGTACAGGTCGTTCCGGTATTCCGAGTCCGGCGCGGTGAAACGCAGAGTGGCGCCGCCCCCGGCTGGGGCGTCTCCCTCTGAGTAACTATCCCTGATTCGCCAGGTCGCGTACAGTTTGGGATGGTCCATGAGATTTTGGCCGACCCCTGGCGAGTCCAGCACCACGGGGATTCCCAAGCCTTCCAGCTGCTGCGCCGGCCCAATCCCCGAAAGCATCAGCAATTGAGGCGTACCGACGGCGCCTGCGCAAAGGATGATCTCATGTCCCTCTACGGTGAACGTCTCACCGCCGCTCTCGACCAGAGCGCCGGTGGCCCGATTCCCTTGGAACAGCAGCCGGTGCACGGTGCAGTTCGGGCGGATGGTGAGGTTCAGGCAGTGCCTGGACGGCTCAAGGTAACCCAGGGCAGTGCTGAAGCGGACCCGGTTGTGGTTGTTGGTAATGCCGGGTCCCACACCGGTGGCGTCCGGGCCGTTGTGGTCCGGGCACTCAGGGAATCCGGCAGCCCGGCAGGCGTTGTAAAAGGCCTCCTGCGTGGGATGCCAGTCTTCCCTCCGGGAGTGGTGCACGAAGATCGGACCGTCGGTGCCATGAAAGTCGTCGTGGAGGTCCACATCGGTCTCGATTTTCCTGAAGTAGGGCAAGACCTCCCGGAAACTCCAGCGGTCGTTGCCCAGCGCGGCCCAGTGGTCGAAGTCTTCGGGATCCCCGCGGTAGAAGGCTGACGAGTTGATGGCGCTGGAGCCGCCGGTGACCTTGCCACGGGGCACAGGCATGTTCGGATACATTTCGGTGGCGCGGGCCACATACTGCCAGCTGTGACGGCTATCCAACAGGGATATTGGATGACCGGCGAATGTGCGAAGAGGAGGATCGTTCCCGCCGGTGCCGTATCCGAACTTTAAGTCTTCGGGGAGGTGCTGAAATTCAGGATAGTCTAGGCCGGCCTCCAACAGCAGCACCGATACGCCAGGGTCCTCCGATATCCGGGCTGCCAGGATGCTGCCGGCGGAGCCGGCGCCGACGATCACGAAGTCGTATTTCATGCTTCTCCTCCCTAGTGGTGCCGTACCAGTCTGTCGATGCGATAGCCAAGTCCGGGCAGATTCTTCTGGGCAGCAGGGGCAGGTTTGAACATGCCCTTGCATACCGACAGAACCCTTTCCTGGGCCGAGAATACCTCTACCCTGCCCAGTGCTACAGTCGCAGATTCAGGGCGGATGGAATTTAGACAGTCAACTGATGGTGAGGCAAGAAGGTCGCTGTCGGGATAGATGAGGTTGACCTGCCCCCAGAGTCTGTACCACCTGCCATATTAATCCGGCAGCAACTCCACCTCTACCAAGGGGCTGCCCTCAACCCAGGCCTGGAGGTCACGGTGGCCGCCAATCTTCTCGTGGATTCGAGAAATGATGTCCCGCCGCTGGTCCGGGTCCCTGATTGACGTCGCCCGGGCGGCCAGGTCGGCCTGGGCGCTCTGCTTGAGGTGAAAAGTGAACTGGGGGTTTGCCGCCAGGTTGGCGTACCAATCGCGACTACCGGGTATGCCGGTAATGTAAAACCGGCCTTCGAGATTGTGGAACCAGATCTCCTTGCGCCGGGGCTGCCCGGTATTCCGTCCGGTGGTAGTGATGTCGATGGTGCGGTCCCGTTCCAAGGCTTGTTGCACTGCTTCATCCATGTTTCGTTGCCATCCACCACCCGTTCGGTTGGAGTTCCTTGGGATGTCCCTGTTCTCGCACTACGCTGCCACTGACTGAGAAAGCCGGGCCAGAAGTCCCATGGTGCGCTCCAGCGACCCCTCCCGGTCCGGTCCTGCAGCCACCGGAGAGACCATGAGTTCGGCCGCGCCCATTTCCAGCAGTCCTCGCAGCCCCTTCGTTACCTGCTCCTCGTTCCCGGACACCGCCACGGCGTCCACCATCCCGGGACTCCACACCCCCTCGGTTACCTCAGGAAACCCGGCGTTGTTGAACATGTTTCGGTAGAAGGGCGCCCTGGCAAAACCCCTGAATTGGCCCGCGATGGCTTCTCGGGCCTCCTCGGGGTCGTCGTGGACGCACACCGGCACATGGGCCACAAGAGGAGGTGTGGGGCGACCGGCCTGCCCGGCCCCCCGCTGCATGGCTGGCAGGGCAACATCCCGCAGGTAGGCCCCTGGACATACCCAGCTGATCGCGCCGTCGGCTTCGGCGCCGCACATCTCGAATGCGCTCTCGCCCAGGGCGGCGGCCATCACCGGCACGTCAACAGGGGCGGGGATACTGGTGTGGGCTTGGTAATAGTGCCCGGAGTAATCCACTGAGCCCTCTTGCAGCAATGCCTTCAGGATGCGTACATACTCCCTGAGGTGGGCCAGGGGCGCCCGGAAGTTGATGCCAAGGGTCTGCTCCACGCCTCCCTGACCGCTGGTGCCCAACCCCAGCCGGAGCCGGTCTGGAGCCAGTTGGGCCAGGGTCAAGACCTGCTGGGCAACGGCGATGGGATGGCGGGGAAAGGTCTGGGTTATGGCTGTGCCGAACATGATGCTCCGGGTGCGGGGTCCGGCGGCTGCGAAAACGCTGAGGCTGTCTCCCCCGCCGGTGCTGCCGCTGGTCATCCAAGCCGCTCCTATGCCGCGGTTATCCAGGTCCTCCACCGCTCTCAGGGCGGCGTTGCTGTCGGCGGCCGTTATCACCATCCCGATTCTCTGCTGGGCCATATCTACCTCACCAAGTTGAAGCTGACGTCAGAATATTATCTTTGGCCGGGGGTTTAGGAGCGCAGGGCATCCCGTTCAACAAGCCCTCGTTCTCCAGAGGGGCGTTCCATTGGGATCTTGAAATTTTACTCTCGGCGGAAGATTCAGACCCGGAGGGACAAAAGTCGTCCAGGTATCTGGAATCTGGCGGTGGCGGATGATCTGGGTGAGCCAGGTGATTGTGTCGACGCGGGGAGCAGCCGAAAGGAATAGCGTCGCCCGCCCGCTCTGCCGATTGCCAGCCCTTCTTGCGCGCCACCGGGCTGAGCAGCCCCTTCAGATAGTCCAATACCCGCCGGCGCGGCTCTGGACTATGGAACAGTCCCGAATTGCACTGATGCAGCCGCTCGGTGCCCTCGGCCCACCTCGACGCTTCCACGATCCTATCGTCCACACCTGCCACCGTCTCATCTCATCACCCGTCGATTGCCTTAATTCTACGTTCCCTCAGTCTGCGTCTGTAGTATTAGCTACTAGGGCGTGTTTTCAAACTCCGAAATGGTCCCAAATCAACTTTCCCAGTCAAGACTGTAACGTCGCCGACAAGCACTAAACAAGGGCCGGAGGCCGTAAAAAATGGTCATACCGGGTAAGCTTTGTTCTGGAACATAGTTTGAAAACACGCCCTAGTAGCTCTGTGTCTTCCCACTTGACCCAGCCGTCCTCCGGTACGGGCTTGGCATAGGCCAATTGCGGGGGTGGGGAGACCTCGGCCCGAGAGGTTGACGTTTCCGGCCCGGCTGTGTAGGTTCCGCTGGTAGGGGCAGCATCAATTCTTGGGGTTTCGATTTGGCCAGACTGGGAATCTCCACCAGCCACCAGCCAGACGATGAGTCCCACAGTGATGGCCGCAACAATGACCGCGCCAACTCCGATCACCAGTTTGTTGTTCATCGCCAGATGCCTATACCCCTATCTCGATATTCTTTCTTCAATCACGACGGACATTCCATTTGTCCTGCCTTCAACGTTGAATATTTCGGACGCTGCTTCTCTAAATGTTGGGCTGGATCAAAACTTAAGTGAGGACAATTTGGCACTTATGCCAGCCGCCCGGATAGCCGGAATCCCTCCGGTCAGCGATATCCGAAGGCCAGTACTTTCAAGCTCCCAAATCGCATCCCAAACTTCTCCGGCGATGCCATCCCCTTCGGGCCGTCCCATATCACGGTCCGGCGATTCTATGACAGTTAGTGTCTTTGGGCGGGTCGTGCCTCGTGAGCCCCCTATCGAACGGGATACCCTGCTTGACCGTAGCAATGTCCAGGCCGTCGTCAGCGTTCGAGCCAGACGTGTTTCAGATTCGCTCCCAGGTCCACAGGTTCCACCGTCCTAAGAGTTCCTCGTACGGATTGATGGCGGGCGAATTGAGGCGCCGGAAACGGGATGTAGTAGACTTCTTCGGCGAGAACGAATGGGTCGCCCCGTACGTCGACTCCGCTATGGTTGCGGACGCCTCCGTCGGAGAAGTAATCCCCGAAGAAACGGTCGATGTTCCGGCCCGGAACGTAGACAGCAGCCAACTTAAGCCCTCCCGGTGTGGGGACTGTTAACCATGAGTCCCGGTTACGATCTATGCGCACGAAGATCCCAACGTCGGCTAACATCTGAGCAACTGCCTCCCCCAGGACCTGTAAAGACGGTGGATAAATCGGGTTAGTGTGCAACACGGTGTCAATGCCATCGGAATAGCCGGCCTCGGCCAACAGCTCTTTAGCATGTTCGGGGCTGTAAACGTTCCATTCCGAGACCCAATTCCAGTCGTTTAAACGTGTTCGAAACTCAGGAAAGATTGCAGCCGGGACCGCGCTCTGTGGCTCGCCGGCCCAAAGCAATTCGTTTAGTTGCTCCCGGTTGATGGCGTAGTTAACCGCTCTCCGAACTCTGGGGTCGGCAAAGGGCTCGCTGCGGGTATCGAACCATAGAGCGAACACAACTGGATAAACGCCGAGTTCTGCCGTCCGCCCGAGCATCGAGCGCTCCGAGTCCGCAAGGGGAGGATAGGCGGATGAGGAGGACGATGGGTAGGGATAGCCGAGAAAATGGGTCTGCCCGGTCAGAAAAACTGCCACGCGGGTGGCCTGTTCCGGGACTACGTAGACCGAGATGGTGTCCAGGTAAGGGAGGCCATGTTCATAGTAGTCAGAGTTTCTCTTTAGGACCACTGAAACATTTCGTGCATGTTCGCGGGGAATGAAAGGGCCGGAGCCCACCAGATCGGTAAATCGGCTGATGCGGGAATCATACATACCCCGGGGCACGATGTTTATTTGGTTGCTAAGGAAGCCGGAGCCAGAGTTCTCGAATAGCAGCTGCAGCGTTATATCGTCTATGATATTTACTTCGGGGACCTCTTCTCCTGAAAGCTCCCCCCCGGCTTCAATTGAGTAGGCGACGCCCTGGGCGGTTACCGGCCGGCCATCGTGGAAGCGCGCATCCTCCCTTAGCCTGACAATCCAACTCAAGCCATCCTGGCTGACCTCCCACGACCTAGCTAGGTCGGGTTCTACCCCAGAGGGGCTTACTCTCCATAGGCGGCTGAAGATGAGACTGAATATTTGACTGGCGGCGAGCGAACGGTTTTCCAAGGGTGAAAAGCCGTCACGGAAGGGCTCTTCGGCCAGAGCCAGCCGCAAATCGCCGCCGTAGCGACCGTCCGCCGGAGCTGGAGTGGGCCTAAGCGTAGCAGCAGGCGCAGGAGTGGGCCGGGCAGGCGCAGCAGTGGGGGCAGGCGCAGCAGTGGGGGCAGGCGGCGCAGCAGTGGGGGCAGGCGCAGCAGTGGGGGCAGGCGCAGCAGTGGGGGCAGGCGCAGCAGTGGGGGTCGGTTGCCGCTCCACCGCGGCCAAGGACAGGCGGTAGCTGCCGGTTTCCCCGTCGAACCCTTTGACCTCGATGTAGTAGGTGTCTGCCGATGGGGCTGTCCAATCCAGCCGGGACGCCGTCTCGTCCCCGGAATCGTCGTCTTCGGTGATGAAGCGGCCAGCGCCGTCGTACAGGGTTAGGACGGTGTCATCGTTGGAGCCCAGATGAGTCTCGATCCAGTACCCACCGCCTCGCACTCCCCTGAATATGAAAACGTCCTTGTCGTCGCTATAGTCAATGTTACCTTCCAGGACATCCCCCGGCCGAATTTCGGTTGCGTCAAAGATGGACGGTTCGTTCACATGGTCGTCGGTGGGCCGTGCAGGCACAGCAGTGGGCGCAAGCGTAAAAGTGGGCGCAGGCGCAGCAGTGGAGGCCGGTGCCTGTGTGGGCGTGGGCTGAGCCGTTGTGTACAATGAGACTCGGTAATTGGCGACGCTGCCGCCGTATCCGGTGACGTCTATGTAGTAGGTGTCTGATTCTGGCGCCGTCCAAACCAGCCGCTCACCGCCGCCGTCCCCGGAATCATCGTCCTCATCCAGCATGTCTCCAAAAACATTCCAGAGGAAGACTATGGTGTCATCGTTGGTGTGGGTCTCGATTACGTAGGTCTCGCCGCGGTCCGCCCTGAAAGAGAAAAAGTCGCGGTCGCCGCTGTTGTCAATTTCCCCTTCCAGAGTTTGGTTCTCCCGGATGCGGGTCGCCCTCTGGGCGTTGTCGCCGTGGTCGTCGCCGAACCGCGCGGACGTTGCGCGTGGGGCCTCTTCCCGCCTGGCCGGTGAGTCCTCGTCCAGCCGGAAAGTCAATGCGGCATTCCGGACGAGGTCCAACTGCTCCTCGTCTACAGGCGATTCGGCGATCACCAGTTCACCGTCCGCCTCGGCCCTCGGGTCATCGACCAGGTCCTCCAGGTCGTCTTCGATGTCCCTTTCCGCGTCGGCCGCGGCATCGTCGTCCCGGAAGAGGTAGGCGAACACCGCGGCCAAGCCCCGGTTCTCAACACGCACGCCGCTGCCCTGCTGTCGGCAGCCGCGATAGCTGCAGTCCCCGGCCACGCTGTAGACCAGCACATTCCCCAACGCTTCCACGATGGCTCCGACCTCGTCGTCTTCGGCCATCGACCGCCCTTCGTCCATCAATGCGTCGATCGAATCCTCGACGCGCTCTTCCAGGCCAATAACAATTACGTTCTCGTTCACCAAGGCGACGGCGATGCTGGCGCTGCGCTCGCTCCAGACGGTGACGCCCCGGTGGTCGCTGTCCCGCAGCCCGTCGTCGTCCAGAGCGTCCTCCACGTCCTCCAGCACGAAATCTCCCCGCAAGACGGTAAGAGCGTCGGCGCTGTAGGGGTCCGATATGACCAGTGAGTCGGCGTCGTCGACATCGATCTCCCAGTTTTCGAGGCGCGGGCTATCGATCAAATCAGCAAGTTGTTCCTCGAGGTCGTCCATTCGTTCGCCCCTCACCTCTTCCAGGTCGGCGAAGGTGAAGGCGTCTGCGTTTTGGGGCAACAGCTCCAACAACGAACCGACCGCAGGGGCCTCCTCGCTGCTGCTACAGGCCAGGACCAACGCCACGGCCAAGGCCGCCACTACAGAAAATAAAGACTTCACCAACAATGGTCGACGCATCCTTCGATTCCTCCCGTCCTCTGGAGTGTGCCTAAGGAATCACACTCGAGTCCAAATCGTCTTCGTCCACGGTGGTAATGACGGTCACGAACATGCCGTCCGTGCTCACGTCCTCTATGTCCACATAGCGGGGAAACCCGTCGTCCAGGTGGTCCTCCAGATCGCTCATCTCTGACTCGGCCGTCCGTTCGTTGCGGAAAAGGAAAGCTGAAGTGATCTTCACCAGATAACTCTCACTGCCCCTGGATACAGCGGCGCCTCACGCCTCGCACCCGCGCACATCGGCTCCGGAGCACCCCTCCGACGCAACAACGTACCAGCCTTGACCGGGCTTCTCCAGTGCCATTCTGACGTCGTTGTCATCGTCTCGCAACAGGGACCCTGAACCGCGGTTGAGGGACTTCAGTACTCCCTCAACAGCCTCGACACTGCCGAGAACCACCTCGCCGCGGCCTTCCAAAATAGCTACGGCAGATACCCATAGTTGTCCTTTCGTCCACATCTCCGATCCCTGGTCCTCATCATCGTCGTAGTCGGCGTCATCCAGCTCGTCCTTGATTTGTTCGAAATCGAACTCACCGGCCAGTATGACTAAGGACCCATCGTCACCGGTCGCTTGAACGAGAGTGTCCACGTCGTCTATGGACACTCCGATATCATCCAGCCGGTCCTCCCAGCTGTCCTCTAGGCCGTCGGCGAGTCCGTCGGGAGCATCCCGCGACAGTAGGTTCTCCACGTCTCACACCTGCACATACCGCACATCGTCTGGAACCAAGCCCAGGGGCCCGGGCGTAAACGAACCGCCGCCGCCGCGTACGGTTAGGATGACCACCACAACCACGGCCACGGCGATCAGGAGCGCACCGCCTCCCCAGAGTAGCATCATTCTTCTTCCGACCGCATTGGGTCCACCATATTCTCCGTCGGTCGCGGTGCTTTCCTCATCTTCTGCGCAGGTCGCGGTGCCTTCCTCACCTTCTCCGCCGGTCAGAGTGCTATCCCCCATCCGCTGGGAAGCCGCCTCGTGCTCTTCCGGTCGCATCTTTCGCCTCCATCACTGATGAACCGACCCCTCAACGGCCAACGCCGGTGTCATCAAAGGACTACTCACGAAGGGCCGGAGTGGCCCCGCCTCTATGGGGCAGTTGATCCCTGCACACAGACTAGCTATTTCCACGCTACCGTCGACTTTTGCGACCGACACTTGAATTGCGGCCAACAAAGATTGCCAGGAAACTCCTGCCAATCCGAATCTATTGTTGGTTACATCCCCTGCAACTCGCGCGACAGCCGTATCATGGTTATTCTTCATCGCGTTCCACCACGGGGCTATGTTCGATTCGAACGAACAATCTACCCGTTCCGCCGGTGAAGAGTCTGTATCAGCACCAGCTGATCCGGCTGTGTCCAATCGATAGACGATTTTCGGCCCGAATGTCGGTGATTTCGCATGGGACTCCTACTCCCTTAAGGTGAGTACAAAGATGGCGCAGGTTACCTCGTCGGTTACGGAACCGGCCATCATGAAGGATTCCAACGGCTCGACGAAAGGCTCAATATCTTCCTGGTAGCCGTCTCGGTCCCAGTCGTCGAGACCGTCCTCGATGATTTCAAACATTCCCGGAACGTCCACGTAAAAGAGAAAATGAAGGGGGCCGGGGCGAGGTCTGCCAAGCGGGTAAACCTCTCCGCCGAACTCAGGGGGTCCGTAATCCCGGTTGCTACATTGTGGAATCCCTCAAGGCTTTCCAGCGTGCTTCCGACGACAGCCCAGTCCTCTGTCACCACATATCCGGGTTCATAATCGCCGATGACGTACTTGGAACCGCCGAGGTCCGCTGTCACGGCCCTATAATCGCCCAGGGATTCCCGGTCGAAATTCACCCCGTAGCCTTCCAGGTAGTGGACGAAGTCGTCCGCAGCGTCTTCCAAGGCCACCAGGTCGCCTGCTCCCGCCAGAAATAGCAATTCCAGAGTCGAACCGTACAACTCCCAATCGGAAAACGATCCCGCTTCAACGTGACTAGGTGTTAAGGCCACAGCGATTTCACCGGAGAGGGAATCGATTACGTCACTTTCTTGGTCAACGCCTGTTTCGTCTTCAAAATAAGCCAAAAACTCTTTCAGGTCTTCGGCGTCATAGGGGACTAAGTCCTTCAGATAGTCCCGGAACTCAAACCAACCCTTATCAATGCCCACGCTAGACATGATGACCACCGCGTCCGAAGGCAAGGCTTCCGGAGATTCCAAAGGATTGACGCCGTCGAAGACGAACGCCTTGGAGGGGGTGTCCGACACCAAATCGAGGCGGAGGCCTCTCTCCACAAACGATGCTGACGCCGCCAAGTATTCAGGTGTGTTTCGCCTGATTTGATCCAAGGCCTCCTCTTCGTAGCCGTCGGGATCGAAAATCTCTTCGATGTCGTCCAACAAGTCCTCAGACTGGGCGGAAAGGAACATAATCCGTTGGTCCGGCAACGACCGTTGGACCTTGATGAAGTCCGGGTTGTCCGCCAAAGACTCCGCCGGAGGCGATGCCAGGTTGGCCGCCATTTCCCTGACCGTGTCTTCACTGTCCCCGATCAGGATGTAGTCAGTCGCTATTGCCAGAGCGATGGGCTTGTCTTCTGCCACCCAGAGCTCGACCCCGCGGCGGATGGCGTCGTCGAATTCGGTGTAAAGCTCCTCTTCCAGGTAGGAGACTAAGTCTTCGACAAAATCGCGGGCCGCGTCTTCGTCGCCGGTCTGTGCCATGAAAACCCACTCGAAATAGTTGACGTAGTCTGGGTCGGAATCCAGAGCTACAAAAGAGACATCGGTCCCTTGCCACTTCCTCACATCGTCAAGAAAGTGAATGCCTGTGTCGTCCTCCCATTCATCCAAAAGGTCGTCTTGCCGGTCGGCGAAATCGCCCTTGTCTAAAAGGGACGCCACTTCCCGCGCGAGGTTAATATGGCTGACACCAGGACGAAGGTTGATGGACATGTAGACCGGCGCTCTCGAGGGGATGTACTTTGCCGTTGCCTCGCCGGGCCGACTGACCTGACGAAGAAAGAGGAACCCCAGAACAGCCACAGCGATAACGATGATTACCGCAACCGATGCCGAGCCGATCAGAATCTTGCGACGTCTGCTCATAACTTTCTGGTGCTCCCGTTCCAAACTAGCCGCACTTTTGAATCGGGTCAGTGGCGCAAGCTTTTTTGGCCCTCAGCCTGAGCAATGATAGGCAGGCGGTCCGTAGGATAGAAACTGGAATAGCCGTGGGATAGAAGGCGGCGGGAAATCAAACACTGCCCGTTAAAGACGGTCGTAATCGGGGGCCTGGGACTATCCCGAGATGTCATTTTCGGGTCGAAAAGACTCCGGCGAACAGTTTTGGAGATGTGAGGCACGGCAGTATCGAGCTCCGCCAGCTAGCCGGTCGGCGACTTCCAGTCCTTTGCGTGGTTACTCCCCACCGAGGCATTGAGAATGACCCTTCATAGACCTGGGATAGTCGCATCAACACTCGGGTCTGCTTCGGCGTGGACATCCGTTCAGGCGTAGGAATGACGCACCTTGGCGGCTGTTGCCCTACCGCGACCGGTCATGATAGGGGTTATCAAACCTATGTCGGGGGAGATTAAGGAGGGCCGGCCCTCGGCGGTGCCGGTGGGCGTCGCGCAGTTTCAACCTGGGGAGTGCTTGAAGTTCACATGTTCTGAGACTGCCTCGGTCAGCATTTTTATAATTACCGCGTACATGCCCAGGGTCATGATTAGCGCGTAGTCCCCTTGCTGTCAGCAATGAGCCTCCGGCCTCGTCGTCGAGTATTAATCGTTGCCAAGTCATTTAGAGCCAACAGGTGCAATGGTTTCGCGCGATATCCGATGAGTTCTTCGAATCGCTGCCTTGGCTAGTCGGTTGTTAGAAGGCGGACTTTATAGGGCTTCGAGCACGATCATGTTCCATAAATCCAACTCCGGCACGTATAAATCTACGACGCCATTCTCCTCGGTCCAGGTAAACCCCTCCGTGGGCACATCGTCCGGCGTGATAATCCTAGCTTCAGACGTAGCAAAGCCCTCCGGTAAGGATAGGGTGATGCTCAGGTCTTTTTTGGGGTTGTTCCAGTCACGGTCTGCATCGTAGCCATAGTCGTAGTTAATCAAGTGGACAATCAGCCTATTCTCCTCTCGCTGAATGACTGGGCTAATCAACAACGTCTCAGACCCATTTGCCTCTACTCGAGCCTCGGCCGGGACCGAGTCAAAAAGGATAGAGCGCATCTCGCCCAATAAATTCGTGTCGATTCGTTGTTGTTCGAGAGCTTTCTGGAAATCGAATCCGAGGCCGGGTTCTACAGTGACCACTCCAGCCTTGGCGATTAGCGCCGAGCGCGAGGATGTGTTCCTAGGGCTGTTCATATCGTTGCTTCTGCCAAAGTCCGCCGTCGTCAGCATTGTACCGCCGCCATTCACAAACTCAAGGATCGCCGCTAGGTCTCTGTCAGACACATGCTCGGCGCCGGGCGCGAGGACCACATCGTACCGGGCCAAACGGTCGGTCAGGCCCTCCTGCTCAAAGACCTGGCCTATGCCAAGCAGTACGATGTCGTAGGGTACGTGCAGCATTTCCAAAGCGCGGGCCCAGCCTCCAAGCTCCGCTTTGTAACGTATCGGGCTAATGCCGAATGTGGGGAAGTGGTTCCACACCACTGTCGGCAGAGCATAGACGAGGGCGACTCTGGCAGTGCTGTCGGTGTTGGTCAGCAGGTCTCTGTGATCGTCTATGTGCCGGTACAACTGGGCCAACTCGACGCGCTCGGGGCCATTGATCAGCCGGTCAACCGGCCATCCGTCCTCCGGCCATCCCGTCCCGAAGGAGACCGTCCGGATGCATCCGGACGCGAAAGCCTCTGCGGCCCGGGTCTTGAGCAGGACAGATACATCACCTGGAGGGTTCCCAGGTGCATAGGGGTTGCTGAAGTGGAGCGGCCACTCCCAGGACCACACGGGCATGTCGCCGTTTACGGCTGCAAGCCCTGACTTGCACATAGCGGCATCGGCCTGGTATGGAGGCACCCAGTTTGCGTTGCGCTCTATATACATGGCGTCATAATATGGTGCAAGAATTATGCCTATGACCCCGATATGTTGCTCCGGAGTCCACGTTTCATAATTGTTCATGGTCAGGAAAACATCTCTTCCTGACTCGGCGGCATATGCCTTTATATCTTTGGTCGCCTGTTGAGTGAACTCCTTCACGGATAGATACCAATACAGAATGAATCCCTTAATAATGGGGTCCTCCATGAGGCCATTCGTAGATTCCAGAGTTACAAGTTCATGTGGCCAAGTAATGGGATAGGATTCACGGACTTTGACTTCGCCGCTGTGTATGGCCCTGATACCGTATTTGCGAGAGACGTAATCTCTCAAGCAAAAGCCCTCTATGTCGTCGATACCTAGAGAAGTCAGCATTGGACCCGTCATGCGCTGCCTAAGGTGATCCTCAAAGCCCTGACCTTCCCAGGTGTCCGAACAGCCTCAGCCTCCGAGGCGGGCAGGAGGGAAGAATCCGTCAGGGCTGTCAAAGAACAAGGAGTCTGCGCCGGAGTCTATGTTTTTGTTAGCCCATTCGACGAAGAAGTCCCTCCAGTAGGGGTTCTGGGGCTGCAACACCGCATAAATGTCCCTACGCCCGTACTGATCGCCGAGCACTCGCGCCACGAATTTACCTGAGAAGGAGCGCGATAAAGCCTGGGTGTACGGGTCCATCGCCGGGCTTCCGTCCGGGTACTGCCATTTTTGACCGTCCGGCAGACCCCGATAGATGTCCAGAAAGCCGATGGGCTGGTCGACTGGAGTGTCAACACTGTCGCTGAAGGAGAACCCTGACATAGTTCCAACGGGCAACAACGCCTCGTGCGCCCAACGTGTTTCGCGCTCTACACGGCCCCAGTGTGGATACCGGTCCCAGATTCTGGAGTCCATCCATGACTGAACAGTGTTATGGAGCCCCTCCAACCGGAACTCTTCCTTGAGCGCCGGAATTTGCTGCCAGAAGAACTCGATCCTAAAGGCGTCACCAACGATTACCGCCTCCGAGATGTTTGGCAACGGTGTCAGCATCGGAGTAGGCGTGGGAGTGGGTGGCGGATCAGGCACTGGGCTCGGCGGCGGGGTTGGAGTAGGCAACGGCCTGGTCGCCGGGGGCGGCGCTAGAGTCGGAGTGGGTGACGGCTTAGGCACTAAGGTCAGCGCCGAGACCGGCGCTGGCATGGGCGTAGAGGTCGGCTGCGCCTCCGAGGTGGCTGCCACCCTGGCCGAAGCGGTGGCGTCGACGTCGGGAGTGAACGTGGGGGTTGGCGCCGGAATCGCTGTTAGTACCGTCGGCATCGGCGAATCGTCGGAATTAGGATTGCCAACAAATGCGGCAATTCCGATTGAGAGACCCACCCCGACGATCAAGACCATGAGCCATTTCAGGGCGGGATTGATCAAAGAAAGCACGCCTTCCTCCTTTGAGTTGCTAGGGGGCAAAAGCCTGAGCCGCTGCCGGCAAGGTTAAGCCTACTGTCGGGCGGCTTGTTACAGCACCAGCCGGTTGCTCCAAAACCCGGTCAAAGCGCGACTGGTCCTCGTCTGCGCGGATGAAGGTGCAGCCGCCTCTGATGGCTGCCAACACGACGCGGCTTCTGCCGCCAACAATGGCGTTGCATACCAGCTGACCCTGGGAGGCGAAGTGGCGCACGACCAGCGCCATTCCATCCGAGAGCCCCAGGGCGCGGCCCTCGGTATCAGTACCGGGAGCATGCACCTCGACAACGTCATCTTTGCCGCTGAGCCGAGCCCCCGGCTTGCCTTACACCAAGAGCGCCACCCGGCGAAGGCCGATCCTGTGCGGCTCTCCTGAAGTGGCGAACAACAGGGGAATTCCATGATCCACTCCGGACCACACCTCCTCATGTGGGCCAGCATCTCGGGCAGCCGACCCTTGGGTTCCGTTTGTTTATAAGTAATGGCACATGATATCCTCGCCCACAAAGGGCATGAGAACTCTGAACGATTACGACTTGTAGGTCTCCGCCGCCGTCCGGCGTAACTGCGGGAGGACCAGTCCTCTTGGTGATGTCCATGTCGCGCTACGCCCTGCGCCTTTGCCTACCCCTGTTCGCAATTGATGTTGCTGTGAGGTGGTGGTGTGGTCAGAGAGAAATTCGCCGTCCGGCTGGCGCCCGATGAGCCGGGCCCCGACAGCTGGTGGCGGATCGTCCGTCTCGGCTCCCAGGTGCGTCTCTACGAGCGGGACCGCGATGACGTGGTGGAGGGGATCCCGCTGGAACCAGTGTGGCAGGACAGGATAAGGTACTGGGTGGGCACCCGGGATGGTGGCCGAGTGCCGGCCGCCGACGAGCAACTGCTGCCGCAGAATTCCGCTCTAGACTGGCAGGTATGGCACCCCTCCACCGGCCGGGACCAGGAGCTCCAGACCGAGAGCGACTTCTGAGATGAGCTTGGCCGTGGCCACGTTTAGAGCGGCTCCGGCCGGCCGCTGGACATGGCCTGTTCCTGGCCACCGGGCATACGCCGCGGTGGTGGAAGATGACCACCGTTAGGATATCACCAGCCAAGACGGGTTCGCGTGGCGTTGGTGTCAACGCCGACGAAGCCTTGACTCGGGATTGCCTACGGTGGTGCCCCGCCCCGCGTCCTCGAAAAAAACGAGGACCGGCGTTAGCCAGCCCTTTACAACACTCCAGAGTGAGCAGGAACAGGAAGCCAGAAGGAGCGGCGACGATATCCGCCGCACCCTGGCAGAGCGTATCAGTGTCAGGGAATCACCTGCCTGAAGGCGCAATGCCACAACCCATTGACGGCATCAGGGGCCGCAGTTAGTCTGTTTCTGTGACAATTGCTCATCCGCCGACCGCCAGCTGCGGCTCCGTAGGGCGCGAACGTCTACAGGCGGGTAACACGTGCCTCCTCACGGCGTTCGCGTCGGATTCGCAGTTGTCGCAGATTGCCTGTCCTAGACTCGTGAGGAGGTTCCGGTTTGAGGCATCTGCGACAAGCTAACCACAGTTTCACCCCATCTGTTCACCTCCACTCGGCACACTCTCCACCCGGGCAAGCAGCCGATGCTCCTGAGCTGCCAAGGGCTACCCGGTTGTCCTTCCGAGGAACCTCGCTCTCCCTGTTTCTTTACGTCTCTTCGCTTTTAGTTTTGTCCGCCATATTCGTGGCGTGCGGAGACGGAGTCGCAGCAACGCCGGATCCGATGCCAAACGTTACGCCGACGGACACACGCGCCGCATCCGACGGCACGTCAGCGCAGACTGATATCCCCGTGCCTACGGCCACGCCGCGCCCAACGGCCACACTGGGCCCAACGGCCACGCCAAGGCGGAGGTCCACCCCTACTCCGATGCCTTTCATCGGCACCTGGTTAACCCAAGAGGCGGTGAACCCGTTGACGCGCAGGAGTACAAAAGGGATATGGCTGCCGACTGCAATTGCTTTGGGGCTTCCAGTCCCACCGTATCTCTTAATCCAATGCGCGGAAGGAAATCTGCAATTGATCGTCGTATGGAATCCCTCTACCCTTAGTCCAGATCCAAGTCCTCTAGGTGAATATGTGCTACCAGTGCAACACAGAATTGACAATGAGGCTGTCACTCAATTGCATTGGGGCCTCTCGGCTGACCAAGCGTCGATATATCTGCTTGAGGATGAAATAAAAGGCATTATTCGAAAACTGTACGACGCCGATGAGTTCGTGGTCCAAATTCCAACCTCATCCGGCGATATGACCGGAGTGTACGACCCGGCCGGCCTATATTGGTCGGTGAAGCCGGTGCTTAAGGAGTGCGGACAGGTGATAGATTAGGGGTTCCCGCCGAAGGACTGCCAGCAATATTTCGAAAAGTGGCGCCGTACGGCGGGAGAAGGAACCCGTCCAACACCGGCGGACCGGAAGAGTGCCGGGCAGACGCTGAGACGGCCGAGAAGGTACAGACTGGCAGGAGTACAGCAACGGTCCGATGAAAGGCTGGGCCGCATGGACAAAGAAAGTTGCGGCCCATGAAGCATTAGCCGCCGAATGCAAAGACATGGCGAGACGCCGGGGCGGGGGATTGGAATACAACCTGCACGGTCATCCGGTTAGCATGCAGCCGGAGTGGCGACTGTTCTGGAAGCGACCAGGGCAAGCGCGAGTGTGAGCCGGACGTCGACCGGTTTTTCCAGAGCCTGGGATGCGGCCCTCTCCGGATTGCGTTTCTGCCGGCAGCCCTCACCGCTCACCTCTAGGATGTGGACGTTATGGGTGAGCGGGTCCAGCGTCCCCCCGGAAAGGCGTCCCTCACCAAGGACTTCGGTCCATTTGCCGATAGTCAGAATTGTTACCTCCGTGATGGAGTCCTGCTCAGGGATAGGCTGCCTCACCCCGAATTCTCTCGACGGCGATACAACAAGCCCGGAGAAGGCGGGCCCTCCCTCCCGCTAATCGTCGAATTCAATCTGAACTCCGCCGTTCTCCCTCCCAGGGGAAGTGCTGGACATTCCCGCCCTTTCCAGCCAGCGCCTGACGCGGTCTATGCTGGACTGGTCCGTGTCGGCGCCAATAAACCGGCAGCCCGCTCCCAGGGCGGCCAAGGCCACTGTGTCCCTGCCCAGCATGACGGGGTCGCACACCACCTGTCCCGGCTGGGTGAACCGCTCGACGATCAACCTCATCCCGGCTACCAGTTGCTTAACCTTTGTTGGTGCGTCCTCTGGTCGTGGCACCCAGATAAGGTCGTTGCCGCGCTCGATCTGGAATTGGGCTTTCCGAAAACCAGCAAGGGCCTGCGGCGCAGGTCCAGCTGGTGCTTTCCCCGCAGGCGAGCCCACGGCTCGTCCATGACTATGTCCAGATCGCATACCCAAAGCAGTTCCGGGTGCCTGAGATACTCAAAGACCTCAGGCAGGTGCTCCGCGCTGGCCATCATCACCATGACTCCCGACGGTTTCAGGGAGTGGGCGGCAAAAGCGGCCAGGTCCGGCAACATGGCAAGAGACTCTTCTGACGTGGGGGGATTGGTGATGATTGCATCGACGCTCTCCCTCTCGACCGGCCTGTGGAGGTCTCCCACCGACGAACAGTGAAGCGCAATGCTGGCGGTGAGTTGCTCCGGCAAAGCAGCCTCGAGGCCTTCCTCAATCCGCCGGTCCTCGTTTTCCTGCAGGACCTTCCTAACAGCGCCAGTGATGGTCCTTGTCCCACCGCCTCGCACCAGTTCCAATGCCCTCCGCTGAACGTCAGGAGGCTGATTAGCAGCGTGTGACGCGTCGCTGACGGCAACGGTACCCTCGTCGGCAGCCTGCCGCAATTCGGGAATATCCTGGCTGTCCTTGCGGAAAACCTTGCCGGCATGGACGACCAGCCTTCGGCTGACGTGGAACAGGACCGCCGCCTCCTGCAGCGTTAAAGAGTGCAAATTTGCATTCTCACCGTCGGCCAGACCCAGGCCGGCCCATCCGCTGGCCGCTTCCTCCCAGACTCTGTGGGCGGCAATGGCCCGCTGGCTCTCGCACATATGGCGGCGCGGCGCGTTCTCGTCCATGACGTAATTGAAGGCGTCGGCGCCGTCGGGGAGTTCCACAAAGTGCGCCTCCAACCCCGCCAACTGGCAGGCCTCATACCGGTGGCGGCCGTCTATGATTTTCCCCCGCCACAGGGTGATCGGCTTCTGCAGGCCCCTCTCACGGATACTGTCGACCAACCCCTAGAACTCGAATGGGGGATCTGGGTATATATCAGCGCCAGTCTACTAAGGGGATATTCCCCATCGCTCGTCGTCGACAATATCTTCCTCCCTTGTCTGAACTTGAGCACCGGCGAGCGCCTAGTGGGCAAGACCTGCCGACGGCGCATTACCGGTGTACCTCCCGCATTCTGAGGCAAGGGAGCTGAGCTGGGATTGCCGGGAAAACCCCTCCTGGGACCGAGGACGGGCCGGTGCGCCGAGAGGTGGCACTGAAAAGCCGGCCCCGTCTAGGGAGGAACCATCACCCGGCACCCGAACACGGAAGGCTCCAGCCCGGCGTTGCCTGGATTGCCCACCGATGTCGTCAAGGTCGGCGGCAGGACGCACCACCAGGACGAAAAGGGAGAGGACTGCCTGGCGGGTGCACCGGTGTCCTCACGACCGCGCCCTGATCAACACGGCCACGCCCGCACTCCCGGAGGGTGGTCACGGACTGGGATGGAAAGAAAAAGAAAAGGGAAACCGTCGGTCCAATTCGCAGAGACGGTAGCTCTGGCACTTGCCATAGGGCAGCTTCTGCCCGGAGGGAGGTTTGAAATATAGATCGGCCAATGGGCCGGCACCGCGCCCCAGGAGGGCGAGACAGATCACTTAACCACCAAACTCTAGCCGCACTCACGGGTGCGGTTTTTCTTATTCAACAGACAAACACACAAGGAGTTAGACAGACATGGCAATCAGGATGAACCCCGAGGAATTTTCGGAGCACCGCCGCCAGGACCCCAAGAGGGCCGCGGAGGCCAGGGCGTTCAACGCCCTGCAGAACCTCGACCTCGACGGCCACGGTCTCTATGAATTCCGCTACCGCAAGGGCGGCAGGGAGGTGGACGTCGCCCTCTGGCTCAACCTGCTGGGCCGGTTCGCCGTCCAGGTCAAGGGCGGCCAGTACGACATGGACGACGTCGGCCGGTGGCACCTCATCAGGCCCGATGGCCGGCGCGAATCGGTTGGGTCTCCCCTGTCGGCGACGGCCGACGCGTGCATGGAGATGCGAAACGCCATCCGCGAGGCCACGGGCTACAGGAACTTCGTGGTCGGGGTGCTGATGTTCCCGGACATGCAGCGCAACGAAAATATGGAGCGCACCGCCCTCAACCACAAGCACGTGCACATCGTCTGGGGACTGGACAACCTTTCCCAGGACCTGGGGCGCATCGCAAGCGAGGAGATAATCAACTATCCGCCCACACCCGGACACTCGATTTAACGAGTGGGAGGAGGTGACCCGGATTCAGTACCGGCCGGACCGCGGACCACGGGGCGCGGACCACGCGGCGGAGGGAGCGGAAACAGAGCCCGCCAGCGATATTCCGCTAGCCTGGAGTCCGCGACCATCACCATCCAGCACGTGGACACGCTGAGCATCCAGCGTTGCCAGCTTCACCAGGACACGGAACAGGACCCCGGCTTGCCCGGAGCGTAGCCACGGGCCCGGCTGCCGGAGCCACCGCCACATCATTCCACGACAGCGCTTGAAATGAAGGGCCATGATGGTGGTCGGCAAGCCGTCGCACCCGAGAGAACAATGGACATTTCACCCGTCATACAACTCCTGCACCCGGAGCTGGACGCCGACCAGCGGGAGGTCATCGGCCACACGGACGGCCCGCTGCTGGTCATCGCCGGCCCCGGGGCGGGCAAGACCCTCTGCATCGAGCTGAGGGCCGTAAACCTGCTGCTGACGGGCCGGGCCGCTCCGGAGGAACTGGTGCTCTGCACCTTCGGCAGGGACACGGCCCGGCAACTCCGGAGGCGTTTCACAGAGGCGGCCCTGGCCTGCGGAGTCCCAGGGAACCTCTCCCGGGTGCGCATCACCACCATCCACAGCCTCTGCCGCCGGATCCTTGCTGCCCACGCCGACGAGGTTGGCCTGCGGCCCGGCTACGAGCTGCTGGACGAGCAGGAGCAGCACATGCTGCTGCGCCGGGAGTTGGACGCGGTGTTGGGCCCGGACTGGGACATACTCTCTCGACGGGGCTGGCGCGACAGAGTTCATGGGGCCGCCGAGGCGGCCCGGTATTTCGACCGGATCTGCGACGAGATGATCGACGTCGATGTCCTGGCCGGTTCCGCGAGGCCGTTCGTCGCCGCCGTGGGCCGTTCCTGCCTGCGCTACCGGGAGCTGCTCCAGGACCGCAACCTCGTGAACTTCGCCCACCTGCAGGTCTGGGCCGAGCAGGCGCTGCGGCAAGGGGAAATAGCCTCCCAGGTAGCGACCACCATCAGGCACCTGATAGTGGTCGAGCTCCAGGACACGTCCCACGTCCAGATGCGCCTGCTCCACAGGCTGGCCGGGGTCCACGGCAACATCGCGGCGGTGGGCGACGACGACCAGTCGATATACAGGTTCCGGGGCTCCAGCGTGGCCAACCTGCTGGAGTTCCCCCGACGGTTTCCCGGTTGCCGGTTGCTCAGGCTCACGACCAACTACAGGTCGCACAGAGGCATCGTGGCGGCATGCGGCGAGTGGATGGACACCGCCGCCGACTGGCAGGCCCCTGACGGTTCAGGCCGGTCCTTCCGCCATCCCAAGGACATCGCGGCCCGCGCCCCGGAAAGACATCCAGAATACCCTGCCGTCATTTTAGTGCAGGGGCGGGACCAGGTGGACGAGACCAGACAGCTCGCGGACCTGCTCCGGTTCCTGAAACGGCACGGCGTCATCGGCGGGTACGGGCAGGCTGCGCTGCTGCTGCACAGCGTCAAAGCGCGGTTGAGCGGACCGTACCTGGACGGCCTGGAGTCCGCGGGAATACCGGTCCGCTGCGAGCCCGCCGGGCACGCCCGTGTTTCTGCGGCCGACGCGGTGTTGGTGACCACCATCCACCAGGCCAAGGGCCGCGAGTGGGACGTGGTCATCGTGGGGTCGCTGCACGGGCCCGACCTGGAAACCGACCAAGTGGGACGCAATCTGGCGGAGTACTTCGATGGATGTTCCGGCGAACCGGCCGACCGCATCGCCGAGTTCGACCGGGCCCGCCAGCTCTACGTTGCATGCAGCCGGGCCAGACACCTGCTGGTGCTCACCGCCGCCGGCGAACCCCAGGCCAGGTTCCGTTCCATCTGGGATAGAGCCGCCCGCTGGCCTGACATCGACCGCAAGCGGCTGGCCCGACAGCGGTTCGGCACTGCTGAGACCCGGCCGCGAGAAACATTCATGGAGATCGGCCACCTCGACCGTATGGTGGTCAACCTGGGGAGGTGCAGAGGACCCATCCATTGCCCCCCATCGTTGTAACATCGATCCACCAGTCCAGAGGGAACCCGCCATTCCAACCAGCGTCAACTCGCCCGAATTTCGCAAGCCTCCAGAGGAACCGAGATGACTACGCCCAACGCCGAGCAGCGTGCACTGGAATCCCGACGAGGACACCAAGCTCGCCAAGCGCATGAAACGCTCCGTCAACTCCGTGAACGTCCGGATGAAGCGCCTCAGGCTGAAGAAAGCGGACCGCGTCGGCTGGTACACTCTGAGAGAGGTCTGCGAGATCCTGGGCAGGGACCACAAGTGGGTCAGGAAGCGCATCGAGACCGGCGCGCTGCTCGCCCAGCGCCACCACGGGCTCCACAAGACTCCAGACAAGTGCATGTGGTGCATCGGCGCCAAGGCGCTGCGCAATTTCATCCGGCGCTATCCCCAGGATCTCGACGGCCGGAACGTCGACCTAATCACCGTGGTCCACCTGCTGGCCGGCCTGCAGCCGCCGTCCGCGCACGACTCGGCGCCGCCAAATCCCGAGAACCCGGTAGCCGCTGCCGACACGACCGCGCAAGAAGACGGCTCACCGTGAACCCCAACCTCTTCGACGGCCCAGCAACATCAAACGTTCCCTGAACATAAGAGAATGAACAATAACAGATGGATGTAACTCCAATGCCCCACCCTCCGTACGAGTGGGACGAAAACAAACGTCAGGACACGCTCACCTTACGCGGACTCGACTTTGCGCTCGTTACCCAGATAGACTGGGGCATCGCCACCTACCGCAGGGAGGAACGACAAGGCGAGGTCAGATACGCTTCGCTCGCGTTGATCGCCGACAGGTTACACCACATCGTCTGGACTCCCAGAGGCAACAGCACAAGAATCATCAGTCTCAGAAAAGCCAACGCCAGGGAGAGAGCACAATATGACCGGCAACAGACGTAATATCCTGCGTAACACTCCCGAGGAAGAAGCCGAAATAGCCAAGCAGATCGCCGAGAATCCCGACGAACGGGAATGGACCGACGAGGACTGGGCCAACGCCATGACTGCGGAGGACCTCTCCCCAGAGTTCGCCAAGTGGGCCAGGGAACGTCAAGCAGCCCTCGAGTCCGGCCTGATCGAGCACATCACACTGACCCTCGACCGCGATACCATCAACTGGTTCAAGGCCAAAACCGGCGAAGACGGGCCAATCGGCGGCACCAAGTGGATGATGCTAGCAGAGCAGACGCTCAGAGAGTTCGCCCAGAAAGACGGCGCTGCCTGAACAGAACTCTGGAGAAGCCAGCATGACCACCCCCGACTGGCAGGACGTCGAACGACACATAGCCAACGCCACCGGCGCTGCCGCCTGGATAAAAGGCATGGAGCAGGCAGACGTCCTGCACATCGGGGACGACAGACAGTTCGGCATAATATCCCAGAACGCCCTGGAGTTCGCCTACAAGGCGGTCATAGCAGCCCACGGCCACGAATACCCCACCAGCGAACCCGACGGCCACGACCTGACCATCCTCACCCAGCTGATCAGAAACCACGGGATCGTCTGCCCAAGCGAAGACATACCCGGCGAGAACCACCGCCGCCTCTCCGTGGTCGGAGGCGAAGCGGTCCATGCCGACGAACAACCGCCCCTGGACCGCCGTCTCATCGCAGAGGACATACCGGACGCCATCGCCCGGCTGAGAGACATGGTAAGCGGACTGCAACATTAACGCTGGCATTGAACTGGCGGAGGCAAGGAAGACCCGCGTGCTCGACATCCGGGCCTGGGCCGCATGAGGATCCGATGAACCGGCCACGGTGTAATACCCGCGAGGCCCTGCAGCCTCTGCTACGGATCTGCTTAGTGAGGATCACCGCCTCTGGCAACGGGTCAAGGCAATAACGCCAACGGCTCTATAATGTTGCTGGCCTCAGCGTCTTCCCTGGCTCGGGTTATCGAAGCGTTCAGATTTTCCACGAAGGGCTGCACATCCTGCTCGGAGTCTTCCAGTGCATCCTCGTCGAGGCCATCTGCCGCCACTTCCACGATTCCTGCAATGTCGGCATAAATGAGCAAGTGCAGAGGAATGGGGGCCAGTTCTGCCAGGTTCGATATTTGTCGGCGAAGCTCAGGGACCTGGTGTTACCTCCGTCAGCGTCGACTGGAACCACACCTGTGGGGTTACCACCTCCGGCAATGCTCTCTGCTGGGGTTCAGGCATCACCCCGCAATACCCGGCCCGCTGAACCAGTGAGAGCGACAGCAACCCGGAACCACACGCACATTCGAGCTTGATTCCATGACCAAAGCAACGCTGCTCATCGTATCAAGTCTGGCGATGGCCGCCGCCCTGTTGGCCATGGCTTGCGGTGGGTCACCCGATGGAGAGGAGCCGGATCGCCGTTCACGCACGGAGCGGCAGGAAAGGCAAAGGGACACGCCCGAGCCCGCGGCCACCGCCATTCCCGGCGATACGCCTTCCGGCCTCTCCAGCCTGCTCGGCCGCGACCGGGAAGACACGCCCGAGCCCGCGGCCGCCGCTGTTCCCGGCGAAACGCCCTCCGGCCTCTCCAGCCTGCTCGGCCGCGACGGAGGCGCGGAACCGGAGCGGGCTGACCTATCCTTCGCCTCCGTCAGCGCCGGCAGGTACCACACCTGCGGGGTGACCACCATCGGCGACGCCCTCTGCTGGGGCTGGGACGAATGGGGCCAGGCCACGCCGCCCGCCAGCGTATCCTTCGCCTCCGTCAGCGCCGGCTATTTATGGACCTGCGGGGTGACCACCTGCGGCGACGCCCTCTGTTGGGGCGGTGACTACTACGGCCAAACCACGCCGCACGCCGGTGCATCCTTCGTATCCGTCAGCGCGGGCTATGAACACACCTGCGGGGTGACCACCTCCGGCGACGCCCTCTGCTGGGGCAGTGACCACGCCGGCCAGGCCACGCCGCCCGCCGGCGTATCCCTCGCGTCCATCAGTGTGGGCAATAAATACACCTGCGGGGTGATCACCTCCGGCGACGCCCTCTGCTGGGGCGCGGACTCCGATGGCCAGGCCACGCCGCCCGCCGGCGTGTCCTTCGCCTCCGTCAGCGCCGGCAGGGAGCACATCTGCGGGGTGACCACCTCCGGCGACGCACTCTGCTGGGGCGATAACCCCCGTGGCGAGGCCACGCCGCCCGCCGACGTATCCCTCGCCTCCGTCAGCGCCGGCTTTAGCCACACCTGCGGGGTGACCACCTCCGGCGACGCCCTCTGCTGGGGCTATGGCTACTTTGGTCAAGCCACGCCGCCCGCCGACGTATCTTTCGCCTCCGTCAGCGCCGGCGATAACCACACCTGCGGGGTGACCACCTCCGGCGATGCCCTCTGCTGGGGCGCGGACGGCTATGGCCAGGCCACGCCGCCCGCCGGCGTATCCTTCGCCTCCGTCAGCGCCGGCGATAACCACACCTGCGGGGTGACCACCTCCGGCGATGCCCTCTGCTGGGGCCGAGACGACTATGGCAAGGCCACGCCGCCGGCTGGCATATCTTTCGCCTCCGTCAGCGCCACTGTCCACACCTGCGGCGTCACCACCTCCGGCGTCACCCTCTGCTGGGGCGATGACGCGTATGGCCAGGCCACGCCGCCCTCCGGCGTATCCTTCGCCTCCGTCAGCGCCGGCTGGAACCACACCTGTGGGGTGACCACCACCGGTGACGCCCTCTGCTGGGGCGCGGACTACGATGATCAGGCCACGCCGCCCGCCGGCGTATCCTTCGCCTCCGTCAGCGCCGGCAGGTCCTACACCTGCGGAGTGACCTCCTCCGGCGACGCCCTCTGCTGGGGCCGAGACGACTATGGCAAGGCCACGCCGCCCGCCGGCGTATCCCTCGCGTCCATCAGTGCGGGCACTGTCCACACCTGCGGGGTGACCACCTCCGGCGACGCCCTTTGCTGGGGCGCAGACAACTATGGCCAGGCCACGCCGCCCGCCGGAATGTCCTTCGCCTCCGTCAGCGCCGGCTGGAACCACACCTGTGGGGTGACCGCCTCCGGCGATGCCCTCTGCTGGGGTTCAGGTATCACCCCGTGATACCCGGCCGGCTGATCAAGTGAGAGCGACGGCAACCCGGGACTGCACTTACAATGGAGATTGATTCCATGACCAGAGAAACGTTGCTAATTGTGGCCGGTCTGGCGGCAGCGGCCGTTGTCCTGTTGGCCATGGCCTGTGGTGGATCACCCGCGGGAGAGGAACCGGATCGCGGTTCACGCACGGAGCGGCAGGAAAGGCAGAGCGACACGCCCGAGCGTGGGTCAGCGGCTCGAGGCGGACCTCTGGACATCCTGGGGCGCCAGTCTTTCGCAGGGCTTCTGGAGCTCATCCCGGACAACCCGCAGTCGCGCGAGCTGGTATACATCAACGACTACTCACGTGCCGCCGACGCCTTCAATGTTCGTCCTCCGGAGGACGACGATGAGGCTCTAATGCGCTACCTGGGAGATGTGTGTTGCTCTCGTACAGGCATGCGGGCAGGGCCATGGATCAGCGGCTTCTCGGGACATGCCCCCTCACAGATCGAAAACCGCGCGCATCTGGCTTTCAGCCTCCGAAATGTCGACCAGAGCATCATGACGGGCACACCCCCGGGAGTCCTGGAGGTGATCAAAGGCACGTTTGATCCGGAGGCCACTGACCGTGCCATCAATCGCTGCTCCGAGTGTCCGCCTCCTGATCAAGAGGAGCACCGGGGAATGGAGTTCTACAGCTGGGGCAGAGACCTTGTGGGGAGTTTAACGGACCGCATGCGCCCTCCAGCCTTCGATAAACTGGGCCGGGGTGGCCGTATCGCAGTGTTGGATTCCTTCGTCTTCCGCACTGTCGAGACGCCGGGCATGAGGTCCTTGATCAGTACGTATCTGGGGATGGAGGAGTCTCTGGGCGACGACCCGGATATGTCTCTCGCCGCCCGGGAGATGGATGAGCTCGAGCTTTACTCCGGACTGATCATGGGGAACGTGGAGTGGCTGAGTCTTGAGGGCGTGCTTGAAAACGCCTGCGCCGAAGCCGCGGCCACCCAGACCGACTGCGATCAGCTAAAGGCGCGAATGGAAGAGACTGGTGTTCTCGATGAGTACGATGTACTCGGCGCCGGTGTGGGCATGGACAGAGACGGTCCCTTCGTCTCCTGGATATTCGTCTACCTTAATGAGCGTGAGGCCAGGCGCAATGTAACGGTATTTGAACGGATCGTATCAAGCGGAGCCAGCCTCCATTGGCATCAGCCGTGGAGCGAACTGTTCTCAGATGCCGAAGTATGGTCCGCGGGCAGGGTTTTGATAGCAAAACTGCGAGCGGAGAACCTACGGATATGGGAGACCGTCGTGCTCAATAGGGACTCGCTATTGCTGCACCACTAGGGGGTGGGTGTCCGGGGACCGATCAAACTCTCAGAGTTCAGACATTGTGGGTAAGGAGAGAGATCGCTGACGGCAGGCCCAAGGGTGTACATGATTCGAGTTGGCTGCCCGGTGGACATGAGGAAATGGAGAGTGGGTCTGAGAAAAGGAAGGAGATCATGCTTGCAGGTGGAGGGGCGGCCTGATCGGCGCAGCCGTCGTTAGGGCTACGTTGTTCCTCTTCCTCAGAACGCTCAGCGGCCCCGGCGAGGCGACCGAGCGCTTCATACCGGTGAGTGCAACCGGGACATGTCCATCAACCTACGCCCCGGGGACGGCCATCAGGGGAGGGTCCGCCAGGTCATGAGCCGGTTGCAGACGGCCGACCGCGGATTCTCAAGGTTTTTGGAAGGACAACAGCGGACTTCCTGAGCTGGTCAAACCCGACTTCCCCTACTCCTCTTCCTCGTCCCAGTGACCGACATGGTAGAGGCCGATGCAAAGAGACCGCCAAGAAAGGTCTGGTTCTATCCGGTCAAATCTCCGATAGCCTATCTATTTGAGAAGAGGGGTGAGCAGTAAGCAGCCCTGGGCAACCCCTCGCAGGGTCAGTGGCCATCAACACGGGCTCCTCGCCTCTGGCAGCAAGGTCCTGGACCATGCCGGGCGGCCGACCTTTCAAAGTGTCTGCTTTTCGAGGAGGGGATGGCTGGAAACAACCATGTTTACAGCCATGGCTGTAAATTCCCACTCCCCGTAGCTGAAGGGATGGCTGGAAAACCCGTTTGCAACCCCACTGGCAGAAAACCATACTTCAGGTATTACAGCACCCCGCCTCCCCAGCCATAGCAGGCAACCCCCTGTATAGAGTCGATTTCAAAATTAAGGACTGCCTACAGCAAACCGTAGACTTCCTCCAAGGCAAGCCTTGAGCTGCCCCACAGAAGCAGGGAAAGTCTTCCAAGCCTGGTTTATATACGCCCACCGCCGATATGAATATAATCACACAATCTACTGGAGGAGATCCGAGTGCCCTGGAACTGGGACCCAACGAAGAATGAGGACAACAAGGCCAATCACAGAGTCCCCTTCGAATTCGCTCGGCAGGTGTTCAGGCCCTCACATACGACGACCCGTATCCAGACGAACCCAGGTTCAGGACGATAGGTAGAGTAGAACCATCCCTGCTGATCGTGATACACACCGAGGAAGATCCCGACCCCGTAACCGGAGAAAGGTCAGGACGAATTATCAGCGCCAGAAAAGCTACCCGAAGGGAAAGAGCAATATATGAGGAAAAATGACGGCGCGCTAACGAGGGATGAACAGAACCTTCTCGAAGACCTGTAGAGAATGGCCGAAGAGGACATAGACACCACCGACATCCCGGAGGTGCTTGAAGTCAGGAACCCCAGAAGAGGGGCCTACTACCAGCGTCCGCAGAGGGAAATCACCATACTTCTGGATGAAGATATCGTCGAGTGGCTGGAATCGCTGCCGACAGGGCAGGCAAACTTGAGTTCCTGCGTCCACAACATCCTGAGAGCACATATAGCCCAAGAGACGGGAGACCCAACCAAGCAGAGGTAAACTCCCGCGACCGGACATATCAGCATCCGAAGTCATCACGAGCCGAAGCGCAAACGCTCCCGGGACATACCCCGGAAGCGTTTCTTTCTCCGCTGAAAGGAGAGGAATGGACAACAAGTTCTCCAACCGGACAACCAACCACACCGGCGACGTGCATTTTGAAATCGCCTCCTGTATAGCATTACGCCATCCCAACATCACAGCGGCCTGCAATCCAGACCCTAGCAACACCAATACAGGTTCCACCTCTCCTCACCCTCAACCCTCCCCTCCCAGCTCCAACGGAATGGACAAGCCTCGCAAGAGAGGCCAAACTGGATTAACTTTGCAACGCCTGCTGGGTACGCCATGAGAATGACCAGCCAGCACACCCACGCCCAGGAGAAAACGTAATGGTGTAAGCGGCGGAGTTAAATTGTTCCACGCGGGCGGGTAATCGCCGACAATCGGCGACTAAATACTGTACCGCCCGCCGCCATTCATAGGGTTGTAGCCGACCCCATGGATAGTGCGATGGATGTACAGCGTGGACGTATATCTGCGGGTCCGAAGGGCGGTGATGGTGGAGGGTAAGAGTATTCGGGATGCCGCCCGGACGTTCGGCCTGCACCGGGACACGGTGCGCAAGATGCTGGCCTATTCGGTGCCGCCGGGTTATCGCCGGCAGACTCCTCCCCGAAGGCCCAAGCTGGAGCCCTACACCAGCGTCGTAGACCGGATCCTCGAGGACGACCTAAGGCGTCTCAAGAAGCAGCGCCACACGGCAAAGCGCATCTTCGAGCGGCTGCGGGATGAATACGGCTACGACGGCGGATACACCACGGTCAAGGACTATGTAAGAGAGCATCGCCGTCAGGCCAGGGAGATGTTCGTGCCCCTGTCCCATCCGCCGGGCCACGCCCAGTGCGATTTCGGCGAGGCCCTGGTGGTCATCGGCGGAGTGGAGCGGAAGGCCCACTGTTTCGTCATCGACCTGCCCCACAGCGACGGCTGCTTCGTCAAGGCCTATCCCGCGGAGACCACCGAGGCCTTCCTGGACGGGCACGTAGCGGCGTTCGCCTTCTTGGGTGGAGTGCCCCAGGGCATTCTCTACGACAATACCAGGCTGGCGGTGGCGAAGATACTGGGCGACGGCCGGCGTCAGCGCACCCGCGCCTTCACCGAGCTGCAGTCGCACTACCTGTTCGAGGACCGGTTCGGCCGCCCCGGCAAGGGCAATGACAAAGGCAAGGTGGAAGGCTTGGTGGGGTACTCGCGCCGCAACTTTCTGGTGCCGGTGCCGTCCTTCGAAAGCTTTGATGCGCTAAATGCCTACCTGGAACAACGATGACTGGAGCGGATGGACGCCAGGCTCCGGGGACATACGGAGACCATTGGCCAGCGTATGGAGCGGGACCTGGACGCCCTGTTGCCCCTGCCTCCGGTAGCCTATGATGCCTGCGACAAGCAGGCAAGCCGGTGAGTTCCCTGTCCCTGGTCAGGTACAGGACCAACGACTACTCGGTGCCGGTGGCCTACGGATACCGGGACGTCCTGGTACGGGGCTACGTTGACCAAGTGGTGATCAGCTGCGGAACCGAGGTCATCGCCCGGCACCCACGCTCCTACGAGCGGGACGACTACGTTTATGACCCCATCCACTACCTGCCGCTCTTGGGGCGTAAGCCGGGAGCTCTGGACCAGACCGCACCCCTGCAGGAGTGGGAGTTGCCAGAAGACTTCGGCAAGCTGCGGCGTCTGCTGGAGTCCCGCATGGTACGGCGGGGCAAAGGGAGTACGTACAGGCGCTCAGGCTGCTGTAGACCTTCTCCCAGCAGGAGGCGGCTGCAGCGGCAACGGACACCCTCCGGCTGGGAGCCATCAGCTTCGACGCCGTGAAACACCTGGTGCTGTGCCGGCTGGAGGGGCGGCCGCCCCGGCTGGACCTGGAGCTCTATCCCTACCTGCCCCGGGTCCGGGTGAGCACCACGTCCGCCGGGGACTACATGACTCTCCTGTCGGGGAGGGCGGCATGAACGACCGGTCGACGCTACTGTTGGAAAATCATCTGAAGGAACTGAAGCTGCCCAGCTTTCTCAGGGAATACGGGAAGATGGCCGCCCAGTGCGCCGCCGAGGGTGTGGACCATCCCCAGTACCTTCTGCGTCTGGCCGAGCTGGAGCTCATCGACCGCCATCAGCGCATGGTGGAACGGCGGATCCGGGCCGCCCGCTTCCCCGCGGTGAAGAGCCTGGACACCTTCGACCTCCCGGCCATCCCGTGGCTGAACAAGTCCCTGATGATGGAACTGGCCCGGTGTGAATACATCCAGCGCCGTCAGAACGTCATCGCCGTCGGCAACAGCGGCACCGGCAAGACCCACGTCGCCCTGGGACTGGGCCTCGCCGCCTGCCAGCGGGGAATGTCGGTGGGCTTCACCACCGCCGCCGCCCTGGTCCACGAAATGATGGAGGCCAGGGACGAGAGAAGGCTGCTGAATCTGCAGCGGCAACTGTCCCGGCTCAACCTGCTGATCATCGACGAGTTGGGCTTCGTACCCTTGTCCCGCACTGGCGCGGAACTGCTCTTCGAGGTCTTCAGCCAGCACTACGAACGGGGATCCACAATGGTGACCACCAACATGCCCTTTCGACGAGTGGACCGAGGTCTTCGGCTCGGAGCGCCTCACCGGAGCGCTGCTGGACCGGCTCACCCACCACGTCCACATCCTGGAGATGAACGGCGAGAGCTACAGGCTCCAGCGCAACAGGGAGAACGCCGCCTCGCAAGCTCCGGACGAATCAGAAAACCCCTAAGCCGGGCCAGTAGCCGTCCTCACTCACTCACCCACCAACCTGCAGCTGGCCTGTCTCTGTGACACTTCCCCTCTACAACTGGCGCGGACATTTACGCTGGCCAATGACCTCTCTGCTGGTACACTTTTGCTCCGCCCCAATGGCCCAAGACCCCATCGCCCTTGACAAACAGTGCCTGTCGCCCCGCCCACCTAGCGTGGACTCAGAGCGAGTACTGCGGACGGTTAAGCCCATCACAGCGGCCTTGACGTGGTGTTTCTTTTTCTAGCCGTCGCTGTTCTCCCGGGTTCGGAGGCTAGATGAGCACGATGCTGGAGCGTCCGAAGTCCCTTGGTTGCAATGCCTTGAAGCATATTCTTACCTGAACTCCACGAGCACAGGAATGCAAGGAAATCGTGGGGCGGGGCCTCCCCCGTCTCCACCGCGAATATTGGAAAATTATCGGATCGCATGTATCAGGCTGCCAAGCGTACATATTCGACTGATAATGTCTCTATTCGGCTGACCCTTAAGCAAAGCGCCAAAGAAGTCACCTCGAACTCCCCGTCTAAAGTCCGCCTAGACAGCGGACACCCCGCTGAAAGCCCCTCCCCCGTCTCCACCACTCACATGTAGTAACAACGGTACTACTTCCTCTTGAGGTTCACAGGCCTCTAGAATCTTATCCGTCCGGACCAGGATTGTGAGGCGTATTTGCCTGGGTGTTCGGCAGAAACCTTGTCCCACGCAGGAGCGAAAGAGGATTGACAAGCACCGAAGACCGGCACTACGCTCCAACTACCCTGTTCGGAACCAGCTGGTCGGCCGAAATGGAGAATTCCGGTTTATAATTGGAGAAATCCCAGAACGTCCTATCCTCAGCGGAATCAGTTAAAACTGGGAAATCCTATGTTAGAAGACGAAGCATTTAAGGAGGGCCCATGAAATATGACGTTGTTATCGTCGGTGGGGGAGCGGCTGGCTCGGTGTTGGCCAGCAGATTGGCTGAAAACGTGAATACCTCCGTTCTGTTGCTGGAAGCCGGGCCAGATTACCCTGATCCAGCCTATCTTCCGGACGAGATAAAGTTCGGCCACACAAGTTTTGCAGAATCCCCAGACTCGGAACATAACTGGGCCCTGCGGGGAACGATCACCGAGGAGCAAGGGGAGATCCACGTAGCGCAGGGCAAGGTGATCGGAGGAGGGTCGTCCATCAACGGTCAGGCAATGCAAAGGGGGTTACCTGAGGATTTCGACTCCTGGTCTGGTATGGGCAACGATGAATGGTCTTATGACAAGGTACTGCCTTACTTTAGAAAATCCGAGCACGATCTCGACATTCGGGATGATTTTCATGGAACCGACGGACCGATGCCAGTAAGGCGTCGTCAATCCGGGCCCTGGACAGACATCCAAAAGGCCTTCCACGCAGCCTGTTTGGAGGCGGGTTATGGGGCAGTCGAGGATACCAATGGCCCGAACCCCTCGGGCGTTGGCGTGTGGCCCTCGAACAACCTGGACGGCTGGAGGATGAGCGCTGCTATCACTCACCTAAATCCCATGCGCCACCGTCTCAACCTTACGGTGAGGGGAGGGGTTTTCGTAAGGAAGGTATTGATCAAGGATCTAAGGGCCGTCGGTGTGGAAGTAGAAAGCGGAGGCGAGATTTTCAACGTTGAAGCAGACCGGGTTGTGTTGAGCGCTGGGGCTATCAAGTCGCCCCACCTGCTCATGCTATCGGGAATCGGCCCCAATGACCAACTTCAACAATTTGAGATACCTCTCGTTCATGAGCTTCCCGGAGTGGGACAGAACCTATTTAACCACCTGAGCGCCCAGATTACCTTTAAAGTAAAAGACGGAATGACCCTGGCTGCTGATGCCGATGCGGCGCGCTTTTGCTTACACTACACCTCCCACGGGTCCAGCGAAGCCAATGATATGTTGCTGAGGACCACCCCAATGGTTGACGAACGGCCGGAGCGCGTCCCCGGTCTCCGGACCAAGTTCCTGAACGATGAAGTTCCCCCGGACCGGGTGGCGCGAATCTCGTGCACGCTCGGGCTACCCGACGGCTCAGGATACGTCAGGCTTGCGTCTGCCGATCCCTCAGTGCAGCCGGCCTTTAACTACCGCTATCTTCAGCATCCAAACGACATTCGTCGGGTGCGGGAAGGCGTGCGAATGGCGATTAGATTCCTTGAATCCAATGCGTATAAAGACGTGGCCGATTACCGGCTCCACCCAACGGATGACATTCTGGCCGACGACGACGCTTTGGACCTCTATATACGCCAAACCGTTGGAACAGCCAGGCATGTGTCCGGCACATGCAAGATGGGCCCGGATTCAGACCCAATGGCGGTTGTTGATCAATACTGCAGCGTCAAGGGAGTAAAGGGGTTGTCGGTGGTCGATGCGTCGGTGATGCCGCGGGTTACAAGGTCAGGTGGTAGCCATGCAACGGTTGTCATGATAGGGGAACGTGCCGTCGACTGGATTGCGTCGCCTTAACCCCGCCTTACCGCTGTCTGAAATCTATGGTCCAAGACGGAGGGTTCGTAACGACTGCTTCATCTTGTTAAGCTTGGCCGTCACTTCCCAGATAGTCGGCCATGGCAAGAGCGCCGGGAATCGAGTCACTGGGATGACCACCCACACCGATATCGTTGTGGTCCAGATAGCGCACCATCACTGAATTGGCAAGACCAGCCATATCCGGTGAGCTGTTATCCCTGGCGCCCAATATGCGGAATTGCCAAGTGCTCGTCACGTTTCTGGCCAGCTGAGTTGCAATCTTGGCTGGCCAGAAGTCTGGCCGGAAACCTCGATTCCTCCCAGGCCAGCGTTTTCTTGACGTCGATTATCGATGGCACAGTGGGTGTTGCAACGTATTACATGCCATATAAGACTTGATTACGTCTGCCTCGCGTGGCGCACAACCCAGCCAATGGCTTTCCGGCCAGACTTCTAGGGCGGCTATCTCGGGCGCGCTGGTGTTGGGCGCCGCGGCCTGCCTTGGCCTGACAAGCTCGCGCCCGGCCGTGCTGGCCATCCCTTGCGCCTATCTGAGTGGCCTTACGGTGGCTTCCATTGCTCTGATTTTGACGGCCACTGCCAGCACCCTAGGCGCGATGAACGACCTCCTCACCGTGTTCATAATCCCAATGTTCTATGTGAGCGGAGTCCTCTTTCCCCTGGACCATGTGCGGCACACAGTCAAGTTGCTCTCCTGGGCATTGCCCCTGACCCCCGCCGCGGCCCTGACGAGGGGACGGTATCGGGCGACCTCACGCGGTTAATGGTGCTGTGGGCGTTCCAACTATTGGCTATTTCGGTTGTGGCCCTCTGCGTGGCGTCCTTCTTCATGCACCGCCGCCTCATCAAGTGACTGCCAGCGTCGTGGCCACCTGCTTGTAGTCTTCCAATCTGGGGAGCAGCAGTGGCAGGTCGACACCAACTCTGCGATATTCTTCGATCCGTTCCTTGCACCGCTCAGGCGGACCGACGACGTAGAACGAGTCCACCATGTCGTCGCTTATGAGGCTGACCGCGTCCCGCCCACCGTCCTGATTCACCGACTCCCGGAGCGCGGGCAGTATGGACGGATCATAGCCACCCTTCTCCAGCAGAATCTCACCGACGTGGGGTTCGTCCAGCAGCCGCACTACCCGCGACTTGAGGCTTTCCAACATGGCCGCGGGGTCCTCGGTCGGGCGCACCACTAACATACAAGCGATGTCCACGTCGGCAGGGTCACGCCCCGTCTCACGTGCGGCCCTCCGCACTTCGTCCACGGCGTAGCTGATGTAGGTTGTGGGAGTATAGGCGTTTAGCAGCACGCCATCTGCGACCGCGCCCGCCAGCCGCAGCGCCCTGGGACCTATCGCCGCGAGATAGATTGGGAGCCGATCTTGTACGGGCAAGGTCGCAAGCCCCACGTTGGCCAGATTGAATTGGCCTCCTTCGGAAGTTGCAGGACTGCCCGACAGTAGGGCGCGCACGGTCTCAACCGTCTCTTTGAGGCTGGCACGGGGATCTCGGTACGGTATCCCCATCCGGGACTGGACCACCAAACTGTCGCTCCTGCCAAGGCCAAGCAAGAACCTCCCCCCGGAGATGCGGTCGAGGGTGGCCGCCGACATTGCGGTCAGCGCCGGATTTCGCGTAAAGGGGTTGACCACTCCCACGCCCAGCTTAATATCATGGGTCACGGCGGCCAGAAAACCCAGCATGGAGAAGGTCTCCTCGTGGAAATACCGCTCGGTGACCCACAAGGACTCGTAGCCGCAGCGTTCGGCAGTCTCGGCGTACTCCTTCAGCTCCCCGCCGCTGTCGATGCCGTGGTAGAGCACGATCCCTTGCCTGGCCATAGCCCCGCCTCCCTTCTCCTATCCTCCGCCGCCGGCGTCGAACTGGAGCAGGATGCCGTCGGGGTCGTAAACGTAGTAGCTGGTCAACTCTCCCCGGGCATTGAGCCGGGACTCCAGCGGTCCGGCGAACTCTATGCCTTTAGAGGCCAGGTCGTCAGCCAGGCCCTTCAGGTCGGAGACCGAGATCGAAAAATGGCTAAGGCCGATTTGGTCTAGCTTGATGGGGTCCCCGTCGGCGTCTTCGCCGGGGTGGGTCGTCATGGTAATGGTGGGGCAGTTTTCACCCTCGCCGATGACCAAACGCACCTGGCGGCGCGTCTGCCGTGAGTGCTCATACACGTGGGGGAGGCCGCCTGTAGTGGTGTCTTGAATCCGGTCGTACCCCACGGTCATACCCAAGATATCCCGGTAGAAGCCCAATGACCGGTCGATGTCCGCCACGCAAATGGCGATGTGGGAGACTCCGGTTGCGTCCATGCCTACTTCACCTCCGTCTTTGTTGATAGCCAGTAATCTAGCCGTTGCCAGGCACGGCGATTCCGGCGACTTTCATCTGGATGCGGTACAGGGAACCGAAGGTTGTGACGAACAAGGTCTTCCAGTCGTCCCCGCCCCAACCCACGTTGGTCGTCTGCGCCCCGGTGTGGATTGTCCCCAAATGGTTGCCCGCCGGGTCTATGATCCACACGCCGCCGGGCCCGCTGCTGTAGACGTTGCCTTCGACGTCCACCTTCATTCCGTCGGGGCCATAAGGGGTGATGGGGACGGGCGCGATAAGCTGGCAGAACACCCGGTCGCTGGCCAGGTTCAACATCCCGTTTGGGTTCACGTCGAACGCCCTGATCCTTCCGACGCGATAGTCGGCGATGTAGAGGATGCTTTCGTTCGGCGAGAAAACCAGGCCGTTTGGAAAGGCAAAGTCCGACACCAATAGCGAAATCGTACCCAGGTCCGCAGACACTCGGTAGACGCCGGAGTATGGCAGCGGAAATTCGGGGTCCGGCGCTCCGGGGTTAGTAAAGTAGATGCTGCCGTCCGACGACCTTACCACCACGTCGTTGGGCCGGTTCAATGGCATGCCCTGGTAGCTGTTGGCCACCACCGTGATGCTACCGTCCGGCTCCATCCGCGTCACCCTCCCCGCGCCACCTTCACAGAGAATCATCCTGCCCTGGAGGTCCCTGGTCAGTCCGTTGGCGTTGTTGGTCGATTCCTGCAACAGGGTGATGCCGCTGCCGGGAGTCCACTGCCGTCGTTTGTTGCCCCTTACTTCGCTAAAAATAAGGTGCCCCGCTTCGTGCCACCAGAGGGGCCCTTCGGCAACCTCGTAGCCGTTGGCCAGCTCCTCCAATTCCTGGCCGGCTGATACCAACCTGTCCAACTCCGGTGATAGCCGTTCGATTGGCACGGACAACCTCCTCGTCTGATTCGTTGCGGTCAGTCGCTCTTGAATCAGTCTAGGACCGGCGGCTATTGGGCCGTTAGCCCGCCGTCGATTACCAACTCGCTTCCCGTCATGAAGGACGACTCGTCGCTGGCCAGGAATAAGACCCCGTAGGCAACGTCTTCCGGTACTCCCAGCCTGCCGATGGGGTGCCGGGCCAGGTTCATATCCCGTCCTTCTTCGTCGGCCAGCATGGACTCGGTCATGGCGGTGATGATGACACCGGGATGCACGGAGTTGGCGCGTATACCTTCCCTGGCGTACTGAATGGCAGTCGCCTTCGTGAACAGACGAACGGCTCCTTTTGACGCGCCGTAGGCTGAGGTGGTTCCGCCGACCAGTCCAGCCACCGACGAGATGTTAATGATAGAGCCGCCGCCCGCCTTGCGCATCTCAGGGATGGCCGCTTTGGTGCCCAGGAACACTCCCTTGGCGTTCACGTCCAGGGTCCGGTCCCATTGGTCCTCGGTCAGGGTCTCGATGAGGACCCGCTCGCCATCCGGCCCGCGAGGGCTGCCGATACCGGCGTTGTTCACCAAAACGTCCAACTTGCCGAAACGGCCAACGGCGGTCTCGACGGCCTGCTGCCAGTCTACTTCGCTGGTGACGTCCAACCGGACGTAAATACACTCGCCGCCGCCCTCGTTGATTTCAGCCTCCACCTGTTGCCCTTCGGCATCGAGGATGTCTCCGATGACAACTTTAGCCCCTTCCCCGGCAAACATCCTGGCTTCGACTGCGCCCTGTCCTCTCGCGCCTCCGCTGATGAGCGCAACTTTTCCTTCCAGTCTTGGCATGTCTATCCCCCTTGGCGTCGGTTGCGTGACGGTCCGCCCGATTCGGGAACGGCTAGGAATAGTCCCATGAGCGGATCCGTTGCGGTGTCACTTTTATGTAAACCGCGTCCTTTCGAGGCTCGGTGGGAAGCTCCTGCTCAGGGACACCGCGTAGTTTCGCGGCCTCCCGGGCAAAGTACAGGGCATCGGAGGGCTCGGAATGCACCGTTGCGGTGCCATGGACCATCAAGCCCTTGATGTCCCCCCTCGATTTGCCGCTCTCCAGTAGCAGGCTCACCTTCGGGTTGTCCTGGATGTTCTTGAGCTTTCTGGTATTGCCCCGGACTCCCATTACGATGTCCTCACCTAGCCGAAAGTAGCCCAGCGGCACGGTGTGGGGATACCCGTCTGGCCCAATGGTGGTCAACGCAATCCAGCCAGGCTTGCTGTCCAGAAATTCGTGGGACTCCTGAATGGTCAAATTTCGAGGCATCGCCGCCACCTCTCGCGGTAAACCGCTCGTTCAATTAGCGGGGTCGAGCTAACAGGTCGGATGTCAGAACGCGCGGGGTGGAAACACACGGCGGTACACGCCGGGTGAACCCGAAGCGTGACCGTAGGTACCTCCGATGTATTCGTGCATCGCGTCCTGGCCGCGCTGGTTTTCCCATGCCAGGGTCTCGGGCACCTTCTCGTGTTCGAACTCATACATGGTCAGGTACTTGGGCCAACCTTCGACGGACTGATACCGGCGGACCTGCATACATCCCGGGATCTTCAGGTTGCCCGGCGTCCGCACGTTATCGTAGTAGTAGTTGTACTTGTCCTCGATCTCCGGCGGCACGTCCATGCGTCCGATCTGGAGCGCGGGCGCCATTCCACGGCCCAACGTATGCGGGTCGCTTTCGGCGGGATAGATCTGAGTGTATACGTTACGGACCATCCCTCCCGCGGCCATGAGGGGCGACACCCGCTTCGACCAGTCGGTTGGGTTGGCCCGCTGGCGCAGATATTCATCCGACTGCAGGGCTTCCGCCGATTCGAGTTCGTAAACGGCCAGGTATCTGGGCCCGCCCCGCAGGGCTTCATAACGGGCCCCATCCAGGAATCCAGGGTTGCTCAGCCGCTCGGGCAAGTGCTCCTGGTTGTACCAGGCGTTGAAATCGGCGTCATGCTCGACGGCCACATCGGTGTAGACCACCATGATAGCGGTACCCTTCTTCTCGACCACGATGCGTACCTCCCCCAAGAAATAGCCCGGCGCAGGCCCATTAAAGCACAGATCACTGCTGCCAGACCATCCCGGATTTGCCAAACTCCGGGCGAAGTGTTACTAATCTGTTCGACCAGCAATGCAACCTAGTGAACAGGTGAGAAGATATGCCAAGAGCAACCGTCAACATTGGAGACGCGGCGGGGCAGGCAGCCACTAATGCTACCTGGAAATACGCCATTGGTTTTGTGCCCGGTCAGGAAAACGAGGGGCTGGTAGCCAACGGAGAGGGCAGCCCGTGCCGGTTACCCGGCTACGACGACTCCGGTTGGGAAACGTGCCTGGACCTGTCTGTGGGGATCTCCAGTGGCTTTACCTTCGCCTGGTACCGGACCACCATCACCATCCCGGAGACGGTCAACGGCCGCCCCACCAACGGGATGCGCGTCCAGTTTGAGACCTGCGTCGACGACTACGGCGAAATCTGGATCGACGGCGAATGCAACCGCGACAGGGGTACCGTTCAGGGATTCAACGTTGCTCAACGGGTCCAGGTTTCCAGCGACGCCTCCCCCGGCGCTCAACACACGATCGCCATATTGGCGGCCAACGGCCCGCTGGCCGCGCCGTTTGGGACCGTGTTCGTCCGCTTTGCCAACCTTGGCTTCGAGTGGACCGGGTCCTGAGACCGGGGGCTCTCGGTTACCTAACGGCGACCTCGCGGCTCTGGTCCGAGGCCTCCTGCCAGCGGGGGATGTCGGTGAGCTTCACCACGGCCGCCGCCCTGGTCCACGAAATGATGGAGGCCAGGGACGAGAGAAGGCTGCTGAATCTGCAGCGGCAACTGTCCCGCCTGAACCTGCTGATCATCGATGAACCGGGCTTTGTCCCACTGTCTCGGATCGGCGCGGAACTGCTCTTCGAGGTCTTCAGCCAGCGCTATGAGCGGGGATCCACAATGGTGACCACCAACCTGCCCTTCGACGAGTGGACCGAGGTCTTCGGCTCGGAGCGCCTCACCGGAGCCCTGCTGGACCGGCTCACCCATCACGTCCACATCCTGGAGATGAACGGCGAGTGCTACAGGCTCAAGCGCAGCAGGGAGACCGCCACACCGCCGCCGCCAGACGAACCGGACGACGCTTAGCTCACACCTGCACTGTCCTCTCTCGCTCCCAAACGGTCCCCACTCCACCTGCCATACGGCCCTCGGTCATCACGCCGGTGGTACACGGTTACTCCGCCGCAGTGGTACGTTTTGCGAACGCACTTGACAGTTGTCAATGGCGCCGAGAAGTTGGGCCACTGGGGCGGTGGAATCGTGTACCACTGGCCTGATGACTGTCAGCAGTAAATTGGTCGGAGTGGGGACGTTACAAGAGGAGGGAGCGGTGACGGTGCGTTATGCGTCGTCCGGTTCGTCAGTCGGCTGGGATGCGGCGGCCTCCCGGCTGCGCTTGAGCCTGTACTCTCGCCGTTCATCTCCAGGATGTGGACGCGGTGGGTGAGCCGGTCCAGCATTGCGCCGGTGAAGCGCTCCGAGCCGAAGACCTCGGTCCACTCGTCGAAAGGCAGGTTGGTGGTCACCATTGTGGATCCCCGCTCGTAGCGCTGGCTGAAGACTTCGAAGAGCAGTTCCGCCCCGGTGTGGGACAACGGTACAAAGCCCAGTTCGTCGATGATCAGCAGGTTCAGGCGGGACAGTTGCCGCTGGAGGTTGAGCAGGCGTCTTTCGTCCCTGGCCTCCATCAACTCGTGCACCAGGGGCGCTGCGGAGGTGAAACCCACCGATTCCAGGAAAACGGGATTTCCTGTTTTCTGACAGTTACCCCTTGTGCGGAGGGTAACGGAGAGGTTATGGTCAACTTCTCACTCTTCCCAGAGGCTTTGGTCATGGCCAACGCAAAGTGCAGGAGATGCCGCCGCGCGGCCGACGCCGACGCTTACTGCAACTCGTGCGCCGCGGACATCATGGCCAAGGCCCTCAACCCCTTCTTCGGCGGACGACGGAAGAAGTCCCCCCGACCGGAGCCGCCCCGGACACCGAGCCCCTCCCCTCAACAGCGCCTCTTCCGGTAACACTAATCCCAAGCCCCAACTCATTGACAATCCAGGGAGTTGGAGTACAGCGGCTGCGCTTTATCTCATGGGTGAGGACCGAGGTGTTGTCGGAGCGTATGACCTGGGGCGCGCCGCCCAGTTCCCAGAGCGCGTTCTGCAGCCCCTGCTGCAGGGTCAGAAAGGTCTCGCCGGAAACCACCTCGGCGTAGCGCCACCGGGAATGGCTCAACACCGGCTGGGACAGCAGGTGGCGGTAGCGCTGGCCGCCGATGGTTACTCCCAGAGAGTTGCAGTGGGGGAAATCGAGATACGCCTCCCGGCCAGGTGGATGCTCTTGGGGGAAGTAGACCTCCTGGTCCGGGCCGTTGAGTGCCCGCCTCCTGAGCTTGTCGAAGGGCCTGTAATCGTCGTTGCAGGGTGCGGAGCTGGGAGGCGCTGAACCGGTCGGGATGCCGATCCTCCTCCTGAGCTTGCCGAAGGGTACTCGATAATAGTCGTTGCCCTGAGCCAGCCAGCGGCCTCGCCTCGTAGCAGGGGCAGGATTTCTTTCTCCCAGACGCCATCGAAGGGATCGGGCCGGGTGCGCCACCGGCGCTACTGCTTGGCCTCCGACGGCAACGGGCCACACTGCCACTTCCTCGCCGACCGCTCGCTCATCCCCGCCATGGCCGCCGCCGTCTGTTGTTTCTTTCCTTCCATCCGTCTTTGCCTCAGTAATGCGACTTGCTGATCCGTAACCAATCCGGCAACTCCTGTACCGGATGATTACCACGTGTGACCGGCAAAAATAGTCGTCGCCAACCGGCAAGACTAATTGTCGTTGATCATTTCGGGCTGTTGTGACAATAGAGTAGCTAACTTTAAGTATCGAAATATTCTATGCCCTGTACGAATATTTCGTGATCATTCACGTCCACAACGGTGCCTTCAAGTGTGTCGATCACCCTTGGAGATGACTTGCTTTGTGTCTCCAGTCTCACCATGTCGCCGCTCGTGATGCCGTGGGTGTTGTCCCAGAAAGTGACCTGAAATGTCGGCTTTTCAGCGTCTGCCATATCCTCCCACCACCTTGTCGATTGGTCGAAGTCTTTCTTGAATAGATAGTGTTCCTCTCCCACTATTCTCAGCTGTTTCTCTTCGTGCCCAACAATGACCCGGGCGTTTCTTGTGAGTAGGTCTGCGAGGTGGCACCGTGCATCGGTCTGGGATTCTGCGATGGCAGTTACCATTACCGCTCCGTTTCTGATGGGAGTGATGTTCCAGAGTCGGTCCGGCCGGCGATCTATGAATCCGAGTGAGTCCCCTCCCGGCGTGGAGACTAAACCTGCCTGATATTTTTCGGGTCCCAGCCACTTAATACAGGGAATTGCGTCCCTCGGTAGCTTTGATAACACTGTGAGCGTTTCTGCGAAATATCTCACTGCTGGGTCCGTCGAAGTTATGAGTTCCTGGTATGCCTCTTTGAGGACCGCCAACAGGAACGCGTCGCCGGACGCCACACCATCTCTAACCGCTTCAGACATGGCTTCTCTGAGATTCACGAAGCCCCTCATCCAGTCGATGTAGGACTCCACAGAGCTCTCCTTATCGGATCCCGGAGCATAGCTCAGTTCGCGGTTGGAGAACATGGCGTCTCTTACAGCCCTCTCGACTCTCGTAGAGACAGTGTCCTTCAGTCTTTCTGGTGCCAGAAGTATTTCTTTCAGCGCGTGGAGGAGCTCCATGTGCAACGTCAGGTAAATCTGACGGACAATGATCTCATCCGTCGATTGGGTCTGTTCCCAGTACCTGATGTCTTGGAAGTCCTTGTCTGACCCCGTGGCCTCAAAGTAGGCTTTCAGAGACTTGAGATGCTTCATGTGGGCTGCGTTCGCGTTGTAGCGATAGTGCCGGACAGCCTCTCCGAATGCATCTTCCAAGAACTTTGCTGATTCTGGTTGGTACTGTCCCAGTTCATTGAGACGAGATGGCAGGTCGTGGTCCTTGATGAGAGGTCGTCCAGACCCAGTTATTATGAATTTCATCGCCCGCTCAATGGAGAGGTGGGCGATGGAGACCCGGTTCATCACCTGCGCTACGGTCAACGAGGCAACCATATCCGGCCGCACTGGTTGGTTCTCAAGAACCTTGAATACGTCCATGACCGAGGGCCGGATTACTGCTCGCTCACTATTCACCATTTTTGCTCGGTTTCTCTCCCGCCCGGGTTCGTCGAACTTTATTCTGGACTTCCCTTACCTTCTGAGGCCTTGTAGGTCGCTGCGAATATCACTTCCCACAGCCACTGCTTTAACTGAGGGTCCCCAGAGTACTTCCTGAAGAATTCGGCACCGTCTCTCATGCTGGTTGCGGTTTGGTTGTCTCAGGCTTGACCTGTGTCGTTGTCCAGCGAAAATGTCCGCCCAATTGGTCTGCGAAATTGTCCGGGTAGGCAGATGCTACCGTTCCAGGCTGTTGTGTCGCGCCTGCGCTTTTTTCTTCCTCAGTGGCGGACTTTCAGCCAAGGCGTACTTGCTTACGGTGTTTCTGTGGATGCCCAGTTCGCGGGCGATCGCCCTGAAGGAGAGTCCCCTGAGCTTGGCCTGCTGCACATTCTCCCACAGAGTTCTATGCGAGCGGTGGGTATTTTGTGTTGTTGCGCCCTGGATTTTCGAGGCCTCAGGTCCCGGTCCACCTCGCCTGTTTTCAATGTCGCCGGGTGGGAGTCGCACTGGACTCCAGCGCCGTTGATGCCAAGGTCCAACCCGGAGCCTCCCGGAGGGGCGGCGGCAGTTTCCCTCAGCTGGGCCGGGCGCGGCGGAGCCTCCTGGGAGGAGATAGTCTGCCCCTGATATTGCACCAGGAGCCGGCCAACCAGGTCTTCTTGGACCTCGACCTGCACCCCGGCGAAAGTCGGACGAGTAACGCCGGGCTGCAGTTGCAGGGTGCGCCGGTTGTACTTGACGGTGTTGTCCCGGGACACCTTGCGGCGGTGTTTGAAGCATAGGATCCCATCGAGGGACACTGACTGCTCCAGGAAACGCTATGCAGGACAGTCCTGCTCAGCTTGTACACCAAACTTCTCATTGAATCGTGGCAGGAAGCCATTCAGGACCTCGTTTGCCTCCGCGATGGTGGCGGCCCCGGCCAGACGCAGCTCGGTTACCAGCCGGTCCTGGAAGGTACCCGCAGCACGCTCCACCCTGCCCTTGGCCTGGGGTGATCTGGCGAATATCTGCCGGATCCCAAGCTCCTCCATGGCGCGGGCGAACTGGGTCGGGCCTGCCGGGTAACGGTCGATATCGCCGGTAAACTTGAAGACAGGGTGGCGGTCGCTGTAAATACCCAGGGGTATTCCACGCTGTTGGATCAGCTTGTTCATGAGCAGGAAGTAGCTTGAAGTGTCCTCCTCCCGGCAGAACATGGCCGCGGGCACGGTGCCGGTGGCGTCGTCCACGGTCAGCAGCAGGGCAAACCTGCGCCCTCCTTCACCCAGCCAGCGGTGATGACTGCCGTCAATCTGCAACAGCAATCCCTCTTGTGGCATACGCCGGCGGCGCACTGGGTGCTGCTGGGACCGGCGCCTGCGCGGGTTGCCGATGCCGGCCTTGACCAGGATGCGACGCACGGTGGGGCGGCTCAGATTTATGCCCTCCCGTTCTCGAAGCAGCTCGGCCAGGTGCGTGTGGTTGGCTCCCGCATAATCGGTGCTGGCCAGTCGCACCACTGCGGCAGCCTCGGAATCCAGAACGGAGTTGTGAGGCTGGCGTCCCCGGTTTCCATGAGCCAAGGCGGCGGCTCCGTCCCTGCGGTAAGCACTAAGGAGCCGTCTGTCGTGGCGTTCGCTTACCCCGAGAATCTCGGCAGCTTGACCAATGGGGATCTGGTATTCCAAGACGTTGTTGAGCACGTGGAGCCTCGCCAATTCTCTCTGTTTCAATGTCACATCCCTCATGGATGGACATTTTCGCTGAACAGTTAACTACGGACCGAATCGTAGACCAACAACATGACCTGTCTCAGAGTCTGTACCACCTGCCATATTAATCCGGCAGCAACTCCACCTCTACCAAGGGGCTGCCCTCCAACCAGGCCTGGAGGTCACGGTGGCCGCCAATCTTCTCGTGGATTCGGGAAATGATGTCCCGCCGCTGGTCCGGGTCCCTGATTGACGTCGCCCGGGCGGCCAGGTCGGCCTGGGCGCTCTGCTTGAGGTGAAAAGTGAACTGGGGGTTTGCCGCCAGGTTGGCGTACCAATCGCGACTACCGGGTATGCCGGTAATGTAAAACCGGCCTTCGAGATTGTGGAACCAGATCTCCTTGCGCCGGGGCTGCCCGGTATTCCGTCCGGTGGTAGTGATGTCGATGGTGCGGTCCCGTTCCAAGGCTTGTTGCACTGCTTCATCCATGTTTCGTTGCCATCCACCACCCGTTCGGTTGGAGTTCCTTGGGATGTCCCTGTTCTCGCACTACGCTGCCACTGACTGAGAAAGCCGGGCCAGAAGTCCCATGGTGCGCTCCAGCGACCCCTCCCGGTCCGGTCCTGCAGCCACCGGAGAGACCATGAGTTCGGCCGCGCCCATTTCCAGCAGTCCTCGCAGCCCCTTCGTTACCTGCTCCTCGTTCCCGGACACCGCCACGGCGTCCACCATCCCGGGACTCCACACCCCCTCGGTTACCTCAGGAAACCCGGCGTTGTTGAACATGTTTCGGTAGAAGGGCGCCCTGGCAAAACCCCTGAATTGGCCCGCGATGGCTTCTCGGGCCTCCTCGGGGTCGTCGTGGACGCACACCGGCACATGGGCCACAAGAGGAGGTGTGGGGCGACCGGCCTGCCCGGCCCCCCGCTGCATGGCTGGCAGGGCAACATCCCGCAGGTAGGCCCCTGGACATACCCAGCTGATCGCGCCGTCGGCTTCGGCGCCGCACATCTCGAATGCGCTCTCGCCCAGGGCGGCGGCCATCACCGGCACGTCAACAGGGGCGGGGATACTGGTGTGGGCTTGGTAATAGTGCCCGGAGTAATCCACTGAGCCCTCTTGCAGCAATGCCTTCAGGATGCGTACATACTCCCTGAGGTGGGCCAGGGGCGCCCGGAAGTTGATGCCAAGGGTCTGCTCCACGCCTCCCTGACCGCTGGTGCCCAACCCCAGCCGGAGCCGGTCTGGAGCCAGTTGGGCCAGGGTCAAGACCTGCTGGGCAACGGCGATGGGATGGCGGGGAAAGGTCTGGGTTATGGCTGTGCCGAACATGATGCTCCGGGTGCGGGGTCCGGCGGCTGCGAAAACGCTGAGGCTGTCTCCCCCGCCGGTGCTGCCGCTGGTCATCCAAGCCGCTCCTATGCCGCGATTGTCCAGGTCCTCCACCGCTCTCAGGGCGGCGTTGCTGTCGGCGGCCGTTACCACCATCCCGATTCTCTGCCGGGCCATATCTACCTCACCAAGTTGAAGCTGACGTCAGAATATTATCTTTGGCCGGGGGGTTAGGAGCGCAGGGCATCCCGTTCAACAAGCCCCCGTTCTCCAGGGGGATTGTTCCATTGTGAGCCCGAAATTTCACTCTTGACAGAAGATTCAGACCCGGAGGGACAAAAGTCGTCCAGGTATCTGGAATCTGGCGGTGGCGGATGATCTGGGTGAGCCAGGTCCCATCCGCCTACATCGCGCTGCGTTTGAGGAAACGGCCGCTTGCCGAAATGCCGGTGTACTTCCCGTCCTCCACCACCACGCGCCCGTTGGCGATTACAACCTCAGGCACTCCTTTTACTTTCATGCCCTCGTAGAGGTTATAGTCGACGTTCATGTGGTGGGTCTGGGCGCTGATGACCGTCTCGGCGTCCGGGTCGAACACCACAATATCGGCGTCGGTCCCCACTGCGATGGTGCCCTTGCGGGGGAAAAGGCCGAACAGCTTGGCCGGAGTCGTGGAGAATATCTCCACCAGCCGGTTCAGGTCCATCAGTCCAGAGGCCACGCCGTGCGTATAAAGGAGGCTCAGGCGGTTTTCGATTCCGGGTCCTCCGTTGGGAATCTTGGAAAAGTCGTTGACCCCCAGGGTCTTCTGGTCGCTGAACCGGAAAGCGCAGTGGTCTGTTGACACAACCTGAAGGTCGTTGCGGCGCAGCCCATTCCAAAGCTCTTCTTGGTGCCATTTGTCCCGCAGGGGCGGAGTGAGCACGTACTTGGCGCCCTCAAATCCATCCTGGTCGTACATGCTGTTGTCCAATGTCAGATAGTGGGGGCAAGTCTCTGCGTAAACGTATTTCTGCCGGGCGCGGGCTGCCTGCACCTCCTGTAGCGCCTCGGCACAGCTCAGATGTACAAAGTAGACCGGCGCGCCGGCGACCTCGGCCATGCGTATCGCCCGGTGGGTGGCTTCCGCCTCGGTTACCGGCGGGCGGGTGCTGGCGTGAAACCTTGGTGCTGTATTTCCCTGGGCCAAGGCCCCCTGCACCAGAACATCGATCATATGTCCGTGCTCCGCGTGCAGGCAGATCAACGCCCCGTTGTCCGCCGCACGGACCATGGCTTTGAAGATCGTGTCGTCGTCCACCATCACGGCGCCGCGGTAGGCCATGAACATCTTGAAGCTGGTGACGCCCTGCCTGACCATCTCGTCCATCTCGGACAGGCGGTGATCCGGCAAGTCCTGGATGATCATGTGGAAGCCGTAGTCGACAGTGGCCTGGCCTTCGGCCTTCTGGTGCCATATCTCCAGTGCTTCGGTCAGTGACTGGCCCCGTTGCTGCACGACAAAGTCCACAATGCTGGTGGTCCCCCCCACCGCTGCCGCAATGGTGCCGGTGCTGAAGTCGTCGGAAGAGACGGTGCCGCCAAAGGGAAAGTCCAGGTGCGTGTGGGGATCGATACCGCCCGGAATCACGTACTTGCCAGTGGCATCGATGGTCTTTTCAACGTCTGCCGACAGCTCAATCCCGATGGTGCGGATTTTTCCGTCGTCCACCAGGATGTCGGCCACGTAGCTGTCCACTGCAGTGAAGATGTGTCCGTTCTTGATCAGAACGCTCATTGCGGCCTCCATACGGCTGACTGGGGAAATCCAATATTAAGGCATTGGGACGAATTTGAGCCAGAACTGTGCGAAATTTACCTGCTACTACGATGGATTTTCGTCGTTATTGCCAGTCGACGCAGTTGAAGCCGGAAAAATTTGTGGCTGCTGGCGTTTTTCAATGCTGGAATGCAGCCATAAAGTCCCAATTGTGCGGCGCAGGTGATGGGACTATGACCTGCTGCAAAGGGCAGGGGGTTGCCTTACTCCAGAATCCGTACAAAAGCGGTTGTTGATGATGCGTCAAGGGCCACCTTGGATGAGGCTACCACAAATACCTCAGCCAATGTGACCTGACCCCGAAAGCCGATTCGGGATCAATGTTAGGATTCTGGACAAGACGGGGGTTGAGACATGGCCAAAAGGAAGCACACGGCCGAGGAAATCATCAACAAGCTTAGAGAGGCGGAGGTGGTCATCGCCGCGGGAAGTACTGTTACAGAAGCCGCCCGGCGCCGCCGCCCGGCGCCATTGACACGTATGTTACGGGGATCATGATGGCATCTCTAAGTCTCCTGGTTTGGGCAAACTCGTCAACCCTTGCTCTTGGTGGTTAACCTATTCATCGTCAATGTCGTCGAAGATACTCCTGTCTCCCTCCGGATCATCGGGCACGTCTACATCATCGAAATCCCAGTCGTCTTGATCTGGTTCCCGTACTGAAACGTTATTGGAAATGAACTGCGAAATTTCGTTTTCTTCCTGCTCAATGAGATCCACTATTTTGGGGTCATCTCCAAATTGGTCGCGCAACGAGTCGAAAAGTTCGAAAAGTGGCTGGAAGGACTGGTCTGGATCTTCCCCATATTCGTATCGTGATTCCCAATTCTCGCTGACGTTCTCTAGGTCTGGTATGAGTTTTTCCTTCACTCGGTAGTGCAATTCATCCAATTCCTCCTCAGTGAAAAGGCTACCTCTGCTCTTGCTATTGAGAGGACCGCATCCATCTCCTTCCAGCAGTTCTTTGCTGGCATGCTCAACCAAAATCTTCCTGTGCTCTTCCGGCAATAGACCAAATTCAAGCAGACGGGCAGCTAGGTCCATTTCCATGGAGGCATGGAAAACTTTGGCGTCTCCGAATTTGTCCAATTCACTCGGATAGGAATCCAAATAGGCTCTAAGAAGACCGGAGGAACATCTCCTAGTTAAAATGTAAGTAATAGAACTTCTGCCCATAAGTTTGAATATATTGCTGCATTATCTGCTAGACTCGATCGCAATTCCCCTAGCTTGAGTAGCATTTGAGGAAAAAGTGAACTCGGAACCACCACCGTATTTTCGAGGTCAACTTCTCCGCAAGTCACTTGCCTCAATAGCCGGTCTGGTTCACTACCTTGGACAAAAATGTCGATGAGGTCAGGGCTTTCAGCCAAAAGCGCCGAGTACGAATCTCCGACGGTTGGATGTCTAAATTGCCAGAACGACCTGTCGTTAGCGTGCTAATGCAGCACGAAGCCTCCTTCTAGGGCCTCTAGAGCAATCCTACTTTGTCCGACATCGCTGTCTAGTGTGATGTAACTGAACTTAGTAGTAATAGTGTTCGCAATGAGGTGATCCTTTCGATCACCGACTCAGGAGAGGGATGATCATGGCGATCGGAAGGCCAATGCCGCCGCTGATATTGGACGACACCGAAAGGGAAACGCTGGAACGGTGGGTTCGTCGCCCCAAGACGGCCCAGGGCTTGGCGCTGCGGGCCAGAATGATTCTGGGCTGTACCAATGGCCGCAGCAACATCGCAGTGGCTGCCGACTTGGAGGTGTCCGACGAAACGGTGGGGAAGTGGCGTTCCCGGTTCTTGGAACGGCGATTGGACGGCCTGTCGGACGAGCCCCGCAGCGGCCGACCGCGAGCGGTTACTGATGAAGACGTGGAACGGGTGATTACACTGACGCTGGAGTCCACACCCAAGGACGCCACGCACTGGAGCACCCGGTCCATGGCCCAGCGTTCCGGTCTGAGCCACACCACGGTCAGCCGCATCTGGCGCGCCTTCGCACTGCAACCTCACCGCACCGAAACCTTCAAGCTGTCGGCGGACCCCTTCTGCATCGAAAAGGTGCGGGACATTGTGGGCCTCTACCTTGATCCGCCGGACCGGGCGTTGGTCTTGTGCGTGGACGAGAAGTCCCAGATTCAGGCCCTGGACCGCACCAGGCCGCTGTTGCCCCTGCGCCCGGGCCAGGTGAAGCGGCGCACCCATGATTACGTGCGCCACGGCACCACGTCCCTCTTCGCCGCTTTGGACGCCAGGACCGGCAAGGTGATTGGCCAGTGCCACCGCCGCCACCGGGCCGTGGAGTTCCGCAAGTTCCTCGATGCCATCGAGTCCGAGGTGCCCGCCGGGTTGGACGTGCACCTGATTGCGGACAACTACGCCACCCACAAGACGGCGCTGATCCGCAACTGGTTCGCCAAACGGCCCCGCTTCCATATCCACTTCACGCCCACCAGCGCCCCCTGGCTGAACCTGGTGGAACGCTGGTTTGGGCTGCGCACCGAAAAGCAGTTGCGCCGTGGAGTGCATCAGAGCAGCGGTGAACTGGAGGCTGCCATCTACCGTTACCTGGACGTCACCAACGAAGACCCCAAGCCCTTTGTCTGGACCAAGACCGCTGACCAAATCCTGGCCAGCGTGGCCCGCTTTTGCCCACGCACTTTAGATACAGGACACTAGTACTACAACGACGAGTTTCTGGTAGGATGGCTGGCCAGATGATGGTGGGTGGTTTGGGTGATGGATGCGGCGAGCTTCGAGCGGGTCTACGACAGCCTTCAGGATTTTCACGCCTTCTTTGCGGACTCCTTCGGCCGCAAGCAGTGGCGGGAGCACAGCGGGAATTATCTTCAGGCCCTGCTGGTGCAGGACCAGGAGCGGCGCAACGCCGAGAATCTCTCGGAATCTGTGGGTATCTCGGCCCGGGCGATGCAGCGTTTTCTCACCGAGGCCCGGTGGTCCGATGAGACAGTCATAGGGCGGTTGCAGGAATACTTGGCCCCCAGGCTGGGACACCCGGAGGCGGTGTGGGTGTTCGATGGCAGCGACTTCCCCAAGCAGGGTAGGAAATCGGCGGGAGTGGCCCGGCAGTACTGCGGCAGGCTGGGCAAGGTGGCCAACTGCCAGGGTGGGATGTTCCTGGCCTACGTCAGCCCGCTGGGCCGGGCGTTGGTGGACAAGCGGCTGTATCTGCCCAAGAGTTGGACCTCCGACCAAGACCGGTGCGCGGCGGCGGGTGTGCCGGAGGACCGGCGGAACTACCGGTCAAAGACGGAGTTGGCCCTGGAGATGCTGGAGCGGGTCCTGGAGCTGGGCTACATCAGGGCCCAGTGGGTTGCCGGAGACGACGCCTTCGGGATGTCTCCGTCCTTCCGGGACGCCTTGGCGGCCCTGGGGATGCGCTACGTCCTGGACATTTCCGGCGGCACTATGGTCTGGCCCTTGGACCCGGCTTGGACCAGTCCGGAATATCAGGGGTTCGGGCGTCCCCGCAAACCCAGGCTGCGGGCTGGGCAGCGCCGGACCATGGAGCAACGCGGTGATGAACTGCCGGATGAGGCTTGGCGGGAGATAACGGTGGCCCAGGGAAGCCAGGGGCCGCGCACCTACCGGTTCAGTGCCCAGCGGGTGCGGGCCACCAGGAGGCGCAAGCCCGGCGAGGAGCTGTGGGCCGTCTGGCGCCGGAACCTGGACGGCAGCGAGCCTCGCTACTACCTGTCAAACGCTCCTGTGGACACCCCCTTGGAGACTCTGGCCTACGTGGGTGGGTCCAGGTGGCGCATTGAAACGGAGTTCGAGACTGAGAAGGGCGACGTTGGGCTGGACGAATACGAGACCCGCAGCTGGGCAGGGTGGCATCACCACATAGCTATGTGCCTGCTGGGAGGAGCGTTCCTGCTGGGCCTGCAGCAGGATTGGGGGGAAAAAGATGCCCCGGATCACGAGACCGCAGGTGTACCGGGTGGTGCGTGAGATGCTGCCCCGGGAGCAGTTCGGGCCCGATCAATTGCTGTTGTGGCTGGAGGATACGCAGCTACGCAACGAACGGGCTCGCCGTTCCCACGAGAGACGCCGCTCCACCCGCCGCCAATCAGGCTGGAGCCATCCACCCTGAAACCGTCGTTGTAGTACTAGAAAAGCGCCGGATTTTTGGGCGTAACGCCCACGGGCGAGCTCACAGCCCGTCGTGATCATCACCTGCCCTCCGGTGCGGGCCTGTCGATCTGCCAAGCAATCTCACTACGGATGATGTGAATGAGTGGGCCGCTCTGTACTGCCTCCTTCAGCTCCAGTACCTCCTGCACCAGGGCAATCAGCTCGTTGTCATCCTCCGGAAGGGCATCCCGGCGACGATGCTCGCTCACGTGCTGCTCGTCCCGGAAATAGAGAGCGGGTCCAGGGTTGAGGAGGATCTCGACGGGGACCTCAAGGGTAATGTGTACCCTGACAGTGCTGTCTGGCGCCGGCGGGCCTTGGTTGGATGAAGCCATAAGAAAACCTCCGGCCTGTTTACTGGCCGAAGGTGGACAGATACCATGGGTCACGCCAAAGACGGCTTCGTGCCGTCCCGGCCAGCACGTCGGTGATTCTTCCACCTTCGTGCTGGGTTGGTGTCCGGTCCCGTTGCTGCGGGGCCGGCCCAGCTAGTTCTGTCCTTATACCACCCGTGTGAAGGTTGCGTCAACAGCCGGGTGTCAGTGGACTAGGGCATGGAGCAGGAATGACCAACTTCGCTGACAGGACGATCTGGACCGGAGACAACTTGGACGTTTCTCTCCCTCTCTTATCACACAAGGGTCTGCTGTGGCCTTCGAAACTGTAGATCTATGGATTATCGCCGTCCGGCGAAGAGAGCTTCCAGATTGCGCCAAGCCCAGTCGTACACCTGGTCGGTTCGCAGGGCGGTCGTGGGCTTCTTGTAGCGGACTCGCCCCCGAACTGGTGAGCCGGATAGACTGGGGCAGCGCCACGGTTCAACTCCATCTTCCAGCGCGATTACCAACGATGAAGCGGCAACGGCACGACAAGCGCGTCGCCCTGGCCAAGGAGATCATCCTCCGGGTGTTCGCTTACGGCATACCCATAACCATCGGCATCCTCGGCTTCGCACTCGGCTGGTGGGAGAGGCTGGCGACCGGCGGGTAGTAAACCCGAAGCCGGCACCGTTGCGGCAGGTGCCAAGACGGACGCCAGCCCATGCACCCCCGCGGAGGACGCCACGGCGAGCGAGACCACATGAGGAGCTGAGCCGCATTGGCCAGTTCATATTCCAGGATAGCCCCATCCCCGCTCCGAGGACGGCCACGGCATCCTCAGCTTCAGCCTCTTCACAATTCAACTGGAAGAACGCCGCAGCTCAGGCCCCAGATGATCCTGGCGAGGAACCGGCCGCACCTGCAACGCCACCCTGCACCTCGGCCTCCTCCTCGACACTCCGCTCATCCTCGCCACCATCAGCGGCTGCCCCATCACCATCGCCGCAACACTGCTAGTCCTGCTGGCCGTCGGCGTAACCACCGGCGGCCAGCCCGCCGCGACCCCCAGACCGCCCTGATAATGACCGCCATGGGCCGCGCAGCGCCGTCCACCGGCAAGCTGTGACTGTCATTGTTCACCCAAGAACGGCTTACCGGGAGGTTTCCAGAACGGAAATAGCAGAAGTCATCCGCCGGTGGCAGCCGGGGTCTGGTTCTTAACAGATTTCGTCGGGAACCGGTCTCTCGCAGAATGCGGTGCGCAAATACGTGGGCGCGGTCAAGGCGATGGGAATCGCCAAGGACGGCCCACCGCCCGACGAGGAGCAGCTGAGTCGGCTGGCGGCCATCGGCCAGTCGGGACCGCGAGAGGCACACACGCCCGCGCAGGATGTGCTGGAGCCGTGGGCCGACCAGATCCAAGTGGCTCACCGGCGACCGGCTGCAGATGACCCACATCCACGAGTCGCTGATCGCCCGGGGCTGTTCGGTTTCCTATCCTTCACTGCGACGCCTCGTGGTCAAGCGCAACTGGCGAAGGCGCAGCAGGAGCACGGTGCGCATAGAGGACACCACTCAACAGGAAGCCGTTGGTGGTCTTCCAGGACGAGGAGCGCCAAGCCCGGATCCCGTGGGACGGCGAGCCCTACGAGATCGCAGACTGGCGCAACGCCAAGGTTCATCCCGATCACCACATACAGTGCCGGCAGGCCCTGTACTCGGTGCCCTCCGCCCTGTGTCCTCCCGGCCAGCGGGTGGAGATCAGGGTGGACAGCAAGCTGGTGCACATCCATCACCGGGGCAGGCTGATCAAGACCCACGTCCGTCTGCTCAAGGGCGGCCGCGCCACCGATCCCGAGGACTACCCGGCCCACCTTCCCGCCTACACCACCAGGGCGCCCGACCGCATCGAGCGCGGTGCGGCCGAGTTGGGCCCGGCGGTGGCCACATTCGTCGAGCGCCTCTTCGACGGTCCCTTCCCCTGGGCCAGGATCAGGCAGGGACACAAGCTGCTCCGCCTGGGGGAACGCTACACGGCCAAGCGCCTCGATGCCGCCTGCCGCCGGGCCTTGGACGTCGACCTCATCGACGTGCGCCGCGTGGAGCGCATCCTGGTGCAGGCCCTGGAGGAGGAGACCACGCCTGAACTGCCAATGCCGCTGGCCACCGGGCGTTTCGCCCGGCCCGGCTCAGTCTTCGCCCATTCTGACAAATATCACCGCCAAACTGCATGAGGAGACTGCCATGACCCGCGCAAACGATCTCACGCCTTTGCTCAAGCGTCTCCAGTTGGGACCCATGGCCGCCACCTTGTCCGAGCGCATCGCTCTGGCCCGCCGGGAGCTGCTGGACCACGCCTCTTTCCTGGAGATCTGCCGCCTGGAGATCTGCCGCCTGAAGGACTTCGACTGGTCGGCGTCCATCACTATGGACCGGCGGCTCCTGGACGCCGCCTTCTCCCTGAAATTTCTGGCCAGGCACGAGCACGTACTGCTGGTGGGCCCGGCGGGAGTCGGCAAGAGCTTCCTGGCCCAGGCCCTCGGCTACTCCGCCGTCAGGGTGGGGCACACCGTCCGCTTCACCCATGCCGACGACTTCTTCAGAGCCATGTCCCAGGCCCGGATGGACAACTCCGTGGACCGCACCTTCCGGCCTTTTCAGGCACCCGATCTGCTCATTTGGACGACCTGGGACTGCAGCGGCTCACCACGCAGCAGTCAGCCGAACTCTACGACCTCCACAGCGACGACCCCCGCGTACAGAAACGGGCCCGCCAGGCCCGCAGCGACCTCTACGACGGCCCCACCGTGCGCTACGTCATCACCGTCCCCGAGTCCCAGATGATCACCGCCCAGGAACACCTCAGCCCCGCCCCACTGACCCTCGACATGCAGTTCTGGCCCGACGGCACCGACAACGGCACCCACCCACTACCGCTTGCAGGCATCTGGAAGGCCGTCCAGGCCGTCAACGACGACCTGACACTCCGAGACCTGCAGCTGCGCCTGCCCGGCCCCAACCACCTCATTTGCTAGTCGGCGGCCAACGCCGAGACCCACGACCTCGTCAAGTTCCTGCGGACCCACTACCGCTGGGACAAGGACGACGCCATCGTCCAGAACCGCACAGATAGGAGTCCCCGAAATGCAGAAGAACCCAGCATCACCCACCCCCGCCACCGGCCCAAAACCCGAGCCCGCACCCGTGCCCACCGGCAGCAACTGCGCCCATATAGGCTGCCCCTAACACCGGTTTCCAAGCCCGTCTCCGGCCCGGATCCCCACCCGGTTCCGGGCCGCATCCCAGCGCCTAGCTCCCGACCATCTGCGGCCCAACCCCCTCGATTTCCGCGCCAGTTTTCAATGCCGGATACCCGACCACCTGTGCCCCAACTCCCTGTGATTTCGGGCCATCATCCGGCGCCGAAATCCCGACCACCTGCGGCCCAACCCCCTCGATTTCCGGGCCAGTTTTCAATGCCGGATACCCGACCACCTGCGGCCCGAACCCTGTAATTCCGGGCCGGTTTCCGGTGCCGCATACACCCGACCACCTGCGCCCGAACCCCCTCTACTCACTGGCCGGTTTCCGGTGCCGCATACCCGACCACCCGCCACCACCCGGGCCCTCTCCCTCATCGCCTTCACCGGCGCCGCCATCACCGTCTACAGCGAGCACAGCACACTGCACGCCACCCTCTCCCAGGACCTCGCAGCCGGCGCCGCCATCTGCCTCACCGCCGCCCTCCTCGGCGTCCTGAACGCCCTCGCGATCCGCGTCGGCGGAGACTTCCAACAGGCATCGCCCGGCCAGCCCGCTCATCCTCGCAACCATCAGCGGATTCCCCGTCTCCATCGCCGCACTACTGCCCAGTCTTCCTGGTCCTCGGGGGCCTCCCCTGGCCAGCCCGCTCATCCTCGCAACCATCAGCGGATACCCGGTCTCCATCGCCGCCCTGCTGTCCAGTCTTCCTGGTCCTCGGGGGGTCTCCACCGGCCAGCCCGCCGCCACCCGGGACCGCGCTGATCATGCTGGCCCTCGGCACCATCATTCCCTCCCTCTCCGGCATCCTCTAGAGTCGCCAACCTCAGGACCACCAACCTCTCGGTCAACTCGGTTCAACACCTGCTCCCAGTCTTCTCCCTGTCCTGGCTTTTCCTCTCAGCTCTAACCGATGTCCGCCATCCCATCCTGCTCATCACCGGAGCCTGTGTCGTCATAGCCGCCAACCTGGCCCTGGCTCTCACCCCTTTTCACCGTCCATAGCCCCCCAGGCCACCCCCGACGCAACACGGCCATAAACCCGTCTCTAAGCCCGTTAAAGCCCTTCGGGACCATCATCTTCATCCCAAAAAGCCCTGCGGGGCCGGAAAAGGGCTGTTTTAGCCCTAGCGATGTCAAGTACACCCCCTACCCCACATTTCAAGGCTAATTCCCTTGACATACAGGCCACTCCAAGCACGCCTAAAAACCCCGAGACACCAGATACACACCCTCAGATAGCAGCCTCATAGCTGTGCCCCCCCTCCAGCACCCGAAATGTCAAGTACAACCAGAAAAAGCCCATTTCCCCCGATTTCCCCGAAAAAGGGCCCAAATTGACCAAAAAGCGCCTTCCCGCCGATTTCGCCCCAGAGAAATGACATACACACCCTCAGATAGGAGCCTCATAGCTGTTACCCCCCCTCCAGCACCCGAAATGTCAAGTACAACCAGCGCCCAACCTGAGACCGCCCGCCGACCAGCCAAAAACCACAACCTGACCCCCCCAAGAAACAGGATAGGATGCACCAAGGCCACGTCGCGTCCCTTCCCCCATTCAGAACAGACGAACGAGCCCCTCCATGCCCGACCAAAACCTCTGCCGATGCGGCGCAGCCCCCACCGCCCAAAGGGCCAACCCGAACTCCAAGACCGAGCCGAAGTGCGTGCCATGCGCCGCCATCGCCCGCCACCAGCTCGCCGCCCAGCCCGAGCGGACCGTCCCGGTCCCGGCCCACCTGGTCGCCTCCGGCCGCCGCCCGCATCCACAACTCCGACACCGTCTGGAACCACCAGGGCAAGGCCCTTGCCAATGACCAGCTACTCCGGTGGCGATGCACCGAAACTACCGGCCTCCCCCCCACCTTGATCCAGCAAATCACCGGCGCCACCCCCATGCGCCAGCGGGAAGAAATGCTCGCCCAGGCGTCCATCTGCCTGATGACTCCGGGCATCGCGCACGCCTGGCTGATACGCACCGCGTCCATCCCCGTCCAGCGAGAATTCCTCCGTAAACTCCGGCTCATAATCACCGACGAAGCCCACGTCTACGAGGACGTCCTGGGCTCCAATGCGGCCTTCATGTTCCGCAGGTTGGCCTCCGCTGCACAGGCCGCCAACAACCCAGACCCCGTCCAAATTGGCGCGGCAACCGCCACATCAAGAACCCCGAGTAGCACCTCCAAAACCTCACCAGCCGAGCCTTCGTCAAGGTCGACAACGAGGACAACGGAGCGCCCCGTCACCCCACCGTCCTCTACCATGTACCCCCCGCCAACGAGGACGAAAACTTAGGAATCCTCTGAACAAGGCCGTTTTGGCCTGGGTTGTGTTTGACAGAGCTGTGTAGGGGGTGAGAACTGCGGTCCGGGGCTTGCCGGCCGGCGCCCGGCCCCTTGAGTTTCGCCCCTGACTGGGCTGTTGGAGGCTTGATGCGGCCCTGAGACCGGCGTTGTCCCGCAGTAATGCGCACTACGCCGCCAGTTGACCCTCCGCCGTCAGCAGATTACCCAGCCCGAACAGCAGCGCCAGCCGCTCCATGTTCCTCGCCAGCCCCCGGTAGCGAACCTTGCCGTAACCGAACAACCGCTTCAGCCTCAGGAAGGGGTGCTCCACCTTGGCCCTTACTGACGCTTTCGCCTGCTCCTCCAGCGCCTCTTCGCTCCCAGGTTCCAGCTTCCTCCGCCGCCCCGGACGCATCGCCACCCGCCATTCCACCTCCAGCCCCAGGTTCTCCCTCCGCTTATGCACCCCCTGATACCCGGCATCGCCCCACACCACCGTCTCGCCCCCATGCAGCAGATTGTGTGTCTCCGTAACATCGTGGACGTTGGCCGCCGTCGCGCTCATGCTGTGGACTATGCCCGTGTCGGCGTCTACCCCGATGTGCGCCTTCATCCCGAAATGCCACTGGTTGCCCTTCTTGGTCTGATGCATCTCCGGGTCCCGCTCCCCGGCCCGGTTCTTGGTGGAGGACGGGGCCAGGGTGGTGGTGGCGTCCACGATGGTTCCCTCCCGCAGCTTCAGCCCTTGGGATTTCAGGTGGGCGTTGATCTCATCCATAAGGCCCTGCCCCAAGCTGTTCTTTTCCAGGAGGTGACGGAAGTTGAGGATGGTGGTCTCGTCGGGCAGGGGGCCTGAGAGCTTCAGACCCACGAACCGCCGCACCGGCTCGGACTCGTAGAGCAGGTCCTCCACGCCGGGGTCGCTCAGGTTGTAGCAGAGCTGGACGCAGTGAGTTCTCAACATGACCGACAGCGGGTAGGGCTGTCTCCCCCTTCCGGCCTTGGGGTAGAAAGGGCGGATGCGGTCCTCCAGCAACTGCCAGGAAATCAGGCCGTCCATCCGCTCTAGGAACAGCTCCCGGCGGGTCTTGCGCTTCTTGCCCTGGTATTCCAGGTCGGCAAAGGTGGGCTGGTCCATCTGCCTTCACTCCCTCAACAGGCACCGCCTGGTTCATCCTTACTATGCCACATCCCACCCGACTTGTTCAGAGGATTCCTCGAGCAGGCAGCCGCCCGTCTCGCCCTCTCCATCATCGACAATGACCCCCTGGCACAGGTGATTCTCTTCCACGATTCCCGCCAGGGAGCCGAGCGAATCGCAGCCCATGCCGGCCGCCCGGGCCCCGTAGCTCCCTACCGAGCCGGCTACCTTCACGAGGCCCGCCGGGACATCGAGGACCGCCCCCGTTCCAACACCGTCCGGGCACTCATTGCCACGTCCGCACTCGAGGTCGGCATAGACATGCCCTACCTTAATTACGCAATCAACCTCGGCCTACCGCCCACCCGAAAACAGCTCGACCAGCGCCTCGGCCGCTGCGCCCCGGCGCCGTCGCATCCTACCGGGCGGACTGCCTTCCGCACGAAGGAGAGGCCCTCGAGGAGCGCATGCGGTCCAACGAAATACGCGCCATCGTGACGACCTCGGCGCTCGAAGTCGGCACCGACATGCCCGACCTCAACTGGGGCATAAACCCCGGTCTGCCGCCGACCCGCAACCGATGTCACCAACGCGTCGGACGCGTCGGCCGGGTCCGCCCGTCAACGTTCATTGTCCTCGGCTACCGCAATCTTTTCCGAGGTCAGAGCGAGACACTGGCCGACCATCACAAGGGCAGCGTCGAGGAATCCCGCCTCTTCCTCGACACCAAAACGCTCGTCTTCCACCCCGCAAGGGCACTGGCAAATGACCAACTCATACGCTGGCAACAGTCCGCCGACCTCGCCGGTCTGCCACCCGGAGCCATCCGGTACATCAGCGGCGACGCCCCCATGAAACTGCGCGACCAGGACCTCGGCCAGGCGTCCATCGCACTGATGACACCCGACGGTGCGCACGCCTGGCTGATCCGATATGCCTCCAACTTTCAGCCCCAGCGGTTCCTCCAAAGCTCCGCCTCGTCAGCACCGAAGAGGTCCATGTCCACGAGGATGTCCTCGGCTCCAACGCCGCCTTCTTATTCCGCCGACTGGCGACGGCGGCGCACTGCGCGGGCAACTCCCGACCCCTCCAACAGATCGCCGCAACCTGTTTCTCACCTGCGAGCCTCGCCTGGGCTGGCGCCATGTGGCCATAACCCAGCAGCGCACCATGCTGAACTTTGCCCATCGTCGCCGACCACTGGTGGAGGAGGCCTATCCCGGCGTCCCGGTGATTCGGCTGGTTCTCGACAATCTGAACACGCACCGGATGGTGTCGCTTCACGAAAACTTTGCCGCTCCAGAGGCCAGGCGCATTGCCAAGCGGCTGGAGTTCCACCACACGCCCAAGCACGGGAGCTGGCTCAACATGGCGGAGATCGAGTTCAGCGTGCTAGCTCGTGCCTGCCTCAAAGGTCGAAACCCCAGCGAGGAGGCTCTGCAAAAAAGCATCAGCATCTATGAGGCGGAGCGCAACGCGGCGGCAGCAACCATCAACTGGCGTTTCACCACCAAGGACGCCAGAGCCAAACTCCGCCGTCTCTATCCTGACACCTCAGCCTTGACTCAGTACTAGAGGCGAGCCGGGATCTTGCGTAATTTCGATATTCCCCTCCTCCTATCTGCGCCTCCTATCTGTGCCCCCTGCAGTGAGCTCCGAAACTGAAATGACCAACCCCGGCCCTCTTGGCCCAAAACGGACGGCTGGAGCCCGGCGGCAAAAATTCCGGTATGTCCACCCTGCTCCAGGCCTGCCGAAAATTAACGGTCGTCCGGGGCGCAACGCCGCAATCGGCCAGTGTCTTGGTCGTGGCACAATCCCCCCAGTTACAGATTTTCGGAATAGGAGGCGCACCATGGTGGTGTACGGCTACACCCGCTCCGACCAAGCCCAGGCTAGGACCTCTCTGGAAACCCAGCGTCGGCATCTGGAAGCCTTTGGCGTTTCTCCTGCCGACATTTATCGGGACGTGCCGGTGCCCGGGCGACGAAGTTCCGGTAGCCTCCGCGGCTGGAGCAGGCTGCTGGCCCGACTCAACCCCGGCGACCAGGTCGCGGTGGATGCCTTGTCCATCTTCGGGCCGAGGATTCAGGACATCTCGCGGCCCATCGCCGAGCTGCACTCCCTACGCGTGCACCTGTTGTCCCTGCAGGATGAGGCGGCGTGGCTCCGGTACGTCGGTGCTGCCCCCGACACGCCCGAGCACCTGGCTGGCAGCGCCGTCGTTCAGGTGCTGACCGACCTGAGCCAATGGCACGATCTTGCCATCACACGCATCACCGGGCCAGGCAAAGCAAAGGGGTCGCTTGGCCGTCCCCGGCGGCTGTCACCCACCCAGGTGCAGGCGCTAAGCCGGGAGCGTGCCGCCGGGGCCTCGTGGTCCCAACTCGGCCGCCGCTGGGACATTCCTGAGAGCACAATCCGGCGGGCACTGGAATCCGCGCCGCGCGGCGACCGCAAGCAGCTCCCTCCAGGATCCCAACGCAGCGGCGCGCCTTAGGTGCGGTGCTTCTGGGCGAGGCCAATGCTGTCTTTGGGAAACTTCAGGGCCCCGGGAGATATCCCGAAATGAATGGCAGAGCAGGGCTCGCCACGTCAGGCGGGGAAGAGGCGGATGCTACCGGAAGCGTGGACAGTCGTGGCTCCGGTGTCCGTGCTTCTGAAGGACCTACTGAAGCAGCCCCCAGATTGAGCCTCGGGCATAGCCGAGAGGATTCTCACCTTAACGTTACCGCTGGCAGCCACCAGGCGGGAAACGCCCGTTTTCCGCCACTGGCGGAAACACTGACAGTTGCGCCTTGTGAGGGGGTGGCGGAAAAAGTATCGTGAAGTCGTCCCTCCCCTTTTGAGCGCTTCTGAGGATATCTTCCATAGCCAATGCAAAGTGAGGACGTCATAGCCGACGCCTCACTCCTGTACCTTGACACCTCGAGAGGGCCTGAAATCTGCCCACGGGATTTCCTTTAATACGGGGGCAATGGCGCCGAAATTGTGGGCCAATGGGGCGGAATAATAGCAGTTCACCTGTACCACGACACTGGCTTCTGCGGGGTGAGGCCCGGAAGGATAACAGGCCCGGCGCGAACCATCACGGGATCCGCACAGTCATGATCGTCCCAAGCGGGGCCAGGTAATTGGGAGGTCCAACATGACCGCCGACAACAGAGAGGACTCTTCCCCCAAGCACTTGTTCCCCGTCCACCTGCCGGACCCGCCCGAGGAGGCAAGGGACGCGATGGCCTTCGACCACCTGTTCAGGAATGGAAACAACCGTTGGCTGACGATACATCTGGGCGACGCTCCCGACCTGCTTACTGGCAACTTCCGGTACATCAGCCCGGTGGTAACCAACGACGCCACCGGCCTCCACCATCCGGATTTCTTCATCGCCTTCAGCGCCGACTATGAGAACTACAGCAGGCGCAACGGCTACGTCATCTCCGAGCAGGGCAAGCCGCCCGATTTCGTGCTGGAAATCGCATCCTGCTACAGCAGGGACCTGGACGACACCGTGAAACGGGACTTCTACCAGGACCTGGGCGTCCCGGAATACTGGCGGTTCGACCCCACCGGAGAATTCAACCGAGCACTGCTGGCGGCGGACCGTTGGGTGGACGGGGAGTATCAGCCCCTGCCCGTTCACCGGTTGGGAGACGAAATCTGGCAGGGATACAGCATCACCCTCAACCTGTATATCAGGTGGGAGAGGGGCCAGTTACGGTGGATAGACCCGGCGACCATGCAGCACATCCTGACCTACGAGGATATGCGCGAGCGTGCCGACGCCGCTAGAGCCCGTGCCGATGCCGCGAAGCCCGTGCTGACGCCGCCAGAGCCCGCATCCGTGAACTGGAAAGGGAGACCAAGCGGCTTCGCAACCAATAGATGACTGGCCACCTCTTCCACCAGTCTGCGTCTATCCGGCCGGAGTCACCAAGGGACCCCGCGCCCTTCCGCTCAACAACGGCCATTCCGGCAGCCCGGGCAGGCCGGCTGCTGCGCGCGGAAGAGCAGGTTTTCGCCGAACCGCGCCGGGTGCGGAGGCAGGTAATCCCCCCGCCCGTGCTAGAATGCGGACGCGCCGCCCCATCCCTGCCCAGCAAACACAGGGAGTGAATCGAGATGAGAACGCCACGTCTCTTCCTGGGAATCTTTGCCCTGGCACTGCTTCTGCCGTTGCTGCTGCTGGCCTGCGGCGGCTCTGATGAGCCGGCGGATGGGCCATCATCGGAACGGGCCACCGCCGAGCCGGAGGACAGGGCATCGTCAGGGCAGGCCACCGCAGCACCGACAACGGAGGGCGCTGAATCTTCGCCTACACCAGCGGCCACCGCCGAGCCGACAACCCTGCCCGACTCGACACGCGCTACCGATGAGTCGGAGACGCCGGCCTCCCCCGCATGGACGCCTACCACGCCAGGGTCAGGGGACGCGCCCACTGCCACCGATGCGCCTGTACATGCGACAACGACACCTTCTTCTGCGGCCTCCGGCTCCGCCGAAACGGACCGGGAAGCGCTGGTTGCCCTCTACAACGCAACGGACGGTGAGAACTGGAATGAAAGCAACAACTGGCTGAGCGACTTGCCCCTCGGGGAATGGGAGGGCGTCACCACTGACATCGACGGCCGGGTTACCGGGGTGGCCCTCGCCGAGAACTGGTTGAGCGGAGAGATACCCCCGGAATTGGGCAATCTCGCAAACCTAGCATCTCTGGGCCTCTGGGATAATCAGTTGAGCGGGGAGATACCCCCGGAATTGGGCAATCTCGCGAACCTAACATATCTGGGCCTCTGGGATAATCAGTTGAGCGGGGAGATACCTCCAGAGTTGGGCAACCTCGTCAACTTGGAAACTCTGATCCTCGCTGCCAATCAGTTGAGCGGTCCGATACCATCGGAGTTGGGCAACCTCGCCAACCTGAAGAATCTGTACATCGCCCTGAACCGGTACAGCGGCGGGATACCGCCGGAGTTGGGCAACCTCGCCAACCTGAAGGCGCTGGACATCCGCCATAGCCAGTTGATCGGTCCGATACCGCCGGAGTTGGGCAACCTCGCCAATTTGGAAACAGTGGCCCTCGCCGACAACGACTTGAGCGGAGAGATACCGCCGGAGCTGGGCAGCCTCTCCAACCTGACATTTCTGTACCTCAGCGACAACGACTTGAGCGGAGAGATACCGCCGGAGCTGGGCAGCCTCTCCAACCTGACATTTCTGTACCTCAGCGACAACGACTTGAGCGGAGAGATACCGCGAGAGTTGGGGAACCTTGCGAAACTCCAAGAACTGAACCTCGCCGGGAATCAATTGGAGGGGTGTGTGCCGATGAGTCTGCAAGGGCAGTTGAGTATCATATCTTCCAACTTGGGAGGTCTGCCCTCCTGCTCCGAGTGAGGGGTTGGCGGGCCCTGTGGGAGCGGACTACGGATTTGGTGTGCGGATAATGTTTGCCCCGTGCGAACGCAGGCTACTACCTCTTCGTTAATGACGGTGAAGAGGAGCACCACTGGCTCGAATTAACACTGGGCATTACAGTAACCAGCAGCTATCGCGTTCAGCCTAACAACTTCACTAAGGCAATTGGTGATGCTGAGTTGGTGCTGGAAGAAGCACCATCACCCAAGTATGGCGCTCGCCCAGTAGAATACCGCCAATAGGGAGGGCCAAAGGCATGCTCTTCGCCAGGCTGTCATTGACCGGCAAGGACGATGCCGAACGCCTCGGTGATAGCTGTTGGCAACCAGCAAAAGTGGGACATTTTGAGACCCGAGAGATCAGGGGGCGGGTCGAGGTCTAGTCAGCTCCCTCAGAGTTCTATTGTGTCGTCGTCGCCGTTGGCTGGCAGGTCCATCAGCCGGTCGACCTTGGCCGGCAGCAGCAGGAAGTCGTCAGTGAGCAGCGCCCGCAGCAGCAGGGTCCTGGCTTCGGGGTTGGCGTTCAGCTCTCCGATCATTCTGGCGACCAGGCTATCCGGGGGCACTCCTTCCTGGGTGGTCATATTTTCGTTCCTGCTTGTTTATACCGGGTGTTGTCGGCGAAGGCCTGGGGGGAAGCCGTAGATGTTGTTGCTGCTGGCCCGTGGTTGGATTATACCTTGTTGCCGAGGCTGAACCGCCGGCCGCATCTCAGGTCGAGGGTGTGAGCCTCCTCGCACTTCATCGTCATACCCCCTCGTCCGCCGAGAACCCGCACCGCCTGGGTGTTGAGGAGGTTCCGTTTGTTATCGGTTGACACCTATGCAGGGCAGATAGGAGAGGTTATGGAAAATGAACTGCTACTGTGGCTGGCGAGAGCGGGGATTGTGGGTGGGTTGTTTTACTGGTAGATGCAATCACAGACGGATTAGGTCAGTTGATTACGGTCATCTTCCAAGAGGTAAAGCACCTCCTTGTCGCCATACCGGCGACTCGGTCACACAGTGGAATGAGGCAGGCTATCGGGAATGCACCACTTGCAGGATGAAGCAGAGGGGGGACCCCTATGAGTGACCAGAATCGGGTCTTGTACTGCCCCGCAAAATACAACAGAACCCGTCAACCAGAAACAAACGGAACCGCTCCTGAGTCCACTCCCGTTCGCCGACGCCGCTGGTGGTTCTGGTGACCATTGCTGCGGCGAGAAGCCGCTATGGTGAGCAGACACACAGAGGAGAATGGCCGAGAGGACCCGCAGTGCACTGGCAGCGCACATGACGGACTGGGCTGGACAGAGGTTCTGATCCAGTTCAGCGGATGAAAGGCCCAGACACAGCGCAGGGCATTCTGCTGCCCGGGCACACCCCACTGTTATCAGAAAGCACCACAGGGCGGGAAACGCCCGTTTTCCGCCACTGGCGGAAATGCTGACTGCGATGATGTTTCAGTGCCATCCCGGTTCGGATCTGACCCTCATGCTGACTGGCCCTCATGCCTTCTATCTGATCTGTCGGCTCGACCCGGAGATGGCCGATACGGCGCCAACGGCCGTTGGAGCAGTGACCTGATAGGAGTCTGACTTAAAGTCTCTTCGCAGTCTTGTCCGCTCGCCTGGCCGACGCGCTGCTCCTTCAGGAGGCAGAAATGACAGCAGTCGTCGGTAGCGAGGTCCTCTGCGCCGTGCAGGTGGTCATCGGTGTCGATACTCACCAAGACGAGCATGTGGCCGTTGCCATTGACCAGCAAGGTGTGCGTCTCGCCCAGCGTTATGCCTCAGCGACCAGTTACGGGTATGAGGCGCTCGAACGGTGGTCCCGGAACTTGGGTGAGGTTCGCGCTTTCGGGGTCGAGGGCACTGGTTCCTACGGCGCCGGACTTGCCCGATTCCTGACCGGTCGCGGCTTCACCGTCGTCGAGGTCAACCAGCCTGACCGGTCAACTCGATACCGCAAGGGCAAGAGCGACCCCACCGATGCGGAGATGGCAGCCCGCGCGGCGCTGGCCGGAGTGGCCAACGCCACTCCCAAGTCGGGTGAGGGCGTGATCGAGATGATCCGCATGCTCAAGAGCACCAAGGACTCGGCCATCAAGGCTCGCACCCAGGCCGTCAACCAGATGAAGGCCCTGGTCGTCACGGCCCCGGCCGGACTACGGGAAACACTGGACGGTCTGACGGCCACTGCCCTCGCGGCGCGGTGCAGGAGCTTCCGTCCGGGTCGTCTCGAAGATCCCACGGCGGCGGCCAAGTACGCCCTTAGGTCCCTGGCATGCCGCTACCTTCAACTCGACAAGGAGATCCGCGATCTGCAGGCCGAGCTGGAACGGCTCACCCGGATGGCGGCCCCGGCCCTGGTCAGCATCTTCGGGGTAGGGCCCGACACGGCGGCGGCTCTGCTGATCTCTGCCGGCAGTAACCCAGAACGCATTCACTCCGAGGCCGCCTTCGCCTCGCTGTGCGGGGTGAGTCCGATACCGGCCTCCTCCGGCAAGACCAACCGGCATCGGCTGAACCGGGGTGGCGACCGGCAGGCCAATGCAGCTCTCTATCGCGTCGTTCTGGTCCGGCTTAGTCATGACCTCCGGTCCAGCGAGTACATGGAGCGCCGCACCGGGGAGGGCATGAGCAAGACCGAGGTCATCCGATGTCTCAAACGCTATGTCGCTCGCGAAGTCCTCTCAGCCCTGAAGAAGTCGGCCAGAGTACCCAGTGCCGCACCTTGACAGCTATCGGAGTATCAGTTGTGCCTTGTGAGGGGAGGGACGGAGAAGGTATCGTCGAAGTCTCACTCTTCCCAAGAGGGCTTCGGTCATGGCCGAGTGTAACTGCAGGAGATGCCGCCGCGCGGCCGATGACGGCCCCTACTGCGGCACTTGCGCCGCGGACATCATGGCCAAGGCCCTCAACCCCCTCTACCGCGTTCGTCGTAAAAAGTCCCCCAGGCCGGAGCTGCCCCAGCCATCGAACCGCTCCCCTCAACTCCCCTCGGTCGTGTACTGGATCCTTACTGCTCCGGTCTGGCTGCCGTCCCATTGCGCCGACCGACGATTTTGGCTTAAAGTGGGGTTGCATGCAGATTGAGCAGTGGCAGTTCGACGACTGGGAAGGCGCCCTGGAATACTATTTCCGGGAGGGCCTGACTGATGGGTTGCCTGTTGTTCCGCCCACGCCGAAACGGGTCCAGGCCCTGTTGGACTACTGCGGACTGGCCCCGGAGGATATCCTGGGAACCGAAGGCATCCGCCATAAGCGTTTCCCCGCAGGGAAAGTGGCAGTCAGCGCAGTGATGGCCGGCTGCCTGCCGGAGCATTTCCCGGTGGTCGCAGCGGCCGTGTCTGCGGTCTGCGACCGTGCCTACAACTTCCACGCCAGCAGCACTTCAACCAACGGGATCGCCAACCTCGTGATGGTCAGCGGTCCCTACGCCTCCCGCATCGACATGAATCACGGGGTCAACCTCTTCGGGAACGGGAACCGGGCCAACGCCGCCATCGGAAGGGCCATCAATCTGATCAAGGCCAACTTCTATGGCTCCATTTCGCAGGAAATGGACAAGAGCACCTTCGGCCATTCCGGTAAGTACAGCTTTTGCTTCGCGGAGGACCTAGAAACGAGTCCTTGGCCCTCTCTGGCCGAATCGAAGGGTTTTCGCCGGGACGCCAGTGTGGTCACAATGGTCGCCGCCAACGCTCCGCTGCAATTGGAGACCCACGGCGACCGGGACCCGGAAGGATTCCTCACCGCCGCCGCCCACGCGATGTTGGGGTTCGGGCCAAGGCTATCGGAAGTTGTGCTGGTGATCAGCCAGGAGCTGATGGCCTACGTGGCGGCCTCCGGCTGGAACCGCTCCCAGGTGGCCGACTTTCTCTACGATAAGACCCGGCGACCTGTGGGCGAGTGGGACCTCTGGCGGCGCATGGATAAACTTCCGCCGGACGCGGACCGGGGAGTGCTAATGGGTTGCGTTGCCGGCTCTGACCGGATAACCGTCGTCCCCGCGGGGGGCGACGCCGGGGAATTCATGGCGCTCATTACGTCTTGGGGAAGCAGCCGTTCCGTAACCAGGGAAATAGCGGTACCCGCCCAGGAGGTGGCCGAGGCATGACCAGCATCTACACTCTCGATCCCAGGGATACGGCACAGACGTCGCCAGCGGCGCGGGCCATTCGCCCGGCCAGCCTTGACGGCAAGACACTTGGGCTGCTTTCCAACAACAAGCCCCACTCCGAGGAGTTGCTGCGGATGGTGGCCGACATAATCGGCCAACGCTATTCTCTGGCCGAGGTTGTGGAATACAACAAGGGAGGCCACCAGTGGCCTGCCGAGCGTTTCGCTCTGGAGGACCTGGCCAGCCGTTGCGACGTGATGATTCACGCCACTGCTGAATGAGGGTCCTGCACGTCGTGCAGTGTGCACGACGCGATGGAGATGGAACTGCTGGGCGTGGCTTCCACAGTACTGACGACACGGCCCTTCATTAGCCAGGCCCGCGCAATGGCCCGACTGCGCGGCGACGCCGACTATGGACTTGCCGTTATTGACCACCCGATAGTCACCCTGACCCCTGTGGAGTTGGCGGAACGAGCCGCAGTCGCCGCCCCGCAGGCGATGCGCCATCTTCTGGACAGGTAACCCGAGGCAGGGGTGCGAATTTTGTAAATGGCAAATGTCCCTCGTTTGGTATCCAATGGTATTCGATGTTGATGCCAGTAGAGTTGCCAGGATTCGTCGCGTAGGCGGACTCGCGATGTCCAGGCTTCTTGCTACGGAATCTCTATAGATTCCCTGTCCAGTGCCATTCCTCGAAAGGAATGCCCTTTGCGCTTGACCTGTTGCACTGCCTTCCACCCGTACCTTTGAATGAGTCTCGGTAAAGCCCTGAGCAGGTCGCTTTTTCCCACAGCAGAATCAGGAGAGACCAGATATGAAGTTCGGCATTTACAGCTCCATCGCCGACCCGCCCCGGGGCGAGCGGCTGGACCAACGGATAGACGAGGTTATCGCCGAGGCGCGGCTGGCAGAAGAGGTGGGATTCGACTCCTGCTTTTTCGGAGAGCACCACCAGGACCGGGACGGGTTCCTGCCGTCACCGCTGATAGTGGCGACGGCGGTGGCCGCCCGGACCAGCACCTTGAACGTGGGCACGTCGGTAATCCTGCTGCCCCTGCACAACCCGGTACACCTGGCGGAGGACGTGATTACCCTGGACCTGGTGTCCAAGGGGAGAATCATCCTGGGAGTGGGTCTGGGATACCAGGAGGCGGATTTTCGGGCCTTCGAGGTGCCGGTGCGCCAGCGGGTGGGCCGGTTCGAGGAGGGCGTGGAGATTATTCGCCACTGCTGGAGCGGGGAACCCTTCTCCTTCCACGGCGAATACCACCAACTGGAAAACCTGCACATTCGGCCCAGTCCCTACCAGCAGCCTAGTCCTCCCTTGTGGATCGGGGCCAGCGTTCCGATGGGCGCGCGCCGGGCCGGGCGCATGGCCGACGGGTTCGTGGCCGGACCCAGCACCGACCTGGCCAACACCATCGAGCTGGTGGAGACCTACAGGGAGGCGGCGGTGCAGGCGGGGCGGGAGCCGCTGGTGGTCCTGATGCGGGACGCCTGGGTGGCCGAGACCCGCGCTGAGGCCGAGGCAGTGTATGGCCCGGAGGTGATGACGGCATACAGGTATTACTGGCGCAACGGACTGTCGGAGTTCCGCAGCATCCGGTCGGAGGATGAGATAACCCTGGACAACCTGGGGCCGGACCGGTTGATACTGGGGGAGCCGGATGAATGCGTGGCGGAGTTCCAGCGCTGGGGCGAGGCTGTGGGCGCGGAATACTTCCTGCTGCGGCTGCGTCACGCCCACTCGGGAGGCCCACCCCACGAGAGGATAATGGAGGCGATACGGCTGTTCGGGGAAAAGGTCATTCCGGCCTGCGAATAGGGGGATGCCGCGGCAGCGTAAAGGCGCTTGTGAACCAGGTCTATCGGACTGGGGTGACAAGGTTGCCAGTTGCCCGTTATAACGGCGAAAGTCGGCACCCAGGATCCATTGGGTATGCTGATTGTCCCCTGGAATCCCGCAAAAGCCGGAATGACGGGTAATATGGTGGCTGGCAGGTCTTGAGATGTAGAAGACGGAATTATCCCTGGCTCCGATCCGGTTTTCCCTCTTGTCTGAGGAACCAGTCCCATAAACATACGGAGGCCCTATGACCATACGGACCACCGAGGCAGTAGACCGTTTCGTAAAGGTTAGCGACCTCAACCTGCACTACCTGGAATGGGGCGATGCCGGGGCGCCGCCGGTCATCATGATCCATGGCCTGAGCGGGAACGCCCACGCCTTCGACAATCTTGCTCCACACTTTGTGCCCCGTTACCACGTAATATCCGTAGATGTCCGCGGCCGTGGCGACAGCGACTGGGTCGCCGACGGCAACTACTCCAACGACGCCTACGTGGCCGACCTGGAAGGGCTGCGACAGGCCCTCGGTTTCGAGCGTTTCTCGCTGGTGGGCACCTCCATGGGGGGCCGCATTTCCCTGACCTACGCCGGTACCTACCCCGAGCGAGTGGAGCGCACCGTCCTGAACGACATCGGCCCCGAAATTGACCCCAGGGGAGGCAAACGCATCGCCAACACCACCCGGGACGCTGTCACCACCTTTGAGACCATGGATGAGGTGATAGCCTGGCACCGGGAGCAGCGGGTCGGCTTCAGTGCCCTGAGCGACGCCCAGCAGCAGGTCACCGCCGGTCATGCGGTCAAGGCCGGGCCCGATGGCGGCTACACCTGGAAGATGGACCCGGCGGTCCGCACTGATCCCCGCCGTCCCGACCCGGAAGTGTCCTGGAACCTGACGCGGCGCATCCCCGGCCCGGTGCTGCTGGTGCGGGGCGGCGACAGCGACCTGCTGTCCCCGGAGATAGCCCAGCGCATGATGGCAGAGATGCAGGACTGCCGCATGGTGGAAGTCCCTGGGGTGGGCCATGCGCCGACCCTGATGGAACCGGAGGCTTTTAGCCCGGTCCTGGAATTCTTCTCCCTGACCTGAGCGGGCGGGACCTGGTACCGCAGCCGCATTAACGCTAACTCGGTACTTTTGGCCTCAAATTTGTCTTGATTTCAATGAAAGCACAGATGTTAGCCGTAGCTATAAGTTGCGATTTTCAAGACCGCCCTACACTCCTGGAGACCATGCGCGGCTGTAGTATTAGACGAGGTCAACAAAAAGATGGAATACCGCAAGCTTGGCAACCTGGACGTTTCCGCCATTGGCCTGGGAACCCTGCGAACTTTCGATGTTACCGACGACGATGAGATAGCCGTACGGAGACAGATCGTGGACAACTGCCTGGACAGCGACGTGAACCTGATCGACACCGCCGCCTGGTACGGCCAAGCGGAGCAGGTCCTGGGCGAGATCGCCTGGGACATTCGGGACCAGTTCTACATCGCCACCAAGGTGCGCACCGAGGGCAAGGAGGCCGGTGAGGCCCAGATCGCCCGCTCCTTCGAACTGCTGAAGACCGACTACATCGACCTCCTCCAAGTCCACAACATGATCGACTGGCAGACCCACCTCCCCACCTTGGAGCGACTCAAGGGCGAGGACAGAATCGGCATGGTCGGCGTGTCCGCCATGGTGCCCGAGGCCTATCCGACCATCATGGACCTGATGCGCCAGGGTCGGGTGGACGCCGTCCAGATTCCCTACAACGTGATGAACCGGGGCGTTGAGAATGAACTGCTCCCCTTGGCCGGGGAACTGGGCACCGGCATCCTGGTGATGGAGCCTTTGCAGAAGGGCCGCTACGTCCTCGACCTGAAGCAACAGCCCGACCTGACGCCGCTGCGGGACTACGGCATCAACACCTGGGCCCAGGCCCTGCTGGCCTGGGTCATTTCTGACCGCCGGGTGAGTTCGGCCATACCCACCACATCCCGCCCCGAGCGCATCCGGGAAAACGCCGACGCCGCCGACGCCGCCGGCCTGCCCCAGCAGTTACGAGACTACATCCGTTCCGAGGCGGGGCGGTGTTTGTAGGAGGCGACCGGCAGATTCCGATCTTGATGGAAAGTGGTCAATCGCTGTCCTTCTGCCGGTTGGCGGCCTTGAAGGCTCAAAGAGGAAGCCCCCGCCGTGTCAGCAGGGGCTTGGCAACTTCATCCTTCGTGCGGAGCGGGGAGTATGGCTGTTGCCCATTTTCCGGTGGGGCATTGATTCCTCTTCTTCGTTCGCCCTCTTCTGCGTCAGATGGTCCATCTGGGGAAGCGGCGGGCATGGAAGCCAATTAAGAGCCTGTCCTAAAAATGGGTGAAACCCGTATGAGTAGTGAATGGGGAAGGAGGCAGAGGAGCGGCTAGACTTGGGGAATGAAGAAAGCGAAAGAACCCAAGCCGCCTCGACCGCCCCGCGTCGGCCCAGCCACTCGAACCAACCCCACCACCGGCTCCTTCCAGGTGTCAGACGAGCTGTGGGAGGCACTGAATCCACTCCTTCCCCAGCGGGTGAATACCCATCCCTTGGGCGGAGGCCGGCCCCGGGTTCCGGACCGGACCTGCGCCAACGGTATATTCTACGTGCTGCGCACCGGCTGCCAGTGGAAAGCCCTGGACGCCACAGGCATTTGCTCCGGCTCTACCGCCCACCTGCGCTTTCAGCAATGGGTCGCCGCCGGGGTGTTCCTGGAGCTATGGCGGACCGGGCTGGAACGCTATGACGATTTGAAAGGTCTGGACTGGAGTTGGCTGAGTATGGACGGGGCCTTGACCAAATCCCCCTTAGGCGGGGGAAAAAACCGGCCCCAACCCCACGGACCGGGGTAAGAGCGGGGTCAAACGCAGTCTGTTGACCGAAGCCGGGGGCATTCCGGTGGGGCTGGCAGTGGACGGGGCCAACCGCCACGATATGAAACTGTTGCGGGCCACGGTGGACAGCCTCCCCGTGCCACGTCCAGCACCCAGCCCAGAGCATCCCCAGGGTCTGTGCCTGGACAAAGGCTACGACTTTGACGAGGTGCGCCAGACCCTGGAGGAGTTTGGCTTTACGGCCCACATCCGCAGCCGGGGTGAGGAGGCCCAGGCCATCAAAAAGGAGGCAGGCTACAAGGCCCGGCGCTGGGTGGTGGAACGCACCCACAGCTGGATGAACCGCTTCCGGCGCATTCTGGTCCGCTGGGACAAGTCTCCTAGCAATTACATCGCCCTGCTTCATTTCGCCTGTGCCCTTATCGCTCTCCGAGCCGCCGGGTTATTAGGATAGGCTCTAAGAGGAGACTCACTCTGGACCAGGCCTCCACCCTTCAACGTTGGCTGAAGGTCTGGCGGTTAAGGGCGTCAGCATGCGCCGGAGCGGTCAAACCGCCGTCGACCGGGGGGCCGACGAAGGGAAAGACTGATACCCTGTTGCTCGGCAGCGCCATACCCCATAGCCAACACGCGCTGGGAGCGCCTTCTGGACAATATGCCGTCCGTCCCCGGCTGAGGGCGCGTGGCTTCAGCAGTAGGGCAGGCCGCCAAGGTCAGACGCGCGAAAGACCAACAACTGGTCTTCCAGGCTGCTTGGCACGCACCCGCTCAAGTCGTTGTCGCGGAGGCTCAGCGAATTCAGGTTGGAGAGGCTGCCCAGCTCCGCCGGTATCTCCCCTGGGCAAACCACGTGCAATCCCCGCAGAGTCGAGAGAAGTGGCACGCCTGGGTCTCAACAGTTGGCCCGTTGTTCGATATATAGGTGGCGCAACCCACCCCTTAGACACGGGAAATCATTGCCATGGATCTCAATCTCGACTTCCCGCTCAAGCATGTCCCACACCTCGGAAGGTATCTCCCCGCTTAGCTGGTTTTTGTGTAGAGTCATACTTTTCAGGTTATCGAGGTTACCCAACTCGGAAGGTATCTCCCCGCTCAACTGGTTCCCATTGAGGTTCAGGCTTGTCAGGGTTTCATAGTTACCCAACTCTGGGGGTATCTCTCCACTCAGCTGGTTCCCACTGAGGTTGATGCTTTCCACTCTGTGGTAGTCGCCCCAGTTAATAGCCAGATCTGGCGGTATTGTCCCGCTCAGCTGGTTCCCACTGAGGTTTAGCTCGAGCATGTTGGAATTCGCCAACCCTGACGGTATCTCGCCGCTCAATTGGTTCCCAGCGAGGTTTAGAATGCTCACGGTCACTGTGAAATTCGCCAACCCTGTGAAATTCGCCAACCCTGACGGTATCTCACCGCTCAATTGGTTCCCAGCGAGGTTCAACTCGTACAGGGTGGACATATTCGCCAGTTCCACCAGTTCCGGCGGAATCTCACCGCTCACCTGAGTACCCGTAATCCTCAGGTGTTGTATTTTTGCCAAGTCGCCAAGTTCGGGGGGAATCTCGCCACTCACCTTGCCCAAATCCAGCCACAGATCTGTCAGGTTGGCGAGGTTGGCCAGCTCCGGCGGTATCTCCCCCGTTAATCCGTCACCATGGAGGGACAGGTATCGCAGGTTGGGGAAGTTGCCAAATTCAGGTGGAATCTCCCCCCGTAAACCGTCGCCACCGAGGCCCAGTACTTCCAGGGCTCCGAGGTCAATCAACTCTAGGGGAATCTCCCCGCTCAACTCCTGTCCAGACCCTGACGCGCCCATCTGCAAATAAATGACGCGGCCGTTGTCGTCGGTTTGGACTCCAGACCATTCGCCCAACGGAGCGTCGGTCAGCCAGTTTTCGCTGTTCGCCCAGGTTGGTCCGTCCAAGGCATTGTAGAAGGTGACCAAGATTTCCCTGTCCGTTGCAGGCGAGCCCGGTGCAGGCGCATCGGTGGCAGTGGGCGCGTCCCCTGACCCCGGCGTCTCTGTTGGGGGAGACTCGGTCCGGTCGGGGCCTGTCACGCCGGACGGCTCATCGGAGCCGCAGGCCACAAGCACCGCCGTAAGGGCCATCGCAAGGACAACGCTCAACAGGGTCACGTATCTTGTCGTGCGTGTACGGGTCATTTTCTTTCTCGCCCGGTCTTGACCGGCACCATATATCCACAGATTCGTACGGATAGGATACCGGAATCGCTATGGGTGTCAATGCTGTGTATGGGGTCAGGAGACACCCGTTTCGCCACTCCCAAATATGTGTTGGTATGTCGGCTTCCGCAGGGATGAGCGGGCGCCCCAGGCGCAATAGCCAACACAACCCGGGGAATACCGAAAGCGGTGTTCCTAACGTGTGTTGGGTATAACGCACGACACCGCCCATCCTGAGCCTGTTTGTTTCAAACCAACAGAGGGTCGGGAAGTCGGCCTGGTGGAGGCCGGTCTGAACCAACCTGGGATAGGTGTGGCGGCCGGAGTGGTGGCCGGGGCCGTTGGAAGCGTGGTGGCAGGCTAGGAAGGCACGTGACCGCAGGCTTCGTCGCGGCTCGCCTTCAGGTCTTCGATCGGAGCGACGGAACTCACATAGATGAACTGCGCCTTGGCCTCGTCCATATCGTTGGCGGTGGGGAACGTCATGAGCATGCTTGCCTCGAAGACTTCAGTGTCCCCCTGGGCCCAGCAGTCCCAGGTCTGAGCGATGACGTCCTCCTTGCTCTCGCCGCCTCCGCAGGCGGCCAAGAGCAGGATGGACGCCAAGATACACAGAAGTGGAATGGCGATAAACAGGAAGGGTTGGGAGTGGATTCTCAATGTTCGCTCCTAATAGCAGTTGGCCCGCCGCCGGAAGGTCCTGCCCGGTGGCGCCTGGCTGGTATCCCCACCGGGCGAAGCAGGGTAGATGGACGATTACACCGCCAAAGCGCAAGTAATGGTGAAGGTTCTTGATTTTGTCCAGTTTGGTGGAGCTGGAGGGGGATCGAACCCTCTACCTCTTCAATGCCATTGAAGCGCTCTCCCGAGTGAGCTACAGCCCCATCCGGTAGGTGGTCCGCTGACGGGGTGTCAGCGGCATCCTCAATATAGCAAATCGCTGCTTTTCGTCGCAAGCGTTTTGGAGGACTCATAAGTGTTCAGTCCCGGCGAGAAGCTCTCGCCGAACCCTTGTGGATACCGGCTTTCGCCGGTATGACGGTGGGCAGGGATTGTCGTGAAGTCTAAATGGTTGCGAGGGTTCAACGCAGAACACGCCGAGTGAGCCGGGGTTTTGGCGTCGGGTCGGGCACCGCAACCAATCAACATTGCCGGCTATCTCCGAGGGACCAGGCCGGACGCGAATCGTGGGTCCTTCCGGCGATTAACGCCGATGGAACTTCACCACCCGCCGGTCGCAGCCCCACTCGCCGGGCATTACGAAGTACAGGTCTTTGTTGGAGTCGGCCCAGACGCCGTGGCAGGAGCGGTGCAGCTCCGATCCCCATTGGGTTATCAGCTCGCCCTCAAGACTCAGCACGCTGAATAGGCCGCCGTTGTGCTCCGGAACGTAGACGGTATCGTCGGAGTCGACGTAGAACAGGACCGGGCCGATCAGCTTGATGGGCCAAGTCGAGATGTATTCTCCTTATTGAGTGAACACCTGGACCCGGTCGTTTTCCCGGTCGGCGACCAGCACCCGTTCGTGCCGGTCAATCCAGATACCGTGGGGCAACCGGAACTCACCAGCGCCTTCGTCGGGGCCGCCGGCCTCGGCGAAGGCTTCAGTGGACACAGCGGCCGTATCGGCATGGCCAGGCGTATGGTGGCCGCAGGAGCGCCGAACGCGGCGGTCCAGAACCAAGGGCGATGGAAGCACGGCGACATGGTGGCCCGCTACACCCGGGCGAGGTCGCAAGAGAAGCGCTGAATTGGCTGACCTAGCCCCTGTTTACAGTGCTGTACTGAAAAAGTGGTGCGGGATTAAATATTTGTTCACTGAACGGCTTCAGTACGGATTTCCGTGAACAGGTATACAGGCTAGGATCGAGTCCACGCTAGTTCTCTGCATGGCGGTTGGCGAGGGCCAGCTGGCCCGACAGCTTCAAAGGACGGCCCAGGATTCCTTTCACCGACCTGGCAGCCCGGCCACCGTGTGGCGCTGGATGGAAGCTCCCCCTGGGGTAAAGATTATTCCTGCAAGTATTCCCGCCAAGTGTCCTGCAGTGTCTTCCAATCATCTTTCAATTCGTCAAGGGGCGTGCGTACTCCTCTGGTGACCAGAGGCTGCGAATGTGATGAGATGATACGGGAGCACTTCTCAAAAATCGGTACGATTTTCTGTATTGCGTCGGGAAGGCGGTCCGCACTAATCTGACGCAAAACAGTCATCCTTACATTAGGTCGATAGCGTTCTGTCACGTCCTTGAGGAGGTCCTTTTCAACGACGATCTCGCACGCCCCCCTCAGCTCCTCGTAGCCCTTTTCAACCAAAGATTGCCGCTCTTTATCAGTCTCCTTATCCGCCTGTTCAATTAGGCCTGCAATGTGTCTGCGTCGGTCGTTGAAGGTATCCGTGCGGGGGTGAGATCCGCCCTCAAGTAACCCAATGCGTTCGTCCTCGACCATTACGTCATAGAAAGCGCACTCTTTCGGTTCCTGCTCAAAGCGTCCCAACAGTTCCGCCGCAAACCAGATGTAGTGCGTAAACACAACGACCTACCGATTTCGGGAGAGTTCAACGAGGCGGTCCACGACATGGCGCATTCGCTTGTGGTCTAAGCTCGTGACAGGATCGTCGAGCACGATCGGGGAACGGTCGGGGTTCAAAGTTGCCTCTGCCAGGAAGTCGGCCAAGGCTATGACCTTTTGCTCTCCCTCCGACAGAATTTCACTAAGACCGTACTCAGGAGTCAAGACCTTCCGTCGGAGAGCCTGGCCTTCACGAACTGGGAATTCGAGTGTGACCGAGGGAGCGCGGAGTGATTGACATGCCTCTTGGAGGAGGTTCTGGAAATGCCGGTTCATCATCTCGGTGCTGGCACGCTTCGCGGTATCAGTCAGGCTCCGCTTGATGCCTTGGAACGGTCGCAGGTATAACGTGCAGCGATTCGCCCATTCGGCGGCTTGGACGTAGCCTTCGATGGCTGGCATCAGCCCACGAAGCGTAAGCCTTTCCTCAAGGTCCAGTAGGCGTGTTCATTCTTCCTCTAGTACTCGCTCGCGCTCCTCACCCTCCTTGCACAAATCATCCGACGCAATCTTGGCTGCTTCCGCACCGGCCCGAACGATGTTTAGCGGTAGCAGGACACCATCGGATGTGGGCGGGCAGTCCCCTTCGTCCGTGATCACCTGATGGAGGAGTCGCCCCTGCTGAATCACTTCCCGCGCCGCCGTCAGGGCTGACGGTGGGCTACTGGGATCCGAGACTGCCTTCAGAAGACGGTCGAGGTCTCGCTCATTCTCATCGAGGTGGAGATTGTTCACCGGTACACAGAGCTTACGAAGGCGTTCATTGGCTCGCTCTATTTCCTGACGAAGCGCAGCGTTGCAGTAATCTCGGTATTTCTGAATCAACCCGACCGCGGCACTATCCAAAGGCTGTCGGCAGTAGATACAAGAAGCATCCGACTCTGGGTATGGGTCAAGACCGACTTCCGTGATGTAGCCTTCGGCCGCCTCAACAAATTCTTGCCAGGCTTTGCCCAGGATTCCCGGTATGTTCTCGCCAGTCAGTGCTTCCCGTGTAGCCTGTTCGTGGTTGACACGAGCTGGCCGCAGAGCAACAATCGCTTCTAGGTAAGCGTCACGGTCGAAGTCCGCAATGGTCTGGCCAATGGAAAGTACCTGTTGAAAGCACATCTCTCTCTTCGCTCTTCACTGTAATCTGTTGACGAACCGATCCCGAACTGAGAGCTGCGACCTTTTCTCGAAGGCTTGATAGGTTGGCCTCTTCCTCATCAGAAATTTCGGCCGGCGCTTCGATCTCGGGGAGATTGGTTGAGGCTCCGAGGCCCTTGATTATCGCGTGTAGCCGACTCTCCTGTGGAAAACGGTTCTCGGCAGGATTCTTGTGGAGTTCTCATTCTTCCTTGGCGGTTTGTAACTTCCTCTGCGATCGATCGATGCCGTCCGTTACCAGGGGGAACAACGAAAGGTCTGCCGGCGTGTATGAGTAGGTTAAATCGTCAGCGATGTGGACTACAGCGGCGCGGGCATCGAATATAACCAAGCTGGTGAGAGGCGTGATGCCCTGTTCTCCTTGCCAGTCGATCGTGCGCTCGTCATCGCCGTAGGCAATTTTGATTCTAGCCCGCGGTGTCCGTCCGGGCCCGTCGGCGTGGATATTCAGCAAAACTGGCTGTGCGGTACGGACACCCGCCGCTTGCTTCATGATCCGCACGTAGCCCGTCTTGCCGCTCCCGTTTTCGCCAAAGCAGACTGTTAGGCGTCGGTGAAATTTGATCTCTTGATCCGGTGTCAGCGAGTTCACATTCTCTATGTGCTCGAGCGTGACGAGCCGCATGGCCGTCGCCGTAGGCACTGAGAGCCGAGAGGACGAGAGCCGTTCTACGTTCGGGATCCCCTTGGGCAAGCTTCTTCTCGCGGAGAAATAGCTCGTAAATGGCGGTCACGTGTTCGTCAGAGAGGAGGCTTCGTGTCTTGATGACGTTGTCTACGATCTTGCGAATCCAGTGATCCTGGCCGTTCGCCCACTCGATGAGTAACGCGAGGCCAGAGGTTGGGGAAGATTGTGCACTACGGTTCATGGCCTCGCCATTGCTTGAGTTAGTACCATCGTCTTCGGATGCATCCCCTGCACAAGCTTGGTCATGAGCGGGTCGTATTCCCTCAACGGAAGGTACCTGTCCAGTTTGTCCTTGCGTGGTCACTGTCAGCAACCCCCTAAGTAATCAGTCATTTTTGGAATCGAAGGGATATATCTGGTGAAGTTTAGTCCCGGCTTCCCGAGTGTTGATGCGCCCTTTTGTTGAACACCATGGTTTCAGTGACCTACGGCTGGCTATGCCCTGATCAGCAAGAAGGCCGCCGCCAAGGATCTGCAACCCCAGTGCAGGTTGCTCAGTGAGTACGGCAACCGGCAGGAACTCATCTTTGCTGACCGGGCCAGCAGTCGCACCATGAAGCTAACGGCTTGGCCTAACCTAATGTCCTGGGCCCAGCCCGGGGACTTCATCGTCGTAGTCCTCCTCAACCGCGAATTTCTACTAGCAGGGAGGAGTGTGGCTTCTGCTCTCAGCGGCAGGGTAGTCGCTTTCGCATGTCCCAGGACCCCTCGTAAAACCCTCCCCAATCTGGCCTAGCCAATCTCAACTGGAAGCCGCTGGCGCAGATTCAAGGTTGATGACCGGAGCCTGTCACCGTGCCATAGTTGCGCAACACTTCAGGCACATGGAACGCCCGCACATATTGGCTGGGCGTTCTTCTTAATGCAGCGAATATGGTTGACCGGATTAACAGGCTGTTTGCGTAGCCTTGGCGACAATGTAGTTGATGGCACCTTGGACCTCCTGGCGGCGGGCTACTAGAGAAGAGTCGCCCGGAGCCATAGCCCCGGCATCGACCAATAGCGAGCCGCGCCCGCCTTCAGGTCTCAGGGACGCCTCCCGCACGAACTGGGCCAACGGCTTCCAATTCTCGGACACGGTCCGGAGCCAGAGATGGTAGCAGCCAGCGAGAGTGCGAATAAAGGTCACGCTGTAAGCCAGCGAGGTACGGCGCAGCGTGGGAATTTCATCGCTGGTTATCGAACCACTCACCAGCCCCCCATATTCCTCCCGGGCAGAGGGCAGAGATTCGTCGGCCCAAGTCAGGCACTCTTGATTGAGCGCATCCAGGTTCTGCATATACTCGCCGTTGAGCCCGCGGCTGACCCGGCCGTTGATACCAACTTCAAGGGCTTGCAGATTGGCTGCCAACTGGTTTATGGCAAGGAGCGACGAACCGTTCGAGGCTACGGTAGTACGCTCCATTTCGATCCGGCCGCCAAATATTCGGCTCTCATCCGCCAGGTGCACCGCAGCCAGGTTAAGGGCGTTCCGCCGGTCAAACCTTGTCACCGTGCTGGCTTCAATACGCTTGGTTTTTGAGGCGTCGGAAAACATCTGCCGCAGCGAACGGAGATCTTCCTCGGCGTAAAGGTCTACCGGTACCGAGGTTTGAAGGAGCGTAGCCCGGGTTGCATCAATGCTTTCTTCCCCATCAGCCAATTCCAGTAGTAGGTCTCCGATGGCGCGGCGGCGATGCTGCCCATCAAAGATTCGCAGCACTCTCGTTCGACGATCCATTCCACCGCGGAGTCTCCCCACAGCGTCAATTGAACCCCGCATGTCCGTTCAATGCGGACCCGGGCCGCCAGTTCTACACTTCGAGTAAATAGAGAGGCGGCAACTGGGAACTCGTGTCGCCTCGGGCCAGGCGATCCGCTGATGACACAGGCGATGAGAGCGACCAGATAGCTCTCGTCCTTTGAGAACTCATTGTTGCACTCACCACAGACTTCGACGGTGGGCAGTTAATCCGGGTAGGGACGATCCAAAAGGGCTCGGGTTGGAATGTGATCCCTGCTCCCGCTTCCGTGGTGGAGGCCCTCACCGCAATGGATGCAGAGGCCATGATTTCGAACGTCGCTGTAATCATTCATCGGTTTCATTGCTCTCCTCACGCTCAGAACCCAAATTGAGGATCTCTCAGTGGTGGGGTTCCTCAGGCTGGGTTGGGCCACTGATTTCCATGCTGAGTACACCAGCCACCTCCCTGATGCGGGACCATTTGGCCGTGGCGTAATCCGTGGCCTCGTATCTCTGTATCTGCTGCTCCTTCAGGCCCATGCGGTCCGCCAACTCCCTCTGGCTCCATCCTCGCGCGATGCGAGCCTTGATGAGAAGCGCAGGCAGGCCGGCTACCACACTCAGCTCCTCCATCTGGAACTTCCCCTCCCTGATCGCCTCGTACTCAAACAGTTCGGCCTCCAGGTCGGCCAACTGGCTGCTGACCGCATCCACCTGGGCCTGCGCTATCATGGGATGAATCCCATCCGCTCCCTCAGGCCTCTCTCGGAGACCTTCCAGGGTGCGCGTGAATCGCTCTGCCTGTGTGCGGGTGATCCGATACTGTCGTTCGTTCTTGATCATCAGAGACCTCTCAGATCCACTGCAACGATGCCCTTGGCCCTTCCAGTCGCCCTGTCCGTCTGGAAGAATTCACGAAACGAGGTCCCGTCCACAGTCGCTCCTATGGACGCGGGAAACAGCTCCCCTAGGTATCTGGCCTCCTACTCAGCCCTACCGGCGTCGAACCGCAGCAGAACTGGATCCAACAATTCCGGTGCCACGCCCGCCTACTCCCAGCAGGCATCGAAGTCGTTGGGAATATCCTTGCTCGTCACGAAGCTGCCGTCGATGTAAACGGTGCGGCAGCCAGCCAGCCTCAAGCTCTCCATGGCCATCTCCATTCCAGCCAAGAGTTGCCTGCGCCACGGGATGCTGCCGAAGACTGCGGTCACCTCATCCCAGGTGGCCCGGTGGATACCCGGTGGCAGTAGCCCGTCCGCATCGAACTGCGGTATCATGACACAACGCTAACATTGTGTTGTGCTCGGGTCAAGAACCTCCAGAGTGCCCCGCCAGCACGACGGTCGCCGAGTGAACGGCCCCCACACATCATCGATCGGCCATCCACCCACTGGGAGAAATACCATGACCACCATTCATTGCGCGCTCAACGATGTAAAGGGCGGAGTTAAAGTGGGCCGCGTGGGCGGAGGACTGCTGAGTATCAACAAATCGGCGACTGAATACTGTACCGCCCGCCATCATCCATAGGGTTGTAGCCGGCCCATTGATGGTGCGACGGATGTACAAGGTGGACGTATATCTGCGGGTCCGAAGGGCGGTGATGGTGGATGGGATGAGCATGCGGGAGACTGCGCGGGAGTTCGGCCTGCACCGGGACACGGTGCGCAAGATGCTGGCCTATTCGGTGCCTCCGGGTTATCGCCGACAGTCTCCTCCCCGAAGGCCCAAGCTTGAGTCCTACACCGGCGTCATCGACCGGATCCTGGAGGACGGCCTCAGGCGTCCCAGGAAGCAGCGCCACACCGCAAAGCGCATCTTCGAGCGCCTCAGGGACGAGTACGGGTTCGAGGTGGATACACCACGGTCAAGGACTACGTGCGGGAGCGCCGTCGCCAGACCAAGGAGATGTTCGTCCCCCTGTCCCATGCACCGGGCCATGCCCAGTGCGACTTCGGCGAGGCCCTGGTGGTCATTGGCGGCGTGGAGCGTAAGGCCCACTGCTTCGTCATCGACCTGCCCCACAGCGACGGCTGCTTCGTCAAGGCCTATCCGGCGGAGACTACCGAGGCCTTCCTGGACGGCCATGTAGCAGCGTTCGCCTACCTGGGCGGAGTGCCCCAGAGCATCCTCTACGACAATACCAGGCTGGCGGTGGCGAAGATACTGGGCGACGGCCGTCGTCAATGCACCCGCGCCTTCACCGAGATCCAGTCTCACTACCTGTTCGAGGACCGGTTCGGCCCCCCCGGCAAGGGCAATGACAAAGGCAAGGTGGAGGGCCTGGTGGGTTACTCGCGCCGCAACTTCCTGGTGCCGGTGCCGTCCTTCGAAAGCTTTGATGCGCTCAATGCCTACCTGGAGCGGCGTTGCCTGGAACGAATGGACGCCAAGCTCAGGGGCCACACGGAAACCATCGGCCAGCGGATGGAGCGGGACCTGGACGCCCTGCTGCCGCTGCCGCCAGTGGCATACGACGCCTGCGACAAGCAGGCGGGCCGGGTGAGTTCCCTGTCGCTGGTAAGGTACAAGACCAACGACTACTCGGTGCCGGTGGCCTATGGCCACCAGGACGTGCTGGTAAGGGGCTACGTGGACCAGGTGGTAATCAGCTGCGGGTCCGAGGTCATCGCCAGGCATCCCCGATCCTACGGTCGGGACGACTTCGTCTACGACCCCGATCCACTACCTGCCGCTCTTGGAGCGGAAACCGGGCGCCCTGGACCAGGCCGCGCCGTTGCAGGGCTGGACTTTGCCCGATGAGTTCGGGACGCTGCGGCGTCTGCTGGAGTCCCGAATGGGACGACGGGGCAAGCGGGAGTACGTGCAGGTGCTCAGGCTGCTGGAGACCTTCTCCCAGCAGGAGGTGGCTGCAGCGGCAAAGGACGCCTCCGGCTGGGAGCCATCAGCTTCGACGCCGTGAAACACCTGATGCTGTGACGGCTGGAGGGGCGGCCGCCCCGGCTGGATCTGGAGCTCTATCCCTACCTGCCCCGGGTCCGGGTGAGCACCACGTCCGCCGGGGACTACATGACCTTGCTGTCGGGGAGGGCGGCATGAACGACCGGTCGACGCTGCTGCTGGAACATCACCTGAAGGAACTGAAGCTGCCCAGCTTTCTCAGGGAATACGGGAAGATGGCAGCCCAGTGCGCCGCCGAGGGTGTGGACCATCCCCAGTACCTGCTCAGGCTGGCCGAGCTGGAGCTCATCGACCGCCATCAGCGCATGGTGGAGCGGCGGAACCGGGCCGCCCGGTTCCCCGCGGTCAAGAGCTTGGACACCTTCGCTGTGGGGCAGGTCGATGACGAAGCAGTGGGCCTTGCGCTCGATGCCGCCCATGACCACCAAGGCCTCGCCGAAGTCGCACTGGGCGTGGCCCGGTGCATGGGACAGGGGGACGAACATCTCCTTGGTCTGGCGGCGATGCTCTCTTACATAGTCCTTGATTATGGTGTACTGACCGTCAAACCCGTACTCGTCGCGCAGCCGCTCGAATATGCGTTTGGCCGTGTGGCGCTGCTTCCTGGGCCGCCTGAGATCATCATCCAGGATCCGGTCGATGACGCGGGTGAAAGGCTCCAACTTGGGTCTTCTTGGCGGAGTCTGCCGCCGGTAGCCCGGCGGAACGGAGTAGGCCAGCATCTTGCGCACCGTGTCCCGGTGCAGGCCGAACACCCGGGCTGCTTCCCGGATGCTCATTCCCTCCACCATCACCGCCCGGCGAACCCGCAGATATACGTCCACCTTGTACATCCGTCGCACCATCCGTAGGGTCGACTATCGCCCTATGAATGGCGGCGGGCGGTACAGTTTTCAACCGCCAAATGTAAGTCGGTAAATCCGCCCACATGGCCCACTTTATCTCCGCCGTTTACAGACGTGAGTTCCACCGTGCGGGTAGTGCCGTCGTACCAGGCTGACGACACCTCGATCCATGACACGGCGGGCAAGTCCAGGAGTGCCATCAGCGCGGACAGCCGCCGGCCTTTCAGCGGAGGCCGACCGTTCTGGCCCGTCTGACGGGGTGGCGCTGGCGCATAAAGGGCGGCGTCCAGGCGCAAGCGGGCGATGAGGGTTACGGGTTGAGCCAACGATTGGCAGCAGTGGAGCAGGTCCAGGACGGCGTAGCCGCTGTCGCCCACCAGCACCAGGGGGCGGTGGGGCAACCAGCGGCGCAGTTGCAGGATCATCTGGTGGGCCCAGTCAGTGAGCTTTTAGTGGCGGCGTCCGCGCTACCGGTAGTAGCGTTCCGAGGGCGCCAGCACGGTGAGAAAGGGCAAGGCCCAATAGCGTCCTGCCCAGGGGACATGGCCCAGCCACATCAGGGAGACCCAGCGCAGGCCACTGGCCTTGACCAGGTGGCTCCGGCTGGAACGCACCGCATCGCGGTAGATGCCCAGGGACTTGATTTTAGGGCCACGGCGCCGTTCCAGGGTTTCGTCGATGCCGAAGACCAACGGACCATCGCCCTGATCCAGGTGTTGGAGCAGCGGCATGAGCAGGATGCGAGCCGCCTGGCGGGGCGACCACACCGCCCGATTGAGCACCTCATGATAGCGGGCATAGTCGAGGTGATCGCTGCGGCCCATGACGCGCCGCGCCGCGGCCACGGTGCGTTGGCCCGGAGCCAGTATCGCGCCGGCCAGCAGGATTTGGGCATTCAGCCAAGTCGGGTTGCGAAACAGCGTGGCGAAGGGATGGAGTACGGGTAAAATGGCATCTGCAGGGTGAGCATGGCTGGACCCTCCGTGAGAAGTGGGTTTAGGCCAGCTTACCCTGTCTTTTTACTTCTCCTAACTTTTGCGTAAAGTCCAGCCCGGGTCCGGAGGCTAAATGCGGAAGATACTGCAGCGTCCGAAGTCCCTTGGTTGCAAAGCCTTGAAACCTATTCTTACCTGAATTCCACGCGCACTGGAATGGAAGGAAATCGTGAGACGCGGCCTCCCCCGTCTCCACTACTGTAGTTCTTAAACGCGATAGCAGACGACCCGCCTTTGCCGTTTCGCTGTTGTCCGAGTCTGCGCGGGCGGCCTTGTGAACGCATGTCTCCCCTCTACGAGGAAATACCCTTGAATCTGGTCTGGCTGGCGAGGCCACTCGGTGTCGCAGGAGCGACTGGAGCAGGGCAAGCGCTTACAATGCGATCCCGCCGAAAATAAACCTCACAGCCTGCCCCGGGGATGGCCGTTACCCGGCTGCTGCCGAGTCCTTCGCACAGACGTCGCTTTCCCAAGCCGATCGCCCGGACTTACCTAGCGGTGGAACTCCTTGGCGTCCTCCTCCCCCAATGTCCTGAAGTAGGTCTCCGGTATCTTCCTCCACCCGCCGACTATTTTCAGAACCTGCTCCGGCATTCCAGCCCGCAGGGAGTTGATCGCATAGGAATGACGAAACCTGTGGGGGTGCATGTTTACAATTCCGGCTCGCCTTGCCAAGCGCTTCAGGATCTGGCATATCCCGTTGGGCAGCAAGGCCTCGCCTTGCTCAGATACCAACAGTGACCTGGTGCGGGGCATGAGTGCCTCTCTTTCCTGGAGATAGTCCCACATGACGGACCCAGCCGCGTCGCCAATGGGCATCCTACGTTCTTTCCGTCCTTTGCCCATTACCAACAGTGTGCCATTTGTCAGGTCCACGTCTTCAAGTCGCAACTTAGCGATCTCGGCGAGTCGGCCTAGTGTGTCCCAAAACGTGTACAGGAGTGCCCGCTCGCGAACCAAGCGAAACCGGTGGGCGGGAGTTCTGGCAAGGGCGGGGTCGGCCAAGGTGAGGAGGTCCCTCATCTGGTCCTCTGTGACCACGGGAACCGTCTTCTCATCCAGGCTGGGCGGCTCGATGTGGGTCAAAGGGTTTTCGTCGGCGTATCCACGTTCCACGAGCCAGTTGAAAACCCGGTGAAGGCGGCGGTACTGAACGTTGATGTGGCCTTTGGACAGCATCTTGGGTTCGGCATAGGTGCGCTCACCGAACCACCGAGTGCGGCCTTGGAGGTAGGCAAAGTAATCCTCCATGTGGTCCGCAGTAATATCGCGCACAACCGGCCACCCCTGTTTCTCTGCGTAGAGGGTGGCCATTGCGACGCTGGTTTCGAGGCTGGCAAGGTACCTTTCAGAGTACCGGTTGGGGGCCTTCAGGCTCCTAAGGAACCGTTTGCCGGATTCGCGAAGACTGTGGTCAGAAACCTGCTTGACGACCATTCATCTGTTGGCACCTGAGAGAGAAAGCCGTCATTTTGTATCTGATTATACCCGAAATTGCGGAAGTGGTGGGCCTGGATGGACTCGAACCAACGACCTCGGTCTTATCAGAACATAGGTCAACTGAGAGATGATCTACAACGTACTTCTTCCACACCAAAACAAGTGCCTGTTCTATTTTCCAAACGGCTTAAATTCGCGAAAGGACTCTATCGCTTCCTCCTCGGCTTCCATGGCCGCCACGTAATCGTCCAGCATCTGCGGAGTCGACCAGCCCGCAATGGCTAGTACGTAAGGCCGGGGTATGCTCTGCTTCACCGCCTGGGCCGCAAACGTGCGCCTAAAGATATGGCAGGTGTCCTTAAGTTTTATGCCGGCCCGGTCCGCCAAGCGGCTGAGATCTTGCCAGATGCTGTCGTACGCCAGTCGAGTTCGATTTTCAGTAACCCATAGCCATTCCAACGGATCTGAACGATGCTGGAGATATCTGAGCATCACTCTTTGGCAGCGGAGGTCGAAGGGAATCTGACGCTCTTTCTGCCCTTTGCCGTGAACGACTCTGATCATCGAGCTGTTCCAATCCAAGTCCTCAGTGGTGAGCGACCACATTTCGCGCGGCCTTATCCCGCTGGTCACCATCATCCACAACATGGACTGCCTGCGGGCCCCGGCGAAGGTGTCCAACGGACACTGGTTTAACAGCGCACCAAACTGTTCTTCGCTCAGAAATGGCTTGCGCGTCTTGGGCACCTTGGGGGCCTTGATATGCTGGCAGGCGACGAGTCGATGGGACCCCACTTCACGCACCAGTTCAGCCACGTGGTGATGGCCTGCCAACGGGAGCGAACGGAACGCGGTGCCAGACCACGGTCTTTCATGGAGGCGAGGTGTTTCAGCACGTGGAGGGGAGTCAAGTCCTGGAGGGTCTGACAGTCAGGGTCGACGTCTTTGAGGAACAGCCGGACTTCCTTGGCGTAGAACTTGATGGTCGCGTCCGTGCTGCTCTCTATGCGGTGGTAGAGCAGGTAGTTATCGAGAGCTTCCCTCAACCGCCCGGTCATGCCCAAAGCTGCGCCAGCTTTGCGGCCGGTAGTAACCGCCGTTACGTCCATTCATAATGTGCCGACTCTAGACGCCGTTATGGTAGCTGTTGGCTCCCCGAGTAGGATTCGAACCTACGACCTAGCGGTTAACAGCCGCCCGCTCTACCGCTGAGCTATCGGGGATCGTCAGTAGCCGCATCGCACGGCTGGTCTTGCAGAGTTTAATTCTACCACCTGCGCGCCCATTGCTCAACAGAACCAATCCGGCGGGTCTGTCCCTCTTTGAAATTAACATCATCCGTCATCCTCATCTATACGCCGTCATTCCGGCGAAAGCCGGAATCCAGAGCCGCCGTTCGCCGTCGCATAACAGTCATTCCTGCCCCCGTCCGTCATCCTGCTCCTCCGCAAAGGGCGCCGTTCTGCTTGCTGGCAATGATGTATACACAGGGCGTTTTCACCGGGGCTCTGGATTCCGGCTTTCGCCGGAATGACGGTTTTTAATTTCTTGGCTACGGCACTCAACAGATGTCAATTTCAATAAGGGACACTACCGAACCGGCAATCCAGGGCTATCGCATTTGGACCAATTAGACTCGTCATGCCCGCGAAAGCCGTCTTTTGAGATAGTCTCTTACTCTTCCTTTCTTACACCATTGATAGGGTTCTTATCTATATATTTTGCCAAGATAACTATCAAGTTATATCATTGGAACAGGTTGGGCACGCACGTGCCATTAAGAAACGATCGCAATACTCACCGAATTTTCAGAAAATTTGCCATTCGCTAACCGAGGTCCTGGATTCCCGCTCCTGGCTTGAAAGAACCAGGGGGAATGACGGTTTGGTTGGTTCGCCGTCTCTTGAGATAGTCTCTATAAATCAGTATGCGTTGAAATTGATCTTTGTTGCACCTGTGATCACATTGGCCATGATGCCGCTGGCGGTGCTGTTATGAGCAACTATTATGAAGTGTTGGGCGTCGGCAAGGACGCCTCCGAAAAGGAGATCCGCCAAGCTTACCGGCGTCTGGCCCGACAGTACCATCCAGACGTCAACAAGAACGACACCGGCGCGGAGGAGAAATTCAAGGAAATCAACGAGGCCTATGGCGTGCTATCCGACGAGGAATCACGCAGGAAGTATGACCGGTACGGGGACAACTGGAAGCGCGCCGACCAATTCACCCAAGCCCCAAATCCGCAGGGCGGCGGGGTCCATTGGACCTTCGTCGACGGCGACGATGCTTTCTCCACGTTCGGAGGCCCGGGAATGGGGGACATTTTCGGGGATTTTTTCAACTCGGGCTCGTCCCGCGGCCGGACCTGGCGACCGCCTCCCGCTGAATATCATGTCGAGATTTCGCTGGAAGAGGCCTTCCGCGGCACGAGTCGCACCCTGCGGACCCCGGACGGTCGCAGCCTCGAGGTTAAGATCCCGGCTGGGGTGGACAACGGCTCCAGGGTCCACATCGCACCGGACGGCCAACAGGGCACTGATTACTACCTGGTGTTGTCGGTGGCTGAACACCCCAAGTTCAAGCGGGAGGGACACGACCTGTTTGTGGACGTGGACCTGCAGGTGGAGGACGCCATGCTGGGCGCCGAGATATTGGCCCCGACGCTGGCAGGACAGGTCGCACTGACCGTACCGCCCAATACGCCAAACGAGCGGCGTTTCCGGCTGTCGGGACTGGGTATGCTGCCGTTGTCGGGCGGCGCAGGTCGCGGCGACCTGTACGTAACTGCCAAGCTGCGCCTGCCAAGCAACCCCTCTGATGAGGAGATAGAACTGTTCCGGATGCTGAGGGAACTTGGCAGAGACCGGCCCAAGGTCAACGGAGCCCATTTAGCATAGCCAGCAGTACTCGGAAACCATCTCGAGAGGCATCAAGTCCGCCAAAACACCGGCGATCGTTAGCCGGGGTGTGGATTCCTGCTCCTGGCTTGAAAGAACCAGGGAGAATGGCGGGTTGGTTCGCCGTCTATTGAGATAGTCCCTTAAAACTAACACAGGAAGCATCAAGTCCGTCAAAACACCGGCGATCGTTAGCCGGGGTGTGGATTCCTGCTCCTAGCTTGAAAGAACCAGGGAGAATGACGGGTTAGCTGTCCACAGAGTCTTGAGATGGTTTCTTGGAGAGCAGATTACGATTACCTGGGGGCGTACGGAAAGGAGTGAACAAATGGCAGAAGAGGGACGGCTCCGGGAGGAACCCTGCTTCGTCATCAGCGTCGCGGCTCGCATCGTTGGGGTACACGCCCAGACGTTGCGCCATTACGAGCGTCAGGGACTGGTCTGGCCCTCCCGCACGTCGGGACGCCAGCGCATGTACTCCATGGCAGACATCGAGCGCATCAGAAGGGTGAGAACCCTGACTGAGGACTTGGGAATCAATCTGGCCGGGGCGGAAGTCGCCCTGAAACTGATGGAACGGGTCGAAGAACTCGAGCAGGAGGCGGCCGTTCTCCGGGAAACAGTCGCTCACCTCAGGCAGGGGTATCGGAAATAGGCTTCTCACAGCAATTGTTGGCCGGCTGGTCCCCACATCCCCTTCGGATGCCGAGAGCCGCTATGGTTCGCTGGAAAAGTTCAGTATAGAGCTCACCAGGATGGCCGAAGAGGGCAAGCTGGACCACGTGGTGGGCCGCGACTCTTAAATCCGGCAGGTGATGCAGACTCTCACCCGCCGCCGCAAGAACAACCCGGCGATCACCGGCGTGGCCAGCGTGGGCAAGACCGCAATCGCCGAAGGCCTGGCGCAGCGCATTGCCAGCGGCGACGCGCCGGACTCGCTGACCAATCGCCGAGTAACGGCCCTGGATCTGCCTGCCATGGTGGCTGGATCCAAATTCCGCGGCGAGTTCGAGGAAAGGCTCAAGTCGGTCTTCGACGAGGTCTCGACGCGTTCAAGGAAGCCAGGGGCGAGGTCATCCTGTTTCTCGATGAGCTCCACACCATGGTGGGGGCTGGGGGGGGCTAGGGGGGAGTGGATGCCAGCAACATGCTGAAGCCCGCCCTCTCACGGGGGGAGATGCAGTGTATCGGCGCTACAACCCTAGACGAGTACCGGAAGTACATTGAGAAGGACTCTGCCCTGGAACGGCGCTTCCAGCCCATATTCCTCGAGGAACCCACAGTCGAGGAGACAGTGAAAATCCTGGAGGCGCTGCGGCCCCGCTACGAGGCCCATCACAAGGTGGACATCAGCGATGCAGCCCTGGGGCCGCTGCCCGCCTCAGCGATCGATACATCACCGGACGGCAACTCCCTGACAAGGCCGTGGACTCCATCGGCGAGGCTGCCAGCAAGCTGCGCATCGACGAGCAGATATTCCCTCCTGATCTCAAGAAACGGGACGAGCGCATTCGCCATCTCAACGACCAGGAGGCGGCGGCGGCAGAACGCTCCGACTATGACGCGCGGCGGAACTTCCCACTGAGCTGCTGCGTCTCCAGGGGGAATACGACGCCGGACGGCAGGGACTGCAGGCCGGCCCCAGGACCGGCTCCAGGTCCGGCCGCGTGGTGGATGAGACGGACATCGCCCGGCTGGTGTCTGACTGGACCGGCATTCCCGCCGGACGGCGATGGAGGGCGAGGCGGAGCGTATGGTCCATATGGAGACCGACCTCCACCAGCGGATAATTGGGAAGAACGAGGCGGTGGCGGCAGTGGCGGAGGCCATACGGCGCTCGCGCTCCGGCCTCAGCGATCCACGCCGTCCCATCGGGAGCTTCATATTCCTGGGGCCCACCGGGGTTGGCAAAACCGAGCTGGCCAAGGCACTGGCCGAGTTCCTGTTCGACGAAATCGAAAAGGCTCACCCGGACGTGTTCAACATCCTGCTCCAGATCCTGGAGGACGGCCGCTTGACCGACGGACAGGGACATACCGTTGATTTCCGCAACCCCGTCATTATAATGACCAGCAACCTCGGCACGGAGGGCCTGCGGCACCAACCCTTCGGTTTTCGTACCGCCGGAAAGGAAGAGCAGGACGAGATGCGGAAGATTCGCGGTCCGGTGAACGCCGCTTTGAAGAGGACGTTCCGGCCAGAGTTTCTGAACCGGATTGACGATACCATCGTCTTCCACCCGCTGAACCGGGACCAGGTCATGCAGATCGTTGCATTGATGATCCGGGACGTAAAGGCCCGGCTGACCGGGCGGGAAATTACGTTCGAGCTCACCCCGGAAGCTGAGCTTTGGTTGGCTAAGGAAGGTTTCGATCCGGTATACGGGGCGGGACCACTGCGGCGGGCCATTCAACGGCAACTGGAAAACCCGCTGGCCAGGATGGTGTTGTCCGGCGAGGTTAAAACGGGAGCCCACGTGGTCGTGGATGCCGGGCACGATAGCCTCGTGCTCACCCGGCGGGACTCGCCGGTGAACACGGGGTCTTGTAGTTCTCCCTCTCCCTAAAGGGAGAGGGCTGGGGCGAGGGTGAAATGCCGGGATTAAACTGTGGCCGCTCACCAAAGGGAATGCCCCCACCCTAACCCTCCCCCGAAGGGAGAGGGAACAATGGAAAGACCCTGGCGGTGAACATGGAGAACGAGCGACGGGAACCCGCGCTGGTGTAAACTCTTGCGGCCCGGGAGGGCAGGACTTTCCTGGCCTTTCCCGGCCATGGGGATCCGCAGGTTATTGAAAGATGAAAGCAACGGCGCTAATGCAGCGGGCGCGAATCCACGACGTTCAGGTGGACGGGATAAACGTCCGCTACGCCGTTGCCGGCGAGGGGCCCGCTGTGCTCCTGGTGCATGGTCTGGCCACCTCGATGATTACCTGGTGCCGCAACATTGCCCCTCTCGCCGACGCGGGATTCACAGCCGTTGCCCTGGACCTGCCTGGTTACGGCGGTTCTAGCGTGGCCGATCATCTCGGCTACTCTCCGGAGAGCGGTGCGGACTTTCTCGTGGAATTCGCAAACGAGCTGGGGATCAAGCGCTTCTCCGTGGTGGGCAACTCCGGGGGCGGCCTGGTAGCGGGAATCACAGCGCTGGAAAATCCGCACCGGGTGGACAAAGTGGCGCTGGTGGGTTCGGCCGGCTTGGGAAAGCGCGTTTCCTGGCCATTGCGTCTGATCTCGGTTCCGGTATTGGGTGAGTTGATCTACAAGCCTCATATGATAAGCAACGAGGCCCTGATCAAGCGCATTTTTTATCGTCCCCCCGAATTTCTGGACGAAATCATCCCGGAGATGGTGCGTGTGCGTTGCCTTCCTCACGGGCCAAACGTGATGCTTCGATCGGTGCGTTCCGGCGTAAATCTCCTTGGCCTGAGGCCCCAGCACTACATACTCAACAGGCTGGGCGATTTGGAAAGCAGACTCCTTGCCGTTTGGGGGGCGGAGGACCTGGTTATTCCGCCGATTAGCAAGGAGGATGTCCACCGGGCGGCACCGGAAAGCACCGTGCACGTAATGTCCGAATGCGGCCACTGGCCCCATATGGAGAAACCGGAGGAGTTCAACGAGATCCTAACGGGATTCCTGTCCCGGCCGCCCTTGCCTGAATCCGTGCCGACGGGGTCTCTTGCCCGCCGGGGCGCCTAGGGCCTCAAACAATAGTCCAGCCAATTGATATCCCGCCAGATGCCGCTCATGGCGGCGTCGACAGGGAAAATGGCGACCTTCCGGGCGAAACCGCGCCCGTCGCGGGTGTGTCATCGTCATTTAGTCTCTCGCATTCCTGGGCGCTCCGATTCTCATTATTGCTGGAACGCCTCGCCTCCACTTGGCGGGGGCGTTTCGCGATGCTGGGCGTTGTCGCCATCATTGCGGGGGTCGCCTATTTCCTGCAGGACCGCATTGACTGGACGAACTTCAGCTACCCGGCCGTGGCGGCTTCGGTGCTCCTGGCCAGCGGCGGCTTGGTGGTACCAGTTCCGGCCCTCGCAATCACCTGCACCACCGCCACTTTTCTGAACCCGGCATTGGTCGCGATCATCGCAGGCGTGGCGGGTACCGTGGGGGAGCTCACCGGCTACTTCCTGGGCTACGGCGGAAGCGGCGTTCTTGAACGGCGCCGTTTTTATCACCGGGTGGAGGGCTGGATGCGCAAGAAGGGCTGGCTCTTGCTTTTCGTCATCTCAGCGGTCCCGAACCCGCTGTTCGATATGGCAGGGATAGCAGCGGGCGCACTGCGGTATCCCCTGTGGCGATACCTGGCAGCGGTGGGGCTCGGCAAGCAGGTCAAGTTCTTCATGATCGCTTACGCCTGTCATTACAGCCTGCAGGGGGTCAAGGGAGTCTTCGGCGTTTGAGATGTGGGGGGTTGAAGGGCAGCCGTCATCCAGTTTGCCCCAACGGCGTCGGCCGTGGACTCCAACGGTGGCAGCAAACCGGGTTGCGCTGTATCCTTTAACGCGTTCCAGATCACGGATTCCCGCTGTGCTCCGGGCCATTGCGCTCCGGGCCATGGAGGTCCCATTGATACGCGGGCTTGACGGCGAATTCCCCAAAATCCATCCCTCTGTCTTCGTCAGTGAGGCCGCCTACGTAGTGGGCGACATCACCATCGGCGAAGGCTCCAGCGTGTGGCCGGGCGCGGTCATCCGCGCCGACTACGGCGACATCATCATCGGCATGAACTGCTCCCTGCAGGACAACTGCGTCCTGCATACCGACGATCACCTGGAGCTCGGCGACAACGTGCTCCTGACCCATGGCGCAGTGGTGCACGGCGGGAAGGTGGGCAGCAACGTGCTGATCGGCGTCAACGCCGTCCTGCTGGAGGACGCGGACGTCGGCGACTATGTGTTTATCGGTGCAGGGGCCATCGTACGGGGCCACGTGCCGCCCCATTCCTTGGTCATCGGCGTCCCGGGGCAGATACGGCCATTGAGCCCGGCCCAGGAAGCGCGGCTGCAGAACCCCACGGCCAACTACGTCCGTAACGCCAAGAGATTCATCGACAACGGCCTCGGGCTTCAGATCCCGGCCATTCCCGAAAATGGTGAGGGGCAGCCATGACCTCACTACCGCAGGACTCCCCCCTGCCGCTCAAGGGTCTCCGGGTGCTGGACGTCACCCACATAGTAGCCGGACCCTTCTGTTCCATGATCCTGGCTGATATGGGCGCCGAAGTCATCAAGATCGAACGCCCCGGTGCGGGCGAACGGGGGCGCAGCAACGGGCCGTTCATCGACGGCCCTGATGGCCAGCGGGTGAGCGCGCGCTACCTGGGGCTGAACCGCAACAAGAAAAGCGTGTCCATCGACCTCCGCGACCCGCGCTGCAAGCAGGCCTTCGAGCGCATGGTCAGCGAGTCCGACGTGCTGCTGGACAACTGGGGACCCGGCGCACTGCGGCGGCTGGGATTGGGTTACGACCGGCTTGCTGAGATCAATCCGCGCCTGATCTATGCCAGTCTCACGGGCTACGGCGACCCGGAAGGCCCGGCCCCGGGACCATATTCCCATTGGCCGGCCAACAATCCCTGCGTCCAAGGCATGGGCGGATGGATGGCAGTGACCGGGAGCCCCGAGGGCGGGCCACAGATGGTGGGAGACAACATCGGCGACTCGGTGCCCGGCGTCTGGACCGCCCTGGCCATAATGTTCGCGCTGGAGAGCCGCCATCGAACCGGACACGGCCAGTACATCGACATGGCCATGTATGACTGCATGGTTGCCCACATGACCAGCACAATGCCCTTCTACCAGGCGACCGGGAATGTGGCGGGACGCGAGCGCGGCAACATGCTCAGCGCGCAGCTGGCCCTGGAAGCAAGCGACGGCTACGTAGTCCTGGCCGGCGCCGGCGGAGCCGAGAAGTGGAGGGACCTCTGGCGCCTGATCGGCCGCGAGGACCTGATCGAAGACCCACGCTACCTGGGCGAAGGAATAAGCGGCGAGTTCTACATGAGCAACTTCGTTCCGGCCATTGAGGAATGGACCAGGGTGCGCCCCAAGGCTGAGGTCACCCGGCGCCTGATCGAAATCGGCTACTCCATGGGGATGGTGCAGGACCAGGCTGACCTGGACGCCTGCCCGCACCTGGAGGCACGGGGAATGTTCATAGACGGCGGCAACGACATGGGCGGGATTTTCCGCACCGTGAACACTCCGATTCGCCTGGCCGGCACACCGGGAGCGCCAAACATCCAGCCTCCTTTGCTCGGCGAGCACAACGACGAGATCCTGTGCAGCATAGGCGGCCTGACGTCCGAGGAGCTCGCCGAACTGTCCGGTGAGGGGAAGGTTTAAGCAGACCTCGTCAGGAGTGGCCTTGACAATTAGCTCCGAATATCTCGTGCGTTGCATTGACGTGCTGGAGACCGCCTTTCAGCATTTGCTAAAGTTTCAACCTGACGATATAACCTATGACATTTATCGGGCAGCCTGCGTGAAAGAGTTTGAACTAATTCTGGAGCAAAGCGGAAGGTTGCTACGGATGCGTCTGAGGGAGTATTTCGCCACAAACCTTCAGGCGGACCGCCTTGCTTTCAAAGACGTCTTCCGGCACGCCGCCCGTCACGACCTGTTGTCGGTAGAGAGCTGCGAGCGCTGGTTTGAGTACCGTGACAACCGAAACAACACTGCTCACGACTATGGAGCAGGTTTCGCAGAAACTACGTTGAAGCTGTTGCCGAATTTCATAGCTGACGCGAGGAACCTCGCTTCCATAGTCCAAGAGCAGAGTCAGGAATGCGCCAATGGCTGAACAGTTGCACCTTCCCGGGAAGCACCGGGCGATGGTTGAGGAGCTTTTGCGGGAGCATCTTCCCGGAGTGGAAGTGTGGGCCTACGGCAGCAGGGTCAACGGGCGCAGCCACGACGGGAGCGATCTGGACCTGGTGTTGAGGAATGCCTCTCTGAAGCCTCTCGAAACATCAAGAGTGCGCGCAGTTACAGAAGCGTTTCGAGAGTCGAATATCCCCTTTCTGGTCGATGCGCACGATTGGGCGAGCCTGCCGGACAGCTTTCATGCTGAGATTGAACTCAACCATGTGGTGCTAGTGGCCGGAGTACAACCGCAGCGGACGGTCTGAGGTTGCACGTAACAGTAATGGGCGTCGGTGGGGTAGGCGGATGCCTGGGTGCGCACAACGCCGAAGTCCTCCGCAATATCGGCCGCCTGTCACCTGAGGAGCTGGCTGGGCCGACAGGCGAGGGGGAGGTTTAGGGGACGTAAAGACGATAACGCGCTCCGGCTCCCCTGAAAACTTGATTTGCTATATTATGAAAATGTCCAGATTGACGGACGCCAGTCCGTCCCTTGTGGTAGATTCGATGCAGAAAATTCTAGTGCTGCCAAGAGAACGTTTTAACGGGCTTGACGGCTTAGTCGAGTGGCCTCGCGCCGGTGAGCTGATTGAATCGGCGGCGGAAAATGTTAGCTGGATGGCCAGAATCGAAGCCGAAAGCTCTCAGGAGTGGGTGCAGCCAATCCCTTGCGCCATTCTTCGGGACAGCAACGGCCGTTACTGCGTGTTTCGCCAGGCCCGCCAGCTTCGCAGAGACTTGAGTAACCGAGTCAGCTTCATCGTCGGCGGCCACATAGACAGCGATTGGGATATTCGGAATGTCAGTGCCTTATTTGAAAAGACTGTCAAACGCGAAGTTTCGGAAGAAATCGGGGTTGATTTGGCCTCTCCGCCAAAGCCGGTTGGCGCGGTCATAGATTCCTCTTCGATGATTGCCTCCAGGCATATCGGGTTTATCTATGAGGCAGTCTTAGACCAGCAAATCAAATCGCTGGTTGCTGATGAGTTTTCCGTTGGCTCCAAGTACAACGGCAAATTCTTCAGCATAGAATCCTTGTCCCGGTTCCGTTCAGAATTCGACCCATGGTCTTTCATCTTGTTCTCTCAATACCTGGGTGGAGGATTCTCTATGGATATCGGGAGACAGCCAACGCTATCCATTCCAACGGAGTGACAACTTTGGTCTTTCGAGCTCCCCGCGGTACTGCCGATCACCTGCCTGAAGAGCAAAAGTACTGGCGTTACATCGAGTCGAAGGCGGTGGAGATAGCCAACCGCTTTGGTTACGGGCGCATCGACACCCCCGCCTTCGAGGATTCCAACCTGTTCATTCGTTCCGTCGGCGAGGGTACAGACATCGTTGAGAAAGAGATGTATACCTTCGAGGACCGGGGCGGCGACAGCATCACGCTGCGGCCCGAGGGCACGGCGCCGGTCTGCCGCGCCTACCTGGAGCACGGGATGCACAACCAGCCGCAGCCCGTGCGCATGTATTACTTCTGCCCGGTATTCCGCTACGAGCGACCGCAGGCTGGCCGCTTCCGTCAGCACCACCAGTTCGGCGTGGAAGCGCTGGGTGACGCCGATCCGTCCGTCGATGCCGAGATTATCGAAGTGGCCTGGGAACTGATGGGCAGCCTGGGCCTCCGCGACGTACAGTTGCTGATCAACAGCATCGGGGACGAGAACTGCCGCCCCGCATATATCGACAGGCTGCGCGACTACTATACCGGCCACCACGACCGCCTGTGCGACGACTGCAAGGACCGGCTGGGCCGGAACCCGCTGCGCCTGCTGGACTGCAAGGTGGAGACGTGCCGCGCTCTGGGAGACGAGGCGCCCCGTTCCACCGAATACCTGTGCGAAGAATGCAACGGGCACTGGGAGAAGCTGTCGACCTTCCTGGAAGCCATGGACCTGCCCTACACTGTCGATCACCGGCTGGTGCGCGGGCTGGACTACTACACTCGCACGGTCTTTGAGATTCAGCCGCTGGACATTGGCGGTCAGTCGACCATCGTCGGCGGAGGGCGGTACGATGGCCTGATCACCGCACTGGGCGGCAGAGCGACTCCCGGGATCGGATTCGCCACCGGCATAGAGCGGCTGGCGCTCAATCTGAGGCGAGGCGACGTGCCGGTCCCCGATGAGCCTTCGCCACGCTACCTGGTGGCAAACGTAGGCGACACCGCCCGAACCGCCGCGCTGGAGCTGGCGGTAAGGCTACGGCGCTCCGGGGTGGGGGCCATCCTGAGCAGCGGCTCCCGGGGCCTGCGGGGCCAGATGCGCCAAGCCAACGCCCTGAACATTCCGTATGCGCTGATCCTGGGCGACGACGAGATCGCCAAGGGCGAGGTGGTGGTGCGGGATATGTCCGCCTCCACACAGGAATCGCGCTCCATGTCTGACTTTCTTGCGGATATAGGTAGAAACTAACCAACCTATCGCTGGCAATCCTCAACGGTCAGGCCTCATCATGGGGACGAGAGGCGCAGGCCGGGGAGGCCGCATCAAACCAGATTGACTGTAACCGCATGAGGTTTTCTGATCCGTGAATTGCTGACAGAAGGCCGTTGACCGGCACTGCCTCCATATTAGAACATATAAGCGTCATTCGATATCCGGCGGAGTAACCGTCGGCCGGGACAATCCCGGGACAGCAATATTTCTAATTTTCGAGGCTGACCATGAAGATTTTCTATCGGGGCTACGTCATCAGCAAAGTGGAAGCGCCCAAACCAGGCTGCACCGTGCAGGGGAAGCTGCCCGAGCGCAGGCAAGTGGCATTCGAGAACAACCCCCGCTCCGCCATGCGCTGGGTTGACCACGACGTCATCCGGCAGAAGGTGGCAAAAGCCGGGTGGCTGACCTCCCGGCTCCTGTCCGCCTAGCGTCCTATCGGATCAGGAGCATTCGAATTGGGCTGCAGGGAACGAAGGTGAGGAAATGAATGCGCCGTCCGAAAAGAAGGGCCCCGATGCGCTCGGGGCCTTTCCGCATTTCAGGGTGGTCAGCCTGAGCCATGCCGTCTCACCGGACACGCCGCGCTGGCCCGACGACCCGCCGACGGAGTTTCAGGCGTGGTCGGAGATAGAACGGGAGGGATACTTTCTTCGCCGGTTCGCAATGGGCGAGCACTCAGGGACTCACCTGGCTGCCCCCGCCAGCTATTACCCGGCGGGCAGAACTGTCGACCAGTACGCGGCAGATGAACTGGTGAAACCGGCGGTGGTCATAGACATCCGAACGCAATGCAGCAAGATCGCTGACTACGCTTTGACGGTGGACGACCTGCTGGACTGGGAGGCGCGCCACGGGGAGGTTCCCGCTGGCTGCCTCGTACTATTGCTCACCGGCTGGGCAGAACTGTGGACCAATCCAGGAGCCTACCTGGGCGTGGACTCTACCCGTGGCTTGCACTTTCCGGGCTTCGGTTACGACGCGGCCGCATTGCTGGTCAACGAACGGGGTGTGGCCGGACTGGGCACAGATACCGCGGGCGTCGAGCCGGGCGTCGAGCCGGGTGTCGACAACGGCCTGTCGGTCAGCAGATTGGTTCTGGCGGAGCCGAGGATTGTCCTGGAGAACCTGGCAAACCTTGACCGGTTGCCAGCGACCGGGGCCACGCTGGTGATCGGGATGCTGCGGCTCGCGGGCGGGAGCGGCAGCCCGGCGGCAGTGACCGCCTTTGTGCCTCCGGAAACGACGTAGGGGCGCACAGCAGTGCACCCCTGGGTTCGAAATATATATGCCGCTCCTCACGGTTTACAGCTTGGCAATACCTGCTGCGGAACAGTCCTCGTCCTGCTGGCCGGTGCCGCCACCGACGCCCACGGCTCCATCGACAGCACCATTGCGAACGATGGGCAAACCGCCTTGGCTGGGGATGCCGTGTCCGCCCTCAGCGGCCAAAATGCCCCGGATAATTGGGGACTCGGAACGCTCCTGGAGCTCGGCGCTGGAGCGCCCAAAAGCGGCGCTGGCGACTGCCTTGCCCTGCGAGCCATAGGCCCCGGCCCAGATTGCGCCGTCCATGCGGTTGAAGGCCAGCAGGCGGCCTCCGGCGTCGACCACCGCCACGTTGATCTTGATGCCCATTTCGGTAGCGGCGGCTAACGCGCCCTCCACGATACTGTTTGCCTCAGCCAATGTCAGTGCCATAACAGAACTCCTCAAGCCTCGCCGTTCGATGTCTTTATGCCCCACGCCATTCTAGCCCACGGCCCCCTCTCCGCCAACTGCCGCGACCGGCATGAAATCCGGTGATATACTTTCACCGAATTTCGCATGCATCCTTCGTATGAATGCATTGAGCGGCTGAATAGGCGTGCTGACCAAACGCATCATCCCGTGCCTTGACGTAGACGGCGGCCGCGTCGTCAAGGGTATCAGCTTCGTGGAACTGCGCGACGCGGGCGACCCGGCAGAACTGGCCGCGGTGTACGACCAAGAGGGAGGCGACGAGCTCGTGTTCCTGGACATCACCGCCAGCTCGGACTCCCGCGACACCATGGTGGATGTGGTCCAGCGGGTGTCCGAGGAGGTCTTCATACCCCTCACGGTAGGCGGCGGCATCCGTACCGTGGAGGACATCCGCCGAATGCTGAAGGCGGGCGCGGACAAGGTCTCCCTAAACACCGCTGCGGTCAACAACCCGGCCTTGGTCGGCCAAGGGGCGGCGCAGTTCGGCAACCAGTGCATCGTCGTCGCCATTGATGCCAAGCGGGTGGACAGCAGGGCTGGAAATCCCGGACATCCCCTAGCTGCAGATGCCAGCCTGGCACTCGACGCTGGTTCCGGCTGGGAGGTGTACACCCGCGGAGGCCGCACACCCACGGGCATCGACGCCGTGAAGTGGGCCGCGCGGGCCGTGGAACTGGGTTCCGGAGAGATACTCCTGACCAGCATGGATGAGGATGGGCAGAAGCGAGGATATGACCTGGAACTGACCCGCGCTGTCTCGCGGGCTGCCTCCGTGCCGGTAATCGCCAGCGGGGGCGCAGGCACCCTCGGGCATCTCTACGATGCCCTCGAGCAGGGCGAGGCGGACGCGGTGCTGGCCGCAAGCATTTTCCATTTCGGCGAATATTCAATCGGTGAGGCCAAGGATTACCTACGCAGCAGGGGGGTGCCCGTCAGGCCTCGGGCGTGATCTGCGGCGGCGTCTAAAATGAATAGATTCCCCTCTCCACTTTGGAAAGGGGCCGAGATGAGGCAATTCCAGTGGCAGAAATCAAGGCTGTAATTTTCGATATGTACCAGACTCTGGTGCAGGACCCCAGGGACCAGTGGCGCAAAAGCTTCAACACAATCATCGACGAACAGGGACTGCCCATCACTGCGGAACAGCTCTGGGAGGGCTGGCATGAGTCTGAAGAGCAGTTCCGTCTCAGGCGCACCGACTCATCCTTGCCCTTCCAGTCCTATTTCGAAGCGTGGGCCGACGGATTCCGGGTAGCCTTCGAAACCTTGGACATCGCCGGAGATGCCGATGCGGCAACGAGGCGGTTTTTTGCCGACCTGTCCCGGCGGGAACCGTTCCCCGAAACGAAACAGGCGGTGGCTGAAGTACAGAACAGCTTTCGCACCGCGGTCCTCTCCAATGCCGACGACGACTTTCTCCTCCCCAATCTCGAGTTGCTGGACATCGATTTCGAGGCGGTCCTGTCATCGGAGATGGTGCGAAGCTACAAGCCCCGGCCGGAGTTGTTCCGGGAGATGCTGGACCGCTTGGCGTTGTCGCCGGGAGAGGCCGTATACGTGGGGGACCGGCACTACGAGGACGTGCACGGCGCCTCCAGCGTCGGAATGCACGCGGTGTGGGTCGACCGGGGCATCCACGGCCTGAGGGATGACCTGCCTCACCCGATGCATCGCATCACCAGCCTGATGGAACTGCCATCGGTAGTGGATAAACTGGGGATGGGCGCGATTTCATCCTCCGGATGAACCTCTCCGCCAGGTCATAGAGGGTGTGCGACAAAAGGCTAATGTCAACAATGAGCAAATAAGGGTGGCATCGTCTGTTCCTGTGAAAAACAAGGGAACGCCCCCACCCTAACCCTCCCTCGGAGGGAGAGGGGATAAGCCACACAACCTCCAGGAATTTAAAGCCGGGAATTTAAAGCCGGGAATTCAAAGTCGGGAAAGTGCAGTTATGAAGGTCAAGCTGAACGAGCAGGGGCTGGTTCCGGCCATCGCGCAGGACGCAAACACCGGCAACGTGCTGATGCTGGGTTACATGAACCCGGGCTCCATCAAGCGCACAGTCGAGGGAATACAGGTGTGGTTTTACAGCCGCAGCCAAGAGGACCTGTGGCACAAGGGCGAGGTGTCGGGGAACTATCTGAACCTGCGCGAGGCGTGGCTGGACTGCGACGGCGACACCATCCTGCTGAAGGTGGACCCGGATGGCCCGACTTGCCACACGGGCAACCCGTCGTGCTTCTTCACTCCGCTGGAGGGGCTGCCGGAAGGCTACGAGGACACCGACAGGGGCCCGGGCGTCCTGGGAGAGTTGTATGCCTTGGTGCAGGACCGGCAGCGGGAGATGCCCGAGGGCAGCTACACCGCAAAGCTGTTGCAGGAGGGTGTGGGCCGGATAGCGCAGAAAGTCATCGAGGAGGCCGGTGAGACGGCCTTGGCTGCTGCCCTGGACGACACGGAGCACCTGCCCTCGGAGATAGCCGACCTGATGTATCACACTCTGGTGCTCATGGCGGCATCCGGCATCAAGCCGGAGCAGGTCTGGGAGGAGCTGCGGGAACGGCGCCGTTAGAATCCTACGGGCAGCCGCTCGCCCGCCGCAAATACCTGGTAGTCGCTGCCCCGGTACACGGCGACGTTGCCGAACCCGGTCACCCGCCAGTTGCCGGGACCGCCGATGACCCCGGTTCGCGCATCAATTCCCAGGTAGACGACTCCCTCGGGCGCAGACCCTCGCAGCTCCGTAGCAACCTCGGCGGGGTTGCGCATCTCGTGATGAGGCAGCACGCAGATGTTGGGGGCGATGCCCAACCCTTCAACCCACCGGTTTGCGCTATCCCCCTCTCCTGCGTCGGAGTACAGCGGCGGGCGGCGCATTAGCGATCCCAGCACCATCGCGCCGGCGGACGAGCCGCCCAGCACCAGGCCTCGTTCCAGGCCGTCCTTCAATATCCCGAGAAGTGCGGAGCCGCGCAGGGTGGCCAGCAGGTAATCAGGGTCGCCTCCGGTAAAGTACACGACGTCGGCGTCACCGGCCGGGGCGACGAGCTTCAGGTCGTTGGCCTGCTGACTCTCCAGGACCATCAGCTGGCTGGCGTTGCCGCCCAGGGCAGCAAAGTGCGTGACGCCATCGTTAGCGGCCTTGGCGGGGCCGGTGACTGCGGCCGTGGGGATGATGATGACGCTGGCTGAGTCCTTCCCCGAGGCGCGCATCACCTCCCGGTCCATCTCCTCGCAACCGGTCCGAAACTCGTTTCCGCCGACCAATGCTATGGTGCCAGCCATAGCTCACCTCGCTGTGTCCGCTCGTTATTGCCCGCTTGACCCGGGTTTCACTACACGCGGGTCTCGCCAAGAAACCATCTCAAAACGCACCAAAATTGCTGAAATTTCGCCAATCGCTTACCGAGGTCCTGGATTCCCGCTCCTAGCTTGAAAGAACCAGGGAGAATGACGGGTTGGTTGGTGCGCCGTCTTTTGAGATAGTTTCTAAACCAGGTACTCTATGAAGACCGCCGCCAATCCCAGGAACAGGGCAAAGCCTATCACATCGGTGAAGGTGGTTACGAACACCGCTGCCGAAACCGCCGGGTCCATCCTCAGGCGGCGCAGCAGGAGCGGCACTCCGGCCCCCGCCACTGAGGCCACCACCATGTTTCCGGTCATTGCAAGAGCCAGAACCAAGCCCAGGACCGGGCTGCCCTGCCAGATCCACCCTGCGCCACCGATGATAGCCCCCAGGACGAGACCATGGAACAGTCCCAGCATGATTTCGCGCCGCAATAACCGGAGGCCGAGTTGGCGGGGCAGTTCGCCGGTGGCCAGACTGCGCACGACCAATGTCACAGTCTGGGTACCGCCGATGCCACCCTGACCGGCCACGATGGGCAGGAACGCCGCCAGCGCCACCATCTTGGCGATGGTTGACTCGAAGAGGCCGATCACCAGGGCAGCCAGGAAGACAGTGACGAGGTTCAGGGCCAGCCAGGGAAACCGGCTGCGCACCGAGTCGGTCAGCGGGCCGGTGATCCGCTCCTCTCCGATGCTGGCCATGCGAAACATATCTTCGGTGGCGTTCTCCTGCACCGCCTCCACGGCATCCTCGGCTCGAATCAAGCCAGCAAGGCGCCCGTCATCTTCGACCACCGGCAGGTCGCTCACCTTGAAGCGGCCAATCAACTGCAGCGCCAGCTCCTCGTCTGCCGAGGCAGCGACGGCCGTCAGGTCCCGGTCCATGATGTCGGCCACCGTGGAGTTTGGGCGGGCCAAGGCCAGCCTCACCGGCTTGACCGTGCCTACCAGGACGCCCTCGGCATTTATCACGGGGAGCGAATTCACTTCCTCCGCAGCATCTCCCATCAGCCGAAGGCGGTCGAGGGCAATGGGGACGGTGGCGCTTTCGAGGAAAGCCGGGATTTCCGGGTCAATCAGCCTGCCTGCCGTGCCGTCCTCGTAGCGGAGCAGCGTTTCAACGGGAATGGGTGAAGACATTGCCTCGATGGTCTCGAGCCTTTTGTCGTCCTCCAGGAGCTCCAGCACTTCGGCAGCAGCGGCCGGGTCTGCAAGGTCCAATACATCGGCCAGTGCGCCGGGACTGTAATCGCGTATCATTCGGGCGGAGATCCGTGGCTCCATGTGCTCGAGGAGGCCAGCCACCGTCTCGGAGGCCAACTCGCGGGCAAGGTACCTGCGCATCCCGCCGCGCAGTTCTGTCATCACCTCGGCCCTGTCGAAGGGGTGCAACTGGAGAAACAGGTCAGATACAGCCTCCGCCTGGTCGTCCTCCATCATTTGCTCCAGCAGGCGGGCGCGTTCATGGGCGGCCTGGCCGGGGCCGGCATTTCCCTGCTCGACCATCAGCGCCTCGGCGGCCGCTGGCTCTACGGTATCTGTGGGAACATCGGTGATGCGATCAGGCACGTTTCCCTGCACTGGACTGGAGATTCGCAACGGGAACCACACAAAAGGCGTGCCTGTTGCCCCTCTCCAGAGATTTAATCGGGCAATTCAACTTTAACCCTTGCGGGGCCTCGAAAAAACCTTTCACCGGCTGTCTCTGGAGCAATTGCATTTACATGGGCACACCGGCATATCGAGTTTATGCACCGTTATTCCAGCTTTCGGGGGAATCCAGGATTGCCGGGATGCGCCCACATTGCGGACGGTGAGGGGCTTTGGATTCCCGTTTTCGCGGGAATGGCGAGTCTGATTGGTCCAAATGAGATAGCCCTGGGCTGTCTCTGGAGCAATTGATTGGACAGGCGCACGGTCGGCACTGCGATTCAATTTGCGCTGCTTCCGAATCGGGTTCCAAACGACGGACCTGAGGCCCTTATGGATTAGGCCATTGTGATAGAATTGCTTTTTCGGCGCGGAAAGCGGCAAACATGCGTCGCCGCCCCGCGTTGACGTACAGTAGCGCATAAATGCCGACACACGCGAGGATAGCTCGATTATGTCGACAACCTTGGTGATCGAGAGCGTCCGGCACCTGGTTGCCCAGGCTGTTGAGACCGCCCGGAACGACGGAGTGGTGCGGCTGGAAACCATGCCGGACATCCAGGTGGAACACCCTGGAAACCCGGAACATGGCGACTTTGCGACCAACTTGCCGCTGCGTCTGGCCCGGGCCACGCGCATCAATCCTCTGGAACTCGCGCAGGCACTGGTGGCCCGCACGCCGGATAGCGCCTCCATCGGGCAGGTTGAAGCAGCCCCGCCGGGATTCATCAATTTTCGCCTGAAGGACTCCTGGCTTCAACAGCAGGTCGAGGAAGTGCGCAGGGCCGGGCCTTTGTTTGGCAACGTGGACAGCGGCGCAGGACGCAAGGTGATGGTGGAGTTCGTCAGCGTGAACCCAACCGGTCCGGTTCACGTTGGGCACACCAGGGGAGCGGTACTGGGGAGCGCCCTTGCAAACGTGCTGTCTGCGGCTGGGTACAACGTTACCCGGGAGTATTATGTCAATGATGCCGGCAGCCAGATGGAGGCGTTCTACCGCTCTGTCCTCACACGATACCGGCAGTATTTCGGATTAGACTCCGAAATGCCCTCCAACGGCTACATGGGCGACTACATTTTGGAGCTCTCTCGAGAGATCGCCGAGTCTGAGGGGGACCGTTTCCTGCACTTGTCCGAGGAACAGGCCATCCGGGAAATCGGGGACCTGGCACGGGAAAAGATGGTCGGGCTGATACGGGAGGACCTGGGCAGGATTGGCGTCGAGTTCGACACCTGGTTCAGCGAGAGGACTCTCTACGACAGCGGCGAATACGACGAGGCTCTGGGTCAACTGCGGAAGCAAGGCTATCTCTCGCAACGAGACGATGCTCTGTGGTTCAACTCGACGATGCTTGGAGACGAGAAAGACAACGTGGTGGTCCGCTCGTCGGGGGAACCCACTTACTTCGCCTCTGACATTGCCTACCATCACAACAAGTTTGTCGGTCGAGGCTACGACTCGGTGGTCAATATCTGGGGCGCCGATCATCAGGGACACGTTCCCCGAGTGAAGGCCGCGATCGAGGGGCTGGGAATAGACCCTGACCGTCTCACCATTCTGATCGCCCAGATGGTCACGCTGAAGTGGGGCGAGGAGGTCGTACGCGCCTCCAAGCGCACCGGCGAGTTTGTGACGCTCCGGGAGCTGGCCGACGAGGTCGGCGGAGATGCCTGCCGGTTCTTTTTCCTGTCCCGGACCCCGTCGACTCAAATGGAGTTCGACTTGGAACTTGCCAAGAGGGAGTCGGCAGAAAATCCTGTCTACTACGTCCAGTATGCCCACGCCCGCAACGCAGGCATCCTGAACCTGGCACGCGAGCGAAACATCGACTGGAGCGAGGGCGACGTGTCGCTGTTGACCCACCCCACCGAACTTGCGCTGGTGCGCCACATGCTGCGGCTGCCCGAGCTGGTACAGCAGATGGCCAAGACACTGGAACCTCATCATTTGGCCCATTTCACAATGGAACTCGCCACTGCTTTCCACGGCTTTTACGAGAATTGCCGGGTTGTTTCGGCCAATGCGGAAGACGCGGACGTAACCCTGGCACGGCTCAAGCTGGTGGAATCGGCACAGTTCGTCTTCCGGCGCTCCCTCGAGCTGATGGGCATGAGCGCCCCGGATCGAATGTAACTAAGCAGCCTTGCCAATGGGCTCGCGGACCCAACTGCAAAACAAAAAAGGATGTGCAGACCACTGGGCTAGATGGATATTCTCATACGCATAAACAGCATTGCCTGGCAGTTCCGCACTCGCCTGATCCTGGCATACGCGACCTTAGCCATCGCCACCGGCTTCTCGCTGCTCATTCCCCTTCAGTTCGGCTTGGCCATAGATGCGATGGTCTTGCACGACAAGGACGCCGGAACGTTCATCTGGCTGGACCCCGCCACTTCGACGATAATGTGGCTGGCCGTTGGCCTGTTGGGCGCCAGCCTTGCCAGAGGCGTGTTCGACTTCGCCCGCACCTACGCCACCGACTCTCTGTCGCAAAAAGTGTCCTATGTGCTTCGCAACCGCTTTTACGACAAGTTGCAGCACATGAGCTTCGCCTACCACGACCGGGAGCACACCGGCGACCTAATGTCCAAGGCCACCGCCGACGTTGAGGCCATCCGCCGCTACGTAAATATGGGGATGGTGCGCTCCATCGAGGCCGGACTGCGGGCCACTGTGTTGCCGATCATTCTCGCCTTCATCAACTGGGAACTGGCGCTGATCAGTCTCGCTTTTATTCCCTTCATTTTGATCCGCTCAGTGATGGTGATGGGCCGACTGCGCGCCATGTGGACCCAGGTACAGATAACCATGGGCGAGACGGTGACCGTGCTCCAGGAAAACCTAGTCGGAATGAACGTGGTCAAGGCCTTCGCCTCGGAGGAGTACGAAAAGCGGAAGTATGAGCGCAAGGCGCAGCAGTTGCGGGGGGAATACTTCCTGTCGGAGCGGACGCAGGGCACCAACAGCGCCTGGATGTCTTTCTATTTCACCGTGGCGCTGGGGCTGATCCTGTGGTACGGAGGCTGGGAGGTGCTGCGCGGTGACCTAACCGTGGGCGAACTGGGAATGTTCATGCTCTTCCTGAACCAGCTCACCTTCCCAGTGCGCATGGCCGGCTTCATCATCAATAGCTTCTCGCGGGCCATCTCCTCGGGGCGGCGCCTGTTCGACGTTCTGGATGCCCGCTCGCCGGTGTCGGAGCGCGAGGACGCGGTTGAACTGGGCCGGGCTGAGGGCAGGGTGCGGTTCGAGAATGTTTCTTTCAGCTATGATCCGAGGGTCCCGGCCCTGAGGGATGTGAGCATCCAGGCCCAAAAGAACCGGGTCATCGCCTTCCTAGGCGCCCCCGGCAGCGGCAAAAGCACCATCGTCAACCTTCTGCCTCGCTTCTACGAGGTCGGCGAAGGCCAGATAACAGTAGACGGGAGGGACATCCGCGAATTCACGCTGGAGTCCCTGCGCCGCAACGTGGGCATTGTACAACAGGACGTTTTCCTGTTCAGCGCCACCATCCGGGACAACATTGCTTACGGAGCGATGGGCGCTAGCCACGATGACGTGGTACGCGCCGCCCAAGTGGCCCAGCTCCACGACCACATTGTGTCATTGCCCGACGGCTACGATACCTGGGTGGGCGAACGGGGCACGACCCTTTCCGGCGGGCAGCGGCAACGGCTTTCCATCGCCCGCAGCGTGCTGATAGACCCGCCCATCCTGATTCTGGACGACTCCACCTCCAGCGTTGACGTGGAAACGGAGCGCCTGATTCACCGGGCGATGGTGGCGGTGATGCAGGGGCGCACCACCTTTGTCATAGCCCACCGCCTCAGCACGGTGCGCGACGCAGACCATATAATCGTGCTGGACCGGGGCAGAATCGTCGAACAGGGCTCTCACGAGCAGCTCGACGCCATCGGCGGCATCTATCACGAAATACTGGAATTACAGCTGCGGCCGCAGGAACAGATGCTGCTGGACGCGGCAATCGCTACCGAAACCACCGCCGTCCTTCGACCGGTTCAGGAGGTCTAATATGCGAATGGGAGGGCCCGGAGGCGGTTTCGGCGGAATGATGGGCGGGATGCGCGGTCTGAACGCCGCCGGCGACCGCGCCCCCACGGCGGACAACCTCAGCGACGAAGCCATAGTCGGCGCCGCCTACGACCACAGGGTCGTGATGCGGCTCATGACCTACATCGCTCCATATAAACGAGACGCCATCCTGGCCATCATTGCGGTTACTCTCTACACCGCCGCCAACGTTTGCATCCCTTACCTTGTGCAAGTGGGCATCGACGATGCCGTCAAGGGCAGCAATCTCGCCCTGCTGCACTGGGTCGGCGCGGCTTTCCTGCTGGTGGCGGTGGTCCACTTTGGCGCCAATTTTTTCCAGTTCATCTTTATGCCGAAAGTGGGACAGGGCATCCTGTATTCCCTGCGCACCAAGATGTTCAACCACTTGCAGGAGATGTCGCCCTCCTTCTTTCACCGCACTCCGGTGGGCCGCATCATGTCCCGCAGCCAGAGCGACGTACTCCAGTTGCAGGAAACCTTTGAGCTCATCGTCCAGAGCTTATCCGATCTGCTGAGTCTGGTCGGCATCATCGCAATGATGCTGATAATCGACTGGCAACTGGCGCTAATCTGTCTGGCCATCGTGCCGCCCCTGTTTTTCATCCTGGGCTACTGGCAGAAGTTTGCCCGGCATTCCTTCATGCGCATTCGCCGGGCCATCGCCATGGTCAACGGCGAGTACAACCAGAACATCACCGGTGTCAGGGTGGTGCAGAGTCTCAACCGTCAAGATACCAACATGGCCCACTTCGACGAGTTGAACTCGGAGCACCTGAACGCCAACCTGGAGGCGAGCCGTCTCTCCGGCGCTTTGCAGCCGGTGGTCGAACTGCTCATCGGCGTCGCAATGGGCTTCGGGGTGGTGCTGGCAGGGGGTATGTTGGCTGGCGGCGGCAACCTGGAACCAGGGGTGCTGGTGGCTTTCGCTCTCTATATTCAGCGGTTCTTCGAGCCTATACGCCACCTCACAATGCAGTACAGCCAGCTCCAGCGGGCCATGGCCGCCGGCGTTCGCATCTTCGAGGTTCTGGACCTGAAGCCGGAGGTTGAGGACGACCCCGACGCCGAGGAACTGCCGCAGGTCGAGGGTGAAGTACGGTTCGAAAGCGTCCGCTTCCACTACGTGCCAGGGATCGACGTGCTGGAGGACATCGACCTGCAAATCCGTCCTGGGGAGAACGTCGCAATCGTCGGCTCGACCGGCGCAGGCAAGAGCACGCTGGTCACTCTCATAGCGCGATTCGCCGACGTAACCCAGGGACGCATCCTGGTGGACGGCCACGACATCCGCCACGTCGCGCGCCGCTCGCTGGCGGGACAGATGAGCATGGTGCTGCAGGAGCCATACCTGTTCTCCGGCACGGTTGCTGACAACATCCGCTACAACCATGAGGACGTCACCATGCAGGAGGTCGTCGACGCCGCGAGGACAGTTGGCGCCCACGACTTTATTATCGGGCTGGAAAACGGCTACGATTCCGTGCTCGCCGAACGGGGCGTTAACCTGAGCGTGGGGCAGAGGCAGTTGCTGAGTTTCGCCCGGGCCGTCATTGGCAATCCCCGGATCATCATCCTTGACGAGGCAACGGCCAATATAGATACTCAAACGGAGTTGCTCATTCAGCGGGCACTGAAACGGGTCCTGGAGGGCCGCACATCGATTGTCATCGCTCACCGGCTTTCCACGGTGCGCAATGCTGACAAGATTGTCGTGCTGAACCGGGGCCGCTTGGTGGAGATGGGCAGCCACGAAGAACTGCTGGCCCTTGGCGGAGTATACGAACGCCTGTATGCCGTAAATTACGGCCTGATCTCCGAGCCTCTGGCCACGATCGAAAGCAACGGCGATGCGCAGGAGGCATTGCCTGGAGGAACCTTGGCGCCGGTACCTGCGGACGACTGAGCACCCGGGCACATCTCAGGGGGCGCAAGATTGCAAGAGGTGTAACAGCCTATCATGTACACGAGGATTCTGACGCCCCTCGATGGCTCTGGCGTTTCGGAACAGGTACTCCCTTACGCGAGGGCTTTTGCGTCCCGCCTCTCTTTGCCTTTGACCTTGCTCATGTCCATCGAGCCCGGCCATCCCAGCATCGGCGAAGCCCTGAATCCGGAACTGCACTCCCACGAGGCGGAATCCCACCGCGCAGAACACGCCCAGGGCTATCTGTCCTCGGTGGCCGCGAGGATGGCAGGAGCCGGGGTAACAGCGGGAACAGTGGTCCCCCGTGGCGAACCGGCCAACTCCATCGTGGACGAGGCTGCCAGGGACCCGGAAACGCTGATCGCGATGTCGAGCCACGGCCGGTCCGGGTTCACACGCTGGTGGATGGGCAGCGTGGCCGACAAGGTTCTGCACATGGCCGACAATCCGCTGCTGCTCGTCCGTTCTCAGTCCCACCGATCTGCAACCTCGGAGTCAGTTCCTGAGCGCCTGATAGTCCCCGTAGACGGTTCGGAAGAAGCGGAGGGAGTCCTGCCTCATGTGGCCTACCTGGCATCCGGTCTGGGCCTACCCGTGGATCTTGTCCAGGTGACCATGTCGGAGGCCGAATATTACCAGGCAATGTCGATGGGGCTGAGGGTTCTTCCGCCCTCTCTACCCTCATACCAGACGTTTTCAGACAAGCTGGAGGGCGAGGCACAAAGTTACGTGGACGCCGTCAAGCTCCGGCTGATGCAGCAGGGTGTTCCCAGGGTAGAGGAGAGGCTTCTGCAAGGTTCACCTGCAGAATGCATCGTTGACCTGGCCGTCTCCAACCCGAACAGCCTGGTTGCCATGACTACCCACGGCCGTTCGGGGGTTGGCCGCATGATCATCGGCAGCGTGGCACAGAAGGTGGTCCGGCACTCGGGCGGCCCGGTGCTGCTGGTTCGCAGCCCGCACCAGCAGGCATTACCCCTGACGGGCTCGCCAGCTCTGGCCTGACAACGCATATCGCGCGGAAAAGGGAAAGCGGCGCTCCTAAATGGAGGCGCCGCTTCTTTTTGGTGGTCAGCAAATGAAGGCCAGATACAGGAGGTAGATATCGACAACGAGGCTGTGGATCAACCAACCTCCTTCAAACAGCCTAACCTGAACCTGCCAGCCTCTTCACTTGCCCCTATCGAGCTTGGCTGAACACGGGTGGCCCCCCGGCCCGCGATGCAGTGGGCGCCGTTTCATTACAGCCCGCCCCGGGAGCGGGCCGACACTCGCCTAGGGATCTACGGAAAATCCCTGCTTTTGTGCCCGGGCCGACAATCGCCCAGGGTCAAAGCTCACGGGAGGCCGCGGGGAACTCGCGGCTTACTACTGGCTCTGCTGGTACCGTTCCATTGCCTGCTGGAATATGGGGTAGGGATGCGCCCCGGTAAACAGCAGGTTGCCCACGAGGAAGGTGGGAATACCGTTAATGCCGTACTGCAGTGCCTCCCGGTACTGGGCCATAACCGTCTCCGAGTGCTCGCCCTGCTCCAGGCTCCGGGCCATGTCGTCGCCGTCCAGGCCCACGCCCTTGCCCACCTCCACCAGCGTCTCAATCTGGCCGATGTCCTTCCTGTCTTCCCAGAATGCCTTGTAGGCGGAATGGTGAAATTCCATGAATTTGCCCTGCTGCTGGGCATATTCGGTGGCTTCCAGGGAGTAAAGCGTGTTGGGTGTATTGGGGGGCGGCCGCATGATGAGGCCCGACTCCCTCGCCTGGCCGCGCAACGGCTCCGACAGCTCGTCACCGGTCTCGCCCGGTCGCGGCGGCCGCTCGGCGCCCTCGCGTGGGGTGTCCGGTCGCAGCAGGTAGGCGCGGCCCTCGACCTCGATATTAAACTCCTTGGCCATCCTTTCGACCCGCTCCAGGCCGATATAGCACCACGGTCAAATGTAGTCGTACCAGACGGCGACACGCACCGCGGAGTGATCGTGGTCCCCGTTGTGAGCTTCCTGTGCCATTACGGCCCTCCTGCAGGTCGGTTGGGTCCTTCCCAATAACGTTGGAATTCAGGCAAAGTGCCGACACTCTGATTCCAGCAGCCCAGCGATTTCTCTGAGATTGGAAATCTTGGGGCAGCCCTCCACCGGTTCGTGCCAGCCACCCCGGTCCAACAGCGCTGCATGCATGCCCATGGACCGCGCGCCGGCAACGTCGGATCGCACCTGGTCGCCGATGTGCAGGACTTCTTCCGGGTCTGCGGCGGCCCGGCGCAGCGCTTCTTCAAATATGGGAGGATGGGGCTTTTCCGAACCGGCCAGAGTGGCATTCACACAGAAGTCCAAGTATTGTTCCAAGCCTGCCTGCCTGACCAGAGGAGCCAGGTCAGCACGCAGGTTGGTGATGACTCCGAGCCGGTAACCTCCCTCATGCAGACCGGCCAATGCCGGCAGTGTATCCTCGAAGGGCGTAAACTGCTTGGGAACTGCAATGGCCAGATCCCAGATCTGCCGGGCCAGTTCCAGAGTCACCGGCACACCTGCGGCCTCAAGGATGACCTGCTCGTATCCAGCGAAGAATTCCTGGCGCCGTGCCGGAGATCTAAGTGATAGCGGCTCTTCCTCATTGGCCTTGTTGAACAGGATATCGGCCTTCGCATAGCCTCCCCTGATGGCTTCACGGGACACGGTCAGTCCCTTGGCAAAACATGCGGCCGTCTGGATGTCTTCCAACGGAGGCCAGAACTTGACGAGGGTGTTGTAGAAATCGAAGGTGATTACCTTGATCATCAATTGCCCAGAAACAAGGAATACCGACTGTAGTTGCGTCAGTCTAACACGCACCACGCCTTGATGCGAATACGAGTCACGCCGCGAGCCAGGGCAATTGCATTTGGGTGCGCGCCCCGGCATATTGAGTTTATACGCCGTCATTCCGGCGAAAGCAGGAATCCAGAGCCCCCGGACGCCGTTGAATGCCAATCATTAGCCTTAGCGTCCTTTTCCCGCCGGAATCCGGGCCGCACCTCGAGGTCCAGGCACGGCTGGATGGGCGGCCAATCGAATCTGACAGCGATGGTAATCCACCATAACCGGCCCATGTGGGGCCGATGCATAGTTATACTAGGCATTGGCAGTATAGTACCCGTTAATTATTCTTAACCGGTGGGGATGGCCCTACGAAAGCAATTAAACAGGAAAGCAACGCAGATGAAGCTCGCCATCGGTGCCGACCATGCCGGATTCGACCTCAAGTCCCTGATCGTTCCTTGGCTGCAGGCAGCAGGTCATGACGTGCTGGACGTCGGGGCCCACACTCTTGACCCGGCGGACGACTTTCCCGATTTCGCTGCGGCGGTGGGCCGCACGGTGAATGGCGGCGAGGTGGAGCGTGGCTTGATGATCTGCGGCAGCGGCGTCGGCGCCTCGATAGCATCGAACAAGGTCAGCGGCGTCCGTGCCGCCCTCTGTCACGACACCTACACGGCCAGGCAGGGCGTGGAGCACAACGACATGAACGTCCTCTGTCTCGGGGGCCGGGTCATCGGCATCGAGACGGCCAAGGAGGTTATCACAGCGTTCCTTGGCGCCAACTTCACTCCCGAGGAGCGATTCCAGCGCCGCATCGACAAGGTGGTGGAGATCGAGCAGGGGCTGGGCGACCAGGCCGGTTACATCCGCTGACCGGGGCGATGGCGGCCTAAGAGGGTGTGTGACAAAAGGCTCATGTCGACAATGAGCAGATAAGGGTGGCATCATCTGTTCCTGTGAAAAACAAGGGAACGCCCCCACCCTAACCCTCCCCCGGAGGGAGAGGGGATAAGTCACACAACCTCTAAGAGTCATCCAGGAGCAGGCGTAGAGTTTCCGCCACCTCGGCCGGCGAATCCAGTTGATGCAGGGCAACCGCGCCCTCGCGGGCGGCCCCGACGAACACTGCGATGCCGCCCCGGTCCTGGACCACCCGGAAGCCGTCTTCGTCGGTCCGGTCGTCGCCAAAGTAGACCGGCAGAGGGCGGTCGCCACATTCTTCCCAAATTCTTTCGATGGCCTTTCCCTTGTCCCAAGGAATGGCAGGCCGCACCTCCACCACCATCTTTCCCTTGGTCAACCGAAGCTCGGCCCTGTCGACGAAAGGAGATGCGACAGCGGAAACTGCGGACTCGACCTCACTTATGCGGTCGCCCGAAACGGCTCGGTAGTGGACCGTCAGGGTCAGACCCTTGTGTTCGACGATGACGCCAGGTATGTCGCCCAGGGTTTCCAGCAGGAGCGACTCAGCGATGTCGAGAGTTGCCCGGGCAGCAACCGCTCCGGGATGAGTGAACTCGATTCCGTGCCCCCGGATCTCCATCCCGTGATTCCCGGCGTGGACCAGTCCGGGGACGTTGGCCAGCTTGTGCAGATCAGGCAGGCTGCGGCCGCTTACGATGCCAACGACGTATCGCGGCAACGCTGCCAGTGACGCGAGCAGCCCCCTAACTTCATCCGACAGGAGAGCGTCCTCGGGCCGTTGAACTATGGGCGTGAGGGTGCCGTCGTAATCGAACAGCAAGAGTACCCTGTCGGCCCGGCGAAGGCGCGCGCTTACGGAAGGCCAGATATTGAGGAGGTGCGCCATTTCGAAGAGTTGCTCTCGTTGGGGGAACGGAAACCAGTGAGGAATTTTCGCAGCCGTCTGGCTCAGGCGCTGCGGATCGGGTGCCGGGCGCGGCGGCCAACCTGCATCATGTCGACCAGGGAGCGTGCGGCCCACTTGTAGATGTTGTTCTCCTGCACCACGGCCCTCATGTTCGCCATCCGGACCTGGCGGTCCATGCGGGGCATCTCAACTGCCCCGCGAATCGAGTCCGCAAACTTTTCCACATCATACGGATTCACGATGAGGGCGTCGGTCAGCTCCAGTGCAGCCCCCGTGAATGGACTGAGAATCAAGACTCCGTCGTGATCAAACCGGCTGGCAACATATTCCTTGGCAACCAGGTTCATACCGTCGTGCAGCGAGCTCACAACGCAGAACCGCGCCAGTCGTCGAAGGGCCATCAGCGTCAAGTGGGGTAGGTCTGTAGGCATGTACATTATCGGTTGCCAGTTATCGGTGGAGAACCGGCTGTTAACGTCATCCAGCAGCCGTTCGATCTGGTCCGCAAGCTCCTGGTAGGCAATGATGTTAGTGCGGCTCATAACCCCAGCCTGGATGAACACCACCTTGCCAATGTACTGGGGATTCTGCTCCAGGAAACGGCCGATGGCACGAATCCGATGGGGAATGCCCTTGGTGTAGTCAATCCGGTCGATTCCCAGTCCGATTACCATGTCCTCGAGGCCCCATTCGGTAACCAGGCGCTCCATTTCTGCAGAGACCTCGGGGCTCTGGGCTTCGGTCTCCAACTCCTGGAAATCGACGCTGATGGGCACGGGGCGAACCAGGGTGGAATCATCGCGGTGGTATACCAGGGAGTACTCCTCGTTAACGCGGGCGCCCAGGATGCGGGAGGCGGCCTCCATGAAGTTGTCGCAGTGGTCGCCGAGGTGGAACCCCAGCATGTCGTTTCCCAGCAGGCCGTCCAGCAACTCCTCCTGCCAGGGGCAGATGCGGAAAATCTCGTAGTTGGGCCAAGGGATGTGCCAGAACTGGCCCGTGACCACATCGGGGTCGGCATCTCGCAGGAGACGTGGGAGCAGGGCAAGATGGTAGTCCTGGATGAAAACCACCGCCGGGCCGCCGTCAATTTCTTCCGACACATGCCGGGCGAAGTTGCGGTTGACCGAGACGTAGGTCTCCCAGTCGGATTGCTCGAAGGTCGGCTCGATGAAGGCGTTGTGACATAGGGGCCACAAGCCTTCATTGGAAACTCCGTAGTAGTAGCCCTGCTGCTCTTCCTCTGTCAGCCAGACCAGCCGCAGGGTATATGACGGGTCATCGGGGGGGACCATGACGCGGTTACGCTCATCGACTGCGAGGTAATCGCCTGCGCCACCGCCGTGGGCGATCCAAGTACCAGCGCATTCCTGCATCAGGGGATCGATCGCGGTGGTCACTCCGCCCGCCGGTGTGGTCACCCGCAGTTCACCGTCAACCAGTTCGTGGACGTAGGGTTGACGGTTGGATACGACGACAATCCGGTAGTCCCCGATCTCCCGGTTGACCAGTCGGCGCAACCGGTCCCTGGTCCAGATGGGTTCTCGCACTTCGTCCTCTGCGGCCCCCGAGCCTTCCCAGACTCTTGCCACCGGTCTCGATTCTGGCACACCGCATGGTAAAGGTCAAACTGAACACGCTGCCGTCGTAACGAGCACACCCCATATCACCTAAAGGGCCACGACAAGCAGAGCGCCGATGACCAGAAGCAGCAGGGCAATTCCAACGGCTATCGCGAAACGACCGGGCCGGCGTCGCAGAAGTAGTCTCGACCGGCGCCGTCGCGTCTTCTGACCGTCGTTTGCCGACGGCCGTCCACCGGGATGGCCGGGCGGCTGACGGTCGGGAGGCAGGCGGTCATAGTCGAGTCGCCTGAGCGGGTCAGTGAGCACATCGCGGGCTTCCAGAATCTCCCGAAGAATGGCTCCGGTCCCGGGGTCCACATTTCCTCCCAAGTAGAACTGGCTGTACAGCCTCTGGAAGGCCCTGGCTATGGTGTCCTCGGTCGCGTTTTGCGGCACTCCCAGCACGTCGTAGTAGTTCCAGGTAGCGCCCGGGTCGGTAGCCGCCCGGACCCGGCGTTGGAAGTAAAAGCGGCGAACGTCCCTCTGCCCGTCGGAGGGCGGCCGTGAACGGGGCGCAAACCGGGGGTTCCTGGCCGCGTCGTATTCAGCGCGCTTCGATGGGTCCCTCAAGACCTGGTAGGCGGCGTTAATTTCCTGGAACATCGACTCAGCCCCGGGTTCATTGTTCACGTCGGGATGGTAGATTCGGGCGAGACGGCGAAAGGCTCGCTGAATTTCCGAGGCAGCGGCCGATCGTTGCACGCCGAGTATGGAGTAATAGTCCTTCAAGACGCCTTTTCCGGGTGGGCAGCCTCGTATGGCAGGCTGCGGCTGAATCCTGAGCATGATACCATTTGCCGGAGCGGCGGCCGCCATGACCGCCCCATTATTACAAACACACAGATTGCTGATAGAGGAGGCCCCATGGCTCTGCTTGTTCGCCGCGACCTCACCGACAGCGTGCCCACCCCTGAGGGCAACATGCACTTCGTAAAGAAAGGCGCCGGCTATCCCGTCGTGCTGCTGCATCCGCTGGGTACGTCGGTCTGGACCTGGGAGTACGTGATCGACGCCATAAGCCAGAACTACACGGTCTACGCCTTTGACATGCTGGGACACGGCGATTCTGACAAACCGCAGCGGCACTTCAGCCTGCCCGACTACGCTCACGCTCTCGACGAGGCCTGCCAGGTACTGAACATCCACCGGGCGCACGTAGTGGGCAACTCGGTGGGCGCCGTCCTGGCCACCGAGACTGCCGCCAACTTTCCGGACCGGGTGGACAAGCTGACGCTGGTGGGCGCGCCGGTCTGGAACGCGTTCAACGCCAAGGAGCGGCTGGCCGACACCATGGCCCAGTACGACGCCGACGGCTTGCCCAAGCCACGCACCCTCCAGGACCTGAAGGACGGCACCACCTTCGCCGAGCCGAAGGAGGAGTGGCTGGACAGGAACAACGCCAGCCGCGCCCAGGCCGGGCCGTGGGTTCGCAAGCTGATGGAATCGCTGGCCTGGTACGACATCATGCCCCGGCTGCCCCTGATAAAGGCATCGTCGACCATGGTGCTGTATGGCGAGATAGACCGCCTGCGCGATGGCGAGGAATTGTTGCACAACAACATCGTCAACGCCCGCAAGGTGATCCTCCCAGGCATCGGCCATATACCGCAGGTGGAGGACCCGGAGGCCTTCCTCGGCGCTCTGCTTCCCTTCCTGGCTGAGTAACTCTCGGGCCGACGTTGCACGGGAGGACCGGCAGCCCGGAGCGGAGACGAGCATTGCTGCGTGAGTAACTATCTCAAAACGCACTTAATATGCTGAAAATTCGCCAATCCCTTACTGAGGTCCTGGATTCCCGCTCCGGGCTTGAAAGAACCAGGGGGAATGGCAGGGTCTTTCATTTGTTCCCTCTCCCTCCAGGAGTGGGTTAAGGGGGGGGCGTTCCCTTTCGTGAGCGCCCATCGTATAGCCCCGGCAATTCGCCCTCACCCCAGCCCTCTCCCGAAGGGAGAGGGAGAACTAAAAAACCCTGGGGGATGACGGGTTGATTGGTTCGCCGTCTTTGGAGATTGTCTCTACGAACCCGGATTCCGGTTCGGCATCAGGATGGAACGTTGCGACGCGATGCCGGACCTGGAGGATCCGCCCCGTGATGCCTCCCGGTATGGATACCGGCTGATCGAAATCTTGGAAAAGGTGCAGGAGCGTTGAAGCCATGACCACAGGCGGACGACATCCCCTACGGCTGATGGAGACTTGGCGCTCCATCTTCTACACTCCCATCTACGTTTCGGTGGCCGGCGGATTTCTGGAACGTGAAGGGCTGGACGTGGAGTTCAGCACCTGCCCTCCGCAGTTCCCCCACCCGCTGAGCGCCCTGCACCACGACGCCGCAGACATAGTGCAGAGCGGCATCATGCGCTCCATCATCGCCTCAGACTGGGGCGCCGAAACGGTGCCTCTGCACTTTGCCAAGATCAACTCCCGGGATGGATTCTTCATCCTGGGCCGGGAGCCACAGGAGGTCTTCCACTGGGAGTCCCTCAGGGGAGCAAGAGTCATACCGGCCGGCTTCTCGCCCATGCCCTGGGCCTCGTTCCAGTATGCCCTGCGGCGGCACGGCCTCGAGCCGACGGACCTGGACCTGCGGACAGGCATGTCGCTGAACGATGCAGTGGCGGCGTTCCGAGCCGGAGAGGCGGAGTACGTTCACGTCGCAGAGCCGGTGGTGCAGCAGCTCGTGGCGGATGGCGACGGCCACCTCCTGGCCGCCCTGGGGCCGGAGAACGGGCACCTGGCCTACAGCTCATTCGCGGCAACCCACAGGTTCCTGGAGACACGGGCAGAAACGGCAGAACGCTTCACCCTGGGCTTTGCCCGGGCTTTGAGGTGGCTCGGCTCTACTGATCCGTCCGAAATCGCAGCCGCCGTGGCAGAATTCTTCCCAGGCGCATCGCAGGAGATCCTGTCTGCCTCCATCGCCCGCTACAAGGAGCAGGAACAGTGGCCGGATAGTCCGGTGCTGGGGCAACCGGAGTTCGAAAGCCTTCTCGACATACTGCTGGCGGCCGGAATGTGCCGGGAGCGGCAGCCGTACGACAAGGTCGTTACGACCGGCATTGCGGAGTCCGCCACCGCCGCGCTCTGAGCCCAGCCGGTTCGGAAGGCCTAGGTCTTTCATTTGTTCCCTTTGGTGAGCGGCCAGCGTATAGCCCCGGCATTTCGCCCTCACCCCAGCCCTCTCCCGGAGGAAGAGGGAGAGCTAAAAACCCCGGCGCTTCGGAAGGCCTGGGTATTGGCAGAGGGAGAGCTAAAAACCCCGGCGCTTCGGAGGCGTGGATGTTGGCATTGGTGGTATGTTGTAGAATGTTTCTTTAAGGTCGCACCGCCTGGGCCTCGAGATTTGTGGCCGGGCTTTTTGGCAAGGTCGAAAGGAGGCCGTTTTGGCCAAGATAGCAATCATTGGCACCGGCTTGATTGGCACGTCGCTAGGGTTGGCTCTCCGCCAGTCAGAACTGCGCAACCTGGATGTGGTCGGAACCGACTACGACAGCAAGGCTCGCAACGACGCACAAAAGCGCGGCGCCTTCCACAAGGTTGAGAACAGGTTGCAGCCAACAGTAGAGGGCGCCGACGTCGTGGTGATGGCGACTCCCGTGATGGCAATGCGCGACCTCATGGAAGGGATCGGCCCTCAACTGCTGGAAAATGCGGTGCTGACGGACGTTGGAAGCTCAAAGAGGGCCGTGGTGGAGTGGGCGGACGAATTCCTGCGGGACAGCAGGCAATTCGTCGGCGGTCACCCGATGGCGGGGCGCGAAACTCCTGGTCCGGCAAACGCAACCGCCGACCTGTTTGTCGGCAAGCCCTACTGCATTGTACCCAAGGCGGACACCCGGAAGGAGGCGGTTTCTGCGATCACTGCCATGGCCGAGGCCATCGGAGCGAAGCCTTTTTTCATCAGTCCCGAGGAGCACGACAGCTTCGTGGCCGCGGTGAGCCATCTGCCGTTCATGATGTCGGTCGCCTTGATGCAGACAGTGTCCAAAAGTGCCAACTGGGACGATATTGCGCAGTTGGCCTCCTCGGGCTTCCGCGATCTGTCCCGTCTGGCCTCGGGCGATGCGATCATGCATCGTGATATCACCCTCACAAACCGCGAGCCCATAGTCAGCTGGATCGATTCCTTCATCCGCGAGCTCTACGAGATCCGCAATCTGCTCAATGACGAGACAGGGCCCGACCCTGCGGCCGTTGCGGAGCTGTTCGAGAACGCCCACGAGCAGCGCGCTCGCTGGCTGGCAGGGTCTATAACGCCGGGAAGTCGCATGCAGCGCAGCGCACCGGAAATTCCAACCTTTTCAGAATCGATGGGAGAGATGTTCATTGGCCGCAAGGGCATGGAGGCCCAACGCCGCCTGTTCCGCGGAGACAAAGACGGGGATCGCGACAAGCGCCGAAGATAGCAGGACGGGGCTACTGGCATGGCAGCATTAAAATGGCAAATTGCCCCGCGATTGTGTCCACAAGCCCGGTATGTACGGGCAACGGCCTTGTTGCCGATCAACGCACCATCATAAAGATTTCGGACCACAGGGATTCCGGGTTGCGCCTCTGTTCGAAGTGCGCGCATAGCTGGATTTCGAGCGCGGTATAATGAACCCACACCAGCCAGAGAAGGGATTATGGCCACAGCACCCCAATTGCCTCCCCCCAGCACGGACCATTCCGTAGAGGCGAGACTCCAGATGGGTGACCGTTTCCTCATTCACTCGAAGGAGGAATTGGAAAAGGGCGACCGTCTCCAAGCGGGGAATAAAGCCTACGGCGCGGCGGTGCAGTACCTGAAAGCCATTGGGCTTTCCAGAGGGTGGCGGCACAAGTCAAACAGGAACATAGACGCAATGGGTAACATTATCCCCATAGAAGCGAACGATATCCGTCTAGGCATTAGTTTGGAGAGAATCTACTCCCGGGGACATGTGAACTATTATGAAAACGACAGGGATGATGAGGAGATAGAGAGGATTGTAAGGTATGCTGAAGTAGTGCTGCCTAAATTGAAGGCCGTCGCGCTGGCTCCGCCCGGTGAGTTTACCATTGAGACTATGGATGAGCGTGATGACCTACGGAGTCTTACAGGGGACAGAACCCTCCAAATAGGCGACTCGTCCAAAGTTGGATTCTCCAAGTTGCACAAAGAGCCGGATGACGGCGATTAGCTGGGCGGCCTTGTTCCAAGTGGCCCTGCTCCCGGTCCCTCGCCCAGAGACGGTTCACCAGAAGCCAGCGAAACCCTATCTCCCCCGTCGCAGGATTCAGGGCCGGATTGACAGGGGCGCTGCCCTCCGGAACCTTCAACGGTCCGCACGCACTTCCGAACCACGATAGTTTGCACGCTTGAGTGTCTTATGAATCCCGCCTCCTCATTTCGTACAATAGTCAGGCCGACGCAACTTGGCGGCGAGTTGGAGGTGCCGGGCGACAAGTCGATCTCGCACCGATCGCTCATCCTGAACGCCATGGCCCACGGCACGGCTCGGGTAACCGGGCTCTCCAACGGGGAAGACGTTATGACGACCATGGCCTGCCTGCGGGCAATGGGCGCAGAAATCGCCGCGGCTAACGCCCCCGGGGAGTACACCGTGGTTGGCCAGGGCCATGTGCTGGAGGAGCCCTCAGACATACTGGACGCTGGCAACAGCGGCACCTCGATGCGCCTGCTTTCCGGGCTGCTGGCGGCGCAGCCATTCCTGTCCGTGCTGACCGGGGATGGGTCATTGCGTTCCCGCCCGATGCGCCGGATCGTCGAGCCCCTGCAGCAGATGGGAGCGCGGGTGATGGGTCGCCAGAACGGCTCACTAGCTCCTCTGGTGATACAAGGCGGTTCGCTCAAGGGGATCGAATATGACTTGCCGGTGGCAAGCGCCCAGGTGAAGTCCTGCATCATGCTGGCTGGGCTGTCGGCTAACGGCGAGACCGTGATCCACCAGCCTGCGCTCTCTCGCGACCATACCGAGCGGATGGTCACGGCTATGGGAGCGACGGTGGAGGAAAGCGGCCTCGACCTGTACCTGCGCCCAGGTGATCTCCAGGCAATCGACATCGCGGTACCGGGCGATATCAGTTCCGCGGCCTTCTGGATCGTGGCGGGGCTATGCCATTCGGATTCCCGGGTCCTGGTTCGAGGGGTGGGACTCAATCCAAGCCGGACCGGCATCATCGACGCCCTGCAGGGCATGGGCGCAGGGAACAGCCTGCGGCTGCTGAACGAACGCACCGAGGGTGGCGAGCCGGTGGCAGACCTCTTGGTGACTCCGTCGGAGCTGCGCGGCACCGAAATTGGCGGCGACCTGATTCCCCGTATCCTGGACGAGGTCCCCATCCTGGCGGTCGCGGCCTGCTTCGCCGAAGGGGAGACGATCATCCGCGACGCGGCAGAGTTGCGGGTCAAGGAATCCGACCGCATCGCCACCACTGTCGAGGAGTTGTCGCGCCTGGGCGCTGATATCGAGGCCCGAGAGGATGGGATGGTAATCCGAGGCACGGGCCGGTTGAAGGGAGCGGCCTGCCAGTCTCACGGGGACCACAGGCTGGCCATGGCCATGGCTGTCTGCGGGCTGCTGGCCGAGGGGGAAACGGTGGTGGAGGGCGCCGCCGACGCATCGGTCTCTTATCCTGGATTCTGGGAAGACCTGGAACTGCTTGCCTCCGATTCAGCGAAAGGGTAAGCCGCAGGCAATGCCGCTCATTCCCGATGCCAGCCCATCTCCGCCATTGCTGGTGGTGCTGTCCGGCCCCTCCGGGGTCGGCAAGGACGCGGTCTTGGGCGAGCTTCGCAAGATGGACCGCCCATGGCACTTTGCGGTTACTGCCACCACCCGCCCCATGCGGGACGGCGAACGGGAGGGCGAGGACTATATCTTCGTCGAACCCGAGACCTTCGCCCGGATGCAGGAGCGCGACGAGTTCCTGGAGTGCGCCGAGGTATACGGGCGCTGGTACGGTGTTCCCAGGAGCCAGGCCCGGGACGCCCTGCGATCGGGTAAGGACGTTTTCCTGAAAATCGACGTGCAGGGCGCGGCAACCATCCGCCACATGGCTCCGGAGGCACTGCTCATTTTCCTGATGCCGCCCTCGCTGGAGGAGCTACAACAGCGACTCGAGGGCCGGAGAACTGAGTCCGGCTCTGACATTGAGCGCCGCCTGCGTACTGCCCAGGAGGAATTGACGCAGGTCCACCACTTCGATTATCGCGTGGTCAATCTGCATGGAAGGCTTGGGCAGGCTGTCGCCGACATTGACGCCATAGTTGCTGCGGAAAAGTGCCGCGTCAGTCCCCGGTTGGTCCAGCTGTTGTGACGCCCCACATTCTCAGCAGTTGCTATAATGGGGATTGAGAATCATCCAACCGGCGCCCGAGGATCTTGATGACCCAACCGAAAAACACCCTTGAGTTGCGCCCACGCCTGCCGGAGTGGCTCAAGGTGCAGATGCCCGGCAGCCCCCGCTACATGCAGCTCAAGGAGCTGATGCGCAGCCAGGAACTGCACACAGTGTGCGAGGAGGCCCACTGTCCCAACATCGGTGAATGCTGGGGGCGCGGCACGGCGACCTTCATGATCCTGGGCGATATCTGTACACGGCGGTGCCACTACTGCGCCGTAACCACCGGGCGGCCCGTCGGAATCGACCTGCAGGAACCGAGGCGTCTCGCCGAGACGGTTCAGGCCATGGGCTTGCGCTACTGCGTCATCACGTCAGTGAATCGAGACGACCTGCCGGACGGTGGCGCCTACATCTTCGCCGCCTGCATCAACCAGATACGCGGGTTACTGCCGGAGTGCCGGGTCGAGGTGCTGATCCCCGACTTCGCAGGCAACTGGAATGCCCTGCGACGGGTCATTGCGGCAAAACCGGCAGTTTTGAACCACAACATCGAGTCCACCGTCCGGGTCTTCCCCAGGGTGCGCCCCAAGGGAAACTACAACCTTTCGCTGGAGCTCTTGGCGCGGGCCAAGGAAATCGACACTGCCACGGTCACCAAGTCGGGCATCATCGTGGGAATGGGCGAGACAGCCGATGAAGTGCTGGACACCATGCGAGACCTAAGGAAAGTAGATTGCGACCTCCTGACCATCGGCCAGTACCTGCGCCCGTCGGCCAAGCACATCGCCATCGACCGTTTCTACACCCCAGCGGAGTTCGAGGAATTGCGAGTCGCCGGCCTGGAGATGGGGTTCAAGCATGTTGCCTCCGGGCCGCTGGTGCGCAGCTCCTACCACGCCGATGAGCAGCACGACGCCGCCTTCGTTCCGTCGCCTTCGGCCCGCCAGTCGTAGCCAGGGCCCATTCCTGCCAGTGCAGTTCGTCCTGTCGCAACCTACATGTTGAACTATGGCATAAGCCTGGTCTTGGTTAATGCCCACGTCTTGGCCATGGAGCGTATTTACCCCGACACCGAGGCCGTCGCAATAATCGGCGATCGCATTTTTGCGGTGGATAGTAATCAAGCAATCCTGGCCCTGGCCTCCTCACACACCCGGATCATCGACTGTGGCGGCCTAACGTTGCTTCCCGGGTTCAACGACGCGCACTGCCACCTGCCCGGCCTAGCCCGGCGCATGCAGGACCTCGACTGCAGTCCCCAACAAGCATCGTCGATTTCGGAGTTGCAGACACTGGTCCGGGATTGGGCGGAGACCCGAGAGCCGGGTAGCTGGATTCGAGGCTTCGGATATGACGACCTGAGACTGTCCGATCGCCGCCACCCAGACCGGCACGACCTTGACGCTGCGGCTCCTTCTCATCCGGTGTGGATCGAGCACCGGAGCGGCCACGCCTCCGTACTGAACACCCTTGCGTTACACCTGGCTGGTATCCACCGAGAGACGCCCGACCCAGCCGGTGGCGTTATCGAACGCGACCCTGCTACCGGCGAACCCACTGGCTTGCTGTACGAGATGCAGGCGTTCATCAGGGAGCGGCTGGGCAATATTCGAAGCTTCAATGACTTTGAATCCGGGATGCGGGCCGTCGGCCGGTTGCTTGTCAGCTACGGAATCACCTCGGTTCAGGATGCCGGCGCGAGCAACGGCATTGAACGGTGGAACACATTCCGGCGACTGCAGTCAGACGGGGTACTGCCGTGCCGAATCACGATGTTTGCCGGTATCGGACGGCTCGAGGAACTGTCCCAGGCAGGTCTTCATCATGGCTCAGGAGACCACTGGCTGCGGCTGGGACACGCCAAGATTGTGATGACGCTTACGGCAGGCACGCTCCATCCTTCATATGCACACCTGGAGGCGATGATCGCCCAAGCACACGACAGGGGATTTCCCGTGGCCATACACTGCATTGAGGAGGAAGCGATCGCGGCGGCGGCCACTGCTCTGCAGGCCAACATCTCTCCGGGCCTGAACGACCGCATCGAGCATTGCGCAGAGTGCACGCCTCTATTGATCGATGCGGTTCGCGGATCAGGCGCCACGGTGGTTACACAGCCAGGGTTCATATTCCACAACGGCCCGTCATACCGCGAACATGTGGCAACCGAATTGCTGCCTCACCTCTATCCGGTCGGCGCGTTGCTGCGCGCAGGTGTGGCCACTGCCTCAGGTTCCGATGCGCCGGTTATCGACCCGAACCCTTGGCCCGCGATTTACAGCGCCGTCACCCGCCGCGCGGAGGACCGCCATCCCCTGGCCGACCAAAGCGACGGCGTACAGGCCGTCAGCGTTGATGAGGCGTTGCTGATGTACACGCTTTGTAGCGCCAGAGCGGAGGGCACGTCGAAAGACAAGGGTTCAATAGCGCCGGGCAAGCTCGCCGACCTGGTGTTGGTGGACGCGGATCCACTCTCCATCGACCCCGAACGTTTGCCGGATGTGAAAGCGCTGATGACCGTCTCAGAGGGCGTAATCGTGTGGGAAAACAAGCAGGGGCGGGTCTAGAAACCCGCCCCTGCCCATATCCGTCAGCCAAGCCGCTTCTTAGTCTGCGGCCAACTGGGCCAACCGGCCGTACTCCGGGGTGTTGGTGTCGGCATCGGTCCAGATTTCCTTAACGTGAGCCAGGTTGTTCTGGGCCTCGTCCTTCTGCCCCTGTCCGGCTTGCGCACGCGCCAGCCAGTAGAGCTCGCGGGGAGACTCGCGGCGGGACAGCCGGTCGCGGAGCATATCGGTGGCCTTGTCGAATTCCTCCGCTCGCAGGAAGGCCTCCAGCAGCGTGTCTTCGAACACCAGGCGCTGGGCGTGGCTGCCGCCGACGCGGGTAAGTTGCGGATAGACCGGCTCCATTAGCCGCACCGCCTCCTCGTATTCGCCACGGCCGAAAGCGCCTATGCCCTTGATCAGAGGCAGCGTGGCCTCCCGCGCGGTGGCATCACCGGCATCGGCCATGGCCTGAAGGCCGTCCACCAGCCTGCCAAAGGACTCGTCGTCACCGGCGGCGGTGAAGGCCAGAGCGGCGTGGGCATCCCGGAAGGACGGCCCAGGGCGGGCGGCGGCAGGCGCGGCCAGCTCAATCAACTCGTTCCAGGGATCCTGCGGAGAGACGTCTCCATAGATTTTCATTCGCCAGATCAGCGATGCGCTGTCGGCCAGGGCTGCGTATTTCAACTCCTGCACCGATGGGCGGATGTCGCGGTCATACCAGTCCAGCGCCTGGTTGTAGTGCCCCATCGCCAGTTCGAAGAGCGCCTGGTGCCAGGACAGGTGCACTCTGTAGGTGGACCGGCGGTCGTAGTCTTCCAGCCAACTGCCCAGGAATGCAGCGCCCTCATCGTCCTGGCTCATCTCGTAGAACACGTGGGCCACGGAGTGAGCGGCCACACCGTTGGCGGGGTTGAGGTCCAGCGAGCGCTGGGCCAGGTCCATACCCACTTCCATCTTGCCAACCTCGTGGTTGGCCCAGGCGTACTGCCCCATGAAGGCCCAGTCTTCGCCGTAGTGCGGCGCAGCCTCGGTCATGAGCTTGTAGAAGCGGGGCGGATAGTCCGGAGCGCCGATACCGACGCAACCTTGGGTGTAGAGCCGCTGGGCGAGACGCATGAGCATGGCGTCGCGGGGGAATTCCCTCAGGTGCTCATGTACCGCCGCGGTGGCGTCGTGATTCTGCCCATTGACGAATTTCGACACCACGTCAATAAAGCCCCGTTCCCGGCTGCTCAGCCCGAAGGATAGCTTCACGGCTTTCTCGGCGTTGGCCCGTGCCTCCGGCACATTGATCCGGAGAAAGTCCAAGAATGCCCACGCGGCATAGGCGAGAGCGAATCCCTCGTCTGCCTCAGCAGCGCGCGCGAATGCCTCCTCGGCGCCGAAGTTCTGCGACAGGGCCAACTCCAGCCCCTCGGCGAAGTGGGTCAGGGCGGCTTGGGAGCTTGTGGTGAGGGGCAATCCATAACGATCTGTGAAATTGGCTTCAGTAGTCATAGCGTCCTCCTGTTACCAGTCTTCTGATTGTGCCACGTAACGGGCATCGAATCAATGTCCCCGTGATGCCCAAGAGACTGAAAGCCGCGGGGCCACCTTACATTGGTCTGCTATACTGGGCCAAATTCAGCTACGAGGATATGTGCCGATGGCTACTGAGAGGCAGGTAAACAGGATCACGATGCGGCAGATCAGCGGTTCGGCCCGCTCCAAGAAAGTGCGGGTGGACCTGGGCGACGAATCGGAATTCACCGACCTCCCGAAGCTGATCAGGGTTGGCGCCGCCAACTACTTTCTCGTAAAGGGCGGCGAGGGCTACCGGATGCTTTCCACCCTGTGCCCTCACCAGGGCGGCGAGGTGGAGGACGTTGATGAGGATGTATTCGTCTGCGACACCCACGGCTACGAGTACGAAAAGGGCGACGGCCGCTGCGTCAACAACCCGGAACTTCGGATGAAGGTGTTTCTCGTTACGCAGCAGGAGGGTCGCTTGGTCGCGCTGGTGCCGGACGAGTAGTGCGTGGAGGAAACGAGCTACTATAATCAAGTAGCAAGAAACAAGCACCCAGAGGTCAGGGATGAATGGGTGTCGCGGGTGTTGCAGAATCCGGAGCATATCCGGACCATGTTCGTGAATGGTGAATACCGTAGACTCTTTTTCGGATTCATTGAGGAAATCGACCGCTGGGTCTTAGTGATACTCACTGAAGATGGAAAGTTACTGAATCGGCACCTTGACAGAGGTGCGATACGACGGTGGGGACGGCCATGCAGGAATCCACAATCGAATCATTGAAATTGAAGGTCTTTTATGACCCCGAAACGGACACACTGTCACTCTGGAATGGCCGACCCGCTTGCGAGGGCGGCGAAATCGGCGAGGGCTTGACCGCAGATTTTGATGCAGACGGTGAGGTTGTGGGAATCACCCTGGATGGGGCTTCGAAACTTCTGACACCTTACATCTGGGAAAGAACGGCCCGCTAGGGGAATAAGCAGAAGGGGCGGCCACTAGGCCGCCCCTTCCTTTTAGGAATGTTTTGCGCCGGCGATTAGCCCACCTGGTCGTAACTGCGGAGCAGCTTGCCGGGAAGGGCGCCGGTGCACTCGTTGTCCTGGAACGTTAAAGCCCCGTTGACCAGGATGTAGCGCATGCCGGTGGGCTTCTGGACCAGCCGCCGCTCGCCGCCGGGGAAGTCGGAAGCGAACTGAGGCTTGTCATAGAGCAAGCCCAACTCGTCCATGTTGTAGACCATAATGTCGGCGAAGTCGCCCACCCGCAGTGTCCCGCGGTGCTTCATGTCGGAGAACCAGGCGGGCAGGGCGCTCATCTTGTGGTGCGCCTGCTCAAGAGACATCAGCTCACGTTCGCGAATCCAGTAGGCGAGGAAGTAGACCGGCCAGACGCTGTTGACCAGGAATCGGGTGTGGGCTCCGCCGTCCGACACCGAGATGTGGACGAACGGGTTCTTCAGCCTCTCGCCGGTGACGGCGTCGCCACGGTTGTTGGAAGGATGAGCGAATTCCGTTTCCAGGTCCTCGTCGAGGGCGATGTCCAGGAAAACGTCCAGCGGGTGCTTGCCCTCGGCCTCGGCGATGTCGCCGATGCTCAACCCCTCGTACTTCAGGTTGCGGTCATGCGCAACCTCCACGACCTGTAGCCTGGACCAGTCGGTCCTGGGATGCGGGCGATCGATCACGTCCTGCTTCATGCCGATTCGGACGCCGTCCTCGGAGAGCTTGGCGATGCGCTCCTCCTTGGTACCGACCAGGGGCTGAACCCAGTGCGGCATATAATCGAACAGATTGTATTCGGAGAGCTTGAACTCGGAGATCGTGGGCACCGGGCCCAGCTGGGCCATTACCGGCAGGCCTTCGGCCCGCACCTGCTCCAGCCAGTCATATCCCTCGTCGTCGCCCAGCACCACGTGGAGCGGGCGCCCGCTCATTCGTACCATCTCGGCCAGCATGTCCCGTTGCGCCGGGCGGTCGTCGGAGATGCCGATGGTCCAGCCAAGATGCCCGACGCCGAACTGGGACAGGACCTGGGACAGGGCCAGGAATTCCTCGCGGGAAGCGACGTGGCTGGGCAGCCAGCTTCCGTCCTCAGGCCGGTCCTCGAGGTTCTTGTCTGCAGAGATTCCAAAGGCGCCAGCTTTCATCGAATCGTGGAGGATCTGCTTCATCTGGTTCAATTCGTCGTCGGTGACCGAGGTGCGCTCGCGGGCGGGGATCATGCCCAGCACATAACCGCGCAGCGGCGAGAACGGCACCAGGCAGCCCACGTTGACTCCTAGGCCCTGGCGGTCAAGGCTGTCCATGTACTGGGGGAAGGTCTCCCAGTCCCAGCGCATGCCTTGGCGCATGGACTCCAATGGGATGGCCTCGATGCGATTCATCATCCGCATGTTGAGGTCGCGGTCCTCGGGGCGGGTCGGCGCGAAGCCGAAGCCGCACTGGCCCACGGTGAGGGACGTAACGCCGAACCAACCCGACAGCGAGGCGTACGGGTCCCAGTTGAGCTGGGCGTCGTAGTGGGTGTGCAGATCAATGGCGCCGGGGGCCACGATGCATCCGCTGGCGTCCAGCTCCTTGGCGCCGCCGCCGTGAATGCGCCCGCTGATCATTGCCACCCGGCCATCCTTGACGCCAACGTCGGCGCGGATGCGTGGCATACCGGTGCCGTCCACCACGGTACCGCCGCGGATTACCAGATCAAATTCTGGCATTTCACCCTCCTCAAATTACGGAATCTGACTCTAAGTTGATTAGCTAAAGTTTAGGGCAGTTTAGACTTGCCTCTAACCAGTGTCAAACCTCGGCATGGATTGGGACTGCCCCTGTTTGAAATTAACATCATCCGTGATCCTCATCTATACGCCGTCATTCCCGCTACACCGTCATTCCTGCGAAAGCAGGAATCCAGAGCCCCCGTGAAAACGCCCTGCGTCTACATCATCGCCAGCAAGCATAACGGCGCCCTTTGCGGAGGGGCGGGATGAGACGGACGGGGGCAGGAATGACTGTTATGCGACGGCGTACGGGGGCTCTGGATTCCGGCTTTCGCCGGAATGACGGTTTTGAATTTCTTGTCTACGGCACTCAACAGATGTCAATTTCAAAGAGGGGCACTACCCATGAATTCGAAATGGAGCTGACAAAATGCGTCGTGAATTACGACACTTATGCCCGCCTTCCGCGGGGTTGATCCTGGAACCAGCACTGGATGTCAAAAGGCCCCGCCAGAGATGGCGGGGCCGTAGCATGCAGGATCCGATGGGGCTGGATCCGGTGGGCTGGACTTGGCAGGCCGCTACCCAACCTGCTCGTAGCTACGCAGCAGCTTACCGGGCAGGGTGCCGGTGCATTCGTTCTCCTGGAACGTGACCGTGCCATTGACCAGGATGTAGCGGATGCCCGTGGGCATCTGGACCAGCCGCTTCTCCCCGCCGGGGAAGTCGGTGGCGAACTGGGGCTTGTCGTACAGGAATCCCAGCTCATCCAGGTTGTAGACCATTATGTCAGCGTAGTCTCCGATGCGGATGGTGCCGCGGTTCTTCATGTCGGCGACCCAGGCCGGCATGGCGCTCATCTTCTGGTGGGCCTGCTCCAGGCTCATGATGTTCTTTTCCCGGATCCAGTGGCCCAGGAAGTACACCGGCCAGACACTGTTGACCAGGAAGCGGGTATGCGCGCCGCCGTCCGACACCGAGATGTGGGAGTACGGGCTGGTGATGTAGTGGGCGTCGTCATCCCCGCGCCCGCCGACTGGATGGGCGAATTCAGTCTCCAGGTCCTCGTCCAGCGCGATGTCGATGAAGGCGTCCAGTGGGTGCTTGCCCTCGGCCTCGGCGATGTCGGCGATGCTGAGGCCCTCATACTTCAGGTTGCGCTCGTGGACTACCTCGACGACCTGCACCCGGGTCCAGTCGGTGCGTACATGCGGGCGATCGATCACGTCCTGTTTCATGCCGACGCGCACGCCGTCCTCCGAAAGCTTGGCAATGCGCTCCTCACCGGAGCCAACCAGCGGCTGCACCCAGTGGGGCATGTAGTCGAAGAGGTTGTACTCCGACAGTTTGAACTCAGCGATGATGGGGACCGCCGTCTCTTGGGCCACAACCGGGAGTCCCTCCTCGCGTACCTCCCTCAGCCAGTCGTAGCCTTCGGTGTCGCCGAGGATGACGTGGAGCGGCCGCCCGCTCATGCGCACCATCTCGGCCAGCATTTCGCGCTGGGCCGGGCGGTCGTCGGAGATGCCGATGGTCCAGCCAATGTGGCCCACGCCGAACTGGCCGAGCACCTGTGCCAAGGCCAGGAACTCCTCGCGGGATGCCACGTGGCTGGGCAGCCAGCTTCCGTCTTCGGGGCGGTCCTCAAGATTCTTGTCGGCGGAGATTCCGAAAGCTCCGGCCTGCATGGCCTCGTAAAGGATCTGCTTCATCTGGTTGAGCTCGCCGTCGGTGACCGAGGTGCGCTCGCGTGCCGCGATCATGCCCAGCACGTAACCGCGCAACGGCGAGAAGGGCACCACGCAGCCAACGTTGACGCCCAGGCCTTGGCGCTCGAGGCTGTCCATATATTCAGGGAAGGTCTCCCAGTCCCAGCGCATTCCCAGCCGCATGGACTCCAACGGAATGGCCTCGATGCGGTTCATCATCCGCATGTTGAGATCGCGGTCCTCGGGGCGGGTGGGGGCGAAGCCGAAGCCGCACTGCCCAACAGTCAGGGAGGTTACGCCGAACTGTCCGGACAGGGAGGCGTAGGGATCCCAGTTAAGCTGGGCGTCATAGTGGGTGTGCAGGTCGATTGCGCCCGGTGCAACGATGCAGCCGCTGGCGTCCAACTCTCTGGCTCCATTGCCGTGGATGCGCCCGCTGATCATCGCCACCCGTCCGTCCTTGATGGCTAGGTCGGCGCGGATGCGGGGGATGCCAGTGCCGTCGATTACGGTACCGCCGCGGATTACGAGGTCGTATTCAGGCATTCCAACTCCTCCACTGATATTCGTAACGTACGTTCTCTGCTCCGCCGAAGTTTACCACAGAATTGTGTGCAGCCTGCCCATTGCGTTGACGTTCAGGTGAGTCGCGGTTGGTATGCCTCCGGACGAACAAAAGCCGTCATTTCTGCGACAGCGGGAATCAAGGGGGCCTTTGACGTTTGGGCGCTGAGGGTCTTCACCCCTACCCTGCCCCTCCCACGAGGTTCTGGATTCCTGTTTTCGCAGGAATGACGTTTCTGGGCGGGAGTGGCGGGTCTAGGGCCTCCCGGGGACGGCTACAACGGCGGGCGGCCCCGGCGGGGACGGTGCAGCTCCTCCAGTGCTGCGCCTGCACGCAGGACGGTGGCCTCCTCGTAGTGGCGGCCCACGATCTGTACGCCTATGGGCAGTCCTTCGCTGCTCAGACCGAAGGGCACGGAAAGGGCCGGCGACCCGGTGAGGTCGAAGGGAACGGTGCAGGTGAGGGCGTGCCGGGCCGGGGCAGTGTGTCCGCCCACCTCGTGACGTCGCGTGTCGTGCGGATGGGCCACCACGGGGCCGGTGGGGATGAGTAGCACATCGTAATCGCCGAAGAGCCTGATGCAGGCGGCCCGCAACTGTTCCACCTGCTCCATCGCCTCCAGATACTCCTCGTAGCTGGGTCCCGGTATGTTCAGGCGCCGCTGCATGGACAGGGCCAGCATATCCTTGCGGCCCTCGATGATGGGGTCGAGGTAGACGCCGCCTTCCGCGGCGAAAATCCGGGCTGAGATCTGTTGCCCCGGCCAGTCTTCCCATCCCTCCAGGGCAACCTCCTCAACGGAGCAGCCAAGCTCCCCAAGGGCCGCGGCCGCTGAGGCCACCGTGTCCTGAACCTCGCGCTGAACGGGAGCGAAGGGGCCCTCCGGACACCAGGCCACCCGCAGTCCGGCGGGCGCGGCGAGCTGGGAGACGTCCGGCACCGGGACAGGCAGGGCGTAGTGGTCGACGCCGTCAGGTCCGGCCAACAAGCTGAGGGCAAGGGCCGCATCGCTCACGCTGCGGGCGATAGGTCCTACGTGCATGAACCGCAGCAGCGTCTCGGGCCAGTGGCCGGTGAGGGGGATGCGACCGTGGGTGGCCTTGAGTCCGACGATACCGCAGTAGTTCGAGGGCTCGCGGATCGAGCCACCCACATCACTACCGATTCCGAGCGGCGACATACCGGAGGCGACGGCGGCCGCCTCGCCACCGCTGGATCCGCCCGGCGTGCGCCCGATCATCCACGGATTCTCGGTGCGTCCATAAACCAGGTTGTCCGTTTCCCACCAGAGGGCGAACTCGGGCATGTTTGACTTGGCAATGAAAATGCCACCGGCATGCTTCAGCCGCTTCACCACCGTTGCGTCGGCACCGGGAACGTGATTCTCGAACAGCTTGGAACCCCGTGTGGTTACCACTCCTTCGGTGTCCACGCAGTCCTTCACGGTGAATGGCACGCCGTGGAGCGGGCCCCAGAACTCGCCCCGCATCGCGGCGGCCTCGGCCTCCCGGGCTCGCTCCATCACTCCTTCCGGGAAGGCGATGAGGGCGTTCAGCCTGGGGTTCACTTCCTGGATGCGGTCGAGGTGCGCCTGCGCCACCTCAACCGGCGAGAGTTCGCGCTGGCGAATGCGCCGGGCCAGGGTGGTTGCGTCGGCATAGATTATTTCCTCGCTCATGGGTGGCCTCCTTGTATTGACTGGGGTATTGACCGGGTATTAACCGGCATTCCCGCCAGAGCAGGAATTCGCGAATCAGGGGTACGCCCCCACCCTAACCCTCTCCCAGAGGGAGAGGGGATTCTCCGGGGGCCTCACCTTAATCTCCTCGGAGTGAGTGGTAGTTTAGTGGATGGCAGCGGCGGGGGCGGCGGCGCGTTCGTTGACCAGCTTGCCTGTATGGAACCTGGACAGGGCGAAGGGCTTGATCAAGTCCGGCGTTTCGCCGGTTGCTATCAGGCTGGCGACGTTTTTGCCGGCGGCAGGAGCTGCCTTGAAGCCCCAGCTACCCCAGCCGCAGGACAGGATGAACCCGTCCAGCCCGTCTACGGGTCCCATTATTGGCGCATAGTCAGGGGTCATGTCGCAGAGCCCGGCCCACTGGCGAAGCACCTTCACCTTGGACAGGCAGGGGAACATCTCGAGCGTATGCCCGGCCAGTTGCTCCATTGGCAGCAGCGCAGATTTCATACTGTATGACGGATATGGGTCCACGCCGCCGCCGATGACCACCTCGCCACGGTCGGTCTGGTACACGTAGGCGTGCAGATTTGCCGAAGAAATGGTCTTGTCGAGGAAGGGCTTCAGGGGTTCGGTCACCATAGCCTGCAGCGGGTGAGTTGTAATCGGCAGCTGGACACCGGCCAGCCGCGCCACTTCGCTGCTCCAACCGGCGGTCGCGTTCAGCACCACCTCGGCGCCGACGAAGCCCCGGCTCGTTTCCACGCCGGTTACCCGCCCGTTGGCGTGGTCGATGGCGGTGACTTCAGTAAAGGGATGCAATTCGGCGCCACCGCAGTCGGCGGCCCGTCCGAATCCCCAGACCACGGCGTCGTGCCGGATCACGCCACAGGGCGGGTGGTACAGGGCGCCAAGGATTGGATAGGGGAGGCCCTCCCGCAGGCTCATGGACGGTACGAGCTGCTTGATTTCGTTGGGGCCGACCATCCGGCTGTCGACGCCCAGGATGCGGTTGAACTCAGTGCGCATCCGCAGTGCATACAGGGCGGCGTCGGTGTGGCCGAGGTCCAGCCGCCCCATCTGGTTGAACAGCATGTTGAAGTTCAGTTCCTTGGCCAGACCTTCGTAGAGCTTCACGCTTTCGTCGAAGAACGGTATGCCCTCCATGGTCAGATAGTTGGAGCGGATGATGGCCGTAGTGCGGGCGCTGGCCCCGCCTCCCAGGTAACCCTTGTCGAGGACGGCGATGTCCCTTACGCCCAGCTTGGTCAGGTAGTAGGCGGTGGACAACCCGTGCACGCCCCCGCCAATGATGACCACGCGGTAGCGGTCCCTGAGGGGCCGCACCTGCCACATCCGGTTCTTGCGAAAAAGCTGAAACACTGGTAAGCACCACCAGATTAATTCACCACAGAGATCACAGAGAGCACAGAGGGTTTAGTCTATTATGATGCGCTGTATGCCGCTTTTTAGAACTTGGACGTTGAAGTTGATCAGTAACCCAAGTTTTAAACCGGATAGCTTAAGATAAGACATCATTTGAGCCTTATGAAGGGGGGTCAATGAATCTACCGCCTTTAATTCTACGATTACGTTGCTCTCGACAAGCAAGTCCAACCTGTATCCGGTATCCAGAGATACTTCTTTGTAGATGATGGGCAGCGGTTTTTGTTGCTCGACGTTAAGCCCTCTTTGGGCCAGTTCGTATGCCAGACACGCTTCGTAGGCCGATTCCAGGAGTCCCGGCCCCAAGGCGCGATGCACATCAATTGCAGCGCCGATTACCTGACCGGTAACTCGATTCAATTCCATCTCTGTGTCCTCTGTGTTCTCTGTGGTTAAATTTAGCTGCCGAGCAGCGCTAGGGCCTGGGTACCGACGGGGCCGCCGCCGACTTCTTTGGCGGTCTCGATGAGGACCTCCCACAGGTACTCTCCGAATTCCCGGCCGGCGTAGAGCTGGTACATCTCGATGCCGTTGACATCGCGGCGCAATAGCGTCCCGTGCACATCGGCGAACCGGGACTGGACGCAGGTGAGGTCTGGCAGGGCTCCGGGCGAGGTGTCGACCTCGGTGATGCGACTCATCAGCCTCTGCGTGGCCGGACCCACTATCGCCAGGCCGCAAAGGCCGGATGTCACGTCGACTGCGTGCGAGCAATCCTGGCCGGAAGGCCGCATGGCTTCAGCCGCGAGGGGGGCTACACCGGCAGGAGTCAGGACCAGGAACTCGTCGGGGGCGAGACAAACTGCCAGCAGCTTGCCACCCCGTTCCAGGGGCGAATCGGCTTCGAGCACTGAACCGACTGGCTGCTCCGCGGCTCCGTGGATCAGAAGGCCCACGGTCCGGGCTGCCCCCTCACCAGTGACTCTGACTTTGCCGATAGGGCTGACGTCCGAAATCCCCACTGTTTCCCGCAGCCACTGGCGCTCCTGTCCAGGGTCGCCGTAATCGACAGGCAACTGCCAGCCGTCCGTATCGGCCATGGCTGCACCCATGGCCAGCTGGGCGTGATACATGGCGGTACGTCTTTGCGGGGCAAGGGTGGACATTTTCAGCTCCGGAGCCGGTGGCCTTCAGGATCATAAACCGGAACCAAGGTAACGCGGGCAGAAACGGGGCGATCGGCGACCAGCACTTCGATGGCCGCTCCCTCGACCGCGAGGTACGGCGGCACCCATGCCAGCCCGAACCCGCGGCCCATCGTTGGGCTGAGGCGGGCACTAGTCACGTGGCCGACGGGCCTGGCTCCAGTGAGGACCGGAGTACCATCCTCCGGGAAGGCGGCTCCAGGCATTACGAATCCCACCAATCGCTGTTGCAGCCCGCGATCAGCGGCAACGGCGAGGCCTCCGCGTCCTATGAAATCCGCCTTGTCGAACCGAACGGCCCAGTCGGAGCCCACGTCCATGGGTGTGGAAACGGCGTCGGTGTCCTGTCCGACGATAACGTGGCCTTTCTCCAGCCGTAGAATACGCTGGGCCTCGAGGCCGAAGGGTGCGATTCCGAATTCCGCTCCGGCCTCCATGATGGCTTCCCAAACATGTTCGCCGTATTCGGCCGGGAAGTGCACCTCCCATCCGGCTTCGCCGACAAATCCAATCCGCAGCATCAGGCAGGGGACACCAGCCACCTCTCCCTGCGCGGAGCGCATGTACCGGAATCCTCGGCTGGAAAGGTCAATGCTGGTGAGCTTCGCCAGTGTCTCGCGGGCCTTGGGACCAGCGACGTTTACCGCTCCGTAGGCGGCGGTGACGTTGACGACGTGGGCGCAGTTCTGCGCCCCTGCGTTCCACCAGTTGAACCATTCCTCGATGACATCGGCGTTGCCAGAAGTGGTGGTGACGAAATAGCGTTCCTCATCCAGGCGCGTTACGGTACCGTCGTCGAGGATCACGCCGTTGTCGGAGGTCATCAGTCCATAGCGGATGCGGCCCACCGGCAGGTCAGAGAATCGGTGGGTGTACAGGCGGTCCAGCAGCAGCGGCGCATCTCGCCCCAAGATCTCCAGCTTTCCCAGGGTTCCCACATCGATGATGCCCACGCGTTCCCGCACGGCGAGGCATTCGTCGGCGGGCGAGCCGTAGCTGTGGGGCCGCAACCATGGGCCCGACTCGGCCATCCTGGCCCCCAACTCCCGGTGAACGCGGTCCAATGGCGTTCGCTTGAAGGGCATCCGTTCGCGCCCGGCCAGGGCAGCGAGCGTTACCGGCTGGTACGGCGGCCGGAAAGTGGTCTGGGCGTCGCCAGGGCCTGGCCCGTTCTCCGGCCCGTTCCCCGAGCCGTTCTCAGGGCCGTTCCGGCTTGCGCAGATACCGGCCAATGCCCGGCCGCACATCTTGCCCTGGCAGGGTCCCATCGTTACTGTCGTATATCGCTTCAGGGTCTGGACGTCGCCGAAACCTTCGTCGATCGCCTGCTCGATGTCGTGGGCCGAAACGTCCTCACAGAAACAGACATAGGTACGCTCGCCTTTTCCAGTGGGAGGAACAACGGGCGGCAAATTTTCATCTGCCCATGACTCCTCCTTGTCGGCGAGAGGCGGTGATGCACCCGCAGCAAGGAGTCCAGCTTCCCTGCCCTGCCGGGTTATTTCCTCCATCCCCGCGGCTCCGTTTACTTGGCCTGCGAGAGTAACACCCTTTTGCGAAGCACCCATCTGGTGCAACAGAGCGTCCACGGGCTGAGGTCGGCCCGACATGCAAAGCAGGTCGCAGCGTATCCGGCGCGACCGCCCGCCGCCACTTGCATCAGCAACCACCGCGGCTTTAACCCGGCCACGTCCCACTGCCCTGGTAACGCGATGCCCTGTCAGAACCTCAACGCCGCGCGCGCTCACCGCTTCCACGGCCTGCCCAGACAACGTTCCGGATGCATCCACTACTGCGGAAATCCGCACTCCGGCGTCCAGCAACTCCAGTGCTGCCTCGTATCCTTCAACGGTCTCCGTTGCGACGACCGCACGCCGTCCCGGCCTGACCCCGTACAGGGCGACGAGTCTCCTGGCCGCCGATGCGAGCATTGTCCCTGGCAGATCGTTGTTCTCAAACAGGAGCGGCATTTCCTGAACGCCGGTTGCCAGGATCACACGCCTGGCCCGAAGCCGGACCACGCCTTCCCCGGTCAGTAGCGCGAGCAGGTTATCCTGGTAGAGGCCAAAAACGGTGGAGCCGCATAGCACGTCAATGTTTGGGGTCTGAGCTATCGCCCCACTCAGCTCAACAGTCACTTGAGCAGCATCCACCGGTTCATCTCCGGGAGCAATAGCCGACGCCAGCGTGCTGTATCGAAGATGCCCGCCCAGCGCAGGTTGGTCGTCGACCAGGAGCACCCGGCCACCAGACTCGGCCGCCGCCAGGGCGGCATTCATCCCGGCGGGTCCTCCGCCTACAACGGCGACATCGGCGTGCAAGTTGCGGGTGCTGAACTCGTTGTCGTGGGCCGCATTGATGTCGATGCTGCCCAGTCCACCAACACGGCGTATCAACTGCCGTGCCATCAGCCAGAGGAGCTTGGGGCGGTGGAGGGCCTTGTAATAGAAGCCGACGGGCATCAGCCAGTGCATCCGGTCAAGGATCGAGAGCAGGTCGAACTTCAGCGATGGCCACGCGTTCTGGCTGTGCACCTTCAGCCCCGGCTCGATGGCGCGGGTGCAGGCTCGAACGTTCGGCTCATCTCCCACCGTCACCAGGCAGTTGGGGCAGTTGCCGGAACAGCAGAGGAGGCCGCGGGGCCTGTGGTACTTGAAGCTGCGGCTGAATTGGCGCGTGCCGTCGGCATACAGGGCCGACGCTATGGTGTCACCCTGGTATCCCGTGACTTTGAGCCCGCCGAATTCGAACTCAACCGGGGTTTTGCGATCGATGACCTCTCCCGGCTGTGGATCGATGCGACACCGATGGCTGCTTTCACTGTTGGGCATATCCACGCCTTGGCAGAGGTTGGGGAGATTACTCTCAGAAGACGGTCAGGATACCGTCAGGGGAGGCTGTTCACCGGGCCAGAAGGTTGCCTGGACAACGTTGCTGGTTGTATCCCGCAACGCGTAGAACCAGCGGCGGCAACCGTAGCGATGGTTCCACCACTCCCGCTGGCTGCCGGCGATGTTGGGACGGAAATAGAAATAGCTGCTCCACTCCTCATGAGCGGCATCGGGAGACGGCCGCGAAACAACCTCTCCGCCGAAGCGGAACTCGTTAACGCTGCGCGCCCCGCAGTTGGGGCAGTTCATGAGGAATGACACCGTATTATTCACCGTAGTTTCTAGAGAGTTAACCAAAGTTGGAGTACGGACTGCCTTAAACGAGTCCAGTCCGAATCAGACAGTTTTCCTAATCGCCTTTCCACTCGTCGCTTCAGGTATGTTGCCAATTTGTGCGGTCTAACAAAAGAGGGATAAAGCAACCCGGCAACACGCCAATCCGTGATTTCTACGTCAAATTGATCCCTCACACCCTGTCTGGTGATGCGGGCGATTATGATGTCTTCATCGTCAGCATCCAGTAGGACCGCACCGGGCCGACGCGCGGTTCCAGTGCCATCGGTATACGGAAATTCCAAGAGTACAACCTCACCAGGTTGGTACTTTCCTAACATTCAGATATTGTCGTAAGCCGAATCAGTTTCCGAGTATCCAGCAAGAAACTGTTCCGACACCATCCGATTCCAGATACCATCCTCTACAGAATCTTCTTCGTATTCATAGTGGAACCCAGATTCAGAGGCCGCCGACTCCGATATTGACCTCTGTTTCAAGTAGTCCTTTCTGATGTCAAACGGGTCGATGTATGGATGGTCGTAAGCTTTTCTAGTCAATGCCCATATACCCCGTTTGGGATTGTCTACGAAGCCACATGCTTTGAGAACGGTACGGGAGCAAGCAAGCCTGTAATCTAACTCAGTCTTACTGGCATTGCCGTGCGGCTGCGAAACCAACTCCTCTGGCAAGCGCATATGATTGATGACACCTTCAGCAATATCTTGTATCGAGCCTTTGCCTCCAAGGGAACGGAGCACCCGTACCGTAGGATCGCACAGCTCATACTCTCTTGGAACCTTCAAAGGTACCCCTCCATATCGCGTAATAAGGGACGCAGCTTAAAACATGGTCAGATAGCGCTCGATCTCCCAGGGGGTTACCTGCCGGTGGTATTCTCGCCATTCGGCCTCTTTTTGCTCTACGAACTCATCGTAGATTACGCCTAGAGAGTCCTTCACGACTGTGTCGGCTTTGAGCTCGGCCAGCGATTCGGCGAGTGACTGGGGCAGCATCCTTACCCCTCTACGGCGAATCTCATCCAGTCCCAGGTCGTACAGGTTGCCCAAATGGGGCTCACCGGGGTCCAGTTGCCGGCGGACGCCGTCCAGCCCAGCGGACAGGTAGACGCCGAATGCGAGATATGGGTTGCAGGCGGCCGACATCGTCCGGTCTTCCAGGTGGCCGGGGCCCGCGGTACGAATCATCTGCGTGCGGTTGTTGTCGCCGTAGGACACGAATGCCGGTGTCCAGAGAAAGCCGGAAGCGGAGCCCATTAGCGCCGGGCCGACCTGTAGCCGCTTGTAGCAGTTGACCGTCGGCGACATTACGGAGCAGAGCGCCGGGGCGTGAGCGAATACGCCGCCGATAAAGTGGTAGGCCATCTGCGACAGCCCAAGGCCCCGGCGGTCATTCTCGTCAAGGAACAGGTTCTCGCCCGTCTCGGAATCTGCGATGTGGTAGTGGATGTGCCCGCCGCTGCCGGTGCGGTCGGTGAAAGGCTTGGCCATGTGGGTGGCGATCGCCCCGTGCCTCATTGCGTACTGGCTGGTCATCATCTTGAAGAAGGTGTACCGGTCGGCAGTGGTGAGGGCGTCGGAGTAGTGGAAATTGATCTCGTACTGCCCGTTGGCATCTTCGTGGTCCGACTGGTAAGCGTCCCAGCCGATGCTGCGCATTGCGTTCATCATGTCCCGCAGATAGCCCATCACGTTGGCGATGCCCTTGAAGTCGTAGCAGGGCTTGCGCAGGTTGTCGACATTGTTGGGGTCCCAGACCTGTATGGAACCGTCGTCGTTCCTGGTGACCAGGAAATGCTCCGGCTCGATGCCGACGTTGAACACGTATCCCTCGGCGCGGGCATTGGCGAGAAGCGACTTGAAGTGCTGGCGTGGGCAGAAGGGGTGAGGATCGCCGTCTACGAAGAGGTCGCTGGCAAAACGCGCCAGACCTTCCTCCCAAGGCACCGGGGTGTAAGTATCGAGGTCGATGCGGGCCATCATATCGTGGGAGTGCGGGCCCTGTCCCATGCCAGGGAGAGCAGCGCCCGCGAATCCGGCGCCCTCGTCCAGAACGTCCTCGAAATGCTCGACCGGCACCATCTTGACCTTGGGCGAGCCGTTGAGGTCGACGAACTGGGCCAGCAGGAAGCGAATCCTATCATCCTGCATTTTCTGGGCGATTTCTTCCCTCGTGGTCATCAGGAGCACTCCTTGGCTGGAAACGGTGGGGCACCAATTTTGCCCAGCGTGGTCTGGCGCGGAAGTCAGAGACTGGAAGGAACCCGTTAAGACTCCCTCACGACAGTGGCCGCAGCCGGTAGAGTTGGTCCGCGTAGTCCATGATCAGTTCCTTGCGAGCCAGCGCATTCACCCATCGGGTGGGAATCTCATTTGCCCCGTAATAGGCTCCGGCAATCTGCCCGTACACCGCACCCGTCGTGTCGGAATCCTCGCCCAGGTTTACAGCGAGGCAGGCACCGTCGGCGAAGTTGCTGCTGTGATGAAACGCCCACAGGGCCGCCTCCAGAGATTCCACCACATACCCGCTTCCCCTGATCTGCGGCGGGTTGAAGATCCTGAAAGACCCGAAAGCAACCCTCTTGACCCCGTCAGAGAGGTCACTGGCGAGAGCGGGATCAAGTACGTCTTCCTTGTTCGACCCGCCAAGGGCGCGGACGATAATCGCGGCCATGTAGCGGCAGGCGCTGACCGCCTCCTCCGCTGCGTGCGTGGCCGCCGAACTCTGCCCCGCGTATTCCACGGCATCGTCAAAGTTCAGGGCAAAGAACATGGGCACCGGCGCCAGGCGCATGATCGAACCGTTCCCCGCGCTGTCAGGGGAGGTCAGGCCTGACGGCTGCCCGGTGGACTCAAAGGCTTCCAGTGCTGCCCTGGTGGTGAGGCCGATGTCAAAACATAAGCCGGTGCTGCTGAGGTGCCCGTAGCGCCACCACTGAACATAGCGTTGCAGTTGGTCCACGGCATCGAAACCGCGACGCTCAATGAGACTTTCGGCGAGACAGAGGGCCATCGACGTGTCGTCGGTCCATTCTCCAGGCATAAGCTCGTGAGGCCCGCCGCCCATCATTTCGGTTACGGGTTCAAAGGTCCCGGGGCGCATGAACTCCAGGGGTGCGCCCAAGGCGTCTCCCACGGCCAGCCCGAGGAGCGCTCCCATGTAACGGTCAAGCTCCGGATTTCTGTTAAAGAACTGCATCTTAGACAGCAAGGCAAGCCGGCTACGCGCCGAACACCTTGTTGGTTCCGACCAGCGGAACGCGGGCCATGGCGGACGCTTCGATGGTGAGGGCAGCCAGGTCCTCTGGCTCAAGGCTGTGGACGTCGCCCTTGCCGAGGGAGCGGGTGAGGAGAGTCATCTCCATGGTCATGGAGTTAATGAAGTTGGCGACCCTTTCCGCACCTTCGTCAGGGTCGAGCCGCGCCATCAACACCGGGTCCTGGGTGGCGATTCCGACAGGGCACTTGCCTGTTTGGCAAAAACGGCAGTATCCGGCTGGAACACCGACTTCCTCTTCAAAATTGCTTTCGGGAATTTCCTTGTTGCAATTGAGCGCGATGAGGGCTCCTATGCCAATGGCCACAGCGTCCGCGCCAAGGGCCAGCGCCTTGGCAGCGTCGGCCCCGCTGCGAATGCCGCCAGAGGCGATCAGGCTCACCTTGCCGTAAAGGCCCAGTTCGCGCAGGGCCTCCCGCGCCATGACGATGGCGGGTACGGTCGGGATGCCACTGTGTTCCAGCAACACCTCCGCCGAAGCACCCGTGCCGGCTAACATGCTGTCGATGACTATGGCGTCGGCACCGGCCTTCGCCGCGAGTTTCACGTCGTCGTCCACCCGGCAGGCCCCCAGCTTGACATGAACGGGCACTCGCCAGTCGGTTGCCTCCCGCAACTGTTCGATCTTGATGGCCAGATCGTCGGGTCCGAGCCAGTCGGGATGACGCGCGGGGCTGCGCTGGTCTATGCCGAGGGGCAGGTCGCGCATCTCGGCCACATCGTCCTGCACCTTGACGCCCATCAGCATGCCGCCGGTGCCGGGCTTGGCGCCCTGGCCCACCACGATCTCGATGGCCTGGGCATCCATCAAGTGGTGCGGGTTGAATCCGTAGCGGCTGGGCAGAACTTGGTAGATGAGCTTATCGGCCGCGGCACGCTCTCCCGGCAGCATTCCGCCGTCTCCCGTGGTGCTGGCCGAGCCGACCATGGCGGCCGCCTTGCCCAGGGCGACCTTCGCGTTGGCCGACAGGGCGCCGTAGCTCATCCCGCTGATGTATATCGGGGTCTCCAGCACCAGCGGATTTTCGGCGTGGCGCCCACCGATTTCGGTGCGGGTGTTGCACCGCTCCTTGTAGCCCTCGAGGGGAAAGCGCGTCAATCCGGTGGAAAGGAACGTGAGGTCGTCGAAGTGGGTGACCTTCTGAAACGAGGAGAAACCGCGGATGCGGTATCGTCCGAGTTCAGCCTTGGCGTGTATATCATCAATGATCCAGGGAGACCAGATCTGGCTGCTGCCCATTACCATAAAAGAACTCCGCCCCCCTGATGGTCATACGCCCGCTGAACACTGCACCGATCTCGAGATGCCCGGAGGCCCTAGAGCGCCGATTTTTCCAACCTTTCCAGTGAGTCGTAGTTGTAGAACCGCTTGGCCGACACCACCTTGGTGAAGCTGCGCTTGTCCGTGATACCCCGGGATTCGAGGATGGCCAACACGTCGATCAGTTCATCTTCCGACATTTCCTCGACCGTAGCGTCCGCCCCGAGGGAGGCGATGTTTCCGGCCACGTAGATGGCGCCCTCGTACATTGAATCTCCGAGGGCTTCGCCGGCGTCGCCGCAGATTATGATCCTGCCCTTCTGCATCATGAAGCCGGTGAGGAAACCTGCGTCGCCGCCAATTACCAACGAACCGCCTTTCATGGAGATACCGGCCCTCGCTCCGGCGTCTCCACCTATGAACAGCTCTCCGCCCCGCATTGTGGAGCCGGCCGAGGCCCCTGCGTCGCGGGTTACGGTAATCCTGCCGCTCATCAAGTTGTCGCCCACGGCCCAGCCGGCGTTGCCCTCGATGACGACTTCGGGCCCGTCCAGCAGGCTAGCAGCATAGTATCCCACACTACCGGCGAAGCGAATTTTACAGTCCTCAAAGATGCCCACACACAAGTTGTGGCGAGCGTTCGGATTGAGGACACTGATCTCTCTTCCGAGCGTGGCCAGCTCCTTGAGGCGGACGTTGATGGCCCTGGTGTCCAGTTCGGCGGCGTCTATAGTAGCCAGGTCATGACCTCGCTTTTCTGAGGTTCCACGCGGTCAATTTCCTGACCGGCCATCGCGGCAGGCAGGATGCCACGAAGGGCTATCTCCTCGGAGGCAATGGCAATCATGTCGTCGGTCTCCATGGTCACCAGCGGCTTGGCCGACCATTCGTCCTTGGCGTACCCGAGTCCCTCACGGGTTGCGACCAGGTAGGTGAAGGTGCCGTCGAGATCGACCAGCGAGGACCTCAGGGCGGCATCGAGGCCTTCTCCCTGCGCAAGCTTGTCTGCGAGGTAAACGGCAATCAGTTCAGAATCGTTGCCGGTCTGGAAGAGGTGCCCCTGGTCCTCGTACATCCGGCGCAGCTTGTGGTAATTGGTAAGCTGCCCGTTGTGCACCACCGATACGTCAGGGAACGGATAGGCCCAGAATGGGTGGGCGTGGTTTACGTCGACGCGGCTCTCGGTGGCCATTCTCACGTGGCCGATGCCGTGGGTACCCCGGATGCCGCCGATGTCGTGGCGCCCGTCCATGGCAACGGGTGTGCCGACGTCCTTGATGACCTCCGAGGTGTGCCCAATACTGTGCAACGACACTCCGGGCGTATCCAGCAGGGCGGCGGCAAGTTCGGGCGTCTCTCCCTCCAAGTTGACCACGAGGCGAAGAAACTGGCCGGTGTGCTGACTGGAGGACACGACGCCGCCGACTCTACGGACTGTCTCCTCGGCACGGGCCAGCACATCGGCGGCTTCCCGCGCATTGCTGGTCCAGATGCGTACGATCAAGTCGCCTTCAAGTTGCTCTCCCACGATCGTAACGCCGCTGGAGTCCTTGCCCCGGTGGACCATTGGCTCCAGCATACGGATCAGCTGCTCGCCGACGGGGGCCAGGCCGCCCTCGGATGTTCGTGTCTTGTGAAGGATGCCGCTTACGCCGCACATGAACAAGTCCGCTTCAGAGGCTGGTGAACCGGCAATCGCGGATAGGAAACCGACAGCCGGGATAGCGAGAGTGTAGCCAAGGGCCACGGATGACGTCAAGGGCGGAAAACGGCGTTCCCGCAGACTCTCCGGTTATCGCCGCCGGTCGAAAACGTACTCGGCGAGGTCGCGTAGGGAGCGGCGGGCTTCTCCCTGGGGAAGCGCCACCAGCTCGTCGGAGGCGCGGTTGCAATACTCGCGCACTACGTTTTCGCAATTGTCTATTATGTCGGAGTTGTGGATCATGTCCACAACACGGCTCAGCTTTGCCGGATTATCCCTGTCCCCAAAGAACGCAGACACAGGTCTGTCTCCGGGGTAGCGTTCCTCCAGCATGATGGTGGGCAGGGTCAGAACACCGTGGAGGAGGTCGGAACCGACAGGCTTGCCAAGGTCGCTTTCATTCCCCGCGAAGTCAAGTAGATCGTCCCCCACCTGGTAAGCCATGCCGATGTTGTAGCCATATTGCCGCATGGCCTGTACTTCATCCTCGGTCGCGCCGGACAGCAGTGCGCCCGATTCGCCGGCGGTACAGAACAACGAGGCTGTTTTGCGGTAGATGCGGTCGTTGTAGAGGTCGCGGGCCTGGCTGGCGTCGAACGCTCCGAAATACTCGATAAGTTCCCCGCTGGCCAGGTCCATTATCGTCTCGGAGAATCTCCGCATGATCCGAATGCTGTCGGTATCACAGACGAAGGTGGCCGAGGTGGCAAACACGTAGTCGCCGAACAGAACCGCCACCTGGTGTCCCCACACGCTGCCCACGGTGGCCCGGCCGCGGCGGGTGGGCGAATCGTCCACCGTGTCGTCGTGGATCAGAGTGGCCAGGTGCAGCAACTCTACCGCACCGGCCATCAGCACCAGTTTTTCCGGGTCGTGCGGGTAGGAATGCGCTGCAAGCAGCGTAATTGCAGGGCGGACCCGCTTGCCGCCGGTTTCAGCAACGTAGTCCAGCAGTGGGCGAAGGTGGCCGACTTCGGATGGAGCAAGACTGCGGAGTTTTTCGTCCACCATTGCAAGCTCGGCCTGGATCGGGGCGTAGATGGACGCTGTGCGTTCGTCGAGTCCGTAGAGCATTTAGAAACTATCTCAAGACGCACTGAATTTGCTGAAAATTCGCCAATCGCTTACCGAGGTCCTGGATTCCCGCTCCTGGCTTGAAAGCCCCTGGCTTGAAAGATCCCGGCTTGAAAGAACGGGGGAGCTTGAAAGAACGGGGGAGAATGACGGGCTGGTTGGTTCGCCGTCTTTTGAGACAGTTTCTTAGCCGCGGCATCCTTAGCGGTCTGAAAGGCCGAGGCGGGCGACTTCCTGCTCGACGACCTCCGGATCGAGCTTGACGTACAGGGGAGCGGGGCGTCGCAGTTCCTGGCCTCCGCGTACCGACGCGACTATGTCATCGAAGTTCCAGTTGCCTTCCTCCACCTGCCCATCCTGTCCCAGGTACTCGTGCAGCCGCTGGGAACTGAAAGGCATGAACGGGTGCAGCAGGGTCTTCAGGCAACTGATGACGGCTATGGTCACCCACAGGCTCGTGGCCGCGTTCTCGCGGTCCTCCCGGATGGCACGCCACGGGGCCTTGGCGTCCAAGTACCGGTTGGAATCCTGGGCCAGCGCAAAGATGCGGGATATGGCTGCCTTGAAACGGCAGGCGCCGAGACTGGCATCGACCTCGTCCATGGCCGCCCGGGCGGCATCCAGCAGAGCCTGGTCGGCCTCGTCCAGCACTCCCGGCGTAGGGATGCAACCATCGAAGTTGCGATAGGCGAAGGTGAGCACCCGGTTGACCAGGTTGCCGTAGGTCGCCACCAGCTCATCATTGTTACGGCGGACGAACTCGCCCCATGAGAAGTCGGAGTCGGCTGACTCGGGCATGTTCACCGAGAGCAGGTAGCGCAGCGGGTCAGGGTCGTAGCGCTCCAGGTAGTCCGGCACCCAGACGGCCCAGTTCTGGCTGGTGGAAAACTTCTGGTTCTCCAGGCTGAGGAACTCGTTGGCCGGAACGTCGTAGGGGAGATTCAGACCGTTCCCATATCCCATCAGCATGGCTGGCCAGATGATGCTGTGGAAGGGGATGTTGTCCTTGCCAATGAAATAGTAGGAACGGCTGCTGGGGTCCTTCCAAAAGTCCTGCCAGCAGTCCGGGTCGCCGTGGATTTTGGCCCACTCGACGGCCGCCGAAAGGTAGCCGATTACGGCCTCGAACCATACGTAAATCTTCTTGGAGTCGTAACCGTCTATTGGGATGGGCACTCCCCAGTCGAGGTCGCGGGAGATGGCGCGATCGCGGAGTCCGTCCTCGAGGAACCGGCGGGTGAAGTTGAGCACGTTGGCCCGCCAGTGGGACTGCTTGTTGACCCATTCCAGCAATGGCTCCTGGAAAGCGGAAAGCCGCAGGAAAAAGTGCTCCGACTCCCGGAATTCCGGCGTGTCGCCGCTCAGGGCGCAGCGCGGGTCCAGTAGGTCCAGCGGGTCCAGCGTGCGGCCGCAGGCATCGCACTGGTCGCCCCGGGCCCGGGTGTTGGCGCAGTGGGGGCAGGTGCCCTCCACGTAGCGGTCGGGCAGAAACCTGACGCACTCGCCACAGAAGGCAAGGAGCGTGCTGTCGGTATAGATGTAATCCTTGTCCAGTAGCGTCTTGAAAATGTCGTGGGTTACGGCCTCGTGATTTTCCGTGTTGGTGTGAGTAAAGAGATCGAAGGAGATACCCAGTTTCTCCCACGATTCCAGGAACATTGCGTGATAGCGGTCCACGACCTCGGCGGGAGTGATCCCCTCCTGATCGGCCCGGATGGTTATGGGCGTCCCGTGAGTGTCGCTGCCCGAAACCATAAGCACCCGGTTTCCTTTGAGACGGTGGTAACGCGCGAATATGTCGGCAGACAGATAACACCCGGCGACGTGGCCAAGGTGCAGGGGACCGTTGGCATAGGGCCAAGCGACGGCGACGAGAATACTCTCAGGCACTGGACAAATCCATATCGCACGGTGGCGTCAGGTATGGGAATCCGGAAAAAACCAGGGTGCTGTGGACAATAATTTTAGCATACGAGAGTGGCAGAATATATGAGAAGGCCAGGGCAATCGCACCTGGCCGCCCACGCTGTTTTATGGAGCTTAACCCCCCGGTCATTCCAGCGAATACTGGAACCCAGAACCCCCGTGGGTCTTATAGTTCACCCTCTCCCTTGGGGGAGAAGGCTGGGGTGAGGGTGAAATGCCGGGGCTATGCGATGGCCGCTCACCAGAAGTAACGCCTTCACTCTAACCCTCTCCCTCCGGTAGAGGGGATAAGTCACGCAACATCTTAAAAGTAACTGTTCAGTCTTGAGGGGATCTACCGGCTAACCGACCTGCTTTGGGCGAAGAACCAGATACGAAACAGGTGCCGCAGGCCAAGTTCAACACCCTAAGTCTCAACAGTTACCTCTGCGACAGCCCCTTCACAATTAAGCTAGTGGGACCAAGGATACGGGAGGTTAAGGATGACTACTACGGCTTACACGGTGGACGAATTCATTGACGACGTGCGCGGAATCTTTGACGCGACGCAGGACCCGCTGGCCCAGGCCAAGGGTGTGTCGGAGAAGATGGAAGTGCTGCTGCAGACTCCGGGCTGGCTGGAGGAGCGGCTGGAGCTGCCGGACGAGGGCGGATACGGACGGTATGACCTTCACCTGGACGAGGACTACGGTCATCCGGGCGGCGGGTTCTGGCTGATGGCCTCGGTGCAGAAGCCGGACCAGGACAACCTGCCGCACGATCACGGTGCGGCGTGGGTGGTGTACGGCGTGTACGAGAGAGCGATCAAGCAGACGAAGTTCCGCTGGTTCTACCCCGGCGAGGGCGTGGACTCGGTGCAGATCAAGGAGACCGGCGACTTTGTGCAGGGTGACGGCAAGGTGGCCTTTTTCCTGCTGGGCGAGATCCACAACACCCTGAACGTGACCGGGGAACGGGCACTGGTGGTGCGGCTCGAGTCGCAGAAGCTGGACCGGGTGGTGCGCTATCAGTACAACCCGGAGGAAGGGAGGGTGGCGGTGATGGACCGGTAGAGACATCCGCCTGTCGCTGGCTTGCGCTTTCAATCCAACTATGTTGGTTGCAGTATGGTTCATTCAGGCAGGCGGCGAAAACCAGCGGCGGCAGAGGAAGTAGGCGGGGGCGCAGGCCACCTTTCATGGAGGCACACCTGGAGCACACTGGTCGGCTGGTCGTTACTCATTGGGTTGGGGAGTTGCCGCCGCTGGGGTTTCAGAGCGCATGGCATCGGACTGACCCAGATTTTGCGCATCTTCCGGGGAGATTTCGCCTTCTTCTATCATTCGCTCGCAAGTATCATAATTGACCCATATCGGTCTGGAATAAATGGGGCTTCCCCCGTGGGGCGCTTCCATTTGGTGGGAGAAGACGCAATTGCCATTAACCCGTTCGCCTTTGACGACCTTGCGTACCGGATTGTGTATGACTACGCCATCCCGGTGGTTATCGAAGTGCACGATATTCGCGCTATGGTCTGATGCTTCCTCTGATGCTTCCGGGGAGCTGATAGCTACTTGGGCGCCGTAGTTGGAAAATCGGTAGGTCGAATGAAATTCGTCCTCACCCGGGCTCTCTATGGTATGCGAGAATTTCCTAATCAGGAAGTTATCCCGGCCGACCCAGTATCCAAGGCGGTGCCTAGTCCCCCACTCGTCAACTGGCCCGTCCGCAATGATGTGACGCACCGGCAAACCGTCCAGCATATCATCCGCCCCTAATTCATAACGCAAGCCGACAAGGTCTGCGGTGAGTTCAGTTATGACTCCCAAAGATGTTGCAGGTTCGCCGTCTTTAGCAATCCAGTCGCCGGAGTTCGGGCCCCTCCGGTAGTGTCGGCGTCCAATTGTTATTGTATCCACTTGCCAACTAACGGTTCCGGTATCAGATGTAAGTTCCGCCTCTAAAGAAAATTTGGAACGATCAGGTGATTGGAAGAAGCCGAATCCTACATAACGAGTAATCCCGGTGCGGCCCCGTTCCTGCACTTTTGCGAAATGCTCGTAGTCAATCCGATAAGAAATCTGGTTCCCGGTGGCGGCTAATGCCTGTTCCAGGGCCTCAAAAGGGCCCATTACAGCCAATATGCCGCTCGTTGCAGATATTCCGGATTCAGTTGGGTTGGCGGCCTGTTCCTGAGTACAGGCCGCAGTTCCCCATAAGAGCAAGGCCCCAATGGAAAAAGCGAGCCCGGCGAAAACAACGTTAAATCTCTGGAGCTGAGAGTTGCTCCAAAATGCTCTCCTTATAGCTCTCATCGGGGCTAAGGGTTTAGCATCTCGTGGTAATGAAGCAGATGGGCGCAATCCCCGCTAACCGTTGTGGTGGAGCTTCCCCAAACACTACTCAAAGTTGCGCCGACGATATTGTCTTCATAGTATGCATCGGCGCCATATCCTGAGTAATCACCCCAGGCGTATGAATGCCGCATGAGAAGGTTGAATTGTTAAACTCACGGTCGGCTGAAACCTCGACACTTGATTGCTCTGACCCGTACTCCCAACCGCAGGTTCCGCCTCCGTCGGACCAGCCAGATCCGCTCCTCCAGAACCTAGTGCATGAGCTACCTTCAGAGACATAAATGACCTTGTCATTCGCCGAATCTACTTGATAGGACAGATTGGACTGTAACCAATTGACGTCCCAGTGTATTAGGTCTTCCCACCAAGTCTTGAAGCTGGCTGACTGGGTCTCCATCATTAAAGGCCTTTGCAAGACACCTCCAACGCGTCCTGTGGAGACCGGTTCGGCAGAAGGATCGTCCGGCCCGTAATTTATCGGGACAGGTGTGTCAATTGCCAAAGGTTCAATGTCTGTTATCTCTTCGTATTCACTTTGGCTGATTGTGCCAACTTCGATGATTCGTTCGCAGGTGTCAAAATCGGCGGCGATGGTTCTGGAAACTACCGGAGGGCCGTTGTGAGCGCCTTCCAGTCTTGTAGTGAACTCACATCCATCCACAACCCTCACGCCCAAATTAATGCTTCGAACAGCTTCCAGGATTTCCAAACTGTCTGAGTGATCGTATTCAACGACATTCTCACCCGTGAGACCAACAGGCCCCACGTTTGTTTTACCATCGCCAGGCTCTATGGGGTCATCCGCTTGAGCAGCGCCAGAGACCCATAGAATAGCCAGAGACCCATAGAATAAAGGCAAGCGATATTAGAATGCCAAGGGGTATTGCCTTTGTTCCCAAACCTGATAAGCGTTGTCATGCCATTCCTTCCGAACTGTCATTCGGTTAATTTGATGGTAAATCAGTGCAAATGCACTCTAACTTAGAACCGGCTATGCAAGCAAGTGCTGCACATTCAGGGTAACTGTTCAGTCTTGAGGGGATCTACCGGCTAACCGACCTGCTTTGGGCGAAGAACCAGATACGAAACAGGTGCCGCAGGCCAAGTTCAACGCCCTAAGTCTGAACAGTTACTCTTAAAAAGTACCATTGACACTGGATTGGGGTACTGATAAGATCTTCTCCACTGAAATCCGCGATGAGCGGGAGTAGTAGCGGTGGCCTGTGGCAGAGAGCCGGCGGTTGGTGCGAGCCGGTGGCAGTAGCGTCGTGAACTCGCCCGGGAGCGGCCCGCCTGATGGTCCCGAACGCTAAGGGGCAGCAGGGCGCGGCGGGTGACACCGTTATAGAGTCGAAAAGCAGTCCCGATCAGAGCGGCCACCAACGGATAATGCCGTGGACCGTTTAGTGTCGGGGAAGAAGGGTGGTACCGCGGGCCACACCCGTCCCTTCATGTTGGGATGGGTGTTTTTTATTGCCCGCGTTCAAGCCTTTTCGGTGAGACCGGTTGATTTTGGCAGCCGGTTTTCAAGCAGGATGTATGAAGTTAAACGGCGCTGAGATTGTCTGCGAAAGCCTCCTCAAGGAGGGGGTCGACATAGTTTTCGGGCTGCCAGGTGGAGCGGTGTTGCCGCTGTATGGGGCCCTGGCCAAGTACCCGGGCCTGCGCCACGTGCTGGTGCGGCACGAGCAGGCGGCCGCTATGGCCGCCGACGGCTATGCCCGCGCCACCGGACGCGTGGGCGTCTGCTCCGCCACCAGCGGACCCGGCGCGACCAATCTCGTAACAGGGATCGCCACCGCCCAGATGGACTCGGTGCCCTTGGTGGCGATCACAGGGCAGGTACCGCGAGCCGCCATCGGCCGGGATGCTTTCCAGGAAACCGATGTAACCGGCATCACTCTTCCGATCACCAAGCACAACTTCCTGGTGATGGAGGTGGAAGACGTCGCCCCGGCGATCAAGGAGGCGTTCCACATCGCCCGAACCGGCCGCCCCGGCCCGGTGCTGGTGGACATCCCGAAGGACGTGCTGCTCGACCTGCGGACCGAGTTTATCTGGCCCGATAAGCCCAACCTGCCGGGGTACAACCCTCCCGGCGAAGCCCCCATGAAGCAGGTCAGGCAGGCGGCCCAGCTCATCAACGAGGCGCGGCGGCCGGTCATCCTGGCCGGGCACGGCGTTCTCATTTCACAGGCCTACAGCGAGTTGATTGAGCTGGCAGAAAAGGCCCAGATTCCGGTCATCACCACGTTGCTGGGCATCAGTTCCCTGCCAACGGACCACGTGCTGAACATGGGCATGCCAGGAATGCACGGGATGGCCTACAACAACCTGGCCATCGACCAGGCCGACCTCCTCATCGCGCTGGGGATGCGATTCGACGACCGCGTCACCGGCAGGCTCCGGGACTTTGCCCCCAACGCCAAGGTAATACACGTAGATGTTGACGCCTCGGAGCTGGACAAGAACGTGAAGGCCACCGTCCCGGTCGTAGGCGACCTCAGGATGGTGCTGAACCAGTTGATGCCGCTGGTCGAGCCCAACGTGCATATCGACTGGCACCGCCGCCTAGATGAGCTGAAGGCGGAGCACCCGTCCCTCTTCATCCGCGAGTCCGAGGAACTGCTGCCCCAGTACGTGCTGAACCGCCTGTCGGCGATCTCCGACGGTGACTGCATCGTGGTCACAGGCGTCGGCCAGCACCAGATGTGGGCGGCGCAGCACTGCAAATTCAAGGAACCGAACACGCTCATTACCTCGGGTGGCCTGGGCTCGATGGGTTACGAGGTGCCCGCGGCGCTGGGCGCCCGCATGGGCCGGCCCGACAAGACCGTTTGGTCGGTGGCCGGTGACGGCGGGTTCCAAATGACCATGTGCGACCTGGCCACCGCCGTCGAGAACAACGTCGACATCAAGTTCGCCATCCTCAACAACCAGAGCCTGGGTATGGTGAAGCAGATGCAGGACGCCTTCTACGACCATGAGTACTACGCCGTCGAGTACTCGGGCAACCCCGATTTCGTCAAGCTGGCCGCCGCCTACGGCATTGACGGGATGCGCGTAACTCGCAAGGAAGAGGTGGACGATGCCGTGCGCCACGCCATGGAGGTCTCCGGCCCGGTCATCATCGACTTTGTGATCAAGCCGGACGAACAGGTGTACCCGTGGATTCCTGCCGGCGAGTCGGTACACGAGATGATAGAGGTTCAGCCATCCCAGGGAGGCCCATACTAGAATGGTCCAGTCCTCCCAGCCGGAACAGCACACCATCATCGCCCTGGTGGGGGACAAGCCGGGGGTGCTTACCCGCATTTCCAGCATGTTCCGGCGACGCGGCTTCAACATCATCAGCCTCGCGGTCGGGCGCAGCGAGAAGAAGGGCCTTTCCCGGATGACCTTCGTGGTGAATGGCGATCTCACGACCGTTCAGCAGGTGACCCGGCAGCTCGACAAGCTTGTTGACGTGATCCAGGTTTCATATATCTCAACCCACCAGGTGGTGGCCAGAGAACTGGCCCTGATGAAGGTGACCACGAGTCCCTCCTCCCGCGGCGAAATCATGCAGTTTGCCGAGCTGTTCGGCGCCAACATAGTGGATGTCGGCTCTACCTACGTGGTTTTAGAAATTACCGGCGGCGAGCAGAAAGTCGACTCCCTCGAAAACCTCCTGAGTCCCTTCGGCATAACCGAGATGGTGCGCACAGGCCTGGTCGCGATGGTGCGCGGGCAGGAGAGCGGGATGGACGCAGAAAACCTGGGTGTCCCGGTTAGCGGGATGCGAATGGACAGCGGCATCTAGAATGCGAACGGAACGGGCAGCCTCAACTTAATTTAAGGACGGAAGATTCGACGATGGTAAACGTTTACTACGACCAGGACGCCGACCTGGGTGTTCTCCAAGGAAAGACCATCGGCATCATCGGCTACGGCAGTCAAGGTCACGCCCACGCCCTGAATCTGAAGGACAACGGCCAGAACGTGGTGGTGGGCCTGTATCCGGGCAGCTCTTCAATCGCGGCCGCCGAGGGAGCGGGCCTGCGGGTGGCGGAGGTGCCGGAGGTAGCCAAAGAGGCTGACGTGGTGATGATGGTCATACCCGACCACATCCAGGGCCGGATCTACCGGGAACAGATCGAACCCAACCTCAAGCCAGGCAGCGCATTCATGGTCGCCCACGGATTCAGCATCCACTACGGGGAAATCGTGCTGCCCGACAACATGGACGTGATGATGGTCGCGCCCAAAGCCCCGGGCCACCGGATGCGTGAGCTGTTCGTCGAGGGCGTAGGCGTTCCCAGCCTGCTGGCCGTGCACCAGGACGCCACGGGCAATGCCAAGCAGATCGGCTTGGCCTATGCCAAGGGCGTCGGCTGCACCGGCGCCGGCGTTCTGGAAACCACCATCAAGGACGAGACCGAGAGCGACCTGTTCGGCGAGCAGAGCATCCTCTGCGGTGGGGTCACGGCCTTGGTCAACGCCGCCTTCGAGACGCTGGTTGAGGCGGGCTACCCGCAGGAGATCGCCTACTTCGAGTGCCTGCACGAACTCAAGATGATCGTCGACCTGATGTACCAGGGCGGCCACAATTACATGCACTTCTCGGTCAGCGACACCGCCGAGTACGGCTCGCTCAGCCGCCGCGACCGCATCATCGACGAGCACGTGCGGGAGAATATGCGCGCCGTGCTGAGGGAGATCCAGGACGGCACATTCGCCCGCGAATGGATCGCAGAGAATGACGAGGGCCGCCCGCGTTTCGTCCCCATGCGCGAGGCCGCGCAGAATGCCCCCATCGAGGGCATCGGCAAGGAGCTCCGCGCCATGATGCCCTGGATGGACCCGAAGTAGGGCACCATAGCAATTCTCCTCTCCCCGGGGGAGAGGACCAGCGCGAGGGCATAGCCCTCTCATTACCGGCAACTCTCCCTACGAGGTGCGAGAATTTATGCAGCAGGAGACGTTGAGTGTAGTTCACCGTCGCACGCTGGTCCTGGCCGGGCTGGGTGTGGTGGACTACGTGACCCTGCGAAGCCTTTCTGAACGCCGCAGTTGGCGGCGCACATAACCCTGCAACAAATTCAGAAAGGAAACTTGAGGAAAGGAAGAGATGGCTAACGACAAAGTTCTGCTCTTGGACACCACCCTCCGCGACGGCGAGCAGTCGGCGGGCATCGGCATGACCGGGGCCGAGAAGATGGAAATCGCCCGGCAGTTGCATCGGATGAACGTCGACATCATCGAGGCTGGCTTTGCGGCCAGCTCCCCAGGCGACTTCGAGGCGGTTTCCAACATCGCCAGGGAGGTCAAGGGGCCCATCATCGCCTCCTTGGCGCGCGCCCATCCCAACGACGTGGACCAGGCTTGGCGCGCCGTGCAACACTCCGAGCGGCCCCGCATCCACGTGTTTCTCTCCTCTTCGGAGATTCACCAGATGCACCAGTTGCGCAAGAACCGTGAAGAGGTCATGGAGATGGCCGTAACCATGGTGGAGCGCGCCAAGGGCTACTGCCCTGACGTTGAGTTCTCGCCCATGGACGCGACGCGCACCAACCCCGAGTACCTGTACCAGATGCTGGCCGAGGTGATCCGGGCAGGCGCCACCACCATTAACATCGCCGACACCGTGGGCTACGCCATTCCGTCGGCCACCGGCTTTGCCCGGCTGCTCCGCGACATCCAGTCCAACGTTGCCGGCATCGAAAACGTGACCCTGAGCGTCCATTGTCACAATGACCTGGGGCTTGCGGTTGCCAACAGCCTGACCGCCATTGAGACTGGGGCGCGCCAGGTCGAAGGCTGCGTCAATGGCATCGGCGAGCGCGCCGGAAACGCCTCGCTGGAAGAGATCATTATGGCCCTCGACACCCGGAAGGATCACTTCGGGGTGGACATCGGGATCGACACTACCCAGATCTACCCGTCCAGCCGCATGGTCAGCCGTATCTCCGGTATGGCAGTCCAGGCCAACAAGGCAGTGGTGGGCGAGAACGCCTTCCGCCACGCATCGGGCATCCACCAGGACGGGGTGCTAAAGGACCGCTCGACCTACGAGGTGATGCAGCCAGAGCGCGTCGGCGTGCCCGGCAACAGCCTGGTGCTTGGCAAGCTCAGCGGCCGCGCCGGCCTACAGGCCCGCCTGGAGGATTTGGGCTACAGCCTGACCCGCGAAGAAGTATCCAGCGTATTTGAGTCTTTCAAGGTGCTGGCCGACCGAAAGCGGGAAGTCACAGATCGGGACTTGGAAATCCTGATGGACGAGGAGTCGAGGGAAGCCAACGAGCCGATCAGCTACACCCTGGACCAGGTCCAGTTCAGCGGCGGTGATCACGGCATCGCCACCGCCACCGTCCGGCTGATCGACCCGGAGGGCATACCCAGCACCGACGCCGCCACCGGCAACGGCCCGGTTAATGCAATCTGCAACGCCATCGACCGCGCCATAGGGATGGTCAACAGAATGGTGGATTTCAACGTGCAGGCGGCCACCGAGGGGCGCGATTCGCTGGGAACGGTCACCATACGCATCGAGAAGGACGGCAAGACCTACACCGGACGAGGGGCCGACACCGACATAGTGGTGGCCAGCGCCAAGGCCTACCTCAGCGCCGTCAACCGCCAGCTCGCCTCCGACGAATCGGCCAACGTCCCGGCCCTGGGCTCCACGCCGGACTAGCTGGCAAAGCATCGGGAGGGACTGAGAAGGGGCGCACGAATTGTGCGCCCCTTCTCAAAAGTTTTGTACCCTGCTCAGTTATGACTGGGGCGCGCTGCAAGACGGATCCATACGGATAGTAAGCGAAGTGAATGTAATGTCAGTCAACCAGCAAGCAGCTAGAGAAATCGCTGACCGAGGCGAGAGGATCTACGCTGAAACCATCAAGCAATCAATTGACATCGAAGAGGAGAGGGGGAAATTCGTCATTATTGACGTGAATTCAGGAGACTACGAAATTGACAAACGAGACGCAGCTGCCACTCGACGCCTGCGAGAACGCCGCCCAGATGCAATTACGTATGCGCTAAGAGTAGGCCGTCCAACTGCGTACCGCATGGTAGGGATGAAAATCAACCGTTCAGTTTCATGATTGCCGGCCGAGTCAACAACGATCTCGAAGCTGTTATCGAGCTCGCGGTCCAGGACGACAAAGGAGAATTGCATCGTTTCTCGTGCGTCTTGGACACAGGTTTTGATGGGTTTATTGCCTTGCCGGTACAGGTCATCCATGAATTGGGACTAGTTCACGGAGAAGACCGCCGCACGCTCTTGGTGGACGCCGTTGAGGTATATTTTCCGCTCTATTGGGGAACCGCGTATTGGTGTGAGGAATTGCTGGAAGTCACTGTTCTTGGAACTGATCAGGAATTTCTGGTTGGCACAGCCCTGCTAGAGGATAGGGTGTTGACAATTGAGTTCTGGAACGGAGGGGAAGTGCGTATCGAGAATAGTGGACCTGTAAGAAGCAGGCAATTGCCCTGACCTGCCTCACACCATCCGCATCTGGAAGCCTTGGCTGCCGCCCTTGCCGTCCAGGTGCACCGCCGGGTAGCCCAGCGAACGCAGCTTGGCGGCCAGGTCCGGGAAGCCGAAGACGGTGTACACCCGGCTGGGGTTCACAGCCTCCACGTAGGCCAGCAGGTCGTTGTAATCGGCGTGGTCGCTGAACGGCAGGCTGGCATCGGCCGGCCGGCGCCAGTGATGCGGGGTCTTTGAAGCCGCCCAGCCAGTCAGTTCCATCGTTCGCTGGTTCCGGTAGCCACTGAGCGCCTGTACGCTGCGGCCGGGCGGGAACAATGCGACGGTACCATCGGGCCAGTGACCATCGAATGCGGTCAAGGTCCCAGGGAACTCGACGCCTGCCTCCTGGTAGGCAAGGGCCGCCTCGTATATCCCCGGCTCTACGATCACGTCGAAGCCGTCGGACAACAGGTGATGCAGCATTTCTTGCGCCTTGCCCAGCCGCCACCCCACCGCCACGGGACGCTCGTTTCTGGACAGCCACATTCGCAGGGTGCGGGACGCGGTGTCAAGGGTCTGCTCCTGGGAGGGGAAGAGATACTCGGGCCGTCCGTACGTGGACTCGATTACCAGGGTGTCGGCCTGAACGATCTCCGCCGGTTCATTGGTCGGGCTGGAACGGGTCTTGATGTCCCCAGTGTAGAGCAACCGGTGGCCCGTCGCCCTGGAGACTACCAGCGTCTGGGCCGACCCCAGGCAGTGTCCGGCGGGATGAAGGGTGACGGTGTGGGCAGGCGTTTCCAGTGGTTCGCCATAGGGCAGGACAATCGGATCAGCGTTCCTTAGGTAGTCGCGCAAAAGCAGCAGGGTGTTGGTGGTAACAACAGGCCGCCTGTGCCGTGCGGTGTGGTCAGAGTGGGCGTGGGAGATGACGCTTGACTCCCTCTTCCGGGTCGAGTCTAGCCACAGGTCCAGTTCGGGGACATATATGCCGCGGTCAAACACCACCTCCACGGCTATCCCCTAACCGCCGCCGCCGGATATCTCCGAATAGTACGCACGGGAGGCAGTATATCACCGCGAGACGGCTCTTACGTGCTCGTAAAAGTAGTCGACTCGAGCGCATCGGGCTGCATGGGCAGCGCAATTGCAATTGGATGCGCGCCCCGGCGTATCGAGTTTTTGCGCCGTCTTTCATGCAAATGCGGGAATCCAGGATTGTCTGGGTGCGCCCACATTCCAGACGGTAAGGGGGTCTGGATTCCGGCTCAAGGCCGGAATGACGGAGGTGCCGAAATGATGGGAATTCTTTGACTCGAAGTGGAAAACTAAAAGACCCCGTGACTGCACGGGGGGTCTGTGGGATGGGGCGGCAATGTGGGGTATAATCCTAAATGCGGCAGACAGATTGACCGCCTGCCGTAATCCAAAGGAGTGTGGATATGCCTGCAGAAGTTGGCGACGTAGCCCCAGATTTCAAGCTGCCTTCTCCCGAACACGGAGAGATCACCTTAGGCCAGTATCGCGGTGAGAGGACGGTGGTGCTTTCCTTCCACGTCTTCGATTTCACCTCTGGTTGAACCAGCCAGGCCACCCTCTTCCGGCAGGCCCACAGCCGGTTCGAGGAGAACAATGCCCAGGTTCTGGGCATCAGTTGCGATACGGTTCACTCTCACAAGGCTTGGAGCACCGCGATGGGCGGGCTGCCCTACCCGGAGCTTTCGGACTTTCATCCCAAGGGCGAGACCATCATGGCCTACGACCTGTGGAACGAGGAACGCGGGGCAGGCAACCGGGCCATCATCATCGTGGATAAAGATGGCGTCATCCGGTTCCGCGAGACCTACGTGCCGGGCCAGTTGCCCGACCCAAATGACATTGTCGCAGAGGTCGCAAAGCTCAATTCTTAGGCCACTCCTCTTGACGACCTCTCGCCAGTCGCACTCCAGAACAGTGTAGGGGCGCACGTTTGTGCGCCCCTACACTGTTCTCCGCGACGACAGGACCACTCAGGAGGCGGTTATACTTTCTACGACGTAAGTCAAAGTTCCCTTGGGCGTCGGGACCGAGACTTCATCTCCGTTACCGAGATCCAGAAGGGCCTGGCCTACTGGCGACTGGATGGAAATGCGGCGCTGTCCAATGTCCGCCTCGCGCGCGTCCACCAGCGTGTAGTCCATCACGTCGCCGGAGTCTTTGTCTCTCACGGTAATCCGGGTGCCGACGGCAGAGCGGGCTATCTCTGCGCCATTGGTGGAGCCCGAGAGGATCTGGGCGCTGGCGATGGTCGATTCCAACTCGCGAATCTGCGATTCGATCCGCCCCTGGCGCTCCTTGGCGGCATCGAGCGGCGCGTTCTCGCGAAAGTCCTTGTCGGCCATGGCGCGCCTGATCTCCTGGGTAACCAAGACGCGATCCGCCTTCAGTTCCTCCAGTTGCTGCACCAGTCGATCATATCCTTCCTTAGACAGGAAGGTGGGTTCGTCATCGGCGGGTCTGGCCGCGGGCCGCGAGGTGGAGCGGCTGTTGCTCCGGATCTTGCTCCGGGGAGGGCGGAGGTGGGAAGCCAGCTTCTTGTCGGTCCAGCCTTTCTCTTTCCAGTATTCCACGAACGCCTTTACGGGTAGGAGGCGTTGCTGGGCGGAATCCGCTCCACTCTGCCCGACCTCTTTGGCGTACTGCTCCATATCGTGCGGTGTGAACCGGCCAACATCCCTGTCTCCACTCCACCTCAAGAATTTTCGCAATTCCTGACTCCCGTCCCGGGCGCCTTTCTTGGTCTTCCTGTTTGGGTCTGACTCGAACTGGCTGAGCGCCTCGGAAATCTTGAGAGTGGACTGGGTTGGCATGGGCTTACCTCCGACGACAAGGATGGTGGACTGGCTTCTTAGTTAATGGCTTCGACGATACTGGGGTTGAGGCCGGGGAAATTGGCCAGATGAACGCGGCGCTCTTCCTTGAGACGTTCCGCGTATTCCTGGATCTGGTTTGCGCTGTAGAAATTCGAGAGGTCGTATTTGCTGATATCCACGCCGTCAACTGAGACCGGTACCTCGGTGCCAAACAGGGGGTCCTCGCCCCACTCCACCGTGTTGCGCAGTATGCCGCGGATCATCGCCGACATTTCGGGGATGGGGACGCGGGTCACGGGTTGCTGCACTCTGGCCCGGCCCTGCTCGTCGCGCTCTAGGATCTCACCCACCCCACCGGTATTGAGCAGGTAGCACTGAACCCTGTCTTCGTTATTCTTAACAAAGTCGTAAAACCAGTTTCCTTCAGCGGATTCAGAGCCAATGAGGAACGGGTTGGTCCCCACTACGCGAACCGATTCCCCGGCGCGCCGGGGATCACCTGCGGTCGTTTCGACGCTTTCCCCGAGCATGAATGCCGCGGCGGCCTGCTCCGGGTTCAGTCTGGATACCAGCGGCATCACGGTCATACGCCGGGTTATAAATGCGACCACCATGCCGTCGAGCTGGTCCAGCGAAGGCATGTTTATGTCGCTGCCCACGTAATCACCGAAGCTGGTACGGGGGATGACGGCCCTGCCGTTTCCACCCAGCGAAAGGTCGGCGTAATCGATCTCGCCGCCGTGGGTGAGCATCACGTTTTCAAATAGAGCCTCGGGAGACCGGAGGGCGTTGTAGATCAATGCCTGCGTCTCCGCATTCATCCCCTCGGTCTTCAGGTAGAAACCGCGCTCCGTTCCCAGTGCCCGGCCGTCCCTTCCGAGGGCAACGATATCATCCTGCAATATGTCCATCACCTCGCCCGGCGCCTCCATTCCATGGCCGTGGCAGGCGTGGGTGGTCTTCCCGGTACCCGAGAGGCCGAAAAACAGCATCCCGTACCGCCTGGAGGCACCGTCGGGCTGCTGGGCGGTCACGACCTTGGAGCCGGCGTGCAGGCTGAGCAATCCCTCTTCCTTGGCATCCCACATGGCCATGCGAAGGAAGCCCATCTTCACCTCGCCCACGTAGTCGATCCCCAGAATGACGGTCAGGTTCTCCTCCGGGAAGATGAGTACCTGGCGCTCGTTCTCGGGCCATTCGGGGATGCAGACTTCGTAGAGCTCGGGGCCGGGAGAGGACGGGTCATAGTCGCGGAGTGTGTGGCTCCAGAGGCAGGCCTGCCGTGCATTGTCGGAGCGCTGGACCGAGAGGAATAGATTGCACTTGGGGTTGAACTCCGAGTTGTCGCCTATGGTCCGCTGAACCCTGATCAGAGGCGTCCGCAGCAGATATTGCCGAACTTCCTCCAATGTCTTGTCCCTGTTATCACTGATGCGCTGCTGGGTTGCGCTAAAGCTCTTGGTGGCAACCCGGTCGCTCCCAAAAACAACCGCAACGCCAGCACTGCGGTTGCGGACATTGGAGCTAAAGCTGCGACCTCCTGTACTGGTGGTGCGTCCATGCTTAAACGCTTCGGCGTCAAGCTCTTCTATATTCACGGTGCGGACATTTCCCTGTTCGGGAAGACTCTTGACAAAATTCAGGAAGCTCTCTGGCATAGGTTCCTCGCTAGAATTTAAACCAGCCCAGTGCCAGTGCGGCGGACACCGGAACTCAAAATGGAGACGCTGAAGATACAGCGTCTCAGGCAATCATCAACGTTTCAAGTGATAGGCATCGACATAGTATCAGTTCCCGTAATTGTTGGCAATTTGGAAAAAGCCCCTGTTGTGGCTCATCCAGCTGCTGTTTCAGGGAGCGCCCCAACCCTTCGGGTGTATACTTCTCCGAAGCTGGCCGGAACGTGGCCAGCGACAGAATGGCACATCAGGAGCGGCAAGTATGAAGGCGGTGCAAATCAACGATTTCGGTGGCCCGGAGGCCATGAAATACCAGGACGTCGCCGACCCCACGCCCGGAGACGGAGAGGCAGTGGTACGAATCCAGGCAGCGGGAGTCAACTACACCGACGTCTACAGCCGTGCCGGCATCAACCCCGGACCGCCACTGCCCCGCACAATCGGCGTTGAGGGCGCCGGTGTCGTGGCGGCGGTGGGCAGCGGCGTGACCGAGGTTGCGGTGGGTGACGAAGTCGTCTACTCCAGCGTAAACGGTTCCTACGCTGAACAGGCGCTGGTTCCGTCTTGGCGGCTCATCAAGAGGCCGGCCGGCGTGGACGCGAAGGCCGGAGCCGCGGCGATGCTCCAGGGAATGACCGCCCATTACCTCTGCCATTCCACCTACGCTGTCCACGCGGGCGACCCAGTCATCGTCCACGCGGGCGCAGGCGGAATGGGGCTGATCCTGACCCAGATGATCAAGATGCTGGGCGGCTATGTCTTCAGCACCGTCTCCACCGGGGAGAAGGCCGACATGTCGCGCCAGGCCGGTGCCGACCACGTGATCAACTACTCCAAGGAAGACTTCGCAGAAGTGGTGAAAGAGGCCACGGGCGGAAAAGGCGTGCGAGTGGTATACGACGGGGTTGGCAAGACCACCTTCCAGCAGAGTGTCAGCTGCCTGGGCCGACGGGGGGTGATGGCTCTGTACGGCGCCGCCAGTGGGAACCCGGATCCCATCGACCCCAGGATGTTCGCTGCCGGCTCCTTGTACCTGACGCGACCAGGCCTCGGCGACTACACCGTAGACCGCGCGGAGCTGGAGCAGCGGGCGGGGGACGTGCTGGGATGGGTGGCTTCGGGACAGATCAAGCTGCACATTGGCCACGAACTGCCGCTCTCCGAAGCCCCGGAGGCGCACCGCCTGTTGGAAAGCCGGGCCACGACCGGGAAGCTGCTGCTGATTCCCTGACCATCGGGACGGATTTGCGCGATTTCCCGAACAAGGAGTCCAGTGATGGAATCCGCGCCCATGAGATCCTGGTGGGTTTATCTGTTGCAGGGGCTGCTCACGGTTCTTTTTGGGGTGGTGGCGATTGCTTGGCCGGGCATCACCCTTTTCTCGTTCATCCTGCTGTTCGGGGTTTTTGTAGTGGTGAACGGGTTTACTCGGGTGGTGGCAACATTCGCCATACGAGGCAATCTCGGTTGGTGGCCGTTGTTGTTAAACGGCATCTCCGGTATCGTCGGCATCGCCGCGGGGATAGTAGCTCTGACTTGGCCGGGACTGACTGGGCTGGTGCTGCTATTCGTGATCGGGGCGTATGCCTTGTTCTCCGGAGCGGCGGCGATACTGGGAACCCTAAGTTCATGGAGCGACACACAGGGAAGGTGGCTGGCGTTATTTCGCGGAGTCGTGGCTATCGCCTTCGGGATCCTGGCATTCGTCTGGCCGGGGGCTACAGCTCTGACGCTGGCTTGGGTAATCGGCATCTACGCGATCCTTTTCGGCATATCCGAGATCACCCTTTCTTTCGTACTCAAGAGGGCGCGGGCGTAGCCAGGAGGGCGCGGGCGTAGCCAGGAGGGCGCGGGGTAGCCAGGAGGGCGCGGGGCCCTGAGTAGAGTCCCAATAGGGGCTCACGGAAGACTCGCCGCGAATGACAGCGGCAAAGGCATATTCGGGGGATCTACCGGATTAGGTGGCGGCGCTCCCCTTGGCAAAACCCTTCCGCCGGATTCTTGCTATAATCTGAACTAGCCAAAGAGGCATAGGCGCAGAGGAGGCTAACGTGGCTGAACTAGTTGTGAGCAAGGACGAGGTGCTGGATGCGCTCCGGACGGTGTACGACCCGGAAATCCCGGTAAACGTGGTCGACTTGGGGCTGATCTACGACGTTCAGGTCAAAGAATCGGAAGTATACGTGCAAATGACGCTGACCTTCCCAGGCTGCGGCATGGGGCCGTACATCGGCCAGCAGGCGGAATGGGCCATCCAGGAACTGGACGGCGTCGAAGAAGTGCAGATCGAGCTGGTGTTCGATCCGCCGTGGTCCCCTGATCTGATCAGCGAAGAGGCCCGCAACCAGCTGGGCATCTAGTCCATCGGTTTTCATTCATCAGCGCGGCGAGAGAACTTATGACCACCCCCCAGCAGAACGCCCAAAACGCGCGCCTGGAACAGATCAAGCGCAGTTGGCAGCAGAAACGCCAGATCGGGGAACGGCTGGGCAGGATCAAGACGAAGATAGGCGTCTACAGCGGGAAGGGCGGCGTCGGAAAGACTACAGTGTCGGTCAACTTGGCAGTGACCCTTGCCCAGGAGGGCGCCCGCGTTGGCATTCTGGACGTTGACATCGACTGCCCAAATGTGACCAAGGTCCTGGCCACCTCAAGCTTGCCGAACTACGTTGACGGCCAGATAATCCCCGCCGAGGAATGGGGAGTCAAGGTGGTTTCCATGGCATTCTTCCAAGAAAACCAGGAGGAGGCCATCATCTGGCGGGGCCCGATGATCCACAATGCCATAAACCAGTTCTTGCAGAACACCGACTGGGATGAGCTGGATTACCTCGTGGTCGACCTGCCTCCAGGCACCTCGGATTCGCCGCTGACCGTGATGCAGAGCCTTCCCATGGACGGATTCGTGGTGGTCAGCACACCCCAGGACCTGGCTTTGCTGGACGCCAAGCGCTGCATCAACATGATTCGCAAGCTGAACCTGGATGTGGTGGGGGTGGTCGAGAACTACACCGGCGACATCTTCGGCGAAGGCGGCGGCCGCGCCCTGGCAGAGGAAGTGGACGCGCCCTACCTGGGCAGCATGGCCCTCCGGCCCTCATACCGGAACAACGTAATGCCCACGGTCATGGCTGACGAGGAAGTCCGGGAAGAATATTCCCAGATTGCATCTGAGTTGCGCCGCAGCCTGAAGGAGTTCGGCCGGGAGGCTGCCTGATTGGCGGGGTCAGGACGTTCCCTGCTCCATGTTCATTACCCGGAAGGCTTCAGAGCCCCGATCCTGCGAGGATTGGGGCTCTTTTCATGACGGTTGATCGTTGGACAAGCCGTAGGCTTCGTGGGGCTCGGGCTCAGAGGTCCTGCGCCTTGCGTTGCGGACGGGAATGCGTTCACCGGCCGTAATGCTCATCAGCAACTCGACCTCACGCGTCATCGCCTCCTGCGAATACTCGCTCGCCTCGCCCATCCTGCGGAACTTGGCGTATCGCCTCTTTATCAATTTACCCTGCGACAGCTTGTTCAGCCGGTTCAACTCCCCCAGGATACCGACCTGCAAGGCGGTTCCGGCGGCTCGCGGGTCCAGGTGAGACCCGCCTTCGGGTTCCGGGATCACCCGGTCGGCGATGCCCAGTTCCACGCAGTCATGGGCGGTGAGCATGAGCGCATCGGCTGCCTCGTGGTCCAGTACGGGTTCGTGAAAAGTGCCCGCGAGATTGTGATTCATGGATATCGGGGAATAGACACCGTATTGCTGCATCAGGATGCAGTCGGCCAAGCCCAGGGCCAGGGCCCCTTCGCTGCCACCCTCGCCGATGATCACCGACACAATGGGCGTCGGCACGTCCAGCATCGCCGACAGGGTGCGAGCAATGGCGTTGCCAATGCCCTGCTCCTCCGCCTCCAGGCCGGGGTCCGCGCCCTGGGTGTCCACCAGCGTTATCAGGGGCAGGTCGAAACGGGACGCCAAGCCGATAACCCGCTGCGCCTTCCGCAAGCCATCGGGGTACACGTGGTAGCGTTCTCCCTCCACCAGGGACCGCCGCTGGTGGCCGATCACGGCGACGGGCTGCCCTGCCAAGTAGCCGACCCCGGCCACTATTGAACGGTCGTCGCTGTTGAGGCGATCGCCTCTCAGTTCGATAAACGGGTCGAGCATCTGCCGGAAGTAGCTGGAGGCCGGAGGGCGTTCCGCATGACGTACAGCCGAGAGGGCGTCCCACGGGTTCACCTGCGTGCAGGCACCCTCGGCGGCCTTCAGGAGATCGGATTGAAGAGCCTTCTCCTGCTTGTTCTTCTCCAACTTTTGTCCTTGCAGAATCCGTAGCAGTACGGAAACGCGAGCGCGCAGGGCCTCCCGGTCAACCACGTTGTCGAGCAGTCCATGGCTAACGTGAGCCTCGGCGGTATGAGCGTCCAGCGGCAAGGGAAGGTTCGACGCCTCCCTGAGGGTGCGCAGGGGAGACAGGCCTATGAGCGACTTGGGTTCTGCGAGGATAACGTCGGCCAGGTTGGCAAAGCTGGCGTAGGCCTGGCCGGTGGAGGGATTGGCGAGGACTACGATGAAGGGCGCCCCCCCGTCCCGCAAGCGGTTGGCTGCGGTCACCGTCTTGGCCATCTGCATCAGGGAAAGGACACCCTCCTGCACTCGCACTCCTCCGCCAGACACGACCGCGACGACCGGAGTACTTCCTTTCGCGGCGGCCTCAAGGGCCGACGCAACCTTTTCTCCCACCACGCTGCCCATCGTTCCGCCCATGAACGTGAAGTCCAAGACGACGAGCATCACGTCATCGCCATCGATCTTGCAGCGGCCCGTAACCGCGGCTTCGGTCAAGCCGGTGCGGTTCTGGTCCTGGGCCATCAGCTCGCCGAAGCGTCCGCGACGGGCGAAGGACAGCGGGGCCACGGAGCTCAGATACTTGTGGGTTTCCTTGAAGGTGCTCCGGTCGGCCAGCAGTTCGATGCGCTCGCGAGCGGTGATGGTGTAGTGGAAACGGCAGAAGGGGCAGACGCGGAAAGTGACGTAGGAATGTGAATCGCTTATCAGCTCCTCGCAGTACAGGCAGCGGTCATGGGCCACAGACAACCTGGGAGTTTCTGTGTCCTCAGTACGCCCGAAGAAGTGAACCAGAAAGTTCGCCAGGTTCCGCAAGCTTGCCCCCTGCGAATTCAACTGTAGCGGTACCCTGCGCCACCAATGGAGTGAGACCTACTTAAGCAGCCACACAACTTAATAATACAGCTTGTAATCATGGTTGCAACACCGTCTTTTCATACCATTTCCCCATCCGCATAGCGCTGCAATAATGTCGACTCTTGCTTCGCTCCTGACAAATCGATCAGTCGCAATTGCGTTTGCGACTCCCATCCCCTACACTCGCGGCCACGGCGAGGTCAATTCGGGGCGCTGTAGCCTTAAAAATCAGTGCGCGGTAACCAAGACTCCAAACGGCGGGAGACGTTGCATGAGTGTGTCCGACGAGACACTGCAGGCCATCATACGGGAGTACAACGGCTTCGAGCTGTCCGCAGCCGAGCTGGAACTGGTACGGCCGGAAGTCGACTACTACCTGGAGCAGCTGGCCATCCTGGAAGATCTTGATCTCTCCGAGGTCTTGTCAGGGCGCTTGTTGCGAATGCCGGCTGCCGATGAGTCAAAGGCTCGGCAGGAAGGAGGCGAATAGAATGCCAAGCAGTGATTTGCTGTCTTCAACGATATCCGAGCTGGCCCCGCTAATACGTTCCGGCGAGGTGTCTCCGGTCGAGCTGACGGAGGCGGCGCTGGCACACGCCGAGACAATGCAACCGGCACTGAACACGTTCATCACCCTGCTGCCCGACCAGGCCATGGCCCAGGCCAGGGAGGAGGAGGCCGCCATAGCCCGGGGCGAATACAAAGGTCCTCTGCAGGGCATTCCCATCGGCCTGAAGGACAACTTGGCCACCGCTGGAATCCGGACAACCCTGGGCACCAAAGTCCTAGCCGACTACGTGCCCGACGAGGATGCGGAAGTGGCGGTGCGCTGTCGCGCCGCAGGCGCAATTGTCCTGGGTAAGGAAAACATGGAGGAATTCGCTGCCGGCGCCACTTCGAACAACCCCCACTTCGGCGCAGTGCGCAACCCATGGGGGACGGACCACATCCCCGGCGGGTCCAGTGGCGGCGGCGGGGCCAACGTGGCTGCGGAGGTCACCTTCGCCTCACTCGGCACCGACCTGGGCGGCTCGGTTCGCCTGCCGGGTTCCTTCTGCGGCGTGGTGGGCCTGAAACAGACTTTCGGCCGGGTCAGCCAGCGTGGGCTGCTGGTGACGAGCTACAACGGCGACCACATCGGCCCGATGACGCGCTCTGTGGCCGACAGCGCCATTGTGCTCCAGGTCATCGCCGGCCACGACCCGCTGGATCCCAGCAGCGTGCCGGTGCCGGTGCCCGACTACTCCGCAGGCCTGGGCAGAGGCATACGGGGGCTGCGAATGGGCGTTCCCACGAATCACTATTTCGAGGAACTGGACCCGGAGGTGGAGGAGGCCACAAGGCGGGCCGTGACGGCGTTGGAGGAGTTGGGCGCCATCTTCGTTCCAATTGACCTGCCGACGATGAAGTACATCGGGGCGGTTCGGATGGCGGCAATGTCCGACGCAATTGTCACCCACGAGCAATTTCTCCGGGCAAACCGCGACGACTACGGGCCTGACGTGCTTTATCGCACTCTGGGCGGGCAGTTCGTGCTCGGTCATCACTATTCCAAGGCGATGAAGGCCCAGCGGCTGATCCAGGAGGACTACGCCCGGGCGCTTCAGGACGTGGACGTCATAGTCACGCCCACCACGCCGCTGTGCGCACCGCGCATCGACGCCCCCTACATAGAGCACCTTGGCGAAACGCACCGCGTGCGTGGGGCGGGCTCGGGGCTCGTATCCCGCAACACCAGCCCGCTCAACGCCACGGGACACCCGGCGATCACCGTGCCATGCGGTTTGAACGGCGCGGGCCTGCCCATCGGACTGCAGTTTATCGCTGCTGGCTTTCGCGAGGACCTGCTCTTCCAGGCAGCCGCGGCCTACGAGGGAGTTTCCCCCTCCCAGGGACGTCGGCCGCCCATTCTGGGAGGATAGGCGCGGGTTTTCGTCCATTACTGGGGGCGCCGCACAGGGGCGCCGCGTAGCACCCCGTTTCGCGTGCTAAAATTCAGGCGTTTACCCTACCTCACAGACAGGAGAGCAGTAATGCCGGCAAGCTGGGTTGACATCAACGTTGGTGATGGCACCACCATGGAGTCATATCTGACCCAACCCGAGGGCGATGGCAGCCACCCCGCGGTGGTCGTCATCCAGGAAATCTGGGGCGTCAATTCCCACATTCAGGCGGTAGCCGACCGGCTGCCATCCCAGGGATACGTGGGACTGGCGCCAGCGATGTTCCACCGCCAGGGCCGGATGATCGCCGGGCTGCACGAGGAGTTTCCGAGTGCCGTCGCATGGATGCAGCAGTGCAACGACGCGGGCATCGTGGCCGACGTCACCGCAGCTGTGAACCACCTGAAGGGACAGTCATTCGTTAACGGCAAGATCGGCATCGTTGGGTTCTGCTTCGGCGGGCGGGTCGCCTACCTCGCGGCCTGCAACATCTCAGACCTCTCGGCGTCGGTGGTGTTCTACGGCGGCAACATAGGCGCGGCCTTGGGCGACGGACGCACTCCCCTGGAGCAGACGGGCAGCATCAACTGCCCGGTGCTGGGACTCTTTGGCGAAGAGGACGCCAATCCGACTCCGGACTTTGTCAACGAGATAGACGCCGAAATGACCCGGCTGGGGAAGGCCCACGAGTTCCACCAGTACGCGGGGGCGGGCCACGGGTTCCACTGCGATGGCCGCGGCAGCTACAGACTCGAGGCGGCGCAGGACGGTTGGGCCAAGGCAATGGCCTGGTTCGACCAGAACCTCAAGGGCTAGGGCGCCCAACCAACGGCCAAAGGAAACGGGGCAGGCCTGGAGCCTGCCCCGTTTTTTGGATTCAAGACTGGTTCCCGGCTTACATCACGGAACGGACCACACCGCCGTCCACCAGGATGGTGGTGCCCGTTACGTAGGTGTTCTTATCCGAGCACAGGAAGGCGACGAAGTCACCCAACTCCTTGGGGCGCCCGAAGCGACCCACCGGAATGCGCGCCGCCCCGGCATCCAGTACCGATTCCAGGTCCTGTCCGGTGTCCTCGGAGCGGGCCTCGAAAATGTGGCGCATTCTCTCCGTCATCAGGAATCCTGGCGCCACGTTGTTTACCAGGATATTGTCGCGCCCCACTTCATCGGCCAGGCTCTTGGCGTAGGCCACCGCGCCCATGCGGGTAACGCCCGAGGTGACCAGGTTGTCGATGGGCTGGTAGACCGTGGAGGCAAGGATATTGCAGATGCGTCCCCACTTTTGCTCCCGCATGTGAGGGGCTGCCTCCCGTCCAATGCGGATGAAAAAGGATAGCGCCATGTCAAACGACTGGCTCCAGGTTTCCTCGGTGGTGTCGGTGGCTCGCCCTGATGGCGGCCCGCCCGAGTTGGCCACCACGATGTCCAGCCGTCCAAAATGCTCGACCGCCGACTGGATCAGCCGCTGGATGTCCTCCAGGCGGGACAGGTCGGCGGGTACCGGCAGCACATCGACCCCGCTCGAGCTGCGGATCTCTGCGGCTGCGGCCTCGAGCTCTTCGGCGTTGCGGCTGCAGATGGCGAGGTTGGCCCCTTCCTGGGCCAATGAATCGGCGCAGGCCCTGCCCAGGCCCTTGCTGCCGCCTCCGATGACGGCCACCCTGCCTTTTACTCCCAGGTCCATAACGCCCTCCAACGGCAAGCTTGCGCTATGCTACCAACCCGCCGGAAGGGAGGCAACCGGAAGCCTCATTTGAGCAGGGCAATCGCATCAAGACCAACTAGACTGGTCATTTCCGCGGAAGCGGGAATCCAAAGTCCCTTACCATCTGGAATGTGGGCGCACCTCGGCAACCCTGGATTCCCGCTAAAGCGGGAATGACGGCCACCGGCAAGGCTGTTTTGATAAAAACGCGATTGCTCTGCTTCCTCTAGCAAATGCATTTTCCCCGCTTGGGCAAGACGCACCAGCCTGGAAAGTATGAGTCCGCCGGGCCCGTCCCTCTTTGAAATTAACATCATCCGTCATTCTCATCTATACGCCGTCATTCCGGCGAAAGCAGGAATCCAGGGCCCCCGTTCGCCGTCGCATTACAGTCATTTCTGCCCCCGTCCGTCATCCCGCCCCTCCGCAAAGGGCGCCGTTCTGCTTGCTGGCGATGATGTAGACGCAGGGCGTTTTCACGGGGGCTCTGGATTCCTGCTTTCGCCGGAATGACGGTTTTGAATTTCTTGGCTACGGCACTCAACAGATGTCAATTTCAAAGAGGGACTCTGCCAATCCGCCCTACGCCTTGAACGCGAAGGTGGCCTGCAACACCGTAGCGTCATCCCCGGCCTTGGCCCAGTCGGCCACCCGGTGTCCCACCACCCAAGCTATCCCACGGTCGCAGACCAGGAGGGGAATGCTGTCTCGCTGGCCGCGGGGAACCTTGGCGTCGGTGAAAAAATCCTGGAGCTTCTTCGTCCCGCTCATCCCAAAGGGCTGAAACCGGTCTCCCGGACTGCGGCCCCTGACGGATACCAATTCTCCCAGGGCGTCGCGTCTCAGCCTCACTGTATACCGCCTGCCGACCGGGTCTGCGCAGCACTCGAGCCCTGACGCCTCGGCCACCTGCAAATGAAGTTGCCAACCATCCAATTCGGTTCTCAGTATTTCACCTGTTTCCCGAGGCACACGGAACGAGTGCTCGCCCTGCACCACAGGTAACCGCTTCGCCGGTCCCCCCACAGCTATGTGAAGTACACCGGCCTCCATACGGGCGCGAACGCCGCGAGGGAGGTCAATGCCCCGACCGCCTCTCCGGCTACGGAGAAGAGCCAGCACGGCATCCAGGTGGCTCTCGCTCAAGGCGCGAGTGTCGCCTGCGGCACTGGCGTATGCCCTCCGCAGGGCGTGCCGCTGCAAGGCCGGGTGAAGGACGGCCAGCGCCTTGGCGTCCAGCGACACATTGCCTTCCGCCACGTCGGCGACGCTGCCCCACCGTTGGTCCAGCTCGCTCTCAAGGTAATCGGCCTCCTCTGCCGCCGCCCGGGACAGGCGCAACAGGGCCTCACGCACGCGGGGGTTGTAGTCTCGCGCTAGGCGCGGCATCAGGTCGAGGCGTATCCTGTTGCGAGTGAATCGCCACAAGTAATTGCCCGAATCCTCCCGGAAGGTCTGACCAAGATGGCGGCAGTAGGCGGCAGTGTCCGCCTTGCTTGTTGCCAGTAGCGGCCGATACAGAATCGGTCCGGACGTTGGGCTGGGCCAAGGCCAATCAGCAACCTCCGCCATACCTCGCAACCCTTGGATTCCTGCGCCTCGAAGCACATGCAGCAGGACAGTCTCGGCCTGGTCGCCGGAGGTGTGCCCCAGCGCGACAGCCGAGGCGCCCACGGAGGCAGCAACGGCTCCCAGGAAGGAGTAACGCATCTCGCGCGCGGCCTGTTCGAAGGACGACACGTTCCGGGCACGCTGGTAAGCGATCGGGTCCTGCTTGTCAATGCTGCAGGGGAGGCCCAGCCGGTCGGACAGGCGCTGCACGAATGCGGCGTCGTGGTCTGCCTCGGCACCGCGGAAATCGTGGTTCAGGTGCGCAACGTGCAGTGAGAGTTGATGCTGTGCGCGGAGCCGGTGGAGAGAGCGAAGCAGGGCCGTTGAATCCGGTCCTCCAGAGCAGGCGACCACCACCTGTGCTCCACGCCCCGAAAGTCCGGCGCGCCGCAGGGAACTGGCCACGTCCCGCTCGAAGCTAGAAGTCAAGGTCATACCGGCAGACTAACGGTTATGTGATGACAGATGACTGTTGCAGTTGTAGGTGATGAGCCGTCGGCCGGTCTCGTCGCTATCGAAAGAACTGAGGGAACCCAGGCCCAGGGACATTCGATGGAAGTTGAAGAGCGGAATGTCCAGGATGGAACAGACGATGGTGCGGATGGTGAAGTTGTGGGAAACGACGACGACTCCGGGTGCTCCGGCGTGGGCCCTCTCAATTTCCAATATGACGCGCCAGGCCCGCTCCTGGAGCTGGGCCAGAGTTTCCCCGTTTGGCATCTGTACGTCGGCGGGGTTGGCGCGCCATGTGTCGTAGACGTGCGGCCAGTCGGCCCGCATTTCCGCCCCTGTGACGCCCTCAAGATCTCCGAGGCTCAGTTCTCGTAATCCCGGATCGGTTACCACCGGAGCTCCAGAGAGCTTACGAACCTCCTCAGCAACTTGGACGGTGCGGGTTAGCGAACTGGAGTAGATGACAGAGTGATCCCACGCCAGTGCCGCGCGAGCGGAGTCACGAGCCTGGGAAAGCCCACGTTCATTCAGGGAAATGTCGGTCAGCCCCTGGAACTTTCCTAGCTTGTTCCACTCGGTCTCTCCGTGCCGGAGCAGATAAAATCTCACCGTCGCTTCCCTACGGCCCCTACCGGAGTCCGTACCAGCATGAGTTCGTCGATGCGAACGCCATCCATGCCCTTGACAATTATGGTCAGGTCGCCGTACTCAAAGCTGTCGTCGACCTCCGGAATCCTTCCCAAGCGGTCCAGAACAAACCCGGCGATGGTCTGATAGTCTCCCACCGGGATTTCAAGGCCAAGCTCATCGTTGATCTCGGAAATGGTGGCGGCCGCGTCTATACGGTAACTGTCGCCTCCCAAGGGAGTTACCAGCTCCTCCGGCGCCGGGCCCTCGTCACCCACTTCTCCAACAATGACACCCAGCAGCTGCTTGGTGGTGGCCAAACCAGCAATGCCGCCAAACTCGTCAAAGGTCAGGACAACAGTGTGGCGTCCCTGGCGCATTTCTGCAAAGGTATCGCTGACACTCTTGGTTTCCGGGACGATATAACTTTCGCGCAACAGGGTCGTTACATCGTCTTCGGAGCCGATTCTGCCGGAACTCAATTCTGTCAGCACATCTTTTACAGACAGGATCCCCACCACGTTTTCCTTGGAGCCTTCATACACGGGAAACCTGGTGTGACTGTACTGCCGATATATTTCAAGGAATTCTGACAGTGTGGCCCCTTTTTCCAACCATACAATCTCGGGGCGGGGGGTTGTTACTTCCTGCATCTGACGATCGCCAAACCGGAAAACTTTTTCCAGCAGTTCGGCCTCTTGCGCCTGCATCACACCCGTCTGTGCACCAGCCGCAATGAGGGTGCGAATCTCCTCTTCTCCCACCATATGCGACGAGCCGGTCACTCCCAGCGCGCGACTGCTCACGGATGCTATTCCCTGTAGTACGGTGACCACCGGTGAGAGCGCCGACCCCACAACCGACAGGGGCCCGGAGGCAAAAAACGCAACTCCCTCAGATCGACGCCAGGCGATGGTCTTCGGCAGAGTCTCGCAGAACACCAGTAGTATGAGGGTAATTCCGATGGTGGAAACCAGGGCAGAGATCATCGGGTCGCCAATGATTTCCAGGATCAACACGGTGGTCAGCGCCGCAGCGGCCGTGTTGACCAGGTTGTTGCTGAGGAGGACAGTGGCGAGGAACCGTTCGGGGTGCTGAATCAGGCGGGATACCCGGCCAGCTCCGGCCTTGCCGGTCTTGACCAAGTGAAGGATTCGGGCCCTGGGCAGAGCAATGAACGCCGTTTCAGAGGCTGAAAAGAATGCTGAAAGAATCAGGAATATGGCAAGTATGCCCCATCTCCATGAGTCTCCGGCGTCCATATTTTGGGTTCCCTCCCCGGTTCAAATGGTGATTGTCGACTGCGCGACAGATACCGCGATTGGATGATAGCATTGGCTTGCAGGGGTGTAAAGTTGGGCTAATCGCCGTGCATTATGTATAAAATCAGGTAATACTCCGCTCCGCTCAACTGTACATTATCGGCCAGATCACCCCAGATCACCGTGGACCCGTTAGTTAATTGTGAACATGGGCGGAACAGAAGATGGCATTGAAGATCCTTGGAATAGAGACATCGTGCGACGAAACCGCTGCCGGTGTGGTGGAGGATGGCCACCTGTTGCGATCGAACATTATTTCATCGCAGGCCAACCTGCATGCCCAGTACGGGGGAGTAGTACCGGAGTTGGCCTCAAGGCAGCACTTGCGCGATCTTACTCCTGTCCTGGAACGTTCGGTGGCATCGTGCGGCCTGGGCCTTGAGGATATCGACGTCGTGGCGGTCACCTACGGCCCTGGGCTGGCGGGCTCGCTGATTACGGGCTTGAATGCAGCCAAGGCCATCGCTTACACGCTGGGCAAACCGCTGATCGGCGTCAACCACCTGGAGGCCCACATTTACGCCGCCTGGCTGACTCCGGACAACCCGGCGGAGGATCCTGGGTTCCCGCTGGCATGCCTCGTTGCCTCGGGAGGCCATACCGACCTGATACTGATGGAGGGCCACGGGGATTACCGGCTGGTGGGGAGGACCCGCGACGACGCGGCCGGTGAGGCGTTCGACAAAGCCGCACGCATACTTGGGCTGGGGTTTCCCGGGGGTCCGGAAATCCAGCGCGTTGCCGCCGGAGCCTCCGGAGAAGTTAACCTGCCCCGTGCATGGATGCGGGATACCCACGACTTCAGCTTCAGCGGCCTGAAGACTGCATTGCTCCACATGGCCCAAGACCGGGGAGTTTACCTCGCCGATACGGAAAAACCCCCCAATGATGACGCCACCGCCGAACTGGTCCGCGAACTGGCCGCGGCGTTCCAGGAATCGGTTGTGGACGTGGTGTCGTCGAAGCTCGTGGACATGGCCAGGAAGTACCAGGTCAAGGGCCTGGTTCTTGGCGGGGGAGTGACCGCCAACGCCAGGTTGAGGGAGGAAATCGTACGGCGCTCTCCCCTGCCGGTGATCATTCCTCCGCCGGTGCTCTGCACTGACAACGGCGCAATGGTCGCCGCCTGCGCCTTCTACCAGCACCAGCGGGGTGAACAGTGGCCGATGGAGCTGGACGTAGATCCGGGGCTGCCGCTGGGCTGACGGCCTGCTGGCCCTGCGGACGATTCGCCCAGCCGCAGACACCGTACAATTGGCGCCCGAATCGAGGCCACACTACTTGATGGGGTCTCCATCGGTACTGCCGGTCCGCCCGCGCCTCCTGTTCAGATGGGCCCGGTCAACGAAGTCGTACACCTGCTGCACCTGAAGGGAACTCCGGAATGGAAACGTGATCTCGACCCCTTCGCCGTGAAAGATCAACGCTCCCGCAGGACGGGTGAGGTAATTGGATGCGAAGACGAAGAGCCCCGCCAGTATGATGAGCAACGCTATCAGCGGGGCTAAATCGATGTTCAGTACCGGGACGTTTGGCCCGCTGACCTGACCTGCCAGCCAGTATCCCACGACGAGGTAGAGGAAAGCGCCTCCCACCATAATCGTCAGCCCCTGCAGGGTGGCGCCCCAGTTGCGCTGACCGGTTCGGACGGAGCACTGGGCTATTTCCGACGCCAGCGCCATGTGCGTGTCGCGGAAGCCCTCGGCCCCCCGGAAAGCGATCAGCCGATGGTTGGTCAGAATAAGCGCCTGCCCTGACGAAGGAATTTCATCCACCAACCCCTCGTCGGGCAGAAAAGCCAAGGCCACTACCTCGTCGCGACCAAGGGGCACTCCCCGAATGCGGACGGGCCTATCCGCGACGCCGAACCCGGACCTTTCCGCCGCCTGTACTGACGCAGGGTCAGTTGCGCCCGGCGCAGTGTCAGCGAGGCGATCAAGTTGGTCAGGGCCTGCGACGACATCCGGCAGAGCCGCTTGGAAAATCGCTGTATCGTCCTCAGACGGCCCCATCTCCGGCACCACTCCGTCCCACCACTGGGCAGACAGGAACTCGCCAGGAGCGGAAGGAGGCGGAGGGGTCAGCGCATCTCCGGATATTCTGCGTACCCTTGAAGACCTGGAAGAGGGGAATGTCCGCAGCCATTGTGAGTCCAGGAATTCGCTGGGTGCAGACGGGGGCGGAGGAGCAATCGCTGCCGGGGCGATCGAAGGCCCTGTGGAATCCTCGCAGTTACGGGCAAGGTCTCCCTTTGGCCCCTCTTCTATCTCGTGGTCGATGTGTCTGTCGGCGTTCATCTGCATCGTGTCGCTATTCCGTCACACCAATACTAGCATACGCGCATCCCGCGCTGCCTCCGGCCCCTGGGATGTTTGTCAAAAAGGTAACATCCCTCTTTGAAATTGACATCTGTTGAGTGTCGCGGCGAAGAAATCCAAAACCGTCATTCCGGCGAAAGCCGGAATCCAGAGCCCCCGCGAGAACACCCTGCGTCTACATCATCGCCAGCAGGCAGAACGGCACCCTTGCGGGGCGGCGGGATGATGAACGGGGGCAGGAATGACTGTTATGCGACGGGGTACGGGGGCTCTGGATTCCTGCTTTCGCAGGAATGACGGTGTAGCAGGAATGACGGCGTATAGATGAGAATGACGGATGATGTTAATTTCAAAGAGGGACAGTTACGTCAAAAGGTAACAGTTCAGAGTTGAGGGGAAACGAGCATCTGACGGCAGGCCGAGAGGGGGTCCAACCCCTGGGCGCGCCAGGTGCCGAAGAGGGAGGCCAGGGTCATCTTGGTGTCGGTGCCCTGCTCCGAGCGGGTGCCGCCGCTGATTTTGCGGCTGACCACCAGAGGGCGCAGGCTTCGCTCCGCAGCGTTGTTGTCCGCTGGCACATCAGGCTCCGCCACGAATACAAACAGTTCCTTGACGTGCTTCTCGATACGCCGGCACAGGTTGCCCTGGGCCGCTGCCGGGTCCTGGGTGTAGGGACGGCACTGGGCCAGCAGTTTCCGCTCCAATTGCTGCTGGACCCGCTGCCGTTGCCGTGCTTGGGGATGGGCGAAGCTCTTGGCCCGCAGGTAAACGCCGTGAACTGCCGCCGCCCACCGGGCCAATTGCCGGTCTTTGGGGTAGAGGGCCCTCAGGTCGTGAATGTCCCGCAGCAGGTGCACCCAGCAGCGCTGCTTCAGTCCCGGGTAGTGATGATAAGCGGCATAGAAGTCGCTGACCAACACCCCACTGAAGGACTCATCCAGCACCTCGTCCACCACCTCCTTGTTCCTCCTGCGGCGCAGGAAGTACCGCCCGGTGGGAGTGCTGAAAGTCCAGACGTAGCCGTTGACCCCATCCTCCCGCCAGCCGGTCTCGTCGGCCTGAACCACCGGGCTGCCCCGGATGCGCTCCAGAATCCGGTCCACCGCCGGTTGGGCCTGCCGGGCCACTTGGTGGACGGCCCGGACGATGGCGCCGACGCTCAGGCGCAACTGGTGGACGGTCTGCAGATACCACTGGATGGTGCGGAAGGGCAAGCCTCCCCTCCTCCCGCATCGGGCCGCCATCAGGCTGAGCAGGTTGACGCCCAACCGCTGTTTCCCCAGCGCCACCTCGCCCAAGTCCACCTTGGGCACCCGGCGTTGCTCACACACTGGGCAAGTCCTGGCGATGAAGACATGTCCGGTTACTTGGACCGGAACCACCGGCAGGTCGATGACCTCCCGGGTGCGGTGGGTCCAGCCCCCGGACAGCCGGGTTCCGCAATCAGGACAACTCTCCACGGCGTGGGCCACCCGGTGGGTGGGAGTCATGCGCTGGCGGGCAAAACCATGGGGCCGGGGCTTCCTGGGACCTTTCTCCCTGGGAGTCTGCTGGCGGCCGGACTTGGGCTTGATGCCGGGCATCCCTTTGGGGCCGCCCGGCTTGGCCTTTCCCTCCAGCGCCTCTATCCGCCGCTGCAACTGGATGATCGCCGCCTGTTGCTGGGCGATAGTGTTCTGCTGTTGGGCAATGATTGCCAACAAGGTTTCCCGGGGGGCGGCCGTCAGGTCAAGGCTCGTGTCCATGCCGTAGGTTTAACATAACCGCGAAACTGTCCCCCTTTGCTCTTTCGGCAACTTTCGGCCAATTCGCCTCATCAACTCTGAACTGTTACCTTGTCGATACGTTGTTGACAGCGCGGGATGTCTATGCTAGTTTTTGGGAAAGGCTGAGATGGAGACGAGTAGGTCGGGATATCGTGCTCAGCGAGCCTGGTACGGTGGAAGCAGGCGCACTGGCCCTGATCGAAAATCCCTCCGGAGCCGTCGGCTGAAAGCCCCTGGATGTGCGGGGTTCAAGTAAGCCAGGCCGGGGTTCGTCGCCCGTTAGCAACGGCGGGGCATGATAGTGCCTGCAAGAGAGGTCCCGATGGCATCGGGGCAAATAGGGTGGTACCGCGGGAATAGTTAAGTCCCGTCCCTATTTTGGGGCGGGCCTTTTTTATTGCCGGTTGGCGGCTCTCCTCGCACCCTTCTCTGGCAGGGAAGGCCAGAACTATTGGAGGCGCTGCTTTGGTGACAAAAGAGAAAGTCAAAGGCGCGGAGATCATCTGCCAGAGCCTCATCCGGGAGGGCGTGGAGGTGCTCTTCGGGCACCCGGGAGGGGCGATCCTACCCTTCTACGACGCGCTGTGGGCCTACCCGCAATTGCGCCACATCCTGGTCCGCCACGAGCAGGCCGCGGCCCACGCTGCTGACGGCTACTCGCGGGTGAGCGGCAAGGTGGGTGTCTGCGTGGCCACCTCCGGTCCGGGCGCCACCAACCTGGTAACCGGCATCATGGGCGCCAAGGCCGACTCGGTGCCCCTGATCGCCATCACCGGACAGGTGGCGCGGACCGCCTTGGGCTCAGAAGCATTCCAGGAGTGCGACATCTGCTCCATCACCGCCACATGCACCAAGAAGAGCTTCATGGTGATGAGGGCAGACGACCTGGCTCCGACCATCAGGGAGGCGTTCGTCATCGCCCAAGAGGGTCGACCTGGCCCTGTCCTCATAGACATTCCCCGGGATGTCCAGCTTGAATTGGTGGACCCGGTGTTCCCGGAGGTAGCCCCACTGCGAATGCCGGAATTGGGCGAGGATACCCGGGCCAATTTGCAAGCTGCCGCCAGGCTGATCAACGAGGCCGAACGGCCCCTGATCATCGCCGGCCATGGCGTCCTGGCTTCCGGCGCGACGGCCGAGTTGCAGGTTTTGGCGGAGACCACCGGGATCCCGGTTATCACCACATTGCTGGGGCTTAGCAGCTTCCCCAGCGCTCACCCCCTGAGCCTGGGGATGCTGGGTATGCACGGAATGTACTGGGCCAATATCGCTGTCGACGAGGCCGACCTGATCATCGGCGTGGGCATGAGGTTCGATGACCGGGTCACCGGGCGGGTATCCACCTTCGCACCCCATGCACGGATCATCCACGTGGACATCGAACCCACCCAGATTGGCCGCAACGTGCCGGTGGAGGTGCCTCTCACCGGCGACGCGAGGGCCGTATTGCAGGGTTTGAATCCCTTGGTCTCCGGCACGCCGCGACCCGACTGGATAGGGCACATCGACCAAATGCGCCGCGACCATCCCTCGCTGGCCATTCCACCGTCGGACAAGCTGCAGACGCAGCACGTCATGGCAACGCTGAACGATCTGCTGCAGGATGATCCCGGCGCCACTGTGGTCACCGGGGTGGGGCAGCACCAGATGTGGGCGGCCCAGTTCCTGGGTTTCAACCACACCAACACCTTCGTCTCGTCGGGCGGCCAGGGCGCCATGGGATTCGAGGTGCCGGCGGCGTTGGGAATCCAGGCTGGCCGGCCGGGGACGACGGTGTGGAGCATCGCCGGCGACGGCGGTTTCCAGATGACGCTGCAGGAACTGGTGACGGCCGTTCAGGAGCGCCTGCCGGTCAAGTTCGCGCTAATCAACAACGGGCACTTGGGCATGGTGCGGCAGTGGCAGGAAATGTACTTTGAAAATCACCTCAAGGCAGTGCCCGTCCCAGGGCCGGACTACATCAAGCTGGCCGAGGCCTACGGCGTTGGAGCGGTGAGAGTGTCGGAGCAGGAGGATGTGCTTGCCGCCCTGCAGCAGGCGAAGGCCCACGACGGGCCGTTTCTCATCGAGTTTGTGGTGGACGAGGCTGCCAACGTGTACCCGATGGTGCCGCCGGGTGGCTCCTTGGCCGATACCATCGAAGACCCGGCTATTGTTGCCTAGCCCGGCCCTGCGCGTTCTGCATTTAAGTTTCTTCGGAGCTGGTTATGGAGAGGGTCTCGATCCAGGAGGCATCCCGCCGCCTTAACGTTTCGCAGCGGGAAATTCGTGAGTACATCAGAAGAGGCAGCCTGAAGGCTCAACGCGACACCGAATCGGCGACGGGCCGCTGGCTGGTGGAACTGCCCGGTGACGGCTGGGAAGACGACTTCAAGGCCTACCTGAACCAAATGGCTGCCGGACAAACGCCCTGGTGGTGGGCCTTCGAGGCCAAGTCGGGCAAGGTCCACTACCTGCTGCAGGTGGGCATCGAGGAAATCATGCCTGACTTCCTGTGCGGTCTCAGGGGCGAGAACCTCTATCCTGCCGACGGTCACACCGCCGATCAGCGCTGCCCCAACTGCCTGCGGGCAGTCCTCGAACAAGACCTGCCCGTTTGGGATGGGGATTAGTCCCGCACCGCTACACATGTAGGACGATCGCGCAGCGCCTCTGAAAAAACGGGAGCTATATCGCGGGTAGCGCTTTCGCTTCGTCGCAGAGCCCTCGGATGCCGCTTTCTAGCCGCCGCCACCGCCGACGCTGACGCCCGGCTCGGTCATTCCCTCCAGGTTCAGCAGCGTGTCCAGTTCATCGTCGGATAGGTCGGTCTTTTCCTTCGCCATCTCGCGGATGGTGGATCCCCTGGAGGCCGCCTCCTTGGCGATCGAAGCCGCCGCGTCGTAGCCGATGGCCGGCGCTAGGGCCGTTCCCAGCATCAGTCCTTTCTCCACCATAGCGGGGCCGACGGCGGTGGCCTCGATGCCCTCGACGCACTGGTCGGCAAAGTTGTTGGCCGAAGCGGCCAGCAGGGAAATGGACTCGAGAATGTTGTGGGCCGCCACCGGCATCATGGTGTTCAACTCGAAGTACCCGCCCTGGCCGGCCAGGGTCACTGCCGCGTCGTTGCCCACGACCTGGGCCACCACCTGTACCACCGATTCCGCAATCACCGGGTTGATCTTGCCCGGCATTATCGAGCTGCCCGGCTGGACTTCCGGGAGGCTGATCTCGCCGAGGCCGGCCCGTGGACCGGAGGCGATGAAACGAATGTCGTTGGCAATCTTGTGGAGGCTGATGGCTACCGTCTTCAGCTCGCCGCTGGCCTCGACCAGGGCGTCGAGAGATGACTGGGCCTGGAAGTGGTTACCCGTCTCACGGATCTCTACTCCAGCGGTCTCTGAAACATAGGCGCATGTCCGGGACGAAAACTCCGGGTGGGTGTTTACGCCGGTGCCCACTGCCGTGCCGCCCAAGGCCACCTCGGCCAGTGCCTCCTGCGCCCGCTGCATGCGCTGAACGCTATATCGCGCCTGCCCGACGTAACCCAGGAATTCCTGGCCCAGCCGCACCGGGGTAGCATCCTGCAGATGGGTCCGGCCGGTCTTGACGATGGGCCAGAATTCCTCGGACTTCTTTTCAAGCTCTGTGGCCAGGTTCTCCAGCCCAGGGATTAGGTCCTCCTTGATGGCCAGCAGCGCGGCCAGGTGAATCGATGTGGGGATTACGTCATTGGAGGACTGTCCCATGTTGACGTGATCGTTGGGATGGACCAGCCGCGACCCAAGGTCGCCGCCCAGCAACTGGCTTGCGCGGTTGGCGATGACCTCGTTGGCGTTGGTATTTGTGGAGGTACCGGAACCGGTCTGGAAGATGTCCAACACGAAGTGGCGGTCCAGTTGGCCGTCGATGACTTCCTGTGCGGCGGCAACGATGGCGTTGCCGATGCGCTCGTCCAGCAGACCCAGGGCCATGTTGCTGCGGGCCGCGGATTGCTTGATCAGTCCCAAGGCCCGGATGAACGTCCGGGGGAAGCGCAGGCCGCTGATGGGAAAGTTCAGCACGGCGCGCATGGTCGAGGCGCCGTAAAGAGCATCGGCCGGCACCTGCATTTCGCCCATGGAATCGCGTTCGATTCTGACGTTGGGGCTGGCGGTCATTGTCGGGTATCCTCCAAGCTGAGTTGTGCCATAGCATACCACGAAGGCCGGCCTAGCAAAGGGCCAGCAATCGGAGGAAGAGAATCGTCAGCACGGATACATTATGTCGAACAGAGGGGACTACAGGGCAATCGCGTCTTAAAAGCTGGAGCCGCATTTTGCTGTCATTCGCCCCTTGCCAAGCCTGGCGCCCCCTCTCTAGGATAAATTCTATGTCTATAACGGACCTCAATCACAACCCGCCTGACATCCGGTTGGGCCTGCCTTGAACCAGCGACCAGCCCGGAATTGCCGAAATGACCGGAAATGACCGGAAATGACCGGGAAAACGAAAAACCCGCCCTGTAAATCGGCAATTTCGGCTATTACGACCCAATCTTCTGAGTCGCTGAAATCAAGACGCGATTGCCCTGGAGGGGACTAATTGTCGTGTAAACTGTATCCAAAGGCGTGATACAATAATTGCAGTTTCATCGCCGTGGAGATGTAAACTTGGCCTCTGAGGTTCGCGTTCGATACGCACCAAGTCCCACCGGACAGCCCCACATCGGCAACATCCGCACAGCACTCTTCAATTGGCTCTTTGCCCGCCATCACGGCGGAAAGTTTATCGTCCGAATAGAGGACACCGACCAGACGCGGTTGGTTGAGGGTGCGGTGGAGGCAATTCTCGAAGGGCTGCGCTGGCTCGACATCGACTGGGACGAGGGCCCCGAGGTCAATGGTCCCCACGCCCCATACGAACAATCCAACCGGCTGGAGATATACCAGCGGCTGTCCGAACAGCTCCTTGATCAGGGCAACGCCTACTACTGCTACTGCAGCCGTGAGGGGCTGGAACAGCTCCGGCGCTCAAACCGGGCATCCGGCTCGTACTCCGCCGAGGGATGCCGCTGCCGCAAAATGGGCCGGGCAGGGGCCGTGGGAGAGCCGGTTGCAGATAGTGAGCGCGTCATCCGCTTCGCCATGCCGGAGTCGGGATTGACACAGGTCCACGACCTCATCCGGGGCGACGTGGAATGGCGGAACGAGCTGCAGGAGGACTTCGTAATCCTGAAGTCCGATGGTTTTCCCACCTACCACTTGGCGGTGGTGGCCGACGATCACCTGATGGAAATCAGCCACGTGATGCGGGCCGAGGAATGGCTGCCAAGCACGCCGCGGCACCTGCAGCTGTACAAGGCCTTCGGATTCGAGCCGCCGGAATTTGCCCACCTACCGATGATCACCGGCCCCGACCGGGCCAAGCTCTCCAAGCGCCACGGCGCCACCGCCATCGGCGAATATGAAGAGCAGGGCTTCCTGCCGGAGGCGCTGCTGAACTTCATGGTGCTTCTTGGCTGGTCCCTCGACGGTAGCACCGAAGTGGTGTCGCTGCAGGACATCATCGACAACTTCACCTTTAACCGCATCACCAAGTCCGCTGCCATCTTCGACCAGGACAAACTGATGTGGATGAACGGCGTTTATCTGCGCGACTTGCCCGCAGACGACCTGGCCCGGCGAATGTCTCACTACATTCCTCGTCGGCTGGACGCCAATGAGCAAGACTACCTTTGCTCCATAGCGCCGTTGGTCCGGGAGCGGCTCAAGAGGCTGGACGAGTCCGAAGATATGACCAGCTATTTCTTCGGCGATCTGGCACCCGAATACGATGCGGCAACACTGGTGCAGAAGGGGATGGACACTGATGGAACCGTTGCCGCGCTGCAGGCCACCCTCGAGGCGTTGGAGACGCAAACCACGAACAGGGACTTCGGCAACGAAAAGCTGGAGTCACTGCTGGGAGATGTCGGTCAGCAGCTCGCGCTGTCCCGCAGGCAGTTCTTCGGCTTGCTGCGCACCGCCACCACCGGCCGTAACGTATCGCCGCCTCTGTTCGAGACCATGGAGGTGATGGGGCGCGACCGCGTCCTCGCTCGCCTCGGCCAGGCAGCACGGATGATGCGCTAGGCGCCAAAGGCTTTCTTTTTTCACTGACCCTGGGGAAGCGCCCAACAGCCCTATTTCTTCGGATGACCGAGAATGACGCAATCTGCTGAATCTGAGACACCCACAAGACTCGACGGGAGCCCTAAGTCTGGCACCCCGTATGCTCAGGGAACCCTCACGACCGACTTTATCCGAACCATCGTTGCCGAGGACAACCAGACGGGCAAGTTTGGTGGCAACGTCGTAACCCGGTTTCCGCCGGAACCCAACGGTTATCTGCACATCGGACACGCCAAGTCAGCTTGTCTGAACTTCGGGCTGGCCGCCGAGAATGGTGGCCACTGCAACATGCGCTTCGACGACACCAACCCCACCCGCGAGGAGGTGGAATACGTCAACTCCATCCTGGAGGACGTGCGCTGGCTCGGTTGGGACTGGGGCGATAACCCGCTTTACGCCTCCGACTATTTCCCTCTGCTCTACGAGATGGCCGTCGACCTGATCCGAAAGGGCAAGGCCTACGTTGATGACCTGAGCTTCGAGGAAATCCGCGAGTACCGGGGCACCCTCACGGAGCCGGGCCGGGAGAGCCCCTACCGCAACCGTTCCGTAGGGGAGAACCTCGACCTGTTCCGGCGCATGCGCGCCAACGAGTTCGACGAGGGGAGCCGGGTGCTGCGGGCAAAGGTCGACATGGCCTCTCCCAACCTCAACCTGCGCGACCCGGTGCTCTACCGCATCCTGAAGGCATCCCATCACCGCACCGGCAACGACTGGGTGATCTACCCGATGTACGACTTCGCTCACGGCCAGTCGGATTCGATCGAGGGAGTAACCCACTCCATCTGCACTTTGGAATTCGAGGGACACCGCGCCCTGTACGACTGGTTTCTGGACGAGCTGGATATATACCACCCTCAGCAGATCGAGTTTGCCCGCCTCAACCTGACCTATACCGTGCTCAGCAAGCGGCGGCTGATCCAACTGGTGGAGGGCGGCTACGTGAGTGGCTGGGATGACCCGCGAATGCCCACGCTGTCCGGCCTGCGTCGCAGAGGCTACACTCCCGAGGCCATTCGCGACTTCTGCGAGCGGATCGGCGTCGCCAAGCGCGACACCTGGACCGACATCGCGCTGCTGGAGCACTCGATCAGAGAGGACCTGAACCGTCGCGCTCCGAGGGTGATGGCCGTGCTGGACCCAGTGAAGCTGGTCATCGAAAACTACCCGGAAGGGCAGGTCGAATACGTCGAGTCGGAAAACAACCCCGAAGACGCCAGCGCCGGGCATCGCCAGTTGCCTTTCTCTCGCACCCTCTACATCGAGCGGGACGACTTTGCCGAAGACCCGCCCCGCGGATTCTACCGGCTCTCTCCGGGCCGTGAGGTGAGGCTGAAGGACGCCTACTACGTAACCTGCACCGGTTTGGTGAAGGACGAGGCCACCGGCGAAATCCTGGAAATCCACTGCACCTACGACCCGGAAACCCATGGCGGCACGTCAGCCGACGGTCGGAGAGTGCGCGGTACCTCGCACTGGGTTTCGGTGGAGCATTGCATGGACGCAGAGGTGCGAATTTACGACCACCTGTTCCTGCAGGAAGATCCTGGCGACCTGCCGGAGGGCGGGGAGTTTACTGACAACCTCAACCCGGAATCTCTTCGGGTGCTCACGGCCAAGGTGGAGCCGTCGCTGGCCGATGCCCAGCCAGGCGAGAGGTATCAGTTTCTGCGGCAGGGCTACTATTGCGTCGATCTGGACTCCGGGCCGGTGGCGCTGATATTCAACCGGACGGTGGCGCTGCGCGACTCGTGGGCGCGCCGGCGGCGGGGGTAGGTTTCCGGCGGAACGGGTACTCCGGTGCGGTCACACTTCAGGCTGTCAGGCCGTCAATTTGTAGTTCCGTGTGCCTGGCCAGCGCCCTAAAGTCGCTGTCATTGTGCAGAATCGGGATTCCTGCGCGAATGGCCACTGCGGCTATGAGGCAGTCAATCATCTTGCGAACGGTTTCGCCCTGTCGGCGGCAGCGGCGATACAATTCCGCTGCGTCATCGTAGTCCGTTGTCAGCATGGGTAAAGATGTAGCCCGAGTGAGTAAATCAGTTAGGACTACCAGATGAGAGTCGTCGCGTGCCCCGGCCAGGACCTCCATCCGCACGGGGCCGCAAATAGCAGTCTCATCCGCCTCACCTGCCAGCAATTGGTGAACACGATCGCAGGAAGGCGAGCCCGTATCTCGAAGAAGCTCAATCCAAGCCGAGGAGTCTACCAGCGTCACGGAATACGGCTGGAGCGCATCTCATCCAAGTCCCCTTCCCACCCTATACCTCGAAACGAATCGACCTCTTTGGCAGACAAAGGTTCCCTTGCCAAGATTCGCAGCGCGAAGTTGATTGCCTCACGTTTGGTCTTTAAGCGATAGCGCCTCATCACTTCGGCGCAGGCTTTATCGTCTATTTCCACACTGGTTCGCGCCATGAATCGATCCTACATTGCCATTTGCGTTTGGAATTCCCGTCATTTCCGGCAGATGTTGTGCGCGGCGGCGCTAGTCCCCTGCCGCTGCACCGGCGGCCGGTACTGTCTGGTAGCGCACTGAGTATTTCTTCTCGTTGATGGTATACGAGACGATGGCCGCTGGAACCAGGCATGCGGCCGCAATCGAGAATGGCAGCAGGTAGGAGCCGGTCAGGTCGAAGAGAACTCCACCCAGGATGATGCTTACGAACGCTCCAATCTGGTGGCAGAGGAATGAAATGCCCGCAATGGTTGCTAGCGCCCGCAGGCCGTAGACGTCGGCCGTCAAGGACGTAGTGATCGGCACGCTGGCAATCCAGGAAAAGCCCGCTATGATGGCGAATAGCCAGAGGCTCACCACTGCCGGGGAACCCAGGAATGGAATGGTGAAGTGATCTGCCCGGAAAGATCCCTGCGGGTCTCCCAGCAAACCAACCCCTCCGTAGCCAATCTCGCCTCCTCCCACGACTAGCCTGTCCACGGAGAGAAGCCCGCCAATCAACACAAGGAAGGCGAGGCCTCTAACGGCGTAGACTGTTCCGAGAATGTTCTTTCGTCCGAAGCGGTCGGCTAGCCAGCCACCGCCAATGGCGCCTATTACGTTCAGCCCTGTCAGAATGCCGAAGATCAGACCCGCCATTTTGAGCGAGATTCCCACTTCCCCGTGAGCATAAGGCACGAAGTGGACGGAAAGCAGGCCTACCGTAATGCCGCAAACTGCAAAAGCAGCCGACAGGTTCCAGATCGGGGGAGAACGTAAGGACTCGTACCATTGGTCGACCTCGAACAACCCGCGGGGACGTCCGTACCGGGCGGCCGGTCCGCCTGCCGCGTGATCAGAGTCCCCGTCGGGTAGAAGACCCATCTGCTCCGGACTGTTTCTCAGGAAGATAAAACCCAGGGGCACAGCGAGGAGGGTAACGATGGCCCCCAGGGCAATCCAGGACACCCTCCAGTCAAACAAATCCACCAGGTAGGCGCTGAAGGGAATCAGAATTAGTCCGCCGATTGACGATCCCGACGCCACCAGCCCCAGCACGAAGGTACGCCGCTTCATAAACCATCGGGCCAGCAGGGGCCCCAATGTACCAATGGAGGCGCCGCTCATGGCGGTGGACAGCACGAAGCTGAACAGGAAGATCAGAAACAGGTAGTGGAATGTCAGGCTGAGGCCGGCGGTGGCCAAACCAGCCACCAGCAGGCTGATGAGAATGACCTTTCGTGAGTCGAACTTGTCGAACAGGTGGCCCAAGAATGGTTGCGTGATCCCGTTCATCAGCCAACCGATGGCGGCGGCGACGGAGATTGTGGTGCGGTTCCATTCGAAGGCTTCGCTCATCGGGATTACGAAAACCCCGAACCCGTTGCGCGCCCCGGTGGTTACCGCTGCGATGAACATGGCGGTCGCGACGACGTACCACCCGTAGTAAGTGCTCTTCCGTTGTGGCGTTCCTGCCGGAAACTGGGTTGCTCCTAGATTGTCCTGCGCCATTCTTATCTTTACCAACCATCCCAGCAGTAGACTTGAATCCTGTGGCGGCAGCTGTCTACCACCAGTATGTTGCCTTGGCCGTCCAGTTTGACCGCGGTGGGTCCCCAGAACAGCTTCTCCACGTTGGCCGACTCTTCGCGGTCGCGGCGTTCCGGCGGGTCCACGACTGGAGAGAGGTCGGCCTCCAGCCGAAGGGCACCCTCCTCAGGGTTGGCCTGGAAGTACTCGTTGGCCCAGGTGGGCGTCTGCGATTCTCCCCGGAGGGTGGCCAGCAACTCTCCCTGCGAGGACAGCACGCGCACCCGTTCGTTACCCCAATCAGCGACATAGATGTTGCCATCTCCGCCAACACACAACCCGGCCGGGTGGCTTATCCGGTCGGCCTCTGGCACGATCTGTCCTGGTCCAGGGAATTGGCCCAGGAATTCCCCGCCTGGAGTGAATTTCTGGATTCGGTCATTGCCCCAGTCAGACACGTAGACGACGCCGTCCCGGTCCAACGCGATTCCCCAGGGAGTGCTGAACTGACCTTCGCCGTCGCCGAACTCACCCCAGGCTTGCAGAAACTGCCCGCCGGTGGTGAATTTCTGTATGCGGTGATTCCCGCTGTCGGCGATCAGCAGGTTATCGTCGGAGTCGCAGGCGATGTACGAGGGGCGATCCAGTTGGCCTGGCGCCGCACCCGGCTCACCCCACATTTCCAGCACTTCCCCGGTGGTGGAGAAGACCGTGATGCGGTTGAGCGCCTCATCGGCAACGTAGAGCCGGTCCCCGCTGTCGAAGGCTAGGGAACTCGGCCACCAGAATTCTCCGGGGCCAGTGCCGCCGGTGCCGAACTCACCAAGGAATTCCTCGTCGATGGTGCACATGGATACCCGCTTGTAGGGCAGGCGTATGGGCAGCTCCGGCCCGGCCCGGTTCAGCACGTACATTACGCCCTGCGAGTCCAGAGCCACGTCCACCGGGTTCTGGAGGCCGCGGCCCTGGTTGGACAGTGAACCAACGGTATGGCTGTAACGGATGGTTGCGGTTGTGGTCATGTCAGGAAATCATCCTCCCGTCGGCACTGGAAAATCGGCGTCCACAACCGTCACGCCATCTGGTATTCGCGGGTGGATACGATCAGCTGGAGAAGCTCGGCAACCCGGCGCTCGTCACAGCCAGATGAGATTCCCGGCTCAAAGTGCAGGTCACCCTGTTCCGAAACGAAAGAGATCAGTTCATCACGCGTGGGTCCCGCTACTTCCAGCCCTCCGCAGAGGTTGACGCAGGCGTCCACCAACTCGCCGGGTGAGTAACCGGCCCTCTCACTCCGCAGGCGACGAATGATGGTCTGGACGCCCGGCTGTGAGGGATCACCCATCATCTGGGCTGCGGAGTTGACCCGTTCCATCAGGGTGCCTGTATCGACCCACTCGGTGCCGGTATGCCAGCCCTCCACCGTGGGAGGATTGAGAATCTCCTGCCCCATGAAATTGGCGTCCAAGGCCAAGTTTACGATATCCCAACCCGGCGTCCTGTAGGCTCCGGCCAGGCGGGCCACGCCGGCAACGATTTCCGACGGGCTTTTGACCTTGGCGTGACGGGCCTCCCAGGAACGGAAGAACTCCGACGTGAGAATTGTCCGCATGGCAGAACGTACATCTCCACCCGTGCGGCGCAGGTCTTCGGCGATGATCTGGGTGGCCGCCTCATCGGGCCGGTCCGAGACGAAAAACGCGTACAGCTTGCCGGCGAGGAACCAGCTGCTGGCCGGATGTCCGCAGATGATGTCCAGCACATCCTCTCCATTGAAGCGCCCGGTCTGGCCAAGGAAGGTTTTTGGGCTGTCGTCATGGTCCTCCGGGCGGTATACGAACTGCCAGTCCAACCGGCCATGGGGCCAGATGGAATCCCGCGAGGCGCGCACACTCATATAGTCCTGATTGGCGATGGTCCAACCGGTGAAGGCCCGGGCGGCAGCCTTCACGTCGGCCTCGCTGTAGGTACCAATACCCATGGAAAAGAGTTCCAGCAACTCGCGACCGTAGTTCTCGTTGGGGGCGTCCTTGTGGTTATCCTTGTTGTCAAGCCAGAAAATCATGGCCGGGTCGCGGGACAGCTCGGACAGCAGGTTGCGGAAAGTCCCCAGGCCGTGGCGCCGGAAGGTGTTTGTCTGGTTGACGACGGCCTTGGCATGGTTCAGCTTGCCATATGCAGTCGCAAGCAGCCCGTGCCAGAAGAGCGCCATTTTTTCCTCCAAGGGCCTCTTGGAGTTAATCATCCGGTAGAGCCAGTGCGACTGGCAACTCTCGATGAGCATCAGGCTGTTCTGGTCGACGTGATAGCGGCGGAACAGGGCATCGTCCCACGCCGGGGCGTTTTCAGGGTGCAGCAGCCGTTCTACAGTGGCCTCGTAGCCATCCTCGAGGAGGGCCTCGAGCTCCTCGTAGGTGGCGCCGAACCCTGCTCTGCGCATCAGATGCGCCATCAACGAGATTTCCTCATGGCCCTGTTCTCGGTGCACCCGGCTCACCTGCGTCATTTCCTATACCTCCGGTTTGGTCGTGCCTCGCTCTTCCGTCCGGCTAAGGTCTTCCGACCGGCACCAGACTGGCACCAGAAGACCCTCAGATATTGGGTTGTTTGTAGTTGGCCGTAGTATAGCACTGAACCGCGAACTACGGCCTTGTGGCATGGGCCTATTCACGGCCGCCGTATCTGCCAGTTGACAGTTGCCCATTTTTGATATAATTTTCAAAAATATATTATGGAATGCCCGAAAATCCATCGCCATTTTGTAGGGTAATTCAGATTCTCCCGCAATTCCTTACTTTCGATTATCCCGGGACGTGGAGATGCGACTTTTGCTTCTCTCCTCCCGGCAGGCTTTAACCGGATTCATCTATTGAACGGTTGGGGCGGAGTTCAAGGCCAATCAAACGCAGGAGGTAAAGATAGGAGGGAATAAAACAGCCAAGGCAATCTTGGCGCAGCAACCTTTACCGTGGGCCTTAGCAGCAGCCGGGGATGCACGCTTTTCAAGAATTTCAGCAGTATTCTCTTTGTTCTTGCCTCAACGATTCAGGCACGTCTCGCTGGCATTCCCCTAACACTGCTCTTCCGGCCTTGGCGGGTTAGCAACGGCGACCTTGAATTTCCAAGGCAAAAGGGTTTGGGGTGGTTTTGAAATGTCAACCGACGTGAAAATAATCAGTGACGGATCAATAAAAATAGACGGCGGGTCCATGTTTGGCCCCGTACCCAAGGCAGCTTGGGAAAACAGCGTGGTTACCGACCGCAAGAACCGGATGACCCTCGGGCTGAATTGCCTGTTGCTCCATTCGGGCGGTCAGAACGTGTTGATCGATACCGGAATCGGATCAAAGGACATGCATGCTGACAAGGAAACCCTGGGGCTGGTGCCCAGCAGGCTTCTCCGCGGACTGAAGTCGGTCGGTCTGGCGCCCAAGGACATCAACGCGGTTATCCTCACTCACCTGCACTTCGACCATTCGGGCGGCTGCACGCGGTTGGACCGGGCAGGGAACCTGGTGCCAACCTTTTCCAAGGCCAAGTACTATGTCCAGGAGCAGTGCTGGAACGAGGCCTGCAACCCCAACGAGCGGGCAAACAATTCGCACCGCGCCGATAACTTCCTGCCCATCGATGACAGGGGACAGCTGGAACTGGTGGAGGGCGACCGGGAGATAATCCCCGGCCTGAACGTGATCGTAACCGACGGACATACCAAGGGCCACCAGATGGTGATGTTCAACCACGGAGGGGAGAGGGTGGTCTTTCTTGGCGACATTGTGCCTACCCCGCATCATCTCAACCTAGTGGCAATCTCTGCCTTCGACAACTCGCCGGAGGTTACCCTCGCGCAAAAAAAGGAGTTGCTCTTCCGCGCTGAACGTGAGGGCTGGCTGCTGGTGTTCTCCCACGGACACGATATTCGTTCGGGATACCTGGAGCGCCGCGGCGGGATGGGCTACCTGCGGGACGGCGGACTGTAAACGATTTTGCGAACAATCGCGTTTGGCCACCAGCAGAGGCCGCCCCGTACCGTAGTGGTCGAGGCGGCCTCTGCTTTGGCTGGCCAGCGTGTAGCGATCGAGCCACTTAATCTTCAGTCAACAACATCCGCGATCACCCAGTCTCCATCCAACCCAGTCAGCCTGGCCTGCACAATACGGCTGCTCAGGTCGGCCTCGCTGGCGGCTCGCACTCTCAGGTAATTATCGGTGAGCCCGGTCCAGAAGCCGCCCCTCGAGTGCTGCTCCCACAGCACCGGCCGCACACTTCCCAGTTGCGCCTCCCGGAATTGTCGGCGGGAGTTGGACGAAAGGGTGAGCATTTCAACCATGCGCTGGCGCTTTTTCGGCTCAGGGACTTGATCCCCGAAAAGGAAAGCCGAGGTCCCGGGACGGGGCGAATACGGAAAGACGTGAATGTCTGTAAACTCCATTTCCTCGGCAAAGGCCCGGCTGGAGGAGAAGTTGTCTGAAGTCTCCCCTGGGAAGCCAACGATTATGTCAGTCGTGATCCCGGCGTCCGGGTAAGTCGATCGCACCTTTTCCACGGCGGAGGCGAATCTGGCCGTATCGTATCGCCGTCTCATGCGGCGCAGGACCGCGTCGCTACCGCTCTGCAGGGGGATGTGAAAGTGGCGCATCAAGCGGGCGTCAGCCCATAAATCCAGCAAAGGGTCCGAAATCTCGTGGGCCTGCAGCGAGGAGACGCGCAGCCGCTCGACACCAGTTTCAGCCAGGATGCGTTCCAGCAAGCTGGTCAGATCCAGGCCGGGCAGGTCGAACCCATAACTCCCCAATTGCGTGCCGGTGAGCGCCACTTCCCTGTAACCATCAGCGTGGTGGCGGTCAATCTCCCTAATGATGTGCTCCGGAGGAATGCTGCGCTCCCGCCCGCGGACCTTGGGCACTATGCAATACGCGCACACCTGGTCGCAGCCCTCCTGAATCTTGACCATGGCCCGAGTTCGCCCGGCCGCGCGCCGCCCGGCAGGAGGGGAAGCCGAGTCTGAAAGCGGACTGCCAGGCTCCTGGAGGGCCCGGTGGGCTACTTCAAACAGGTCTTCCTTGCCAGTGTTCCCCACCACGAGCGACACCGCTTCCATCTTTTCAAGCTCCGCCGGGGCACGCTGGGCATAACACCCGGTGGCCACAATCATCGCATCCGGGTTGCGGCGTTTTGCTGCCCGCAGGAACTGACGGGCCTTGGAGTCGGCGGTTGCTGTGACCGTGCAGGTATTCAGAACAACGACGTCGGCGCCTTCAGGTGAGTCCACCACAAGGTATCCCGCCTCGCGGAACTGGCGAGCCAAAGACTGGCTGTCAGCCTGGTTCAGCTTGCAGCCATGTGTATGTATGGCCACGGTTGGGTACGCCGACGGTTCTTTATTCGTCATCGTCCGTCTTTATTCGCCTTTGCCGCGGACGCCGGGAGCGGTTATTGCGGCGCGTCGGCAGCGTGGCTGGTGGCTTTGCATCTGAATCCGGGGCTAAATCCGGGGCTTCCTGCTCCTCCATGGGGAGCATATCCCATAGCCGTTCAACCGCCGCCGTGACATCCTCAAGAATCGAAATCAAGTGTTGAGCTCCACCCCGGGATTCCCGAACGCGGTCGGCGGCATCGGCGAAGCCATTGAGGCGGCTGAAGGCGTCCCGGATGCGGCGGTCGTTGTGTTCCCGGCCAAGGCCCTGGGCGTACTCCTCCACTGCCTGGCGGCCGTCCAACTCGGCTCCACGGGTGAGGGCAACTCCCCTGACGGCCAGGGTCACGCTGCCCCAGAGAAGTTCCTCGCAGCGCAGCCACCGGGCTTGCCGCGCCTCGTTAATGGCATCGCGCAGCAGCCTGACGCTCTGGCCGTTGTAGCGCGCGAGGCGCGACGCATGGTTGTGTGGATGTTGGGTCATGGCCTATCCTTGCTACTTCCCATCCTACCCTATAAAACGAGGTGTTAGCGGAGAATCGCGTAACGAGAGAGCGGCCCGACTCTCGCCGGGCCGCCCAAAATCAGACAGGATTTCATCGGTTCGCTACAGGGTGGCTACTCGTCGGGCCAGCCTTCAGCTTCCATACCAGCTTCTAAGGCAGCCTGAATCTTCGCAGCAGCTTCGTCGGTCACCCATTGCGACCAGACCTCCTGGTTATCTTTCAACCACCAGACCGCAGCTTCCCCGTGTGTAGCCTCGTTTTCGATTATCCATTCCAGGGTGTCCGTGTATGTTGGAATGTCGTAATCCCAATTGTGCAAGAACTGCACGATTTCAGGGGCACGCGGCGGCAAGTTTGGATGCACTGCAATCAGGATTGTAGCATCTTCAAATTTGCAAGCCTTGTCAGTCAACCAGCACAGGTCGTTATATTCTGGTTGTTCCAAAGGCACCAAGTCCAGCAACACGCCCGGGTCAGCGGTACCCCACATGTATCCCAACCACGGCTCTTCTCGCTCGTACGCCCCATAAACTTCGGCGAACATAGCATCCTGGGATCCAGGATGAATTACGTGGAGGTATTCTTCTAGGCCATGCCCTGCAATCTGTGCGAGGTTAACTGCTTCACACGCCCACCCGGGGGGACAGGCCACCAGACGAGCCTTCCCGCGGCTCTCGTTTGTTTGAAACAGCTTCTGATATTGGGGATCCTTCAGGTCGTCGACATGGTCCAATTCAGGGTACTGCTCTTGCAGGTAGGCTGGAATTACAAAGGTACTCTGCCAATCCCTCCCTAGACTGGCACCTACGGACACAACCTCTTTTGCGGACAAAGCTTCTGCCCAGGCCTCATCCTGATTAGGGAGCCAAATTTCCAAAGTAACGTCTATGTCTCCCGCCCGGAGTCCTTGAAAATTACCCAGCGTGAAGCCGAGAATGGTTTCAGTGGGGTAGCCGTAGCCATGTTCGACGATGTACTGGGCAATGCGATTCTGGGTCAAAGCACTGTTCCAGTTGAGATCGGAAAAGACTATAGTTTCTTTCGGGCCTTCGGCGGGCTCTACAACCCTGGTAACCTCCACCTCCTCTCCCGGTACAACCCTGGTAACCTCCACCTCCTCTCCCGGTACAACCCTGGTAACCTCCACCTCCTCTCCCGGTACAACCCTGGTAACCTCCACCTCCTCTCCCGGTACAACCCTGGTAACCTCCACCTCCTCTCCCGGTACAACCCTGGTAACCTCGACTGGATCGACTGGATCCCCCGACCCACAGGCAACGGCGGCAATCACGGCCATGATCGCCAGCAACACCGCCAGAGGAATGAATGTGTTTCGTGTTAACAACGCTATACCCTCCGCCCTGTTTTGGGCCTGAAATTTGCTACTTTCCTGCTGCACCCTGAGCGAAAGCCGAAGCCACTGCCTAGCTGGGTGCCAAAGTCACAGATTTATACCAGTGTTGTTTCTGGGTGTCAATCTGCGGCGACTTCTCTGCCCAGTCCTCCTTATAGGCTTCCTAATCGCTTTCCCCCAGGGCCTCCTGCCTACTGCGGGCTGCCGCCTGCGTCAGCCGGTCAATCACGATGGCGATTAGCACGATGGACATTCCTGCAATGACGCTGTTGCCTGGGTCCTGCCGTTGCAGGGCGCGGAATACGTCCTCGCCCAGCCCGCTGGCTCCCACCAGCGAGGCAATTACCACCATCGAGAGGGCCAGCATGGTTGTCTGGTTAACGCCGGCCATAATCGTCGGCAGTGCCATGGGCATCTGCACTTTGGTAAGCAGTTGCATCGGCGATGCTCCGAAAGACCTCGCCGCCTCTACCGTCTCCGGAGAAACCTGACGGATGCCCAAGTTGGTGAGCCGGATGGCTGGCGGTACTGCGTAGATAACAGTGGCAATCACCGCCGGAGTGTAGCCCAGGCCAAAGAACAAGATTCCCGGAACCAAATAGACGTAGCTGGGCATCGTCTGCATCCCGTCCAATATGGGCCGCATTATGCTGTTGAGTCTATCCGAACGGGCGCCCATCACTCCTAGAGGCAACGAAATAGCCATTGACACAATTACCGAAAATAACACGATGGCAATAGTTTCAACTGCGCTTTCCCAGCGATTCATCAAACCGATGAAAACGAAACTTGCCAGCACCAGCAAAGCTAGACGCCATCCAGCCATGGCTAAGGCAAGACCACTCACTACAACGAAAAGAACTGGCCAGGGTATCCATTTAAGACCGTCCTCCAGCCAGACCATACAAAAGGTTATGATATAGTCGATACCATCGAACATTCCGCCCCAGTTTCGCACCAACCAGTTCGTTCCGCTTTTCACTCTCCCCGATATGATGGCATTTATCTGCTCCGCTTGAGAGGTTCCGTCGTCTTGGGCCACTGGCACTTCACTAGGGAATTCCATTTGTGGTCCCCAAGCTACCAGACAAACAACCAGTACAACGACTACGAGAGCAACTCCGATCAGCCATCGCACAAGGGGCGGCACTTCTCTCATCGTGATTCTTCTCGACGGGTTCCCCGTGCCGCTGCTCGTCTGAGACGGCTCCAAGCCTTGAGGTTCAGTTTCGCCACCGACTGCGACTACCATCTGTGTCTCCTGAGTGAAGCCTTTGATTTTGCTGGACCCCGGGCCTGGATGGGGATCGCAAATTATTGGGTAGTTGCAGCGGCCAATTCGGCGTTGGCCATTACATTGGCCTCGTAGTCCTGGTCTGCGGTTGAGGTCTCCGCCAGAACCTCGGCCAGAGCACTGCGATATATTTCGCCGATCAAGAGGCCGTTCTCGTCGGTTACAGGAAGGGGATACTCGCTTGACATTGCCCTGGGAATTAGCTGGTCGAAAGTGGTCGTGGGGCTGACCGCCGCGTATTCCCGGTCCACGTAGTCCATGGCCGTGTCAATGCGCCGGATGCCGACTTTGAGCGCCGTCTGGGCGTTGGTGATGGTAAGCAGGCCCAAGTAGCGCTCGCGCCGGTCCACAATCCACGCGGCGTCGCCGTCGCTCTCGCCGATGGTGTGCAACGCGGCCCGCGGACCCTGATGCCCCATCACCGTAGCCTTGGGCGTTACCATCACCTTGCTGGCAGTGAGGACGCTTTCCAGCCTAACATCCTGGGTGAAATCGCCGACATATTGGTCTTCGGGGCGCAGCACAATATCCTCTGGAGAGCCAATCTGCACCACGCGGCCGTCCTGCATGATGGCAATGCGGTTGCCCAGTTTCAGGGCCTCATTCAGGTCGTGGGTAATGAAAACGATGGTCTTTTGCAGATTCTCCTGGAGCCGCAACAACTCGTCCTGCATCTGGCGGCGTATCAGGGGGTCAAGGCCGCTGAAAGGTTCGTCCATGAGAAGAATGTCGGTATTGACGACCAGTGCCCTAGCCAAGCCGACCCGTTGCTGCATGCCGCCGGAAAGCTGACGCGGGAAGGCGTTCTCCCAGCCACCCAAACCGACCATATCCAGGATTTCCCTGGTACGGGCATGGCGTTCGGCTTCGGAGACGCCTTGCACCTCCAATCCCCAGGCGGCATTCTCCAGGACGTTGCGATGGGGCATCAGCCCATAATGCTGGAAAACCATGGCGATTTTGCTTCGCCGGAACTCCGTCAGGGTCTTCTCGTCCATCGCCGTAACGTCGTGTCCATCAATGACGATCCTGCCGGTGGTGGGCTCGATGAGCCGTATGAGACATCGCACCATGGTCGACTTTCCGCTGCCCGAAAGCCCCATGATTACGAATGTCTCGCCCTTCTGGACCTCGAACGACACGTCGCTTAGACCCACCACCACCCCGAGTTCCGATTGGAGATCGGTCTTGCTCCTCCCAATATTATCTGGAGCCAGTGCCCTGCCCGGGTTTCTGCCAAAGACCTTCCACACTGAGTCCACCTTTATTATGGGCCCCAAGCCGACGCTGTACTGGGTCTCCAGCAGATCAGATTCGATGTTGATACTGGTGGGTTCGACAGTAATAGCCATCTCTTTCTTCCTCGAAATCGGCCTACGAGGCCCGTGTTGCGACTAGTTTAAAGGTGGCGGAGTTAGGCGCATTACGGTAGGGAACAGAATCAGTATTGTCAACAAATGAACTTTGGCTGGCGGGGCAATCGCATTTGGATGCGCAGCAAGATTGCGGAGCCAACTATAATAGGCCGCGATTTGCGCCTGCCAAGTCGGCGGCCCAAAATTTGTTTTGGACGAGAGGAGGTATCTGGATATGAGATATGACTACATAGTTGTTGGCGGGGGATCGGCCGGCTGCGTCGTGGCGACGCGGCTCTCCGAGGATCCCGACAAGTCGGTACTGCTTCTGGAGGCTGGGCCGGACTATCCGGAATTTGAGCATCTGCCCGACGACCTGAAGCGGGGATACAACGTGTGGCGATCTGCTTACGGCCCCCACAGCTGGGACTACCGCGGGATCGCCAACTCCACGCAGACCGAGCCGATGATCGTGCCCAGGGGCAAGGCCACCGGCGGCTCCAGCGCCATCAACGGCCAGGTCATCTTCCGCGGCGTGCCCGAGGACTATGACAACTGGGCCTCCTGGGGCAACCCCGAGTGGGCATTCACCAGTTGCTTGCCCTATTTCCGCAAGATGGAAAACGACTGGGACCACCCCGGCGACGACTTCCACGGCAACGAGGGGCCACTGCCTATCCGGCGGTTCAAGAAGGAGGAATGGATTCCTGTTTCCACAGCCTTCTACGACGCCTGCGCTGGCGTGGGATTTCCGGAGGACCCCGATCAGAACTCGCCGGACTCCAACGGCATCGGAGTCCGTCCGCTCAACAACATCGACGGCGTACGCATGAGCACGGCCCTGACCTACCTGTCGCAGGGCCGCCACCGTCTGAACCTCTCCGTGCGAGGTAACGTCACTGTGCACCGGGTGCTCTTCCAGGGAAAGAAGGCCGTGGGCGTGCAGGCCGAAAGCGGCGGCGAGGTGTTCACGGTGGAGGGTGGGGAGATCATCCTGAGCAGCGGTACTATCGGCTCCTGCCAGGCGCTGCTGCTTTCCGGTGTGGGACCCAAGGACGAGCTTGCGGCGCACGGCATCGCGTCGGTTCACGACATGCCTGGTGTGGGAAAGAACTTCTGCGACCACCCGGCGGCCTACATGGTATTCCGGGGCTACGGCGATCCTGCCGACGTTGAAACACCCACCATCCAGGTGGGTCTGCGCTTCAGCACCCCCGGCTCTTCGACGCGAGCAGACTTCCAGATCACGCCAACGCTGATGACCAGCGAGCACCGCCCTGCCAGCGTCAGCTACGAGGGCGAAGAGTTCCACTGGGGCCTCAGCGTCGGGCTGCAGAACGCCACCTCGGCGGGCGAGATCACGCTGACCAGTGCCGACCCCTACGAACAGCCTCGCCTCGACTACCAGCTGTTCTCCGCTCCATATGACCGGGAACGGATGCGCGATGCCCTGCGGACCGCTGTGCGCATCGCCGAGCATCCGTCAATGTCCGCACACATCGCGGAGATGCTGAATCCCACGTCGGCGGACTTTGAATCCGACGAAACGCTGGACAACTGGATTCTTCGCAACGCCTACACCCAGCACCACATCGCCGGTACCTGCAAGATGGGGCCTGCCTCCGACCCCATGGCCGTGGTCGACCAGTATTGCAGGGTGCACGGGCTGGAGGGCCTCCGGGTGGTGGACGCCTCGGTGATGCCGGACGTCATCCGCGCCAACACCAACGGCACGACCATCATGATCGCCGAGCGAGTGGCTGACTGGGTCAAGGAGGGAAAGTAGGGTTCCAGGGAATTGCGCAAAAAGGATGCCATCCATAAGGCAGGCGAGGGCGGCGGGCCCCGTTACCCGCCCCTCTCCCTGTCAGCAAACCCGGGTGTTCCCCATTCCTCAGTGTCCAGCCCGCACGGCCTGCAATGCGGCCTGGAGGTCCGTCGGCAGCGGTGAGCTAAACTCCATCCGCTCGCCGGTAACCGGATGGACGAAAGCAAGTCTGTGGGCGTGCAGAAAATGGCGGCCCAGCAACGGGCTGCGACGGCCATAAACACCATCGCCCAGCAGCGGGTGTCCCAGCCAAGCCAGGTGCACCCGGATCTGGTGGGTGCGCCCTGTATGCAGTTGCAGCTCCAGGAGGCTATAGTCGCCCGCCTTCACCAGCAGGCGGTAGCCGGTGCGGCTCTCGCGTCCTCCGGCAATCACCGCCATTCGAGTCCGCCGCCGTGGGTCCCGGCCAATGGGGACGTCTATGAGGCCGGAATCGGGGGAGGGCGCGCCTTCGGCCAACGCCAGGTAGCCTTTCTCCACGGTCCGGTCCTTGATCTGTTGCGACAGGTGATGATGGGCGTCCTGCGTCTTGGCGGCGATCATAAGGCCCGATGTGTCCTTGTCCAGACGGTGGACGATGCCGGGGCGGATCTCACCACCGATTCCTTGAATATCAGGGCACAGGGCCAGCAGGCCATTGACCAGGGTACGGTCCGGATGCCCAGGCCCGGGATGCACCGACAGCCCGGGAGGCTTGTCGACTACCACCAATTGGGCGTCCTGGTATACGACGGTTATAGGAATGTCCCCCTGCGCAATGGCGGTGGCCGGGCGCGGTGGAGGGACCGATACTTGGACCAGGTCGCCTGGCCGTATCCGGTGCGCGGGCTTTACCGCCGCGCCGTTGACCAGCACGTTCCCTTCGGCGATCAGTTGCCGCAGGCGGCTGCGGGTGAGGCCAAGGTCCACCTGCGCCAGGTACTGGTCCAGCCGGGACTCAGCGTCCTCCACCTGGATCTCGTGCCGGATCTCGTGGCTCCTGACCCCCTGCACTTCGGCTACCTGCACTTCAGGGCGGATTGATGTCAAATTACCTGCCCGCCTTGGGGGGTCGAAACGGAGGGCAGGACGCGCTCACGAACTCCACAGGTGGAACAGCGCCATCCGCCCTGCGGCAGGGACCGCATCATCCCATCGCAGACCGGGCAGTAGTCCCAGGCACCGGCCTCTGCGTCCCTTCCCGACGATGAGCGCTCGGCCACTATGAACAACCACGCGAGGAGGATGAGGCCGGCCACTATGGAGGCATCGGCGACGTTGAACACGGGCCAAGGACCGACGTCGGCCCAGTCGGTGACGTGCCCGAGCCGGACCCGGTCCACCAGGTTGCCGAAGGCCCCGCCCAGCTGCAGGCCCAAGCTCAACCGCAACAGTCCGGTCGGGTACCTCTGGCTGCGATAGAGGAGGATGAGAACAGCCACACCGATGAAGGAGACCAGGATCAGCGGAGTGTTCTGGCCTTGGAACAATCCAAATATGCTGCCGGTGTTGAGAGTATGTGTGATGCGGAGAAACCCTTCGCGAGGAAAGGACTCGTACAGCAGCAGGAATTCCCGGACCAAGTACTTGGAGAACTGATCTGACAGGAAAACCAATACGGCAAGCTGGATCAGCAGGAGGTCGCGGTATATGGGCGAGCGCCTTCGCCCAATCGCAGCCTCGTTGCCGCCGGAACCTGTAAGCCAGCCCCTGAAGGCGCGGGAGTTCATTGACGACGGCCGAAATTGAATGAGGTCATTACGCCGGTTTTATAGCGGGCTGATCGGAGGGGAAACTGAAGCAGCAAGCGCATCGGAGGGTTATTTCAGTTGTTCGGTGAAGAACCTGACGACCTCGGGCACCAGCCTGCCCTCCTGACCGTACCAGAAGTGGTCCACGCCCTCGAACACCTGGCACTCCGGCCTGCGCTCGAACGTGTCCAGCTCGGCTGTCAAGAGCTCTTGGTCAACCAACCGGTCCCGGTCGCCCGCGACCACCAAAGAGGGCAGTTGCTGGGCCTTCAGCGGACTGCCAGCGACGTAGCGCAGGCCGGGCGACACCAGGGCCACCGCATCGGCTTCCTTGTACAGTGCCTCGTGGCGGAGGATGACGCCGGAGCCGAATGAGTAACCGACCAGTCCGACCTTGCCGCGCGTGTCTGGCCAAGCCTTGATGAGGTCCAGCGCTCCCAGGACCTCTTCGTATTCCGTTTCTCCCTGCCCGTGCTCGCCTTCGCTCTCTCCCACGCCCCGGAAGTTGAAACGCAGGGTGACGAAGCCGTCCTCGGCCAGTCCCAGCGCCAAGGCCAACACGACGTTGTTGTGCATCGAGCCGCCATGCTGCGGATGAGGATGGCAGATGACAACGCCGGGCCATGGGCCGCCCTGAGCATCCGGCTGTGCAACGACACCTTCGAAGCTGAGCCCGGCAGTCTGGAAAGAAACGGCGCTTTGACGCACGGCGTTCACCCCCGCGTGGCTAATGAAGTAACTGGTTCATGTTAGGGCCGTGCTGGCCTCAATTGCAAGGCACCCGACTTGCAGAGCAGGGCCTCATAGTTTTCCAGTACGAACCTCAGAGTTCTTGTCATTCCCGCTTTCGCGGGAATCCAGCGCCGTTGCCTTACCGTTTGGCCGCTGAGGGTCTTCACCCTCACCCTGACCCTTCCACGGGGGTTCTGGATTCCTGCTTTCGCAGGAATGACGGTTGGGGGCAGGAAGGATGGAGGAGGGATGGATTCCCGCTTTCGCGGGAACGACTGGCGCCAGCAAAGCTGTTTTGATTAAGACGCGATTGCCGTGGGCGCCCCCGGACCAGACATGCGGCTGAATTTCATTACTGCTAGAATAGGCGCAGATTGGCCTCCGTAGAGGCCAGAAAACATTCCGTTTGACATTGTAGAGGGCCGCATGACAGCGATTGACCTGCGCAGCGACACCGTAACCAAGCCGACCGACGAGATGCGGCGCGCCATGGCATCGGCCGAGGTCGGTGATGACGTTTTCGGCGAGGACCCCTCGATAAACGAGTTGCAGGAACGCGCTGCCGCCCTGCTGGGCAAGGAGGCCGGCCTGCTAACCTCGAGCGGCACGATGAGCAACCTCATCGCGACTTTGGCCTGGAGCAGCAAGGGCGACGAGATCGTAATGGGAGACCAGGCCCACATGTTCTGGAATGAGGGAGCGGGACAGGCCGCGCTCGCCGGCGTCCAGACGCGCCTGGTGCCCAACGATTCTCAGGGACGCATCAGCGCAGACGACGTAGCGGGCGCCATCCGGCCGCCGGGGAACCTGCATTTCCCCCGCACAAGCATGGTCTGCCTCGAGAACACCCACAACCGGTGCAGCGGCGGGGTGTTGACCCCCGAGGACACCAAGACCGTCTGCGACGTGGCCCACGATGCAGGTGTGCCGGTCCATCTGGACGGCGCCCGCATTTTCAACGCGTCGGTGGCTCTGGAGGTCCCGCCCGCAGAGCTGGTGCGGGACGTCGACGAGCTCAGCTTCTGCTTGTCCAAATCGCTGAGCTGCCCCGTGGGATCGGTGCTGGTAGGCTCGCAGGACTTCATCGATAACGCCAAGCGCTGGCGCAAGATGCTGGGAGGCGGAATGCGGCAGGCAGGCGTGCTGGCAGCTGCCGGCCTGGTTGCTCTCGACACCATGATCGACCGGCTGGCCGAGGACCACCAGCACGCCCGCCGCCTGGCCCACGGATTGGCCAACATCGACGGTCTGAGCGTGGACCCGGAGAGCATCCAGACCAACATCGTCTTCTTCGAGGTTGACGAGGAACTGGGCACCGCGGCCGACCTGATCGCCGCCCTCAACCGTAACGGAGTGCAGGTGTCCTATCCGGGCAAGCAGTCCATCCGCATGGTCACCCATCGCCACATCACCCCCGAGGACATCGAAGAGGCGCTTTCGCGCACCTCGGCAGCCGTGCGAGAGTTGCAGCCGGCGGCGTAGGTCAGGTCAACAATGGCAGGAATCGTCCTGGACAGAGACCGTACAGCCCTGCTCATCGCTGACTTCTACGAGGCGATGATGACCACCATCCCCCATGCCGTGGACCGGGGCGTGGTAGACAAGACCGTTGCCCTGCAGAGGGCGGCGCGAAGTGCGGGCCTGATGGTATGCTACTGCGCCACCGTGTTCCGCCCCGGCTACCCTGAGATCGGTGCCCGCAACAAGACCTTCGGACAGCGAAAGGCGTCAGGCCAGCCCGCCGTGTTGGACCCGCTGGCCGTGATCCACCCGGCGGTGGCCCCCGCCGTGGGCGAGGTGGTAGTGGGCAAGCACCGGGTCAACGCGCTGTACGGCACCGGGCTGGACGTGGCGCTGCGGGCCAACGACATCAACACCCTGATCATCCTGGGCTATGCCACTAGCGGGGTGGTGCTCTCCACGGTCAGGTATGCCTCCGACCTTGACTACAACCTGTACGTGGTTGAAGACTGCTGCTCCGATTCCGACCCGGAGGTCCACGACTTCCTGACGGGGCGCATCTTTCCGCGTCAGGCAGAGGTGGTGCAGTCGGCGGACGTTATTGCAGCCCTGGCCGGATGATGGACGGTCAACCTCCAGGCGATGGCGTTCAGCCGGGCAAGCGGTGGATTCGCATCAGGCACATCGCTATCCTAGCCTTGGCCATCGCCATCGGCCACGTGATCTACGCCATATTGCGGGACCACGTTTTCCACGCCTCTTCCATCCTTGGCTGACCTTGACCGCGACGAGAATCGGGACGAATGGACCTGCCAGCCCATAGATTTCTAGAGGAGCGGGGCATCCCCCACCGGCGGCTGGAGTTTCCGTCCACCACCGGCAAGGGGGCGGCAAACGTAGCTCACGCGCTGGGCTACGCCGAGGCCCAGATGGTCAAGACCCTCATCTTCGAGACTGCCGCAGGCGGGCGGGCCCTGGTGATGCTGGGGGGAGACAAGAACGCCATCTCGGGCCGACTGAAGCGGGCGCTGGGGTCGCGGAACATCCGGCTGGCCGATCCCGCGACAGTCAAGGATGTGACCGGCTACGAGATCGGTTCCATACCGCCCTTCCACTGGCAGCCTCCCGGGTTTCGCTCCATCGTGGACGCGTGCCTGATGCATGAGGCGGAGCTGGGCGTAGGCGCCGGTGTGTGGGGGCAGGAGATCATGATCGCACCCGCCGACCTGGTGGCTGCATGCAATGGCGAGGTGTTCGACCTGAGCGGTGTTGCGTAGGCGTGTCAGGCTCGAACCCCACTATCCCGTACTATTACTTCCACAAATTGTTGATGATCCGGTTAGGGCATGAGACTTGGGACATCTGTACCGGATAAGGTTTTCCTGGAGGCCGAAGGGTTAGTCAAACGCTTGGGGTATCGAAGACTGGGCTTTCGCGTCAGGCGCCGATTGCCTACGTGAAGGCAAAGGCTGCTGACGGAGCCCTGCATGCAGGGCGATCACGGGTTGGTTGGTTCGCCTTCTTCTGAGACAGTCTCCGAGAGATTCCGCCATCAACGTTTCACAATTACCGACCGTCGACAAGTCTTTTTTAACCTAAAGAGTCGGTCTGCTGCGGCAGGACATCGTAGCGGCGGTGAATAACGGTCTGCGGCTGTCAATCGTGTTGTAGGTCCGTGATCGGAGAACCTGTCCCTCAAGAACCGTCGCCGTCGGCCTCTTGTTGCGATTCTCCCCACCAGCGGCGGAGGCGCTCGGCGATTTCCCTCTCGGCCCCCTCGGTTCCCGGCTGGTAGTAGCGGCGTCCCTGCAGCTCCGGCGGCAAGTACTCCTGCGGGGCGAAGTGGCCGTCGTAGTTGTGGGAGTACTTGTATTCGCGCCCGTAGCCCATCTGGTGCATGAGACCGGTGACGGCGTTGCGCAGGTGGAGCGGGACCGGGTTGTTGGGGAGTCGGCGGACGTCGGCCATGGCCTCGTTGAGCGCGGCGTAGGCGGTGTTGCTCTTGGGCGCCGTCGCCAGGTAGACCGTGGCCTCGGCCAACGGGATGCGGCCCTCGGGCATGCCGATAAAGTGCACGGCCTGCTGCGCGGCCACCGCCACCGGCAGGGCCTGCGGGTCGGCCAAGCCGATGTCCTCCGCTGCCAGGATCACGAGGCGGCGAGCAATGAACAGCGGGTCCTCCCCCGACTCGATCATCCTGGCCAGCCAGTACAGCGCGCCGTCGGGGGACGACCCGCGGACTGACTTGATAAAGGCGGAGATGGTGTCGTAGTGGTTGTCACCGGCCTTATCGTAAATGGGAGAGCGCTGTTGCAGTGCGTCGGCGATCGTGTCCAGGTCGATGAGGCGCGTCCCGTCAAGACCCGGCCCGGTGGCGTAGGCGGCAGTTTCCAGGGCGTTGAGGGCGATGCGGGCATCCCCGTTGGCGATGTTCACGAGGTGGGCCATCGCGTCCTCTGGGATGGTTACGTCCATCTCTCCCAGACCGCGTTCCCGGTCGCTGGCGGCGCGGCTGACGATGGCCTGAACTTCCTCGGGGGCCAGGCTCTGCAGCGCGAACACACGGCTGCGAGAGAGTAGCGGGGCGATTACCTCGAAGGACGGGTTTTCGGTGGTTGCGCCGATGAGAGTGACCGTCCCGTCCTCCACGTGGGGCAGGATCACGTCCTGCTGGGCCTTGTTAAAACGGTGAATCTCGTCGACGAATAGTATAGTCGCCTGGCCGTGCATCCCCCGGCGTTCGCGTGCCCCGGCGACGATCTTGCGCAGGTCTGCCACTCCTGAAGTGACTGCGCTCACGGGCTCGAAAGCAGCCTGGGTGGCGTTGGCCACGAGGCGGGCCAGGGTGGTCTTGCCGGTGCCGGGTGGTCCCCACAGGATGAATGACGGCAGCCTTCCGGCAGCGATGGCCCGGAACAGGACCCTGTCGCGCCCAACGACCTGCTCCTGGCCAAAGTACTCCTCGAACGTTCTGGGCCGCATCCTGTCCGCCAGCGGCGCATTGCGTTCAGTGTCCTGGCGGCGCTGGCGGTCGAACATTGATTCGACGGTTCCTGCTCGTCGGTTGACCATCCCTATACCAATACCGGCAGAGCCCTCATACCAGGAGGGCCCTCACACACAGAATTCGAGCCGATCAGTCGAAATGGGGCATCACCTCTTTGGCGAAGAGGTTCATGGAGGATTTCACGTCCTCGAGGGGGATCATTCCTCCGGTGTTGAACCAGCAGATAAAGCCGTCGGGGCCGTACATTCCCCTGAACTTATCCAGCTTCTCGGCGACCTGTTCCGGTGTGCCGACGGCGGCGTACTCGTCGAGTACGGTCTCGTAGTCCAAGGCTTGGGCGCGGGCCGAACCTCGTCCAGAGCCGCTCCGCAAGGTGCCCAGGTAGTTGTTGATGGTCTTTTCGAATCCCTTGCGAGCTGCATCTTCATCCTTGGCGATGTTGACGTGGACAGTCACGTTCACTTCGCGCTCCGCAGTGTCAAAGCCGTTCTCTTCGAGCTCCCGGCGGTAGGTCTCCAGTCCGGCCAACGCGCCCTGCGAGGTGACGATGGTGGGCGCCACAAGGATGTTATGCCCGAGCTGCCCCACGAGATTGAAGGTGTCGGGGCTGTTGCACGCCACGAAGACTGGCGGGTGAGGCTTCTGGATGGGCTTGGGCGACAGGTTGATTCCCTCTACCTGGTGGTATTTACCTTTGTAGCTATAGTCGTCGTTGACCCACATCCCCAGCACCATTTCCAGTCCTTCCGTGAATCTCTCGCGGGCTTCTTCCTGGTCGACGGCATAGCCTTGGAAGTGGGTTGGAATGGCGCCGCGTCCAATGCCAAAAATGGAACGTCCACGGGACAGCACGTCGAGGGCCGCCGCTTCCTCGGCCAATCGTATGGGCTGGTGCAGGGGCACGAGGTGCACGGCGGTGCCAATACGGATGCGACTGGTGGTCTGGGCCATGGCTGCGCCGACGACCATGGGCGCCGGCATCACAGAGAAGCGCGAGTTGAAGTGGAGTTCGGCCAGCCAAGCCGCGTCGAATCCCAGCTCGTCGGCCAGCTGAACCTGAGCAATGGTGTCCTGGTAGCGCTGAGCCGGGGACTGGTCTTCCGCGCATGGCAACTGGTAAAAAACGCCGAACTTCATGGAAATCCCCTTTCCAGTAGGTGTATGCCCCGATTTTACACCAGAAACGCCTGGAACAACCGGGAATGATATGATGGCCCAGGGCAATCGCGTCTTGATTTCAGCGACTCAGAAAATTGGGTCGTAGTAGCCGAAATTGCCGATTTACAGGGCGGGTTTTTCGTTTTCCCGGTCATTTCCGGTCATTTCCGGTCATTTCGGCAATTCCGGGCTGGTCGCTGGTTCAAGGCAGGCCCAAGCGGATGTCAGGCGGGTTGTGATTGAGGTCCGTTATAGACATAGAATTTATCCTAGAGAGGGGGCGCCAGGCTTGGCAAGGGGCGAATGACAGCAAAATGCGGCTCCAGCTTTTAAGACGCGATTGCCCTGTATGATGGCCAAGAGCCCAATGAATTGAATCAGGACACCACCCAAGAATTGAATTAGGACACGATCCAATGGCAGCATCAAACACCGAATCGGAAAGATATACGGAACTCAGCCGCCACTTCATCGAAAAGGCGGATGAATACTTGGCGGCAGGCGATCGCGTACAGGCCTCGGAGAAAGGCTGGGGCGCCGTGGCCGAGGCATTCAAGTCCATTGCCGAGGAGCGCGGCTGGAACCACCAGAGCCACCGGATACTGAATGACGTGGCGTTCCAGCTATCGTTGGAATGGAACCGGCCGGACCTGAAGGTTCTTTACGACGCAATCGAAAAGCTGCATATCAACTTTTACGAAGACTCAATGGAACTCGATGACATTGCAGCCAGCGTAGAGAATGCAAAGAACCTGATCCGGGAGTTGGAATCATTTCGCGTTTTACCCTCTCGGCCGTTGCCTATAGACACTAGAGAACAGCGCAACCGCTGGCGGCGGCTCACCGGCGAACTGCTGCCCCCCGGATCAGAGTCCGACGGGTCGAGCTAACCAAAGACGGGTGGACCTAACCAAAGAGGGAAGGGCGGGATTAGCTCCCGCCCTTCGGTTTGACCGCAGGCTCCTGAATCCGCCGGTTACAAAATCCGCCGGCTACAAGCCGGTTACAAGCCGGTTACAAAGGGATGTTGCCGTGCTTCTTGGGGGGCAGACTGTCGGTCTTGGTCTGCAGCATTTCCAGCGCGCGAATTATCTGGGGACGGGTTTCTGCCGGGTCGATCACGTCGTCCAGAAATCCTCTTCCTGCAGCGATGAACGGTGTCGTGAAACGGACCTTGTAGTCGTTGACCAGTTGCTGGCGAGTCTGTTCCGGGTTTTCTGACTTGGAAATCTCCTCCCGGTAGATGATGTTCACGGCGCCGTCCGCCCCCATAACTGCAATTTCCGCCCCTGGCCACGCCAGGTTGACGTCGGAACGCAAGTGCTTGCTGCTCATAACGATGTAGGCCCCGCCGTAGGCCTTGCGGGTGATTACCGACACCTTGGGCACCGTGGCCTCGGCGTAGGCGAAGATCAGCTTGGCCCCATGGCGAATGATGCCGCCGTATTCCTGGGTCACCCCGGGCAGGAACCCGGGGACGTCGACAAACGTGACCAGAGGAATATTGAAACAGTCGCAGAAGCGGACGAACCGCGCGGCCTTGACCGAGGCGTCAATATCCAGAACCCCCGCCAAGTAGGCAGGCTGATTGCCAACAACGCCAACTGGGCGCCCGTTCATGCGAGCAAAGCCGACGACGATGTTGGGAGCGAAGTTCTGGTGGACCTCCATGAATTCCTCGTGGTCCACAATCTTGTAGATCACGTCCCGCATGTCGTACGGCCGTGAGGGGTCCTCAGGCACCATGTAGCGCAGGTCGGGCTCGCGGCGATCGGCGGGATCGTCCGCAGGGTCCTGAGGCGGGTCATCCATGTTATTGCCCGGCAGGTAGCCGAGCAGATGCCGCACCTCGTTGATGCACTCTTCTTCAGTTTCGCAAACAAAGTGAGCAACGCCGCTGCGGGTCGCGTGGGTTGCCGCGCCTCCCAACTCCTCGTGGCCCACCTCCTCGCCGGTTACTGCCTTGATGACGTCGGGGCCGGTTATGTACATCTGGCCGATATCCTTGACCATGAAAATGAAATCGGTAATGGCCGGGGAGTAGACTGCCCCGCCGGCGGCCGGGCCTACGATTACTGTGATCTGCGGCACGACTCCGGAGTAGAGGGTGTTGCGGAGAAAAATGTCGCCGTAGGCGGCCAGGCTGAGGGCGCCCTCCTGGATTCTCGCGCCTCCGGAATCATTCAGTCCGATAACGGGGCAACCCGCCTTGGCAGCCAGGTCCATTACCTTGCATATCTTCTGGCTGACCGCTTCGGACAACGACCCACCCATCACAGTAAAGTCCTGGGCGAAGGCGAAAACCTGGCGCCCCTCGACTTTCCCATATCCGGTAACAACCGCGTCACCCGGCGGCTTCCGGTCGCCCAGGCCAAAGTCAGTGGTGCGATGGGTAACGAACGGGTCGAGTTCCTGAAACGAACCCTCGTCCATCAGACGCTCCAGCCTTTCCCAAGCGGTGTACTTGCCCCGGCTGTGCTGCTGGTCGATACGGCTCTGCCCGCCTCCCAGGCGCGAAGCGCGGCGCATGGACTCCAGGTTCTCCAGCTGAATGTCGATCTGCCTCCGCTCCGCGGTCACAGTTCCTCCCGTTTGGTTCCCGGGGCAAGCCAAGGCCAGCGCCCGGTAATTCATGCTTGTTTGCGTCCCGTTCGGCAGACCGCATTCTATCGCGCATGCCTATCATTCGCCATGTGCGGTGCTAAAATCTAGTTTGCGAGTTGCTACATTGGCGGTCCTGGCACCCTCCAATGGCAAAAGTGGGCAATAATGCCTGAGAAACTTTCGACATTGACCGGAATTGCCGTCGCTGGCGGCCAGCGCCTGTCGTGGGGCGAGCGCACCTACGTGATGGGAGTGATCAACCTTACGCCCGACTCCTTCTCGGGAGACGGCCTAGGCGGAGATGTTCACGCGGCCGTTGAGCAGGCACTGAGGTTCGAGGCAGAAGGCGCCGACTTTATTGACATCGGCGCAGAGTCCACGCGGCCCGGCCATCAACAGGTGCCGGCGGCGGAAGAGCTGGCACGGCTGCTACCATCGTTGGAGGCGGTGGCGGCCCGCATTTCCATACCAATCAGCGTGGATACATGGAAGGCCGGCGTGGCCAGGGCTGCGCTTGAAAACGGCGCTTGTATCGTGAACGACGTTTGGGGGCTTAAGGCTGACCCATCGATAGCATGGGTAGCTGGGGAGTATGGCGCCGGCCTGATCCTGATGCACAACCAGCGAGGCCATCGATACGAAGACTTGATGGAAGGCATCATCGGCAGCTTGCGCACAAGTATCGGCTTCGCCCTGGCGGCGGGGGTGTCCCACGAAAACTTGGTAATCGACCCTGGTATCGGATTTGGAAAGACTGCCGACCAGAACCTCGAGGTATTGCGAGACCTGCGACGGCTCACGCAACTGGGGCTGCCGGTGCTGGTTGGAACTTCCCGCAAGTCCACTATCGGAAGGCTGCTCGGTCTACCTCCCGAAGAGCGCGTGCAGGGGACGGCTGCGACCGTCGCGCTGGCCATTGCGGGCGGCGCCGACCTGGTCCGGGTGCACGACGTGAGGGAGATGGTGCGCGTCTGCCGGGTCAGCGACGCGGTCGTCCGCGACTGGCGCCCAGCAGGGTGGGAGGGAACCACTTGAGCGAGACCATCGTCCACTTAGGCTTGGGAACCAACCTGGGCGACCGCTGGGCCAACCTGCGTCGCGCGCTGGAGTTGCTGTCCGGCGGGCCAGGCATGAGGTTGCTGCGTTGCTCCCACGTCTACGAGACCGAGCCGTGGGGCGTTGCCGAGCAGCCGCGCTACCTCAACTGCGTGGCTGAATTCGCCACCGGACTCGAACCGGAATCGCTCCTGACACTTTGCAAGCATGTAGAGCAGGAGTTAGGCCGGGTTCCGGCGGAACGCTGGGGCCCCCGCCTCATCGATGTGGATATCCTGCTTTGCGGATCCCGGGTGGTGGAACTGCCCCACCTCGGGATTCCGCATCCCCGCCTGCACTTGCGGGCTTTCGCCCTGGTTCCGCTGGCCGAACTGGTTCCGGACGCGTCTCACCCGGTGCTCGGATGCACCATAGGTGAAATGGCGCAATCCGAGAGTGGGCGGGCCGGGGTGATTATGCTGGAGGACCGTGAGTTAGCAGTCGACCTGCCGGACTGCTAACTCACGGTTGACAATCGAATGGGGTTGGCGCATATTTTAAATGTTTGCGTACTAACCAACGGTCGGCTTCGGCATGCTTAACTCACGCCGGCCCTACCCTGTCCCAATGCGGACCAGATAGATATGCAAGGAGCCAACGATGGCAGACAAGCAGCTGTCTTTCGAAGACGATGCACGGGTTAGCCTACTCAGCGGAGTAGCACAGTTGCGCCGGGTAGTCGGTCTGACGCTCGGCCCAAGCGGCCGCAACGTGATGCTGAGCCGGATGTTCGGCAATCCGGTGGTATGCAGCGATGGGGTGACCATCGCCAAGGAAATTGAACTGCCCGACCCTTACGAAAACCTGGGTGCCCAGCTGGTTAAAGAAGCGGCCTCCAAGACCAATGACGCCGTTGGTGACGGCACCACGACGTCCGTGGTGCTGGCCGATGCAATGGTACGCGAGGGGTTCAAGAACGTGGCCGCCGGGGCCAACGGAATGCTCCTCCGCAACGGCATTGAAGTTGCCGTTGATGCGGTCGTAGCCGAGCTGAGGGACATGTCCATCCCCGTGGAGAACCGAGACCAAATCGCCCGCGTCGCCGCCCTCTCCGCCCACGAGGAGGCCATCGCCGAACGGCTGGCCGACGCGCTGGAGAAGGTGGGCCGGGACGGTGTTGTGACCATCGAAGAGTCCAAGTCTCTGTCCGACGAATTGGACTTCGTGGAGGGAGTCAGGGTTGACCGTGGCTATCTTTCTCCTCACTTCGTGACCGACACCCAGCGCATGGAAGTGGCCATCGACAACCCCCTTTTCCTGCTGACTGACCAGAAGGTAAGCTCTCCCAACGACCTCATTGGCATCCTCGAAAAATTGGTCGGGTCCGGCCGCCGGGCGCTGGTCATCATCGCCGAGGACGTGGAGGGTGAGGCCCTTTCGACTCTGGTGGTTAACAAGGTCCGCGGCATCCTGGACTGTGTCGCCATCAAAGCGCCCGGATTCGGCGAGCGGCGCAAGGCCCTCCTCGAGGACATGGCCATCGTGACCGGAGGCACGGTCATCAGCGCAGACCGCGGGCTGAAGCTGGATGCCGCAGAGATCGAGCACCTTGGTACGGCGCGCCGCATTGTGGTCAACAAGGACGAGGCCACCATCATCGAGGGGCACGGCCCCGAACAGGGAGTGAAGGACCGTCTCGACCAGTTGCGGATCCAAATAGAGGAAACCACCTCCGATTACGACCGCGAGAAGCTGCAGGAGCGCATGGCCGCCCTGGTGGGTGGCGTTGCCGTGGTGAAAGTCGGCGGGGCCACCGAGCCCGAGGTCAGCGAGCGCAAGTCTCGCACCGAGGACGCTCTCTCCGCCACCCGCGCCGCCATCGAGGAGGGCATCGTACCGGGCGGCGGTGTTGCCCTTATCCGGGCCGGCCACGTGCTGGAAGACGTCATTGGGTCGCTGGAGGGAGACGAGGCCCTGGGCGCGCGGCTGGTTCGGGAAGCCTTGCGGGCCCCCCTGTACCTGATCGCGGAGAACGCCGGCTACGAAGCCCCGGTGGTGGTCGACAGTGTGCGCTCAGGCGAGGGCGACTGGGGGTTCGATGCCGAGATCGGCGAATACACCCACCTGATCCAGGCCGGTATCATCGACCCGGTAAAGGTCACTCGCTCGGCTCTGGAGAACGCCGGCAGCATCGCCGGCATGATGTTAACCACCGAGACCATCATCACCGAGATCCCGGAGGTGAAGCCCCTGCCGGCCGATATGCAGGACTTCATGTACGACTAGGGCACATCTACGCATGCCCAAATATTCGAGGGAAATGGGGCGCACTGCGGTGCGCCCCATTGTTTTATTGCCATGTACGGGAATCCGCTCAACCGCGAGGAGATCGCGCATCTGATCGTCAGCGATCAATCCCTAGTCGAAGGATACGTCTCGCTGGAATCTCAGTTGCAGCCAAACGGCTTCGACCTCTCCCTGCTGGAGGTCTCCGGGTTCGAAGCGCCAGGTGCGATCGGTGCCTCGAACGACGACAGGGTGCTCGCCACCACCCGCCCGATCCCCTTCGGCGCCGACGGCTGGCTCGCGCTAGCTCCTGGGCCGTACCTGGTCACGTTCAACGAGGTGGTCAACCTGCCGTTGGACGTGATGGCAATGGGCCGCCCCCGCTCCAGCCTGCTCCGCAGCGGCGCCTCCCTGCACACGGCGGTGTGGGACGCCGGGTACCGCGGCCGTTCCCAGTCGCTGCTCACGGTGCACCACGCCGGGGGATTCCGGCTGCAGCGAAATGCCCGGCTGGCGCAACTGGTGTTTTTCAGGCTTACCGGTCCGCCGTCGCAGGGCTACCAGGGACGGTACCAGGGAGAGGGGTTGTAGGCAGCCGGTTGGCCTCCCGGTAGGCGTCGGTGGGGGCGTCGAGGAGCTCCCTAGATGTCTCTCGCACAGAGTTACCTTGGCCAAGCCGTACCGGGGCCATTATCGACTCAATCGCCTCGACGAAATTGGGAGCCCGCCTTTCGAAGGCAATACGCCAGGGCTGTAGCCCGGGTCCTCGGTTATCGTGAAAAATTGCTACCAGCCCCGAATTACTTGTTCTGTCCCGCGGTGGACGCACTAGAAGTGAAAATCCCCACGAGTCTCGAGTGGAAGTGAGAGCCGCGAGTCCTTCTTCTTCCAAAGCCAATGCCCACCGACGCAGAAGATCTAAAGTTGGCTTGGATTCGGCCGGAGCGGTCTCCATAGATTGGTAGAAATCTTCAGACCCTGGAACTCGCACGGCATCGCTCGTGCTGGAGCGCCGCCTTTCTATTTCGTGCTCCCTGGCCTTGGCCCGGACCATGTAATCGGCGGCCTCAGGCAACGGTATCACTTGGTCTGCGTCCAACAAGATTCCGTCGCCATTGCGATACAGGCGAAGGCGCAAGCAGGTGATGTTCAGCCCGTTGTCGTTCAGCCATAGCACGCTGGTGGTCAGTTCCTTGGAGAAACCTGCCGAGGCCAGGATGATTCGGGGATGCTCTGGGCTGATTACCGCATCCGATTCCTCGGCCACTCCCAAGTGGGTCAATACTTGAGTTCTCGCGTCCTCGTCTCTACCGCGCTTTGCCAAATAAGTGCGATGAGCGTCTACAACATTCTCAAGGGTCATGTTGGAGACCATAGCAGCGTATCTGATTGCCTGGAGTTCGCTGTGATCGCCTGACTGGGTCCGTTTCAGTTCTATCACTACGAGACGTCCCGATTCGTCCATGCCCAGGAGATCAATGCTCCGGGAGGAGTCCTGCCAGTTGCTGTACTCCTCGGCGATGATGAACAGACCTTCCTCAAGGACGCCGGGTTGGTCACGCAGCAGGCGCTGCAGGTCTGCTTCCTGCAACCGCTCCGCTTCAAACGTGGCGGAGGGCACGGGCTCCAGTTGGTCATCGTCCCAGCGGTAGAGAGGCATCAGGAAACTTCGGCATTCTTGATTGGCCGAAATTATACATTTCGCGTTATGATCAAGGCACTATGCGCGACCTGAAATCCATAGTGACCGCCCACGCCCGGGCCTGCGGGTTCGACCTGGTGGGCGTGACCGCTGCTGACGACTTTGTTGCCGACCGGAGTGCCGCGCTGGAACGCATCCACCAGGGTCAAATGGAAGGCCTGCCGTGGTACACCGAGTCGCGGGTCCTGCGGGGCACGAGTCCGACGGAGTTGCTGCCCGGAGCACGGTCAATAATTTGCCTTGGATTGAGTTACTGGCTGGATGAGGAGCCAGAAACTGTTCAGCCCTCGGCGGGCTCGGGACGAACAGTTGGGGAAATTGGGAGTACGGGTACGGAAACCGTGCCTGCCAGAGAGGGCGGGGGCCAGCCGATGTTCGGCCGGGTGGCAAGGTACGCGAGGGTGCGGGACTACCACCGCGTGATGAAGCGGAGAATGCGGGAGTTCGTGCGGAGCCTGGAGCAGGAACTTGATTCCGAGGTGGCGGCCCGGTGGTACGTGGACGACGGCCCCATGCTCGATCGCGCCGCCGCCAACCGGGCAGGAGTCGGTTGGTTCGGCAAGAACACCAACATACTCAATTCGCAATTCGGGTCGTGGGTGTTCCTGGGCCAGGTGATTACCGACCTGGATCTCGATCCGGACCCGCCGCTGAAAAAATCCTGCGGAGACTGTGTTCGCTGCATCGTCGACTGCCCAACCGGCGCCATAGTCGCCCCGTATGTGGTGGACAACGCGCGCTGCATCTCCTACCTGACAATTGAAAACCGGGGGCCGATTCCTCCGGAGCTTCGTCCTCTCGTGGGGGATTGGGTATTTGGCTGCGACATCTGCCAGGATGTCTGCCCGGTGAACCGCAAAGCCCGGGCCGCTGACCAGCCGGTCCCCTTCGCTGGGCCCGTTGACCAGCCGAAATCATTGGCGCTGCTCGACTTGCTGGAACTCCTGGGCATGTCGGAGGAGGATTTTCGTGAACGATTCGCCGGCACATCCATCATGCGTGCGAAGAGGGTGGGAATGCAGAGAAATGCCTGTGTGGCGCTGGGGAACATTGGGGATGTGTCTGCGGTGCCCGCGTTGATACAGACCCTGCAACACGCCGAGCAGCTGGTTCGTGGCCACGCGGCCTGGGCACTGGGCCGCATCGGGGGCGCCCGAGCGGACGCTGCCCTGGCGGACGCCGCTGTCTCGGAAGTGGATTCCCAGGTACTGGAGGAGATCCGGGCGGCGCGCGGCGAATCCGAATCAGGGAGAGGGTGATCTCTGGCCGGACGCAGGCGCAGCTGCAGGCCGTGGCGACTGGGCCGGCCTGGGACCAGAACGGCGGCGGCGTTGCTGAGTGCGCGAAGGTACGACCGGGGTGGGCTGATAGTCCTTACCCAGATGCAGCTTCTTCATCTCCTCTTCGATGAGGAGAAAATCGCTCTTCGGGAGCAGGTGCAGGTTGCCTTGGAAGGCGAGATACCAGTCCTCAGGCGCCCAGCGTTTGACGTATTCGAGCCTTGGAGCGATCAGGTTGGCATCCATGAACTGTTCGTTCTGCAACACCATTTCGGGACGAACTTTCACCCGGTATGGAAAGCCAGCTTTACCCTCCTTTTCCCAGATGGTGTCTTCGGCCTCGAAATAGTCAGACACGGCGGTGGCCGTAGCCGCGAACCTGCGTATGTGGGTGAGATAAATCAGAATACGGTCGCCCTCAGATATCCGCTGTACCTTGCGCCGGTGCTGGGACTTGAGGCCCAAGACGGAAAATCCCAGATCCTCAGTGATCCGGAAATTCCTCTCGTTATTTACAATCATCCAGAAGTTACTTGGCATAGCTGCTCAGAGGCCCATCACTTCCAGCTTTCAAATTCGAGCTTTCAAACTGATATAAAATTGTATTCTATCACGGTGCTCAGCTGTCCCGCTCGTGAATGTCGCGATTTTCGGCGGCGACAGGATCCCTTTCCCGACCGATGTCTGTTGCAGGGTCCTTCATTTGTTCCCCCTCCCTCTGGGGGAGGGTTAGGGTGGGGGCGTTCCCTTTCGTGAGCGGCCATCGTATAGCCCCGGCATTTCGCCCTCACCCCAGCCCTCTCCCGAAGGGGGAGGGAGAACTAAAAAGCCCTGCTGCCTGCTTAGACCGTCCTTGTAATCCGCAAATGCCGTATGCTAACCTGAGACATCCACCATCATTCGCAATGGGGGCCGGAATATGCAGCCGGTCTCCTGAAAGAGAGATTTTGACCAATGCGCTGCCAGATTTGTTTGAAGTCCGGGATGAGCGGCAACAACGTAAGCCATTCCAACCGGCACACCAAGACTCGCTTCAAGGCCAACGTCCACAAGCAGACCATTGACCGCGACGGCACGCCGGTGAAGGTCAAGATATGCAGCCGGTGCCTCCGGTCTCTCCACAAGTCGCCCAAGGTACGCAAGGCGTTTGCCGCACTGAAGTAGCGCCGTGGGCTGTTGTCTTGCCACATTTGTTGCTGCCATTGCGGATGCCTCGGCCCCGTCCAATTGACGCCAAAATCGATGGACTGAGGACTGGCTTTGAATAAACAAAAGCGGAGTTTCATCGTAATACTGGAAAAAGAGGCGACTGGTGTTTACGCCGTCCATTGTCCGGCGTTGCCTGGGTGTTCCAGCCAAGGAGACAACAAGGACGAGGCACTGAAAATGATCGCGGAAGCGATCCAGGCCGTGCTGGAAGTTATTGAAGAGCGGCGTTTGGAAGAACCGGATCTGGACTTCGTACTGGAGGAAACCCCTGGCTTGCTGTCGGAGGAGGTTCGCGAAATTCTGGAGTTTCGTGTTGAATGCGGGCTCCCATTGACAGTTGAATTTGCCGAGGTAGAAGTGCCTGCAGCAGTCCCAGCTTAAGGTGCCCCGTGTCCCAGTGATATCCGGTCGGGAGGCCTTTCGGGCTTTTCAACGGGACGGATGGCAGTTCGTGCGCCAGAGAGGAAGCCACATGATTTTGAAGAAACGAGGGGCAGTCCCTACCCTTTCAATACCAGATCACCGTGAACTCTCAACTCATACCCTGGCTCGTGAGATCAGAAAGGCGGGATTGAGCGTGGCCGAGTTCATCGCCCTGCTGGACCGCTAGAGGAGACCCGCCAGGCAACCCCGCATTCCTTGCATCGCCTCCGGCACCGACTCGCGGTCGTTGAAGATCGCGCTGCCTGCGACCAGGATCGTTGCTCCTGCCTTCACTGACTCCTGAGCCGTCCAGTCGGACTTGACGCCCCCGTCAACCTCGACTTCGGCGGAGAGGCCGCCCTCATCTATGATCCCCCTCAATCGCCGGATCTTGCCCACGCTCTCCGGTATGAATGACTGGCCGGCAAATCCTGGGTTAACCGACATCACCATTACGATGTCGACCATGGAAAGCACTTCCTCGATCGCAGCGACCGGTGTGCCAGGGTTGATCGCAACTCCCGCCTGGTTGCCTTGCTCCTTGATGCGCGATACGGTGCGGTGCAGGTGCTGGCAGGCTTCCGCATGCACCAGTATCTGGTCAGTCTGAGACTTGAGGAATGTGGGCATCAGGGCGTCCGGCTCCCGGACCATCAGGTGGATGTTCAGAGGCAGGTGAGTGGAGGCGCGTATGGCGTCCACCACGACTTCCCCAAAGGATATGTTGGGGACGAACACGCCGTCCATCACGTCAACGTGAATGAGATCGGCGCCAGCATCAGTTGCAGCCTGCACTTGCTCGGCCAGCCGCCCGAAGTCCGCGGACAGCACCGACGGCGCGATCAGCACCCTTGCCTCGTTAGCTATTTGCTCCAATGCCCGACTCCTCCAGGATCTGCTCCGCCTTTGACAGGGCCTCCGCCACACGGTTCGGCGCAGTGCCGCCGGGGATATCCCGCGCTGCAGCGGAGGCCTCCGCCGTAATTGCGTATACGTCTGCCTCGAAAAGAGGCGAGTACTTGCGATATTGTTCCAACGGCAAGTCCTGCAGCCCGATGTTCCGTTCGTCGCAGTGGCGGCACAGCTCCCGCATGATGCCATGGGCCTCTCTGAACGGGACCCCCCTGTTGACCAGGTAGTCGGCCAAATCGGTGGCCAACATTCCGCTTTCTCCGGCCAGCGACTTCACCCGTTCCGCGTTGAGCTGCAGGCCGGGGAGCATTGCCGTAAAGACTTCAATGGTGGATTGCAGGGTGTCGACCGTATCGAAAAAGCCCTCCTTGTCCTCCTGGAGATCCCGGTTATAGGCCAATGGAAGACCCTTCAGAGTGGTCAGCAGCCCGATCAGGTCGCCGTAGACGCGCCCGGTCTTGCCCCTGGCCAGTTCAGCAAAGTCAGGGTTACGCTTCTGAGGCATGATGCTGCTGCCGGTGGTGAACTCGTCGGCCAGGCGAATGAAGCCGAACTCACCGCTCGACCAGAGGATTATCTCTTCGGACATTCGCGAGAAATGCATCATGCACAGGGCTGCGGCCGCCATAAACTCGACCACGAAGTCGCGGTCAGAGACTGCGTCCATGCTGTTGGCGCTAATGGTGGGAAATCCAAGCTCGCGGGCCAGGAATTGCCGGTCGGTGGGGTAGGGCACTCCGGCCAGCGCACCGCTGCCGAGGGGCAGCACCTCGACCCTCTTGCGACAGTCCTCCATCCGCCCAATGTCGCGCTGGAACATTTCAAAATACGCCAGCATGTGGTGGGCGAAGAGCACCGGCTGGGCCCGCTGCAGGTGGGTGTATCCGGGCATCACCACATCCTGATACCGCCTGGCCAGTTCCACCAACACCCGCTGCACGTTGCGCAGGCCCTCGACGGCTCCGGCTATCACCTCGCGGGTATAGAGGCGCATATCGAGCGCGATCTGGTCGTTGCGGGAGCGGCCGGTGTGCAGCCGCCCGGCGGCTGGGCCGATGAGCTGATGGAGCCTCCTTTCGATGTTCATATGCAGGTCTTCGAGGGAGGCGTCCCAAGGGAAGTCGCCAGCCTCGATTTCCTGCCTGACTTGCTCAAGACCGTCCACGATGGCCACGGCATCGTCCTCGCTGATGATGCCCTGCCGGGCTAGCATCCGGGCGTGAGCCATGGATCCAGCGATGTCCTGACGGTACAAACGGCGGTCGTAGTGGATGGAGACGGTGTATGCGGAGAAGTCAGTCATACGGCTGTTCACTATAGCGCGGGCCGATTCAAGGCTCAAGGGGCGCTGTGGTATGCTGGCAGCGAAACAGTTACGTGCTGGACGGGCAAAGCCGGTTAATTCGAGTAAGTCCGTCTCGGGGCCAGACTCAAACGCGTTTCCTCGCCGGGAAACACCGGGCAACAAGACGCAGCCGGAGGCCTCATGGTCGCGAATAATCCCAAGGTAAAACTTACCTATGAAGATTATGCCAAGACACCCGAGGGCGAGCGTTGGGAACTGATTGACGGAGAGTTGATTATGCCGCCATCTCCTAAAGAGGCGCACCAGTCAGTGCAGGGGAACCTGGGAGCTCCGATGTTTGTCTACGCCCGAACAAACAACTTGGGGAGAGTGTATTTCTCTCCTTTCGATGTGGTGCTATCGTCTACGGACACCGTTCAACCGGACCTGCTGTTTGTGTCGAGGGAGCGGCTGAACATCATCACCGACGACAACGTTCAGGGTGCGCCTGACCTGGTAGTGGAAATCCGCTCGCCATCCACAGCCCGCCAGGACTGGACGGTCAAGCGCGAGCTTTACGCACGGCACGGAGTGAAGGAATACTGGCTGGTTGACCCCGAGGCCGCGACAATCGCGGTCCTATTGTTGGATGGCGGCGAGCTCGTGATTGCTGGTGTTTACGGTGAGCGGGACACGCTCACCAGCGCCGTATTGGAGGGGTTCGCCATCTCCCTCGGCGAAGTCTTTCAATCCTGATTTGGAATCAATTGGTCAAGCTCACCTGTGTCCAAGTTACCGAAGGGTACCAACATGACCATACTCGCCCGGGAACGTTGCACCGCCTGCCGCCGCGATTCACCCAGCGTCTCCCCTGATGAGATCGCAGCGCTACATCCGCTGACCCCTGAATGGGAGCTGATTGACGCTGAAGCAGTTCCCAAACTTGACCGGGTCTTCCGGTTCCGGGATTTTGCGCGGGCCCTGGATTTCACAAACAGGGTGGGCAAACTGGCCGAGGAGGAGGGCCACCATCCCTGCCTGACAACCGAGTGGGGGCGGGTGCGAGTAACTTGGTGGACCCACAAAATACGGAATCTGCACCGGAACGATTTCGTGATGGCAGCAAAAACCGACGGCGTTTACGCCGCTATGTCTTCCGACCCATCCTGATGACACACAAGGGTGAGTCCAATTCTCGTGGCCGCTAGGCCAGAGGAACGACGTTCGACGCCCGCAGCACAAGGTCGCGTGTCATCAAAGGGACACCGTGGACGACGCTGGTGGCAGCGATAAGCCCGTCGGCGGGGTCGCCTCTGAAGTCAAGCCGGGTTGAAGCTCTGGCAACTGCCATATCGACAGGCCACACGTGCAATCTCCTGAGCACACGGCCCACCGCCGGGTCGTCAAAGTCCAGGCTGATACGGCCCAATTGCGCGAGTTTAGCCAATTCCCAAAATACTATGGCGGAGATTGACCAAGGCTCGCGCTCCAGAAGCGCCTGTTCACTTACGCGAAGTTCATCGGCAACGGCGAAGATTACTATGTGAGTATCAAGATTCAGCATCCCAGCGAATACCAGTCGAAAAGATGTCACCCTTGATGGTAATCTTATCCCGCAAGCTGCCAATCAGGTCGGCCCATTTTTGCTCATAGGGAATAAGCCGGGCCACCGGTTTACCGTGCTTGGTGATTATTATGCCTTCCGCATCTAGCTGGTCTAGCAGCGACAGACATTGCTCTTTGAATTTTGCCGCACCAATGGTCTGCATACGGCAATACCTCTCTATAATATAGACAGATTGTATGACCAGTTATAAATTGTGTCCAGCCTGCTGCATCATGCCATTGGAGTCCTTGCCATGAGAATTACACACCGCCTTGCGTCAAAATCCTTGGCCTCGATCCCCTCCGAGGCCGCGTGGGCCGAGTCCATCGGCTACGACGCGTTGTCCAAGAACGAGACGGCGCACGACTCCTTTATCCCGTTGACGCTGGCCGCCACATCCACTACGCGGGCATTGCTGCAGACCAGCGTGGCCATCGCGTTCCCGCGGTCGCCAATGATCGCCGCCTACACCGCCCGCGATCTGCAGGATCTGTCGCAGGGACGCTTCCGGCTGGGACTGGGCACACAGGTAAAGGGGCATATCGAGCGACGCTTTTCGACCACGTGGGAATCGCCGGGACCTCGTCTCCGGGAATACGTTCAGGCGCTGAAGGCCATCTGGACGGCCTGGGAAACGGGAGAGCGGCTGAACTTCCAGGGAAAGCATTACCAGTTCACCCTGATGACGCCTTTCTTCAGCCCCGGCCCCGGTGAATTCCCTCCGCCGCCCGTCTTTGCCGCGGCGGTGAATGCCTACAACTGCCAGGTGGCCGGGGAGGTGGCTGACGGACTGATGCTGCACAGCCTGACCTCGCCGGAATACGTTCGGGACGTGGTTCGCCCTGCGCTGGCCCGCGGCGCCGAGCGTGCCGGCCGTGACCCCGGCGAGATAGCGGTCAGCGGCGGCGGCTTCCTCATCACTGGCCATAACAAGTCGTCACTGCAGGCAGCGCGGGCAGAGGTGCGCCGCCGCATCGCCTTCTACGCCTCCACCCGCACCTACCATTCCGTTCTGAAAGCCCACGGCTTCGAGGAAACAGGCCAGCGACTCCACGAGATGTCGCTGCGTGGCGAATGGGCGGAGATGGGCGAGCTGGTCAGCGACGAGATGCTGGAGGCATTTGCCGTTTCCGGCGAATACGACGAGATTGCCGGTGAGTTCGCCCAGCGCTACGGGGGACTGGTGGACGAGGCCAGCTTCACCCTCTATTCCGACCAGCCTCTTGCAGAGACAGATCTGCGTCGCATCGTACGAGACTTCCGGGAGTTGTGATTGCCATGCCTGCCAATGCCAGCTTTGCCCACCTGGTGGGTTCGGTGCCCCTGGCCGATTCGGAAACTGTCTTTCGCACAGTCAGCGGGGCCCTGGGTCCTCACCTGCGGAGGGTTCCGGATGGCGAGACTGGCGAGCGCATACGATGGATCTGGTTCCAGCGCGAAATGCTGATGAGCCACCCCGAGATGGAAATTGACCAAGACGCCGGGCTTTTCGCCGTTTACCAATGGGACGGTGTCCTTCTGCGCGAATCGCCGTACTTGCGCTTCAAGCCGTCGGTGGACCCAAATACCGTGCATTACCCGACGGGTTACGCAGAGGCAGCCACGGCTTCCTACGCCGTCTTCTCGTACCTGAAGGAAGAGGGTGTCATCGGGCCAGAGGTCCTCTTCCAGGTCTCGATGCCCACCCCCATGGCCACGGGATACATGTACGTCAGCGACGCAGCCCGCGACGCCTACCTGCCCGCGTATGAGCGGTCTTTAACGGAGGCACTGAACGGAATTCTCGCCTCTGTTCCGCATGAGCATCTTTCAATCCAGTGGGACGTGTGCCAGGAGGTGCTGCTCTTTGAGGACTATTTCTCCTTTCGCCCAGAAGACTACAAGGACCAGGTTTATGGCGAGTTGGGGCGCCTGGGAGGAAAGGTGCCAGAGTCAGTGGACCTGGGCTATCACCTGTGCTACGGCTCCCCCGCGGACGAACACCTGGTAATGCCCAAGGACATGGGAACCCTCGTGGAAATGAGCAACGGGCTGGTGTCCCGCCTGCAGCGACGGCTGGACTTCCTGCATTTGCCCGTGCCCAAGGACCGCACCGACCGCAATTACTTCGCTCCGCTGGATGGGCTGCAACTGCCGGAGGGCGCGAGCCTCATCCTTGGGTTGATCCATCACAATGACGCAGATGGCGACGTGGCGCGAATCGCGGCGGCCCGGGAGTTCCTGCCCGCGTTCGGCGTCGCCAGCGAGTGCGGCTGGGGGCGCACCGATCCCACGCGGGTGCCGAGCCTGCTGGCCAGTCACCGGCAGGCCGTAGAGCACCTAAACCGGGCCGACTAGATCCGGCCCGGCTAGATCCGGCCCGGCTAGATCAGGAATAGAGGAATTGCCACTCGTTGCTGCCGAGGCCGAACCGGATTCGCCGGAATGCCTCGGTGTATTCAACACCGGTCAGCTCGCTGAAGCGGGTGGCATTGTTGCTGATGCGGGACAGGCGCTCCCCGCTGGTTACCGGAGACATCTGGCTGGCGTGGGCCTCCAGAGACAGGGTCTTGGCCTCGAGATAGTCGCCGATCTCTACAAATATATCGGGAGACTCACTGCCCCACATGTAGGCCTGTTCTACCATATGCGGCTGCAGCCCCTCCCCGGTTATCTGCTCCGGGAAATGCTGGTAGCTCCAGGCGTAGGTAAAAGCGGCATCCAGCGCCACCTGCCCGCTCATCCGGTGATCGCGATGGGTGTGGCTGGTGCTGCGGTACGGATCGATGCACATGATCACATCGGGTTTGTGCCGACGGATCTCCCGCACAACCTGGCTGCGGAAGAGCATGGTGTCCTCCAGCCCGCCGTCAGGATAACGTAGGAACACCACTTCCTTGGCGCCCGTGATCTCTGCCGCGGCCAGTTGCTCCTCCTCACGTATGGCGGCGAGCCGCTCCGGGGAAAGATCCCGTTCCTGCGTGCCCTTGTTTCCGTTGGTGCACATTACCACCACGGCCTGGGTGCCGAGTTCCCTCACCCATTTGGACAGTGCCCCGCCGCATCCGCCCTCGCAGTCGTCGGGATGAGGCGTTACGGCCAGAACCACACGGGGAGCGGTGGTGAGCATTTCGAATGCGGGGGCGGGGTCTGCGGGCTGCGGGGTGGGACCAGACATTCCGAATTGAGTATTCTGGAGCATTCCATCGTTCCTAATTAATTCTCGATCTACCCGGAGAGAGTGGTGGAGCGTCCCACCTGGGTTGCGGCGTAGCGTCCGGCACGGCCTGGGATGCGCTCCATCCAACCAAACTTGGTCCTGGCGGCATTGCGAATGGTCTGGGTGAAGCTGTTAGCTCGCCTCCACCCTATCAGGTCAAAAAGCTCTCCCACCTCATCCGCAGTAACTCCGGCCAACCCAAAGAACCGGTTGGCCGCCTCCGCAACAACCACCACCCGGCGCATATCCCCGGTGGGATTGATGGACAAGCAGAAGGCCGCAAGATCCTCCTGGGCCTGGCGGGAGTAGCGATTCAGGTCCAGCCCGTTGTCGCCGGTATCGCCGATGGTATAACCCGCCATCCCGTTTGCCCCGGCAATGACGGCCGCACTGGCGTCGCCGTCTGCGGCCTGTCCATGATCCCAGCCGATGCGCGGGTTAGGTGAAACAGGCTGACTTTGCACATCTTGACGGGAAAGTACACCGTTACTTTTTTCTGCACCGTTCCCCGTGGTGGAATCTCGAGGGATGGAGGGCTCCACGGTCGGCCTGATGTCTGGCTGCACACTGCCCAGCACCATTGCCAACACTTCGTGTACCGGCCCAGGGCCGTCTGATTCGAGGGTAATCAGTATGTCGTTGGGTAGTGTAATGGACAGTTTCAGCATGAATTGACCATCCCCCCGGCAGCATACCCGCCTTGTCATGTACGGTATATGATACGCGAGGGGTAATAGTCAAGACATAATGCAATATGTTACCAATTTCCCCTTTATGTAATGTGCGGCCCGCTGTGGCAAACCCCGGCAGAGCTGAGCCGCGGCCAAGGCGGCCCAGAAGTGCAGCGCGGCTACGGTGACGGCTAAATGGTCTGCTTGACGCGAATTGCCAAGGAGCGGGTCATGCCGGGTACAGCGGCGATTTCGTCCACAGCGGCCTCTTTGATGCCCTTGAGGGAACCGAATCGACGCATCAGCATTCGCTTGCGCTTGGGTCCAATACCGCTGACAAGGTCAATGGGCGAACCCAGGCTTCTCTTGCTGCGCAGGTTGCGGTGATAGGTGATGGCGAAGCGGTGGGCCTCATCACGGATTCGCTGCACCAGGTAGAGGGCTTGAGAGTTGCGGGGCAAAATAATGGGCTCAGGGGTGTGCGGCACGAAGAGCCACTCGTTTTCCTTGGCCAGGGATGCCAGGGGAACGTCCTTGAGGCCGAGCTCCAGCATCACCTCCAACGCCGCCGATAGCTGCCCTTTGCCGCCATCGATCAGCACCAAGTCGGGAACCGCAGCCCAGCCGGTGTCGGCAGCCGCCTCGGTCTCGCCGTTCTCCGACGTGTTGCGGGCGGCAGCCATGCGTTTGAACCTGCGGCGCAACACCTCCCGAATGCTCTCGAAGTCATCGACCCCTTCGACGGTCTTCACCTTGAAGCGGCGATACTGGGAGCGTTTGGGCTGACCATCCTCGAACACCACCATGCTGCCAACGGAGTTGCTGCCCTGGATATGCGAAATGTCGTAGCACTCCATCCGGCGCAGCGGGAGGGGCAGGGAAAGCTCTTCCTCCAGCTCTGTCATCGCCTGCTGTATAACGTCCAGATTGTCCAGCCACTTGATGCGGTGCTGGGCAAGACCCTGGCGAGCATTGTCGGCGACGGTCTCCACCAACTGCTTGTGCACACCGCGCTGCGGCCATATCAACCGCACCGCGCCGCCTCGCAGTCCTCGTAGCCACTCGGTTACCACCTCCTCGTCCTCCAGCGAATGCTGGGTGACGATGCGTGGAGGTATGGTCTGGGCCGAGCCGTAGAACTGCTTGATGAATTGCCCTATGACCACGCCGGGCGAGTCGTCCTGGGCGCCCTCCATGAAAAAGTGGTCCCGCCCGATTAGCTTACCCTTGCGAATGAAAAACACCTCGACCCAGGCCTCAGCCGAACCCTGAGCGAGGCCAATGACGTCCATGCCAGCCTGCCACGAGGGGTTCCCGCCAGCCGCCGGGTTGGAGTCCACCTTGATGCGGCGCTCCTCTGCCACCCGTTCCACTGCCTTGATGCGGTCGCGCAACACCGCGGCCCGCTCGAATTCAAGGCGCTCGGCAGCGAGGACCATATTTTCCTCCAGGTCCTTGGTCACGGAGTCGGTGTCGCCCTCCATGAACATGATGACCTGTTCAATGACCTTGGCGTATTCCTCCTTGCTGGCATACCCGGTGCAAGGGGCCACGCAACGGTTGATGTAATACTCGAGGCAGGGACGGACATCGGTCCCGGTAATGTTCTTGGTGCAGGACCGGTAGGGGAAGAGACGCTTCACGAGGTCCATGGACTTGCGAACAGTATTAGCGGTGGCGAACGGACCGAAGTATCGCGCACCATCCTTGGCCACCCGCCGCGTGATGTAGACGCGGGGGAATTCCTCGTTGAGGTCGATCTTCAGATAGGGATAGGTCTTGTCATCCTTGAGGCGGGCGTTGTAGCGCGGCTTGTAACGCTTGATCAGCGTGTTTTCCAGGATCAGAGCCTCCGCCTCCGAGTCGGTAACGATGTACTCGAAGTCGCGGACGTGGCCCATCATGCGCCGGATCTTGTTGGGCTGACTGGACGGCGAGCCGAAGTAGGTGCGGAGCCGGTTTCGCAGCACGCTTGCCTTCCCAACGTACAGCACCGTACCCCGGGCGTCCTTCATCAGGTAAACGCCCGGCCGTTCCGGAGTGGCTTGGAGGCGTTGCGCCACCAGCGGAAGAGGCATTGTCAGCCCAAGCTAGTCAGTGTCATCAGAAAACGAATGAGAGCGCGACCAGGACCGCTACCACGGCGGTTGCCAGCACCCCAATGCGGCGCAATTCGGTCCCAACGTAATTGTAGGCCGCAGGGCGCTCGCCTCGCTGCCGCCCCTGGGCCCGGGGCTGGGCCGCAGGCTGCGGCACAGGCGCCGCGACTTGGGGCCTCTGCTCCGGTTCGGCGGCCGCAGCCGCAGAGGCAACCGCTCCGGCGGCCTCCATTGCCAGAGCAGGTGTGCTCCCGTTAGAAGTCCGTTGCGTGGGGTGGGGTTCACTACTGGGAACTCCGCTGGGTCCCCTTTGACCTTTCTTTCTTCGGCGGGCTAATTCGCCTTGGCGGGCGGCTGCCCGGCGGGCTTTACCTGCCATCTTAGTGCACCTCCCGGGAGGCTGCGGGCGCCGGACGCTCACGCTGGGCGAGGGCGGTCCGGCTCAATAATCTCTATATAGCCATAAACTATATCAGCAAATCGGGGAAAAAGGCAGTGTACGGTTTGGCCTGTACCGGTTAATTCACACGTGCCCTGCCACCGACGGTTGACCGATAACACCAGGGAAATCAAGAGCAAAGCAAGAGGCCCCACTTTGCGGTGAGGCCTCGATTTAACCACGGAAAGGGCTGAACCCCTAGCTATGCACGAGGGTGGCTTTTTTCGTATTCCTCACGCATGTAAGGGTTCGTCAGGTGGGTGTAGACCTGGGTCGTGGAGATGCTGGAGTGTCCCAGCAGTTCCTGTACGTGGCGCAGAGACGCTCCGTTCTGGAGGAGGTGAGTCGCGAAGCTGTGGCGCAGAGTGTGGGGGGTGATGCTCGACTTGATGCCAGCCGCTTGGGAGTAGTTCTTGAGCACCGACCATACCCACTGCCTGGTCAGGCGCTCGCCCCGGTGATTGACGAACAGGGCCTGCTCGTCCTTGCGCTTTCCGAGGAGGACAGAACGCGAGTTTCTCATGTAGTTCCTGAGTTCCTGCAGCGCCTTGGGATAGAGGTGCACGATCCGTTCCTTGGAACCCTTCCCCAAGCAGCGCACGTACGACTCCTCGGTGTTCACGTCTCCCACATTGAGAGAAACGAGTTCGCCGACGCGCAGTCCGGTGGCGTAGAGGAGCTCCATCATTACCGCATCACGCTGGCCCTCGTTGGTGCCGGGCTTGTAGCCTTCGTCCAGGAGCCTGCCGACCTCCTCTTCCGTTAGGTACTTGGGGAGCGACCGGCCCACCTTGGGAGTTCCCAGAGACTCGGTTGGGTCCTCGGTGATGATTCCGTTCTCGGCCATGAAGCCGAAGAACGATTTGACCGAGGCAACCTTGCGGGCGGCAGTGGCGTCGCGGTATCCCTTGCGTTCCCTGAGGTCGGTGGTGTAGTGGTTCAGGGTGTCTATATCTACCGCAGACCAGTTGAAGGTGCTGGACCCATTCCCCCCGACCTTGCCGACTCCTCTCAGTTGAAGGAATTCCACGAACTGTGACAAATCATTGCGATATGCCGAGCAGGTGTTCTGGGAAAAGCCCTTTTCAACGAGGAGATGCTGAAGAAAAGAAGACACAGTGCGATCCATAGTGCGTATCCTTTCGCCGTAGCGTAAAACAGATGAACAAGTCATCAATGGGACGATGCTTGTCCAGTACTTGAGGTGATACTAGCATACCTACACCCGGTTCCTGCTATTAGTAAAGAACCGGGATTTGACCAAAATTGAGTTCTGTAAACCCGAGCAGGCGAAGAAAACGCCCCGACTCCTGCCGGGGCGCTCGCATTGGACCGAATCGCCGACGGAGAAGCTAAGTGGCGAGCAGCACCGTCCCGGTGGAGGACAGGGAGCCACCGGTGCCGTTGACTATGGCTGTCTTGGCGGCCTCGCCCGGAGACCGCTTACTCATCACCTGCCGGTCGCCGCATTCGCCCCTCAGCTGCCTAACCGCCTCCACCAGCAGAAAGATGCCGTACATCCCCGGATGGGTGTACGACAGCCCGCCGCCGCTGGTATTCAGCGGGAAGTCGCCGCCCGGCGCGGTGCGCTGGTCGGCCACGAAGTCTGCCGCCTCGCCACGACCACAGAACCCCAGAGACTCCAGCGTGACCATTACCGTGTAAGTGAAGGAATCGTAAATCATCGCCAAGTCCAAGTCGTCGTGAGTTAATCCGGCGCGGGCCATGGCCCTGGGCCCCGACTCCCTGGCCGGCGTAATCGTGTAGGAGGGCATCTGGCTGATGATGTTGTGGTCGTGAGACTCGCCGCCGCCAAGTACCCAGACCGGCTGTTTGCGGCAACTGGCGGCCCGCTCGGCGGTGGTCACGATGACTGCCGCTCCGCTGTCGGTTACCAGGCAGCAGTCCAGCAGGTGGAAGGGCCACGACACCCAGCGTGAGTTGTGGTAGTCGTCGAAACTCATGGGCGTGTCGTGCATCTGGGCCACGGGATTCAGGTTGGCCCACTTGCGGGTAGCCACCGCGACTTCCGCCATTCCCTGCCGCGTGCGGTCCTCACCGTACTCGTGCATGTACCGTGTGCAGGCCAATGAGTAGTTGATGGGCGCACCGATGATCCCGTAGGGGGACTCGTACTGTGCGGCGGGCAGGTTCCCATCGGCCGGGACGCGCACTCGCGTCGAACGCCCCGCTTGGCCGTGAGTGATCAACGCGGTCTCGCAGTAGCCAGCGCGGATAGCGGCGATGGCGTGCGCCACGTGGATCACGAACGAGGACCCGCCGACGGAGGTGTTGTCGGTGAACAACGGCTCGATTCCGAAGTACTCCGCCGTGGCCAGCGTGGAGAAGCCGGCGGTCAGGACGCCGTCGATATCGCTCATCTTGAGGCCGGCGTCGTCCAGCGCGTTGTACGCCGCCTCGGCATGGTGCTGCAACGAGGACTTTCCGGGCACGTTGCCCATTACATCCGATTCGGCAACCCCCACGATCGCTATGTCCCTGGCAGCAGACCCGTTAGAAGCCACGGCAAACCCTCACAAGTTGACCAAGAATACTGTCGGAAACCGATGGGCCAGATACTACATCACCGCCGCCGCACTCACAAGCAGGGCATTCGAATATGGCCCGGCTTACGCATTCTCTCTCCTTCGAGGAAGAGGGAACCCCTAATGGAGCCTTGAGGACTAAGGTCCCATGATGGGCAGGTCCGGGTAGGCCTGCGACATCGGGAAGGGGCGGTCTGGGTCAACCCTCCGGAGCAGGTAGGCCTCCGAATCCATGATCTCGTCAACTTTTCCGGGAAAATCCTCGAACCTGTCAGCGAAGGCGCGGATCAGGCGCCCCGAGAGCCTCCCGCAGTCGTCGCTTCCGAGGAATACCGCCAGCTGGGCGGCCCGCTCGATGGAGGCTCCCTGCCCGGAGGTCACCTGCACGCCCCGCTCGTAAGTGGCCATGTCGCCGATGGCCAGCGACAGATCGCGGGTCTCCTCCCACATCCGGGTATGGATGGAGCCGGGACTGATGGCATTGACGGTAATGGCAGTGTCTGCCAGTTCGAGGGCCAGGTTTTCCGTAAAGTTGACGATGGCGACCTTGGCTGCATCGTAGGCGGTGGTGTTGGGCCCGCCGACGCCCGACACGTTGACGATGCGTCCACTCCCTTGCTCCAGCATCGAGGGAATTGCCGCGTGGCAGCCGTAGAACACGCCCATTAGGTGGACGGCAATGGTGCGCGCCCATTCACCGGGGTCATTGTTCCACACCCGTCCCACCGGTCCGATGTTGCCCGCGTTGTTGACCAGCACGTCGATGACGCCGAAATGCTCATGGGTGCGGCGTACGGCATTCGCGACCTGCGATTGATCGGACACATCGGCTACGATAGTGATGACGTCGCTGCCGAATTGTTCTGAAACGAGCTGCGCAGTCTCGTCCAGTTCGGCTGCGGTGCGGGCCGACAGCGCCAATCGTGCTCCCTCGGCGGCGTAGGCAAGGGCGACGGCCCGGCCAATGCCCCGCCCCCCGCCGGTTATGAGGGCGACCCGCCCGTCCAGTCTCACTTGGTCAGCCATCTTGCCGTCTCCCCGTTCAACCGAAATCCTTTTAAGGGTGATAAAATCAGGACAAATACTACACGACTCTTGCAGAACACCGGCGGAAGAACGGAGCAGAGGCATGGCCGACGCAAACGAGACGGTGGCCTTCACCACCATGGCGGAAGGCACCAGAGAGGACTACGAATTACTGGGGCAACTGGAGGCCAAGTTCGCCGAGGGAACGGCGGACCGGGTGCTGGCCCAACTGCGGGCGCTGGCAGGTTCCTTCTCGGGCTACAAGGTTGACCGGCTGGAGCACTCTCTGCAGAGCGCCAGCCGGGCGCAACGCGACGGGGCCGACGAGGAGCTGGTGGTCGCGGCCCTGCTTCACGACATCGGCGACCTGCTCTCACCCTACAATCACAGCGAGATGGCCGCAGCGGTGCTTCGCCCCTATGTGTCCGAAAAGACCTACTGGATGGTACGGCATCACGGGCTGTTCCAGAGCTACTATTACGCTCACCATACCGGCGGCGACCGCAACACCCGCGACACCTACCGCGACCACCCGTGGTACCAGGACACCGTGGACTTCTGCCACCGCTGGGACCAGCCGTCTTTCGACCCCGATTATGCATCGCTGCCGCTGGAGTTCTTCGAGCCCATGGTGCGCAGGGTCTTCGCGCGAGAGCCGTTCAGCGAGGCCGGGCGGGAGGCATAGCCGTCTACCTCCTTGGCAGCGCGTCCTTCAGTTCCTCGCTGGTCTTCCAGGCCGGTTTGGGGGTTTCCCGACCTTCGTGCGGGACGTACTCCGACGGCTCCACGAAGCGGTATTTGTGGACGTACCGGGGGCAGTTCTTGTAGACCTCGGTTACATCCACCCGCACGATGAACTGAGCTTCCGCGTATTCGGCCATCAGGTCATCGTTGTCCTCGATGCGGGCGACACCCTGAATACGGAGCCGCTGGCTGCCCTCGAAGTCCACGAACAGCAGGCCCACGTTGGGATTGCGCAGCAGGTTTCCCATGGACTGGTACTTGCCGTTGCCGTCGTAGTTGGGGAAGGCAAGGGTACTCTCGCCCACCACTCGGACGAATCCGGGGTCGCCTCCCTTGTAGGAGCAGGTGGGGAGGCCACGGTCATCGCAGGTAGCGAGAAAGAACATACGCGCTTCCTCGATGATGGCGCGGGCCTCGTCGCCGATGGTCTCGGTCACTCGCTCCTTGAGCCGTTCTGCCAGCCGGCGTGTGTCGAAGCGTTCCTGCATCCGGAGATTGCCGTCGTGGTAGTCGTGAACCTTCATACGTTCCACCTATGCGGCCTATTCGAATATCTTATGATACGCGGTTTCTGTGTATTTGAACGGCGGCCAGCTCGATTGATGAACCACGAACCGGCGGGTTTGGCTTCTTGACCGTCACCGAGACGGCATCGACAGGAAACTCGGACAGCACCCGCTCCGCGATGGCCTGGGCCGCCGACTCCAGCAAGTTGCGGGGTTCTCCCTCCATGACGGCGCGCGCCGAGCGATAGATGCGGGCATAGCTGACCGTGTCCTCCAACCGGTCCGACTCACCTGCGCGGCTCAGGTCTATATCAACGGTTAGGTCCACAACGTACCGCTGCCCGAGAACGCGTTCCTCGGGGTTTACGCCGTGATAGCCGTAGAACTGCATCCCCTCCAGGATGATCTTATCAGGCATCGGCAGACAGGCGGGCGCTAGCTGGACTGGCCGATGGCCCCGGCCAGGGCCAGCAGGTTCTGGGCGCGCTTGACTACTGGCACATCGACCATGCGGCCATCGAGGGCCAGAGAACCCCGTCCTGACGCCTCCGCAGCTTCCCAGGCCTCGACCACGCGGTGTGCGTATTCGATTTCCTCTGCCGAGGGGCTGAATGTTTCGTTGATGATCTCCAGCTGTGCCGGATGGATGGCGAATTTGCCGGTGTATCCCATTCGCCGCGCCCGCTGGGCGTCCTCTCGCAGGGCGTCGGGGTCCCGGAAGCGGACGAAGGGCGAGTCGAGACCGCCGACCTCGGCAGCCCGGGCTGCGATAGGGACCAACGACCTTGGCACGCTGACCTCCTCGCCGGTGTCCGTACGCTCGATACCCATATCGTTGGTGAAGTCCTCCGCCCCGAAGGCGATGGCGACCACACGAGGAGACGCCTCCGCGACGGCGCGCGCGTCCCACAACGCCTTGGCCGTTTCGATCCATGGGATGATGCGCAGGGACCCAACCTCGAGCCCGGCAGCCGCCTCCAGTGGAGCGAGCAGGCTGTCGACCGTGCGGATGTCTCGGACCGACTCCACCTTGCCCAGGCTGATGCCATACAGGTCAGGGGAGACGAGCGTCTCCAACTCGCTGCGGGTCAGCCCCGTGTCCAGCGAGTTCACCCGCACCATGACCCGCTTGCCCTCGCTGCGCAGGGCGGGGACCCACTGGCGGGCCAGGTCGCGGGCGGCGGCCTTTTCGCCCGGAGGCACGGAGTCCTCCAGGTCCACCATGATGATGTCGGCGTCGAAGGAGCGGGCCCGCTCCAGCATGTGCTCCCGGTTGCCGGGGACGAAGATCAGGCTGCGGATCAGTTCCATTAAATATGCTCGCTTAAAGCTGGAATGGCGGGTGTATTTCACTGTCCGGCACCTTCTCAATTTCTTGAGTTACCGGATTTACCTTGAACCTCATGTTTTGGAGCAACTCGTAGCCCAGCAGGGGCGTGGCAGCGGGAACGAGGATGGCAGCAAAATCCTGCCCCATCAGTTCTCCATCAACGTGGTATGTTTCCACGTCGACCAGCCCGGTCGCGCTCATAAGCTTGAAAACTCCCCGCCCCCTGCGAAGGCCCAGTGCATCGATCTCTTCCTGCGGCAATGCCAGAAAGGTGGAGCCCGTGTCGACCAAAAATGTGTATTCCCGTGTCTCGCGTTCTCCGAAGACTCTTGCTTGTACTTGGGTGACTCCCATGAAATCGCTCCCGGTTATCTTGCCCGCGTCCTGTTTCCGCCTCTGGCTTGCAGGCTGCGGATCAGTTCCATATAGATATGCTCGCTTACAACTGGAATGGCGGGTGTATTTCTCCGTCCGGCACCTTCTCAATTTCATGGGTCACCGGATTCACCTTGAACCTCATGTTTTGGAGCAACTCGTAGCCAAGCAGGGGAGAAACTGATGGAACCAAAATCGCCCTGAATCTCTGCCCCATTAGTTCGCCCCTGGCAAAGTAGGTGTCTACTTCTACCGGTCCAGTGGCGCTCACCATTTTTACGGTTCCCCAGTCTCCGCCCTCCAACCCAAGCGCGTCTATTTCCTCCGGAGGCAGCGCAAGGTAGGTTGAACCGGTGTCAACCATGAACGTGTACTCTCTCGTTTCCCTTTCTCCAAAAATTGTGGCCTTGACCTGGGTTACACCCATTGCTCCGCTCCCAGCTATATTGCCCGCGGCCCGTTTCCGTCTCTGGCTTGCAGGATGCGGGTCAACTGCATTGTAATGACTTAGAGAAAGGTGGATGTCTCTCATCTTCGGAAACTCTCTCAATTACGTGAGTCACCGGATTGACATTGTACCGAAGATTCTGCAGGAGCTCATAGCCGAGGAGTGGTTCCGCCGTCGGAATCAACATTGCCCCAAATCGCTCGCCGTTCAGCTCGCCGGTGGCGAAGTAAGAATCAACGTCGACAACTCCCGTAACCGTCATCACCCTGATGATGCCCGTACTTGTCCGCAGTCCAAGTGATTGAATATCCTCAATCGGTAATCCCAGATACGTGGCGCCCGTATCAACTACAAAGGTGTACTCTCTCGTTTCCCTTTCTCCAAGAATTGTGGCCTTGACTTGGGTCACGCCCATTGCTCCGCTCCCCTACCGGAATTTCGTGGCGCACAAACGACATCCATGTCACCCCTCCATGTCGCCCCAGTTGTCGGCCCACTTGGCGTCCACCTTGAGGGTAACATCCATGTCCATGGCGGCGGGCATTTCGTCGAAGACGACGTCTCTGAGGAGGTCCATCTCTTCCCGTGGGGTCTCGAAGACCAGTTCGTCGTGCACCTGCAACAGCATTCTGGTGCGCATTTCTTCGGCGTCGAGGCGTTGCTGTACCCGCACCATTGCGAGCTTCATTATGTCGGCTGCGGTGCCCTGGATGGGCATGTTGATGGCCATGCGTTCGGCGGCGCCGCGCGTATTGAAGTTGGGACTGTTGATCTCGGGCAAGTAGCGGCGGCGGCCCATAAGCGTCTCCACATACTGGTCGGCGCGGGCCTGGGCCTTCACTCGCTCCAGGTATTCGCTGATGCCTGGGTACTTGGCGAAGTAGGCGTCGATGAATTCCTTGCCCTGCTCGCGGCTGAACTCCGTCTGTTGGGAAATCCCGTGGGGGGAGAGGCCATAGATCACGCCGAAGTTCAGCACCTTCGCGATACGGCGCATGTCTGAGTCCACCTCGTTCACGGGCACCTCGAACATGAGCGACGCCGTGGAGGAATGAATGTCCTCGCCCCGCCGGAATGCGTCCAGCAGTCCCGAGTCCTGCGACATGTGCGCCAGCACGCGGAGTTCGATCTGGGAGTAATCGGCGGAGAACAACTGCCAGTCGGGGGATCCCTCCGCCACGAAGGCGCGGCGGACCTGGCGGCCCGCCTCGGTCCTGATGGGGATGTTTTGTAAATTTGGATCGCTGCTGGAGATGCGGCCCGTGGCCGACCCGGTCTGGTTGTAGCTGGTATGCACCCGGCCTGTCTGTGGATTGACCATTTCAGGAAGCGCATCGACGTAGGTTGACTTGAGCTTGGCCACCTGCCGGTATTCGAGGATCTGGTCCACCACCGGGTGTATGCCCCGCAGCGACTCAAGGGAGTTGGCGTCGGTGGAGTAGTGGCCGGTCTTGGTGCGCTTGGTATGGGGCAGGCCAAGTTCCTTGAACAGCAGGTCGCTGAGCTGGGCGGGTGAGTTGAGATTCACCTGGTGCCCCACAGAGGCATAGATACCGGACTCGAACTCTCCCAACTGACGGAACATGTCGGCGGACATTTCATGCAGCACGCCGGCATCCATCTTAATGCCGTGGCGCTGCATCCGCACCAGGACGGGCAGCAGGGCCAACTCCGTGTCATCCATCAGGCCACGCAGATCCTGCCGCTCCAGCTGGGGCTCGAACGCCTCCCGGAGCCGGAGGGTGATGTCGGCGTCTGCGGCTGCGTAGTCTGACGCCGCGGCAATGTCCACATGGTCAAAAGTGATCTGCTTGCGTCCCCGGCCGATGAGGTCGGTGATGGGCGTCATCTCGTGGCCCAACTCGTTGAGCGACAAATCTTTCAGGCCCAACTGGTTGTAGCTCTTTCCGAGGAGGTGGGCGGCGATCATGCTGTCGAAGTCAACGTTTTCGAAGCGGACGCCGTGGTTAGCAAGCACCGTCATGTCGTAGTTGGCGTTATGGGCGCACTTGGCGATGTCGGGCGACTCGAACAGCGGTCGCACGGCGGCCAGCACGGACTCCAAGGGCAGCTGCGCACCCTCGCGGTGGCCCACCGGCACATACCAGGCCCGGCCCGGCGCGGTGGCGAAACTGAGGCCGACCAGCTGCGCCCGCATGGCGTCCAGATTGGTAGTCTCCGTGTCGAAGGTAAAGGCACCGGTTTCCTCGATTGCCGCGATCATCGATTCCAATTGCTGGGCACCCTGCACGACCGTGTAGTCGGTGGCCACGTCCGGCTCATGGTCAGCACCGGCCTCTGCGAGGTCTGACCCATCGGGACTGGGCACGCGGGACACGACGCTGAAGAATTCAAGCTCCGTAAGGAGCGCAACCACGTCCCGGCGGTCGTACTGCCAGAAGCGGCACTGCTCTAGGTCGAGGGAAAGCGGTGCCTCCCGGTCTATGGTCATGAGGCGGCGGTTCTCGAAAGCGCGGTCGCGATTTTCCGACAGCGCCGCCTTGACGCTGGGAGGCTTCACTGCCTCCAGGTTCTCGTAGATCCCCTCCAGGGAGCCGTATTCACCCAGCAGCGTCGCGGCGCGTTTCTCGCCCACCCTTGGGACGCCGGGAATGTTGTCGGAGGAGTCGCCGACCAGGGCCTTGAAGTCGGGCTGCTGCGCGGCGGTGAGGCCCGAGTAGCGTTCGGACAGCTCGACCTCGTCGTAGACCCGGCGGTCCTGGATGCTGGACGCGAGGTCTACGCGGACTTTGGGGGAGATGAGCTGGAAGGTGTCGCGGTCGCCGGTAAGTATGACCGAGTCGATGCCCGCCTCCTCGGCCTGGCGGGTGAGGGTGCCGATGACGTCGTCAGCCTCCCAGCCGTCCAGCTCGAAGACCGGAACGCCAAAGGAGGCCATGAGCTGCTTGACCCGGTCGAACTGGGGTCGCAGTTCCGGCGGCGTTGGCGGGCGCTGGGCCTTGTATTCCTCGAACTCCAAGTGGCGGAAGGTGGGCGCCGAGGTGTCGAAAGCGATGGCGCAGTAGACTGGCTTCCACTCCTGCAACGCCCGCAGGAACACGTTGGTGAACCCGTACACACCAGTGGTGTCCTCGCCGGTGGCGCTGCTGGTCAGGTTGCGCTGGGTGGAAATCGCCCGGAAGGACCGATGCACCATGGCGTGTCCGTCCATGATCATCAGCAACGACTGTCGTTCCGGGGCAAAGAGCGGCATGGACATGGTCATGGCGGCACCTCGGCAGCGGTGGGCTACGGTTGCCGCATTATACATCAGGCCCTGCGTTTGCTCGGTCGGCCCGTGGTTTGCGAGCTGTACCTCCACTACTTCAGCAGGTCAGCGCTCGCCGCCACTCGCGACTGCGGAGCATCTCCTGCCGTGCTAAAATGCGGGCATTATGCCTATCTACGAGTATCGTTGCGGCGGCTGCAATTCGGTTAGCGCAAAGCTGGTTTACAGCTGGTCGTCTGAACGCGCCCTGGAGTGCACTCAATGCGGCGGGACGGACATGGAGCGGCTGATGTCGGCCTTTTCATTCCGGGCCTCTTGGGGCGACAGTCTCAACTGGGCGCCCAGCGGCGAGACGTCCCGCGACGTCGATGAGAACAGCCCCGCCAGCATCGACCAACACATGGGGCGCATCAAAAAGGAAATGGGCGGGCAGACCACGCCGGACTTCGACAGGATGCGCCGGGAGATCAAGGAAAGTTAGAACCATTCAGCATTTCAACGGGATTCTCCAGTTGGCGAGAGATTAGTGAGCAGCTGATAGACCCCCACCCAAACGCTCCCACAGGGGAATAGGGAGCTTGTTGAGGCTCGCAGGGAGATAGTACATCTTATGCCAATTTACGAATACAGGTGCCAGGAGTGCGCTCGGGTATCGTCGTTCTTTGTGCGTTCCATCGGCAGCGAGGTGTCGGCGGTCTGCTCCCATTGCGGCAGTAAGGACATGGAGCGGCGGATGTCGTCATTCGCCATGGGCAAGACGGTTGGGGCGGTGCACGAGCAGTTCACGCCCGGCAGCGAGCACCGGTCGCCCGAGTACTACCAGGACCCTCGCAACATCGGCCGCAACGTGGAGGCCGCTTTCCAAAAACACGGAGTGGAGATGCCCCAGTCGGTGCGGGACAACATAGACGCCGCCCGTTCGGGCGAGACTCCCAAGGGGCTTGACCTGTGAGCGATACCGGCAACAGCCACTACCCGATGATGCACTACTGCTTGTCAGCGTTGGCCAATGCTCCGGCAACAGCGGGAATCCCAGCGCGGAGGAAACTGGCGCTGCTACTGCCGCGCCTGCGCTTGCGGGTGATGCTGACCGAAGTCCACGACAGCCCTCCACCGCAAACCGCGGAGCCTGGGCGGATCACAGGAGGCTGGGCGCGGGGGCATCCGCTACCGCCGCCGCAAACGGCTGAGCAGGCCCTTGACCTTGTCGCAACCGCGCAACTGCACTTCCGCCAGCTCGAGGCAAACGAATCCGCAAGCCCCTTGCCGCAGGAAGCCGCAGGACAAGTCCGCGACGCGCTGAACGAGCTTGCCTCGCAAGTGGGGGTAAACATTCGCCGGGAGAAGGCCGACCAGGTGCGGGGCCTCTACGTCATCATCGACCCGCAGGTGACCGGAGGACGGGACCCGCTGGGCATCGCCGTGGCCGCCGTCAACGGCGGGGCGCGCATGCTGCAACTGCGCGACAAGATGCGGGACAAGGGAGAATCGCTCCCCTTGGCAATGGCGCTGCAGGACCTGTGCCAGCGAAACGGGGCCCTGCTGATCATCAACGACCACGCAGACGTGGCGGCAGCAGTGGGATCGGGCGGTCTTCACGTGGGCCAGACCGACCTGCCGGTGGCGCGAGCGCGTCAGATCCTGGCTCCGAACCAGGTCCTGGGACGCTCAAATCGCGAGTTCGGACAGCTGGTGGAGTCCAAGGAAATGGGCGCCGATCACGTGGCCTTCGGCGCGATCTACGCCACCACCAGCAAGGGAGTCGCCCGCAACCCGCAGGGGCCGGAGCGAGTGCGCGAGGCCAAGGATCTGGCGGGGGAGACGCCCCTGGTGGCCATCGGCGGCATCAACCTGAGCAACGTCGCTCCCGTGGTCGAAGCGGGAGCCGACGCCATCTGCGTTACTGCGGCCGTGGGATCTGCCGAGGAGCCGGAGGCGGCAGCAGCGGCGATGACCGCGGCGATAGAGGCCGCCGGAGGCCGGGTCTGATGCCGTCAAGGTACAGTGCCGACCTGACCAGCATCGGCAACCGCGCCATCGAGCAGCTCACCAGCCGCAACCGGGACCGGGAGGAGGGCTTGTCGGTGTCGCGGGAGGTGATACGCCTCTCCGCCAACGCCATCCGCGCCGTCCACCGGACTGACTTCGACGAGGCTGCGCGGCTGATCGCGAACGCCGAATCACGCCTGCAGGACGCGGAGCATATCAGGTCCGACAGCCCGCTGATCTACAACGCCGGCTTCCTGAATGACGCCCGCAAGGAGTTCACCGAGGCAAACATCACGCTGGCGGTCATCTCTGGGAGAGGCATTCCCACTGCCGAGGACCTGGGCGTCGATCCGTCGGCCTACCTCAACGGAATGGCCGAAGTGATCGGCGAGCTGCGGCGCTACATACTCGACTCCCTGCGCCGGGACATCGTGGAGCGGTGCGAGGAGCTAATGGAAGTCATGGATGAAATCTACGGCGTGCTGGTGACTGTCGATTTCCCAGAGGCGGTGACCGGCGGGCTCCGTCACACCACCGACGCCATGCGTGCCGTGCTGGAGCGCACCCGCGGCGATCTGACCATCGCCCTGCGCCAGCGCTCCCTGGAGTCCCGGCTGGCTGCCTGGCAGGAGCAACGGGACGGGGCATAGAGCGCTTTCATTCGGGATCTCATTCCACCCATACCGGAGGCAGCGATGCTATCGAGTTCGAGAGCAACGGCAGAAACTCTGGAGCGCTTCTACGATGAACTGCGGGACATCGGCACCTCACCCCTGTGGCTGGTGCAGGAGGAGGCGCTGGTGGCCGAGCCCAAGAGCAAGGCGCTGCCCTTCCTGTGGCGGTGGCGCGACCTGCAGCCGCAGGCGCTGCGTGCGGGCGACCTGATCGGCACCGCCGACGCCGAGCGCCGGGTGCTGATGCTGCTCAACCCGGGCCTGAACCGGATGGCCACGACAAACTCCATGTTCGCCGGACTGCAGATCGTCATGCCCGGCGAGGCCGCCCGCGCCCACCGCCACACTCCGGCGGCGCTCCGGTTCATCATCGACAGCCAGGGCGGCTCCACCACGGTCAACGGGGACCGCATCCCCATGTACCCCGGCGACCTGGTGCTGACGCCCAACTGGACCTGGCACGACCACGCCAACGACACCAGCGACCCGATCATCTGGCTGGACGGGCTGGACATACCACTGGTGCACATGCTGGAGGCGGTGTACTACGAGCCGTATGCCGAGGACGTGCAGCCGGTCACCCAGCCGACCGATTCGTCGCTGACCCGATACGGCGCCGGCACCCTCCGGCCGACGTGGGAGACCAGCGGCGCGGCCCACTCGCCGTTGCTGCACTACCCTTGGAAGCAGACGTGGGAGACGCTGCAGCGGCTGGCGCCCGAGGTGGACGGCAGCCCGTTCGACGGGGTAATCATGGAATACACCAACCCCAACACAGGCGGCCCGGTGATGCCGACCATCGCCTGCCACATCCAAATGCTGCGTCCCGGCGAGGCCACGAAGGCCCACCGCCACACCGCAGGCGCAATCTACCACGTGGTGCAGGGGCGTGGCCGCTCAAATGTCAACGGCCAGACCATCGAGTGGGAGGACAAGGACGTCTTCTGCGTCCCTGGCTGGAACTACCACGAGCACGCCAACGCCTCTGACACCGAGCCGGCTGTGCTGTTCAGCTTCACCGAGGCGCCGGTGCTGAAAGCCCTCAGCCTGCTGCGCGAACAGGCGCACCCCGAGGGGCACCAGCTTTAGGAGCAAGGGTGGAGGAGTGAGGAGCGAGAGGTTCGGGGGAACAGACCGAGGGCGGTCCTCGCGGCCCTTTTTCTCTCACGTGGCTCGAGGCCGATAATGAAGATAACCTTTTTGGGCACGGGGGCTGGCAACTCGACGCGGCGGGCGCACACAGCCATCGCCGTGGAGTGTACCGACGGCACGAATCTGCTGCTGGACGCCAGTTCCGGCAACTCCGCCCTTCGGCACGCCGCCGCCGTGGGAATTGACCTGCACGGGTTCCACGACGTGCTGCTCTCCCACGACCATCCCGACCACATGTCGGGCGTGGATTTCATCCAGTTCGACCGTGCCGGGTTTGGCGGAGACGTGGGGTCTCTTCGCATCCACGGCTCCTACGAGTCGCTGGAGGGAGTAAAGCGCCACTGCCTGGCCACCCGGCTGAACATCTGGGATGTCTCGGGAGATTACGGGCGCAACTACGAGGGGCGCGAGTTACTGCACTGGAAACCGGTTATCCCGGGCCACGTCATCGAGTTGGGACCGAGGACTACGGCCTGGCACTTCCCGGCCGATCACATTAGCGGCGCGTCCGGCTGGCGGGTGGAAAGCGACGGCAGGGCCATCGTGTTCTCCGGCGACACCCGGTACAGCCCGGAACTGGTGCAGGCGGCACAGGGCGTGGACCTGCTGATCCACGAAGCCTTCTGCGTTGCCGACACGGTTCTTGCGGACCGTGTGGGCCACTGCACCGGCGGGGAAGCAGGCAGGGCTGCAGCAGAGGCCAGCGCCGCCAGCCTGGTCATTACCCACATCACGGATGCCTACCACGCCGACTCTCAGCCGTTGGGAGTGGAGGCGGCCGGACATTACGCCGGTCATATTGCCGTGGCATCCGACCTGCAGCAGATCACGCTGGGATGAGCGGCCTGGAGATCACCTTCCTTGGTACCGGCGCAGGGATGTCCACGACCCGGGCCCACACTGCCATTGCCCTGCGCTGCCCCGACGGTACTACGCTGCTGCTGGACGGCAGTTCCGGCAACTCGGCCCTGCGCAACGGCGAGGCCGCGGGGTTTCGGGCCGTCGATTACGACCACGTGTTGCTGTCCCACGACCACCAGGATCACATCTCGGGCCTGATGTTCATCCAGGGACGCCGCAGCCATGAGACCCACGATGAGACGCCCCTATCGATCTATGGCAGCGCCCTGGGGATGGGGGGACTGCGCAAGGCGGCGGCGGCAGCCCGGATTCCGGACATACGGGACGGGGCGGCCTACAACCACAGCGGTCGCCAAGTGCTGTGCTGGCGGGAGGCGCCGCGAGAGCACAGGCTGGAGCTGGGGCCAGAAACCGTGGCGTGGAACTTTGACGTTGACCATATCCCTGGCTCCATCGGGTGGCGGGTTGAGTCGGGTGAAATAGCCATCGTATTTTCCGGGGATACGACCTACAGCCGGGGCCTGGTAGACGCCGCGCAGGGCGCCGACCTGCTGATTCACGAGGCCCTGTCCACCGACGACAGGCACGAGATGGCCGTGAGCCGCCTGCACTCCACCTCGGGCGATGCGGCGCGGGTTGCGGAACGGGCATCAGTACGGCAATTGATTCTTACCCATCTCGACAACGCCTTTCACGAGGACCAAACGCCTCTGTTGGAAGACGCCGCCCGACATTTCACCGGTCCCATCAGCGCGGCATACGATTTGATGCGGGTCACCATCGAGAGGGCATAGCTCCGCACGTATTCTTCGTCGTTTCCTCTCTACTGCACAATGCCTGGCGCGAGACCCTGTCCTGCTCGCGGGTACCTTCGCCTGTTCTTTTCGGAAATTGCTGACAGCAGCCAGTAGCGCGAACCCTTGTTTTAGAACTAAAGTTTCAACAGGCCGTGTACCGGACAAACCTGCAACTCGACCGACCGCCGCCAGAGACGGTTCACTTACCTTCCACTGACAGCGAGCTACTGGCAGCGGGACGGCGAAGGCTTTAGGAGGATACCGTGCTTGCATGCACCAATTCCTGCGCGATGGTCGGACTGGAGGGCTACATCATACGGGTGGAGGTAGACCTGTCTCCCGGAGTTCCCCGGTTCAACATGGTGGGCCTGCCCGACACGGCGGTGCAGGAGGCCAAGGAACGCGTCCGCGCCGCCCTGCGGAACAGCGGCTGCGACTTTCCGATGCGCCGCATCACCGTGAACCTGGCGCCCGCCGATCTGAAAAAGGAAGGGCCGGCATACGATCTGCCCATAGCCATTGGAATCCTGTTCAGCTCCGGTCAACTGGAATCGGTGCCGGGCGACGCTGTTTTCCTGGGCGAGCTATCCCTTGATGGCAGCCTGCGGCACACCAATGGGATCCTGACCATGGTGTCAGTGGCCCGCGACCAGGGCTACGAGGCCGTTTTCGTGCCCGAGGTGGACGCAGAAGAGGCCTCTCTGGTGGAGGACATCAGGGTATATCCCGTTCCTACCCTCGCCGCGGCGGTGAGTCACCTTCGGGGAGAGGCGCCCTTGGAGCCAATGGTGGGCGACGGTTGGGCCAATTGCAGTGCCTTATCCTGCGCCCAGGACCACATGAATCTGGCCCACATCAAGGGCCAGGAGCACGCGAAGCGGGCGCTGGAAGTGGCCGCGGCAGGCTTCCACAACTTGCTGTTCAGCGGTCCGCCTGGCAGCGGGAAGACCCTGCTGGCCCGCTGCCTGCCCTCCATCCTTCCGCGCATGGCCCCGCAGGAGGCGTTGGAGGTCACCAAGATTTACAGCGTGACCGGCTCCTTGCAGACCGAGAATCCACTGATGCTGCAACGGCCCTTCCGTTCGCCGCACTACACCATCTCCAACGCGGGACTGGTGGGCGGAGGACGCTCCCTCCGCCCTGGGGAGATCACCCTCAGCCACCGCGGCGTTCTGTTCCTCGACGAGCTGCCGGAGTTCAATCACGCAGCCCTGGAGTCCCTGCGCCAGCCGCTGGAGGACAAGGTGGTCACCATCAGCCGGGTAGCGGGATCGGTCACATATCCGGCAAGTTTCATGATGGTCGCGGCGATGAACCCCTGCCCTTGCGGGTTCCACAATCATCCGGTGAAAGAATGCACTTGCAGCCCATCTACCGTGGCGCGCTATCAGAAGAAAATCAGCGGACCGCTGATGGACCGGGTGGACGTCTTCGTAGAGGTGCCTCCCGTCGAGTACGAGAAGCTGGTAGACAGCGATCCTTGCGAGGATTCCAGCGGCCCGCGCCAGCGCGTGGAACAGGCCCGGGAGTTGCAGAGGGAGCGGTTCACGGAAAACGGATTTCTCTGCAACGCAGAAATGGGGCCTGCCGAAATCTGGGAGCATTGCCAGATGGAAGATGGTGCGAGGAGCCTGCTCCAGACAGCGGCACAGCGGCTGACCCTGTCTGCCCGTGCGTTCCACCGGGTGCTCAAGGTGTCCAGGACCATCGCCGACCTGGACGCGGCGGAAGTCATCCGCGTGTCGCACCTGGCCGAGGCACTGCAATACAGGGCCAGGGCGGCCATCGGATAGGTAGCAACCGCAAGGGATCAGGTGTTGGCGGCGTTGGCAACGCGGCAGCCATCGCCTGGCATTTGCCGACGTGGCCGCGTTGTTTCCGGACCGGAGGATATCTGCGCCGGGCACTGGCCGGGGAGGCGAGGCTGCCAGCGGACGCCACGCCCTTACAGGGTTTTTTAATTCGCCCTCTTCCTCCGGGAGAGGGCTGGGGTGAGGGCGAAATGTCGGGGTTATATACGATGGCCGCTCACGAAAGGGAACGCCCCCACCCTGACCCTCCCCCGGAGGGAGAGGGAACTTTTGAAAGACCCTACATGCCCTTATGGGCCGCTTGCCACCGAGGGCCGGAGCCTACTATCATAGGCCCATGGAAGAAAAGCAGGTGAAATACCAGCTCGGTGCGCTTGCCCGTGTCGAACCGTTTACTTTCGGGGAACCAGGGCGGCGAACTTTCAGATTGGACTTGCACGCTGGATCGGCATTCTGCTCCTTGTGGATGGAAAAAGAGCAGCTTTCCCAGTTGGGCGTTTACCTTCGAGACTACGTGGCTGGCTTGTCCGAAGAGGAGAAGTCGCGGGCCAGCGAGCCGCAGGAGCCCGGATGGGGCGGCGGAGAGGCGTCCATTGACTTCAAGGCCGGTCAGATGTTCCTCAGCCACGACCGCGAGAGCAACTCCTTCTATCTCCAGGCCCACGAAAGGGAGACAGAGGAAGAACGGCCAGAAGGAGAGGCCGAGTCGATCAGTTTCTGGATTACGTTGAACCAGGCAAGCGACTTGGCCGAGGAATCACTGCGCATCTGTGCCGCCGGGCGTCCTACCTGCTTCCTTTGCGGGCAACCGATCAACCCGGAAGGCCACGTTTGCCCTAGGGCCAACGGACACACGGTCCTTGAGGCCGGATAACGGTCAATTCCCTCCGTCGGACAGCTCCGCTTGACCTCCGACACTAACGTCAAACAAGCGCTTTGGCATGGCGAAATCCTGTCCTGCCAGTTGACGCGCCTGGGCTCCAATTACACCTTCATCGTTAATGTCGCCCTGGACGGCCTGGAAGTCTATGGCATCTACAAACCTCGCGACGGCGAGTCTCCGCTGTGGGACTTCCCAAACGGCACGCTCTACAAGCGGGAATACGCCGCCTACCTGCTGAGCGAAATACTGGGCTGGAACATGGTGCCGTTCACCATCATTCGCGATGGTCCTTACGGAATTGGATCGGTCCAGCAGTTCATCGAGCACGACCCGCGCGAGAACTACTACACCCTGGGCGGAGACTATGCCGATCAGCTCCGCGTGATCTGCTGTTTCGACCTCGTAGCCAACAGCACTGACAGGAAGCCCAATCATCTCATCACTGACCCTGATGGCAAGCTCTGGAGCATCGACCATGGCCTCACGTTTCACTCCGACATCAAGATACGCACGGTGATATGGGACTTCGGCGGGGAGGAAATTCCTGGGCAACTATTGGAGACGCTGGGCGAATTCAAGGCCAGGCTCAACGGTCCCCAGAACAGTATGCCCAAGCGGTGCCAGGAGTTGCTGAGCCTGCTGGATGCCGCAGAGGTGGAGGGCCTGAAGGGACGCCTGGAATGGGTGCTGACCGAAAGGACGTTTCCCGGGCTGAACCGGCCACGGCGCAGGCGTGGCTGACGCGGCCGCAGGGACGGAGAGAGGGCATGGGAGTGGAAACCATCAGCGCCATCACGCTGGCGGTAACGGACATGGCCCGTTCCGTTGTCTTCTACCGCGACCACGTTGGCCTGGAATTGCTGTACGGCGGCGAAGGAGCCTTGTTTACCAGCTTCCGGGTGGGCGACGGCTTCGTCAACCTCATACTCAGTGACCAGAAACCCGCCTGGTGGGGAAGGCTCATTCTCCACGTCGATGACGTGGATGCGCATTATGAGCGGCTCACAGGCTTCGGTCTGACGCCTTCCTCAGCGCCCGCCGATGCCAGGTGGGGTGAGCGGTACTTCCACATCGAAGACCCGGATGGTCACGAACTGAGTTTTGCCCGCCCCCTGTAGGCTGGGCGTTGACCAGTCTACACGTTGATCAGGAAATTGATTACGTCCCCGTCCTTGACCCGGTAGGTTTTCCCCTCTGAGCGCAACACGCCCTCCTTGCGGCCTTGGGCCACGCTGCCGCAACGCACCAGGTCATCGTAGTGAATGACCTCGGCGCGGATGAAGCCACGTATGAAGTCGGTGTGAATCGTCCCCGCCGCGTCCAGGGCAGGAATGCCAACAGGAACCGGCCAGGCCCGCACCTCGTCGTCGCCGACGGTGAGGAATGACACCAGTCCGACTGTGTCGTAGCAGACCTGCTTGACGCGTGCGATGGCTGACTCACTGAGTCCCAGCGCATCCCGAAACGCCTCGACCTCATCCTCTGACATCAGGGCCAGGTCCTCCTCAAGCCGGGCGCACAGATGCACCACGCCCAAGCCTTCAATCATTTCGGATGGAAGCTCCAGGGAATCAAGGTAGATAGCTTCGCCGGATTCGTCGGTGTTGAACGCCACGACGACCGGCTTGCCGGTGAGAAGCTGGTAGTCGACGATCGCCGACCTCTCCGATGGAGTCAGCTCCTGCTGTCGTACCCTGACCCCCGCCTCCAGCGCCTCACGGCACTTGCGGACGGCATCGGCCTGCGGCGCCAGCGCCGGGCGCTCGGCCGGCTTCGACTTCTTGAGGGAGTCTGCAAGCCGTGCCTCCGCCCGCTCAAGGGTTTCCAGGTCCGCCAGCGCCAGCTCGTTCAGCATAGCCGACAGCTCCCGGCCCGGATCCGCCGAGCCCTGCACCTCATCGTCGAAGGCACGCACCACCAAGAGAAGCGCATCGGCCCCCTGCAGGACGTTACGGTGACGTCCGGCAAGGCCCTGGTTTCGATTTGCCCGGTCTGCGGGCGGGAGGTCCCAGAACTTGATCTCAGCGTAAATTATTTTGCGCGGATGGTATAACTGTTCCAGTACGGGGAGCCGCTGGTCGATGACTTTCACCACGCCGACCTGCACAGGTCCGGATCCGCCACCCCCTCCGGTGGATGTCCCGTGCCCGCCGGTAAGACAGTTGAATGTGGTGGATTTCCCGCTCTGTGGCAGGCCGATGATGGCGATATCCATGCCTGGAAGGTACTCCTTTTCACGAAAATGGCAGGTTCAGGCAGTCTAGTAGGACAGGAACAGTCGGCCCCACTCGGTTTTGAGGGCGGCCTCGATGCGGCGGCGGCCCTTGGTCTTCAGCCAATAGCCGTTGTGGTACAGGTTGGAGGCCAGGAATGCCCAGCCCACTATGGGGCTGCGCAGCAGCATATTTTCCAGCGGCTTCAACGGACCCCAGTAGATTAACTTCTGCCCCCGGCTGGCAAACGTGTTCTCGGCGCCCGAAAATCGCCAGTTGACCCCGCTGATGTCTTCGCCCCTAACGTCGATGTCCGCCACTTCGCCGCAGCCCAGCCCGCGCTCGTGGGCCAAGCGGATGAAGGGAATGCTCATCGGGTCGAAGCCCATCATCCTGGCGGCCACGGCGTCGATGGCCACCTGGTCGGCGCTGGCGAGAATACGGTTCTTGATGTGCCAGCGCATGGCCCTGGGGCCAGGCCCATCGCCTGCGAACGTGCCGTCCATCACGGCGAACAGCCCGGGGTGAATTTCCTGCTGGATCGCCAGGAGGTCAACCAGCGTCTCGTGGATGACTGAATGGGTCCAGTGGCGCTTGCGATGCAGCAGGCCGCCGAAGGCGTTCTTCATCGCCCCGGTCATGGTCGTGAATACGTGGGTCTTCATAGTGGGAAGCTGGACTATGTTCGTTCCAGGGAAACTCTCCGGAATCTGGATTCCCTCGGGGAAAATGTCGTCCAGGGCCAGCATTTCGGCCCTTGGCTTGTAGTCGATCCACTGGTTGGGAGGGCTGTCCAAGTGAATGGAGGGCAGGCCAACCCTGTCCTGGGCCGCCTTGTGCTTGTTTTTCTCCTCGCCCTCGTAGGAGTCGACAACCACCGTGCCGTTGTGGGCCGCGACCAGATCAGCGTGCCCCATGGCTTTCAGGGCGTTGGCCACACCCTCGATCTGCCAGGGAGTGGAAGAGCACGCCGGGTACCAGTGTTGCCACGATATGTTGACCTTCAGTTGCGTCCTGTTTCCGATTGGCAGGGCTTCGGCGGCCCCGGCCAGGTGCATTACTCGCGCGATGTCTTCCAGCACGGTCTCCGGGGTGGTGGCCACCACCGCTACCACCGGGGCCGTCGTCGTGCGCACCGACGGGTGGGATGGTACTGGCTGTGTTTGCATCTGGGCTCCAATCCGGGCGGCGAATTCCGCTCCAGTCTGAATGTTTATTCTGGTGAATGCAGCGGCCCGTTGCCTCAACCGCGCCTGCTTATCTATTGAGCAGCAGCACTGCAGCGGACACCGCCAGCCAGGCCACGACAGTCGCCAGCAGCGGCAGGTCTCGTACCATCAGCTGCTCCGGGGCCTCGGCATCGTTGCTGTGGTTAAGCAGGTAGAGGTAGCGGAACACCCCGAGCGCCACCAGGGGCAGGGTGAACAGCATTGAATTGTTGCCGGGCAGGTTTTCGGCCTCGATAGTATATAAAGTATAGCTGAGCAGCGCCGCTGTTGCCGAGATGATCAGGAGCTGCGAAATGAACGGTTGCGAATAGCGGGCCAGCACAGGCCGCTGTCGGCCGGCTTCCTTTCCCGCCAGCCGCACCTCGGCGTAGCGGCGGCCCAGCACTATGAACAGCGCTCCGGCGCCGGTGGTGGTGTACAGCCAGGGGGACGGGTCGACGTCGATGGCCAAGGCACCCGACACGGCCCGAATGACGTAGCCGCTGGCTACAGCGAAGACGTCCAGGATCACCACGTTCTTGCCACCCAGGCAGTAGACCACATTGATCACAAGGTAAATTGCAGAAACAAGCAACAGAGAGGTGCCAACGACCCACATAGCTGCCAGTCCGGCGACGGCCAGCAGCATAATCAGGGCGGCCGCGGCGGGAACTCCGACCCTGCCGGTAGCGATGGGACGGTGGCGTTTGCGGGGATGAGCGCGGTCCGCATTCCGGTCCATCAGGTCGTTGAAGACGTATACCCCGCTGGACAGCAAGCAGAAAGCAAGGAATAGCAATGCCAACCGGCCAAGCAGCGAGGGAATATCCTCAAGGGTGTCGACAGACCACGCGATATCAACCGCGAAGAGAAACGGGAGAAATACCAGCCCGTTCTTGATCCACTGCAATGGCCGCAACAGGCGGAATACGTCAGCCATCTACTCGTCTAGCGGCTCGGGCGGCTTGCGGTAGGAACCGGGGCTGCGGCATTCGCCCTTTCCTCAGCCCTGAGCTCTGCATACCAGGCCCCCAGACCCGACATGCTGCCGTAGTAAAAGGTGACCACGACCACGCCTCCCCACAGCAGTAACGGATAGGCGAAACCGCCTGCCAGGGTAACGATTACTGCGGCAATTACCGTAATTGCCCCGACCAGGGCGCCCATCCATAGTCCGTAGACCAGCCCCTTACGGCCCGGAGTGCCGGGGTAGTCCTTGGCCGCATTCATGCCAAAATAGCCGGCGATGAAGGGGCCGACGGGAACACCAACGAAGTGCACTACCGGAATCACGGCAAGCACCAGCACAACCGCCAGCCCCACAAAAAGACCTTTGACCATTCGTCAGCACATTTGCCTTGATATCAATCTCGCCGCGTTATTATATCCGAATTCCGTAGCGACTTACCGGGCAACCAGAGGCTGAATCAGGGCAATCGCGTTTGGACCAATTAGAATCGTCATTCCCGCGAAAGCGGGAATCCAGAGTCCCTTACCGGCTAGAATGTGGGCGCTCCCAGGCAACCCTGTATTCCCACTAAAGCGGGGATGACGGTGTATAAACAGGAATGACGGTGTATAGCCGGTGTGCGCATCCAAATGCGATTGCCCTGGAGGCTGAATTGGCAAGCAATGAGGGCACCGACCTGCCCTACGATGATGATTCGCCCTTCCTGAGGTTTGTGGGCTTGGAGACCGGCCTGTCCGAGGGAGGTCTGGGCCGTGTGTCGCTGTCCGTTCAGCCTCACCACCTTCAGGCCGCGGGGCAGGTCCATGGCGGGCTGATCGCCGTGCTGGCGGATACCGCCATGTTCCGCGCCGTACGTTCCCTGTTGGAGCACGGACAGCGCACCACCACCATCGAACTCAAGGTAAACTTCCTGGAGGGCACCAGTTCCGGCCGCCTCACGGCCACCGCGCGCGTAATCAGCAACGCAGACCGGCTGATGGTTGGGGAAATCGAGGTAAGTGCAGATGACGGCCGCCTGATCGCCCAGGGACAGGGCACCTTCCTGGTCTTCGGCGGCCACTGACGGGCGCTGTGAAACACGGTTGCGGCGTGTACCAACAATGCGTGTCTTTAGCAGCAGGGCTATTGCATTTGTTCCCTCTCCCACCGGGAGAGGGTTAGGGTGGGGGCGTTCCCTTTCGTGAGCAGACATCGTATAGCCCCGGCATTTCGCCCTCACCCCATCCCTCTCCCGGGGGGAGAGGGAGAACTAAAAAACCCTGTCATTGGCAGGCGCACGGTTTGGAATTGATACCTGGCTGGTGTATACTTACGGCTCAATCGGCTCTGGAGGAGCGACGAGATGAAGATCCCCATGCGCGTTGACTATGGGGTGCGGGCCCTCGTTGAACTGGCACTCCACTATGGAGATAGCCCCATCCAGACCGCCGAGATTGCGGCAAAGCAGGGCATCCCGGAGGCCTACCTCGACCAGCTGATGGCGTCACTGAACAAGTTCGGTTTCGTGTCCAGCCGTCGCGGCCCTCGGGGAGGCCACTCCCTGGCCGTTTCTCCCGCAGAAATCAACCTCAGCATGGTCATGTCCAAGCTGGACGCCAACAGTTCTCCTATCGACTGCGTCATCAACCCTCTTGACTGCGTGCTGTCGGACTCTTGCGCCCAGCAGGAGGTCTGGATATCCGTGGAGGAAGCCATTCGCGAGGTTCTTAGCAACATTACGCTCGCCGACCTTGCCGACCGGCAGTTGAGCCTCGCCGCCGCCCTCTGATCCTTACCTCCCACTTCCTTTGCGGCACCCGGGGTCGTCGCGCTTCTGCTTTTTCGGTACTGTAACCTCGCGTAGATCCTCAGCTCTGGCATACCCTAAGAGCTTTCGATTTTCGTAATGGAAAATCCGCTTTTCGGCACCTCCTGTCAAGTTTCTCCCCAATTGACAGTAGCACAACCAAACATTAGACTTCGTCATTAGCAACCCGCAGCCTATTGTTATTCCTTGGATTTCCCCTAAACGATATGGAGGAGAAGGCCCAATGGCGACCTACGACATCATCATCAGAGGCGGCACCATCGTCGACGGTACGCGCGCTCCCCGCTATATCAGCGACATTGCCATAAAAGACGGGCGTATCGCCAAGATCGGGGGACTAAACGGTGGCGACGCGGAGCGGGAAATCGAAGCCAAGGGCCTGATCGTGGCCCCCGGCTTCATTGACCTGCACACGCACTACGACGCCCAGATTTTCTGGGACCCCTACTGCACTCTGTCCGGCTGGCACGGCGTCACGTCCGTGGCGCTGGGCAACTGCGGCTTCGGCTTTGCGCCCTCCCGCGTCGAGGACCAGGACCGCGCCATGCTGAGCATGACCCGCAATGAGGCCATCCCCTACGACGCTATGAAAGAGGGTATGCCTTGGGACTGGGTCACCTTCCCCGACTTCATCAACAGCCTGGAGAACACCCCGAAGGGCATCAACTGCCTGACCTACGTGCCGCTGACCCCGCTCTACGCTTGGGTCATGGGATGGGACGAGGCGAAGAGCCGCCGCCCAACCGAGGCGGAATTGCAAGAGATGGTCCGGCTGATTCACGAGGCCATGGACCACGGGGCCTGCGGCTGGTCGGCCCAGATTCTCGGCGATACCTCGGTACAGCGCGACTACGACGGCACCCCGATGATTACCGACCTCCTGTCGGAGCATGAGGTGCTCTCCTTCGCCCAAGTCCTCCGCGACCGCGACGAGGGCTTCATTGAGCTGGCCTACCAGGAAACGGGTGAAGATGGCCGCCCATTGGGTGAAGAGACCCGCAATTTCTTCGAGCGTGTGGCTGAAGTGTCGGGCCGGCCGGTGCTCTACCAGGCCGTCGCCCCCAACGCCGTCCACCCGGAGCAGCACCGCGAGCGTATCCGCTGGCTGGAGAGTTGCGCCGAGCGCGGCCTGCGCGTCTACGGTCAGGGCGCTACCCGCCGCGGCGGCTTCGAGCTGACCTTCGAGGATTGGAACCTGTTTGACGACACTCCGATGTGGCGCGACGTCACCCTGGGCGACAAGGCCACCCGCAAGGCCAAGATGCAGGACCCGGAGATGCGCCGTAAGCTGAAGGAAGAGTGGGACTCGGGCACCCGCCCCACCTTGGTGGTTCAAGGCTCGGTAGGCAGCCTCCAGGTCATGACCCGCAAGGTCAAGATCGACATCGGCGCCGAGTCCGACTTCGCCCGAATGCCCGCCAAGGTCAACGTTGCAGGGGCGGACTACTTCCTCGTGAACACCCGCGACGGCTACAAGTTGTTGTCGGTGGTCTGTCCGCACCTGGGCGGCACCATCGGGGACGAGGGCGACGGTTTCGTCTGCGATACCCACGCCTATGAGTACGAGCACGACGGCGGACGCTGCATCACCAACCCCGAACTGCGCATGAAGTCCTTCGTGGTCAACGCCGTGGACGGGCGCATGATTGCGCTGGCCCCCGACGAAACCGAGGCCTCCAGCCCGCAGGCCGGCCAGACGGTGCAGCAGATTGCCGACGAGCAGGGCAAGCACGTCATCGATGCGCTGCTGGACATGTGCGTCGAGGACGACCTGGCCACCGAGTTCTACGCTGACACCCAGGGCCGCGACCAGGCCCAGTTCACCGCCGAGGTGCTGGACTCCAACCACATCGTGGCCGGAGTGTCCGACGGCGGCGCCCACGTCAAGTTCCTGACCGCGGGCATCTACCCGACGGATATGCTGACCTGGCTGGTGCGCGACGAAAAGGTCATCACGCTGGAGGACGCCCACTACAAGCTGTCGTTCCTGCCCGCTCATTTCGGCGGATTCCAGGACCGCGGCGCTCTACGCGAGGGCTCCCCGGCCGACGTGATCATCTATGACCTGCAGAAGCTGGAGGTGCTGCCCAGCGAGGTGGCGGAAGACCTGCCTGGCGGCGAGTGGCGCCGCATCCAGAAGGCCAAGGGCTACCGCTACACCATGGTCAACGGTGAGGTGACGTTCGAGGACGGCGAACCCACCGGCGCCTACCCCGGCCGCCTTCTCCGCAACGGCCGCGGCTAGACCCACGCCGCTTCGGCGGCAACCCAGGCTGATCACGAGGCCCCCGGCACTTGCCGGGGGCCTCGCTTTTGGCGGAATTTGGCAGGGCAAAAGCATGGTTTCTTATTGTTTCTGTCAGTAGGATTAGGGTGTGGAAGTGATGCTGTGCAGGGAGGGGAGGTATGCCCACGCTGGACTTCAAAGGAAAACAGGTCGTTCGCGAACATCACTTGGCCGTCCCCCACAGACCTCTGGCTCGGGACTCAGCGAGGTCCCTGCACGCCCGCGAGCGCCACGACAACCTGGTCATCCACGGCGACAATCTCCACGCCCTCAAGTCCCTGATGCCGCGTTACGAAGGGCGCATCAAGTGCGTTTATATCGATCCCCCTTACAACACCGGAAACAAGGCCTGGATTTACAACGACCAGGTCAACAGTCCCCGTCTTCGTGACTGGTTCAGGGAACAGGTCCCTGTTGACGGCAAGGACATGGAGCGTCACGACAAGTGGCTGTGCATGATGTGGCCGCGGCTTAATCTCCTCCGTGAATTGCTGTCGGACGACGGCGTGATCTTTGTTTCAATTGACGCCATCGAGCACCACCATCTTCGGATGGCGATGGACGAAATCTTTGGCGAGGGGAACTTCATCGCCGATATAGCAGTGGTCTCCAATTTGGCCGGCAGCAGTGACCAGTTCGGAATCGCAGGCGCTCACGAATACTGCCTGGCCTACGCCAAGGATCGCAGTCTCGTGGAACTTGGGCGCTTCCCCGTAGACGAGGAAGGCTTGGCCGGATGGCAGCAGGACGAGAAAGGATACTACAAGCCCGAACTATTGCGGCGGGGCGCCCTGACTTATTCCGAGTCACTGGACTATCCCATTTTCGTTGACCCGGAGGGTGAGATCGAGGTCACTGAGGACGACCGGGAGCCCGCAACGGGCGGTCCCTACACCGCAGTGTACCCGGCGATGAGCAACGGCAACGGCATCTGGCGGTGGAGCAAGCGCAGGATTCGCGAGAACCCGTCGGACGTTTTCGCCGAGCGGAGAAAGGACGGCAGCATCGCGATCTATTCCAAGCAGCGGCCATTGCTTGGCGACCTGCCCACTGAGAAACCCAAGTCGGTGTTCTACAAGGCCGAATACAGCAGCCGGGCGGGTGGGCTCACCCTGTCGGAGGTGCTCCCCGAGGTAGGCCGGAAATTTCCCTACCCGAAGGCGGTGGGCCTCGTCAAGGACCTCCTCCGCATCGGGGCGCCCGGCCCAGAGGACATCGTTCTCGACTCCTTTGCGGGCTCCGGCACCACGGCCCAGGCAGTTTTGGCCCTCAATAATGAGGACGGCGGTAATCGCAGGTTCATCCTGGTCGAATGCGAGGCCTACGCCGACAACATCACTGCCGAACGGGTTCGCCGCGTCATCAGCGGAGTGCCCGGCGCCCGCGACCAGTCGCTGCGAGAGGGACTGGGCGGCAGTTTCACCTACTGCACGCTGGGAAATCCCGTCCCGGTGCACCAGGACTCGGGAGAGCCCGGTGGTGCGAAAGAGGGACGCGGGCTGGTCCCTGCCCGTACCTCCTGAGATACGCGCACGCAGGCCGCAAAGGCTGGGCCAGTGGACCATCTCTCATTTCGCCATTCCGGGCCGCGTTCCGGGTGCCCTGGCAAGGTCGTGCAAGCACCCGCGCCGCCTGAACTGTGCTTGTCGAAGGGCGAATCCGCGGGTGGTTAGACAGGCTCACCACCAACTGATCCCCAAGGGCTTTCCGGAGGCCCTGGCGGCGTCTGCACAATATTGACAATTCGCGCACCTGCGCGCTAGACTCCGACTGTCAATGAACCTGCTGAAAAGCACCCGCCACTGCGCTTGCACCTGTCCCCGCACATAGGGGGCGGGTCAATGGTGTAAATCGCCTGACGCCTGCGCCCGCCCCGGCTGGGGCAGCCCATTGAGGGCAGGGACAGGCTTTTTATTTGGGCGTCGTGCTTGAATCATCCGTGCTTAAATTATGGGGACGCACCCGCCTGCGCCACATCACCGCCGCGTAGCTCGGCGGTTAGGAGGAACCACTGCTATGGCCACACAGCCCCTTGCCCTGACTCCTGAACAGGTCAAACGCTACAGCCGCCATATCATCATGGGAGACGTAGGCTCCAGGGGCCAGCGCACCCTCATGCAGTCCAGCGCGCTGATCATCGGAGCCGGCGGTCTGGGTTCGCCCAGCGCCATATACCTATCCCTCGCCGGTGTCGGCACCATTGGCATCGTCGACCTGGATGTGGTGGACCTCTCCAACCTGCAACGCCAAGTGCTTCACCACACCGCCGATGTCGGGCGCCCCAAGGTCCAGTCGGCCTTCGACAATATCAAGTCCTACAACCCTGACGTCAACGTCGTGCTCCACGAGACTTGGCTGAACTCCGAGAACGCCATGGAGATCATCAGCCAGTACGACCTGGTGGTGAATGGCGCCGACAATTTTGCCACCCGCTACCTGGTTAACGACGCCTGCTACCTGCTGGGCAAGCCGCTGGTGGATGGCAGCATCCTGACCTTCGACGGCCAAACAACCGTATTCATCCCCGGCGAGGGGTGCTACCGCTGCCTGTTCCCGTCGCCGCCCCCTCCCGGCATGGTCCCCAACTGCGCCGAGGCCGGGGTGCTCGGTTCGATGACCGGGCTGGTGGGCAGCATACAGGCCACCGAGGCCCTGAAGTACTTCCTCGGCATTGGCCAGTCGCTGTCCTCACGGCTCCTGATCGTGGACGCCCTGGACATGAGCTTCCGGGAGGTGCGCCTCAAGCGGAATCCCAAATGCCCGCTGTGCGGCGACAATCCCACAGTGACCGAGCTGATCGACTACGAGGTCTTCTGCGGGGTGGCAGCGCCTCACGAGGAACCGGCCACCGTTGGCGCTTCCGACGACTAGGCGACTAGGCGACTAGGCGACTAGGCGACGCCCGCCGCGCATTCCGGTTCTCTCGGATATCGGGGACGGTAACTGAATCCCGGGCCGCATCTGGTCAGGTCATAGATGGTTGCAAAGCTTACTTACAAGGGGATCCTAGACACCATCGGCAACACGCCGACGGTGGAACTACAGAATTTGAGCCCCAAGCCCGACGTGCGAATATTCGCCAAGCTGGAGGGCTCAAATCCGACGGGCAGCGTCAAAGACCGCATCGCCCTCAAGATGATTGAACAGGCCGAGGCCGACGGCGAGCTAAGCGGCTCGCGCACCATCCTGGAGCCCACCAGCGGCAACACTGGTATTTCCCTGGCCATGATCGGACGCATGAAGGGGTACAAGGTCTCCGTGGTGATGCCGGAAAATGTCAGCGTGGAGCGTGTGCAGCTCCTCGAAGCCTACGGCGCCGCGATTATCTCCTCAGACGGCAGCAGGGGTACCAACGGTTCAATCGAAGTGGCTCAGGACCTCGTCGAAAAGCACCCCCACGATTACGTGATGATGTACCAGTACGGCAACAGCGGGAACCCGGGGGCGCATTACGAGACCACCGGCCCTGAGATCATCGACGCCGTCCCGGACGTGGATATGTTCGTGGCTGGCCTCGGCACCGGCGGCACGCTTATGGGCGTGGCGCGGCGGCTGAAGGAGTACAATCCCGCGGTCAAGATAGTCGCCGTGGCACCGGACCCTGATGATTTCATCTCCGGCCTCCGCAGCCTGGAGCACGGGTTCATTCCGCCCATACTGGACATCAGCCTGCTGGACTCGCGGATGCTCGTGGGCAGCCTTGAGGCGTTCCAGGCTACAAAGAGGCTGCTGACCGAGGAGGGCATCTTCGCTGGCATATCATCCGGCTCGGTCGTGTATGGGGCCATTCGCCAGGCAGAACGCATGGAGCGCGGCTCCATCGTGTGTCTGCTGGCTGACGGCGGATGGAAATACCTGAGCACGGCGCTGTGGACCCGCGATTACGAACAGCTGCGCGGGGAGGCAAAGGGCAAGATCTGGTGGTAGAATCCAGGTAGAATCCAGCGGCAGATGGCCGGGGGCCGAATTTCGGACGTTGGCATAAAATGATACCCAGTCAGATTGCGGACCAGTCGCCTTAGCAGGGCGGCTGGTTGCGTTTTGGCTGAAATTCGGAGGCGACTTTGGCTATCCGTGCGAGTGCCCCACCCCAGGGCAGGGTGGTAATGGTGCAGGGCACCGCGTCCCACGTGGGCAAGAGCGTGCTGGTTACCGCGCTGTGCCGCATTTTCCGCCAGGACGGGTACCGCGTGGCGCCTTTCAAGGCACAGAATATGTCCAACAACTCCTTTGTCACGCCCGGCGGCGGCGAACTGGGCCGGGCTCAGGCCGTGCAGGCCGAGGCATGCGGCGTGGAGCCGCAGGTGGAGATGAATCCCATCCTGCTCAAACCGGAGGACAATCACCAGTCCCAGGTGGTGCTCCTCGGCAAGCCGGTGGCCAAGGCCTCAGCGTCCTACTTCTCCACCGCCAAGCCGATGCTGTGGCAGAATGTGGCTCAGTCTCTGGATACGCTGCGATCCGAGTACGACGTGGTGGTAATCGAGGGTGCGGGAAGTCCTGCGGAAATAAACCTGAAGCAGAACGAGATTGTCAACATGCGGGTAGCCCTGCACTCGGGCTCACCGGTGCTTTTGGCGGGAGACATCGACCGCGGGGGCGTCTTTGCCTCGCTCGTGGGCACCATGGAAATCCTGGACCCGCAGGAACGGGATGCGGTCAGCGCCTTTATCATCAACAAATTCCGCGGGGACCTATCGCTGCTGGAGCCCGGCTTGGTGTGGCTGGAGGAAAGGACCGGCAAGCCGGTGCTGGGAGTGGTACCCTACTACCGGGATATTGAAATTGCGGAAGAGGACTCAGTTTCCCTGGAACTGCGTCAGGAAATGAAGTCGAGGACAGAATTTGTTCTGGACATCGCGGTGATGGGATTGCCGCATATCTCCAACTTCGACGATTTCGACCCCCTGAGTCGCGAACCGGGGGTGAGGCTCCGCTACGTAGAGAGCCGCGACAGCCTCGGGGAGCCCGACCTGATCATCCTGCCTGGAACCAAGACAACGATGGCCGACCTGTCGTGGCTGCGCGAGCGCGGATTCGCCGCCGAGATTGGCCGCCAAGCCCAGGCCGGCACTGCGGTGATCGGCATTTGCGGCGGCTACCAGATGATGGGCCGCCGCATATACGACCCTCACGGCATAGAATCCACGGACCCTGAGGCGGACGGTCTGCAGCTGCTTCCAGTGGACACAACGTTTGCTCCGGACAAGGAGACACACCGGGTGGGCGGCTCTGTCGTCGCGGATTCGGGTCTGCTGGCCCGCTCGGGCGGTGCGTCGATAGAGGGATACGAAATTCACATGGGGTCATCCACCCCTGTTGGGCCTGCTGCCAGACCTTTCAGCATTAGCAGGGCAGGCCACGGTCCACAGCACGATGGCGCCTTGTCGGACAACGGCAGGGCCCTGGGAACCTATGTCCACGGCCTCTTCAACAGCCACGGCCTCCGGCGCGCGGTGCTGGAGCAGCTGGCCGAGTGGAAGGGCGTCGAGCTTCCGGCGCCAACCGACACCGGTGGCCAACTTTCACGGGACAGCGAGTACGACAAGCTGGCCGAGACGGTGAGAAAAAGCCTGGATATGGACCTTCTGTATCGGATCACCAGGCTGGAGACACCGGAAATTGAATAAATCAGGCAGTTCATTTGGCCTTTTTGTCCTGGATTGGGACTGCTGGCGAATAGAACGACGGTTGCCCGGAGGCAGTGTCGATGCTATAATCTGGCCACATGGTTCCTCCTTTATGTAAGCGGGTTCGGCCCGCTTTCTTGTTGATGGAGACAAATGGTCTGCGGAGAGAATTGGTGCGGGGGCTGAACTATGAAAAGTGATTTTATGGTAGCGCTCAAGCAGTTGGCGGCTGAGCGACACTTGCCCATGGAGCAAGTGCTGGGCGCCATCGAAGTTGCCCTGGCATCGGCGTTCAAAAAGGACAACCCGGCATCAGGGCAGAACATTTCCGTTACATTGAACCCCAACAGCGGCGAGGTGACCGTCTACGCCCTGAAGACTGTGGTTGAGGACGTAGAAGACGACGAGCGGGAGATCACCTTGGCCGACGCCAGGAAGATCCGCCGGGAAGTGGCCCTCGGCGATGAGGTTGCAGCCGCCGAGCCTCTGCCTCACAACGCCAGCCGCATCGCGGCCCAAACGGCCAAGCAGGTGGTGCTTCAGCGCCTCCGGGAGGCCGAGCGGGAATTGCTGTACCAAGAGTTCGCCCAGCATGAGGGCGACATCATGTCCGGGATAGTCGAAACGTCCGATCCAGGTCGCGCCGTTACCCTAGACCTGGGCAGGGCACAGGCGATTCTTCCTGCCGAGGAGCAGGTCAGCACCGAGCGTTACCGGAAGGGCCAGCGGGTAAAGGCATATCTTCTCAGCGTGCGCAGCGCTCCCAAGGGACCGGAGATACTGGTCTCACGCAGCCATCGCAACATGCTTCGCAGGCTGTTTGAGATCGAGGTCCCCGAGGTCCACAACGGTGTGGTCGAAATCAAAGCCATAGCCCGCGAAGCAGGCTTCCGCAGCAAGGTCGCCGTCAGTGCCACCCAGCCGGGCATCGACCCCGTGGGTTCCTGCATCGGCATTCGCGGAAACCGCATCCAGAGCATCGTGAACGAGTTGCAGGGAGAGAAGATAGACATAGTTTCATGGGACCCGGATCCTCGCAGCTTCATCTCCAATGCTCTCAGCCCGTCGGAACCGGTCCAGGTGGAACTGATCGATACCGAACAGACTGCAGTCGTGGTGGTTCCCGACCGGCAGCTCTCACTAGCCATCGGCAAGGAGGGCCAGAACACTCGCCTTGCCGCCAGGCTCACCGGTTGGCGCCTGGATATCAAGGGCATGACCGAGTGGGAGGGAATCCGGGAGGCCAGGCTCCGCGCGGCGGCAGAAGCGGCCGCCAAAGCCGCCCAGGAAACCGCTTCGACCGTGCAGCCCGCTGAAGAGGCCGAAGCCGCAGTGGTCGCAGAGGCAGAGGCTATCGTAGAGGAAATTTCCGGGGCGCTGGAGGCCGCCGACGCCGCAGAGACAATCGCGGCGGACCCGGTCCCCGAGGTCGTCGCCGGGAACATCGACGATGACAGCATCCTTGAAGCTCTCATCCGCGAGGAGGAGTTGCTCAAGCAAGATCAGACCGAAGAGGAACCCGCTGTCATCGAGGATGACGTTGGCATCAGCGTCGATGACCTCGAAACATTTACTTTGGACGACGTAGCAATCCTGGACGACGAAGAAGAGGAGGAGGACGAGGCTCCCCAGGACTTCGTGGACATCCCGGTGCTGACTCCCGATGCGGGCAAGATCCGGTTCGCCGAGGATATCGTAGAGGACATCCGGGGCGGCGGACGACGTGGCGGAGGTGGCCGCCGCCGCGGCGGCGGAGGTGGTGGCTCGCGCCGGCGATAGACCCTCCTCGCACATTGCTTTGGGGCCGCAGGGCCATTTTGGGAGGTTGCGTTTGCCCAGAAAGAGGCACATCCCCGAAAGGACTTGCGTGGCCTGCGGCAACAAGAAACCAAAGGCGGAACTGGTCCGCATCGCCCGGTCGCCGGAAGGAACCGTATCCGTTGACCTCTCGGGCAAGGCTCCGGGACGCGGCGCTTATGTTTGTGGCCCCGGTTGCTTGGACACAGCGCTGGGGCGTGGGAGACTGGCACGCAGCCTCGGGCAGAATCTCTCCGCCGGTGACCTGGAGACTCTCCGGGTGGAAGCCGTCCAGGCCTGATTCTCAGCGAAAGTTCGGGGGAGTCGCTGGCCTGGCTGCCTAATCCCGGTTTGGCAGGTGAGCAGATATATGACTACACAAGCAACTGTTGATGAATCTGGCCGAAGCCAGAGGCCCCGGCGGGATCGCGGAGAGCGACGCAGCGCGCAGAATCGCCCGCTGGTGTTGCCTTCCACGATGACCGTGCAGGATTTGGCAGAGGTGTTGAACCAGTCACCCATCGACGTCATAAAGCAACTGATGCGCAACGGCATCATGGCGAACATGAACCAAGTGATCGACTACCAGGTGGCCACACTGGTGACCACTGCCTTTGGCGTTCGCACCTCAATGGCCCCGGAACCCTCCGCCGACGCAACACGGAGTGCGACGGCCGGCGAGGAAAGCCGGGGCGCTAACCTTGTGGCCCGGCCCCCGGTGGTGGTTGTGCTGGGACACGTGGACCATGGCAAGACCTCTCTCCTGGATTACATCAAGAACTCGCGTGTTGCCGACCGGGAAGTCGGCGGAATCACGCAGCACATCGGCGCCTACCAGGTGGAGGTGGAGGGCCATCCCATTACTTTCATCGACACTCCTGGGCATGCCGCCTTCACTGCCATTCGCGCCCGTGGAGCGCGCGTCACTGACATCGCCGTACTGGTGGTAGCAGCGGACGACGGCATTATGCCCCAGACACTGGAGGCCATAAACCACGCCAAGGCCGCCGACGTGCCCATAGTGGTAGCAATCAACAAGATGGACCTCCCCGGCGCCGACCCCGACCGGGTAAAGCGTCAATTGAGCGAGAACGAGCTGCTCGTGGAGGACTGGGGAGGAGATATCATATCGGTCAACGTCTCCGCCCGGACGGGAGAGGGGATTGACGACCTGCTGGAAAACCTTGGGCTGGTTGCCGAGATCTCGGAACTGAAAGCCAACCCGGACAAGCCGGCATCGGGAGTAATCATCGAGGCCAAGCTTGACCGGAAGCGCGGTCCCAGCGCCACGGTCCTGGTCACTGACGGCTCGCTGGCAGTGGGTGACCACATCGTCGCGGGCACCGCCTCTGGTCGTGTCAGAGCAATGGCCGATGACAAGGGCACTACCCTGGAGAAAGTGGCGCCTGGCTCACCCGCTGAAATTCTGGGCTTCGGCACGCTCCCGGAGGCAGGAGACCAGCTCAGGGTGGTGGCCAATGACCGAGAGGCCCGCCACCTCACCGGCGGACGGGAACGCGCCGTGGGGTCCCGTCCTCTGCAGAGCCGCGCCCTGAGCCTCGAAGAGGTTGTAAGGCAGGTAGACATCGGAGACATCAAGGAGCTGGCCCTGGTCCTGAAGGCAGACGTGCAGGGCAGCCTCGAGGCCATCCGCCAGTCCCTAGGGCGCCTGGTCGATGAGGATGCAAAGGTGCGGGTGCTGCATACCGGGGTGGGCGCGGTGACCGAGTCGGACGTACTGCTTGCCAGCGCCTCCGAGGCCGCCATTATCAGCTTCTCGGTGGGATCGGAACCCAGTGCCGAGCGGCTGGCTGGCCGGATGGGTGTGGAGATCCGCCATTACGAGATAATCTATCAACTGATCGACGACATCGAGCTGGCCCTGCACGGCATGCTGGAGCCGGTATTCAACGAAGTCATCGTTGGACGCGCCGAAATACGGGAGATTTTCGGGGGGCGCCGCGGCACGCAAATCGCTGGATGCCGCGTCACGGAGGGTCGCATCGTCCGCAATGGTACGGTCCGAGTGACTCGCGAAGGCGCGAGCGTTGCCCAAACCACCATAAACAGCCTCCGCCATTTCCGGGACGAAGTCAACGAAATGAACGCGGGCACCGAGTGCGGCATCATCCTGCAGGGCTTCAACGAGTTCCAGGAGGGAGATGTAGTCGAGGTTTACCGGCAGGAACGCGGGCGCCGCTGACCAATGTGGGGCATTCGGCCATCTCCCAGAATTACGGACGGGGTCCGAAATCAGGGCCATTCCACCTCATCGACGGAGGTACGGAATGCCCCGTCGGATTAATCGTGTCAACGAGTTGTTACGCTCGGAGATCAGCCACTTGATCGCCCGCGAGATCAAGGACCCCCGAGTCGCCGGCGTAATCAGCATCACCGAGGTGGTGGCGTCCAGCGACCTGCGCAGCGCCAAGGTCTATGTCAGTGTCATGGGCCGGGACGCTGACCAGAAGGCCGCGATGGATGGCATACGCTCCGCTGCGTCCTTCCTGCGCCGGGAATTGCGGGAGCGCATTAACCTCAAGCACACGCCGCACCTGACCTTTGTCCTGGACGACTCCATCGATGAGGGCGACAGGGTGCTGCGACTAATGGCTGGAACTACTCCTGAGCAATTTGCCGCCGCCTATCTCGAACAAACCAAACCCAATCGCCGCTCGTCAGGGATTACCCGACGCACCGGAGACCGGTAGATTTGGCCAAGTCAGGCAAGAATAGCCCGCCGTTAGTGAACGGGTTTGTCAATTTTTACAAGCCGGCTGGCATTACGTCCATGGAAGCGCTGCGCCGTGTCAAACGAATCACCGGACAGCGGCAAAAGGTCGGCCACGGTGGCACCATGGACCCGTTGGCTCGTGGAGTGTTGCCTGTTTGCTTTGGGCAGGCCACGCGGTTGATGGATTATGTCGTCGGGGGTACCAAGCGATATGTTTTGGACGTCAGGCTCGGCCAATCGACCTCCACCTACGACGCGGAAGGGGAAGTAACGTCGACGCGCAGCACTGGCGGCATTACCGAAGGGGACATTACCCGGGTGCTGGAGGGCTTCATTGGCCTCGTGGACCAGGTGCCTCCGATGTACAGCGCAGTCAAGGTCGATGGGCAGAGGCTTTACAAGCTGGCCCGGGCCGGCATCGAGGTGGAACGCCAAGCCCGCGCCGTCGAGATCCACTCCATCAGCCTGACCAGGCTGGACCTCCCGGACCTGACCCTCGACGTCGAGTGCGGCCGCGGCGTCTACATGCGCACTCTGGCACACGACCTCGGGGAAGCCCTGGGCTGCGGCGCCCACGTGACAGACCTGGAGCGGCGTTACTGCGGGGGGTTCTCATCAGAGGACAGCGTGGGCCTGGAGGAGCTGGAACGGGCAGCACAGGAACCAGAGGGTTGGAGGCGGTTCCTGCACCCGGTGGACTGGGTGCTTCGCGAATTCAAGACTGTGACCGTGGGACCGGCCGCGGAGCGATTCCTCCGCAACGGCCAGCCGGTCAGCCTTGGCAACCCGAACGTCAACGCCGGATACCTGGAACAGTTTCGCGCCTACAATACGGCGGGGCAGTTCCTCGCACTGGTGCGTTTCGACAGGACAGACAATTCCTGGCGTCCACTAAAGGTATTTCATTCCGAAACGCCATCCCCCTTGGCCCCGGCAGCCGCTTAATCATTCCAACTACGTCACGCTCAGTTCTTCACCTCATTCTGCCGCTACGGCAGCCTCACGCGGACCCGCATCAACCTTCAACTCTCAATCGACGCCACAGGATCTGGCTGCTTGGTCTTCTGGCCAATGCGCCTTGCCCTTTTCGCCAATACTCATCCTCGCAAGGCAGCCGGGACTGGAAAACGTAATGCCTCCAGGAATCACTGGAATCCACATACCGCATGTGGGCAGGGGGCATCGCCACTGGACAAATTAGACTCACCATTGCCGCGAAACCGGGAACCCAGGATACTTTACCGACTGGAATGTGGGCCCACCCAGCCAACCCTGGATTGCCGCCTTCGGGACAATGACGGTGTATGAACTCGATATCCCGTGGCGCGCGTCCAGATGCGATTGCACTGCGGCGAGGCTTGGTACCTTGACATTCGCCTACCGGATGTGTAATTTGTTGCGGACTTTACGTCAACTAGTGCGCCGGAACACCATACGGAACGGCCAGAAAAATCTTCGTCCTAGCACGGTAACTGAATTACTGATCAATCGGGGACTCGCTGTTCACACGATCAAAAAGGCGCCAAAGAGGCCATTTTACAAAGGGGGGTACGCCATGGAGGCATATTGCCTGAAATGCCGGGAAAAAAGGGAAATAAACAATCCAGAGCAGGTCACTCTGAAAAATGGCCGTCCGGCTACCAAGGGGGACTGCCCTGCCTGCGGCACAAAGGTGTTCCGGATTGGCAAGTCCTGACCAACGGCCCGACGGCCAATGTCGCATCCGTCTTCCAATCAGGCGGGTACGAGTGAATCGAACCCCAGCTTGGCCAGCAGTTCCCGGGGATTTTCCTGCAAGAGGGCGTGGACCTCGCCATCATCGAGGCCCGCGCCCTTGGCGACTTTCTGGCACAGCTCTGGAGTCAGCAGGTCCTCTGGCGCGTGCGCATCGGAATCCAGGACAAGCGTGGCCCCAGCCTGCCGGGCCACTCTCACCACGTGGCCGTTGGCGAGGCTGTGTCCCCGGCGTGCCGAAACCTCGAGACGCACTCCCCGCTCAGCGGCTAGCCGGGCCTCCTCAAGGGTGATCAGGCCGGGGTGGGCCAGAACGTCGACCCAGGGAGAACGAATCGCGGCCTCGTTGGTGCCGGGCTCCACGGGCTCCACCGGGGTCTCGCCATGGACGGCGACCAGCTTGGCGCCCATCTCCTTGGCCGTTCGCGCCACCAGGTCGATATCTTCTTTGGGAACGTGGGTAATCTCCACACCCGGCAACGCCAGGATATCCCACCGTTTGCTCGCCAGCTCACAGTCGACAATCAGCGTCTTGATGACATATTCCACGTTGCCCAACCCCACATGGTCAGTGACCGCCATCGCACGGTAGCCGCGAACGAATGCGCGGCGAATCAACTCTATGGGCGACAGCACGCCGTCGCTGAGAAAGGTATGGGTGTGGAAATCGTACATCATTCCTCCGGGGGCGAAGAATCGTTCACAAGCATCTTCGCAAAAGATCGCGGTAAGTATAAGAGGACTGCAATTGCGGCACAAGAAATACCTGCGGGCCGCACCTGCGCGAACTTCGTTTACGCGTCCTGACCGCCTGCCTAGAATATTCCCTGTCGCCGACACTGGAGACCATGACCTTCAGCCCTCCCAGTCGGCGGCTCCTGTTCTGGCCTGAATTTCTGGCCTGAATTGCGAATTGGACCGATATTGCTACAAACAGACTCCACTACTGCCAATGATACCGGTTCCACTCCCTGCAGTAACTGTGGCCGGGAACTGCGTCCGGGGTGGTCATTTGCCTTCCGACCCAGAAACCCCCGAAATGAGGCATCAGCGGGTGGTGTGGCCAAGTGCCTCTGGTGCGGACTGCGCCACGCACCCATGCTCCGGCGCTCTGCCGTTGTGGCAATCGTGGTGGGTACCATCCTGACCCTGTTGAACCAGGGCGACAACCTGTCCTACGGCGTATGGAGCAACACCCTTTACTGGAAGATTCCGCTGACCTACTGCGTCCCTTTCCTCGTCGCGACCTACGGAGCGCTCACCGCTGCTCGGCGCTGACCACGCGTGCCGGCGACAACATATGCCTTCGGGCGCAGTTCAGCTGTACTTGCGCAGCACCGTGACCACCTTGCCGCGGACTTCCACATTGTCTGCCGGGCAAAATATCGGCGACATGGTACTGTTGGCAGGCTGAAGCCTGACCTGGTCGCCCTCCCGGTAGAACTTCTTCAGGGTGGCTTCCTCTTCGGCCTTGAGCCACGCTACGACCATTTCACCATTGACGGCCTCGTGGGCGGGCTTGATCACCACCACGTCCCCGTCGTCGATCAGTGCGTCGATCATGGAGGTTCCGCGTACGGTCAGAGCGAACAGCTTGCCGTGGCGGCGGGGGATGTCCGGGGAAATCTCCACGGTGTCGAACTCCTCGCTGGCCACAGAACCCTCAGACGAGAAGACCGGTAAAGGCTGTCCGGCAGCGATGGACCCGACTATCTGTACCCTGGGGGCGTTTGAAACGGGTTCCCCGTCCTTGTCCAGCAACTCGATACCTCGTGCGACCTCTCTGCGGCGATTGAGGTAGCCTGCCTCCTCCAACTGTCTCAGGTTGTAGTCGACCACCGAAGTGGAACTGATCTCGCAGGCCTGCTGTATGTCGCGCACCGTGGGCGGGATCCCGTTCTCGGAATAAAACTCTTGGACGAACTCGAGAATGCGGCGGCGGCGTTCCGGCAACTTCTTTCTGGTTGTCATATTTTCCTCTATTCAGACAAGCTTTACCTGACATAAAACCTTTGTTCTACCAGCAGGCTAACAAAGCCCAGTGGCAGTGTCAACAAACATCTGTCAGCAAAACTTCCTTCTCAGGCGCACCGAGGGATATCGGCAAAGAGAAACGCCGCCCGTACGGTTCGAGCGGCGTTCACAGGTGCACTGTGCAGTTGTTCAGGCCTCGGCGGCCCGATCCAAGCGGGACAGCTTGGTCATCATCCGGGACTTGCGTCTGGCTGCGTTGTTTTTGTGCAGAATCCCCTTACGAACCGCACGATCCAGGGTGCGGATGGCCAGGCTCACGGTGGACTGCGCCGTCTCGGCATCGCCAGTCTCCAATGAGCGATTGGCCCGGGCGACAATGGTACGGGTTTCGGTCTTCGCGCTGCGGTTGCGCTGGGCTCGCTTAACCTGCTGGCGACCTGCTTTCTTGGCGGGCAATAGATGCGCTCCTGTAATTCTGTATCGGGTTCAAATATAGGGTGGGACCAAAATCCCGGATTGGCATATTATAAATCAATCCCGCAGGAATGCAAAAATTGAGGCGAACGGGATTTCGGCTGGGCCGAATTCACACGAAGCCTGCGCCGACGTGCGAGAACCAGCGTACGTCAGACGTCCAGATTCTTGACGTTGCGGGCGTGAGTCTGGATGAAACTCCTCCGCGGCGCGACGACTTCGCCCATCAGCGTCGTGAACGCGTCCTCAGCGTCGTTGTCGTCCTCAACGTTCACCACCAGCATGTGGCGGGTATCCGGGTCCATCGTGGTTTCCCACAGCTGCTCCGGATTCATCTCGCCGAGACCCTTGTAGCGCTGAATGGTGGGAGAGCGCTGTCCGGTGTGCTTGGCCAGCATCCCTTCCTTCTGCTCCTCGGAGTAGGCGTACTCGATGCGTCGGCCGGTCTGGATCCGGTAGAGGGGCGGCTGGGCGATATAGAGGTAGCCACTGTCGATGAGACCCCGCATCCGGCGGTAAATGAACGTGAGAATGAGTGTGCGTATGTGCGAGCCGTCCACATCGGCGTCGGTCATTATGATGACCTTGTGGTAGCGCACCTTGGAGGGATCGAAGTCCTCGCCCTCGCCAGCGCCCACCGCCGCCACCATGGCCCGGATCTCCTCGTGGCCGAGGATCTTGTCGGGCTGCTGCAGGACACGCTCAACGTTCAGGATCTTGCCCTTGAGGGGCAGGATGGCCTGGAAGTGCCGGTCCCGTCCCATCTTGGCGGAGCCGCCAGCGGATTCGCCCTCCACGATGTACAGCTCCGACCTCGCCGGGTCGCGCTCGGCGCAGTCAGCCAGCTTGCCAGGGAGCGACGAGCCGTCGATGGCGTTCTTGCGGATGACAAGGTCGCGGGCGCGTTTGGCCGCCTCACGGGCCTTCTGGGAGGTGAGACACTTGTCGACCACACGCCTGCCCTCGGTGGGATTCTCCTCCAGGTAGCGGGCGAGGCCCTCGCCGACCACCGACTCGACGATGCCGCGAACCTCGGGGTTGCCCAGCTTGTGCTTGGTCTGGCCCTCGAACTGGGGCGATGTCAGCTTTACGCTGACAGCCGCCGCCAAGCCCTCCCGCACGTCTTCGCCGGTGAGGTTGGTCTGGTCGTCCTTGAGCTGTCCCTGTTTGCGGGCAAAGTCGTTGATCACCCTCGTAAGCGCCGACCGGAATCCGGTCAGGTGCGTACCGCCATCGGGAGTCTTGATACAGTTGGCATAGGAATGTACCGACTCGGCATACCCGCCGTTGTACTGGACCGCAACCTCAACCGCGGTGTCATCGACGGTCCTCTCGTAGTAGAAGGGAATGGGCTGCAGCACCCGGCGGTTGCGATTGTCGTTGCGGACCAGGTTGGGGAGGCCGCCGTCGAAGAAGTAGGTGCGCTCTATGTCACCCTGCCTCCGGTCGTAATGCCAATGACTGATGAAGCAGATTTCCAGGCCCTTGTTCAGGTAGGCAATGTCCTTGAAATGCCTGGTCAGCTCATCGAACTCGAAATCAATCTCGTTGAAGATTTCCGGGTCGGGACGGAACATGATCGTAGTCCCATGTTCCTTAGTCCCGCTCTCCTTGATGAGTTCCGTGGTCGGGATACCGCGCACATATTCCTGGGAGTAGAGGAGGCCATCGCGGCGGACCTCGGCCCGCAGGAATTCCGACAAACCGTTCACCACCGACGCGCCGACACCGTGCAGTCCGCCGGTGACCTTGTAAGCGCCTCCGCCGAACTTGCCGCCGGCGTGGAGTGTGGTCATCACTGTTTCCAGGGCGCTCTTGCTTGTGGTGGGATGAATGTCGATCGGGATGCCTCGCCCGTTGTCGGAAATGGTAATCAGTCCATCCGCCGAGATGTTGAGGTCGACCCTGGTGCAGTAGCCGGCCATCGCCTCGTCGACCGAATTGTCGAGAATCTCGATCAAAAGGTGCTGGAGGCCGCTCAGTCCCGTGCTGCCAATGTACATGCTGGGACGAACCCGCACGGCTTCAAGGCCCTCAAGGACCTGGATGTCCTGTGCGGTATAGTCTGGAGAGGGTTCAGGAGCGGCCGGAAGCGGCAAGGTCTGTTGCATTTGGATAACCACCAATTCCTAATACAAGGCACCACAAGAAAAGGCAAGGAATGACCTGAAAAAGTGCGCCTTGGGGGGATTCAACTACATTATGTAGTATATCGCATTCGTGTCCAAATTTCCTCTGCTTTTGAACTTTCTTTATGCTGATTTATTCGCAGGAACAACCCTGCAAACATTCGAATGGGCGGGGTTTTCTCCCGCCCTTCAAGCGTAAAGGCCAAGTGATCGCCGATGCTTCAAACTACTCCGGAAAGATCCGGCGGTAAACGCCCGGCGAGCCGCTGTCGTGAACCATATGGGGCCGGACCTCGTTGGTCCAGACCGGGGTCACGGCCGTGCGCCAGTTCTCCCAGCCCTCGCTTTTGGCCACCTCCAGCGACTCCATTTCGTGGACAGTGGCGTACTTGGGAGTGCCCATGACCGCCTCCCAGCGGCGGGCGCGGATGTAACCCGGTATACCCAGGCAAAGCGGAAGCCGCTCGTTGTTGTAGGCCTCATTGAACTTCCCGTCCAACTCATCGGGAACAGACATCCGGCCCACCAGCAACACCGGGGACATTCCGGCCCCGGCCGTCTCTGCGGGCACATCCGCCGGATGGACCCGGCGGTAGAGGTTGCGGACGTACTCAGTGCCGATAACGCCGGGCGACATTCGCCTTGACCATTCAGTCGGCTCCCGCAGCCACTTCTGCCACTCCTCCGAGTGCCAGGCCTCGTGGCTGGCCAGTTCGTAGACTGCCAGGTACTTCGGCCCGCCCTGCGTCGCCTGGTAGCGCGCCGCGTTCAGGACGCCGGGAATGGAGAGACGCTCCGGGATGTGTTCATCGTTGTACCAGCGGTTGTATTCCTCATCGTGCTCCGGCGCCACGTCGCTGTAGACCAGCAGCAGGCCGTCGCCTTTCTTGGCTGCCATCATCAACTCCGAAATCAAGATTCCCTCTCCCTTTGTGGGAGAGTCACGTATGGGGGAGAGTCACGTCGGGTGAGAATTCCCTCCGCCGGGGTAGTACTGCCGTCCGGTTAGCAGGCTGTCCAGCGCATAGGCCATGGCCTGAAACACCGGTTCCGGCAGGGACGACAGCGGAAACCAACCGGAGCCATCGAATGCATCCGGTTCCATGAGGCGAGGCTCCTGTTCGCCAATGTCGCCAAGGAACTCCACGTCGAGGTAATGCCAGCCGTAGGCAATGATGTTGCTCACGCACAGGAACCGCAGGTCGCCCACGTCGACGCCGAACTCCTCCTGGGCCTCCCGGCGGGCGCATTCCTCCAATGTCTCGCCCGACTCCAGGTGACCGCCGGCCGAACCCCAAGAGCCGCCGCCCAGGGAGCCCGTTCTGCGGGCCAGGAACACCAGTCCCTGCCGGACGAAAACGACGCCAACGCCGACCCTGGGCCGCGATTCAGCCTCCGCCATGTCGGCGAGTATAGCACGGCTGGGACTGTCCTCTTCACATCAGCGGCGATTCGAAAACCCGTCATCTGCGGACGCAAAGGTTGGCACGGACGCAGACGTTGGCGCAGTCGCATATAATGGCCCGGTTATACAGACACGAGGTGAACCCGATGGCAGATTTGCAGCGCATTGCGATAACCAGCGACCAGGCCCCCCAGCCGCTGGGGGCGTACTCTGTCGGCATGTCGGTCAGCGCGGGGCGCCTGCTGTACGTGGCTGGACAGGTCGGCGTAGACACCGGCGGGACGCTGGTGGGGCCGGGAGATGCCGCAGCTCAGACCCGGCAGGTACTCCGGAACATTGGCCACATACTTGAGGCCGCTGGAGCTGGTTTCAGTAACGTGGTGGAGTTTACAACCTACGTGGTGGGCCGGGATTCCGTCCAGGGCTTTATCGAAGGGCGCACCCAAGCCTACCCGGAGATATTCCCCAACGGCGACTATCCTCCCAATACGCTGCTTGTGGTCGACGGCCTGGTCAGGGAGGAGTTTCTCGTCGAAATCAAGGCCGTGGCCGCTCTACCTTAGACATGACGGAAGGGACATGACGGAAGCGCCGGTGAACATCGTCGACACCGTCCTCGAGCGACGCACCGCCACACCGGAGGGCCGGCCGGTGGACTACGAGATCCCGGTGTCGGCCTACCACTGCAACTCAGGGCGTCTCCTGATCATCTCGCCGGGATCGGGCGAGCTGAAAGACGGACGGCACGACCGGTGGCGCAAGCTGGCCCTGCACCTCCAGGAGCTCGGTCTCTGCGCTACGGTAACCTACAACGCTCCCCGTCCCGACTTCCAGGTGCAGTTGGAATGGGAGGCCTATTCCTACCAGGGCGCCAGCTGGAACCGCATTCTGATCGAGAGCGTGTGCCACGTCACCGATTGGGCGCTGGGCCACTCGGCCGAGCTGTGCGGAGCGGGCACTCCCGATATCTGCATGGCAGGCTTCTCATCTGGCGGATCGGCCGTGGGCGCTGTGGCCCACATGTACCCGCAAGTGAGGCAGTTGCTGCTGCTCTCGTCGTACGACAGTGTGGGGGATCCTTTCTACGAGGGCATCTCGCTCTTCACGGGCGACATTTTCATGGGATACGGCGGCCAGGATCCTCCTGCTGGCATGCTGGCCTACGTGGTGAGCGTGGGGCCACTGTCGGCCCGGTCCATGGTGGGCCGTCCCGTGCCCGGCTGCGATCACCGGTTCAGCGGCGCCGACAACAGCCGCGCGCTGGTGAAGGCGGTCTACTGGGCGCTGGGACACGACGACACCTTTCCCGATCCAACGGGCGCACCACAACTGTATGATTAACGAGACAGCCCCCAGAGTTCCCTCTCCCTCTGGGAGAGGGTTAGGGTGAGGGCGCTTCAGCCAACCCTGCACAAGGAGGGTCGAGCATGGCGGACCGGCAGAGACTCACAGAGACACTGATCGAACTGATCCAGATAGACAGCCCCAGCGGTGAGGAGGACTCCATCGACCGGGAGGTCAGCTCCCGTCTATCGACCTTGGGGCTGACCGTGGAACACGATTCCTACAACAATATCATTGGGCGGCTGGATGGCCAGGGGGAACCACTGCTGCTCTCGGCGCACCTGGATACCGTGGAACCGGGAAGGGGAATCAAGCCCGCGCTGGAGGGCGATACACTCCGCTCCGACGGTACGACCATCCTGGGCGGAGACTGCAAGGCCGGCCTCGCCATCGTGCTGGAGGCACTGGCGTGCGTAGCCGAGTCCAGCGGCCCGCACCGGGCGGTGGAGGTGGCCTTCAGTCGGCACGAGGAAGGCGGTCTGGTTGGCGTCCGCCACATGGATTTCAGCCTGCTGACCGCCACGACGGGTATCGTGTTCGACGGTGAGGGGCCGCCCAACCGCATCACCGTGTCGGCGCCGTCGCAAAACGTGGTGACCGCCGAAATCGTGGGCCGTGCTGCCCATGCCGGGCTGGAGCCGGAGAATGGGCTGTCGGCCTTGCTGGTCATGGCCGACATCCTGACCCGCCTGCCCCTGGGCCGCATCGACTCCGAGACCACTGCCAACATCGGCTGGATGGAAGGCGGCCTCAAGCGCAACATCGTGCCGGAGCGGGCCCTGCTGGACGGTGAGTTCCGCAGCCGCAGCAACGACAAGCTGGCCTGGCTGGAGGGGCAGTTCCGCAAAGTGTTCGACGAGGGCGCCGCACGCTACCCCGAGGCCCGCATTTCCCTGGACATCCGCAACACTTACCAGGCCTACCGGGTCGGACCGGAGCACGCGACCGTGGCAACCATCGGCAACGCGTTGGACAGACTCGGCCTTTCGCCGGTGATGGATGCATCCGGAGGCGGGTCTGACGCCAACGTGTTCATAGAGCGAGGAATCACGGCCCTTCCTGTGGGCATAGGGGTCCGGTCCTTCCACACGACCTGGGAGACCGCGCTGATTCCCGAGGTGCTGCAGGGCGCCGAGATGTGCCACGCCGCCATCATGGCAGCGAACTGAAGCAGATGACGCCCGTAGTAATAGTGGTCTTCGACGGGCTGCAGCCCGGGCAGGTGACGCCAGGGCCCATGCCCAACTTGTCGCGACTGGCCGCAGAAGGGGTGACCTGCACCAACCACCACGCCGTCTTCCCCACCGTAACGCGGGCCAATGTCGCCAGCATCGTGACCGGCCACCACCCGGGGGCTCATGGCCTGACCGCAAACATGTTGGTCATCCCCGAGTTCGACCCTCACCGGGCCTTCGGTGCACTGGAGCCTGCGCTGGCGGAAGTTGCCGCCCGGTGTCCGGTGTTGTTGCAGCCCACCCTAGGCGATATTCTCCACAATCACGGATTGGAATACATCGCCGTTGGCACGGGCACTTCCGGTAACGCCTACCTGCAGAACCCCAACGCCGAGACTGGGGGCGGAGCAACCATTCATCCCGATTTCTGTCTGCCACGCCGGTTGCACAGCGAGATCACGGAGCGGTTCGGCCCATGGCCCGACCGCCGGGGGCCGACGGCGGCCAAAATGGCCCGCGCCGTGGACGTTTTCATCCAGTATGTCCTCGCAGAACGGCAGCCTGCGGTCTCGCTTCTCTGGTTGTCCGAGCCCGACTCGTCCCAACACGCCCACGGCGTCGGCTCCGACGAGGCGGTGGCCGCAGTTGGAGAGGCCGACCGCCAGCTCGGTCGCCTGCTGGACTGGCTGGAACAACAGGGGCAGCTAACCGAAACCAATGTGATTGTCATCTCCGACCACGGCTACTCAACCATCTCCCAGGTAGTAGACATCGAGGCGCAACTGCGGGGGGCGGAATTTCCCGCTTCTGGTGAGCCGGGCGGCGTAGCCGTCGCGCCCAACGGCGGAGCGGTGCTGTTCTACACTTACGACAACCACATCACCAATCAGACAACCGCGGCCAGGCTCGCCGAGTGGCTGATGCGCCAGCCCTGGTGTGGATCGCTGGTGGCCTCAAGGGCGGCAGGCGACATACCGGGAACGCTGCCTGCCGGACTGATCGGGCTGGAGGGGCGGCGCGCGCCGGCCCTTACCATGTCGTTCAGCTGGGACTCAGCCGTCAATGGCAATGGGTTCGTCGGCTACGCGTACTCAACCAGCCTAGGCCCAGGACAGGGCCAGCACGGCTCGATGAGCCCCCACGAGACCCAGAACGTTTTTTTCGCCATGGGGCCGGACTTCAAGCGAGGCGTCAACATCAGTGCTCCCAGCGGCAACGTGGACATCGCGCCCACGATTCTGCATCTGTTGGGCCTGGAAGGCGGCGAGCCGATGCAGGGCCGCGTTCTACGCGAACTCCTGCGCGGTGGGACGGAAACAGTCGAGTGGCAGACCGCAACGCATGAGGCGGAGAGAAAATTGCCCAAGGGCCATTACAGACAAGCAATCACCGTGTCGCAGGTGGCCGCGACGGTGTATTTGGACGAGGGATCGGGCGGCCCCAGAGCCGGTTGACGCTCCAAGTAAAGCCAACGATAATGCGATTGTGCCTAATTACGAAAGACTGCTGCGGCGCGTACTTTCAGGGCAATCCGACAACAACATTAGATTCAGTTCGCTGTGCGGCCTGTTGCGGCGGATGGGTTTCAATGAAAGAATCGTGGGCAGCCATCACGTCTTTACCAGACCTGAATTTCCTCAACGAATCAACATCCAACCTATTGGCAGCAAAGCCAAAGGATATCAGGTAGGGCAGATCCGAGATATTTTTTATGACTCTCCTGTCTGGGAGTGGCTCGATGCATAAATACGAAATCATTATCTACTGGAGTAATCTGTACTGTCATTACATAGCCGAGGTGCCGGAATTGCCGGGCTGTATGGCCGACGGAGACACTCCAGAGGCCGCACTTGCAATGGCACTGGAGGTCATTCAGATTTGGATTGATACGGCCAGAGAAGACGGCTGGCCCATTCCCGAACCCAAGGGCCGCCGTTTAATGTTGGCCTAGATACAAACTAACACCCTGCAAGGAGCATCGCCATGGCAACGGTTACACGCAAGCGCCAGTTGGGGCGGCAGATCGCCATCGTGGGGGCCGGGCTGTCGCAGTTCGGCGCCTTCCCTGAGAAGGACAGCCGCGACCTGTTCGTCGAGGCCTTCCAGGACATGATGGAAACGATGGACAAACCCTTCGGCATCGACGATATCGAGTGTGCCTACATCGGCAACTACTCATCGGACCTGTTCGAGACCCAGGGCCACACCGCACCCATCGTTGCAGACTGGCTGGGGATTACCCCCATCCCCATCACCCGCATCGAGAACGCCTGCGCCAGCAGCGGCAGCGCCCTGCGCGAGGGCGCTATGGCCATCGCCAGCGGCATGTATGACATCGTCCTGGTTGGCGGAATGGAGAAAATGACCAACCTGCCCACCGAGGGCGTAACCGACGTGCTGGCCTCCGCAGCCGATGGGCTTTACGAGGTACCCGCCGGCCTCACCTTCCCGGGCATCTTCGGGGCCATCGCCAAGGCCCACATGGACCGCTACGAGACCAATCTGGACCACCTGCTCAAGGTGGGCATCAAAAACCACAACAACGGCGCGCTGAACCCCAAGGCCCAGTTCAACGTCACCATCCGGGATATGATGGAACGGCGCAAGGCCCGCGCCGAACAGCGTGGACAGCCCGTCCCCGACTGGCAGAGCGAGATGGACTTCCTGCACGACGAGCAGGCCAACCCGTGGATCGCCTGGCCCCTCAGGCTCTACGACTGCGCGCCCATCACCGACGGCGCGTCCTGCATCCTGCTGGTGTCTGCGGACATCGCCCACAACTTTACCGACCGCCCCGTTTCCCTGGCCGGTATCGGTCAGGCATCGGGCAAGCCTCTGCACAATGCCGATGAGTTGACGTCACTTTCGGCGGCCAAGGAGGCCTCCCGCCAAGCCTACGAGATGGCAGGCATAACTGCCGACGACGTGGACGTTGCCGAGGTGCACGACTGCTTTACCATCGCGGAGATCGTGGCAAGCGAAGACCTGGGCTTTTTCGCTGCCGGCGAAGGACCCCGCGCGGTCGACGAGGGCCGCACTGCGCTCGACGGTGACCGGCCCATCAACACCTCCGGCGGCCTCAAATCCAAGGGCCACCCAGTGGGCGCCTCCGGCGTGGGCCAGGTGGTGGAGATCTACCACCAGTTGCGCGGCGAGGCCGGCGAGCGGCAGGCGAAGAAGTCGAACCTGGAAGTTGGCCTGACCCACAACGTCGGCGGTACCGGTGGCACCTGCGTCATCAACGTGCTGCGGGTGGAGTAGGACCATGGCCAGCGAATTCAACGCCGCCAACTTCTACAAGCGGCTGCGGGAGGACGGGCAGCTCACCGGTATCCGGTGCAATTCCTGCGGCCACCTTTCACCCGAGGCGCGGCCAATGTGCCCCGCCTGCCGCAGTTTTGACGTGACCTGGCACCCCTTCAGCGGGCGGGCCACCCTCAGCACCTTCACCTGCATCTCGGTCGTGCCGGACTACTGGGGGAAGAGGGGATACGGACGCAACAACCCGTACTGCACTGGCATAGTGACCCTGGATGAGGGTCCGCGTATCTCGGCCCGTATCACAGGCGTCGACGGCTCCAATCCGCAGTCCATACGCACAGGTATGCCGCTGGAGCTGGACCTTGAGGATTTGGACCCGGAACGCCCATCGCTGGCCTTTCGGCCAGCATAGACCAAGACCCTAGGGCCCGGTCGTGTGGCCAGGCTCGTTGCCAGGGTGGGGAGCAGAAATGTTAATCCTTGGAATTGTGCTTGCGGTCATCGCCGCCGTTCTCGTCATCGCGGCGATGGTATTCTTGCTAACGCGCCTCATGAGGCAGAAGGCGGCGGCGGACCTCAACCACTATCTGCAGGCGGCGGAATGCCAGTGGGGGCGAATGTGCCGTTCGGAGGCAGACGCTGGCGAGGACGAAAGCGTCTACTTCATCAATCAAGCCCCGGCCGCTCAGGGCATCGAAATGCGGGTGTACGAATACGCGGAACCCGGCGACGGTTCAGAGGGCGACGATGAAGGGGTCTGCCTCTCCATCATCGACACTGGAAACCGCAACGGTATGATTCTCAACGGCTTTTCGCTTCACCTGGAGGCCATGCAGTTCGGCGATTCGCTCTGGAACGACCACTTCCTTGGCGACACGGGCATCATGGAGCGGATGATCACCGAGAAGCGGGTGGCGTGGGACCAGGTGCAGCAGGAAATCATTGTGGGACACTACGCCCTGTTCATATAGGCAATAACATTTCTGGATGAAAAGCAAAAACGCCCGGCCGCAGTAGCCGGGCGTTTCCGCTTTGACGCTGATTGTCTCTTTGAACCCTAGTCGAATCCGCGGGTGCCGACCCAGCCGACCTGGGAGACGTCGATCATCTCTCCGTTGGGCCCTTGGTACTTGGTCTCCACGTTCTGGTGGCGGGGGCCTGAGTTCCCGGCGTGCAGCGCCTGGTTGACCGAGGTCATCTCCTGGGAGCCATTGTCAGCCAGACGGGCTTCGATCTCCTCCAGGCTCTCCACCTCGAATCCGATGTGATGGATGCCCTCCCAGTCCTTGCCGCGCTCTCCGGCAACGGCGTCGCTCCGGAAGTCAAGGATGGCCATGTTGACGTTGCCGTCGCTCAGCATAAAGCCCTTGGCGTTGTCGCTGTCGAGCGCGGCAACCTGCCGTAGGCCGAAAACCTCGGAATAGAACTTGGCAGTCTTTTCAGCATCATTGGTGGCAATCGCGATGTGCTTGATCTGGGGCATCTCGCAACCTCCCGGGAATAGAATTTGGCTACCGGCTGGTTCGACAAAGATACCACGTTTGTATCGCGGCTGCCATATCCGCAAATGAATGCGGGACAGGTGTCTGCCCTCTATCGCCATCGGTATGCGGTCTTTGGCAAGGCGATGTGGGCCCGTGGTAGAATGAGCGCAATTCAACAACGAACCCACTGGCATGGCAGCTACCGGGGAGGAGAGGCAATGACTGTCCCGTACAGGATGAAATTCGGCGTATTTATGGCCCCGTTCCACCGGGTGGGAGAGAATCCCACGCTGGCGCTGGAACGGGACCTGGAACTGATCCAGTGGCTGGACACCCTGGGGTTCGACGAAGCCTACATTGGCGAGCATCACAGCGCGGGATGGGAGACCATCGCGTCGCCCGAGGTGTTTATGGCCACCGCGGCTGAGCGCACCCGCAATATCAAGCTGGGCTCCGGTGTGGTCAGCCTGCCCTACCACCACCCGTACATGGTGGCCAACCGGTTTGTCCAGCTCGACCACCTGACCCGCGGGCGAGTCATCCTCGGTGTCGGGCCGGGCGCCTTGGCGTCCGATGCCCTGATGCTGGGAATCAGGCCCGAAAACCAGCGCGCAATGATGGACGAATCGCTGGGCATCATCATGCGCCTGATGACCGAGACCGACCCGATCACCTACAAGAGCGACTGGTTCGAGCTGAACGAAGCCGTCATCCAGTTGCGCCCCTACCAGTATCCCCACGTCCCGGTGGCCGTAGCCTCAGTGGAGTCTCCCGCCGGAGTCACCACGGCCGGCAAGCACGGCGCGTCGGTGCTGTCCCTCAGCGTGCCCCGCGACACCATCCGCCGCACTTCGCTGATGGAATTGTGGGAAATCGCCGAGGAGACCGCCGCCGAGCACGGCAAGACGATGCACCGCGAGGATTGGGGCATCGTGATGGGCATGCACCTGGCTGACAGCAAGAAACAGGCCTTCGAGGACATTCGCGAGGGCAGCGCCCGGGTGGTCACAGAGTACTTCGGACGCACCCTCGGCAACCCGGTACCCGACGTTCCCCGGGACCAGATAGTGGACTTCATGGTGGACCACAACCAGTGGATCGTGGGAACCCCGGACGACGCTATCGCCGGTATCGAACGGCTTCAGGAAATCAGCGGTGGCTTCGGCAAGTTCATGATTCGAGTCGAGGACTGGGCTCCCCGCGACAAGCTGCACCGCAGCTACGAGCTCCTGGCCCGCTATGTCATGCCCAGGTTCCAGGGTACGCTTATCGGCATCGAGACGTCGAACCAGTGGGCAGCAGAGCGCATCGAGGTGCTGCAGGCCAACCGGTACGCCGGCCTCAAAGCGGCGACCGACACCTTCGACGCCAGTCGCTCCCGCAACTAGGGCGTGTTTTCAAACTATGTTCCAGAACAAAGTTTACCCGGTATGACCATTTCTTTGCGGCCTCCGGCCCTTGTTTAGTGCTTGTCGACAACGCTACAGTCTTGCCTGGGAAAGTTGATTTGGGACCATTTCGGAGTTTGAAAACGCGCCCTAGTACCCAGTCATGTTTGAAATTAAAGGGTTCAGCGGCCTCCGCAAGGCCGGTTGGATAACCACTGTGGGGTCGCGCTGTTCCAAGGATACTGCGATTTCACGGTTGACTGACTACTAGTAGACCAACAGCTTTGGATTGATGGGATACCGTCCTCAAGCCTTGCTTGAGACCAAGATCGCTTTGGAACCAAGACAAAGCCAGCAACTCATCATTTCAAAGATTTCAGACTACTAGGTTGATTCTGCTATTGGTCAAAATGAAGGTGGCGACGTTGACCTGACCCCCGAAAGCCGGTCCGGGACCAATGTTAGGATTCCGGATAGAACGGGAGTTGAGCCAAGGCCAAAAGGAAACACACGACCAAAGAAATCATCAACAAACTTAGAGAGGCGGAGGTGGTCATCGCCGCGGGACAGTACGGTTGCAGAGGGCACCCGGCGCATCGGTGTCTCGGAGCAGACCTTCTACCACAGAGGCCCTCAAATTGGTGGTCTTGGGCCAAGCGCCGGGCGGCGGCGGGGCGGAAGGCGAATCGTCGGCGGGCCATATCCAGATCGATTACTGGATTGGAGTCGAGGACCACTTGGCGCGAAAGGTCAGGGGTCTGTTCGAGGTTGCCGGGCAAGATTACACGGGCGAGACGAATACCGTCAGGTCGGAAGTGTCTTTGGTTTTCTCAAATTATGGCGAGCCCGTGAGCATTCAGGAGCCCTAGCCCCCCTCAGGCGTCGGGCCAAAAGGAGCAGCCTTTATGGAACTACAGGAAGCAGTGAAATCCGGATTCGACAACCTGACCAACTTCGAGAGCCGGGCGACCCGGTCGGAGTTCTGGTGGTACTGGGCAGCAATTGCCGTCCCGGCCATCATCCTGTCCATGATACTTTCATCGTTTCTCCCCCCCCTCGTGGGGGCGCTCATCGGGCTGGCAGCAACCGGGCTCGCCTTCTCAGCGGCCGTGCGGCGGCTGCACGACTCCGGACGACCCGGAATGTGGATGGTGCCTTTCGTCGTCGTGACCTCCTTGTTTACACTCGTGACCTTCATCGCCCTGTTTTCGGGGGCTTGGGTGCTGGCGCTCCTGGCGAGCTACGTGGGAGGGCTCATCCAGCTAGTCGTGGGCTTGGTGGTGCTGTACTTTTTAGTCCAGCCCAGCGATACCGGCTCCAACCGGTACGGCCCGCCGCGGGCATAGCGGACACGGGGCCGCCGCGCAAAAGCTCCCGCAAAGGTACAACTATGGGAATTCCCTCAAAGTCGTGACGATGATTTCAAAAACAACAACCCCACAGTGCAACCCGGGGATGACAGGGAGAGCAAAAGCAAACCTTAAGTGACTACCTGCATCACAGTCTGAAATACTAAATTTTGCACAAAGTTCAACTGAAAGGTAGTGAAATTATGAATTCCACTTTGCTCAGATTCGCCATTCTCCTTATGTGTGTCCTGGTGTCCATGCTGGTGTTGGCTGCCTGCGGTGGCGGGGGCGGAAAGGAAGACCTTGCCGAACAAACGTGGGACTGCATGGCCGAGAACGCCGAGGACCCTGAAGTTTTCGAGCAAAGCATGCTCATGATGCTTCCCACAGCGAGCAACCTTGAAGAGGCGAAGGAGATGTACATCTACGTGAGTTCGGCCGCCCCGATGGAGGAATTGAAGGCGGGCCGCGACGAAGCCTGTGGCTCAAACTAGCTGACCCGCCTCTCCAGCGGGAAAGCACCTGCTTCGGGCGCTTGCGCGAGCCGAAGATGATTGTAGACCTGATGTGCCGGGGAGGCCGCTACCATATTCACTGCTAGTTCAGCGACGGCGTCGGGTACGGCACCCTCAGCCGCCGCAACCGCATCGTCGAGACCGTCGGCAAGGAACTGCGCGCCGTGATGCCCTGGATAGCCCCCAAGTAGTGGCCGGCAGCCGGTGTTCGGTGGCCGGCGGGTGGAAGAGGACACCCCATACAGATTGAAGGTAGCGCGATGGCTATGCAGAACAAACGGAGCATGATCGACACCCGTTGCAAGGAACTCCAGCCTGGCTGGGGTCCCAAAGAGCACGACGGCGAACTCCAGATGCTCTACGACGCGCTGAACGATGACGAGAGCATCGAGTCGTTGGTGGGCTGTGTCTGGGGCCCGGAAAACGCGTTTCGCCCCAACGCCAACCGGTGGGACAAGATGAGGCAGTACGACGGCATAGCCGTTGTAACCGGAAGCCGGGTGGTTTTGCTGAAAAAGCGCGGCATGAACAAGCTCAATACAGAAATGCCGCTACATGCCCTGAAATCGGTCGACGTAGACGGCGAAGTGACCCTCACCGGGCGGAGCTACAGCGACTGGGCTGGCGACGGCGGCGCGGGCGCCTTCAAACTTCGGGACGTCCAAGACGGCTCCGCCCGGAATTTCGCCGGCCGGGTGGGAGAACTCCAGGCCGCACCGCCCCCAGTGGCCACGCCCGCTTGGTCCACAGCATCGGCCGGGGCGACCACCACGCCTCCTCCGGCGAGCCGCTACGCCGATATGGGCAAGGAGGAGCGGGTCGATGCCCAGTGGCGGGAACGCTCCACCATGTGGGGGCGGAACAACCCCAGCGTTCCGGAGCGTCTGATAGCAGGGCTGCTCAGCTTTTTTGCCGGAGAGAATCTCACCACCTATCCAGGCGAACTCCGCATCCTCAAAGAAGTCCTGGAAGACGGCGAGAACATCGAGTACTGGATGGGCGGACGCTGGGGCGACGCCACAGAGTTCACCACCCTGAGAGGCGTGGCGGGCCGGATGGCCATCGGCGCCGTCTTAAACGCCACCACCGAGGTAGGAGGGATGGGTTTCGGCGCCCGACGCCTTGAACTCGGGGTCCACAACGGAGTCGTCGTGGCCACCGACCGGCGGGTTCTCATGCTGAACTCCGGCATGGTGTCAAAAGACGTGGTCGAGGTTTCCTATCAGGGCTTGAAAGTGGACTATAACGAGGGGCTGACCTGCTCCGGATTGAAGTTGTCCGGCAGCACGGACCAGGACTACGCTTACTACCTCGACCACAAAGGCAAGAAACAGATAAGAAGCCGGGCCAGGCCGCTGTTCGAATGCGTGCTCCGGCAGATCCACGCCGCGTCAAACCCCGCCGGCGACTAACCGGGCCAGGGACAGGCGGATGGCGCATCGGGTGAAATTCAGCCTGGGCAACAAGAAAGGCGTCACGAAAGAGGATGCGCCAGATTGACGCACAGTTGAAGGCGTTGCAGCCGAGCTGGGGCAGGAAGAACTACAACGGCGAGCGCAAGATGCTCTACGAAATATAAGCCGATGGCGAGAACATCGAGCGCCTGTTGGGCGGCTGGAAGCTTTCCCCTATGGGGGAGCCACGACGAGAGCATCGCGCGGCCACAGGCCGCCGCGTGGTCTGTCTGAGCAAAGGCCGGATCAGCAATAACGTGGACCAGATTCCCTACCGGGGCATCGAAACGGTGAGCGAGACCGGACTTGAGGAGTTCAGAATCACCGGACCCAGGCTAGACTTCGGGATCAGGAGCACCTTTGAGATTCGTCTGTTGGCCTGCGCGGCCGGCTCCCTTCTCCAAACCTTGTCCATGCGCGCCTGCTGACCGACGCTGCGTCGCTGAAGGCGGCGTTCTCCCACGTCCTGGACAGCGGGGAGAGCATTGAATACTGGGTGCGCTGCTCCCCAGGCAAGAAAACAGTTGGAGAAAGGGCTGGACGCTGTGGCGAGCGCAGAGGGACGGATAGATGGTAGGAGGTGGATGCATCTTTAGAACGGCGCATCGCCGTTGCGACCGACCGCCGCTCGTTTTCGTATGCATGGGCATCTTCGGCGAAAACGTGAACGAGATGTCATACGGTGAATAGGAGATAGCATCATGACAACACCGTTTCAACCCGTATCGCCCCCCTATTTCGGCGCAATCTCGGCCGACGCCATCTTCACCGCCGCCATGACCCGGCTATACATGTGGATGACAGCCGGGTTGGTCCTTACTACAGTCGTCGGCTTCGCGGCCTATCAGGTGGGTATCGGATTCTTCGGCTTTCTGATTGCCTTGGTGCTGTGGATCGGAATCCTGTTTGTGATGCGCTGGGCCTCGGAAAGGGCGCCCGTGCCGATTCTGCTGGGACTCTACTTTACGTTTACCGCTGTGGGCGGGGTGATGTTGTCCGGGGTAGCGGCCTACCGGGTCGAAACGCTTCTGTTTGCGCTGGCGCTGACGGGAGGTGTATTCGTCGCGATGAGCGTGATCGGACTGACCACGAAGAAAGACCTGACCAACTGGGGGCCCATACTCGGGTTCGCCCTGTTGGGCTTGGTCGTCATGATGATAGTCAACATCTTCATCGGGTCGAGCTTCATCGGCTGGGTGGTCACTCTACTGCTCTTGCCGGTATTTCTGGGCTTGACAATCTACGAGACCAAACAGGTTAAAGAATTGGCCCAGGAGGCCGCCGCAGAAGGCGACGAAGAGGCTGCGGGCAAGATAGCGATAATGGGGGCCGTGGGACTGTACCTGAACTTCATCAACCTATTCCTGATTATCCTGAGAATTACGGACTTTTTCGGCGGGGACGACTAGGGCTAATCGACAATTGCTAGCCCCAGATGACTGAGGAGACCAGATGCAGGGCCGATAGGAGGTGGAGACTTCTGCGGTCGTATCTGGTTGCGATTCGGCGCCACTGTTTCAGCCTGCTGAAGGCTCGTTCGATCAGGTTCCGTTGCTTATACAGTTCCCGGTCGTATTCCCAAGGTTCCCTCCGGTTTGACTTGGACGGTATGACCGCCTCGGCTCCCCTCTGCAAGCGCTAATCATGTAATGAAACCGCCCCGGCTCGGGGCGGTGCCCTTTTCTCAAAGGAGTGCCCCCAGCCTCGCCGAACTCCAGAGGCCGGCCTACTCCTTGGTGATCGGCGCCTCGGAGATCGTCCCAACGTCCTCTATCCTCAAGCCGATCCAGGTCTCTACTGCTTCATTGACAAGGAGGAAGCCCGTTCCTGGGCTGTTCGCTCTCGACGCCCCCCAGGCGTCGCAGCCGCCCGGACGGAGCGTTTGTTTTGGTCGCGATGCGAATCAGGGCATTGACCTCATCGGAGAATTCGACCAGTTCCGGACTTGCCTCGAGAGCAGTAGAGCAATACAGGTAATGAAATTTCTGCAGGAAACTGCCCGAACCAACGTGCACAGGCTGTAATTCCGTTATCATTATGTATTACACTGCGGGAGGCGGGCGTCGTTCCGTCATATCCACCGGGAGACGAGAGTCGAAAACGATGCGCAAGACCAAGATAATTGTGACAATTGGTCCCTCATCCAACGATGAGGAAACCCTCAGCAGGCTCGTCGCCGACGGGATGGACTGCGCGCGGCTGAACTTCTCCCACGGCACCCACGAGCAACATGCCACCGTGATTGAACGCATCCGCAGGCTGGCCCGGGAACAGAACCGGACGGTGGGAATCCTCCAGGACCTGGGCGGAATAAAGCTCCGTTTGGGCCAGCTGGGAGAGGCGCAGCAACTTAACCTGGGCGACGAGGTGGAGATCAATTCAGATCGAGAGTCGGCCACCCCTGGGGTGTTGCCTTTCCCGCAACCTGGAGTCATTCGGAACCTCCAGGTCGGCGACTTCGTTTTCATTGCCGACGGCACCGTGCAGCTTGAGGTCACCGAAGCAACACCGGACCGCGCCTTCTGCCGCGTCCTGAGCTCCGGCGTCGTGTCGTCCTATAAGGGCGTGAATTTGCCTGGGGTGCCGATAGACCAGCCTGTCTTCACGGAGAAAGACCGGAGAGATCTGATCTTTGGCGTGGAGCAGCAGGTTGACTGGGTGGCGGTCTCATTCGTGCGGACCGCTGAGGACATTCACTACGCCCGCAGGCACCTGAATGCTGCAGGCAGCAAGGCCATGGTCATGGCCAAGCTGGAGCGTGGCGAAGGCATCGACAATCTGGACGAAATCCTTCCCGAAGTGGATGCCGTGATGGTGGCCCGCGGAGACCTTGGCGTGGAAATTCCCATGGAGAGGGTCCCCAGAGTGCAGAGGCTCATCGTTGACAAGGCCAACGCCGCAGGGAAGGGAGTGGTGATCGCCACCCAGATGCTGCTAAGCATGGTGATTTCGCCCACTCCGACCAGGGCTGAGATCTCGGACGTCAGCAACGCGGTTCTCGAGGGCACCGACGCGATCCTGCTCTCCGACGAGACAGCGATGGGACAGTACCCGGTGGATGCTCTCCGGGTTGCGGTCTCAACCATCAACGAGGCCGAATCCGAGGACCAGTACCCCTATTTCAAGAACATGGAGACGCGCGACCGGACGCAGGCCATCACGGCGGCGGCGGCGGGGCTCGTTCGCACCCTCGAATCGAAACCCATCGTGCTGACCAGCACGGGGAGGGCCGCCCTGGAGCTGGCACGCTTCCGTCCAGACAACGACATTCTTGCCTTCTCCCACGACCCGGCTGTGCTGCGCAAGCTTTGCCTCGGTTGGGGAATACAGCCCACCGGGGTCATCCCGATCCAGCCCGACGTGGCGGAACTGGTATACCAGGTACTGCAATCGGCACTGGACCTGGGGGCAGTCAGCGCGAACGACGTCGTCACCATCGTGCACGGGTTCCTGACCGGCGTGTCGGGCACCACCAACGCGGTGCAGGTGCTGAGCATGCAGGAATACCTGGAGAATGTAGGCAGGCATCGCTCTGAACAGGAAGTCGGTATGCGGCTCTAACCTCCAGAACATACCGGCAGCAATTTCCCACAAATGTTAAGGGGCGCATGATGGTGCGCCCCTGTTTATTATCCAGCCTGCCCCTTGTTCCGCAGGTCATTTAGGCTGCATCGGGCAGGGAGTGGGGAAGTTTGCTCTCGCCCATCAGGTAGAGGTCCATGGCCCTGGCTGTCTCACGCCCCTCTGCGATGGCCCAGACCACCAAGGACTGCCCCCGCGCCGTGTCGCCGGCAGCAAAAACTCTGGGAACGCTGGACATGCGGTCAGGCCCCAGGCTTACATTGCCTCGCCCATCCAGTTCCACGCCCAGCTGGTTTATCAATCCATCATGCTGGGGATGCAGGAAGCCCATTGCCAGTAGCACCAGCTCGGTCTCCACTACGAATTCGCTGCCTGGCACCTCGATCAATGAGGGCCTTCCGCCGTTTGCCGGCTCGTCCCACTCGACGCGAACGGCATGGAGCCTCTCGACCTTGCCGTCGCTGCCAGAGAACGACTTGGTGAGGATGCCGTAATCAAGGACCCCGCCCTCTTCGTGGGCCGCCGACGTCCGCAGAATCATCGGCCACTGAGGCCAAGGGTTGGCTGAGCCCCGTTGCAGCGGGGGTTCGGCGAGCAGTTCGAACTGGTTGACCAGCTCGGCCCCCTGGCGATGGGCCGTCCCCAGGCAGTCGGCGCCGGTGTCGCCGCCGCCGAGTATCACCACTCTCTTGCCATCTGCGGTGATCCGCCGTTCGCCGTGCAGCTCTTCACCGGCGTTGAGACGGTTCTGTTGAGTCAGGTACTCCATCGCGAAGTGAACGCCATCCAGATCGCGGCCAGGCACACCCAGGTCTCGCGGAACTGTCGATCCGCAGGCAAGGCAGACGGCATCGAAGTCGCGCATCAGTTGGTCTGCGGGGATATCGGCCCCCACGTCTACGCCGGTCTCGAAATTGATGCCCTCCTGCTCCATTATGTCGAGACGGCGCCGGAGCACTTCCTTGTCCAGCTTGAAATCCGGAATGCCCATCGCCAACAGGCCACCGATGTAATCATCCCGTTCGAATACAGTGACCCAATGTCCGGCCCGGTTGAGTTGCTGAGCGGCGGCCAGACCTGCAGGGCCCGAACCGACTACAGCGATTTTCTTGCCGGTCCTGATGGCTGGCGGCTGCGGCCGTATCCAGCCTCGCTCGTATCCGCGCTCAGCAATCTCCTTTTCCACATATTCGATCGTAACCGGGTCGGAGTTGATGCTGAGTACGCAGCTGGCCTCGCAGGGAGCCGGGCAAATGCGGCCTGTGAATTCAGGGAAGTTGTTTGTGGAGAGCAGAGTGTTCAGGGCGCTTTCCCAGTCGCCCATATACACATAGTGGTTGAAATCAGGAATGACGTTCCCGAGCGGGCATCCGGTATGGCAGAAGGGCACAGCGCAGTCCATGCACCGGCCACCCTGCTGCCTGGCGGTGGCCTCGGACCAGCGGGTGTAGAGTTCCCGGTGATCGCGTATGCGCTCTCTGACTGGCCTGCGCTCGGGGGGTTGGCGGCCGGTCTCGATAAATCCGGTGGGTTTACCCATTGGCTACAGCTTCCAGCTCCCGGTCCTCCAGGCCGCGCCTTCGGCGCTCTTCCAAGACCCGGCGGTAATCCCGAGGCATAATTTTCTTGAATTTTGGCAGGGCGGAATCAAAATCGGCCAGGATTCGCGCGGCAGGTACGCTGCCGGTGTGATTGAAATGCTGCTCGATTAGTTCCTTCAGCGTGATTATATCGTCGCGGTTGGTGACCGGTTCCAGGTCTGCCATTCCGTCGTTGAATCGAATGTGGAAGTCACCGTCGGCGTCATATACAAAAGCTATCCCGCCGCTCATTCCGGCAGCAAAGTTGCGCCCGGTGGGTCCAAGCACCACCACGACGCCCCCGGTCATGTACTCACAACCGTGATCTCCCACGGCCTCAACCACGGCACGCACACCGCTGTTGCGAACGCAGAACCGCTCGCCCGCCACGCCGTTGATATAGGCATGGCCCCTGGTCGCGCCATACATGGCAACGTTGCCGATTATGATGTTCTCTTCCGGCACATAGGTAGACTCGGAATGGGGTTTCACCACGATGAGCCCACCGGACATACCCTTGCCCATGTAGTCATTGGTGTCTCCCTCGAGGTGCAGGCTGACACCCGGGGCGAGGAAGGCGCCAAAGCTCTGGCCCGCCGACCCGGCAAAGTTGACGCGTATGGTATCCGGCGGGAGGCCGTCCTCGCCGTAGGCCTTGGCAATGCGGCCACTGAGCATCGCGCCGACAGTCCGGTTGGAGTTGCTGATCGGCAGGTCGATCTCGACCGGAACCCTGCGCTTGAGAGCAGGCTCGCACATGGAGATCAGCTCGTGGTCCAGCGCCCGCTCCAACCCGTGGTCCTGCTCCTCGGAGCAATAGAGCGTATCGTCCGGCGAAATCGTATCCTGAAAATACAGCAGGCGGGCAAGATCGATTCCCTGGGCCTTCCAATGCTCGATCGCCTCCCGGGACTCAAGAGCGTCCGCCCGGCCCACCATCTCGGCCACCGTCCGGAAGCCCAGCTCCGCCATTGCCTCCCGCATTTCCTCGGCGATGAACATGAAGTAGTTCACCAAGTGCTCGGGCCGACCGGCGAACCGGGACCGGAGTTCTGGATCCTGGGTGGCAATCCCCACGGAGCAGGTGTTGAGGTGGCATTTACGCAACATTATGCAGCCGTTTACCACCAGGGCAGCGGTGGCAAAGCCGAATTCCTCCGCTCCAAGCAGTGCGGCGATTACGGCGTCACGGCCAGTCTTCAACTGCCCGTCGGTCTGCACCACGATGCGGCTGCGCAGGCCATTGGCGACCAGCACCTGCTGTGTCTCGGCGATACCCAGCTCCCATGGCAGACCCGCGTACTTGATCGATGACTCCGGGGAGGCCCCGGTGCCGCCGTCGTGCCCGCTGATCAGCACCACATCGCCGTGGCCCTTGGCCACTCCCGCCGCCACAGTTCCCACCCCGACCTCCGCGACCAGCTTGACGTGGATGCGGGCATCGGGATTGATGTTCTTCAGGTCGTGGATCAGCTGGGCCAGATCTTCGATGGAATAGATGTCGTGATGGGGCGGAGGCGAGATCAACTCCACGCCCGGAGTGGTCCGGCGCACCCAGCCGATATATTCGTCAACCTTGTGGCCCGGCAACTGCCCGCCCTCGCCGGGTTTCGAGCCTTGGGCCATCTTGATCTGCAGATCGGTAGAGTTGATCAGGTAGTTGGCAGTAACTCCAAACCTGCCGGAAGCGACCTGCTTGATGGAGCTGCTGCGGTTGTCGCCGTTATCGTCAATTTTGTACCGGCGGAAGTCCTCTCCGCCCTCGCCGGTGTTGCTGCGGGCTCCGATGCGATTCATGGCGATGGCCATGGTCTCGTGGGCCTCCCTGCTGATGGAACCCAGGGACGCCGCTCCCGTGGCGAACCGCTTCACGATTATTGAAGCAGGCTCCACTTCATCGATCGATACCGGGGAGCGGTCCCCCTTGAATTCAAGAAGGCCGCGCAGGGTAGCAATCCGTCGGCTCTGGTCATTCACCAGGCGCGCGAATTTCTTGTATACGTTCCAGTCGTTGGTCCGGGCGGCGTGCTGTAGCATCCCGATGGTATCGGGGTTCCACTGGTGATGCTCTCCGCCTCTTCGCCACTGGTAGAAGCCGCCCAGTGGAAGGGTCTGGCTGGCCGGCACCGGGGCAACATCGTAGGCGGAGGCGTGACGCTCGATCGCTTCCCGCTCGATCGCTTCCAGACCGATGCCGCCTACGCGGGAAGGAGTCCAGGTAAAGTACTCGTCAATCAACCCCTGTTCAAGGCCCACGGCCTCGAATATCTGGGCGCCGCGATAGCTCTGTACCGTGGAGATGCCCATCTTGGACATCACCTTCAGCACGCCCTTCTCGTTGGCCCTAATAAAATTCTTGCAGGCATAGTCGGGGCCATGGCCGTTCAGCAGACCCGACTCGCTCATTTCCTGCACGGTCTCCAGGGCGAGGTACGGGTTGATCGCAGCGGCACCATATCCGATCAGGAGGGCAAAGTGATGCACCTCCCGCGCCTCACCGGTCTCGACAGCCAGGCCGACCCGCGTTCGAGTACCCTCGCGGATCAGGTGGTGATGGACGGCGCTGGTGGCCAGCAGGCTGGGGATTGGCGCGCGGCCGGGACCAACGCCCCGGTCGGAGAGCACAATTATGGAGCAACCCTCTTCGATGGCCTTCGCCGCTTGCTGCCTCAGCTCATCTAGGGCGGCCATGATCCCGGTCGCGGGTTCAAAGACAGATGAAAGCACGGCAGAACGCAGGCCCGGAAGGTCGAGCTCCTTGATCCTGGCCATGTCCTCGTTGGTGATAATTGGTGAACGCAGCTTGAGCTGTCGGCAATGGAGCGGCGTTTCCTCAAAGAGGTTTTGCTCGCCGCCGATAAATGCCTGCAGCGACGTGACCAATTCTTCCCTGATGGCGTCTAGGGGCGGGTTGGTTACCTGGGCAAACAGCTGCTTGAAGTAGTTGAAGAGCAACTGATTCTCGCCTGACAGCACAGCCAGGGGAGCGTCATTCCCCATGGAACCGACGGCCTCGTACCCCGATTCGGCCATCGTAGCGGTGAGCATTCGAAGTTCCTCGACGCTGTACCCGAAAGCCCTCTGTTGCCTCACCATCTCATCTGCCTGGATGGCTGGCTCGTTCCGGCCGAGTGGCAAGCTCTTGAGTTCGACCTTGTTCTCTCGCAGCCATTCGCCGTATGGATGCCGGTTGGCCAGGCCGTGCTTCAGTTCTTCGTCGCCTATGATTCGGCCCTGTTCGAAGCTGACCAGGAACATACGCCCCGGCTGAAGCCGCCCCTTGAACCTGACCTCTGCAGGCGGGACATCGAGGACCCCGGTCTCCGAGGCCATCACCAGCTTGTCGCCGGTTGTGACCAGGTAGCGGAAGGGCCGCAGTCCGTTTCGATCCAGAAGGGCGCAGATGTTACGGCCGTCGGACGACACAATCATCGCCGGACCATCCCACGGCTCCATCAGCGTTGAGTGGTACTCGTAGAAGTCCTTTTTCTCCTGCGGCATCGTCTCATGCTGGTCCCAGGCTTCCGGGATCATCATGAGCATTGCGTGGTCCAACTCCCTTCCGGTCATGAGGAGGAGTTCCAGTGCATTGTCGAAGCTGGCTGTATCGCTGTCGCCGGGGTTCATGACCGGGGGGATCTTGGCCATGTCATCCCCGAACAGGGGCGACTCGAACATCGCCTCGCGGGCGCGCATCCAGTTGAGGTTGCCGCGGAGCGTGTTTATCTCGCCGTTATGGGCCAGGTAGCGGTATGGGTGCGCCAGCCGCCAGTGGCCCAGCGTGTTGGTGCTGAAGCGGGAGTGGACCAGCGCGAATGCGCTGACAATATCATCATCCTGAAGGTCGAGGTAGAAGCCGGAAATCTGGTGGGCCATGAGCAGGCCCTTGTACACGATCGTGTTGCAGGAGAGGCTGCAGACGTAAAAATAGTCTGCTTCTTCCTCGGAAAGGCCGGCGTCCTTCCCGGCGTCCTTCCCGGCGTCCTTCAACGAGTGTTCAATGATCTTTCTTGTAACGTAGAGCTTGCGCTCCAGCTGCTCCGGGTTCAACCCGCTCCGTCCAGAGCCTACAAAGACCTGGCAGATGCGGGGACAGCGGCGGCGCGAGTCGCGACCCAGCTTGTCGTAATCCACCGGCACGTCGCGCCACGCCAGCAATTCCAGCCCCTCCGCCTCCACCACCCGTGCAACCAGGCCCCGGGCTTTCTCAAAAGCGTCCGGCTGAGGCGGCAGGAAAACCATCCCGACACCGTACTCTCCGTCGGGAGGCAACTCGAAACCCAGCCGATGGCTTTCGTTGCGGAATAGCTGATGGGGCGTCTGGATCAGGATTCCGGCGCCGTCGCCCGTCTCGGGGTCGCTGCCGACCGCTCCACGATGGCCCAGGTTGATCAGTACCTGGAGCCCCTCCTCAATGATCTGATGACTCTTTCGCCCCTTGATGTCGGCGACAACACCGACGCCGCAAGCGTCGTGTTCCTGTTCTGGGGAGTAAAGGCCCTTTCTGGCTAATTCTTTAAGCGGGTCCATTCCTAATCGATCCCTGTCAGGAAAACTGGGGCGCTGCACTGGCCCTTTGAGCCGACGAAAATGGGGGTATGGCGGACAAAAATAAATCATCCAGCCAGAGGATGGCTAGATTTGTGTAATATATCACAATTATCCCCAGATACAAGGCCCAGACATACAAAGCGCGACAAAGACAGGTAGGAAAACTCCCTGTTCCTTGCCAGGGACGGGAGCCGGGTACGTGGGAAACGGGAGACGGATACTCCGCGGTCACCAGGGCCCTGAAATCATCCGGCCCCCAGCTGCATGAACAATTCCATGAAGGCCAGCAACGAGGTTACAGACGCGGCATCCAGCGCCATATCGAATGTGACCTCGCTACCGCTCTGACCTATTTGAATGCTGCCGAACAGTGCCTGCAATTCCGGTGACCCAGACATCGCGCCCATGAGTGTGATTGTGCCCTCGTTGAATTCCTTCGCTGCCGCCGCGGCATTTTCATCCCCGAAGATTTGGCGCGACTCAATAACCATTGAAGCGTCGTCCACAGACATCTTCATCACCGTGAGCGGGGCAAGGGCGCCCGGGCCAAAGGACGCGAGCAGTCCCAGTTCTCCGGGGTCCGCCTGCATCGTTGCAGCGAGGACCTCGGGCGGGATGACCATAATCATTCCAAAGTCCCTGTCGCCCAAGCTTTCCAGGGCTCCGATGCCGACGCCGGTTGCCGGCTGAGAGGCGCCCGAAGCCACGTCAAGCATCTGCTCCACGGCGTCCGTCGTGCCTAATACGAGCGTGTCGGCTTCGGCGAACGCAAACGAGAATTTCTCAGGGTCCCCATCGGCATCGACATACATCGTGTAGCCACGATAGGAGTCCACTAAATACTCTGCCGCCGGGTCCTCTTCCTTCGCGAGCGCGAGCCTGGCAGCGAAGTCTGTCTCGTCCAGGTCGCCTCGCAACACAACCCCGATGGTCGGTGGTGGCCCGGTATCATCCTCCTTGGGTTCGAGCCCCATCGCCAGCACTGTTTCGACATCCATGAATAATTCCGCGCGAGTTACCGAACTTATCGCGATGCCGGTCTCCCGTTCGAACTCACCAAACAGCCCCCCTTCAGCCTCCTCCCCGCCTAGCATCGCCGCCAACAACGGCGCCATCACCCGCGAACCCAGGATGGCTGACGGGTCGGCGTCTACGATGAACGTGGCACCCTCCGGAACCAGCGAATCCCCGGCATTCCTGGGAGCAGGGGGCGGCGTTGGCTTGGGGATGGGTTTTGGCGTTGGCGTGGGAGCGAGTGTTGGCACGGGCGTTGACGTGGGAGTGGCCGTCGGAACGGGAGTAGGCTCCGCCTGGCAGGCCAACATCGCTACGGTCATCGCGGTGGCCGCGAGGGCAAAAAGCAAAAAGGAACGAATCCGGGTCATGGGAGCTCCGCTAACTTACTCTACTACTTCTTACTTAAAAGCAATCTCAAAACGCATCAACTCTGCGAAAACACCGGCGATCGTCAGGCGGGGCGCGGATTCTCGCTTTCGCGGGAATGACGAGTTGGCAGCCCACAGAGTTTTGAGATAGTGACTTAATCATATACGAGGGAGGCGGGGCTGTCTGTTTCCAAGGCAAGGCCGCGTCGTATCAGCGTACCACGTCCCCTGCGGCCGAATGCACCCCTACGGACTGCGAAAGCGATGGATGCCATCGAATCTGGACAGCTTATCCTTTCCCACTGCCTGCACAATCCGCTATTGTTCTGGCCGTCAAGCTTCATTTCTACGGAGATGGAGCACCCGAGACTATCGCGGGAACTCCACCCGGTCCTTATGTCAAATCCATTGCCTCAAGTCAGCGATGGCCGAGATTGACCAAGCGCTTTGGACGGCCCTATACTCGCCAACACTCGCCGGGGGTATTGCTGGTCGGCCCCGATGGCCCACTCCCGGAAGCTTGGAGGGAACCCAGCTGGAACCCTTGGAAGTGGCCCAGTTTATCGTCGATGTTGCGGCCGACAGACTTGCCGAAGACATTCTTCTCCTCGACCTGCGCGGTCTCGCGCCCTTTGCCGACTACTTCGTGATCATGTCGGCTGAATCGTCGAGGCAGATCGAGGCGCTTGAGCAGGACCTGTCCCAAACGCTGAAGGGGGCCGGAGTCGCGAGACACCGCAGAGAGGGGACGGCGGCATCAGGATGGGTGCTGCTGGACTTCAGCAACGTCATCATCCACATTTTCTCGCCCGAAGAGCGTGAGTATTACGACCTGGAGCGGCTGTGGCAGCGGGCTCCGCAGGTGGTGCGGGTGCTCTGACCACCCCCTCGCGCGATATCCGCAGGGTCAGCCTTTTCAGCAAAACCCTCTCCCGATGATGGGAGAGGGTTCAGTGTGCAGGGGCCTGACCGGATGGCTACTCAACGATCCATCCGTCGTTGCTCCTGTCGTAGGACAGGATTTCTCCGGGTTCGAAGAAAAGCGACAATTCCCGTTGCGCCGATTCAGCACTGTCTGACCCGTGGATCAGGTTGCGGCCTATGTCCACCGCCAGGTCTCCCCGTATCGTGCCGGGGCCGGCGCCGGCGGGATTGGTGGGCCCCATTGTGTTGCGTACGATTTCCACCGCGTTGCCGGCCTCCCACGCCAAGGCCACCACCGGCCCAGAAGTGATGAAGCTGACCAGTCCCGAGAAAAACGGACGGTCAACGTGCTCTCCGTAATGCCGGTGTGCCAGGGCCTCATCCACCTGCATCAGCTTCATTCCCACCAGCTTCAGGCCCCTGCGTTCGAGTCGTCCGATGATTTCTCCGATCAGACCACGCTGCACACCATCGGGTTTCACCAGTACCAGTGTTTGCTCCATCGTCTCCATATCCCTCTTATTTCCTAGAAGTCCCCAAATCTTGCGAAGCCGGTCTCAATTAGCTTCTGGACCACGCTCCTCCCGCATCAGGCTCCACACCAGGGCCACGACCCATCCGACGAAGGTCCAGCCCAACAGCAGGTTTAGTGCGAAAATGGCGGTCTTGTTTCGCTTGTTCTTGTTGACCGCGATGAAGGACGGCACAAAGTACAACGCCAGCGCCACCACCGCCAACGCAACTCTTATCATAAGTCATCCCTCACCGTATTCACTTGCGCCTGTTCGGTTTGGTAATCTCAAATTCCCAAGCGCCGGAGCCCGCAGCCCCGTCAATCCTCGTAGGTCTTCCTCAGCTGGATCTCCACTCCTCGGCGCTCCATATCCCATAGAAACGGGGCCGGGTCGAGCGACTCCGGAGCATGTACGCCTGGAGAATGAATTTCGCGGGTCAGCAACATACGGGCGCCGACGGCCAGAGTCGCCGCAACGTTGTCCTCGTCATCCTCTCCAGGAAAATAGTATGTCATTGTGAACCGGATCTTTTGTCCTCGCTGCATCCCCGCCACCTGCGCTTGCCTGACCGGCGGACCGGCGAATTCCCCGGCGCCCAACCTTGAGTAGAGCAGAGGGCCCGTCGACCACCCGCCCAGGGATCGGGAAAAGAGGGTGGCGGCAAATTCGGCCGGGCTCAGGCTGCCAACCGACGTATCCACCGGCTCGTCGTTGCCGAACCCATAGAGGACGAGGTTTGCTACGACGTCCAGCATGTCCGGGTCCGCAAATCCCCGATGGCTGGACACATGCTTGAGAGACCCGATGCTGGTTGGGAGGGTCACCGGCCCCAGGCCGACGGTGCTGTAATACACTCTGCCCTGGGGTGGCGGAAAGGCAATTTCCCGGCGCTCGGCAAGGGGCTCGACGTAACTCCAGTCGTCGTCCCGCCAAACCAGCGCCGTCGAGCCAAAGTCGGACAGCCGTTCCCGCCATTGGCGAAAACTGCGGCGCCGCAAATCATCTACCAGGAAAAATCTCGCCTCGTCCACCCGTTCCAGTCGCTGCGCGAGGTAGCTGGTCAGGGCGTTGGTGAGACCGGGAGATGCCCCCAGTCCCGGCACTGCTGAAACCGCGCGGTATCCCGCCAGTGCGTCGAGATACTCCGAGTCGAATATTGCCTGGAGGACCTCCGGGTCGCTGCTGGCGTCCGCATAAGAGGCGCCTGCCTCCATCACCCCGCGGATCAGAGGAATTGCCCGCGATATGGGTAGCCGGATGGTGTTGATCACCAAGGCAACGTCCTCCAGCGCGGGCAGTAGCGAACTATCGTCAAGGCAGTCGAGCTCGGCCGCCACTGCTTTGTCTCCGCTGGCCTCAGCGGCGGCCGCAGCTCGACGGGGGTCCCAGTCGGCCGCGATAACGCGCCGGACAGCGCGGTCTTTACCCAAGAGGCGCGCCGTTGCCATTCCCAACGAACCGCAGCCAAGCAACATTGCCGTTCCTTCAGCCATACCGCCTCACGGGATTGTTGGCTGTTCTTGGCCCAGTCGCAGGCACTGCCGGAACCTGCAGCGTCATTGGCCCCGCTGGGAAGGGAGCGGACCCCGCGAAGAAGCCTGTCGATTCCGGTCGCGGCGCTTCGGCGCTCCGATGCTGGGCATGCGAAGGTAGGTGGGCTGAAGTGAGTCGAGATCGTCGGTTTCGCCCCTCCCCAGCCTGTCGAACGCCAAGGCGGCCAACGACTCGGCCCTGCCGGATGCTGGCGCCTGGCACAGGATCGCCCGCTCGGCCAAGCGGAGTTTCACCAATTCGGTCCACGGACCCAGCCCTTCGCCACAGAACAATGTGCTCCTCTCGCCGAGCGCGCATATCTCATCCAGCAAAACGTCCGGGCCCGTGATCCGGTCCTCCCGCAGGCGGGAAAGTCGGGCTGCAGGCGAAAAAAGCGACGACGACACCTCGCCTCTTCCTGCCTCGAGCAGCGCACACACGTTCACTCCCGCGTCTCGAAAGGGATACGCCTCCAGGTCGAGGCTGCCGATCCCGATAATCGGGATGCCGGCTGCCAACGCCATGCCCTTGGCCACACTCAGGCCGGTGCGAAGAGCACTGAAGCCGCCCGGCCCGAGGGCCACCGCCACTGCGTCCAGAGACCGTGGGCTCACCTCCCGGCTGTGCAGGACCTGCGCCACTGCGGGCATCAACTCCGAGGAATGGCTTACTGCTGACCGCCACGAGCGGCCGGTTACAACCCGGCCGTTTTCGGCCAGTGCCACGGAGGCGCTCCTCGTGGATGTGTCAATTGCCAGCAGCATAGGCGAATCAGGGGGCCCCGGCAGAAAATGAGGCGGCGACGGAGTTCAGATGCGCCAGCAAATCATCGTACCTCGAGGACTGGCAATCCAGCATTATTTCACGATTTCCGTCGCCCTCCCCGTAGTGGAACTCGAACCAGAGTGCGTCCTCGGGCAGCAGCTCTTCGGCGCGCTCGGCCCACTCGATGACGCAGACACCACCGTCGAAGAGTTGCTCATCCAGCCCCAGATCCCACGCCTCGGCGGGGCTGCCGATGCGATACAGGTCGATGTGGTGCAGGGTTAGTCGGCCACTGTGGCGCGTCATCAGCACGAAGGTAGGGCTCCGCACATGGCCCTCCACTCCCAGTCCGCGGGCCAGCCCTTGGGCGAAGCAGGTCTTGCCCGCGCCCAGAGGTCCGCTCAGCAGGAAGACGTCCCCAGCACAGGCACGCTCTCCCACGGCAATGCCCAAGCGTTGAGTTTCCTCGGGACTGCCGGTTTGCACGTTTAGAGATCTGAGCGATTGGTGCTGCATTGCCTCCTCTGATCCCGTCCGCTTCGCAGCTATCAGGCCTGCGCCGACTGGAAATGGTCCCAGCCTTTGCCGGTCAGCGGTATCTCCTTTCCCGAATCGTCTACCAGGGTCACCCGCCCTGATTCTGTTGTCTCAGCAACGCCCTCTATCGAACCGAAGACACCGCTACCCTCTCCGAGCCGGGGCATCAGGAGCTCAACAACTTCGGCAGGGCCAGCGAAAAGAAGCACGTAGTCCTCGCCGCCACCAAGCGCCAGATCAAGCCAGTCGCCAGGGAACTGCTGGCGCAGCATTGGATGCACGGGCACATCGGATGCCCGAATTCGCGCAGACACGCCGGATGCAGCACAGAGCTTGCCCAAATCGTCGGCAAGTCCATCGCTCACGTCCATCGCGGAGGAGATTCCGGCCTCCGCCAGAAGCTGCCCCTGCCTGACGGCCGGCACGGGGCGGCGATGGGCGTTGCGCAGATAATCGGCCGCCTCGCCGGTCGCGCCTGGGCATTCGAGCATCAGTTTCAATCCAGCGCCAGAACTGCCGACAAATCCGCTCACTGCCACCAGATCTCCGGGGCGGGCGTTGGAGCGCAGCAGGGGAGCGCGCCGGGTCACGCCGGTCAGTGCAGTGGTCACGAACAGCACGGGTGAGCCGACGATATCGCCCCCCACTATGGCCATGCCGTACTCGTCGCCGATTTCAAGCATCCCCTGGTACATCTCTTCGATGTCGGCGACGAGGGTATCGGAGGGGAGGCCCAGGGTAATCAGCGCGTAGGCCGGGATACCACCCATGGAGGCGATGTCGCTGATGTTGGCAGCCACTGCCTTCCAGCCCAGCTGTCTCCACGGCGTCGTCTCACGGGTGAAATGTATTCCCTCTACGACCGTATCCGTGGTGAACAGCTCCCGGCCTTGGCCGGCCTGCCAGACCGCCGTGTCGTCGCCGGTATCGACCAGCAGTGGGAATGCACGAACGGCCTCGTTCCCAGCACCGCGCTGGACCACCACACGGTTGAGCCGCTCGATAACACCGAATTCACCGATATCCTTGACTCTCATCACTATGAAATTATAGCCCATGCGGCATAATTCGGGTGTTGGTGACGATATTCGCAGCTAATCTCCAAATGAATCCAATCATTGACAATATTAATGCCGACAATTTAGTATGCGCCTTAGTTTCGGCGCCATTGCTATAGTCGAAAAGCGTAAATTTTCCGTATTTCGATACAGGGCTTTGGGAGCCAGTCTCACTCTTATCTTTGGGATGAAACAAATGGTTAATATGCGAATGCTACAGATTCTCGCATCCGTCTCGGTTTTGGCCCTGATATGCCTGTTCGCCGTAGCCTGTGGTTCCGCTGCTGAACCCGAGGCGGCCGCAACTGCGGTAAGCCAGCCAGCGACCGATGCTACGGAACCCGCGGGAGAAACCACGGCCTCAGAGACAACAGAGGCACCGACCCCCACGGAGGCCTCCGCCGAGGAGATGGAGGCTACGTCCACGCCAACAGTCGCAGAGGAACCGACGGTGGTGCCGACCTACACCCCGGCGCCCACCATTGAGGCGTCAGAGTCGGATGAGGTCTTCGAATTGAAGTTCAGCTCACCGGTTTCCCCGCCGCCGTTCCTGCTCAGCGAAGTGCAGAAGTGGTGGGCCGACGAAGTGGAGCGGCGCAGCAATGGACGCATCGTGTGGACGGACTTCTACTGGTCCGGAGCTCTGACCAAGCCCGGCGAGACCCTGGAGGCCATCCAGGTGGGACTGGCCGACGCGGGTGCGGTTATCTACCCGTACTATCCCGGCAAGCTGCCTCTGGGCAACTGGACCTATGCCGTGCCGTTCGGCCCGGGTGACCCAGCCGTCATCCTCGATGCCTCCATCCAGATATACGACGCAGTGCCCGGGCTGAGGGAAGAGGTCGAAAATTACAACCTTGTATTCCTGATGCCCTCGGTCATCGACACCTACAATCTCACTTCCAAGGAACCCATTGTCAACTTTGAGGACTTCGACGGCATTAAGATTGCGTCCATCGGCTCCTACCACCCCAGGATCCTGCAGGGCGCGGGGGCGACGGCCATCGCAATGCCGGTGGGGGAGCGGTACCAGGCGTTACAGACTGGTGTTATCGAGGCGGAGTTCCTGCCATGGGATATCTCCCATGCCTACAAGTACCACGACTTCAACAAGCACATCACCTGGGTGAACATGGGCTCGGCCATGCCGGTAGGCCTCGGGATCAACAGGGACGTCTGGGACAGCCTCCCTGCCGATCTGCAACAGCTGATGAAGGACGTGGCCGACGAGGCAGTGACACTCAACGCTACACTCATCCTTGAACGACGAAATGCGGCCCTCAAGGACTGGGAAGAACAGGGGGTCACCCGGCACGACATGCCCGACGAGGAACGGGCGAAGTGGGCCAACGCACTGTCAGATATGCCGGGCGACTGGATCAAGGACATGGAAGACAAGGGACTGCCTGGCCGCGAAGTTATGGTCGGCTACATCGAACTGCTGGAGGAAATGGGCCACGTCTTCCCCAGGGAATGGGCCGCCGAATACAGGAGCGGGAACTAGATACTTCCTGCTAGATACTTCAGGGAGCGCGCGGAGTGAACAGAACATCCTGCGCGCCCCTGAACCTCCACTGCGAGGGTTGACATGGACTTGCGAATGGTGGGCCGGCATCTCGAACGGGCGCTAGGCTGGGTGGTGAACACCAGCGCCTTTGGTGCTGCCAGTGTCGTCGTTATCCTGATGGTGATGGTGGTGGCAGACATCTTTGGACGCAAGGTACTGAACAAGCCGGTGCCGATGTCTTACGAGGTCGGCGCCTTCATGCTGGTCTTTATCGTCTTTATGGGCCTGGCCTACAGCCAGCGCCAGAAGGCGCACATCCGGGTGGAAATCCTGACCCTGCGGATGCCTCCCAAAGGTCGGGCAATCATGGACCTGTTCGCATACACCCTCGGCATCCTGATTTACGGCGCAATATTCTACGAGACTTTCAAGTGGTCCTATCATTCTTTCGAAATCGGGGAGTACGTAGCGGGGCTGATCAACATTCCCAAGTGGCCTTCCCAATTCGCGATGGTCTTCGGCGCGATCCTTCTTTCGCTACAGTTTCTCTCGGACTGGATAGCGAGGTTCGTAGAGCTTCTGGCCATACTCCGGGAATCGAGCCCATCAGCAGAAGCGCAACCGGTACGCGAGCCCATCGGTGAACCGGCAACACCCGACTAGTAGCCCCACATTATTGAATTGATGACTGCGGAAGACTATATTGTGATTCCGGCCTTGAGCCGGAATCCAGAAGGGCCGGAGCAAGGCCGACGTAAACAGCGCCAGGGTTCCTGGATTCCGGCTCAGGGCCGGAATGACGGTGCCCGGCCGGACCCGGCCTGAACAACGGGGGGGCTTGGTGACTCGCCCATCAACTCCAGGGTGGCGGACCACTGGAGCCACTAGCAAGAAAACATAGATTGAACGTGTAGTGCCATAGAAATTCTCAATTTGCGTCGACAGATGGCGCATTTCCCCCTTCGGTAGACGCGGCACATTGAAACGCAGCGAGCAGGGTAAGCAGGGTACGAAATGGACGATCTCTACTGGGGCATAATCGGCTTTGTAGCGGTTCTTTCCCTCATGGTGTTGGGCGTCCATGTCGGCTTGGCCTTGGCGACGACCGGTTTTATCGGAATGGTGGTGATGACGGGCAAGGTCCAGTTGGCGCTTGCCCTGTTCACGACCACGCCGT